>NZ_PIQF01000006.1 GCF_003987275.1 Idiomarina seosinensis | reverse complement strand
AACGCTCTTTAACAATATATCAAGCCAAGCAAACTGTGTGGGCACTTGCAGAAGTAAGCAAACAGAAATATTTGTATTGCAACTTTTGAATGAGTGTTCAGCAAGGTTTCGAAAGAAGCCAAGCAAAAACGCGTAATTCATTGAGTTGATTGAACTACTTTTAATTGAAGAGTTTGATCATGGCTCAGATTGAACGCTGGCGGCAGGCCTAACACATGCAAGTCGAGCGGTAACATTTCCAGCTTGCTGGAAGATGACGAGCGGCGGACGGGTGAGTAATACTTGGGAACTTGCCTCTAGGCGGGGGACAACCACTGGAAACGGTGGCTAATACCGCATAATGTCTACGGACCAAAGTGGGGGACCTTCGGGCCTCACACCTAGAGATGGGCCCAAGTGGGATTAGCTAGTTGGTGAGGTAATGGCTCACCAAGGCGACGATCCCTAGCTGTTCTGAGAGGATGATCAGCCACACTGGGACTGAGACACGGCCCAGACTCCTACGGGAGGCAGCAGTGGGGAATATTGGACAATGGGGGCAACCCTGATCCAGCCATGCCGCGTGTGTGAAGAAGGCCTTCGGGTTGTAAAGCACTTTCAGTGGTGAGGAAAGGGTGATAGTTAATAGCTATCACAGTTGACGTTAGCCACAGAAGAAGCACCGGCTAACTCCGTGCCAGCAGCCGCGGTAATACGGAGGGTGCAAGCGTTAATCGGAATTACTGGGCGTAAAGCGTACGTAGGCGGTGTGTTAAGCAAGATGTGAAAGCCCCGGGCTCAACCTGGGAATGGCATTTTGAACTGGCACGCTAGAGTCCTGAAGAGGGTGGTAGAATTTCCAGTGTAGCGGTGAAATGCGTAGATATTGGAAGGAATACCGGTGGCGAAGGCGGCCACCTGGTCAGAGACTGACGCTGAGGTACGAAAGCGTGGGGAGCAAACAGGATTAGATACCCTGGTAGTCCACGCCGTAAACGATGTCAACTAGTTGTTCGTGTCTTTAAGACGTGAGTAACGCAGCTAACGCACTAAGTTGACCGCCTGGGGAGTACGGCCGCAAGGTTAAAACTCAAATGAATTGACGGGGGCCCGCACAAGCGGTGGAGCATGTGGTTTAATTCGATGCAACGCGAAGAACCTTACCATCCCTTGACATCCAGTGAATTTTCCAGAGATGGATTAGTGCCTTCGGGAACACTGAGACAGGTGCTGCATGGCTGTCGTCAGCTCGTGTTGTGAGATGTTGGGTTAAGTCCCGCAACGAGCGCAACCCTTATCCTTAGTTGCCAGCACGTAATGGTGGGAACTCTGGGGAGACTGCCGGTGACAAACCGGAGGAAGGTGGGGACGACGTCAAGTCATCATGGCCCTTACGGGATGGGCTACACACGTGCTACAATGGCGCATACAAAGGGCAGCAAGCCAGCGATGGTTAGCGAATCTCATAAAGTGCGTCGTAGTCCGGATTGGAGTCTGCAACTCGACTCCATGAAGTCGGAATCGCTAGTAATCGTGGATCAGAATGCCACGGTGAATACGTTCCCGGGCCTTGTACACACCGCCCGTCACACCATGGGAGTGGGCTGCACCAGAAGTGGTTAGTTTAACCTTCGGGAGAACGATCACCACGGTGTGGTTCATGACTGGGGTGAAGTCGTAACAAGGTAGCCGTAGGGGAACCTGCGGCTGGATCACCTCCTTACAAAATAGCTTACGGAAGTAAGTGTCCACACAGTTTGCAGGCTTGATAGCAATAGAGAAGAAAAACTGGGTCTGTAGCTCAGCTGGTTAGAGCGCACCCCTGATAAGGGTGAGGTCGGCAGTTCAAGTCTGCCCAGACCCACCACTTCTGCGCTGTGAACTGCGTTGCTGCGTCGTCGCATACTGGTGTATGCGTCCTCCTTGCGGCCTTGTCACAGCTTGAAGTCCCCTTGTCGGGGGTGGTCGAAACGCCCATGATTGGGGCCATAGCTCAGCTGGGAGAGCGCCTGCCTTGCACGCAGGAGGTCAGCGGTTCGATCCCGCTTGGCTCCACCATTTCTTCTCTATAACAAGTTAGCGTTAAGTGTTTTTTCAGAAAAAAGCATTTACCGGTAACTTTGTGTTACGCGCTCTTTAACAACATGGAAAGCTGATTGTAAAAAAGTAAGAAATGCCACTCTATTTGAACCTATGTGTAAGGTAGAGGCGTATCGAACTTGTGTACAGCAAAGAACAAACAATCTTGGTCATGTATACCAGACACCTTAGGGTTGTATGGTTAAGTGACTAAGCGTACACGGTGGATGCCTAGGCAGTTGGAGGCGATGAAGGACGTACTAACTTGCGATAAGCCATGACGAGCCAGTAAGAGGCCTTTGAGTCATGGATTTCCGAATGGGGAAACCCACTGAGCTTGCTCAGTATCCGGCACTGAATCTATAGGTGCCAGGAAGCGAACCCGGAGAACTGAAACATCTAAGTACCCGGAGGAAAAGAAATCAACCGAGATTTCCTCAGTAGCGGCGAGCGAACGGGAAACAGCCCTTAAGCTTTTAATGTGCTAACAGAATCCGTTGGGAAGCGGAGCCACAGACGGTGATAGCCCGGTATGTGAAGGTGCATTTTAAGTGAAATCGAGTAGGTCGGGACACGTGTTATCCTGACTGAATATGGGGGGACCATCCTCCAAGGCTAAATACTCCCAACTGACCGATAGTGAACCAGTACCGTGAGGGAAAGGCGAAAAGAACCCCGGCGAGGGGAGTGAAATAGAACCTGAAACCGTGTACGTACAAGCAGTAGGAGCACCTTCGTGGTGTGACTGCGTACCTTTTGTATAATGGGTCAGCGACTTATATTTTGTAGCAAGGTTAACCGTATAGGGAAGCCGTAGGGAAACCGAGTCTTAACTGGGCGCTTAGTTGCAAGGTATAGACCCGAAACCGGGCGATCTAACCATGAGCAGGTTGAAGATTGAGTAACATCAATTGGAGGACCGAACCCACTTATGTTGAAAAATGAGGGGATGACTTGTGGCTAGGAGTGAAAGGCTAATCAAGCCCGGAGATAGCTGGTTCTCCCCGAAATCTATTTAGGTAGAGCCTCGGACGAATACCTGCGGGGGTAGAGCACTGTTTGGGCTAGGGGGTCATCCCGACTTACCAACCCCATGCAAACTCCGAATACCGCAGAGTACTATCCGGGAGACACACGGCGGGTGCTAACGTCCGTCGTGGAGAGGGAAACAACCCAGACCGCCAGCTAAGGTCCCAAAGTTATGGCTCAGTGGGAAACGATGTGGGAAGGCAGAGACAGCTAGGAGGTTGGCTTAGAAGCAGCCATCCTTTAAAGAAAGCGTAATAGCTCACTAGTCGAGTCGGCCTGCGCGGAAGATGTAACGGGGCTAAGCCATACACCGAAGCTGCGGCAGCAACTTGTTGCTGGGTAGGGGAGCGTTCTGTAAGCGGATGAAGGTGAGTCGAGAGGCTTGCTGGACGTATCAGAAGTGCGAATGCTGACATGAGTAACGATAATGGGAGTGAAAAACTCCCACGCCGGAAGACCAAGGTTTCCTATCCCATGCTAATCAGGGTAGGGTAAGTCGGCCCCTAAGGCGAGGCGGAAACGCGTAGTCGATGGAAAACAGGTTAATATTCCTGTACCGATATATATTGCGATGGGGGGACGGAGAAGGCTAGGTGAGCCGGGCGTTGGTAGTCCCGGTGAAAGTGCGTAGGCTGAGAGTTTAGGTAAATCCGGACTCTTAAGGCCGAGACACGAGACGAGCACCTAAGGGTGCGAAGTCATTGATGCCATGCTTCCGGGAAAAGCCTCTAAGCTTCAGATATATATTGACCGTACCCCAAACCGACACAGGTGGTCAGGTAGAGAATACTAAGGCGCTTGAGAGAACTCGGGTGAAGGAACTAGGCAAAATAGTACCGTAACTTCGGGAGAAGGTACGCCACTGCCGGTGATTGACTTCGCGTCATGAGCTGGTGGTGGTCGCAGTGACCAGGTGGCTGGGACTGTTTATTAAAAACACAGCACTGTGCTAACACGAAAGTGGACGTATACGGTGTGACACCTGCCCGGTGCCGGAAGGTTAATTGATGGGGTTAGCGTAAGCGAAGCTCTTGATCGAAGCCCCGGTAAACGGCGGCCGTAACTATAACGGTCCTAAGGTAGCGAAATTCCTTGTCGGGTAAGTTCCGACCTGCACGAATGGTGTAACCATGGCCACGCTGTCTCCACCCGAGACTCAGTGAAATTGAAATCGCTGTGAAGATGCAGTGTACCCGCGGCTAGACGGAAAGACCCCGTGAACCTTTACTACAGCTTGGCACTGAACATTGAACCTACATGTGTAGGATAGGTGGGAGGCTTTGAAGCACTGGCGCTAGTTGGTGTGGAGCCATCCTTGAAATACCACCCTTGTATGTTTGATGTTCTAACCTGGCACCCTAATCGGGTGTGGGGACAGTGCCTGGTGGGTAGTTTGACTGGGGCGGTCTCCTCCCAAAGAGTAACGGAGGAGCACGAAGGTTGGCTAAGTACGGTCGGACATCGTACGGTTAGTGCAATGGCAGAAGCCAGCTTAACTGCGAGACAGACACGTCGAGCAGATACGAAAGTAGGTCATAGTGATCCGGTGGTTCTGAATGGAAGGGCCATCGCTCAACGGATAAAAGGTACTCCGGGGATAACAGGCTGATACCGCCCAAGAGTTCATATCGACGGCGGTGTTTGGCACCTCGATGTCGGCTCATCACATCCTGGGGCTGAAGTCGGTCCCAAGGGTATGGCTGTTCGCCATTTAAAGTGGTACGCGAGCTGGGTTTAGAACGTCGTGAGACAGTTCGGTCCCTATCTGCCGTGGGCGTTTGAGAGTTGAGAGGGGCTGCTCCTAGTACGAGAGGACCGGAGTGGACGAACCTCTGGTGTTCCGGTTGTCACGCCAGTGGCATTGCCGGGTAGCTACGTTCGGAATCGATAACCGCTGAAAGCATCTAAGCGGGAAGCGAGCCTCGAGATAAGCTCTCACTAGCACTTTGAGTGCTCTAAAGGGTTGTTGAAGACTACAACGTTGATAGGCGGGGTGTGGAAGCGTAGTAATGCGTTGAGCTAACCCGTACTAATTGCCCGTGAGGCTTAACCATACAACACCCAAGGTGTTTGGAATTGTTA
>NZ_PIQF01000005.1 GCF_003987275.1 Idiomarina seosinensis | reverse complement strand
TCGTCAAGTGCTTTTTTGCAACTTTCTAATCAACCCGTTGTCAGTAATCACCTGTTGGCTTTCTCCCTGACAACGGCGGCGAATTATAGAGATCTTATTGCGCCGTGCAAGATCTTTTTTTAAATAATTAATAATTGTCGATATTTTGTTCTTTTTTGTTGGCTAAATGTTTATTTCGAAGGGAACTCTGTTATGTTTTAGAGGACTAATAGAATGACGAAGCACCTACAACAATAAAAATTAGCTCCGTCTAAGTTATATAGAAATAACCGAGGGGAGAAATAATGGCGCTAAAAAAGAGTTTAATTGCGGTTAGCGTAGGTACCCTGATTCTTTGTGGATCGGGACTAAATAGTTCGCTAGCTAAGCCCTTCCTCCACCAAGCTAATGATCACGTCGAATTAGAAGTAAATATCCAGCAGCTCACCCGTTCTTTTTCGCAGCAACGATTGTCGCGAATAGAGCAATATCACGAGATGATTGGCGATCACTTAAAACAAAATTTCTCGATCATTCGTACAACTCGAATTCTGACGGCACATTACCCGCAGGACGTGAATGAGATATTTATTGCAGCGGTTCAGCATGATCCTCGCCGTATCACACATATAAGCCGCGCTATAATACGGAGTGAACCGGCTTTAACCACCGATGTTTTAAGTACTGCCCTGCAATTGGCGCCGGAGAAGTGTGAGGAGTTAGTGGCAATGGCTATTGATGCAGAGCCTGCGTACATAGACGACATTGTTTCTATAGCCGCTCAGCATCAACCAGAACAGCTTGATAGCATATTGCGAGTAGCAATTACTGCGGAGCCTGATCTTAGTGGCTCAGTTGTCCGTTCCGCCGCAACCAGCTCGCCACAAAATTTCTTTTCTGCGATGGTTAATACGGTAACCAACTTACCGCAAACGACACAGAACGTTTTTGTTGCTGTCCGTGACTTTTTTACCGGCCAGGAACAAGGAAATGAACGCACCATGCCTAATACTTCACCGGAACAATGGAATGCGTTCATTGTACAGGCAAAAAATCAGGGGGTAACAAAACAAGAAATGGATTGGTTTAAAGAGCAAGGCTATATAACAGAGCAGCAACTCGCTGCGATCTACAATAAAGAGCCTAAACTATAGGCAATAAAAAAGCCGGCGATACGCCGGCTTTTTATTATTACTTATAAAGCTTAGTCAGCTGCTACTTCTTCAACAATTTCAGCTTCTTCAACTTCTGGTCTGTCGACTAACTCGATGTAAGCCATTGGGGCGTTATCGCCAGTACGGAAACCACACTTCATAATACGCGTGTAGCCACCTGGGCGTTGTTCATAACGCGGCGCAAGTTCGTTAAATAACTTGCCCACAACTTCTTTATCACGAGTGCGTGCAAATGCCAAACGGCGACTTGCAACACTGTCTTGTTTCGCCATTGTGATTAATGGCTCTACTACGCGACGCAACTCTTTCGCTTTTGGTAACGTCGTCTTGATTATCTCATGACGTACCAAAGAGACAGCCATATTGCGGAACATCGCTTGACGATGGCTGCTATTGCGATTTAGTTGACGACCACTCTTACGATGGCGCATACCTATACCCTTCTCAGTAAATCTATTACTAAGATGACTTAGTCGTTATCAATCAGACTAGCGGGTGGCCAGTTCTCTAGGCGCATACCTAAAGACAAACCACGTGACGCTAGTACATCTTTGATTTCTGTCAGCGATTTTTTACCCAAGTTAGGAGTTTTCAACAACTCCACTTCGGTACGCTGAACTAAGTCACCAATGTACTGAATTGCTTCTGCCTTGAGGCAGTTCGCTGAACGAACAGTTAACTCTAGATCGTCTACCGGACGAAGTAGAATCGGATCAAACTCCGGTTTCTCTTCTTTTTCTTCCGGCTCGCTGATATCACGGAGCTCAACGAACGCTTCCAGCTGTTCAGCCAGAATTGTAGCTGCACGGCGGATCGCTTCTTCAGGATCCAAAGTGCCGTTGGTTTCCATGTCGATAACCAGCTTATCAAGGTCAGTACGCTGCTCAACTCGAGCCGCATCAACGCTGTACGCAATGCGTTCTACCGGGCTGAACGACGCATCGACCAAAAGACGACCGATTGGACGTTCATCATCGTCTTCAGACTGACGAGATGACGCAGGAACATAACCACGACCACGCTCAACTTTAACACGCATGTTAAATTCGTTTTCACCGGTAAGGTGGCAAACAACGTGCTCAGGATTTACGATTTCCACATCACCATCGTGCTGAAAATCGCCTGCGGTTACAGGACCTGCACCGGATTTGTTCAAGGTCAACGTCGCTTCGTCTTTGCCTTCAAGGCTAATTGCTAAGCCTTTAAGGTTCAACAAAATCTCGATGACGTCTTCCTGTACGCCTTCTTTACTGCTGTATTCGTGCAGTACGCCGTCGATTTCTACTTCAGTCACTGCACAGCCTGGCATTGACGACAATAGAATGCGACGTAACGCATTACCTAGAGTGTAACCAAAGCCACGTTCTAGAGGCTCCAGTGTCACCTTGGCATGAGTCGGGCTAACTTGCTCGATGTCGACTAACCTCGGCTTAAGGAATTCGGTAACAGAACCCTGCATTGTGTCCTCTCTCTATGCTTAAGCTTTACTTAGAGTAAAGCTCTACGATCAACTGTTCGTTAATTTCAGCAGACAAGTCGCTACGTTCTGGAAGACGTTTAAACTGACCTTCCATCTTGTTGCCGTCTACTTCTAACCAAACTGGCTTCTCACGTTGCTCAGCCAATTCCAGCGCTGCTGCAATACGTGATTGTTTCTTAGCTTTCTCACGGACCGTAACAACATCTTCAGGACGTACCTTGAAAGATGGAATGTTAACTACTTGACCGTTTACAACTACAGCCTTGTGGCTGACCAGTTGGCGAGCTTCTGCGCGTGTAGACGCAAAGCCCATGCGATAAACTACGTTATCCAAACGCTGTTCAAGCAACTGCAACAGGTTCTCACCGGTATTGCCTTTCAGACGAGCGGCTTCTTTGTAGTAGTTACGGAATTGCTTTTCTAGAACGCCGTACATACGACGAACTTTTTGCTTCTCGCGCAACTGCACACCATAATCAGACAAACGTCCGCGACGAGCGCCGTGTTGTCCAGGTGCAGTCTCGATCTTACATTTAGAATCGATTGCGCGTACGCCGCTTTTCAGGAACAAATCTGTCCCTTCACGACGGCTTAGCTTGAGTTTAGGACCCAAATATCTTGCCATGATCTTTCTCCAACTATCGATTCACGCCTTAAACGCGACGTTTCTTAGGCGGACGACAACCGTTGTGAGGAATCGGTGTCACATCGGTAATATTTGTGATGCGGTAACCCACGGCATTCAACGCACGAATCGATGACTCGCGGCCTGGGCCAGGACCGTTTACAAATACTTCCAGGTTTTTAAGACCGTATTCCTTCGCCATTTCACCTGCACGTTCTGCCGCTACCTGAGCAGCAAACGGCGTCGATTTCCGTGAACCACGGAAGCCTGAACCACCAGCCGTAGCCCACGCTAACGCGTTACCTTGGCGATCGGTGATCGTGATAATGGTGTTATTGAAAGATGCATGCACGTGAGCCATGCCATCGGCGACTTGCTTTTTAACGCGCTTGCGAGAACGAGTCGGTGTTTTAGCCATTACTCAATCTCCTTACTTCTTAATTGGCTTGCGCGGACCTTTACGAGTGCGCGCATTAGTTTTAGTGCGCTGACCCCGTAGAGGAAGGCTGCGACGATGACGAAGTCCACGGAAACATCCGAGATCCATCAACCGTTTAATGTTCATTGATACTTCACGACGTAAGTCACCTTCTACTGCGTATTTGGCGACTGCGTCACGAAGCGCGTCTAGTTTCTCTTCTGACAATGAACCAATCTTGGTATCTTCAGCAATACCGGTTGCTGCACAAATTTCTTGTGAGCGCGTATTACCAACACCATAGATAGCGGTTAAAGCGATAACCGCGTGCTTATTGTCAGGAACGTTAATGCCAGCGATACGGGCCACTAACACGTCTCCTATAATTTGTAGGCACAAGTTGAAAAGCCCGTTAGGATACTCAACCAAATGCCGAATTGCAAACACTTCAAAGGGGGTGACCTATTTAGGCCACCCGCCTTTCCTTCGAATCAACCTTGTCGTTGCTTATGTTTAGCATCAGTGCAAATCACTCGCACAACACCGTTGCGCTTAATGATTTTGCAGTTACGACAGATTTTCTTCACGGAAGCACGAACTTTCATTGCTACTCTCCGTCTACCTAACCTTAGCGGCCGTAGCCTTTTAGGTTAGCTTTTTTTAGCACAGAATCATATTGATGAGACATCATATGAGTCTGTACCTGTGCCATAAAGTCCATGATTACAACGACGATAATCAATAACGATGTACCGCCAAAGTAGAACTGTACGTTCCAAGCAATCATCATGAACTCAGGAACCAAACATACAAAGGTAATGTACAGTGCACCTGCTAAGGTCAATCTAGTCATTACTTTGTCAATGTATCGCGACGTTTGTTCACCTGGGCGAATACCCGGAATGAACGCGCCCGATTTCTTCAAGTTATCTGCTGTCTCGCGCGGATTAAATACCAACGCAGTGTAGAAGAAACAGAAGAATATAATTGCAGCCGCGTACAATAACACATAAAGCGGCTGTCCTGGTGATAAAGTCATCGATACTTGTTGTAAAATATCGGCAACCATACCTTCACCCGAGCCAAACCAAGTGGCTATGGTACCAGGAAACAAAATAATACTCGATGCAAAAATCGGTGGAATAACACCTGCCATATTAACTTTCAACGGCAAGTGTGTACTTTGTGCAGCAAACACCTTACGACCCTGTTGGCGTTTCGCGTAGTTGACAACGATTCGACGTTGACCACGCTCTACGAACACAACAAAGTATGTTACTGCCAGTACAACCACAGCAATTAATAACAGCAATAATAAGTGCAAGTCGCCTTGACGCGCTTGCTCTGCTGTTTGACCAATAGCTGATGGCAAACCTGCAACAATACCCACGAAGATCAGGATAGAGATGCCGTTACCAATACCACGCTCGGTAATCTGCTCGCCCAACCACATTAAGAACATAGTACCAGTCACTAAGCTGACTACTGCCGTAAAGTAAAAGCCAAAGCTTGGGTCAATGACCAAGCCGGGCATTAAATTAGGCAGACCAGTCGCGATACCGATTGACTGGAATGTCGCTAACACTAAGGTACCCCAGCGCGTATATTGGTTTATCTTGCGACGACCAGATTCACCCTCTTTTTTCAGCTCGGCTAACCGTGGATGTACCACTGACGCTAGCTGCATGATAATCGAGGCCGAAATATACGGCATGATACCCAGTGCGAAAACCGATGCACGTTCCAAAGCACCACCGCTGAACATGTTAAACATAGCAACGATGGTATCTTTTTGTTGTTCGAACAGTTGAGCTAAAACAGCGGCATCAATACCAGGAATAGGCACAAAGGAGCCCGCTCGGAAAACGATAATCGCTCCTAACACAAACAACAGGCGACGCTTGAGTTCCGACATGCCACCTTGCGCTCGATTTGATTCCAATCCTGGTTTAGCCATGAGCCCTATCCTTCGATTTTGCCGCCAGCAGCTTCAATAGCTTCGCGAGCGCCTTTGGTGATTTTCAGACCTTTTACAGTCACCTTGCGACTAATTTCGCCAGACTTGATGACTTTAGCAGCCAACACGTTCTTACGAATCAAGCCAGCAGCTTTCAGTGTTGCTAAATCAACAACATCACCTTCGACTTTCGCGATTTCTGCCAGATTCAGTTCCGCAGTCGTCATTGACTTGCGAGAAGTGAAACCAAACTTCGGCAGACGGCGTTGAATTGGCATCTGACCGCCTTCGAAACCTGGCTTAACGGTGCCACCAGAGCGTGATTTTTGCCCTTTATGACCACGACCGCCGGTTTTACCCAGACCTGATCCAATACCGCGTCCAACGCGCTTTTTGCTGCTTTTTGCACCAGGTGCAGGAGAAAGATTATTTAATTCCATCATTTATCCCTCCACCTTAACCATGTAATTAACTCGGTTCACCATACCGCGGACTGCAGCAGTGTCTTCCAACTCTACTGTGTGACCAATGCGGCGGAGACCCAAGCCACGAAGTGTAGCTCTATGCTTCGGCAAACGACCGATAGCGCTACGCGTCTGTGTTACTTTGATTGTCTTTGCCATTGTTCACTACCCCAGTATTTCGTCAACGCGCAATCCACGCTTCGCCGCAACTTGCTCCGGCGACTTCATGTCGTTCAACGCTTTGATTGTCGCGCGAACAACGTTGATTGGGTTGGTTGAACCATATGCCTTTGACAGCACGTTATGAACCCCTGCTACTTCCAGAACCGCACGCATAGCACCACCAGCGATGATACCCGTACCTTCTGATGCAGGCTGCATGTATACCTGTGAACCTGAATGACGGCCCTTAACAGGATGTTGTAAAGTCTCACCTTTCAGCTGGACAGTTACCATATTGCGGCGTGCTTTTTCCATCGCTTTTTGAATAGCGGCTGGAACTTCACGAGCCTTACCATAACCAAATCCGACTTTACCTTTACCGTCGCCAACCACAGTCAGTGCAGTGAAACTAAAGATGCGACCACCTTTAACCACTTTCGCTACACGATTGACCGTAATCAACTTCTCAATCAGTTCACCGTTTTGAGCTTCTGCATTATTTGCATTTGCCATTTTCGTCTCCTAGAACTGAAGTCCAGCTTCGCGAGCAGCGTCTGCTAATGCAGCAACGCGGCCGTGGTATTTAAAACCACTGCGATCGAAAGTGACGTCTTTAACGCCTTTTTCTACCGCACGCTCAGCGATGATTTTACCCACAACTTTCGCGGCATCGACATTACCTGTCGCTTTCACTTGGTCGCGGACTGCCTTTTCAACCGTCGAGGCGGCTGCCAGCACTTCAGAACCGTTAGGTGCGATCAACTGTGCATAGATATGACGCGGTGTACGGTGTACAACCAGTCGATTTGCACCCAACTCTTTAATTTGTTTACGTGCGCGAGTAGCACGACGTAAGCGAGCTGCTTTCTTGTCCATCGTATTACCCTACTTTTTCTTGGCTTCTTTACGGCGCACTTGCTCGTCTGCATAACGAACACCTTTGCCTTTATAAGGCTCTGGTTTACGGTATGCACGAATGTTAGCTGCCACTTGGCCAACTAACTGCTTATCTGCGCCTTTAACGACAACCTCGGTTTGAGAAGGAGTATCGATAGTAATTCCTTCCGGAATTTCGAACTCCACAGGGTGTGAGAAGCCCAAAGTTAGGTTCAGTTTTTTACCTTGTGCTTGCGCACGGTAACCGACACCCATAAGTTGTAGCTTACGTTCAAACCCTTTAGTTACCCCAACCACCATATTTTGCAATAATGCACGCGCTGTACCTGCTTGGGCAGTTGCGTTAGCAACGCCTTCACGTGGAACAGTACGCAGAACGTTGTCTTCTGTTACCAATTCAACGGCATTATTGACTAAGCGACTCAGTGAGCCTTGGGCGCCTTTAATCGTAACTTCCTGGCCATTTAGCGAAATTTCAACGCCAGCAGGAATTTCAATGGGTGCTTTAGCAACACGTGACATTTCCTACCTCCTGATTACGCTACGTAGCCGACGATTTCGCCACCAAGACCAGCTTGGCGAGCGGCACGATCGGTCATTAGGCCTTTCGATGTTGAAACAACAGCGACACCAAGACCACCCATCACATTAGGCAACTCGTTGCGCTTCTTATAGATGCGCAAACCAGGGCGACTAACGCGCTCGATTGATTCGATTACTGGCTTGCCTTCGAAATACTTCAATTCGATTTCAAGCTCAGGTTTTGCAGTACTCTCAGCACTAAAACCTACGATGAAACCTTCCTGCTTAAGCACTTCGGCAATTGCCACTTTCTGCTTAGATGAAGGCATTTTCACTGTAACTTTGTTAGCACCTTGAGCGTTGCGAATGCGTGTGAACATATCCGCAATTGGATCTTGCATGCTCATATTTGCTTTCTCCCGTGATTCGTGGCTTACCAGCTAGCTTTTTTCAAGCCAGGAATTTCACCGCGCATCGCCATCTCACGTACCTTGATACGGCTCATGCCGAATTTACGAAGGAAACCATGAGGACGACCAGTTATACGACAACGGTTACGTTGACGCGTCGGACTGGCATCACGTGGGAGCTGCTGCAACTTAAGCACTGCTTCCCAACGCTCTTCGTCTGATGCATTTACGTCACTAATGACCGCTTTCAGTGCGTTGCGTTTTTCTGCGTATTTTGAAGCAAGCTTTGCTCGCTTCACGTCACGCGCTTTCATTGACTGTTTTGCCATAACTCTACACCTTACTTTCTGAACGGGAAGTTAAAGGCAGCTAGCAAAGCACGAGCTTCGTCATCTGTGCCAGCATTTGTGGTAATGGTGATATCAAGACCACGTACCTTATCGACTTTGTCATAGTCGATTTCCGGAAAGATGATCTGCTCACGAACACCCATGCTATAGTTGCCACGACCATCAAACGACTTAGCGTTGAGGCCACGGAAGTCACGGATACGTGGGATTGCAATCGATACTAAACGTTGAAAGAATTCCCACATGCGCTCGCCGCGCAGAGTTACTTTACAGCCAATCGGGTAGCCTTCACGGATTTTGAAACCGGCGACAGACTTGCGTGCTACAGTACGAACCGGCTTTTGACCAGAGATTGCCTCTAAGTCAGCCACTGCATTATCAAGTACTTTTTTGTCAGCCAGAGCTTCACCCACACCCATATTAAGGGTGATTTTCTCAATCCGAGGGACTTGCATGACGCTGTTGTAGCTGAACTCTTTCATCAGTCCAGGAACTACCGATTCTTTATAAAAATCATGCAGTTTCGCCATCGTAAAACTCCAAAATTGAATTAAATGATTGCGTCGTTCGATTTAAAGAAACGGACTTTTTTGCCGTCTTCAACTCGAAATCCAACACGATCTGCTTTACCTGTCTCTGGGTTAAGGATCGCTACGTTCGATACGTGGATAGGCGCTTCTGTTTCAACAATACCGCCAGATTCACCAAGAGCCGGGTTTGGCTTCTGATGTTTCTTCACGACATTTACGCCTTCTACGATCACGCGATCTTTATCAGTAAGAACCTTTAGGACTTTGCCTTGCTTGCCCTTGTCCTTACCTGCCAGGACGACTACTTCGTCATCACGTCTAATTTTTGCCGCCATAATTGACTCCTTATAGTACTTCTGGTGCCAGCGAGATAATCTTCATAAACTGCTCTGAACGCAGCTCACGAGTTACCGGCCCGAAAATACGAGTGCCAATGGGCTGTTGGTTGCTATTCAACAACACAGCCGCGTTGCGGTCAAAACGGATGACCGACCCGTCTTGTCGACGGACGCCTTTTCTGGTGCGAACGACCACCGCATTCACAACATCGCCTTTCTTCACCTTACCGCGCGGAATTGCTTCCTTAACAGTAACTTTGATGATATCGCCGATGTTTGCGTAGCGACGGTGCGAACCACCTAGAACCTTAATACATTGTACGCTGCGCGCGCCGGAGTTATCGGCAACGTCCAGGGTAGTTTGCATTTGGATCATTTCAGTGCCCCGCTTAGTTAAAAAAACAGACCCTCTCGGGTCGTGCTGCCTTTTGGTTTTTCCCTTATAAAAAGGGCCGCGAATTGTAACAGATAAAAAATGGAGATGGTAGGCCAATCTCACTTTTTTTGGTAAGTCGCGGTCAATTGCCCATTTTCTGCTTTCGGATTCAGTTGGCAGCCATCCGATACAATGGTAAATTCGTACCTTCAATCTAAATAGTGTGCTCTGTAGAAACAGTGACTGAGCGTTAGCAACTGGAACAATAACGAGCCTATGAATTTATTATTCATTATTATGGCGCCACTGTTTGGCGCACTGTTACCTTTAGTACTCAAACAAGCACCCCGTAGCGTAAAGACATTAGTTACGCTGCTTATTACCATAGCCAGTATCTTGACCGTACTACAGTACGCGCCGCAGACGCTCGCAGGCGAGATCCCTAAACAATTGGTGGAATGGCTGCCCGGGCTTGGCTTGGACTTTGCTGTTCGACTCGATGGCTTATCATTGCTATTTGTCGGCCTTATATTAGGCATCGGCGTGTTGATCATAATATACGCCCACTACTACTTATCAGAAGCAGATGACGACGCACGCTTCTACGGTTGTCTATTGTTATTTATGGCTTCGATGCTGGGCATCGTTATGGCCGACAATATTTTGTTGATGTGGGCGTTTTGGGAACTAACTAGCATCTCATCCTTTTTGCTGATTGGTTATTGGTTTCACAGCAGCGACGCCCGCCGTGGCGCACGGATGGCGTTGGCCACAACTGGTGCCGGAGGGTTAGCATTACTTGCCGGCTTGTTAATTATTGGCAACATAGCCGGTAGTTATCAGTTCGATCAGGTATTAGCGGCAGCTGACCAAATTAAAGCCCACGCTTACTACACCCCGGCATTGATTCTGGTGCTGCTTGGGGCCTTTACTAAGTCCGCACAATTTCCATTTCAGTTCTGGTTACCTCATGCCATGGCTGCGCCAACTCCGGTAAGTGCTTACTTACACTCTGCCACCATGGTTAAAGCCGGGATCTTCTTATTAGCTCGCTTCCATCCGGTAATGGCAGGCACTGAACTTTGGTTTACCATCGTTACTGTGGTCGGCTTAATCACCATGTTAATTGGTGCCTACTTCGCGCTACTAAAGCATGACCTGAAAGGCTTGCTCGCGTTCTCTACCGTTAGCCATTTAGGCCTCATCTGTATGATGCTCGGGATTGGTACGCAAGGAGCCGTGGTTACCGCGATGTTCCATATTATTAATCACGCCTGCTTTAAAGCGGGCTTGTTTATGACGGCTGGAATTATCGACCACGAGAGCGGCACTCGCGATATGCGGAAGCTGCAGGGCTTAATGGGTCTAATGCCGTTAACCGCAACATTAGCCATGGTGGTTGCAGCGTCAATGGCCGGCATTCCGCCATTTAACGGTTTCATGTCAAAAGAATTGTTCTTAGATCAGGCGGTACAGCAACATTTATTCGGCGGTCTGAGCTGGTTTGTGCCTATTCTCGCGACCGTCGGCGCCGCGTTATCAGTGGCCTACTCTATTCGTTTTATTCACGACGTGTTTTTTAACGGTGACTATAAAGAACTGCCGAAAAAACCGCACGACCCACCCCGCATGATGTCGGCCCCGGTCGCTTTATTAGCTGGCCTGTGCGTTATTATAGGGTTAGCCCCGATGGCGACCGTCTCGGGAATTATTAATCAAGCTGCCAGCGCTGTTACCGCTATTCCGGTTGAGGTTAAACTTTCCTTGTGGCATGGGTTTAACGTACCATTATTAATGAGCCTGGTTGCGGTCGTCGGTGGTATCGTTATCTACTCTGCTCGTGATCAACTATTCACTTTTAACCGTCAGTTTGACGGTCAAGACGCAAAACACAACTTTGAGCGAATCGTGCAGCGTATTAATGACGCATGTGCACGCTTTTTCGACTGGTTAGACACGGGCTCATTGCAGCGCTACATGGCCTTTGTGCTGATCAGCGTTATCGTTATTTTATTACCCACATTAATGGAAATAAGCGCAGTTACCGGTTCTAACCCACAGCTGCCTATCGACATGGTGTCTATGGTTGGTGCATTAGTATTAATTGCTGCTGCCTTCGGCACTGCCACCTTGCACCGCAATCGTTTTGTGATGCTAATGATGCTGTCAGTCGTTGGCCTAATGGTGTCCCTCTCGTTCGCGCATTTCTCAGCGCCAGACTTGGCGATGACTCAGCTGGTGGTCGAGGTTGTTAGTATTGTGCTAATGATTTTAGCGTTGTTTTTCATGCCGCAAAAAACCGCTCGAGCTTCTAGCGGTCACCGAGTATTCCGCGATATTATTATTGCCAGCTTTATCGGTGGTATTGTAGCAACGCTTAACTTCGCTATTTTAACGTCACCGCTCGAAAGCATTTCTGATTTCTTCATCGCAAACGCCAAAACAGGTGGCGGCGGAACCAACGTCGTTAACGTTATCCTGGTTGATTTCCGTGGCTTTGATACCTTGGGTGAAATAACCGTGTTGGCAATTGCAGCAGCCGGTATTCACAAGTTATTGAATAAGTTAAAGCCGTTCATGCCATCCAGCGATGTCGACGGCCGTCCATGGCATCGAATTAAACACCCATTGATGCTGACAAACGTGGCTAACTTAATTTTACCAATGGCGATGATGGTGGCTGTCTATATCTTTTTACGCGGCCATAACCTGCCCGGCGGCGGTTTTATCGCAGGCTTAATTGCTGCATCTGCAATGATCTTGCAATACATTGCCAACGGAGTCGACTGGGTTAAAGATCGATTTAATGTTAACTATCAGTCGTTAATGTCAATTGGTGTGATGATAGCGGCTCTTACCGGTGTAGGTAGCTGGATATTTAGCAAACCCTTCCTGACTAGCTGGTTCACTTACCTGAACTGGCCAGTCGTGGGTAAGTGGGAATTTGCTACGGCGCTACTGTTCGACCTTGGCGTTTTTCTAACGGTCATTGGTGCAACCATGATGATTTTAAGTAACTTTGGCAAGATGACCACTCGCCACCGTCCAACATACGAGGGCAATTAATGGAAACACTATATTCTGTTACGGTCGGCATTCTGACCGCTTGTAGCGTATTTTTAATTCTCCGTGGTCGGTCATTTCCGGTCGTGGTTGGCATCACCATGCTGTCTTACGCGGTTAATTTGTTCTTATTTTCAACCGGCCGTTTAACCATAGACGGCGCGCCAATTCTTGGCACCCAGGAAAGCTATGCAGATCCGTTACCACAGGCACTCGTGCTAACTGCTATTGTTATCGGGTTCGCAATGACTGCGTACTCTATTATTTTGGCGGTTCGTGCTCGCGGCGAGATTGGTACTGATGAAGTTAACGATCAGAACAACAGTACGGAGGGCAAACGCTAATGTGGCAGCAACACCTGGCGATATTGCCTATTCTTATTCCATTATTTACCGCCTTAATACAGCTACTGCCCTGGGGCAACAGGCCGCAACCAAAGCGCCGGGCTATTGGCTTAGCAGCAAGTTTACTGACTTTGACGGCGGCAATATTTTTACTGTTCGAAGTACGACAACAAGAAATGCTGATCTATCAGCTTGGTAATTGGGAAGCGCCATTCGGCATTGTGCTTATGGTTGATAAACTCAGTGCCATGATGATGTTGATTACCGCTATTCTTGCATTGCCGGTACTTATTTACGGCTGTTTCTCAGAAGACAATCTGGGCTCTCACTTTCAAGCTCTGTTTCAATTTCAAATAATGGGCATTATGGGGGCTTTTGCCACCGGCGATATTTTTAACCTATTTGTCTTCTTCGAAGTTCTACTAATATCCTCTTATGCATTGCTAATGCATGGTGGCGGTAAGTTTCGGGTACGCGCCACGCTGCATTACGTGCTACTAAACTTGTTGGGTTCTGCGTTATTCCTAATTGGTATTGGCACCTTATACGGGGTAACCGGCACCCTCAATATGGCTGACATGGCAGGCCATATTCAGCAATTGGACGGAGACCAGGCTGTATTAGCAAAAGCGGGAGCATTAGTTTTATTGGTGGTATTTGGACTCAAAGCCGCTATTCTGCCATTGCATTTTTGGCTACCTCAAGCGTACTCAACTACCACAGGCGTAGTCGCCGCTTTATTTGCCATAATGACCAAAGTTGGAGTTTACTCAATCATAAGAGTTTACTCTTTGATGTTTGGACCAGAAGCAAATGAGCTGGCGTTAGTCGCCCACGACTGGTTATGGGTAATGGGCCTGCTCACCATGTTAGCGGGTTCCGCCGGAATAATGGCAGCAAGAGACTTACGACTGCTTGTTGCCTACTTAGTGGTTATCTCAATTGGAACCATGATAGCCGCCTTTAGTTTTGCGTCGACCGCAACCACCGGCGCTGCTTTATTTTATTTAGTCCATTCCACTTTTATCACCGGCGCCTTGTTTCTGCTTGCCGACCTGATGGCCTATGAACGGGGCAAAACCGCCTCCAGAATTGTTTCAGGTAAGAAAATGGCAAATCATTCAACTTATGCCATCATGTTTTTGCTCGCGGCCATCTCGATAATTGGTCTACCGCCACTGTCAGGATTCATCAGTAAGTTAATGATTCTGGAGTCGGCCACAGCAAACAGCCACAGCTTTGTTTTATGGGGTGCTGTTTTATCCGCCACCTTAGTCATGTTGGTGTCGATTTCACGAGTGGGTAGTAAAATGATTTGGCACACATTGTCGGGCAAGCCGTCGGAGCAATCAGCCCCGGCAGGCAAACGAATTGCTGTAGCACTACTGCTGCTATTGTCGTTATTGATGACCGTTTTTGCGAGTCCAATACGTGATTATACGACTGAGGTAGCAGAGCAGCTGGATGATGTTGCTAGCTATCCAATGTTCGTATTAGGCCAACAAGCGGAGACCACACCATGAATAAGATATTACCCGCTCCTTTCCTAAGCGTGTTCTTATTGCTTATCTGGTTACTGCTGTTTAATTCAGTAAGCGCTGGCGTGCTCCTGCTCGGCGTTATATTCTCACTGTTAATGCCAATTTTGTTCAGGCCTGCATGGCCGGCGTTTGCGCGGGTTAAAAAGCCACACCTCGCGGTTGTTTATTTCTTTATTTTATTATTTGACATTATTGTCGCTAACTTTAAAGTCGCTGCACTAATAATTAGACGTCCGCGCTCTATTAAACCAGCACTTTTGGTTTTTCCTCTTGATATGAAAGAAGAACTGCCGGTTACAATTTTGGCCAGCACTATTACCCTAACGCCAGGCACAGTGTCCTGCGAAATTACCCGCGGTCGCAAAGGTATTTTAATTCATGCTTTTTCCGAGGAAGATCCGGAGCAAGTGATAGAAACCATAAGAAACCGCTACGAGCGCCGTTTAAAGGAGATATTTGAATGTTAGGTACTATTCTTCAAATTGCCTTTTTACTTTTCAGCTTAGCCATACTGATGAATTTCTGGCGGTTAGTAAAAGGCCCGGAGTTACCCGATCGGATATTAGCCCTCGACACCATTTACATCAATTCTTTGGCATTATTATTGTTGTTGGGAATGCATCAAAATACTCAAACCTATTTTGAAGCAGCACTGCTTATCGCCATGTTTGGGTTTGTTGGTACCATTGCAGCGGGCAAGTTCCTGTTGCGTGGCGACCTAATAGAGTAACGGAGATAACTATGGACGCGTTAAATCAATTACCGCTCTGGAGCCAATATTTAGTGGGCTTCTTTATTCTATTAGGCGCTGCCTTTGCATTTATTGGTTCATTAGGTTTGGCGGTGCTACCAGATTTCTATACTCGGTTGCACGCACCGACCAAGAACAGCACCTTAGGTATTGGTGGTATCGTTATTGCCTCGATTATTGCAACCTCAGTGCAAGGTCAGTTAACCCTCAGCGAGTTACTGATCGCTATTTTCCTATTTCTTACTGCACCAATTAGTGCGCATATTATGGCTAAGGCCGCTTTGCATACCGAACTCAGTATGTTTAAAAATACCCGCGACTATCGCAAAGAAGAAGACTCTTATCCGCATGAGCACGATAAAAAGTAATCGCAGATAATTGTCCCACAACCATCACCTACACTTGGCGACCCTGTTAAATGTCTGACAATACTTCAGAGCTTATTCATTTTAAGCAATTAAACCTACCACCCGCCTTACTGAACCGGCTTGACGAAATTGGCTATCAACAAATGACCTTAGTTCAGTCGCTCAGTTTGCCAGTTACGTTGGACAAGGCCGACGCCGTAGTTCGTGCTAATACAGGGACCGGAAAAACAACCGCGTTTGCACTGACTTTACTGTCGAAGCTTGATGTAAAGCGTTTCTCGCCTCAGGCGTTAGTGTTATGCCCTACCCGCGAGCTCGCACAGCAGGTTGCTGAAGAGATTCGACTGTTAGCTAAAACCATGTCTAACATCAAAGTTTTAACGCTATGCGGTGGCGAACCGACACGTATTCAGAGCAACTCACTTGAACATGGTGCACACGTACTGGTTGCAACACCAGGCAGGATGCTTGATCACCTGCAACAGAGCAATGTTGACCTGTCTGAACTGGAAACACTGGTTCTTGATGAAGCTGACAGAATGTTGGAGATGGGCTTTCAAGACGAATTGACTGCCATTATTAGCCATATCTCCAAGACACGACAAACATTATTATTCAGTGCGACATACCCACACAATATCAAGACCTTAGCAGAACAGATTACAACAAACGCCGTTCAAATTAATGCGGTTCAAGAACAAGACAAAGCAGAAATTGAACAGCAATTTTACTCACTGGACACTGATCCCTCTCAGCTGGTCATGAGCTTACTCAGTGAGCAGCAACCCGACAACTGCCTGGTCTTTTGCAATACAAAAAATCAGGTAAAAGATATAGTTAGCACGCTTCGTGCTAATAAATTCAGTGTTCTGGCGTTGCACGGTGAGCTCGAGCAGAAAGACCGCGAGCAAGCTATCATACAATTCAGTAATGGCAGCCTCCGGGTATTAGTAGCCACCGACGTTGCCTCGCGCGGGCTTGATATAGCTGAGCTCGATTTGGTGATCAATGTACATATGGCGCATGATTTAGCTACTCATACGCACCGTATTGGCCGGACCGGGCGAGCCGGTAAACATGGGGTCGCAATAACGTTAATTGCAGCGCAAGACGACTACAAAATGCGGTTACTCGAAGATAGCTTTACTAACCCTATTCAGTTAAGAACAGTACCTACTCCAGCTAATATGCAGCCACTGCGTGCCAACATGGCAACCTTACAGTTAAGCGGTGGTAAAAAGGACAAACTTAGACCCGGAGATATTGTCGGCGCACTAACTAAAGACAATGCGCTAAGCGCTGATGATATTGGAAAAATAAAAGTCGAGAGTAATTTTGCCTTTGTCGCAGTTAATTCACGTCTGGCAAGCCAGGCGTTGGAACGCATCAATAACAATAAAATAAAAGGCAAGCGCTTCCGCGCAAAAGCTCTTTAAAGACCTGTCGCAACTTGTTGCTGGGACTATACTTTGTCCCAGCGCTCCATAACCGGTTTTAATTCATTTATTAATGGCTCAATATAGGGCTCATAGCGTTTCCATTGTCCCATGCCCGAACGGTTAATTGGTTGCCTAACTTGTTCCGAGCTCGCTGTTTTTACAGTTCTCTCCGTTTTATGGAAATCAAAACATTGTTGCTCAACAGGCAAGTCTAGATAGCCCAGCAACTCAGTTATTTGCTGCTCCGGGTCTTCCACCAGCTGTTCATGTACCAAGGTATAGATTTCTCCAGGGTAGACGCTATGCCAATGATCCATCAAGTCCAGGTAGTATCTATAGTAACGGCCTAATACTTCCAGGTCATAACTAAACTCCTGACCTTCGGCAAAAAACTGTTTAAAACCGCTAACACAACAATCAAGCGGATGGCGCCTCGCATCGATAATCTTTGCGTTGGGAAGGATCGACTTAATCAATCCGATGTGACGAAAGTTATTCGGCATTTTATCGGTAAAATAAGCTTTTCCACTGCGGTAAATATTAGTTTCTTGCAAATACCGGTCGCCCAGTTCGGTGAGCCTCTGCGAGTCAAACTCATCGAGTATTCCCGGGTAGCGCGGTTGCTCAGATTGCAATTGACGGCCATTAAGCCCATGAGCTAAGGCTGGAATATTCGGTAATTCCATGGTGCCTTCAATTTGCGAGTGTGATGCCAGAATTTGCTCAATAAGCGTCGACCCCGCACGTGGTAAACCGACAATAAAAATCGGCGTTTCACGGTCGGCTCTGACCGGCTCTTTTGCTTTTATTTGCGTTACTTTTTCACTGCTAAAGAACTCTTTTTGCAACTCCATTCGACTTTCTAACACACCCGCATTAAAACTGCTGCTCTCGCTTTTTAGCCGATTTCCTTGCTGGTAGTAATAAAATGCCTGCTGATAGTCGCCGGCATCCTCGAGCGCTTTACCTAATGCAAATAATAAGTGAATTTTGTCCACTGTCGGCAGCGTTTCTTGGCTAACCTGCTGCTCCATTTGCTCAATTTGTTGTTTGCTAAAGCGATAGGTCTTTAAATTGGCCAGGCTCCAGTATGCATCACCAAACGTAGGTCGTGCCGCGTATGCTTGCTGATAGTATTCAACCGTTTTTTCCGTGTCACCAAGGGCTTTCATTACGTGACCTTTGGCCAATAAAATCCCGGCTATGTCACCCTCACCGGAAGTCAAAATCTGATCATAAAGCTCTAAGGCCTGCTCATATTTATCAAGCGCCGCGCATTGATTGGCGTACAACGCCTTGTAAGCTGGATTCTCGGGTTGCTTCTTATGCAGCCTCTGAGCCTGGGTGTAGGCTGCCTCATGCTTTTGTCGGCGCTGTAACACTTTTACATAGTCAAAGCGAGCATGATCATAATCTGGTTCTAATACTAGTGCACTCTCAAGTAAAAACTCTGCATCATTTAATACATCAAGCTTCGAGCCAATATTTGCTAAGGTTCGCATTGCCTCGATATGGTGTGGTTGCTTCTGTAAAAACGCTCGGCAAATTTTTTCAGCTTTGTAGTATTTACCCTCGTGGAATAAATTCATAGCAGCGAGAACTTCTTTCGGCTGCTGTAATAAAAACTTGGCTTGCTGTTGATTTCGTTCAGCTTGCTGGGGCTGACCTAAAGCTTGCTCCAATGACGCCAGATTAGTCCAGCTTGCATGCAGCGCTGGGTTATATCTAACCGCTTGATAATAATTGCTTCTGGCTTGCTTAAGGTTATCCTGATCGCGATAGCAGTGTGCCAACTCCTGAAACGCACGCCCATATTCAGGCCAGTAGCTTAACAAGCTTCTGAGACTATGTTCGGCTTGTCTAAAATTTTTTAAATAGCGGTAAGTTACCGCCAATAGGTATAGCTGTTCCTTCTTCTCTTCTTCGGGCAAATCTGTCGATAATCCCTCTAAGAGCTCTAACGCCTTTGAAAATTGTTTACTCGCAAGTGCTCGTTTTATCTGATCCATGGCTTTTCTAATTCACAAAAGGAAACAAAAAAAGGGGCTTTAACAGCCCCTTCTACAACTTTTTAATAGAATGAATAGGAGACCGATAGGCCAACTGACCGCGGACGGTTAGTTGTGGTTCTCAATATGTCATCCTGAGTATTGGTGAACAGCTCAGCGCGTTCATCCGTCAAGTTTTTCATATACAGCTTAACGCTCCACTGATCTTTCATAACACCAACAGAAGCGTTCAGGATATTATATGAGTCCTGCTTGCCGCCAGCTTGTTCTACCTCTTGCGCGACAATTGACGGATAAGTTTCACCCGCATATATCCAACCCAGTTGCGCGTGCGCATCCCAGTTGTTTTCCAGAGTCCACATGTAACGGCCACGAATATTTGCCTGTAATTCAGGCGTCAATGGTAACTCTGAACCGACCGGTAATGTCCGCACAATGCCAGCCCCTGTCGAAACAAGTTCGGTATCGTTATAAGACATTGCACCATGCAAGGTAAAGTTGTCTGTCATGCGCCAGGTGAAGTCAGTCTCCAAGCCTCGGATTTCTGAATCTGCCGCGTTATCCACGAAAGCCAGAATAGAGATATCGGTATTTAACCGGTTAATCTGCATATCAGTCCAGTCGATGAAATACACATTACCATTCCAACGCAGGCTGTTATCCAGCATTAAGGTTTTCCAACCGAATTCATAGTTTTTTACTTCGTCGGTTTGGTAAACCGTTGGTACAAACCCTGTTTCTTCACTACCTTGACCACCTGCACGGTTAAAGCCGCCTGGGCGGAAACCTTCGGAGTACGTAGTGAAAAATAGTGTTTGCGGATCGTATTGATAACTCAAACTGAACTTAGGGATCACATCATCAAGCTCTAACGGCTCATTTGAATGACCGGCTGTTTGGTCATAATCACGACCGGCGTCTGTGTCTTCGCCTTTCGAAGAGAAGCTCGATTGGCCTGTAAAGTCAGACTCCATATCGTACCAGCGCAGCCCGACTGTCGCCGATAACTTTTCAGTCAGATCGTATGTGAACTCACCAAATAAAGCGATTTGTTCTTCAGTACGAGTGATGTCATTAAAGAAACCTACGCCTGGTGGCCGAGTATCGCGATTGTTCGCATACGCGTCAGAGATAGGCGCATTCGGCACGAAGCCTAACGCGTCAGGATTGGCGAAGTACACGTAGTTATCCTGAGTGTTAATTTCGTAGTCATCATAGAAGACACCTGCGGTGATACGCGCAGAGTCGTTAAAGTCATAGTTTATACGTGCTTCCTGGGTAATTCGCTCGTGCTCTTGATAACCCTTGAAGCCTTTGGTTGGATCAACACAATTTTCGGCCATTCCATCATCACCATAAGTACAGGTGTAATAGATAATAAACGAGCCTTCTGTGTTATAACCGGTGTAGTCGATTGACTGCTCGACTTCACGGTCTAAATAACCACCGGTATAAAGAATTTCGAGTGCGCCTAAACGGCCATTCAACGTCCATGAAGTTAGGTCAAAGCTGTCTTCTAGCTCATCTGGGAAATAACGCTCAACTTCCAGATCACCAATTTCGGGGTCGTAATCGAAGACACCGTCAGCCCCTAAGTCCTGTGCCTGATGCTGCACCAGGAAATCCCAGTTACGGTTAATTTGATACTTAGCGCTCAGACGAAATCCTTTGTAATAGCTATCGTTAAAGTCATCTTCTGCTAAGTCAGTATTGTTCGCGTTGGTAAAAGTGGTGCCGTCATCAATTAACCCCAGCAACCCTTCGTTTAAACCACGAAAGTGAGGGCTATCCGGATCAATAGAAAACTGACCGGCTTTATTATCAATATAACCACCGCGATTCACGTTATAGAAGGCACCCCGGACTGCCAGGTCATTCGTCACTGGAATGTTAATATAGCCTTCTGCCGAACTGCTCATTTCGCCTTCAGCCATGGTTTCAAAGCCTGTTGTGAAGCCAGCTTCGAAGGTCCCTAACAGAGGCTTATTGGTGATGTAACGAATAGTCCCGGCCTGTGAACTTGCTCCGAACAAAGTACCCTGTGGCCCTGGTAGTACTTCGATACGCTGTAAGTCAGTCGCGTACACATCCAGGTTACGACCTGGAGCTGTCACTGGCTGCTCATCAACATACATGGCAACGTTAGGCATAGTGCCCTGTGCACCAGAAAGCATTACAGAAATTGGTTGGATAGACATACCGCGAATAAACACGTCATTTTGTCCAGGGCCGCGGCCGCCGGAGGTGACGTTAGGTACATATTGCGCGTAATCCTGGAAGTTACCGATGTTCTGCTCTCTCAGGTCTTTAGTACTCATTGCCTGAACAGCGGTCGGTGTCTGCTGGATGTTGGTGGTCCGCTTGGTTGCGGTTACGTTGATGGTTTCTATTTCTCGATTATTTTCTGCTTCCTCTTGCTGCACGTCTTGCTCTTGTGCAACTGCTGACGAAGAAGCAGCTAATGCTATAAAGATAGCAGAGCTCAACTTATCGTATTTAAACATGCTCTCTCCCGGATTGGTTTTTTTTGGGTTTTCTCCTATGAAAAATTAAGCGGCCACTGAGTAGCCGCCTTCGAACTCTATAATGCATTGCACATTATACGCATTTAAAAGTAATAACCAAAATTGATGTTAAAGCGGTCATTGACTTCGCCCCCGTCAGTAGCAATATTGCCACCGATAAACGGCTGATTTTTTGCTCTTACATAGTCAACATATGTATAAAAGCCACCACCAGCTGCTACTGCGACGCCTAACACATTCATCCAGGTATCATCCTGGTAGCCGGCTTTATCGGTAATAATGCTATGGTCGTTGTAAAAGGTCAGGCTGGTAATAGGACCTATATCGACCGACTTAGTGTAAGCCACGTTGCCCGTATAGATTTTCGCTTCGGTAGGAATCGCGTCGTAATAGGCGTATGCACCCATGTAGACACCCCGATTATCCAGCTTTAGGTCATAGTCGTAATCGGCGTATTGTAACTGCACATTCCACGGCCCATTATTATAGTTACCATGAACGCCCCAGGCGAAGCGGTTACCCACATTTTGGTTCGCAAACTGTTGGGCAGAGGCAAACTCATCAGCTACGGCCCCCGAATAAAAGTTATTTCCCTGCGCAGAAAGACCTACCTCCAGATTTTCATCTTCACTAAAGGTAAATATCCGCGCCGCTCTTAATGCATAGCTGTTGCTTTCCCCAATTGGTACTCCGGGCTGGTCGTAAGCGCCCTGCCCAGGCAATCGGATACCGACAGTATCGTAGTTGTAACGTGCCGTTCTGTCACTAGTAGAGCCATCTACCCCGCCTTGCTCGTCAGACTTGTGATAAGCAATATCAAAATGCCAGTCATCACCGCGATAAAGAACTCTCACACCGTTGTCATGCTCGTCTTCTAAACCGACATAGAAAGTAGAGTTAAAGAAATAGCTGTGCGAGTTGTAAGGCATGTTGCCGAAAGGCACTTTAACGACCCCAACCTGAGCCTGCCATTCATCGGTAAAGTTATACCCAAACCATGCATGTTTAACCACATCCATGTAGTGGAACCAACGATACTCCGCAGATAGAATGACATCGCCAATTTCACCGTCAAAGTTTAACCGGAAAATATCAAAGTCTAAGTCACCGGTGCGGTTTTCATTGTCTGAATCATAATTGTTATATTCATACTGAAAACGAACAGCGCCATGAACTTTGATTGGCCAGTTTTGATTCTCCTCGGTTTTTTCTTCAAGTTTTGCGAGTTTCGCGTGCACTCCAGAGTCAGCAGAGTTGGCTCGAGTAGCACCGGACTTTCCCTTTTTAGTTTCGCCCTGATACTCTTTCTTTGTCATCATCTGCTGATGACGCTCTTTCATTTTCTCTTTTTGTTGTTCTTGCTCAGCCAAACGTTGTTCTAATTCGGACAGCTTTTTCTTAAGCATTTCTATTTCTGCCTGAACACTCTGTTCGTCTTGCTGCGCGGCCGCAATCGCGGGCGATGCGGCCAGCACTGATGCGGCTAATATCCATCCCTTCGACATGTGCTAACTCCTTATAGTAAAGTGCACGTAAACAAGCTAACTAACAATTACCATAACAACTCATCCGTTATTTAGCTTAGTATAAGTTTATGAATAATACCGCTATTTAAATTATTTAGATCAAAAAAAAGGCCTCCATAAGGAGGCCTTTTTGTTAACAGTACGTTATCTGCTATTAGACAACAGTAGCGCGCTCAACAATTTCCATCAGTGCCCAAGACTTATTCTTAGACAATGGACGAGATTCGCGAACAATCACGAGATCACCCATTTTGCACTGATTTTCTTCATCGTGTGCGTGTACTTTAGTTGTACGCGAGATGTACTTACCGTAGACCGGGTGCTTTACACGACGCTCTACAGCTACAGTGATGGTCTTATCCATCTTATCGCTGACAACTTTGCCTTGCAGAGTACGAATACGTTTTTCTTCAGACATTACGCACCTGCCTTATCGTTTAAGATGGTTTTAATACGCGCGATGTCGCGACGTACTTGCTTCATCATGTGAGTCTGATTCAGCTGACCAGTTGCCGCTTGCATGCGCAGATTAAACTGCTCACGACGCAAGTTCAGCAATTCTTCTTGCAGCTGCTCAACGGTTTTTTCTTTCAGTTCACTTGCTTTCATCACATTACCGTCCGAGTCACAAAAGTGGTTTTGAAAGGCAGTTTACGTGCCGCAAGGCGGAACGCTTCACGTGCCAATTCTTCTGAAACACCGTCCATTTCGTAAAGTACACGACCTGGCTGGATCTGGGCTACCCAATACTCGACGTTACCTTTACCTTTACCCATACGAACTTCTAATGGCTTTTTGGTAATTGGCTTGTCTGGGAATACGCGTATCCAGATTTTACCCTGACGCTTAACGTGACGAGTCATCGCACGACGGCCTGCTTCTATCTGGCGCGCGGTCATACGACCACGGTCAGTCGCTTTCAAACCGAACGATCCGAAGCTGACTTTGTTACCAGACTGCGCCAGACCACGGTTGCGGCCTGTGTGAACCTTACGGAATTTTGTACGCTTAGGTTGTAACATTATCGTCTCTCCTTACTTACGGTTTTTGCCGCGCTTAGGAGCTGGCTTTTCTTCAGTTGGCAGTCCACCTAGAACTTCACCACGGAAAATCCAGACCTTAACACCGATGATACCGTAAGTGGTGTTCGCTTCTGACGTCGAGTAATCGATGTCTGCACGTAAAGTGTGCAGTGGAACTCGACCTTCACGATACCACTCAGTACGTGCGATTTCAGCGCCGCCTAAACGACCGCTAACTTCTACCTTGATACCTTTAGCACCTAGGCGAATAGCGTTCTGTACAGCACGCTTCATCGCGCGACGGAACATTACACGACGTTCCAACTGACCGGAAATGTTGTCGGCAACAAGCTGAGAATCCAGCTCAGGCTTACGTACTTCAGAAATGTTGATTTGAGAGGGAGACCCTGTCAATTTCTGAACCTGCTTGCGCAGTTTTTCTACGTCTTCGCCTTTTTTACCGATAACGACACCCGGACGTGCAGTGTGAATAGTCACACGAACACTCTTTGCAGGACGATCGATAACGATGCGCGATACTGATGCGTTGCGAAGTTCTTTCGTCAGGAACTTACGTACCTGATGATCACTGTGCAAGTTATCAGCAAATTCATTTGTATTCGCGTACCAGGTTGCATTCCATGGTCTGGAGATACCTAGGCGAATACCATTAGGATGTACTTTCTGACCCATAATTTATCTCCTAGCTATCTGACACGACCACAGTAATGTGGCTGGTGCGCTTAAAGATACGATCGGCACGGCCTTTCGCACGTGGCTTGATACGCTTCATTGTAGGACCTTCGTCTAAAAAGATCTTAGCAATTTTCAGCTCATCAATATCCGCACCTTCGTTGTGTTCCGCGTTAGCGATAGCTGATTCAAGAACTTTCTTGATCAAGCCAGCTGCTGCTTTCGGGCTGTACGCCAGAATGTCCAGTGCTTTTTCCACTGGCAAACCGCGAATTTGGTCTGCGACCAAACGGCCCTTCTGAGCAGAAACGCGGGCAAATTGGTGTTTAGCTATTGCTTCCATCACTCTCTACCTCTTACCGTTTCTTCGCTTTCTTATCAGCAGCATGGCCGCGATAAGTACGGGTTGGTGCGAATTCACCCAGTTTATGACCAATCATTTCGTCAGAGACGAAAACTGGAACATGTTGACGGCCGTTGTGAACAGCGATCGTCAAACCGATCATATCTGGACTAATCATTGAACGACGGGACCAAGTTTTAATTGGCTTTTTATCCCCGGCTTCCAACGCTTTCTCCACCTTATTTAGCAGGTGAAGGTCAATAAATGGACCTTTTTTAAGAGAACGTGGCATGTTTTATCCTCAACTCTTATTTGTTGCGACGGCGTACGATGAACTTATCAGTACGCTTGTTTTTACGGGTTTTATAGCCCTTGGTCGGCGTGCCCCATGGAGTCACTGGATGACGTCCACCAGAGGTACGGCCTTCACCACCACCGTGAGGGTGATCGACTGGGTTCATCGCCACACCACGAACGGTAGGACGAACACCACGCCAGCGCATTGCACCAGCTTTACCCAATTGACGCAGCATGTGTTCTGCGTTACCCACTTCACCGATAGTTGCACGACCTTCAGACTGTACGCGACGCATCTCGCCAGAGCGTAAGCGGACAGTAACATAAGCACCATCACGAGCTACGATCTGAGCATAAGCACCCGCTGAACGAGCTAACTGAGCACCTTTACCAGGTTGCATTTCTAGCGCGTGAACAACAGTACCTACAGGAATGTTGCGCATTGGCAGTGTGTTACCAGGTTTGATTGGCGCATCAGAACCAGACTGAACACGGTCGCCCGCTTTCAAGTTCTTAGGTGCCAAAATGTAACGACGCTCACCATCTGCATACAGTACCAAAGCGATGTTCGCTGAACGGTTGGGATCGTATTCGATACGCTCAACCTTAGCAGGAATACCATCTTTGTTGCGTTTAAAGTCGATAACACGGTAATGATGCTTATGACCACCGCCAATGTGACGAACCGTGATACGACCGTTATTATTACGACCACCTGATTTGCTATTCTTTTCTAGCAATGGTGCGTAAGGCTTGCCCTTGTACAGTTCCTGACCAACGACTTTAATTTTGTGGCGTTGACCCGGAGATGTAGGCTTACTTTTAACTACAGCCATGATAATTCCTCCTGTTATTCAGCGCCGCCAACGAAGTCGATGTCAGCACCCTCTTGCAGGGATACATACGCTTTTTTCCAGTCGTTTCTCTTACCGAAACGGAAACCGGTACGCTTGGTTTTACCCTTTACGTTAACGGTACGTACGTTCTCGACTTCAACTTCGAACAATTTTTCGACAGCTGCTTTAATTTCGGATTTAGTTGCATCTTTAGCTACTTTGAAAACAACAGTGTTGTTGGTTTCAGCAGTGTCAGTGCTTTTTTCCGAAACGTGAGGTGCAAGGATCACTTTAAGCAAACGTTCTTCGCGCATCATGATAACACCTCCTCAAGCTGCTTAACTGCGTCGGCTGTCATCAGGACGTTTTCGAATGCGATTAAGCTAACAGGGTCAATGCCTTGTACGTCGCGTACATCAACTTTATGCAAGTTGCGTGATGCTAAGAACAAGTTCTCATCAACGTCTTTAGTTACAATCAAAACGTCGTTCAGATTAAGACCTTTCAGTTTCTCAACCAATTGCTTGGTCTTCGGCGCGTCAACGCTGAAGTTTTCAACAACTGTTAAACGATCCTGACGAATCAATTCTGACACGATGCTCTTAAGGGCACCGCGGTACATTTTCTTATTTACTTTCTGGGCATGACTTTGCGGTTTAGCCGCGAAAGTCGCACCACCTGAGCGCCAGATCGGACTGCGGATAGTTCCCGCACGAGCACGACCGGTACCTTTTTGACGCCATGGCTTCTTGCCGCCGCCTGCAACTTCAGAACGAGTCTTCTGAGCTTTAGTGCCCTGACGAGCACCGGCTGCGTATGCAACCACTACCTGGTGGACAAGTGCTTCGTTAAACTCACGTCCAAAGGTAGCTTCGGAAACCTCAAGAGCGCCTTTTGCGTCTTTCAATGTTAATTCCATCACCATTCTCCTCAGACGTTACGCCTTGACCGCAGGTTTAACGATAACATCACTACCAGTAGCTCCAGGAACCGCACCTTTAATCAACAACAAGTTGCGTTCTGCATCTACACGGACCAACTCAAGTGATTGAGTGGTGACCTGCTCGTTACCCATTTGACCAGACATTTTTTTGCCTTTAAAAACTTTACCAGGCGACTGGTTTTGACCGATTGAACCCGGTGCACGGTGTGCCAAAGAGTTACCGTGGGTAGCGTCCTGAGTACGGAAGTTCCAGCGCTTCACGGTACCGGCAAAGCCTTTACCTTTTGAAGTTCCAGTAACATCCACTTTCTTAGTTTCTGCAAATACTTCTACAGTCAGTTCAGAACCAACTGCGTAGTCTTCACCTTCGCCATCTTTCAGACGAAATTCCCAAAGACCGCGACCAGCCTCAGTACCCGCTTTAGCAAAGTGACCTGCTAAAGGCTTGGTAACACGGCTTGCTTTCTTCTCGCCTGTGGTCACTTGAAGCGCACGATAACCGTCAGTGTCATCAGATTTAATCTGAGTAATGCGGTTAGCCAACACTTCGATCACAGTAACAGGAACAGAAGCGCCGTCTTCCTGGAAGACACGCGTCATTCCTACTTTACGACCGACTAGACCTATAGCCATTGTTAAAACCTCTCGTGTGTAATCCTATTACTGCCCACTTAACCCAAGCTGATTTGTACATCAACGCCAGCTGCCAGATCCAAACGCATTAATGCGTCAACGGTCTTATCAGTAGGATCCATGATGTCAATCAGACGCTTGTGGGTGCGGATTTCGTACTGGTCACGCGCATCTTTATTTACGTGTGGTGAAGTCAGCACGGTGAAACGTTCTTTCCGTGTTGGCAGTGGAATTGGACCACGTACCTGAGCACCAGTGCGTTTTGCAGTTTCAACAATCTCTGCAGTCGACTGGTCGATCAGACGGTGATCGAACGCTTTCAAACGAATCCGAATTCTTTGATTAGCCATAAAAAATCAAAGCCTCAATAAAAGAGCATTTAAAAAAGAGCACAGACAAACGCAAACCTCCCTGGCACATACCGGGGGTGCGATTATCTACGTCAACCATTCAGTCCCCTATCGGGACTGTTGTGGAACATCAAAGTTATGAATCAAAACGATTCAGGGAAATTTGATGTGGCCGCGAATTATACAGCTCCACGACCACTTGTCAACATTTTGTACGTTAAGGACGTTCGCTGCTGTATTCTTCAACTTGCTTCCAGACCCGCATAAAGTTGCCGCCCAGAATCATTTCTATTTCTTTCTCTGAATAGTTGCGATCAAGCAACCCTTGAACTAAGTTCGGATAGGTAGACACGTCCTTCAGACCAACCGGCAGTGAGTCGCCCACACCGTCGTAATCCGAACCGATACCAATATGTTCAACACCGATTAGTTGTTTTACATGGTCAATATGATCCAACACTTGCTCTAGCGTGGCGTATGGGTAAGGATTGTTCGCTTCTATTTCGGCTACCCGTTTTTTAGCTTCTTCGCTATCTTCACCAAATTGTTGGTTAACCGCTTCAATTCGTTTTTTCATTACGTCACGATAACGGTTGGCTTGCTGCGCTACGAACGAAGAGCCAAAGTTAATTTGTATCACGCCGCCATTCTCAGCTAACTTTTTCAGCATATCGTCGCTCATGTTGCGTTCAAACCCAGGAGTAAACTTACGCAACGAAGAATGTGACGCTATCACTGGTGCTTTGGTTGTCTCGATCACATCATAGAAGGCTTCGTCGGAAATATGAGAAACATCGACCATCATCCCGACATTGTTCATTGCCTCTACCAGTTCAAAGCCAAACTCACTGAGCCCGTTCCATTGTTTTCGAATATCGTAGGATGAATCTGAAATATGGTTGGTTTGCGAGTGCGCCAAAGAGATATAACGGACACCACGCTCATAAAACATATGCAGGTTATCTAAATCGCCTTCCATCGGCGTGCCGTTTTCCATACCCATGGCAATCGACATTAGTCCCTGCTCAGTATTGGCGGCAATTTCGTCGGTATTGTAAGCCAGTGCAAACTTATTCGGAGCCCGGCCAACGAGCGCTTCCATACTGTCAATTAATTCGTGAGCCAGTTGAATACTACCGCCCGTCTGCTCATATTCTGCCGGGATATAAATGGCCATAAACGGCACATTCAATCCACCTTTTACCGCTCTGGGATAGTCAAAGTCACCGGACTCTGTACTGCGAGCCACATCTTCCCAGCGATTGTGAATTCGATATGGAACATCTATGTGCGTATCAACAATCAGGTATTTATCGGCTAACAGCTGTGCCTTATCACTTGCCTGATATTCGTCCGCATTAACCGCAGCCGTTGCACAAATTCCCATTACCGCTAGCAGGGACGCTTTTATCGTTGTTTTTAACATGCTTATTCCTCGGTAACTCCGCGTTTTATCATTCGAACAAGCAGGTTAGCAAAAGTTTAACTGTGACGCACCATTGATGCGCTGAAAGCAATAAAAGCGCCGACTACTAACGTACCTACTACCGGCGCCATTAACCAGGCCATCCACCAGTTACCTATAAACATGGTTATGTCCTCTTAACGACTTTATTGAGTTTTCTTAGGGATAGCCTGAGCTTGCTGTTGCGGCTCAGGTGACTGGCTCGCCGCTACTTGAGTAGACTCTGCTTCGTCGGCTAGCAACTGCTCGCCCCAACTCTGCAGTGATTGCAAAACAGTGGTTTGGGTTGCGTTAAACAGTTCTACCGAAATCGAAGCAACCTGCTCAGCAACGAAAGAGGACGTTTGTTGCTCGGCTTGCTGGGCAATCGCCGATCCAGAAAACATAATGGATGCAGCTGCAACTGAGCTAATTAATAAAGCTTTCATAGTGGTATCTCCTTTACTATTAGTATCGACTCATTGATTAAGTCGAAGTTACTAATACAAAGGTTGTGCCAACCGCAATTTATTTTATAAAACCCTGTTTTATATAGGTTTTATATTTCTTCCTGGTAGATTTTAAAAAATACTATTTGAATAAAAACCAATCCGTTAGCCGTTTTAACCATTCAGTTAGTCAAATCCGCCAACTGAGTTACGCTATCGTTTTTAAAACTAATCGCGCCTTCTATCAATTGCTCCGCATGTTGAGCTTTTGGACCTTTTATACTTAGATACTGACGCCACTTTTTGCCCCCCTTCTGAGCCTGAAACAAACCGAGCATGTGTCGCACAACATGCCAGGCACGACCTCCCTGAGCGATATGAGCAGCAATATAAGGAATCATTTTACGTGCGACTTGTTCCCGGTCCAGCGGCTGGTGTTGCATCACAGAATCGCAAGTAAGGTCGTCAAACTGAGTTAATAACCAAGGGTTTTGGTAGGCTTCGCGACCCACCATTACTGAATCGACCTGAGTCAGTTGCTGTACAACTTGCTCTAGAGACTTAATCCCGCCGTTAATCGCGATAGGAACGCTGGGGTATCGCTTTTTAGCAGCGTACACACGGTCGTATTGCAGCTCGGGAATTTCACGGTTCTCTTTGGGGCTTAAACCTTTCAACCAGGCTTTTCGAGCATGCAAGGTCAACTGATCGACGCCGGCATCGACCACAGCATCAAGAAAACCATACAAAAACGCGTCCGAATCCTGTTCATCAATACCGAGCCGGGTCTTCACTGTAACCGGAATATCTACCGCCTTCTTCATCGCTTTCACACAACTTGCGACGGACCTCGGCTCGGCCATTAAGCAGGCACCAAAACTGCCGTTTTGAACACGGTCCGATGGACACCCAACATTGATGTTAACTTCGTCGTAACCACGCTGCTGAGCTAATTCCGCGCAGCGCGCCATCGCATCAGCCTCGCTCCCGCCAAGTTGCAACGCCACCGGGTGTTCGCTATCGTGATAAGCAAGAAAGTCCTGCTTGCCATAGAGAATGGCGCCTGTCGTTACCATTTCGGTATAAAGCATCGTTTGCTGTGTTAACAAACGATGAAAGTACCGACAATGCCGGTCAGTCCAATCCAGCATCGGGGCGACTGAGGTTTTAAAAGGATACGACTTCATAGAGACCCAGTTTGGCTCGCAATTAAAGGCGTCATTATACCGCATATTGTTTCAACTCTCATTACGTCTAAACAGAAAAGCAGTTGCCTGGCTTTGAAAAGGCTTTACAATGAACACTCACTTAAAGTAAAGAAAGCTATTATGACGAAGCCCGAAACAGAACGTCTGATACGTAAGGCCGAAAAGCTCTGCCAGCAGCGTGGAGCGCGTATGACCAGTACCCGCAAAGAAGTGTTTTCTATATTGGCGCAGCAAGCCGGTTCAATAGGCGCATACGACCTGTTAGAGCAACTAAAAATGGTGGTACCCAACGCCAAACCGCCAACTATTTACCGCGCTCTGGACTTTCTCCAGGAGCAAGGTTTTGTTCACAAAATCTCCTCGTCGAATAGTTTTGTACTTTGCTCGCATTTCGACCACCAACATCCAGTGCAAATGCTAATTTGTGGTTCTTGCGGTGATGTTCAGGAGATCCAGTCCGATGGCGTTTACGAAGAACTGCAGAATCAAGCGGAAGATCAGGGCTTTTTAGTCCAGCAACAAACCATCGAAGCACATGGTTTATGCGCCAAATGTCATTAGTAGCAGTAAACGATTTACCAGCCAATTAAAACTATAAACAATTAGGAAACCGTTATGAAATTAAGCCACCTTGTCGGCTTTGCGGTCGCAACGCTTAGCATTAGCGCGGCGGCTAATAGCCAGGCTTTCGAAGACAAGTTTCGTCAACTTAACGACGACAAATTTCGCTCGCCCAACGTTTATCGCACAGCATCCGGCGCTCCCGGTCATGAGTATTGGCAGCAGCAGGTCGACTACGACATTCAGATAACGCTAAACGATGAGCAGCAAAGCGTCAGTGCACGCAGCACCATAACCTATACCAATAACTCTCCCGATACCTTGCGCTACTTATGGGTTCAGCTGGATCAAAACCGCTTTAAGAAAGACTCAATCGGGCCTAAAACTCGGGCAACTTCCAGTGATAAGCTGGCTCGCACTAGCTTTAGTCAAATGGAAAGTATGCTAACACAGCAAGAGTTTCCGGCAGGCTACACTATCACCGACGTTAGCGACCAACGTGGTGAACCTATGGCCTACACCATTAACGATACGATGATGCGCATCGATCTAGAACAACCTCTCGCACATGGTGATAGCGTCAGTTTTAATATCGGCTGGCAGAACAATATTATCGAAGCGGATGTCCTCGGTGGCCGCGGCGGTTATGAATATTTTGAAGAAGACGGCAACTACCTGTACGAGATGGCGCAGTGGTTTCCGCGAATGGCGGCTTACTACGATGTAGAGGGCTGGCAAAATAAACAATTTATCGGTAACGGCGAGTTTGCACTGGAGTTCGGTGACTATACGGTCGCTATTACTGTGCCTGCCGACCATATTGTTGCATCAACGGGAGTCTTACAAAACCCGGATGATGTTTTAACTGAACAACAGCGCGAGCGTTTAGAACAAGCTGAAAGCGCGGATAAACCCGTAAAGATAGTTACTGAAGAAGAAGCGCTAGAAAACCAAAAAGAAGGCACCGACGAGACTAAGACCTGGGTCTATAAAGCAGAGAAAGTACGCGACTTTGCCTGGGCCTCATCACGTAAATTTATCTGGGATGCGCAGCGTTATCAAAAAGGCGACACCGATGTGTTAGCTATGTCGTATTATCCAGAGGAAGGTAACCCATTGTGGGAAAGGTATTCTACTGCCTCAATTATTCACACCATCGACGCCTATAATGACTATAGCTTTGACTACCCCTACCCGGTGGCTATTTCTGTAAACGGCCCGGTCGGTGGTATGGAATACCCCATGCTGACCTTTAATGGTCCGCGCCCATACGTAGACGAGGAAAGCGGCGAGAAATACTATTCCAAGCGCACTAAATACGGTTTGATTTCAGTCATTATTCACGAAATTGGCCATATTTACTTCCCCATGATCGTAAATACAGACGAACGTCAATGGACCTGGATGGACGAAGGTATTAATACCTATTTGCAGTTCTTAGCAGAACAGCGTTGGGAGCCTGACTATCCATCATGGCGTGGCGATGCACGTGATATCACCAGTTACATGGCTAGTGATAACCAAATGCCCATTATGACCAACTCTGAGTCTATTTTGCAGTTTGGTAACAATGCTTACGGCAAGCCTGCCACCGCTTTAAATATTCTCCGGGAGACCATTGTCGGCCGTGAGCTTTTTGACTTTGCTTTCCGCCAATACGCACAGCGCTGGAAATTCAAACGGCCGACGCCAGAAGATTTGTTCCGTACTCTCGAAGACGCTAGCGGTGTAGACCTGGATTGGTTCTTCAGAGGTTGGTTTTATACCACCGACCATGTAGATATTAGTTTAGACAAGGTCAACTTACTGACCGTCAATACGCAAGACCCGGAAATCGAAAAAGCATGGCAGGAACAAGTCGATGACCTTGATCCAGAGTCTATTACTGCGATGCGCAACCAGGATGTCGTCTATAAGATCCATCAGCAGGAAGATTTACAGGATTTTTATAACGAGAATGATGAATACACGGTCACCAATGCCGATCGTAATAAGTACCAAAAGTTACTTAACGGCTTAAATCAAGAGCAACAAGAAATGCTGAAAAATGGCAGCAATTTTTACGTGATTGATTATAGCAACCATGGTGGTTTAGTCATGCCCATTTTAATGGATTTGCATTACGAAGACGGCAGTAAAGAGCATGTCCGTATTCCTGCCGAAATCTGGCGCCGTTCGCCGCAGCAGGTCAGCAAGTTATTTATTCGCGACAAAACCATCAAGGAAATCGTGCTGGACCCGTATTGGGAAACCGCTGATGTTGATGTGTCGAATAACTTCTGGCCGGCTCGCCCTGTGCCATCGCGCATAGAACTGTTTAAGCGTGATGATAATGACAAGAGTATGATGGAAGATTATAACCAACCACTGAAAACTGACGACGCTGAAGATGCATCGTAAAGCTCTTTGGTTGCTGGCCATCTCAGGTCTAATGATGCAGCTGCCGCCGGCAGCTGCTCATAAGTACTTTTTTGGTTTAACGGAAATATCTTATAATTCCCGTTCTAATAGCGTTGAAGTGGTTCACCAATACACTCTGCACGATATTCAACGCGCCATGACTAAACAATTTGGGCGTGATTTTCGTATAGACCAACCAGCTGCCGAGCAAAAGTTAAGAAAGTGGGTTGCAAAGCACTTTCAATTGTTCGACAGTAGCGATCAAAACGTCCGGCTAAACTGGGTAGGCTTCGAGGCTGATTTTCAGAACATATGGTTTTATCAGGAGCTCGCTCAGGAAAAACCAGATTTTTGTGCCTGGAAGGTACGTAACTCATTGCTGATGGAAAGCTTTCCGGCGCAAGTTAATACCGTAAATTTTTTAACTGATGAAAAGACCCATGGCGTAACATTAACTAATGACAGCCGCTATCAAGGTGTTAAGTGTTTATCAGACTAAGCAATAAAGGAAGCACTATTAATGAATGCTGAGTTTGTAAATCCATTTTTGCAGGCGTTACAAAACGTCCTGTCAATGATGGCTCAAATGGAATTGAAACCCGGGAAACCGCAGCTAAAAAGGGATGAATACGCGCGTGGTGATGTCTCCGGAATTATTGGTATGGTAGGGCCTAAAGTAAAAGGCTCGTTTTCTATCTCATTCGAGGAAAACCTGGCCTGCGAAATCATGCATAAAATGCTTGGTGAAATGCCAGAATCGATTGATGACGAAGTCTGTGACATGGTCGGTGAGATCACTAACATGGTCACCGGCGGTGCCAAGAAAACCTTAGGCGAAAGCGGCTATGAATTCGATATGGCGACACCAATTGTCGTCTCTGGCAAAGACCACACCATTTCTCACCGCTCTGAGGGACCCAGAATTATCATGCCCTTTAGTCACCTGGCGGGCAAAGCGTACATTGAGATTTGTTTCGACAAAATAAGTGAAGCCTAGTAAAAACTAGGCTTTTCTTTAATAGCGTTCGTCGTCGGTGCCGCGTGCATAATTGTCAAACCGCGATAGATGCCCATGAAATTTTAATTCGACCTTACCAATTGGCCCATTCCGCTGTTTACCAATAATAATTTCGGCTAGCCCCTGTTCCGCGCTATCCGGATGATAAACCTCATCACGATAAATAAACATGATGACATCGGCATCTTGCTCAATAGAGCCGGACTCGCGCAAGTCTGAGTTCACCGGACGTTTATCAGAACGCTGTTCTAACGAACGGTTAAGCTGAGACAGGGCTACCACTGGCACGTTCAACTCCTTCGCCAAAGATTTCAACGAGCGCGAAATCTCAGCAATTTCCAGAGTACGGTTTTCCGACATGCCGGGCACGGTCATCAGCTGCAAGTAATCCACCATAATCATCGACAAACCACCATGGTCACGGGCTATTCGCCGCGATCGGGAACGTACTTCGGTTGGGGTAAGTCCCGATGCATCATCAATATAGAGATTATTCTTGTCGTTTAGGATATTCATTACCGAAGCGATGCGAGCCCAGTCATCGTCCTCTAGTCGCCCGGTTCGTACTTTATTTTGATCAACCCGACTTAACGAGGCCAGCATACGCATCATGATCTGCTCTGCGGGCATCTCCAGACTAAACACTAATACTGGCTTGTCCTGATTCATTGCAATATTTTCAGCCAGATTCATAGCAAAGGTGGTTTTACCCATAGAAGGTCGCGCCGCAACAATCAGCAGGTCAGACGGTTGCAATCCCGCGGTCATCTGGTCGAGATCGTGAAAACCACTAGAAACACCGGTAACACCGTTATGGTTTTTAATTTTACTTAATGCTTCAATACGCTCAACGGTCCGCGCGAGAATATCGCCTACACCTTTGGGCCCCTCTGTCGCACTAGTGCGTTTCTCAGCGATACGAAAGACTTTACTCTCAGCTTCGTCTAACAGCTCTTGGCTATTACGCCCCTGAGTATCATATCCCGATTCGGCGATGTCATTCGCCGCTGCGATCATTTCTCTTAATACAGCACGCTCCCGCACAATATTCGCATAGGCAAGTATATTAGCGGCGCTAGGGGTATTTTTGGAGATTTCACCAAGGTAAGCAAAGCCACCCACTTTATCCAGCTCTGCCTGTGCCTCGAGTACCTCTGATACAGTAACAAGATCCATCGGCTGGCTGTTATCGGACAGCTTTTGCATTGCCTGAAAAATTAAGCGATGGCCGCGGTGATAAAAGTCTTCGGCAATGATACTACCTGCCACCTTATCCCAGGCATCGTTATCCAACATCAGTCCGCCGAGTACCGATTGCTCAGCCTCGATAGAGTGAGGGGCCGAGCGCAACGCCTCAACCGACCTATCTTTTGTTCTTGCTGGTTCAGCCATGCACTTTATTACTCTTTTATCCGGTAATTAACCGCGCCTACTATAGCGCTAATCCTGTTTAATTTCGACAGTTCCTGAGACGGTACGTAGTTTTACTTCCGCCGCTCCAGTTCCTACCGGAAACTCAAGTGACGCCGAGGCTCCCCAACGCGATTGTTCGGCCACTGCATCGGTCAACCCATTAATTATGTCACCGCCAGCACTCGAATTAACTGCGAATGATGCGTTAATTTGGTCATTCAACCGAATATTTAAGTCGCCGCTTACCGATGATGCTTCAACCCTGGCGTTTTCACTGAGACCCATTAATACTTCAACATCTCCACTGACATTTTTTAACAAAACACGATCGACAACCGGCAATTCAAGGCTCACTTTGCCCGATACATTTTGCAACTCAAACACTCTAAGTTTTGATGAACGTATTGTTACATCTCCGCTCACGGCCTGGTATTTCCCTTCCGGGGATTTATTGTCGAAGTCTTCAATATCACCACTAACCGTTTCGATCGTCACATCACCGGCCAATTCAGAGGTAGCGATGTTGCCACTAACTGTTTTTAATAAAATCTGCTGTTCTGCTCCTGCTAAATTGATATCACCGCTGACCGATGTCACATCGATACCACCCATCAGGTTGGATGCATTGATATTCATCGACACACTGTCAACTTTCAGCAGACTGCTCTCAGGCATGTATAAGGTAAGGTCAGATCCAGAACTATTGTCGGAACCCCAGCCTTTTTGCTCTGGCGTGCGAACATCGATACGAACACCGTTGCTACGCACTTCAAACACTAAGTCTTCCGCCTTCTCATCCAGCGTGCCCACTAACCGCACTTGATCTTTTTTATGCGTGATAACTTCTAGGTTGCCGCGTTCATTATTTAAATAAACACGCGTTCCAGCCGTTACATCCAAGGTTTTATCAACGCTTTCCTGAGCTAACGAGTAAAAGCTTGTCATCGTCAACACAAGCCCCGCTAACAACGTTAAAATTCTCATCAACGCTCTCCTTATCGGTTGTTAAAAAAAAAGCTGCCCTAGGGCAGCTTTTTTAATATCACATAGTGCGCAAGAAATTAATCAGCAGCAACTACTTTTAATGTGACATTTGCAAAAACATCGGCGTGTAAGTGCAATTCGATATCGAATTCGCCAGTTTCACGAATAGTTCCGTGCGGCATCAATACTTCGCTTTTCTTCACTTCTACGCCGGCAGCGGTGATTGCATCAGCAATATCACGAGTGCCGATAGAGCCGAACAATTTACCTTCGTCACCGGCTTTAGATGCAATTTCTACTGCGTCTAATGCGTTGACTTTTTCCGCGCGAGCTTCAGCAGCAGCTAGCTGGTCGGCTAGTTTTGCTTCATAGTCGGCACGACGTTGCTCGAACAATTCGATGTTCGACTTGGTTGCTGGAACCGCTTTTCCTTGTGGGAACAAGAAGTTACGAGCATAACCTGACTTAACACTAACTTGGTCGCCAAGGCCACCCAGATTAGCAATTTTATCTAACAAGATGATATTCATTTTTTCGCTACCCCTAATCTTGGTATTCGAACCGTTGCTATCTTACTGATGTGAATCAGTATAAGGCAGCAGTGACAAATAACGAGCACGCTTGATAGCACGAGCTAACTGGCGCTGATATTTAGCAGAGGTTCCAGTGATACGGCTAGGAACGATTTTACCAGATTCGGTAATGTAGTTCTTAAGCGTAGCGATGTCTTTGTAATCAATCTCTTTTACGCCCTCTGCCTTAAAACGGCAGAACTTACGGCGACGGAAAAAACGAGCCATGATGGTCTCCTTAAATCTGTTCTAGATGCTGAGCGTGAAGAACTAGCCGCGACAAACCATTGTTGTCTTCATGGCGATGCAGAAAACCTTCTGCATGTACTTCACTACCCACCGTCAATTTATGTAACCAGTGTTGTAACCCTTCACCACTCAAAATGAGTTGTAGCTTTACGTATGACTGCCTGTTCATTCCGGCTTCTGGCTGCATTGAGCGGTGCTCTACCGTTAATAGCAGATGCTCAATCCCTGAAGGACTGGTTTCTAGCTTTGCCGGTTTGCAAACCGTTCCCGTAATGTGCAGTCGATTCATAAACTACTCTGTGAAGGCCTTGCCATTATGCGGCTTCACTGTCACCTTTGCGATCTTCCTTCGGCTTGGTCAGCGGAGAAGGTTCTGTGATCGCTTCTTTTTTGCGCATAATCATGTTGCGCAATACTGCATCGTTATAACGGAATGCAGTTTCCAGCTCTTCCACAACTTCTGCAGTCGCTTCGATGTTCAGCAGAACATAGTGTGCTTTATGCAGCTTGTTGATTGGGTAAGCCAGTTGACGACGGCCCCAGTCTTCTAAACGATGGATTTCACCACCACCTTGCTTGATCGTTTCGCTGTAGCGCTCGATCATGCCAGGTACTTGCTCGCTTTGGTCCGGGTGGACCATAAATACGATTTCGTAATGACGCATTACAGTTTCCTTTTGGTTCGTATAGCCTCTTTTCAGCTCAGCCGCACTGACATAGAAGCAAGGAACTCAATCTAAAGTAATAAATACAGTGGCTGATTTAAGCCGCGCGATACTATCGCATAACGCAGCAAAATGCAATTAGATTAACTAGTCTTGTGAGGAATTTTCGGTTTGGTGCTCTGTCTCAATGCTATTAGTCAGCAGCTTTACCAGTCGTTCTGATAGCTCGTGTTTAACTTCTGACTGGCCTCGTACAATAACATGATCAAAGGGTTTATCGTTCTTATTGATAGAGGCTTCTAACTGAATCGACTGCTCCGTTTGTCGGAGCTGAATCAACACGTCATATTGTGCTTGATCCGCATCAACGTTGTGCCACTCATGGCGTACGTCTAATCGGTTGTGAATATCGTCGGCAACATCTTGCAATACCTGCGTCTGCTCCGATTCAAAGCGATAATCAAAGGCTACATAAGGTTTTGCTGAACGCAAAAACTCAGCCGACTCCCAATTAGGTGTCCAACTGATAAACACCATTGCGACTAACGTAAGCGCTATCGCAATAGGAAATAATCGTCGTTTAAGATCCATCGCGCTGTCTTACTACCTCAAACAAACAGACACCACTAGCCACTGACACATTCAGACTACTCACCGTACCGGCAAGTGGTACAGCGACCAATTCATCACAGGTTTCGCGGGTCAAACGCCGCATTCCTTTACCTTCTGCACCCATTACAAGTGCGGTAGGGCCGCGGTAATCAACCTGATAAACAGACTGAGTCGCTTCTCCTGCAGTACCTACTATCCAGACATTTAAACTTTGCAGTTCACGCAATGCTCGGGCTAAATTAGTTACCACAACTAACGGCATAGTCTCTGCAGCCCCGCAGGCAACTTTGCGAACGATCGGGGTTATTTGCGCTGACTTATCTTTCGGGACCACCACCGCGGTCACTCCTGCCGCATCCGCGGTACGTAAACAAGCACCCAGGTTATGCGGATCTGTTATCCCATCAAGCACTAAAAACAATGGGGTGCCGTCAGTTTGTTCAATCAGCTTAGCGAAATCACTCTCGGTTAACGTCGGCAACTGCTTAACGGTTGCTACCACGCCCTGATGATTGCCGCCTTCAGCACGCTTTTCGAGTGCCTGACGGGGCACCCACTGTGGCCTGACACCCATGCTATGGGCCTGCGCCACAATGGCATTAACCGCATCATCCTGACGTTCTTTTGAGACATACAGCTCGACTAGGCGGTCTGGATGATGATCAATTATCGAACGCACCGCATGAAGCCCAAAAACTGTGACCTTTTGGCTCATGACTTGTTGCTTCCTTTGTTGGACGAGCTCGCTTTATTCTTACTACGCTTACGAGGCTTTCCTGAGCGAGGCTTTGAATTACCTTTTTGCTGACGCTTACGCTCGGTTTTTCCGCTATTATTTTTACGTTGTTTACCCGTTGGGCTCTCTGCATTAATCAGTTCTAAATCAATCTTACGTTCATCCAGATCGACCGTTTTAACGCGAACTTTTACATTATCACCTAAACGGTAAATAGTACGTGTGTTCTCACCAATCAACATGCCTTTCTGGTTATCGTACTGGTAATAGTCATCGCCTAAGTTGCTTATATGAACCAAACCATCAATCTGATAATCATTCAGCCTGACAAACAACCCGAAGTTAGTCACTGATGACACCACGCCTTCGAATTCCATGCCAATATGATCCAGCATAAACTCGCATTTAAGCCACTCATCAACCTGCCGTGTTGCATCGTCAGCTCGACGCTCAGTCATTGAGCAATGCACACCCAGATCATCCAGCTGTTTGTCGCTGTAGCTCCAGGCCCCGCTTAAACCTTCCTCTGAACCTTCTTTTTTGCGCAAAATAGACTTGATTGCACGGTGCAAAATTAGGTCCGGATAGCGTCGGATAGGTGAGGTAAAGTGCGAGTATGATTTAAGTGCCAAGCCAAAGTGACCTTCATTTTGCGGCTGATAAACCGCTTGTTGCATCGAGCGCAACAACATGGTTTCTATCAACTCGTGATCCGGACGATCTTTGACTTCCTCCAACAGCTTGCCGTAATCCGTCGGCGTCGGGCTGTCGCCCCCGCTCAGACTTAACCCTAATTCGGCTAAAAAGGCTCGGAAGTTAGTAAGCCGTTCATCCGCAGGAGCCTCGTGCACACGGAACAACGCGTTAACGTCGTCATCGTCTTCGATAAACCGCGCAGTAACAACGTTGGCAGCTATCATGCACTCTTCAATAATCTTGTGCGCGACATGGCGTTTAACCGGCTCAATCCGCTCAATTTTCCGCTGAGCATTAAAAATAAACCGCGTTTCCTGAGTATCAAATTCAATTGCAGAACGACGTTTACGCACGGCCGCCAGCGCTTTATAGACATTGTGCAACTCTTCGATATTGCTTATTACATCTTTATATTGCTCGCGCAGCTCTTTATCGCCATCAAGTATTTGCTTAACCTTGTTGTAGGTTAAGCGTGCATGACTGTTCATTACTGCGGGATAAAATTTCGATTGTTTAAGTTTACCGCGAGGACCTACTTCAATTTCTGCCACCATGCACAGTCTGTCGACGTTAGGGTTTAGAGAACACAAACCATTTGACAGTTTCTCCGGTAGCATTGGCACAACGTTATTGGGGAAGTAAACAGAGTTGCCACGATTAACCGCTTCGTTGTCTAACTGCGTGCCGGGCTTAACATAATAAGAGACATCGGCGATAGCGACCCACAGGCGCCAGCCTTTGTCCTCTGGAAGCGCACAAACCGCATCGTCAAAGTCCCGCGAATCTTCACCATCAATAGTAATTAGTGGTAAGTCGCGTAAATCGACTCTTCCGGCATAAGCTTCTTTAGGCACTTCTTCTGAGTACTGCGCCAGCTCTTCATCAATTCCCTCTGGCCACTCGTTGGGAATATCGTGTTCGCGGATGGCTATTTCGATTTCCATCCCCGGCGCCATATGATCACCCATTACTTCGGTAACTTTACCGATTGGACTGGTTCTTCTATTTGGCCGTCGAGTGATAGAGACCACCACTAACTGGCCATGCCGGGCACCCATGTTATCGTTATCAGGAATCAAAATGTCCTGACTAACGCGCGAGTCATCGGGAACCACAATACCAATATTATCTTCGACAAAGTAACGTCCGACAATATCATTGTTACGTGGCTCTACTACTCTTACAACTCGTCCTTCCTGGCGCCCGCGATTGTCTGTGCCGGCCGGTTTTATTAACACTTTGTCACCGTGCAACACCGAGTACATTTGGTGATGCGGAATAAAAATGTCCTTACCACCCTCATCTGGCTGGCAAAAACCAAAACCATCTCTGTGACCTATAATACGGCCGCGAATCAATTGCATCCGCTCAGGCAGTCCATACGAATTTGCCTTGTTGTAAACCAGTTGCCCGTCCCGCTCCATGGCCCGTAAACGTCTCTTTAAGCCAACCTGCTGACGTTCATCATCAAGTTTAAAATGGCTAATAAAGTCATCAAAAGGTACCGGTTTAGGACGCTCTGTTACCAAGCTAAGCAGTTGCTCACGGCTAGGGATTTCAACGTCGTACTCTGGACTACTGTTATTGGTTTCAGTCATAAGTTCCTATATTTTTCGCAAACTATTGCTTTTTAATTCGCCAACAGTATACGCCTGTTATGCCGAATTGTCAGTTAACTTCCTATTGCATAAAAAAAGCCCCCGCTACATCAACGGAGGCTTTTTTATTAACGCTAGCTGTTATTCCGTAGTCAGGTTGATAGTTTCCTGACGAATCGCATTTTCTTCAACTTCTGCATTATCAAACCAAATCGGTCTTAGCTGTGGTTCCTGAGAATACAGCAGAGTTTGATCAAGATAATGATCAGAATAGATGTTACGCGACTGAGAATAACTCAGAAGGCCATGAGCTAGAGGCCCTTCCTCGGTAAACTCCATCGTAAACATCCAGCTTGAGCCGTAGCTGATATGGTAACCCAGACCCGCCTCAGTCAGATTAGAACCGTCAACTTCAGGATAAATCAAACGCGGATAAATAGTTCCGTCGGAGCCGGTATTGGCACGGAACACATTAAACCCACCTTCAATATTGTTTGCACCACCCCAAGGCAGCCGCTGACCTGATGGTTGCCCTGTCGGTAACGCACGCTCAACAAACTGCACTTCGCCAAGCGGAGCATCTATTGATAAGCCGAGAGACTCAATGCGCACCATAGCGTTACCAAGATCGCTTAACACAGACACATTGTTAGCCAGACCGCGCGGCGTGTTCAGTGGATCTTGAGGATCAAAGTCCACTGTCCATTTCGGGTCATTCGCAAACTCTGTTGCAAACTCGCGGAATAGCATCGCACCAACGCTGTCCTTGTTCATGGTGCCATCCCACTGAGCCAACACATCACAAGCTGGCTTAATGTTTTGCTCCCCAGCAACGGTAGAAACCGGCTGTTCACCCTGACGTTCACACAGTGACAACAGCGGTTCAAGCACTTCTTCAGCTAAGAAACTGCGATTACTTAACAGTTTTTCAGCGATATCTTCACGAGTGAACTTACCATCAACAGAACCGCCTTCAGCTAGCATTTTTTGACCCAAGCGCGAACGCCAGGATTGCTCGTTGTCAGTAGGTCCCCATAACGTCGCGACATCATCAATTGGCTCTGCCGGGTTGGTTAACCAGTAACTGTTATTCGAGTTTTGCACAAAGTCAGTCCGTAATAACGACGGAGCCCGGCTAAACGGCATCTTGCCATCGGCTTTGAACATTGCCGAATTACCTGGCATCACCGGGAAGCCCGCAGTCGAGCTAATCCCCTGCAGTAGCTGGTTGTCCTGCCACGCGGCTAGCGCGTCATCACTGATATTTGGGACCGATGAACCATCAGTAAAGAACGCATCGCCGTCGTCATCAACTGCCATCGCGTTATTGAATACCGTACCGGTATAATCAATATAGCTCTGACGGTATTCTTCAATGTTACGCGCACGATTCATTGCCAGCCAATGGTCAAGCACTTCGTAGTTCGGCAAGTTCGCATCATATATCGCGTACGCTACTTCTTTACCAAAGTCGTCAACACCCCAGGTAATCGGCGAGCCTGGTACTTTGATAATTGCACCAAATTCGCTGTGATAACTGGTTTTCTCCAGGGTAATAGTCTGGCCACCGCCGACATTTACTTGGATCTGATGAGTTTTGGTGGTCATTTCTTTAGGTTCACCGTCCACCAAATAGGTCAGGTTATTATCATCCGCTGGATCCAGTTCTAATTGGTGAACCACAAAGCGGTTAGCTGTGGAGAACGTATGAGTCCAGGCCACGTTTTCATTAAAGCCGATATTAACCACACCCGGCATACCCGATAATGAGCCGCCAGCCACTTTTAGTTCACCCGGAATTTCAATACCAAACTGCCAGAAACGTTGATTACCGGTGTGTGGGAAGTGCGGATTGGCCAACAACATCCCCTGCCCCGTTGCACTTAAGTCACGACCAATAGCCCAGCCGTTAGAACCCATTTCTGTCGGATTCGCTTCCGGCATTTCGATAGCAACCGGCTGCAAATCAATACTGGCGGTCTGGTCGCTTGACATCACCGGCGTTGGAGAAAAGTCTTCACCCGGAGGTGCGGCAGCGAAAATTGCGCCGGTAAAGTTACTGGCACCTGGCAGCAACGCCACGCCTTGCGCATAGGTGAGCACGTCTACTGGGGTAATTTCTCGCACAAAGGGTTGTCCGGCACATTGAGGGTCGAGGCTCGCTGTGGGTGTATCGCCCAGATATTTATTGTAGCCCGCCGCATACCCTTCTAACAGTGCCTGTGACTCTTCACTTAAGCTATCGTAGCCCTGTTCAGCGTTATCGCGGATCCCTAATGCTAAAAATCCAAAGTCGTCGATAAGGTTTTGACTATTTCCCGAACCAATCGGGTTATCTGGGCCAAAGAACTGTGAACGTTGTGAGTTAAATTTTACTATCTGATCAGCCAGGATACAGAGGTTATCCTGAGCGTAGGCATAACCCACACCGAAGGCCATACTTTCCAGGTTATCAGCAGTGACATAAGGCACGCCATAGGTAGTCCAGGAGATGTCAGCCTGGAGCTGGCCGTCGTCGTCAAAAGTCGACAATGGCTCTTGATCTGGTAGTGGACTGCTATAGTCCGGCTCCTCAGCAACTGGTGGAGCCTCATATTCAGGCACGTCGTTATCAAAATTACAGCCAGCCAGAGTAACGACTCCGGCCATCAGCATTCCCTTATACAGCAATGTTTTTTTCGGCAAATTCATCGTCTTATTCCTTTATCTTGCCCGTTCTTTTATCGAACATTTGTTATTATGAAAACGATACTACCTCATTCGTTGACTGATTGAGTATGGGAGTTACTGGTCGAACCTGCAACCCGCTTCGTTGATATCACTCAGATATTTATCGTGCCGACCAGGTAATCTACCGCAGAACCGAATAATCTAACTCGGTCACCGAGCACTTCACAGCTCATTGTGCCGGCTCTTGCAGAAAGCTGCCGAGCATTAATTGTCGTTTTGCCTAACTGTTGAGCCCAGTAAGGCGCTAACTGGCAATGTGCAGATCCTGTTACCGGATCCTCTGCAACATTTAATTTCGGGTAGAAACAACGACTGACGCAATCGTAATCCTGGCCCCTGGCCGTTACTACCACACCCCGCGAGCTTAGCTGCTTCAGCTGGCTAAAGTCAGGATTTAGCTGTTTGACCTGCTCTTCATTTTCCAGCACCACAATATGATCAAAGCCAAGTAGGACATCAACAGGTTCAAAGGGAATTGCCGCAGAGATAGCGGCTGGTGTTGCAGTCGCTTTCGGCATTGTTGCCGGAAAGTCCATCATTAAGCCTTGTTCTGTGCGGCTTACTTGTAATTGTCCACTACGCGTTTGAAAACGCACCTCATGCTGCTCAAAGTTCAAATGCTGAAAAACGACGTGCCCAGCGGCCAGAGTCGCATGGCCACACAAATCTACCTCGGCAGCTGGGGTAAACCAGCGCAGCTCAAAGTGTTCGTTACCAGGAACAATAAAGGCGGTTTCCGATAAATTATTTTCCTCGGCTATTGCCTGCAGTACTTCATCGGCTAACCACGAAGTCAGTGGTACCACTGCCGCAGGATTACCTTCAAACGCTTTTTCTGCAAACGCATCGACTTGATACAAAGGGAGTTGCACGTGTTTTTACCTTTTAAAAAGTTAATCATAATGAGATTATTGATAAGCCTTTCATAAACATCTTGGATATTCAAAATTAAATCTGTAGAAAGGATCAGTAGCTAAACACAGTAACGCTCAGAAGCGATAAGGAATTTATCATGGGACACCACCACGGTCATGATCATTCGAAAGATATGCCTTCATCACGCCTGGGCTGGGCTTTTTTGCTTAATTTTGTGTTTACCATTATCGAGTTTATTGGTGGTATTCTGACCAATAGTACTGCGATCCTCGCCGATGCCGTTCATGATTTAGGCGACAGCCTCTCGTTAGGGCTTGCATGGGCTCTAAACAAACTCGGTAACAAGCAAGCCAATCACCTTTACACCTATGGCTATAAACGACTCAATCTAGTCGGTGCTTTTATTAACGCTGTGGTATTAATTGCCGGCTCAATATGGGTACTCGTTACCGCGGTGCCAAGGCTTTGGGATCCTCAAATGCCGGTGGCTGATGGCATGATAGCGCTGGCCATACTCGGCATTGCTGTTAATGGCTTTGCCGCTTATAAGCTCTCCCAAGGCCAAACTCTAAACGAGCGCGTCATTAACTGGCATTTATTAGAAGACGTTTTAGGTTGGGTTGCGGTACTTATCGTCGGTGTCGTGCTGCTGTTTGTCGACTGGCCAATTATTGACCCGCTACTTTCTATCGCATTTACAGTATTCATTTTGTTGAATGTATTTCGCAATTTAACAGCGACCATAAAATTATTTATCCAGGCCACACCCGATGCGCAGACCTATAAAAACGTCGCCAACTCATTACAGCAGCTACCCCATGTCTCGGGCGTGCACCACCTTCATTTCTGGTCACTTGACGGCGAATCACATGTACTAACGGCGCACTTGGTGCTGTCGAAAAACCTCGAGGTAAAAGAACGCGATGCTTTAAAAAGAAGTATTGACGAAGCTTTAGCTGAATATCAATTAAGCCATACCACTATTGAGCTAGAGCATCCGGACGAAACCTGCCGCGATGGGCTAAGATGAAAACTGACTTAAAACAGAAGCTTGGTGCCGAGGGGGGGACTTGAACCCCCACGCTGTTACCAGCGGTGGATTTTGAATCCACTGCGTCTACCAATTCCGCCACCTCGGCATTAAAGATGGGATGTCATATTTGGTGACGGGATGGATTATACTCGCGAGTTTGCGCTAATCAAGCAATTATTAAAGAAATTTAACGGCTTTTTGCTCAACTGCTGATTCCTTAACCAAATCCCCCAGCAAGTTGGTTTCCTGCTGCCCGCTGATAAACACCGTGCTATCATCGACGTCACATTAAATTGATCACGATTACTTCAACATTATGGTTACTGAAGCTCAAAAATTACACGCAAGTTTCCCAAGTGCAGGTTTTTTAAGGCGTTTAGCCGCGTGGGTTTATGATTTATTGGTTGCAGCCGCGGTCATCATGCTAGCCTCTGCTATCGCGCTGGCTGTTGCCGGCGCGCTGGCAACGATGAGTTTTATAACACTGACTGAAGACTTTGACCATGCCGCATGGCTAACGCAAGGCCCTTGGTTTGGCATTTATCTATTACTTGTACTGGCGTGTTTTTTCGGCTATTTCTGGCGCAGCTCAGGTCAAACTATTGGTATGCGAGCCTGGCGTTTAAAATTGCAAAACCGGGACGGTAGTAAGCTTACTCTAAAACAAACACTGCTGCGTTTACTGACCTGTCTGGCAGGCTTAGGTTCGCTATGGATGTTACTCGATTTTAAAAACCGTCGAGCGCTGCAAGACTATGTTGCCGGAACCGAGCTGGTGGTATTATCAAAAGAAGCCAACCAGCTATTTTATTGGCAGGATCTCTAAATCAGTTACCTTTTCGCTGCATAAAATAGACCGCCAGGCCGGCAAACACCAGGCTTGGCAACAGCGCACCGAGTACCGCAGGAATCTGGTAAACCTGAGCCAATGGCCCAAAAATCTCATTAGTGACATGAAAACCGAAACCCGTAATTACACCTAACAAGATTCTTGCTCCCATACTGGTCGAGCGCAGCGGTCCAAAGATAAACGACAAAGCCACCAGCAACATCACGGCTACAGTTACTGGTGCCAGTAGTTTACGCCAAAGCGCCAGTTCATAACGCTGCGCCGATTGCTGGTTACTCTCTAAATAAGTCAGGTAATCCACTAAGCCGCTAATCGATAGCGATTCGGGCTTGACCGTCACCACACCTAATTTATCGGGCGTTAAGGACGACTGCCATGTCTTCGAGGGTACCGAGCGCTCAATGATTTCTCGTTCCAGCAATTCAGTTACGGTTACCTGATTTAACCGCCAGCTTTGATCCTGAAACACCGCTGAACGCGCATAAGTGACTGTTTCTAACTGTTGCTCACCATCAAACTGATAAATAAGCACACTGTTTAATTGACCGGTGTCCTGCACTTCTCCAATATTAATAAAGTTGTTGCCATCTTTAGCCCAGACACCACGTTGCGCCGATATTAAGCTCCCTCCGGAAATCTCCTGAGCACGGATCAGGCGGCCTTTTGCTTCCATCGGCGGCGCCACCCATTCACCAATGGCCATAACCGCTACCATCATAATGATTGCGGTTTTCATTACAGCAGTGATTATATTGAGCCGCGACCGGCCCGCAGCCATCATCACCACCAACTCAGAATTACTGGCTAACATGCCCATGCCAATTAACCCCCCCAACAATGCAGCCATTGGGAAGAAAACTTCAATATCGCGTGGCAGGCTATAAAAGACAAATAGAGCGGCGTCCATCACTTCGTAGTTGCCCCGACCGACGGATTTTAGCTGTTCGACAAATCGAATAAGTGATGACAGCCCAGTCAGCACCGCTAAACTTAATAACGACGTTCGCAGGACGGTAATGCCAATGTATCTGTCTAAAATTCCAAACATTAACTACGCCCCCAGCGCATACTCGCTAATACTCTCAGCCCCGTTGGGCGACCTTTGCCAATTAAAATGATGCCGAAAATCAGCAGCCCTATATGAATCCACCATAACCCAATGCTGGTCGGAATTACGCCATCACGAATAGCCGATTTCGCCGCCATTAGCAGTAAAAAATAGCCGAGGTAAATCAGCAATGCTGGCGCCATCCGGGCGAATTTCCCCTGCCTTGGGTTGACCCGGCTTAACGGTACCGCAATTAAAGTGAGCAGTGGCATTGCCAGTGGGATGGCAACCCGCCACTGAAATTCGGCGATAGCGGCTGTACTGTTCTCGCGCAACAACTCTGGTGTGCTGTAAGCTTCAAGTTTACGCAATTGCTCATTCACCGGTTGTTCTTTTATCTGCAACCGATAACTGTCAAAAGTCATTAACTGATAGCTGTCTCCGTCGCCGGCAAAGCGCTTACCGGAATTTAGTTCCAGCCACTGTGAACCCGACGTTTCAGTGATCACTCGGCCGGTATCGGCCATAACCACACTACCGGACTGTATTTCGCCCTGCTCGTGCTGGTGTTGGGCGACAAACACCTTATCCAGCTGCCCGTTATCTGTTTGCTGCTGCACAAAAATCACGGCTTTTTGGTTGCTAGCCTGTTGGAAGCGGCCGGGTATCAGTGCGGTTAAGCCGGTCTCCGAGCGAGCTTTATCTTCTATTTGTTGCTCCTGATCCAGAGCCCAGGGGACTGCCCACAGGGTTAACGCCGCAGTTGCCAGCGCCAAAATAAGCGCTACCACCAACGTTACGCGGGTAACGTACCACTCGCTGACTCCGCAGGCATGCAACACCGTCATCTCGTTGTCTGCATAGATACGGCCGTGCGCCAGCAGAATTCCTAAAAATAAACTTAACGGCAGAATCAATGACAACAGTGCTGGCAGATTCAGCGATAACAACTGAAAAATGATGGTTCCCGGAATATCGCCTTCAGACGCGTCAGATAGCACACGCACAAACTTCTGACTGACGAAAATCGTCATCAGAATAAACAAAACGGCGAGCTGAGATTTAAACGTCTCGCTGATTAAATATTTAAAAATGCGCACTGGTCTCAACTCTTAACATTGGTTTTTACTGGAATAGCTGTGATTTTTAAGTAAACTTGTTATTTTAACAACAAATTTATGCTTTAGGTAAACTATAGCAGGCCTTTAGCCCTATCGAAACAGGAGCCTTTTCATGGAGTTCAGCGTAAAAAGTGGTAACCCGGAAAAACAACGCTCTGCTTGTATCGTCGTTGGAGTGTTTGAGCCACGTCGACTTTCAGGAGTAGCCGAGCAATTAGACAATGTCAGCGAGGGCTACTTAAGTAATCTATTGCGCCGTGGGGATCTCGAAGGCAAGTCGGGCCAGGTCCTGCTATTGCATCATGTACCTAACGTGTTAGCCGAGCGAGTGCTGTTGGTAGGTTGTGGCAAAGAGCGCGAGTTAGACGAGCGCCAATACCGCCAAATTATTGCTAAAACTATCAATACACTTAACGAGACAGGCTCGATGGAGGCAGTGTGCTTTTTAAGCGAACTGCATGTGAAAGGCCGTGACACTTATTGGAAAGTACGCCAGGCCGTTGAGGCCGCACGTGCTTCTATATACAGTTTTAATCAATTAAAAACTAAAAAAGAAGAGCCACGCCGACCGTTACGCAAATTAATCTTTAATGTGCCGAGCCGCAAAGAACTGGCTATTGGCGAACAAGCTGTACAACACGGTTTAGGCGTTGCAGCTGGCATGGATCGCTGTCGTGATGTGGCCAATATGCCACCGAATATTTGCACTCCTCGCTATCTTGCCGAACAAGCTCAGGAAATTGCCGGACAGTTTGACAACCTAACCGTGACCACGGTTGAGGAAAAAGAAATGGAAGAGCTGGGTATGAACGCATACTTAGCTGTTGGTCGTGGGTCAGATCACGAGTCAGTGCTCACTTTGATGCATTACCGCGGCGCGCCAGACGACCAAGCCCCGATTGTTCTGGTCGGCAAGGGCCTGACTTTCGACTCGGGTGGTATCTCAATCAAACCATCTGCCAATATGGATGAGATGAAATACGACATGGGGGGTGCCGCTGGCGTTATTGGTGCTATGCAATCGCTCGCCGAGCTACAACTGCCGATTAATGTTATTGGAGTTATGGCGGGCTGCGAAAACATGCCAGACGGCAAAGCGTATCGCCCGGGCGATATTCTGACTACCATGAGTGGACAAACCGTTGAAGTTTTAAATACTGACGCGGAAGGCCGACTGGTGTTATGCGATACACTGACTTATGTCGAACGGTTTGAGCCGGAACTGGTTATTGATATGGCCACCTTAACCGGCGCCTGTGTGGTCGCTTTAGGCTCCCACGCATCGGCCGTTTTAAGTCAGCATAACCCGCTAGCCAGCGAAATTCTCAATGCGGCAGCGCAAAGTGGTGACAAAGCCTGGCGCTTGCCATTATGGGATGAATATCAGTCACAACTTGATAGCCCATTTGCCGACATGCAGAATTTAGGTGGTAAAGAAGCAGGCACCATTACCGCCGCCTGCTTCTTATCGCGTTTTACTAAAAAATACACTTGGGCACATATGGATATTGCCGGCACCGCTTGGAACGGTGGCGCTAATAAAGGTTCGACCGGTCGTCCGGTGCCTTTACTGACGCAATTTTTGATCAACCGTTGCAACAGTTCAGAAGCTAACGACTGATATGCCAAACGTTACTTTTTTCTTACTGCCGGATGTCGACGAAAGCGAGCAAAACAACCTGATTTGCGATAGAATTGCGGACCTTTTTCGGCAGCACAAAAAAGTTCGGGTCTGGGGCCGCGATAAGACTCACGCCGAGGCCCTCGACGAGCTGTTATGGCAGCGGCCAGCAGACGCCTTTATACCGCATAACCTCTACGGCGAGGGCCCGGCCAATGGCGTACCTGTTGAATTATGCTGGCCGGAAGCAAGTGGCATTCAGCGTCGGCCTGGCTATGTTTTATTGAACTTAGCAGACCAAGTACCGGTGCAGGCGCAACAAAGCCAAACGGTATTTGATGTTGTGCCCAGCGATGACGCCGGCAAAAAGCTCGCTCGCGAGCGTTATAAACACTATCGGGCCAATGGGTGTCAGTTGCACACCCAGCCTTTAAATCCAGAGCAGAAATAAGGTCATTATGGACAAGACGTACTCCCCTAAAGACATTGAAGAGAACCTCTACCAGCAGTGGGAAGAAAAAGGCTACTTTAAGCCCAGTGGCGAAGGTGACTCCTACTCCATTATGATTCCACCACCGAACGTCACCGGCAGCTTGCACATGGGCCACGCTTTTCAACATACCATTATGGACATACTGACCCGTTACCAGCGAATGGACGGCAGTAATACATTGTGGCAAGTGGGCTCTGACCATGCCGGCATCGCCACTCAGATGGTGGTCGAACGACAACTCGCTGCTGAAGGCTCATCGCGGCAGCAGCTGGGACGTGACAAGTTCATCGATAAAGTCTGGGAGTGGAAGGCCGAGTCTGGCGGCACGATAACCCAGCAAATGCGTCGCCTCGGTGACTCTGTCGATTGGGATCGCGAGCGGTTTACCATGGACGAAGGGCTGTCAAAAGCGGTCCGCGAAGTGTTTGTGCAATTGCATAAAGACAACCTAATCTACCGCGGCAAGCGGTTGGTTAACTGGGATCCCAAGCTACAGACTGCAATTTCTGACCTGGAAGTAGAGAATAAAGAACAGCAAGGTTTTATCTGGCACCTGCGTTACCCGCTGGCCGAGGGTGCAAAAACTCAGGACGGTAAAGACTACCTGGTGGTTGCAACCACCCGACCAGAAACTATGCTGGGCGATATTTGCATTGCTGTGCATCCGGACGATGAGCGCTACCGTCACTTAGTCGGAAAACAGGTCGAGCTACCGGTTGTTAATCGCCGTATTCCAATTATTGCAGACGACTACGTAGACGCAGAATTTGGTACCGGTTGCGTTAAAATTACCCCTGCTCACGACTTTAATGACTACGAAGTTGGTAAGCGTAACCAAATGGGGATGATTTCGGTGTTTGACGACACCGCCACCGTACTGGCAAAAGCAGGCCTTTATACCAGTACCGGCGAGCAGCTAACTGAACTCAATGGCTTTAATGGCGAACTGCCTGAGCGATACGCAGGCCTTGACCGGTTCGACGCTCGCAAGCAGCTAATTGAAGAATTTGATAGTAATGGCTTACTCGAAAAAACTGAGAAGCACACCAACAAGGTGCCTTATGGCGATCGGGGCGGCGTTCCTATTGAACCTCACCTAACCGATCAATGGTATGTTCGCGCCGCTCCCCTGGCGGAGCAAGCGACCGCAGCGGTCGAAGACGGCCGTATCGAGTTTGTACCAAAGCAGTACGAAAATATGTACTTTAGCTGGATGCGTGACATTCAGGACTGGTGTATATCTCGCCAGTTATGGTGGGGTCACCGAATTCCTGCCTGGTATGATAACGACGGCAATGTGTATGTTGGCCGTAACGAGGAAGAAGTGCGCCAGCAGAATAACCTTGGCGATATCGCTTTAACTCAGGACGAAGATGTACTGGACACCTGGTTCTCATCAGCACTATGGACGTTTTCGACCCTCGGCTGGCCGGAAAAAACCGATGACTTAAAGACCTTCCACCCTACGGATGTGCTGGTCACCGGCTTTGATATCATTTTCTTCTGGGTTGCCCGCATGATCATGATGACCATGCACTTTATGAAAGATGAACAAGGGCAACCACAAGTTCCGTTTAAGAAGGTGTACGTTACTGGCCTTATTCGCGACGAAGAAGGTCAAAAGATGTCTAAGTCTAAGGGCAATGTTTTAGACCCGCTGGACATGATCGACGGTATTAGTGCAGACGAGTTAGTGGCCAAGCGCACCGCCAACCTGATGCAGCCTAAAATGCGTGAGAAAATCGAAAAGTCCACGCGTAAGCAATTCCCTGAGGGAATTTCGGCGCATGGAACTGATGCCCTGCGCTTTACGTTAACAGCACTTGCCTCGACTGGCCGCGACATTAACTGGGATATGAAGCGCCTGGAAGGCTACCGTAATTTTTGCAATAAGCTGTGGAATGCCAGCCGCTTTGTGTTAATGAACACCGAGCAGCACGACTGCGGAGCTAAAGGCGGCGACATGTCTCTGTCCCTGGCTGACCAATGGATCCTTGCTCGCTTTAACGCAACGGTAAAAGAGTTCCGTCAAGCACTGGACAACTACCGGTTTGATATGGCGGCCTCCATTGCCTATGAATTTACCTGGAATCAATTCTGTGACTGGTATCTTGAACTGACCAAGCCAGTGCTACAAAACGGTACTGAAGTAGAACAGCGTGGCACCCGGCATACGCTCGTTTCAGTGTTAGAGCAGCTGTTGCGTTTGTTGCATCCAATTACGCCTTATATCACCGAAACCATCTGGCAGCGTGTTAAACCATTAGCCGGCATAGGTGGCGAGACCATTATGCTGCAGCCTTTCCCGACGGTTACAGAAAGTACCGACGTACAGGCAATGCAAGATATGGAGTGGCTAAAACGGGTTATCGTTGCAGTGCGTAACATTCGTGGCGAGATGGATTTATCACCTAATAAATCGCTGCCGCTGTTACTGTCTCATGCTGACCAAATAGCGACTGGCCGAATTGAACAGAATAAAAACTTTTTAGCCAGCTTAGCCAAGTTAGATTCGATTGAGTTTTTAGCCGACGATCAAGAGCCGCCTGCGAGTATGACAGCCTTAGTCGATAACCTGCAGCTGCATATTCCGATGGCGGGACTGATTGACAAAGAGGCAGAGCTTAAACGTCTGACTAAAGCAATAGAAAAGGCGGAAAAAGACCTGCAGCGCGTTAGCGGCAAGCTCAGCAATGAAAACTTTGTTAGTAAAGCGCCGGAAGCAGTAATTGCTAAAGAGCGTGAAAAGCAAAAAGAGGCTGAGGAATTGGTTGATCAGCTGAAAGAGCAACTGGAAAAAATAGAAGCGCTATAATAGCGCTTCTGTTTTACTCTTCTTCAAATTCGTCGTCGAGCAGCGTTCCCCAGCCATCGTAGTCGACCTGGCACTCGTTGGCTATCGCTGCGACTTCTCGGACCTGGCGAGCTAATACAGCCTCATCCAGTTCAACATCGACTGAAGCTGCAAATGCGAACCAGCGCTGACCTTGCTCGTCTTCAAATTCATCAGCATCATCAACGTGGTAGCCTTCTTTAACCAACTCGACGGCCGCTTTTTCCAGCTTAGTAAAGTCCTGGCTGGCTAAATGGTGCTCTATTTCATAAAGCTGCGACGGGTCAGCACCATCATCAATCAGAGCCTCAATGGTTTGCTGACTTTGTTGCAATAGCTCATCTAAATTAACCGTCATGCATTTTCCTTCTCTGACTGCTGTGGTTTATCAAGTTCAGCAATTTTATGCGCCATTTGCTGATGGCACTGTTTGCTTAAATCGCGCAGAGTTTCTTTGCGAAAATTAGCTATTTTAACCGGTTGTAAAAACTCTACTCGGAGCTCCCCATTATCCCACCGGTTCATTTTGATTTTATCATGTAAGTTAGACACACACACCGGTACGATATCGACGCCAGCCTGAAACGCAGTGTGAAAAGCACCATTTTTAAATGGTAACAAGCCACGCCCGTTACTACGTGTTCCTTCAGGGAACATCCACACCGAAATATCTCTCTTTTTTATTGCGGTAGCTGTTTGCGCAATAGTGCCGTGTGCTTTGCCTTTGTTCTTGCGATCAATCAGGATATTGCCAGCCAGCCAATACAGCCATCCAAAAAACGGTATCCAGCGCAGGCTCTTTTTCCCTACCGTGACCGTATTAGGCGGCAGAGTTGCCGCTATCGTAAATATTTCCCAACTGTTCTGGTGGTTACATATATAGACATAGGGCCCTCCGTTAGGCACATCAGAATGTACTTTCACCCTAAGTTTCAGCCCCAATATGCGGGTCGCCCAACCAAAAACCCGTGCCCATATAAAGGTATTGTTGCGATGGAATGGCCGTAAGATGCAAAACAAACAGCCACCAATACCAAAAAGAACAACAAATACCCCTAATAATAACCAGCGAAACGCAGCTAACATCTTTTCTCCTTGTTATTGAGTCCCGCTAGTATAGCTTTTTTAATGCTGATAAACGTCCGATCAGTCGTCATCCGTTGGCTCAACCACCTCATTTTTCTCTGCAGCATTCTCAACAGTAATAGCATCTACTCGCTGTAGGCCACGTGGAAGCTTGTTGCCACGACGTCCGCGCTCACCACGATAATGTTCAATATCTGATGGTTTTAAGGTCAGCTTGCGCTTACCAGCCTGTAAAGTCACCACAGCGCCTTCGGGTACCGTTGCTAGTGCCACTACGTATTCTTCGCGGCCTTGAGCTCGTAACGCCGGAATGTTAATCAGTTTATTACCTTTGCCTTTACTCAACTGCGGCAAATCAGCAACCGGGAACACCAGCATTCTGCCCTCATTGGAGACGACAACCACACTATCGTTATTAACGTCGTTAACCGTTATTGGCGCTAATACTTTGCCACCAGTTGGCAGTGTTAAAATAGCTTTCCCGTTTTTATTACGGCTAACCAAATCATTAAACTGACACACAAACCCATAACCGGCGTCAGACGCTAATAAGTAGTGTTGCGGTTCTTTGCCCATTAAAACATGTTCAACCGATTCACCACCGACAATATTGAAGCGGCCGGTCAACGGTTCCCCCTGACTGCGTGCAGACGGTAACAGGTGTGCTTCACACGAGTAACTGCGCCCGGAGGAATCAACAAACACCACCGGTTGATTGCTTTTACCTTCGGCCGATGCCAGAAAACTGTCGCCGGATTTATAACTTAACTTTTCGCCATCGATATCATGCCCTTTAGCACTGCGTACCCAGCCCTTTTTCGACAGCACTACCGTCACTGACTCAGCAGGGGTCAGCTCTCGTTCTGTTAGCGCTTTTGACTCACTGCGGGTTACCAGTGGCGAGCGGCGATCATCGCCATAAGCTTTAGCATCCGCTAATAGCTCCTTCTTAATCAAGGTTTTTAAGCGACGATCAGAGCCCAGCAAAGTTTCCAGCTTTTCCCGTTCTTTCTCTAACTCGTCCTGTTCGCCTTTTAGCTTCATCTCTTCCAATTTGGCTAAGTGGCGAAGTTTTAATTCGAGAATCGCTTCAGCTTGTTTATCACTTAATCCAAAGCGCTTGACCAGCTCTTGCTTGGGCTTATCTTCGTAACGAATAATTTCTATCACTTCGTCGATATTCAGGTAAGCAATCAGCAAACCTTCGAGCAAGTGCAGCCGCGCCATCACTTTGTCTAACCGGTACTGCAGGCGGCGAGTAACCGTTTGCAGTCGATACTGCAGCCATTCAGTTAAAATACCGACTAGCGGCTTAACCTTAGGCCGGCCGTCCAGACCCAGAATATTCAGATTCACCCGATATTGTTTTTCTAAGTCTGTGGTAGCAAATAAATGCGCCATCAACTGTTCTACGTCGACTCGGTTCGAGCGTGGGACAACCACCAGCCGAGTTGGGTTTTCGTGATCCGATTCGTCACGTAAGTCCGACACTAACGGCAGCTTTTTAGCCTGCATTTGAGCCGCTACTTGCTCCAGAATTTTGGCGCCCGACGCATGATGCGGTAGTGCGGTAATAACCACTTCCCCATCTTCCATAAAATACTTAGCGCGCATTTTGATGGTGCCACGACCGCTCTCATACAGCTTTTTGATATCCGCCGCGGGGGTAATAATCTCTGCATCCGTCGGGTAATCAGGCCCGTGTAAATGCTCCATCACCTGATCCAAGTCGGCACTGGGTTTATCCAGTAATAAAGCACAGGCATTGGCGACTTCACGCACGTTATGCGGTGGAATATCCGTTGCCATACCCACCGCGATACCGGTCACACCGTTTAGCAAAATATGCGGTAGTCGCGAAGGCAAGACTTTAGGCTCTTTCATGGTACCGTCAAAGTTCGGTATCCAATCGGAGGTGCCCTGCCCTAATTCGCTGAGTAAAACTTCGCTAAAACGTGACAACTTTGCTTCGGTATAACGCATTGCTGCAAACGATTTAGGATCATCCGGGGAGCCCCAGTTGCCCTGCCCATCGACCAAGGGATAACGATAGGAAAAAGGTTGAGCCATTAACACCATGGCTTCGTAACAAGCACTGTCGCCGTGTGGGTGGAACTTACCCAACACATCACCAACGGTACGCGCTGATTTTTTATATTTCGCCAGTGCTGATAAACCCAGTTCGGACATCGCATAGACAATACGTCGCTGCACCGGTTTTAAGCCATCGCCAATATGCGGCAGTGCCCGGTCCATTATCACGTACATGGAATAATTTAGGTAAGCCTCTTCGGTAAAGCGGCTTAACGGTGTCTGTTCAGTAACTTCCGTCGACATTTATAATCTCCGTTACAGCTCAGCCAAATCGGCCATATTGCCTTTGCTTTCTAACCAGGCTCTGCGATCTGAAGAACGCTTCTTAGCCAACAGCATGTCCATTAGTTCTTCCATCTGCTCTGCGTCATCTATGGTCAGCTGAACAAGGCGACGAGTATTCGGATCCATAGTCGTTTCGCGCAACGTTAACGGGTTCATTTCGCCTAAGCCTTTAAAGCGTTGCACATTAACCTTACCCTTGCGTTTTTCAGCTTCAATACGGTCTAAAATGCCGCGTTTTTCGTCCTCGTCCAGAGCATAAAAAACGTCTTTGCCGACATCGATACGATACAACGGAGGCATCGCCACAAAAATATGACCGTTCTCCACCAGAGGCCGAAAATGTTTTACGAATAAGGCACACAGCAGTGTCGCAATATGCAGACCATCCGAGTCAGCATCCGCTAATACGCAAATTTTGTTGTAGCGCAGCTTGTCCAGGTCAACCGTGTTGGGGTCCACTCCCACTGCAACTGAAATATCGTGGATTTCCTGCGACGCCAAAATTTGGTCGGGCTCAACTTCCCAGGTATTAAGAATTTTACCGCGCAGCGGCATTACCGCCTGAAAGTCTCTGTCCCTGGCTTGCTTGGCCGAACCGCCGGCTGAGTCACCCTCGACTAGAAACAACTCACTACGCGACGGCTCCTGACTGCTACAGTCAGTCAGCTTGCCGGGTAATGCTGGGCCCTGGGTGACTTTTTTGCGCACCACTTTTTTGCTGGCTTTTAGTCGGCGTTGCGCATTAGAGATACACAGATCTGCTAATGCTTCGGCTTGTTCGGTGTGTTCGTTTAACCAGAGACTAAAAGCATCCTTTACAATGCCCGAGATGAAACTTGCCGATTGACGCGACGATAACCGCTCTTTTGTTTGTCCTGCAAATTGCGGGTCCTGCATTTTGGTCGACAGGATATAGCTACAGCGTTCCCAGACATCTTCGGGGGTTAATTTAACGCCACGCGGCAATAAATTACGAAACTCACAGAACTCGCGCATTGCTTCTAATAAACCCTGCCGCAAACCATTAACGTGGGTGCCACCAAGAGCGGTTGGGATTAGATTAACGTAACTTTCGTTAACCCCTTCGCCGCCTTCTGGCAGCCAGGTGACTGCCCAGTCAACGGCTTCGGTCTGGCCCGAGAAACTGCCGTCAAAAGGCTCTTCTGGTAGGGTAGGAATGTCACTGACTGCTTCAATTAAATAGTCGGTCAGACCATCCTGATAAAACCAACTGTCCTCTTGTTCATCAACATGATTTTTAAACTGAATGGTCAGGCCTGGACAGAGTACCGCTTTCGCGCGCAACAAATGGCGCAGTTTAGTCACCGAAAACTTCGGCGCATCAAAGTATTTGGTGTCTGGCCAAAAATGAACCCGGGTGCCGGTGTTGCGCTTGCCACAGCTGCCCGTTACCTCCAGCTCACTGACCTTGTCACCGTTCTCGTAGGCCATTTCATAGACCTTACCATCACGTTTGATGGTCAACTCGACCCGTTTCGACAGTGCGTTAACAACCGAGATTCCAACCCCGTGCAAGCCACCGGAGAATTGATAACTTTTGTTGGAGAATTTGCCACCCGCGTGAAGTTTGCTCATGATCAGTTCGACCCCGGGAACTTTTTCTTCAGGGTGTATATCAACGGGCATTCCGCGTCCGTCGTCTAACACTTCAAGTGACTGATCCTGGTGTAAGATAACGGTAACAGTTTTAGCGTGGCCAGCGAGCGCTTCGTCCACACTATTATCAATAACTTCCTGGCCAAGGTGATTAGGTCGGGTTGTATCGGTGTACATTCCCGGTCGGCGCTGCACAGGCTCCAGCCCATTCAGCACTTCTATTGAATCGGATTTATAGTCTGTCATGAGTTCCTGTTATTATCGCTTAGCGCTTTATTGTTATAGACGCCGAATGGCTGCCATCAATGTACCGTTATCAGCTTCTTATTTGAAGCCATGCGGCATAAATTTATCGGTAACCGCCGCTCTTACCTGACCCTGCTCTCGACAAAGCGTCAGCCAGTCCGCCAAAAACTGATTAACCTGAAATTTTTCATCACGATGACGCATATCCTGGTTAGGTTGTTGATAATGCACGGCCAAGCGTCTAACGCCCTGACTAGCAATGACCTCTGCCATGCGAACATCGTGGTATAAACGAACTTCCAGGCTAGCCTGTAAGTAATTTGCAGCCCAATGACTGGGCTGCTGAACAATATCAACGTCAGTAGTATAACGTGACTCGCTTTTAATGGTCAGCTCGAACATAAGAAATTGACCGGCACGAATAGTGACCGGAACATCTGCAGAGTTAGGCAATAGGTTTACTAGCCCTGCGTAGTTGCGTTCATGCAACTGATGCAATGCAGCAACATCAACTACATACTGCTTTTGTCCGTTCAAGCCACTCTCCTCAGTCGTTAAATAATCGTTCGGTGTGCAACTGCATCCATTGTAGCCCAATCACGCTTGCCGCATTGTTAAAATATCCTTTTTCTAACATTCTAATTGCTTCATTAAAGTCTATTCGGCTCACCCGAATGTCCTCATGTTCTTCTGCAATACCGCCTAGCTCAACGGCATCAGCTGCGTTTACTTTGGCAATATAAATACTAAGGCGTTCATTAGTGCCGCCGGGGCTCGAGTAATAACTTAACGCGTATTGCAGTTGCTCGGCCTTTAGCCCAGCCTCTTCCATCAGTTCTCGCTCGGCCACTTGCTCGGCCGACTCATCAGCATCGAACATACCAGCAACAAATTCAAACAACCAAGGGCCGTGCTCATTTTCCATTGCACCGACCCTAAACTGTTCCAACACGACCAGCTCATTAGTTTTTGGATCGTAAGGAATAACCATCACCGCGTCGCCGCGGTCCATCAGTTCCCTATCGATCGTCTCGCTCCAGCCCCCATTAAACAGTCGGTGCTGCAGTCTGTAACGAAAAATAGAAAGAAAGCCTTTGTGTAACGCTTCTCGTTTTTCAACCTGTACATCTTTTTTATGAAATTTTGCCTTCACAGTCATCCTTATTATCGTATTTCTCGTTCAATTCATCGATAAACATACATTCTGTTACACTTAGGCGTGATCTGAAACCATCTTTCGCTTAAAGTTACATCAATCTCAGGTTAAACTGGTATTCATTCAGCACTGTATGTAAAATATTCGTCAATTGCTCAATTATAGCTACGGGACATAACAAACGATGAAAAAGCATTTACTGTCCGCAACTGTTGGTTTAGCACTTTCCGCAGTTACATTTACGTCAAGCGCCGACGATTTGGCTCAAATCTATCAACTTGCTACTAAAAACGATCCTGCATTATTGCGCGCTGCCGCTGAACGCGACGCTGCGCAGAAAAATATTGATATCGCAAAGTCAGCATTTTGGCCTCAGGTGACCGGTTCACTCGGGTATTCAGAGTCGACTTCTGAATCACAAACCTATTTCGAGACGCAGGATGCGTACGTCACACTCGATTCCGAACGAACAGGCTGGAATGCTGGTCTAACTCTAAACCAAAGTGTGTTTGACTGGAGTACATGGAAGCAAGCCGATATTGCCGAAAAGCAGGCTTATCGTGCCGAAGTAGGATATCGCGATGCCGCTCAAAGTTTAATGCTGCGAGTGGTAAATGCCTATTTTGGAGCATTACAAGCACAAGATGATTTAGACTTCGCGCAAGCAGAAAAACGCGCCATTGAACGCCAGCTGGAACAAACTAAACAACGTTTCTCTGTCGGCTTAACCGCCATCACTGATGTACACGAAGCGCAAGCTCAGTTTGACACCGCAGTCGCCCAGGAAATTCAGGCGCGTAATGCGGTTAAAATTGCGATGGAAAACATCCGCGAAATCACGGGTCAGTATCCTGATTCACTCGCTGGCCTCAATACTGAATCTTTTTCGCCTTCAGAGCCAACTCCCGCAAGCATCCAGCAATGGGTCAAAAAAGCAGAGAATGGCAACCTAAGCCTAATGCAGAGCATGGTTTCAGTCGACATCGCTAGCCAGCAAATCAGGCTGCAGCAAACAGGCCACTATCCGACCGTTTCATTATCAGCCCAATATTCTACGGCTGATACCGAAACCGATACCACAGGCGCCGGCTTTAACCGGACCACCAATCCTCCACGACTGGATAATCAGTCAATTGGACTTAACGTCAGTGTACCGATTTTCTCCGGTTTCCGAGTTTCAGCTCAAACAAAACAGGCTCGCGACAACTACGTTGCCTCCAGTCAGACCATGGTAGAAACTCAGCGCACGGTAGAGCGTGAGGTTCGTAACGCCTTTTATGATGTCAATGCATCGATTTCTAGCATTAAAGCGTTTCAACAGTCGGTAACCTCAGCAGAAAGCGCCTTAAAAGCAACTGAAGCCGGTTTTGAAGTGGGTACCCGTACCATCGTTGACGTATTAAACAGTACTCGTAATCTGTTTAATGCGCGTCGTAATTTAGCCGAAGCACGCTACGGATACGTGCGCCAGCGTCTGGCTTTAGAGCAAGCCATTGGTGACTTAACTCCAAACGACTTAGACTCGATAAACGCCAGCCTATCAGAAAATGTTGACAGCACAGCCGCTGACTAAAACACTCTTTTAAATGGCGTAACAAAGGCATCGTAACAGGTCTGTTCACGATGCCTTTTATTTTTGTGCTAGTATGCCGAAAAACTTAGCTGGTTATAAAAACATACCGTGATCGAAAAGCCGAAATTCAAACTCTATTTTCTACACCCTAAGTTCTGGCTAACCTGGCTGGGCGTACTTTTTCTATACCTGGTTTCCTGGTTTCCATACCGTCTGCAACTGCTGCTTGGCAAAGGTCTGGGGCGACTATTTAAGAAAGCCATGCCACGCCGGGTCAACATTGCCAGACGCAATTTAGAGCTGTGTTTTCCCGACTACTCAGCCGAAAAAATTGAACAGCTAGTCACCAAGAATCTGGAAAATACCGGTATCGCCTATTTTGAAATAGGTATTGCCTGGTGGTGGCCTAACTGGCGAATTAAACGCAAGCTGCATGTTCACGGCAGAGAAAACTTAGACAATGCGCAAAAAGATGGCAAGGGCGTGTTAATGCTGTTGTTTCATTTCTTAAGTTTAGAAGTTCATGCCCGGCTACATGGACTGGTCAAGCCTGCTGTTGGTTTGTACCGCCCACACAATAACGCTGTCATGGAGTTCTTGCAGACACGCGGGCGTGGTCGCTCCAATAAATATATGATTCAAAGACGTGACGTTAAAGGCATGCTTAATGCCATTAAACAAGGCGAGATAGCTGGTTACTTGCCCGATCAGGACTATGGCCGCAGACGGGTTGAGTTTGTCCCCTTTTTTAATGTTGCAGACGCCTCAACGACCACCGGAACCACGTTATTTGCGCAGCATCCTAATTGCAATGTGCTGGTCAGTCGCTGTGTTCGCCGCGATGACGGTAGCGGCTACGATGTTTATTACGAGCCAGCATTAACAGGCTACCCGAGCGGTGATGACAAAGCTGATGCGGCTTATATTAATAGCTTGGTCGAAGAGGCGGTTTTAAAAGCTCCGACTCAATATCTTTGGGTACACCGGCGGTTTAAAACCCGACCCGAAAAAGACATGCCCAGCTATTACGATTAAGCTACTCAAAAAGTCGTCGCCAGCATTCTAAAACAGCCTGCCGCTCATTGGTTAAATCGTGTTGCACCAATACGTTTTCACCCTGAAGCGCCAGTGAATGACTTTCGCAACGAAAAATTTGAAACGCATTGATCAGATTTTGCACATCAACCTCGGGAATCAGTTGTAGCTCTTGGGCAACTGTCAATATTCGTATGTTGTCACTGTAGCGACATAACTCGGGGTATTCATCAGAATAAGCTAACACCAGGTATTGAGTGATAAATTCAATATCGGCAATACCACCGCGATCCTGCTTAAGATCAAAGCTCTGCTGTTCGGTATCCGCTGGCTTTGATGCTAAGTGGTCACGCATTTTCTTGCGCATGCTCAGCACATCTTCTTTTAACGCTTCTTGATCGCGCGGCCGCGACAGCATCGACTGCCGTATGTCCTCTAGCTCGGCGCACAGATAGTGATTGCCATATACACACCGAGCTCTTACTAATGCCTGCACTTCCCAGGTCCATGCATCCTCCCGCAAGTAGCGTACAAAGGAGCTTACCTGAGTCACCAGCAGCCCGGCCTGGCCCGATGGCCGCAATCGTAAATCAACATCATAAAGCACGCCGGCGACAGTACGGGTGGTGAACAAATGTAAAATCCGCTGAGCGAGGCGCAAATAAAACTGTTGTACTTCTATCGGCTTCGGGCCATCGGTTTGCGCTTGATAATCGGCATCACATACAAAAACTAAATCTAAATCGGAGCCATAACCAAGCTCTAGGCCACCCAGCTTGCCATATCCGAGAACGGCAAAACCGGTATCATCAATCGAACGTCCGGTTGGGGCACCATGTTTTTGCGTCAACTGTGCCCACGCCATGGTCACCACTTCGGCAATAACGGCCTGGGCCAGGTAACTTAAGTGATCACTTACTTTCATCAATTCCAGAGCACCGCTGATATCGGCTGCTGCAATTTTTAACTGCAATGCTTGTTTTGCCTGACGCAACGCATCCATCTGCCGTTCCATATCCTGTTCCGGGATGCGGACCAGGTAATCTCGTAGCAGGCCTGGATAGTCATCAGGATCCGCCAGTTGGTAGAGCTGCTGTGGGTCAATAAGTTCGTCTAGCAACATCGGGTGGAGCGCTAACTTTTCTGATATCCAGGGACTGGCTGCGCACAATTTACACAGCTGCTCACGAGCGCCTGGGTTTTCCGCCAGCAATTCAATGTAGGCCGTTCGACTCATAATCGCTCGAATCACCGAAAGCACCCGATCCAGCAACTGAACCGGATGTTGTTGCTGCAAAATCTGGCGTAACAACAAGGGCATTAAGCGGGTTAGAGCGGAACGTCCTCTGGGTCCAGAGCTGCGCTTCCGCGTTTCTAGCCGAAAGTCTTTAATCTGATGCCAAATAGTATCGACGTCTGCGTCAGTTTCCTGTGTCAAAATTTCCAGCGCCGCATCGTCCTCAAGCATATCCTGCCAAAGTACTTGCAGGCCCTGCTCTTCTTCGTCTTCTTCCGAATGCGCTCCCACTACCTGCTGGAACTCATCATGAATACGTTTCATCACTGCGGTAACGTCGGTCATCACAGTTGACCAATCGTCGTAACCTAACAAGTAACAGAGCTGCTGCTGCCTCAGTTCTTCGTCGGGCAACTGCTGGGTTTGTTCATCATTCAGTTGCTGCAAACGGTGTTCGACCACGCGCAAAAATTCGTAGTCCGTTATCAGTTGTTTAACCGTTGGCCCAGGCATCAAATCTAAACGTTCTATTTCTTTATAAGCCTGATACAACGATTGAGTTTGTAGTGACTTTTGCTGACCGCCACGGATGAGCTGGTGAGCCTGTGCGATAAACTCCACTTCCCGAATGCCACCTGCGCCAAGTTTTATATTATTTTTAGCACCCTGACGACGGGTTTCCTGAGTAATCAGCAGTTTCATTTTGCGTAACGACTCGATAGCGCTAAAGTCGATATAACGACGATAGACAAAGGGTCGTATTAATTGATAGAAATCCTGGGCATAAGCCGAGTCTTGATTAACCACTCGGGCTTTTACCATGGCATAGCGCTCCCAGTCGCGCCCTTGCTCCTGGTAATAATGTTCAAGCGCATTAACACTTGCCACTAACGGTCCTGATGTACCGAATGGTCGTAACCGCATATCAACCCGAAACACTTGGCCGTCTGCGGTTTGTTCATCCAATGCAGCAATCAAAGCTTGGGCTAGCTTGGTAAAGTAAACGCTATTTTCGATAGAACGTTTACCGCCTTTTGTTTCACCCTGTTCAGGGTAGAAAAAAATCAAGTCGATGTCAGAGGAAAAATTAAGCTCCCTGCCGCCTAGTTTGCCCATCCCCAGGATCAACAGTGGTTGTCGCTCGCCATTCTCAGTCAGCGCGTACCCAAAGCGATCGCTCAGGTTTTCTGTACTCCACGCTAAGGCTGCTGCAACGCAGGCGTCGGCCAACGCCGTATAGTGTGCCAGCGAATCAGACAAACTCAGCTGACCTTTTATCTCCCGCCAAAGTAGCGCCGCCATACAGGCATGGCGAAACTGTCGCAACGTTCTTTTTAGTTCTGACTCCGAGCTACAATCGTTCAGTTTTGCCGTTATTAACGAGCGATAGTCACTGGCTTCAAGCGCTTGCTGGTATGTTTCTATAACCGCTTGTCCATAACGCTCCATGGTTTGCGCAAAAAAGTCGCTGCTTGCCACTAAATGACGACATTCTGAGTCGTCGACAACACTGTCCAGACGTTCTTCAATGCGTTCCCAAATAGCCTGCGAAGACTGCAATAGATCGGTTTGTGGAGATTCTTTTAGTAAGTTTTTCATCGCCATTTAAACTTGCCAGTAGGGTTCTCTTTTCAGTGCCGCTTTTCGAGAATATTCCAACGCTTTTAACAGCGACTCTCGCTGTACCTGCTGCCATTCAATCAATTTTTGATCGTTGAAATCATCACTGTTTTTAACCATCTCGTGCAAAATATGCAGAGCCGTGATTTCTCGGATACCACGAGCCAAATCCTGCCAGGGGGAACGGAAGTTATCGCGCGTTGCCGGATCGAATAGCATACCAAAACAGGTGCCCAACATCAGGCTATGCTGCAGCTTAGGTAACAATTTGAGGTACCGCTCTTCACTCAAGTCTTCGGTTTCTGCAAATTCTTGCTGAACCTCGCGCCAATCGTCTCTTAGCAGAGTGGTTGCCCATTGCTCGCAAGGTTGCTGCAATTCCTCGGTTTGCGGACGAGCAATTAATAATCGTGACAGATCCAGCAATAGTAACTGGTAGTCATGAGAATGGACTTGCTCTACTAGCTGATGCAACTGAACCACTTGTTGTTGGTTATCCATTAGCAACTCGTATAAACCGCTATAGCGCTTTAACGCCCGATGGTAAGCACCATCCTCAGCAGTCAGCTCTGCTAAGCCCTCAAAACGTTTCAACCAGGTTAAATGAGTTTGCACACGACCCAGTCGCTCCGCCAGACCATCAATGTCCACTTCCATCCGTTGCAGTTGTTCTAGCACTGCCCGACACAAATAAATTCCGTCGGCCATTCCTTGAGCGGCTCGCACATTGGCATGATTATCAAGACAGGCCTCGTTATGTTGCCAGTGCCGTAAGCCATACTCAAGTGACCGGTAGAGCGCTTCAGCTAGGCTTTGTTCGGCTTTCACTGCCACAAAATGAGTCTGTACAAAAGGTTCTAAAACACTGCGCCCCGCCAATAAGTAACCTCGGGCTGCTTTACTCAGCGATCCCATGCGGGCATTAAGTTGTTCGACAATTTGTTCTCCCAGGGAATAAATATCTTCGACATCCCCGCCTTGTAACTCCAACTCAATCTCAGCAATTTGTTGGGTTTCGCCGTTAGCATTAATTTGACCCAGATCTAAAACCAACTCTATTTGACCGTCCGCGCTGGGCAATATCCACCGGTGGCGAGTAAAGTCAGTAACAAATAACTGCTGTAAGTCACGTTGAATGTCGTATACCGGGAAGTCATCAGGCCATATATCTTCTTCAAATAGGGTTAAATCTGGTGACATTTCGAGCACTGGCACATTGTATTCGGGACGTTCATGCATCCCTCCTAACACTCGACCGGCCAACTTTATTGTTTGTTCAAGTTGATCCGCTGAGCGCCTGATACGTAACCCCATATCAAACTGCCGCAAACGTAAGTCGCTCGTGTCGTAGTAGGCGTTTTCAAGTTCAAGCTCTTGATAATCAAGCTGTTTTGAAAAGTTTTGCGCTATATCACGGCATGTTTGCAAGGCATTTTCGCGTTGCTTAGGCTCAATCATTAATTTGAGCTCTAACTCTTGCGACATTTCGTGCGACATAAATGATGTTCCAGTGCTGAAAGGTGTGCTGATAAAGGTATAGGCTTGCTAGCCTCGGGTCAATATAAAGCCTCTCTGCGCTGGCTTGACAGGGGGTGTTAAAAGTTGCAACGTGAAGTAGCAAAAGAAGTCTTTACCGGCGCTAAAAGTAATTTATACTGGCGCCCGATTCCCATCGTTGGGGAAGCACGCCGAGCTTCGGCCTGGCTTTACAGGAGATGCTATGTTTAAAGCGAGTGAGGTGCTATCCAAACAGCATCAGGCTGAGGACCTAAGGTCCTTGCAGCAGGCAATAACCGACAATTATATGGTCGACGAAGATGCTTACATGCGTGAGCTATTGCCGCTGGTTCCTGCCGATGATGATACGGTTAGCGCGGTTACCGATCGCGCAGCTAAATTAGTTGAGCAAGTAAGAGAAAACGCCGATAACGGCGTGGTTGATGCGTTTTTGCAAGAGTACAGTCTGGACACCAAAGAAGGTATTATTTTGATGTGTCTGGCAGAGGCTCTGCTACGCGTCCCGGATGCCTATACCGCCGATGCGCTAATCCAGGATAAATTATCTGGTGGTGATTGGCAGAAGCATATGGGACAAAGTGCATCCTGGTTAGTTAATTCCGGTACCTGGGGATTAGCTTTAACCAACAGTGTAATCAATCCAACCGGCATTCCAATGGAAACGCCTAGAGGCGCATTCCGCCGCCTGGTTCGAAAAATGGGCAAACCAGTCATTCGCAAAGCCACCTATACGGCAATGCAGATTATGGGCAAGCAGTTCGTATTAGGACGCTCCATTGAAGAAGCCTTAAAAGAAAGTAGGGATAATCGCGACAAGGGTTATACCCATGCTTATGACATGTTGGGCGAAGCAGCTCTGACCGAAGAAGACGCAGAGTACTACAAACAGCAATATGTCAATTCTATCAAGACGATTACTAAAGAAGACTTTAATAACCCGGATGCGCCGCGGCCGACGATTTCGATAAAGTTATCGGCGCTGCATCCACGCTACGAAGCTTCTAACCACGAGCGTGTGTTAACGGAACTGGCAACAACCTTAACCGAGCTAGTCAAGCTAGCTAAAGAGGCCGACGTCGGGGTAACGATCGATGCAGAAGAAGCAGATCGCCACGAGCTGTCGCTGGAGTTGTTCGAGAAAGTTTATCGCAGCGGCGTTTGTAAAGGCTGGCCACGCTTCGGACTTGTGGTTCAGGCATACTCTAAACGGGCTCTACCAACACTTTGTTGGATATCAGCGCTGGCTAAGGAGTGCGGTGATGAAATTCCCGTACGCTTGGTTAAAGGCGCATACTGGGACAATGAAATTAAATGGAGTCAGGAAAATGGCGTTCCTGCGTACCCGGTATTTACCCGCAAATCGCACAGCGATATTTCATTCTTAGCCTGCTCACGGTACTTATTAAGTGACGACACGGATGGGGCCATTTATCCGCAGTTTGCGACGCATAACGCGCAAACCATTGTGTCGATACAGCACATGAACGAAGTAGCGCAACGCCGGATTGAGTTTCAGCGTTTGCACGGCATGGGCGATAGTCTTTATGACACTTTAATGGCGCAAGACCCCGAGTTGGTGGTTCGTATTTACGCACCGGTAGGGCCACATCGTGACCTACTTCCTTACTTAGTCAGACGACTGTTGGAAAATGGTGCTAACTCGTCATTTGTTCACAAGTTGCTGGACTCTGACACACCTGTGATGGAATTGGTTGAACACCCAATGGAAACAGCCTCAGGTTACGAGAAATACGCTAGCAGCAAGATTCCTCTTCCCCCGGAAATTTATGGGGATCGCAAAAATTCGTTAGGATTGAATATGAATATTCACTCACAAGCAGATGATTTTATTGCTGCAGTGCAGCAATATCGTGACAAACAATGGCAAGGTGGTCCAATCGTTGACGGCAAAACTGTCGAAACCGACCACCACGTAAGTATCACCAGCCCTCAAGAAACGGCAAAACAAGCCGGACGCATCTACTGGGGCGACAAAAAGCTGGCCGAGCAAGCCTTAATAAGCGCCAACAAAGCGTACAAATCGTGGCGTGAGGTTCCTACCGAGGACCGGGCCAAAAGCCTGGAAAAATTCGCGGACTTAATGGAAGCCAACCGCGACGAGTTAATTGCTTTGTGCTCTATCGAAGCAGGTAAAGGCTTACAAGATGGTATTGACGAAGTTCGAGAAGCGGTCGATTTCTGCCGTTACTATGCTAAGCAGGCTCGTAAGCTAACCGGTGAAGCTATTCAGTTACCCGGGCCGACCGGCGAAGACAATAAACTGTTTGTCGAGGGTCGTGGTACCTTTATCTGTATTAGCCCTTGGAACTTTCCATTGGCAATATTTGTCGGCCAGGTTGCGGCAGCACTGGTTACCGGTAACTCGGTCATTGCAAAACCAGCCGAGCAAACCGGGCTTATTGCGTATCGCGCCGTCCAGCTTGCATTAGAAGCTGGCATTCCAGGTAATGTTCTGCACTTTATGCCGGGCAGTGGTGCCGAAGTGGGTAGCTATCTAACCTCGCAAGAAGACATTGCTGGCGTTTGCTTTACCGGCTCTACTTACACCGCTCAAGCCATTAACCGTGCATTAGCAGCCCGCACAGGGCCAATCGTGCCATTAGTTGCAGAGACTGGTGGTCAAAACGCAATGATGATTGATTCGACCGCTCTGCCTGAGCAAGTGGTTACCGATGTTGTAGCCAGTGCCTTCCAGAGTGCCGGTCAGCGCTGTTCCGCACTGCGTGTACTATTCGTCCAGGAGGATGTCGCCGACCGCGTTATCGACCTGCTACGAGGAGCCATGGAAGAGTTGACCGTAGGCGACCCAATGCTGCATGAAACCGACGTAGGTCCGGTGATTGACGGTATCGCTAAGACTAATCTGGAGCAGCACATTTCAGATATTCAACAAGCAGGCCGGTTGATTGCCCGGGCGCCAATGCCGGACTATACCAATGGCGGTACTTTCGTTGCTCCAACAGCGATTGAAATCGATAGCATCAGCCAACTGGTAAAAGAAAACTTTGGCCCGATTTTGCACGTTATCCGCTACAGCACCGATAACATCGACGAAGTTATCGACAGCATTAACGGCACCGGCTTTGGTCTTACCTTCGGTATCCACAGCCGTAACGAGACCTTCGCTTACGATGTGGCAAGACGCATCGATGTGGGTAACGTTTACATCAACCGTGACCAGATTGGTGCTATCGTCGGCGTGCAACCATTTGGTGGTCGTGGTATGTCAGGCACCGGGCCAAAAGCGGGCGGGCCACACTACCTGACCCGTTTTGTAACCGAAAAAACTCGCTCTGATAACATCACCGCGGTAGGTGGTAATGCTACCTTGTTGTCTTTAGACGACTAATAAAAGTGGTTGTTTTATAGCAAAGCCGGAGTTCGACGACTCCGGCTTTTTAGTCTCTTTCGTCTACTATCTTGATCTCGCTGTCCGCTAACTGCTGCTCTAAATCATCATCATATATCACGTAAATTTCTACTAATCGTTGGTTATCCTGAAACTGCACAGCCGCAATATCCTCTTCGTATCGGACTAATTTCGGCGGGTTGTCCAATTTGTGATAGCTCGGTGGCAGGATAAATCGCTTTTCCAACAATGTCTGCCCGTCCCAGCTTGCGGCCAGTTGTTTAGGCCGAAACTTAATGATGACGGCGGCAACAATCGCCATGGTTGTTAAAGCACCAATAGCAATAATCCATAATGGCACCGCACCACCAATGTGAATGGCTACCCAAATAGCCAAAAAAAAGCCGCCCCAACCTTGGGGACGGCGACTATCTCGATAGAATTCTATTTTCTTAGAAGTCGTCTTGGTCATGTAAGTAAAGGCTCTCACTTCCGTCTTTAATACTTGCTACTAACGAGTGGATACGTGGCAGGATCCGTGCATAATAAAACTTAGCGGTTTTAATCTTGGTTGCTAAATAGGGACGTTCCGCCTGTTTTTCTTCGGCAACCACCGCCATTCTCAGCCACAAATAAGCGTATGCGACGTAGCCTAGCAAGTGCAAATACTCAACCGCAACACTATTGATGATGTTTTCATCAGCAGCGGCCTTATCCAGCACTTCGGCACTCACTCCATTTAGTGATTCCAATGCCTGTTTTAATTGAGCGCGTTGCTTAGTCCACTCTTTATGCGGTGCTATTTGTTCGATAAAATCTTCGATTTCAGCAGTAAATGGCTGCAGCAATTTACCGCCAGAGCCGCAGACTTTTCGACCCAGTAAATCCAGCGCCTGAATTCCGTTGGTACCTTCATAAATCTGCGCAATACGAGTATCGCGGACAAGTTGTTCCTGACCCCATTCACGCACGTAACCGTGACCACCAAACACTTGCTGCCCGTGAATCGTTGATTCCAGCCCAGTATCTGTTAGAAAAGCCTTAGCCACCGGTGTTAACAGCGCAACCATGGCATCAGCCCGTTGTTGCTGCTGCGCGTCTGATGCATATTTAGCACGGTCCAGTTGTTGACCCACCCAGGTAGAGAAAGCCCGGCCGCCTTCGTTCATTGCTTTCATGGTAAGCAACATGCGACGCACATCACCGTGCACTAAAATAGAGTCCGCCTCGGCACTCTCATTACGAGTTGCTTTTGCCCCCCGGCCCTGAGTCCGGTCTTTCGCATATTCCAGTGCATTCTGGTACGAACGTTCTGCTGCGCCCAGACCTTGTATCCCAACACCTAGCCGCTCATAATTCATCATCGTGAACATCGCCGGTAAACCCCGATGTGGTTCACCGACCAGCCAACCTTTGGCACCATCAAAGTTCATCACGCAAGTAGCTGACGCGTGTATTCCCATTTTATGTTCAATAGAGCCACAACTGAGCGAGTTCGGCTCAGTTAAATTGCCATTACTATCTGACAATACTTTGGGCACCAGGAATAGCGAAATACCCTTCGTACCAGCGGGCGCATCCGGTAATTTAGCAAGTACCAAGTGTACAATATTATCGACCAAATCGTGTTCACCACCGGTAATAAATATCTTGGTACCGGTTATTGAATAACTGTCATCATGGTTTGGCGTTGCTTTGGTTTTGATAATACCAAGATCAGTGCCGGCATGCGGCTCCGTAAGACACATACTGCCAGTCCATTCGCCACTGGCCATTTTAGGTAGGTAATGACTTTTAAGCTCATCACTACCATGCAGATCCAACGCCATGATGGCGCCTGAGGTTAAGCCTGAATAGAGTGAGAAAGCAATGTCTGCACTACACAGCATCTCCTCGTATTGTGCCGATAGCGACTTCGGTAGACCCATTCCACCAAAATCAGGGTTTGCGGTAACACCGACCCAGCCGCCTTCCGCCAACTGCCGGAAATTTTCTTTATAACCATCGGGAGTTGTCACAACACCGTCGGCAAAACTAACGCCTTGCTCATCAGCCTCGCGGGAAAGTGGAGCAATTAGGTTCTCAGCGACTTTAGCGGCTTCATCGAGAATGGCGCTAGCCGTCTCAACGTCCATCATCTCAGCCAGTTCTTCAGTTTGCTGCCAATCAGCCGCAACATTAAAAACATCGTGTAAAACGAAGTCCATGTCATCACGCGGAGCTCTGTAATCTGCCATCGGAAACCTCTTTGCTAAACAGTTATTTCAAACACCTGTTTGATTTAGTCTGCTTAGAGTAAAAAGTTCGTCTCATAATGTCAATCACAATCCCTTTTAAGGCTCTTTCCTCCAGTCTTCCAGAGCTCTAACGGTAAAAGCTTTCCCGCTCAGTGACAGCACGACTTGCTGTGGCTCTATGCGTTCAACAGTCAGCCCCTGGAAGTTGTCACCAACATACAACCGCTGAGTATTCAACTCGATCCAACGGTCGGCTCTGTTCGACACAAACATGTGCCCGTCGTAACTAAATTCAGGCACCTGACGCCGGAATTCACGTTCAAGATCAGCTAAAGCGGGCATCACCGAAGAACTTTGTGATGGGCTCTCAGAAGAGGAACTTTCTTTAACCGCCTGCTCAAATTTCGCTAACAGGTCTTCAGAAACACTATTTAAATCGAGCGGTTGCCGACTGGCACTATCCTGCTGTTGCGGTTGTTGATTAACTACCGTAGGTTCTGGCTGAGGTGGCTCTGGTTGAGGCGATGCTTCCCACTCAATAGCGCTTACTGTTTTGGCGTTGCCCAAAGAGTAGTCTTGTGATTGCTCGGGTTGCCCGGGAAGTGGTTGCTCGGTTACCCAGGGTTTTACTAAAGCAAGCAAAATAATTAACGCAGCCGTGGCGATTGCCATTGCTGCCACCAACACTATCAACCAAGGTTTAGAATTGTTTGATTTATTATCCATTAACAACGGGTCAAGCTGACTGCCGCGATTCACCAACGGCGACTGTTGCTGCTTTAAGGCTTTTAACAACGATGACATGTGACTACCCTTCTCCTACTTCATTGCGCAGTCGCGGCCCTGACTGATAATACCGGGAACTCAACCATGCCAGCGTCGCGGCATCTAAACGACCGGTCACAGGAAGCCCTGCCTGGCGCTGTAATTGCCGAAACTGTTGCTGTGAAGAGAGCTGCGCATCCGCTTCGCTCAAGTGCTGCTTAAGTTGTTGTTGCAACCACTGTTTCTGTTCATCTTCGGACAAGTTACCGGATGAAAACGGATGTTGATACAACATCAACAGTTCACCATTCCACTGATTAGTATCAACTCGGTCAGTGGTTTCCACTAATGCTGCCGGGCGTTGGTCTTTAAATAGCAAAGCCGGGTAGTTGATCGATTGTACTTGAGAAACACTGAGTGTGTCGGTCAAGCAAGCAAGTTCATAATTTCTGACCCAATCACAGAACGCTTGTTCCACGGGTGGTTGCGGCAATTGCCAGGCAACGGCCAACCGTTCCACCGCTGCATATTTGTCTTGTTTCTGCTCTACAGCACCCATCGCGGGTTCGTTCGGTTGCAATAAGAAGTAACTGACAACTGTTGCTAGTACCACCAAACACACTGCCAGCGTTATCGCAGCGGTGACTTTCAATAGGGTTCCTTTAGTTTGGTGACTGTCGGTTCCTTCTAATTCAGCGATTGCTTGTTTTATGTGTTTTGGCTGAACCTGTTGTGACGAACTGGTATAGGCTGACAGTAACGCCCTATCGCAGACCAAATTCAATAGTCGAGGAACCCCTTCTGTTGCCTTATGGGCTGCTACACATGCAGCATGGCTGAATAATGCGCGATTTGCTCCCGCTATCTGCAGCCGATAGGCAATATAACGTTCTGTATCCGCCTGCGTTAACGGTAATATGTGATAGCGAGCGGTTATCCGTTGCGCCAGTTGACGCAACTCTCGGCGTCTTAGCAAATCCTGGAGTTCCGGCTGGCCAATCAGTATGACTCGCAACAATTTGTTTTGATGTGTCTCTAAATTGGTCAGTAAGCGTAACTGTTCCAGCACTTGTGGTTTTAGGTGTTGTGCTTCGTCAATTAACACCACACACTGTTCACCTTGTTCGTTAGCCGACAGTAAAAATTTACTAATTTTATCGGTCAGAGTTTTACGGGTTGCCGAACGTTTTTGATAGCGAATACCAAACTCATCACACAAGGTGGCGAGTAATTCGTCTTCACTTAACATTGGGTTTAATATAAAAGCAGTGCGCGTCGTTTCCGGCAACTGATCAAGCAACGCTCGCGATACGGTCGTCTTACCGGTACCGACCTCGCCGGTCAACAAAATAAAGCCACCGCTGCCCTGCAAACCCTGGGTTAAATGCGCTAACGCTTCCTGATGTCGCTCACTCATATAGAGGTAGTGCGGATCCGGTGCAATGGAAAAAGGTTGTTCCTGTAAACCAAAAAAGTTCTGATACATAAGGATTGGCAGTAATTTTTTTTGTGTCAGTGTAACTAGTAGCTTGCAGTACTGCGAGTGATTAGACAAGATCGAAAAAAAACAATTGGAGACAGACTTGAAAACCTACTTAGTTGGCGGAGCAGTCAGAGATAAATTATTGGGACTAACCCCCCATGAACACGACTGGGTTGTGGTAGGCGCAACACCTGCAGAACTCGAGGCAGACGGCTATCAACAGGTAGGCAAAGATTTCCCCGTTTTTTTGCACCCTGAAACAAGAGACGAATACGCATTAGCTCGCACCGAGCGCAAATCCGGCAAAGGTTACAAAGGCTTTAGCGTAAGTTTTGATCCAGAGGTTACCCTGGAACAGGATTTAGAACGTCGTGATCTAACCATCAACGCTATTGCCGAGGACACCGAAGGTCAGCTAATCGATCCGTTTAATGGGCAAAAGGATATCGAGCAACGACTGCTACGGCATGTGTCTGCGGCATTTAGTGAGGACCCTTTGCGGGTATTGCGTATCGCAAGGTTCTGGGCACGTTTCGCACACCTCGGTTTTAGTATTGCCGACAATACATATCGTTTATTACAACAAATGACAGCTTCTCGCGAGTTAGAGCATTTGACGCCAGAGAGAGTCTGGACAGAGTGGCAAAAAGCGCTGGGTACCAGAAATCCGGAACTGTTCTTACAGTTATTATTAGAGCTTAACGCCACTGAGCAAGTATTCCCGCAGTTAATCGTAACCAAAGCCTGCCTAGAGCATCTTAGACAAACGGCGCAACATACCGATGACCACGAAACACGGTTTGCCAGCATCTTCATTCAGCAGTCCGGCGACTTTAACCTGAACCAGTTTTGCCGGCAGCTGGCAATTCCCAATCGTTACCGGGACGCGGCGCAAATGGCGCTCTATCAACGACAGTTGGTCACCGCGCCGAATATTGACAGCAGTGACTACTTTAAACTTTTGAAGGACATTGATTACTGGCGTCGCCCGCAGCGATTACAGCAATTCTTGCAACTAAGAGAAGCTCTGGTTAGTCATCATTCTTTGCAGTTATCGACTGGAATAGAACTCGCAGCAAAACAAACGACCCAGATAAGTGCTAAACAACTTCAACAACAAGGTTTGCAAGGTAAACAGCTGGGAGAAGCGTTACAGGTGAAACGCCAGCAGGCATTTGAGCAATATTTCCCGGGATCTTAAAACGGTAACCAGCGCTCATCGTCTATTGGCGCAAGTTGTTGTGCGCTGCGATAGTTTCGCCAAAGTTCTGCGAATGTTTTTCCCTGCAACGGATGTATTTTGTCCGGTGCTATTTCCGCCAGCGGCCATAATACAAAGGCATTTTCGGTGATCTCGGCCCGCGGCAACTGAGGTTCGTAAGTATTAACTCTGTCGTCATAAAGCAGCATATCGATGTCTAAAGAACGCGGGCTGTATTTTGGGCTATTTGCCGCACGACCGTTTTGTTGTTCTATGTGCTTGCAGACAGAGAATGTCTCGGCAACAGACTGAGTCGTACTCACTTCAACCACTAGGTTATAAAAGTCGCTGCCGTCAAAACCTACCGCCCTGCTTTCGAATACTCGTGACCGCTGACGCCAATCAAAATGTTCCGCTAGAGCAATAAGACCGCTGATAATGTGTTGTTCACGATCGATATTAGAACCGATACCTAGAAAAACTTGCGCCATAAGTTAACCAAAAGGACTGTCAAACTGGGTGCGTTTTATGGTTACTGCAACATTAGTCGCATTAACCACAGCTCCCGGTTTACTCACTTTCACCTGGACTTGAGTCACCGCAAACTCTTTTAGAACAAGTTCTGCAATACCTTCGGCGACGGTTTCGATAAGCTGTCTTGGTTGCTGCTGCACCCAGTTGGTGACTGCTTCGCTGACGGTAGCATAGTCCAAAGCCTCTGCAATGTTATCACTATTCGCGGCAGTCTGAATGTCGCAGGCCATCTGCAGGTCGATAACTAAACGTTGGCTCTGGCGTTGTTCCCAGTCATACACGCCAATCACTGTATCGACATTCAAACCCTCTATACTGACAATATCGGAATCTGTGGTCGTCATTGCTAACCTTCATTGGTATTTCGATTAAAAAGCGCTTATTCTAGAAGGCGCTAACATCATTGCAGTCTACACCAAAGACCAAGAGAATCGTACCCTATGACCGCACTGACTTTGCTAATGATCTTAACCGCCTACTTACTTGGGTCGGTAAGCAGTGCCGTTGTTATTTGTAAACTATTTAGCTTACCGGATCCCAGACAAAACGGCTCTGGCAACCCAGGGACAACCAATGTCTACCGTCTGGGCGGAAAAGCACCAGCGATACTAACGCTGTTTTTCGACGTATTAAAAGGGATGGTACCGGTCTGGAGCTCCTACTTTCTGGGCATTGAACCGTTCTATTTGGGACTTATCGCGGTTGCCGCATGCTTGGGTCACATTTTCCCGCTCTACTTTAACTTCCGTGGCGGTAAAGCGGTTGCTACGGCTCTTGGTGCAATGTTTCCTGTTGCCTGGGAAATGGCACTGTTACTGATGGCTACCTGGTTACTGGTATTTAAGGTAAGCAAGGTATCTTCACTAGCGGCCTTAATTACGGTGAGCCTGGCCCCTTTTTACGCGTATTGGATAAAACCGCAATATACCGTCCCTGTGATCATGATTTCAGTTCTTATCTTTTGGCGACATCAAGCTAACATAGCCCGCTTAAGTAGTGGTCAGGAAAGCTCTTTTCGACGTCGCCAATAAGCTATTGGTAATCAACCATTGGGCTAAGGTCTGTCATCGGCCAGCGTGGATACGTCTTAATGCTAAGCGACTCACGTTCTCCTGCCTGTAAGCGTAACGCCCCCGCTAAAGCAATCATTGCACCATTATCGGTGCAAAACTCAGTTCTTGGGTAATACACTTGCCCATTCACCTTACCCAGCAACTCCGCCAATTGCTCACGCAAATGCTGATTGGCGCTGACACCGCCGGCGACGACGAGTCGCTGATAGCCGGTATGCTGTAACGCACGTTTGCACTTTATCACTAACGTATCAACCACAGCATCTTCGAATGCCCGTGCAATATCGGCCAGAGTTTGCTGATCCGATGGGCTACTGGCCAATGTATTAGCCGCAAACGTTTTTAATCCACTAAACGAAAAATCCAATCCGGGACGATCAGTCATCGGCCTTGGAAATTTATACTGACCGCTTCGGCCTTTACTTGCCAATGCCGCTAAGCGCGGCCCCCCCGGATAATCAAGACCCATTAATTTAGCGGTTTTGTCAAAGGCTTCGCCAGCTGCATCATCCACAGACTCGCCCAGCAGCTGATAATCTCCAATCCCCCTGACCTGAACTAACTGAGTGTGTCCACCAGACACTAACAATGCGACAAAAGGAAATTCTGGCTGATGTTCTTCGAGCATTGGCGCCAGCAAATGCCCTTCCATATGATGCACACCAACCGCGGGTAGATCCCAACCAAAGGCTAAACTGCGCCCAATACAGCTACCGACCAATAAAGCTCCCACTAAGCCAGGTCCCACTGTATAAGCGACCCCATCAAGTTGTTGCGGTGTAAGCTGCGCTTGTTCTAACGCGGCGGTTATTAACGGCAATGTTTTTCGAACATGGTCGCGCGACGCCAGCTCTGGCACCACACCACCGTAGTCGGCGTGCAGTTTTACCTGGGAATACAGCTGATGGGCTAACAACCCCTTTTCGGTATCGTAAATAGCAATACCCGTTTCGTCGCAGGACGTCTCAATACCCAATACTCGCATAACTCACTCGCGCTCTGTCGCAATAACCTCAAGAAGACAACAGTTTAACGTATTTTTTATCGTCAATCTGCCAAAACTGTCGCAGCTTAGTTCGGACTAACCTTAGGCAATAGCAGCGTTTTAGTAGTCAACGGCCGGCCATCAACGTCTCTTAACGACAATTTGAGCTCGGGCGTGTCTCTCCACAACACCTCAATTTGTCCATATCGAGATTTGGGATAGGCAGCCCCGTTCCGAACATCAGAGTTATAAGCATCCTGATTCTCAGCAGACATCCAGCCCGCAGTCACCTGCCATAGTGGGTAATCAACAACACCTTCTACTTTAGAAAATTCGCCAAACCCACGGTCGCCGACAGCTAATACCAGTCCTTCTGGCTGTAATTCTTGTAATAACTGTTCTAAACGTTGTTGCTCCTGAGAGTACATTGCCCAACTGTCATAACCGTTTGCCGGCGCGTAAAAAGGCGTGGCACTCATTAACACCCGGACTTCAGCTGGTTTTTGCAACTGCTCGGCAAGCCATTGCCACTGAGCTTCTCCCAGCAAACGTCCGGCTGGGTTGCGTAAATAGGGTCCAAGTTGCTCATCCATGCTCCTGGCGACGCGTTCAAACCAGCCAACCTGAGTTAAGGCGTCTCGGTTCCAGCGGCCATCTAACACGATAACCTGAACTCGTTGCGGCTCATTTCCGATAATAATGCTTTTTGCGAGGCCATGTTCCTGGAACATCCTTGGTGATGAAATCGGTTCACGCCAGTAGGTCAAAAAATGATTTTTGACCGCGTGCTTGGCCGGGTTATTAGCGCCAGTATGACCGTCAATACGATAATCCGTAAGGTTCCATACTGACATCACCGCCGACTGTCTGCGCAATACTTTAGGACCTCTAAAACGGTTAAATACTTCGTAGGCCTCCAGCATGTCGTCCATATCATCCGCATCGACGTCCAGTACGTTTCCTAAAAAAACAAACACTTCCGGGTCTGACCGATGCAGTCCATCAAATACCGGCTGCCGTTCGCTATGATTAAAACAACAACCAAAGGCAACTCGTGTTGACTGCTGTGCATTAGCAGGCCCGCTGGATACGCTCAGCAGTAAACCGATAATGAACGCCGAAACAACCCTCGATATCATTAAAAATCCTCTTTAGTCACCGCGCAGCGTCGCGCCTCATCAACTTCTATATCGCCCCGCGCAACCAATTTCTTTAATGCCTGATCGAGTGTTTGCATTCCTCTCTCTCCGCCAGTTTGTATCGCTGAATACATTTGCGCGACTTTATCTTCTCGGATCAGGTTTTTTATTGCGGAATTACTCAACATAATTTCATGTGCAGCAACCCGGCCACCACCAACACGCTTCAACAATGTCTGCGAAATTACTGCCCGCAAAGACTCCGATAACATCGACCGTACCATCGGCTTATCATCGCCAGGAAACACGTCAATAATCCGGTCAATCGTCTTAGGCGCTGATGTGGTATGCAAAGTACCTAGTACCAGATGACCGGTCTCGGCAGCAGTCATCGCCAGCCGAATAGTTTCTAAATCACGCATTTCACCCACTAGAATAACATCCGGGTCCTCGCGTAAAGCCGAGCGCAACGCGGCTTCAAATGAGCGAGTGTCACGATGCACCTCACGTTGACTGACCAGACTTTTTTTATTGTTATGCACAAACTCAATGGGATCTTCAATCGTCAGAATATGCTGTGAACGCGACTGATTAATATGATCAAGCATCGCTGCCAGCGTGGTTGATTTACCAGACCCCGTTGGCCCGGTAACCAACACCAATCCGCGCGGTGCGTCTACAATATCCTTAAATATTGGCGGAGCCGCCAGGTCATCTAACGTCAGAATGTCGTTCGGGATCATCCGAAACGCTGCCGCAATGCCCTTACGTTGGGTAAATACATTGACCCGGAAGCGAGCGATATTCTCTAGAGTAAAAGAGAAATCACATTCAAACTCCCGTTCATACTCTTCGCGCTGCGGTTCCGCCATAATATCAAATAACATTGACTTGAGTTCAGCGGGCTCATGCGCAGGTTGATTTAATGACCTAATGTCGCCATCTACTCGTATCATGGGGACACTGCCCGCAGAGAGATGTAAATCCGAAGCGGATTGTTTCATACTAAAGGCTAGTAAATCAGTAACATTCATAGTGATTCTCTAAAAGCTAAGGACGATAGATGTGACTAAGGTAGCAGAGAAAACGGCAGAGACCATAGCAAAAAACCTGACTCAGATAGAGCAACAATTGGCGAACTTAGCAAATGAGTCAGCCTACGTTAACCAGGTTACGCTGGTCGCCGTCAGCAAACGACACAGCAGTGATGCGGTTCGGGCTGCGGCTGATGCCGGACAACGTCAGTTTGCCGAGAACTACGTACAAGAAGGTGTTACCAAAATAGCCGAGTTACAAGACGAAACGCTAACCTGGCATTTTATTGGTCCCTTACAGTCAAATAAAACCAAAGATGTCGCAACCCACTTTGACTGGGTGCAAAGTGTGGAGCGCGAAAAAATCGCCCGCCGTTTAAATGAACAGCGCCCGGCAGACCTACCGCCACTCAATATCTTGCTACAGGTGAATATTGATGATGACGACAATAAGTCAGGTTTAGCACCGGCACAGGTTGAGCAGCTGGCAGAGTATGTGAATAATTGCCAACAGCTTAAGTTACGTGGCTTAATGACCATACTAAAAGCCAATACAGATAGTGCCCAGCAACAGCAAAGCTTCGCGCAAATGCGCGCGCTATACCAACAACTGCAAGCCAGCTACGGTGACTCGGTGGATACTTTGTCCATGGGAATGAGTGGCGATATGCGACAAGCGGTACTCGAGGGTGCTAATATGGTGCGTATTGGAACAGCAATTTTTGGACAACGGGAGTGATAATGAACGATATCCGTAATATTGCCTTTATCGGCGCAGGAAATATGACACAAAGCATCGTTGGTGGCATGTGTAAAAGTGGCTACCCCGCTGAAAAAGTGTGGATTAGCAATCCTAGTACCGGTAAGTTAGACAAAATGAAGTCGGAGTTGGGCGTTAACACCAGTCAGGATAACTTAGAGGTGGTAAATGCAGCCGACGCGATTGTCTTGGCAGTAAAACCTCAGCTAATGGCCGAGGTTTGTGATCACCTTAAACAGCATATCGACAATTTAGCCGATAAGCTCATTATTACCATAGCAGCGGGTATTCGTATCCCTAAATACCGTCAGTATTTAGGCGACGACATCAAAATTATCCGGGTTATGCCAAACACACCCTCTTTAGTCGGCCAGGGGATGTCTGGGCTAGTTGCCGACGATAGCGTTAATGACGCTGACAAAAGTTATGTGACAGAAGCCTTTAACGGGGTCGGTGAAACCTTGTGGGTCAGCGATGAAGACCAACTGGATATATTGGGTGCGGTCGCCGGTAGCGGTCCGGCATACTTTTTCGAGTTTATGGACAGTCTCGCCAAAGGCGCGGTAGAACTTGGTTTTGATCCAGAAAAAGCCCGGGCGATGGTTCAACAGACCTGCTTAGGCGCAGCCCAAATGGCTAAAGAAAGCGATTTATCGTTAGAAGACCTGCGTAAGCAAGTCACCAGCAAAGGCGGCTCGACAGCTAAGGGTGTCGAAACTTATCAGCAACGCGAGTTGCACAATATTTCCGCCGACGCGGTCAAAGCAGCCGTCAACCGTAACCAAGAAATGGCTAAGCTGTTTTAGGAGCAGAGATGAATAACGCGATGACCTTTTTGGTCGCGACCATTATCGATTTGTATCTAATCATCGTTTTATTACGAGTATGGATGCAACTGGTAAAAGCGGACTATTACAACCCATTGAGCCAGTTTGTGGTTAAAGCAACACAACCGGTAATCGCGCCGTTACGCAAACTGTTGCCAATGGCGGGCAGGCTTGATACTGCCAGCGTTGCGCTTGCGCTGGCGTTGGGAATGTTAAAAATTACCGCCTTAATCTGGTTGAATGGCTACGGTTTAGCCGCCCTGCCAATTATTGTTCAGGGGGTACTAACAACCATTAGCAGCTTACTTTCTATGCTGTTCTGGATACTGATTATTCGGGCGATACTGAGTTGGTTTTCACAAGGCTATAACCCGATGGAAGCCATGCTTCACCAATTAACAGAACCTTTATTAGCGCCTGTACGCAGGGTTATACCGCCTATCGGTGGACTGGATTTATCCGTCCTTATTGTCATTATTGCGTTGCAGTTTTTACGCGTACTAATTGGTGTTTAAGGAGTGATACAATGGGGTTAATTAAGCAGGTAATCAGCGGGATGCTATTGACCGCTCTTTTTAGCAGCCCGGTTATGGCGGAACAAAAGCAGCAGTTAGGCCCTTGGGAGGTGCATTATAGCGCCTTTAATTCCACTTTTTTAACGCCTGAAGTAGCTGCTGAATACGGCATTACCCGGAGCGAAAAACGCGGCCTGATTAATTTATCAATATTGGATAAAGAAACCGGGGCCGCACAGAGCGTTAAACCTAAAGGCTTTGTCAGTAATCCGCGTGGTGGGGTGCAAACGCTAGAGTTTGAGGAAATCACCGAAGGTGATGCGGTTTATTACATCGCTAGCTTTATCTTTGGTGATGAAGACTGGATGCGTTTTAACATCACCCTGCCACAACAAGGCAAAATAAACCCCACACTGGAGTTTGAACAGCAATTTTATCAAGAGTGAGCACATGCTCACTCTTTTGCTTTAATGCCAAGTGATTTAGCTTCGCCGGAATCATCAATTTCGCGCACTGTAAGAATAACGTCGCCAACGGCAATATTATCTCCAATAACAACCCTCCGGTGAAACTTCTCGGTAAAGTAATCGGTTAATGTTTTGGCCAACAATGTGTCCTTTACATCACCCAGCGGGTAAACATTGGATAACTCAGCAAAGGTTAAATCACCGCGCAAACTAAAGTCGCCGAAGAAACCTTTATCATTAATTTTTAAGCCTTGCCCACCTGAAGCTAAGATCCGACTCACTTCATCGATATCTTTTACGGTCGCTGCAACCAGCAAACCATCACCTTCTTCCACTTGCGGTTGTGTCTCAGGCTGGATCCATTCACCCTCCCGAATTAACCCCATAAAAGTGGCGGGTGCGGTTAGCTTTAGCTCACTCCAGTTATGATCACAGGCTGGTGAATCTTTATCAATTTGATACAGCCACACTTCTAACGATTCTTTACTGGCCACGGCGGATAATGGCATACGTTGCTGTGGCTGCGGCCGTTTGGGAACTTCTAACTTAAGCCAACGCGCCATTGGCGCAATCGTCCAACCCTGAATCAATAACGATACCATAACCACCACGAAGGCAATGTCAAAATACAGCTCTTGCTGCTCGACACCGCTAAGCCAGGGGAATAACGCTAAAATAATCGGTACGGCGCCGCGCAGCCCCACCCAGCTCATAAACAGCTGTTCTCGCCAGGGGAACGAAAATGGTAACAAGCTTATAAACACTGCGATCGGACGCGCAATAAATATCAAAGCAAAGGCGATTCCTAAAGCAACCGGAGCATATGCCAGCAAGTGTGATGGCGTTACCAGTAAGCCCAAAATCAGGAACATGGTAATTTGCGCCAGCCACGCCAGACCATCCTGCACATGTAAAATATGAACTAATTGGGGTAGCCGGGCATTGCCGATCACAAAACCCATTAAATACACCGCTAGAAAGCCACTGGCGTTTAGTGTAGCGGTAAAGGCATAAATCATAACCGCGCTGGCAACCGCTAACAGGGGAAAAAATGAAAAGCTCAAGGGCAGCTTTCGGGCCGCGATAATGAATAGCCGACCGCCAACAAAGCCAAACACTAAACCACCCGCTAACTGCCAGATAACCTCACCGATCATCCAGTACCAAACATCAAAGGTGCCGTTAGCAACCGCAGCAGTCATTGTCAGGGTTAAAATAACAGCCATTGGATCGTTGCTACCCGATTCTATTTCCAGAGTAGCACCAACCCGCTCTTTGATTTGTAAGCCCTGCGACTGAAAAATACCGAATACTGCTGCTGCATCCGTCGAGCTGAGAATAGCGCCGATCAGCAGCGCAGCCGGCCAGGGTAAATTAAACCAGTAGACGGCAGCCGAGGCGACCAAGGTACAGGTTATTGCCACCCCCACGGTAGCAAGACTTATGGCCGGCCATAAGGCGACTCTAAAGCGCTGAGGGTTGGTGCGCATACCGCCATCAAAGAGAATAATTACAAGTGCGGTAGAACCAATGAAAAAGGCAATATCAGGGTTGTCGAAGCTCAGCCCAATAACACCATCTGTGCCGGCCAGCATCCCAACCACCAGAAACGTCAATAGGATCGGAGCACCAAGCCGGTTCGAGAGAACACCGGCCAGAATACTAACGACCAATAACACTCCACAGATAAGTAGCAGCGTATTAGCTGTGCCCAAACTGGCTCTCCTTAAACAATTGAGTTCCTGCCATTTGTTATTTGCCATGATATCATGGCTGAAACTGTATACGACGAATTTAAGGTTATGAATCGTAAAGCTAAAGAAATAGTACTGGCTACCGGCAACTTAGGCAAAGTGAAAGAGCTACAAGCAATGCTGGCCCAGCACCCGACCACCGCCTCTTGGCAAGTTCACCCCCAGTCTAAATGGGATTTCGCCGAAGCAGAAGAAACCGGTCTGGCGTTTGTCGAAAATGCCATTATTAAAGCACGACACGCCTGCCAGCATACCGGCCTGCCGGCTATTGCCGATGATTCGGGATTAGCCGTAGACGCACTTGATGGCGAACCTGGCGTTTTTTCTGCCCGGTACGCAGGGGTCGGTTGTAGCGATCAGGACAACATTAATAAGCTGCTTAACGAGTTATCAGATGTTAGCTCACAGCAGCGTCAGGCAACCTTCCATTGCGTGCTGGTCTATTTAGCTCATGCGGCTGATCCAACACCATTGATTTGCCACGGCCAATGGCGTGGCGAGATACTTAACGCGCCGCAGGGTGATGGCGGCTTTGGTTATGATCCCGTGTTCTGGGTCGCTGACAAGCAATGTTCCGCAGCGCAACTAAGTCGCGACGATAAACAGGCTTTAAGCCATCGCGGTAAAGCGTTAACACAGTTACTTACCCAGCTAACCGCAGGCTATTAATGAGCCAGCATCAGGAACCATTGCGACTACCCGAATTATCATTGTATGTGCACATACCTTGGTGCATACAAAAATGCCCCTACTGCGACTTTAATTCGCACAAGCTTAAAGGGAGCGTTCCTGAACAAGCGTACGTAAGCCGCCTATTAGACGATCTAAGCGCAGATCTTGAGTGGGTTCAGCAGCGCTCGATTCACTCCATATTCATTGGCGGAGGCACACCTAGTGTCTTCTCCGCCAATGCGATCCAGCGTCTGATGGACGGTATCCGTCAGCGAGTGCACTTAGCCCCCGATTGCGAAGTAACGCTAGAAGCCAACCCGGGTACTTTCGAGACAGAAAAGTTTGCCGACTTTGTAAAAGCCGGTATTAACCGCTTATCTATCGGCGTGCAAAGCTTACAGCAACACCAGCTAACCGCGCTGGGGCGTATTCACGACCCGGTCCAGGCAAGAGCCGCCGCCGCTCACGCAAGCCAACTGCCGCTAAATAGCTTTAACCTGGACTTGATGCATGGTTTGCCGGATCAGACGCTAGCAGCTGCGTTAGATGACCTGAAACAAGTAATAGCACTGCAGCCACCACATATTTCCTGGTATCAATTAACCATAGAGCCTAACACGTCGTTTGCCAGTAAACCGCCAGAGTTACCTGATGACGATACGCTCTGGGATATTTATCAGGCCGGCCACGAGTTATTGCAGCAAGCAGGCTACCAACAGTACGAAGTCAGTGCTTACGCCAAGCCAGGCCATCAAAGCAGCCATAACCGCAATTATTGGCAATACGGTGACTACTTAGGTATTGGTTGTGGTGCACACAGTAAAGTGACAGTTGCGGAAGACAATCGGATTATCCGCTGTGAAAAGATCAAACACCCACAGGGCTATTTAGATTTAACCCGAGAGCTTCGCTATCAGTTAACCGAGATAACTCCGGAAGAACGTTATTTTGAGTTTTTCATGAACCAATTACGACTATTAGAACCTGTCTCAAAACAACGTTTCGAACAAACCACCGGACTACCCGCAAGCCAAGCCTCGCTAAAACTGCAACAGGCCATAACCCAGCGCTGGGTAACCGAAACCCCCGGCCACTGGCAACTAACCCCAACCGGCCACCGCTACCTAAACTCAGTACTCGAAACACTACTTTAGGCGTGGGTAGCAATAACCTAGCTTTGGCATAACACGGGTCCCCCAATCAGAGGGACGCTACGAGCACGTCCGTGTGCGCTTGTCTCAGGCCATCCCTGGCCTTCGACACCCTCTGATTGGGGGACCCGTGTTATGCCGCTAGGCTATTACTACTGAGCCGGATTCGAGTGGTGGTTCGAGAGAACGCGCGTTAGGATTTGAGGCCTCTCATCCGGGAATGTTGGAGGCCATGGATGGCCGGAAACAAGCCACACGGACGTGCTTGCAGCGGTTCCCGGATGAGAGGCCTCGAAGCCTGACCGAAGCGTTCTCTCGAACCACCACTCGGCTAAAGCTTTATTATTGCCCCGCGGCTCGCTCCCAGACTTAGCGGACTTTGAATACTAAGTCCCAGACGCCGTGGCCTTTGCGTTCACCACGTTGTTCGAACTTGGTGCTGGGGCGACTTTGTGGGCGTGGTACGTAGTCGTTAGTGGTTGAGGTATTTTCCAGGTTAGGAGTGTTGTTTAACACCTCGAGCATGTGTTCCGCGTAGTTTTCCCAGTCGGTGGCCAGATGCAGGGTTCCACCTAGCTGGATTTTCTGCACCAACTGCTGGACGAACTCTGGTTGAATAATACGACGCTTATGATGACGCTTTTTATGCCATGGATCGGGGAAGAAAATTTGAACCGTATCCAGTGACTGATCGGCAACACATTGTTTAAGCACTTCGACCGCGTCGTCATTGTATAACCGAAGGTTATTAACACCAGCTTGCTCTGCTGCCATCAGGCAAGCGCCAACTCCTGGTTCGTGTACTTCTACTCCAATAAAGTTACGCGCTGGTTCGGCAGCGGCCATTTCAACTAAAGAATGGCCCATGCCAAAGCCAATTTCGAAAGTTACTGGATTGTCATTGCCAAATACTTTTTGAAAATCAAGCAAGCCATTGTTCAGGTTTAAGCCCATCTTTGGCCACTGCCGCTCAATCGCTGCGGCCTGCCCTTTGGTTAAGCGACCTTCTCTTTTTACAAAGCTTCTTACGGTACGCACATACTTGCCCGCTGCGGCGGCTTCTTCAGCACTTTTAAACTGACTCATGAAATAGTTAACACCAGGTTGAATAGTCGGAACAATAAAAAACGGGCCTGCTTCCACAGGCCCGCTTTAATTTTAGCGCTTTTTAAAGGTTGTAATCAACGCTTAGCGTTTTACCGGTACTCGGTTAACGACTTTTAATTCCGCTTCAATGCGACGGTTCTCTTGACGATCAGCAGCACTATTTTCTTTTACTTTCAGTTGCGATTCGCCATGCCCTTTATATGAAACACGGTTTTTAGCAATACCGAAGCGCTTGACCAATGCGTCTGCTACAGATTGAGCGCGGCGCTCAGACAACCATTGGTTGTAATCTGCTTCACCGGTGCTATCGGTATGACCGTGGACTGTTAACTCCAGTTGCGGGTGATCTTTCATGAACATCGCCATTTCTTCGATTTCACCCATGGCAGACTCGCGAACTTTCGACGAGTTCAGGTCAAACTCGACTAACAATTCCTCACGGATTGTTTCGTCTTTATATTTCACACAGCCATTTGCATCAACTGAGTAGTTCATCGGTGTGTTCACACAGTTGTCTTTACTGTCGACTACACCATCACCATCGGAATCAACTGGTTCAGGTTCTGGCTCAGCCGGTTGTGCGGGCTGAGGAGCCACTTGAGGGCGCTGCTTCGGTGCGACAGCCGTAGGTTCACCAAACCATAACTGCAAACCAATGTTGGCAAAGAATTCAGTATGATCGAGTTCCCAGCCGCGCTGAACACCACCTTCTACGCGCCAGGATAGGTCGTCATTAATAAATTCGCGATGACCCACTGTTGCGCGTACCATGGCGTCAGACAAATCACCGACTTCGGTACCGTTAACACCAATACCGGCATAAACCATATCGTTAAAGTGGTAAAGGAAATCAGAACCGAACGACTGACCATAAAGGTCGCCAGGCGCGCCATCAATGCCAGCCTGAACATAATCGTAATAAATACGAGTTTCCCAGTATTCGGTCAGCATAAAGCCGACTTCTAAACCAGTATCCAGAGTATTGAAACCGCTATCTGCGGGGTACAGTGTACCTTCTTTATAGCCAACCCGATCTGAGTCCAGACTTAACGCGCCCAGACGAGCACCAATGTAGAATTCGCCGGGTTCTTTTTCGCTTTGTTGAGCCATGGCGACAGATGTCATACCAACACTAACCAGCGCTAGTAACACCGTATTTAATTTTTTCATTGCAAGCTCCTTGTTTTTGCAAACGAAAATAAGATCCTATGCCCCGTTCTACGACAAATTGTCTATAACGATCACTATAGGACTGTTCTTGACCGTAAGTATAATCCTTTTTTCAGATTTGTCAGAAACGTTTGCATTTATTTACAGAAATAGTCCAGTAGGTTGTAATACCCTCTGCGACAGATATCTAAAGGGGCGCTGATTGAATGAGCAGTAACTTACCACGAGAGCAATTTAACCAGCGGGTTCTCGGTTGGTTTGATCGCTACGGTCGCAAACACCTGCCGTGGCAAAAGGATAAAACCCCCTATAAGGTTTGGGTTTCTGAAATTATGTTACAACAAACTCAAGTGACCACCGTAATTCCTTATTTTGAACGTTTTATCGCTCGCTTCCCAAACGTTCAGTCATTGGCCAACTCAGCTCAGGATGAAGTTTTAAGTTTGTGGACCGGGTTGGGCTATTATGCCCGCGCCAGAAATCTTCATCGAGCCGCGCAAGAGGTTGTGGCACAGCATCAGGGCGTGTTCCCCTGCTCCGTCGAACAGTTAATCCGCTTGCCTGGTATTGGACGTTCGACTGCTGGAGCAATAACATCGTTGGGTTGCGGGAACTATGCTCCCATTTTAGATGGTAATGTAAAACGGGTATTGGCTAGGCATTTTGCCGTCGATGGCTGGCCTGGAAAAGCAGCTGTCTCAAAACGATTGTGGGAAATCTCTAGTGAGTTAACTCCGAGTGAACGTCACGCGGATTATAATCAAGCAATGATGGATCTGGGCGCGATGGTGTGTACGCGTACCTCTCCTGATTGCAACAACTGTCCGTTAGCTTCAACCTGTCAAGGGTTGGCCAGTAATAGCCCGGAACAATATCCGGGTAAAAAACCAAAAAAAACCAAACCAGTAAAATTTGCGTTCTTACAGATACAAATGAATGGTAATGAGATTTTGCTCGAGCGTAGACCAAGCGCTGGAATTTGGGGGGGCCTTTGGAGCTTCCCTCAGTTTGAAACACTCGAGCAGCTGGTTGATGCGACCCAGATTAACCGGGAACAGGTCACCGAACTACCAGCGTTTCGGCATACTTTTTCACATTTCCATCTGGACTGCTTTCCAGTCTTGGTCAATAGTAAAAAGCATGAAGCTGTCGCAGAAGAACAGTGTCGCTGGTTTTCCATCGAAAACGATATCGACGTCGGATTAGCGGCTGTCACGGTTAAACTAATAAAGCAACTTAGGGAATTGATATGAGCCGAACCGTATTTTGTGAATACTTGCAAAAAGAAGCTGAGGGTTTGGATTTTCAGCTCTACCCCGGTGAGTTGGGAGAGCGTATTTTTCAACACATCTCCAAACAAGCATGGGCTGAATGGCAAAAGAAACAAACCATGCTAATTAACGAAAAACACTTAAATATGATGTCCGAAGACGACCGTAAATTTTTGGAACAAAACATGGTGGCGTTTCTATTTGAACACAAAGATGTCGAAATTGAAGGGTATACGCCGCCTGAGTCTTAACATATTTCGTAAAAAACTCAGGAAAAGCTAAATTATTGACTAAAATATTGACAATAGTTCTGGCTTATGAACCTCGCTGGAGCTTAAAAGCCAATTCTGTTAGACTACTAACGAATTCAACAATAGGGAGTTTTTATGAAAGCGCCATCCTGGCGAAGAGCCGTACTTAAAGTAGGTAGTGCGCTCATCGCGCCAGATGAAACCGGAGTCAGTACAAAGTATTTACTACCCATCGCTCGATTTATCAACGAGTGCCATGAACGGGGACAGGAAGTGGTCATCGTCTCCTCTGGTAGCGTTGCTGCGGGTCGTAAACATATCCACTTTGAACATAAAAAAGTACCGGTAGCAGTTCGCAAAGCGATGTCAGCTGTCGGTCAGAATGAAATGATGGGATATTGGTCGCGCTTTTTTGATTTTCCTTGCGCCCAGCTGCTAATGACGCATAGCGACTTACGCGATAGAGCACGCTATGTCAGCATTAAAAACACCCTTAACCGTTTGTTAGAGCACAACATTTTACCTGTCGTAAACGAAAACGACGCGCTCGCAACGGATGAGATGAAAGTTGGTGATAACGACAACTTATCGGCAATGGTAGCAACCTTGGTTGATGCCGATGCCCTATTTATCTGTTCGGATATTGATGGTCTATATGACTCCGATCCGAACCTAAACCCAGATGCCAAGAAAATACCTGTCGTTGAACAAATCGACGAGAGTATTTTCTCCCTTGCTGGCGGATCGGTCAGTGCTGTCGGCACTGGCGGTATGCGCACTAAAGTTGAAGCGGCGGAGAAAGCTACGTCGCACGGCATCGATACTTATATCGTCAACGGACGCAAGGGTGAAACCTTTGAGTCACTGTTACAGGGCGAAATTCCGGGCACCTTATTCCGTCGTCAGTCGGACCCAATCAGTAACAAGAAACATTGGTTGCGTCATACCCTGGTAGCTCAGGGCGAGATATTGATTGACGATGGCGCTGAGAAAGCGTTGATGGAAAACGGTGCATCGCTGTTAAGTTCTGGAATTGTCGACGTACAAGGTGACTTTGATCGCGGTGACGCTGTGGTCGTTCGTAGCGCAAATAACGCCGACGCGCTGGCGAAAGGCATTTGCCAATATAGCTCTCACGAGCTGCTTCACATTAAAGGGCAACAAACAGAAGATATTGCTGAGCAGTTTGGTTATAGCCCGATAACTGAAGTTATCCATCGCGACGATTTAATGATTTTGGAGGATTAATGAGCCAACAACTAGCACAAGAAATTTCACAACGCGCTGCAAAAGCAGCCCGTGCGGTAGCAACCTTATCTGAAAAAGATAAGAACAGTGTGCTGCAAAAAATGGCGGACGCTATTCGTAGTCACAAAGACAACATTCTGGAAGTTAATAAAAAAGATATGGCCGCTGGCAAAGAAAAAGGCCTTAGCGAGTCAATGATGGATCGCCTGCAACTGAATGACGAGCGTGTCGAAGGCATGGCTACCGCCATCGAAGAAATTATTCAGTTAACCGACCCGGTCGGCGACCGTTATCTGTTAGAAGAGCGTCCAAACGGAATAAAAATTGAAAAAATGCGGATTCCACTGGGCGTTATTGCGATGATCTACGAAGCTCGTCCTAATGTTACCGCCGATGCAGGCGCATTATGTTTTAAATCAGGTAATGCCGTTATTCTGCGCTGTGGCCGCGAGGCGATTGAAAGCAGTAAGGCAATCGCAGCCGCGCTGCACGAGGCGCTGGAACAGAGCGGTCTGCCAAAAGACGTTATTACTGTAGTGCCTACTCCTGATCGCGAGCTAATGACAGAACTGCTGCAACAGAAGGATTATATCGACTTGGTCATTCCGCGTGGTGGCGAAGGTCTGATTCATTATGTTAGTGACACCAGTAAGATTCCAGTCATACAGCACTATAAAGGTGTATGCCACCTATACGTAGATAAAGACGCTGACCTGGATAAAGCTCTCGCTATCTTATTAAATGGTAAGACCCAACGTACCGGTGTCTGTAACGCACTGGAAGGCTTGTTAGTGCATCAGGATGTAGCCGATAAGTTCTTACCAATAGCAGCCAAAGCTTTAGCTGAAAAAGACGTTACTATCCACTCTGATAAGCGTTCCGTTAAATACTTTGACGGTGCTGACGAAATCGGTGATGACGAGTTTGGCGAAGAATACCTTGCGCTTGAAATTGCGGTGCGCACGGTCGATAACTTTGAAGGCGCTGTCGAGCATATTCAACAGTTCGGTAGTGGCCATACAGAAGTAATCGTAAGTGAAAACCAGGAAACTGCGGAACGCTTCATTCGTGAGGTAGACTCGGCAGTAACGATGGCGAACACATCGTCACGCTTCTCTGATGGCGGCCAGCTTGGTCTGGGTGCGGAAATAGGCATCTCAACCAGTAAACTACATGCTTATGGCCCAATGGGCTTGCAAGCCCTGACCACCGAGAAGTTCGTAGTTACCGGTGATGGTCAAATTCGCGAATAATATCGCGAATTTTTCACCAATAAAAAAACCTGCTCATTTTGAGCAGGTTTTTTCATATCCGGTCAAGAATTCAGGCCAATCCCTGCTTTCTTTCCAATAGAACCTGTCATACTTATTCTTTTCTTTCAGCAACGACCGTTTTAAGCGGGCGATATTTTCTTTTTTCCACTCGCCGGGCTCTTTAAAGCCACATTTATCAAAGTCGACAATCCACGCTTTGTCCGTGTCATCCAGCATCAAGTTGTGACAGTTCAAATCGGAGTGAAAAACATTGTAGTCGTGCAGCTTTTTAACCACAGCTCCCAGTTGCTGCCAATTATCAGCAGTTAATGAGCGTTCTCTTAGCAACCGGAATACATCAACCGCTCCCGGTATCACTTCCACTAAAATATCGGCTTGATAGCTAAATAAACCTGTTTTTAGCATTCGTGCTGCGATCGGCTTTGGCACTGGTAGTCCGAGTTCCTGTAGCTTTGCTAATAAATCAAACTCATGAACAGCGCGGCTGCGCTCAGCCGGCTCCCGCAAAAACCGATCTTTGTTAACTTTACCAACCAATCCACCACGGTAATAATGACGTAGCAACATGCCATGGTCATCTTGTTGAATAAACCAAACGGTTGAGCGACCCGTCGAATTTCCTGCTATCGCCTTTTTTTGCTGCCAGTACTTGGCAGAGAAATGTTTGGTCTCACACTCCGGCAAGATAGCTTCATCGAACTTTATAAACTCTTTCCCGTTCGCCTTCGTTTTTACCATACTACTTCCTGTTAGAGTAGCTACCTGTGCGTGCTCCAGCATGCGTCCAGTAGCACCTTTATGTTGTGTCAGCACCTGTTGTGCCGATGTATTTTGTGCGTTACGCCGACGCTCATCCGTTAGCAGTATTGCGACCTGATCCGCCAGCATACCGCAGCCGTCGGCCCAACGTACACCGTTAACCTTACTCAGTTGCCGATAGACCTCGGCAAAGTTAAATACCGAGGGCCCAGTCACTACGGCTGCGCCTCCGGCAATTAATTCTAATGGGTTGTGGCCACCACGTTCTATCAAACTGCCACCAACAAAGCTAACCGAAGCTAAGGTGGCCCAAACCGACATTTCTCCAATGCTGTCAGCTAATATCACTTCGGTTTTACTCGTCACTTGATCAATGGTGTTTCTACGACAAAAACTCAACCCAGATCTGACTAAAAGCTCCGCTACCGCTGCAAATTGTTCCGGGTGGCGAGGTGCGATAATTAACAATAGATTTGGCACATCTGCTTGCACTCTGGTGAAAGCTTCGATTATTGATTCGTGCTCACCCGGGTGAGTGCTTGCACACAACCAGACTGCTCGGCGGCTTAATTGTGATTGCAACTCCGCGGCCTGATTTATATGGGCATCTGAGATGCTGATATCAAATTTCAGATTCCCATCAACAAATAATCGTTCTGGCGCAACACCCAACGCTCTCATTCTTAACGCCGAGGCCCGGCTTTGCGCGCATACCACTGCCAGTTGTCGCCAACACTGAGCGGTTAAACCAGAAAAACGTCGGTAGCCCGCTGCTGATTTGGCTGACAACCTAGCGTTTAACAAAGCCACCGGAACCGCCCTTTTTGCCAAATTATCCAACAATACAGGCCATAGTTCCGTTTCCATTAACCACACCGCTTGAGGACGGCAACGTTTTAAAAAACGCCTACAGCAACCGGGGGTATCCAAAGGTATGTAGACGCAACGAACCTGATCACCGAAGTGCTGCTCTATCAGCCGCCGAGCCGTTGGCGTCATGCACGATATAGTCACCGGTAAATTCGGCAAGCGGACAACAAGCGACTCAATCAGCGAGCGCGCTGCCAGTGTCTCACCGACCGATACAGTGTGTATTAGCAAACCGCCCTGCCACCTAGCCTGATAGGGCAAAAGGCCAAGTCGCTGCTTGAGATGTTGGCGATAGCCGGGGTCTTTGCGACCGCGCCAGATAAAATATGCCAGCATTAGCGGTGTCAATAAGGTCATTAACACCGCATAAAGCCTAAACCACATGATTAGCGCCAGTACTCGGCGATCCAGCCGGTTGGCAGAACCTTTCGGTACCACTTGCCGCTGCGGCCACGCAATGCATCATCCGGGTGCGGTTTGCCATGGAAAATAATGACTTTTGCGCCTTCAGGGATACGCGGTTGCTGGAAAAAACTAAATGGAAATGGTCGCAGGCAGTGCCGCTTAAAACTTCTACACCACTGTTCTGGCCAGTATTTAAGTTTATTTTGACGGTCCACAAACTGAGTTATATATTCTTGTTCGTTACGCACATCAGCTGTCGCTTTATTGGCATCTTGCTTAAGATAATCCAACGCATCCTCGTGCGCTCCAGCCTCAAAACGAAAAACAGAGGTATTACCAGTGGCGTCAGACTTATCCCACTCTTTGATGACCAAAAAGTCTCCTTCTGGCTCAAAAAACTTATCCAGACTGCCAACAATAACAATATCCAGATCTAAAAATAATGTAGGCCCTTGCAGGTCATACAGAGGATTAGCAAAGCAGGTTAATTTTAACCAGCCGTGCGCTTTTGCCCATGGGTGCTTCTCGTCAAAGTCTTTAAAGCCGATCTTAGGAATATCTTTTACTTCAACCTCATCACGAATACCCCCGGCCTCGTCCGTTAAGCAAATAAACCGAAAAGGCCGGCTTAAATTTCGACTAACCATGGAGTACAACGTATTAACATAATCGGAGCCGTACTTATCGCCCCACTTAATACACAATACGTTTACTTGTTCAACCGTGTTATCCATATCATCTCCTGCACAAGCTATTTGCGCATAATGCCACAAAACCGATCTGTTCGGTATTAGATCTGCTTGCTGAGCTCCAACGTACTGCTAATTATATCAGTCAATGGGCAAGGAATTAATGTGAAACATTTTGACCAGCAACAACTCGCTAATATGAAAAACGAGCATCGGGTAAAGTTCATCAATTCCCTTTCTGGTTTTAAAAGTGCCAATTTAGTAGGTACCAGTAGTCGCCGCAATGATGACAATTTAGCAATTATTAGTTCTGTGATTCACCTGGGTGCAAACCCTCCGCTAATCGGGTTTATCATGAGGCCTCATTCAGTCGACCGGCATACATTGGAAAATATCGAAGAAACCGGTGTTTATACCATAAACCACGTGCATTCAGGCATCGTAAAAGCGGCTCACCAAACCTCCGCTCGTTATCATCGGGAACAATCCGAGTTCGAGCAAACCGGTTTAACCGCCGAGCGTTTCGATGGTTTTCATGCCCCTTATGTGGCCGAAAGTAAATTATCGATAGGATTGAAACTAGTCGAGGTGGCCAGCATTACCCATAATGGCACTGAATTTGTTATCGGCGAGATACAATGGGTTCGCACTGACGAAGCGGCGGTACAAAATGATGGTTTTATTGACCTTGAGGCACTCGGCACCGTGGCAGTATCCGGATTAGATCGCTATCACACGACCAAAGGCTTATGCCGTCTTAGTTACGCCAAACCGGATAAAGAGCCAACCGAAATCCCACTAGCGGGTCCAGACAGCGATGACTGAGCCTAAATCAGCCTCACCACAGATCCTTCGTTTGATATTGGGTGATCAGTTAAATGCCAGCCACAGTTGGTTAGCTGAAAAAGACAACAGTATTCTTTATGTAATGATGGAGATAGGTCAGGAAACATCCTATGTTCGTCATCATCGGCAAAAAGTATTGGTTTTTTTTGCGGCCATGCGAAATTTTGCCAAAGCTCTCACAAGTAAAGGGCACCAGGTGTCCTACCTGACACTTGATGACAAAAACAATCAGCAATCCTTGACGAAAAATTTATCCCGCTACCTAAAGCAGTATCCTAATGCTCGATTACAGTGCCAATTACCCGACGAATACCGAGTTGACCACCAACTAAGAAGCTGGGCTGGCGAGCAAGAGCTAACGATTGAGTGGTTTGATAGTGAACATTTTTTAACGCAACGCGACTCTCTAGAACAGCTCTTCGATAGTGACAGCAAATTACTGATGGAGACCTTTTATCGCCACATGCGCCGCCACTTAGGCGTATTAATGGATGGCGATTCGCCCATAGGAGGGCAATGGAATTTTGATAGCAAAAACCGCAAAAAGCTCCCTAAAAAGCTAGCTGTCAGTGAACCTCTTATTTTTAAAAACGACGCCGAAGATATCGATATCATGTTAACTGAGATGAAAGTTGATACTATTGGCAATGCTGACCCCAGACAACTGTCCTGGCCCACATCCAGACACCAGGCCCGGCAGCTACTCAGCTATTTCTGTGAATATTTACTTCCCTATTTTGGTACCTATCAAGATGCAATGACCAGCCCTGAACACCATCAGCATTACTGGAGTCTATTTCACTCTCGTTTGTCATTTGCTCTTAATAGCAAAATGCTAGCTCCCTTAGAAGTTGTTGACCAGGCGGTAGCGAGCTGGCAGCGTAACCCAGACTCTATAGAGTTGAATCAAATTGAAGGGTTCGTGCGACAAATTATCGGTTGGCGAGAGTATATACGCGGAATCTATTGGCGTTTTATGCCCGAGTATAAAAATCAAAACCAACTGCATCATCAACGCTCGCTGCCTGCGTTCTACTGGAATGCCAAGACCAATATGAACTGCGTCAGGCAGTCCGTGCAACAATCACTGGATTACGCCTATGCGCATCATATTCAACGGTTAATGGTAACCGGTAATTTCGCTTTATTAGCAGGTGTTGACCCAGACCAGGTTGATGATTGGTACCTGGGCATTTATATCGATGCATTAGAGTGGGTTGAGCTACCCAATACGCGCGGTATGAGTCAGTATGCAGATGGTGGCCTGTTAGCGACCAAGCCTTATGTCTCAAGCGCTAATTATATCCAAAAAATGAGCCACTATTGTAGCAACTGTCATTACCGGCACGACCAAAAAACCGGCGACAAAGCATGCCCTTTTAATAGTCTGTACTGGCATTTCATTGACCGCAACCAACAACAATTTAAAACGAATCATCGGATGGGTATGATGTATTCTGTATGGCATAAGAAGTCACAGCAAGAGCGCGAGCAATTACTGGAACAGGCCAACTATTATTTAGACCACCTCGATGATTTATAACCAAGGAAAAATTCATGAAAAAATGGTTTCTTAGTGCTGCACTCGTTATTTTTCTCGCTGGCTGCCAGTCAGAGCCAACACCGGTAGCGCCACCGGTTAAACAGTTTAATGCCGACCAATATTTAGGAAAATGGTATGAGATTTTACGCATGCCACATGGTTTTGAGGAAAACCTAATCGCTGTAACTGCGGAATATCGGCTAAATGGTGACGGTTCATTAGAAGTAACTAACCGCGGCTGGCACGTTAACGATAAAGAGTGGCAGACAGCAATAGGTAAAGCTGAACCCGTTGAGGGAATGACCGCTGCATATCAAGTGACATTCTTCTGGCCGTTTTACGGCGGTTATTATGTGAGCTGGCTAAGTGACGATTACCAACTAGCTATAGTGACTAGCGATGCTCACGACTATTTTTGGCTACTGTCGCGTTCACCGAATGTTGATCAGAGTGATATAGACCTTGCGCTTGCGAAAGCTAACCAGTGGGGCTTTGATATTGACCAGATGATCGAAGTTGATCACCCGGCCAAACTCAAGTAATAGCTTAGTTAAAGCGGCGGGCAGCACCCTGTCCGCGGCGCCCCGCAGGTTTACGAGCGTCACGGCCACCACGAGGTGGTTTAGGGCTACGGCTTACCTGTTCAGTCGAAAGCTCCAACGACATTGGATGCTGACGTACTCGAGCACGTTTTAGTACCTTGACCACTTCTGCTGGCATACCCTTAGGCAATTGCACTAACGAATGTTGATCAAATAGCTGGATCTGACCGATAAAGCGGCTATCCATTGAACCTTCGTTAGCGATAGCGCCAACAATATCGCCTGGGCGAGCACCATGCTCACGGCCTACCTGAATTTTGTAAGTATCAAAATCGACATCGGCAGCACGATTACTGCGCTCAGCGCGAGGTTTGCGACGATCTCCGCCACGGTCTGCACGCTCAGAACGCTCTGGACGTTCACGCACGACACGGTCTTCTTTCAGGAACAACGGCTGCTGTTTGTGCTGTTGCTTTAACAGCGCCAGCGCGATTTGTTCTGCACTCAGCTCCGTCTCACTCAACCATTTCTGCAGTAATTGCTCGACCGGCTGGTGATTTTCCTGCTGCAAGCTTTGCTCAATTTGGCCTAACAGTTTCTGCTGGCGATATTCACTTAGCTGCTGTGCGTTTGGTACATCAAAGTACTCAATTGATGAGTTTGTCAGACGCTCGTAGTGACGTAACAAATGACGCTCTTTCGGACGATAGAATAAAATTGCCTCGCCTTCACGGCCGGCACGGCCGGTACGACCAATACGGTGAACATAAGATTCCGTATCGCCTGGTAAATCATAGTTAATGACGTGCGTAATTTCTGGCACATCCAGACCACGGGCTACAACGTCGGTCGCAACAAGTATTTCAATGTGACCACTGCGTAACTGACTAACTGTCTGCTCACGTTGTGCCTGGTTCAGGTCACCGCTCAAAGGTGATGCCTTAAAGCCCGAGCGTTGTAACAACTCGGCAAGATCCATTGTATCCTGACGGGTTCTAACAAAGATCAGAGCACGTTGGTATGGCGTCACTTCCAATAAGCGCGTCAATGCTGCCATTTTTGTTAAACCAGCAACTTTCCAGGCCTTCTGAGTTATTGTCGCCTTTTCACGCGCAATAGCTTCGATCTGAATGTTCATCGGCTTATCGAGGAAAGTTTTTGCCAGCTTTCGGATTGCCGCAGGCATAGTCGCTGAGAACAACGCGCGTTGTGCACCTTCAGGTACCGCACTTAACAAAGTCTCGATGTCTTCAATAAAGCCCATGTTCAGCATTTCGTCAGCTTCATCGAGCACTGCTACACGCAACGCATCCAGCTTCAGAACTTTTTTGTTAAGCAGGTCAATTAATCGACCCGGGGTTCCGACTATGACAGAAGTTCCCTTTTTTAGCGCCTGAACTTGAGGACCGAATGCAGCACCACCATAGACTGTTGCAACATCAACGCCTTTCATTTGCTTGGCGAAACCTTCAATTGCCTCTGCAACTTGAATTGCCAACTCGCGGGTTGGGGTAACGACCAATACCTGAGTTTGTTTTACACTAGGGTCGATCGCTGCCAGTGCAGGTAAACCAAACGCTGCGGTTTTGCCGGTACCCGTTTGCGCTTCACCTAATACATCTTTACCTTCCAACAAAGCTGGTATCGCCTGTTGTTGAATAGGTGTTGGTTGGGTAAAGCCCAATTTTTCAAGTTGATTGAAAAGATCAGCGGGTAGTGCCATGTCGGTAAACGACATGCCAGTAGAATTATTTGACATGAATATCTCACTCATTCCTGTTTGCCTTGTGGCAAACGAACTACAAAATAAGGGGGTCTGGCCCGGCAACAGGAATCAATGATAAGTGCTGGTGCAGCTATTCGTAGCACGAATAGTCGCTAAAACTTTGCCATTATCTGGAATCAGGCGCTCAACCCCGTGAATCAAGGGTTTCCGCAGCCTCTCTGACTCAGTGTCTATCACTGATGTAAGCGGATTTCCTTGAAGAAGTGCGCATTCTACGCATTTCTGCGTAAATTACAACTTAATTTGGTTTATTAGGCCAAAGTTTCAACAAGCGAAGGCTTTTTACGAAAAAGTTGAACCATTAGCCGATTTATTGCCTACATTGTTATAGATACTTATTTTAAGGAGGCACTATGTCAGCGCATTCTATGTCATCGCTTACAAAAAAGGATTGTTTTATTGAGGGTCACTGGGTCCCGACAGACAACCGTTTTAAAGTTACCAATCCAGCTACTGGTGAACTGATTACCGAAGTCTCCGACGCCGACGAAGAACTTACGCGCCGGGCGATAAACGTCGCGGAAACGGCATTAAAAAAATGGTCGAAAAAAACCGCTAAAGAACGCAGTGACCTATTGCGTAAATGGTATCAGGCCATGATGGATAATAAGCAAGCTCTTGCGGAATTAATGAGCGCCGAACAAGGTAAGCCCGTTGCCGAAGCAGCCGGCGAAGTTGAATATGGCGCCAGCTTTGTCGACTGGTTCGCCAGTGAGGCCGAGCGTATTGATGGTGACATCTTGCCTGTTGCTGATAACAGTAAACGCGTTTTTGTGATGAAGCAGCCAATCGGGGTTTGTGCGGCTATCACACCGTGGAATTTCCCCAATGCTATGATCACCCGTAAGATCGCACCTGCTCTGGCTGCCGGCTGTACAATAGTGGTCAAGCCGCCACAATTGACACCACTGTCGAGTTTAGCGCTGGCTCAACTTGCCAGTGAAGTGGGCATTCCTGATGGTGTTATTAATCTAATCCCCACCAGTGACGCGAAAACTGTTGGCAAGATTCTGGCAACCTCGCCGCAAGTACGTAAGCTGTCGTTTACCGGCTCCACCGGGGTTGGTAAAATACTTATGCAGCAGTGCTCAGAGAACGTCAAAAAAATATCTCTCGAGTTAGGTGGCAACGCACCCTTTATCGTATTTGAGGATGCTGATATCGACGCAGCAGCTGAACAGCTAATGGCCTGTAAATTCCGTAACGGTGGCCAAACTTGTATTGCGGCTAACCGCGTTATAGTGCATGAATCCGTCAAAGACGAGTTTGTTAAAGCCATCACAAGCAAAGTCAGTGCCCTAAAAGTTGGCCCTGGCGATCAGGAAGGCGTGGAGCTAGGACCGCTAATTGACCAGGACGCAGTTGATAAAGTCCAACGGCTTGTTGTTGGCGCTAAATCAGACGGAGCTACTGTCGAAACCGGTGGCCACGTGCTGACAGATATCGGAGATTTGTTTTACGCACCAACGGTATTGAGCGGCGTTACCGAAGAAATGGAAATTGATAGCGAAGAGATCTTCGGTCCAGTTGTTGCAATCAGCACCTTTGAAACCGAACAAGAGGCTATCGACAAAGCGAACAACACGCCGTTTGGCTTAGCTTCTTACTTTGCCGCTAAAGACACGGCCCGTATATTTAGAGTCAGCGAAGCGTTAGAGTACGGCATGGTTGGTGTTAACACTGGCGGAATTTCGCATGCCTATAATCCGTTTGGCGGAATTAAAGAATCCGGTGTTGGACGAGAAGGGTCAAAATACGGTATAGATGAGTACCTGGAAATTAAAACGGTTACCCTTGGCGGACTTGGATGAAGACCCATCAACACCTGTTAACAGACCTAAATCACACTTTTCGCACCGGGCTAACGCGCCCGGTGGCTTGGCGTAAACAGCAACTTAATAACTTAAAGCAATTTTTAATCAATCATCAACAAGAACTGCTAGATGCTCTGCAACAAGATCTCGGTAAACACCCGAGTGAAGCTCAATTAACCGAGTTACAGTTTTTACTGTCAGACATTAAGCACACAATCAGTTACCTCAACCACTGGAACCGACCGCGACGTGTTCCGACACCATTATTGGCCTGGCCCGCTCGTAGCGAATTAATACCAGAACCATTAGGCACTGTTCTAATATTGGGAGCCTGGAATTATCCAGTGCAGCTTTTGCTAGCCCCTTTAATCGCAGCGATAGCTGCTGGCAACTGTGCGGTTGTGAAGCCGTCCGAACATGCTCCAGTAACCGCTGAGGTAATGCATAAGCATTTAAACAACTATCTCGACAGCTCAGCCTATACAGTCATTACCGGTGCCGTAGAAACTTCGCAGCAATTAACCGAATTACCGTTTGACCATATTTTTTACACTGGGGGCGAGCGGGCAGCACGCTCAATTTTAGCCTCTGCTGCACAGAACCTAACCCCTGTAACTCTGGAGTTAGGCGGAAAGAGTCCCGCAGTGGTGCTTGCAGATAGCGATATCCAAATAGCAGCGAGGCGTATTGTCTGGGGTAAATTCCTCAATACAGGACAAACCTGTATCGCTCCAGATTACCTACTGGTAGAAGACTCCGTCAAAGAGCAACTAGTTACTGCCATGCGCGTAGCAATTACTGAGTTTTACGGCGACGAGCCACAAAACAGTGACGATTATGGCCGTATTATTCACCAGCAACATTGGCAACGACTGGTCGATATGCTTGATCAGCAAAATATCCTATACGGCGGCGACTATTCTAAGCGTGAGCGCTATATATCTCCAACATTGGTGGACTCAGTCGACCCTGAGCACCCTTTGTTAACAGAAGAAATATTCGGCCCCATTTTACCGATTGTTACAATATCTTCAGCCGCTGAAGCTATTAGCATTATTCAGAAAAAGCCAAAACCATTAGCTCTCTATGCGTTTACCAAAAACAAACGGTTATTACGTCAGTTTACCGAACAGGTTTCCGCCGGTAATGTTTGCTACAACGATACTCTAATGTTTATGCTTAATCCTAAGCTCCCCTTTGGTGGTGTTGGCCGCAGCGGCATGGGCCGGTATCACGGGCGCTGGGGTTTTGACACCTTTAGTCATTTAAAACCCGTAATGACACGCCGATTTATGCTTGATATCGCGCTGCGTTATCCTCCCTATAGCCGCCTAAAAGACAAGGTGTTGGGTTGGTTTAGTTAATCTCTTAACTTCCAACCATTGAATTTCCGTTTTAGTGCCTGCATATCTCAGTTAGTCACTGATTAATACCAAACGAATTAAAAGGAGCACGCGCCAACTATGGCTGCCGAAAATATTGTCGACGTAACTATTCAAAACTTTCAACAAGTTCTGTTAGAAGGCTCCCAGGAAAAACTCGTCATTATCGACTTTTGGGCGGATTGGTGTGAGTCCTGCAAACAATTGATGCCTACCTTAGAGCGTATTGCCAGCCAATACCCGGAACAAGTCACCCTGGCCAAAATAAATTGCGATGAGCAGCAGGAACTGGCAATGCAATTTGGTATCCGCAGTCTGCCAACCGTAGCGTTGTTTAAAGACGGTCAGCCGATTGATAGCTTTACCGGCGTAAAATCCGAAGCTGAAATCAAAGAGATGCTTAGCCAACATTTACCGGGTCCCGCCGACGAGCTTATTAAAAAGGCACAACAGGCGATGGCCGAAAGTAGCGCCGCTGATGCGTACACTTTTGCGAAACAGGCGTACGATATTGACGGTAACAATATGCAAGCGCTGAAGCTTCTCGCCGAAGCGGCAGTTGATAACGGTCGTTTAGAGCAGGCGCGGGAGCTCGTTGCCACAATCCCTATGGTCGAGCACGATAACGATTACCAACGTATCCTTAGTAAAATAGAATTAGCTGCTGAGGCAGCTGACTCACCAGAGCTACGAGCCCTGCAAGAACAGGTTGAGAAGAGCCCTGACGATCACGAATTACGACTTAAACTTGCACTGCAATTACAGCAGGCACACCGAGACGAAGAGGCTCTGGATCACGCGTTTACTGTGCTACGTAAGGAACCGGCAAATGCCGACGCAAAACGTTACGCCATGGATATTATCAACGCACTGCCTGATGGTGATCCGCTGGCGTCGAAGGCGCGTAGAATTCTTTACAGCATGATGTATTAATGGCTGTTCACTAGCTACTAGTTTGGCCGGCACCCTCTGCCGGCCGTTTTTTTATGCAGCAAAGTTATCAGCAACTGCTCGAGCAGAAACAGTTAATCCACGATTCTCAGCAATTAAAGGCATGGGAAGCGTTAACCGCTTTATGCCCTAAAATCGAGCGGCAAGAGACAACCAAGAGCTTTTATTTATACGGTCCTGTTGGACGCGGTAAATCGATGCTAATGGATTTATTTGAGCAACAGATAGCAACAACGGCCAAAATCCGCCTACATTATCACCACTTTATGCAGCGCGTTCACCGCCAATTAAACGAGCTGCAAGGTCTTGCTAACCCCATGCAAGCGCTTGCCGACGACTGGGCACACCAATATCGGGTGATCTGCCTTGACGAATTCATTGTCGAGGATATTGGTGATGCCATGATACTAGCCACGCTCTGGTCTGAATTATTTGCCCGTGATGTCGTTCTAGTAACGACATCCAACACACCGCCGAAGGAACTTTATCGTGGTGGGCTCGCCAGGCATCGATTCGAACCTTTTATCCAACTAATTGAGCAGCAATGTCTTATCATGAGTCTCGACTCAGGTATTGATTATCGACGTTTAAATGAAAACGGCACTCCTTACTACTTTATTAACGGCGAGCAAGAAAGTCTGCGTCAACTGGCTAATCAACTTTTTGGAGCACTTGATAACACAGAATCCGAGACCGTGATGAACCGGCAAGTTCCTTGTCTATGGAAAAATGATAAAGTCATCGGCTTTGATTTTTGGGCGCTTTGTTCCGGCCCCCGCAGTCAACGAGACTATATGGAACTGGCGGGTCGCTATCAGAGTCTAGTGCTACTCAATGTTCCAGCGTTCACTTATACGACTTCAGACCAAACAACGCAAGGTACCGAGGATGGCTATCAGCGCCAAAGCCTGCCCCATTTAAGCCATCTTGATAACGAAGCCCGCCGTTTTATTGCATTAGTGGATGAGTGTTACGACCGTGGCTGTCTACTTATTATTTCCGCGGCCACAGACATCGAACAACTGTACCAAGCAGAATTGCTCAAGTTCCCATTTCAGCGCAGTATATCCCGCCTCATAGAAATGCAAAATTGGTAAACTGAGCGAAATATTTACACCTTTCAACGCATAAACAGTCAGCCCATGCTTGCCGACCTGCAAGCCCCTTGCTAGGATTGCTGGAATTTTCCGCGCAGCGAGTCTGTCGCCTGATAATAATAATGACTAAAAAAGGAAAACCATGAGCGAGCAACGTGATCAATTTAGCTCTAAAATAGGCTTTATTCTGGCCGCCGCTGGTTCAGCGGTAGGAATCGGAAACTTAGTTGGCTTTCCGGTGGCTGCCACCAAAAATGGTGGTGGTGCGTTTTTATTAATTTATGCACTGTTTGTCGCCTTTATCTGTGTGCCGATCATGTTGGCTGAAATGGGCGTTGGCCGACATGCGCAAAAGAATCCTCTGGGCTCATACCTAAGCCTTGGCAACGGTAAAAAAATATGGAGCCTGGCAGGCTTTCTTGCGGTACTAACGCCATTCATGATTGCCATATTTTACATGGTTATCACGGTTTGGATTTTTGGCTACTTATTTTACGCCGTAACCGGCAACCTCGACCAACTCGCTCAACCGGGTTACTTTACCGAATTCGTCAATGACTACTGGTTTATTGGTTTCCTGGTCGCCGTAACCGTCATCATTAACGTGATATTATTGGGCGGTGTTCGTCAGGGTATCGAAAAGGCGGCAAAATTTTTGATGCCCGCTCTTTTTGTAATGCTGATTTTGTTGGTTATTTTTGTTCTATCATTGGACAATGCAGCTCTTGGTGTAGAATTTTATCTAGTTCCAGATTTTAGCAAGATTGACGGCTCAGTAGTAAGTGGTGCTTTATCTCAAGCGTTCTTCTCGCTCTCATTAGGGATGGGAATTCTGATTACTTATGGCTCTTACTTTAGCCGCTCAGACGATATTGTTACCTCGGGTAAATTGGTAGCGCTAACCGATACTGCCGTGGCTTTTACTGCTGGCCTGATGACCTTACCGGCAATTTTCGCGATAAATCCTGATACTAACCCGGCAGAACTGAGTGAATCCTCAGTCGGAATGATATTCTCTTTCTTCCCACAAATTTTTATGGAGCTACAAAGTTCTGTTGGCTATGTAGGCGCCAGCATTGCTGCTTCTATTTTCTTCTTGTTGACCTTTATTGCTGCAATTACGTCACTGGTTTCTATTTTGGAAGTACCAACAGCAGCTATCATTGAGCAGAAAAAGGTTAGTCGTAAAAAAGCGCTATTGTTTATGGTCATCGCTAACTCTATTTTGACCATTATCGCAGCAACCTCATTCGGCTTTATTCCGGCGTTTACTGAGTTCGTCAGCTATGCCGGCCAGTCAAAATCGGTATTCGATGTTATCTATGATGTCTTTTACGACACCATTTTACCGTTAAACGGATTACTAATTTGTCTGTTTGTTTGGTTGCACTGGCGCAATAAAGGCCTTGAGCAAGAACTTACGCACGGGAACCATGCTTACCCATCCACCCTTCTGGCTAAGTATGTTCGTTTCTCTATCAGTACTTTTATTCCGTTTATTTTAGCGGTCGTGTTTATTAATACTGTGCTAGCCAAGTTCTTTGGGCCTCAATATGCCTTGTTTTAATGACACAGCCACTGTATCGACAATTAGAAGTTGTTGAGCATACTGCGAACTGGCAGCAATCGCTGCCGGTTCGTTGCTCAAGTCGTTTATTCCTCTCTGACCAATCAAAAACTGCGGACGCAGCATTAAGCCGATACCGGGATTATCTGGGTCACGAATTTAAACACGTGATCATTGATTGTCGCCAGCAGCTGCACGTAGACGCCATTGCCGCATTATGCGGAACAGTAGTAGCCGGTGGCCAACTCAGTTTGCTAGTCGGCGAGCAACGCTCCGTTATGTTGCAGCGTTTAATCAATCATTGGCAACCTACACCAACAGCTCTCACAGCGTCTCTGCCCGAACTACCTACAGCGGCACAAACCGCAGTATTAGAACAACTCACCGATACTAAAACTACTCATCTGCTCATTGCTGATCGGGGCCGGGGTAAAAGCCATATTGTGGGTACTGCGGTTAAGCAGCTGTTAGCGAAAGCTGACAACCAAACATCAGTATTGATTACGGCGCCCCGGCGCGCTAATGCGAAGGTTCTGTTAAACATCGCCGATAACGCAACCTTCGTTGCCTGGGATAAATTGCTAGACAGCCAGCCCAGCGACGCACTGCTAGTTATTGACGAGGCAGCAGGAATTCCACTATGGGCCACACAAAAGCTTTGTGATAAATACACTCCCTGGATCTTAGCCACCACCGTTAATGGCTACGAAGGCTGCGGACGTGGTTTTGCTGTGCATTTTCGAGATTGGGTGTGTAAGCGTTATCAACGGGTAAAACAGCACCAGCTACACCAGCCGATCCGCTGGCCGGAGGGTGACCCTCTAGAAAGCTGGCTAAGCAACGCGCTGCTACTCAAGCCAGCCCCGCAGACATTGCCCGGCCCATTTGAAAATGGCGTGTTTCACGCAAGTGAACTGCCCGAAGCGCACCTTCACCAGGCGTTTGAGCTACTGCTGGAAGCTCACTATCAGAGCAGCCCCAACGACCTGGCGCTACTGCTTGATGACCCAAACCAGTGGCTACTAATTAACTACCATGGCCAGCAAGTTATTGGCGTTGCCTGGCTGGCGTTAGAAGGTCCCTTAGCAGAGGATTTACTCGATCCTGTTATGCACGGGAAACGGCGACCTAAGGGTAATTTACTACCGCAGGCACTCGGCTACTTTCTACAGCAACGCTGGGCAATGGCGCAGCAATGGTGTCGCGTTGTCCGGGTTGCCGTCGCGATAAATTGTCGCCGCCAAAGAGTTGGCTCTCAATTACTTAGCCAGGCTAAAGAATGGGCACAGAGTCGTCGTTGTGGCTTTATCGGCACAAGCTTTGGGTTCGAGTCATCGCTTTACGCCTTCTGGCAACAAAATAACTATCAACCACTGCGCATTAGTACTGCCGTTGACCGCGTCAGTGCTCGTCATCCAATGCTTATGGGTCAGAGGCTGTGTAACCAGTTAGAAACGCAGTGGTCGGAATTAACGGCTTACGGCAACGCTGAGCTGCAGTGGCTTGTTGCTGACAGCTCACCAATAATAGCCGATGACTCGGTGATGCAAGATGTTCTCAATGGCTTTATCAGCGGTCGTTTGAGCATCGCATCCGCGCAATTCTCGCTATCATCGCAATCCGTGTTGCCGACCAACATCAAAAAGTTATTTCGTCAGTCACCATTACCGCTGGCAGAATTAAAGCAGCAACTGAATGTGGAAAGTCGTCAGCAACTTACCGATGTACTTCGCCAGCAGCTAGGTTAAAATAACGTTAACAAAGGGTAAAGAGCATTCAGACCAGGTGAGCAATTATGCTAACTTCATTCCATTACTTAATCAGGCTTCAGTATCATGAAACAGCTTAACCGCCGTGTCGCTTTAACCTTTAGTTTATTGTTAACCGCCTGTTCCACCCAGTCCCCACCAGAGGCTGAACCCAAACTCGACCAGGGCTATGCGTATCCGCAGACGGAACGCCAGCAGCACAGCCAAAACTATCACGGTATCGCGGTTGAAGAACCGTATCGCTGGCTAGAGGCGGGTCACAAGGCTAGTGTCAGTCAGTGGACTTCTGCGCAGACTAAGTTTGCCGACAACTACCTGCAACAACTTTCAGCCAACCGATTTATCAAGGAGCGTCTGGCCGAGCTGTGGAATGTGGAACAAACAACGGCACCGATTGAGCGTGGCGGAAAAATCTTTTATTTACGCAATAATGGGCTGCAAAACCAGCCTATTTTGTATCTACAGGAAGACCTCAACGCAGCACCTAAAATCGCGGTAGATCCAAATGCAATCGATCCGACAGGGCTTACAGCGATGGTTGACTTTAGTGTATCACCCAACGGTAGGTATTTGGCGTATGCGTTATCGTCCAATGGAACGGACTGGAAAACTTGGCGAATTAAAGATCTAAACCGGCAGCAATTATTGGATGAAGCAATAACCGGCACCAAATTTACCAACATCAGTTGGTACCCTGATAGTAAAGGGTTTTATTATAGCCGCTATCCGAAAACTGATAATGGTTACGACGATCAAGAATCCGTCGAAGTCTATTATCATTCATTAAACAGTGACCAGCACAGTGATATTCAGGTAACAGAAATTACCGAACACCCGGGAGAAAACCCTTATCCCGAAGTCAGCTCCGACGGTAAATACCTAATGTTGAGGGTTCAACAAGGTCCTACCCGCAACGCGTTTTATATTCGACCATTAAATAAAACCAAGCGTCCTTTTCAGTTGATTTTAGAGCAGCAAGTCGGCAATCATCAATATCTCGCTAGCTATGACGGACATTTATATTTTCACAGCGTAGCCGATGGCGGTCTGGGTCAAATCATTCGAGTTTCAGCAGATAACTGGCAAGCCAGTGAGCAAGTCGTTGCCGCGCAAGATTACAAGCTGCAATCAGCTTCAATTATTGGCCAGCAAATTTTCGCCCACTATTTAGATGACGCCCATTCACGCCTTATTACTTTTGATTTATCAGGCAAGTTTTTACGCGAACTAGCGTTACCCGGGCTAGGAACCATTTCAGGATTTAACGGCGATACCAGTGCTAAACAAACCTTCTTTAAATTTTCCAGCTTTACCCAACCGGGGAAAATTTATCGCTATCACGTTGCCGACCAACACACCAGCTTGTGGCGCGACGAACCATTACCAGTAGATCCGGAGCGTTACCAGACTCAACAAGTGGTTTATCGCGCTAACGACGGTACTCGCATTCCAATGTTTCTGGTGTCTGCCAAAGACACTCTGCTAAATGGAAAAAATCCGACTTTATTGCACGGGTACGGTGGTTTTGGCCAATCTTTAACACCAGCCTATCACGCAGAATTTATGGCTTGGCTGGAACTGGGGGGCGTACTCGCGATCCCTAATATCAGGGGAGGCGGCGAGTTCGGTAGCGGCTGGCATCAGGCAGCTGTTAAGCATCGTAAAACTGTCGCTGTCGAAGATTTTGTCGCCGCTGCCCGTTGGTTAATAGACAACGATTATACCGCTAGCGACAAGCTGGCCATTCACGGGCGTGGCCATGGCGGCCTGATTGTGGCTGCAGCCATGACCCGTTATCCAGGATTGTTTGCGGCGGCGCTGCCGGAAGTCGGTCTATACGACATGCTGCGCTATCACACGGCCAATTCGAACGCGCTGGGGTGGCAAAATGAATTTGGTATTAGTAGTAATGACAATGACTTCAGAACTCTCTACGCATACTCCCCCTTACACAACGTGACATACGGTCAGTGTTATCCCGCTACCTTGATCAGTACCGGCCTGCAAGACCAGCGAGTAGCACCCTGGCACAGCTATAAATTTGCGGCTCAGTTACAGTACGCTCAAGGCTGCCCGCAGCCAATCATCTTAGATATTGCCAAAGATGCAGGGCACGGAACTAAAAACCCTACCTGGATGGAAATTGAGCAAACCAGCAAACAATGGAGCTTTGCACTTAACCAGCTTGGCGTCGACTGGTTAAAAAAATTGCCGGCCGAATAAAGGTTGGCAATGATGGTTTCGCAAAAATGTGCTATCTTTCGCCACATTAATACGTTCAATTTCAATCGCCTAAAAGGTTGGTTTTATGTCAAAAGTTTTAGTTATTGGCGCTGGTGGCGTCGCCGGTGTAGTCGTTCAAAAATGTGCTAAGTTACCCGAAGTTTTTTCCGAAATTCACTTAGCAAGCCGTACACTTTCAAAGTGTGAAGCACTGCAGGAAACCGCCGGTAAAGATCGGGTGGTTGGTGTTTATCAGGTTGATGCGGACGATGCAGCAAAAGTTGCCGACTTAATCCGCAAAGTAAAACCATCGTTGGTTATTAATGTCGCTTTGCCCTATCAGGATCTACCAATTATGGATGCCTGCCTGGAGACTGGCGTACATTATCTGGATACCGCCAACTATGAACCGAAAGATGAAGCTAAATTTGAGTACTCCTGGCAGTGGGCCTACCAAGAACGCTTTAAAGAGCAAGGTTTAATGGCACTGCTGGGAGCCGGTTTTGACCCGGGTGTCACCAACGTGTTCACAGCTTATGCCGCTAAGCACTATTTTGACGAAATTCACTATCTCGATATCGTCGATTGTAACGGTGGCGATCACGGTCAGGCATTTGCCACCAACTTTAACCCAGAAATTAATATCCGCGAGATTACCCAACGCGGTAAATTCTGGGAAAACGGTGAATGGCACGAAACCGATCCAATCAGTGTTCGCAAAGATTTAGACTACCCGAACGTAGGTGTTCGCCCATCTTATCTACTCTTCCACGAAGAACTTGAATCTTTGGTTAAACACTTTCCAACGCTTAAGCGTGCGCGCTTTTGGATGACCTTTGGTGATGAATACCTTACTCACCTGAGAGTGTTGGAGAACGTCGGCATGACGTCTATTCAACCGGTTAAATTTCAGGGCCAGGAAATTGTTCCTCTCGAGTTTTTAAAAGCCGTGTTACCAAACCCCGGTTCACTAGCTGAGGGATATACCGGTAAAACCTGTATCGGTAGCTACGTCACTGGCGTTAAAGACGGTCAACAGAAAACTATTTTCGTTTACAACAACTGTGACCACGCAGAAACCAACAAAGAGGTGGGCGCTCAGGCAGTATCTTACACCACGGGTGTTCCGGCCATGATTGCAGCTTCTATGATGTTGCAGGGAGAGTGGATGCAGCCAGGCGTATGGAACATGGAACAGTTCGATCCTGACGAGTTTATGAAACGGTTAAACCAATATGGACTACCCTGGCAGGTCATGGAATGTGACCAACCGTTTGGTAAATAATTATGGCTAACTACAGCTCATCCTCTATTCCTTCGCCTTGTTACGTTTTAGATGAGGGCTTACTGCGGAAAAACTTGCAGTTAATGGAGCGAGTACAACAACAAAGCGGCGCCGATATTATTTTGGCGCTTAAAGGCTTTTCGATGTGGTCGGCTTTTCCGATCATCCGCGAATACCTTAAAGGCTGTACTGCTAGCTCTGTATGGGAAGCAGAACTCGCTGCAAAAGAATTTGCCCGCGAGGTGCATGCGTATGCTCCGGCCTATAAGCAACAGGATATTGATGAGCTAATACCTCTCGTTAACCATATTTCATTTAATAGCTTAAGCCAGTGGCAACGCTATCGCGAACAGGCCCAGGCTGCTGGGGTATCTGTCGGTTTACGAATCAACCCAGAACATCAAGAGGCCGATACAGAGCTTTATGACCCAAGTGCTCCGGGCTCACGCCTTGGCGTAAGGGCATCCAGCCTCGAGGGAGTTGATTTAACCGGTGTGGAAGGTTTACATGTACACAATCTCTGCGAATGTGATTCCTATGCTTTAGAGCGTACCCTGGCTGCGGTCGAGAAACGTTTTGGCAACTACCTCAAGCAGGTGAAATGGCTTAATTTAGGTGGTGGTCACCTAATGACGCGCGAAGGATATGATGTTGAGCACCTAATAGAACTGCTCCGTTCACTAGCCGATCGGTATGACCTTAAGATTATTCTCGAGCCTGGATCCGCGGTCGCCTGGCGAACTGGGCCATTAATTTGCGAAGTTGTTGATGTGGTGGAAAATGACGGAAAGATTGCGTTACTTGATATTTCTGCCACAGCCCACATGCCAGATGTTCTGGAAATGCCATATCGTCCGGAGATCACAGGGGCAGGCCTCCCCAATGACAAACCATTTGTGTACCGTTTGGGCGGTAATAGCTGCCTGGCAGGTGACGTCATTGGCACCTACAGCTTTGACCAGCCATTGGCGGTTGGTGACCGTTTAGTATTTGAAGATATGATGCATTACACCATGGTTAAGACCAGTTTCTTTAATGGTGTACAACATCCCGCTATTGGGATTCTACGAGAAACTGGCGAGTTCGACTGTGTTCGCCAATTTACTTACCAGGACTTTCGAAACCGTCTATCCTAAAGTTGCCGCAATAAATAACGACTAGCCCGGTTATAAAACAGGTTGCCGGGCTTTTTCTATCGCCGACTCGGGCATCAGCTTCGCCAACGCATCAAGCCGCTGCTCAATTGCGGCATGCTCCTGGTCGTCACCGGTTACCGAATTGTGCAGCCAGTGATAGGCGTGCGTAAAGTCATACGGACTGCCATTTCCGGCTAACATAATATCAGCAAAGCGTTTCTGCGCTGTAAGATTGCCAAGTGACGCAGCTTCACGCAGATAAAGAATCGCACGCTCAGTGTCAGGCTGAACTAACTTACCTTCATGGTAGTATCGTCCAAGTTGCTCTAACGCCTGAACAAGCCCTTGATCAGCGGCTATTTTCATATAGTGCAGGCCAAGTTCAACGTCTTGTTCGTAGCAGACTCCCTGAGCCAGCATATCGCCATATAAAAACTGGTAGGTTGGACGACGTTCCAGCTCCGCTTGAGCCTCTATATCCATAACCAGCTGGCAACGATCAACGTCCTCTACTTGGCGCAGGTGAGTATTAGCCTCAAACATTTCAACCAAGCGTTCATCACTATATAACTGCACGGCTTCCAACTCTTCTTCCTGTGCCAGTGCTGATTGATGCCAGCCTGCCAAAACCAAGCTGCCTGCCAAAATTGAGGTACGCGCCAATGTCATTGTCTAGTTCCTGCTTAACCTAGTTATCAAGGTTATCGGCAGCGACAGCCAAACCCTTAAATACTAAGTCATCAATACGGCAATAATTAATTGATTGCACTGTCTGTAATGACTTTACTAAGCGTTCCCCATCGCCACCGGTAACCACTACTGAGTAGGGTTTATTAGCAAACAGTTCTGCTGATGCGCTCAACGCTTGTGCAATAGCGCCGACCAAGGCGTAATGGGCACCGTAACTCATCGCCTGTTGAGTAGAGGTTGCAGGCTGTCGATAGCATTCTTCGGTAAGTTGTTCGTTAAGGTTCGCGGTGCCATTATGCATAGATTCCTGCATTAAACGTCTACCCGGAACAATCCACCCGCCAAGGTGATTTCCGCTGGCCTCAAGCCAGTCAATGGTCAATGCGGTACCTGCATCTATAATTACCGCATTATCGCGGGCCAGGTTACGATAACCAACTAACGCAAACCATCGATCAGCTCCCAGTCGATAATAGTCGTCACCATAAGCATTTTGTATACCGCCAAAATGGCGCTCGGTGTGTAACCAGGTGATTGGCCCTACATAGTTTTGTAGCCGCTGTTCGATAAATAACGCGGACTGCTTTTCGCCGACGCTGCATCCGAAACAACGCTCTCTAGCCCCACGAACATCCGCTATTTTTCTTAGCCAGGCAGGAGTCATAGCTGAACTCAACTCTGAGTTCACGATTTTATCCTCAAAGCACAGTTTTCCGTCGCTATAGACAGCGAATTTTGTACGCGTGTTACCGTTGTCAATTAATAGCATTAAGTCGCTGCCCTGAGAGATATTTCGCCACCAAAATACCGCACAATATTGTTGTCGCTTTCAATAAGGATCGCACCATTTTCATCAATGCCCCGACAGGTTCCCTGAACAATCCTTTCGCCCATTAACAGCTTTACTGATCTATTGATAAAAACATCCAACTCTGCCCAGCGCTTACGCATAGTTTCCAGACCCTCCGCCGAAAACAAGGTTAATTGTTCTATCACATGTCGGTAGATAACCCCGGCAATTTCATTACGCGACCATTGCCCGGTGAGCTGTTTTGCAACGTCTGTCCATAATTGATCAATCTTTTGGCCAACGCTATCTGGCATGTTTACATTTACACCTATACCGATAACGCAACTTGCAGATCCATCGTAACACGACTCTATATCCACCAGAATACCGGCAATTTTATGGCCCGCAACATAAACATCGTTTGGCCATTTAAGACCGACGTCTTCCATACCCAGTTCAATCAAACCTTCCGCGACCGCAATACCTACGGCTAGACTGAGGCCCATAGCGCGGTTTATGCCCTCGTTAAGAGGCCAATAGATACTAATATAAAGATTACTGCCAAAAGGCGAATGCCAACTTTTCCCGCGCCTGCCTCGTCCTGCCGTTTGCGCTTCGGAAAACAACCCATAACCGGGGTTCAAGGTAACACTCAGCAGGTCATTTTTAATCTCATCATTAGTAGAGCCGACAACTGGCTTCACTGCGATCCGCTGAGGATCGACTTTGGCTGCCGAAGCAATTTTGTGCAGCTGCAATAGCTCTATCGGCTTGGCTAAGCGATAACCCTTACCTTGTACCGAGTAAATATCCACGCCCAACTCAATCAGCTTGTGTACGTGTTGATTGACCGCAGCACGACTAACGCCAAGTGCCTCACCCAGCTTTTGTCCGGAGTGAAACCCACCATCGGCCAATAATTCGAGTACATCATTAATTCGAAAATTTTCTTGTCGCGTCACTTTGGATACAGTTCCTGTTTTAGACCCTCGTGGCCTATTAACCTAACTTCGGGCTCAAGCTCGATACCACATTGCTGTTGTATCTGTTGTTGCACGTGTCGGCAGAGCGCTAATACATCGTTACCTGTCGCTGATCCGTTATTAACTAAGACCAAAGCTTGTTGAGTGTGTACCGACGCAGCCCCTACTTGTAAACCCTTTAACCCAAGCTGCTCAATAAGCCAACCAGCGGCTAATTTAATTCCACCTGTCGTTTTAAAATAAACGATATCTGGCCAAATCGATTGCAACTCTTCCAACTTCTCAACACTAACCACTGGATTTTTAAAAAAACTTCCTGCATTCGGTATGTCTATAGGATCCGGAAGTTTGCTTTGTCGAGTCGCAACCACATGTTCGAACACTCGCTTTGCTGTGGCGTTGTCCGGTAGCGCCGTAAGCGCAGGATATTTAAGGTTAGGTTGCCAGTCTTTGTTGATGACAAAATGAACTTTGCTGATCAACCAACGTTCGGGGTTTCGTTTAAACAAGCTGTCGCGGTATGAGAATTGGCATTGCTCATTGGTTAAGGTAATTGGGTTTCCACTGTCTAAGTCAATGCATTCAACGGAGTCTATAAAATCACAAACCTCAACACCGTAAGCACCAATATTCTGCACCGGGGCCGCGCCAACACTACCTGGAATTAAAGCAAGATTTTCGAGGCCGAAAATGCCTTTGTCTAAACAAAAAACGACTAACTGATGCCAGTTTTCAGATGCACCAACAGTTATCTCAAAATGAGCTTCTTGTTCCTTAATCTCAATTCCATAGAATTCCGGCTGTACCACAACCCCATCATAGTCTTCCAAAAACAATGTGTTACTACCGTCGGCGAGAATAATATATCGTTCAATATCCGCTAATTGTTGCACGTCTTCAGCATTACGTATCTTTAATAGACGTAATCCACGACTCGGTAATCGGAATGTGTGTAAAGGTTGTAGATCGACGCTCATAGCAAAATCCAAACTAATGATACGAAAATTGTACCACGGACCCTACGGATCTAGCTATCAGGGACACCATTGAACATTCGCCCCTTCGGCAAGCCGAAGGCTACCTACGATATGAAGGGATTTCCGGTAGCCATGGACATCCGAGCATTTAACACCAATCGGTGTTCAAAAATCGATATTTTCGGGCTCCGGGATATCGTTCATATCGTGGGTACCCGTTGGCTTGCCGACGGGCATAAAAAAAGCCCCGAGCGTTAGCTTGGGGCTTCTTAATTTGAAGTCTGGCGGTGTCCTACTCTCACATGGGGAGACCCCACACTACCATCGGCGCTGGTATGTTTCACTACTGGGTTCGGGATGGAGCCAGGTGGTGCCATACCGCTATGGC
>NZ_PIQF01000004.1 GCF_003987275.1 Idiomarina seosinensis | reverse complement strand
GAGGTGCGTATTCTACACACCTGATGTTTTCCGTCAATACTTTTTTGAAAAAAGATTTTTTAGAAAACCGTTGTTTTCGGCGGCTTCGTTGCCTGCCTTGAACGTGGAGCGCATTTTAGACGTTTATCTCTCACCGTCAAGCGCTTTTTAGTGATTTTAACTCTATACTGATTCAATTGCCCAAAACTCCCGCAAATGTAAAAAAACTCAACATTAATAAGCTAGCTTTTCGCCGGTCTTAACTCGCAGCCAGGTTTTATTTAACTTACAATGTCCAAAGTAGAAACAAGTTTCGCAACAAATAACTCTCTAAATAGGCTCTCAGTAATGACGTATAAGGCAATTGATCCCTCAGACTACGAACAACAGCTTCGTCGCAAAGCAGAAACTATTGCAGAGCGTTTTAAGGAAATTGGGGTAGCACAGTTTGACACTTATCGTTCAGAGCCAATCCATTATCGGATGCGGGCCGAATTTAGGGTCTGGCACGAAGGGGATGATTTGTATTACATCATGTTTAACCCCGAAACACGTGAAAAGATACGCAAAGACGAGTTTTTACCTGGCAGCCAGTTGATTAACCAACTAATGCAAGCGGTTCGGGAGTTTGTTCTTGATAAACCGGTGCTAAGAAATAAGTTGTTTCAGGTCGACTTTTTAACCACGACCTCTAATCAAGCTATTGTGTCTGTTTTATACCACCGTCAATTAGACGACGAATGGAGAGCCGCCGCCGAAAGGCTTCGTCAACATCTACAACAACTTGCCGAGGTAGTCCACTTGGTTGGTCGAGCTCGTAAGCAAAAGGTAGTACTTGGGTCAGAGTCTGTCATCGAAAATGTTCAGGTAAACGGCAAGGTTTACCAGTCTATCCAAACAGAAAATAGCTTTACCCAACCCAACGCCGGTATTAATGAAAAAATGATCGGCTGGGTAACTCAACATAGCGGCAGTACTGATCACGACTTGTTGGAGCTTTATTGTGGCAATGGCAACTTTACCTTGCCTTTAGCCGATCATTTTCGCCAAGTGCTAGCGACCGAGATTAGCAAGAGCTCAGTTGCAGCAGCCCGCGAAAGTGCAACTCTTAACAATATTGATAATGTGACGGTTGTAAGAATGTCAGCAGAGGACTTTAGTGAAGCATTACAAGGTCGATTAACATCACGCCGAATCGAAGAAGCCGATATCGGCCGTTTTGATTGTCGAACCGTGTTAGTCGATCCGCCCCGCGCAGGGTTAGACGAGCTTGCTCTGTCTTTAGTAAGGCGATATTCGCGAATTATTTATGTTTCATGCAACCCGGAAACGCTGATTGATAACGTGAAATCACTATCTGATGAGTTTTATGTCTCGGCAGCAGCTATTTTTGACCAATTCCCGTATACCGACCATATTGAGTCCGGCATCATATTGGAAAGAAAATCGGCTAGTTAATATCGGCAAGCGGCGCGCTTGGGGAGAGAGTACGTACTTTGCGCGACCGTTTTAAATTACTCCAGTGCGCATAAATAATCAGACTAGCACCAACCAGGATAATGACAGGCTCACCCCAGTGGCCAAAAATATCGCGCTGCGAATAGATAGCTGCCCCTGCTAACAAAGGAATCAGCAAACGCCATTCCCCATGGCGGCGGGCGCCTCCGACCAACGACCAAAGGCCGACAGCAACACTTAAACCTAAGATCGTATTTTCTAATAAATCTTCACCGATAAAAGCTAAACCGGCTAATGCCAATAACGGAAGAATCAGAGGTAGCAGCAGACAATGGATCGCACACAATGTGGTAATCCACATTCCGGCTCGGTCCAGCTTTTTCTGCTTTGATAGTGTCATGACTCACCCTTGGCTAAATAACTCTGTTATATTATAACATACGCTTTTAAATGCCAAGGCGATCGCTTAAATATTTATAAAACTAAGCTAGCAAGACTCTATCGAAAAGGGTAACACCTCTTTTATATGTTTTGCTCCGAGAGCAATCATCAATAAACGATCAAAACCTAATGCAACACCGGAACAATCCGGAAGCCCATGCTTTAATGCCTCAATTAGTGCAAAGTCCAGCTGCTTAACTGGCTTACCTTGCTCTTGTCTGCGACGGTTATCATGTTCAAACCGCTGCTGTTGAGCAGTAGCGTCAGTCAATTCCTTATAACCGTTGGCCAACTCTACTCCTTGATAGTAAATTTCGAAACGGTGGGCGACCCGAGGGTCATCTTCCGATAGTTGGGCGAGAGCCGCTTGAGACGCAGGGAAGTTGGTTATCGCGATGGGTGTTTTTTCATCTAGCCGGGGTTCTACTAAAAGGTTAAAAGCAACCTGTAGAATAGTATCGGTATCACTCTCTTGCTGCATCCATTGTTGTGTGTCATCGCGCGCCAGCAACTGTTGATGAATCGCAGCAATACCATCAGCGGTAAGCGGATCTGCCTCACAATAATGGATAAATGCTTGTTGGTAGGACAATGCTTGTACCGGCGGCGCCGCTGTTGTCTCTGTCAATAACTCAGAGATTTCTTGAATTAATTGCTGAGTATCGAGCCCAAGTCGATACCATTCCAATAGCGAGAACTCGGGATTATGGAAACGGCCAATCTCATCATCACGAAAAACGTGACTTAATTGATAAACATCGATGTGATGTTGCGCAATCAGTCTTTTTAAAGCGAACTCTGGCGATGTCTGTAAATGCAATGTCATAGGTTGACCATCGGCGCCGGCTGCTAACCGGCTGGTCAGGTTTTCTAAATAAAGGTCTGTGACTCCAGCTCGAGCGAGAGTCGGGGTATCCACTTCCAGTACATCACGCTGTTCAAAAAACTGGCGCACTTGCCCCATCAACTTTGCCCTATAACGGAGCGTGTCGAGTGTTGCCGCTGAACGCCAGTTGCTATCGTTCATTCAAATTACTTTTGTACTCGCGATACGTATTCACCTGAACGGGTATCCACTTTGATCACTTCACCAATTTGTACAAACAACGGTACTCTGACTACTGCCCCGGTACTCAAGGTTGCTGGCTTACCACCGGTGCCTGCGGTATCGCCTTTCAGACCCGGATCTGTTTCAGTAACTTCTAATTCAACGAAGTTCGGCGGCTGTACATTAATCGGATTGCCTTCCCACAGCGTTAATGTACATACATCCTGTTCGACCAGCCATTTCTCAGCATCGGCTACCGCTTTGGCGTCCGCCGGTACCTGCTCAAAGGTTTCATTATTCATGAAATGCCAGAATTCACCATCGTTATATAAGTAGGCTAATTCCAGCTCAATAACATCAGCTCCCTCAACCGACTCTCCAGACTTAAATGTCTTTTCGACGACCTTACCGCTGATAAGCTTCCGAATTTTTACTCGGTTAAATGCCTGACCTTTGCCCGGCTTTACCATTTCGTTTTCAACAATACTGCACGGCTCTCCATCCTGCATGATTTTTAAGCCGCCTTTAAATTCGTTAGTGCTATAATTCGCCATTACCCTATTCCTATATAAGTAACTCTCGATGCCCGCAATAATAAAACAAACGATAAAAATTTTCAGGTAAAATAATAAGTCGAGTTTAATGAAAGAGAGGAAGTTTTGAGTCAGACGCAGATCGCAACGCGGCCCGACTGGCGGTTAGAAATACAACGCGCCTACACCAACCCAGAGCTTTTACTCACTAATTTGGGACTTGAACCCGCCCAGTTTCACGCAGACTGTAAAGCTCGGGCTCTTTTTCCAATGCGGGTTCCACGCCCTTTTGTTGAATTAATGCAGCAGGGCAATCGAGACGACCCCCTATTGCTGCAGGTTTTACCCCGCTCTCAGGAATTTGATCAAGCAGAAGGCTATACGGACGATCCTTTAGGCGAAGTCAGTGATAACGTTTTAACCGATGAGGTCGATGGTTTATTGCATAAATACCGTTCGCGAGTGCTATTAATCCTTAAAGGTGGCTGCGCCGTTAATTGCCGCTATTGTTTTCGGCGTCACTTTCCCTATCAAGACATTCGTTTTAACCAGCGCCAACTGCAACAAACACTTGATTATTTAAGCAGCCACCCTGAAGTCAATGAAGTTATTTTAAGTGGTGGCGATCCTCTAATGGCGTCCGATGCACAATTAAAATCAATAATTGAACAGCTCGCTTCTGTCGCTACCTTAAAACGAATCCGTATACATAGTCGGCTCCCTGTCGTTATTCCTTCCCGCCTCACTCGACAGTTAAAAGAGCTGTTAGTGTCAACTCGGCTAAAACCCATTTTAGTGATTCACGCGAATCATGGTAACGAGCTGTCTGACACACTTGAGCAACATTTAGACGATTATAATCAAGCTGGTATCTTGCTGTTAAATCAAAGCGTTTTGTTAGCGGGAATTAACGATTCCAGCAGTGCTTTAAGCAGTCTAAGCGAACGATTATTTGCCGCTAATGTGTTACCCTATTATCTACATCAACTGGATAAAGTAACCGGTGCAGCTCACTTTGAGGTCAGTGACTATAGGGCTCAGCAAATTTGGCAAGAGATGAACCAAGCGTTGCCAGGTTTTTTGGTGCCTAAGTTAGTCCGGGAAGTGGCCGGCGAACACAGTAAAACACCTATAATGCCCCCCGGGCCTGTATCAATCACTTAAAAAGAGGTTTATATGAGCGAAGAAATGACGCAGATAGAAGACAAGTTACAACAACATTTGCAAGTCATATACCGTCAAGTGGTTGATGCCGACGCTTATTTAGACAATTTAAGAGAGCAGGGAAAAGCCCAATTTCAAGACGTGTTTGCGGACAACAAAATATTTGATACCCGCAGTAACCGGTTTCAACCTTATTTAAAAGAGATAACCGAGAATGTTGAGAAGTGGCAGCAACAGCCTGACGATAAAGAGCTGCTACAAACTATTGTGCAGCAGCTCCAGTTAATGACGGAAACGCTAGCCCGTCTTAAACAAATTCGCCAAGCGGGTTAATTAGCCGCCAGTCGCTTACTGAAAGTTTTGTTGAACCAGTCTTCGAGCATTTGCTCTTCAAAGTAGAGTGCTTGTCTACGAACTTTTAACGACTTCGCTTGGTCAAGATCAAAAGCCATGTCTTTAATCTTGGCTGAGCCCTCTTCCAGGACCTGCCCGGCGCTGTCTGTTAATGCGTAATCAAACTCCATTGTTGGAAAATCAATGGATCGAACCACCCTCGCATAAGCTGCGGTTGTCTGCCCAAAAGTAGGTTCAAGCCGACCACTTAAGTCGATGTCTTTAATCGTAACCGAGAGCACCTGCCCCTCGGGAAGCTGTTCACTCAGCTCGTTAAAAATTTCGGTAAACTGTTCTTTTTTCCTTTCCTGAAAACGTTCTTCAATACCGTTTGCCGGTCTAAAATCGGTGTAATCTTCGATATTTTCAAACGTCACTTTTGCCTCACCGGCTAACACTGCCGGGCTTAACATCAGTGCAATAGTTGCAGGAGCTAAAAGAAATAAATTACGCATGGTCACCTCCAGTGATGAATGCTGATTTATATCCTTAGAGTAAGGTTTAGCAAAAAAATTCAATAATACAACGAGTTCTCGCTACAATTTTTTGTTACCCATAAAAAAAGGAGCCCGCAGGCTCCTTTTTCAACAGTGGCCGGGCAGCTTACATCATGCCACCCATGCCGCCCATTCCACCCATGTCACCGCCAGGCATACCGCCGCCGTTGTCATCTTGTGGAATGTCAGCAATCATTGCTTCAGTCGTGATCATCAGTGCACCAACAGAAGCTGCGAACTGAAGTGCTGAGCGGGTCACTTTGGTTGGATCCAGGATACCCATCTCCAGCATATCGCCATATGTGTCGTTACCGGCGTTGTAACCGTAGTTACCTTCACCTGCACGCACGTTGTTAGCAACGACCGAACCTTCAGCGCCAGCGTTCATCGCGATTTGACGCAGAGGTGCTTCCATCGCCCGCAGAGCTAAGCGAATACCAACGTTCTGTTCTTCGTTATCACCGCGTAATTCTGCTAACTGACTGGCCGCGCGAACAAGGGCTACACCACCACCAGGTACAACACCTTCTTCAACCGCTGCACGAGTCGCGTGTAATGCATCTTCAACGCGTGCTTTCTTCTCTTTCATTTCCATTTCGGTCGCAGCGCCGACTTTAATCACCGCAACACCGCCAGCTAATTTAGCCAGACGCTCTTGCAGTTTTTCGCGATCGTAGTCAGAAGTGGTATCTTCCATCTGCTGCTTGATTTGGTTAACGCGCCCTTCGATAGCATTGTCGTCGCCGTTACCATCAACTACTGTCGTATTGTCTTTAGTAATAACAACGCGCTTCGCAGTACCTAAATCTTCCAGCTGAGTTTTTTCCAGCTCCATACCGATTTCTTCAGATACTACAGTGCCACCGGTCAGAACAGCGATATCCTGAAGCATTGCTTTACGACGGTCACCGAAACCTGGTGCTTTCACCGCTGCAACTTTAACAATGCCGCGCATGTTGTTAACAACCAGAGTTGCCAGCGCTTCACCTTCAACGTCTTCAGCAATAATAAGCAGTGGCTTACCTGCTTTAGAAACACCTTCTAATACCGGCAGTAATTCGCGGATATTAGAGATTTTCTTATCAATAAGAAGGATGAACGGGTTGTCTAGTTCAACAGAACCGCTTTCCTGATTGTTGATGAAGTAAGGCGACAAATAACCGCGGTCAAACTGCATACCTTCAACCACATCCAATTCGTCGATTAGGGCCTGCCCTTCTTCAACGGTAATAACACCTTCCTGACCTACTTTGTCCATCGCCTTAGCAATGATTTCGCCAATTGTGTGATCAGCGTTTGCAGAAATCGTTGCTACCTGAGCAATCGCTTTGCTGTCAGCACATGGCTGAGAAATTTTCTTCAGCTCTTCAACTGCAGCAATAACAGCCTTGTCGATACCACGCTTAAGGTCCATCGGGTTCATACCTGCCGCAACAGACTTCAAGCCTTCGTTGACGATAGCTTGTGCCAGCACGGTTGCAGTAGTGGTGCCGTCGCCGGCTTCGTCGTTCGCTTTCGACGCCACTTCTTTAACCATTTGCGCGCCCATGTTCTCGAACTTGTCTTCCAGTTCAATTTCTTTGGCGACAGAAACACCGTCTTTGGTGATTACAGGAGCACCAAATGATTTATCCAATACTACGTTGCGGCCTTTCGGGCCCAAAGTAACTTTTACGGAGTCAGCAAGGACATTAACGCCTTTCAGCATTTGTTGACGTGCTGTGTTACCAAACTTGACTTCTTTAGCTGCCATTTTTGCTTTCCTCTTAAATACGTTTATTCGGTTGTGCTAATAAGCGACTCAAGCGTCTTACTCTTCAATTGCAAGAATGTCGCTTTCGCTCATGATCAAATACTCTTCGCCATCGATTTTTTCGGTTTTAACACCATAACCTTCGCTGAACAGCACTTTATCACCGGCTTTTACGTCAAGCGCACGCACTTCACCGTTATCCAGAATACGGCCATTGCCTACCGCGACGACTTCACCGCGCGTTGACTTTTCTGCCGCAGAACCAGTCAGAACAATGCCGCCCGCCGATTTTGCTTCGACTTCGGTGCGTTTAATAATGACTCGATCGTGTAAAGGACGAAGTTTCATTGTTGATAACTCCTCAACCTATTGTTGTTAGTGGATAAAACCCCTTTGGGGCATTTAGAAGATGTCGTGCACTATAAATGGGGTGAAGAAAATTTGTTATCAAGGGGCAACGCAAAAAATTTCTATTTTTTTTTAGCGGTTGCTCAGCTCTTTCTAAATTTATGTTATTTTCTAATCAAATTAGAAACGATGCTGATGAGGTGAGCAATGTCACATTCTACAAGAATGCTGTTCTGCACATGTGGGGACGAACAGGAGGCCAGCGCCTTAGCTCATTACCTTATTGAAGAAAAGTTGGCTGCTTGTGTCAATATTATTCCTAAAGTTCAGTCGGTCTACGAGTGGAATGGAAAAGTAGAGAGTGACACTGAGTTGCTGTTAATCATCAAAACTTCAAAGCTGAAATTGCAATCGTTAAAAGATGCAATTAAGCAGAAGCACTCATACGATTCTCCGGAGCTGATTAGTTTTAAAATAGACGATGGCTTGCCGGAATACCTTAGCTGGATTGAGGCGCAAACCAAATGAAGAAAGTCGCTGTATCATTTTTTGCCTTAATCATAATTTTTTTAACTCAGCTATCAACAAGCTACGCACAGTCGACAAATCCATTTAGTAACGAGCCCGAGTTTTTACCGGTCGAGCGGGCCTTTGAGCCCAAAGTGGTTCAACAACAGCCCTTGCTGGTTAGCTTTAATATTAAGCCTGGCTACTATCTCTATCAGCAGCAATTTAAAATAGAGCCGGCCGAGGCTTTAGAGCAGCCACTCAACTTTCCCCCAGCAGAATCGCACGTCGATGAGTTTTTTGGCGAAAGCCAAGTATTCCGCGACTATCTAGAGTTTCCCATTGCCATCAAACCCGAATACCAAGATCAATCGATCACTCTGCAGTATCAGGGCTGTGCTGATGCTGGCCTGTGTTACCCACCAACCACGGTTCAGTTACAAAGCGAGAAAAATGAGCCAGCAATGCAGCAAGAAAACAGCCCGGGCTTGTTTGAGCTGGACAAGCAGCCGCTAAGCTGGTCGTTGATTGTTTTCTTTGTGCTTGGCATTGGGCTTGCATTTACCCCTTGCGTTTTCCCGATGTATCCGATTTTATCGTCAGTGGTTATTGGTGACCGTCCAAGAACATTCAAGAACGCGTTTTGGCTTTCCTTCATTTATGTGCAGGGAATGGCGATTACGTACTCTTTACTGGGACTCGTGGTTGCTCTCGCGGGTATGCAATACCAGGCCTATTTCCAGCACCCGGCGGTCCTGGTCGTGTTAAGTATCGCATTTGCGGCATTTGCACTAAGTATGCTGGGCGTTTATAGCATTCAGCTACCAGCCACCTGGCAAACCAAACTGCAAACACTGAGCGGTCGGCAAAAAAGCGGAAGCACCATTGGTGTGTTTATAATCGGTGTTATTTCCGGACTAGTCGCCTCACCATGCACGACCGCGCCACTGTCGGGGGCACTTCTCTATATAGCCCAGTCCGGCGATGTTACTTCGGGTGCCGCTATCCTCTATGCGCTGAGTCTCGGCATGGGGGTTCCTCTCATTATCTTTGGTGTCTCTGGAGGGAAGTTACTGCCCAAAGCTGGTGCCTGGATGGATATTATCAAACATGGATTCGGCTGGCTGCTATTAGCGGTTGTCGTAGTCCTATTGGAGCGCTTGCTGTCAACTCAGCAAAGCTTTGTCTTGTGGTTGGTTTACTTTGTGGCGCTCGCTGCTTTTATGGGACAGCACCTAGTCACTCTCAAAAAGCCTTTAGCCCGTTTAATGCTACTTATTATTTTGGTCGGCGGCAGCTCAAGCGGCATTTACTGGCAGGTCAATAAACTTAACAACGCACAACAAGTGCATTCGTTGTTCACCCAGGTCAATAACCTATCCGATATTGAGCAGCAGTTAAAGCAAGCTCAGGCTAACGACCAATGGGTTATGCTGGACCTCTATGCCGACTGGTGCGTCGCATGTAAAGAGTTTGAACAGTATACTTTTGCGGATAAAAAAGTCCGCGAGCAGCTTGCTTCCTTCAAGCTATTACAAGCAGATGTAACCGCCAACAATCAAGTGGAACAAAAAATACTATCGAGCTTTCAAGTGCTTGGGCTACCCACAGTCATGTTTTTTTCGCCAAACGGAGAACAACAAACTCATTGGCGAATAACCGGGTTTAAGGATGCAGAAGCATTTCTTCAACACATCGAACAAATGAAAGCCAGCACTAAACCCTAACTTGCATCGAAAAGCGGTGATAAGACCAGTAATTTACTGCAATCACCGCTCAATGTTCTATAATGCCAAATAGTGGAACTTTTTAGGCAACACGTGGTCGATTTTTTAAGCTACAGGATGTAGTTTGACACGTTCGCAACAGTTGGCAGCAAAATGAACCCAGAAACACATAAAGAAACTAAAATCCTGGTTCTTAATGGGCCTAACCTGAACCTGCTCGGCACTCGCGAGCCGGAGATATATGGGCATGCGACTCTCGACACTATTAACAGTAAATTAGCAACTCAAGCTAGTGAGCATGGACTTAAAGTCGAGTTTCTGCAGAGCAACGCCGAAGCTGAACTGATTAACAAAGTACATCAGGCACGGCAACAAACTGACTTTATCATTATCAACCCCGGTGCATTTGCACACACCAGCATTGCTCTTCGTGATGCGCTAGCCGGGGTTAATATTCCGTTTTTTGAAGTACACATTTCTAATATCTATCGTCGTGAAGCATTTCGTCATCATTCTTACTTAGCCGACATAGCAGTTGGTACTCTAAGTGGCTTTGGTACTGATGGTTATTCTCTGGCAATGCAAGCGATCATTAACCAATTACATCGTAAATAATCTGAGGCAGACAGTTATCATGGATATACGTAAAATTAAAAAGCTTATCGAGCTTGTCGAAGAGTCTGGCATTGCGGAACTGGAAATTACGGAAGGTGAAGAAGCGGTTCGTATCAACCGTTATAGCCCGCAGCCAGCCCCCGTGCAATATGCAGCCGGTCCAGCACCAGCGCCAGCTGCGGCAAATGCACCAGCTCAAACTAGCGCACCTGCTGAAGCCCAGTCACAGCCAGCCGCTGTAGAAGAGCCGACTGGCCATATTGTTCGGTCACCAATGGTAGGAACTTTTTACGAGTCTCCCTCGCCAGATTCAGGGCCATTCGTCACTGTTGGCTCTAAAGTTAATGCTGGTGACACACTGTGCATTGTTGAAGCCATGAAAATGATGAACCAGATCGAAGCGGATAAAGGCGGCGTGGTTAAACAAATCCTGGTTGAAAACGAAGAGCCGGTCGAGTTTGACCAGCCTTTATTTGTCATTGAATAAACCGTTTTCGACTAACAAAAATACCAGGAATTTATCATGTTAGATAAAGTGGTCATCGCCAATAGAGGCGAAATCGCGCTACGGATATTAAGAGCGTGCAAAGAGTTAGGCATCAAGACTGTTGCTGTTCACTCAACTGTCGACAGAAATTTAAAGCACGTGCTGCTAGCCGACGAGTCTATCTGTATTGGCAAAGCACCTGCAGCAGAAAGCTACCTGAATATTCCCCGTATTATTAGTGCGGCTGAAATAACTGATGCTGCTGCAATTCATCCGGGGTACGGCTTTCTGGCAGAGAATGCGGATTTTGCCGAGCAAGTGGAAAAATCCGGTTTTATCTTTGTTGGTCCCACCGCCGATATTATTCGCCTAATGGGCGATAAAGTATCGGCTATTAGAGCGATGAAGAAAGCGGGCGTACCCTGCGTTCCTGGCTCTGACGGACCGTTAGACGATAACGACGATCGTAATATTAAGCTAGCCAAGCGCATTGGTTATCCAATAATTATTAAAGCGGCAGGCGGCGGTGGCGGCCGGGGAATGCGAGTGGTTCGTCAGGAAAGCGAATTACTCAGTGCCATCACTATGACCCAAAACGAAGCTCGTGCAGCCTTTGGCAACCCTGTTGTTTACATGGAAAAGTTTTTGGAAAATCCTCGCCATGTAGAGGTTCAGGTTCTTGCCGACGGTCAGGGCAATGCTATCCATTTAGGTGAACGTGATTGCTCTATGCAACGCCGCCACCAGAAGGTCGTTGAAGAAGCGCCGGCGCCTGGAATAACACCAGAATTGCGTAAATTTATCGGTGAGCGTTGCGCAAAAGCATGCGTCGAGATTGGTTACCGGGGAGCCGGCACCTTTGAGTTCTTATATGAGAACGGCGAGTTCTACTTTATCGAAATGAATACTCGTATTCAGGTTGAACATCCCGTTACTGAAATGGTAACAGGCATTGATCTCATTAAAGAACAGCTTCGCATTGCCGCTGGTCGACAGTTATCGATTAGCCAGGAAGACGTGGTGATTCGCGGTCACGCGATTGAATGTCGAATTAACGCTGAGGATCCCGATACTTTTGTTCCGTCACCGGGGCAAATCACCCGCTTCCACTCACCCGGCGGCTTTGGCGTACGTTGGGACTCACATGTGTATGCCGACTATAAAGTACCACCTAATTACGACTCAATGATCGGCAAATTAATTACCTACGGCGAGAATAGAGATGTTGCCCTGGCCCGCATGCGTAATGCGTTAAGCGAGTTGATTATTGAGAACATAAAAACCAACGTGCCATTACAAAAGGATATTATGGCCGATGAGAATTTCCAGCATGGTGGTACTAACATCCACTATCTGGAGAAAAAACTCGGTTTAGGGGGTCATTAGAACTGTGCCATGGATTCAGTTAACGCTATCCAGCAGTGAAGCGCATGCGCCCCAAGTGGGCGACATGCTAATGGCAAATAGCGCACAAGCGGTTACCTACCGGGATGGCGCTGACACTCCAATATTTGAACCTCCTATTGGTGAAGTGCTGTTATGGCAACACACACTTGTTACCGGGTTATTCGATGCTGAAACAGATATTAAAGCGGTAGTAGCGAACCTGGAAAAAGCTCGAATTCTGACAACGCCCTTGCAGTACAAAGTTGATCCGTTAGAAGACAAAGACTGGGAACGCGAGTGGATGGACAACTTCCACCCTATTCAATTTGGTCAGCGATTATGGATATGTCCCAGTTGGCGCGATATACCCGAGCCTGACGCGGTCAATATTTTATTGGACCCGGGGATGGCATTTGGCACTGGTACTCACCCCACTACAGCTATGTGTTTACGGTGGTTGGACGCTAACCCACCAACCGATGCAACGGTTGTCGATTTTGGTTGTGGCTCGGGTATTTTAGGCATTGCGGCTCTTAAATTAGGTGCTAAACATGCGTTGGGTATTGATATTGATCGGCAGGCATTAATCGCGACTAAAGATAATGCTGAGCGAAATCAGGTTGCTGCTGGCTTTGATGTGTTTTTGCCATCTGAGCAGCCCGACCAACAAGCTGATTTAGTGATAGCCAATGTGCTGGCTGGACCGCTACGGGAATTATCCGAGGTTATTCTCAATTATGTGGCTCCGGGAGGCCAGTTAGTGCTTTCGGGGATCTTGCAGCGTCAGGCAGATAGCGTTATGCAAGCCTACCAGCCGGAAATTGAATTCGAGCCGGTCACCAACGACGGTGATTGGGTGATGTTAGCCGGTACCCGCCGCGCTTAGCAGTGTTAGCTGACTAAGCGCTGATTTTGTCAATAGTAAAAATCTAAAAAAAGGCTAAAATTGCATACTTTTTAGCCTTTTCTTTAGCGCCTAAATTCCATAAAATTCCTCACCCTTTTCGCTGCGTAGTTTTTGACCGATGCGGATTGGTAATTACCAATTAACAAACAATGTGATCCTTGCGCCAATGGCTGGTATTACAGACCAACCATTTCGCCAGTTGTGCCATGAGCTTGGTGCGGGGTTAACCGTATCTGAGATGTTATCGAGCAACCCCAAAGTGTGGGCGACCGATAAATCTCGGCACCGTATGGATCACTCGGGTGAAGTTGGTATACGAGCTGTGCAGATAGCCGGCTCAGAACCAAAGTTGATGGCTGAAGCCGCGCGAGTAAATGTTGCCAAAGGCGCTCAGATTATTGATATCAACATGGGCTGCCCGGCAAAAAAGGTAAATAAGAAGCTTGCAGGCTCGGCGTTACTGCAATACCCGCAGCTAGTTAAAGATATAGTGACTGCTGTGGTTGAAGCCGTTGAGGTGCCGGTTACCCTTAAAATCCGTACGGGTTGGGACCCAGACCATAAAAACGGCGTTGAAATAGCTCAGATAGCCGAGCAAAGTGGTATTCAGTCACTTGCAGTACATGGCCGCACGCGAGCCTGCATGTACAAAGGTAAGGCTGAATACGACACCATTAGAGCAATCAAGCAGAAGGTAGCAATTCCGGTTGTTGCTAATGGCGATGTTACAACGCCTGAGCAGGCAAAACAGGTGCTTGAATACACCAATGCAGACGCAATTATGATTGGCCGTGGAGCACAAGGAAACCCTTGGCTGTTTCGCGAAATCAGTCATTATTTAGAGCATGGTAAGTATCTTCAACCACCATCGCTAGAACAGGTAGCAGAGACCGTGATTCTTCATGTTGCTCGTTTACATGAGTTTTATGGCAAGTTTCAAGGAGTTCGGATAGCCCGTAAACATGTCGGTTGGTACTTGAAAGAACAACCTGACAGCCATGGGTTTCGCCAACAGTTTAATCAAATTGAGCAGGCTGATAGCCAGCTCGATTCACTAGAAAATTATTTTGTCACTGTAGAGAAGAGATAAGCGCACTATGTTTGATCAGAACCCTAACCGTGAGAACACATCACCTTTAACCACTATTGGTAATAACTCACAACCGAAGCCGCTACGCGATTCGGTAAAGCAAGCGCTCAACAGCTTTTTACGTCAATTAGACGGCCAGGATCCCGAAGAGCTATACGAATTGGTGCTTTCTGAAGTTGAGGCCCCGTTATTAGAAGAAGTGATGACTTACACTCGCGGTAATCAAACCCGCGCTGCAACAATGCTCGGCATTAACCGTGGTACACTTCGCAAGAAGTTGAAAAAGTACGGTATGAATTAATTCTGCAAAAAGGGCGCCTTCAGGCGCTCTTTTTTTTATAATCATTTTATCGTTCGAAAACTTAAACGAAAGGCAAGCTGATGCATAACCGACCCATTCAACGTGCTCTTATTAGTGTTTCTGACAAAACAGGGGTTGTAGAATTTGCAACTCAATTAGCCGCCAAAGGGATAGAAATCCTCTCCACTGGCGGTACTGCGAAATTACTTCGCGACAACGACATTGCAGTTAAAGACGTTTCTGAACATACCGGTCAAATTGAGATTATGGGCGGTCGCGTTAAAACACTGCACCCTAAGATTCATGGCGGTATTCTCGGCCGTCGCGATGTTGATCAGGCCATTATGCAGGAACAAGAAATTGCCCCGATAGACTTGGTCGTTGTTAACCTTTATCCGTTCAAGCAGACGGTATCTAATCCGGACTGCCGCTTAGAAGATGCTATAGAAAATATCGATATTGGCGGCCCGACTATGGTTCGAGCAGCGGCAAAAAACCACCAAGACGTTACGATAGTGGTCAACGCCGATGACTACCAACGAGTGCTCGACGAGATGGCAAATAACGGCGACAGTGTCTCTGAGCACTCCCGCTTTGAACTGGCTGTCGCAGCCTTCGAACATACCGCACAATACGACGGCATGATTGCTAACTATTTGGGCGGTAAAGTGACCGATAATTCGGCTTTCCCCCGTACTTATAATCTGCAGATGCAACATAAGCAAAGCTTACGTTATGGTGAAAATAGTCATCAGCAAGCCGCTTTCTATACTGAGCAAGATGCGCCTTCAGGCACAGTAGCCAGCGCCATCCAACTGCAGGGTAAAGCTCTGTCCTATAATAATATTGCCGATACTGACGCAGCGCTCGAGTGTGTTAAAAGCTTCGAACAGCCAGCCTGCGTTATCGTTAAACACGCAAACCCTTGTGGGGTGGCTATCGGCAGCGATTTAAACGAAGCCTATCAACGTGCCTTTAAAACCGACCCCACATCAGCATTTGGCGGAATTATTGCATTTAACCGTGAGCTCGATCTTGCTACCGCCACTGCGATTATTGAGCAACAGTTTGTTGAAGTTATCATTGCTCCCTCTGTCAGTGACGAGGCACAACGAGCCGTTGCTGGAAAGAAAAATGTTCGTTTATTGGAATCCGGTCATTTCCAGCAAGACGAAAAGCGAATGGATTATAAGCGCGTAAACGGCGGCCTACTGGTTCAGCAAGCCGACTTGGCTGACTTTATAGCGGACGATTTAAAAGTGGTTAGCAAAGTTCAGCCGACTGACACACAAATGACTGATTTATTGTTCTGTTGGAAAGTCGCAAAGTTTGTTAAATCAAACGCTATAGTCTATGCCAAAGATGGCATGACTATCGGCGTTGGAGCTGGCCAAATGAGTCGAGTCTACAGTGCGAAAATTGCCGGCATTAAAGCCGCCGATGAAGGCCTGGAGGTTCCCGGCTCAGTCATGGCATCGGACGCTTTTTTCCCTTTTAGGGACGGTATTGATGCGGCGGCCGAAGCAGGCATTAAGGCAATCATTCAGCCTGGTGGTTCAATCCGCGATGATGAGATAATTGCTGCCGCGGATGAGCACGGTATCGCAATGATTTTTACTGGAATGCGCCATTTTCGTCATTAGTACGTAGTGATAAGTGATGTAGGTTGTCGCCCCGACCATTCGGGGCTAATCTTAATAATACACACTTTAAACAAAGAGGCCTGCTAATGAGATATACAGCAATTGCTTTAGTAACAAGTTCTTTCTTTGCTCTGTCTGCCTGCGACTCCGCTCCTCAACAGACAGCACCAACGGAGAATCAGACGACCACGCTAGAACAAGCAGTTAAACATTCTGATCGCACACCTGCTTATGTACGTCGGGACGCTCATCGCCATCCAGTCGAGACGCTGAAGTTCTTTGAACTAGAGCCATCCATGACCGTGGTAGAAATCTGGCCTGGTGGCGGTTATTACAGTGAAATTCTTGCCCCCTTCTTAGCTCCGGAAGGAACCTTTTACGCGGCACACTTTCCCGAAGAAACCAACAGTGACTATTATCAACAGTCACTCGAAAAGTTTAAGCAACGGGTAGCAGAGGAACCTGTATTTGGTCGCGCCAATATTACTCAGTTTGCGCCAAATACACCGCTCGACTCAGATATTGCGCCCCCCAATAGCGCGGATCGTGTACTTACCTTTCGCAACTTACACAACTGGTACATGAACGGTGGTGAAGAAGCTGTCTTAAACGCTTTCCGACAGTTTCATCAGGCACTGGTGCCGGATGGTATGTTAGGCGTCGTTGATCATCGTTTACCAGAGGATGCAAGTGATGACGCGATGGAGAACAGTGGTTATATTAAACAAAGCTGGGTGATCGATCTCGCCGAACAAGCGGGCTTTGAATTTGTTGCCAGTAGCGAGATAAATGCTAACCCCAAAGACACGGCTGATCATCCCAATGGCGTCTGGAATTTACCACCAACATTAAATGTTGAAGAAGGCGATGATGCATCTGTTTATGAAGAAATCGGTGAAAGTGACCGATTTACTCTGAAATTTAGAAAACCAGTAGAATAAGGAACCTCATGAAAGTTTTGGTTGTCGGCGGTGGTGGCCGCGAGCATGCGCTAGCATGGAAGGCGGCACAATCGCCTAAAGTTGATGAAGTTTTTGTTGCCCCGGGTAACGCCGGTACTGCAAAAGAGGAAGTACTAACCAATATTGATATTAATGCCGAAGATATCAATGGGTTACTTGCGTTTGCGCAGCAACAAGCTATCGATTTAACCATCGTTGGGCCCGAAGCCCCATTAGTTGAAGGGATCGTGGATCGTTTCCAGCAGGCTGGTCTGGCTATATTCGGACCAACTGCTGCCGCGGCACAACTTGAGGGATCGAAAGCGTTTAGTAAAGATTTTCTCAAGCGTCACAATATCCCAACCGCCGCCTACCAAAACTTTACAGATGCTCAAGCGGCCAAAGATTATGTCGCTAATAACCGTCTACCTATCGTTATAAAAGCAGACGGGCTGGCAGCCGGCAAGGGTGTCATTATCGCTGAGACACAGCAACAGGCAGATGCTGCTATCGATGATATGTTAGCCGGTAACCGTTTTGGTGAAGCAGGACACCGCGTTGTCGTTGAAGAGTTTTTAACCGGCGAAGAAGCCTCGTTTATCGTCATGGTCGATGGCAAACATGCGGTTCCATTTGCTTCTAGCCAAGACCACAAAGCACGGGATAACGGCGATACTGGGCCTAACACTGGTGGCATGGGCGCTTATTCTCCAGCACCGGTAGTATCACCGAAGGTGCACGATTGGGTTATGCAGCATGTGATCAAACCAACTGTTGACGGCATGGCTGCTGAAGGCCACTCCTACACAGGTTTTTTATATGCTGGATTGATGATTGCCGACGACGGCAGCGCCAAGGTACTGGAGTACAACTGCCGCTTTGGTGATCCAGAGACTCAGCCCATAATGATGCGATTGAAGTCTGATCTAGTCGAGCTTTGCGAGCAAGCGATTGCCGGTGAGCTTAAACAAACCCCCGTAGATTTTGATCCTAGAGCCGCTGTTGGGGTTGTTATGGCTGCCGGGGGTTACCCTGAGTCCTATCAGAAAGGGGACCCAATTACCGGACTCCCGGATGAAACGGATGACAGCAAAGTATTTCATGCAGGGACAAAATTAGTTGATAACAAAGTAGTGACCAATGGTGGTCGAGTATTGTGCTGCACGGCTTTGGGCAATAATGTGACCGAAGCACAACAGCGTGCTTATCAGCTGGTTGATAAAATCCAATGGAACAATGTCTACTACCGCTCCGATATTGCTCACCGTGCGGTAAAACGCGAGCAGTAACCAGCAGTAAACTCGGTTGGCGCTGAATTCTCAGCGTCGGCCGCTCTCCAGTTTGAAACCTGTCATCATATTGTCACCCAAACGTCTTAAACTAACGTATCTTTGATACCCAGTTGTTCCAGGTTTATGACTGAAGCTCAATTGCTACAAAATCTTATTAATGAAAAGACACTAACGCCTCTATTCCAACCCATAATAGATACAGCCTCTAATTCAATTATTGGTTATGAGGCTCTGATTAGAGGTCCAGAGGGGCACCCTTTCGAATTCCCGGATAGGCTATTTCAAGTTGCGCAAGAACATCAGTTGCTGTCGGAATTAGAGATTGCATGTCGTGAAGCAGCTATCGAAGAGTTTTTAAAAATTGACACAACTGCAAAGCTTTTTCTTAATGTAAACCCGAATGTTTTACAAGATGACGACCACCCACACGGTATAACGCTTAGATTATCTGCTCAGTATGGCCTAGAGCCTAGCCGGATCGTTATCGAGCTATCAGAACGTTACCCAATTGACCATCCGGAGCTTCTCAAAACGGCAACAAAACACTATCAGAGCCTCGGCTTTATGGTTGCTATCGATGACTTGGGGGCAGGCTATTCCGGACTTAAGTTATGGTCAGAGATAAAGCCGGATTTCGTCAAAATCGACCGTTACTTTATAACAGATATTCAAAATGACGTAACCAAACGAGAATTTGTTCAGTCAATTCTCTCGCTCGCTCGTAATCTAGGCGCCCGCGTTATAGCCGAAGGTATTGAGCAACCTGAAGAGCTTGCTCAGTTACAATTACTCGATCTCTTTTTGTGTCAGGGTTTTTTACTTGAACGCCCCTCAAAAACACCGTCGTTAGTGGTTAGGCCCAATAAAACATACCAGCCCCCATCAGTTGATCTGAATACAAGAAGTACTGAACGGATCTCCGTAGTGACTAAAGACACCGTCACTATGGCGCCTTCCGACAAAGCACACTTAGCTCTTAAGCTATTTACTTCAAATAAGCTGCTTAACGCAATTCCAGTTATCGATAACAATTTTCCGGTTGGTATGCTTCGCCGTGAATCCTTAATGGAGTTATTCTCCGGCTCTTATGGCAGGGCTCTGTACGAACATAAAGACGTTGCCCGAATCATGGATTCGAACCCTGTCATCGTCGATATGAAAAGCCCGATAGAGCAAGTATCGGCTATTATTACCGATGATCATGATGTGGATGTATTTCGCGAATTTATAGTAACAAACAAAGGCCTATACTACGGGGTCGCTTCTGTGCGCGACTTACTCAGACGGATTACAGAAGTGCGTATACAGAATGCACGCTACGCTAATCCTTTAACGCTGTTGCCCGGTAATGTCCCTATCCACCAAACGCTGGATAACTTTTTGGTAACTCACAAATCCCTCGCGGTAGGCTATTTTGATGTGAACCACTTTAAGCCCTACAACGATAGCTACGGCTACTCTCAAGGAGACCTAGTCATTCAAAAAGTGAGCCAGCTGCTTATAAGACATATACAAACAAAAGGCTTTTTTGTTGGCCATATTGGAGGCGATGACTTTGTCGCCATCTTCAATAATGCCGAAGTTGCCGAACCGCTTTGTAATAAGGTCCTTACTGACTTCGATAACCACCTAGATACATTCTATCCATTGGATACAGTTCAGAGAGGCTATGTAGAAGCCGTCGGTCGCGATGAGAAAAGGACCAGGTTTCCCCTACTCGGTTTAGCCGTCGGACTTGTCATTTTGAACTCGGCCAACTTCAGCTCCCATCACGAGATATCAACACTTGTCAGCGATGCCAAAAAACAAGCTAAGAAGCATAGCGGTAGCCACTGCTATGTCGACTACCACTAACAACAAACTAGTCTTCGACGATTAGGTCATCCTCACTACCTTCAACGCTGCCGGAACTAAAGCTTTCGTCAGCAAATTTACCTTTTCCGTACATACTTGCCACTTTCGGGCGGTGAATACGAGCCTGATATTTAGCCCAGGCTTTTTCCACCACAGAGACCGGGGCCTGCTCTCCACGGGCCGCTGCCAGTAGCGCCTGATCTTCACTATTCACTGGTTGATAATCGCCACGCAAAAGCGCTGCAATCAAACAGCCATACTGGGTTAATGCATCACTCTCACGTATGGAAAAATCACCTGAGCGTGAAAAGCCATAAGGATAATGACGAAAGTCATTAAATGGTCTCTTTAGCAGAGATTCGCGGGTATAATTGGTCATGGCAAGCCCTTCCTTACAGACTAAAACCGAACATAACGTCGATAACAATAAAACGACAATGACGATATAGAGCGAGTTTCTAAGTTTGTCAACGAAAATTTTCTGTAAAGCCACTTTAATTATTTTGTCATATTGTCCACACTCGTTCTCAACGCAATAACCCAAGGAGTTTGGTTATGTACCAGAAACATTTTATTCTTTCAGCTGTCGCATTAGCGACTCTGGCTGCATGTGGCGGCAGTGACTCAAACAACGATGCAGGCACCGCAACATTTAACCTTGGGATTAGTGATGCCCCCATCGACAATGCAGAATCAGTGGTCGTATGTTTTAACGCCGTGGAGATGGTCGGTGGCGCTAATGGCTCTCAAGTCTACGAAGTCGGCACCGATGTTGAAGTACCTGCCGAAAACGATCTTTGCCAGGACGACGAAGGCAATCCAATTGCCAACAACATTGGTATCGACTTACTGCAGTTTACCGGCAGCGACCAGGTTGACTTTTTACAGCAGGCAGAAATTGAGGCCGGTGACTACGGCCAACTAAGACTCGAAATGGGCGAGGGCTCCTACGCATCAGTAGATAGCAATGATGACGGCAATGTCACTCAGGTTCCAATACGAGTTCCATCCAACGAATTAAAGCTGGATGGCTTTACCGCAGATGCGGGCAGCACTCTTAACTTTACCGTCGAGTTTGACCTGCGACATGCAATGACCAACCCCGTTGGACAAGCAGGCTTTATTCTTAAGCCACGAGGCGTCAGGTTAGTCGATAACTCCAGTATTGGGCATATAGATGGCTCCGTATCAGAAGAGCTGTTATTGCTTGAAGAAAGCTGCGACGTGGCACCAGAAGAACTTACCACGCCAGTTGCCTATGTCTATCTATACCAAGGCCTGGAGCACGAGCTTGCCGAGTTAGCCGACAATGGTGGCAGCGAAGGACAGCTCCCATATACCAGTACTGCGGTTTATTTCGATGGTGTTGACAGCTATGACTTCGAAATAGGCTTTGTCAGCAGTGGCGATTATATTGCCGCACTGACTTGTGACGGTAATGATGATCCAGAAACCGACGATGATATTAACTTCATTCACACACAGGACGTAACGGTGACTGAAGGAGAAGAACCACAGACCATCCTTTTTGAGCCGGTAACAACTCAGTAATAGTTCCCTGCTTTAGGTGACACGGACGTTGCCTATACTTTACCCCAGCGCGGCTAACAGACTCTTGCCGCTTAGTATTAACGACACTCCCATTAGCAACGCAGCCAGTATATTCTGAAGGCGGCTGTTCGCCTGAACTCCCATAACGGGTTTGTTACACAACCACCACAAGAACCCAACCATCAACGGTAATAAAATTCCATTGGCTATTTGCGCAACCCAAATTACCGTAACAGCTTCGATACCCAGGCTACTTATTGCAACTCCTATAATCAAAATAAACAGCCAGGTAAGACGGAAAGAGCGGCTTTTTAGGTCCTTCGACCAGCCCATGATACCGCTTAGCGCATAAGCAGAAGCCAAGGGCGCTGTTGTCGCTGAAGAAATTCCCGCGGCAAACAACCCGGCAGCCATTAAATATTGGGCTGACACTCCAAATAAGGGTTCTAGTGAGCCAGCCAGGTCAGCAGCGCTGGTAATGGTTACCTGGTGGCCAAAAAAAGCCGATGCCGCGGTTGCTAAAATCGCCATAGAAATCAATCCTCCAACTGGGATAGAAATCAGGCTATCGACCTGAGCCGCTCGTAATTGTTCTTTCGTGCGCCACTTTTTAGCGGCGCTGGCTGCGTGTAGGAATAGGTTGTAAGGAACTACTGTGGTACCAATAAGTGCAACGACCATTAGCGTCGCTTCACCTGGCAACTGAGGAATTAATAAGCCGGCGACTAACTCAGACCAATCGGGGTTGGTTATTAAAAAGGTGCCAACGAAGGCGAGGCTCATCAACAGCACAAGGCCAATCAGTGACCTTTCGATAAAGCGGGAGTTACCACTCCAGAGAACAGCAAAAGCAACCAGCCCAACGATAATCGGCCAACCGTCTTGCAAACCTATACCAGCAAATGACAATTCGCCGATGAGTCCACTAATACCTAAACTGGCGCCGGACAAATTACCGCCTTGGTAAACACTGTTACCGACCACAACCGCAGTAAAAATAAGCGCGGTAAACAACCACCGAAATAATGGAGTACTTAATTCAGCCCGGATATTTTCGCCCAGCCCTTGCTGTGTTAACACGCCAATACGTAATGCCATCTCCTGCAGGATCAAGCAAGCAAAAACGGAAAATAGCAATGCCCACAGCAGTGCATAGCCAAAGTTAGCGCCAGCTAACGACGCAGTGACCACTGTGCCTGGACCAATGAAGGCAGCAGCAACCAGTGCTCCGGGCCCAAAATTGGCGAGCTTTATCATTTCGGACCGGGGATAGTTACGATACTGACCCAACCTTGTTCAATCGCTTCTGAGAAATCATTTTCCAGTGCGTGTTTAGCAGTCTCGTAATCAACGTTTAAACCAGCGACACCACATGCCCTATTACGGCCGTGGGCTTTTCCGGAATAAAGTGCCATATCAGCAATCTGTAAGGTTCTTTCCCAATCTACAAATTCTTCGCTAACACCAGCAAAAGGTAACTGTATAAAGCCGACCGTGGCGGTCATCTGGATCATGTGTTTATCCACTTTTATTGGGTCGGTTCCAACGGCATGTAAAACTCTTGCGGCAAGCTGTTGTAACTGTTCAAGATCAATATCTTTCACATAAAACAAAAACTCTTCCCCACCCCAGCGAATTAACCGATCTGAGCCACGACAAACATTCTGTAAACGACGGGCGATTTCTTTTAACACCGTGTCGCCTATTGCATGTCCATAGACATCGTTTATTTTTTTAAAGTAGTCAATATCCAGCAGGATAAGGCCATCGGTACTGGTCTGCTGCAACTGCGAGCGGCTTTGCATTGCTTCTTGTAATGCGCGTCGATTCCAAAGACCGGTTAAAGGATCCCGCTGCGATTGGTCGGCTAATTGCTCATTAGCTTTATTCAGTAGCTGATTAGCTCGCTTTGACTTTAAATAAAGCATAACTACAAGCGCAATACTGACTAGTCCAACAATCGCTAATAGCAACCAAATTAACTGTTTCTGTTTATTGTTTTGAATCTGCTGCTCTTTTAATTCATTTTGCTGTTCCAGCAAATCAATTTGCTGTGCTTTGTCGCGAGACTTATAGACCGCTTGTAGGGTCGCTAAATTTTCCGATTGGGATTGTTGCAACAGCTCTTGTTTTAAGTCGATTCGCTCTTTTAAAAGTTTTGCCTGGGCCTGATAGTTGCCCACTAACCCGTAAGCATCGGCCATTTCTCCTAAAACTACTTCTAACTCGCTGTCTGGCAGAGTTTCACGAAACTTTTTTAGCATCTGCTCCATCTGTTTAATACCAAGACTATCGCCTTGCTTAACGGCAATATAGCCGAGATTAAAGTCGATAGTTGCCGCCATCTCTTGGTAGTCAGTCTGTTTCGCTAAAGCCTTCGCTTCTTGTAAATGGGCAATTCCCTTTTCGTATTGCCCTAACTTCATATAAGCGTCACCAAAATTATTAAGGATGATGACTTGATCAGCCATAAAGTCGTGTTTTTCTGCTATCGCAAAAGCTTTCGCAAGCGACTCCAGGCTTTGCTCATATTTTTTACTGGAAGTCTGCGCGTAATATTTCGTAAACCATAAATTATAGGCAATGCCGTCAAAGCCCTCCGCTACAGCGGTAGACACGTTCTCTTCTACGGTATTTATCGCACTCTTCCACTGCTCCAGGCGTGTCTGAATATCTGCGATCTGACTGAGTAAATAAAGTCTGCGCCCTGTATTGAGAGTTGATTCCATCTCGCCAAGCGCTTGCTGTGCACTGAGTAAATTAGATAGTGCCGTATCATAGCGTTCCCATTGGGTGTACACCGATGCCAGCAGATTATGTGCATAATAGCGGATTCTAGGACTGCTCGTCTGTTCTAATAGACGCTCCAATTTAGGCACCAGCAGGAACGCTTCCCCGCGCTTTCCTTGCCGGGTCAGCAAATCAACTCGCGTCGCTAATAGCTCCGCCTGGGGATCAATCGCTCCTGAGTTTTCAACCGGCTCGCTAAGGTCATTTAAAACTTGATAGGCTGCCTCAAAGTCCTCTTCATAGCTTAATTCGCCTGCCCAGTACGACATCGCTCGCACACGCGTCATTATGGGGGTTTTCTCGCTAACATCATCAATGATTTCAGCGAGGAACTGTTTGCTTTCAACATCTGCGTCACTCGGTAACTTTAAATAGTCATCGAGCCGTTGTTCCAGCGCAGGTGATTTTAATTCAGGGTCTACGACTTTTTGCGCATAGCCAATGGCCGGCAACAGGAGTATAACCATGAAAAGCAGCACACGGTATGAGCAGCCTGTTCGGGGGTTAGGTAGCAAGCTTTTTGTTATTATATTCATTCGCTTTACTTGTTTTGGGCTGCTTTTCGCTATTGGTTAAAGAGTCGACAAATAATAACTTATTTTTAACACCGATACCAAGTACTGAGAAAGGAATATTCTGAGGCTGACATGGCAACTAGTAAACTTGATTGGTCAAAAATTTTAAAGTCAGGGCAGCGCATTTTTATTGGCTCTCACGCCGCAGTGCCAACGGCTTTGATCAACGATCTGATTGAGCACTCAAAAAACTTGCACGATATTGAAGTGGTGCAATTAATGACGTTATCTGACAACAAATGGGCGCGGCCGGAGCACCAGCAGTTATTTAAAGTAAATACCTTTTTTATTGGTGGAGAGACAGTCCGTACCGCGGTTAATGAAGGACGTGCGGATTACACACCATGCTTTATTTCTGATATTCCCAATTTGTTCGAAAATGGAATTTTACCGCTGGATGCGGCACTCATTATGGTGAGCCCTGCGGATAAATACGGCTACCACTCAATGGGAGTTGCAGTCGACGTTGTCTCCGCCGCTGCCAAATCGGCTAATACCGTTATCGCTCAGATTAATCCTCAAATGCCGGTAACCTATGGCCAATCTTTCTTGCATAAAAACCAAATTAACCATTTTTGGGAACACTCTGAAGCGCTACCAGTTCTTGAACCGCCGTCCACCGAAGACAATAAAATTATCGAACGTATTGGACAGTACATTGCGTTGTTAGTGCATGATGGCTGTACCCTTCAAATTGGGGTCGGTCGTGTTTGCGCCGCTGCACTAAGATATTTAGCCAACCACAAAGATCTTGGCGTGCACAGCGAGCTTATCACCGATGACATCATGGAGTTAATGCTTAACGGAGTGATTAACAACCGGAAGAAAACGTTCCATCCGAACAAAATTGTTACCAGCTTCTGCATGGGTACCCAAAAGCTCTACGACTTTGTGGATAAAAACCCGCATGTCGGCTTTTATCCGAGTGAATATGTTAATTCACCCACCAATATCGCGCGTAATGATAATTTAGTCGCTATCAATAGTGCTATCGAAGTCGATTTAACCGGGCAAGTTGTCTCTGATTCTATCGGCCATCAGTTTTACAGTGGCATTGGCGGTCAAGTTGACTTTAGCCGGGGAGCTTCGTTGAGCAAAGGCGGAAAACCGGTTATTGCACTACCGTCGACCACTGCGGATGGCAAAGTATCGAGGATTGTTGCGCATATTAGAGAAGGAGCTGGCGTCGTTACTTCACGCGGACACGTTCATTACGTAGTGACAGAATTTGGTGTTGCTTCTTTGCGCGGCAAGAGTATTCGGGAACGGGCTCTGGAGCTGATTCGCGTAGCTCATCCAAAATTTCGGCAGCACCTACTACAACAAGTACGCAAACATTATTGGGTACCGCATTATCAACAACAAACACCTTCCGATGTGCCGGAGCTGGGCTCTATTGGCTTTAAAAAGATTAACTTTAAAGGCGAAGAGTTTGACTTAAGGCCTTTATACCCCTCGGACGAGCGTCGTTTGCAGGAGTTTTTTTACTCGCATACCAAAGACACCTTACAGCTCCGATATAACGCTGTCCCCACTCATATGAGCCGGGAAAAGTCCTGCACCTTGGTCAGCATCGATCAGTCCAAAGATTTGGCGTTGTGTATTGTCCGCCAAAAGGGTTCAGCAGCAAAAATTATGGCTGTAGGCCGCTACTACTTAATTGAGCAACAAAACAGTTGCGAAGTTGCGTTTGTCACACGAGAACATTATCAAGGGCAAGGGATGGCGAGCATGCTGCTCCAGGAGATGGCACGTATTGCTATGTCTCGCGGTTTAGACAGCATGCAGGCTGTCGTATTAGCCAACAATACGCCAATGTTGAATGTCTTTGAAAAAGCAGGCTTTAAGCGAATCCCCGCTGACGAACCGGGTGAAGTTTTGCTGAAGCTATCATTAACCCAAAAAGCAGAATCTAACGACTAATTATTAACTGCTCGCACAGGAAAAACGATGTCTATTACGCTGTTCACTCATAATGACTGCTCGCTACACAACCCTGAGCCAAACCACCCTGAGAGTCCGGCCCGGATCGATGCGATCAACGATCAAATAATACGTTCGGGGCTGGACTTTGTATTAGTCCGAGAGCAGGCAACCGCAGCCTCGCTGGAAGACATCTATCGCGCGCATGACCATGCCTATGTCGATGAACTATTCGATAAAGCCCCGGACGACGGCTATATCTGGCTTGACCCGGACACTCCTATGACTTCTCAGACGCTTGCTGCAGCGCTAATGGCAGCAGGTGCTAACCTCAACGCCGTTGACCACGTTATGCAGAACCTAAATCACCAGGCATTCTGTGCAGTTAGACCACCTGGACATCATGCTACCCGGAACCAAGCTATGGGCTTCTGTATTTTTAATAATATTGCAATAGCAGCGCATTATGCCATGCATCAATACGGGTTAAAACGAATCGCTATTATCGACTTTGACGTTCACCATGGTAATGGCACCGAAGATATTTTCGAGGACGACCCGCGGGTATTGTTTTGCTCTTCTTTCCAGAAGCAGCTTTACCCGTTTGTTGACGAGAATCATAACAATGAGCACATACTCAGTATTGGGCTACCACCGGGCTGCAAAAGTCTGGAGTGGCGTGAAGCTGTTTATAACAACTGGTTTCCTAAAATTGATCAGTTTAAGCCACAACTTATTTTAATTTCAGCCGGCTTTGATGGCCACATCGAAGACGAGATGTCACAGTTTCTGTTAAAAGAAGATGATTATTTTTGGGTAACTGAACACGTAAAACGACTTGCTGATAAGCATTGCCATGGGCGTATCGTGTCGACACTTGAAGGTGGTTATGACTTGAGTGCCTTAGGCCGCAGCGTAGTCGCTCATTTAAAAGCTATGCTCGGTAACGACGGAGTATAACGAAAACTTTGGAGCGGGAAACGAGATTCGAACTCGCGACCCCAACCTTGGCAAGGTTGTGCTCTACCACTGAGCTATTCCCGCATTCAATGAAGATATTACTATGAGGACGCTGACGCTGGAGCGGGAAACGAGATTCGAACTCGCGACCCCAACCTTGGCAAGGTTGTGCTCTACCACTGAGCTATTCCCGCTTCGTCAGTGCGGCGTGTATTCTACCCATTACACCGGATACGTCAATAGTTTTTCGGCAATTTTGCGGTGGCTGCTGAACATTTAGTCAGTTGCTGTTCGTTGTTCATCGTGCCACATCGCTTTCGCGGTTTGCGGTCCTGTCCAAAGGGTTGGCAGAATAATAAGCGACACCGGCAGTGCGGTGATTACAATAAACTGCTGGAGTACGCCTATTTGGCCCGACCCCATATATAACAACACACCTGCCATCGTCGCCATTGCTCCACCCCAAAAAACTCGCACCCAGGGGTTCGGTTCATCGTGACCGGCACCAACCATCGCGATTGAGTAACTCATGGAGTCACCGGTTGTCGCCACAAACACAGTGGTTAGCAACAGTATCGCCGCGGCCATAATCTTACCGCCCGGCAAAGCCTGAGCCACTGTTAATGTGGCTATATCAAACTCAAAATTCTTTAACGCTTCAGTTAAGTCGAAGCTTCCTTCGGCCTGAAAATAGATGCCCGAGCCGCCGAGTAGCGTGAACCAAAGAGTCGTCACAACGGGCGCTACGATAGCGACCGCGGTTATCATTTGCCGGATAGTTCGACCTTTTGAAATTCTGGCCACAAATACGGCCATTAACGGGGTATAACCAATAAACCAGGCAAAGAAAAATACGGTCCACCATTGCATCCACCAATCCGGAGCCGTTACATTAGTTGTGGTCGCCATCTCAAAGAACGAACCAAGGTAGTTCCCCATCCCCTGCAAGTAACTATTGGCTAAGAACAAAGTAGGCCCGAACAAAATAATAACCGCCGCTATGGCCAACGCCAAAAACACGTTCATCCGGCTTAAAAACTGAATCCCTTTATGAATACCCGTTAATGCGGAGGTCATATAAATAGCAGCTAACATCGCTAAAATAGTCAGCTGCAATGCAAAACCGTCTTTTGCTCCAAACAGTTCGCTCAAGCCAAAGCTTACCTGAGTAGCGAGAAATCCTATAGGCCCGACGGTACCAGCGACCACCGCAATGACACAGCAAGCATCGATTACGCTGCCAACCCAGCCTTTTAATATTCGTTCGCCAAACACCGGGTACAGCAATGTCCTCGGTTGCAATGGTTTGCCTTTTACATAATGAGAGTACGACAACACGATTGCGGACAATGAGCCTAGCACCGCCCATGCTAAAAAACCCCAGTGCATGAACGATTGAGCCAAGCCAGGAGCGATAGCTGCCGGCGTCGCCGCTTCGGTATCATAGGCTGGTGGCGTAACAAGATAGTGATAAATCGGTTCACCGGCTGCAAAAAAAACACCACCACCAGCCAGCAATGTACATAGGATCATCGATAACCAGCGGAACGTACTTATTTCAGGCTTCGAGGTGCCACCAATTCTTGCCGTTCCATAGCGGCTAAACCCGGTAAACAGCGCAATAAAGAAAGTCAGCAGCAGCAGCGCCTGAAAAAAAGAACCAAAATACTTAGCTGTCCAGCCAAACCCCGAACTAATCGCTGCCGCTGTATACTCAATATCCCAAAGAGACAGGGCAACAAAAGCAATTATAAATCCCATTGTCAGTACTAGCACAATTGGATCTCCTAAACGGCGTTGCTCGCTTTCCGTTGCCATAGTTTGTCTCTCTCTTTATCAGTTTCCACTCACATAAAGTACTTAGGGCAGCCTTAAAAAGTTTTCCCGATAATGGGCTAGTTCACCAATCGACTCACGGATATCTGCCAATGCTTCATGTGCACCTTGCTTTTTAAAACTGTTTAAGACCGTCGGATTCCAGCGTTTAGCAAGTTCTTTCAAGGTACTAACATCAAGGTTTCGGTAATGGAAAAAAGCTTCCAGTTCTGGCATATGTTTGGCTAAAAAGCGCCGATCCTGACAAATACTATTACCGCACATTGGGCTGCTTCCAGGCTCCACGTATTGTTTTAAAAATTCCAGCGTCTCTCTGGCCGCCTGGCCTTCGTCGTGGTTGCTCTGCTTAATGCGTTCGACAAGTCCCGAGCCAGTGTGTGTTTTCACATTCCAGTCGTCCATCCGATCCAACAAGTGTTGAGGCTGATTGATGGCGATGACAGGACCTTCTGCAATCGTATTTAATTCGGCATCAGTCACTATCGTTGCTATCTCAATAATATGGTGCTGTTCCGGCTCTAACCCAGTCATCTCAAGGTCTATCCATACCAGCCGCTGACTTTTCTCGTTATCACTCATAATCACACTCTAAAACCGCTATAATTTCAGGTATGATAGCGTTAATTTTTAAACAGCAACAGGTTGAATGGCTTGGTGAATAAAAAACGGCTCAATAAAGGTCAGCAGCGGCGCGTTAAAAGCAATCAGCGTAAACGGCTTGAGCAAGTCGATGTTGATTTCCAAAGCGACCAACTCGGTCCAGCCGAGCAAGGCCGTGTTATTAGTCGTTATGGCCAGCACGCTGACGTGATGAGCGACAACGCCGAGACTTTTCGCTGCCATATAAGGCGTAATATTAACAGTTTGGTTTGTGGCGACCGTGTCCAGTGGCGCCGCGCTACGGCATCAATGGACGGTATGCAGGGCGTTGTAGAGGCCGTACACGAACGCGAAACCCTACTTTCGCGACCAGATTTTTACGACGGATTAAAGCCGGTTGCGGCAAATATTGATCAGATTCTGGTCGTGTCCAGTGTGCTACCCGCCTACAGTACTCAAATAATCGACCGCTATATTGTTGCTTGCGAAGATATTGGCATTGAACCCATTATCGTGCTCAATAAAACCGACTTACTCGGCGATCTGGATGAGCAGCAACAGCGACAGATTACATCGTCCTTTGAACACTATCAGAGGATTGGCTACACAACCTTAAAAGTCAGCAGCACGACTCAGCAAGATTTAACCCCATTAATGCGGCAGCTTCCCCAGCATACTTCAATTGTGGTCGGTCAGTCTGGCGTTGGTAAGTCCTCACTCGTTAACCAAATTTTGCCGCAGGTGAATACTCACACTAAGGAAGTATCTGAAAACTCCGGACTGGGGCAGCATACCACTACGGTCGCGACCTGGTACCTGTTAGAAGAAGAAGGAGCCCTGATCGACTCTCCGGGCATTAGAGAGTTTTCGTTATGGCACCTTGAGCCGGAGAGAGTCGCATGGTGTTATAAAGATTTTCGTCCTTTCCTGGGCGGCTGTAAATTTCGCGACTGTAAACATAAAAACGACCCAGGCTGTGCGTTGCAAGAAGCGGTCGAAAAAGGGGAGGTCGCCGACTGGCGATTACAGAACTATCACCGTATTATCGAATCAATGAATACCAAAAAGCCCCCTCGGGCATTAGTAAGAGGTTAATTAAGGTGTCAACAACCGATCGAATTAAAATTACTCTGCAGTACGTGACTCCAAAACACTTGTTGTCGCGTTTGGTGGGTTACTTTGCGGCTGCTCAGGCCGGTATTTTTACTCAATTATTTATTAAATGGTTTATTAAAAACTATAAAGTGGATATGAGTGAAGCTATTCACGAGCAACCTGCTGATTATCAAACCTTTAACGATTTTTTCACCCGCTATCTTAAACCAGAGATGAGACCGCTGCTTACAGAGCAGGACGAATTGGCCCATCCGGTTGACGGTGCTGTCAGTCAACTTGGAAAGATTAACGGCGAACAGATTTTCCAGGCGAAAGGACACGATTACTCGTTAACCGAGCTGCTCGGCGGTGATAAACAGGACGCAAAGCCGTTTATGGAAGGTGATTTTGCGACTATTTATCTAGCCCCTAAAGACTACCACCGAATTCATATGCCCTGTGACGGTACCTTAACAAAAATGATCTATGTTCCAGGCGATCTATTTTCTGTAAACCCGTTAACAGCAAGAAATGTTCCCAATTTATTCGCTCGCAATGAACGCGTTGTGGCTTTGTTTGAGACCGATCATGGACCCATGGCCATGGTTTTAGTTGGCGCCACCATTGTCGCCAGTATCGGTACCGTGTGGTCGGGCACAGTCACCCCTCCAACCGGCGATCGGGTGCACAGCTGGGACTATCCAACATCCGGTGCCAATGCAATAAGGCTGAGCAAGGGCGAGGAAATGGGTCACTTTAAATTAGGTTCTACCGTCGTGCTGGCATTCGCTGAAGACGCAGTGCAGTTTGATGTTCAGCTTGGTCCCGAGTCAGTTACCCGGATGGGTCAGGTTATGGCACGCAAGGCAAAATGAAGGTTTGGGCGCACCGTGGTGCCAGCGCAGAGGCGCCGGAAAATACCTTAGCCGCATTTAGCAAAGCTCTGGATGCACAAGTCTATGGAATCGAGCTGGATGTCTATGCGATTGACGGCGAGCGGTTTGTTTTCCATGACCGTTACCTTGAACGTCTCACCGCAACGCCCGGGCGTCTTAAAGATTTATCGGTTGGCCAAATCAATCAGTTAAAAGTATTTGGGCAGCAGCCCATACCCACTTTACGCCAAGCCTTAGAACACATAAACGGCCGCTGTAACGTCAATATAGAGCTTAAGGGGGATGTGCCAAGCCCAGAGCTACTGCAAGATATTGATTACGCATTGGAGAATACTGAGTTTGAGTTGCCTCAGTTTTTAGTCTCATCGTTTAACCATCATTGGCTACAACGCTTAAAACATCGCCGCCCGCAGGTTGCCATCGGAGCATTAACAACATCCTGCCCACTCGATTACTGTGATTTTGCGTCGCGCCTTAAGGCCTGTGCCGCTCACGTAAATGTCGATTTTGTAACCCAGGAATTGGTCGATGATGGCCATCGCCGAGATCTTGAAGTGTTTGTTTTTACCGTCGATGAGCAACATGATATCGAAGAGCTTTATGCAATGGGGGTCGACGGGATCTTCACCAATAACCCCGTATTCGCCAAAAACATACTAAAGGGGTTGCCACCTCGTGGTAACGAACCCCTTTATCACTATTGCTAACACTGACTAGTGATGATGGTCAGGGTAGTCCTCTTGCATAGATTCTAGTCTGCGGGTTCTGGTCAATGGTGAAGACGTGTTCTTCGCCATTAAAACATACAGCGCCGGGATAACGAATAACGTCAGAAAGGCCGAAACAGCCACTCCTGAGAAAATAACTATCCCTATTACCATGCGGCTTTCGTGGCCCGGTCCGCTTCCTAAAATTAACGGTAAGGCACTCATCAGCGTGGTAAAAGCCGTCATGACTATAGGTCGCAACCGTTGCTGCGACGCGCGTAGTACGGCTTCTTTAAACTCGATACCAGAATCACGCAGCTGGTTGGCGAATTCCACAATCAAGATCCCGTTTTTTGCGGCCAGGCCAATCAGCATGACAATACCGATCTGCGAATAAATATTGATCGTCTGCCCGGTCACATAAAGGCCAATAAAGGCACCAACAATTGCCATCGGTACCGCCAGCATAATAACCAGTGGATGCACGAAGCTCTCAAATTGGGCGGCTAGCACTAAGAAAGTGATAATCAGCGCTAGTCCAAACACAAAGATAATTGAGCTGCCACTTTCCTGATACAGCTGTGATTCGCCTTTATAGTCGACTGAAACATCCTCAGGCAGTTTCTCGTCTACCACACCCTCTAGATAGCTCAAAGCTTCGCCGAGCGAGTAGCCTTCCGCTAAGTTAGCCTCTATCGTGACACTGCGCATGCGGTTATAGCGATTGAGCTCCCCGGAGGTCGCTTTCTCGGTAATACGAACCACATTGGACAATGGAATTAACTCGTCACTGCGACTTGACCGAACATAGATATTATCAATTGCCGTTGGGCTGCGATAATCCGCTTTTTCTCCTTCAAGCATTACATAATATTCTTCTCCCCGATCGAGATAAGTAGTGACTCGTCGTTGACCCAATATTGACTGCAAAGTAATACCAATATCCTGCACAGATACACCAAGATCCGCCGCGCGCGACTCATCAACTTCTATTAATAACTGGGGTAGTGTCTCTTTATAATCACTGTCCACTTCCTGCAAACCTGGATTCTTAGACGCTTCCTCAATAACAATGTCGCGGTACTCTGCCAGCTTTTCATAAGTATTACCTTGTAATACAAATTGCACTGGCCGGCCGCCGCCACCGCTGATTCCAGATCGCATAAAGGCGAATGCCTGAACGCCAACAACTTCATTGAGCTTGCCGCGCATTTCCTCCATTAGTTCGAACGTCGACCACTCTCGTTGGTCAAAGGGAATGGCACCAACTATCGCAATACCGGCTGAGTTACCCCAACCTGGCGCACGGACAATCACGCGGTCTATTTTATTTTCGTCGATATAAGGCAGGATAATTTGTTCAATTTCATCCATGTGCTTCGAGTTGGATTCAAAACTGGCCCCCTCAGCACCGCGTATACTGATGTAAAATGTGCCTCGGTCTTCAGGAGGAGCAAACTCCTGCGGTACCAATTTGAGAACACCATAGCTGACGAAACCTGCCAGAACGACAAGTAATAGCGCAAATATCGGCTTAGCTACCGCGCCCTCTAACAGCCAGCGGTATTTACGCTCCAACCAGGCAAAGAAAGCATCAAAAGCTCTACCGAACTTACTCGTGCGTTCCTTATGACTCAGTACTTTGGAGCTTAACATTGGAGTTAACGTCAATGCGGCAATACTGGAGAACGCCACCGCCGCAGCGATAGCGATGGCAAACTCAGTAAATAGTTTACCAATATTGCCTTCCAGGAAGGCCAAGGGCACGAATACCGATATCAATACTAAGGTGGTGGCAACCACCGCGAAGCCTACTTCCCTTGCACCGCGATATGCCGCTAGTAAAGGCGGCTCTCCCTGTTCTATCCGTCGGTATATATTCTCCAGTACCACTATCGAATCATCGACCACCAGGCCTATTGCCAAAACCAGCGCCAGCAACGTCAGTAGGTTGATCGAAAAGCCCAGGGCAAAGAGCACAATATAGGACGCAATGATCGCTACTGGCACTGTGAGTGCCGGGATTATGGTGGCTCTGACATTACCCAGGAACAGGTAGATGACAACAATCACCAAACACATAGCGACCAGCAATGTATTGTAAACTTCGTCGATGGAGCCTTGAATAAATATGGACGAATCGTAGCTGGTTGCAAGATACATCGTTTCCGGTAGTGTTTTCTCCAGCCGTTCCATTTCTTCGCGAACGTTTTCTACTACCGACAACGTATTGGCTTTGGATTGTTTTATAATACCAATGCCAACCATGTTAACTCCGTTACCACGGAAGTCCGTTTTATCGTCTTCGGCACCGAGCTCGACCCGAGCTACCTCACCCAGCCTGACTAAGTAGCCGTCGTCGCCACGGCGCACGACTAAATTCTTAAAATCTTCCTCGGACAAATAGGCTCTTGCCATTCGTACCGAAAACTCACGCTCCGTTGATTCAACTTCGCCGGCGGGAAGCTCGACGTTTTCTTCGCGCAAGCGGTTTACAATATCGGTGACGGTTATTTGTCGTGCTGCCATAGCATCACGATCAAGCCATACTCGCATCGCATAGCGACGGTCCCCACCAATGCGGACACGGGCTACACCGTCCACAACGGCCAGTCGGTCGACGATATATCGCTCAGCGTAATCGGTGAGCTCCAGAATCGACATGCTCTCACTACGCAAGTTGTACCAAACGACGGTGGTTTCATCAGAAGATGCTTTCGACACTTCGGGCGGGTCTGATTCTTCCGGAAGGTTATCAAGTGCTCGTGATACGCGCTCGCGGACATCATTAGATGCGGCGTCAATATCGCGACTCAGATTAAACTCAATACTTATATTGGAACGCCCTGGTCGACTGCTGGAGCTGATGTTTTTAATACCCTCTATGCCGCTGATTCGCTCCTCTATGAGCTGCGTGATCTGAGTTTCAACAACTTCTGCCGAAGCCCCCGGGTAATCCGTACTGACACTTACAACAGGGGCATCAATATCCGGAAACTCACGCAATGGCAGCATGGTGAAGGCGACAATGCCGAAAATCAGCAACAGAATATTCAGGACCGTCGCAAAAACCGGGCGCTTTACCGATACATCGGATAAAAACACAGCTTAGTCCTCCTGTACGTTAACAGGAACACCATCGCGAAGGCGAACCAGGCCCTCCACAATCACTTCATCACCGGGCTCTACACCATTGGTAATTTCTACAATACCAGGCTTGCGGCGGCCAATCTGCACTTCTACTTGCTGAGCGCGCCCGTCCGGCGTCAGTTTAAACACGTATTGTCGGCTCTGTATTGGCATTAACGCTTTTTCCGGCAACAGCAAAGTTTCATCAATACTTCTTAATAACGTTATCTGCAGCAACATCCCTGGGCGTAGTAAATCATTCTCATTGGGTAGCTCAGCTCTCACGCGTACCGAGCGAGTGACAGGGTCAATTCTGGAATCGATACTAGTAATTCGGCCGATAAATTGTTGGCCGGGGTAAGCTCGATTGCGCGTAATCACTTCCTGGTTAAGCGCTAAACTAGCGAAGTATCGCTCTGGAACACTAAAGTCCACCTTAATGGGGCTTATATCATCTAGAGTCGTAAAGCTTTCGCCAGGAGAAACCAGCGCACCCGGACTCACTTCACGGATACCGACACGCCCAGAGAATGGCGCATAAATTTTCATCTCTGCTAAGGTTGCCTCGGCAACTTCAAGCTCAGCCTGAATCCGGTTAACTTCAACCTGCTGTTCTTCCAGTTGCTGCTGCGACGCAGCATCTTCACGACGCAACTCAGTCAGCCGGTCAAGCTGACGTTCAGCTTCGCCGAGACTAAATTTTAGCTGCTGAACTCGAGAAACTTCTTTCCGGGCATTTAGCTCGGCAAGCAATTGACCTTTTTCCACCGAGTCACCGCTTTCAAAGTAGATGGCCTGCACCACATCCTGAGTTTGCGCAGTAATGGATACCGTCTCATTTGCTTGTGCTGTACCTAGTGCTTCTATAACATCGCGAAACTCACTTATTTCCGCAACTTGAGTCCGCACCGGAACACTCGGCTGCTCTCGCTGCTGGACTTTCTCTTCAGGCGGAAACCCAAAGAAATACACTGCAAGTGCAAGGAGAATAACAACAACCACTGTCAGCGGATTGATCCAGGAACGTCGAGCCATGCTTACCTCTAAGGCTATGTAAACTTATAAACATAGCTTATTGTACGCAAAACACCGCCTAAAAGGCGGTGCATCCAACGAAGATAAGCGGGCATTAATCGCAAAAAGTTCTGAGGTTTCGCTAACTTAGCCTTAATCGTGATATTGAGGGCTATGTTTGTGTATAGCTTCGATAAAAGCAGCTGCGTGTTCCGGGTCGACTTCTGGATGAATTCCATGTCCCAAATTGAAGATATGACCGTTACCTCGGCCATAGCTCTTCAATATTTCCTGTACTTCCTGCTCAATTCGCTGAGGACTAGCGTATAACACACTCGGGTCCATATTACCTTGCAACGCAACTTTGCCACCAACTCGTTGCCGAGCTTCAGCCAAGTTAGTAGTCCAGTCAACACCCAGTGCGGTGGCGCCAGTTGCAGCCATAGCTTCCAGCCACTGACCACCATTTTTGGTAAACAAAGTCACTGGCACCGAACGTCCTTCACTGGTTTTGGTTAAGCCTTTAACTATTTTTTCCATGTAGGCTAACGAAAACTGCTGATAATCGCGCGGCGACAACACGCCCCCCCACGTATCAAATACCATCACTGACTGTGCTCCAGCTTCGATTTGCGCATTCAAATACTGGATCACCGACTCTGCCAGCACATCTAATAATTGATGCATGGCCTGTGGCTCTGCAAACATCAGTTTCTTTACTTTAGAGAAGTTTTTAGTACTTCCACCTTCTACCATATAGGTTGCTAACGTCCATGGACTACCAGAAAAACCGATTAGTGGTACCGCACCATCTAGCTCTTGCCGAATCAAACTAACTGCGTCGGTAACGTACTTAAGGTCGCTGCCCATGTCGGGTACGGCGAGCTTTTCAATCTGCTTAAGTGTGGTCACTGGTTTCGCAAACTTCGGGCCTTCTCCGGTCTCAAAGTACAGTTCCAGACCCATAGCATCTGGAATGGTCAGAATGTCACTGAATAGAATGGCAGCATCGAGATCGAAACGGCGTAGGGGCTGTAAAGTTACCTCACAGGCAAGCTCGGTATTGCGACACAGTGACATAAAGTCACCCGCCTCGGCCCGTGTTGCCTTATATTCAGGAAGGTAACGACCGGCTTGGCGCATCATCCATACAGGTGTGCGGTCGACTGGTTGTTGTTGTAGGGCCCGCAAATAGCGGTCATTCTTTAACGCCGGTTTTAGCATTACTACTATCCAATATTAGGTTTCAATAACTATAAATTTTACCACTAATCAGCTTTTTTGCCGATAGCCTTTTCTATCAATGTATGAGCAATCGTTCCCGCCGGTGGCGTCGGCGGCAAGTCATCAAAATCAAACCAATCTCCGGTTACCAGTTCATGTGGATCAATATGCAGCTCACCGCCAGCCCATTCAGCGGTAAAGCCCATCATTAATGAGTGCGGGAAAGGCCAGGGCTGACTTAATTGGTATTCAATGTTCTGTACCTGAATACCTGCTTCTTCGTGAACCTCGCGAGCTAGAGCTTGCTCTAGCGACTCTCCCGCTTCGACAAAACCCGCTAAAATTGAGTACATGCCTTGCTTGTGCCGCTTGCCTTGGGCTAATAGTAATTGCTCGCCTTTGGTTATTGCGACGATGATGCAGGGCGATACTCGCGGATAACAACGATGGTTACATTGGTGGCAATGCATTGCCAGCTCCCAGTCGACCGCTTGCATGCGAGTACCACAGCGGCCACAAAAGCGATGCGTACTAATAAAGTCACTGAACTGCCTTGCTCTCCCCGCCATCGCAAATTTTTCCAGGTCGCTTGCATCAAGCAGCTGTCGTAAGGGCTCAAACTTACCGTCAACAAAGTTATCATCAAGGTAGTCAGCAATAACCAGATAGCAGCTTCTTTCGCGCAGCTCGCCTATTTGCACCACGGTGTAGTCATCAAGTGAGGGAAACGACAAATCCGCTAGACAGCCAAACGGTAAATCATTATCTTCAGTTAATAAGATCTGATCAGAACTAACGACAAACCACCAGGCGGGTTCATCAGCAGCGGGTCTTGAATAAGGCTTTACCATTTGAGCCTCCTGTGGTGAGATCAGAGTTGGGAATTTAAAAGACGTCACTTTTACAGTAAATTGTGACAGATAATGGATGTTCGGAGAAGCGCATGTTAACGAAAGGCGAACAAGCCCAAAAAAAATGGGGCGGAGCCAATGACAGCATTGATCAATGGCTGGCAGAACGCCAGGAGCTATTAATCAATTATTTTAAATTGGCCGCGTTGCCACCTTACGAAACGGTTCGCAATGGTTTGCCTGATATCGCTGATATTCGCGAGTTCTGCGGTCAGCTAGTGGATTACGTATCCAGTGGTCATTTTGAAATTTACGGGCAACTGGTTCGCACCGGTCGAGAAAAAGACATTCAGATGGACGATTTGATGGATGACTTATTCCCGCTAATTTCTGATACTACTGATATCGCACTCGACTTCAACGATAGCTACGGTGAAATTGAAAATAGTAATGACTTGACGCAGTTTGATCGTGACTTATCCGCTCTAGGCGAAGCCCTGGAGCTGCGGATGGAGTTTGAAGATCGTTTATTAAATCACTTACATGAAAACGAATTACTAAGTGTCTAAGAAAATGCCGGCATAAAGCCGGCACCTCAACTAACTCTTTTTACGCTATTGACCGTTTGTTTCTGACTCTTGATTTTGCTGTTCTTTCACATCCAGTAACTCGACAGTAAAGATCAGTGTAGAGTTAGGTGGAATTTGGCCATCACCCACTTCACGCTCGCCATACGCTAAATCGGAAGGGATAACAAAGCGGTATTTGCCGCCTTCCTTCATCAGTTGCAGACCTTCTGTCCAGCCTGGAATAACACGATTTAAAGGAAAAACAGTAGGTTCGCCGCGCTCATACGAACTATCAAATACTTCGCCATTAACCAAGCTACCTTCATAATGCACTTCTACAGTATCTTCAGCCACTGGACTGGTGCCTGAACCTTGTTCCAGAACTTCGTACTGCAAACCAGAATCAGTAACCGTCACACCTTCTTTTTCAGCATTTTCCTGCTGATAGGCTTCGCCTTCTTCAGCAGCTTTAGAGCCTAATACATTCTTACGCTGTTCCATTACGGTTGAGCGTAGGTCATTCAATAATGTCTCTGCTTCTTCTTCGGACAGTTTAACCTCACCTTTAACCGCATCAACGAAGCCGGCGATAACCATGTTCCGGTCAAGCATAACTTCTGCATCTTCCTGTTGATCGAGGTTACGCCCAACAAAGCGACCTACCGAAGAGCCCAGAGCATAAGCTTGCTTCTGTTCTTCTGTTGTTAATTCTTTTTCACTGACCGGATATTGCTCCTGTTGCGAGCAGGCCGCCAACGTAAGTGTCAACGCCGATAACGCGAGAGGCTTTATCATTCGATTCATCTTTTTCTCCAATTTACGTCCCGTTATTTAACGGACTATGCCATAATTCAATAATGAGGTCAGCACCATACTACACAACCACAGGAAGCTTGCCCATGACTTTTGGTAACAAACTAAGTGTCTTAGTGCCATTCCTTTTATTGGTACTTTCAGCTTGTAGTCCAGCACCGGAAAAGGTTCATCAAAAGCTTCATGCAGACGAGGGCTCCTACGTTGTTGATATTGCCGACAGCGGTGAATTCAGTGTGGTTTCGACTAACGAAAACGGGCTGCTAATGTGGCCTCGTTACGCCGGTAACGCAAAGTTTCAGTGGCAACATGACGACCAAGCTTCACAAATTATTGCTATTGATATTAGCCCCGATGACCAAGTCGTGGCTACCGCCACACGTTTCCAATTTGCCTTATGGGATGCTCAAGCCGGAAATAACCTCGGCTTCTGGAAAATCGGCAGTGGTGGCATTCAGGATTTAGCCGTCAGCGACAATGGCAACACTATTGTGCTGGCAAAGCGCGACGGCACACAAGTCGCTTTTTCTCCAAAATCCGGGAGACGATTGGAGTTCTACGGTCATTCCGAACGAGTTAATGCCGTAGAGATATCGGCCAACGGCTTTTACGTGCTTAGTGGTAGCAATGATGCATCTGCGATTCTTTGGGACACCCGCAGTGGTCAAATTGTTCACCGTTGGCAGCACAAAAACCGAGTTACTCAAATCGCGCTTCATCCTCAGGCTAAATATGTATTTACCTCCGGCAGTACCGATAATGCCAAAATTTGGCGGTTGCCCGATGGCTCGGAACACAGTCAGTTGCAGTTTATTGACCGACAACGAATATTTAGTAGTGCCCGCTTTAGTGATAACGGCGAGTTGCTGATTACAGGCTCGCCCTCACGCCGCATAAACCTGTGGGATACAAAGACCGGTGACTCTCTTAAACACTGGAATGTCAGCTTAGTGGACGACCGTACGCCAAGCAGCGCTGCGGTGCTTGCCGTGCATTATTATCCAGCCGAAGAAATTGTTTTTAGCGAGAACTCTGCAGGCCTGGCGGAATGGTGGCAACTTGATAAAAATTGGAATGAGTAGTTAATGAGTGCAAACGATAACCTAATAAAACGCATAGAAAATCTGGAAACCCAGCTGACTTTTCAGGAAGATATTATTGATTCGTTAAATCAGTTGGTCACTCAGCAAAACGCTGAGCTCGCCAATGTGCACGAGAAAATTCGCTGGCTCGGGCGAAAAGTCAGCCAATTACAACATGATTCGAGTGGGGAAAACTCTAATTCGGAACAGGAGCCGCCGCCCCCGCATTATTGAAACGGACGAGAAGCTCATGTATAACAGATGTTCATTTTTTGTTAATGGCTGAGTATGTCTGCGAAACACCCAATTATAGCTGTCACCGGATCTTCCGGGGCAGGCACCACCACAACCGGTCAAGCGGTTCGACATATTTTCCGTTCGTTAGATGTGTCGGCTGCATTTGTCGAGGGCGATAGTTTTCATCGTTATTCGCGCCCGGAAATGGATCTAGCCATCCGCAAAGCACAGGAACAAGGTAAGCACATTAGCTACTTTGGCGCCGAGGCGAATGATTTTGAACGTTTGCAGGAACTTTTCCGGACCTATGCGAAAACTGGCCGAGGGCAGGTACGGCGTTACCTACACACGTTCGACGACGCAGTTCCCTACAACCAAATGCCGGGCACTTTTACACCTTGGGAAGACTTGCCGGAAGATGCTGACGCGCTATTTTACGAGGGGCTACATGGCGGTGTTGCTGGCCAAGACTACGACGTCGCCAAGCACGTCGACTTGCTCATCGGTATGGTGCCAATTGTAAACCTCGAGTGGATTCAAAAGCTCATTCGCGATACGCAAGACCGTGGACATTCGCGTGAGGCAGTTACCACCAGCATTGTGCGTAGTATGGAAGACTATATTCACCACATTGTTCCGCAATTCTCACGTACTCATATTAATTTTCAGCGAGTGCCAACCGTCGATACTTCTAACCCATTCAGCGCTAAGGACATTCCATCACTGGATGAGAGTTTTGTGGTTATTCGTTTTCGTGGCATTAAGAATGTCGACTTTCCCTACTACCTACAAATGATTGAAGGTGCTTTCATGTCACGAACTAATACGCTGGTAGTTCCTGGTGGTAAGATGGCGTTGGCGATGGAGCTTATTTTGACGCCACTGATAGAGCAGATAATCGAGCGTAAACTTAAAGCCAGGACTCAGCTAGACTGGATAAGCTCTAAATAAGCTTTAGCTCTCTTCGACCAACCATCTATAATGGCTCTCCGCGCCTTCACTCTGCGCTAACAATGGTGAGATATAGGCGAGTATCTCATCCAGTTCATTAACCAGCCCAAACGGCGGATTTACCCACACAAAACCACACCCGTTTAACCCGGCACATTCGTCGGGTGAGCGAATCATCAGCTCAATAACTAATGTTTTAGGGATACCCGCAATAGTAGTGACATCTCGATGAAAGTTAGCAATTTTTACTGGATCTTTTATTGGATACCAGAGCGCATAACTGCCGCTCTGCCAACGCCTCAACCCTTGCGTTAAGGCTTCAATCACGCGGTCAAATTCGTCCACTTGCTCAAACGGGGGATCGATAACAACAAGGCCACGCTTTTCCGCCGGCGGCAATTTTGCGCTCACTGCCTGATAACCGTCCTGCGGAGCTAGTACCTCGAGCTTTTTGCTCCCACTAAGCGGCCGCAACGTTTGCTTTAATGTGACTGCGTCTTGTTGATGCAACTCACACACTATCAATCTATCATCCGCTCGCATTAACGCCTGAATCAGCCACGGAGAGCCTGGATAAAACCGCAATTGATTGTCGTCATTAAGCTGCTTAACCGACTCAATATAAGGCTGCACGAAAGCAGGAGAGTTGGTTTGTTCAACCAGCCGGCTAATACCTTGTGTAAACTCTTCTGTCTTGCCGGCTAATTCACTATCCAGATCGTATTTACCAATACCGCCATGTGTATCGAGCACCATGTAGGGTTTATTCTTCTTATTAAAATGGTTCAGCGCCCGAGTTAATAATAAGTGTTTAAACACATCAGCAAAATTACCGGCGTGATAAATATGACGATAATTCATACAGCAATAATTTTATAGCTATGGCTAAGCTCAACACTAGCCTCTAGCATCTTAGCGACTGAACAATACTTATCAGCAGATAACTTAACCGCTCGATCAACATGTTTGTCTTCAACATTATGGCCGGTCACAACGAACTCTAGATGAATTTTTTTAAAAACATTGGGTGTTTCACCAACACGCTCACCGGTCACTTCACAACGGCAATCAACCACTTGCTGCCGAGTCTTTTCCAAAATACTGACAACATCAACGGATGCACAGCTACCTGCCGCCATTAAAATCATTTCCATTGGGCTGGCTGCTGTACCGGGACTGTTGCCGTCAAAAACAGTCTGATGGCCACTACCTGACTCAGCTACAAATGTCATTTCATCCAGCCACTTAACGGTGGCCGTGAGCTTATTGTCTGCCATTTACTCGCCTATTGATTCAGTTGTTGATCCAGTAAGTTTTTAACCAAGCCAACAAACTCGGTGACAAACTCTTCCTGCTCTGCTGTAGGGTGATTGTCCAAAACACTCGACAATACTTCTTCAAGGTCGTACATAATAGCGTCCGCCTCACGAACAATATTAAGCCGTGTTTCCTGATCCAGCTCGTTTTGTTCAAACACCGCCATCATATTCTCGCCGAGCTTTTCTTCGACCAGTTCGCGCAATGTATAGTTAGCGGTAGTTGCACTGCCAGTGTTTTGGGAGAACAACGGTAGTTGGCCCGTCAAATATTGGACCAACTCAATATAACCGTCGGTTTCTACAATCATAGGTCGCTCGATTTAAAATTTTAGCCCCGGCGCCAAGCTCTCAGGTAATGACATCGAATCAGCTTCTACTGAAGCAACAGGGTACGAACAATAGTCTGCTGCATAGTAGGCACTGGCACGATGGTTCCCGCTGGCACCAATACCACCAAATGGGGCAGCGCTGCTGGCACCCGTAATTGGCTTATTCCAGTTTACAATACCAGCCCTAATGTGTTTGAAAAAGTAGCGATAGGTTTCTTCGTCATCACACAAAATACCAGCCGATAAACCATAACGGGTATTATTAGCCTCTGCAATTGCTTCGTCTAATGACGTAAAGCGATACACTTTAAGTAAAGGACCAAAGTACTCTTCATCAGGGATATCTTCGACATCGGTAACATCTACAATACCAGGTGTTACTAAGCCGGTTTTAGGGTCTTCATGAACTAATTTCACTAATGACTTGCCCCCTAACCGCAACAATTCACTTTGTGCATCGGCCATGCCGGCAGCCGCTTGCGCAGAAATCATTGCCCCCATAAATGGTTGAGGTTCTGCTTCATAATCGCCAACCTCGATATTCTTGGTCACTTCCACTAGCCGGTCCAGCACCGCACGGCCTTGTTCAGTATCTTCAATAAACAACCGACGTGCGCAGGTGCAACGCTGCCCTGAGGTAATATAGGCTGATTGCACAATGTTGTGCACTGTCGCATCAATGTCACTGACATTAGTAACGACCAGCGGATTATTACCACCCATCTCCAACGCTAAAATTTTATCTGGACGACCACCAAATTGTTTATGCAACAAATGGCCGGTGTTTGATGAGCCGGTAAAGTACAGGCCGTCAATTTGTGGATGTGCTGACAACGCTTTGCCAGTCTCCACTTCACCTTGTACCAGATTGAGTACGCCAGCTGGGATACCCGCTTTTTCCCAAAGTTTAACCGTCAGCTCGGCTACCTTTGGCGTTAGCTCAGACGGTTTAAATACAACCGTATTACCAGCAATTAACGCAGGCACGATATGCCCATTTGGCAGGTGCCCGGGGAAGTTATAAGGACCATATACCGCCACTACACCATGCGGTTTATGACGAATGAACGCCTTGGCGCCAGGCATATCATTTTCTACCGTGCCAGTCCGTTCGTTATAGGCACGTTCAGAAATCGCGACTTTGCCGACCATTGCGCCCACTTCAGTCCTTGTTTCCCAGACTGGCTTACCCGTTTCTTCGGCCATAGTCTGCGCTAGCTCTTCTTTGTTCTCTGCAAGCAGCTCTGAAAAGCGCTTACAAATAGCTAGCCGCTCTTCAAGCGACCGCTGAGACCACTCCGGAAATGCTTTTCTAGCTGCCATGACAGCAGCATCTACTTGGTTATCATCGGCGGCGGCACCGCTCCAGACGGGCTGGTTACGTGCCGGATCGATTGACTTGAATGTTTTCCCATTACCGGCTGACCAGCAGCCATCAATAAACTGTACACTGGAACTCATTAACTGATCTCCTGTTACAAAGCGACGAGACGAACCTCATCACCTGATGATAATTTTAAATGTTGTGCTTGCTCGGTAGTTATTGCCAGCTCATTAGTTTCCGGTTGGCAATATACTTGCGCAGCCCGAAAATTCTGCAGTTGGGTATTACACACAATGTGCGGTTCAAGCCCCTCGGTTTCGACTGTTTCAACCAGTTTGACCGGTACTAATCGGCTGTGACGCACGCTGCGTAAATTACAAACTTCCGCTTCCACTGTTGGCCCGGCATCAAAAATGTCGACAAAGCCCCTGAAACGAAACCCTTCCGATTCTAAAAGCCTTATTGCCGGCCGGGTATTATCATGCACCTTGCCAATAACAGAGCGGGCTTGCTCCGATAGTAAGCTAGTGTATATCGGAAAGCGCGGCATTAACTCTGCAATAAACGTTTTATCCCCAACACCACTTAAGTAGTCGGCTTTTGGAAAGTCCATAGAGAAAAAGTGCTGCTGTAACCACTGCCAAAAAGGTGAGTCGCCATTATCGTCCGACACGCCACGCATTTCAGCGATCACCCAGTCGCTAAAACGCTCCTTAAACTGCGCTAAAAATAACATTCGGAAGCGAGACAGAGTACGTCCATTGAGACTGCGCCGGTATGGTTCTCGCAAAAATAAAGTGCATAACTCTGATACACCGGTGTAGTCATTACACAGAGTCAATGTCTCCAGCGCATTATAAATATTATGCTTTTCGGAATGGTGAACAACTTTACCCAAGCGATAATGCCAAAACGACTCCGTTAAACCTACTGCAGCCTCGATACCGCTGACACCGGCAATTTCGCCAGTGCCTGTATCTTCCATGACAAATAAATAGCCCTCATCGCCAGGCTGCTCTACAACCTCTTTACGAAAAGCCTGCCGCGCCCGCTCAATGCGACGTTCAAGTAATGTTTGGTCAACCGGTAACGAGGTAAAACCATGACCTGACTCTATCGCACAGCTGTACAGCGACTCATAATCTGACGACTCAATGGGTCGGATCAGCAACATAGCCTTGCTCCTTAATCAGCCGGCGACTTGCGCAACCGCTTTTTCGAAGCGTTGCAAACCTTCTTTGATATCAGCTTCCGGGATAATAAGAGAAGGCGTGAAGCGAATAACATTAGCTCCAGCAATAAGTACCATAACGCCATGCTCCTGACCGGCGAGCAAGAAGTCACGCGCTCGCCCTTCAAATTTCTCTGACAGTTCGGCACCAATCAAACAACCTTTGCCACGAACTTCTTTAAACACCCCATACTTTTCGCCAATAGCACTAAGTTGGTCTTTTAACCACTGTTCACGCTGTTTGACTCCGTTTAAAACTTCGTCAGTATTGACCACGTCCAGGACGGCTTCGGATACGGCACATCCTAATGGGTTACCGCCATAAGTACTGCCATGCGTACCCGGCTTAAGGTGTGCTGCAATTGCTTCAGTAGTCAACATGGCACCAATTGGAAAGCCGCCGCCAAGTGACTTCGCGCTGGTTAAAATATCCGGTGTCACGCCCAACTGCTGATATGCGTATAGACTACCAGTACGGCCAAATCCTGTTTGCACTTCGTCAAAGATTAACAGTGCATTGTTTTCATCACACAGCTCACGTACAGCTTTAACAAATTCTGCATCCGGAGTCACCACACCACCTTCGCCTTGCAGTGGCTCCATCATAACGGCACAGGTTTTATCAGAGATTAAGGCTTTTAACGCATCAATGTCGTTGTAGGGAACATGCTCAACCGCGCCGGGTTTAGGCCCAAAACCCTCAGAATATGCAGGCTGTCCGCCAACGGTAACCGTAAAGAACGTGCGGCCATGGAAGCCTTTGGAAAAGGCTATGATTTGCTGCTTATCTTGATTATGTTCTTCCAGAGCCCAACGACGAGCTAACTTAAGTGCCGCTTCATTAGCTTCAGCGCCTGAGTTTGCAAAATAAACACGATCGGCAAAGGTCGCATCGGTTAATTTTTTTGCTAAACGAATTGCTGGCTCATTAGTAAACACATTACTCAGATGCCAAAGCTTCTGGCTTTGCTCTTGCAGTGCTGAGACCATTGCCGGGTGACAATGACCAAGACAGTTAACCGCGATTCCCCCAGCAAAATCGATATATTCTTTATCATCCTGATCCCAAACTTTTGAACCCTCTCCTTTAACAGGAATCATTTGTGCTGGGTTATAGTTGGGGACCATTACTTCATTAAATAGATCGCGGGTGACTGAAACTGCTTGCTGGTTATCTGCCATTGATCACTTCCTTATCGCTGATGCGAATTAATTGATAAGAGCTCATGGTTAAATGAATAGCGGTATAGTATGCCAAAAATTAACCGCTATGTCTTTTTAAATTGGACTTAAAGCCAGAATATACGCGGGCTTCGGTATAATTTCACTGGATTGGAATAACTATTCGTTTAAGGCCTATATTGGCGCATTAATAGTCAGGTTCTAAATCAATTGGGGACAATCACTTTGGGCCGCTTTAGGTTCACATTGTTTAGCTTACTGGCCAGGTTGGCGTCGACATCGTGTTTTTTCAATAACTGCAGGCCCTCCTCGACCGAAGCAAGGTCGACATCTCGCAACAGGCGATATTCACAGAACGCATTTGCCTGACCCAATACCTTGGCATAGTTTGTATAATCCTCGGCCGATTTTGCCTGAGTATAGCTAAGTAAGTGCTTACTAATTGGAACGCGCTGTAGTCCCCAGCCTTCAGCAACCAAATAACTGACCTTTTTATCCTGTTCTAACATCAGGTTCCTTAGGAACCGTTCATCGGGCTTAAGCTCTACTAAAGCATTATGTTTATCCGGCGTACTATCTTTGATGGACTTCATCGCCATTTCGCGTTGCATATCATCAAACACACGTAAATAAAGCTTGGTTAGGGCAATTTTCCCTAACTCATGAAACATGCCTATGGTGTACGCTAAAACAGGGTCCTTTAAACCTTGGCTAATGGCAATTTCATGGGCTAATACCGCTGTCCCTAAGCTATGCTCCCAGACTTTTCGACGAAATAACATAAATGGAGCGGTTGAAGGCGGCAGCCAATGTTGCACAATATAGGAAGGCGTTAGTATTCGTAAGTTTTCTGCTCCCATAAAGCTCATGGCCGTGCGTAAGCTTTCCAGCTTAACCTGTTTTTCCTTGCGTCGCTTATCAATGAAAGGCGGCTGGTTCACGGTTTTCAGTACGCCATTATGGAACCAGTCCATGCCCTGCACGATATTTTCAACCCGCCGCATAGACGCAGCCCTAGTACTGAGTAAGTCCAACAGCTCGGGTAAGTTCTCAGGCAATGGGATTAAACGTTCGCGAACGTACTCAGAATCTTCGATACGTTCTAAAATACGATAGTAAATGGCTTCATGCAGTTCCTCAGAGACACGGTCCTGATAACGTTGCCGCGCTTTTTTCATGCGCTCTCTTTCGTCGTGATTAATTTGCTCGACCTGCAACAAGCGGCGTTTCTGCTCGAGCTCTTCATCACCTTTGCCATCAGCCTTATCACGACTTTTACGGGCAAAAGGAAAGCTAATCAAGTAATTTATAAACCGTTTCTCCAGCCGCTCGGCCGGGTCCTGACTGCCACCTTCGGTAGAAACTGCAAAAAAGTCGTACATCTATTCTCCGTACTTATCGTTATTTACTACTGCTAGAAACTGCCTTAAAAGCTGGTGGCCTTGTTTCGTCATTACCGATTCCGGGTGAAACTGAACACCAAAAATTGGCAGTTGCTTATGCCGTATCGCCATAATTTCTAACCCGTAATCGTCACTTTCCAACCAGGCGTCCACGGCAAAACTCTCTGGTAAGGTATCGGCAGCAATTACCAATGAATGATAGCGAGTTACCGGCAATGGGCTTGGCAGCCCTGTAAACATGCCCTGAGAATTATGACAAATCATCGATATTTTGCCATGCATTACATTGGTTGCCCTGACAATTTTCGCCCCAAAAACCTGTGCAATTGCCTGATGCCCTAAGCATACACCAAGAACCGGTAGCTGACCGGCGAAGCTTTTAATGACCTCCAGCGAGACGCCCGATTCACTGGGGGTACACGGGCCGGGTGATATGACGATTGCGCTGACCGGCAATTGCCGCAACCGTTCTACCGTCACTTGATCGTTACGATAGACCTGAACTTGAGCCCCCAGCTCCACTAAGTACCGGGCGAGATTATGCGAAAATGAATCATAATTATCAATTAGCACGACCATCAGCGGCGCGCCTTTAATTGCTGCTCAAGCCAGCTGCGGCAAGGCTCTGGTTTCGCGTAGTAAAAGCCTTGTAAATAGTCGGCACCCTGCGCCAGCAAATAGTCGGCCTGTTCGGCGGTTTCAACACCTTCCGCAACAGACTTCATATTCAATGCCTTAGCCATCGATAGCATCGCGTCAAGCAATGCTTTATGTTTTGGGTTTCCCTCAGCTTGCTGGACAAACTGACGGTCAATCTTTAACTCATTGATCGGTAGTCGTTGCAGCCGAACAAGGTTTGAATAACCGGTACCAAAGTCATCAATGGAAAAGGTTACTCCGTGCAGTCTAAGCTGTTCCATTCTTTGCTGCACTTGCTCCTCACCGGACACCAATAAACTCTCAGTAATCTCTATCGTTAGCAACGATAAAGAAGCGCTTTCCTCGGTGAAGATTTCTTTTACACTTTCAACAAAATTAGGGGCCAGAAATTCGACTGGGCTGACGTTAACGGCAATCGCCTGGGGGACCTTGGCCTGCTCTAGCTGATGAATCACCTGAGCCACCTGCTGTAGCATTTCGATGCCGATCGGAATCATTAACTTTAGCCGTTCCGCGACCGGAATAAACTCATCTGGGCGCACCAGCTGACCGTCGGCACGCCGCCATCGAACCAGTGCTTCTGCGCCATCAACGCTGCCATCAGCAACCACTTTTGATTGCAGCCAACATTCGAATTGCCCCTGACCTAACGCATGACGAATCTGACTCTCTATTTCCAGATCCCGTTTAACATCCGTCTTGATCTCAGCTCGGTATACGCTAATACAGTCCCGCCCCAGGTTGCGGGCCTTATTAGTCGCTGCATCGGCCATACCCAACAATTCCGAGGCATTCTCTTCTGAGTCCTCAGTTGAATAAGCGACACCGACACTAGCCGTCAGATAATAGCCTTGATTCTCAGTGACAAAAGGTGTTCTAAGCTTCTGGTGGATATGCTCAAGTCGTTTTATCGGATCCTGGGCAGTGCCATTGGTCGGTAAGCCAATCCAAAACCGGTCCCCTAGGTCACGGGCGACCCACCCACTCTTACCCAGTAGTTTGCGTAAGCGAGAGGCAATCATTTTAATCACTCGGTCGCCTTCAGCGTGACCATGCAAAGTGTTAACCCGGTTAAAATAATCAATATTGATTGCGGCAACCAGTACCGGCATGCTTTGCTCTAACTGCTTATCAACCAAGTCCAGAAAGCGGTGTCGATTAGGCAGCCCGGTTAACTCATCAAAGTTGGCAAGGTATTCGAGCCTCTTGGCATTTTCTTTTTGTTGAGTAATATCTCGAATAATACCAACATAATGAGTAGCGCCCGCTTGCTTAACTTCGGTGACAGCAAGATCCGCCGGGAAAGTTTCGCCGGACTTGCGTTGTGCGGTTACTTCGCGGCCAATACCTATAATTCTGGCTTTGCCGGTGCGCTGATAATTATGCATGTAATTATCGTGCTCTGACGCGTAGGGTTCCGGCATCAAAACGCTAACATTTTTGTCTTTTACATCAGCATATGAATAGCCAAACATTTTTTCTGCTGGCTGACTGAAGTGCTTAATCAAGCCATTGCTATCAATCGTAATAACAGCGTCTAGTAAGTTATCCAACGTTGATTTGAGGGTGCCCGCCTGCTCCTGTAATTGTGCCAGCCGGCGTTTCTTCGCAGTAATATCCTGCATTGACCCAAAAAGAGTAATGTACCCGCTGTCGTCGGTTGTTACTTCGGCGGAAATAGCGACCCAACGACGGTTACCATCAGCACGTTCAATTTCACTTTCAGTGGACCAACTACCGCCGCTTTCAATGCTTTCGGTAACTAACTGATCAACAAACAAACGATGAGCCGGCAGATGAAATGCCATTGCTTTTGCATAGGTAGGTTGAAAGTCTTCTGCAACACCGTGAATGCGTTTTAGCTGACGCGTCCAGCTCAGCTCTTCAAGCTCAGGCTGATACCAAAAGCCACCAATATTGGCCATGGTTTCCATATTGTTGTGCAATTGAAAAAACTTGCTGGACTCATCAACTGGCATATTTTAATTAGCCTGGGTAAGGTACAAAACCAACCGCCTGATAAACGTCTTTTAACGTTTCTGCAGCTTTTTCCCGGGCCTTATCAGCTCCCTGTTTCATTACCTGTTGTAGAAATTCCGGATCGTTACGCATTTCTTGGTAACGCTGTTGAATAGGCTCTAGCATCGCCACCACAGACTCCGCAACGTCTTTCTTTAGGTGCCCATACATTTTATCTTCGTACTCTGGCACCAATTCATCAATAGGGCGACCGGTGGTTGTCGATAAAATACTGAGTAAGTTTGAGACCCCGGCTTTTTCGGCCGGATCAAAGTAAATCCGCGCTTGCTCGTCAGAGTCTGTCACCGCACGCTTTATTTTTTTAGCGATTTTTTTAGGCTCTTCCAATAAACCAACATAGTTATTTGGGTTATCGTCAGATTTTGACATTTTTTTAGTGGGTTCCTGCAACGACATTACGCGCGCTCCCACTTTCGGTATCATCGGCTCCGGTATCGTAAAAACGTTTCCGTATAAATTATTAAATCGCTCCGCAACATTACGTGACAGCTCTAAATGTTGCTTTTGGTCATCTCCTACTGGAACCTCATTTGCCTGATACAGTAAAATATCAGCTGCCATCAATGCCGGATAGGTAAACAGGCCAGCGTTGATATTGCCACTATGACGCACCGACTTGTCTTTAAATTGCGTCATCCTGTTGAGTTCGCCCATTTGGGTGTAACAGTTTAAAATCCAGGCAAGCTCGGCGTGCTCAGGCACATGGGACTGAATAAACAACGTACTTTTATCAGGATCAAGACCACAGGCCAGGTAAAGGGCTAAGCCATCTAATGTTGCAGCCGTTAAATGCTCGGGCTGCTGACGTACAGTAATGGCGTGTAAATCCACCAACATAAATTTACAGTCATGGGTTTCCTGCATTTTCACCCAATTACTTATCGCACCAATATAATTACCAATTGAGAGCTGCCCCGAAGGCTGACATCCACTCAGTACAATGGGTTTTGACATCTTATTTTCCTGATCCTGACATTGAAATTTGCTGACGCATTTGCTGAATGACTTCAGCATAGTCTTGCTGATTAAAGATCGCTGAGCCGGCAACAAACATGTCCGCGCCAGCAGCGGCTATTTCTCCAATATTATTGACGTTAACTCCACCATCAACTTGCAAGCGAATCTCTCTTCCACTCGCCTTAATGCGCGCTTTTACCTGACGCAACTTATCAAGTGTTGAGGGAAGGAAAGATTGCCCACCAAACCCCGGGTTAACCGACATTAATAAAATGACATCAATCTTATCCATTACGTAATCCAGATAGTGCAACGGAGTAGCGGGGTTAAACACGAGTCCTGCCTGACAACCATGTTCTTTTATGGTTTGTAAGGTACGGTCGATATGTTCCGATGCTTCTGGATGAAAAGTAATAATTGATGCGCCAGCCGCGGCAAAATCTGGGATAATCCGGTCTACCGGTTTTACCATCAAATGCACATCAATGGGCGCCGTAATGCCATAATCGCGCAACGCTTTGCAGACCATCGGACCAATCGTTAGATTGGGCACATAATGATTATCCATGACATCAAAATGGATAACATCCGCGCCAGCGTTAAGAACCTCTTCGACCTCTTCACCTAAGCGAGCGAAGTCAGCCGACAAAATAGACGGTGCAATAAGTGGTTGCATGGTTTTCCCCTGAACTCAAGTTGCGCGAATTATAGCAGGTCTCAGCGGACAAAAAAATTGTTAGTAAATGCTAGTAATTGTAACAATTCGCTGATAAATTAATCAGCGATAACCACGGAGGAAACTGTTTGATGTCTTCTACGATCAAATATGCAACAGCTACAGCAATCGTCACAGGACTCTCCCTGTCGGCATATTTGTTGATGTCTCCTGCTTCCCCGGTTACATCGGTCAGTAACTCAACGCAACAATGCGAGCAACTACTGTCCTCCTCTGAAAACCAAAGAGCCATCTCGCAATGCGAAGCTCCTGCAAATGCGGTAACCTGGAGCAATTGGGTGAAAGGGGAGAGCCGCTCGGCACAATTTCACTTTTTTGACTTGTTTGAGTTACTATTCGGCTCGGCCGACAAAAAACAAAAAGCAAACGATCAGTTTAATCAGCAATCTTCCTTATAATGCCTGAGTCTAAGCATCGCCCTGGTATTTTTGCGACTATCCTAAGCGTTATTGCCGCTTTTTTCGGTGTGCAGAGTGACACCAACCGGCAGCGCGATTTTCAGCACGGCAATCCACTCATATATATTATTGTAGGCGTAGTACTGGCAGCACTTATGGTATTAGGGCTGATTGCCATCGTGAAACTGGTGCTGGCAAACAGCCCTGCCTAACCTGACTAGCTAAGCCGCGATTCCGCTATGTCGTAGTAGTGGCCCTATCTCAGGTTCGCGCCCACGGAATTCAACGAATAAATCAGCAGCACTACGGCTACCGCCACGCTCAAGAATCGCCGTTAAAAAGTCGCGGCCGGTTGCTGCGCTAAAGATTCCTTCCTCTTCAAACCTTGCAAAGGCATCTGCGGACAACACTTCTGCCCATTTATAGCTATAATAACCAGCCGCATAGCCGCCTGCAAAGATATGGCCAAAGCTATGTTGGAAACGATTGTATGCCGGTGGCATGCGAACCGCGACCTGCTCCCGAACCTGTTGCAGAATATCAGCAATACGTGCACCTTCTGACGGGTTAAATTCATAGTGCAGACGCATATCAAACAAAGAAAACTCAAGTTGCCTAACCATTTGCATGGCGGATTGATAGTTTTTAGCCGCCAGCATCTTTTTCAATAGCTCTTCCGGCAGCGGCTCTCCGGTTTCATAATGACCGGAAATAAGAGCTAGTGCATCGGGTTCCCAACACCAGTTTTCAAGAAACTGACTGGGTAACTCAACCGCGTCCCATTCAACACCATTGATACCTGAAACACCGGCTGTATCGACCTGAGTTAACATGTGGTGTAAGCCATGACCGAATTCATGGAAGAGCGTTAATACCTCGTCATGAGTAAAGAGTGCGGGCTTGTCACCAATGGGTTTATTAAAGTTGCAGGTTAAGAAAGCGACTGGATATTGAATATCTCCACTCGTTTTCTGGCGCCGCCCCACGCAGTCAGCCATCCATGCACCCCCGCGTTTTCCTGAGCGTGCGTATAAGTCCAGGTAAAAGCTGCCGCGCAAATTACCGTCCGCATCGTGAATACGGAAAAAGCGCACATGTTGATGCCATCTGTTCACGTCTTTTTGCTCACTGACGGTCATTCCGAACAGTCTTTTCACAACTTCGAATAATCCATTCAGCACTTGTTGCTCAGGGAAGTAGGGCCGTAAAACTTCGTCCGAGATAGCATACCGCTGTTGCTTAAGCTGCTCACTGTAGTACGGCACATCCCATGCTTCCAGCTGGGATAGACCCGCTTGCTCAGCGAATGCCTCAACCTCTGCATATTCTTGCTTAGCTTGCGGTAAAGATTGATTGGCCAAATCATCGAGAAACTCAAGCACCTGAGCCGGCGAATCCGCCATTTTAGTGTCTAATGACATCTCTGCGTAATTATCAAACGCTAATAGCTCAGCCATTTCGTGGCGTAACGCAATGGTTTTATCCATAATCGCGCTATTATCGTATTCACCAGCATTTGGCCCTTTATCAGAAGCTCGGGTAGTAAACGCCTGATACATTTCGCGGCGCAGCTCTCGGTCTTCGGCATACAACATCACCGGTAAATAGCTTGGAATATCCAGTGTGAACAACCATCCCTGCTTGTCACCCGCGGCTTCTGCCGCCGCCTCTTTTACGCTTTCAGGCAAGCCTGCTAAGCGACTTTCATCGGTAATGTGACAATTCCATGCATGTGTCGCATCCAGTAAGTTATTACTGTATTTAGAGGACAACTCTGATAATTCAGCGGAGATTTCGGCATAACGCTTTTTCTTCTCCGGTGACAAGTCGACGCCAGATAGCCGAAAGTCCCGGAGCGTATCATTAACCAGTTTTTGTTGGGCTTCGGATAACTGCTCAAATTCATCACTGTCTTTTAAAGCACTGTAAGCATCGAACAAACCTTTGTGCTGACCAACAAAGGTCATATAGTCAGATAACATTGGCAGACAGGCGTCATGCGCCTCCCGCAACTCTTGAGTGCTGACCACTGAATTTAAATGAGACACAGGCGCCCAGACTTGCTCCAAACGCTCGTCGGCATCAGTTAGCGGCTCTACCAACCCGGCCCAACTATAGTCACCAGCAGCTAATACATCATCAATAGCTTGTTTCGCTTCATTAATGCGCTGCTCCATGGCAGGCTTTATATGCTCAGGATTAATAGCCTCAAAATCAGGCAGGCTTTCGCCACTCGCATTAGTTTGTAACAACGGGTTATGTGTCATTTACGCCTCTTTTAACCTTGGTCTCTAAAATCGAATAACTATAAGTTTAGATATTGGGGTTATACGGGTTTCTTCAAGCTAACGATCTGCAATTATGTTTTAGTTAAGGTATTATCAGGCCCGCATTATACGAACGAAAATCATAACAAGGCGACACTATGGCGGTCTTTGATAATAGGCACAGCTTATTTCTTAAAAAAGTACACAAGGCATTATTGATAACCGGTATTACCCTAATGTCATTAGCTGGCTGTTCAGCAGTCAACAATGATACCGACAATAATCCTACCTACCTGAGCGACAATGGGGACGGACTAAACTTAGCCGAAATTTATCAAACCGATAAATTTACCATTAAACGACCCGCTCCCACCCGCTGGCTAAAGAACGGTTCCGGCTATACAACGCTTGAGCAGTCGAAGACAGGCAATGGCCGCGATATTGTTCGTTATCATCCCGAAACCAATCAACGGGATATATTGGTCAGTGCCGAACAGCTGACTCCAGCAGACCACGACAAGGCTCTGTCGATAGCCGATTACCAGTGGTCTGCAGACAGCAGTAAAGTGTTAATTTTTACCAACACTAAGCGCTCCTGGCGTACTCATACGCTCGGCGATTACTGGGTCCTTAATCGAGAGACCGACCAGCTAAGGCAGCTTGGTGGCAATGCTCCGGAATCGACACTGCAGTTTGCTAAATTTAACCCTCAGGGCGACAAAGTCGCTTATGTCATGGAAAATAACATCTATGTTCAGGACTTAAGCTCTTTCAATATCCTGCCATTGACCTCCGACGGCAGTGATACCATCGTCAACGGCACCTTTGACTGGGTTAATGAAGAAGAATTTTTTCTGCGCGATGGTTTTCGCTGGAGCCCTGATGGTCAGCACATAGCCTATTGGCAGCTCGATACCGAGGGCACGCCGCTGTTTACCATGATTAATAACACCGACGAGCTGTATCCAACGCTTAAGCAATTTCCTTACCCCAAGGTTGGCGAAACCAATGCGGCAATGCGGTTGGGAGTTTTACCCTCCGACGGTGGCAAGACAACCTGGATGCAGTTACCCGGAGATCCTCGCCAACACTATATTGTACGCATGCAGTGGGCGGGCAGTAATGAACAGTTACTTATTCAACAATTAACCCGTAAGCAGCATATTAACCGGGTATTTTTAAGTAATACCGAAAACGGTAAAAGTCAGCAGATAATCCGCGAAACAACAGACTCATGGGCCGAATACGTTGACCACGTTAAATTTCTGGACAACGGTGAGTCATTTACCTGGTTATCAGAGCGGAGCGGCTACCGGCACTTGTATGTGGTCACTCGCGAAAGTGGCAGAATGACTGCCGTTACAAAAGGTAATTGGGATGTGGTCAAGGTGCTTAACATTAACGAGGATGACGGTTGGGCCTACTTTATCGCGTCTCCAGAATCCCCACTGGAACGTTACCTATTCCGCGCAAAGCTCGATGGCAGTGGCGTTTTAGAGAGACTAACACCTGCTGTCGCTGGCACTCACTCATACAGTATTTCAGCCAACGCCAGCTATGCAGAGCACACCTATAGTTCAGTATCAGAGGTGCCGAAAACCAATATGATCAGTCTGCCTGATCATCAGGTAATTCGATCGGTTGTGACCAACAATAAAGCCCAGGCTGCCGTAAACGCTATCGACCGAAAGCCCGTTGAATTTTTTCGGGTCGACGCCAGAGACGGTGTCAAGTTAGACGGCTACATCATGCGTCCAGCTGACTTTAACCCCAATAAAAAGTATCCGATTTTGTTTTATGTTTACGGTGAACCCTGGGGCCAGACTGTAGCCAACAGATGGGGAGGCTCGACTTTTCTTTGGCATACCATGCTGACGCAGCAGGGTTATATTGTGGCTTCGATCGACAACAGAGGCACTAAGTCGCCACGCGGTTTCGAGTGGCGTCGCTCAATTTACAAGAAGTTGGGTGTTATTACCGTTCGCGATCAGTACGATGCGTTACAGCAAATGGCTGACCGCTGGTCTTTTATTGACACCGAACGTGTCGGTATTTGGGGGCATAGCGGTGGTGGCTCACAAACACTAAACGCCTTATTCCGGTACCCGGAGACCTACCATGTTGGGATGGCGTTGGCGCCCGTCCCTGATTTAACGTTGTATGACACCATTTATCAGGAGCGGTATTCCGGCCTGCTACCTGAATCAAAGAAACAATATACCGAGACATCGGCAATTACTCACGCGGAACACTTAGAGGGTGATTTGCTGCTGGTGCACGGAACCGGCGATGACAACGTACACTTTCAAGGTTCTGAACGTTTGGTAAACGAGCTTATCAAGCACGGTAAGCAATTTGACTTTTTCGCCTACCCAAACCGTTCTCACGGTATTTATGAGGGAGCAGGAACAGTCATACACTTGCGCACCATGATGACGCAATTTGTCAAAGAAAACCTCGCAGCCGGAGGCCGTTAATTCTGATCTTTCGATAGACTTAATCGGTATAGTCTGGCAGACAACCTCACGTGTTAATTGCATGATGTGGGGTTTTTATTCAAGATATTGTGCGAACTTTAAAATTCTGACGGGAGTTAAGCAGTATGAGCAGACATTATGACTATTTAGCTATTGGCGCAGGGAGTGGCGGCATTGCCTCCGCCAATCGAGCTGCAATACGCGGCGCTAAGGCGGCCGTCATCGAAGCCAATGCGGTCGGCGGTACCTGTGTCAACGTAGGTTGCGTCCCCAAAAAAGTCATGTGGTACGGTGCTCATGTTGCTGAGGCGATAAAATATTCACCTGCTTACGGATTTGACCTGGAGCAAAAAGGTTTTGATTGGGAAACCATGGTTAAAAACCGTGAAGCCTATATTGAACGAATTCACGGTGGTTATCACCGTGGTTTTCAAGGCAACGGCGTCGAATTTATCGAGGGCTTCGCCAAGTTTGTCGACCACCGAACCGTCGAAGTTGATGGCGAGCAAATAACGGCTGACCATATTACTATCGCGACCGGGGGCCGTCCGATGATCCCCAACATTCCAGGCGCTGAGCATGGTATTGATTCAGACGGCTTTTTTGCGCTAACCAAACAACCCAAAAAAGCGGCGGTTATTGGTGCCGGCTACATTGCCGTAGAAATTGCTGGGGTATTCCACGCGCTAGGTACCGATACCCACTTATTGGTCCGCCGCGATCGGCCATTACGCACATTCGATAAATACATCACCGACGGGTTATTAGAACGGATGAAGCAAGACGGTCCAACATTGCACACCGAAACAACCGTTCAGGAAGTGACCAAAGAAGACGACGGCACTCTCACCCTGACTTATAAGAACGGGGAATCTTTAACAGGGGTCGACTGCCTTGTTTGGGCCATTGGGCGTGTACCGTCGACCGATAAAATAAATATCGAGGCAACCGGTGTCGACCTTGATGCAGATGGTTTTATTCAAGTCGATAAATATCAGAATACCAACGTGCAAGGTATCTATGCCGTCGGCGACAATACCGGTGCAGCCGCATTAACTCCGGTAGCAATAAAAGCCGGCCGCCAATTGGCCGAGCGCTTATTTAATGACATGCCAGATGCACATATGGATTACGAACACATTCCGACTGTCGTTTTCAGCCACCCAACTATTGGTACGGTGGGCCTCAGCGAGGAAGATGCAATCGTTAAATACGGTGCCGGAAACGTCAAAGTTTATACCTCCTCGTTTGCGGCAATGTACAACGCAGTAACCCCTCACCGTGCGCTGAGCTACTTTAAACTGGTTTGCTACGGCCCCGAAGAAAAGGTCATTGGGGTGCATGGTATTGGCGAAGGCATGGATGAAATCCTACAAGGCTTTGCAGTTGCGTTGAAGATGGGGGCTCGTAAGTCAGACCTTGATTCAACCGTCGCATTACACCCGACTTCTGCTGAAGAGTTCGTTACCCTCAGATAACTTTATAGAATAAACTTGGGAACTTATAAATTATGATTGCAATGCATACGACACTCAGCGGGCGTTTGCCGCCAGTAGCTGGTATGTTCGGTTTACTCGGGATCGCCGTAACCGTGGGTGCTCTTGCATCAATTTACATGGCAGATTGGTTCATTCACCCAATGCAATGGCTCAGCGACTTTTTACGTAATGTTGAGCTAACCGCCAACAGCCTTATGCATCTAGCCGGTCTATCGAATGATCTACAACCTTCATACTACTCATTTGCCAAAAAAAGCAATGTGGGCGTATTTGCCGGCGGACTCTACATTGCGACCGAGGTTTTGTATTTAGTTGCTGTTGTTGTTTTAGCGACGAAAACGGCTACGGCTTCAAGTTCGCAGACAGTCCGGCAATCCGCACCTAAAAAAACGGTGACGCTCTATTTGCTGCTAAACCTTGCGTACACCATTGCGTTTTTTTATTGGATTATGTTTGACCTGCAATTTGCACGAAATTATCAGGATGCGCTTTTAGGGCCTTTAAGGACTCAAGTTTCGAGCCTGTCCGGCGCTTTTATTGGCAGCTGGAGCTGGAAATTAATCCTGTTTATTCCATTTCAACTGCTACTGATGGTTGCTGTTTGGCGAGGTAGCCCATGGTTCAAAAAAGCCTTCGCAAGCTATTTACTGATTGATGTGGTTTACTACAGTGTTCTGACTGTTCTTACCTCCGGCTCTCACTCTGGCTTGTTTGTGAGTACTATCGGGCTGTTACTGTTTACTCCCTACCTCGTTAAGGCACCGTCTCGATAAATTTAAGATTGTCGGAACATTAAACCTACTTTCTTAACCATAGGGAGCCACTGTGAATTAAGCATTAGCTCCCGGAACTTTTGCTAACCAACGATCCAGTTGGTTAGCAAAGTTCATCTTGTCACGCTGTGACAATGCAGCCGGACCGCCAGACTGAATGCCGCTGGCTCGCATAGTATCCATAAAATCACGAATATTTAGCCGGCTTTTTATGTTCTCTTTACTAAATAACTCGCCTCTTGGACTTAATGCTAAAGCACCTTTACTAATCACTTCGTCAGCCAGCGGAATATCACTGGTTATCACTAAATCGCCAGTTTTCACCCGCGCCACAATTTCATCATCGGCAACATCAAAGCCACTGCTTACCTGAATACTGGTTACCCATTTAGAAGGGGGCACGCGAATCGGTTGGTTAGCCACCAACGTAACTTCAACCGGCTTGCGGTTAGCCGCACGATAGAGCATTTCTTTAATCACAACCGGACAAGCATCCGCATCAACCCAAACCTTCATAAACACTTATTCCTTTCATTTTAATCAATCTGCATTATCGGCTAACTAAAATTCTGTTACAAATTAATCGACAGCCCGTCATCGAGATTATGCAATCTAGTGCTAAGGTTTAACTCAATGATTTGACTTCTCTTGGGCACAGGCGCTATGAAAAAATTGTTATTTGTCTCCTCAATCACAGCAGCATTACTTGTTGGTGGTTGTTCACAAACGGAAGACTCGACCGCAACTGCGGTTAATTCAACAGAGCCGGCTCAGGCTGCAGGCGTGATCAAAAGCCCGAACGATGATCGAGCTTACCGCACGATTACCTTACCCAACCAGTTAGAAGTCATGCTGATTTCTGATCCCGAAACAGAAAAATCAGCTGCGTCACTCAGTGTTGACGTAGGTTTGTTACACGACCCCATAACCCAGCAAGGTATGGCTCACTATCTGGAGCACATGCTTTTTCTGGGCACTGAAAAATATCCGGATACCAACGGCTACAGCGAATTTATGAGCAGCAATGGTGGTAGCCAAAATGCCTATACATGGCTTGATATCACCAACTACATGTTCAAAGTGAATAACGACGCATTTGACCAAGGGCTTGATCGCTTTTCTGACTTTTTTAAAGCGCCGATGTTGTACCCAGAATATGTTGATAAAGAGCGTAACGCCGTCAATGCTGAATGGTCTATGCGCCGTGAAATGGACTTTTTTGGACAATTTAAACTCGCTCGCTCTTTACTAGGAGAACATCCCGCCAACCGTTTTTTAATCGGTAACCTGGAAACTTTAAGCGATAAAGAGGGTAGCAACTTACACCAGCAAACCGTCGATTTTTATCAACGATATTATTCGGCCAACATAATGAAAGTCGCTATGATTAGCGATCTGCCACTGGATGCAATGGAAGAGTTGGCGCATAAGCACTTTGCCAGCATCGAAAACGATGCAATCGATAATCCTGAGGTGACTCAGCAACTGAACTTTGATGAGATCGGTAAAAAGCTTATTCATTACGTACCCAACGAAGATGTAAAGCAATTGCGGCTTGAGTTCATTATCGACAACAACCAGCAACAATTTGCGGTAAAACCCAACCGTTATGTTACCTATATGCTAGGTTCGGAAATGCCAGGAACTCCGGCCCAACAGCTAAAGGCTGCCGGCTTAATCTCCAGCTTAAATGCCTCTGCGTCGCCTAGTTATTATGAAAACTATGGCGTTTTGGCACTAAGCCTTAAACTAACAGATGCGGGCATGCAGCAACGCGATGAAATAGTGCGGGTACTGTTAAACTATATTGAGAAAATCAAAGCCGAAGGGGTCGATAAAAAATATTTCAAAGAAATGCAAACCAGTTTACAAAACCGTTTCCGTTTTCTCGAAAAAGGTGACGAGTTTGATTACGTATCGTCACTCGCAGAGGCGATGCAAAATTACCCGGCTGAATATGCAATCAGCGCGCCTTATGAATATCAACGATTTAATGCAGACGCGATTAACAACGTGCTGGCGCAGCTAACGCCCGAGCGCATGCAGGTTTGGTATATTAGTCAACAAGAACCGCACGATAGCGAGCTTGACTTTTATGACGGTAAATATCAGATCGCCGCGTTGGATGAGCAGCAAATAGAAAGTTGGTATCAACCCTCGGATATTACTGTCCAGTTACCCGATGTGAATACGTTGCTACCGGAGAGCTTTGATATTCGCACCAGCCAGTCATTTGATAAGCCACAATTAATTATCAGTGAGGAAGGGATTGATGTCTGGCAGTACCCAAGCCAGGAGTTTGCTAACCAGCCTCGGGGAATTTTAACGGTTAACATTAACAACCCCAGCACCATTGAAAACATCCAGGATAATGTACTGGCATCTCTTTGGCGTAACCTTTACCAGCTAAACACCAGCGGTTTATCAACCGAGGCCAGCATCGCTGGAATGAACATCAGCTTAACCGACAGCGTCGGTATGACGCTCACCTTATCAGGCTTTACCGATAAGCAGCCGGTGCTGCTAAAACGTGCCCTCGACAGCCTGGTATTTGATGTCAACAAAAGTGACTTCCAGCAAGCCGTTGACCGTTACGTCAGAGCGTTGCGAAATAAAGGCCAGCAATTTCCACTATATCAGTCGTTTGATGCCTATGGTCAGGTTATTCGTGAGGGAGGTTTCAACCAACCGCAACTTATTGAAACAGCCCAGTCTTTGACGCCACAGGATCTGAAGGGCTTTATGCACAAGCTGCTCACCAATAACACGGTAAGAGCCTTTGCCTTTGGTAACTACAACAAAGCAGACTTGGCCGACGCAATAAGTCAAATAAAAGCCAGTTTCCCGCCGCAACGTCAACTGACCGATTATCGTCAGGCTCGCTTCTGGAAGCCGCAACCGGCAACAACGATTGCCTTCCGACAGGATCTAAATGTCGCTGATGTCGGGTTGATTGATGCACATATTCATCCGCAGCCTGGCTTTAAGACTCAAGCCGCGGGTACGGTTCTACAAAGCCATTTCCGTACGGCTGCATTCGATACACTGCGAACCGAAGAGCAGCTTGCCTACGCTGTTGGCGCATTTGCTCCATCATTAGATATGTACACTGGTTTTGGTCTTTATATTCAAACTCCGGTCAAAAGCGTTGCCGACATTCAGCAGCGATTTGACGACTTTAAGCAAGAATACTGGCAACAGTTAAAAGCAATGTCGCCAGAGAAGTTTAAGCAACTGCAGTCAAGTGTGCTAGTTACTCTTAATGAACCGCCGAAAAACCTTAGCGAAGAGGTAGCTCCATTTATTAGTGACTGGCGGTTACAGCGCTTCGACTTTAACAGTAAACAGCAACTTATCGACGCCGTAGAGTCGTTAACATTGGAAGAAGCACAGAAATTTTATCAGCAAACGATGCTAAATGACGACGCCGCTCGTCTATCCGTGCAGCTGCGGGGAGAAAAGTTTGCCAATGAACCTTATGCTGAATTACCCAACCTGCAACTTATCGACAACTTGTCAGAGTTTCATGAGACGATGAGCAAGCAATAAAAGGAGTAACTACAGAGTGACTGTTTTTGTTGAGTAAACAGTCACTTATAAAAACAAAGCTAAAGGTTTACAACGTCACCACAAACGCTACTATGTAACTCATGCGTAACACCTTGCAACGCTATTGGCGATAGCATAAGGAACACTTGTGTTTAAACAGTTGACCGGCAATCTTGCTGCGTCACTTATTTCAATGATTGCGATAAACTGTTTAGTGTTTGGTGCACTTGGGTTGGGTAACCTGGTTGTTAGCGAAAACGCCCAACTAATGCCTGCCCTAACACCAATGCTCGCAGTCACCTCGCTGCTGACGGGGGCCGCTCTGTTATTTCGCGCGCGCCGATTTTGGCGCCTAACCCGTATTTCCGGTATTTTGCTGGTGGGTATAGGTCTGTATGCGTTCTACTCGCCAATAACTCAACTGTCTGTTTTTTTACCGTCTGCGGTCATTTTAATTGGTACTGCTTTTACCTTTAGCTTTTCGAATTGGCGTTCAATAGCGCTCTATCGAATAGCCGGTAGTATTTTACTGCTACTAACCACCTTTTTATTCCTGTCTCTATGGTTGCGCGGTTACACCACGCCATGGGCAACAAATCCGGTCGCGATAACAGCGGCGATGGTAATAACAGCCCTTGCTGGCATTGCATTATTAGTGTTAAAAAATAACGATAGCTCGTACACAAAAACGTCTAAAACAGGTTACCTGGTAGCCAGCACAGTCATAATAGCCACCACCCTTATTTGGTTTCTATTAGCAAATAATGATATTCAGGACATTAAAGAACGCGGTCGGTTAAACCTCCAGAAATCCAGCGAAGCCATTAGCGCCCGACTCAACTCGCAGGTAGAAGCTATACAACGATTGGTTCAACGCTGGAATACCGTCGGCTCGGACAGTATGCTTGAGCTCGTCGAGCTTGACAGCAGCAGCTATTTGCAAGATTTTGATTTAATCGAATCTCTGATCGTTTTTAATCCACCTGATACGAGTCAACCTTATATTTTTAGGAGCGGTCCACCTAAAGAATTTACTTTGTTAGATATTCCATCGATTAAGGAATGGCAACGACAGCACTTTTCCCGGCAGTCAGCGGTGATTGTTGAAAAAAGCTTACAAAGTACAGAACCCAGGTTCTTAATGTCTTATCCCATACAGAACCCAAGTCAGCCACCTAGACAGCTGATTGTCACCATTAACATAAAAAAACTATTGAACGTTGCTAAAATACAGTACCTTGATATTTTTAAGACCTATTTAGAGCTTTCCGATAACTACCTTTTACCCATTAACCAACCGCAATTTGCAACACGCCCACTGGCGGATTTATCTAATGAGCACTTTTTTCAACTGACCACTGCGCTCTCAGTGTTTGGCGAACAGCCCATGCAATTTCACGCAGTCCTTAAGGACTCTAGTGTATTTTGGCAAAGCTCCACTATCAACCAAGCCGTATTGCTAGTAGGTATTGTACTTGCGTTGTTGATACTGCTAACCATTGAAAGTAATCATAGATTGGCCAGAGAGCGCAGTAAACTGTTCCAAATTGCGAATTTCGATAGTGTCACTCATCTAATTCGTCGGGATGTTTTAGAGCAACGAATTAATAGCTACTTGGTCAAAAATACAAATGACGATTGCTGTATTTTGTTTGTCGACCTCGATGGGTTTAAAGCCATTAACGACAACCTTGGTCTACGGGTTGGTAACGAACTACTGAAAACTGTCGCAGAGCGGTTATTACTGAACGAGCAAAAGGGTATCGAAATTGCCCGTTTCAGTAGCGACGAGTTTATTTTGTTTATACCTGGACAGGCAGTCGAGCAATCCTCAATGATTGCCCAACACGTGCTCCGGCAGGTTCGGCAAAAATTTGAATTCCACTCGTTGGATCTTCACCTGACAGCGAGCATCGGCATTGCTTGTCGACAAGGGCACTCGGTCAGCGCCGAGAACATGATTCAAAATGCGGATGTCGCTATGAGTCATGCGAAGCAAAGCGGTGGTAATACCTACCAGGTATTTAATCAAGCGATGGGTATACAATACGAAAACGAACTGAAGTTGCGCAATCATATTCAGCGAGCAATTGACAACCATGAATTTGAAGTTTTTTACCAGCCTTACATCGCAGCTAACAGTAAAAAAATCATCGGCGCCGAAGCCTTAGTTCGGTGGCGGCTACCAACAGGGGAATATGTTTCTCCGGCAGACTTTATCCCAGTCGCAGAACAAACGGGGCAAATTATTCCGTTGTCTAAGCTGATTATGGAGGCCGCCTTTAAACACCTGGCTGAATTGGATGTATCACCGGATTTTATTTTATCTATTAATTTGTCAGTAAAACAGTTTCAGCGAGAGAATATTATCAACGATATTTCAGTCTTTGCTGAAAAATATCAGATTCGGCTGTCTCAGTTACAATTTGAACTCACCGAGAGTGTCATGGTCGAGGATGCAGCAAAAGTCTTTAACGAATTAGCAGAACTCAGAACGATTGGCTGCAAGGTCGCGATTGATGATTTTGGCACCGGGTTTTCGTCGTTGGCCTACTTGAGCAAGCTTCCTGTAGATATTATAAAAATAGATCGTGAGTTCACGCGTTCAATTTTTACGGTACCTGCCAATCAAATTATTACGAAAGCCATTATTGAAATGTCTCACGGCTTAGAAAAGAGTGTCATTGTTGAAGGTATAGAAACAGAGCAAGAAGCTAACTTTTTCACTCGCCATGGTTGCATGGGCTTGCAAGGCTTTCTGTTTTACAAACCCATGCCCTTCGATCAGCTTAAGCAGCTAGTTACTTGATTCGTTCCACACGGAAGCGCCGGTTAATGCCTTCACGACCGAAATAAAATGAGTTAAAGGCACCTTTCTCAATGTAATAGGTGTCTTCGTCGTTCCAGGGGAAATAGGTCACACTTTCGGTTTGTTTCCAAATCTGTCCATTAGCTAAAGTCAGAACCCAATTATCATAGGCATCTTGCCGTTTACTCTCGATTTCGACTTGAATCTTCTCGATTTCTTCCTCTTCTTCCGACTTTTTATGCTCCATGCCGAACCGGTCATCGGCAGTTTGCTGCTTACGATCACGCATAGACTGCCCTTTCTGGCGGGCTTTCTCAGCAACGTCACGGCCATGGTTTTCAGCTTTTTTCTTTTGCTTCGCTGAGTTTTTTTGTTGCTTCTCTTTGGTGATGTTGTCGTAACAGACCAACCGCTCCAGGGAGTCCTCAATTTCCGCGCAACGTTGCAACTCCTTTTCTTGAGCTTGTGCTCCAGTTGCCACCATTAAGGCTAGCGCAGCTAAACTTAAATGAAATTGCTTTTTTTGCATTATGCTTTCCTATTTATTAATAACGTATGGTTAGCGTATCGCCTTTTTGCGTTAACTCAAACTGTTTCAGAGCACTCATTCCTAGCAAAATAATATCGCCGTCCATACCGGGGGTAATAGACGCAGCCACGTTGTTAAGTGTAATACCGCCAAGCTGTAACTCGTCAACCACCGTTCGATAGGTGATCACTCGCCCATTTGCTGTTTGCGACATACCTTGTCTGCCTTTCTTAAGGCCCAGCCTATTGGCTAAAGATTCAGGAATAGCCACCAGAGTTGCACCGGTATCGAGCAAAAAAGTCACTTGCTGACCATTCACCTGGCCCTCAGCAACATAATGCCCCATGCGGTTCTGTTGCAGCTCAACCACCAAACGCTGACCCTGTTGCTGAGTAGCTAACTGCTGATTTGGATTAAATTGTTGCTGCAGCTTGTCTTCGAAAAACCATACTAACAAAGCGAGAGCTAGGCCCCAGGCAATGAACATAAACGGTTTTCCAAATCCATTTGAGTTAGCCACATTAATCCTTGGTCTTACCATACGGGAATGACTGGTTCTTCACTTTATCCGCCTGTTGTTGCCGTTGCGCCAGCGTTTGCGCTTGCTGCTCTTGCGGCACCCATCCGTGCAGGTTATCGCTTATTAATTGAGTCAGCGCCTCAATGTGCTTCGGCTCTGCATTTAGCGCGCTGATATACTCATATCGCTCACCGCCGTTTTCGATAAAGTATTCTCTGTTTTCTTCACCAATTTCTTCAATGGTCTCAAGGCAGTCTGAAGAAAACCCAGGGCAAAACACTTGTACTGACTTAACCCCGTTACCTGGTAAGCTTTTCATTGTCTCGTCAGTGTAAGGTTGCAGCCATTCTTCTCGCCCGAACCTGGACTGGAATGTTGTTAAATACTCACTCTCATTAAGACCCAACCTTTCTGCTAACAGCCGAGATGTTTTATAACATTCACAATGGTAGGGATCGCCATTTTTCAAATATCTCAGTGGCACACCGTGGTATGAGAAAATTAGTTTATCCGCGCGCGGATATTGCTCCCAATGACGTTCAATACGTTCTGCCGCGGCTTCTATAAACGCTGGATAGTCATGATAATGCGTGATGAACCGGAAGTCGGGCATCCAACGCCGCTGAGTAAAGTCAGCCGCAATCGCATCGAATGTTGAAGCAACCGTCGATGCTGAGTATTGAGGATACATGGGCAGTACAAGCAGCTTGCGCACACCAGCCTGCATCATCCGCTCAATAACCTCAGGCACTCCCGGGTTACCGTAGCGCATTGCGAAGTCAACAATCACGTGTTCACCATATTGTTGTTGCAACTTTTCTCGTATTGCATTCGCTTGATCTTGAGTATGGTACAAAAGCGGCGAGCCCCGTTCCGTCCAAACGGTTTTATAAGCTTCAGCTGAGCGTTTAGGTCGTATCTTCAAGATCACGCCATTTAGAATAAACCACCACAGCAAGCGCGGTACTTCTACCACCCTGGGATCGGATAAAAACTGTTTAAGATAAGGCTTTAACGCCGACTTTGTCGGTGCTTCTGGTGTGCCTAAGTTGGTGATTAAAACACCAAGCTTGTCGGCTTGCTGATGAGAAAATGTAGGACTACCCCGATATTTCATGTCTTCGCCTTATTTGTAATTCGACAACCTGCGCCGTAAATACGTCATTTTTAACCACTTCGATCCCCTATTGCAAAGATTTCACGTTACAATCAGTACGATTGAATCAATCGAGTATTATTTAATAGTGAATCAACAGACGCCACAACAACCTTCCAGCAAGTCGGCCGAAAAATGGCTGCAACGTTTAATAAACTCACCATATGCGTTGTCCATGCTATTTTTTATGTCCGCTTTAGAAGCCACCATTGTGCCAATTCCACTTGAATTGGTGTTAATACCTTACATGATACTAGAGCGCGAGCGCATTTGGGCAATTGCATCGGTCGCTTTAGCGGGTTGCCTAGTCGGGGCACTCATTGGTTATTATATTGGTTTTGCTTTATTCGATTCAGTAGGGCAATGGTTTATAAACTATCTATCGCTTCAGGAGTATTATCAAAGCTTTGAGATGACATTAAAAGATGACGGCTTTATGGCGATTTTTCTGGTCGGTGTAACACCCGTTCCGTTCCAAACGGCCATGCTAGCCGCAGGTGCTGCTGCATTTCCGTTATCGCTTTTTATACTCGCCTCTGGCTTAGCGCGAGGTATCCGTTATTTTGGGCTCGCCGGCCTGGCATTATGGCTGGGTCCCTATGCACAACAGTGGTGGCAAAAAAACGCGTCGCGTTTAGGCTGGTCGATTGCTATTATTGCTGGCTTGGCGCTATTGGTCTTTCAACTGGTTTAATTAACGAGATAATAAATAAGACACTATGTTTTTACTCATTGTTTTTGCAGTACTGGCGGTTGGCGTATCTTTTCTCTGTTCGGTGCTGGAAGCAGCCTTGCTCTCTATAACGCCAAGTTATATAGCTCAACTAAAAGACCAACGCCCAGCTCTGCACGAAAAGCTAAACCATTTAAAGCAAAATATCGACCAGCCGTTAGCTGCTATTCTTACCCTTAACACCATTGCTCACACAGCTGGAGCTGCCGGGGTTGGCGCGCAGGTTGGAGTCGTTTTTGGTGACGGTTATCTAGGTGTTGCTAGCGCTGTAATGACGCTACTGATACTGATTTTATCCGAAATTATTCCAAAAACGATTGGCGCCAAGTTTTGGCGAAGTCTGGCACCTTTGATCGTGCCGGTATTGCGTTTTTTCATTGTTTCACTCAAGCCCTTTATTTGGTTATCCGACCAAATAACGCGTCGTATAGGCAATAACGAACCCGATATCGATGTGCGTTCAGAGATTAAGGCGATGGCTACAATGGGCTACGAGCAGAAAGTTCTCGACAGAGATGAGCATCGGGTTATCTGGAATATTCTCGACCTACACGACATTCGGGTGAAGCAGGTCATGACACCGCGCACGGTCTGCGAAACTATCAGCCCTGATATGACAGTACGCGAATTTGCCGACAAAGCCCGGGCATTACCTTTTTCTCGATTTCCTTTAATTGATGCCGAAGAAGAGCCGCACGGTCTCTTGTTTCGAAGTGATGCGCTGGATGCAGACGAGGGGCAAACGGTGGCTGACTTAGCACGCCCGGTAGAAATTGTTAGCGAAACGGTCAGTATTGAGAATTTAATGGCGTATCTGCTGAAAGAGCGTCAACATCTATGTCTGGTGTATGACGAACATGGTAGCTGGCTAGGTTTAATTACCCTGGAAGATATTATCGAGACTATCCTTGGAACCCCAATTATGGATGAGACCGATAATGTACCCAGCCTACGACGTTATGCTCGCCAGCGCTGGGATAAACGACTCAAAAGCGACCCAAAGTAGCCGCAACGCCAGCAACGTAATGATCCAACGAAAAATTTGGTTAAAGCGATAGTTCGTTATTCGCTTTAACCAATTAAGCCCCACCCAGGTACCAATAAAACCGGCCACCATCATCGCTAGAATTAAAAGTAACCATTCTTTAAAAACAAAACCAGCAAAACCAAATACCAAGGCTTTCGGCGCATGTTGCATACTCATTGCTGCGGCAAAGGTGGCTACTGTCGTCATTCGTTCAGTAAAACGAGCTTTGATGAAAGCCGCCACCACGGGTCCTGAAGCTCCTACAAATAACGAGATAAAGCCGGTGACAAAGCCTCCCGCCATTAACCCAGCTTTACCGAGCATAACTCTCGGTAACGGGGGGCCCCAAGTTAAGTACAATAAAAAAAGGGCGATACTCAGCTGTAATAAAGTCGCCGGCAGCTGCACCAACAGCAGACTCCCCAACAATGTACCTAACAGCCCAAAAGGCACAAACCATGCAATAGTCGGCCAATCGATATATTTCCACGCTAGCGCTGTCCGACCAATATTCGATCCCATTTGCACAGCACCATGAACTGGAATAATCGCTGGCCCCGGTAACACCAAAGCCAAAATTGCGATAAGTACAGCGCCACCACCAGCACCCGCCACCGCGGTGAGTAGCGACGTAACACTTGAAATAACAACCAGTAGCCAAAACAGAGCATCATTGGCGGCCATTGAGCAAAACTCCCGTTGCGGTTATAATTCGCGCGATTTTAAACGCCCCGGATTTACGGTCCGGACAGCTGAAGGTATTTTATTATGTATATTTGCGCGGCACTGTATAAATTTGTCGAGCTCAACGATTATGAGCAACTTCGTGAGCCCCTGTATCAAACTTTAATTGATAACGACGTTAAAGGCACCCTGCTTTTAGCACGCGAAGGAATTAATGGCACCATTTGTGGTACTCGCCAAGCTATTGATAACGTGTTGGCTTATTTTGCTAACGATAAGCGTTTAGCCGATATTGAACACAAAGAATCGCCCAGCGACACTCAGGCTTTTTACCGGACTAAGGTCAAGTTAAAGAAAGAAATCGTTACTATGGGCGTCGACTGGGTTGATCCCAAGCACACGGTCGGCACTTACGTGGAGCCAGAACAGTGGGACGAATTAATAGCCGATCCTGAAGTGCTGGTTATTGATACGCGCAACGAGTATGAATATGCGGTAGGTACTTTCGAGGGTGCGATAAATCCAAAAACTGAAGCTTTTCGCGAGTTCCCGGATTATGTCAAAGAACATTTAGATCCCCAAAAGCATAAAAAAGTCGCTATGTTTTGCACGGGTGGGATACGCTGTGAAAAATCGACCGCTTACTTAAAAGAGCAAGGGTTTGACGAGGTCTACCACTTAAAGGGCGGTATCTTGAAATACCTGGAGCTGGTCCCCGAGAGTAGCAGCAGCTGGAATGGCGACTGTTTTGTCTTTGACCAACGGGTAACCGTTAAGCATGGCCTGGAACAGGGCAACTATGACCAGTGTTACGCCTGCCGGATGCCCATTACAGAGCAAGAAAAGCAGTCAGAGCATTATCAAAAAGGCGTTAGCTGCCCGCATTGTTACGCGAAGACAACCGCCGAACAGAAATCTCGCTTTGCCGAACGAGAGCGTCAAATTCAGCTGGCCAAACTGCGTGGAGAACAACATATCAGGGACGGTAAACGCGAAGATTCAGCTAAAAGCTGATCGAATTTGCCGTAATTTCGTAAGATAGTAGTATCAAAAAGTCAATGCGGAGGACGCAATGAAGCAACTACAAGTGATTGGTCTCGACGAGAAAAAAGCAGAGAATTTATCAGAAAGATTAAATGAGCTGTTGGCAAATTACCAAATATTTTACATGAATGTTCGTGGCTACCATTGGAATATCAAGGGTCAACAATTTTTCGAGTTACACGCTAAGTTTGAAGAAACTTACGATGACTTACTGATGAAAATTGACGAAATCGCCGAGCGTATTCTTACTTTGGGACAACGCCCAATGCACGCATACTCAACCTACATTAAGGCGAGCGAGATTGAGGAAGTCAAGGATGTCCACGAAGGCCGTGCTTGTGTTGGTAACATTCTCGACAGTTATCAGACCGTTATACGCCTGCAACGCGATATCCAACGAGTTGCCGACGATGCCGGCGATGAAGGTACTTCTGCACTAATGAGTGACTACATTCGTGAGCAAGAAAAGACAGCCTGGATGTTGACGTCGTACTTAGGTGACTAAGACTATCGGTAACAAATAAATAGGAAACGCCCGCTCAGCAAGCGGGCGTTTTTTATTAAAACTGATAATTAAAACGTGCGTAGTAATAGCCTCCGTTAATACCAAACGGCAATGTCTCCCAGCCATATTTAAAGCCAGCTTGTGAGAATGGTATGCCAGCATCGCCCCACTCGTCAGGGTAGGTATCAAACACATTATTAGCGCCTACCATAACCGAGAAGTCTGAGGTTAAGTCATAGGCTACCGATACATCGGTTAACCACTTAGCACTCCACTCGTGACGAATACCGGTAAATGCCTGACCCTCAACTGAACCAAAATAGTTTAATGCCAAGTTTACAGTCCAGTCATTGCGCTGCCACTTGCCGCTAAAGGTAGCCTTCTCACCCGGCTGGCCTTGTTCTATCCGTAATACTTGCGTTTGGTTAAAAATTTGCTCAGCTGGGATCAATGATGACACCGAGTTAACCCGTTCAACATTGGTATCCATAAAACTAATAGCCGCGGTCAGATCAAGGCTGCCCTCAAAAAGCTCGGTTGGATATGAACCAATGATATCGACGCCCGTAGTTTTGGTATCAACCGAATTCGTAAAAAACTGAGCGGCTCCCAGGTTGTTAGCGGCCAAAACATCAGCAAATTCAGGCCCAATTGATGCCGTTAATGGCTCGGAAATAACAATCCGTTCATCAATATTTATTTGATAAATATCGGCGGTCAAATCAAAGCCATTGTCCCAACGCTTGACCAGCCCCAGGCTAATACTTTCTGAGGTCTCCTCTTCCAACTCATTAATACCGAATTGGCGAGCAACCTCATCGTCATTCGCCACCGTTCCTGTTTGTACCAGGGTGCCATTGACGATGTTGGTCAGTACCTGACTGTAATAGATTTGCTGCACGCCTGGAGCGCGAAAACCTGTCGCGAGTGTGCCGCGCACAGAAAAGTCAGAGTCAACGTCATAACGCAGTGATAACTTACCGGAAACGTTACCGCCTGCGATATCGTAGTCCTCGTATCGCACTGCACCCGCGACCAAAAATTCAGGGGTTAAATAATACTCTGCATCAACGTAAACACCATAGCTATCTCGGTCCGCATCAACCGCTTGGCCAGGACTAAAGCCTGGAAAGCCTTGTATTCCTGCCTCTGCCGGAGCCCCGGATGGTGTTAAAATTTCAATGCTCGGATCATTAGTACGCCCGTATGCCCAAGACACAGGATCGCCCGGATTAATCGCATAGCTATCTGTTCTAAACTCTAAGCCGGTGGCTAAATACAGCAGTTCATTTCCAATGTCGATGGTACCGTTAAAGTCTAAATTGAACGTGGTCTGCTCAAAAACCAGTTCTCCGTCAAATGCTTCTGTCGGTGTATCCGCATAAATACCGCCGTTGCCGTCAGGTTCATAATACCAGCTGACGTTAGCCGAGTTAGCTGAGTTGAAACCAAAGTCGTTGCGCCCATAGACCACACTCGCATCCCATAACCAGGCATTCGGTAAATCACCGCGAATACCAACGGCTATCGACTGGTCGTCGGCCTCTGTTTTTAACTGAGGCAAAAAACCATCAGGGTATAACGCCTCAATCGTTCTTGGATGTCCACGGCCGCGGAAAAACCCGGCAGACCCGCCGTCACGGGTTGACCAGCCGCCAAAGGCATAAAGCTCTGTAGTTGAATTGATGTTATAACCAGCATTTAGCCAAGCATAATAGTTTTCAGAGTCGGCATCGCCAACATGTAACCGCACCACTGGATCGCCATCACGGTCAAGCCAATCGCCAATAAGCTGACCACCGGTAGCTTCCAATGTCGCCGGAGACGCTCGGTTTGTCATGCCCCGATCCCGGTACTCCAGAGTGAAATTCACAAACCCATTATTGGTCGCATGCCCCGCATTTAAACCAACCTGAGCGATCTCACCATCTCCCTCATAGGTTTGACCCACTTCGGCATTAAAACTTCCTCCATCACCACTTTTTAAGGTGATATTAATAACACCCGCAATGGCATCTGACCCGTACTGAGCTGCGGCTCCATCACGCAAAATCTCTACCCGCGCCACTGCCGATATCGGAATTGCGTTAATGTCATAGCCAGCCGAGCCCTTACCAATTGTTTCTTGCACATTGACCAACGCCTGCTGGTGCCTACGTTTACCATTAACCAGCACCAAAACTTGGTCTGGACCGAGGCCTCGCAACGTTGCAGGACGAATAATGTCAGACCCGTCAGAGATAGTGGTTGTCGAAAAATTAAATGATGGTGCACTCATCTGCAGTGCTTTACCCAATTCGCTCGCACCCGTACTTGCCAATTGCTCACCAGAGATTATATCAATTGGCGATGTCGACTCTGTCGCCGTTCTTCCATTGACACGCGATCCTAAGGTAACGATGCGTTCTATATTGTTAGTATCTGCTGTGGCCTCGTCCGTCTGTTGTGCCCAGATAGACGGCCCATATAAGACCGAGCTAACGGCTAAAGCTAAAGTTGTTTTTGTTAGTATTTTTTTCATTCTTTTCGCTCGCTAAATTAAGGGTCGGCTCTTTCATTTTCTACGCGGCAGTTAGTGGTTTTGATATATGTCAAATGACGTAACGTGCACGTCAACACACTTGCAGATGCAATAAGCTGTGCTACATTGAATTAGGAAATAATAAAAAAATCAGAGGACTGGGAGAAAAAGATGAACAAGGCAATAGGATTAGTACTGGTTATTGTCGGCGCTATTTTGCTATATATGTCGTATCAGGCGTCAGAATCACTCGCGTCAGAGGCATCTCAAGCTGTTATGAATGAGCCTACAGATAGCACCATGTGGTACTTGATTGGCGGCATCGCTGCAGTAATTATTGGATTGTACGCGGTACTTAAAGGTAAAAAATGATAACAATGTTTCCGGGGGATTAATCCCCGGAGACATCTGGTAGAGAAAGTGACGAAATCAACGCCAGTATTCCGACCCCGACCAAAAACCAAAGCACAGCAGCGGTACCAAAGGCAGCATCTAACCAACCTAAAGCAATACCAGCCAATAGAATAACACCCATCACTGTATTAGATACAGCCGTTAACTGAGCCCGATTTTTCTGATTGGCCATATCCACCAAATAGGTCTTTCGGCCAACCCTTGCACCATGATGTGCCACTGCTGAAAAGAATAATAAGCCACCGGCAACGAGTTGCATTGATAATGCCTCAGGCACCCAATAGTAAACAATCAGAGCTGATAACATAACCGCTGTCGACATTGCCGATGCAGCAGCCATTACATGATGGCTTGCGGTGTCTGACCAGCGCCCCCAAAAACGCCCAGCCAGCATTCCAGCCAATCCACTGGCTAACAACAAACTGCCGAGGCTAGTCAGCCCCGCGTCACCCTCTCGTTGAATTAGCACTACGATGTAGGGAATGGCAAAAGCAGCCGAAACTAGCAATGCCCGAGTTAATACAAAATGCCCGAACTGGCCATTCTTCCATAATATACTAATCGATTTTAAGGCTTCAGTTATGGCGTTACCGCCGCCTTCAGTGGAGCCGGCGACTTCGGGGATGCCAGCATACAGCAGCGCGGCTGCTGTCCAGAGTAAAACACCCGCTCCCAATAACATTAAGAAAAGCCAGCGTTGTCCTTCTACTTCCGGACTTAGCACGATAGTAATAGCAGTTAGTAAAGTTAGTACACCGGCGGCTGAAGCAGCCACTCCCGATAGCCTACCCCGGCGGGTTTTAGAAACGGTCTTCCCGGTCACATCTTTGTTAGCGACTGAACAAATACCCCGAGAAAGCGAGAAGCACGCAAGCAAAATGACCACACTCCAGCCGAGTGGTGACCCGTTTAGGGTGGCTACCGCGACTATCATCAGTGCCAAAGAGATTGCCTGGCCAAAACTGCCAGCAACCCAGAACCATTTTCGTACTGGTTGCTGACGTAGCTTTTGCGCGACGAAAAGCTGAGGTAACAGCGCTAATGACTCCCGTAGCGGCACTAATGCGCTGATAAATACTGCAGGAGCTCCTAATGCACTCAGCATCCACGGTAAAACAAGTCGCGCACTAACTAGCGTATCGCCAAGTTTAGTTAGAGTTAACGACAGTAGCATTAGTACAAACGAGCGTGGTTGATGGTTACAGGCAGAATCCGGAATATCTTTACAAACACGGGCATCTTCGTCTTCCGCGAGATAGCCGTACACGCGCTTCGTTAAATCCTTATCACTCATGCTGGATTCCCTGTTTTAAAAGTCGTAGCCACTGATGATTAATCCACTGAACAAACGAACGGTGGGCGCCGAGTTGTGTGTTATCAAATCGATAACCTGTCTCTAGCTGATAATAATAACAAAGCTTATCCGCACTGCTACTATCAAGCTGATTTATTTCAATGGTACTGGCGATGTCCGTCATTCGATCACCCCAGCTGGCATACTCCCAGTCAATAATAGTAAGCGAGTCATGCCATAAAATATGGTCAAATGCCAAATCAAGGTGGCACAAAACACGACGCTCATTACTACTCAGCTGGTCCTTAAAGCGTTTTAACTGCTGTTGTTCAACAACACCTAGCTTTGCAACGTAATACTCTAACTTTTGCCAGAGAGAGGCGCCCTGCCAGCGGGGGGTCTGTTGATGGGTTTTTGCTAAAGCCTTAGCGGTTAACCTGAGCTTTTGATCGCAGCGTAAACTACCCGCTGAAACAGGCGTCGCCGCTACGTATTCCTGCAGCACCCAACGTTTGGGATCAAACCCAATAACTTTGGGGGCTAAACCGGATTTCGACAATTCTCGCTGCAACTCAAATTCGCTACGACGGTCCAATCCAAGGGTCGCTGAGTGATGCAACCATTTGAAAACATAAGATTCATTAGTGCCTTTTAAAAGCAGAACTTCGTTTGCCTGACCGGCATCCAGAGGAACAACTTCTACCGGTCTTTCAATCATTGATTCTCCAGTACCCACTGATTCTGTTGATCGGCTCGCCAGCGATACATCGCATACACCACCAATATCACATAAACAACAAACAATAGCGCCGTAGCAACAAAGCCCTTACTCCAGTACAAGTAAACATAAACGCTATCAATGACCAACCAATACCACCAGGTTTCGTACGCTTTTTGTGTAATCAGCCAAGTTGCCAACAAACTAAATAACGTGGTGTAGGTGTCGAGCCATACCGCATCGGCATCTGTGTACACGTCAAGCAATATCGCGATAATCGTACCTGCAGGAATAACCCATGCCCACTGTAACGCGTGCCAACGCCAATTGAATTTGCGTTTTGGACCTTCCGTAGCAATCACTGATTTCTGCCATTGCCACCAGCCATAGCCGGCCATTACAATATAAAACACTTGTAACAGTGCCTCCATATAAAGCCGTGCTTGCCAAAAAATAATCGCGTATATAGTGCAACTAATCCCCGCTGCCAACCAGCACCATTGGCGCTGGTGAGCAGCGAACAACAAATAAGCTAGAGCTAATAGCAGTGCTATTAGCTCCCAGACCGAACTCAATAATAATTGATCAATTAGTTCCTGAATCATTAATTGGCTCAAAACCGATAATGTGCAGTAATACCGTAGCGACGAGGCTCGCCATACTGCAGATAGGTTTCTGTAACATACTCATCGCGAGGGTCATTACCAAAGTAGAAGCCGCGAATTTCTGTTTCCTCGTCCGTTAAGTTTCTACCCCAAAGACTGATTTGCCAGTTTTGCCAAATGTAGCTCAACTGTGCATGCAGTAAAGCGCTAGATTCGGCTTGTTGATTGTGCGAGTTGGAAAAATAGAAGCTGTCTTTAAAGTCACCCTGAACGCTCCATTCCCAATGTTCCGATAACTGTCCACGCAGTCCAACGTTGGCTTGATATTGAGGTGCATGCGCCTGATCACGCCCACTCATATCCTGTCCGTCTTCGGTAGTAAACCCATCGATTTCAGTCTCTAGCCAGCCTAACGAAGAAAACGCAGTCAGGTTGTCTGTGATTCGCCAGTCAATTTCCGCTTCCAGTCCATAGTTCGTGCCTTCCGCTGCATTTTCCAGAAAGCCGACAAACGACTGATCACGATTGACCCAGCTTTTTAACTGCACATCGTCTCGCTGGTTATAGAACAGTGACACCTGCGCGGATAGGCCCTGCGAAGGGCTCATCCATTTAACGCCAGACTCAAGATTCCATAGAATTTCCGGCTTAAAGGTGGCGCGCTCAAGCAAGTAGTCTTCTATCTCTTGCAACTGTTGATCTTTAGCTCGACCCAGCGCTTCACCATTAACGCCCCCCGCTTTATAACCCCGAGATAAGGTTGTATACCAGTAACTCATTGGGGCATATTGGTAGCGCAAGCTCAATGTACCGCCAACCATTGTATCGTTAGGTTGTTCATTGACCGCATTACTGTCCTGGTAGTCGGTGTCATATTGCTCCAGCCTTAACCCTGTCAGTAAAGACCAACGCTTGTCCAACTGTTGAATTAACTCACCATAAATTGCCCAGTGGTTACGGTCCTGTTCGCTTTCGAAAATACTGGGCTGACCAAGATCCCAATTAAAATAATCCCGGACAAGTTGCTCTTGCTTACGATAATAGTAGACTCCAGCGGTCCATTCTGTTTCGTATCCAAACAAATTAGCGGGTTCCGTTGAGCGCCAGCGCGCTTCTAACGTTGTATCATCACGATCGCGAAAGTAGGCATCAAAAGATGAGTATTCCCAACCTGGAGCGATTCCAACGTACGTCCAGTCTTCATCAAAACTATACTCGCTATCCGCATTAAGCTGGCTGACTGACAGTTGGATTTCACTGTCATCTAATGCCCCGTACGTGGCGACCAGTCTTACTGCTGTTGATTGCAACGCATCGGTGCCGGGCTCATCAGACAGCGTCTCCCGATTATTTTCTAAACTAAAAGCATCATAACCGTTATCGGTATTGATATGATGCAGGTAACTGTTCAAACGCCAGTCGTCTGTGAGCTCGGATTCTAAGCCGAAACGTACCGCTAATTCATCACGCTTTTCGGTGTCATCGCGTTGCAAAAAGGTATTTTCGGTAAATCCATCGTTAGCGAATTTGGATACTGAAAAGCGCGCGTTGCCAAGCGCACCGAGGTTACCGCCAATAGCCAATCCACCGCGGTACTCATCATAATTAGCAGCGGACAGCATGAATTCCCCAGTCGTCATCTCGGTTGGCGTTTCGCTATCTAAAACAATCATACCTGCCAACGCATTTACACCAAAGCGACCACTTTGTGGACCACGGAAAACTTCGACTTTACCGATATCAAACAGGCTTGCTGCAGCACCAAGACCGGAATAGTCGATTCCGTCAATGAGTAAACCTACCGACGGGTTAACAGCGTCGACGAATTGCGAGCGCTCGCCGATGCCACGAATTTGAATGAATCGAGCGGTTGACGTACCGCCGGAAAAGTTCACGTTTGCAACGGCGTTAAGCACCCCCTGCAAATGTTCTGCGTTGCGCTGTTCAATCGCTTCAGCATCTAATATTGCAATACTTTGCGGGATCTCATTAAGAGTTTGTTGCTGGAAGTCAGCACTTACGTTAATAACTTCTATCGTTGAAGAATCAACCGATGAGTCCTGTTGTAACGGCGTTGCTGCCGCAACCGTGGAGCCAAATAATAAAGATATTAGAGGTATTCGTTTCATGGATCATTTCCTTTGTTATTAGCAAGAAACGATCCGGTAAGGCTAAAATGGAGAGCGTATAAAATTGTCTACCATCCCTACGCCAGTATTAACCGGATCAGGTACAAAGGGTTCGCTAGATTGCATCTCAGCCCAAACGGGCACCCCTTGGTAACGCCGCGCTAGTATAACGCGCAAATTCTATGAATCAACTTATCTTAAATAAATGCTAACGCATCAGCGTGTAACTGTTGCAACGACACGCCTCGTGTAACGAAGTCATCGCGGATAACACGGACCATCTCGAACCGGCCCGCCATATAAATATGGCATTGGCTCAAGTCATCGCGCTCAGTAACGACCGCATGATGCACCAGCCCTATGGCATAAGGCCAGTCACTATCGGCACTTTCTAGAACCGGTCTGTAGTGAAACAACGGATGATCGGAAGCTAATGTTTGTAACCGTTCATGCAAGTACAAATCCTGCCGTGCGCGGGCGCCCCAATATAGATAAACTGGCTGTTGCAGGCCTTCTTTAAGTAACTTTTGTAAAATAGAATAAGTATAAGAAAACCCAGTGCCGCCAGCGATCAATATAATTGGGTGCTGTTGTGGCAATTGCAGGAATGCATCTCCGTCAGGAGCTTCGATAACTAACTGCCCATCTCGCTTTATTCGTTCCAGCACTTCGCCAGCATAAGCATTATCAGGCGTAGCCCCTACGTGCAGTAACCATTGGTGATGCTCTGACGGCTCTGAGGCGATGCTAAATGGCCGTTTATCTCGCTCGCCCATCACTACTTGTAAATACTGACCTGCCTTAAACTCGACCGCTTTAGGCAATTCGACATTAACTTCCCAAACATATTCGGCTAGCTGTCGGCTAATACCTGCCTGACAAGTGAATTGCTCTGCCATTTACTTCTCCAGAATATTGAGTTGTTCCCACAATTCATCGACTCTCTGTTTAACGCTGTCGGTCATGGTTATCGGTTCACCCCATTCCCGATCCGTTTCGCCCGGCCATTTGTTGGTTGCATCCATACCCATTTTCGAACCTAACCCCGATACCGGCGAAGCAAAGTCCAGATAGTCGATTGGCGTGTTTTCCACCAACGTGGTGTCGCGAGCCGGATCCATTCGGGTCGTCATCGCCCAAATCACATCTTTCCAGTCACGCGCATCTACGTCATCGTCGCAAACAATGACAAACTTGGTATACATAAACTGTCGCAAAAAAGACCACACACCCATCATTACTCGTTTGGCATGACCCGGATATTGCTTTTTCATTGTCACCACCGCCAGGCGGTATGAACACCCCTCTGGGGGTAGGTAGAAATCAACGATCTCAGGGAACTGCTTTTGCAATAACGGAATAAACACTTCATTAAGCGCCACACCTAGCACGGCAGGTTCATCCGGTGGGCGGCCCGTATAAGTACTATGATAAATCGGATCTTTACGGTGGGTGATATGAGTCACTGTAAAAACTGGGAAGTCATCAACTTCGTTATAATAACCGGTATGGTCGCCATAGGGACCTTCAGGTGCTGTTTCGCCTGCCTCAATGTACCCCTCAAGAATCATCTCAGCGTGCGCAGGCACTTGTAAATCGTTACTTATGCTAGTGGTGACATGTGTTTTACCGTCACGCAGTAAGCCTGCAAAGGCATATTCAGATAAGCTATCGGGAACCGGTGTAACAGCACCTAGAATAGTTGCCGGATCTGCACCTAATGCTACCGATACCGGAAACCGCTCACCAGGGTGTTGCTGACACCACTCCTGAAAATCAAGGGCTCCGCCACGGTGAGACAACCACCGCATGATCAACTTATTAGGCCCCAGCAACTGTTGCCGATAAATCCCCAGATTTTGTCGTTCCTTGTGCGGACCCTTGGTTATTGTCAATCCCCAGGTAATCAGCGGAGCAGCATCACCAGGCCAGCAGTGCTGTATCGGCAGCTGAGTTAAGTCTACATCGTCACCCGTTAGCACGACGTCCTGACATGGCGCTTTTTTTACTTGTTTGGGCGACATGCTCAGTACTTTTTTATAGGTAGGCAGCAAACTCAGCGCGTCTTTAAAACCTTTTGGTGGCTCTGGCTCTTTTAAAAACGCCAGTAACTTACCAACATCTCGCAAAGCGGTTACTGACTCTTGGCCCATGCCTAAAGCTACTCGTTCAGGCGTGCCAAACAAGTTTGCCAATACGGGAATGGAATGGCCTTTTACATTTTCGAATAACAAAGCCGGACCGCCCGCTTTTAACGTTCGGTCCGCAATCTCTGTCATTTCTAAGTAGGGATCGATTTCCTGCTTAACGCGTTTCAACTCGCCTCGCTGTTCAAGCTGGGCGATGAAATCTCTAAGGTCTTGATACTTCATGTGGCCTAACTATTACGTTGGCGCTTCATGGACTCAAAGAATTCGTCGTTAGTCTTGGTCATCTGCAGACGATCAATTAAAAATTCCATTGCCTCAACCTCGCCCATTGGATGCATTATCTTCCGTAAGATCCACATCTTTTGCAGCTCTTCCGGCGACGTCAGCAACTCTTCGCGGCGAGTACCAGAACGGTTAAAGTCGATGGCAGGGAATACACGGCGTTCAGCGATCTTACGGTTCAGATGCAGCTCCATATTACCGGTTCCTTTAAACTCTTCGTAGATAACTTCATCCATTTTAGAGCCGGTATCAATGAGTGCCGTGGCGATAATGGTTAAGCTACCACCCTCTTCAACGTTACGCGCTGCACCGAAGAAACGCTTTGGCTTATGTAATGCGTTAGCATCAACACCACCGGTCAGTACCTTGCCTGAGCTAGGAATTACAGTGTTGTAAGCACGCGCCAGGCGAGTGATCGAATCCAACAATATAACCACATCTTTTTTGTGCTCGACCAGACGTTTTGCCTTTTCAATAACCATTTCGGCGACCTGAACGTGGCGGTTAGCCGGCTCATCGAAAGTTGAAGCAACAACTTCACCTTTCACCAGACGGTGCATTTCGGTCACTTCTTCTGGTCGCTCGTCTATCAACAATACGATTAGCTCGGCATCAGGATGATTAGCGGCTATCGATGTCGCGACATTTTGCAGCAGTAACGTTTTACCCGCTTTGGGTGGAGCAACGATCAAGCCACGTTGCCCTTTGCCGATAGGAGCCGATAAATCCAGTACTCTCGCCGTGATATCTTCCTTACTACCATTACCACGCTCTAAGCGAAAACGCTCATCGGCGTGCAGCGGTGTTAGGTTTTCAAAGAGGATTTTATTACGGGAGTTTTCTGGCTTGTCAAAGTTAACTTCTCTGATTTTTAACAGAGCAAAGTAGCGTTCACTGTCCTTTGGTGGCCTGATTTTACCGCCGATGGTGTCGCCTGTGCGTAAGTTAAAGCGTCGAATTTGACTAGGTGAAACGTAAATATCATCAGGCCCGGCTAAATACGAGGAGTCTGCTGAACGCAAGAAGCCGAAGCCATCTTGTAAGATTTCCAGCACACCACCACCATAAATATCTTCACCGCTTTTGGCATGGGCTTTTAATATCGCAAAAATAATATCTTGCTTGCGAAGACGAGCCATATTTTCAAGGCCCATGCTATCTGCAAGTTCGACAAGTTCATTTACCGGTTTTTCTTTAAGTTCTGTTAGATTCATAGGAGGGTTTTCGAGTTATCGATTAATAGAATATAAGTCAGTATGACTCTGTTAAGGGTTACGTTCTTTAATGTAATGCTATATTTGGTTTAGATTTCGCGAGGCGCGAAGCCAAAAGCTGAAAGCCTGATTTCTGGGTGATTTGGTGGTGAGCATCACCTAGATGTCTAGTTTATGAACAAAAGCTACCATTAAATTTTGGTTTCGTCCAGTTTTCGGCCCTCATTTGAGCAAAAACTAACTAAAAACGGCGCACGTTGCGCCGTTTTGTTAACCACTTATACGTGCTGGTCAAGGAATTCTGTGAGTTGAGCACGCGACAGTGCGCCAACTTTAGTCGCCACCACTTCACCGTTTTTGAATAATAACAGTGTTGGGATACCACGTATTCCATACTTCGGTGGAGTCTGATCATTATGGTCGACGTTCAGCTTTCCTATTACTAATTTACCGGCATACTCCCCGGCGATATCATCCAAGATAGGAGCAACCATTTTGCAAGGGCCACACCACTCAGCCCAGAAATCAACCAGAACGGGTTTATCGGATTTGATGACATCTTCTTCAAAACTGTCATCGCTTAGCTGAACAATTACGTCACTCATGTTACTCTCCGCTACTTTCTTCGCGTGGAAATATTTTTCGAAATACTATTATTTATGTTTTTGAATACAAGCGCAAACTGATATGCTTATAACTTATGACTAAAACACATCTTACAGAAACACGCTTTGCCGAACTCGGCTTACACCCGCAGATTGAGCAAGCTATTAGCAGCGCCGGATTTGAGCATTGTACTCCAATCCAGGCATTAAGTCTTCCCGTTGCACTCGCTGGCCAAGACGTCGCTGGTCAGGCTCAGACAGGCACGGGTAAAACCTTGGCATTTCTGCTCGCCACTTTCAACCGTTTAATGAAGGCGCCTGCCGATAATGAACGTACCGGACCGCGCGCGTTAATCATGGCACCGACCCGTGAGTTAGCAATTCAGATAGCGCACGATGCCGAACCCCTGAATAGTCACTGCAGCCTGAATATGGCGGTGATATACGGCGGCGAAGGCTACGATGCTCAGAAGCAGCAACTCGCCAACAACCCGGATATCCTAGTAGGAACCACTGGCCGTTTAATCGACTTTTACAAACAAGGTTTGTTTAAGCTGGATAATATTGAAGTGGTGGTACTGGACGAAGCAGATCGGATGTTCGACTTAGGCTTTATCGATGACATTCGTTATCTGCTGACGAAAATGCCAGAACCGGCCAAGCGCCTTAATCTACTATTTTCTGCGACCTTGTCGTACCGCGTTCAAGAACTTGCTTATGAACACATGAATGCGCCTGCGAAAGTAGAGGTGGAACCCGAACAAAAAACCGGTGTCCGTATCAGCGAAGAATTATTTTATCCGTCGAAACCGGATAAAATGCCATTGCTTTTAACCTTGCTCGAAGAAGACTGGCCCGACAAGGCAATCGTGTTTGCGAATACCAAGCATGGTTGTGACAAAGTGTATCAGTGGCTTGCAGCTAACGAGCACCGGGTTGGACTACTAACCGGCGATGTCCCACAGAAAAAACGTTTAAAGATTTTAGAAGACTTTGCCGAAGGTCAGCTTGATATTCTGGTGGCAACAGATGTTGCTGCTCGTGGCCTACATATTCCTGCTGTGACGCACGTTTATAACTTCGACTTGCCCGATGACTGCGAGGACTACGTGCACCGTATCGGTCGCACCGGTCGTGCCGGAGAAAGTGGCGCAGCCATAAGCCTTGCCTGCGAAGAGTACGTCTATAATTTGCCAGCTATTGAAGACTATATCGGTCATCCAATACCAGTCACAAATTATGATGAAACTGCGTTATTGACTGACTTGCGCCGGCCACGACCTACCCATCGTAGGCGCCGCAACAATTCGGGTGGCAAAGGCCGGCCACGGCAACGCAAGCCAGGGGCACAACGCAAAAACTGACATGGCGGTTACTAACAAGCGACTTGCCGCCATCGATATGGGCTCAAATAGCTTCCATTTAGTGTTAGCGGAAGTATCGATGCGGGGGTTTTATCCCAAACCCCGCATCGTTGCCCGGTACAAGCACAAGGTTCGACTGGCAGACGGGTTTAACTCGAACTTTCAGCTGGACTCATCCTCGATAGCGCGAGCTAAGAACTGCCTAAAAGGCTTTTCTGACCAATTAAAGCGATTTAAGCCAGATGCAGTGAGGGCTGTTGCCACTGCGGCGCTTAGAAAATCTGCTAATCAAGCCGATATCATCCCTGGTTTGGAGCAAGCTCTCGGTTACTCAATTAATGTTATTAGTGGTGAAACCGAAGCCGCTCTTATCTTTGCAGGTGTTTGCGCTGCCGCCGAGCAACAAGAGCCCATTTTAGTTATTGATATTGGCGGCGCCAGTACCGAAGTCATCGTTGGAAAGCCACTGAAGCCCAAGCTACTAAAAAGTCTGGATATGGGCTGTGTGGTTTTCCAGAACAGCTACTTTTCTGACAAAAAGCTGACTTCAGATAACTTCGAAGCAGCCATCAGTCAAGCCCAGGCACAAATAGCTGACTACAGTAGAGATTATCAGCAAGCTGGCTGGCAACAGGTACTCGGTGCGTCGGGCACGTTTCGGGCATTGGCTGAAGTTGCCCTAGCCGAAGGGCAAACCGCTTTGACCCGTGACTGGTTGAGATCGCTAATCGATCGTTGCATCAAAGCAGGAGCCGTCAATAAACTTTCTTTTGCCGGGCTGCGAGAAGACCGTAAAGCAATACTGGCTGGCGGCATCTCTATTCTTTACGGGCTGCTGCTGGAGTTGGGCATAGAGCAATTTGGCGTCACCAACGGTGCCTTGCGCGAGGGGCTACTTGCCGAGTTAGCCGCTGAAGTAACGGCTTAACTCAAACTCACGAAACTTGCCATTTCTGTGCTACAGCCTTAGCAAAGTAAGTTAAAATACCATCAGCGCCTGCTCGCTTAAAAGCCAGTAAACTCTCCTCGATGACATCGTGACCAAGCCAGCCGTTTTCAATTGCTGCGTTAAGCATTGCATACTCACCACTTACTTGATAAGCAAAGGTGGGTACTCCAAAACGATCTTTCACTTCACGTACCACGTCCAGATACGGCATACCCGGCTTTACCATCACCATATCCGCTCCTTCCTGGATATCTAGCCCTACCTCACGAATTGCCTCAAGCCGATTCGCCGGGTCCATTTGATAGGTTTTCTTATCGGCTCCTTTCAAATTACCCGCCGATCCGACGGCATCCCGGAACGGCCCATAAAAGGCACTAGCGTATTTAGCGGAATACGCCATTATAGACACATTGCTATAACCTTCCGCCTCAAGCCCACGCCGAATAGCAGCAACCCGTCCGTCCATCATATCGGATGGTGCGACTACATCTGCGCCGACCCGGGCATGAGACAGTGCCTGTTTCACTAACACCTCGGTGGTAATGTCATTTAACACGTAGCCTGATTCATCAATGATGCCGTCCTGCCCATGGGTAGTAAACGGGTCAAGCGCCACATCGGTCATTACGCCAAGCTGCGGGAATTCGTGCTTAATTGCTTTAACGGCACGCTGTGCCAAACCATCATCGTCATAAGCCGACTCCGCCATCAACGACTTAGCGGATTGTGGCGTTACCGGAAATAACGCAATCATTGGAATTCCGAGCCTCACCAGTTCGGCACATTCAGCTAACAGCAAATCGATACTAAGCCTCTCCACGCCAGGCATTGAAGCAACTGCTTGTCGTTGTTGTTGGCCGTCCACAACGAACATCGGAAAGATTAAATCGTTCACTGACAGCTGATTCTCCGCAACCAGTCGACGACGAAAATCCGTCGCTCTGTTGCGACGCATTCGAGAAGAAGGGAACTGGCCAAAATCTGACATTTAAAAAACTCCTAAAACTAAATAGTAACGACTTTATCACGGCCATCACGTTTGGCGCGGTAAAGGGCTTCATCAGCCGTCTTAAATAAACTTTCTGTGGATTGTCCAGCCAGGCTATTAAGCTCAGCAATACCAACACTGATGGTGATGCTACGCTCGCCAGAATCGGTAGGGAACGGGTTATCACGGATAGTTTCTACCAGTTGGGTTGCGAATATCTCCGCATGTTGGCGCGTTGTATCCGGCAAAATAATCGCAAACTCTTCGCCACCATAGCGACAAACAACATCGGCTGGACGCTTCGCGCTTTGTTTGAGTCTTTGCGCTAATCCTTTTAAAATTTGATCACCAATAAAATGCCCATAGTTGTCGTTGATCTTCTTAAAGTGGTCGATATCAATCATTAATAAGCACAATCCCACTTTACTGCGGTACGCCCGCCGGTATTCTTTTTCCAGCTGCTGGCTAAAGTAACGACGATTATAAAGTCCTGTCAGAGAATCTTCAGAGTTCTTCTTCTCCAGTTCTGAATTCACGTCCTGAAGTTCGCGTAAGGCAATCTGCAATTCAAAGGTACGTTCTGCCACATTGTCTTCAAGCTCTTCATTATAGCGCTGTTGCGCTTCTAACTTTTCTCGTCGCTGTTCGCTGTAACGGACTGCTAACACCCAGGATAATAATAAAATCTCAATCCCCGAGCCAAGCATGATTGCGTGCCGTTGAATAAACATACTATCGATGACCCCAAGATACCCGAGGGAGTTAGCGATAACAGAGACTAACAACGTACCCCACGCAATGGTAAACATCTTCGCGTAAACCAGTCCTTTGCGCCACAGGTAAGCGCCGACAATAAGCAAGTAAAGACAGCCTGGGGCAGCAAAAATGAGCAATACATGAATACTGACTTTGTAACTGGCAAAAATACCGAGTAACAACGTAAAGATGGACAGCCCGGCCATGATGAATAATCCACGGGCCAGCGTAGTACGGTACTGTTTTAAACGTAATAACTGATAAGCAAACAGCGCTGCCGTTAAAAACGTTAAACTACCAAAAATAGGGATCCCTTTGTCTTGCAAAAATAACGACTCAGGCCATAAGTAACGGAACCCAAGGCCATCAAGGGATAACATCAATCCACCGAAGAAAAGGGTGTATAACGAATACAGGCCAAACTCCGGCTCGCGCGAGGCTACAAAACCAAATAGGTTGTAAACCGCCATACACAGTAAGACGCCAAAATAGATCCCTTCAGCCAGCCGTTTTTGCATCTGCGCATCAAAAAATTGGGTTTCACTGCGAATACTGATTGGCAGCCGCATGGAGCTTTCAGTAAGAGCACTCATATAAAGCGTTCCCGACTCGCCCGCCGGTAAAGGCACCGAAAATTCGGAAGTCAGTATAGGTCGTTCGTAGTACGGTTTATGGTCGCCAAGCGCATAGGTTTTAACATTATCAGACTGCACCCAGTAGATATTAAGCTCATCCAAAAGTGGATAACCAATATGTAAAATACGGTCGTAGCTTTTTCTCTCAATTTGGACTCGCAGCCAGTATTGATCATCGGTGTAGCCAAAGGAGGCGCGGTTTGAAGCAAGTGGCTGCCAGTCTGCGCGCGATTTTTCATAGATATCCGACAACGACAGCGGCTCATCACTACTTAGGTAAGATAGGCTAATGGGTTCCTGACTCGCCGACCCGGAAACTTGTGCATTGGCGGTATACCAAAGGCCGATCAAGAAAACCGCTAGCAATGCGGCTAGGCTATAGATCCAGCGGCTCATCCGCGTAACTCCGCCAAATTAAATAACCGAGTACTGTTATCCAGAGTAACTTGTGCCACTTCCTCCAGAGCTGTTGACCAGCCTTCGGCCAGCCCTTCCCCCACAAACGGCAATAAAGAAGGCTCGTTCATCTTGGGCCTGGGTTTAATGTTTCTGGGCAATAAAAACGGCGCGTCGGTTTCTATCACCACTTTATCTCTTGGTAATAATTGCAAGGCCTCAAGCAGTTCCTTATTTCTTCGCTCATCACAAAGCCAACCTGTTAAGCCAAACCAGTGGCCTCTTTTTATATACGCTTGCGCCTGTTCCGGCCCGCCAGTAAAACAATGCGATAGACACACTGTGTGCTCAGCGCAATGCTGATTAAGAATCTCTAGCTGCTGTTGCTGAGCATCTCTTTCGTGCAAATATAGCGGTAGTCCCAAGCGGTTGGCAAGCAACACCTGCTGGGTAAAAACTTGCTGTTGATCCGCCGCCGGTGAGTAGTTTCGATTAAAGTCGAGACCACACTCGCCAATAGCAACAACCGACGGATGACGGGCTAACTCTTCAAGTATGTCGACGTAGTTTTCGCTAACCTCACTCGCGTCATGAGGGTGCACACCCACCGTTGCGACTAGTCGTCCCGGGTATTGCTCACAGAGGTTAATGGCTTGTTGTGATTCTTGCTCATTAGTAGCAATAACTAACATTCGCTCCACACCGGCGTCGTGGGCACGAGCTAAAACACCTTCTAAGTCACTTAGAAGACGCTTGTTAGTTAAGTTAACTCCCGCATCAAACCACATATCTTTATTATCGTTATTCTTCGGTTGAGTTGCTTTGCCCGGATTGCTTTTGCGTCGGCCTATAAAAGCTCCCAATGATCAGCCCTAATTCGAACAACAACCACATTGGAACGGCTAACAATGTCTGCGATATGATATCTGGAGGGGTTAGTAACATCCCAAGAGTAAACGCCCCTACGATGACATACGGTCGCTTTTTCCTCAAAGAATCAGGCGTGCTTACGCCACTCCAGATTAATAATACAATAGCGACTGGGGTTTCAAAGGCAATACCAAAAGCAATAAATATTGCTAAAACAAAATCTAGATAACGGGAGATATCCGTCGCAATAGCAACATCCGCGGGCGCTACGCTGGTAAAAAAGCCCATCGCCAGAGGCAACACGACAAAGTAAGCAAAGCCAATGCCAGCATAAAAAAGAAGCGTACTACTTGCCAATAAAGGAACTACCAGTCGCTTTTCTTTACGATACAAGCCCGGTGCAATAAATGCCCATATTTGCCAGAGCAAAAACGGAACCGCCAGTGCCACTGCAATAACAAATGTAAGTTTAAATGGGGTAAAGAAAGGAGCGGCAACATCCGTCGCTATCATTTGTGTTCCGACCGGTAAATGTCGGATCAGTGGTTCTGCCAATAGACGATAAAGATCATTGGCAAAGTATGCCAGACTTCCGAATACCGCAACGATAACTAAAACAGCGCGTAATAATCGGTTGCGAAGCTCCAGCAAATGATCGATTAAAGGGGAATCACTCATTGCTTGTCCGAATCATCACTATCATCTGTCTCTGTCTTATCGGATTTCTTCTGGTAGGGCCGTTGTACATCGGCAGCGGCGTTCTGTAATTCAACGATCGACCGCTGAAGCTCCGGGCTGAGATCGCTAAAATCCTGTGCTTCGGCTTTTTTTAAATTTTCATGTAGTTCTTTTATTCGTAGCTCATTATCTAGCTCATTCTGCATTCGCTGACTGTAGCTTTTTATTCCACCGACGGTTCTTTGTAAACTTCTTAAGGCAGAGGGGAGTCGCTCAGGGCCGAGCACCAACAACCCCACCATAGCTATTAATAATAGCTCCCAGAAGCCGATATCAAACATCGATTACTTCCGTTTCTGCTCTTTGTCTGGCGCTTTGCTGTCATCTGAAGATGGTTCAGAAGCATCTTTCTCAGCCAGTTTATCCTCTTCTGTCTGATCCTCTTCAGAGCCTTTATCGTCGTCACTCATCGACTTTTTAAAACCTTTTACAGCACTACCAACATCGCTACCAATATTACGCAGCCGCTTGGTACCAAATAACAGCACGATAATCGCTAAAAGTATAAGAAGTTGCCAAGGACTGATGCCCATAATTCACCTATAACATTAATGTTTGTCTACGCGCGGACGTGTTCGCCATGCTTGTGTACAAATTATAACAGTAATAGCCGCAGAAGTGATCGGCCAAACCATGCTTTCGCTCTCTGTCGTGAGCCACGCAGTGCTGACAACTCCACTGGCAGCTAACACCCCCCAAAAAGAGCTGGTTGAGGCCTGTTGCTGTTGCCGTAGCTGCGCTTTGTGCTGCTGCTCTAACTGCTGCTGTAAGTGCTGTTGAGAATCCAAACTTTGAAACAACAAATTTGGTAGTTCTGGTAATTTCTCAGCCCAGTAAGGCGCGTTTTCTTTCACTGAACGAACAACGGCTCGCCAGCCAAGCTGCTCATTCATCCAACGTTCTAAGAAAGGTTTGGCGGTTTTCCACAAGTCTAACTCTGGATAAAGCTGTCGGCCTAGACCTTCAATATAGAGCAACGTTTTTTGTAATAGCACCAGCTGGGGCTGTACTTCCATTTCGAAACGCCGAGCCGTATTAAATAAATTAACCAACACATGACCAAAAGAAATCTCTGCAAGAGGCTTTTCAAAAATAGGCTCACACACAGTGCGAATAGCGGATTCAAATTCTTCAATATTAGTGTGCTGTGGCACCCAACCAGAATCCACATGAAGCTCTGCAACTTTCCGGTAATCTCGGTTAAAGAAGGCCAGGAAATTTTCCGCTAAGTAGCGCTTATCTTCTCTGTTAAGGGTGCCTACGATGCCAAAGTCGATACCTATATAGCGCGGGTTTCGTGGGTGATCTTTCGCGACAAAAATATTGCCAGGGTGCATATCAGCATGAAAGAAGCTATCTCTGAACACCTGGGTAAAGAACACTTCAACACCACGCTCGGCAAGCTTTTTCATATCCACGCCACGTGCTTTTAGCACTTCTACGTCACTTACCGGAATACCGTCTATGCGTTCCATTACCATCACATTATGACGGCTATAATCACTATAGACAGTCGGGATATACAATAAATCGGAATCTTCAAAGTTGCGTTTTAGTTGTATTGCGTTAGCCGCTTCTCGAGAAAGGTCTAATTCATCCAATAAGGTTTTTCGATATTCCTTAACCACCTCTTTCGGTTTTAACCGGCGCCCGTCTGGCAGGTGCCGCGCCATAACAGCTGCAAACGCTTCCATTAACTCCAGGTCAGCATCAATGGTCCGACGAATATCAGGACGAATAACTTTGATAACAATGTCTTTTCTCTCGCCGTTCGCTAACCAGAGTGTTCCTGTGTGAACCTGAGCAATTGAGGCTGATGCCAGTGGAATGGTATCAAAGTCAGCAAACTGCTCGCTAATATCTACAAGACCAAGCGACTTTTCAATAATGGCTTTGGCGGCCACACCGTCAAATGGCGCTACTCTGTCCTGCAGATACGCAAGTTCAATAGCAATTTCCGGTGGCAACAAATCGCGTCTAGTAGAGAGCATCTGCCCAAACTTAACCCAAACTGGACCAAGTTCTTCCAGCGCCAGCCGTAACCTCATGCCCGGGGTTTTGTCTTTATGTCGATTAGGCAACCAAAATAACGCATGGCGACCAATACGGATCGACCAAGGCAGCCATTTAGCAGGAATCAGGTCATCTAAGCCGTAGCTAAGTAGTGTTTTAGCAATAGCATATAAGCGGCGGCTACGCATCACTAGCTCCATTCTGCAGCTGCCTTTCCAGGCGTTCTACATGAGCTCGCAATTGCTGCAGCTGTTGTTTAAATTGTTCAAATTCGATACGAGCTGGCAATAGCTTTTTTTCTTCGATAACAGCACCGGCAAGCCACCGCTGTTGAGAGTCGAAAGACTGTTTTGCCCGGTCTCGGCTTTGTTGCCAAAGGTTACTCAACCAGTACGCAGGTGTATCGCCAATCTTTGCAGCCAACTCCGTCTCCCAGTCGATATCAAGATCCCGGATTAATGACACCAATTGCTGAGCCAGCACCGGGTCACCTTCAATATCTAACTTATTGGCCTTGATCAAGCGAGTCAGGTTCGCCGTATCCTTTAGCTCGGGTAGCACACCAAGCTCAGTCTGTATCCAGCAGTCAGCTGTTTCATCGGCGACTGTCGACAACCGGATGCCATGCTCGTCGACCGCTACTGTCAGTTCAAACGGCAGCTCTTTAATATCAAAACGTAGCGTTTTACCGTGCAATTTTTGCAGGCGGCTTACCGAGTTGGGATCCCGCTCTAACAGCTCATTGACCAGCTTTTCCAATAACATCCACGGCAATAAACCCAGGCTTTTCATCAAAACTTGTACCCTCTATGCAGCGCTACAATACCACCGGTCAGGTTTTGGTAGTCTATATTTTCGTAGCCCGCGTCATGCATCATTTGCTTTAACGTATCTTGGTCGGGGTGCATGCGAATTGACTCGGCCAAATATTGGTAGCTCTCGGCATCATTGGCGACCGCTTGACCCATTTTAGGTAACACATTAAACGAGTAAAAATCGTAAACCTGATTCAAACCTGGCGCGATGGGCTTTGAAAACTCTAAAATCAATAAGCGTCCACCCGGCTTTAATACTCTGAGCATTGACCGCAGCGCAGCATCTTTATCGGTGACATTGCGCAGCCCAAAGGCAATGGTAATAATATCAAAACTATTGTCTTCGAACGGCAACTGTTCGGCGTCTGCCTGAACATACCGAATGTTTCCAACGAAGCCTTTGTCACGGAGTTTTTCGCGGCCCACTTTTAACATTGAATCATTAATGTCGGCGAGCACAACTTCTCCGGATGCACCGACACGGCGCGAGAACTGAGCCGTTAAATCACCTGTGCCACCCGCGATATCCAAAACTCTCATGCCACTGCGAACGCCACTGCAATCAATGGTGTAGCGCTTCCATAAGCGATGTATGCCAAACGACATGAGATCGTTCATTACATCGTATTTAGCAGCTACCGAGCTAAACACGTTCGCAACCAACCCTTTCTTGTGATCGCGAGCTACCTGCTGGTAGCCAAAGTCAATCGAATCATTTTTTTTATCGTTCATGTAAACACCTTGAACTAAATTTTCCCTAGTGTACTTCAAGCGACCACGGGATGCAGCAGTTATACCTGCGCATAATGATCTCTATGCGGTAACCAACGGTCAGTGAGTGCCTTGGCTGCTTGCGGATATTTCTGCAACAGACGATCGGCTAACTGCTGAGCCACAGGGACCAACTCTGCGTCACGCTCAATATCTGCAACCTTCATCTGCGTCAAACCAGTTTGTCTGTGCCCCAATAATTCGCCCGGTCCTCTGATTTCAAGATCGCGTTGGGCAATGACGAATCCATCGTTACTTTCTCTTAGAACGGCCAGCCGCTCTGCCGCTAGTTTTGATAACGGACTTTTGTAAAGCAATACACAATGGCTCGCCACAGAACCCCGCCCAACACGTCCCCGTAACTGGTGCAATTGCGCCAAACCTAAACGTTCCGGATTTTCGATAATCATCAACGATGCATTCGGCACGTCTACGCCAACTTCAATCACAGTGGTAGCCACCAGCAGGTCAATTTCAGCAGCCTTAAACGCTTGCATAACGGCTTCTTTCTGCTCGGCTTTCAAGCGCCCATGGACTAACCCCACCGTTAATTCCGGCAATGCTTGTTGTAACTCGCTGGCGGTATCCTCGGCTGCCTGACACTCTAGCGCCTCGGATTCTTCAATCAAAGTACATACCCAATAAGCCTGACGCTTTTCGGTTAAACAAACGTCACGGACTCGCTCAATTACCTGCTCTCGGCGAGTATCAGAGACTGCTACCGTGGTGACAGGCGTTCGGCCCGGCGGCAATTCATCAATAACCGAGGTTGCTAAATCGGCATAAGCTGTCATTGCCAGAGTTCTCGGAATAGGGGTTGCAGTCATAATCAACTGGTGGGGTTGAAAGCCTGCTTTTACTCCCTTTTCGCGCAACTGCAGTCGCTGATGAACACCAAATCGATGTTGTTCATCAATAATTACTAACGCTAGCCGCTGATAGTTCACGTCCTCCTGAAAAAGCGCGTGAGTACCAACCAACAATTGAATATTTCCCTCAGCCACTTGCTCGAGTAGCTGTTGCCGTGATTTACCTTTGGTGCGTCCACTTAGCCAACCAACGTTAATACCTAACGGTTGTAACCATTGCTTAAACGACAATGCATGTTGCTCGGATAAAAGCTCCGTAGGTGCCATTAAAGCCACTTGAAAACCTGACTCAATCACTTGCAACGCAGCCAGCGCTGCGACTAATGTTTTCCCCGAACCAACATCTCCCTGCACCAGCCTCATCATTGGTTGCGGCTGTTGCATATCAGCGCTTAACTCGTTAACGACTCGTTGCTGAGCCGCGGTCGGCCGAAACGGTAACTGTTCTAAAAACTGATGTTGCAGCACGCCGGGCTGTTTTATCGCAATACCACCCTCGGCCTGTCGCTGCTGCCGCAGTTGCAACAAACTCACTTGATGAGCGATTAGCTCTTCCATTGCCAACCTTTGTTGCGCAGGATGCGAGCCAAGTTCCAGTGCTTGCAATGACACATCGAGAGGAGGGTGATGCAATAGTTTTAATGCGGCAACCAGTGACAAGTTATGAGGTCGTATCGAGTCAGGTAATAACTCTTCCACGCTTTGCTCGGACAAAAACGTTAATGCCTGCTCAATAATTTTTCTTAAGGTTGTTGGGTAGACACCTTCTGTGGTTGGGTAAACGGGTGTGAAATGCGATTCAAGTTTCACTTGTTCGGTCGCCTTTAATACCGAATACTCGGGATGCACTAGTTCGGCGCCTCCCATACCGTGCCGAATTTCGCCAAACACCAACAGTCGAGTGCCAGCTGAGAACTGCTTAAGCTGGGCTGCACTGAACTGGAAAAACCGAAGTGTGATAGAGCCACTCGGATCTTTTGCCCGGACGATTAGCATCCTTTTACGGCCGTATTTTATATCGGCGTTTTGTACCTCAACTTCTAAGTTCGAGCTTTGGCCTGGCCGCAGTTCGGCAATCAGCGCGATTCGAGTTCGATCTTCATAACGCAGTGGCAGATGAAAAACAGCGTCCTGAACACTTTTCAAACCAAGTTTCGCCAGCTTTTTAGCCACCTTATCACCCACTCCTTTTAAAGTGGTAAGTGGTATCTTAGCTAATGGCGCTGCGGTTGAATTCATCTACTTAGCTGCTCTCATTGCCTGCCACCAATTGTCATCCGCAATAATTTGCCCCGTCTGATCGAGTTGCGGATAGCCAAGCCCCTTACGTTGACAAGCTTTCGCATACACTGGGTGTCCTCGTTCAAACAAAATCCGGTAACGCTCCTGCTCACTGATCTGAGGCATTCCATAAAGCCCGGCTTGTTCTCGCTGTCGTTGTGCTTCATATAGGATAACCGCAGCCGCCACCGAGACATTTAACGACTGAACCATGCCCAGCATCGGAATCATGACATGCTGGTCAGCCATGGCTAGTGCCTGTTCGCTAACGCCCTGCTTCTCCTGACCTAATAAAATAGCAGTCGGCTTAGTGTAGTCAACGTCACGAAAATCAACCGCAGAATCGCTTAAATGCGTGACGATAAGCTGCATGCCTTGTTGCCGCACATTAGCGACTGCTGACTCCAGCTCGGAGTAATGTTGTACACCCACCCATTTATGGCTGCCTGACGCAGTACTCCGGGAGAGCTTGGTTTTTCGAGATTGCCAGACGGCATGCATTGCATGAACGCCAATCGCATCGGCAGTGCGTATCACTGCCGACAGGTTATGGTTTTTGTGCACATTTTCCATGACGACTGTTAGGTCAAGCTGACGTTTGTCTAACAGTTCATTAATTCGCGCAAATCGCTCCGGACTCATCGACTCTGGCTTCCTGTCATACTTTTCGTGAACAATTAATTAGCTACGGTTCTTCCGCGATACCTCATAAATATCCGTGCGACGGTCTTGTATGTTGGTCACCGACCCTTCGTGATGCAAGTAGCGTAACTCGTCTAAGTTTAAATCCGAAAACATTAACATTTCCGTATTTGGGGTCGTTTCTGACATTATCGCGTCATGTGGGAAAGCAAAATCTGACGGCGAAAATACGGCCGACTGGGCATATTGAACATCCAGGCTTTCGACTTCGGGTAGATTACCTACACTGCCACATATCACCACGTAGCACTCGTTTTCAACGGCTCGCGCCTGAGCACAGTGACGTACGCGCAAATACGCATTACGGGTATCAGTCCAAAACGGTACAAATAAGATTTCCAAACCCTCTTCCGCCATTATTCGGCCAAGCTCCGGAAACTCAACGTCGTAGCAGATTAAAATACCGATACGGCCTGCATCGGTATCGAATACTTTCACGTCATTGCCACCTGAAATAACCCAGTCGCGCTTTTCATGCGGAGTGATATGCAATTTAGCCTGTTCTTCAATTGAGCCATCGCGACGACACAAATACGATACGTTATAGATAGTATCGCCTTCCTGCAGCGGCATTGAGCCAGTTATAATATTGATATTATAACTCACTGCCATCTGTGACATTTCACGCTTAAAGTGCTCGGTATAATCGGCCAGAAAACGAATCGCGCTCATTTGCTGGCTTTTATCCGTCAGGCCCATTAACGGCGCATTGAAAAATTCAGGGAACACAGCGAAGTCACTTTGGTAGTTCGACAGTGCATCAACAAAGTACTCAACCTGCTGCAGCAACTCGTCTACTGACTCTACCGAGCGCATTTGCCACTGGACTGCACCCACACGCACATTCTGTATACGAGTGGTTAAAATACTGGTGGAGGGATCATAGAGAAAGTTATTCCACTCGAGTAAAGTCGCAAAGCCCCGTGATTTTTCGTCTTCGGGTAGGTACTTGCCAAGCAACCGCTTAACGTTAAAGTCATTGGCCAATTGAAAAGTTAAAATCGGATCGTAAATTTCACGCCGTTGCACTTTATCCAAATACTGACTTGGCGTTAATTCATTAAAGTACTTGTGATAATTAACGATCCGGCCACCCGCAAGAATTGCTCTTAAGTTAGCCTGACGACACAACTCTTTGCGCGCATCATAAAGTCTCCGACCTAAGCGAAACCCTCGGTATTCCGGGTGAATAAGAACATCTAGCCCATAAAGAGCGTCACCCTTTTTGTCGTTAAGAATCGCTTCTCTGTGACCAATTAAGTCATCATAGGTATGTGGGTTGGAAAACTTGTTATAAGCGACCTTTACGGTCAACGCGACCCCTACGATTTTACCGTTGTCTTCGAGACAGAACTGCCCTTCGGTAAAGTCCTTAATCAGTTTCTCGATCGTAAACTGACTCCAGGCACCGCCAATATCGGTATAAACCGCGTCCATTAATTCTTTTAGCTGAGGATAATCCTCCAGCCGTAAATTGCGTATTTGTAAATGTAACTCGTCCGGACTCATAGCTGCCCCAGTTGTAAAACCATGTTATAGGTAGTTTACACGTAATTTGATCAGGGTTGCACCAGAACCATTAGGTGTATAAACTTCTGGACGTCTAAATAAAAACAATAAAGGAAGTCGCATGAACTCAACGGCCCCGGCTCAGCCCCCAAGTGCTATAGCGCTATTGCCGCTCGCTCTATTTCTGGCTCTGTTTTTGGGAACTGGAATTTACTTTCAAAGTGAAGGGGTAGAATACGCCTTTTACCAACTGCCTAGTCCAGTTGCCATTTTGCCGGCTATCGTGTTGGGTATTTTACTCAGCAAACAAGCCTTCGAAGAGCGCATAGCAACCTTTGTTGCTGGTGTTGGTGATAGCAACATCATAACCATGTGCATGATCTATTTGTTAGCCGGAGCATTTTCTACCGTTGCCGAAGCCACTGGTGGTGTCGATGCGATGGTCGCACTGGGCTTAAATATAATTCCTGCCTGGTTCCTGATTCCCGGGCTATTTTTAATCGCCGGTGTTATTTCTACTGCCATGGGAACATCGATGGGAACTCTGGCCGCGCTGGCACCGGTGGTACTAGGAATTGGTGAGGCCACTGACATTAGCTTACCGCTGCTAGCCGGCGTCTTAGTCAGCGGCGCCATGTTTGGTGATAACTTATCAATTATCTCCGACACAACCATTGCCGCAACTCGTACTCAAGGTTGTAGCATGCGCGACAAGTTTCGGGCTAACTTAAAAATCGCCGTACCCGCGGCCATACTTACCGTGGTTTGGTTAATGTCCTACGACACTAGTGGTGTGCCGCTTAAAATTCCAGAGGCAAACCTGTGGCTATGTCTACCTTACTTTGCAATTATCGTGCTTGCTGTGATGGGGTTAAACGTATTTGCTGTGCTGGGTCTTGGTATCGTGATGGCGGCTGCATTCGGTATGGTGACAGTCGACTACCAATGGGTGAAATTTAGCCAAGATGTGTACGACGGCTTTTCGAGCATGCAAGAGATTTTCCTCCTATCCTTGCTGATAGGGGGGCTTTCGGGCTTAATTCGGCAACAGGGCGGACTTGCCTTTCTAGCCCGCTTTGTTGAATCCGTTGCGGGTCGAGTGAGTAAACACAAACAGCGCTCCTCGGCACTTGGTATCGCTGGCCTAACTTCGTTAACAAATTTTTGTGTCGCTAATAATACAGTTAGTATCCTGCTCGCTGGCGAGGTTAGCAAACGCTTAGCAACACAAGGTAACCTTGCTCGTCGGCAAAGCGCCAGCTTACTGGATATCTTTGCCTGTACAGTGCAGGGCGCACTGCCTTACGGCGCGCAGGCGCTGCTAATGGGCGCAAGTTTTGGTATCTCACCACTGTCAGTGAGTTTAAATACTGGTTATTGCTTTATTTTAGGCGGGGTAGCATTGGTCATGATTATTTGGCGCCGACCGCTGGAAGATCGGGAGCCCGAAAAGCAAGAAGCGGCTGCATAAGCCGCTTCTCTGAATATTTACAGGCTGCCCAAATCAATTAGTGCTGGGCAGCTCTAAAATACCGTCTATTTCAATTTGAGAACCTTTCGGCAACTGCTTAACGCCAATCGCTGCGCGTGCCGGATAAGGCGTTCTGAAAAACTTAGCCATTACCTCATTCACAATGGCAAATTCTGATAAATCGGTTAAGTAGATTTGTACTTTTACCATATCCTGCAGTTCGCCTCCGGCAGCCTCGCACACCGCCGACAAGTTTTTAAAAACCTGCTCCGCCTGTTGCGCAAAATCTTCGCTTACAAGCTCCATAGTGTCGGGCTTTAACGGGATCTGCCCCGATAGGTAAACCGTCGTTCCAATTTTAACCGCTTGCGAATAGGTTCCAATCGCGGCCGGGGCTTTTTCCGTGGCAATAATAACTTTTGACATGATTACTTCCTTAAACGCGTCACGCGCTGTACATCAGGCATCTTACGAATATGACGAATAACATCGGCAAGATGTTTTCGATTTTTTATCGTAAGTGCAACATCAATAAAATAAATATTGGCATCAATTTCTTCGGTCTTCAGCCCGTCTATATTACAACCTGTCGTTGCAATAGCAGAGGTCAATTTTGCGAGTGCGCCTTGATGATTAACTATCTCAATGCGTATTTCAGAAATGAATTCTGACTCTGGCTTATTATCCCACTCGACCGGGAAGTAACGTCCAGGTTCGTCTTCGTGACCTCGTACGTTCTTGCACTCCCGGCGATGTATAACAAGGCCCTTGCCCGGACTAACGTGGGCAATAATATCATCACCCGGAATCGGCCGGCAGCATTTGGCAAAGCTAACCAGTAGACCCTCAGCACCTTTAATTGACAGGCTTTTTTGAGAAGCTGCGTCATCCTTTAAGGGCTGGATTTCACCCAGTAGGCGTTTTGCAATAGCGACTGACATCATATTGCCTAAGCCAATTTGCTTTAACAGGTCAGCTTTACTTTCTATTTTAGTCTCTTTTAAGACCCGCGCAAACTCTGTGTCTGGCAGGTCATCATAACTAACCGGCCCCAAAGCTGAGCGTAGTAACCGTTCGCCAAGCTGTTGCGCTTCTGACGCTTCCTGTCCTTTTAAATACTGGCGTATTTTTGCGCGCGCCTTACCGGTCACCACAAAATTAAGCCACGCAATATTAGGTCGCGACCCCGCGGCCGTTTTTATTTCAACCGTCTGCCCGGTTTCCAACGGTTTGCTTAGTGAGTAGGTCCGGTGATTGACGCGAGCGCCAATACAGGTGTTACCAACATCAGTATGCACCGCGTACGCAAAATCAACCGCGGTAGCACCCTGCGGTAACTCAATAATACGACCATCGGGAGTAAATACGTAAATTTCGTCAGGGAAAAGATCCGACTTAACGTTTTCAATAAACTCGAATGAACTGCCCGCACTTTGTTGCAATTCAAGTAAGCTTTGCATCCATTTTCGGGCCCGAACCTGAGCGGTAGTACTAGCATCATCTGTATTTTTGTAGAGCCAGTGGGCGGCCACACCGCGATCAGCCATTAACTCCATTTCTTCGGTGCGAATCTGGATTTCAACCGGCACTCCATGCGGACCTTTGAGCGAGGTATGCAATGATTGATAGCCGTTCGATTTTGGAATCGCAATATAGTCTTTAAAGCGCGTCTCTATCGGCTTGTATAAATTGTGCAGTGCACCAAGTACCCGGTAACAAGTATCGACACTGTCGACGATAACCCGGAAGGCATAAACATCCATGACCTGACCAAAACGCAATTCTTTATTTTGCATTTTGCGATATATGCTGTGTAAATGTTTTTCGCGGCTAAGTACCCGGGCGCTAATTTCATTGCCCTCTAGCCGGGATTCAATTTCACTATGCACACGCTCGACAAATTCACGACGATTGCCTCGCGCTTTTTTGACTTCCGACTCCAAAAGCCTTGCCCGCCAAGGGTACAAAGCCCAAAACCCAAGCTGTTCAAGCTCGTTTTTTATATCGTGGATGCCGAGGCGATGCGCCAATGGCGCATAAATTTCTAATGTTTCGCGGGCGATGCGACGTCGCTTGTCGGGACGTAAATGTTGAATCGTACGCATGTTGTGCGTACGGTCTGCCAGCTTGATTAAAATAACTCGAATATCCTGCACCATCGCCATGATCATCTTGCGATAGTTTTCCGCCTGAGCCTCTTCTTTTGAATCAAACTGCAGCTTATCGAGCTTAGACACTCCCTCAACCAAGTTAGCGACCGTCGCACCGAACAATTCCGCTAAATCTTCTCGCTGAGTTTCCGTATCCTCGATCACGTCATGCAACAGCGCCGCCATCAAGGTTTCTTGATCGAGCCGCATATCGGCTAACAAGCTGGCAACAGCTACTGGGTGGGTAATATAAGGTTCGCCGCTACTGCGCTTTTGGCTACTGTGCGCATCATTAGCAACAATAAATGCCTGCTCAACCTGCTCAATTTGTTCAGCAGGCAAATACTCACTAATTTGAGTTTTCAAGCCTTCAAATAGATACACCTGCTATCCCCGCGACAGATACGTAAAGGAAAACCTGGAATCGGAACTTAATGACAGAATACGAGGAAAAGAGAAAAAAGCCAACGATAGGGTTACCGTTGGCAGGATCTGCTTACTCAACACCACGCAAAGCGTTCACTGCTTGCAATTCTTCAGCATCAGCTTGCTGCTGAGCTTGTTGGTCTTCAGCATCTAAACGGTCGTTATCAATCAAGCCACGCTCTATCTCACGCAAAGCGATGACAGTTGGCTTTTCGTTTTTCACCTCGACCAGAGGTTCTTTGCCCTGTACCGCCAACTGGCGAGCACGACGCGAAGCTAATAAAATTAAATCAAAACGGTTACCAACGCGGTCTACTGCATCTTCAACGGTTACGCGAGCCATGGTTTACTCCCAATAATGCCTGAGTGTTATTTTTCGAAAGGTTAAGAATTATACGGAAAAGCGGCCCGTTAGCCAAGCAATTCCTTTAGAGTTTCTGCATGAACGACTTGTTGTACCGGCATTCTGTTGCGTTGTGCCAACACGATATGCTCTAGCTGCGACAAAGTCTGGTCAAAATCATCATTCACCAGCAAATAGTCAAATTCGTGGTAGTGCGACATTTCGGCTTGTGCCTTTGCCATTCGCTTAGCAATAACTTCATCGCTGTCCTGCCCGCGGTTTCTCAAGCGTTGTTGCAGGCATTCAAGGCTCGGCGGAATAATAAATACCGACCGTGTTTCCGGATGATGCTCTCGAACTTGCTGAGCCCCCTGCCAGTCGATGTCTAAAAACACATCAATCCCACGCTCTAACAGATCTTCGACGACCCGGCGGGAAGTACCATAATAGTTATCAAACACGCTCGCCCACTCGTAAAACTCGCCGGCTGCAATCCGTTGTTCAAATTCAGCCATATCCAGAAAGTGGTAATGCACACCATGTTGCTCCCCGGGGCGGGGCGCCCGAGTGGTCGAGGAGACTGAAACCTGCATCGAACCATCTGCATGTCGATCCAACAAGGCCTTGATTAAACTTGATTTCCCGGCCCCGCTGGGGGCGGCAATAATAAAAAGATTACCCGATTGAGTCGTCATAATGTGTCGCCATCAAGGCTATATTACTTGTTGATAATGGCAGTAAAGAATAACACGCTTGTCGGTGTTTGGTAAAAGCGCATCATTCACTATTCAGTAAAAAACCAGTACAGTTACCGCTAAAATATCAATACAAGGAATAAAGTCGGTTGTCTAACCACGCTCTGACAAAAACACCGCAGGCTAAGATAGGTATTGCTTTTGGGCTGTTCCTGTTGGTTCTGTTAGGACTCAATTTAAGGCCTCTTTTAACGTCTGTTGGCCCACTGACTGATGAACTAGTTAACGCTACCGACGCTTCCTACAGTCATATTTCTTTATTGACTACAGTGCCCATCTTAATGATTGGCTTGCTAGCTTTATTTGCCGGTCGTTTAACCATGGCGTTAGGCTACAAGAAAGGCATCAGCCTTGGGTTAATTGTGTTGACAGCAGGGCTTCTGTTACGAGCATTTCCGCCAACCACTTCGCTGCTATTACTAAGCGCTTTTATCGGCGGCTTTGGTATTGCCTTGCTTCATATTATTATCCCTGAGCTAACAAAACATCAGTATTTAAACCGCCTGGGGTTAGTGACTGGACTCTGGTCAGCAGCCTTAATGGGCGGAGCCGCTCTCGGTGCCGTTATTACTCCATGGTTAGCCAACCTTTTGTCAGAGCGCTATTACGCATTAGCTTGCTGGGCTGCTTTTGCACTGCTTAGCCTGCTGATCTGGTGGCTGCCTCAAAATAAGGTACCCACTGCAGACATTCCGCCGCGGCACAAATTGTTACGTGCCCACCGGTATCCGCGCGCCTGGTTTCTGGGCGCGTACTTTGCCTTAGTCAACGCCGGTTATGCGGGGTTTATTGCGTGGATAGCGCCTTTTTACGGAGAGTTCGGCTGGTCAGCGCAGCAAGCAGGTAATTTATTAGCACTGTTCTCTTTAGTTCAGGTTTTAGGAGCCTTGTTACTCCCTGCACTCTCCCGCTCGCAAGACCGTCGATTATGGCTTGTTATTGCAGTAATAACACAAATGATCGGCTTTGCAGGACTCAGTTTCTGGCCTAATGCATCACCCTGGTTATGGTCTGCGTTATGTGGTTTTGGACTGGGTGGGGCTTTCCCATTGTGCATCGTGATGGCGCTGGACCATCTCGATAATCCTGTGCAAGCCGGCAGGCTAGTGTCATTTATGCAAGGAATCGGGTTTATGTTCGCCAGCTTGATGCCATTACTAACCGGCTGGTTTCGTGATTTCAGTGGCAACTATTCGTTGGGTTGGCAACTGCACATTGCCGTTGGTGCAATAATTTTACTCTGTACGTTCAAGTTTAACCCTAAGCGCTACCGCCAAGTGCTAACTGAGCGGAAGTAATTATCCTATGGGTAAAATATGTAGCACCATATCTTCCGCAAGTTGTTCAATTTTGCCTACTGAAACATCGCGTTGAGCCATGACGCTAAGGCCAATGACGTTAGTTTGAAACAAGTGGGCCAGTCGTTTAGCGTTCGCTTGTTGGGAAATTTCACCAGCATCAATAGCACGCTGGAATTTCACTTCGAACATCTCTTGTAGATCATTCATATAGCTTTTGACGCTTTGACTGTCGACAGTATCTTGATTACTGAGCTCCAGCAACGTCTTAACCAACATACAAGCTTTACTCGGTATGTGTTCGTGATAACGATGCGCAGTTCCGAGCAATAAGTTCTTAAGCCCTTCTAGCTCGCTGTTTCCTGACGCCAGCACTTCAGCAAACATTTCTCGTGTCTGATCGCCATAGCAAACAATCGCTTCCTGAAATAGCTCTTGCTTACTACCAAACGCCGCATAGATGCTTCCTGGGCGCATATCGAGAGCCAGTTCAATATCTTTCATCGAAGTTGCATGATAGCCCTGCTTCCAGAATAAATTCATGGCATTGGTTAATGCAGCTTCTCGCTCAAACTGTGGCTTCCTAGCCATTTTTGCTCCCAGTTGGTTATTTGGTGTCGACAGTATAGACAAGCGATTACCGCCTTTAAAGCGGGTTGTTAAAATAAAGTGAGCTTTTATGCTTTTTCATTAGTACGTTATAACTATCACTAAGGAAATAACACCGACAAACAGGAGTGTTACATGTCAACCGAAAAAAAGCCCTGGCATCATGCCATACTATTTCCGGTGTTCTTACCCGCCATTTTTGTCATCGCGTTATTGGTGATTGGAACCTTAAGTGCACCTGAAAAAGCTGGTGAGTTATTCGATAGTACACTAGCAGCCATAACCACACATTTCGGCTGGTTTTATATGCTGGCCGTAGCACTGTTCTTAATGTTTATCGTTGGGGTCGGGGTCTCTAAATGGGGACGGATAAAGCTAGGCCCTGATCATTGTGAACCGGAATATAGTTTTACCTCCTGGTTTGCCATGCTGTTTTCCGCAGGATATGGTATCGCACTGCTATTTTTCGGTGTTGCTGAGCCAGTTTTACATTATTCCGAACCCCCGGCCGGCGCCGCCGAATCGGTTAGCTCAGCAAAGCAAGCCATGCAGATTGCATACTTCCACTGGGGTTTCCACATATGGGCAATCTACGGTTTGGTTGGCTTGGTTTTGGCCTATTTCTCATTTCGGCACGGTTTACCACTTTCCATGCGCTCCACGTTATACCCGTTAATTGGCGACAAAATTAACGGCGCTGCCGGACATGCCGTCGATACCTTTGCAATACTGGGTACCATGTTCGGTATTGCTACCACTCTAGGTTTATCGGTGATTCAAATTAATACCGGTCTGAACTATTTGTGGGAAGACATTCCCATTGGCTCGACGGTCCAGATTATAGCCATCGCAGTTATTACCCTGGCGGCTATAGGCTCAGTTGTGGCCGGTATGGATAAAGGCATTAAGCGCTTGTCGCTGCTGAATATGACATTGGTCATGTTTTTATTGCTGTTTGTCTTCTTTGCCGGACCGACCGTCCACATACTAGAGACATTTTTACAAAATACCGGCGCCTATTTAAGCGGAATTGTCGAGCGCACGTTTAATCTTCAGGCATATTCCCGCAGCGACTGGATCGGTAACTGGACACTCTTTATCTTTGGCTGGACCATCGCCTGGGCGCCGTTTGTCGGTCTATTTATCGCCAAAATTAGCCGCGGCCGGACAATTCGCCAATATGTTTTTGGCGTTATGCTGGTACCGTCGATATTCACCTTCTTCTGGTTTGCTGTATTTGGCGACACCGCGCTTAACATGATTATGAACGAAGGTTATACCTCGCTAATCGGCGAAGTACAAAATAATCAGGCGATAGCGCTGTTCAAGCTGTATGAGAACTTGCCATTAACTAGCATAATTAGTTTTGCCACGGTTATTCTGATCATAACCTTTTTTGTCACCTCATCGGATTCCGGCTCATTAGTTATTGATTCCTTATCCTCAGGAGGGATGCTGGAGACACCGGTCTGGCAACGAGTATTTTGGGCCTCGACGGAAGGTATTGTTGCATCAGTACTGTTGCTGGCCGGAGGACTGGGCGCACTGCAAACTGCGGCAATCACCAGCGCCTTGCCGTTCGCAGTCATTATCTTAATATCCGCCGTCGGTATGTGGCGAGCGTTAGTCATAGAAGGCCATCAATATAATAGTCTGCAAAGTCACCGACACGCTCACCGCCGAGGCGTTAACGAAGGCCCGGACTACTGGAAAAAGCGTTTATCCGGGTTAGTCGACTTTCCGAAAGAAGAGCCGGTGCTCGACTTCATCTATGGCACCGCAGAGAAGTCGTTAAAACATGTTCGGGATGAACTGAAAGATTCAGGCTGGCCGGCAGAGTTTAGCGAGGATCGCGACCACAACCGCATTATACTGAGTGTAGAACGGGGCAAGGAGCTGGACTTTGCCTACGAGATCAGGCTGCGCGATTACCTGCTACCAGAGTTTGCACTAACTAACGATAAGAACCGCGAAATATATTATCGTGCGGAAGTGTTTCTGCGTCAGGGGGGACAGTCTTATAACCTCTACGGATGGGAAAGGACTGATATTATTAACGACGTTATTAACCAGTTTGAAAACTACCTGCACTTCCGACACAACAGCCCGGGCGTGCTGCCTTGGGAGATGGACAAACATGATGAGGATTTGCAGGATATGGAAACCAAGAAGTAACAACCAAGTAATTAAGGCCGCCTGCGGGCGGCTTTTTTTATTGTGGTAATATATGTTTTTTGCGGACAGGATTTAACGGATGAGAATTCTGCATACGTCCGATTGGCATTTGGGACGGCTTTTCCATCAGCTATCACTGCTAGATGATCAACGCTACTGTGTTGATCAGGTATTACAATACATCGAGCAATATAAGCCCGATGTTGTCGTTATTGCTGGTGATATTTACGACCGTTCGGTTCCACCCAGTGCAGCAGTTGCGCTATTCAATGAGTTTGTTAATCAGTGCCTGACCAATTACAAGGTGCCAATAATTGCGATTTCAGGCAACCATGACGGCGCCGAGCGTTTAGGCTTTGCCGCTAACCAGCTTAAACAGTCTGGGCTGCACTTAATTACCTCGTTTGAGCAGATGCTTGAACCGGTTATCCTTGAGGATCAGCACGGCCCGGTTTATTTTTGGGGAGTTCCCTTTCACGACCCTGCGCAAGTTGCTCAATTTACGCAACAAACTGTAAAAGACTACAATCAAGCTCATCAGGCACTGCTTACCCATTTAAGCCATCAGCAAACGGCTCGAAACGTGCTAATTAGTCATTGCTACCTCGACGGTGCCAGCGAATCAGAATCAGAAAGGCCATTATCTATTGGCGGGGCTGATAGAGTCGACTGGCAGTTATTTAAAGACTTTAACTATACCGCGTTGGGCCATCTTCACCAGCCACAGTATAAGGGTCAAACCAACATCCGTTACAGTGGTTCATTAATGAAATACAGCTTTTCTGAACAACACCATAAAAAAGCGCTAACTAAAGTCGATATTAATAAAGACGGTGAGGTAAAAACCGAGCAGTTAGCGCTCATTCCAAAACACGATGTTAGAGTGTTAACGGGGTCACTGACGGAACTCATTGAACGAGCAGAGCACGATAATGCCCGCAACGATTACCTGCAAGTGGTGTTAACCGATAAGGAAGCACTACTAAACCCAATGGCCAGGCTTCGGCAAGTTTACCCTAATGTGCTCGAGCTTAGAAAACAGCGTTTTCAGGCCCAAGTCGGAGACACCATCGCCGCTGCACGCGAACAACTAAAACGTTCCGATTTGGATGTGTTTGCCGACTTTTTCAACCAGGTACAGGAACAGCCAATCTCAGAACAGCAGCGCCAACATCTCGCAGCTCTAATTGAAGATATAGCTAAACAGGAGCGTAATGAATGAAGCCGCTATTACTCTCCATGCAAGCATTTGGGCCTTTTGCCGGTACCGAGAACATTAACTTTAATGAGCTGGGTGAGCACCCACTTTTTCTAATTAACGGTGCTACCGGAGCCGGAAAAACGACGATACTTGACGCAATCAGCTACGCACTATTTGGCAAAACAACCGGTGCTGAAAGACAAGGTGAACAAATGCGGTGCCATCATGCGGCCGCCGATCTCATCACCCAGGTTAACTTTGTTTTTTCGATAGGCGACCGCTGTTATCACGTACAACGCACACCAACTCAGCAACGCCCTAAGCTTCGTGGCGAAGGTTATAAAGAGGAACGAGCCAGCGCTAATCTCTGGCAAATCAAAACAGACGTAGAGCCGACGCTAGAGCTTGATGCGGCTGACAAACAGTTATTGGCAAGCCGAAAAGTTAATGAGGTAACAGCTCAGCTCGAACAAATAATTGGACTAAAAGCGGATCAATTTAGACAAGTTGTTGTGTTACCCCAGGGCAAATTTAGAGAGCTGCTGACCGCTGACGCTGGCGAACGCGAAAATATATTTGCTCAACTTTTTCAAACTCACCGCTACCAACATATCGAAGAACAACTTAAGGAACAGGCAAAAGATATTCGCCAGCAAATGCGCCAACATCAGCAGACCCTAGCGGCATTATTGGATGAGGCAGATGCTGAAGATGAGCAACAGCTGAACTGGAAATTAAACCAATTTTCTGAGCAGGTACAAGCATTAGAAAATGACAAAAAGATGCTAGCTGACAGGTTTCAGAAAAAGTTATCAGAATTGCAGGCAGCTCAGCATTGTCTTGAACAGTTCAATCAACAGCAGCGCTTAACTGAACAAAAAACAGAGCTCGAGCAACGCCAACCTGAATTTGATGCTATCCAGCAGCAGCTCGAGCGTGCGAATCAGGCCCAGCAACTGGTTCCATATGAACAGCGACTGACGCTGGTTAAAGAGCGGTTAAAACAACAGCAGCAAGCGCTTAACAGTTGGCAGCAGCAGCTTGAAGAACTCGACTTAAAGCAGCAACAGGCAGAGCAGGAAAAAGCACTGGCTGATCAGCTTGAACAAGAAAACAGCCAGTTGACTCAATCAATTCAGCAACAACAGCAATGGCTGCCCAAACTTAAATCGTTAACCGAGTTGCAACAACAACATCAGCAACAGGCTGACGCCGTTCATCAACAGCAGATGAAGGTGGATCAGGCTAAGCAACAAAAGCAACAGCGAAAAGAGCAAATTAGTCACACCGAACAAACCATCGAAACGCTCGAAAAAAGTATCACGCAGCACCAAAATACAGATATCAAACGCCAACGATTAACGGATCAAAAACAACAGCTGATAAAACATCAACAGCTAAGCGAACAACGACAACCTCTTGTCGATCAAGCAGCTCAACAGCAAAAGCAATTACAGGAACTTGCATCGCAAACGCAGGCGGCCGGACAACGCAGTCAGCAACTCGAGCAACTGTGGTACCAAAGCCAGGCCAGCAACCTGGCACAACAACTTGAGTCCGGTCAGCCCTGTCCTGTTTGTGGTTCGCGGCAACACCCCGAACCTAGTTTAGCGAACGAACATGAAGTCATTGAACATCAGCAAGTGATCGAAGCAAGAGAAGCGTTCCAAAAACAACAGCTGCTGCAACAGAATAAAGAGCAGGAGCTGTACCAAACCCAACAAAAAATAGAGTTATTAGAGCAACAGTTACAGCAACTTGGCAAGCTAGAAAGCGCAGAACAGCTTGAACAATTCGAGCAACAACTGTCTGCGCAAGAGCACCAACAACAGCAACAGCTTGAGCAATTATCAACCGAGCAAAAGCAGCTAAAACAACAGCGCCAGCAATCTGATAATGACTCAGAGCAGTTAGACCAACAAACACACCAGCTGCACCAGCAACAACTTGACCTTAAAGTGACTGCCCAAAACCTGCAGCAGCTACAAGCAGAAGTACCAGAAGCAATGCGCGATGCTGATGCGTTACAAAAGCGGTTAGCAGAGCAGCAGCAACAATTACAAGATAATCAGCAACGGCAAAAGCAAGCAACCCAGCAGCTGCAAGAAATACTGCAACAGCTATCCGCCAAAAAATTACAGGTTAACGAAGGCGAGAAGCAACTTGCCGACTTAAACGCGGAAGCTGAAAAACTTGAACAGCAACTGATACAGCAACGGCAACAACTTGGGTTTTCCTCACAGCAGCAGTATAGAGAAGCGCTACTAACTTCTGAGCAGCGCCAGCAGCTGGAAAAAAAGCTGCAATCTTTTCGGCAACAGCAACATACCGTAACTAGTGTTTTAGCTGAACTTGAGCAACAGTTAAAAGGTGTGCAGCGGCCCGATACTATTGCTTTAGAGAAAGCTAAGGACGAACTGCAGCAAACATTTTCTGAGGCCGAAAGTCGTTGGCTAACGGCACGTGATCAGCAAAGCCAGCTACAAAACATGCAGCAGCGGCTAAGTTTAACTAAAAAGCGAGCAGACACCCTACATAAACGGTATGCTGTTAGTGGAACTCTGGCAGATGTTGCCTCTGGCACCAACCCTCAGCGACTTAGTTTGCATCGGTTTGTGCTCGGCGTACTGCTTGACGACGTGCTACGCGTTGCGTCTCAACGTTTGACCAAAATGACCCACGGACGCTATCAGCTGATTCGCGACGAATCTGTTAGCGACGCACGTTCTGCAGGGGGCTTAACCATATTAGTTGAGGATACCTATACCGGGCAGCAGCGAAGTGCCAAAACGCTGTCTGGTGGTGAAAGTTTTATGGCGGCTCTTGCGCTGGCGCTGGGGCTGTCAGATGTAGTGCAAAGCTATGCCGGGGGAATCCGGCTGGACACATTGTTTATCGACGAAGGCTTTGGCAGCCTGGACGATGAAGCACTGGATGCCGCTATCGATGTACTCGCGGAGCTTCGCTCCAGTGGTCGGACTATTGGAATCATCTCGCATGTGCGAGAATTAAAGGATCGACTGCACGATCGGATTGATGTGATTCGTCAGCGTGGTGGTAGCAAAATTATGATGAGGACAGAGTAACGCAATGGAAACGCCGGCCAATTCAAATAAACGCTTACCCGCTATGCCGAGTATGTTAGTTAAATCGTTGCTAACATTAAATCGCGTCGATAATACGCAAGCCGAAAAAGCTGAGCTACAGCATCAGTTTTTTATCGAAAAAATTGATAATAAAAAGCTAAGCACCTACCAACAGATGTTTGGCGGCTTTATCAGCGACATCCCTCTGGCGTTATTCTATTGCCTTGCGCAACGCACACACCTTGCGCAAATGCTGGACAACAGCTTTCCGTGGCCAGCTCCCGGGCTGGTTCATGTTAATAATTCCCTTGAACAGCATAGTCGCATAGATCCAGAGGCCGGTTTTAACCTTGACGCGATAGTAAAATTACCAGCCCGCGGCCCTGATGTCTCGCCACGCCGGTTACGTCCACAATTTATCGTGAAATTCTATCAAGCTAAGCAGCTCGTTGTTACTTGCAAGAGCACCTATCAAGTGATGAGCAGGCAGACTTCTTCGACACCCAATCGGAAAACAGCGACAAAAGCATTTGAACCCCAGCCGGGCTGGGTAAACCACTGTCACTGGCAACTTGGTTCTGGGATGGGTCGACGCTACGCGAGGGTTTCCGGCGACTTTAATCCAATTCACCTGCACGCTTTAACGTCTCGCTGGTTTGGTTTTAAAAAGCCGATAATTCACGGTATGTACATGATGGCGCGAGCTCAAGCCGAAATCGAGCGGCAAGTGGGCCAAGCCGCTACTCATATTGATGTTAACTTTAAACGTCCAGTAGTATTACCAGCTCGAGTTCAGCTATGGGTACATGAAGACGATGATGAGCACCGCTACGAAGTTCGCAGTGCTGACCATGCCCACGCCCAATTAGACGGTAAAATTAAGTTTTCGGACGACTAACTAACGTTTAACGATATCGCCGTTCTTCATCACAAAACCGATGTTTTGCAATGTGGTAATATCTTCCAGTGGGTTACCTTTTACGGCGACTATGTCAGCTAGGTTGCCTTCTTTAATAACACCCAACTTGTCGTTTTTTAGAATTCCGGCCGCTACCGAAGTCGCTGCCTGAATCGCTTCAGCTTCCGGCATCCCAGCCTCAACCATATACTGGAACTCCAATGCATTGTCACCATGCGCCGATACACCACTGTCGGTGCCAAACGCAATGTTTACGCCAGCTTCATAAGCTTCTGCAAAAGTCTGCTGAATTAAAGGACCAATTTTTGCTGCTTTGGGCCGCACCACGGCGGGGAAGTAACCATCAATTTTCGCTTTTTCAGCAACAAATTTACCCGCAAGAATTGTAGGAACTAAGTAGGTTCCTCGCTCTTTCATCGCCTCGATAACTTCGTCATCCATGTAGGTACCATGCTCGATCGTTTTCACGCCCGCCTTGACCGCACGAAGCATACCCTCTTTACCATGCGCGTGAGCAGCAACGTGGAAGTTATAATCATCGGCAATATCGATCAACGCTTTTAGTTCATCTTCGGTAAATTGCGGATTTTCGCCGCTAGAAGCCATGCTTAAAACACCACCGGTGGCGGTAATTTTAATAAAGTCAGCCCCCTCTTTATAATGTTGCCTTACCGCTTCCTTTGCATCTTCCGAACTGTTAATCACTCCCTCAACCGGCGACGGACGACCCATTAGGTCATCTTTGACACCATTTGTTGGATCAGCGTGCCCACCGGTCGTAGCCAACGATTTACCCGCAGTGTATATCCGTGGGCCCATTACCGTGCCCGCATTGACAGCATCCCGCAGAGCTATAGTTACATTATAAGAGTCGCCCGGGTTGCGAACAGTAGTAAACCCGGCCATTAAAGTTTTCATGCCATAGTTCTGAGCAATCAAGGCCAGATCTGCAGGGCCTTCGGTAAATCGGTTTAAATAGGATTGTGGCCCAGACTGTCCGTCTAGGTGAACATGCAAATCAATCAAGCCTGGCAAACACGTCATAGCGCTAAGATCGGTTAACTCGGCAGCTTCGGGGCGCTGTTGAGTTAACTGTTTAATCTCACCGTCCTCAACCTGAATGTAGTGCTCTCCTTTAAGCTCGCCAGATTCACTATCAAAGACTTTTCCGCAATGCAGCCAATCAGCGGCTGACGCCTGGCTTGTTAACAGAGCGGCTGTTATTCCTAAGGCTATTTTTTTTATCATTATGTTTGCCTCCAAAGGCTTATTATTCAGTGGCTTCGGTTTGCCACAATATGCGTATTTTTTCGGGCTGACTGACCAACGAAGCCACAGTGTATTCGGACAAGTGACGATAGAAAACTTCTTTGCCCTCATTAATGATGCGCTTTAACTCACAGACTGGAAAAATACTACACTCAGGATTGTGACAGTCGATCCAGAATTCATCGCCTTCCAGCGTGCGTATTAAGCGATCCAATCGAATATCTTCAGCTTTCATGCCCAGCTGGAAACCACCATTCTTACCACGGCGAGTTTCTATAAACCCTTCCTTGCCCAGTTGATGTATGACTTTATTCAAATGGTTTCGTGGCGCATTAAAAGTACGGCTTAGCTCATCAATAGTCACCAGACGAGCTTCTTGCTTAGCCGCCAGATATATCAGCACCCTGAGCCCGTAATCGGTATATTTTTTTAACTGCACTAGTAACCTCGCCTGCGGTTTCGCTATCTACTGACTACTCAAGGTAAGATGCTGACCCTGCTGTGCCTTGATCACTATATCCTTTTCCTTTATGTCAATTTTTAAAATGTTATTCAATAGTTCGGTAAAACTTTGTGCAAATGCCATGGTTTTAGCGGAGCACATACGTTTGGTACTGCCAGCAATATTCAACCGAGCTATTTCCCCCTGAAGACTGTAATGTCCAAAAATACGATTACAGCCATCCGAACCGACTAGCCGGCCGTCGGGTAAAAATTGCAGCTCTGCTGTTTGGGCTATTGTCGTTGTATAACCAGACATAGATTTTACCGACAGTGGTTTACCTTGAATCAGTTGTTCAGTCTGTCCACCGCAACCCTTCAGTTGATTGCCACCATGCAGTAGGGTCACCTGATAAGGGTATGCAATGCCACTCATTGAGTCGTAACAAAGTTTATCGGTGACCTCTAACTGGTGGCCGGCTGTCGTTTCAATCTGCCACTGGTTATCACCAGAGTTTATGTTAGTCGCCTTTTGCCGCTCGCCTGCTAATGAAAATTGCTGCTCCTTTTCGGGAGTGGTAAGCGTTGCCTGTTGACCATTAAAAGTCAGTAACCAAAACGGTTCATTACCACGAAAAGCAACATTATTCGGTAGGTAACTGGATTCGATACATAATGGGAGTTGTTCGCCGCGCCAGGTTACCTGAGCTTCGTGCCCTTTAGACCAAAAAACGGTAGTACCGTCTTTGTTCTGGTACTTGCTACCAGAGGCCGCCGGCAGTTGTTGCAGTTGCTGCTGCCCACCACGCATATTCAATACCACCTGGTTCTGATCAAAGGTTGCCGTTAATGACTGAAGGCCGCAATGATAAGTTATACCGGTGGAATTTTCAGACCCAGTCTGAGTGCAGCCGGCAAGCAACATGATTATCAAACCCATATATAATCTGTACACGCTTGTCCCCTTGCTTGTTTTAAAAGCCGACTATGAAATCTGTAACCGTGCTGAATGCAGCTGCACTAACTGCTCAGCTTGTGCCGCTAAAAGTGTTAAAACACGCTGCTCTTCAGCGCTAAATGTACGTGGCCTATCATCCATAAGACACAAAGTTCCCAGCACTTCATTGTCGAAAGGTCTGATGGGAGCGCCTGCGTAAAAACGGATAAATGGTTGTTCGGTGACTAATGGATTATCAAAAAACCGGTCATCGAGCATGGCGTCTTCTATCACCATTACCTGCGGTTTCTCAACAATATGCGCACAGAATGACACATCACGAGTGGTCTCGCAGATATTCAGCCCTATCGAAGACTTAAACCACTGCCGTTCTTTATCAACAAAAGAGACAGCCACCATAGAACTTGAAAAAAGTAATCCGGTTAACTCCACTAGTTGGTCGAAACCCGTATCTTTTTGACTATCCAGAATATTTAGTTGTTTTAATAATTCCGTACGGTGTTGCTCGTTATCCGCTAGTCCTGCCGTTTTCACATAAACTCCTTCTCGTTAAATCGCAATTTTACTGTTTACCACTACGTTAAGAAAGGAATTTTAGACGAACATCAATAAACACTATTGCGAATTATTCTCATTGTGATTATTATTACGCCCGATTTCATAAAACTAAAACCACTTTTAACTTAGCGTAAACAGGGTTAACGATGAATAAAAACACCATTGCTTTAGCCGTTCTGGCATCATTAAGCACCGCTGCTATTGCGGGCCCCGATGATAACCTTTCAGTTGAAGACTCAATTGAACAAATAAAAATAATTGGCACTAAAACAGACTCTCGCAGCACTGCAGGCTCAAGCGCAGTCATTGACGAAGAACAAATGCGCATTGAAGTACCAACCGATATTAACCAATTGATGAAAACAATTCCGGGCATTTACGTCCGTGAAGAAGACGGACAGGGCTTGCGACCTAATATTGGTATTCGTGCCGCAACAGCCGGGCGTGTTAGTAAAGTAACACTGCTTGAAGATGGCATTATGATGGCTCCTGCACCTTACTCGAATCCAGCAGCTTATTACTTTCCGACTACATTGCGCATGTCCGCGGTAGAAGTATTAAAAGGCGCGCCTTTATTACGTTACGGTCCGCAAACAACCGGTGGTGTCCTGAACTTAGTATCGACTCCAATTCCGGAAAGTTTTAGTGGTCAGGTAATGACACAATTTGGTGAGCACAGCAGCCAAGATTTGCATGCCCATGTCGGCGGTACCAATGACCAATTCGGTTTTTTAATAGAAACGGTTCAGCGCAATAGCGATGGCTTTAAAAATATCGACCGTTCAGAGCGAGATGCTGGCTTTACAATTCAAGATTACGTTGCCAAATTGCAGTGGACCGGTGACCGCAGTCAGTTGATGACCAAGTTACAATACTCCGAAGAAGAGAGTAACGAAACCTATTTAGGACTAGCCGACATTGATTTTGCTGCAAACGAAAATCGGCGCTATGGTTTGTCCGAAATTGACCAAATGGACAATTCGCACAAAGGCTACAGTGTTCATTACAGCTTTGACGCAACAGACAACTTAACACTTAACGCCGTTGGTTATTATAACGAGTTCGCTCGCAACTGGTTCAAGCTCGACGGCGGTAACGCTTACGTTTCTGCTGCTAATAATGGTGATATGCAAGCACTCGCCATTTTACGCGGGCAAATGGACGAACTGGGCTTAGAATACAAAAACAACAACCGTAGCTATGAGTCAAAAGGCCTGGAAGTTAACGCTCAATGGGCGCTTGACGCTCATACTATCGAAGCTGGACTTCGCGATCACAGCGACGAAATGGATCGCTTCCAGCCAGTTGCGGTTTATGACCAAATTAATGGCAGCCTTGTCTATCAAAATGAGATCGCTCCTACTGGTGGCAATAACCGACTGGAAGGTGCTGACGCAATGAGCTTTTGGTTAACCGACCGGTGGCAGGCCAACGAGGCTCTAACCGTGCATATGGCACTGCGCTACGAGGACGTCGAGTCCTATCGTAACCAGTTCGCTGATACTCAACGCAATCAGTTAGATAGCACGCGCTCTAATGACAGCAGCGAGTGGCTGCCTGGCGTCTCATTCACTTATGATGTGAGTGAACAGTGGCAAATGCTTGCTGGCGTGCATAAGGGTTTTTCACCGCTAGGTGGCGGCGCTAAGGCTAACCAACAACCGGAAACCAGCACCAATTATGAAGCCGGATTGCGTTTCACCCAAGGCGAGTTTTTCGCTGAAGCAGTTGGTTTTTACAGTGACTTTAGCGATACGACTCAGCAATGCTCTATTGCAAACCCATGCGAAAACGGCGCCGAATCAGGCTCTTATGTCCTGGGTGAGTCAGAAGTTTCAGGTCTTGAGCTTCAGGCTAGCAACACCTTTGAACTGGGTCAGTTTTTGATGCCGGTAGAGCTCGCCTACACCTACACCAACGGTGAGATTAGTAAGAATAACGCTGCTGGCCTGCGTGATGGTGATGAGCTTAACGATATCCCACAAAATACCTTTAGCGCGCGAGTCACTCTGGACAACAACAAAGGTTGGGTAAACTACGTCGTTGCTAAGTACATCGACGATATGTGCGTTAACGTCGGCTGCAACAGAGACGACAATCGTTTTAATAAAACGGAGTCACTATTTGTGACTGATTTGGTCAGCCGTTACGAACTTAACAGCAATATGAGTGTTTTCTTTAAATTAGAAAATGTCTTTGATCAGCAAAAGATTGTTGCTCGTTCACCACACGGAGCGCGTCCGAACAAACCACAAACCGCTTCGCTTGGTTTTGAATACAACTTTTAAGTAAAGCTTTTCCCTGGTGATAAGATGGCCCCGTTAGCGGGGCCATTTTATTATTCCGCTAAATCAATGAGGTATTCAGCCAAAGCCCCCATGCCGGTGTTTTTAACCGCTGCACGTTGTTCCGCTGCCTGATTGTAATTGGTGTTAGTGTTCACATCGTAGACAAACAGTTCTCCCTGTTGGTTCTCAATAAACTCAACACCTGCTACATCAATATCGTTGCTGCGTAAAAAGCTTTCTAAGTTTCTAATAATCTCATGATCATTGAAACGCTTGGTAATAGTGAACTTATCTTCAATGGCACAGTTATCCGCCGGGCATAATTCAAAGCCACCCTGAGTATTTACCTGCACCGCATAAACAAAGTTCTGACCGACAAATTCTGCACGGGTAATATGAGGTGCTTTCGGTTGTATATATTCCTGTAGCAACCAAGTACCATCTAACGGTTCGTCTAATGACTCGTGTTCTAGAAACTTGGCAAATTCATCGAGTGTGCCGAACCGCTGCACACCAAGTCCTTTGCCACCGCGGTTGGGTTTCAAAATTAATGGCCATTGATTAAATGCTTTTGCCGCAGCTAGTAACTCACCGCTACCGACCACAGCGTGAGTTTTTGGAACTCGTAACCCCGCTCGTTCCAGCGCCGCATATTGTGATAGTTTACAAATCTCCAAGGCTAGTACATGGCTACCATTAACAACGGTTCTGTTCTTGCTTTCCAGCCAAGTAAGCACTAACTTTGTTAACTCTGGAGCATAGCGGTGCCCACGCGTATGAGAAGACGCACTCATGCGATTATAGTAAACGGAATCTTCCGGCAGCTCGGTGTAAGGCACCCGCCCTTCGTTCAAAAACCACTCGGTGGCTTTTACGCCACGCTTTTTAAGCTCTTCACGCAATGGTACCAACCATTCTTCGTTCTCATGCAGTACAACGATTTCTCTCACGAGCACCTCTTCTGGTTTCTTTTTACAATCATTACATTACACTCGACAGACGAGTAATGATCAATTAAAGAAATCATGAAGCATATTATTCTTGGTCCAGTACTTGCCGCTATTTCCTTTATAGTCAGCACCACATTAGCGATGCCAGCGCCAGCCGCACTAACACTGGCCGTTGTAATCTGGGTTGCATGGTGGTGGATCAGTGAATGCATTCCATTGCCGGTAACTTCTCTGCTACCGTTTGTTTTACTGCCGGTAGCTGGAATTTTGGATCCGGCCGAAGCCGCCGTCGCTCTGGGGGATAATATCATCCTTCTGTTTATGGGCGCATTTATGCTGGCGAAAGCCGTTGAAGCCAGCGGTGTACACAAGCGCATTGCATTAGGGTTGGTTAGCAAAATTGGAGCGGGTAGCGGTAAAAAAGTGGTTATTGCCTTTATGCTTGCCACTGCCTTTTTATCCATGTGGATATCAAACACGGCCAGTGTTTTAGCATTATTACCCGTTGCTCTGGCCTTGATTGATGCCAGCGATGACGCCAACTTTCAAAGAGCGTTACTATTAGGCCTGGCCTACTCCGGTTCGCTAGGAGGAATCGCGACGCTAGTTGGCACCCCGCCCAATTTAATCTTTGCCTCCATCTACCAAAATATTTCGGGTAACGAATTCGGCTTTACCCGTTGGCTCGGTATCGGGCTACCGATTGTGATACTTGGCTTACCCATTATCGCATTATGGCTAACGCGTAACGTAAAGCTCAACAAGCCTCTGGTGTTACCCGATAACCCCCCAATCAGTTCTTATGAAAAGCGTGTCTTGCTGGTGTTTGCCGGAGTCGTTATTTTATGGGTAACTCGCACCAGCCCGTTTGGAGGCTGGACTGCGGCCTTAGGATTATCCAGCCTAAACGATGCCACTGTTGCTTTAGCCGGTGTCGTCGCGATGTTTATTATTCCATCTGGCAAGGGCCCTACACAAAAACTGCTTAATTGGAGTTTAGCCAAAGATATTCCGTGGGGCATTTTATTGCTATTTGCGGGCGGGATCTGTCTCGCCAAAGGAGTTATGCAAAGTGGCTTGGGAGAACTGATTGGTGAATCATTAACCGCACTGGGTGGATTACCCATTTGGCTGCTGATTTTTATCCTGTCTGTCTCTGTATCTTTTGTAACTGAAGTGACATCGAATACAGCTACTGCCACTTTGCTAATGCCAATACTTGCGGCAACCGCCAGCGCCCTTAATTTACCCATCGAAATATTAATGATACCGGCCGTAATCGCCTGTAGCTGTGCTTTTTGTATGCCAGTGGCAACACCACCAAATTCAATTATTTTCGCGTCCAACCGAATCACGATAAAAGAAATGGCGCGCGAAGGCGCAGTTCTCAACGTATTGCTCGCCATCGTTACCACAGTCGTAGTACTGGTGTTTGTCTGAAGACGCTGACGTTAAGGTTAAAGTAGAGTAGACTGCCGTCTTTTATTTTCAAGGAAACAATCATGAGCGACTTCCCCGCTTGCCCGGAGTGTCAGTCAACCTATACTTACCACGATGGTAACTTACTCGTTTGCCCAGAGTGCGCTCATGAATGGTCGGATCAAGAACCGGCCAGCACCGATGAACAACCCATTTATAAAGACGCTAATGGCGCACCGCTGACTGACGGTGACACCGTAACAGTGATTAAAGACCTAAAAGTTAAAGGTTCTTCTACCGTGGTCAAAGTAGGCACCAAGGTAAAAAATATTCGCTTGATAGACGGCGATCACGATATTGATTGTAAAGTCGATGGCATTGGTGCCATGAAACTGAAATCTGAATTTGTTAAAAAAGCATAGTGCTAACCCCGGTAAGGATGAATAATGCGACTTTTAACTGCAGTAATGCTGCTACTGATAACTCTCACCAGCCAGGCTAACAGCGAAGAGCAAACCGTGGTGTTAATTTCGATTGATGGTTTTCGCCACGATTATATTGAAAAACATGACGCCCAAAATATCGCTGAAATCGCCAGTAACGGGGTACGTAGCGACGGGCTAATCCCGGTCTACCCTGCTAAAACCTTTCCCAACCATTTGTCGATTGTTACTGGCCAGTACCCCTCGAATCACGGTCTCGTCGATAACAATTTTTACGATATGGAACGCGAACAACATTATAGAATGGGTGATGGTGTTGAGGACAGCAGCTGGTTAACGACACTACCAATTTGGAATCTGGCCGAGTTTCAGGGCGTCAAGGCGGCCACCTTCTTTTGGCCCGAATCATCGGCTCGAATTAACGGCCGGACGCCAAGTTACTTTTACCATTACAGTACGCCGACACCTAACCGTCAGCGGGTCGATCAAATTATCGACTGGTTAAAACTACCGGAAGCAGCCCGGCCCCGCGTAGTTACCGGTTATTTTTCCATTGTTGATTCAATGGGGCACCGCTTTGGCCCCAACTCTAAGCAAGTAAAAGGCGCGGTTCAGCACATTGATCAACTGATCGGAGAGCTCTGGCAGCGTTTGAACAACGAGATCGATGAACCGGTTAATTTAATTTTAGTCTCAGACCACGGTATGAGCGAAATAACCGCCGCGGCGATGATTGAACCCAAGTCATTACCAATAAATCCGCAACTGTTCGAAACTGTGAATTCACAAACGCGTTTTTTAATTTATCCGCGCTCGCAGACAACTCCAGAAGATATCGAAAAGCTTAAAACGAAACTGAGTGCAATGCCGGAAAAGAGCTTTTATATCGAACCACCATCCGTGTTAACGGAGCTTGGCGTGGGAGACGGCCCGAGAAAACCCGCAATTATTCTTGGTACTGACGCGCCGGTAACCTTTGCCACTCGCCCACCGGAAAAGCGCTCGGATGGCGGAACTCACGGGTATCACTCGCAACGCGAGATGGACGGTATATTTATTGCTGCAGGCCCTGGCTTAAACACACAAGCCGAGTTGCCACGCTTTAGCAATATTCATATTTATCCTTTTATGGCTCAATTACTCGGGCTGGAACTAATGACCAAAATTGACGGTGACCCGGAGGTTTTAGCCCCGCTGTTAGACAATAACTAGGCTCTATTTATTGTAAAGATCGCTAAAGTCATTGGTCTTTTCTATCGAAATTCGCTAAAACCTTAACATACACTTTTGTATGTTAAGGAGGGCGCTTATGGACATTCCAGTAATGCTTGCCATTGTTGCGGGTCTCTGGCTGGTGCTAGTCCTTGCGGGTGGACTTGAAGCATTCAAGCACAGACTGCTAGTGCGCAAAATTCCGGTCCGGATTCATGTCAACGGAACTCGCGGTAAAACCAGTGTGACTCGTTTAATTGCGGCCGGTTTGAGAGCCGGAGGCAAGCGCACCTGTGCTAAAACAACTGGCTCAGCCGCCGCCATTACCGACCCCGACGGTCGCGAATTCCCGATATATCGTATTAGTGGCGCCAATATTATCGAGCAAATGCGCACTTTAAAACGCATGGCCTCGTTAAAACCAGAAGTTGTGGTCATGGAATGCATGGCCTTGCAGCCTCAATATCAATCACTGAGCGAGCTGCGCATGGTTCATTCCAATGTCGGCGTGATCACCAACGCCCGGGCCGACCATCTGGATGTAATGGGACCAGGAGAGGAAGAAGTAGCGCTGGCATTGGCAGGAAGCACCCCGGTCAAAGGAAATCTATTCACCGCCGAGCGAAATCTACTGGGCACCTTTGAGCACTCCTGCAAAGATCGTCAATCCAAACTGCATGGGGTCAGCGAAGATGAAGTCTCCGCTATTTCTGAAGATACCCTGAATAAGTTTCGCTACGCTGAGCACGCAGAGAATATCGCCTTGGCGTTGAATATCTGTGAATACTTAGGTGTTGACCGTGATAAAGCTCTGGAGGGCATGACTCAGCTAGAACCTGAAGCGGGCGCAATGCAGGTTTTACACATCAGTTATTTTCGCCGCGAAATTATCTTTGTTAACGCATTTGCTGCTAACGATCCCGAATCAACAGGCCGGATATGGGAGAATATGGTTAGTAAATACGGCGAAGACAGACGAACAATCATGCTTATTAACTGTCGCGCCGATCGCCCTCACCGGTCTCAGCAAATGGCCGTAGAAACCGTCAACTGGACAAAAGCCGACAAATATATCCTGATTGGCTCAGGCTCTTTTATTTTCGTCCGCAATGCCGTCAAGCATGGCCTTGACCCAGAGAAGTTGCTGGTTATGGAAAACGCGGAAACTACCGATATCACTGAAACAATATTAGAAGAATCCGGCGGCAAAGCGCTGGTTGTTGGCATGTGTAATATTCATGGTGGCGGCGAAGAGGTCGCTCGCTTTTTCCAAAACCGTGCCGTAAAAGAGGAAGAATTATGATTGCGCTTAATATCCTGGCCGTAGCTATCGGTATTGGTTTATTTTTTACCTTACTGCTCACTCAGACTTTAGGTCTGGCCGCTGGAGGGCTTGTTGTCCCAGGCTATGTTGCACTGCAATTAACCGACCCTCTCAGTTTGTCACTAACTTTGTTCGCCGCCTTAGTGACTTATCTAATCGTTAAAGTAATTGCTAGTTTCGCCATTATTTACGGGCGTCGTCAGACCATCATCATGATTTTAACCGGGTACCTGATTGCCGGCTTATTCGATTTGTTTATCGGGAACCTGGTGACTTGGGCCGATTTACAAATGATTGCGGGCGGTGGTGGCGCTCAGGCTCAAGTGGGCATGCTGGAATCAACCGTTATGATGTCAGTTATGGAGAGCAGCATCATCGGCTATATCATTCCCGGCTTAATCGCCATTTGGTTTGAGCGACAAGGCGTATTGCAGACGCTATGCGGGCTGGCTGTTACAGCAATATTAGTTCGCCTGGCGTTAATAGTCATCATGCCAGAATCACTGCAAATGTACGAAGCAAGCCAAGCATTTCAGATGCCCGGTTGGTAACAGGAGTTCCTAATGAGTAGCTTTACAAAAATATATTGGCGTTCGTCCGGAGTTCCTACTTGGGGGCTTATATTTTTAATCGTCATGGCTATCATCGCGATGGTAGCGGCAGAAAAAATGAAACAGCGTGATCCGGTTGTCGAAGAAAACTATGCAACCATGGTAAACGCCGCAAAAATCATGCGCGAAGGCATGAAAGTATTGCAGCCTTTACGAGCACAAATATCTCCCATAAATCCCGAGTTCGATCCGCAACGTTCTGGGCTTGTCGGACTGGAGAATAGCATCGTCACCACCAACCATGGTGGCCGGGAATCCAAGCAGACCACGATTAACCCGAACTGGGCCGCAGTTGCCGCTAAGTTACTTGCAGAAGCAGGAGTCAAAAAAGGCGACCTCGTTGCAACAACTGTATCAGGCTCTTTTCCAGCATTGAATCTTGCGGTTTACTCCGCTCTGGAGGCTATGGAGGCCGACGCGGTTATTGTTGCTTCGGCTTCTTCTTCGCAATGGGGGGCTAATGTTCCTAACTTTCTTTGGCTTGATATGGAGCGTCAACTTCGCGATGCCGGTGTTATTTCGTTAAAGACCCAGTATGCCTCGATTGGCGGAATCGAAGACAGAGGTATTGGTATCCCTGATCAAGGTATAGCCTCTATTCGCAGAACTATCGAACGTGCTGATGTTAAGTTTATCGATCCGGCAAACTATCAGGAAGCAGTGGCAGACCGTATTGCTATTTTCAGGGAGTATTCAACCGAGCGCAATTATGCCGCCTATATTAACGTGGGTGGTGGTGCAACTGTGGTTGGACCCCCGGGTATTGATGATATGTTCCGCTCAGGGTTACAGACCGATGCACCTGCCAGAGCATTTGCCGTAGAAACGGTGATGGGGTACTTCCTGCAAGAAAGCATTCCCGGCATTCATTTTATTGGCATTAAGACCATGGCCGAACGTCATGGCTTACCATTAATGCCGCAACAAGCCGTTCCAGTCGGTAATGGCGGGGTTTATTCAGCAACAACCTACAACCGCTGGCTCGCACTTGGTTTAGCGATCGGGCTATTTGGATTGACTTGGCTCATTGTTAGATCGGCCCGTATTACAAGCCTCTGGCAACGATCCAGTAATAGTGGTAAAGGTACTAAGCCAATGGTTTAACTTTTTTCAGGAGATGCAAATAATGGAACAGCGTTTGAACGGTAAAGTGGCCATTATTACTGGTGCCGCTGCGGGTATAGGCAAAGCGACCGCAGAGCTTTTTCTAAAACATGGGGCCAAGCTAGTGCTGGTCGACGTGAATGAACAAGCTCTTAAAGAGACCGCCGAAAACTTAGATTCAAAGGATGTTATCTGGCTTGTTGCGGACGTCGCTGATGAGCAGGCCGTAAGTAATTACGTGGCTAAAACCATTGAACAGTTTGGCCGTATCGATGTGTTTTTTAATAATGCCGGTGTCGAGGGTAAGATAGGTCCAATCACCGAACAATCGATGGAAGACTTTGACCAGTTAATGGCGGTTAACGTGCGCGGCTCTTTCTTGGGTCTTAAGTACGTGTTAGCCGCAATGCAGAAAGCCGGTTCCGGTAGCGTCATTAACATGTCTTCGGTCGCCGGCCTCGATGGCACACCGACGGCGGCTCCTTATGTGACTTCTAAACATGCGGTAGTGGGTATGACGAAATGCGCGGCGCTAGAAGTGGCAGCTCAGGGCATCCGGGTTAACTCGGTTCATCCATCCCCAATTAATACGCGAATGATGCGCTCTATCGAGGAACTGTTTAGCCCGGGCCATGCCACAGAGGCGAAACAGAAGCTCGAGCGCGGGATCCCATTACGTCGTTATGGCGAGTCGGAGGAGGTCGCTAACCTGGTACTGTTTTTGGCCTCTGACGAGAGCAGTTTTATTACCGGCAGCCAATATCGCGTTGACGGCGGCATGGGCGCTAGCTGATCGCCGAGTTCAGTCTCGACCTCCATTTTTTAACGCATAGCACTGGCAGATCGCCTGCCAGGCTTCTTCTGCGGTATCGACCACTTGAAATAGTTCCAGATCTCGCTGGTCGATTGTTCCCTCTTCGACCAGCACCTCAAAGTTAATTAACCGTCGCCAATAGTCAGAGCCCACCAATACGATAGGAACCGGCTCTGATTTTTTCGTCTGCACCAGGGTTAATGTTTCAAATAGTTCGTCCAGAGTGCCGTACCCTCCGGGGAAAGCTACTAGTGCACGGGCTCGCTGCAAGAAGTGCATTTTTCGAATGGCAAAGTAATGAAACTGGAAACAGTACTCAGGTGTAATATAAGGGTTAGGCTTTTGCTCTCTGGGTAAGACTATATTAAGCCCAATACTTTTACCTCCAGCATCCATCGCGCCGCGGTTAGCAGCTTCCATTACACCAGGACCGCCGCCGCTAACAATCATCAGGTTTTCATCCTCATGCTGCAAGTTGTGCTCAGTAGCGATACGGGAAAACTCCTGAGCCTGTTGATAAAACCCACTATTTTTCACGGCTATCTGAGCGCGTTTTACATTGCCCTTTAACTGATCATTAGCTGGATCTTTTTCTAACTGTTGCTGCGCTATCCGCAAGTCATGCTGGGCTTGCTCCGGTGGTAGAAAGCGGGCACTACCAAATACCACGATAGTGGCATCGACTTGATGCTTTTCCAGCACCAATTGTGGCTTTAGATATTCCAACTGCAAACGGACGGCACGTAAATCGTCCTGTAATAAAAACTCGTTATCTGCAAAGGCCAGTTTATAAGACCCTTGTCCTTGAATCTTCGCTATTGCCGCATCCGAGTCTTTAGCGGACGTCAGCCGTCGGCGGTGCAAGTCGTCACTATCCATCGTTTTTGTTCTCATTATTTAATTGGCTAAACTGACTCATTATGACACAATAACCTTAATATTAGTAAGGTCTTAGGTCGCGATAATGTTGTTAACCAAGGGAAAAGTAAAATCCTATTTAGAAGCTTTTAGTCAAGGAACATTACCGGAATCCGAAGCTCCAGACTGGATGCAGCCACTATATAGAAATCAGCAATCTAAAACTAACCTAGCCTCAATTGCTGACACTAATATTGATTCTATACGTAATGTAGTGCGTTTTGGTCGTGAAGGCCTAACGTTTCAAGAGCAAATAAGTGGCCTGCAATCTGATTCTGAACAACTTGCCACCGCTGTCGAAGAAATGTCATCGTCAGCGACGCAGGTTGCCGCCTACGCTGAACAAGTCCTTAGTGCGGCTGAAACATCGGCTCAAGACGCAGACAACGGATTAGCCAAACTAAAAACGCTAGTACAACACATGAGTGATGTCGAAGCCTCCGTTTCGCAAGTGACCGAGCACACTCGTGCATTTGTCAGTCAAACCGAACGCATTACTCACCTCACTCAAACCGTCAATGAAATAGCCGATCAAACCAATTTGCTTGCGTTGAATGCAGCAATTGAAGCAGCCAGAGCCGGTGAAGCTGGCCGAGGTTTTTCGGTCGTAGCCGATGCCGTCCGGGAACTTGCCAACCGCAGCTCCGAGGCAGCAACAGAAATTGATACTATAGTAAATGACGTGGTCAAGGGCGCGCGTGACATAGAGTCCGTTATTGAAACCAGCAATCAAGCTTTATCAGAGTCCAGAGAGGACCGTGAACAGGTGTGTAGCATCCTGGAGCGCGCAAAGAACTCTGCAAAGGAGAGCTTATCGGCGACCTCGGAAGTGTCATCTGCTACACGAGAGCAATCAAATGTCGCTGGCGAGATGGCTAGCCGCTTGCAACATGTTTCTGATGCGGTTAAGACCGCCAACAGCTCTTTTAACGACATTGCAAAGGTGATGCGCCAGCTAAGGGAAAATCAGTTAACAGCGCTCCAGTATTTACCAGATACTGAGCCAGCAATGCTATTACGGCTGGCTAAATCCGATCATATTGTCTGGGTCGATAAGGTCATTCGCTACGCAATTTTCGGCCAAACATCACTGACCGACGCTGAGTTAAAAGACCACACTCAATGTCGACTTGGAAAATTTCTCGACTCACGTCACGGTCAGGAACTATTGTCCGATAAGCCGAACTTTTCGGAACTGTATAATAATGTTCACCCTAAAGTTCATCAGTTAGGCCGGGAAATATTTGCGCAAGCCAAGCAGAATGTTGGCCACGATCGGCTTGAAGCAATGGTAGAAGAGTTAATCGCAACCTCGGACCGTGTCGTTGGTTTGCTCGATGAGTTTATTTCAACTTAGACCTGTCACTCTCCATGTAACGTAAGCACCAAGGTCCGGGGACTCCCGTGATCGCGGTGCTCACATAAGTAAATGCCCTGCCACGTTCCCAAGTTTAAACGACCATCAGTTACCGGTACGGTAACACTACTACCCAGAATGCTTGATTTTAAATGCGCCGGCATATCATCAGGCCCTTCTAAAGTATGCTTATAGTAAGGCGCATTTTCTGGCACCATTTGGTTAAAATGGCTTTCAAAATCCTCTCGAACCGTTGCATCCGCGTTTTCATTAATGGTTAATGATGCTGATGTATGTTGAATAAAGATATGTAGCAACCCACAGTTAATCTTAGGCAGCTTTGTAATAGCGCGCTCAATATCGGCACTAATCAAATGAAAACCGCGGTGATGTGGCGACAGGTTTAGCTGAGTTTGAGCGTACATATGAGTTCCTTCTGAAAGCGTTGCTTTTGCCGGGAGAAAGTGCCAGCCTTAATGCTTATCAGTGTAACAAAGTGAATTCTAATATGCGCAAACTCATTCTGTTGTGGTTAATCAGCCTGTGTTCATGGACTGCCTCTGCTGAAGCCGACCTTAAACAGCAACTGACTAAAACTATCGAAACGTTTTTATATGGCGCCAGCATCAATGACCCAAAAGCCCATGCTCAGTTTTGGGCCGACGGACTAACCTACACCAGCTCTCGCGGCAGCCGATACGACAAAGATACATTAATGAATGGTCTCCAGGGCGTTGAAGCCACTAACCCAGAAGAGGTAAACACCTGGTACGGCGCAGAAGATATTGAGATTAAACCACTGGGTGAAGCAGTTATCGTCAACTTTACTTTAACCTCGGCAACCAATGACAAGGTTACTGCACGGTTCTACAACACCGGTGTGTTTGTTCATCGTAACGATCGCTGGCAGGCTATTAACTGGAACGCCACGGTCGCAAAAGACAAGCCTAATTAAATGAGCAAAGTAATCTAACCGGTTGTCTATTAACGTAAGGATGATAATTAATAGACTCTTTAAGAGGGTTTGCGATGAATGACTCGCTTGATCGGTCGTTTAAAACACTAAAAAAGACGATTCCACTGCTGCTTAAACATAAGATGCCGGCTATCCCCACCAATTATGCCCTTTGGTATGCTTATGTAGATAATCAGAACAGCGAGCTTAACCAGGAAATTGAAGGGGCACTCGCTGAGGGTCGCGCTTTTTCCGACATATACACTCGAGAGCTTTACCGCAAACATGTGGCTGACAAACAAGAGCTTAATGCCTGGCAACTTCGCCAAAGTGTTGAAGCGATGCTCACTGAGTTTTCGCAAACGGTCCTCGACACTCAAACCGATACAGAGGGCTTTAAACAGTCTATGGACTCTCGGCTTGAAGATCTCAGTAAAGTTGAGAAAGAAGGCTGGTCTATGGACGAAGTGATGCACTTGGTTCGCTCCATGGTAAAAGAAGCGCAGTTTATTCGTAATTCCACATTAGACTTCGCGGCTGCATTAAAAAGCGCGGAACAAGAAGTTACCCGGTTGCGTGCTGAACTTCAGAAAAGTCAGAAAGATGTGTTTTATGACGCACTCACTGGGTTATACAACCGCCGGTACCTTGACAGTGAGCTGGCCGCCATAAAACTGGAGCAGAAAGTCTCGCTCATAATGATCGATGTCGATTACTTTAAAGTCATTAACGATAAATACGGTCATCAGATGGGGGATCGAGTACTCAAAGCAATTGCCAAGCGATTACAGGAAAAGTGCAAAGAAAAAGCCACTCCCTTTCGTTTTGGCGGAGAAGAGTTCTCCGTCTTAATGCGCGATACGAGTCTCTCAGAAGCAATACATCAAGCGGAAAACATTCGTCGGGCATTAGAAAAAGTAACGGTTTATGATCGCCGCCGTAACCAAACCATTGAAGGGATTACCGCGTCTTTTGGTGTTGCGGCTCTGGAGTCGGGGATGCGTCGCAGTGACCTGCTGGAAACCGCTGACCGTCACCTATATGACGCGAAACGGCTTGGCCGCAATCGCGTCATACCGATGCGAACCTAGTTGCTAGTCCTGCTCTGGGCTCAAGTCACCGTGTAGAAATTTACACACGAAAACAACTTTACCATAGCGCTCAAAGGACCATTTTATGCACCGCTGCAAAGCGGCCATTACATCGTCGTAGTCACCAAATACCTGAGTACTTAAGGTGTTAGTAATAACTTTCAGCTCGCTATCTTTATTCAGCTCATCAATAAAACCTTTTATTGGACCAAGATAGTCATCTGCTAAAGGATACTTGCTAATTTCGACGGTCAGTTTCATCATAGACCTCCTTAAAATGCTGGTTAAATAGCATAAATTAGCAGATTGTCAGGCTACAAACGAGGTAAAACAATGACATCGGACGTCAGGCAGAAACTTGCTTTACCCCTCATTATCCTGTCACAACTGCTCGGCACTTCATTATGGTTCAGTGTTAACGGTGTCTGGTTGTCGTTAGCAGCACAACAGCAGCTAACCGAAGCAGATTTAGGCAGCTTAACGCTAGCCGTTCAATTAGGCTTCATTGTCGGTACCTTAACTATTGCTTTGACAGGTCTCGCTGATAAATATCGTGCCAGTCGCATATTTTTAGTGGCCAGTATTGCAGGCGCTTTGGTCAACGCGCTATTTATTGTGGGCATAGAGCACTTCACCACCGGCTGGATGCTACGCTTCTTTACCGGGCTCTGTCTGGCGGGTATCTATCCTTTGGGTATGAAACTGGTGATTTCCTGGGTGCCCCGCTATGCTGGCAGTGCGCTTGCCTGGTTACTAGCAATGCTAACATTAGGCACGGCTCTTCCCCATTTGATGCGAGGCGCGACTATAAATTTCGCCTGGGAACTCCCTCTACTGCTGGCTTCAGTGTTAGCTATTTCCGGTGGCCTGATAGTTGGCTGGCTCGGAAATGGTCCTCATTTACCCTCAGTGGCCAGCGCGGCAGCATTAAAATCTGGCTTAAAGGCGTTCTCAAGCCCCAGCTTCAAAGCCGTTGCTGTAGGCTACTTTGGACACTGCTGGGAGCTTTACGCCTTTTGGATGCTGGCACCGCTGCTGTTGTTACAACCCTTAGCGGAGCTGAATCTGTCAATGACATTGCTACCCTGGCTAGCATTCACAGTCATTGCAATTGGCTCGGTGGGCTGTATTGCCGGGGGCTTGGTCAGTAAAAAAATCGGTGGAGTTAACGTTGCCAGAATAGCGTTGTTCACTTCAGGCTTAATTTGTTTGGCTTATCCATTAATTGACGGCCTTCCTGGATGGCTAGTACTTGTCGTACTATTCATTTGGGGCTTAACGGTAATTGCAGACTCTCCACAGTTCTCTGCTCTTGCAGCACAATTTTCCCCCAGGCAAACAATCGGCTCAGCATTAGCTATAATGAATGCAATTGGCTTTTCGTTAACCATTCCTGCCATTTGGTTAACCAGCAGTTTATGGCCACTTTATAGTGAATGGGTCACGTTGTTGTTGTTACCCGGGCCTGTGATTGGTCTATGGGCAATGAGAAAATTACCGCGGCTTTAGCTATCTTTTGATAATATTAAAGTTATTCGATTAATTTTGAGCGAGCAGTATGGGATTACAAGTTATCAAACACCCCCTTGTACAACATAAACTGGGGTTAATGAGAAAATCCGGCATATCGACCAAAAGCTTTCGGGAACTTGCCAACGAATTAGGCACTTTACTCACTTACGAAGCGACCAACGACTTTGTGTTAGAGAGTTACTCGATAGAAAGTTGGAACGGTGAGTCAATCCAGGCCCAGCGCCTGAAAGGTAAAAAAGTCACCGTTATTCCTATATTACGGGCTGGCATTGGCATGCTTGACGGTGTGCTGGACCTGATCCCCAGCGCCAAAGTGAGTGTGGTTGGCTTATATCGTAACGAGGAAACACTAGAGCCAGTCAGTTATTTTGACAAATTTGTCGGCGATATCGATAAACGCATTGCGGTTGTTATCGATCCTATGTTGGCCACTGGTGGCAGCATGATCGCCACACTTGATATGCTCAAAGAAAAGGGCTGTAAAGACATCCGAGTTTTAGTGTTGGTGTCTGCTCCGGAAGGAGTAGAAGCGGTTTTAGAAAAGCACCCGGATGTTCGTATTTATACCGCGTCATTAGACAGCCATCTAAATGAGCAAGGTTATATCGTGCCTGGTCTGGGTGATGCCGGCGATAAAATATTTGGTACACGGTAAAGGAGTTTTATTTGCTAGATATCGAGCTACTTAGTCGTCACTTTTTAGCGTTCTACTTTGTCTTTATTGCGGTGCATTATTCCAGCACCGCCATGGGCCTGGTTAAACGCACGGATTATAGCCACATCAGCTATGGTAAAAAAGGCAGTGCGACATGGTGGGTCCGACAAACATTTAACTTTTTTCGAGCGCTTATTCTGATTGTCTGTGTCGCTCGCATCGGCTTTCCTATTGATCCCTGGTTAGGCGTTATTGACCTACTGTATCACCCGATCCTTCTTAGTTTGGGTATGGTTACACTACTTTTATCGCTTGGTTTCGTTAGTTATACGCACGCCTACATGCGGCAAGACTGGCGCTCTGGAATTGATAGCGATAATCAACGGCCATTGCTCACCAAAGGCCCGTTTGCACGATCGCGCAACCCAATGTTTTTAGCCATTATGCTGGGTCAGCTTGGGCTATTTCTGACGCTGCCAAGCGTCTTCACATTACTTTGTTTGATCACTGGTGTAGTTATGATCCGCCTACAAGCTGGAAAAGAAGAGGTTGCGCTAGCAGCGCTTTACGGGGAAGATTACCAACGTTATCAACAACAGGTGAACCGTTGGCTATGAACAAAGGAGGCTAAATGGCAAAAGCACACGCTTTACACATTCTGGTTAAATCCAAAGAGGAAGCCGAAGCATTAAAAAAGCAGCTGGCTGGCGGCGCGAAATTTGCCGACCTGGCGCGGAAACACTCTACCTGTCCCTCGGCTAAAAAAGGTGGCGACCTAGGTGAATTCCGCAGAGGAGAAATGGTGCCAGCCTTCGATAAAGTGGTATTCGGTAAACCAACATTAGAAGTCCACGGCCCCGTAAAAACAGCCTTCGGCTGGCATTTGATTAAGACATTATCACGTAGCTAGCGTCCCGAAAAAACAGAACTCCCAATCCAGTTAGTAATGGCAATAAATGGATGAATGCAACATTAAGTCCTAGCAAGGCCGTATTATGAGCAACCGCCTCTGGTCGTTTCAAAACACCACACAGCAGCGGCCCTAATAGAAAAACCGCGAATAAACCTAGCAAAGCACCCACGGACAAGTAACCGCCTGCTACCGCAACAGGAACCAGCAAAAAGGCGATGGTATGAAGTAGGGCAAAGAGCCTGGCACTGGTCCGAAGGCCGAATACAATCGGAAAATGCCGGCGCCCAATTGCTCGATCAGCATTAACATCCGGAAACTGGTTTAGGAGTAATAGATTAACAACAAGCAATGTCATTAAAGTAGCCATTATCCAGGCACCAGGATGCAAGTGCCCACTCAACACCCAAGCGGCGCCCAGCGTCATGCATAGTCCAAAGCCGATACCGGGCGCAATAAGACAAAGCCACGGAGAGCGGTTCAGATATTGAGTGTAAGTATAAATAACAGCAACCCCGATCAAGCCTAAAGTAAGCAACTGCCAACCGTGTCTCCATACAAGCAACAGCCCGCTAACACTAGTCACTACTAACGCAGCGACCGCGAGCGTTTTGGCCGTGTTGGCTAAGTGTGGTGCATTAACTAAAGTCCCGCTGCCACCACTAAACGGCGTCCGCTTAGTCGTAAAATCAAGACCCGATTTAAAATCAAAGTATTCGTTGAAGGCATTAACGCTAATATGAGCAGTGAGGCCAAGAATAATAACCAGCATCAGATCTAACCAAGAGGCTTGAGTAAAGTGCCCCAAGCTGACCGCATAACCAGCAAATATACAGACAAGTGGAAGAGTTAAGAATTTGGGTCTAAAGACCCCGATAATGGGCGGCATATCATTACCCGCCAACAGGCGTTGGCGGGTAGCGTTTCATTCTCGTAATAAGGCTACGAAGCTTTCTTTTCATTAATATAATCGTTAATAAACTGCTCGAGAATATTCAGCGGTACCGGGCCACTGCCTAACACCACATCGTGGAATTCACGAATATCGAATTTTTCACCAAGCTCTGATTTTGCCTTTTCACGCAGCTCTAAAATCTTATTCATACCAATTTTGTAAGCTGTTGCCTGGCTTGGCATAACAATATGGCGTTCAACCATTTTCACTGCGTCAGCTTTCGCGTTAGGCGTATTGTTTACGTAAAAATCAATACCTTCTTCACGCGTCCATTTTTTATCGTGGATACCGGTGTCAACCACTAAACGCACAGCTCGCCAAAGCTCCATTGCTAAACGACCGAAGTCAGAATATGGGTCTTGGTAAAGGCCAATCTCTTTTGGCAGCTTCTCGGTATAAAGCCCCCAACCTTCGCTGTAGGCGGTATAACGTCCGAAGCGACGGAATTTAGGAATTCCCTCCAGCTCTTGCTGAATCGCAATTTGCATGTGGTGTCCGGGAATTCCTTCATGGTAGGCCAGGGCCTCCATCTGATAGGTTGGCATTGAAGCCATATCATAAAGGTTGGCGTAGTAGGTTCCGGGACGAGAACCATCCATCGAAGGCTGCTGGTAGAATGCTTTTCCGGCAGACTTCTCGCGGAAAGGCTCAACCGCTTTCACAATTAAGTCGGCTTTTGGCTTATTGATAAACAGTTCATCCAGACGTCCGCGCATATTGTCGATGTACGCTGTTGCCTCATCCAGATAACGTTTGCGCCCCTCTTCGGTATTTGGATAAATAAAGTCATCATTTTTGCGCATGTAGACGAAGAATTCTTGCAGTGTTCCTTCGTAGCCAACTTCTTCCATAATACCGCGCATTTGTTCATGGATACGTTCAACTTCACTTAAACCAATTTGATGGATTTCTTCGGCGGTTAAGTCAGTCGTGGTAGTACGCTTTAACGCGTTATTGTAAAATTCTTCACCGCTTGGGAATTTCCAGGCGCCATCTTTGGTCGTGGCTTGCTCAGCAATACCCTCTACCGCAGTAATTAAATTTTCATAGGCTGGCTTTACCGATTCCAACATTGCCTGTCTGGCAGACGCCATTAACTCATCATGCTGGCTTTCATCAATTTCTAATCCTTCCAGCTTCTTCGAGAAGTCTTCCCACAGCGCGCTCGGTTCACCATCATCAAACGGCGCTCCGGTAATGATATTTTTGCTGTCGCTAATCACATACGGATAGACAAATTTTGGCGCAATAATGCCTTTCTCCGCACGCAATTCGAGGTTTTCTGCTAACTGTTCAAATAATCCTGGCAGGTTATTAAGACGCGCAATGTAATCTTCTGCATCATCTACTTCACTAATACCGTGCTGATTGATAAGCAGTGACGCAACCGACGAGTGCAAACCGAACATTTGATTCACCGGGTAGTTATGATGACGCCATTTAAAGTCCGCAATTTCATTTTCCAAATTCTGCTTCATCAGCATCCAGCTTATTTTGGTCTGCCCATCCAGCTTTGATTCGTCAATGGCCTTTACTTGTTCAAGATGCTCTTTCTGTAACGCCAGTTCTTCTTTGGCGCTCTCTTCAGAAATATCGTCCCATTGATCCTGATCTTCCTTAATACCAAGATAAGACTGATACATTGGGCTGCGCATGACATTTTCCATGAAAATCTCTTCGAACAGCTTATTCGCTTTCTCAGACTCTGTTTGTTCCGCATTCTGGGTCACATTTTCAGTGGTCGCCGTTTGCGACTCAGCCTTGGCAGTAGTCGCTTCTTCTTTGGAAGCATCAGAGCAAGCGGTTGTCATTAACACTAGCGAAACCGCCAGTGCAATTTTTTTATATTCAAACATGTGTTATCTCCTGTTGTTTCATCAACTTGATAGCGTGTGCAGCACGGGATGTCAATGAAGAGACGACGGCAAGGGTGATAGCTACGCCCAACGTCTGGAATAACTCGAGCATCTTAGCGGGATAACTTATCCCGCAGGAAAGTAATAAACCCGGCGGATGAGACTATTATTAAATTCATAAACCGCCAGACTTTTCTGCGACCTCAGCTCTCCGTTCTGCCGCCAGCTTGCCTCTTCTATTGTGCTGACACGATTTCTCAATACGGTTATATCGGTTAGTTCACTTTGACACGACGCGCAAGATTCAAAGTATCCGCTCATCACTTTAATCAGCTCAGTTTTCCCGCTGGTTTCAACCGCTATTTTATCACCATTAACAGACAGCCATTGAATATCGTCGGTCACGTATTGTGACATTAGCTCCGCATCGTGCGCATTATACGCGGCCACGAAGTCCTTAACTTGTTCAGAGCGCTTCGAAGCCGCCAGGCTGGGGGCCGACGAGACACAGCAAAAGAACAAGAAACAGTAAGCTAAATGACGCATGGTGACCCCTTTTCCAGTTACTGCAGTGTATGTTCCCGACAGGCTTCAATTTGCGCAGCCGCTAAGGGCTCACCTATTATGGGTTCCAATGATGACTGCACTTTTGGAATTAATGCTTGAAACTCAGTCAGTAACATATCTTTGCTGACACCCTCGTTGAATACAAGCGTCACCTTTAAACTTTGTGGAAACTGCCGATAGTCGACCTCATGAGTTAACCAGATAAAGCCTTCGTGATCGAATTTTGCTGCTTCACACAACTGAGTGAGTTCACGAATGATCTCACGTTCTAACTTTTTGTCCGTTTTTCGCATACATACACCTTTAATCACTTTCTAGCCATAGGATAACCTAATAACAGCGATGTTGCCCTGACTGGCGTTTGACCCGCCTACTCAGCTAGCTATACTCGTTTTATTGGTTGCTGTTAGGAGGGTGTTTGTTAAACCCCGATAGCTGGACGTTATTTGAGGGGCTGGCGGCATTTACGCTTTGTGCGTTGGTCATTGCTATTGCCGGTACCCGCATTACCCGCATTGTAGATCAGCTTGCCGACCGCACCGGTATTGGAGAAGCGGCTGCAGGCGCAGTGTTACTTGGTGGTACCACATCCATTGGTGGCTCAGTACTGTCTGTTACCGCAGCATGGAACGGCAATGCCGAACTGGCCATGAGTAATGCCCTGGGTGGCATCGCGGTACAAACCTTTTTCCTGGCAGTGGCGGATATGGTCTACCGTCGGGCTAACCTTGAGCATGCAGCAGCGTCTGTCCCGAATATGATGCAGAATGCTCTGCTTATCATGCTACTTGCCGTCATTCTCATGACTCCGCTCTTGCCAAATGTGACGGTCTGGGGCGTGCATCCAGCGACACCCATGCTTTTTATTGTCTATATTTACGGCATTCATCTTGTACATGGAGCACATCACGCCCCCATGTGGGCACCGACTAAAACTCGGGAAACACGCCAAGATGAACCGGACGATATAAGCCGCATGCCATCGATGGTGAAGCTTACCAGTGAATTTCTGGTACTGTTTTTCGTGCTTGGTGTTGCGGGGTATATGTTAGAGCCGGCTGCAACAACCATTGCCGCAAACACCGGGCTCACGCAAACTATCGTTGGCGTCATGCTAACCGCCATTAGCACGTCCATTCCAGAGCTGGTTACCTCTGTTGCGGCCGTTCGCCGTGGCGCCTTAACCCTGGCAGTTGGCGGCATTATCGGTGGCAATGCATTTGATACTTTATTTACCGCAGCCTCGGATATTGCCTACCGCGACGGTTCGATCTATCACACCATGACCAACGGCACGCTTTTCTGGGTTTCTTTGACGCTGCTGATGTCGGCTGTTCTAATGATCGGGCTGATTCGCCGAGAACGTGAAGGTCCTGGCCGTATTGGTCTGGAGAGCGTACTGATTACCGTGCTTTATCTTGGCGGCGCCTGGTTGTTGCTCAGCTAAACGTTTAATTGCTGGCTTAATTCCGCACTCATCCAGTAAGGAGTTCATATGCACGACCGTTTCGATTTTCTAAAGAACATTTCTCCGCATCATGGTGAGGTGTTACGCAACGTGCTAAGCAAAGAAACACGTGAGACATTGGCCGCCAAGCTAGACGTTATGCCCAATGGGCAGACGTGGTATGCCGATATTTATCAAAAGGCTATCTATGGACCAATGGTGTTCCGAGACCCAGAATTAAACATCATCAAGACCATAGAAAAGCTGTTACCCAATTACCGTATTCTGTCCGATCTCTACCTGGAGAAAACGCCGGATGACCAGGGCTTTCCGTTCCACACCGACTTTGACTCTATCGGTTTTATGGAGCACCCGGAAGATATGCTGACGGTTTGGATTCCGTTAACCCCGGTAGAAGAGGCCGGCTCCGGACAGCTATCTATTGTCATGGAAGAAGGAGCCGTGCGATTATCCCTCATTCGGGAAGCGAACCAATTGCATTCCCTGGTGCGGGTCGTCGATTCATCAGTGCCTGCACATCCTCCGTTTCAAATAACCCAGCAAGAATATGATTACCTGGAGCGAACAAAGGTGACGCCTTCACTCGACGCTGGCGATGCACTGCTTTTCTGCAACGCCTTTTTCCATAAGTCAGAGGATGTGCATAACGGCAAACGCTCAGCCTATATCATGCGCCTGGTCCGCAAAGATGCCAAGTTCAACAAAACACGTTTGTTGGCGCTAAAGAAACTCGGGCAAAACCTGGCCGTGGTCGATGAGTTACTAAAACAGCATTACCCTGACGCCTTGTAAGGCTCGTGTCAGGGACACGAGTTACTCGATGTTTTGGATCTGCTCACGCATTTGCTCAATTAAGACTTTCAGGTCGACTGCGGCGGCGGTGATTTCGGAATTAATCGATTTAGACGCCAGGGTGTTGGCTTCACGATTGAACTCTTGCATCATAAAATCCAGCCGGCGTCCGCAGGCTCCGCCTTTTTTCAATATCTTGCGGGCTTCGGCAACGTGCGCATCAAGCCGGTCGAGCTCTTCGGCCACATCAACTTTTTGCGCCAGCATGACCATTTCTTGCTCAACACGCTGCGGATCCAATTCGACTTTGGCTTCTTCAAACCGGGTAAGTAAGCGCTCACGTTGCCACTCTATAACGGTTGGCATGCGCTCACGCACAAAGGCGACCTGCTGACTGACACCATCAAGACGTTCTTGTAACATCTTATCAATGGCGGCACCTTCGCTTGTGCGATTATCTATAAAATCCGCAGTGGCTTTATCTAACGCGCTTAACAGTTCTTTCTGCAAGGCGTCCATGTCCTGCTCTTGCGCTGCCACTACGCCCGGCCACTTTAATACGTCGATAGGGTTTAACTGGCCGGCGGCAGAGTGCTGACTGACCCATTTGGCGCTGGCAATCACGCTTTTTGCCAGGTCTTCGTTTATGGATAATGCGGACTGCTTGCTGTCTTCCATGTGTAGGTGCAGTTTGCACTCAACTTTTCCACGCTGTAACTTCTTACGAAATTGCTCGCGCAGGGTGTTTTCCAATGACCGAAAATTTTCTGGTAAACGAAAATAAGTTTCTAAATACCGTTGGTTGACTGAACGGATTTCCCAAACCGCGGTACCCCAGTCGGCTTTGTGCTCGTAGCGGGCATAACCCGTCATACTTTGAATCATGTGCTTTCCTTTACCTTACCGCTTTGCGTGTTGCTCACGGTTCTTTTGTTTTTGCTCAGCATTTTTCTTGAGCATAATATATGCCGCACCGCGTCCGCCATGGGGTCGTTGTGCGCTGTGAAACGCCAACACAGGTGGCATTTCTCGCAACCACTTATTAACGTAGCTCTTAATTAAGGCAGGGTGTGGCTTAGAATGTTTACCCTGACCATGAATAATTAAGGCCGTTCTAATGCCTGCCTGATGGCAGTCCTGAATAAAATTAAATACCGCTGTGCGTGCTTCACGCAGTGTATGATGGTGCAAGTTAAGACTTGCTTCCATGGTATAACGGCCTTGTTTTAAGCGCTTGAAGACGCCCGCTTGCACGCCATCACGGTGGAATTCGATAACCTCGTTAGGCTCAACCAGCTCAACATATTCCGTCGATAAAAAATTAGCGTTTTCCTGCTCTTCGGCTTCTGCAGCGCGACGCCGCTCTTTTTGCGCCAACGTTGGCTCAAATGCGGTCCGAATGTCGGCAACTTCATCACCGACCAGCGGCGTCACATCATTCATTTCCTGCCGAAACAGTTCAAACTCTTCGTCACCTGAACGCGACATACTGCCTCCCGTTCATATTTTTTTGCTCGGTCTAGTGTAATACGTTGCTGCGCGAATCGCGATCCATTAATCGTGCAATTCTGCTACAATTGCGCCCAATTTCATACATTGCGACATTCACTCAGTAAGGAGATGACATGCGTCCAAGTGGCCGTACGGCACAACAAATTCGACCGGTAACCATTACCCGTAACTTTACCAAACATGCAGAAGGCTCAGTTTTAATTGAGTTTGGCGAAACCAAAGTGCTTTGTAATGCGTCGGTAGAACGCGGCGTTCCTCGCTTTTTAAAAGGTAAAGGACAAGGCTGGGTTACCGCTGAATACAGCATGTTACCACGCGCAACTCACACTCGTTCTGCCCGTGAAGCGTCCCGCGGTAAGCAAGGTGGTCGCACCTTGGAAATTCAGCGCCTAATTGGTCGCTCGCTGCGTACCTGCATCGACATGAGCGCTTTAGGTGAACACACCATTACTATCGACTGTGACGTGATTCAGGCCGACGGCGGCACACGTACCGCGTCTATTACCGGTGCTTGTGTCGCTTTAGTTGACGCGCTGAACTGGATGCGCGGCCAGGGCATGGTCAAAGTAAACCCGTTAAAAGAAATGGTCGCGGCAATTTCAGTGGGAATTTTAGACGGCGAACCGGTCAGCGATCTGGAATACATTGAAGACTCAAAAGCCGATACCGACATGAACATAGTCATGACAGAAGCCGGCAAGTTTATCGAGGTTCAAGGCACAGCCGAAGGCGAAGCCTTCAGTTTTGACGAAATGAACAGTCTGGTCGAAATGGCTCGTCACAGCATTCGCGAGTTAATTGATATTCAGAAACAAGCGTTAGCGTAAGCTTCAGTATAAACGTAAGCGAGGAATAAGCAGGCAATGAAAGCGTATCAAAAAGAGTTTATTGAGTTTGCCATAGAGCGTGGCGTATTAAAGTTTGGTGAATTTACCTTAAAGTCCGGCCGCACCAGCCCGTACTTTTTTAATGCAGGGCTTTTTAATAAAGGTTCTGACTTAGCCCGCTTAGGCCGCTTTTATGCCGCCGCGCTGGTCGACTCCGGTATCAGTTTTGATGTGCTGTTTGGCCCGGCTTACAAGGGTATTCCTATTGCCACCGCCACGGCCGTAGCGCTCTATGACCACTATCAGCAAGATACGCCATACTGCTTTAATCGCAAAGAAAAGAAAGATCACGGCGAGGGCGGTAACTTAGTCGGCTCGGAACTGAATGGTAAAGTCATGTTGGTTGATGATGTGATTACAGCAGGCACGGCTATCCGTGAATCCATGGAAATTGTTCAGGCAAATGGTGCCAGCTTAGCTGGCGTGCTAATTGCTTTAGACCGGCAGGAAAAAGGTAAAGGCGAATTATCAGCGATTCAAGAAGTCGAGCAAGATTTTGGCGCAACGGTCATTGCGATTGTTGGCCTAAACGACATTATTGAGTTTTTAGCCGAAGATTCTAGCTTTCAGCAGCATCTGCCGAAGGTTCAAGCTTACCGCGAGCAATACGGCGTTAAATAATAAGCCTGGAACACGGGTACTCGTGTCATAAACTCGAGTACCCGTGTTTTAATTATTAAAGCGCTTCTTCAGGTTGATGCGCGATACCCAGCTTACCATTAATGATCTGACACTCACCGCCAGCAGACGCTGTCCGGCTGCTGTCATCCAACTGCGCAACCAGTCTGTACTCTTTATTCAGGAGCGTCATCTCGGTGCGCTCGCCACAAAGAACCCGCATCGAATCTATAAAGCCACGGTCGGTCAAGTAGTTGGTCGTTGGCTCGGCCTGTACAATATTCTCTCCTTCTGCAAACTCTGCGGTTTGTAGTCCAAACGGGCTAATCATGCCCGACGCGCCTGATACCAAATAATGAAAAGTCGAGGCAACTGCATTTGGTGTGCCCTGCGCATTTTCCACGAAAAATACGCCGCGCTCTCCAATAATGTCGAAAGACCCCTTTTCCAGGTTAGTCAGCATGGCTGTATTTTCATCAATACCAATGGATAGAGGCGTCGAGCTATCAGCAGCCAAACGCATTAAACGACCATGTCGTCCCCGCTCAGAAAAATGCGTGTCTAAGCTGGCAAAATGGAACAGCCCAAGCCCTCCAAACGGGTGATACGTGAGCGTGTCCGGTCCGGTGTTTTGTGGACACGTATTGTCTAAGTCGCAACCGTAGGGTGGCGGGTTAGTAGCGACACCGCCGTCTGTTATGGCTGATGCAGTGGTACCGTTCGAAATCACTGGCTTAGACGTCATTACCGTTGTGCCTGCACTTGTTCCGCCAACTAACAGCTTTTTCTGCTGCACTCGGGCGACAATCATACGCAATAAGTCTGTCGCGCTATTATCATCTTGTACGAAGGTATTGCGGATTAGATCCTGTTCGCTACCTGTCAGAAACAACGCATCAGCGTCGTTTAACATCTCGTATTCAGTATCTCCAGCCTTACAAAATGCGACTTGTTGCTGGTAATAGTCGCGATACACCCGATCCCGATCGTAAGCACCCTGTACTTCTTGTTGAATTTCGTTGAGCTCCTCACAGCGATTTTCCGCTCGCGCCTTTACCACAGCAGAGTCTAATGGTAACCAGCGTGCGTCAGCGCCTAACTGCTCAAACGTACTGCGATAAAAGTCGATTTTTGCATAAGGGTCGCGGTCTCCCGCAGTCGAGAAATAAACTAATGGCTGCTCACCAGCTTCAACATTTTGCCGAGTGAATTCAATAAAGCGGCGGTAAATTTCTGCCGACTTTTTGTTCAGTGATTCATCAACATCGACCACTTCGGGCAAATCACTGGACATCGTTACTTCCAGTAAATCGATAATTTTCGCGTACTCTGCATCAGATAACATGTTATACGTTGGCAACGTCGCTCGACGCGTAAACTCTCGTTCAAACACTCGCTCTGACATGCGATCTTCGTTGATCCGCTCATGAATCAGTTGCAACGCATCCTTTACTTCTTCTTGTGCGTCTTTTCGATAAGCAGACCAATAACGATCAGATGTCACTTTTTCCAAACTTTTACTGGATAGGTCAATGTACCGGTCAGTACGCATTGTCTCGTTATCTATCCAATCCGCATCGTCACATTGATTGGACCTGAAACTCGAGCATAGCTCTAATCCGCCACCAGCCATAAACAAGTGCCGATAATTATCGTGTTGCTCTTGCCCTTGCGCCGATGACGCACCTGAGGCGGTCAGCATCGCCAAGGCGATGGACCCTGTAATGTTCTTTAACATAGAACTCAACCTCTACTTCGTTCGGTTCATTGATTTAATAGGTATTATAACGGCTATAGTCTGTCACTGATAGAATTATGACCACACAGACTGTTATACTATCCAGCCGATAAAAAATTAATGTTGTAGTATGCGATTTGTTGCTCTGCTTTTTAGCTGTTGTTTGCTGCTAATACACACACACAATGCGTTGGCTCAACAGAAGCTGACCTTTCGTGAACCAGAACCAGGCCCCATGGTCGACTTTCTCACTCAAGTGCTGGAAGAGGCCTATCATGACCTGGGTGTGGAGCTTGAGTACCGCCCATTGCCGCGATTACGCGCCGAACAGTTGGCGGCTAAAGGAAAAATAGCTGGCGAGCTGGGCAGGCTGGATGGACTCGAACAGCAAATCCCCTCGCTCAACCGCGTTCCTTTTAAACTCTATGAGTTTTCTGTTGTATTGGTCGCAAACACTAAAAAATGCGGACTTTGTACGCTTCCTACTATTGAAAGCTTAGCTCATGTTAGCGGCATGCGCGCTCCGGAACAGGTTATTGAAGAAAATAACTTTACGAACCCTGTATTCAAACAAACGCAATTTGATCAAGTTGCCAAATTATTAAATTCAGGGCGCATCGATGGCGCTTTACTGGGCGACTTTCAACTGCGCAACCTTCAGCTGCAGAACACTCAGGATTTTGTCGTTTATAGCATGCGTAGCGAAGCCGGCTACCACTATTTACACGATAAGTTTAAGCACCTTGTAGAGCCTCTCTACGGCAAATTGAATGCGATGAGAGGTTCCGGCAGACTCGCACAGCTAAGGCAACAACATAACTTAACTCTTCCGGAAGCGCTAAAACCAACAGAGTTACCCGACCAGTTAATGGCCGTTAGTGCTCTTCATCCTGGGCTAACCAATGCCGATGGTAGCGGTGAGCTATGGGACAAACTAAACCGTGCCTTTGCCAACGCTAATATCGATATCAACATCTCGGCCAGTAACTGGCCCCGAGCCCACACGTTAATGCGCAATGAACGGGCACAGCTAATGGTTGGCGTTAGAAAAGAACAGTTTTCTGAAGAGTTCTTATACTCTGAAACCGCCATAGGAACAGATGATGCACTGTATTTATTTACCACCAATGAAGCTTCCGGCAAAGGGCTGCCGATAACCTCCGATGACTTTACCGTATGTATCTCTGAGGGGGATTATCAAAAAGAACTGTTACCCAACAATGTCACCTATTACCGCGCCAATACCCCTCTCGATTGCTTTGCCATGCTTGATCTGGGACGGGTTAACGGAGTAATTGACTATCAGGACAACCTACCAGATTGGACCGACAAACCTTACCAGCAGCAACGTTTAAGCGAGCCGGTTCCACTTTACGTTGCGTTTAACAAAACTCAATTAGGACACCTTTTGAAGCTACATTTCGAATTGACTAGCGACTCTTTAGTAAACTATTAAACCGAGCCTTCAAAGCCAAGCTGTCGCCAAGCTTCATAGGCAAATATAGCAACACAATTGGACAAGTTTAAGCTACGACTATTACCTGCCATCGGCAGCCTCAACCAATTTTTCTCGGGAAAGGTTTGCAACACATCTAGCGGCAAACCGCGTGTCTCGGGTCCAAACAAAAGCACGTCGCCGGGCTGAAAATCAGTATCCGTATACCGCGTTTTACCACGCGTGGTACACGCAAAAATACGGTTGTACTCAACTGTCTCTAAAAAATCAGACCAACTTTGGTGAATCGTCACAGCGGCCAAATCACGATAATCGAGCCCCGCGCGCCGAACTTTTTTTTCATCCAGCTGAAAGCCTAAAGGCTCAATCAGGTGCAGCTTCGTGTTGGTGTTTGCCGCTAACCGTATTGCGTTGCCGGTATTCGGAGGTATTTCTGGTTCAAATAACACTAAGTGCAGCATGATAATTTTATCAATATTGAAAAAAGAGATAGAATAGCAGAAATGATCCACCGCATGCTCAAAACTGTGACAACTTAGTGAAACCAGAATCTAATTATCGCACCAACTATTCATTTTGGGTTAAGCTAGCCAGCTCAGCCTCGGTGATCGTTGCCTTTAGTTTAATTGTCATGAAGCTAATGGCCTGGTTACACAGCGAGTCTGCCAGCATGCTTGCCTCTATGACTGATTCCATTCTGGATAGTGGCGCCTCAGTTTTTAGTTTTTTTGCAATCCGTTATGCGCTGCAGCCGGCCGATGAAGAGCATCGCTTCGGTCATGGCAAAGCCGAATCGCTAGCCGCTTTAGCACAAAGTGCTTTTATCGCTGGTTCCAGTATGCTGCTTATATTTCACAGCGTCGAGCAGCTCATCCAAGGGCCCAGGCTACCCCGGGTGGATGTTGGCATTTGGGTGTCAATCATTGCTATTGTCTTTACAGTAGTGCTGATCACAATTCAGCGCATGGCGATACGGCACACCAATTCGCAGGCAATTAGGGCCGATAACCTGCATTATCAATCGGATATCCTGCTTAACGTCGCTGTTATTATTGCCTTGCTACTCAGCAGCTGGGGGTTCCTATGGGCTGATAGCGTATTTGCTATTGGTATTGCTGTTTACCTTATTAGTGGTGCCATAAGTATCGGTTCAGAAGCTTTTAACTCACTCATGGATCGAGAGCTTTCACAAGCAACCCAACGACAAATTATTGAAATCGCGAGTTCTGTTGAGGGTGTCAAAGGTCTACATGGGCTGCGAACCAGAGAGGCTGGTCCAACACGCTTCATTCAGTTACATATTGAGCTTGACGATAAACTGTCGTTACTTAAGGCACACGCTATTTCTGACAGTGTCGAGGCCGAATTAATGAAAAGCTTCCCCAGCGCCGATATTATTGTTCATATGGACCCAGAGATTGTTGCCAAAGTTGAAGGTTCGCTAGCTAACCGCTAATCCGCAATAGCTCATCCACTACCGGTTGGCGATATTCATCACTTTCCATCAGCAATTCATGTCGGGCACCAGCAATAACGCGTTTATTGACCACTGTATTTAGTTCTGCAAAACGGTTCTGACCGTCGGCACTGACGACTGAATCTGCGCCAGCCTGAAACAAAGTTACCGGAATATCGATAGAAAGTTTTACAGCGGTTAATCGTTTACAAACTCGCAAAGCTTCATCCAACCAGGTAAAGGTAGGCCCGCCAAGTTGCAGCTCTGGTGACTGCTGATATTGCTCACGAAACAAACGGTAGCGGGCGAGACTGTGAGTCAGGTCATTTTTTTCAAACACAACGGGCTTATAGTCTCCCATGCCCAAAAAGTACCAAGGTTTTGAGGGCTTTAGCCAGCGGTTCAGTCTCGCGCCAGCTTTAACAACGGCTTGAGCAACTGCAATGGGTATTCCCGCGGTATTAATCGAAAACATGGGTGAGGTTAATACTAAGCGCTGGTATGGGTGTTGATAATCGGAGCAAAATTGCGAAACGATAGCTCCTCCCATCGAGTGACCGACAAGCCAGCGCCTAACCGCATTAGGAAACTCTTTTACGGTCTGTTCATGGAATAAAGCAAAGTCATCGACAAAATCCTGAAATTTTTCGACATGACCTTGGTGAGAGTTTTCTGTCAAGCGTTCGGATTGCCCTTGACCCCGGTGATCAATCACGGCACTGGAGATGCCCGCTTGCGCCAACTCCCACATTAACTCCTGGTACTTAGCCGTGGCTTCAATCCGTCCCGGACTAATCACAATTAATGGCGCGTATTCAGAAACTTTGTAAAAAACCCAATGTATCCGCTTTTCGCCAACACCGACAAAGTTGCGCTGCTCAACAGTTCGCCAAAACGGCTCTACCTGCTCAGCATAAAAGCCCCGCCAGTGTTCGGAATCGTCTTTCGGGCGATCAATAACGATGAGTTTTTTGGACAAAAGAAGTGTCTTTGCTTAGTCAGTTTTACGTAATTCTAACACAACTTCCAGGCCACCTTGGGGATGATTTTTTGCGCTTAACTGTCCATGTAGAACGGCAGTGGCTCGTTGGCTTAATGCCAGACCTAGGCCAACTCCGGCTTTATGGTTTCTGGACGGATCGCCTCGATAAAATGGTTCAAACAATTTGCCCAGTAAGTCGTCTGCCACTCCTGGCCCATAATCGCGCACCCGTATGAAGTGGTGACTCTCATTACAATCGTAAGATAACTCGACGTTGTCATCGGTATAATGCAATGCATTACGAACAATGTTTTCTAAGGTCATACGCAGTAATTCGTTATCCGCTTCTATTGTCGGCCAGTTACCTGGCATGACTTTAAGGCGACCTCCGGCTTCTGGCTGAACGTAACGAATATCTGCTACCAGCTGCTCTACAAGCTTGCCGATATTCACTGCTTCGCGCTGCAAAGTCACTAAGCCATTCTCTAATTTAGACAGTGACAATATCCGCTCAATAATTAAATTGAGCCGTTCGGTATCTCGTCTTAACTGTTGCATGTGAGCATCATCCTGCGCTGCGTCTGTTAAGTCGAGGGCAACCTGCATACGAGCCATCGGCGACCGCAGCTCATGTGAAATATCACTCAATAGGCGGCGCTGGGCATCGCGAGACGTTGCCAGATCTCTTGCAGTTTGAGCCAGAGCCCGCGCTAACTCACCAATCTCATCGCGACGATGGGGTAATTTCGCTAAATCAGGTTCGGCACTGCCTTCGGCAATCTCCCGTGTCGCTGAGCTTAGTCGCCGAATAGGTCGAATAAGCCAGAAACCTAATAAAATAGCGATGACGCCACTACCTACAATCAGCGTCCAGGTTCGGGCTTCCGTCAGTTCCCGCTCGGCCGCAGCCTGATCACGCCATTCTTGTGCTTTTAAAGGACGAGTAATCAATACTTTATTACCACTAAGCTCAAACGGCCCTATGAGCAAACGATCTTCAAGCGGCATTTGCATTGTTTGCGAAAAATTCAAAAACCTAAGCAACGTTGGTTTATAGCGCTCACCTAAGTACTCATCGAGCATTAACCGCTGCTGCCCGCTGTCCATAACTCTTGCCGCAATACGGTAGTTACCAGCCAATAAACGTCCAGGCTCTAATGACAAAAACGTGGCGGGATCCAGTAATAGAGGTTCGACAGTGCGGCGAATTGGATCAGCTACCGGTTGCGGTTCAATTGCCGTGCGATTCCAGACAGCGAGGAAGTAACCACTGCTTGCCGTTAAAAATAGTAATGCCCAAAACAGCAGTAAAAGTCGCAGAGTCAGCGACTGATACCAACGACTTTTCCTGCCTTGCCTCGGTTTCATGCTTGGTTGGTCAACCGATACCCCCGACCCCGGACGGTTTGAATACGTTCGGGATTATTCGGTAACTTTTTACGAATGTTGCTAATGTGTACATCAAGACTTCGGTCAAAGGGCCCCATCTTGCGGCCTAATGCCGCAACAGAAAGCTGGTCTTTGCTAACCATTTGTCCGGCCTGCTGCATCAAACAACGTAAAATATCGAATTCAGTCGGAGTTATGACAATTGGCTCACCGTCGCATCTCACTTGAGCGTTGCCCGGATCGAGCTCAAAGCCGCTGGCGGTTAGTTTCTCGGACTGCATCGTAGTATTGGCTGTCCGCCGTAATAACGCTTTTACTCTTGCGACCAGCTCACGTGGGTTAAATGGTTTGGGTAGATAGTCGTCTGCGCCTAATTCAAGGCCCATCACGCGATCATCATCGTCACCCCGGGCGGTTAGCATTAACACGGCGGTATCTCGATGCTGTTGCCGCAGCCGTTGTAGTAATTGCATGCCATCAATACCGGGCAGCATAACGTCCAGCAGAATCAGCTCAAAGTCGCCGTTAAGTGCTGCATCCAGTCCTTTAACCCCGTCATCGACAACAGTTAGTTCTATCGATTCACGCTTAAAAAGCTCCAGCAACATTGCTGACATTTCATGATCGTCATCAATAAGTAATACAGAGTGCATCTTCAGCCTTTTTTTGTGTATGACTACTGTGCCTATCTTCTATAAACCAAGCGCTAAGGGCGATGCCTTTTACAAAAGATTTACTTTAATAATAGCTTCATTTTGCGGGTTAGGGTATTTCGCCCCCAACCCAACCAGCGCGCTGCTTGCTGCTTATGCCCATTATATTTATGCAAAGCGAATTGTAATGCGGTTTTCTCCAGCTCTCCGGTTAGTGCATTTAGCACATCGGTGTCAGCCGCTCGACGTCTTAACTCCTGGTTAATAACTTCAGTCCAGTCTGAAGGCGTGTAGTCTGGTTGCTCAGATTTAGACTTTTCCGCCGACGCTGTGGGACTGATAATTTCCTCGGGCAACTCCGAACGCTGCACCGTATGCCCTGGTGCCATAACAGTTAACCAACGACATACGTTTTCTAATTGTCTGACATTGCCCGGCCACCAATAGTTCTCTAATGCTTTCATCGCAGCTGCGCTTAACTGCTTACCGCTAACGCCAAGCTCGCTGGCGGCTTGTTTTAAGAAAAACTGAGTGAGTTGGCGAACGTCCGATTCACGCTCACGCAGAGCAGGTAATTTCAGTTGTATCACATTTAGGCGATGGTATAGATCTTCACGAAACTGATTACGACTGACCGCTTGTTTTAAATCCCTGTGAGTCGCAGCAATAACCCTAACATCAACGGCAATAGGTTGATGAGCTCCCACCGGATAAAACTGGCCTTCCGCTAATACACGAAGCAAGCGAGTTTGCACCGACAGCGGCATATCACCAATTTCATCCAAGAATAGCGTGCCTTGGTTTGCTTGTTCGAACCGCCCGGTGCGTCGCTTATCGGCTCCGGTAAACGCGCCCCGTTCGTGACCAAACAACTCGGATTCAATCAAGTCTTGAGGAATGGCGGCCATGTTAAGCGCCACAAACGGCTGCTCCGAACGTGGGCTATGCTGGTGCAAAGCACGCGCGACAAGTTCTTTACCAGTGCCGGTTTCACCGGTAATCAATACGCTGACGCTGGAGTTTGATAGCCTTCCGATAACTCGGAAAACGTCTTGCATAGCACCCGAATCACCAATCAATTGCGGCGCTTTAACTTGCCCCGCAGGGCCGCTTGGCTTTGCCCGCGCATGCTGAGCCGCTTTACGAACCATCGCTACCACTTCATCTAAGTCAAATGGTTTAGCCAAGTATTCAAATGCTCCTCCCTTAAAAACGTTCACGGCTGTTTCTAAATCTGAGTGGGCGGTCATAATAACGATTGGTAACTTAGGGTGTTGTTGCTGAAGCCGCTTTAACACCTTAAGGCCATCATCTCCGGGCATACGGATATCGCTTAACAGCACGTCTGGTGTAGACTTCTCCAGGGCCGCATACAATTCACTTGACTGGCTAAAGTTTGATACCGTAAATTCTGTATCGGCAAAGGTTTTTTCCAATACCCAACGAATAGAAGAGTCATCGTCTAAAACCCATAGTTCAGCTGACTGAGTCATTTAATACGTCCTCTTCTACTCGATAAGGTAAGTAAACCCAAAAACAGGTGTGTCCCGGCTCTGATTCGAACTCTATTTTGCCGCCATGCTGATGCACCAAGCTGTGCGCTAATGATAGACCTAAGCCCGTGCCTTCCGAGCGCCCACTGACCATCGGGTAAAATATTTGCGGCCTTAAGCTATCGCTTATGCCAGGCCCATTATCAATAATCGATATCACCGCGCATTGACGATAGCGCTTTCCGTATAAAGTGAGTTGATGTTCCACTCGCGTTTTTAGAGTGATTTGGCCTTTACCCTCAAGAGCTTGAGCAGCATTTTGCGTAATATTTAAAAAGACTTGTTCAAGCAAATCACCAATTCCGCGCAAATCCGGCAGCGAGGGGTCATAGTCGCGCTTAATCATAAGCTCAGTGTTATATTCATAAGCAACCGTCTGCGCCACTCGTTCCAACAATTGATGTAAATTAACGGCATCTGGTTGTTCAAGTTTTGCCGGCCCTAAGAGCCGATCAATCAACCCCCTTAGCCGATCAGATTGAGCGATGATTAAGTCAGTGTACTCTGTTAACCCGGGTTCTTTTAATTGCCGGGCTAACAATTGCGCGGCGCCGCGTAAACCACCCAGCGGATTTTTAATTTCATGCGCCATACCCCGCAGTAAATTCTGCGTGGCATGCAACTGCTGGCGTTGCGAGTTTTCTTGCGAAATTTGCCGTTGGATATCTACCTGCCGCAGCTCCAGTAGCAAGAGCTTGTGGTGATTTTCAGAAAGGTGTGGCTTTAAGCATTGAACGCTGACTTCTGCAGTAACCTTCTGTCCTGAGTGAAGAACAAACTCAGCTTCTGCATTAATCACCGTTTGTTCATCTGAGAAACAACTGGCAAAACTATGAGTGGGTAAATTGGTTGAAACATAACTGCTTGCTAATGGCTCATTAATCAGCCGTCGGGCGCTGTGGTCAAGTAAGGATTCTGCCGCAGCATTAACGTAACGGATCGAAAACTGCTCATCGATCATTACAATGGCTGTATTTAACGCGTCAAGAATATCGTTATGCTGCACACTTTACTCCGCTTCGGACGCACTAGTTTGGTGCATTGCTACAGCTAAAAAAGGGAGGGATAACCCTCCCTTAAACAGCCGTGATTAGCAGCTGTAGTACATATCAAACTCAACTGGGTGAGTTGTTTTCTTCAGTGTTTCAACTTCATTGTATTTAAGATCAATGTAGGCATCGATCATATCGTCGTCCATAACGCCGCCTTGTTTTAAAAACTCACGGTCTTTATCCAACGCTTCCAGCGCCATTTCCAGCGAGTGACATACGGTCGGTATATCTTTCGCTTCTTCTGGCGGTAGGTTATACAAGTCTTTGTCCATCGCATCACCTGGGTGAATCTTATTACGGATTCCGTCCAGCCCTGCCATGAGCAGTGCAGTGAAGCAAAGATAAGGATTGGCACTAGGATCCGGGAACCGTACTTCGATACGACGTCCTTTCGCACTTGATACCAGCGGAATACGAATAGATGCAGAGCGATTACGTGCTGAATAAGCTAACATTACCGGCGCTTCAAATCCCGGTACCAAACGCTTGTAAGAGTTAGTTGACGGGTTAGTAAATGCATTAATAGCTCGTGCGTGCTTAATCACACCGCCAATGTAATACAAGGCCGTCTCACTTAAACCGGCATATTGGTCGCCGGCAAAAATATTTTTTCCATCCTTAGCCAACGACATATGAACATGCATACCTGAACCGTTATCACCAACCAACGGTTTTGGCATAAAGGTTGCGGTCATGCCATAAGAGTTAGCTACGTTGTGAACCACGTACTTATAGATTTGCAGCTCATCCGCTTTTGCAGTCAATGTATTAAACCGGGTTGCTACTTCGTTTTGACCAGCAGTAGCTACTTCGTGATGGTGTGCTTCTACCACTAAGCCCATATCTTCCATTACCAAGCTCATGGTTCCGCGAATATCATGAGCTGAGTCGACAGGAGGTACTGGGAAGTAGCCGCCTTTGACACCAGGTCGGTGAGCCAGGTTGCCTTCGGAATATTCACGGCCTGAGTTCCACTTCGCTTCTTCGGCATCAATTTTGTAAAATGACCCGCTCATGTCGGTGTGAAAGCGTACGTCGTTGAACAGGAAAAATTCTGGTTCTGGACCGAATAACGCGCTATCCGCGATACCTGAAGACTGAATAAACTCTTCTGCTCGTTTTGCGATAGAGCGCGGATCGCGACTGTAACCCTGCATTGTCTCGGGCTCCAGAATGTCACAACGAACATTTAGCGTCATTTCGTCAGTAAAAGGATCTAACACTAAGCTGTCTGGGTCTGGCATCAATACCATGTCGGATTCATTAATACCTTTCCAGCCAGAAATTGACGAGCCATCGAACATTTTGCCTTCTTCAAAAAAGTCGTCGTCGATTTGTGACACAGGGATAGTAACGTGCTGTTCTTTACCTTTGGTATCGGTAAAACGTAAGTCGACGAACTTAACGTCATGTTCTTTGATGCTGTCTAAAATCTTACTTGCTGACATGTTTTCCTCCAACGGAATCATCGATTGTTAGCGAATTTTTGAACTTCCTTTACGGTAGCAACTCGTGTGCCAAATATAATTTCTTTATATCTTTCATTGGCTTGCACTTTAATTGTTCATATTAAGAAGCTTAAACACAATCATTAATGCACTGTTATGGTTCATTATACACTATTTTGGTGCAAACCGATCATTGCGGTGACGCTGCACAACAATCCGTATAAAAAACGAACAAGCCCTTTTTTAATCGCGCGCAAACAGGTAGAATACGCCGCTATTTTTCATAAAACCCCTGTCGGCAGGGTGCACGATTAACTCAAACCGACAAATACAGGCTGTTCTTAATGACAACTCAGGCATTTGATATTAATAAATTACGCAATATCGCAATTATTGCGCACGTAGACCATGGCAAAACAACGCTGGTCGACAAGCTACTACAGCAATCCGGCACTTTAGAAAGCCGTGGTGAACTCGAAGAGCGCATCATGGATTCAAACGATCTTGAAAAAGAACGCGGTATTACAATCCTTGCTAAAAACACCGCTATTAACTGGCAGGATTACCGCATCAATATTCTGGACACTCCCGGACACGCCGACTTTGGCGGTGAGGTAGAACGTGTTTTATCAATGGCTGACTCAGTTCTGCTACTCGTCGATGCAGTTGACGGCCCTATGCCTCAAACTCGCTTTGTTACGCAAAAGGCGTTCGAGCACGGCTTAAACCCAATTGTCGTGATTAATAAAATCGACCGTCCAGGCGCTCGCCCTGATTGGGTCATGGATCAAGTTTTTGATTTGTTCGACAACTTAGGCGCAACTGATGAACAGTTGGACTTCCCTATCGTTTACGCATCCGCTTTAAATGGCTGGGCAACTCGCGAAGAGGAAACCGTTGGCGAAAACATGACGCCGCTGTTCGAAACCATCGTTAGTGAAGTAAGTCATCCAGACGCCGATCCCGAAGGCGAGCTGCAAATGCAAATTTCACAGCTTGACTACTCAAGCTATGTTGGCGTTATTGGTATCGGCCGCGTTACCTGCGGTAGCGTTAAAGTGAACCAGCAAGTAACTATTGTTGGTGCAGACGGCCAGACCCGTAGCGGCAAAGTCGGCCAGGTGTTCAGCTATCTTGGCCTTGACCGCTTTGAAACGACAGCGGCTCACGCCGGCGATATCTGTGCAATTACCGGACTGGGTGAGCTAAAAATCTCCGATACAGTTTGTGCGTATGGCAAGCCTAAGGCTATGAAGCCGCTAACCGTAGACGAACCTACCGTTACTATGACGTTCCAGGTAAACACCTCTCCGTTTGCCGGTAAAGAAGGTAAATTTGTTACCTCTCGTCAGATTCTTGAGCGCTTGCAGCAGGAGCTAGTGCATAACGTAGCACTGCGTGTTGAAGAAACAGAAAACCCTGATAAGTTCCGGGTATCCGGACGTGGTGAGCTGCACTTAGGTGTCTTAATCGAGAACATGCGCCGTGAAGGGTTTGAACTAGCGGTTTCTCGTCCAGAAGTTATTATCAAGCACGAAGACGGTCAGAAAATGGAACCGTACGAGAGTCTGACTGTTGATATCGAAGATCAACACCAGGGTGCGGTCATGGAAAAGCTTGGCTTGCGTAAAGCTGAAATGACTAATATGACGCCAGATGGCAAAGGTCGCGTACGGGTAGACTTCGAAGTACCAAGCCGTGGCTTGATTGGCTTCCAGACCGAATTTATGACGTTGACCTCTGGTACCGGTCTGATGTACCACACGTTCGACCATTATGGTCCACACAAAGGCGGTACTATCGGCCAGCGCGTTAATGGCGTGTTGATTTCTAATGCCACAGGTAAAGCCCTTACTTACGCTCTATTTAACTTACAAGAGCGAGGCAAATTATTTGCCGCTCACGGTGACGAAGTCTACGAAGGCCAGGTTATCGGTATTCATAATCGTGCCAACGACTTGACCGTGAACTGCCTGAAAGGTAAGCAGCTGACCAACGTTCGTGCCTCAGGTACCGACGACGCTCAGGTGTTGAGTCCACCGATTCGTTATACGCTTGAGCAGGCGCTAGAGTTTATTAACGATGATGAGCTTGTGGAAGTAACCCCGCAATCAATCCGGATTCGTAAACGCGCATTGACTGAGAATGAGCGCAAACGCGCAAGTCGCGAACCAAAATCCTAAGTGATTTAAAGGTCTAGATTAAATGCCCGCTCACCAGCGGGCATTTTTTTATCGACTAACCGTCAATAATTCCGGTTGTGGTAACACGAAGTAAAAAATAGCAAAGAAGTGAAAGGCACTTCCGGCAAGCACGAACAAGTGCCAAATCGCGTGATGATATGGCAGTGAATGCCAAACGTAGAAAACCACGCCAAGGGTATAAGCCAATCCCCCGGCGAGCAGTAATAATAGCCCTGTCGTTTCAACGTTATCCAGCATCGGCTTTATAGCCACTAGCGCCATCCACCCAAGACCTAAATATAAGGTAAGTGACAGCCATTTAGGCGGATTCTTAGCAAACAACTCAATAGCAACGCCAACAATAGCTATTGTCCAGGCTACGGCCAGAAACGACCAACCCCAAGGACCCCGAAGGTTTATTAACATAAAAGGGGTGTAGGTTCCGGCAATAAGTATAAAAATGGCTGCGTGATCAAGCTGCTGAAAGTAAGCTTTAACCCGAGGCCATGGGAATGAGTGATACAGCGTCGATGCCGTATAAAGCAGAATTAAACTAGCTCCATAGATACTGGCTGCAACGACGTGCCAGGTATCACCGTAAGCACCTGCCCATAACACCATAACCACCAAGGCCGCGACGCTTAGCAATGCGCCAATGCCGTGGGTTAATGCATGGGCAAGCTCTTCCAGCGCAGAATAGTGCTTACCACTCATCCTCGCTCTAACCCAGGCGTCTCATAGCCTTCGGAAATATTTTTTAATGCCCGAATGAACTTATCCAACTGATCACCGTTGTCATAATCCAGATGATATTTATTATGAAACTCCAGTCTCATTTTTACACCATGACCTTCAATAAAGACGGTGTAACCATCATGGTCAGTGAAGGCCGTAATACCATCCAGAACATGCTGCCCTTGCTTAGCTTCACCATGCTCGTGAATTTTCTCATAAGCGTCCAACACCAGGCGAAAATCAATTTCGTTTTTCATAAACACCTCCGTGGGTTTTGGCAATACTTGCCTTGTACTACGTATTATCGGCATAGCTAGACTTGTAGGACAAGCTTATTACTTATTAAATTGTTGGTAAACTGACATAGACAGCTTACATACATTGATGCATGTTTAATCATTAAGCGTTACAATAGAGTGAATTTAGCAAGATGGGGCGGACTAGTGGTAAGACGTACAAAAGAAGATGCGATGGAGACACGAGCAAAGTTGCTTGATGCGGCCGAGCATTTATTTGGTCAGAACGGTGTTGCCCACACGTCAATGGCGCAGGTTGCTGAACACGCTGGTGTCACTCGTGGCGCAATTTATCACCACTTTAGCAACAAACAAGATCTCATTGAATCGTTGATGGACCGGGTCAGCCTGCCTATCGACGAAATGCGTGAGCAAATTGCCGAACTGGATGACTTTGATGCTCTTGAAGAAATACGGCAAAGAACCACTGAGTTCTTAACCCGCATCCAGACTAATCAGCGCGTTCAGGCTCTTGCTAGTATACTGCTGCACAAATGCGAATATATCGACGAAGTTAACCCAATCAAACTCCGCCATGTCAGCGGCCGTAATCGTTGTATTGATGATTTTGAAGAGCTCTTAGAAAAAGCCAAGCGTGATGGTCAATTACCAGCCGCCACTGATTCCAGGATGGCAGTTATCGGCTTATTTGGATTGGTCGATGGTTTGATTTACAACTGGTTACTGGATAGTGACTACTTTGAACTTACCGGCTATGGCAACAAAGCCATCAACACATTCATTGATGGCTTGGCCAGTGCCGACTAGTCACCTTGTACCAAAAAGCCCTGCAAAAAATTCTCATCCATTGATGCAATTGTTTGGTCATTGGCATTAGGGCAGATTGCAAAATTGGGTGCTGTCCAGGCCTGAACATTACCGAGTATGTCACGCAAATGCATAAGCCCTCTGATGCCGCCCAGTCCGCCCGGAGAGGCAGCTCCCAGTAGCACTTTTTTATCTTTCCATGCATCGCCTTTAACTCTCGATACCCAGTCAATAGCGTTTTTTACTAACGGCGAAACCGATGAATTGTACTCGGGGCTTACCAGCACTACTTTACTGGCGGCCTGAATCTCTCTGGCCAGCACCTGCATCGACTCAGGAACTCCTTCAGCGTCCTCAAAGTCACCATGATAAATCGGCGCATCTAACGCATCAGCATCGAGCAACTTATAAGAAATGCCAAATTTATCAGCAACCTCTGCAATACGGTGCTTAACTTTCGAGTTGAGTGAGTCCTTACGGCGACTGCCACCAATCAGTAAAATCGACATAGATGCTTTTCCTTTTTCAGTGTGGTTACGTTAATACCTTAGTGACTACGTATTAACTAACCACCTGAGTTCATCGCTTCAATAAATTCGTTCGATTCCGAAATGGCTGTTTCCATTTCCTCGATGAGCACTCTTATGTCAGCCTGCAATGTATCGAACTCACCGCGGATTGCAGTAATCGCCTGGGCATTGAGATTATGTTTTAAGTAGAGAACATTATCCTGAAGTTTTGCCAACACCGGATCCATCTTCCCAGCAGCACGCTCCATAGTAGCAATTAAGCGGCTATAACGTCGCTCGGTCTCGCGTAATTGTCGTTCGCTTTGACGGCGTAGCGTTTCGTTAGAGTATTGCTCCAACTCTTCATTCCACTCATCGAACAAGTCTTGTGCAACATCATCAACAGCATCGATACGCTCGCGTACCTGCTCCGCTGATTTTTTACTGGCCTCATAGTCATCTTTTAACGCTTTGTAGTTCTCTTCTAGCTCCCCCCCGTCGATGCTTAACATCGAGTCGAGTCGCTCTAAAGCTGAACGGAACTCTTCCTGGGCCTCTCCCTGAGAGTCCTTAGCGTCGTCAACGCGATCCACCAGAATATCGCGTTTTTCGATCCCTAGTTTTTCCATGGTCGAATAATATGCGGTCTGACAGCCAGCTAACATAACCACAGCCGCTAAACTGACTACCAGTTTTATCATTTGTCACCCCGAACAGCACGTACCAGACGCTCGTCGCGCTTATCCTGCCGGTAGCTGTGAACCGCAATAATCGCGTGAACAATGGCGAGTAGATATATCAGCCCGAAGGTACCCAGGGTAAATATCGCCAAAACGATGCCAACAGCGGCCAAGATTAAATTGAAAATAAACTGGAATATTTTACCAGTAAATAAGACCGCCAGTGGCGGTAATAGAATAGCTAAGATATAAAGCATAGGGTTCTCCTCGGTCGCGTTCTTATCAATTTAGAACGAGTCGCGGCCTAAAAGCAACGCTGTCATCAAAAATAATGGTGCTTTAATAAGGCAAGCGCGTCCCATCCCAATGAAACAAACTGCCAGATTGTGCAGGCTCAAGTTCACGAATGACCGAGAGAATTCGCTCTGCAGACTGTTCAGCCGAATAAAGTTTATCCTTGGGGACACGTTTTTGAAACGGTTTTGACAGCCCAGTATCGGTGGTGCCTGGATGTATAGCTGCGACAATCAACTGTTTATGTGACCTTTTGAGCTCAATCGAAGCCGTTTTTAATAACATATTGAGTGCCGCCTTAGACGCTCTGTAGCTATACCATCCACCCAGATAGTTGTCCTCGATACTCCCTACTTTTGCCGATAACTGTACAAAAAAAGCCGCCTGTTTTTTATCAAAAAGGGTCTGGCAGTGTTTTAGAATGAGCAGAGGAGTTATCGCGTTAACATGAAACAGCTTTTCCAAATCCTCGGGGTTGATATCAGTCAGTTGCTTCTCGGGAAACGTACTGTCATCGTGCAGCATACCAACCGTCGAAATGACTCCGTCCAGTTGCCCGCCGGATTTTTTAAAGTCGCTAGCCCACTCAGCAAGAGTTGCGTCGCTGTAGTCGCCGACTGTCACATAGTTAACGCCAGCGAGCCTTTTAGAAACCGGCTTGCGCGATATCGCAATAATCTGTTGTTCAGGGTACGTCGCGTGTAACTTTTCGGTGAGCGCCAGCCCCAATCCTCCGGCGGCACCAAACACAACCATTGCCATGGCGATGAAACTCCAACATGATAAGATACGTTATAATACGCAACTGGGCTGCTTTTAGGTCAAGGTAGATATATGGATTGGCGTCAAGCAACGCATCATTCGGTAAAGTTTTTTAAGTACTTCGGGCAACGCTGCTCGGCGGATAAAATTAATATTACGGCTGGGCATTTAACTTACGTCAGTCTGCTGTCGTTGGTGCCTCTTATCGTGGTGATGTTTACCATCTTTTCTGCGTTTCCGGTATTTGAGCAGCTGCAACGCAACATAGAAGAAGCGTTAATCGCTAATTTGTTGCCAACCTCGGGGGAGCAGCTATCAAGTTATATTGACGAGTTTGTCGCGAACGCTTCTAAAATGACCGGTATTGGTATTGCCTTTTTATTCGTTGTCGCCGTGATGTTAATCTCGGCGATCGACTCCACTCTGAACAGTATTTGGCGCGATACGAGCAAGCGCCGGCTAACGGTTTCTCTCGCCATATACTGGATGATCCTGACCCTTGGCCCGGTGCTAATTGGCTCGGGCTTAGCAGCTACGTCTTACTTAATTTCACTCACTCAGTTTGCCGAAGAGTACATTTCAGGGGTTCGTAGTTTTGCCTTATGGCTTGTCCCGGTGATTACTAGCTTTATTGCATTCGTACTGTTGTACCAGTTAGTTCCTAACCGAACTGTCCGCTTCCGTCATGCGGCATTCGGCGCGGGTATAGCTGCTATTCTGTTCGAGCTGGGTAAACAGGTGTTCTCTCTGTACATCACCTACTTTCCAACCTATCAGGCAATCTATGGCGCATTAGCGACAATTCCTATCCTGTTGGTTTGGATTTATTTGTCCTGGACCATTGTGTTATCAGGAGCCGAACTTACCGTTAGCCTTGAAGAATACCAGTACCTACGCAAGAAAAAGCGAGCCGAATAGCCTTATGATTGGATTGATTCAACGAGTAACAAACGCAAAAGTCACCGTTGCACAAAACACAGTGGGTGAAATTAGCAGTGGCTTGCTGATTTTACTTGGGGTCGAGCATCAGGATACCGAAGCAGGAGCTCGTAAGTTAGCTGAACGCGTCGCTAATTACCGTATCTTTGCCGACGCCAACGATAAAATGAACCTCAGCCTACTCGATAAACGTTTATCGGCTCTGGTCGTCTCACAGTTCACGCTGGCCGCTGACACTCGCAAAGGTCGTCGTCCCAGTTTTTCGTGCGCAGCCACCCCCGACCAGGCGGAACAATTATATCTAACGTTTTGCAAGGAACTGGAACAATTAGGGGTGCCAGTAGCAACTGGCCAGTTTGGAGCCGACATGCAAGTCTCGCTGACCAATGATGGGCCCGTTACTTTCGAATTAAGGGTGGATTAATGTACAAAGTCATTACCCCTGAAACCGAGCAGCAACTGCAGAAATACTATCATTTACGCTGGCGGGTGCTGCGCGAGCCGTTTCAACGCCCTCTCGGGTCGGAGCAAGACGCTTATGACCAAGTCGGTCATCATCGTATGGTCATCAATGAAGCGGGCGAGGCGGTGGCTGTTGGCAGACTGCACTTTAATAGCCCGGAAGAAGCACAAATTAGGTTTATGGCTGTCGCTCCTGAATATCGGGGTGAAGGACACGGCGTTGCAATTATTTACGCGTTGGAGCTGGCGGCTCGCAACGATGGCGCGCAGCACGTAGTGATTAACTCCCGCGATAATACGATTGGCTTTTATAAAAAATGTGGTTACCAGGTTGCCGAAGAGGCCGATACCGTAAATAATCCGATGGCTGAACACCAATTGCGTAAGTCGTTTAGTGAAAAAAATCGCATTATCTATCGGCCCGAATGGTGTGCCGAACTGCAGCAGACCTGGCAACAAGAGATTCCTATATCTGACGCCATGGGCATTAAAATCCAGCAATATACGGGCCGCATGTTTGAGACCAGAGCCGTATTGTCACGCAATATTAATGTGCATGGCACCATGTTCGCAGGAAGCATTTACTCTCTGGGAACATTAACTTGTTGGGGGCTTTTGCATTTGCAGCTGCTGGAGAGAGGTTTGGATGGCTCAGTTGTATTAGGTGACGGCAATATTCATTATCATAAGCCAGTTACTCAAGAGCCACGCGGTATTGCGCGGCTGAGTGATGTAACGGGCGATTTCTCGGCGCTAAAAGAGGGCAAAAATGCCCGCTTAATGTTGAAGTCACAAATTTTAGATGACGAGCAGCCGGTAGCAGAGTTTACCGGCCGCTTCGTGATACTTGCTAACCGTGACAAAAAATAACCGAGTGGTTTTATGTTAGCGGTGTAAAGTCTGCCAACGTCATTCCCAGGGCTCCGCTTTTTATTAGCTGACTGGCAGCTTTGATATCCGGAGCGAAGTAACGATCCTCGGCGTAAAATGGCACAGCGTCACGCAAACACTGATAAGCTTGCTCTATCTTCTCAGATGCTTTTAACGGCCGCCTAAAATCGATTCCCTGAGCAGCTTCAAGCCATTCAATAGCAACAATGTCAGCAATATTATCAGCGATATCAGTTAGCCGCCGCGCAGCAAAAGTTGCCATCGACACGTGGTCTTCCTGGTTAGCAGACGTCGGAATGCTATCCACCGACGCCGGGTGCGCCAGACTTTTGTTTTCTGATGCAAGAGCCGCAGCCGTTACCTGTGCCATCATAAAGCCTGAATTGACACCGCCGTCATCGACCAAAAAGGGTGGTAAATTACTCAGATGTTTATCAATCAGCAGTGCGCCGCGGCGTTCAGAAATTGAACCTATTTCACTAGCTGCTATCGCAATAGCATCGGCAGCCAGAGCAACCGGTTCTGCATGAAAGTTACCACCCGACAAAATATCCTGCTCGTCACTAAACACCAGCGGGTTATCCGTTACACCATTGGCTTCCCGCTCCAAAATACCAGCGGCGTGTTTTAATTGATCATACACAGCGCCCATCACTTGCGGTTGGCAACGCAACGAGTAAGGATCCTGTACTTTTTCACAGTTCTCATGCTCTTGGGCGATTTCAGAGCTCTCAGTCAAAATATCACGGAAGGCAGCTGCAACTTGCTGTTGCCCCAGCTGACCGCGTACCTGATGAATACGAGCGTCGAACGGTGAGCGAGAGCCCATGGCGGCTTCGACCGACATAGCCCCTACATATAATGCACTATGGAAAACTCGTTCAATCTTGAATAGACCAGCCAGTGCCAGCGCCGTTGACGCTTGCGTCCCGTTCAATAAGGCCAGGCCCTCTTTAGGGGCAAGCTCAAACGGTTCCAGGCCGGCTTTTTTGAGCCCTTCTGTAGCCGGTAGAATTTCACCATTAACCCGGACCTCGCCCTCACCTAATAACGGCAATACCATATGCGCCAGTGGGGCTAAGTCGCCCGAGGCGCCTACCGAACCTTTACTCGGTACACAAGGGTAAACTTGATTATTTAATAACGCTACCAAGGCATTGATTAACTTTAACCGTACACCGGAAAAACCACGTGACAAGGAGTTTACTTTTAACAGCAGCATTAATCGAACAACGGAGTCACTCAGCAGCTCCCCGGTGCCTACCGAATGCGATAACACGATACGCCGCTGCAGGTCCGTTAAGCGTTCAGGTGGTATTCGAGTATTTGCCAGCAGTCCAAAGCCGGTATTAATACCATAGACAACCTGTCCCCGTTCCAGCACCTTCTGTACGGTCTCAGCCGACTTATCAATATCACTAATAGCCTGCTCACTTAACTCCAGCTGGGGTGCCGTGAAGTACCATTGGCGCAGCTCTTCCAGGCTTAGCTGACCTGGGTTTAATGGAAAACTACTCATAACAACTCCTTACTGGTTTTCCAACATGGGCAAATCCAGCCCCTGTTCTTGTGCACATTGTTTGGCAATATCGTAGCCGGCATCGGCATGCCGCATAACACCGGTTCCCGGGTCGTTCCAGAGCACGCGGCTAATCCGTTCACCCGCAGCCTCTGTGCCATCCGCTACAATCACAACACCGGCGTGCTGTGAGTAGCCCATGCCGACGCCGCCACCATGGTGCAGGCTAACCCAGGTTGCACCACCAGCAGTGTTTAATAGCGCATTTAATAGAGGCCAGTCGGAGACAGCATCGGAACCGTCCATCATACTTTCAGTTTCTCGGTTTGGACTGGCGACCGATCCGGAGTCTAAATGGTCGCGACCAATAACGACTGGAGCTTTTAACTCTCCAGTTTTCACCATGTCGTTAAAAGCCTTAGCAATTCGCGCTCGGTCTTTTAGGCCAATCCAGCAAATTCGCGCAGGTAAGCCCTGGAACGAAATCCGCTGCCTGGCCATATCCAGCCAGTTATGCAGGTGAGGATTATCCGGAATTAATTGTTTTACTTTTTCATCAGTTTTATAAATATCTTCGGGATCTCCAGACAATGCAACCCAGCGGAATGGACCAATTCCCTCACAGAATAACGGTCGAATGTAGGCAGGGACAAACCCGGGAAAGTCGAACGCATTATCGACACCAACATCTTTAGCCATTTGTCGAATATTATTACCGTAATCAAGCACAGCAGAACCTTGCTGCTGAAAATGCAACATAGCCCGCACTTGCACTGCCATTGACTGCTTAGCAGCGGCAACTGTTTCGTTAGGTTGCTCTTGTTGCTGCTGTCGATATTGACTCAGCGTCCAGCCCTGCGGCAGATAGCCATGTAATGGATCGTGAGCAGAAGTTTGATCAGTAACGACATCCGGTACAATGCCACGTTTTTGCAATTCAGCGTATACATCAGCCGCGTTACCCAATAAACCGACCGAGGTCGCTGTACCGGCTGCTTTAGCCTCATCAAGCAGTTGCAGAGCTTGGTCAAGATCCGTCGCCTTGTGGTCGACATAACCGGTGCGCTGGCGAAAGTCTATGCGTGTTTCATCGCACTCAACGGCCAGCATTGAAAAACCCGCCATGGTTGCTGCCAACGGTTGCGCGCCGCCCATGCCGCCTAAACCACCCGTTAACACCCACTTGCCACTGGCGTTACCATCAAAGTGCTGACGTGACACCGCACCAAATGTTTCATAAGTGCCTTGCACTATCCCTTGCGAGCCAATATAAATCCACGATCCTGCCGTCATTTGGCCGTACATCATCAGGCCTTTTTTATCCAGCTCATTAAAGTGGTCCCAGTTAGCCCATTCTGGCACCAGGTTAGAGTTAGCAATAAGAACTCGCGGCGCGTCTTCGTGGGTCGGGAACACTCCGACTGGCTTACCGGACTGAATAAGTAATGACTGATTCGGCTGTAGTCGTTCCAGCGTCTCAATTATTTTGTCGTAACATGGCCAATTACGCGCAGCACGACCGATACCGCCATAAACCACCAAGGCCTGCGGATGCTCAGCCACCTCATCATCAAGGTTGTTCATGAGCATTCGTTTAGCAGCTTCTATTTGCCAGTTTGCGGTAGTCAGTTGAGTACCATGGTCTGCCTTGATTTTACGTGATTTATCCAGTCGCTGATGAGTCATTACTATCTCCTTATTACTACACTACCTGAGAACTACTTCCGGCAAAATTTAAGTGGCCGCCCAGCTTAAAACGAGAGCCTGGGTGCGTCAGTAACGCATAGCTAACAACACCACCAGAGCTCCAGGTCCGACGAATAATGCGCAAGCAGGGTTCATGCCGATCGACAGACAGGAACTGGCAAACCGAGGTAATGGGCATTATCGCCTCAATTTGGTGACTAGCTTCAGTTAGGGGCGTGACCACACATAGATATTCATGGGGCGTCACTTTAGTGAAATCCTGCTTAAGATAATCAGGTACCAATTCGGGGTTTACATAACGTTCTTCTAATTGCACCGGCACATCATTCTCATAGTGCGTTATAGTTGAGTGCAATACGGTCGATCCGGGCGCTAAAGCTAAAGCCTCGGCAACCTGACTAGAGGCGTCCTGCACTCTTAGATGATGAACTTTCGCCCGGTAATCATTTCCGCGACTACGAATTTCATCTGCTATGTTACGGATGGCCATAAACGAGGTTTGTGACTTGATTGGCGCAACAAAGGTTCCCGAGCCTTGTGTGCGGATAACCAATCCCTCATCGGCCAGCTCCTGAAGCGCACGACGGGCAGTCATACGACTCACAGAAAATTGCTGCGCCAAGGCGTTTTCAGAGCTAACCGGGTGATTTTCGGGCCATTCGCCCGACTCAATCTTTTGATAAATATGTTGCTTAATGCTTGAGAACTTAGCCATGGTACTGTCCACTGTTGCCGACCCTCTATGAGTGTAGAACAAACAGATTGTCTATACAAGACAGCTTGGCGTTGCTATGCTTAAGTTATCACTTGAGAAACCGAATAATGACCATGCAACGAATTGAAAACATCAGGCTGGCCACAATGGCTGAGGAAGACTCAGGCTACGGCATTATCGATGATGCAGTCGTCATAATTGAGGGGAAGAAAATATACTGGGCAGGCCCTGAACACCAAGCGCCGGCAACCGCGGCAACCGATGTTTTTGATGGTCAGGGGCAACTGCTGAGCCCGGCTTTGATCGACTGTCACACGCATTTAGTCTGGGCTGGCTCTCGGGCTAATGAGTTCTCACAGCGCTTACACGGTAAAAGTTATGCCGAGATTGCGGAAGCCGGCGGTGGTATTGCGAGTACCGTAACATCCACTCGACAAGCCTCTTTTGAAGAACTGTTACAACTCACCGAGAAGCGTGCAAAAGCCTTGATTTCGCAAGGTGTTGGCACGGTCGAGATAAAGTCAGGTTACGGTCTTGACTTAAATAACGAACGTAAACAACTGCGGGTAGCCAGAGAAATTGCAGCCCGTCTGCCAATAACAGTAAAAACAACACTGTTGGCAGCGCACGCGTTACCACCTGAGTTTAAAGATAACGCCGACGGATATATTGACGAAATTGTTAATACTATTCTGCCGACGCTGGCAGATGAAGGCTTAGTCGATGCAGTCGACGCCTTTTGCGAAAACATTGGCTTTACTCCCGCGCAAACCGAAAGAGTCTTTCAGGCCGCACAGCAATTAAACTTACCGATAAAACTTCACGCCGAACAGATTACTAATCAAAACGGCGCAGCACTGGCGGCACGCTACCAAGCTTTATCGGCAGATCATTTAGAGCAACTGGATGAGGCTGGGGTAAAAGCTATGGCAACGGCCGGGACGGTCGCAGTACTATTGCCAGGGGCTTTTTATTTTTTACGCGATACTCAAATACCGCCCATCGACTTGTTGCGGCAGTACGGCGTGCCAATCGCGTTAGCCACTGATGCTAATCCAGGCTCATCACCTATTCATAATTTGCCACTAATGCTGCAAATGGGGGCTACTCTATTTCGTTTGACGCCAGAAGAGTGCCTACGAGGGGTAACAGTCAATGCTGCCAAGGCACTCGGCATCGAAACTAATATGGGTCAGGTTAAGGAGGGCATGACGGCCAATCTGGCTCTTTGGGATATTCAGGATCCGGCAGAGCTCACGTATCAGTTTGGGGTTAACCCACTGACTCAACTTTGGCTTAACGGCGACGTTCACGCCCATGCAGATACGCGGTAGTCAGTTCACATAAAACTTGACCGGTTTGCTTTAAACCTTCCTCGAAGCCGGTGCTTGAGAGTGCCGGCGCCGCCTCAGCCAAATGCAAATAGCGTGTCTCTGTCACTTCTGCTAAGCGTTTAACAAACTGAAACCCATGCGCCAGCGATAAACCACTGTAATTTATTGCGCTGGCCGGAACCCCCGTTAGCGCATCAACATCTAACTCAATACCTAGTGGCCGTTGCCACGAGTCCGCTTTCGCCACAACCTCATCCATCACTTCGCTGAAGGAACGTTCGAACAAACGGTGTAGAGAGTGATAGCGCATTCCAGCATCGTTTAACTGACGCAGACTACTAGCAGAGTTTTTACCAGGATGCAGACCGACTACATGATAATACTCAAGCGCACCATCCATATACGCGTAACTAAAGCCATTGCCGCTATGACGGCCTTCCATTGCTCGAAAGTCGGCGTGCGGGTCAAGGTTAACGGCTGCCACCGGCTGTTCACTAAATTGGTACAAAGAGGTTAGCAGCGGATAGGCATTATTGTGTCCGCCACCAATCAAAATAACATCATACCCTTGCTGAAATAGCGGCTGAATAACTTGTGAGACTCTCGCATCAACTTGTGAACATAGAGCTCTAAGTTCCGCTAGCTGATGCTTATCGGACACGTCAAGCGCCTCACTTTGTTGCATCAAATCGGTGCAATCGACAGCACCGACAAGCAGCAACTCATGACTCGAAAGAAGGCCGGTTTTTTGCAAGTTCAAAAAGCTTTGTAAAAATGCCTGCCAGCCACCTTCAGCACCTGGGCGACCTAAGTTGGCCTTAACGCCAATACTCTCCGGGACACCGACGATTGCAACCCGTTGCCCCTCTTGCCATGCATCGGCAAGGCTTTGCTGGTAACTGCCCTTGACGTCCAGACAACGTATGGCTTGCCCTATTTTTGTTTCGTGTTCACGAACTTTAACCCAGGCTGCAGCATCCACCAGTTGTAAAAACGAAACGTCACTCATCATTCAATATCAAGCGGCTCTGGAGAGAGGATAACGCCGGTGCTATCCACGTAGATGTGGTCTTCCGGCAAAAAGGTTACACCACCAAAGTTAACCGGAATATCAACTTCACCAGTGCCTTCGCTAGTAGCTGCGACCGGGATAGAGGCAACCCCTAAGATACCAATATCAAGTTCTTCGAGTGCATCGACATCGCGCACTGAACCGTAACAAACAATGCCTTCCCAATCGTTATCAAATGCCTGTTCTGCAATCGCTAAATCAATTAACGCGCGTCTGACCGAGCCGCCTCCGTCAATTAATAAGACTTTGCCACCACCATCTTGGTTTAGTGTTTCCTCAATCAGGCCTTTATCTTCGTAACTCTTGATAATGACTAGCTGACCACCAAATGACGTGCGCCCACCATAATTTTCGAACATAGGTTCGACGACGTCGACCATATCCGGATAAAGATCACACAGTTCTGAGGTATTGTATTCCATGGCTTTGTCCACGCTGTAGGAAGAGACTATCAGTGAGTATAACGGTTCTTGCGTCATTCAAAAACCTAAATCAAGATTTGTCGTCAATTAACTCCAATTGACGTAATCAATACTTGAATTATAACGGCTAACCACATTACTCTAGGAAAGAAATAACAATAATTATAAAAGATGACATGCCGACTCTCGATTTGATCACCGGTTTGGCGATCGAAACCATTACTCACTTTGTACAAACGCTGCTACTCATTGGCTTTGCGGCTTTACTGCGTTTTTACTTTGTATCCTACGACCGTGTCTACCTTAGATACTGGTCTTTTGCGTGCTTATCTTACGGCGGCAGTGAGCTACTTCGAGTCTGTCTGGCGGCTATGGCAATGAACAGCCCTGAGCAATCTATTAGTTGGGCTGCGATAACGCAAAGCGCCGCTTTAACGCTGCAATACCTGGCTATCATCTATGTTGCAATCGGCTCCGCCGATGCTATGAAACAACAGGTTCCTAAACGTATTTGGCGTAACATCGGTTACTTTTTTGCGCTATTCGCCGGTATCGGCTCGTTTTTCTGGGTAACACCGAGCATTTCTTTTGCAATGAGTGGTACCAGCGACGGTGTTATGCGCTTTCTGATACCTGCCATAATGTTTCTCGCTATTGGGTTACCGATGTGGTTGCGTGTCAAAGAAGGGATTGGCCCGCGACTTGTCGCCTTCGGGTTTTTATTTGTTGCCATTAAAAACTTTCTCGTCGTGCTCGCCAAGTTAACCTTAATACCACCAGCACTAGACTGGGTTGTAAGCGTGCAGCCCGTATTTACCATTATCTTCCTGGCGATAGTGATGATCGGTATCATCATTTGGTTGCTAGAATCGGAGCGCAGCACCTCCATTCGGGCAATGCAACGAGCCGAATATTTGCATACTCATGATGCCCTCACCGGTGTCTCAAACCGTCCGCAGCTGGTTTCAAAAATACCACTGCTGATTGATTTTTGCCGTTCCAACAACCGCCATCTTACGGTTTGCTTAATTGGAATTTCACGATTCAAATCAATCAACGAAAGTTTTGGCATCAAAGGCGGCGATCAGGTGTTAAAAGAAGTTGCTCGAAGGCTGCAACACTTTAATAAAACACCTATCGCGGTAGCTCGCATCAGTGGTGATGTCTTTGCGGTTTTATTCGACCATTTAAAAAGTCGGCAATTGATACGCGATTTAGGCCTGGAATTACAAGAAACCCTTAACGAGCCCATGGAAATAGGGGAGAAGTCGATAACAATTGCTGTCGGCATCGGTATCTCGCGTTATCCGCAGCATGGCACTAATGCTGAAATACTGCTAAATAAGGCAACCATTGCCCTTACCGAATCGAAGAAATTGCACCAAACGGAGGTGGTTTTCTTTGAACGCGGAATGGACGATATGTTTGCTCAGTTAATGGATATGGAGCCAGTACTAAAACGCGCTTTTAAAGAAGACCAGTTCGTTCTGTACTTGCAGCCTCAGTTTGACTTCGATCATCAACAGTTGTGCGGTTTCGAAGCTTTGATTCGCTGGCAACACCCTGAGCGCGGTTTGCTTGCACCCGCTGAGTTTCTACCCTACATAGAGCAACTGGGTTTGACTGAAACCTTAGATACCTGGGTTTTGGAAAAGACAGCCTCAATCCTGCGAAAATGGGAGCAGCAGTTTGCGCACTGCTGGCCCATCGCTGTAAACCTGTCTGCGCAACAGTTCCAGCACTTTCAATTGATCGATCAATTACAAAGTTTGATCAGAAAATATCAAATCACCCCAGGTAGCCTTGAGCTTGAAATTACAGAGACTATAGCCATGTCGGATCTACATAACGGCATGAGTGTTATCAACAAATTACGCACGCTTGGGTTTACGGTGGCCATCGACGACTTTGGTACGGGTCACTCGTCACTCGCCTATTTGCGTTCACTTCCGATTAGCAAGATAAAAATCGATCGCAGCTTTGTCAGTGAACTGCAGCAGAACCGTACTGACGCCACTATTCTTAAAGCCATGATTCGTCTGGCACACGGCTTGGGTAAACGAGTTATCGCAGAGGGGATAGAAACAGACGATCAGCAGAACATTCTGCAGCAGCTCGGTTGCGATATGATGCAAGGCTATTTCTATTCGCCACCAATGCGTATTGAGTTTGCAGAACAGATGATAGAGTCGGAATTAGAGGCTGGGAGAGAGCCACTGCGCGATTCTTTAGCAGCGACCACCCCAGCTTAGCTGTTACAGGATAAAGCGGCTTAGATCCTCGTCTTTAGACAATTCACCAATGTGTTGCTCTACATAATCCGCATCAACCGATATAGTGTCACCCGAGTGATCGGTCGCGTTAAATGAAACTTCTTCCATCAGCCTTTCTAACACGGTATGTAAGCGGCGAGCACCAATATTCTCTGTCGTTTCATTAACATGATAGGCAATTTCCGCAATACGCTGGATACCGTCATCAGTAAACTCTACTTTTACTCCTTCGGTGTTCAGCAGCGCTCGATACTGAGTGGTTAACGATGCGTTAGGCTCTGTCAGGATACGTACAAAGTCATGGCTTGTTAGCGCATCCAGCTCGACCCGAATCGGCAACCGCCCTTGCAATTCAGGGATCAGATCGGACGGTTTGCTCATCTGAAAAGCACCGGACGCTATGAATAAGATATGGTCAGTGCGGATCATACCGTGCTTGGTATTGACCGTGGTTCCCTCTACCAGCGGCAGTAAGTCCCGTTGCACACCCTCACGCGAAACATCCGGCCCTGACGTATCTCCGCGCTTACAGATCTTATCGACCTCATCTAAAAAGACGATGCCATTTTGCTCTACCGAATTAATCGCGGCTTCTTTAACCTCATCGGGATTTAATAATTTCGCAGCTTCTTCATCAACCAACTGCTTAAACGCATCTTTTATCTTCATTTTGCGTTTTTTGGTTTTATCGTTGCCCATGTTCTGGAACATATTCTGCAGTTGAGAGGTCATTTCCTCCATACCCGGAGGCGCCATTATTTCCACACCCATCTGCGACATCGCTAAATCCAGCTCAATCTCTTTATCGTCGAGCTCTCCTTCACGTAATTTCTTGCGGAATACCTGCCGCGACTTCCGTTCTTCTTCACTAGGAGCTGCCGAGTCTTGTTCTTTACCCCAACCTGACGACGCCGAGCGTGCCGGAGGTAACAATACGTCCAAAATACGATCTTCGGCCGCTTCCTCTGCGCGATAACGAACTTTCTTCATCATTTCTTCGCGCTTTTGTTTAACGGCTACGTCGGTCAAATCTTTGATAATGGACTCTATTTCTTTGCCCACGTAACCAACTTCGGTAAACTTAGTCGCTTCAACCTTTATGAACGGAGCATTAGCAAGCTTGGCCAGACGCCGGGCGATTTCGGTTTTACCAACCCCGGTTGGGCCGATCATTAAAATGTTCTTAGGCGTCACTTCCTGTCGTAAATCGTCATCCAACTGCATGCGCCGCCAGCGGTTACGTAATGCAACCGAGACAGCACGCTTTGCTTTATCTTGCCCTATGATGTGTTGATTAAGTTCATCAACAATCTCTCTCGGGGTCATATCAGACATCGTTTATTTTCCCCTGTTTATTTATTTTTGGAAGCAGCTATCGATTGCTGCTCTTCAATAGTTTGACTGCCATTGGTGTAAACGCATATGTCTCCGGCAATGGTTAATGCCTTTTCTACAATAGCGCGCGCATCCAGCTCGGTATTTTCCAATAAAGCCCTAGCAGCCGACTGTGCGTATGGACCACCAGAACCAATAGCAATAAGATCATTTTCAGGTTGTACCACGTCACCATTACCGGTAATGATTAATGATGTTTCCTTATCCGCAACGGCTAATAAGGCTTCTAGCTTGCGTAATGCCCGATCAGTCCGCCAGTCTTTGGCGAGCTCTACCGCCGCACGCATCAAATTGCCTTGATGCTGCTCGAGTTTCGACTCAAACCGTTCAAATAAAGTGAAAGCGTCAGCGGTGCCGCCAGCAAACCCTGCTAGCACTTGATCGTTGTATAAGCGGCGTACTTTACGCGCATTAGATTTCATCACTGTATTACCCAGTGACACTTGACCATCTCCGCCAATAACAACTTTGTCATCGCGGCGAACAGATACTATCGTAGTCAATGTTTGGCCCTCTTTAGTTAATTCCTATGGTGTCGCTGCGCGACGTCATTGACAACTATCTGAGGGCCTAAAGCGAGGATTTCAAGGTGTTGGCTAATCTAAATTCCAGTTCCAGATAGCACAACCAAAGACCTGAGCACGTTGCAGCTTATGCCGATCACGCTCCGCGTCTCGTTTTGTTTCGTAAGGGCCTAATATTACCCGATACCAGAGACCGTTGCTGCCCTCGGTTGCACGAACCTGACTTTCCAGACCAACCATTGCAATTTGCGCACGCAACCGGTCAGCATCGGCTTTTTGTCGAAAAGAACCACATTGCATCAGTTTAGGAGGACCCAACTCACGCTCGGGCACATCCACCTCAACTTCTTTATGCTCGAGTTCATCAATATACTGCCAGCGCTCTTCCGGTTTTTCTGGCAGTAAGTCCTCTGGTGGCGGTTGAATAACCGGCGTCGACTCCGCTGAACCAGAGCTACCATTTATTTTGATCAAGCTGTAGGTAAAGGCTGCAATCAATGCGACAGCTATCACGATAATCAACCAGGGAACTTGTCGTTGCCCTGTATTGCGGCTGGTTGCTCCACGCTGCGTCTGCTTTTTAGGCTTTTTGCCAGCCCCTTTCTTAGGGGCTTTTTTAGGCTTGCGATTGGCGTAATCCATTCGCTTACATTTTTTCCAGTGTTGGAATACCCAAGAGTTCTAACCCTTGCGATAAAGTATTGGCCGTTAAGCGCGCAAGCTTTAAGCGACTATTGCGAATAGCCAAATCCTCTTGGTTGAGTATCGGACAGGCCTCATAAAAGCTCGAAAAACGGCCCGCCAGATCAAATAAGTAACCACATAAAAAGTGTGGCATCGCTTTATCGTAAACTTGATGAACAACTTCGTTAAAACGCACCAGTTGATTCGCCAATGCAACTTCACGTTCATCATTCAGAACAAATTCGGCACCCTGATCAAAACCGCTGTCTCCGAGACGATTAAAGATGCTGTTAACTCGGGTATAAGCGTACAATAGGTAAGGCGCTGTATTACCCTCGAAAGTTAACATTAAGTCCCAGTCGAAGATGTAGTCACTGGTACGGTTTTTCGATAGGTCCGCATACTTAACGGAACTGATGCCAACAACTTTGGCTATTTGTTGCTGTTGTTGTTCGCTCAAATCACTGTCTTTTTGTTGCAACAACGATAAAGCCCGGCGCTCTGCTTCATCTAAAAGATCGGCCAGCTTAGTCACACCACCATCACGGCTTTTATAGGGTTTGCCGTCCCGTCCCATTACGGTACCAAAACCAAAGTGTTCGGTACGGATATCACCCTCGATGAAGCCGGCTTTGCGGGCCAGGGTAAATATCTGTTCAAAATGCAGTGATTGACGGGCATCGACAAAATACATCAAGTAATCACCGCCAAGCTGCTTCTGACGATATTCAATGGCGGCCAGGTCGGTAGTTGCATACAAGTAACCACCACCTTTTTTCTGCACGATAATCGGTAAAGGCTCACCTTCTTTACCCTTAAACTCATCCAAAAAGACACATTGTGCCCCTTGGTCCTCTACCAGCAGCTGCTTCTCTCGCAGGTGTTCAATAACGCCAGGTAACTTGTCGTTGTAGGCGCTTTCAGCCATAGCATCGTCACGCGTCAGTTTTACCCCCAACCGGTCATAAACTTCCTGACAGTGACTCAACGATACCTCAATAAACTGATTCCAAAGGCGCAGGCAGTAGTCGTCACCAGATTGCAGCTTAACCACCAGTTCGCGCGCTCGGTTGGCAAACTCTTCACTATCGTCAAACCGCTGTTTTGCTGCTTTATAAAATGTTTCCAAATTACTAAGCTCATACTCTGCCGACTGATTATCCAATTGCTCCATATGCGCCAGCAGCATCCCAAATTGAGTCCCCCAGTCGCCAACATGATTTTGGCGAATGACTTTATGGCCCAGGAACTCTGCAACACGAGATGTGGCATCACCAATAATCGCTGAGCGGAGGTGCCCAACATGCATCTCTTTGGCTAGGTTAGGAGAGGAGTAATCAATAACGATAGTACGCTTATTTTCAGCTTCTGCGACTGCCATACGCTTGCTGTCGTACATTGCCTGCAACTGGCCTTTAAGCTGATCCTGAGCAATGCTGAAATTAATAAACCCGGGACCGGCAATTTCGGCCTTTTCCAGCAACGTATTTTGCGGAATCGCCGCAATAATCTGCTCAGCTAATTGACGTGGATTAGACTTAGCCGGCTTCGCCAACATCAGCGCCAAGTTGGTTGCAAAGTCACCGTGAGACTTATCTCTAGGTCGGTCGAGCTGAATATTGACCGTTTGATCGGCGGGCAACACGCCATCGGCTTTTATTTGACCAATAGCATCAGCTAGTAACTGTTCCAGTTGTTCTTTCATCGACTCGACTACCTGTAAAATTAACGGAAAAAAAGATAAGTACCAGACCGGTTAGTTTACTCGTTTTCTGGTCGTTATGTGAAGTCTTGAGGGTCAACATCGAGCGACCAGCGAATTTTTCGCCAAGATGCCAACTCATTAATCTGTGGCAACAAGTGCTCCAGTAACTGATAACGTAGTTTACGACTACGGCAATGCAATGTTAACTGATAGCGGTAGCGCCCGGCTTTTCGCTCCATTAGTGCTGGCATGGGCCCTAATAGTTGAGCACCATCAGCGATCGGCATTAACTGAGCTAACTCTTGCAAAGCAGTGACCACATGCTGACGGTTAACCGCTTCGGCCCGAAACAACGCCATATGTCCAAATGGTGGTAACAGGCTCATCTGCCGTTCGGCTAATGCCGTCAGTGCAAAGTCCTGGTAGCCGTTATTAAGTAGATCCTGGATTAAATCATGTTCAGGGTGATGTGTCTGCAGCACGACTTTTCCGGCTTTGCGGGCTCGCCCAGCGCGACCAGCCACTTGAGTAAATAACTGTGCCAACCGTTCGGAAGCTCTGAAGTCGGCACTGTATAAAGCACCATCAACGTCTAACAATGCAACCAGCGTGACATCGGGAAAGTGATGCCCTTTAGCCAGCATCTGGGTACCGACCAGGATCTGGTAACGATTATCCGTTGCAGCCTGAAGTTGTCGCCCTAGCTCACCTTTACGACGAGTTGAGTCTCGATCAATTCGCAACACACCATAGTCGGGGAATTGCTTCTGTAAACTTTGCTCGAGCTGTTCAGTACCCACGCCATGCGTAATCAAATGAGTTGAACCGCAATCGCCGCACTGTTTAGCAATCGGTCGCTGGCTTCCACAATGATGGCAATGCAGCTGGTGATAAGTCTTATGCACTGTGTAGTAGGCGTCACATCGTTTGCACTGCGCTATCCAGCCACATTCATGACACATCAGCGCTGGTGCAAAACCACGACGATTTAGAAATAGCAGAACCTGGTTACCACGCTCTAACTCGCTGCCGATTTGTTTTTGTAGCGGCGCCGATACACCAGCCTCAATAGTCTGCTGTTTTAAATCCAACACCTGGTGTTTGACGTTTTCTGCACCACCTGCTCGCTGATCAAGTTTGAGCCAATGAAAACGACTATTTACTGCGTTGTTTAATGTTTCAAGCGCAGGCGTTGCTGTGCCTAATACAATCGGGATATCAAGCAACTGAGCTCGCTTTACGGCAACGTCACGCGCGTGGTACCGAAACCCGTCCTGCTGCTTAAACGATAAATCATGCTCTTCATCAATAATAATCATTCCCAGGTTTTTACACGGCGTAAACACCGCTGACCGAGTACCGATGATAATAGCAGCCTTACCTGACCGACTATCAAGCCACGCTTTTAAGCGCTCTGAATCGCTTAATCCCGAGTGCAGCATAACAATCGGCACATCAAAACGTTGCTGAAAGCGACGCAATGTTTGGGGAGTTAAGCCAATTTCAGGAACAAGTACTAGTACTTGTTGTTGCCGTTGCAATACATCCGTCATTGCCTGCAAATAGACTTCTGTCTTACCGCTGCCGGTGACCCCTTGTAATAATAAGGCGGCATACCTCTGCTGCTGATTTATGGTGGTTACCGCAACTGCTTGTTGCTTATTCAAAGTTAACGGTTGATTAGCACTGCCAAACTCCCACCCCGAAGTGGTCTTTGAATCGCGTTCAGTAAATGATGTTATCCAGCCCTTGTCGGCAACAACCGTCATCACTGTTCGGCTAATCCCCTGCTCGCTGATCGAGCTGCGGGTACAGGCACTTTCAGCCAACGTCTGTAACAGCTTAATTTGCTTGGGCGCGCGCTTTAGACCCTCTAAATCAACTTTTTTACCAGCCTCAGTTAAGCGCCAATACTCAGTCGCCGGGTAGCTTGCCTCATTCCCTTTACGGAGCAGCACCGGCAGTGCGTTAGCAGCAACTTCACCTAAGCTGTGATGATAATAATCAGCGCTCCACACGATCAACTGCCAAATATCGTCGGTCCAGATGGTTTGCTGATCGATAACTTCGATAATTTCTTTAACCTGATACTCGCCAAGATCGTCAGCGCTTTGTTCTGCGACCACATAGCCGACTAACTGCCGCTGACCAAAAGGCACGCGCACCCGGGCTCCGATTGGCAAACCCTGGTTATCTGTCTGGTAACTAAAGGTTTGCCGCAACGGCACCGGCAAAGAAACTTCGAAAAATCGTTGAGTCGCTGTCATAGCGCTATTTTGGGTTGCCCTTTTTGATAATACAAGCGTTGATATTTTACTTGATCAATAGCCGCTGATCACATAGAATGCCGCGCTCTTGATAACTGTTGTTTTTTTACGCATGGTGTCCGGCGGTATATGATCGGATAGCGATGCGGCCCATAATTGAGGTAATCCCATGAGAAAAGATATCCACCCTAAGTACGAGGCCATTTCGGTTACTTGTTCGTGTGGCAACAAGTTTGAAACACGTTCTACTCGCACCGAAGACCTACTGGTCGACGTATGTTCAGAGTGCCACCCATTCTACACTGGTAAGCAACGTGTAATGGACACTGGTGGCCGTGTCGACAAATTTAAGAAGCGTTTCGGTTCACTCGGTAAGAAATAATCACCGAGAAAACAAAACTTCGGAAAATAAAGCTTCTGTGAGAGTTTTCCAAAAAAGGCGCTATTTAGCGCCTTTTTTATTGGGCTAGTTGGCTACACCCTGCAATGTTAAAGAAAAGTTAACTGGTTTCTTTTTAAACACGTTAAAAGTTAGACCCCAGCCATAAGTCCATTTCATCAGGTAAGATTTGTTATTATCGACGAAGTCGTTAGACTATAAAGCCATTACTTATTTGCGATATAAGGCTTTACTTCTATGTCTGACTTCCGCCAGCAAGCGTTGGATTATCACCAATACCCGACTCCAGGCAAAATCTCTGTCGAATTAACTAAGCCCGCAAACTCCAGCAAAGACTTAGCGCTTGCTTACAGCCCCGGCGTCGCTGAGCCTGTTCGAGAGATCGCGGAAGATCCAGATAATGCGTACAAATATACGGCAAAAGGCAACATGGTCGCCGTCATCAGTAACGGCACCGCGATTCTGGGTCTCGGCAACCTCGGTCCGCTGGCATCGAAACCGGTTATGGAGGGCAAAGCTTTACTATTTAAACGCTTTGCGGGATTGGATGCTATAGACATCGAGGTAACTCACCGTACCACTCAGGACTTTATCAATACGGTGGCGAATATCGCGGACTCTTTTGGCGGCATCAACCTGGAAGATATTAAAGCACCTGAGTGTTTCGAAATTGAACAAGCTCTGATTGAAAAGTGCAATGTGCCTATTTTCCATGATGATCAACACGGTACCGCCATCGTAACCGCAGCAGGCATGCTTAATGCTCTTGAAATTCAAGGTAAGCAATTAAAAAACACGCACATCGTTTGCATGGGAGCCGGTGCTGCTGCTATTGCCTGTATGGAGCTATTAATTAAATGTGGCGCTCAACGCGAACACATTTATATGCTCGATTCAAAAGGTGTTATTCACACTCGTCGTGATGATTTAAACGAGTATAAAGCTCTGTTTGCCAATAACACCGACAAAAGAACCCTGGAAGATGTGATTGAAGGTGCCGACTTATTCTTAGGCGTTTCAGGCCCTGACCTATTAGAGCCAGAAACGCTAAAATTAATGGCTGACAAGCCCATCGTGTTTGCCTGCTCGAACCCTGATCCAGAAATAAAACCAGAGCTTGCAAAGCAGGCCAGAGCAGACGTTATCATTGGTACTGGCCGCTCCGATTATCCCAACCAGGTGAATAACGTTTTATGTTTTCCGTTCATGTTCCGCGGGGCGCTGGACGTGCGAGCAACCGCTATTACGGATGAGATGAAAGTCGCAGCGGTAGAAGCGATTCGTCAACTTGCCAAAGAAGAGGTTCCTGACAGCGTGTTACAAGCTGCCGGCGTCGACAAGTTACAATTCGGCCCAGATTACATTATTCCAAAACCAATTGACCCACGCTTGTGTCAGCGTGTGGCCCGGGCCGTCGCAGAAGCTGCGGTGAGCTCAGGCGCAGCGCGAATTGATCTCCCAGCTAACTATATGAACGACTAAGATTGGTCCAGCTCATCGTCTGTAGGAACCGGTAAGCCACGTGCTTCCAGTTCCTTACGGACGTCTTCCGGTACTTTCTCCGGGTTAGACTTATCCAAATCCTGGTCCGTCGGTAAGGGCTGGCCGGTAAAAGCGTGTAAAAAGGCTTCGCACAGTAGCTCGCTATTCGTAGCATGGCGTAAGTTATTGATTTGACGCCGGGTACGCTCATCAGTCAGTACTTTCAATACTCGCGTCGGGATTGAGACAGTCACCTTTTTAACCTGTTGGCTTTTACGACCATGTTCTGCGTATGGATAAATGTACTCACCGTTCCACTTCATTGTTTTATCCTGCTGTATAAAAAAACCTTATAAGATATAATGAATTGTACCCAATCCCATCGCTACGTCAAATTTTATCCATCTAGATGGCCAAAAGTTGCTGACATTTGCGACACAATATTTTAGCCTTACTCATAAGCAAACGAATAGCGCGGTAAAGAGGACTCTGTAAATGGGCATAAAAGGGCTAAGCGAAGCACAAATTCAGACTGCGGCGGATAACGTGCAGGTTCATAAGTTTGGCGGTAGTAGTTTAGCCGACGCTTTTTGCTATAGACGCGTAGCTCGTATCGTTACTGAATATGCTGGTGCCAGCGACTTGGTCGTAGTATCAGCTGCCGGCGATACCACCAACCGGATCCTGGCAATTATTAATGCCTTACGACATCCCGGTGATACCGCCGAAATTTTGCTCGATCAACTTGAGAGCTTTCAACTTGGATTAATTACAGAGCTGCTCAGCGGTGACTTACAGCAACAGTTGATTACTGTCTCCCAACAAGACTTTCAACGTTTTAGAAAGGTTATCGCCGGGGAAGAAAAAATATCTCACGATGCCGAGTTACTGGCCTACGGCGAGTTATGGTCAGCACGATTGTTGGCTGCCCTGCTTAAAAAACAGGGCACCAAAGCAGAGCACATAGATGCTCGCGACTTTCTTCGTGCCGAAGACGCGCCCGAGCCGATTATCCAGCAACAGCAATCGCGTAACGCTATACTTGAGCGTGTCGCACCATTCCCCGGCACCCGCTTTATCGTAACTGGTTTTATCGCGCGCGGTTTAAACGACGAGAGTCTGACCTTGGGGCGTAATGGCAGTGATTATTCCGCCACCCTTGTCGGCAGCCTACTCAACGTTAAACAGGTCACTATCTGGAAAGATGTTGCCGGTGTGTACTCTGCCGACCCTCGGAAAATTGAACGTGTCGTCAGCTTACCATCTCTGGATTGGTCTGAAGCTGAGGAGCTCGCTCGTTTGGGCAGTCCCGTATTGCACCCCCGTACTTTCCAACCGGTGGATCGAGAACGTATGGTGATCTCTGTACGCTCCAGCTTGAAAGTCGAAAACCAGCAAACGCGTATCGGTCAATTCGAGCATACAGAGCCCAGAGGTAAGGTCTTTACATCACTATCAGAAGTCGTGCTGTTTAAAGTTAAACTGGACGATCGTAAGTTAGTAAAACAACTCGAACAACTTGATCTAGAGCCACTATTCAGTTGGACCGAGCCGGATCAGCATCACCAATATCTGGTGTTTCATCAAAACCACCTGGATTACATGCGTCGCTGGCTCGAACAGCTTGATATGGGTAATGCGATTACCGAGATTCATGGCTACTCCATGGTGGCATTGGTAGGCAATCGAATTCAGGAAACCGACCAATACACCACCTTTAAGCTGCAATTAGGCGAACAAAAAGTTCGGCGTTTTGGGATGGGTGACAATGGCAATTCAGCCATTGCGATTCTCGAGCAACAGCTAGACAGTCGCTTGCTAAATCGCTTACACAGCCAGTTGTTTAATTACCGGCGTAGCCTTGGTGTTTTGGTATTAGGAAGAGGCAATATTGGCAGCGCCTGGCTGGAGCTGTTTAAACAGCAACGTGACCGCATCAATCAAATGATGGATGTGCGGGTCATTGGTATTGCTAACTCGAAAAAGCTATGGCTTGACTATAGCGGTGTTGAACTTAACGAGTGGTCAACGAGTTTCGACCGTCTGTCGCGACCTTACGTACTGACAGAGCTGCTGCGTGAACTGCCCAATGCTCCCTACGACGAACTGGTGTTACTGGACCTAACCGACGCCAAGCCCATTGCTCAACTATACCCCAGTCTGTTTGCTAACGGCCTGCATGTTATTAGTGCCAATAAACGCGCTGGATCTGCAGAAGAACCGCTTTACCGTGAAATCCGCACCATTCAACATGAATATAAACGGCAATGGCTATACAACACCACCGTCGGGGCTGGATTGCCGTTAAATTATGCGATTAATGACTTACGTAGCCAGGGCGATGAGATACGCAGTATCTCAGGCATTTTCTCAGGAACTATGTCCTGGCTATTTGAGAATTTTACCAAAGATACACTGTTTAGCGAGTTGGTTGCTGAGGCAAAAGCGCAAGGCTTTACCGAGCCGGATCCGAGGGAAGATTTATCGTGCCAGGACTTAGTTCGCAAGTTACTCATTCTCGCCCGCGAAATAGGTCTGCGCCTGGACTGGGAAGACATAACAGTTAATAGCCTGGTACCAGAGCACTTGCGAGATATCAGCGCCACTGAATTTATGCAACGCTTAGACGAGCTGGATAAGCCGATGAATGCCATGCTAGAGGAAGCCGCAGTGGATGGTAAGGTGCCACGTTTGTTAGCAAGCTTTTCCGTAACCGAAGAGCGACGTGTAAAAGCGCAGATAGGGGTGGAGTACATCCCTAAGGGCGATATGTTGGCTAACTTAATTCCCGGCGAAAATATTTTTGTTATTTACACCGACTGGTACTCTGAAATGCCGCTTGTTATTAGCGGCCCCGGAGCCGGTAAGCATGTTACCGCCGGCGGCGTCCAGTCAGATTTAAACCAACTGCTGGCAAGGTTGGGCGCGGCTAACTAAAACAGTCCGTCCCCATCGTCATCGAAAATATTACCGTTTGATTCGCTACGATCGATGTACTCTTTCGGCTCGGTACCGCTGATAAAGTATTCAAACCGTGTCGTATAGTCCGTTCGATGAGATAGCTTGCCCGTTTCCAAATCAATACGGACATTAACCACACCTGGTGGGATCATTAAATTATCAGAAGGGTAGGCCGATACGGCTTCCTCCATAAATAATATCCAGCCGGGGAGAGCTGTTTTAGCACCCGCTTCACCACCCGATATGGATTGCTGTTTGCTATCCAAAAGTGGATGCATTGTCGTTCTGCCAAGCTGCCGTGAGACATCGTCAAAACCTACCCACGTAGTTGTCACCAGGCCACTAGTAAAACCAGAAAACCAAGTGTCCCTGACATCATTAGTGGTACCTGTTTTACCGGCAATCGCCCGTCCAACCTCGTTAATAATCGGTTTAGAGCGCTGAATTCTCCACGATGTGCCATTCCAACCCGTATCGTGGGCCCAGCTCCCGCCGCCCCACACGGCAGAATTCATCGCCTGAGCGACTAAAAATGCATTTTGTTCGGAGATAATCTGGGGAGCCGGGTTGTCACAGTCTGTGCATGCCCGTTTGGGATTGGCTTCAAAGATCACCTCTCCATTACCTTGCTCAATACGTTCAATCACGTAAGGCTCAACTAAATAACCACCATTAGCAAATACCGCATAAGAACGGGCCACTTGCATGGGAGTCATAGACAATGAACCAAGCGATATCGATTCGTTTTCCGGAACATCACTCCGATCCAGGCCAAATTTAGCAATGTGATCCGCTGTTTTTTCCACGCCAACTTCACGTAGCAATCGCACCGAAACCACGTTTTTAGACTTGGCTAAACCTTTCCGAAGGCGAATCGGGCCTTCATAGACATCTGGCGAGTTTTTTGGTCTCCAGGCAATTCCAGATCCCGGATTCCATTGGTTTATAGGCGCATCATTGACCAGAGTTGCCAAGGTCAAACCTTCTTCAAATGCCGCCGAATAAATCAACGGCTTAATATTCGAACCGACCTGCCGCTCTGCCTGTAACGCGCGGTTATACTGACTTAAAGTAAAGCTATAGCCACCAACCACCGCAGCAACGGCGCCATCATCCGGCTGTAGCGAAGCAATCGCGGAGCTGGGCTCTGGTAACTGCGCTAAGCGCCAGTTATTTTCTTCTCCTGCTCGCCGAAGCCAAACTACATGCCCAGCTCGCATAATATCCTTAGTCGTTTCAGGAGCGGGCCCCTGCTTTTCCTCATTAATATATTCTCGAGCCCAATGCATGCCTTCCCAGGGAAGAGTGATGGCGCCATGCCCTTTGACCTCTAATGTTGCTGATTGCTCAGCGACTTCGGTAACGACTGCCGGTGTTACCATGCCAATACTCTTTAACTGTTCCAGGTAGGCACTAATTTGTTCAGCTGATGAAGGACTTTCATTTTTTTCTGCGGACCACAAAATACTGATAGGTCCGCGATAGCCGTGCCGTTCATCATACGCATGCAGATTATCCCAAACCGCTTGGCGAGCAGCTAACTGAATACGGCTGTTTACCGTTGTATAAACGTTATAACCCGCATTGTATGCCTTCTCTTCACCATAGCGGTCAATCATTTCCTGCCGAACCATCTCCGCCAGATAAGGCGCATCTACAGTAACTTCGGCACCATGGCGACGCGCCGTTACAGGAGCGCTGGCGGCTTGCTCAAACTCACTTCGGGTAATTTTATTTTCGTCCAGCATCCGCAGCAACACGACACGCCGACGGGCTTTCGATGCTTCCGGGTGGCTAATGGGATTAAGGTTGGAAGGTGCTTTGGGCAGACCCGCAATGGTCGCTATTTGCGCCAGAGTTAGTTGTTCTAACGACTTCCCGTAATAAACTTGTGCTGCGGCACCGATACCATGAGCTCGGTGACCAAAGGTAATCTTATTTAAATATAGCTCGAGTATTTCATCTTTATCCAACAGCTGTTCAATATGCAGTGCAATAAAGGTCTCTTTGATTTTTCGCATCCAGGCACGGTCAAAGCTCAGAAAGAAGTTCCGCGCCAGCTGCATCGTTATGGTACTAGCGCCCTCTTTAATATCGCCGGTAGTAAGAAGCACCCAAAATGCGCGCATCACGCCGATAGGATCGACACCGAAATGTTGATAAAAGCGGCTATCTTCCGTTGCGAGAAAAGCATCTACCATGTCCTGCGGAACATCTTCCAGAGCAACCGGGATCCGCCGCTTTTCGCCAAATTGGGAAATAAGTTCACCGTCTTTAGTAAACACCTGCATTGGTGTTTGCAACTGGACATCCCTTAGCGTCGCAACACTTGGTAACTCTGGCTTCAGGTAAAAGTATAGACCCGCGACGGCCGTAACACCGAGTATCCCAAGTGCGATAAATACTATGATCAGGCGTTTAAAAAACTTCAATCGCAGACTCCATTTAAGACAACCGCGCCCTTTAATTTCATACAAGCTTTAACGACTTCTAATTATGGCTGATTTTTGCGCTAAACACTACGCTTGCAGATTATTTTCTAAACCTTTACGGAGTGAACAATGGCTATCTCTTTAAGCCATCGGCTGGCAGTAGATATTGTCGACGAGAAATTGGTGTTACTGCAGCTTAAAGCGATTGGTAGCGCCATTAGCGTTCACCAGCTCTTTTCACACCCACTAGACCAACCACTCAACAAAAAGCTGAACTGCCAATCGCTAATGACGGTGATGGAACATCGAGCAGTTCATTACCAACAAATAGCGAGTAAACCATCAGCAAATGAAGTCAGAGAAGTTGTTGCCGAAACGCTTGGTGTTACTCCAACCGGCGACCAGCCAATGGTCATTGATCATCAACAACAGCTTGAAAACACGGTTGTCGTTACCGGTCATCCGGCGCAAGTCGCTAAGAAAAAACAACTACTTGCGTTACTAAATAAGCCTATAACAGTCGTAGAACCAGCCTTTCAATCGGTATTACGCGCCGTCAATTTTCTGTTACCAGAACACTGGCCAACCCGCTATTTAAAATATCCTTGCCAACAATGGTTAGTCATCCAACTCGCTCAACCATTGGCCATTGTTATGAACTGCTTACGCGGCGACCTGCAATCGCTGAACTTTAGTTCCATCAGCGAGGTAAGCGCTCTAACCCAATTAAATTGCCCGATATTTTTCTTTGGCCCTAGCGACTTATGCAGAACCCTCGCTGAACTAGTGACCAGTCCACTGTTTATTCAGCTAAAAATTCCGGCTCAGTTAAGCACCGACTCAACATCGCTAACCGCAGACAAGCACATTCCCCTTCTGGGTCTGGCGTTGCGAGGATTTAATCAGTGGCATCACTAAATTTAATTAATTGGCGACAACCTGGCTTTCGTCATCAACTGGCGATTCAAAAGAAATGGCTAGGTTATTGTGTGCTGTGCATAACTCTTATTGGAATAGTATACAGCGTAAGCTATCAGCCCTTAGTTAAACCGTTGCAACAAGCGGTATTGACCAATCAAGCACGGCTTGAACATTTAGCAGCACTGGAGCAGCGCTACCAGCAAGCGGCAAATGCGCTGAAACAGCAACAACAAACCGAGCAAGCCAACCGCCAACAAATATCGGTACTCCAACATTTTATCTCGCTCAACACAGCTACTATTGAAGATCTACAGCTGCAAGACCTAACCTGGCTTCCGGGCGAGCTCAAAATAACCGGCACCTATCAGGCTATCGGCTCCGTTAAATCACTTGCCGCATCATTGCGTGACGCATGGCAAGATAGCGTGGTGAACGTTGATTTCCCGCGTAATGGTTATTTTTCGATGATTCAGAGAGATGAGCCATCGCAGTGATCATCAGTCGCAACTACGCCTCTATTATTGTTTTACTCATGTCTGTGTCGGTCATCATTGCGCTGACCTATTTTTACACTCACCTGCACAAGCAGCAGCTTGCTGAACAGCTGTCATTACAACGACAACAGTTAAAACGGCTTGCTTCAGTGCAAGCAGCGTCATCCGCGCTGCAACCCATCACACCTAAGGCTGCGACTCCAGCACTCGAATGGCTGCTCGCTGAGTGGGCCGATCAGTTTAGCCTTCAGCTAACCTTGCAACACGACCCCGCCAGCCATGCCAGTTTTCGGGCAACGATTGCCGGCCAACCCTCAGAGCTATTCCAATACCTCAACTCGTTCATCAGATTTACGCGTATATATCAACCGACACCTTATACTCACCAAATGCTCTCGTTGACCCGCACCAATGATAACCAGGGCCAGTTAAAATGGCATTTTAGTCAAAACTCCGAGAGCGCTTTTATAAAGCCGCTAACCACTTTAACTCATACTGATAACCACGCTACATGCCAAACTTTGCCAGCTTTTTTAACGCCAGTGCATCGGCAAAACCTGCCAACATACAATAACCTTCGATTAATCGCGGTGGTGCGTAATCGCGCCAAACACGACGCAGCCCAAGCCTATTTCTTAAATACAGAAGGTCATTGGCTGGCACTACAAAAAGGTGACTGGTTACAACAGCCGCTCAGCCAGATCATCGCTATTAACAACGACAACGTGTTGCTGCAGCAATGGCGACAACAAAGCCAGTGCTGGCTCAATCACAAGGTTGAATTAAACTTAAAGGATGTTTTATGAGGCAACTGCCAGCAACGCTCAAAAACCTTATTTACGGTTCTATTCTGTTAACTTTTCTACCTTCCGTCAGTAACGCCGGAACGGCCACATGGGAGCATTTGTTGTCTCCTGAGCAACAACAGGTAAAAGTCGACCTTACCTTAGCAGACACCCCGCTGCGCGAGATTTTCCAAATTCTCGCTGATAAATTGGCATTAAACCTGATCATGGGCGATACCATTAACGGTAGTTCAAGCTTACAGCTAAAAAATGTTCGCTGGGTCGATGCTATATCCAGCCTGGCGTCGAGTAATGGTTTGTTCGTCAATATTAATGGCAATGTGCTGTGGATAAGCACGCAGCCGCAAGCCCAGACACACAGCGAAAAGACCTCGACAGAACTAATTACTATTAACTTTGCCCGAGCAGTCGAACTCGCCGAATTGTTGAAAGGCTCTCCACAAAGTTTTTTATCAGCAAACGGTTCGATCACCGTAGATGAACGAACAAATACGCTAATCGTTACAGAGCAAGAGCAGCAGCTAAACGTCATTAAATCGCTGATTAAACGCCTCGACCGGCCAGTCAGACAGGTAATGATAGAAGCCCGAATGGTCAGCCTAAAAACCAATGTTGCTGAAGAGTTCGGGGTACGCTGGGGCGCATCAGAGTTTGGCTTAAAAACACCACCAGAGTCGGCCTCGACCTTTATTAAAGGTATGCAGATTTCACTGCCAGCAGTGCAGCCCGCAGCAACGGTTGGTTTAAACGTTGCTCGACTGAGCGATAGCCTGTTATTGGATCTGGAGCTGACCGCATTAGAGCGAGAAAACAAGGGAGACATTATTGCCAGTCCTAAAATTTTCACCGCCAACCAGCAGCCAGCTTACATTGAGCAAGGTACTGAAATACCATATGTTGAGAGCGCCGCTTCGGGAGCGACCGCCGTACAGTTTAAAAAAGCCGTTATGGGCTTACGTGTTACCCCTCAAATCACCCCGAATAACCATGTGTTACTCGACTTAACCATTACTCAAAATACGCGGGGCGATACGGTTTCTACCCCGACAGGACCGGCTGTCGCGATTGATACTCAGGAGATGGGAACACAAGTGCTGGTTAAAGATGGCGAAACCATCGTACTGGGCGGAATATTTCAAACTCTGGAGTTGAATGATGACAGTTCTGTACCCATTTTATCGGCATTGCCAATTGTTGGACCGCTGTTCCAACACCAGCAATATCACAAAGAGAAACGGGAGCTTGTAATATTTGTGACGCCAACGATTTTAGCGGATACCGAATAGAGTTGCTAAAGTGGAGCTGAATTGCGATAATCGCGCTTCTTTTCGTTGGGTTGGGGGACGTCTCTAGACACTCCGGATTCGTGAGTTACAGCTAATTTTAACAGTGACGTAAGCAGGAATATGGCTGAGAAACGTAATATTTTTCTTGTTGGCCCTATGGGCGCCGGCAAAAGTACGATTGGTCGTCAAATCGCCAGACAACTCCATCTAGATTTCTACGATTCTGATACTGAGATTGAGCGCCGCACTGGTGCTGACATCAGCTGGGTATTCGAGCTGGAAGGCGAAGAAGGCTTCCGTGCACGAGAAGAAAAAGTAATCGAAGATCTCACTGAAAACATGGGCATTGTGCTGGCAACCGGTGGTGGCTCGGTAATGAGCAAGGAAAGCCGTAATCGACTTTCTGCGCGCGGCGTGGTCGTATACCTGAAAACCACTATCGACAAGCAGCTGGCCAGAACCCAGCGCGACAAGCGTCGTCCACTTATCGCTGAGGCTGATGACCCACGTAAAGTGCTAGAAGAGCTAGCCGAGGCACGCGATCCTTTATACGAAGAGATTGCTGACATCACGGTGAGAACCGACGAGCAAAGTGCTAAAGTTGTGGTTAACGAAATTATAGAACAACTTGGCATTAACGGTTTAAGTTAATAGCAATTAACAATAAGGAGCTGCGCCATGGCAACCGTAAAAGTTAACCTAAATGAGCGCAGCTACCCTATTTACATCGAAGCTGGAAAGTTGGGGCAGCTCAGCACTTCAATACCCGACAAAAATCGACAAATCTGCGTTATCACTAACCCCACCGTTGCCCAGTACTATTTGCACCCTTTACTTAATAAACTGGCAGAGCACCACGTCACTGTCTTTGAGATGCCAGATGGTGAACAATACAAAAGTCTCTCGGTTTATAGTGAAGTCATGGATCAGCTCATTAATGCTGGGTTTAATCGCGATTCGGCAATTGTTGCGCTCGGTGGCGGAGTTGTTGGGGATTTAGCAGGTTTTGTTGCAGCCACCTTTCAACGCGGTGTCGACTTTTATCAAATCCCCACCACTTTATTGGCACAAGTCGATTCTTCTGTCGGCGGTAAAACTGCAGTCAATCATCCGCAAGGGAAAAACCTGATCGGCGCTTTTTATCAACCCCAGGCGGTATTAATCGATACCGATTGCCTACAAACATTACCCGAACGACACTATAAAAGTGGCCTTGCCGAAGTCATCAAATACGGCATTATCTATGACAATGACTTTTTTAATTGGCTTGAACATCATACGTCAGAGCTAAAAAGCCGCGACACCGACTCGCTTATCTATGCCATTAAACGCAGTTGCGAAATAAAAGCTGAAATTGTAGCGCTGGATGAGCGCGAAAAAGGTGTTAGAGCCTTGCTTAATTTAGGACACACCTTCGGTCATGCGATAGAAGCTGCGACTCACTATGGCGAATGGACTCACGGCGAAGCTGTTGCTGCTGGCACCATTATTGCATCGAAGTTAGCGGAAGTGACACAGCAACTGTCAGCGTCAGATTTCCGTCGAATCTATGACTTAATGAGTGCCTTTGGCTTGCCGACAAAAGGCCCACACATGGAATGGTCTCAGTGGCTTGAATATATGCAACGGGACAAAAAGGTAAAAGACGGAAAACTGCATTTCATTCTGCCAACCAGTATTGGTTCTGCAGCAGTCTTTAAAGACTTGGATGAAAACAAGATAGCGGCTGTGATCACTGAATGTTGCTAACGCATCAAACAGGAACACAGTTATGCAAGCAGTGGCTCAACAACATATTGTCGCAGCACCGGTAAAAGTAAAAACTAGCCAACAGGCGATCATTGAACAATTGCATCAGCAATGTCAGCAAAATGACTCTTTGATCATGCTGCACGGTGGTGACGGCTCGGGTAAGACTACGATTGCCGAGCTATTTTTAGAGCAAGCCTCAAACTATGCCGAATGTGCTTTTATTACCGCCAATGATCGTTCGACGGTGGATCGACTGCGCGCTCAAATTCTGAATCAGTTATTCGGCACCATCAGTTTAAGTGATGAGACATTAAGTCGGCAGATTCAGCGTCAGGCTCCCCTCCGTCATGCCGTCATTGTTATTGATAGCGGCGAAAAACTACCCGACGGCTTTTTAGCCGAGTGTATTTCTACCGTTAATCAACTATCTGCAATTGGCCAGAAAGTAAGTGTTGTTGTAGTCGCAGACAGCCGTTGGGCCTATCAACAAAAGCCAGCGCCACACTTGCGCGTGCAAGGCCCGGTCATGCTCGAAGTTCAACCGATGAGCAAAGAAGAGCAAGTGCGGTTCATTCAGGCATTACTACCTGAGCGACAGCGCCGCCTTTGGAACTTGGATAGAATTCAACAATTTCTCAGCACCATTAATGGTTATCCTGGAGAAATACAACAGCGCTTACAGTTAGCCCTTGCAACTCAAGCGCAACGTTATAAAGAAGACCAGCCATCCACCACAGTTGATGATGAAACGCAGCTTGATGATGACCAGGTTTCTCTCAACAACAGCACTGAAGGTTCAGGCCGCCCGGTTAAACTGGGTGTCGTGTTGCTAATCGCAGCGTTATTAAGTATTGCTGCCGCGGGTTACCTAAATCATGACACTTTAATCAGCTACTTAGGCACAGCCAATACGCCTGCTACTAGTACCGAAGAAGAAACAAATCCAACTGAAACTGATAAACCAGCTGAAACTGCCGAAGTTGCTGAGCCAGCAGCTGCAGTCAATCAACTACCGGAGTTTGAACCAATAACGGCAGAAAGCCTGGCATTGATGCCAGAAGATTTAGCGATCTCTTATCGCGAAGCTTTGGACAACTTAAACAGAGGAGCCGCCGCAGAGAATGATCCACGAGAGCTTGAAGTTGGCCTGATAAAACAGCCTTCAGAAAAGGTGGAAAAAGCGACGACTCCTGAACCTGCGGAGCAGGCTCCCGAGGCCCTAAATTTACCTTTCCAGTCAGCTGCAATATTAGACCGAAATCCGGAGTCTTACGCTCTGCAAATAGCAATAATCAGTAATCAACAGTTATTGACCGAGTTCCGTCAGGATTATCAGCTAACCGACATAACCGATGTCTATCAGCGCAATGACGGTGCCTATGTCATCGTTTACGGTAACTTTGACTCGCTTGATCAAGCTCGGTCGGCGGTACAGCAGTTGCCCGCTAACGTGCAGAGTATGGAACCGTGGGCAAAATCTACCGGCACCATGCAAAAAGAAATCGCTCAGTCTCAAGCACAGTAATTTTCATCGTCCGGCCTTTCGGTTACACTAGCTTTAAGTTTCACCATAGGTCGGTCAATGAAGAAGAACAGGGCTTTTTTAAAATGGGCAGGGGGTAAATACTCACTAGTCGAGCCCATCAAGAACCAGTTGCCGACGGGTAAAAAGCTTATCGAACCTTTTGTCGGGGCGGGTTCAGTGTTCTTGAATACCGATTACGACCGATATCTGCTCAACGATATAAACCCTGACCTAATTACGCTGTATCAATTCGTTAAGCGCCGGCCCAAAACCTTTATTGAAGACGCGCGACGGTTGTTCAGTGACCGCAATAATCGCAGTGACGCCTATTACGCCCTCCGGAAAGAGTTTAACCAGTCCGTTGATCCCTATTACCGGTCGCTACTATTTTTATACATGAACCGTCATGGTTATAACGGGCTTTGCCGATACAACAGTAAAGGCATTTTTAACGTACCTTTCGGCGATTACCGTAAGCCCTATTTCCCTGCCGCAGAAATTGAGTTTTTTGCGGAAAAAGCCAAGCGCGCAAAATTTATTTGCAGCTCCTTCGAGCAAGTATTCAGGCGTGCTCGTAAAGGCGATGTCATCTACTGTGATCCTCCCTATGCGCCCTTGGTTCAAAGCTCTAACTTTACCAGTTACGCAACCGGCGGCTTTGGCTTAGGCGATCAAAGTGAGCTAGCCAGGCACGCATTGAGAGCGGCTCATAAGAGGCACATCCCGGTATTGATCAGTAACCACGATACCCCGTTAACGCGAGCTCTGTACGAGAAAGCACAGCTGCAACAGCTATCAGTGTCCAGAAGCATCAGTCAAAAAGGTGACTGCCGTAAACCGGTGGGAGAGCTGTTAGCGCTTTATTCAACAACGAATGTCATTCCACTCACTCAAAAGATGCAGAAAGTAGGTACATGAACTGGTTTATTTACGCGTTTGACGAGCTTTCGCTACGTCAGCTTTATCAGATTCTTAAACTTCGCCAAGAAGTGTTTGTGGTGGAACAAACATGTCCTTATTTAGATGCTGATGGCGAAGACGAACAGGCGCTGCACCTAGTGGCTACTGACGACGATGGTTTGATAGTGGCCTATGCCCGTATTTATAAACCCGATGAACAACAGTCTTATGGCCGGATCGGTCGTGTACTTACGCATTCGTCGGTAAGACGCAGTGGGCTAGGCCGGGAGCTGATGCAACGAGCGATCGATTATTTGGAGCAACAGGCTCCTCAAGCAACCATACGCGTCGGTGCTCAAACATACTTGCTAGCCTTTTACCAAAGCTTTGGCTTTAAAGCGATTGGCCCAGAGTACCTGGAGGATGATATCCCCCATGTTGATATGGACCGCTAATGGCAAATGCTTTTGAATTGAAACAAACGGAAGACGGCCTGGGTTTATTTTGGCGAGAGGCTTCGCAGCCAATGCGCCCCTTAATTATCGACTTCCATCAGGGCAAAGCAGCCTACCGGGCGCAACACTCATCACTTAAGTCGGAAGCCATTGCTAAAGCCGTCGGGGTGACAGGAAAGTTCCAACCGTCCGTTATCGATGCCACAGCCGGTTTAGCGCGTGATGCCTTAGTTCTGGCCCAGTTCGGATGTCATGTTCAACTTATTGAGCGCCACCCAATGGTTAGAGAGTTACTTGCCGATGCTTTGCAACGAGCGCAGCTAATGTCCGATAATATAGGGTTAGCGGCACAGCGCATGGAGCTGCTCAATCAACAGCATATCGCTGACTTAGATCCGGATAGCTGCGATGTGGTTTATCTTGACCCTATGTACCCAAAGACAGGCAAGCAAAAGGCGCAAGTTAAAAAAGATATGCAGATGTTCCAGCAGCTTGTCGGTCAGGACGAAGACGCCGACACTTTACTGCAACCCGCACTATCTGTCGCTCGCTATCGAGTCGTGGTAAAACGTCCGGCGAGTGCTCCTTACCTGGCTGGCACTGAACCAAACCGTCAGCTAAAGAGTAAGAAACATCGTTTCGACATATATATCAATCAAGGATTCAACTCATGATAAACGAAAACGACCAACTCCCCAGCGGAACATTAACCAGCAAAGGCGAGTTAGGTATTCAACATTACGATCCAAAGGAACTCTTCGCTAAAGGGCGTCATATTGTATTCGCTGTACCGGGCGCATTTACTCCGACCTGTTCGGAGAAGCATTTACCTGGCTACGTTGATCTCGCTGAAGAGTTGGCTACTAAAGGCGTTCAAAGTATTAACTGCCTGGCCGTTAATGACGCATTTGTGATGCGTGCCTGGGGCGAATCATTGGGGATCGGAGATAAGGTTCGGTTATTATCGGATGGTAATGGCGAATACAGCGAAAAGCTTGGGCTCGCCTCTGACACTGGTGCTTTTGGTGGTATTCGTTCAAAGCGCTACGCTATGGTCATTGAGGATGGCATCGTTGAACATCTATTCGTAGAGGACGATAAGCAGTTCGACGTCAGTAAAGCAGAATATGTACTTGAGCAATTGAGCTAGTAAGTCAGCCATGCAGAAATACGATGTGATCATTATTGGAGCCGGAGCCGCGGGCCTTCATTGTGCTGCCAACGCAGCCCGACGCGGCCGCAGTGTGCTATTGATTGATCACGCTAAGCAGGCTGGTAAAAAAATTCTTATCTCCGGCGGTGGGCGGTGTAACTTTACTAATCTATACGCCAGTCCCGAAAATTACTTATCCAGCAATCCTCACTTTTGTAAATCAGCATTAAGCCGGTATACGCAGTGGGATTTTATCAACCTGGTCGCGCAATACGATATTGCCTATCACGAGAAAACTCTGGGCCAATTGTTTTGCGACAACTCAGCCAAAGACATTGTTAAAATGCTGCTGGCTGAGTGCGAAAAATTTGGTGCCAAAGTGCAGCTGCGAACAGAAGTGCTGGGCGTAGACTATAACGACGACAACTACCGGCTTAGCACCAGCCAGGGTGACTACAATAGTCGCCAGCTTGTCGTTGCCTGCGGTGGTCTATCCATGCCGAAGCTGGGGGCAACCCCCTTTGGCTATCAGCTTGCCGAACAGTTCGGCCATTCGATTGTGCCGGTGCGCGCAGGGTTGGTCCCCTTTACCCTGCATGAGCAACAAAAGCAGCGGTTCGGTGAACTCTCGGGGGTCTCCGTACCGGTTACTGCCGCTGCTAATGACGGGTATTTCCGTGAATCTATGCTGTTTACCCATCGCGGCATTAGCGGTCCAGCTATTTTACAGGTATCGTCTTACTGGCAGCCGGGAGAGAGCGTTAGCATCGATCTTTTACCGGATATCGAAGCCTACCCGTGGCTTAAAGAGCAACAAGCGCAACAACCTAAAACTCGCCTGGCAACCGTAATCCAGGCCCACTTCCCGAAACGGGTAATGCAGGCACTGGCCGATGAGCATCAATGGCCAGTCGATCAAAGGCTTGCCGACACTTCCAACGCTCAACTAGAGGCAGTCGCCGAAACACTGAACCATTGGCAATTAAAACCTAATGGCACAGAGGGCTATCGAACCGCAGAAGTGACTATAGGTGGCGTCAACGTCGATGAAATCAGCTCGAAAACAATGGAAAGTAAGAAGCAACCGGGACTGTACTTTATTGGCGAAGTGGTCGATGTTACCGGCTGGCTAGGCGGCTATAATTTCCAATGGGCCTGGGCAAGTGCCTACGCAGCAGCCGAGGCTGTTTAGTGTAAAAACGATCTTTACAGCGATTATTTAACGTATGATGGCTATGCTGTAAATAAATTTAGTCGGGAAAGTAATACCATGAAAACATCAGTTTGGCTGGCATCGTTGCCATTTGCATTAAGCGCCCTATCGGTAAGTGCCCAGGATCTTTCCGACATGCAGCAATGTTTGCTGGATAAAATGAACACAACGGATGCCCAGACCACAGTGGCTGACATTCGTGCTAGCTGCGAACAACAGCTTCGAGCGGCAAAAGATAACGAGGTGGTAGAATTTGATGCGGTTGAATCTGAGCCCGGCGCATTAACACGACGTGTACAAAGCGAAGAGGTTACCCAGTTCGACCCTTATGTATTAACGCCTCACCGACGCAATTATATGCTGCCGGTGCTGAGCAGCAACAACATAAACCGAATACAGTACGCAGAGCTCGAGGGTTACCGGGGGAACCTGGAGGACTACGAAGCAAAATTTCAGATGAGCTTTAAGGTTCCTTTTAATAAGGAAAGCCTGCTGTTTGAAGGTGACAAGTTATTCTTTGGGTTTACTGTTCAGTCTTGGTGGCAAATTTACTCGGATAATATCTCTAAGCCCTTCCGCGAAACTAACTACATGCCCGAGTTCTTTTATGCGACACCAACAGGCTGGCATCCGCTAGGTACCAATACCGCTTTAGTGTTTGGCGCTGAACATCTGTCCAATGGCAGAAGCCAGCCTCTGTCGAGAAGCTGGAACCGGTTTTATGCGCAACTAATTGTTGAAAAAGGTGACTTCGTATTTTCCGTTAAGCCATGGATTCGCCTACAAGAGGACGCTAAAAGCGATCCATTAGAGGCCAGTGGTGATGATAATCCGAACATTGAAGACTACGTAGGTAATTACGAGTTTTCGACCGCCTACAGTGATGGTGACTTTGAATACATATTCCGCTTAAAACATGCCATAGAGACCGGCCGCGGTTCCGCAGAACTTAACTGGACCTTTCCGTTATGGGGCAAATTTATTGGCTACACATCTTTATTTACCGGTTACGGCGAGAGCCTAATCGATTACAACCATAAACAAACTCGGTTTGGTATCGGTATCGCGCTTAATAACGTGCTTTAACGTCAGCTAAAATTCGTTTAAAAAATTCGCTGCCGCGGCGGCGAGCAAACTCAATATTCCGCTGAGGAATTTGTTCCGGGTTTTCAGTAGCCATTAATGCCCTTTCCATTGATGCCTCACGCAGAAAGTGTAACGTGGGGTGGGGGGCGCGATTGGTATAATTAGCTGGGTCGGCCGGCTGCTCTCCCTCAAAACAATAGTCAGGATGGAAGTGAGCTAGCTGATAAACGCCGTCATAACCGCTCATCGATAGCAGTTGCTGTGAAACGGCAATCAAGTCAAGAAACTCATCGAATGACGTAAACGCAGGGAGCATTAACATCGTCGTTTCGGTATCAACATGCTCGTCTAAAAACTGACACTCGGCGACCACCCGATCCAAAGTCGACTCAAAATCACTCTCATGACTCACAGCATAACGAATTGATTGACGCTCAACTTCGCGCCGCGCAAATGGGCAAATGTTATATTTAACAATCAATTGTTGAACCCAGGCCTGGGTCTGCCTCATAATTTCATTATCGCTTGCCATTTAAGTCCTGCTGCCATGAAGTTTTTAGAATTAAAAATACCACCGGTAATTGTCGTTGCCATTATCGCCATTTTAATGTGGTTTGTAATGCTATTCACACCGCAGGTCAGCTTTTCCGCTGTGCCTCTTTGGACCATCGCGGTCATCGGCTTTTTGGGTATTGTTGTGCCATTACTGGGTGTCATTAGCTTTAAGCGGGCACAGACGACTCCTGATCCGAGAACTCCAGATAAGAGCTCTAGTCTGGTAACGTCGGGAGTCTACAAATATACCCGTAATCCTATGTACCTTGGTTTCTTATTACTATTGTTTGCCTGGGGTTTATGGCTCGGTAATATGGCTGCTCTCCTCGGCTTGCCCCTGTACATGTTTTATCTCAATCAATTTCAGATAAAACCGGAGGAACGAGCATTAACTCAGCTTTTCGGTAAGCAATACACAGACTACCGTAAAACCGCCAACCGCTGGTTCTAACGCTAACTCAGTAAACGAGTCAGCTGATCGAGATGGGTGATGGTGTGGTGTGGGTTTATGTCTTCGGGTTTGTCACTACCGTCCCGGTTAAACCAGCAGGTATGCCAGCCGGCATTTAATCCGCCGAGAATGTCTGAATGCGCGTTGTCCCCCACCATCAAAATACGCTCTGGCGCAGGTTGCTCCTGCATATAGTGTTTATGAACATGATGAAAGATCTCAGGATCTGGCTTGGCGATACCAATTGCTTCGGAAACCACTAAAAAGTCAAAGTAATGATGGGTACTGGTTTTTTCCAGTCGCTCCTGCTGTAACTCCACAAAGCCGTTGGTAATAATGCCCATTTTAGCCTTACCATGCAGGCTATCCAGCAACTGCTCCGTTCCCTCAATAGTTTCAGTGATACCCGCCATACAACTCATAAACTCGGTATTAATAGCTTCCGATGACTTACCAAACTCTCGCTCCCACGGAACAAAACGGCGTTGTTTAATATCCTTAGCGGTCAGCTCTCCATCTTGAAAGCCTTTCCAGAGTGGCTGGTTAACGGATTTAAACTGGTGAAAAACCTGATCATCAAAATCCATACCGTAACGACCGAATAGAGTGCTCAAACCTCTTCTTGCATCAAACGTAAATAAAGTCTCATCGGCATCAAACACCACCCAATCGTACGACATCATAACTCCCGTAATCTATTCACAACCAATATCTTCATTCCACAGCTGCGGCGACTGCTCAATAAAGCGTTTCATTAAAGCGGTACATGGTTCCGCCTGCAAAACCGTCACCTTTACTCCACGCGATTTTAACAGTTCCTCCTCGCCCATAAAGGTTTGATTCTCGCCGATAACCACTTCCGGAATCCCGTAAAGTAGAATCGCACCAGTACACATAGGGCAGGGCGACAGTGTGGTATATAGCACACTATTTTTATAGACCGAAGCCGGTTGCCGACCCGCATTCTCTAATGCATCCATTTCGCCGTGAAGTACCGAACTTCCTTTTTGTACCCGCTGGTTATGACCCCGGCCAATTATTTTTTCGTCATGCACTATCACTGAGCCAATCGGGATGCCGCCAGTTTCCATACTCCGCTTGGCTTCAGCTAATGCGGCTTCCATAAACTTATCCATAAATAATTCCTCATTAAATACCAAAGTCGTCGTAACGAACCCGCTCAGCGGGCACTCCAAGTTCACGCAGCCCATTCAACGTTTGGTTAAGCATAGCCGGTGGGCCACAAAGATAAACATCCACTTTGTCCACACCAACGTTCTCGATATATTTTAAAGCTTCTGAGTGAACCCAGCCCGTTAAAAAGTCACCGCTAGCACTTAACGACTCGGACAAAACTGGGATATACCGCAGGCGGTGGTCTTTTGCTAGCCGTTCAAATTCAGCTTGAAAGGCGAGTTCTTGCTCGCATCTTGCCCCATAAAAAAGAACGACCTGCGCAGGGTCTTGAGAAGATAACAGACTGAGTACCTGTGAACGAATAGGCGCAATTCCAGCGCCACCTCCAATAAAAACCGAATAGCCATTGCGCTGGTTTTCGCTGCGCAACTGAAAGTCTCCAAGCGGCCCTATCACATCAACTCGGTCGCCTGCTCGCAAGCTGTGCATAAACTCAGAGCCGATACCATTTTCGATCCGCCGTACCAGCACACTTAACTGATTGTCATCTGAGCGATTGGCTAAAGAATAGTTGCGGAGAACAGCGCCCGCTCGAGTGGCAATCTGAAATTGCAAAAACTGACCGGGATTAAACGTAAAGTTGGGCGGCCGTAGAAATACGATGTGTTTTAATGTCGGTGTAATTTGTTGCTCGGACTCTATTTCGAGCTGCCATGCTCTAGCATTAACATCCAGTAACTCAATGTCGCGAAGCCCGCTATCGGGTAATTTGCGCTGTTGGCACGATAGCCTGATGCCGTCAGCAATTTCATCAGGGCTTAATAGCTGGTTATCTGCTGAGCTTACCGCAGGAATATCTGCAGTGTACTTAACTTTACAAAGTCCACAGGTACCGCCGCCCCCACAGCCTGATGCGACAGGATGCTGCTTATGTTGTAACTGATGTAATAACGTTTGCGGCCGCCATAAGTCTCCTCGTTTGACATTGCGCAGCAGCAAAATAAGTCCTGCAATCGCAAACCACAGAGTGACTAGCCCGCTTGCCCGTATCAACAAGTTGTTGAAATCGCGACCGCCACTATAGTCCATAAAATGCAACCGGAACATCCAGTCCGCTATATACCAATTCCAATTGCGGTGTCCTTGCACTGCGCCGTCAGCTTTGCCGATAAGCACTTCTGTGGAAACCGGATCATCAAACAACACTTGGAAACGGGCATCAACCTCAACAACTTCATCAATGGTGCCCGCACCGCTATAGCTGGCCTTTGCAATGTCAGTCGCTAACGCCCTATCTGTTTGCCACGGTTTACCGCTGCGCCCATCAAGATAGTAAGTGTTGTCCGCCGTAACGACCTTCAGCTGTGGTATTTGCAGAACCTGCTGCCATTCAACTTGCTGAATATCATCAAACCGTCGGCTTAAATCACCGATATTAGAGCTCCACTCCAGACCAGCAAGCGATTCATTGGGCAATGGCTCAAAATGGGTATGTCCGGACATCGCCTGATTACCCATGACACTAAAGTACAGCCCGGTGATTAACCAAATTAGAACCTGCAGACCAAGAATCAGCCCAAGCCAACGGTGAAACCATTGCAACCAACGGGTCATTGGCGACCCCCCAAAGATTCTGGCTTGCGTAAGGTAAATATCAATAAAGCGACACCGGTAATGAATAATGCAATGTTGCCGGCTATAAAGAATTGAATCCAGCCGTTAGTGATATCAGCGCGGTGCTCATAATCCATGATGTGCAACATCCAAAAGAAGTCGAATAGCCGCCAGTAGTTGTGCCGTTTGGTCACCACATCGCCGGTAGCAGGATGCAGGTAAAGGGTGGGTGCGCTAATCCCGGCAAAATTGACCTGCCAGACCGGTAATATCGAGGACGGAATTTCGCTGGGCGCTTTGTCTTGCAAGAGAGTTACCGAGGTTATACTTGCCGCGCCAGAAAAACGCTGCGCCGCAATTCTGGCAATATCGGATTCAGATAGGTTAATCGGCTTTAACGTATTGGCATTAAGCAACGTTAATTCGTTGGCCGTTAAATGATAAACCGGCTGCCAGCGCCCATTAATAAACTGATTTTGTAAACTTACTTTGGTTGCCGCTGGGTGCTGCTTTAGCACATCCGACACAGGCCTGACACCAGTAGTTACTAAAGTCGTTTTAGGCTTACTGACTAAATGATCACCGTGGATAAAGCCAAGCTCGACCAGCACCATGTAGCTACCTGAAATGCTCCAGATAACCAGTTGTATGCCAAAAAGTAAGGAAAGCCACCGGTGCCAATGACGCCAGCGTGTTGGTGATAGTTTATTGGGGCTTATAGCGCTTAGCACGATTGTTTCGTTTTAGTGGCCAAAGAATTAAGCGGACTACTATCTCACCAATCACCGCTAAAATAAACCCAATGACCAACCCCATCCCAATGGCGGCCGGTGTCAGTTGTATCGCATACGAAAAGTTGTTACTAACTTCGTGCCTTATATCGCTAACCGGCGTCAGAAAAGTTTGTTGATAGGCATTAAACGGGCTCGAGCCGAATTCAGTTAAGGTTGTTTGTAACAGCAAATAACGCTGGTAAATTGCGTCAATGCTGTCGCCACCCTCAGCAAATACGCGGTCATCAGATTGCTGGTAGTAGGCGATCAGTTGCTCCAAATCACCATCAAAATATTTTTCGGCTTCCTGTCGGAATTCGCTAATACTCTTCTCGGACTCAAGGTAATGGGATTGTAACGCTTTGCCGTATTGATCAACAAAGTGAGGCACCTGCACACCGGCCAGAACACCTAAAACAAACAGTATTAAGCGACAATAAGAAACGATAGCACGCATTAGCGACCTCACAGTAATTTAGCAACCCGGCGTTTTAATTCCGGCAATACATTAGTTTCGAACCACGGGTTGCGTCTTAGCCAGAGGTTATTACGGGGGCTAGGATGAGGCAATGGTAAAACCCCTACCGATAAATAGGTTTGCCAGTTCTGTACTCGCGCAGTAAGGGTCTGCCTAGGTTCGTTAAAGTGTCGAGTTATATGCCATTGTTGTGCGTACTGGCCAATCGCCAATACTAACTCGATATTCGGTAATTGTTGCATAATACTAGCGCGCCAGGTAGCGGCACACTCTGGACGAGGCGGCATATCACCAGATTTGCCCGTACCCGGGTAGCAAAACCCCATCGGAACAATCGCAAGTTTCTGAGCATCATAAAAGGTGTTCGTATCAACCCCAAGCCAGCTCCTAAGCCGATCACCACTGGCATCATCAAATGGCTTACCCGAACGATGTACTTTTTTGCCCGGCGCCTGGCCAGCAACAAGAATACGCGCGTCCGGGTGCAGCTGTACTACCGGTCTTGCACCCAATGGCAAATGCTTTTCACACAGCTGACAAGCTCTAATGTCGGTTAATAATTGATGCCAACTGATCGCTTTGCTCCTCTATTTTTCGATAAAGGCCTGCTCGATTACATAGTCCCCTTGCCTGCGTGAGGTCGCCTTAGTAAACCCGCGAGCATTCAAAATCGCCATGATGTCTTCAAGCATAGCGTTATTTCCGCAAAGCATAAAGCGATCGTGCTCCGGGTTGATGGCTGGCAAGCCAATTTGCTGAGTCAGCAGATCCGTTTCCAACAGTTCCGTAATACGTTTTTGATGGGGTTCTGTTTTAAAAGCCTCTCGGGTCACCGTTGGATAGTAGATAAGCTTCTCGCTGACCCAGTCACCAAAGTATTCATTATTCGGCAGTTGGTCGCATATCTCCTGCTGATAAGCTAACTCCGAAACGTAACGAACACCGTGCACCAATATAATTTTATCAAAGCGCTCGTACATATCTGGATCTTTGATGACACTCATAAAAGGTGCTAAGCCGGTGCCGGTACTCAGCAGATACAGGTTTTTACCCGGCAGTAAATGACCCGGAACCAGTGTTCCTGTGGGCCGGGTGGATAGCACAATTTCGTCACCCACTTGCAGATGCTGCAAGCGCGACGTTAAAGCACCATCTGGTACTTTAATGCTGAAGAATTCAAGCTCTTCCTCATAATTCGCGCTGGCGATACTATAAGCGCGAAGTAATGGTTTATCTTCTAACTGTAACCCCATCATCACGAATTGACCGTTTTCAAAAGTGAAGGTGGGTTTTCTCGTCGTTTTAAAACTAAATAACGTGTCATTCCAATGGTGAACCGCTGTCACCGTCTCTGCGACAATACTTCTCATAAACCTTTCTCTGTTAATAGAAACTGAAATAAGCCTTAATTTTATCTAAATTGCAAATGCGAATTGTTTTCATATAGAGTAACACCAAGTTAATTCGTTCCCAAATAGATAAATGCAAAATCGATTAATAAAAGAGTGGCAACGGAAAAGCCCCGGCGACTAAACACCAGGGCTCTTATGTTGGAGTGTTTAAAGTACTACCGTTATAAACTAAGGCGTTAATCGAACAACGCCAACGGTATCGACGTCGGTACCGAACCAAATCGAGTCGGTGGCCTCGTCATAATACATGTGGCGAACTGTGCCACCACCACTTGGAATTGGCATTGGCTCAGAAAACGTTTTTGACTCGGTATCGAATCCAACCAACCGGTTGGGCTGGACTCCTGTTTCAACGAACCAGACAGTCCCCTCATGCACCCAGGGATCCCGCGGACGGCTGTCGTCCCATGGTACATCCCACTCCTGAATTTCAGCTGTTGCTAAGCCTTTAGTGTGATCATCTGCTAACACCGGTGCGCTGCATAAGCTTGCCACAGCGAACAGTGCGGTACTGCTTAATAAAGCGTACTTCATATTGTGACCTCCTGATTTGGTACTACCGTCAATATAGTCAACGTTCAGTGGTAGTACAAAGGCTACAGGTTGTGTAATGTTTACTGAGTACTTTTTTAACGGAAATATTTGGGATGCTGGATCAGTGGCTTATCGGTGGAATACTCATTGTCATGCTCGCGCTGTTTGTACTCGACAAGTGGCGCTACGATCTGGTTGCAATGATGGCGCTTTTAACAGCAGCGCTGTTAGGTTTGGTCCCTACCGAAGAAGTCTTTAGTGGCTTTGGAAATGCAGCAGTCATTACAGTTGCCGCAGTTCTGATTATCAGTCAGGCACTGTGGCGCTCTGGTGTGGTCGATAGCTTAGCCTCTGGGATGCGAAAAATTGGCGACTCTCGCTGGTTACAGCTCATTGCTTTAACCTCGGTGACGACACTGTGCTCTGCATTTATTAGTAATACCGGCACCATGGCGATTATGATTCCAGTAGCATTGCAGCTGGCCCGCAGCAGTGGTAATAACCCATCAAAGCTATTAATGCCGATGGCTTTTGGTTCATTGCTGGGTGGTGCTATTACCATGGTGGGAACACCGCCCAATATTATCATTGCTGATATTCGCCGGGAGGCTACCGGGGAATCTTTTGGAATCTTCGACTTTACTCCGGTAGGGCTCGCGATTGCCGTTGCGGGTCTGGTCTTCATGTGGCTGCTCAGCCACTGGTTAGTTCCGGCCCGATCTGGAAAAACCAAGTCAGAATCATTGTACGATGTCAGCAGTTATCTCACTGAATTATATGTGCCTGAACAATCAGAGTTTATTGGCAAAACCCTGTATGAGTTAGAAAGCCGCAGCGAAGAAGACTTTGTGATTGTCGCGCTACAACGGGGTGACACGCGCTGGTCTGCTCCCGCTCGCTACCAACGACTGGAAGCAAACGATGTGTTAATTGTCGAAGCGAATGCCGAAACAATCCAGCAGGTTATAGACGGAACCGGTCTCGAACTAAACGCGAATGAAGACATTGATGATCGCTTTCTGAAGTCCGATGATATCACCGTTATTGAAGGGATTGTTGGCCACGATTCTAAACTTATTGGTCGCTCCGCCGCTGACATGAAGCTACGCAGCCGTTATGGCATCAACGTTCTGGGGGTTGCGCGTGAAGGCCAAAAACTGGGCACGGCACTAGCCAACATCCGCTTTAAGCCCGGTGATGTAATGCTGCTGCAAGGCGATGCCGAAACGCTTGAAGACATCTTTCAACGATTTGGCTGCTTGCCTCTGGCTCAGCGGAGCTTGCGCATCGGGTCGTCCAAAAAACTATTGCTACCTCTCGCCATTTTCGCCAGTTCAATCGCCGCTGCCGCAGTTGGACTTATTTCGGTTCCAGTCGCCTTTTCTCTGGCCGCTGGTCTTATGGTGCTAACCAATATCCTGCCTTTACGCGAATTATATGACAGCATCGATTGGCCTATTATTGTGCTATTGGGAGCTACCATTCCATTAGGCTCAGCGCTTGAGCGGAGTGGTGCCGCAGACACGATCGCCGACGCAGTCGTAACGTTAAGCCAAGGCTCTCCGGAATTTGTTGCTATCGCTCTATTACTGCTGGTGACCATGCTGCTCTCTAATATCGTCAACAACGCGGCAGCCGCAGTATTAATGGCGCCTATCGGTATTAGTATGGCCAGTAGTTTCGGCGCCAGCATGGACCCCTTTTTAATGGCGGTCGCCATCGGTGCCGCAGTACCCTTTTTAACGCCCATAGGTCATCAGTCCAATATTTTGGTAATGGGCCCGGGCGGATACAGCTTCAGTGACTACTGGAAATTAGGCCTTCCCTTGTCACTATTAGCGTCGGTCGTAGCGACCATCATGATAGTCTTAGTCTGGCCTATGTATTAGGGGCTTTGCTTATAGGGCGAGTGTTCGCTTAACATCTTGCAATGCTCGTTTATCGCCTTGCGCTCTCGCTGACAGTAGTCCTCTACGGCGTCCGTTAGCGGAGAAGGCTGAAACCGATAAAACCCTTGCCGTAAAACGGGCTCAAAACCACGGTGCAATTTGTGTTCGCCCTGCGCACCAGCATCAAAATGCTGCAGCCCATGCTCAATGCAGTATTCAATACCTTGATAGTAACAAGCTTCGAAATGCAGAAAATCAAACTCCTGCAAACACCCCCAATAGCGCCCATAAAGCGTGTTTGAGTCTTTAAAGCACAGAGAGGCTGCTACCATTTTTTGCTCATGATAGGCAGCAAAGACGACGATAGACTCTGCCAGATATTGCCCCCACAATTTTAATGTCTCGGGTGTTAAATAGCCGCCGTGTCCCGACCGTTTTAAATAGGTTAACTGATAGAGCTGGGCAAATGCGCTCCAGAATTCAGCCGTCAGCTGATCGCCGGCTAAAGTCTTCATCTCGATACCCTGTGACGCAACTTTCAGACGCTCTTTGCGCAGCGATTTACGCTTACGCGACACCAACCGGCTTAAAAAGTCGTCAAAATCGAGGTAGTTTCGGTTTTTCCACAAAAACTGAATATCGTAACGCTGCCACCAGCCTTCTTCTTGCAAGGCAAGACCCAGATCTTCCTCAACATACAGGCACTGTAAATTACTGACATCTTCATCGACTAACAACGCCGACTCAATTAGCGGTAGTACCTGATTCGCCTTCAGTGAATCGCAAAGCCCCAGTCTTGGCCCCTGGCAGGGGGTAAAAGGAATTGCGTTGACTAATTTCGGGTAATATTGAAAACCATAGCGCTCAAACGCCTCTGCAAAAGCCCAATCAAACAGGTATTCTCCATATGAGTGAGTCTTTTTAAACCATGGCATAGCAGCAACCGCAATATCGTTGTCGTAGACCATCACGTAGCGCGGCACCCAGCCTCGCTGGGGACCAAGACTTCCACCTTTTTCAAGTGCCAGAAAAAAACCATAGTGCAGAAACGGATAATCAGAGCTGAACAAATTATTCCATTGCCTCGGCTCAATTTCCGTAATAGAGGTGTGAACAACCGCCTTCATAGTTACTCAACGCTCAGAGTAAAAACACGTAGCCAAACATCAGCGGTTAACTCGATTTGGTTTAGTTGTGCTGCTTTTTTAAGGCCTTCGGCACTGCCCCGATACAAATGTGGTGTCATCACAAGTAAATTATCAATCGCCTCTTGCGACGATAAACTGACCGGAAAGCTGAGCCGCTGTTCAGAATCAAGCTGAAACTGGCTATCGTTAATCGGCAGTGTCTTCGGTTTAGTCTTTAACTGCGCATAGATAATGGCTTTTAACTGCTGCAAATGCTCTGCCCCTGGGTCGACCATGATTAGCCGGCCCCCCGGTTTTAACACTCGTTTAAATTCATCGGTCACTGGAAAACCAAAGATACACAAAAGACTGTCCACACTACTGTCGGCCAGCGGGATCGCGCTGTTTGAAGCGACCATCCAGTTAACTTGTTTGTCACGCTTCGCCGCCGCCTGAATCGCCCACTTCGAGATATCCAGTCCAGCTACAGCCAACTCTGTATCTTGTTGTTCCGCAGCGGCGGTTAAATAGTTTAAGTAATAACCTTCACCACAACCTGCATCCAAAATTGCTTGGTTACCGCTACTCAGAACGGTCTCAGCGATAGCACTGGCTATCGGTTGGTAATGGCCCTGCTGCAAAAAGTGTCGGCGGGCAGTTATCATCGCTTTGCTATCACCGGGATCTTTTGAGCGTTTTTTTTGCACCGGCAATAAGTTGACGTAACCTTGCCTGGCAACGTCAAAGCTATGCCCGTGCTCACAACACCAGCTGCGCTCTGACTGCTCGAGCGGGTCGCGGTCTAACGGACAAATAAGTTGCTGCAAAGGTTGAGTCACGATGTCACTCCAAATAATGAGGGTGGTTAACTGTATTCTACGGGCTTTTCGACTGAAATTCAGGCACAAAAAAAGCAGCCCTTAGGCTGCTCTTCATAATTTTTTTAGCTTAGTTAAAAGCTAGTCCAGACGCATTACAGCGCTTGGATGTTCTCAGCTTGAGGACCTTTAGGACCCTGGGTTACTGAGAAAGAAACGCGTTGGCCTTCGGTCAGCGTCTTGAAACCATCGCTAACGATAGCGCTAAAGTGAGCAAATACGTCTGCGCCACCTTGCTGCTCGATAAAACCAAAACCTTTTGCTTCGTTAAACCACTTAACAACACCATTTACTGAATTAGACATAATAATATCCTGAAATTTTAAATTTATAAAAGTACCGAAACGGGCCTGGCCCTGGGACGGTGATCATGCGGGGTAAAAAATGAAACTTAAAACTTACAGGACGAAGGTATTGTTGCCGTGAAGACTTGAATGCTACGTAGTGCGTGTTTAACTAACTGTTTCTTATCCAACGCCGCCTAATGTACGCGCTTTAAAAATAATGTCAAATTATATTTTCAATTAATTTTATAAAAGTGGTTTATATACGATTAAGCGGCGGAAATACCTGGGCCAGCATGCAACGGATAGAACCTCCGCCCAGCTCCAGAGTAGGAACCGCAATAGGCACCAGCTCGACAAAACGCTCTAATTGCTGTCTGTTATCTACTGTTAGTGATCGGTAACCGGTGTCAGAAATCGCCAAAAGTTTTTGTCCTTCTGCTTCCAGCTCTAGTGTATTGCCGACAAAGTTTTCGATTTCTTGCTCTGACAAAGCGATCAATGTTTTTCCCGACTGCTCAACGGTATTGATCAACATCCGTCGCTGCTGCTCATTACGGATCATCTCTACCGAAGCCATTACAAAGTCAGTCCCAACCGCCATCAGCACATTGGTGTGGTAAACCGGCTGGCCGTCCTGGCTGGTGGCATCAAAGACTATCGGCTGGTAATCAATCTGCTTGCACAGCTGTTGCAGTGCCGTTTCGTCCATTCGGTTAGAACGAGCAGCATAGGCCAGCTTATTAGTGTGATCGAACACAATAGACCCCGTGCCTTCTAAAAACAGGTCTTCGCGCTCTAACTCACTCAAGTCGACCCGTTTGTTGTAGCCATATTTCTGCTGTAAAAAGTCGATAATATCCGAACGACGTTCTTTTCGGCGGTTATTGCAATACATCGGATACAAAACCAGCTCACCGCTGCTATGCGTGCTGAACCAGTTATTGGGAAATACCGAGTCGGGTGTTTCAGTTCCTCTGTCCTCGAACAAATGAACGGTGACACCTTTGTTGGCTAAAATCTCCGCCGCACCAGTGACTTCCGCGTAAGCCTTTTTAGCGACATCCGTACCCTCCGCAGCCAACGACTGAAAGGCGTTATCCGCAACGGTTTCCGGGTTAGACGCAAAATGGTGCGGACGCACCATAACCACTGTATCTGAAGACTGTTTCATCACTTACTGAGCAGCTCCTTAATCGTTGGTGTAATACTCAACCCCAATTTGGATGCGGTCGCGCCCATTCTTTAAGCGCCAGCGGTTGGTATCCCGCAGAGAATAAACACAGCCACAATATTCCTGCTGATAGAACCGTTCGCGTTTAGCAATTTCTACCATCCGGGCGGAGCCGCCTTGTTTGCGCCAGTTAAAGGTCCAGTAATGCAGTCCCTCGTAGGGTGCCACCGCGCGCTGACCACAGTCATTAATCTGTTCCATATTCTTCCAGCGTGAAATGCCAAGACAACTGGTAATGGTGTCGAAGCCGTTTTCATGCGCATACAATGCAGTACGCTCAAAGCGCATATCAAAACATTCGGTACAACGCTTGCCTCGTTCCGGCTCCCATTCAAGCCCTTTCACCCGCTCAAACCAGTTCTTACTGTCATAGTCACAGTCAATAAAATCAACGCCAAGCTTCTCAGCAAAGCGGATGTTCTCTTCTTTACGCAGTAAGTATTCTCGTTCTGGATGAATGTTTGGATTATAAAAGAAAATCGTAAACTTTATGCCAGCTTCCGCCATTCGCTCCATAACTTCGCCTGAACAGGGCGCGCAGCAGGAGTGAAGCAACACATGATCAGATCCCGTTGGCGTTTCTAGTACTATCGATTCTTGCTTACCTTTCGCCATAACGTTGCCTTTTGTGGCTGGAATTTGAGCGAATTATAGCTGAAATGATTCTGGGAGAGATCCCTTGCCAGATAAAAAGCTATGATTACCGAGCTTAACCAGTCTTGCTGCTGATATAACGTTTATGCAACTGGTACATTTGCGGCAGTAAATCGTCAATCGGACCTTCGACTTCCAATTCAGGCACTACGTCACTGATGGGCAGCTGTTTAACTCGCGAGCCACTCAAACCGAACTCTTGATGCCAGGCCGTTAAGTGCTGGGTGGAGTGAATATAAACCACTTTACCGAGCTCCGCCCAACCGTGTGCGGCCGAACACATTGGGCAATGCTCTCCGGATGTGTACATCACGGTTTTTTTGCGCTGCTCCAGCGATAAATTTTCGGCAGCCCAGCGGGCTAATTCAATCTCAGGGTGATAGGTCTTAGCAACCGTATTAACCCGGTTACGGTCCTCGCGCAAAACCGTACCCATCGCATCGACCAGTACCGACCCAAATGGCGCATCTCCAGCATTCAGAGCCTCTTCTGCAAGCTCCACGCAGCGTGAAAGATGCTGATCAACTGTATTCATAGAAACTCCTTAGCCCAGCAGTTGCTTCACTAACATACCCAAAGTAAAGCCGAATACCGCCCCTAAAGCCGGCGTCCAGTGGCGACGCATTCTTGCTTGCGGAGCAATGTCCTGAAATACCAGGTAAAGGATACCGCCAGCTGCAAAACTCATGATCATTGCAGTAACTTGAGACGCATCGCTTAACCACAAGTAGCCCGACAAAGCTGCCAGCGGTCCGAAAAAGGATACGCCGAACAAACCCACTAACGCTGTTTTCGAACTGAGCTGTGCAAACTTAAGCTCCCGATAAGAGTTAAAGCCTTCCGGGAAGTTTTGCGCTGCAATAAAAATAGCCAGTAATAGGCCAGTTGACGGACTCGCAACAAACAACGCGCCTAACGATATCGCTTCGGGTATAAAGTCCAGCAGCATCGCCATAAATTGTGCAACATTACCGTTGCGCCGAGCGAGCCACGCATCGGCAATACTAGTCACTATACCGCCCAGTAAAAAGCACAACGTAACCTGCCAGACACCTAAATGTTTGAGCCCTTCGGGTACCAATGCAAAAGCAACGGCCGCCATCAAAATACCGCCGCCGAACGCGTTAACACCATGCACTAATTCGCGCTTGCCCATGGTATTGGCACTGCCTTCAATGTGCGCTATTGCGCCCCCTAGAAGGGCTGTTAAACCTGCACCCCAGGCAATCAGCAGCATCCAATACACATTCATAGGTTATACCCGCTCTATGGCCGAACCTTCAAAGGGATTAAACAACCGGTTATACAGCTTAACCGCATAATTATCGGTCATACCCGAAATGTAATCGCAGATGACCCGGTTCGGGTTTTCAGCTGACTGATACTTCTCCAGCGTGGACGGTTGCAGCAATTGCTCCGGATTTGCGCCTAAGGCATTAAATAGCTTCATAATCATTGCCTGGCCTTTGTATTCCATCGCTTTCACCGATGCGCTACGAATCACGTGTTTAAAAACAAAGTCTTTTAGTACCGTCAACGTGTGCTCAATATCGTCAGGCAACCGCGCTTGCAGGTCCAGATAAGGGGAATGGAACCGTTGTTGCTGAAAAATTTCGATATGCGGAATAAAGTGACCAATTAATAAACTGATCGCATGTTTGCGTGATCGGCTCTCACCGGAAAATAACTTGTCCGTGTAAAAGTCAGCATTCTTGGCGATAATACTGTCCGTTAGCACCTTTTTTAATACATCTTCACGCCATTGGCGTTCTGTTACTAAGTTCAGCGCCAGCGCATCCTCTAAGTCATGGACTCCATAGGAGATATCATCTGCCAACTCCATGATCGAGGTATCGAACGCTTTAAACTGTGACTTTCGTTTATCCTTCTGCTCTTTTACTGAACGGAAAATATCCGTATCTTCATTTGTAAACGGCTCAAGCACCCAGCTAAGGACATCCTGTTCGTCATCATGAATGCATTTAGGCGGCTTAAAATCAGCGACAGGGGAGTCACTGGTTAGCTGTTGCGAGGCCACTTCGCGATACAACACAGGATACTTCAACACCCCAAGTAAAGTGCGCCGGGTTAAATCGAGCCCATCATCATCGGAGTATTCACCCAGCTTAGAAATAATACGCAGCGTTTGCCCATTGCCCTCGAATCCGCCGTGCCGGTGCATCGCGTAATTCAGCGCTACTTCCCCACCATGGCCGAACGGAGGATGGCCAATATCGTGCGCCAGGCAAATAGCTTCTATTTGAAAAAATGAAGGGATATGCTGCGAAATACTCTGATTATTAGCGTATTTTTGCTTTAACTTCTCGCAAATGCCCGACCCAATTTGCGCTACTTCCATGGTATGGGTTAGTCGCGTGCGGTAAAAATCGCTCTGCCCAACACCCAACACCTGGGTTTTAGCCTGCAGCCGCCGAAACGCCGACGAATGAATAATCCGCGCTCGATCGCGCTGCGCATCACTATCCGGCGTCGCGGCATTAAAGCTTGTGGTCTTTCCTGAACGGCGTTGCAGCATATCGTTAAAGTATTATTGGTTTATTAATACTTTACAGCAAAACAAATTTTTATGGGTTTGCCCAGCATAAATAACACGGCTTTGTTGGTCTTGTCGCGGCAGGTGAATTTTAATACCGATTACGGAATTTTTCTGCCATTATTCCTAGAGGTAGCATGATCGCACTGCTCCATGCTTTGTTGTGAGCAGGAGGATCAAGAATTATCATAAGCAAATAGCAGTTGGGCGTCATAGCTGCCGGACAATAGACTAAGTGCGTATCGCTTTTCTTAGCAAACTGAATGCAATGCAAAGGCCAAGGCTCATCGGGATCTTGTAGATGCAAATGCATTACTTCGTTGTCACGAAGAACCGGAAAGGTATCTGGATGATCGTAACGTTCATCGCGCCCGAAAAAGTCAGGCACGCCCTCGCCGCTTTTATAACGCTTAAAGTCTTTTACTAATGCATCCAGCTCAATATCAATTAATTGCTGACGAATCTGTTTGCTTTTAAAAACCCGAATCACTCTTCAAAGTCATCCAGATCAGACTTTTTCGCTTCAGCTAAAAGCTTCTCTGCTTCGGCGCTAATAGCCTTTAGCCTCGCTGCCGTCGGCCTAAAAAGGGACTCTACTTTAGGGTTACAGGCTTCCAACTGGCGCACCATAGCTTCAAATAACTCTGCGCCCACCATATAACCAGCGGTTTTATTGTGGGAAAGTACTGCCACAGGCTCAGCCTCAAAATACTGGCAGGGGTGCTTGCGCACGTCACTGGCAGAGACCGTTTTTTCAGCCAATATAGTTTGTGTGTTCATACTTTACCTCACCACTTTTATACCTATTGACCAAATTATAGCCATAAAACATACGCAATTACAAACAAAATAATATACATAAATATGTACAATTTATCTTTCTGTCTGCTTTTTCAGATCACTATTCTGCGCTTCAATTTCACTGATGTATTTTGACTGATGCTCGCGTGCGAAGTGTAAGGCTTTATTCGAAGCTTTTAGCGCACTTTCGTTGTTGTCATTCATAGAATAAACCGTTGCCAGGCTGTCCCACAGGATTTCTGATTGGTCGAATACCTCGACGCCCCTCTCGAGGATAGCCTGCCCCCAGTCAACTTTGCCTTCATAAGCGGCTTTTAGACCATAGACGTTGTACTGATGAACCGACATAGGGAAGTCATAACCAACAGCCTTGTCGTAATTAGCATAGAACGCCTGCAACTGATCCAACGACTTAATCTCGATGTTCGGCACTGCATTAAAGCCGCGAAAAACCGATTTAAGCCCCTCCACATTGCCAATTAGCGGCGTGCTGTCATGGGTTTCGTTGGGGAACTGCTTTGACTCCCAGTTAAAAATCGATTCCGGCTTCGCTTCCAGCGCATTCAATAAACGCTCATAGCTCTCTGCCATTTCATTGGGCTCATTCGCCATACTAACGAACCAGCGTACCGGCGGCTTTTCTGACTCTTGTTTCGCCAATTTTATGTCTTTTATAAGCGTAAATTCATCCCACCAAAGGCTTGGGCTCACCGATATTGAAGCGTTGATAAAGTCCGAATGATGAGTCGCCAGATAACTGGTGTACAGTCCCGACAGCGAGTGCCCAGTGACTACCGTGTAAGTCGACACTCTATACTTGTTTTGTAACTCAGGCAGAAGTTCATCTCTTAAAAAACGGGTATACTGCTCAGCACCGCCAGAGCGTCCTTCATAGCCTTCTATTTCGGTATGGGTAAAGTGCTTTAGGCGATTCTTGGCGCTGATCCCAACAACCATCATTTCCGGCACGATAGAAAATGTACTTAGAAAATTAACGTTACCCGCTATATGTTCAAACTGGGTTGACCCGTCCATAACCAGCAGCACCGGGTACTGAAAACTGTCTGAATGGTTATAACTTTCAGGCAAAGCAACTCGCGCCGTAATCCCTTCATCAAGGAGCTTAGATTCCATCGTGAAGATTTCGGAAGCATGCACGCTGACAGCGGTGAATAGAACGAATAGAAAGACAAATAAACGGTTTAAGCTTTTAAACGAAAAAGACATGAGATCAGTAAGTTACTGGGTAGTGGGGGTATATTAGAACTATTTTCGGGGTGGGGCAATTGAAGGTCAGTAAGGCGAGCGTATTGCGGCTGATTTGTAGTTATTAACTTTTAACAACTGTTTTAAATATGCTTAAAAATAACATCCCTATGATACTCAAGGTAGTTACTTGTTCTAATAGGAAGCTCTCGCAACTTCATAGCGGAATCGATTCCCATTTTCTGATATTCCCATGAGGCCAGTTGACTAGAGAGAACTATCTTTTTATTTTGTCTAAAGGTAACAATTCCTTTATCAAACAACAGGTCTAATGCGGGAGTTAGAAGTAAACCATTGTAGGCGTCGAGCTTTTCACCATTAGAACTCAACCTCCATGGCTTAATATGTGACGCCAGAAGTACGTCCTGTTTCTTGATACCTGTAACAGAGCATGACTGCCACCTCTGAATCAACTGCCTTCGAAAATGCTGTTGCCCCAAACGAGCATTAATTATTATTTCCCGTTTTGTTTCTGAAACAAAAGTTTGGGGGTCAATCCCGGGTTCTTTTAATTCGTTTTCGTCAAATAACGCATACTCGTTTATTAGAAATTGAAATTCACTCGGTTTATCTTTTTTTTCTTTGAATTGGATTAAAGTTAATAATCCCAAGTAAGTGAAAGGGTCGCGATGGTGATCACGGTAAAACAAATGAACTTCATCAGCGTTTACGTGAGCATTTGCTATTCTTTTGTCATTTAAATGCCCTTTTTCTCCTTCCCAATAAAGAACATCACCTAATATATGATCATCATATGGTGTGGAGTCGTCACGCTTATCATGGGTCACAAACAGAATAATAATATTCGCATTAGCCGGCGTGAAAACGCCTCTAGCTATAGCTTGCGGCCCACCTAGCCCCCATATATCAGTTAACTGAGGCCGTGTGTAGGCTTTATTAATCGCAATATTTTTGAAAGAAATAGGCACCGCTCTAACCTTCAAGATTGTACGAAATTTCTTACCTAGAAATTAGCATGCTTTACTGTTTAGTCCTAATGCAAACATCCCCACCAAACTCAACCGCTCCTTAGCCCGGGTTATCCCGGTATACAGCAGCTCTTTGCTTAGTACTGGGCTGTCGTGGTCGGGCAGTACCATCACGGTGTGTTTGAATTCAGAGCCTTGAGATTTATGCACGGTCATGGCGTACACGGTTTCTATGTGGGTTAGGCGGCTTGGCAGTACCCAGCGCACACCGTGCTCTTGATCAGGGAAGGCGACCCTTAGATGGCCGTGTTCGGGGTCTTTCAGGGCTATGCCAATATCCCCGTTGTTTAGCTTCAGTCCGTAATCGTTTTTGGTGACCATCACAGGCCGGCCTTCGTACCAACTATTGGCGTTTACGCCGAGTATGTCGCCGACTTTTTGGTTAACCGCTTTTACGCCCCAGGGTCCTTCGCGCAGGGCGGTCAGGATTTGGAAGTCAGTATTGGCATCCAGCACCGCCTTGGCGTAGTCGTCAAAATGGTTAAACGACTCGAGTCGTGGACTCGAGCGACTGCCTCGCACCAATTCTGTAAATTCGGGAGCATCGAGACTGTTAACCTCATAAAGCTGAACCGAGTGCTCATCGTCCGCATTCCTGGCCTGCTCTAGCTCCTGTTGCACAGCCGCGTCATCCTGGCGGTTAATGGCGTTAGCAAGATCGGCAATAGGCCCGAAAAAGCGGTAGCTTTTACGGAATTTAACAACATGTTGCAGACGTCGCTCGCCGTTGTCGTCAATTAACTCTGTCGGAAAATCAGCTATGTCTGCTACCTGCTGCAACCATTGGGCCGTTTCGGTATGGTAGTATCCCTGGTCAGCTCCGCTGCACAAGTTACCGAGCACCGCGCCAGCCTCTACAGAAGCCAACTGATCTTTATCGCCGATAAGCACCAGCCGCGCCTGTTTTGGTGTGGCTTTTAGCAGTGCCGTCATCATTTCAATGTCTATCATGGAAGCTTCGTCGACAATGACGACGTCAGTACGCAGTGGGTTGTCGGCATGGTGTTTAAAAGTGCGCGAATTCGGCTTTACTCCCAGTAAGCGGTGCAGGGTTTTACCTTCGGGCTTTATTGAATCTAACGCGTCTTTCAGGCTGGCAAGTTTTGCATCACCGCGCAGTGTATCCAACTCACTTTCTATGGATTCGGTGAGCCGTGCGGCAGCCTTGCCCGTAGGTGCTGCCAGCGACACGCGCAACGGCGGTAAGCCAAGGAATAAGGTCTGATGCTGCAACGCCGTTAGCAAGCGCACCACAGTGTAGGTCTTACCGGTACCGGGGCCACCGGTAATAACACTAAAACGGTTGCGCACGGTATTGGCGCAAGCCACCCGCTGCCAGTTAATGTCGCCGTTGTTGCCATTGCCAGCCTGACCAAACAGTTTCGCCAATGTACTTTTCAGCAAGTCATCATTGGTAACGGGGCGGTCACTCATACGCAGCTGTAAGTCACGCTCAATAAAAGCTTCGTATTGCCAGTAGCGACGCAAATACAGTTTACCGCCGGTTAATACCAGTGGTTGATTTCCGTTGCCTTCAACATCTACGCAGTGGCTTTGGGTTAAAGCGGTTTCTAAATTAACACCAAACTGCCGAAACAAACCCCCGGGAGCAGTACAGTTTGGCGAGTAACGGTTTTCAGGGGGTAAATTCAGTACGCTTTCCGGCTCGGTCTGCAACGCATTCATGTTAACACTAGTATGCCCGCGGCCAGCTTCATGTGAGGCGCATGCCGCTGCCAGCAAGACTTCGTTACGAGCTTCTCCCGCTTGCTGCAAAAACTCAACAAAGGCCAGATCTATTGAGCGTATCCAGCCGGCATCGCGCCACTCGCGCAATTCGTCAAAAAGCGTGTTCAAGGTAGTGTCTGTCATACCCGTTCCTCACCCGCAAACAGTGTATCCAGCTGCTCGATAAGTTGCCGCGGTGGCCGGTCAAAGAAGGCTCCGCTGGTTTCGGCCCTGTGCCCGCGCAAAAACAGATACACGGCGCCACCGACATGGGTATCGTAGTCGTATTCATTACCTAAACGTGCTTTTAACAGACGATGCAGCGCCAGCGTGTAAATCACGTACTGCAGGTCGTAGCGACTGTGTAAAATTTTCTGCCGCATGGCTTGCTCGGTATAGGCATGATCGTCTTCGCCCAACCAGTTGGATTTATAATCCGCGACGTAATACTGACCGTTAACTTCAAACACCAAATCGATAAAGCCCTTTAGCATACCGTTTAGTAGATTGGGTTCCAGCGCAGGTCGCTCATGCCCGACAAGAATGTGTTCACAGACCAGCGCATCGAGCGTTTGGGCATTGACCTGGCTGGCACCAAACCAAAACTCTGGCTCGGCTTTATACTGGTTCAGCACACTTAAACTAACGGTGTCATCATTGTTGCTTAGCGGAAACTCACTATGTAAATAAGCATCTAACCAGTGCTCCAGACTATTTTGATGTTCCTGCCAGTAAGGGCTGACACAAAACCGCTGTACCAACTCTGAGCGTTCACCGGCGTCATTCGCTATTTGCGCAAAGCCAATATTCGCCGACTCTTCCAACAAATTATGCAAAAAGGTACCCGGCCCCGCGCCTTTGGGAAGATGATGGATGCTGTCCTGGCTCGGCTGCTCGGCACTGGCTACTTGTATATCATCATCGTCGCGCTCGTCTAATAAATTCATTTCGTCTGGCGACTGCGGTGCCTGTTCACTTTTTGTCACGGCTCCTTCGAACTTGAGCGCACTGTAACTGGCCACCCACCAGCGTTCCAGTTTGCGATCGGCAGGCATGCTACGTGGTGTCAGCTTCGGCGTTGTTTGCTCCTGCTCTAGCGCGCGAACTAAAGGCTCGTCGTCTTCCAGCCGGGTTAACTGTGTGTGCGCCGGCTGTTGCCAACGTTCGCTGACTTCGTTGTACAGTTCGTCGGCGGGAGATGCACCACCGTTCAGCAAATAGAATAGGGGATTATTCCGATGCTCTTTCATTGTCTCAAGAGCAATGAAAGTGGCGTATTGCGCACGAGTCACCGCTACGTACATTTTACGCAAGTCTTCAGCTAGTATTTCATCACTTAGCCGCTGCTTATTGTCGTCGTCTTTCGACCAAAGTACTTGCAGCTGACCATTTTCTTCGTGATATACCGCAGGTGGCTTTACCCGGTAGGCTTCCGCCTGGGTGTAAGCTGCAAAGGGCATGAACACCAACGGATACTGCAAACCTTTGGATTTATGGATGGTGATAATTTTGATCAGTTCATCGTCGCTTTCCAGGCGCAGTTGCTGCTCATCACTCTGGGTACGGCTGTTGCTGCCAAAACCATGACGCTCATTCACTTGCTCAGCAAAGTGATTAACCAACGCAGGAGTTCCATCCAGCACCATGCTTTGTTGTTGCAGCAGTTCGGCAATGTGCAATACGTCGGAGAGTTGTCGCTCGCCTTGTATCCGGTCTTCCAGCAATTTAGCCGGTACCTGATAGTCATGCAGCAGGCTCTGCAGCATTGCCAATACACCCTGCCGCTGCCACTGGTCATGATAACTTAAAAACTGTTCGACCCGCCGTTCCCATTGCTGTTCGTCGCTGTGGATATACTCCAGCTCTGACAACGGCAGACCAAGTAACTGAGTGGCTAACGCACTGCGTATCAGCGACGGGTCGCGTGGCTCAGCACAAGCGCTTATCAGCGCCAGTAGATCCTTTGCGACACGCTGGGCAAACACCGACTCCCGGTCTGACAGGTAAACACTCTTCAGCCCACGGTCGCTTAACGCCTTTTTAATCGTATTGGCTTCGTTAAAGTTATTCACCAACACGGCGATGTCGCTGGTTTTTACCCGCTGCTCAAGCTGCCCTTCGCCATTGTAATAACCGGCTTGTGGGTCATTTAGCAGTGACGCCATGAGATTGGCATGATGATTCGCAGCTGCCCGGAAGAAATCATTTTTATTACGCTGTTCCTGATCGGATACTGACCACAGCAATGCCGGGGCTGTTTTAAGGTTGCTGGATAACAAACAGTGCTTAAAGGTGTGCTTAAGTCCATTCGCTGCTACTCGGTTAAAGGGCAGCTGATTGTCATTGTCGGTTTTAAACAGAAAGGCTCCACGCGGCAATTGTTCTGCGCGCTCGAACAGAACATTTACACTGTCGACCATAGCCTGCGATGACCGAAAGTTTCGTGCCAAATTGTAGTGCCGACCTGCAGTATCACGGCGGGCTTTTAAATAGGTGTAGATATCAGCGTTTCGGAAGCTGTAAATCGCCTGTTTTGGATCACCAATAAGAAAAATCCCGGTTCCCGCGTGTGGCTCTGCCAGATTATAGATGCGGTTAAAGATCTCGTACTGTACCGGATCCGTATCCTGAAATTCGTCTACCATGGCTACCGGATACTGCTTCCGGATAGCCGCTGCCAAGGCTTCGCCGCTGGGGCCTTTCAACGCATCACGTAAGCGCGTCAGCATATCGTCATGGCCCATTTCGGCGCGCTGATTTTGCAGCTCTGCAAAACGGTGGCTCACCCAAGCGGCGGCATGTTGTTTTACTTTTGCCAGTTCTTCCTGCTGCTTTACCTTACTTTGCTTTATGCGTTCCTGTAGCCCACCCAAAGCGTTCCACTCGGCCGACATACCGCCAAGTTTCGTATCCGCAAATTTTTGCAACTCGTCAGTGCTGATATTTTTCCAGTTAGCGGCTGTGGCATCAGGTTCAACCAACTCAGGATCCGCGCACCAGTCCGCAAATTTCTGGAATTGTTTGAGCTTAGTGGCCACCCCCTTAACCTGAGAGGCTTGAACAATCAAATCTTGCACGATAGGGCCAATTTCTTGCTTTATTGTAGCCATTCGTTGCTTATGCGCGCTTTCTGCCTCTTCCAGTAAGCTGTGCAAATCACCATCCATCGGTGCCTGGCCACTTTTGCTCAAACTGTAGGTAAGTCCTAATAACGCTTCCGGTGACTTAAAGTCCTCCAACAACCGGGCACTTAGCTCGGCGTCTGCCGGGTAAATAAATCGTCGAAAGTAATCTTCGGCCGCCTGCAGGCGCAGCTCTTCATTGTCAGTTTCAACGTCCTGGCTGAACAGACTCCCACTAGCAAAAGCATGTTCTTTAAGCATCGACTGACACCAGCCATGGATCGTTTTTACCGCAGCTTCGTCCATTGACTGCGAGGCTAAGTCCAGCAGTCGCGCTAAATGCATCAGATTCTGCTGCTGTTTAACGCAGTCCTCTCGCAAACTGGCCAAAAATGGGTCGCTCTGCACTGACTCAGGATCTCGAAAATAGGCAGCAGCCTCCGCTAAACGGGCTCGAATTCTATCGCTTAGCTCCTCAGTGGCGGCTTTGGTAAAGGTCATCACCAAGATGTTTTTCGGCACTAATTCACGTTCAAAGCTGGTTTCGCTGGACCCATGCCCAATCACCAGACGTACATAAAGCGCGGCAATGGTGTAAGTTTTTCCGGTACCAGCACTTGCTTCAATCAGACGGCTACCGCTCAGCGGAAAGTCGAGCGGGTTCTCTAACGTATGAGACAACACATGGTTCATTATTTTGCCTCCGCCACCAGAGTTAACCGCATGGGATCATAAAGCTCGTCGATAAAGCGCCTAAAATGCAGTGACGCTGCAATCGCGTCATAATTTTCGGCAACACGACCACAGTAATCACTTTGGGTCGCCAGCGCCGGATCATTAAAGCCATCTTCCTCGTATTTTTTTCGAGCGGCGTCATGCGCTAACTGTTCATCTTGTTCATTCTTGTCTATCGCAGTTAGCCAAGTCATGGCGACATCCAGATGCATTGGTTGCGGTCGTTGCACCGATAACTCCACCAGCTCCAGTAATTGCTCAAGTTGTTGTACAGCCAACTCTGCCGGCACCGGAGCTACCTGTAGTCGGCATCCGCCTTTCGAGATGATTGCAAGCCGCGTCGGTTGCTGCAAGTTCAGCAGTAACAGTCCTATGTAATAAGCACTGGCATGCTTCCAGCCTCCGCTGTTGATGCCTTTGCCATTTTTAGCAGCAATATTGCTGGCGGAGGTAACTACCCACAAGCGATCACCGTTGTCGGTAGTATGAACACCGGTAACAGTGTCGTCGATGACCAACCCTTGATGCTCAAAACCCACCTCTAACGGAAATTGATTGACCCCTGAGTAGCCAGCAATGCTCTGTTGATAAGTTTCCAGTATCTCTTGCGACTGCTCTAATAAGTGCAGCCCGTTTTGCTCGGCTATTGCGCCAATACCTAACGCGCCCTCTCGCTTTAGCCGATTTAATTCTTTTAGTAGCGTCGCTTCTGTGCCTGCTCCAGTTAGTAACGCTGTTTTACCCGCATCAATTAAGCGTGAGGTTAACGTCCAGTTCTGCAGACTATCCATGATGAAAGCCTCACTATCATCAAGATCTTCGCTTTTGCGGCTGAAGTACGTATCCAGCTTCCAGTTAAAATACAGCCGCGCAGGCTCTTCGATAAAGCGCTTTAGGTCATTAATACTGAGGGTTCGATCCAGCTCGTGCTCGGTTGTCGCCTGCGCAGTCGTCGTGGATTTACCAACAACTCCCTGATAAGCCCGGGACCACTCGTTGGCATAAGTAAAATATTCAACACTTTGTTGGTTAAAATACGCTGGGTTAAACGGCTGTAACTTATGCTCTACAGTCAGTGTGTCAATATCGACATCCCAGCCTTGCGCCAGATGGTCACGCAACTGCGCGACTAAAACTGACGGCGTTCGCTCGCTGTTGTCTTTAGCGCTATAACCAACCCAACTTAGGTAGAAACAATCTCGTGCGGACAACATGGCTTCGAGAAATAAGTATCGGTCATCATCACGGCGCGACCGATCGCCGGGCCGATAGCGGTCCGTCATTAAATCAAAGTCGACACGGGGCGTGGTACGCGGGTAGTCACTCTCGTTCATCCCCAAAACACAAACATACTTAAACGGAATAGCACGCATCGGCATTAACGTCGCAAAGTTAACTGCGCCAGCTAAAAAGCGTTGGTTCAAGTTTTGCTGATCGACCCGTTCTAACCAGGCATCTTTAAATATTGGTAAGCGCAGCGCCGACTCATTATCCGACTCTACGCAAATGTCCCGTAACTGATACAGTTCGTCACTCAGTTTGGCAAGCAGTAAGCGATCACTATCGTCTTCGTCAGCAAAAAACTGGCCGAGTAACCATTCGCCCTGAGCGACCCATTCGGGAAGTGTTTGCGTGCCCTGAGCACGCTGCCACCACTGCTCCAGTGTGCGCACCAGATCGGCCAGACAACCGACTAAAGCGGCACTTAGTCCGGCCACCTCGGTGTAGGGTTCAACATCGGCCCACGGTGAACCATCTCCGGTATCGTCAGCAGACAACTCGCCCATAGCATAGCCAGCAATCATCCGTTTTAAACCAAACCACCAACTGTTGGTTTGTTCGTCAGCAGGCATAAAAAACTGTTCGCGCTGCAGTCCATTAAGGCCCCAGCGCGCTCCTGCGTCTTTTACCCAGCGTTTTAGCTGGGGCAGGTCATCGTCGCCGATATCAAAGCGCTGCTGCACTGCCGGCACTGACAGCAAATTAAACAAGTCGGTTTGCGTAAAGCGTAACTGGTCAACTTGCAGCAGTAGCTCCAGCGCTATCATTAGCGGCCGTTGATGCCGCTCTCCCTGATCGGCAATGGTATAGGGAATCGCTCGCGGGTCGCGATCACCAAAGCGACTCTGGTAACGACCAAATACTGCATCAATGTACGGCGCGTAAGTGTTTACGTCAGGCAGCATGACCATGATATCGCGCGGCTTTAACTGTGGATCGTTGGCAAAGGCGTCCAATAACTGGTCATGCAGCACTTCCAGTTCGCGCTGAGGGCTGTGACAAACCTGAAACCGGATCGACTTGTCTGTCGCAGTTGGCTTAGGCCAAAGCTCTCGAGTCTCCTGCAGCGGCCGCAGATTTAAAATATCGTCTTGCAACTGGGCTAATAAATGGTCAGTAGGGTGCGGCTCGAACAGCTCCAGCTTGATGGTGTTAAAGGCTTCCTGTTTAGCCAGGGTTTCGTCGTATAAATCCAGTAGGCGGATATAGTCTCGGCCCTGCTTACCCCACGAGGCCAACAAGGGGTGCGCCAGCTGATGCAATTCGTCATCATTGGGTTCTTCTGGTAAATCGGGCTTATGCCGCAACCGGGAAGACGCTCTGACTGCCTGCCGCAAAGCCTCTTTGCCATCAACAATATCCGCCCAATGGTATTGAGAAGGGTTATGCACACATAACAAAATTTGGGTGTAACCTTTTATCGCATCCAGCACCTGCAACATCTGTTGCGGCAATGATGAAATGCCAAACACTACCACCCTTGGTGGCAAGCCATCAGGGCGTTCACTCAAAGCCTGCGCCGTATCAATAAAACGCTGATGTAATTCGGCACGGTTATTCCAGTAATCATCAATGCCAATGTCATTACTGACGGCACGCCACAACTCCGGTTGCCATAATTGCTCCGAGTCCACTGGCTGGCCCTGCTCCATTATGTCATTTCCGCGAACCCAGCTATCCAGCCAATCCGCCCGGTACACGGCGTACTGGTCAAACAGGTCTGCCAACCGCCCACTCAGCTGGTACAGCTTACGGCCATCGTGATCGTCGGATGTATAGTGTTTAAGTGGTGCAAAATGCGGATTGTGCTTAATAAGCTCGGGCAGTATGCGCATTAAGCGCCAGGTCAAACGGTCCTTATCAAACGGGGAGGTTTTGGGAATATCATTACCAAGTACCGCTCGATATGCTTTCCATTGGAAACGAGCCGGCAGGGTCACATCAATCATCGCGGCAATGCCATTAGCCTGCGCTAAATTAATTTTCAGCCATTGGGCGATACCGTTGCTTTGTACTAGAACGGTTTCCTGCTCAAGCGGCGGCAGCGGGTAATTCTGAGTGAATGTAACCGCCACATCTGTCAGGTCTTCCAACCGGTGGCCATGAGCCACAATAAATCCGGAGGTTAGTTCACTCACTGGCAAAACTCCTTTTACGCCGTTTTTAAAACTTAACGAGCGAGCAGTTTATCTTTAATTCTACGATTCATCTCACGGATTTTCGATAGCAATGAGCCGGATGTATAACGGCCTTTCTCGACGTGGCGTATAATACCTACGTCGGCTACATTTATTGGTTCTCCATGAGTGCCGAGCAGCCACCGAAAAGCTCTGTCTTCGTAGGTTTTTACCCAGCGCTCTTTAGGTTGCTGGTAACAAGCAAGCTGGTCGCAGTATCCATATTCCCGGGCAATAGAGCCGTGTACAATTTGAACGGGCCCAGTCGCTTTCTCAAAGGTATGTGTATTTACACTATCCTGTTCTAAGCAATCTTTAGCGTTATAGTCATCGCATGTTAAAAAGTCATTATCTTTTTCTAGCAAGGAAGTTCTTTTTACAGACCCTGGAAAAACCAAGATACTCTGTTGTCCGGTCAACTCGCGCTCCAGCGAACTAAATGTATTTTTACCAAAAACAAGATCGCAGTCGGTGAACCAGATCCAGTCGGCAGAGGTGTTCTTGGCGGCTTGATTGCGGCCTATCGCGCGGCGTAGCAAGGCATTTTTGTTTAATTGTACAAAGTTCCAGTTAATATTTTGGTGGCTGATAGCTTTGTATTGCTCCAGCAGCTTAACCGTTGCCTGGTCTTCCTCGCTGTAAAAAACAGTAAGCGTTATAATTAGCTGTTCAGGAGCATAATCAATCAGCGACTGTAACTGATAACTCAGCAGATGTGAGTAGTTCCAGCAATGACTTACAATCTCCAGCGTTTCGGGGGCAGCGGCTGGCATGGCAAGTTTGTTTGATTTAGGTACATTGCATATCCAGCGCGCCGGAAAAAAACCGGAAGCAGCAAAACGAAGTGCAAACTCCTGCAACCTAAAAAAGCTCTCTTTTAACGCCATGAATTAACCTATTTAGTGGCCGGGCAGTAATGTATATTAGTTTGTCAGGGTACACTAATCTGGTTTATACCTTAACCAAGATATAACATAAATTATGGCGGTGGTTTGATTTTTATGGGGTTATTTTGAGCATTTTAAATTATATAAAATACCGCTGGTTGCGTAAGTATAAGTCGTTTAAGGGTCGCTCGTTAAAGAAAAGCGCGGCGCAGTTAGTTGAGACCGCATGGCAGCAACAAGCGACGTCACCCGGCGACCACAGGCTGCCAGCATCATTAATGATTAATCTAACTTCATTCCCGAAGCGCTATAAAAATCTTCACTTAACGATTAAGTCGTTGTTGCTACAGGACATCAAACCTGACAGCGTTAACCTTTGGCTGTATCAAGAAGACATCAAGGAACTACCTGAAGCGGTGAAACAGCTCGAAAACAAAGGTCTTTCCATCATTGCAGTTGAAGACGACAGCCGCTCCTATAAAAAGTTAATTCCCGCGCTCAACCAGTATCCAGACGCTTTTCATGTAACGGCAGATGATGATATTTACTATCGACCAGACTGGTTATCAACGCTAGTAGCCGGTTTTTCAGGAAACTACAACGAAATCCTATGCTGGCGGGCGCACTATTTAACAAAAGATGCTCGCGGAAAACCCAAACCGTACAGAAAGTGGCATCCAAAAACTGAGGTTCGGGGACCTGATTCAAGACTGTTTTTTACCAGCGGAGCTGGAGTTCTGTTTCCACCGGGAAGCTTGCCCAATACCGCGAAAGATTTGTCGCTCGCTTTAAAACTGGCTCCTTATGCGGATGATCTGTGGTGGTATATTATGGCTCGCCTAAACGGCAGCCGAATAACCCGGGTAGGCGACAACCCCGCATTAATCAATTGGCCAGACAGCAGAGAAGGTTCTTTATGGCAATTTAATAAACAACCCGAACTTGGCAATGATGCTCAACTGAACCGTTTAATTTCATATTTTCAGATAAATTTATAAAAGTGCGCTATATTTACGATAATCGTTATATATGGTTAAATAGTAACCAGCTCAACGATAGGGAAGTTATGAAAGCGCATAACAATAATGATAGCGATTCTTTCGATCAGCTTTTATCCCAGTTATCGACACGTCTCATTAATAGTGAGCCTGACGAAACGCAAAGCTGTACCGCTGAGGTCATTGCGGCGTTTGGCCATTATGTTAATGCCGATCGATGCTATGTTTTCGAGTTCGATCCAGAGATTCAACGGATGAATAACACCCACGAATGGGTGCGCAACGATTTTTCTGCACATATCGACGACCTACAAAATATTTCTGCGGGCGACTTACCGTTTTTCTTCAACCAGATGCGTAACAATTTTCGGTTTATAATCGACGACGTCGAAACGCTACCGAAAGATGCCAGCAACGAATATGCTGAGTTCCAGCGTGAAAGTATCAAGTCGGTCATTTGCATTGGTTTAGTCGCCCATCAAAAATTACTCGGTTTTGTCGGTTGCGATATGATTCGCCAAAAACACCGCTGGACTCAGGAAGATATTCAGCGATTGAGTTTGGTATCCGACATGCTGGCAAACTCTCTTGAGCGACAAAATACCTACCAAAAACTGATTGAAACACAGCGCCAGTTAGAAGAAGCCAATTTAAAATTACAAGCTCAAGCTACCCAAGACGGGTTGACCGCTATCGCTAATCGCAGGGCGCTAGATGAAAAGCTCGAGAGCGAAGTAAAGCGAGCCAAGCGCCAGCGCACAGGCATAGCAGTGTTACTGATTGATATTGACCATTTTAAACCCTATAACGACTACTATGGCCATTTAAAAGGCGATGCGGTGCTACGGTCCGTTGCAGAATGCTTGTCAAATATCATGCAGCGTAGCACTGATTTTGTTGCTCGTTACGGTGGCGAAGAGTTTGCTGTTGTTATGTCGACTGATTCAGCTTGGCAAGCTCTGCGCAAAGCCAATGAGCTACTCGATGCTATCGAAAGTTTAGAAATAGAACATAAAAAGTCCTCTACTGAACCTTACGTTACCGTTAGTATTGGTGGTTACTTTGAGCAACCTTCTATCGACAGCGATATTCCAAATGCAATCAAACGGTTATTGGATAATGCCGACAAAGGTCTCTACCAGGCTAAGTCTGACGGTCGCAACTGTATCCGCTTTCGTTAATCCTTAGGCCACCGCCTGAGCGCTATATTTTCGAGTCCAGAAATGAATCGCTATGCCACCCAATAGCCCTGGCAAAATCCAGAAAACCAGCTGCCACTGCCCAAGTTCGGCCAGCACATGCCGTGCACCGAAAGCAAAAAAAGCCGTGTATACCGCAATACCAGAGCCACACATTGAACTTAAGTGCTCAATTAACCAGCGTTTTGGTGCTACCTGCTTAGCATAGGCATAGTGCAAAACCTGAAGCGCACTAACCATACTGAAAGTTGAGAATACGTAACCCAGCACCTTATTGCCGATGCCATTAACAGTAAATCCGAACAGTACAATTGATGACAACAACAGCGCTATGGGCGCACACAAGTGGTACCAGCGCCTTGCCAAACTCCGGTCATACTTGGTTTTTAGCGCTAACACTGCTTGGTTGACTGCGGTGTAGGTTAGTAATGACAACACTAATAACAACGTCCAAAACCCATAAATATTCATTTTTAATTGCTCGGGATTCTTACTGTTCACGAACCAATCCGCTTTAAAGTAAGTGGGTGCAGCAAGAACCATTACCGACATGATAATAGCCGAGACCGCGACGGTATACATGATAGCAACGTACACGCGCCCAAACCGCCGATGGTTAAGACCACCTTTGCGGGTAGTTACCGGAACCCAGAATATAATCATTGCGATAACACCGGCAACGATATGCAAGTAAAGCAGAGTCGAATGAACGGTCAACATAATATTTCTCCTTATTTGAGACCTATTATGCTAGCCATATTTACTATCTTACGAAGGTGCCAGAAGTCACCTTTTTTAACGTGACTTTTGGCCTATTGTAGCGAGCGCTAATAGTGGCATACTGGCTCAATGAAACTTTCAATATTAAAACGCTTGGCCGATTCTGATTACGGCGTTGACCGCTGGGTAGCAGTGCTGACCTGGGGGCTTTTGGCAGTCTTTTGTTTATATTTTCTGGGACAACGCGATAGCTCTCCAGTCGCCAGTGTGCACTGGAATGTTGCAGCGTTAAGCTTTTTACTGTTTTACCTCTGTTTTCACTTTGCCACTCGCGATACACCATTGCCGAAAGAGCCGTGGCTGCGCATTGCATTGGTTACAGCTCAATTTGTTTTAGTTGTTTCGCTGTTTTTATTAGTACCCTATAACTTTGTCGCTATATTAATGGTTTTATGGGCCGCTCAACTGCCTTATTTTATGCCGTTAAATAAAGCTATTGCGTTATCTCCGCTAATTGCTTTACCCCATTTTTTGGTTTATCAGTTTTTTTGGCAGGACAGCTATGCCTGGCTTTCTGCAGCACTATTCTGGACCTTCATTATATTCTCAATGACGATGATGGGAACGCAGCTAAGAGAAGCTCGAGCTCGCGAGAATGAACAACGCATAAACCGTGAATTAAGGGCGACGCAAGCCTTACTGGCTGAAGCCAGCAAACAAAATGAGCGAACCCGAATAGCGAGAAATATTCATGATCTACTCGGCCATCACCTAACCGCGTTGTCCATCAACTTGCAGGTCGCAGAGCGAAAAACAGAAGGCGACACTAAAGCGCTGATAGCCAAAAGCCGTAGCATTGCACAATTACTACTTTCTGATGTTCGCGAGGCCGTATCGACGATTAGAGAATCAGAGTCGATCAATATTAGTAACGCGCTTGACGCACTGCATGTCGACGTTCCTGGTAAAACTATTGTCATTGAATGTCCCTCCTCGCTCTCTATCAATGATATTGATACGGCTGAGGCTATTATCGCCATGGTGCAGGAATCGTTAACTAATTTTTTGCGTCATTCCAGTGGCGATACGTTCACTGCCGATATTAAACATCATGACGATCAGATTCACATTGCTATTCGCGATAACGGTCTGGCAGCTAAACCTGTCGATGAGGGTAATGGCCTGCAAGGCCTAAGAGAGCGAATTACTTTGGCTGGAGGTTGGCTATCCTATTCGTTCGACCAAGGCATGTCTTTAGATGCGGTATTACCTTCGGATCGTCGTCATGATTAGAGTGCTACTGGTCGATGATCAAACACTGGTCCGGCAGGGCTTAAGAAGCTTATTGGAAATCAGTGACCATGTCAGCGTCGTCGGCGAAGCTGAAAATGGCGAAGCCGCTGTGCAAGAGGCGCGGCGCTTAACACCAGACGTGGTGCTAATGGACATTCGGATGCCGATAATGGACGGGGTTGAAGCTGTTTCTGTATTGGCACAGGAAGTCCCAAGTTTGCCGGTATTAATGCTAACTACCTTTGATGACCATAGCTCCATCATGGCCTCTATTCAGGCCGGGGCAAAAGGCTATTTACTCAAAGATGTCTCACTTGAAACGCTGGTCGACGCCATTGAATCGCTACACCGTGGGGAATCCTGGATTCAACCGGTTGTGACCGAGCGCATTATCAAAGGACTACATTCGGTACGCCCGCAAACACAAGAAGCTGCATTAATAGAGCCATTATCCGAAAAAGAACTGGCGGTACTCAGGTTAATCGCGGCCGGTCTCAGCAATCAGGAAATTGCCGAGGCGCTGTTTAAGTCAACCGGAACCGTTAAAAATCAAGTATCGAGCTTAATGGCAAAGCTCGGTGTGCGAGATCGCACCCGAGCCGTTTTAAAAGCCATTGAACTAGGATTGCTGTGAAGCCACCCATTGCTCGACTCGACGTTCTAGTATATGCAGAGGCAAGGCGCCGCCACCCAGAACTGTGTCGTGGAAACCACGAATATCAAACTTATCGCCTAAAGCCTGCTTAGCCTGTTCACGCAATTCTAGAATTTTAATCATGCCCACTTTATAAGCGGTTGCCTGACCTGGCATTACTAAATAACGGCGAACCTCTGAACGCACCGCGCCTTCAGCGATGGGCGTATATTTCTCAAAATATTTAACCGCATCTTCTTCTGTCCAACCTTTAGCATGCATACCGGTATCCACAACCAAACGTACCGCCCGCCAAATTTCAGTAATTAAACGACCAAAGTTAGAGTACGGGTCTTGATAAGCCCCCATTTCTTTAGCCAGCTGTTCTGAATAAAGACCCCAGCCCTCACTGTAAACGGTAAAGCCAGCCTGCGTGCGAAACTCTGGCACTGACTCCAGCTCCTGCGCAATTGAAATTTGCATGTGATGTCCCGGGCTGCCTTCGTGGTAAGCGATGGCTTCCATTTCGTTTTTAGGCATTGCCTTCATATCAGACAAATGTGCGTAATAAACCCCCGGACGCGATCCATCGGGCGTTCCCGGGTAGTAATGTTGAGCAGCCCCGTCCTGCTCACGGAAAGGCTCAACTCGCTTAACCACGAGATCCGCCTTGGGTAAAATACCGAAATATTCCGGTAACTTTTCGTCAATAAAGTCTAAATACTTCTGAGAATCTTCGATATACATCTCTGCACCTTCATCATTGTCCGGGTAGAAAAACCGGTCGTTGGTGCGGATAAAGGTAAAGAACTCCTGAAGACTGCCATCAAAATCAACTTGCTCTTTAATCTTCAGCATTTCTTTATTCAGTCGTTCGACTTCTTCCAGGCCTAGCTGATGAATTTCGTCAGCCGTCATGTCGGTGGTCGTGTAGTTTTTCAGCATGGCATTATAGTAGTCGACACCACCATCAAACCGGTGAACCCCGGTAGCAATTTCCGGTGTGTTTTCTCTATCTTTCTCGAAGAATGTAATAATTTGCTCGTAGGCAGGCATCACTCGCTTGTATAACACGTCACTTGCCTGCGCCTTTAAAGCGCTAGCAGTGTCTTGTTCAATCTCTCGTTTATCAACCAGCGCCTCAATTTTTTTATTCGCATCAGCCATAAACGCCGAGTCTTCACCTTCGGTAAACGGAGCTCCGGTAATTACCTTTTCCGATTCTTTTATAATAAGGTCATAGGCAAACCGTGGGGCTCGAATCCCCTGTTCCACTTGCATTTGAGCACGTTCAAGCAATTGCTCTAAGGCTCGTGAAGCTTCACCTAAGCGGCTAATATAGGCATCCATGTCGGCTTTGCTATCCACTCGATGAAAATTGAGCATAAACTGTGGCATAAAGGTATGAGCGCCACGCATTTGATCAAAGACATAATCGTATTTACGAAACTCTGCATTTCGTTTGGCTTGTTCGTACTGATAGACCCAAACGTCATATGAGGTCTTGGCCTCATTGCTTAACTTACTGTAGTCAAACTTTGCTTTTAGCTCTTCAACGCTGTTAGCCATCCATTTCAGGCGTTCTTTTTCAGCTTCGATACTCATATCATCGACTTCGCCATAACGTTCTTTTTTACCCAAAAACGTCATCTGCATCGGGCTTTGTTTAAGCTGTTGCTGGTACTTCTCGTCAAACCAGGCGTTTAATCGTTCAGTTTCAGACTGCTGCTGCATCTCAGCAGTATTTTGTTGATTATCTGTTTGCGTTTGATTTTGCGAGTCGGCCGGTTGGCCACAGCCTGCAAGCAGGCCGGCTAACGCCAAAGCAACGAGAGAATGTTTCATGCTAGTACCTTTATAGTTGTGAGTATTCGTCAGCAAGGAGGAAGAAAAACTATAGCGCGCTTGTTACACTGAGTGAAACATTTTTCACCCATTCAGCTGCCAGGAGATTTTTGACTTTATGGCAAAGCCGAATAAAAAAGGTCCAAAACGCACGGTTCAGATTTCTTGTCTGCAATGTAAAGCGCCTATTTTTAAGTATCGGAAGGGCGGCAAGGGCGCTTTAGTGAAGTGCTTTTTGGAGCGCATTGTCGAAGACCATACCACTAAGACCTGTCACTGCCCTGGGTGCGGCCAGGAGTTTGCACGAGAAACCATGATGCGAGGGGCGCCGGTATACAAAATGATTGGCGGCAAAGTGCACATGAAATAACCTAGGCTTTTAAATTAGGGCATCACTATGATCGATCAGAGCACCAAAAATCGTTACCTGCTAGCATGCCAGCAAGCGTCACATAGTATACTGCGCCAGCCACAATCATCTATGGCCGAGCAGTTAACGTCCCTTGCTGAAGAGCTAGCGAATCATGAACAACGCGATGTTTATGGTTCTGGTGATTTAATTGAAACGTTTGAACAACAGGTCGCCGACCTTCTCGGCAAACCTGCCGCGCTATTTTTGCCAACCGGCACCCTTGCACAGCCAATGGTACTAAAAATTCACAGCCAGCAAACCAGAAAGCCAGCAGTTGCTTTGCACCCAACCTCACACCTGCTATTACATGAACAGATGGGCGTTGAGCAGCTTTGGGGACTTACAACAAAACCGGTAGGTCTTAGAGAGCGCCCAATAGCGCTTGCCGATTTAAACTCAATGCCAGCTTCCGAATTAGCTGCTTTATTAATTGAGCTACCGATGCGTGAAATTGGTGGTCAGTTACCTGACTGGGACGAACTGAAAGCGCAATCTCAGTGGGCCAGAGATAATGGCATTCGGTTGCACCTGGATGGCGCTCGTCTGTGGCAAGCTCCGACTTATTACCAGCAAAGCCTGGCAGATATATGTCGCTTATTTGATTCGGTTTATGTCAGCTTTTATAAAGACCTAGGCGGTATTAGCGGCGACATTCTAGCTGCTGAAACCGACGTCATTGAGGAAGCTAAAGTATGGGCTCGTCGAGCTGGCGGCAATGTCATTAGCCTTTACCCGGAAATCCTCGCTGCTCGCCGGGGTTTGAGAGACAACCTACCGGTCATGCCGGAAGCTGTTGATTACGCGCGGTCGTTAGGCTCGGCCTTGGCTGATATCGGTGGTATTACAGTTACACCTAACCCACCTCAAGCAGCGATGTTTCATTTAAAATTTGCACTGCCACCTGACTATCTGGCAGAAAAAGCGGCCGATTACGTGCAGGAGTATGGCGTGGTGATTCTACCGCTACCGCGCTCTGGCGACTCCGGACACAGCATTTGTGAAGTTCCTGTCGGTAGAAACGCTATGTCGCAACCACAAAGCTTTTGGCTGCGACACTTCAAGCAATTTATAAATAGCCTGTAAGAGACTACTTCTCGCCTAATACCTCAGACAAGGTTTTTAGGTATTTCTTGCCGTTGTTTTTAACGCGCTCTTTATTCATTTCTTCGGAGCCCAGATGAACTTCTTCCAAAGAGTCTGCCGCTCCTTCTAACTCTTCATTTAAACGGTGCAGAGCAACTTCAAGAGTATAAGTCAGTTCATGGACTTTGCTCATTTCTTCGGCTGACAGGTCGCCGCTGACTAGCTTTTTAAGCTCCTGATTGTATTGATTCAGGTTGTTAATTGCCTGATTCAGATTTTCAGCGGACTCGGGTTTAAAGTGCTGATATTTTTTTTCATCATCATCCGCCAAAGCTGGCATCGATACTGCGAAAACGAGAGCCAAAATAGGTAAGACTAAACGGGTCATTGTAAACTCCTGATGTTATTAGTAACGATTCTCATTCTCTCTACAAACAGCTTGCAGGTCAAGAACAAAGCCTGCAAGCTAGCTTTATATTCTTAATTAAAATCAAATTAAAATTCGCAAGGATCTACGCAATGTTTTTTCGCCTGGTTTTATTGTTGGCTTTGTTGTTGCCCTCGGCTCCTTTAGTTGCCGCGACAACAGCAGCTGATACTCAAGCATCACCATTAAAAGTTGCCGTACGAGTGAACGCCCCTTTCGTGATAAAAAATGATGAACAATTCGACGGCCTGGCGATGCAGCTTTGGCAAGATATCGCAACTCAGCTCGACCGGCCATATGAACTTTACCCGTTACCATTAAATGAACTCATGTTAGGCGTCGAAGCAGGCGACTATGATATTGGCATTGGTGCATTAACAATCACAGCCCAACGAGAGCAAGTCCTCGATTTTAGCCAGCCTTTTCACAATTCTGGTTTAGCAATCGCTGTTCCGAGTAACGACAGTTCAACCTGGTGGGCGGTTACCAAGCAGTTTTTCTCGCTTGAGTTCTTGCAGGTTATATTAATCTTGGCGGGGGTTTTATTTCTCGCCGGCACCTTAGTCTGGATTTTTGAGCGGAAGAAGAACCCAGAAGAATTCTCCAGTGATCCCGTTAAAGGACTAGGTTCTGGCTTTTGGTGGGCCGCTGTAACGATGACTACCGTGGGTTATGGGGACAAGTCGCCACGAAGTTTTGGTGGTCGCGTGGTGAGTCTTCTATGGATGTTTACTTGCGTCATTATAATATCCAGCTTTACCGCTTCTATCGCCTCTTCGTTAACTGTTTCACAATTTCAATCTAAGGTCAGTAGCGCCAGCGATTTATCCACTGCAAGAGTTGCCACGCTGGCAAACTCTGCCACAGCAAAATGGCTCGAGCAGCAGAATATTGGTTACCAGAGTTTTTCCAGGTTAAATGAGGCTCTTAACAAGCTCGATAATAGCGAACTGGATGCGGTTATTTACGATGAGCCGATTTTACGATATTCACTACGCTCGCAGGCATTAAACAATATTCGGTTGCTACCCGACCGAGTATTACCGCAGGACTACGGCTTTGTTTTGCCACAAGGTAGTGCTTTGCGCGAACCAGTTAACCGTGAGCTACTAAAAGTTATTCAGTCACAGGCCTGGCGAGACTCGCTCGATAACTATCTCGGTAAGCGCTAAATTTTAGTGGTCTCGACCTGAGAAAACTCAACGCCAAGCTCGAGCAACCGCTGTTTGCCACGGGCGGTTAGATCGGTGACAAACTGAAACTGCTGACGAGGATCGATTGGGTAAGCTTTTAACCGATAACGCGTTCCCCAAGGCTCCTCTTTAATGGTCACAGTGACAGGTTTGGCAAGCTGCAAGTAGGGGCTTGTCAAACCTATATCCTCCAGTGCATCACGAATAATAAACGCGTCATAACAAGGTTTTATATAGAATTCGGCGACACACATTAAACTGGGTCCACCATTATTCGCATTGTGAATCAGGTTATCCCATAACTTTAAGTGAGGGACCCAAATGACAGTATCGTCACTGGTTACCAACTCAACGGTTCTCATACCGATATGTTTTACTTCGCCGTAAACTCCATCAACTAATACCCAATCCCCGGGCCGATAGGGCATTTCGTGTATCGCTACTACGCCTGCGATTAGGCTGCTTACATAGTCTTTTAGCGCAAAGCCGATGGCTAAGCCTGCGGCTCCAAGCGTGGCAACCATATTTTGAATCGTTGGTTCGACGACTCTGGGGACAATAAGTACCAGCGCTGCCACTAAAATGATAATTCGCAGCATTGGCACCAGCGCCAACGTATACAGCCGCTTTTTGCCGTGCAGCTGATTAGCAAGCCAGGGCAGTATTCGCTGCGACATCCAAACTAAGGCCCAAGCACTGATTAATATAGCTGCAACCTCGATTAATATAGTCGAGGTCATTTCTTTAAAGAGTCCTGCCACATCACTTGCTGCTGAATTTTCCACCGCAACTCTCCCTAAAACGCATCCGCTAATAAGCCACGAGATACTAGCGCCTGGCGCACAACAGGATAACCGCGCGCGGTAACTTGCCAGTTAGATTTCAGCAATTCTATTAAGCCGCACTGGCGAAGTTGGTGTAACTCAATATCCAGGTGCGTTGGCGGCACAATAGGCAACACGTTTTGCAACTGATGTTGAGTCAGCCCGCAATGCAGTAATAACGCGTGCAAAATGAACGCTGTATAATCCGTTGTCTCTACTGGCATAGTTGGTAACTCGAACGGAGATTGCTGGTCACCAACTCTTTTATGGTAACTGCTATTCGAATAAGCACAGGCTACCCCCAAGTTACCGCGTGACAGAGCCGCTAAGTGTTTTAGCTGATGCTCATCCCGATCTAACCCTAGCTGCCTCAAACGCTCACTATCGAAGGCCTGCAAGGTTAATGTTTGCTGCCCACTCACCGGCCACAACTGCTGTAAAAACTGCCATGCCCAACTGTCACAAATAACGACACCTTTACCCAGCTCTCCGGATAAAGCCTTGGCAAAAAACAACCTAACCCAACGCAACCCTTTTGATTGTCGTAAAAATGCATGACCAAGCTCTGGCACAAACCAAGGTCCGTTACCAGTAATTGAAATATCACCTTCTAGTTGGTTAAGTGCCAACTTATCTCTGTTTGGTATTTTTAATTCTTCAAAGCCGTTAGCCGTTAACCAGTCCTGGGCAATCGGTTTAACATGTGAATAGGGCGGACTAATAATCCAGCGTAATGAACCACCATCATTTTCGTTACTAAGCCATTCGGCTAAATATTGATCGAGTGCGGCAATTCCGTCAGCGCCGTCGACCTGCAGCGGCTGTGAATTTGCTACCTGACCCAGCTCTGCTGAACCGTCCTCTTGATCGCTCTCCCATTGAGCGCTAATCGAGCGCCACCAACGCTGTAATGCTAGTATTGTTGGTGTTGGCGGGATCTCGTAACCATCACTGGCTACCCACTGCCAGCTGTTAGTGTGCTGCTCGGCCATGCCAGATATTCCCTATTAATTTTTCGCCAATTGCCACTGCTTAGGTCTACCACAAATATAACCTTGAATATAATTTATTTGCTGCTTGACCAGCACAGTTCGGGTTTCATCATTCTCTACACCAACAGCACTCACCTCCACATTCGCTGCTTTGGCTAGCTTGATGCAGGAATATACTAGTTCCGCTTCGATCGCGTCCAATAGCATATTCTGTACCCAAAAGCGGTTGATCTTAATCTGGGTTAAGGGCAACTGCCGCAATAACCTGAACGAATTAAACCCAGTTCCAAACTGGTCGATAACCGTTGCACAACCCAGCTCATGCAGTTGTTTAAATAATTCGTAGGCTTCCTCAAAGTTATCCGACACAATCGGTTCAGCGACTTCAAACGCAAGTTGTGCGGGCTTTAAATTTGATTTTTCTAACTCCTGTTCGATAAAGCTAATAAAGTCGCTATCTTCGAGACTTTGCACTGATAAGTTAATGTGACAGCGCCAGGTCCGGGTCGCTTCAAACGTGTTTTGATTAAAGTAATCAAATACCTGGCGGATTAACCAACGATCGGCCTTACCCATAACACCCGCTTTCAATGCGGCATTTAAAAACTGCTGAGGCGCCAACGCTTCATCAGGATCTTTATTCCCGTCCTCTGGTAAACGCAGTAATACTTCAAAGCAATGCTTATCTCGTTGGTGCGAAGCGCTGAGCATTGGCTGTTGATACAGCGCCCATCGCTCATTTTTTAAGGCATCTCGCAGACGTTTTTCCCAATCTTGCTCCGCTTGTTGCTGCAATCTTTTTTGATCGTTATCGGTCGCGCTATGAACTTTGTAGTCGCCGAGCTGCTGCGCTAATTTTAATGCCTCTTCCGCTTTACGTACCAAACTGGTTGCACTAACCGTATCCTCTTTGGCAATCGCCAAGCCCGCATTAGCGGTAAACTGAAACACCCGGTGCTGGGTCGAAAAACGAAACTCTCGGCACAGCTGAACTAGCTGATAGGCGAGGGCAAATCCGGCTTGCTCGGTGTCGTTCAACAATACGCCAAGCCTATGGTCAGACAGACGCGATATTCTGGCGTTCTGCGGCAGCCTATCGCGAATACTCAAAACTAACTGTAACAGCGCCTGGTCACGGGTTGTCGGGCCAATTTGGTCATAAATAACCTGTAATCCACCAATATTAACGACTAACAATGTCGCACCCTTATTTCGATCCAGTTGCTTTTGTAATACCCGGTGCAATTCGCGGTAATTTAACAAACCGGTCAACGAGTCGTGCTTGGTCAAAAAGTTCAAGTGCATTTCAGCTTCGACTTGCTGAGTCACTTCCTGGATGCGACCTCTACCATCATTGAAGATTTCAACTTCTAACCAAATCGTTTTACCGTCCATGCGTTCCAACGAGGTTAGGTGGCGCCAGCTTTCTTTTCGTTGCTCATCTTTCCAGGTAACGGCTTGCTCGCCAAAGAGCTTGTTCGCCGTTGGCCAGTGGCGACATAGAAATTCTCTACCCGGCAAACCTAAAATAAACAGAAAACGCTTACTGACCCGGTGCCATTGGTGATTATCAGTCAGTTCAAACCATCCTTCACCACTGCGGTTAAGAAATCGCCAATAACCATCACGGTAGTATTTCTTCATCGCTTTTAAGCTGTTAATGCGATAATCAAGGCGGTGCAAAGCTTTATCCAGCTGAGCTAAAATCAGAGCCAGAATATTGGCAGTCAGCAGGGTGTACAGAACAATCCCTGACAACCCCTGCCAGACAGTGCTCACTCTAGGCATTATCAGCAACCAGGCAATTACCATTAAGGGTAACAGCAACAACGAGAACCATTTAGTTATGCCATCATTGGAACGTCTTAAAACTCGCCAAATAACAACGGCAGTAAGGGCTACTAATGCACTGACTTGGGCGACAAGCCAGAACGCAGTTCGCAACCCTTCGATCCAAGGCTGGGCAATCATAAGCGCCAGCACAATAAGAAATGTAGCTAGCAACAGCTTTTGCCATCGGGTTCCTTTAAGCGACACCTGAGTTCCTTCCCACAACAACCAGGCTAACGCAACGATAAGTGCTTGCTTGGCAAAGGGCAGCAGCTGTCCTGCAATGCCCGGACTGTACGGAGAGAAATAAGTAATCCAGATACCACTATGCAGCAGCATAACGAAAATAAACGTCACACTGGCGGTTCCTAAACTGATTTGCAGGCGCCGACGTGCACCCCGAGCCAAAGTGAAAGCAGCTACCGAGAGTAATAACAGCACCCCGGCGTTAACCCCCAAAGCAGTTTGCTTTTGCTGAATGTGCAGTTGCAGGGATTGTGGTGACCATAGCGAGATGGTATTCACTTGTTGTGGCCATTGCTGCATTGCAATAACTAACCAGGCAGTCTGATTAGCTGGCAAATCGAAGGGCAGCATCATCTGTTGCGATAAATAAGGGCGATTTACCAAAGCCTCATTAAACGACACAGCGGCAGAGTCAATTAACTCTCCCCCTTGGTTAATTAAATAAATCGAGGCCTTATCAATATAAGCTCCCCCTAAGTCTACGACGTAACGCTGACTTGAAGGGCTCCGGTTAAACAACCGCGCTGCACCCCAGATCAGTGGCTTGTCAGCACCACTTTGATGCGAGCGAAGTTTTTCAAAAGACTCCCAGCGCTCTGGATTTTCAAGACCAATTTGAGCCAGGGAAAAATTATCATGGGTGACTCTAAAGGCTAGGTGTTGATTGAGTTTTACTCGATCGGTTTGCGCCGAAACGGTTACCACTTCGGCTGCCCACACAGAGGTCGTTAAACTGCACAGCAACCCTAGCATAACTAACCAGACTATTATCAGACTAGACTTTAGTGACATACCCGGCTGCCTCTAGTAAATGGAGTACTTTATTGTCGAGGTTCTCCAATGGCTCTAACCATGCCGCTATGCAAAGTTCAGAATAAAACAATAAATAATGCTTACCCTGTATCGACAACCGCCAACAATATTGATCCGCGCCAACTTCATGCTCGCGAATTTCCGCGTTTATTGCTTGCGTTAATTGCCTGACCCAGCTGTCTAATTCAGCCTCAGAGCTGGGTAGCTGTTGTAGAGAAATCGTATCCGTATTAGCCATTAAACAATTGCCGTTCACTTGCTCCACTAAGAAATTGCTCTATAGCGGCGATAAACTCGCCTCCATAGCGTTCCAGCTTAACCTGACCAACCCCTGAGATTTTAAGCATATCCGTTGCCGCAGTGGGATAATCAATACACATTTCCACCAGGCTAGCATCACTAAATACCACAAATGGTGGTACCCCATCTCGATCGGCAATATCTTTTCGCAATTTCCTTAAGCGACGGAACAATATTTTATTATAGTCGCCCCGGTCAGTTATGCTGGTACGAGTTGCGGTTAAATTGGTCCTTGGCTTAGCAAGCTCGAGTTCAACTTCGCCACGTAATATAGCCCGCGCTTCCTCAGTGAGCTGTAAAGCTGCAAAACGACGGATATCCTGAACGATAAAGCCTCTGTGTATTAGCTGCCGAAGTACCGAAAACCAGTACTCATGTGATTCATCCTGGCCAATACCGTAAGTACTTAATTGGTCGTGTTTTAACTCTAGCACTCTTTGGTTTTTAGATCCCCGCAGTACCTCGACAACATGCGCTATGCCGAATTGCTGCCCAACTCGAAAAACACAACTTAATGCTTTTTGCGCATCTTTGAGCGCATCAAAGCGTTGAGGTGGATCCAGACATAAATCACAGTTACCACACTCTTTATCGCTAAACTCGTTAAAGTAATTTAATAAAACCAGTCGCCGGCATGTTTGCGCCTCCGCCATAGCCTGCATTGCGGAAAACTTTTGCTTTTCAATCAAACGCCGGTGCTCGTTGTCTTGCTCATCAATCATTCGCTGAATCCACTGAGCATCTCGTGGGTCGAACAGCATCAACGCCTCTGCCGGGAGACCATCTCGTCCTGCTCTGCCGGTTTCCTGATAATAAGACTCGATGCTTCGCGGAATATCAAAGTGCACCACAAACCTTATATTGGGTTTGTTAATACCCATGCCAAAAGCAATAGTGGCAACAACGACGTCTACATCATCTCTTAAAAATTGACGCAGTGTTGTTTCTTTTAAATTATGCTCCAATCCTGCGTGGTAAGGGGCAGCACGAACTCCTGCTTGCTGCAGGCTTTCTGCAATCTCTTCAGTTTTTTTTCTGGACCCACAATAGATAATCCCGGCTGATCCCTGCTGCTTTTTTACATAGTCTTTTATTTGTTTTAACGGCTTATATTTTTCTTGCACCACGTAGCGGATATTGGGCCGGTCAAAGGAGCTGCGGTGGCAATGCGGATTGTCTAAACCCAGCCGCTCTATAATATCGTGTTGCGTTGCGGCATCTGCCGTAGCTGTAAGCGCCATAAAAGGCACCGCCGATAAATACTGGCGCAGCCGGCCTAGCTGCCCGTACTCAGGCCGGAAATCATGTCCCCACTGACTAATGCAGTGAGCTTCATCAATCGCAATTAAAGACAATTGATATTCCTGCAAACGCTCAATAAAGTTTGGCTGTAGCGCTCTTTCCGGGCTCACATACAGCACTTTTATCTGCTGTTGCTGCAGTTGTTGCAAAGTGGTCAATGACTGCTGAGAGGTTAGCCCTGAATGCAGCGTAGCAGCTGCAATGCCCATCGCCTGCAAGGCCTCTACCTGATCTTGCATTAATGATAATAATGGCGAGACCACAACGGTTAAGCCTTCACTGCAAAGCGCAGGCAGTTGGTAACACAGCGACTTACCACCACCCGTTGGCATTAACACCAAGGTATCGCGACCAGACAATGCGCTTAGCATTACAGGTTGCTGCCCGTGACGAAACTCTGAGTAACCAAAGACCTCTTGCAACTTATCACTAAGTTTCTCGATTATAGGGTCATTTTGCTCCGATTTTTCATTATTTTCGTCTTTTGTCGCTAACATGGTTTACTCTAATAGGCGCCTATTGACTTGCATTACTTCATCGCTCTATTGTAAGCGTCCTAGCCTCTGATCACCATGGTAAAAATGGATACACAACAAATACTGACAAAAGTTTCCGACTTTATGAATGACCAGGTACCGTTCCAACGGTCGCTTGGGTTTGAAATCACTCAGTTTTCCTCAGCGAAAGGAGAAGTTAAGTTTCGCTGGCAGGACGAACTGATGGGCAATGTGCCACAAAGAATATTGCATGGTGGTGTGACAGCCACGGCGCTAGATACTGCTGGCGGTTTAGTTGCTATTGCGGGCATGGTAGAAAGGCTTGATAACCCCTCTGAAAGTTATTTAATCGAACGCCTTAGCCGGTGTGGTACCATTGATTTAAGGGTCGATTACTTGCGACCTGGTAGGGGAACAGAATTCATTGCCAGTGCAACCGTTATACGTTCCGGGAATAAAGTGGCAGTAGCCAGGATGGAATTGCACAATGAAGATGGTATCCATATCGCATTTGGCACCGGCACCTATTTAGTAGGATAGATTAATGACCGATGAGGCAGTACGTACTCGGCAAGGGGTTATCTTTGCTCTTGCCGCTTACACATTTTGGGGCATAGCCCCCGTTTATTTTAAATTGGTAAAGCAAGTTCCGCCGTTCGAAATTCTAGCGCACCGTATTGTCTGGGCCTTTGTTCTGGTACTCATACTGATTATCGCCATGCGCCGAATGGACCGCATATTGCCGATTGTCCGCCGACCTAAACTTGTCATTAGACTTGCTATTGCCACCGTGTTGCTCGGCGGCAACTGGTTTTTATTCATTTGGGCTATAAATACTGATCACTTGCTCGATGCCAGCCTTGGTTACTACATCAATCCCTTACTGAATGTAGCTATCGGCATGGCCTTTTTCGGTGAGAAAATGCGTAAGTTACAACTTACCGCTATCGCGCTTGCAGTAGTTGGAGTCGGTATTCAGATAATAACCTTTGGTGCTATTCCGTGGGTTGCCCTGGCGTTAGCTTCCAGTTTTGCAACGTACGGCGCTATTCGTAAACGCTTGCCCGTAGATTCAATTAGTGGGCTATGGCTGGAGACCGCTTTATTAACGCCGTTCATGCTTACTTATTTGTGGTTTTTTGCAGACTCAGTTGCAACGGACATGACGGCCAATAGTGCCTCACTGAACTTATTACTAATAGCTGCAGGCTTGGTAACAACCATTCCCTTACTATGCTTTACCGCTGCCGCTCAGCGGATTCGATACTCTACACTCGGCTTTTTCCAGTATATAGCACCCAGCTTGATGTTTATCTTAGCGGTTGTTGCTTACGGAGAACCGTTAGCAAAGAGTAAATTGCTAACGTTTGTCATCATTTGGAGCGCACTGGCACTGTATACCTTTGATTCGGTGTTGCAGCGCCAGCGCAATAAACGACAAAAACAAGTGGTTCAGGAACCTCTTAGCTGAGCGAAGCATCCATTGAAATATCGGCATTTAAAACTTTGCTAATTGGGCAGCCCTCTTTGGCCTGATTAGCAATTTTTTGAAACTCATCATCATCAATGCCAGCGATGTCGGCCTTGACTGTTAATTTAATCGCGTCAATTTCGAAACCACCATCAGCCTCTACTAAAGACACGTCGGCCTTTGCATCAATACTGTTTGGCTCATACCCAGCTTCGCCCAGCATCAGTGAGAAAGCCATCGCATAACAGCCTGCATGTGCTGCACCGATTAGTTCTTCTGGATTTGTGCCTGCACCACTTTCAAAGCGGCTTTTAAACGAGTACTGAGTGTTATCCAGTGTTCCACTTTGGGTAGAGACAACACCTGAGCCTTCCTTAATACTGCCTTTCCAAGTTGCATTTGCACTGCGTTTCATAAGCACCTCCTATTAAGTTGCTTGCTTAATAGTGTAGTTGCTGAGCGCCAAATACGATCAGTTTTTCGTTAAAAACTGGGTTCTAGTTTTGCATAGGCAACGACCAGCCACTTACTGCCGACCTGGTCAAAGTTAATTTGAATGCGGCTTTGCGGACCAGTACCTTCATAATTCAAGACGGTACCGTCTCCGAATTTGGGGTGACGCACTCGTTGCCCTAACGAGTAACCAGTCTGTTCAAACGCTTCGTGGCTGGCCGCGTTATTAAAGCGCCCATAGCTGCTAGGCTTTTCTACCTGAGTTTGCAGTCGAACTTGATGCAATGTGTCTGCAGGGATTTCAGCGATAAAACGGCTAACTTTGTGGAAAAACTCTTGCCCATAAATACGCCTCTGCTCAGCGTAAGTTAACACTAACTTTTGCATAGCACGGGTCATTCCGACATAGCATAAGCGGCGTTCTTCTTCTAACCGGCCAGGTTCATCCATAGACTGTTGCGAGGGAAACACACCCTCTTCAACACCCGTCATGAAAACCAGAGGAAATTCGAGCCCTTTAGCACTATGCAGGGTCATTAGTTGTACCGCATCTTGATGTTCATCAGCCTGTTCTTCACCCGCCTCGAGCGCGGCATGCGCTAGAAACGCATTTAACGGACTCATGTCTTCTTCAGAATCATCAAGGTTAAAGTTCTGGCATGCATTGACCAGCTCTTTTAAGTTTTCTACACGAGTTTCCGCTTTTTCGCCTTTTTCTGCCTCGTACATGGCTAACAATCCAGAGCGTCGGATAACTTCATCGCTAAGCCGACCCAGCGTAAAATCTTCGGTTTCGTCATCAAGGTTGTTGATGAACTCAATAAATGCAGCAACCGAGTTTCGAGCACGTCCGGCTAGTGACTTTTGTGAAACCATAGACTGCGCCGCTTGCCATAAGGATTGTTGGTTTTCACGAGCGGTTTGGCGAATGGTATCCAGGGTCCGGTTACCAATACCCCTTGCCGGAGTATTAAAAATACGTTCCAGCGCCGCGTCATCGTCACGGTTGGCCAGGATTCTTAAGTACCCCAGAGCATCTTTGATTTCCTGACGCTCGAAGAACCTTAATCCACCATAGATTCTGTAGGGCATACGAGCGTGTAAAAAGGCTTCTTCGAGAACCCGCGACTGAGCGTTACTTCGATATAAAATCGCGGCATCCTGAAGCGCATTGCCCTGATCCCGCCATTGCTCAATTTGACCGACAATATACCTAGCTTCGTCCATTTCGTTGAAAGCGGCATATAAGCTGACTGGCTCACCTTCATTGCCGTCGGTCCATAGGTCCTTGCCGAGACGATCTGAGTTATTGGCGATTACAGCATTTGCGGCGCGCAGAATAGTGCTGGTAGAACGGTAATTTTGCTCCAGTCGGATGGTGCTGACCGCCGGGTAGTCATCAATAAACTGCTGGATATTCTCTACTTTCGCCCCACGCCAGCCATAGATTGACTGATCATCATCGCCGACGATGGTAACGAAGTTATCAACACCCGATAATAGCCTTATCCAGGCGTATTGAATCGAGTTGGTGTCCTGAAATTCATCCACTAGAATATGGCGGAATCGGCGCTGATAATGCTCCCGCACAGATTTGTTATTGCGCAGTAATTCATGAGCCCGCAATAGCAGTTCGGCAAAGTCGACTAATCCCGCGCGGTCACAGCTTTCCTGATAAGCCTGGTAGATTGCTTTTAACGTTTGTTCATTAGGATCATAGGTATCAATATGCTCGGCTCGCAGGCCCTCATCTTTCTTAGCATTGATATACCATTGTGCTTGTTTGGCTGGCCAACGCTTCTCGTCTAAGTTCATTGATTTGATTAGGCGCTTGATCAGACGCTTTTGGTCGTCGCTGTCTAAAATCTGAAAGTTCTGAGGTAAGCCAACGTCCATATAATGTGCGCGAAGTAACCGATGCGCCAAACCGTGAAAGGTTCCGATCCACATATGACGGACTGAGCTGCCAAGCAGCTGCTCAACCCGACCGCGCATTTCGGCGGCGGCTTTATTAGTAAAGGTGACTGCAAGAATACTGTAAGGCGAATAGTTTTGTTGCTGAATGAGCCACGCAATGCGATGTACTAAAACACGTGTTTTACCACTGCCCGCTCCGGCCAAAACCAGCATATGGCTGTCATCAGCAGCAACTGCCTGCTGCTGTTTTTCATTCAGTCCCGCAATCAGTGGATGTGTATTGCTCATGTCGTCCCCTATACCTTTGCCAGCTTGCAAGTGTAATCGCCAACCACTGTATGTGCAACCAGTAGCGCCGCTATTAACGGGGTTTTTCACCAACCAGCATCGCCAGCTGCTCAAGCTTGGTAAAACTAAAGGTTGGTAATACTCTTAGCTGATTGCTAGTACCTAGCCCATCACGAAACCAGCCACTTTGGCACCCAGCCCGGTGTGCGCCAAGAATATCGGAGTAGGGATGATCACCAATATGCAGCAATTGCTGATGATTAATTTTAAAAAAGTCTGCGGTATGGTTAAACATATCGGGATGAGGCTTGCCCCTCAACTGTGCCGATGGCTGCACAATAACGTCAAAATAATCTGCAATTCCTATTTTTTCACAGTTAACGTTTCCATTACTTATAGCTGCTAACCGATAGTGAGCACTTAACAACTTCAGTAATCGATGGCTCGACTCCGGCACAGAAAAGTTACTGCGGTGGTGGTGAAACTGCTGCATCACCTTTTCTGCTGCTTGCTGTGGATCTTCTACACCGGCTTCAGTAAACCCCTCTGCCAGAGTTGTCTTCCTGAGTAGCGTCATATCACTACTCAGTTCGGCGCTGCGGCGCATAATTGTCATCCGCCGATTGCGCCAATGAGTTAAGTCCCACTGCCGGGTCTGTGGATAATTTTGCGCTATATAGTCCTGAACATTTTGTTCAGTTTGCTGCATAATCGGCACGTTATCGTATAAAGTATCGTCAAGATCAAAGCTAATCACAGAAAATGGTCTTAGTCGCCGGTTATATAGCCATTCCATTATTTTTTCACCTTATTCGCTCGTGGGTGAGCAGAGTCATACACCTCGGCCAGCCGTTTAAAGTCCAGGTGTGTATATATTTGCGTGGTTGATAAGTTGGCATGCCCTAATAGTTCTTGCACAGCACGCAAATCTCCACTTGATTCAAGTAAGTGTGATGCAAAGGAATGTCTTAGCTTATGCGGATGAAGATCACCGATTATGCCTTGCTGATGACCCCAGAAGTTAAGCCTCTGCTGAACAGTCCTGGGACTAATGCGGGTTAGCCGCTTGCTAATAAAAAGAGCTAGCTCGGCCCGAGTCGCTAACCAGTTCGAACGCACTTTCAACCACTTTTTAATTGCGGCGATAGCATGCCTACCGACAGGTACAATACGCGTTTTACTGCCTTTACCGGTTACCCGCAATTGCCCCATGCGTAAGTCGATCGAATCTCTATCCAGGCTGACTAATTCCGCCAGTCGAATACCGCTGGAATAGAGTAGCTCCATCATCGCCCCGTCACGGATAGCTAGTTCATCATCATCGGGCAGTTCAAGTAAGTGCGTAATGCTATCAACATCGAGGTTTTTAGGCAGCCTTTTAGGGATTTTAGGTGCTTTTACCGACAGCGCTGGGTTATCGGCCAGCGCCCCCTGATGTAATAAAAAATCGCAGAAAGTACGCCACGCAGAGAGTTTTAATGCAATGGTACGTTCGCCAAGCCCGTTCCGCCGCCAACCAACCAACAATCGCTCCAGCATTGCAACGTCAAGCTTTTCTGGTTGAGTGAGTCCCTGCTGCGTCAGGACTTCAAGATCGATTGCGGTCAGGCGTTGATAATTTTTTAGCGTCAGCTCAGCTAAGCCGCGTTCACCCCGCAGATGATCAAGCCAATGTTGCTGCCAATCATGCAGCGTCATCACTGGCCAGCAGCGTTGCTAATAACGCAGTTAATAATGCTTGCAGTTGAGTTATTAGCAGTTTGTCCATCGCTGGCTCAAAGTGACCCGGGTCGGCGCTACCAACCGCTAACATTCCGATTTCACCTTGCTCGCCAAGTAACATAAGTGCAACCGATGCTACATTTTCCTCTCTGAATAGCAGTTTTTGTTCGTGCTCAGTTAATCGGCCCAGATAAATTGGGTCATCGCTAAAACGTTTACCCAGTAACTGTTTGTGAGTATCAGAAGCAAAGGTGTATTGCTCTTCAAGTTCAATTGGACTGTTGAAAAATTTAAGCGATAGCGCCGGCATATCCAGTTCTTTCTCAAAGGTAAGTTGCAACTGGTCCAGAACCTCAGAGACCGACGAGCAGCGCAACAGTCGGACATACAAATTGCTGTAGGCGCTAAAAATAGTCTCGTTGCGCCGAGCATTTACCATTAGCTCAGTAATCTCTTCCTCAAGCTCTTTGACCTTAAGCCTAAGTTTTTGCTGTTGTCGCTCTACTAACGATACAGTCCCTTTCTCGCGATGACTCACTTGCAGTGTAGTTAACAAATCTTCATTGCGACTAAAGAAGTCCGGGTTTTCTAATAAATATTCCCGTATCAACGTATCGTCTAAACGTTGACTCAGGCTGTTTTCAGGATCATCACTCATAACAACATTTGTCCATCAAAAATAAGTTCGGCAGGCCCGGTCATTTTTACAGGTTGTCCAGACTGCCAGCGGATCATCAGCTCGCCGCCGGGTAGTTGTACTGTTACTTGTCCATTCAGTTTATCTTGCTGCATGCCAATGACAGCGGCTGCACAGGCACCACTGCCACAGGCCTGAGTTTCTCCGGCGCCACGTTCATGCACGCGCAACTTTATTTTATCGCGGTTTAACACTTGCATAAAACCCACATTTACACCCTCGGGAAAGCGTTCGTGCGCGCCAATTAAAGAGCCCAACCGACTAACCGGCGCGGTATCAACAGCATCAACTTCGATAACACAATGCGGATTGCCCAATCCCATTACGCCGCACAATACAGTTTCATCAGCAACTCTTAACACATAGGTTTGCTCGGTTTTTTGCGCTTTAAATGGGACACCGGCAGGTTCAAACTGAGGGGTTCCCATCTCCACCGTCACTAAGCCATCTTTTTCTAAGTGCAAGACCATCTTTCCTGCTTTGGTGCTGACTTTTAAGTGTTGTTTGTTGCTCAAGCCTTTTAAACGAACAAATTTTGCAAAGCACCGCGCACCGTTGCCGCACTGCGCTACTTCACTGCCATCCGCATTAAAGATTCTGTAGTGAAAGTCCAGGTCAGGATCATAAGGAGGCTCTACTAATAGCAGTTGATCAAAACCAATTCCACGATGACGATCGGCCCACTGCTTAATCTGTTCCGGATTTACGTATAAGTTTTGGGTGACATTATCAATGACCACAAAATCATTACCTAAACCGTGCATTTTTGAAAAGTGCAGTAACATCCTACGTTAATCCCTTTGCAGTAAACGTTCGCCACGAATTAAATCATCGAAAGTTTCACGTTCGCGAATAACAAAACTTTCATTACCGTCCACGAGTACTTCGGCTGGACGCGCCCGCGTATTGTAATTCGAACTCATGGTAAAACCATAGGCACCGGCATACTTGATGGCGAGCAGATCTCCCTGAGCAACGTTCAAATGACGTGCGTGGCCCAAAAAACACCCCGTTTCACAAACCGGCCCAACAACGTCAACCAGTTTATCGGTACTGTTGTTGTCTTTACTAACAGCAATTATTTCGTGCCATGCCTGGTATAACGAGGGCCTTAACATATCATTCATTCCTGCATCGACCAGCGCAAAGGATTTATCGTTGGAATGCTTTAGATATTCAACTTTAGTAATCAGCAAGCCGGCATCAGCCACAATCGCGCGGCCGGGTTCCAGCAGTAAGGTGATATGCGGGTACTCTTTAGCAAGATCCAGCAACCCGGTAAGGTATTGCTGAATATCTAAAGGCTCAACATCTTCGTAGGTCACTCCAAAACCACCACCAAGATCCAGATGAGTTAATTCGATCCCTTGCTGTTGTAGATTATCGACTAAATGAAACATCCGCTTTGCCGCATCAAGAAACGGTCCCGCTGACATTATTTGTGAGCCAATGTGGCAGTCAGCTCCTATTAGGCTTATATGACTTAGGTTATGCGCTCGCTGGAAAACAGGCATCGCGTCATCCATCGCAATACCAAATTTATTTGCTTTCATTCCAGTCGCAATATAAGGGTGGGTTTTTGCATCAACATCGGGATTAACACGCAGTGAAACAGGTGCCATCACATTTAATGACTTAGCCACCTCTTGGATCCGCTCAAGCTCAGCCGCTGATTCTACGTTAATACAGCCAATGCCTTGTTCCAGAGCATAAGTAAGCTCCTCCGTAGACTTAGCGACTCCAGAAAAGACGACTGATTTTGCGGAGCCGCCCGCGTGTAAAACGCGTTTCAATTCACCACCAGATACAATGTCAAAGCCAGCTCCTTGTGCCACCAATAACTCTAAAATAGCAAGATTACTATTGGCTTTAACCGCGTAACATAGCCGGTGGGGATTGGGCCAATACTGCTGAAATCGATGCCAGTTAGCCAAAATTTGGTTTTTTGAATACGCATATAAAGGCGTGCCGTACTGCTTAGCTAAATCAGCAACTGAGATGCGTTCCATGGTTAACTGTTGTTGATAAAAATCAATATGCATCATACAGCACCGTTTTTTTCTGTGGGTGAAGTCCCGGTTTCTGACGGCTCATTTTGCTCCGGCATTGGCTCTGGCTGAAGCGGTCCTTTTTGACCACAGGCTGCTAAACCGAAGATAATCACGGATAACATCAAACTGAGTTTGATTGGCTTGATTACAATTTGCTTAAACATCGCTAAACTATACATTCATCTTAAGATACAAGTGATGCTTATCATCGCACCACCAGCAACAAATGTCATTAAGCAGTATAAGGTACACTATGACCAATAACGTCAAAATTGCGACACGGAAAAGTAAGCTTGCAATGTGGCAAGCAGAACACATTCAAGCTCGTTTGCAAGCGATCTACCCAGAGCTTACGGTCGAGTTAGTGCCGATGTCGACACGGGGCGATGTTATTCTGGATACACCGTTAGCTAAAATCGGCGGCAAAGGGCTTTTTGTAAAAGAGCTCGAGGCCGCGATGCTAGAAGGCCGAGCGGATTTGGCCGTGCATTCAATGAAAGATCTGCCGGTTGAATTTCCTCCTGGCTTAGAGTTACACACCATTTGCGAAGGGGAAGACCCGCGTGATGCGTTTGTTTCTAATCACTACAAAAGCTTGGACGAGTTGCCTGAGGGAGCCATAGTTGGCACTTGTAGTCTACGCCGTCGGTGTCAAGTTAAAGAGGCCTTTCCCCACCTTACAATTAATGACTTGCGCGGCAATGTTCAAACCCGTTTGCGAAAGCTCGACGAAGGCCAGTTTGACGCGATTATCCTCGCAGCATCCGGTCTATTAAGACTTGAGCTCGGTGATCGAATTACCTCTTTTATTCCGGTTGAACAGTCACTACCTGCAAACGGACAAGGCGCTCTCGGTATTGAGGTTCGCAGTGACGACGCACAAATTAAGGCGTTGCTTGAACCGTTACAATGTCAACAGACTCGTTACCGGGTACTGGCAGAACGAGCAATGAATCGACGCCTACAAGGCGGATGCCAGGTGCCGATTGGAGCCTACGCTGAAATTACCAACGATGAAATTTTTCTGCGAGGACTAGTCGGCGATCCAGACGGCACTAATGTGATTAGAGATCAAGTTACAGGGTCGGTAAATGAAGCCGAGTCATTAGGTATTGAGCTAGCTGAAAAGCTATTAGCACAGGGCGCCGGAGAAATTCTGGCTGCAGTTTATCAACAAGCTGATGAATAATGTTCTGGTTATTCAACCACTACACAGCCGACAGCGCCTGTTGGATGCTATGCATGCGGCCGGCGCGGCGGTTATCGAACACAGCTTTATAACCATTGAACCGGTTAAGACAAAAATAGTTGATTTAACGCATTGCGACGCGGTTATCTGGGTTAGTAAAAATGCGGTTTTACAAGCACACGCACAGGGGATTAACCTAAACCCCCGAGTCCGTATGTACGCAGTTGGTCCGGGCACAGCCAGGCTTGCGGCCGAATTATTTAACCAGCCCTGTCAGTGCCCTGTCACTGAGCATGCATCAGAGTCGCTGCTCAACCTGCCTGAGCTAATTGAGCTTAACAGCCAGCGCTGGGCTATTCTAAAAGGTAAGGGTGGACGTGAACTACTCGCCAATAGTCTGGTCGCAAGAGGTGCATCATTCGAAAACGTGGTGCTGTATCAGCGAGTAAAAAAACCTTTAAAAGATCCTGAGCTTGTGCAACGTTGGATATCAGAGGTTGATACTATCGTAGTTACCAGTGCTGAACAGTTATCGTACTTTTTGTCCGAGTTACCAAGAGATGCGGCAACCTGGCTAAAGCACTGCTGGTGGGTTGTTCCCAGCCAACGCTTGGCGCAATTAATTCCTTTTGCCGAACCTGACAGTATTACAATTACCCAAAGTGCGTCAGAAAGCGCTATGATTGACGCATTGACTAATAGTGGAACTTGATTATGACCGAAGATAAGCAAAACCCTGTCGAAGACGACGTATCCAACGAAACCGACGAGCAAGTCAGCGACTCCGGTTCGGATAATAATCAACACAGTTCTGACAGCAAACCTAAGCGTACTGTTGGCCGAATTAAACGAATTTTTTGGTATTTAGTGCTGGTTATAATTATTGCGACTATCGCCTGGGTCGTCGTAGAAAAGCCTTATCAGCAATTGAACCTAGACTTTTCGTCTTCTCAGGCTGACACTAAAGCTGATACTACCAATAATGAGCCTCCGGTCTTTAATGCGGAACAAGAAGTTGAAAAGTTATCGCAGCAACTCGAGACAATAGAGCGGCAACTAACAGCTATTAAACGCACAAGCGACAGCAGCAGTGATGCGAAAGAGCAAGATGTACGACGCCTTGAGCAACAGTTGTCGCAAGTAAAAAGTAATATTCAGCAGCAAAATGAACAATTAACCAAACTGAGCCGACAGTTGCCCGAGCAACAATTTGAACAAATTAGCCAGTGGCGCCTATTTGAAGCTAAGCAAACGGTCAGTGCAGCTGCGCGGTTACTGTGGGCGGCAGAGGATTATCCGGCCGCCTTGCAACTGCTAAAGTTGGCAGATAAGCAGCTAGCTGGTATTGAGTCGGCAACAGCGATACAGATTCGCCAACAACTTGCAGAAGACATTGCCCGAGTGGAAGCCTTAGCTGACAATCAAGCCGACAAGCTGGTGTTATCTATTGCCGGACTTCAACAGCGCTTAAATGACTTACCGGACCGAGTTGACGAGAAACAACTGAGCCCCCGGAAGTCGACCGATCAGAACTTATCGACCGATGCCAATGATTGGCGCACCAATTTAGCGAAAAACTGGGACGATTTTCTTAATACATTCATCCGCATTCAACCGGCAACAAACGATCCTGAACCATTATTAACTAGCAGCCAGCGCGAAGCGATGACGCTAAGAATGAATCTGCTATTAACCATGGCACAACACGCAGCGTTAACTCGCAACGATAAGCTTTGGCGCACTAACATTGATCAGGCGCTAACTCTAATTGCGGAACTGAAAGGCGACTCCAAAGCTGCCCAAGACATATCATCCCGATTAACTGAGTTACGCGATGCCCCTATGAACCAACGCCGACTTGAACAACTTCAAGCCCTTGATGCATTGGCTAAAGCGACAGCTCAGGGAGGCTTACAATGAAATGGTTGGTAATTGTTTTCGCTTTGTTAGTGGCCGGCGCAATTCTCGGGCCGGTATCCTCAGGTAATGCCGGTTATGTGCTGCTGCAATTTGCTGGCTGGTCAGTAGAAACATCAGTTATAGCTCTGGCAATCATGATTATTGTCGTCACGGTTGCCATTGCGTTGGTCGTCGCCATTATAAGGGCTTTTTTCAATAGAACTCGCAGAGGTGGTCGCTGGTTTTCCAAACGCCGTCAGCTAAAAGCAGATGAGTTAATAACTGAAGGACTTAAGAGCTTACTACAGCAAGACTACCTATCAGCTTTACAAGCTTTTGAAAAAGCTAATAAGAAGCAATCGACGAACAGTCATGCAGCGCTGGCAAGCTACGCTGCACAGCAAGCCGGTGAACTTGGAAAGTCTGAGTTTTGGCGCGAGCAAGCTGGTAAAAGCTATTCAGAGACTGGCTGGATTCTCGACGTTAAAAAGGTCTCAGACGCGCAACAGGAAGATCCAGAAAATGCCGCCCGACAAATGACAGTGGTGCTTGAAAGGGAGCCAAAAGACCAACAAACTTGGCGGCTTGCAACGCAAGTTTATAAAACAGCTAAGCATTGGCAACAACTCGCTCGGCTACTACCTTCCATTGAAAAGTACGCCAACTACTCGGCTGAAGAACTTAGCGAACTAAAACGCCAAATCAGCTACCAACGTTTTGTCGAAGAGGGGACTAAAGGCAATAACGCACTGCTGGAGTATTGGAACTCATTGTCCAAAAACGAACGGGGCATGGACGTAATAAGGCTTAGTTACGCGGCGGCGTTAAAACACTTTGGTAAAAAAGAAGCTTGTGCCAAGATAACTTACAAGGGCTTAAAGCGCGATGAAATCAGCATTGAACAAGCCAATCAATCAGGTCTGTTGGTCGCCAATTATCCTAAGTTAGTCGAATATGTACAAGATACGTTGAAACGAAACCCAGAGCACACTGGCTTCTTAAAAGCATTATCGCTACTAGCCATTGATAGTAAGGACTACTCTCTAGCCCAACGAGCGTTGAAAAAGCTCATAGAAAAAGCACCGGACGCCGAAAATTACAAACTGCTTGGGGATGTGTATAACTCATTAGGTGACAGTCAATTAGCAGCCAACGCCTACCAAAAGGCGTTGGCATAGTAATTAACTTACTGGCGAACACCTTCAATAGAGAAGTATAACTGAACTTCTTCTGCTGCAGGCCCTAAGTTGTAGTCGATGTTGTAATCGGCAAGCGTCAAGTCAACCTCTCCCTCAAAGCCACGGCGGAATCCGCCCCAAGGATCTTCGCCGGCGCCGACATGTTCGACGTCGATAGCGATTTCTCGGGTAACACCATTTAAGGTGAAGTTGCCGTACATAGTTCCTTCGCCTTTATCGTCTTCATCCGGGACATAGCGGGTACTCTCGAAAGTTGCAGTAGGATATTGTTCAACACTTAAGAAGTCGTCGCCGCGTAAATGCTTATCACGCTCCGCATGGTTTGTATCAACACTGGCCGTGTCGATAGTGACATTTATCGATGAGTCTTCCGGCGCATTCTCATCGTAGCTAAAGTTACCTTCGAAATCATTAAAACGACCCAGCAACCAACTGTATCCTAAATGGTTAATCTTAAATTGGATAAAGGCATGCTGGCCTTCGATGTCGATTTTATAATCTTCTGCCATCGCAGTTGAAGTAACCAATGCGCTTCCCGCTAGAGCGGCTGCAATCAATGTCTTTTTCATAATTATTTCCTCTTAGTTTTCCCGAACATTCGAATTAGGGTACTGTCTTTGTTGATAAAATGATGTTTTAGTGAGGCCAGTGCATGACCGCCGGCTAATATCAGTAAAGCTACCGCTGAATACCAGTGCACTTCACCTGCAATATCTGCCTGGCTTGGCAAATCGGTAATAATGGCCGGCACCGGGAACAAGCCAAAAACGCTAATTGAGCTACCATCCGCAGTTGATATTAAAAAGCCGCTGATCATCACCGTGAAGAGCAGCAGATAAAGGAGTAGGTGGCCAGCTTTAGCTCCTAACCGTTCCAGTTTGCTTCCGATAGGCTTGGGCTTGGTATTAAATAACGTCCAAAGTACCCGAAGCACTGTAATCCCAAGTAACGTAATACCGAAAGACTTATGCCACCATGGGCCGAGTCGATACCATTCATCGTAGTAAGTCAGCGTCAACATCCACCAGCCTAAAGCAAAAAGACCTATAACTATCAAAGCTGTCAGCCAATGAATAACTATTGCAATAATGCCGTACCGGGCTTCTGTATTTTTAAGCATCACTCTCTATCTATTTGCGTTTTACAAGGATAAGGTTAGTCCAATTTTATGAAATAATAATTGGTAAATATCGGGGTTTTATTTCTAAAAAAACGAAAGGGCATTCATTTATCCGGATCGCGGATATCGAATAGCGGTGCGACGGATCCGGCCATCGGAGTTGCCGACAACCACCTGCCCCTTCGGCGAGCCGAAGGCTACCCACGATATGAACCGGTTTCCGGTAGCCATGGACATCAGAGCATTTAACACCAATCGTTGTTCAAAACCCCGAATTGCGGACCATCCGGGAATACATTCAAATCGTGGGTACCCGTTGGTTTACCGACGGTGGGATATCTGGGGCATCGTCGATGCGAATTCAGATCGTGGGTAGCCGTTGGTTTACCGACGGCCGGGCATAAAAAAAGCCCCGACCAGATGGTCGGGGCTTCTCAATATTAATCTGGCGGTGTCCTACTCTCACATGGGGAAACCCCACACTACCATCGGCGCTGGTATGTTTCACTACTGGGTTCGGGATGGAGCCAGGTGGTGCCATACCGCTATGGCCGCCAGACAAAAACTGTCACAACATGGCGAAACTGATTGTTAATGCCACTCGCTTTGTCGCGCTTAGCGCAACCTATGTCTTTGTAGAGCGTTCAAACTTGTCCTAACAATTCCAAACACCTTGGGTGTTGTATGGTTAAGCCTCACGGGCAATTAGTACGGGTTAGCTCAACGCATTACTACGCTTCCACACCCCGCCTATCAACGTTGTAGTCTTCAACAACCCTTTAG
>NZ_PIQF01000003.1 GCF_003987275.1 Idiomarina seosinensis | reverse complement strand
TTTGCTTGGCTTCTTTCGAAACCTTGCTGAACACTCATTCAAAAGTTGCAATACAAATATTTCTGTTTGCTTACTTCTGCAAGTGCCCACACAGTTTGCTTGGCTTGATATATTGTTAAAGAGCGTTGCTTCTTTCCCGAAGCAGGGAGGCGTATTCTACATCCCTTTGGCCAATCGTCAAGTGCTTTTTTGCAACTTTCTAATCAACCCGTTGTCAGTAATCACCTGTTGGCTTTCTCCCTGACAACGGCGGCGAATTATAGAGATCTTATTGCGCCGTGCAAGATCTTTTTTTAAATAAACTGATCGTTTGTTCAGTTATTAGTCACTTGTGCCTTTTTTGTCTTCTTTCTGACCTTTTTCCGATGTTTTTTTATCCTCATCGAATTCAGCGTCATCACTATCGTCGTCACCAACCACATGTTCCAGCTTTAACTTCTTAACGTTTTTAATCGTTAACACGGGTCCTGACAACGCATATAAAAAGAATATACCAAACAGCACTAATGAAGGCTGTGTCGCAACAATCACAAATGCGAGCACTACAATGAGGATAACTAAGAAAGATACTTTGCCTTTCCAGTCAACTTCTTTAAATGAATGATAACGAAAGTTGGTAACCATTAATAAGCCTGCGCAAATAGTCACTAGCGCGGCAAAAATCTCAATGTCGCTACCGTCAATATCGTATTCTGTGCCAACCCAGACCAGCCCGGAGACCACAGCCGCTGCACTTGGAATCGCTAACCCCTGAAAGTAGCGCTTATCCGTGGTTCCCAGATTAGTATTGAATCGCGCCAGCCGTAGCGCACCACCGGCAACAAAAATAAAGGCAGCCAACCAACCGAACTTACCTAGATCAGCCAGAGCATAGTTATACATTACTAGAGCCGGCGCCATACCAAATGACACAATGTCCGCCATGCTGTCATATTCGGCGCCGAAATCGCTTTCGGTATTGGTCATCCGAGCTACACGACCATCAGCGCCGTCAAAGATCATTGCGATGAAAATGGCGACCGCTGCCTCTATATAGCGATCGTTCATTGAGGCAACAATGGCATAAAAGCCAGAAAACAGGCCGGCGGTAGTAAATAGGTTCGGTAACAAATAAATTCCGCGGCGTTTATTACTTTCTGTAGCCATATAAAGGCATCCTCTTTCTCCAAATTAATATCGCTGAGTTTAGCACAGAGTCATTCAGCCTTGGAAATCAAGAAAAAACAAAGCCCGCATATGGATGCGGGCTATACCACCTATTACTGACTAATATCCAACCGTTCATTGGCCAGTGTTACTTTTATGGGTTTACCGGGGACTAAGGCTCCCGACAGTATTTTCTGCGCTAATGGATTTTCCAGCTCTTGCTGAATTGACCGTTTCAGTGGCCGTGCACCGAACACCGGATCAAAACCAGTTCTGGCAAGATGATCTAATGATGCATCGTCCAGCTCCAGCGAAAACTCCTTGTCTTCCAGGCGCTGATAAAGCAACTGTAACTGCGCCTCGGCAATTGAACGAATTTCTGCCTGACCTAATGGATGGAACACAACGGTCTCGTCAACCCGGTTAATGAACTCAGGCCGGAAGTGTTGTCCCAGAACATCCATTACCATCGACTTCATTTGTTCGTAGGTATTTTCTTTAGCATGTTCCTGGATTAAATCAGAACCTAAGTTAGAGGTCATAATGATAACGGTATTTTTAAAATCCACCGTACGCCCCTGACCATCGGTCAAACGCCCATCATCCAGTACTTGCAAAAGTATGTTAAAGACATCGGGGTGTGCTTTTTCCACCTCATCCAGCAAAATCACAGAATACGGCTTACGTCTTACCGCTTCTGTCAGGTAGCCACCCTGTTCATAGCCAACATAACCCGGAGGTGCACCGACTAAACGTGACACCGAATGTTTTTCCATAAACTCTGACATATCGATCCGCACCATGGCGTCGTCAGTGTCGAACAAAAAGTTAGCCAACGCCTTAGACAGTTCAGTTTTACCAACACCGGTTGGGCCAAGGAATAAAAATGAACCAATGGGACGATTCGGGTCACCTAAACCCGCACGCGAGCGGCGAATAGCATTAGCAACTGCATCAACGGCTTCGTTCTGACCCACCACCCGTTTATGCAAATTAGTTTCCATCTGAACTAACTTCTCGCGTTCACCTTCAAGCATTTTACTAACGGGAATACCTGTCCAGCGCGACAGCACATCCGCTATCTCTTCTTCACTAACGTGGTTTTTCAGCAAGCTCATGTCCTGCATCTCGGCCTGCAGTGCTAAATCAAGCTGACGCTCCAGTTCTGGAATACGTCCATACTGTAATTCCGACATCCGATTTAAATCACCGGCTCGCCGAGCAATGTCCATTTCGGTGCGCGCTTGGTCCAACTGCGCTTTAATATGTTGAGTACCCTGTACTGCCGCTTTTTCGGTGTTCCAGATTTCTTCCAGTTCCTGATACTTGCGTTCAAGATCAGCAAGCTCCTCGTGCAAAATATCCAGTCGTTTCTTGCTGGCATCATCTTTCTCTTTCTGCAATGCCTGCCGCTCAAGCTTTAACTGAATGATGCGCCGTTCCAAACGATCCAGGTCTTCCGGCTTAGAGTCAATTTGCATGCGGATACTTGAGGCCGCTTCATCAATCAGATCAATCGCTTTATCGGGTAGCTTACGGTCGCTGATATAACGATGTGATAAAGATGCTGCGGCAACTATCGCCGGGTCGGTTATTTCAACCGAGTGGTGAATTTCGTAACGCTCTTTAAGGCCACGCAGAATCGCAATAGTGTCTTCCACCGTCGGTTCATCCACCAACACTTTCTGGAAACGGCGTTCCAACGCTGCGTCTTTTTCTATGTACTGACGGTATTCATCCAGCGTAGTAGCACCCACGCAATGCAGCTCGCCACGTGCCAACGCCGGTTTTAACATATTGCCAGCATCCATGGCTCCGTCTGCTTTGCCAGCACCAACCATAGTATGCAGCTCATCTATAAAGAGAATGATTCGGCCTTCCTCTTTAGAGAGTTCCGTTAATACGGCTTTCAACCGCTCTTCAAACTCACCACGGTATTTCGCGCCTGCTAATAAAGCACCGAGGTCAAGGGAAAGAACCCGCTTGTGTTTTAGGCCTTCCGGAACTTCACCATTAATAATGCGTTGCGCCAGGCCTTCGATAATAGCCGTTTTACCAACGCCCGGTTCGCCAATTAGCACGGGGTTATTTTTGGTTCGGCGCTGCAATACCTGAATGGTCCGACGAATTTCTTCATCCCGGCCAATCACTGGATCAAGCTTGCCCTGTTCCGCGCGCTCAGTCAGGTCAAGAGTATACTTATCCAGCGCCTGGCGTTTATCTTCCGCGTTAGGATCATCGACTTTCTCACCATCGCGAATGTCGTTAATCGCTTTTTCCAGTTGTTCTTTGGTAATTCCTTGCTTCTTAAATAGCTCTCCGAGCGGTCCTTTGTCTTCTGTCGCCGCGAGTAAAAACAACTCCGAGGAAATGTAACTGTCATTGCGTTTTTGCGCGTACTTGTCGCACAGATTTAATAATCGCGCAGTCTGCTGGGAGAGCTGTACTTCACCCTCAGCACCCTCGACCTGCGGCAGTGCATCAAGTGCCTTGCCCAGACCAGAGCGAAACTGCGTAATGTCGGCTCCGATCATAGTAAATAGCGGACGCACAGCCCCGCCATTTTGATCGAGCATTGCCTGCATTAAATGCTGTGGTTCAATAAATTGATGATCACGACCTAACGCAATTGACTGCGCGTCAGCAATCGCCATCTGAAATTTGCTGGTAAATTTATCGTGTCGCATGAGTACTTCCTTTAATTCTGTTCAGTTAACAGATAAGTGGGTACTTTTTAGGCGAATTCAAGTGTTTGATTGGTTTTTTCGCCAAATTATTGACGCAAAACGACCTGTGTCCTGATGTCTACGGTACGAAAAGAATTCGCGAGGTTGGCAGTAACTGCACAAGTGGCTCTGCGTAACTTGGGACACACCTAATTCGCGTAGCTGAAATTCAGCTAATAAAGGAAGGTCAGCCAACCATCTATCGCCATCTGCGCTAAAGGCTGCCTCAATAGTTTGTTGCGGAAAGCTTTTTGCAAAAGCCTGCTTAACTTCATCGCCAACCTGGAAACAACGACGGCAAATGGCTGGCCCTATCCATGCCGTCAGTTGATTCGCGGCGACCGGTATCCGGCTTATCGTATTGCTTAATACCCCTCGCTCTAGCCCTCGCCAACCAGCATGCGCAGCAGCAATACAGTCACCGCTATGACTACTTATTAAAACAGGCAAACAGTCTGCCGTTAAAACCGCGCAGCTGGCGACAGAGTTAGCAACAATTGCATCGCTGGGCGTCTGGATATTGGGCCAAATAGAGACTTCATTGGTGTGTTGTTGTTGCAAGAACTGCGGCACTACCGGCAGCTTAAGTTGACGAGCTAATTGTCGGCGACGCCTGATAACTAGAGCGGGGTCATCGCCGACATGAGCAGCAACATTGCCAAATGAGCGCAATGTAACAGCTGCCCCGACATTAGCAGGAAGCGACCAATCAGGAACTAGAATGTTCTTGTAAGTCATCTCTCATCGCATCCAACAGCTGCTCAAAGTCAGCCGGACGTGGTGCCTCAAAGGTCATCCATTCACCTTCGACCGGGTGGTGCAACGACAGTTGTGCCGCGTGCAATGCTTGACGACTAAACCCTCTCAGAGTTGCCAAAAATGTATCCGAGGCTTGCTTCGGTGGGCGCGGGCGTCCACCGTAAGTTAGGTCGCCAACCAGGGGATGACGAATATGTGCCATATGAACCCTAATTTGATGAGTTCTGCCAGTTTCTAGCCTCAGTCTCAATAGGGTATGCGCACGCAACCTCTCCATAACGCGATAATGAGTGACCGCCGGCTTGCCCGATGCCACAACTGCCATATGAGTGCGCTTAGTCGGGTGACGACCGATTGGCTCTTCAACCATGCCGCCAGCTGTCATCACGCCATTGCATATCGCCTCGTACTCACGTCGAATTTCACGCTTTTGCATCATATCGACCAGCTGTGTCTGCGCCGGGACTGTCTTGGCAACCACCATCAAACCTGTAGTGTCTTTATCCAGTCGATGAATAATACCCGCTCTCGGCACCTGATCAATTTTGGGATAATGGTGCAACAAGCCATTTAATAGAGTGCCATCAGGCGCACCAGCGCCGGGGTGAACAACTAAACCGGCTGGCTTATTAATAACCAAAATATCGTCGTCTTCATAAACGATATCCAGCTTTATCGGCTGTGCCTGGTGACGCTCTTCCGACTCAAGTTCAGCATCGATTGCTACTAGCGCTCCCAACTCAAGTTTTTCTCGCGGCTTGGTGACAATTTCTGCGTCGATCGACACATTACCCGCTGTGATCCAAGTCTTCATTCGCGATCGCGAATAATCCGGGAACATCTCGGCTAACGCCTGGTCTAAACGTTTTCCGGCAAGCTCTTCCGGTACAATGGATTCTAGTTGAATAGTTTCGCTCATAAATTTGGTTTTTGCTGTGAAAGCCCTTTGCGCTGCGTTAGAATGCCTAACAATATAATCTATGCTAGTGTAACCGTTTGCTAGTGCAATTGCACTCAAACTGGTCATTCAAATTAACGCTATAACGTGCTACGTCACAATTTGAGGTTTTATGAAACGTCGTCTTTTAATGGTTTCAGCGCTACTCAGTTTTGCCTTAGCGGGTTGCTCGAGTAATTCCGACTCCCCACAGGATAATCTGCAGTACTCACAAATAGAACTAATGTACCAAGAAGCGCAAGAGCAACTTGAAATTGGCAACTTTAGTTTGGCTCAGGAGCGGTTAAATACACTAAACACCCGTTACCCGTTCGGACCTTTTGCGCATCAGGTGCAACTGGATTTAATTTACGTTCATTACAAGTTAGATAACACCGACGAGGCACTGGCTGCTATTGATCGGTTTATTAGCCTGAACCCGAATCACAAAGATGTTGATTACGCGCTGTACATGCGGGGGCTGGTTAATCAAAGAGCTGAACATAACACCATTCAAGAACTAGCCGGTGTCGACCGCTCTGATCGTGACTCTTCAATGGCAAAAGAAGCGTTTAAAGATTTCGCTGAGTTGTTACGGAAATTTCCGGACAGCAAGTACGCAGCTGACGCTAAAAAGCGGATGGTTGCATTAAAAAGTCGACTCGCCCAAAAAGAATTGGCTATCGCCCAGTATTATATGGATCGTCAAGCCTATTTGGCTGCGGCCAACCGAGGACGCTATGTGGTAGAAAACTTTGCCGGCATGCCAGAAGTAGAAAATGCCCTCGCTATAATGGCCGAAAGCTACGACCAACTTGACTTAAATGAGTTGCGCGATGACGCACTCGCGGTATTACGTGCTAACTACCCAAATAACTCACTTGTCGATTAATCCCCGTGGGGTCGCGTCCTGGACGCGACCTACACTGCCTGTTCGTTTTCTTCACCAGTACGGATGCGGATGACTCGCTCGATATCAGAAATAAAGATTTTACCATCCCCTATTTTACCGGTTTGAGCAGTCTCCATAATAGCTTCTATACACCGTTCAACGTCGTCATCTGCAATCACAACCTCAAGCTTTACCTTAGGCAGAAAATCGACCATATACTCGGCGCCTCGGTATAACTCGGTATGCCCTTTTTGTCGGCCAAAGCCTTTAACTTCAGACACCGTCATGCCGGCAATTCCAACTTCGGATAACGCTTCGCGAACATCATCTAATTTAAAAGGCTTGATAATCGCTTCAACTTTTTTCATGGCACAACTCCCGTCTATAGTTGACGTTGTATTTGATCGCGATAGTGGCTGGTTATTGGGTAGCGTCTGTCTTTCCCAAAGTTTCGTTGAGTAATCTTAGGCCCAACTGCCGATTGGCTACGTTTATACTCGTTAATATCAACCAACTTTAGCACTTTGCGAACATCTTGCTCATTAAAGCCCGCCTCGACAATCTCGGCAAGCGACCAATCTTGTTCTACATACAATGCCAGAATGCGGTCTAAATCGCCATAGTCAGGTAGTGAGTCTGTATCAACTTGATCGGGGGCTAGCTCGGCTGACGGCGGCCGGCTAATAACTCGTTCTGGGATAGCTTGTGAACGGCTATTACGGAATTTTGCTAACTCAAAAACCAACTGCTTGGGAACATCTTTAATAGGCGCGAAGCCACCGCACATATCACCATACAACGTAGCGTAGCCAACCGCCATTTCGCTTTTGTTGCCGGTTGCCAGAACCAATGCTCCGGTTTTATTAGATAACGCCATTAATAATACGCCTCGACAGCGTGACTGCAGATTTTCTTCGGTGGTGTCGGTTTTGGTATCAGCAAAGAACGGGGCGAGCTGCTGCATAAAGGCGTCGAACATTGGCTCAATTGGCACGACATCATAGTTAACACCAGCGTCGGTCGCCTGCTGTTCGGCATCCTCCAGACTCATATCAGACGTGTACTTAAACGGCATCATCACCGCGCTTACCCGGTCAGCACCGAGTGCATCGACCGCAATGGCCAAGGTTATTGCGGAGTCTATCCCACCTGACAAACCTAAAATAACCTGCTTAAAACCGTTTTTATTGACATAATCCCGCACTGACAATACCAATGCGTCGTAAACATTAGCTAGCCGCTGCGCTTCGGTTTGCCCAGCCATTTCCGTGTATGGAGCAAACCCGTCACAAGCTATGCCGTCACCTAAACGCACAGTTGCCAGCGTCATCTGGCAATGAGGCAACTCTGCTACTAGCTGTCCTTGATCATCGATGACCAACGAATGGCCATCAAACACCAATTCATCTTGCCCACCACAGTTATTCAGATAAATAATCGGTTTATTAATCTCGCTAACGCGCTGCTTTAAAATAGCCATGCGCTGACTGTGTTTGTCTATTTCGTAGGGTGAAGCATTTACCGAAATAATCGCATCAACATCGTCTTGATTAAGTTGCGCTAAGGGTTGCGGATGCCATAGATCTTCACAGATCATTAAACCGATACGTTGCCCATGCCATTCAAATACCTCGCTCTTATGGCCTGGCACAAAATAGCGCTGCTCGTCGAACACGCCAGTATTGGGTAGTCGCTGCTTTTGGTAACGCTGCAGACACTCACCACGGTGCAGTACCGAGATTACGTTAAACAACTGCTCGCCGGTTTTTGAAGGATGTCCTACAATCACCGCACAATCGGACGCTGCAGCACTAATTTGCTCTACCGCATTGTCGACCGCTCGCTGATGATCAGGACGGTTCAGCAGATCTTCTGGAGAATAACCAGTAATCGCCAACTCTGGAAAGACAATAATATCGTGCTGTTTACTCTGCTCACGAATCGTTTTTAAGATAATGGCAGTGTTTTCATCAATAGCACCGACAGTGAAATCTAACTGGGCCAGACAGATTGAGAGCTGCGACATAAACTACGGTTCCGACTAATAAACTAAATAATGGCTGCGAATAATATAGTAGCGGCTGCCGTAGGGCAAATCGTGGTCAGTATTTTAAATCGTCGGGGATTGGTAAATCGCTGGCCGGCTTTTTCGGTCTTTTTGCTTTGCCTTTCTTGTGCATGCGTAACTGGTAAACATAAGCAAGAATTTGGGCGACCGCGACGAATAACCCTTGTGGAACTTCCTGCTCAAGCTCTGTCGTATGGTATACCGAGCGTGCCAAGGCTGGTGACTGTATCAGCGGAATATCGTATTCAAGAGCAATTTCACGGATTTTTGCCGCGGTCTCATCCGTTCCTTTAGCGAGCAGTACCGGCGCTTTCGGCCCACCATCGTCGTACTTTAAAGCAACCGCATAATGCGTGGGGTTAGTGACCACAACATCCGCCTTCGGCACATCCTGCATCATCCGCCGATTTGCCATTTCCATTTGCAAACGGCGAATACGACCTTTCACTTCCGGGCTACCTTCGCTGTCTTTATTCTCATCTTTTACTTCCTGCTTGGTCATTTTTAAGTCTTTTTGATGCTTCCATAGCTGGAACGGTGCATCAATAACGACAATCAGAAAGATAGAACAGCACATCAACAGAAACATCCACATTAAGATATCGACGGCGTTTTCCATCATATTGGGCATCTGCCCCATCGATATCTGTAATATATTGTCGTACTGCCAACTAAGCAGCAGAAAGGCGCTAACCGCCACCACTAAAAACTTGGCCAAACCTTTTACCAGCTCAACCAGTGCCTGCGTGCCAAACATGCGTTTAAAGCCATTAAGCGGATTCATCCGCGAAAACTTAGGTGCCATCGCTTTCCAGGAGAAGTTAATGCCACCAAGCCAGCTGTTACCAAAAAAGGTAAAAACTAAAATAAAGGAAAAGATAATCAGCAGTGGCGTAATAATTTCGCCAAAAGCGATAGCGAAAGCTTTAGACATCTGAGTCGGGTCAAAGGCTTGTTGCCGATCTAACTCAAAAAACTGCCGGAATACGGAACGCATACCCTCGTACAACCCATCACCAAACCAGAGGAAAGCCACGGCGGCGCTTACTAATACGAACGCTGTACCCATTTCTTTGGAACGGGCAACCTGACCCTTCTCGCGGGCCTGCTGTTTTCGTTTCTCTGTGGGTTCTTCTGTGCGTTCCTGATCAGTTTCTGCCATTTTTCACCCTAGCACTGACTGCCAATCAGACGACACATGGTTTGTACTACCCGTGCCCACTGATTTTCAAAGTGAAAAATAAACCCGCCTAACGTCAGCCACATAACAATGAGACCACTGACCATGGTAATCGGGAAACCAATCGCAAATATATTTAACTGTGGCGAAGCCCGCGTCATCACGCCGAAACTCAAATTAATCAACAACAACGCGATAATACCTGAGAGCATCGCCGTTAATGCAGCTGAAAACATATAACTGCCCCAATCGGCAATCATGCGGAAGGCGTCAGCATCCAGTCCGGTAAAGCCCACCGGCACTGAATCAAAGCTTGCAACGACCATTTGAATCATCATCAAATGCCCATCCAACGATAAAAATATCAAGCTCGATAACATCAAAAAAAACTGCGCCACTACCGGTACCTGCTGGCCATTTGAGGGGTCGACCATGGACGCAAAACCTAGGCCGATTTGCATCGCAATAATTTGCCCGCCAAGTACAAAAGTCTGTAAGAAAATAACAGAAAGTAGTCCTAGCCCAACACCTATCAAAACTTGTTGTGCGGTAACCACAAAACCACCGGCAGACATCATTTCGTAAGGTGTATTAATTTCGGGTAGCGCCGGTGCCACAGCGAAGATGATAGCTAATGACAATAAGGTTTTAATTCGGGCATTGACCAAAGTTCCCGAGAACAGCGCCATACTCATAATCATTGAGGATACACGGGTTAGCGGCCAAAGATGCTGCTCTAGCCACCCAATGACTGTGGCAGTGACCAGATCCATTAGCCAACCACTTCCGGAATTCGGTTATACATCTCAATGGTAAAGTCCATGATAGTTTCGGTTAAAAAGTGACCACCCAAGCCAATCACAGCAAGGGTTACTATCAATCGAGGCAAAAAGCTTAAGGTTTGTTCGTTTATCGACGTTGCGGCCTGGAATACGGCAACCACCAGCCCTACCAGCAAGCTTGGTACAATAATAAAAGATACCATAATAACAATGGTCTTTAATGCTTCTGAAAATACGTCTAGAAATACCTCGGGACTCATAGCAGCACCTATATTCCAAAGCTTCCGGCCAGTGTACTCATGGTTAAGCTCCAGCCATCAACGAGCACAAATAGCATTAACTTAAACGGCAAAGACACGATCATTGGCGATAGCATCATCATACCCATCGCCATTAATACGCTGGCGACCACCAAATCGATAATCAGAAACGGAATAAATACCATAAAACCAATTTGAAACGCGGTTTTTAATTCGGATGTTATAAACGACGGGATTAAAATAGACATTGGCACATCGTTTGGCTCCGCAATATTCTCTTCGCCAGAGATCTCGATAAAAGTTTCCAAATCGGTTAGCCGAGTTTGCGCCAGCATGAATGCTTTAACCGGAGCCTTAGCGCGATCCAAAGCTTCCATGGAGGTCACTTCTTCATTTAAGTAAGGCTGCAAAGCTTTGTCATTAACCTCATTCAGCACCGGGCTCATAATAAAAAATGATAAAAACAGCGCTATCCCAATCAGTATCTGGTTAGACGGTGACTGTTGTAGACCAATAGCCTGCCGCAGTATCGCCAACACGATGATAATACGTGTGAACGACGTCATCATAATCACCATCGCCGGAATAAACGTCAGCGCGGTCATTATGGCAAGAATTTGCAATGTTACTGAGTACTCTTCACTACCATCAGGGTTAGTTTTAACAGTAACAGCACTGATGTCTTGCAAGGCGTAAGCTGTGTCCGGCATTAATGCCAGCAACACAACAAAAATCAACAGCCCTCGAATCATGGTTTTTGTTGTCCTTTTAATTCGACCGAGTCAGGCAATTCTTTTAAGCAGTCAATACGTTCGGCCGTTACTCCGAGCAGTAATTTTTGTCCGGCAACCTCGACAATCATCAAACGCTCTTTGGTACCTAATGACATAGCGCTCAACACTTTCATGTCTGCATTGCCTTGTAGCTTTAAGTTAAACCGCTTAACAATGCTTGCCAAAATAATAATGACCGCTAAAACGACAATAAGCGCCAATAACATGGCGCCTATGTCTGCTCCGGCAAGCGGTGACTCGCTTGCGGTTTTTTGTGCTGCTGCCAACGGGCTAAACAGCAGTAAAAGACCGCTAGCGCAATTTACGAATACGTTCGATTTGACTGATAACATCGGTTAAGCGTATCCCAAATTTATCGTTTACCACGACCACTTCGCCATGGGCGATCAGTGTGCCATTGACCAATACGTCGAGGGGTTCACCCGCGACCCGTTCTAGCTCAACCACTGAGCCCTGATTAAGCTGCAGCAAGTTCCTAATACTAATCTGACTGCGCCCTACTTCCATCGAAATGGTGACTGGAATGTCGAGAATAGCATCAAGCTTACGCCGATCGTCATCACTGACGTCAGTGTCTTCACTAAGCTCCTCGAGTTCGGCTGTTTGCACACCTTCCATGCCCGAATGCTCAGCGCCTGCTTTTTTTTCTTTCGCATCGCCAGAGTCTTCATCTTCAGCAGCCGCTTGTTCCGCCATCGCGGCTTCCCAATCGTCCATATCTTTATCATCATTACTCATCAGGTAACCTCATCAGTACTTAGCGCTAGCCGCTATAAATCAATATCTTCTTCAAGCTGTTTCAGCTCTGCGTCGCCGCCAATCCGACGACCGCCTCGCGTTAACATGTGAATATCGGACTTGACCGTCTCTGGCCGTTTTATTTTTTCTGTCACCTTAAGGGCAATATTCTCTCTGGAACGCCCTAACTTGGCATGGAAAGTGGGTAAATCCTCTATCATTACCGTCAAATTATCAGGTAACTCCAGAGGAATAATATCGCCAGCCTGCAAGTCCATTACTTCACGCAGTGATAGATCCAAATTCGCCAGCTTGGCGATCATTTCTACCGGAACATCCATAATTTCATCGCGCAGAGCTTTACTCCAACGCATGTCGGTGTCTTCTTTATCCGACTGTACACCCGCATCCAGTAACTCACGAATCGGTTCTAGCATGGAGTACGGTAAGGCAATGTGGAAGTCGCCGCCGCCACCATCAAGTTCAATATGAAACGAGCTGATAACAATGACTTCGGTCGGCGAAACTATATTGGCCATCGCTGGATTCACTTCCGAATCTAAGTATTCGAAACCAACGTCCATCACCGGTGCCCAAGCCTCTTTGTAATCTTCAAAGATTAACTTGAGCAGCATTTGAATAATTCGGCGTTCTGTCGGGGTAAATTCGCGGCCTTCTATTTTCGCGTGATAACGTCCATCACCGCCAAAAAAGTTGTCCACTAAAATAAATACCAGTCGCGCTTCCATGGTAATTAACGCAGTACCTTTTAACGGTCTAAAACGCACCATGTTTAAACTGGTCGGGACAAATAATGTGTGTACGTATTCGCCAAACTTAAGCATTTGTACACCGTTAATTGATACTTCTGCAGTACGCCGCATCATATTAAACAGGCTCACACGCATGTGTCGGGCAAAGCGCTCGTTCACAATTTCCAGCGTTGGCATACGACCGCGGACAATTCGATCCTGAGATGAAAAGTCGTAATCGAGAGCCTCGGATGCCGACACCGAAGATTCAGCGTCCTCTTCTTCGACATCGTCTACGCCGTGCAGTAGCGCATCAATTTCGTCTTGTGATAATAAATCGCTCACAACCAATATCGCTCTGTTATTGCATGACCATGCTGGTGAATAACACTTGCTCAACCAGGCCTGGTCCGGCAACGCTTTCTAATGCGTTGCGGACTTCCTGTAAAGCAAGTTCTCGTAATTTCGTTTTTCCTTCAACCGTTTTTAATTCTTCCGCAGTTGAAGAACTAAATACCTCGTGCAGGGTGCCTTCTATTAAAGGGATATGTCGCTTTACCTGCTCTTCGCTTTCTTCGCCACGTACCATCAACTGTACTTTTATCTGCACAGTTCTCTCTCGCGCATCGCCCGGTACAATAAAAACAAAGGGCCGCGGCATGCCAACATAAAGCGCATTGCCCACTTCAGGCGCATCACTACTATCAGCTGAGACTTGTGATGCCTGACCGCCATTAGACTGGCCTTGACCACTCTCTGATGACCCTGAAAACAACCAAATAACAACAACAGCAATAATAATGATTGCTGCTCCGCCACCAATAAACAGTAGCTTTTTACGCTTTCCTGTTGGTTTGTCTTGTTGTTCCTGGTCGTTTTCTTCTGCCATTTGCTGTTCCTAATTAATTATTTCGCTGTCTGCCTGTCACTATAGCTTGATTTCCCTAAGGATTGCAGCCATCAAACATAGAAATCGACCGCACCAAGCGCCAGTGGTTTTCCATTATCGACCGCAATCTGGTGTTCATCAACCACTTCGGTGGACTCATTTGCACTGCCATTGCTACCTGTTCCACGGTTATCGCCAGCTAAAGACTCCTGCTGCTGTTCGCTCACATTAGTGTCGGCCAATGCCACTCCCTGCTGTTCTAACATTTCTTTTAGACGCGGCAATGCCGATTCTACAGCCTCTCGAGCTTGTTGAGATTGCACCTGAAATTGTACGCTGGCTTGCTCACCATTCATGTTAACCCGTATTTGCAACTGTCCCAGCTCCGGAGGATCCAGTCTAATATCAGCCCGCTGAATATTTTTGCTAAGCATAATATTGATACGTTCTTGCAACTTCTGCGAAGCTTCAGCCTGCTGTGGATCAAATGGTTTTTGAATTGCCTGCATACTGCTTTGCAATGTTGACGAGGCTTCGCTCGACTTCATTGCACCAGACTGAGTGGAAACGACTGAGCTCTGCGTGTTGTTTAATTGTTCACTAAAGGATTTAGCCGTTTCGCTGGCTTCCCGGTTCTGACTGTTAGTAAATGCATTCATCAACTTACTCTCAGTGGAAGAATCAGATTTTCCCGCGAGCTTTCCGTCGAGCATTCCCTCAACCCGGGAGTCAGCTTTAGCGGAGTTAGCCTCAGCGTCTGCTGATAGCTTTTGTGAGCCGTTCGTCTCTGTCTTAGCTTGCTCAACAACGTCAGCAGTAGCAGCTAGCACCGGCGTTGGTTTACTCTGAGCCTGCTTATTCGAGTTTGTCGCGTTATCAACCAGCTGAGTTAACTGAGCCAACGCGTTTTTATCGCTAGAACTTTTTTGCTGAGCTACTGCCGACTGTTGTGCTAGTTGCTTATTAAGCTGTGCATCCAACGTATCAACAAACTTTTTCAGATTTTGTTTTTGTTCCTGATTTAATTGTTCAGCGTCGACCAGCTTCGATTTAATTTGCGCGATTAAATCTTCCGCCGCCTGCCGGCCTTGATTCGCAGCAGATTGAGATTGCTCAGCACCGCTGGTTTGCCCGCTATTTTCGTTGGTTAGCGTTTTTAACTGTTGCTGTAACCAGGCCAGCGATTGCTCGTCGATGTTTGCCTGTTCACCGTCGTTGGTCAATAAACTGGCCCCCTGACTGATACCTGCAGTCTCAGTCGTTTGTGTTACACCATGATCCACTGCGTTGACTGCGGCATTAGCAAGCTTGCCAACTAGCTGCAATCGGCTTAATAGTTCGTTATTTTCAACTTGATCGAGCCCCGACTGATCAAGTTCAATATCCGCGAGCAGTTGTTTTTGCTGATCCGACAGTCGTCCAACAAATTCTGTGGCAAGTTGTTGCCGCTGCTCAGCCGACAGTTCATCGGTGCCCATTTTTTGCAATAAAGCACTGACCTTTTCAGTCAGCTCTTCAGCACTAAGATCATCGGTTGGCTCACCAGACTCCGAGGATTCGCCGGACTCTGTGGTCCCGACCAGTAACGCCTGCATCTGCTCTAACATTTCTAATATTGGCGCTTCTTTAGAATTATCCTGGCTCTCGCCTAACTCACTTTTTCCACCACCGGTTAAAGCCTGCAATAACTTGCCATCATCAGCTGCTACTTGCTTAGGAGGTTCTTCAATGGGTAATATCCAGGAAAAGCCCTGTCCTTCTTTACCTTTTTCATTCAGTTTTAAACCACTTAACAGCGCCTTAGCAAAATCACCGGTTTCGCCACTGCTGGCGGCATCACCATTGAGCTTTAGCTCTGGTGTTCCTTTTTGGAATAACTCCGACTGACCTGTAAGTGTTAGCAACTGATGCATAATAGACTCTCAATGTTGACATTATCTTCCATTGGTAAAGCAATAACTGTACCAACTAAAGACTTAACTGCCCTTTCTGGCTCTAAGTTTTGTTTCGCGAATAAAGCGTTGGCTGGAGAAATCATCGAGATTTTTTTGCTCGCGCCGCGCTACATCTTTAGCTTCACGCTTCTTTTGTTCATTAATTAAATGTTCAATCGATTCTTTCTTACGGCGTTGTTCAAACCATTGTTGCTTGCGCTGGTTAGCCACCTCTTGCAGTCGGACAACCGATTTGTGCAATTGCTCAACGCCTTCGTCGAGCTTACCAACAAACGCGTGGTACTGACCGAACTGGCGCGAGATAATGCCATTTGTGCCGCGCTGCTGTAACTGCGTCAAATAATCCAGACGGTATTGAGACAGCCCTTCTAAACGCTGTTGTTCTTCATTAACTTGTTGCTGTACTTGTGCAAACTGAGCAGCAGCATCGTCAGTTTTACGCTGCTCCATTTCCAGCAACATGTGCATTTGTCGTAACTCAGCCATACGCGATTACATTAACCTTGTTTTTGGTACTGTGGGTTAATAACTTGAGCCAACTGAATCAGGCTCTCGTCATAACTAACCACAGATTTCATCGGTTGCTGTAAAAACCGTTCTACCCGCGGCTGCATCGCAATCGCTTGATCAATAGCGGGATCAGAACCCTTGCTGTAAGCACCAATCGCAATCAAGTCACGGTTCCGACGATAATTTGAATACCACTTTCTAACCTGAACGGCCTGTTTCATATGTTCATCAGACACGACCTGCGGCATAACCCGGCTAATCGATGCCTCGATATCTATCGCTGGATAGTGCCCCGAGTCGGCCAACTCACGGCTTAATACGATATGGCCATCGAGAATTGCTCGTGACGAATCCGCAATCGGATCCTGCAAATCATCGCCCTCGGTAAGTACCGTGTAAAATGCGGTCACCGAACCCTGGCCTTCGCCGCCATTACCGGCGCGTTCCACCAGTGCCGGTAATTTGGCAAATACTGAAGGCGGATAACCTTTTGTTGCCGGGGGTTCACCAACGGCCAGCGCAATTTCACGTTGTGCCATTGCATAACGCGTCAACGAATCCATCAACAGCAATACATTAAGGCCCTGATCGCGAAAGTATTCGGCAATTTCTGCAGCAGCTTCGCAGCCACGCAGCCGAATTAGCGGTGATTGGTCAGCGGGAGCAGCAACCACTACCGACTTCTCCAGCCCCTCTTCGCCCAGTATCTCTTCGATAAACTCTTTAACCTCACGGCCCCGTTCGCCAATAAGGCCAACCACAATCACGTCAGCGTCGGTACCGCGGGTCATCATTCCTAACAACACACTTTTACCAACACCACTACCGGCAAAAAGCCCCATGCGCTGCCCCTGACCGACAGTAATGCAGGCGTTTATTGCGGTAACTCCCACGTCCAATGGCTGTTTAACCGGCCGCCGATTTAAAGGGTTTACAGGTTGGCTACGATAACGGCGTTTCTGATCGGAAAAGATAGGGCCGCGACCGTCGAGTGGGTTACCACGGGCGTCGATAACCCTTCCTAACAGCTCCATTCCAAACGGTAGTTCTTGTTTCGATGAGCGCGGCTTTACTTTGGCCCCAGGCACTACGCCATGCGCGTCCTGGGTTGGCATTAAATAACTAATGTTATTTTCAAAGCCCACAACTTCCGCCTCAATGTCACCGTGAGCAGACTCAACCGAACAGCTAGAGCCAATAGGCGCTCGTACTCCCACCGCCTCAAACATCAAACCAACCACTCGGGTCAAATAACCAGACACCAGCACTGGTGGCGGATTAATACGTTCGCGTGCTTTCTTTAATCCAGCGAGTATCGAGTCACTCATGGCTTAACCCTTGATACTGTCGAAAACACTTTTGATGCGACTACTAAGGGTGTAGTCCACCGACGAGCTTTCTGTCGTTACCCGACAACCTCCGCGCTCCAACAATTCATCCTTGCTTAATAGCCAGCCGTGTTGCTTCAATTCTTCTTCGCTGTACATATCCTGAATGACTTCTAAGTCATCAGGATTTAGATGAATCACTACTCGTTGATCAGTCACCGGCAGCACCTCAAGAGCCTCACGTACAGCTTTCTTTATAATTTCTGGCTGCGAATACGGAACATCAAGACATATCGCCTGAGTTAACTCAGTAACCATATCGATTAATTCTGCCTGAATATCATCCGTCAGCTTACGGTCAGGATAGGACAGGCTGTCCAATAGTTTTATAAGCTCTTTAGCCTGTACATCCATCTTTGCCTTGCCGTCAGCTAACCCTTGTTCGAAGCCTTTTTCGAAGCCTTCTTGTTGACCGTTTTCCAGACCTTCGGTATGGCCCGCTTGTTGGCCTTCTTCATGACCCGCGTTGTAACCTTCTTTAAACCCTTCTTCACGAGCCGCTTCACGAATCTGTTCAAGTTCTTCAGCCGTCAGAGGCTGTAGCTCTGGCTCTTCGTCATCCTCGGTTTCAGGCGGTTCGTACTGCCAACGAGTCGGCTTATTTAGAACGTTGGTCTTACCACCTGTTAAATGTTCGTCGGACGTAATATCCGGAAACTGCCATTTTTCCGTTGTTTTTTGACCATCGCTCATAGTTGCTCGTTACCTGTTAACGCTTATAGGAATTCGTCACTGCCGCCACCGCCGAGCATAATTTCGCCAGCATCCGCTAACCGACGAGCCACAGCCAGAATGTCTTTTTGTGCAGCTTCCACGTCACTAATACGAACAGGTCCCATAGCTTCAAGATCGTCTTTAAGCATTTCTCCAGCTCGTTTTGACATGTTTTTAAAGACCTTCTCTTTGACATTATCGTCGGCGCCCTTCAGAGCTTTTTGCAGAACATCACCCTCGACTTCACGCAATAGCGCCTGAATGCCACGATCGTCTACTTCTACTAAGTTTTCGAACACAAACATCAAGTCCTGAATCTGCTGACTCATTTCTTCGTCCTGCTCGCGGATAGCATCCATCAGCTGGCCTTCGATATTGGTATCCAGGTAGTTCATAATATCGGCCGCAGCCTTCAGACCACCCATCTTCGCCGCTTGCGCACCAGCCTGACCAGCGAATTGTTTCTCCATAATTTCGTTCAGTTCTTGCAACGCCGCCGGTTGTACTTCTTCTAAGTTGGCAATTCGCATCATCAGATCCAGCCGCACTTTTTCCGGGAACTGCGACATGATTTCGGCACTCTGGTCGGCATCCAGGTATGACATAACAATTGTCTGAATCTGTGGGTGCTCGTTACGAATAATGGTGGCTACTTGCTTCGAGTCCATCCATTTAAGCGAATCAAGACCTTTCGAGCCGCCGCCCATTACAATTTGCTCGATCAGATTACCAGCTTTGTCTTCACCCAGAGCAGAAGTGAGTGCCTTGCGCACAAACTCTTCGCTCTTAAAGCCAATATTGGTAAATTTCTGAATCTCTTCCAGGAATAAGTTATGCACCGCATTCACTTTATCCTGATTAAAGTCCTGTAGGCTCGACATCGCCATTCCCACTTTTTGAACCTGCTTAGGTTCCAAGTGTTTAAGGATCTGCGCCGCGTCTTCTTCTGACAAGCTCAGCAGCAAAATGGCGGCTTTTTCAACGCCTTCAAGACTGTGAACGTCAAAGTCTGACTGACCTTTTTGGGTTTGCATCTGTGTATTAGGCATCTTCGTTTAACCACGCTTTAACCACTTGAGAAGACAACTCTGGCTCGTTTGCAACTAGCGCGCGAACCGCTTTCAGCAGATCTTCATCTTTATGTAAGTCCGGTAACTGCAAGCTACCGTCAGCACCAAAGCCGATTGAGCTTTCATCAAACTGAGAGGATAACAGATCGATCGTCTCATCGCCCATCGCCTCGTCATCGTCCATTAACGCATGTGCATCGTCTTCGAGATCCTGCGTTGGGTTCATTAGTTTCTTCAGCATGGGTCGAACGACAGCAACAATCAATACGATGATGACCAGAGCACCCATCACTAAACGTAATGCGCGCCAGAACCATGGTTGATCCCAAACTGCAGGCTCTGCTTCACCCAGGTCCGGCAGCTGCGCAAATGGTACAGAAACCACTTCCAGCGAGTCTCCGCGGTTCAAACTGAAGCCAAGGCTGCCCTGCAGCAAGCGACGAATGTTTTCTAGTTCTCGTTCAGAGTGCGGCTGCTGCACAGACTCGCCTTCGGCATTCTGAGTCGTTTCCTGATTCACGGCGACCGACACGCTCAAGCGATCAATGACGCCGGTTTGGCTTTGAGTATAACTCACCGAGTTATCCAACTCATAATTGCGGGTCGCCTCGCGGCTCATGCTGCCGCTGCCTTGGCGCTGCGCACTACTACCATTAGCTTGCTCAGGAATATCCGATTCCAGTGGTGGCTGGTTGCTCAATGCGCCCGGTATACCGCCAATCGCAGTCCCGTTAGAACGAGTTTCACTGGTCATTTCGCTGCGAATAGCAGGCATATCAGGATTATACTGCCGTTGGGTCGTTTCTTTACGGGTAAAGTCCATAGTAACGTCGACTTCAGCGGTGTAATTGTCGTAACCCAGAACTGGAATTAGAATGCTGTCAATTTTCTGGCGTAGCTCTTGTTCGCGCTTAAGTTCTAACTGATATTCTCGGCTGCTTTGTGCGGCAAGCGCACTCTGTGAGCCGGAGTTTAATAAGCGACCATTTTGATCCGTTACGGTGACATGTTCAGTCTGTAGACCGGTAACAGACGAAGCGACCATATCGACTATCGACGCAACCTCTTCCTCACCCAGCGACTGAGTTCCACGAACCTTTAGCATCACCGATGCCTTTGGCTGCTTTTCACGGCGAGCAAAGACATTTTCTTTTGGTACGGCTAACAGTACTCTTGCTGCCGTAACGGCTTTCATTTCTTCGATAGCACGCGCTAGTTGAACTTCGCGTGAGTGCAATAAGCGTTCGCGTTCTAACCTTTGGCTCACACCAAAGCCGGGTTCGCTCATTAAAATCTCTGAACCCGTACTTTCAGTTTGACCATAATCTACACCAGCGCGGGTTAATTGCAGTTTAATCGCGTCGTAGTTTTCTTCAGGGACTGAGACGGTGTTGCCTTCTACGCTGTATTCAATGCCATTGGCGTCCAGGTAGTCGAGGGTGCTCACCAACTGCTCAGTTTCCATCTTTGCCAGTGGCCGATATGTTGACTCTTGTGCCCACAGCATGATGAATACCGCTATCGCCACACAAATCGCCAGCGCTAACACCACTACAACCTGACGTAACATGTCAAAGTTGCCGATCATATCCATAATGCCGGATTTTTTCTCGGTTGATTCAGTGTCGTTGCCCTGGGTATTGGTGCCGGGCTCGGTTACCATCAGGTCAGTTGATTCAGCCACAATTTAACTCCCTAATCAGGTCCGGTTAGACCGGCATTGACATAATTTCTTTATACGCTTCAACAACCTTGTTTCTTACTTGTACGGTTGCTTCAAAAGCGATACTGGATTTTTGACTGGCGATCATGGTTTGTTCCAGCGTCACGTTCGGATCGCCTAACTCCATGCGAGTTTTTAAGTCACCCGAGGTTTGCTGTAGCTCATTAACGTTATCAATGGCATTTTTCAGCATGTTAGAGAAGTCGGCTTGGGCATTGTTACCCGGTAGCGCGTTGACATTGGTCGCTTTATCCTGGCTTGCACTTGCACCAGATAAGGCTTGCCACTGTTGATAGGCTGCGTTGGCATCGACTTTCATCTTGGTCTCCGTCAAAATTTCCGCAATTGGATTCGTTAACAGAGTTAATGCAAATCGGATGCCAACTTTTTATTGACGAGTTTCTTACTAAATAGATAAACCGTTTTCACGAATTTTCGCTAACTTATAGCGTAATGTCCGCGGCGAAATACCGAGCTCATCAGCAACCGGTTTACGTTTACCATTGTGCTTTTGCAAAGCGCGTTTGATAATTCGGTATTCCTGATGAAACATCGACTCACCTAAGTCATCGTTACTGTCAGCAGCCGTTGTTATGGTAGTCTCGGGCTGTACCTGTTCAGGCAAAACACTCTGCCCTGAGGCCTGTTCCAGCATTAAATCTGCAGGCTGAATAATCCCCCCTGACTGCAACACTAGGGCCCGTTGAATAACGTTCTCCAACTCTCTAATATTGCCCGGCCATTCATATTCTTCCATTACCGAGCAGGTGTTCTCTGCAAACTCAATTGGGCCTTTAATACCCAGTCGAGCCTGATGGCGCTGCAATAACGCCTGTGCAATTGGTACGATATCTTTCGGCCGGTCACGCAGCGAACGCCACTGTAACGGGAATACATTTAACCGATAAAGCAAGTCCTCGCGCAATAAGCCGTCGCTGACGGCTTGTTGCAACTGACGATTAGAGGTCGCGATGACCCGCACGTCAAGATGAATAGACTTACGCGCACCCAGCCGTTCAACCTGCCGCTCTTGCAACACTCGCAGCAGTTTGGCCTGCAGGTTGATATCCATTTCGGTAACTTCGTCCAATAACAACGTACCGCCCTGCGCGAGCTCGAACTTACCGGGTGATGCTTGTGTCGCTCCGGTAAAGGCGCCCTTTTCGTAGCCAAATAAAATAGACTCCAGCATGTTTTCAGGAATCGCCGCACAATTAATAGCGACAAAGGGCTCAGCACAGCGACTTGACTGCTCATGAATGAACCGCGCCAAAACCTCTTTACCGGTACCACTGGGGCCACTAATCATTACTGTGGCATCGGTTGCAGCTACTTTTTTTGCCATCTCCAGCAACGCCAGGCTACTCGGGTCTTCAGCAACCACCGATTGTTCCGGTTCTGGTTGCAGCGGTAAATGGCGCTGTACCAACTTCAATAATGCTTCGGTTGAAAAGGGTTTACTCAGATAATCGACAGCACCTTCGCGCATCGCAATTACCGCATCATCCACCTTAGCAAACGCCGTCATCATAATCACCGGTTGCTCATAACCCTGATTTTTCATACTGCGAAGTAACTGCAGCCCATCAATGCCGGGCATTTGTACATCGCTGATAACAAGATCAATCGTGTTAGCTTTAAGTTCGACCAGCGCGCTTTCGCCTGAATCCGCCTGTAAACACTGATAGTCAGCTAGCTCCAGCGTGTCGACAATAGCTTCGCGCAGTGCCGCATCGTCCTCAACGATCAGTACATTGGCTTCAGCCATAACACACCTCCTTGGCAGCCGTTTGAATTTCGAAGATCGGCAGTGACAGCTTAAATTGAGTGCCCTGACCCGCCTCGCTCTGCCATTGCAGTTGTCCTTGGTGCGCCTTAACGACCGTATTGACCACGGCTAAACCCAAGCCCGTGCCGTTCGGTTTACTAGTAACAAAAGGTGTTAATAGCTGTTCTTTAAGCTCGGCCGGAATGCCTTCCCCCTCATCCGTTACCGAACAATACCAGTCGGTCTCGCTATAGCCTGTTTCAATAACCACGGTTTGGCCGGAACTGCTGGCGTCTACGGCGTTGGTAATTAAGTTTTGAATAGCACCGCTTAAAGCTACCTGACTGGCTTTTAAAATAATTGGATCTGGGCTATTGGTGGCAGTTACTTGCTTGAGTTCAATCTGGCGACTGTCCGCATACGGCTGCACCGATGTCAGCACAGACTGCATCAGCTGTTCGGCGGGCATCTGTTCAAGCACCTGCTTATCGCCACTTTTGGCAAACAACAACATGTCGTTAACTTGCTGCTCTAAGGAGTTAAGTCGGGACATCAGTTTGTCCGAAAAACGCCGTTGGCGACTTTCATCCAGCCCCGGAGTCGCAAGGTTTTGTGCATATAATAAGGCCGCCGAAAGTGGCGTGCGTATTTGATGCGCCAGCGATGCAACCATGCGACCCATGGCCGATAAGCGTTGTAGGTGACTAATTTTTTGTTGTAAATGTCGAGTTTCGGTCAGATCCGTGAGTACGATAAGCTGTCCGGAGCCATCCTCCAGCCCCGATATATCAACTTTTACACGTCGACCATTGCGTAAGGAAACTTCGTGCCAGTCGTCTTCTTGTGGTGAAAAGCAGGTAGCGACGCAATCCCGCCACAGTTGACCGACCAGTGAGGCATTCATCAGTTGCCGGGCATTGTCGTTACAATGCTCAACCACGCCTTGATCATCCAACAAGATGACGGCATTAGGCATCGCGTCTATTAGTGAACGATGAGCCTGCATAATATCCTCTGTGCTAACCCAAAAAAGAATTAGCCAATATTATGCAAACAACATGCCTACTTTTATTGCTTGTATTTCAAAGACTTATGAGGATTAGAGGTGTCAATAAACCGACACCTATTGCTTTATTTGATATTTCTTCATCTTTTCAACCAGCGTGGTACGACGCATGCTGAGCAATTCGGCAGCCTTCGCCACAACACCGTCGGCTTTCTGCAGTGCCTGACGGATCATTTCAATTTCAAGTTCGCTCAGCATATCCTTAAGGTTAACACCGTCATCCGTTAACTCTGAGCTGACCGGTGTCTGCACGTCAGTCTCATCTTCTAAATCATCGTCGCCAAAGATAGAGTTTAACGCCTCCCGCTCTAACAACTCATCGGGATAATCCGGGGCCACTGGTTGGTGCTCAACGTGTTGATATTTCGGCGGCAAATCCTGCACATCAACTAATTGCTCCGGGTGCATAATCGTCAACCGTTCAATTAGGTTGGTCAGCTCGCGTACGTTACCCGGCCAGTGATGTTTGGACAATGAGTCCAGTGCTTCCGTCGTAAAACGAACACCAACGCCCTGCTCTTTCTTAAAGCGTGCGGTAAGTTCCCGCAACAGTATCGGCACGTCGTCCTGTCGTTCGCGCAAGGAAGGCACTTCGATCGGGAAAACGTTCAATCGATAGTACAGATCTTCGCGGAACTTTCCTTCGTTTATCATCGTCTCTAAATGCCGATGCGTAGCGGCGACAACTCTTACGTCAGCCTTTAGACTTTTGGCTCCACCTACCCGCTCAAAGGTTCGCTCTTGCAGCACTCGTAAAAGCTTAACTTGCATGGCTAATGGCATATCACCGATTTCATCTAAAAACAGTGTGCCGCCTTGCGCCAGTTCAAAGCGCCCTTTACGCGTACCAATAGCGCCTGTGAAGGCGCCTTTTTCATGGCCGAACAGCTCACTCTCAAGCAAGTCGCCAGGGATCGCACCACAGTTAACCGGTACAAAGGGCCCTTGTTTACGTTCGGACATTTGGTGAATACCACGAGCGACAACTTCTTTACCGGTTCCTGACTCACCTAATACTAAAACATTGGCGTCACTGCCGGAGACTTGCGCGACCATCCGTTTAATATTTTGCAACGCGTCGCTTTGACCCACCAGCATGGATTCTAAAACGCCTGCCTTTTGATTATGTGAGCCGTGATGCTGGACCAGATTACGGTGGTAGGTATGACAGTAATGCAGCCAGCGCGACAACTCCTGATAGTCGACCGTGTCATCAATTGGCCCAATAACGTTGGCGCGCTTTAATGCCGCCTGGTGTTGCTCCGCTGCACAAATAAAAGGAATCGCCGGATTTTCGCTCGCGTGCAGTTCTAAATCATCAATGCCATTACCTGCGATAACGCACAGAGCATCTGACAATGGCGCACCGCTGCTTATCGATGTAAGCGTCGATACCCGTTCGCCAATAAAAGTCAGCACTGTTTCTAAACGTTGTTGACGCTGTTTATCTTGCTCCAGCAGGTAAATTGTTTTGCCGTTACTCATAAAGGCTTAACCGACTCTTTCCTATTGATCAAGCATGCCCAAGCGAAAACGCCTGACCTGCGCTGTGGATAACAAATTCTTTATCAGCTTTATCTGAGCCAGGCTCAGCCATCTCTGCCCATTGATAATATACATTTCGGTGTACTTTTGCGGTCATACCTCTTAGTAGACGCACATAAGGCAGGTCGCCAATCACGACCAGCGGCGTTTGTTGCGACAAAACATAGCGCTCACCAATATTGGTAATGACTTGTACTGCCCGCTCACCATCTACTTCGACTTGTTCCCAGCCGGTTATTACAAACGGCGCATCATCGACCGCTATTTTAACCTTTTCCGCCGGCGTTACCAAAAAGTAATCCTGTTGTTCTTTTACCAATACCGAAGCAAAAAGTTTAACCAATTGTGGGCGTTCTATTTTGCTTCCCTGGTATTCCCAGTCACCATTACTTTTAATCCGCAACGGGATCTCACCACAATAAGGAGGGTCCCACTGCTCAGTCGGGGCGTGACTGTGCGACTCGAGCTGTTCAAAAAGTCGATTCAAGGACATAGAGCGTTAATCAACTAACTTTTTCTGTCTTAACAAATACCACAAAGTGGCTTCTGTACGGTTAGACACTTTAATGGCTTTGAAAATTGCGGATAAATGCACACGTATGGTGCCTTCTGTAATGCCTAATATATTCGCGATTTCTTTATTCGAAAGCCCTTGTGCCAACAATTGCATAATCTCCAGCTGTCGGGGCGACAAGAAGGTTTCAACGCCGCTAGAGTGACTGCGAGGTTCATTTAACGTTGGGTCATCCGGAATATAGCGATCGCCGTTGAGCAAACTTTTAATCGCTAGTTTCGCATGTTCTGCCGAAGCGTCTTTGGGTAAATAACTTCTGACTCCTGCGGCCAGCACTTGTCTAACATCACTCAACGAACGAGCCTGAGTAAATAACACGTTGTGAGCTCGCGGGGCCAACCGTTTTAAGCGTTGCAATGCCGGGCGAATTTCTTCGTCCGGTAAGTTCATTTCAATAAAAATAAGGTCGTACTCGTCAGCCGCTAAATAGGTTTCCGCTACAGCAAATGATTCCGCCTCGAAAATAGAGGGCTGCGCCGCATAGTTTGTAAGAACTTGTATAAGTCCCGCGCGCATGTAAAACGACGGATCAATGATTAATATCTTCATTATTTTGTCCCAACTTCGGCGACTACAATACTAACTTTTAGCATACCTGAATTCACTTTTTCAGCAAGTAGCATCACCGAACTATCTATGATTTTATGATAAAACGTTAAAAAAATAACAGCTTGTATTAACATCCTTTGATACAAATTTACCGCAAACCCGTTTATAGTGGCAAAATCTGTCACAAAGAGGTTGTTTATGTTTAAAAAAACACTCGTACTGCTTGTATCATTCGCCTTCTTTAGTACGTCGAGCGTTGCACAAACGGTTTACAGCAATATTAATGGTTATACCCTAGCAAGTCCTGCCGGTCAGGACGCTGTGTTACAACAGTTTCAAACGATGGTAACGCAAAATGGTCGCGTTCTGGCCATTGGTGATGCGTCTCTGGTGGATCATTATCCAGATTTTAACCGGGTCGACATGAACGGAAAAACAGTGATCCCCGGTCTTACCGACGCGCATGGTCACGTGCTGGGTTTAGGAATGAGCCTGTTGCAAGTTGACTTACGAGACACGAGCTCAGTGAACGATGCGGTGAGTCGTGTCGCCCGCTACGCCGATCAACAAGCTAATTTAAGCTGGATTACAGGTCGCGGCTGGAATCAGGAACAATGGCCGAGCCGAGCGTTTCCTAACGCTAGCCAGCTGGATGAAGTGGTCAATGACAAACCCGTATACTTAACCCGCGTTGATGCTCATGCAGGCTGGGCAAATCAAAAGGCACTAGAGCTAGCAGGTATTGATGCCAGCACGGTATCGCCCGATGGTGGCGAAATTGTAAAAGATGAAAATGGCGAGCCAACCGGCATTCTAATCGACAATGCCATGGGTCTGGTCGAGGAAGTCATTCCACAACCATCGGCGCAAGAAAAACGGCAAGCGTTCGCACTGGCCTTCAAACACCTGCTAAAACGCGGGATCACCAGTGTTCACGATGCCGGCGTCCCGGCCACAGACTTATCCATCTACAAAGGGTTGCAAAACCAGGGCCAACTACCATTGCGCATATACGCAATGGTCGCTGCAACTGAGCCACAACTACCACAACTGCTGGACCAAGGTCCTTATCAGTCCGATGACGATAAATTAACCATCCGCAGCGTAAAAATATACGCCGACGGCGCCCTTGGCAGTCGCGGAGCCGCATTAATTGAAGACTATAGCGACGATCACGGTAATCATGGCTTAATGGTAACCTCACCCGATGATATCGATTCGCTCTACAAATTGATTATTCCGCACGGCTTTCAAATTAACACACACGCTATCGGCGACAGAGCTAACCGCGTTGCATTAGACGCATTCGCTACTCACTTTGAAAATCTCGGCGGACGCAATTTACGCAACCGCATTGAGCACTCTCAGGTGGTGCATCCGGATGACTTACAGCGCTTTAAAGAGCTCAATATTATTGCGTCAATGCAGCCGACTCATGCCACCAGCGATAAGAACATGGCAGAAGATCGACTCGGCAAAGCGCGTATGCAGGGTGCTTATGCCTGGCAGACATTGCTTGATCAGGGAACCATTATTGCAGCGGGTTCAGACTTTCCGGTTGAGCTAGCAAACCCGTTTTATGGCCTGCACGCCGCGGTCACACGTCAGGACCGTCAGAATCAACCCGACGGTGGCTGGTATGCCGATGAAGCCATGTCAACCGAGCAGGCTCTGCGAGCATTCACTATCGATGCCGCCTATGCCGCCTGGCAAGAGCAGCAACTGGGTTCACTAGAACCGGGGAAATGGGCAGACTTTATTGTGATCGACCGGGACCTATTCGATATCCCGCCAAGCGACCTCTGGAAGGTAGAAGTTGAGCAAACCTATATTGCCGGCGAACAGGTATATGCTAAATAAGTCGCTAAAATTGCTTTAAGGTCAAGGAGAGATGCGTCAATGAACGATGACTTTTTATTCTCAGAAGATGAACCAGAAGTTGATCAGCCTGAGCAGGCTGCGCCTTTTCAAATTCTGATCGTTGATGATGACGAAGAGATCCACACCATCACGAAAATGGCACTGAGTGACTTTAAACTTGACGGTCATCCTCTGTCGTTTAATTCGGCTTATTCTGGCAGCGAAGCAAAAAAGGTTTTGCGCGAACGAGACGATATTGCCATGACCTTATTGGACGTAGTGATGGAGACCGATCATGCTGGACTTGAGGTCGCCCGCTGGATACGCCAGGACTTAAAAAATAAGTTAATCCGCATCGTGTTGCGCACCGGACAGCCAGGACAAGCACCAGAGGAAGACGTTATCGCGCGCTATGACATCGATGACTACAAGGAGAAGACCGAACTTACTTATCGCAAACTGGTTACCTTAATGTACTCTTGTCTACGTGCCTATCGCGATCTGAACGCGATAGAGCGTAACAAGCGCGGCTTAGAAAAGGTCATCAACGCCTCTGCAGAAGTTTTTACCGCTCAGTCGATGCAAGGTTTGTGTCAGGGAATTCTTGAGCAGTTGGTCGCTTTAATTACCCACTCGGACGACGCGTTATATTGTCGTTCAGCAAACGACAAAACCGAGGGTTTAACCGCGACAAACGAAGGTAATAGTAAGTTTGAGATCATCGGCGGAACCGGGGATTACGAAAAGTCTGCAGGCAAGCCGGTTGAAGAAAATATCGACTGGGAACTGATTCAGCAGTTACAAAGCAGTGCCAATCATGTCGAGTTTCGTATCCATAATAACAATTATTATGGACTCTATAAGACCCAGGGTGAACGACAGTATTTACTGTTTATAAAGGGAGTCCGCGAACTTTCTGAGCTTGATCAAAACCTGCTCGGGTTATTTGTGAATAATAGCTCTATCGCTATTGATAATCTGCACAGTCGTGATTCTGAGCGAGAAGCACAGCGTGAACTGCTATACAGCGTCGGTGAAGCCATAGAAAAGCGTTCCATCGAGCACACTAGTCATCTCGTTAAACGCTCGGCCGAAATGGCCGGTTACCTGGCCATCTTAACCGGTGCATCTGTAACCACTGCCGAAAAACTCAAGCAAGCAGCGTCGGTCTACGACATTGGTAAGGTATCGGTGCAAATGGAGTTAGCACAAAGCGCCGACGCACTCAGTATTCATGACTACGAAGAAATTATGCAGAAGGTTATCAAAGGACATGATTACCTGAATCAGACCGATACCGAAATTGCGCAGTTAGCCGCCAAAATAGCCCAGGATATCCATGAACGCTGGGACGGCAGCGGCTTTCCTAACCAAAAACATGGCGCTGACATCGATCTTTACGCCAGAATTTTGTCGATTACCAGCCAGTACGATGCGATTCGCAGTGAACGCAGCTATCGTGAAGCTCAACCAGTGACGGCAGCATCGGACTACATATTGCAGCATAACGGTCGATTTTTTGACCCCGAGCTTGCAGGGCTGATGCTTGATAATTTAGACGCAATAGAGAAAATTCGTCAGCGCTTTCCGGATAAACAGTAGATGACTGTTGAGGAATGACCATGGATCTTGAACAAATTCGTCGTGACTATGAGCTTGGCAGCCTGCCGCGCGAACAACTGGCGGCATCGCCACATGAGCAATTTGCGCTGTGGCTGCAACAAGCCATCGATGCAAAGCTAAGCGCCGATCCTACCGCGATGACAATCGCAACCGTAGACGCCAAGGGCGTCCCTAGCCAACGGGTTGTGTTGCTAAAAAGCAATGACAGTAATGGACTCCGGTTTTTCACCAATAAAAACTCGCACAAAGCGCGCGATCTGGCCGTCAACCCTAACATTTCGGCACACTTTTCCTGGCTGCCATTGGAGCGGCAGGTACAGATTACCGGTTCTGTCGAACCGTTATCAGAGCAACAAAACGATGCCTATTTTCGATCGCGCCCGAAGGCTAGCCAGATTGGTGCATTGGCCTCTAACCAAAGCGCGCCTATTGCCAGCCGCGAATTGCTCGACCAACAGTTTGAACAACTCATGCAAAGGTATCGTGATAGCGAAGTACCAAGACCCGAGCACTGGGGTGGGTACTTAATTAAGCCCAGCCAGTTTGAATTCTGGCAAGGCGGCCGCAACCGATTGCACGACCGCTTTACCTATACACTGGCAGATGGCCAGTGGGCTATAGAGCGCTTACAGCCTTAACTTAAAGAGCCGCCGGTAACGGAATACCGGTAAACTCGGCACAGCGGTTAAGCACTTTTAGGGTCGACTCACTGTATTCGAGCCCCTGCTGTAACTGTTGCTGCTTTTTCTGCAACGCCCGCTCACCGGGAATTCTGACTGGTTGCTGCGGGTCTATTGGCGTCGCGGTACGACAATCCTCTAACAAATCATCCACTTGCTGCAGAAACTCCTTTTCGTCACCAAAGGCGGTGGGGTCGATGACTTGCACCCAAACGGAGTTAGCATCCCCGTCCGCACTACCCTGACGGCGACCAAACTGGCTTAGCGCCATGGTCCAGATCTCGCTGAATAAAGTTAACCCATAACCTTTATAGCCAAGCTGCTCGCCGCCTAAAGGACCTATAGCGCTGCCCGGCTTCGCAAAAAACGTAGTAGGATCATCAGTCCACTGCCCGTTACTATCAATCAGTGCCGCATAAGGCAAATTAACCCCGTCAGCTTTGGCCTGACGTACTTTGCCAGCCGCTGTCATCGAGAAGCTAATGTCTAATAATAATGGCTGAGCAGAGCTTGGCACTCCCACCGCAAAAGGGTTGGGCGAAAACACTGCTTGTTTGGCTCCAAACGGAGCAACCGCACGCTGCCCGGGTGTCGAGCACATTAAACTGACCACCATGCCCTGCTCCGTTGCAATACTTAAATAGGAAGCAAGCGCTGCAACATGCTGGCTGCGCCGCATAACGACAGTGCCGGTACCAGCTTGCTTAGCCATGTTAATAGCACTCTCAATAGCCTGGGGCACCACATAAGGACCCGGCAATAATTGCGCATCCCAATGCGCCACGGCAGCCCGCTCGCTAATGACCACAGGTTGCCCTTTTGCCCGACTACTGCCATCACGCAACCATTGACAATTATTCAGCAACCGAATCAGACCATGAGTAGAAAATCCCAGTAAATCCCCTTCTAATAAGTAAAAACTGACATTACGTGCGATTTCTCCGGAAGCTCCTGCCTGCTCCAGACAATCGTTCGACCATTGCAATAATTGTTGATAATCAAACCGTTTAACTGCGCTCGACATTAAATTTCCTCTTGGTAACCCGAGACTCTATAGGTAAGCTTAGCGCTAAGACATTATCAAGGAGTAGGGATCGTGTCATCTACTGATACTATTAACCGAATTGCTGTCATCACCAGTGGCGGTGATGCACCAGGTATGAATGCGGCGATCCGCGCCGTCGTACTGGCCGCAGAAAACTACGGAATAGAAGTTATCGGCTTTCGTCATGGCTACGAAGGCGTTCTCACCAACGACTTTACAAAGTTAGGTCGGGAAAACGTAGAACACATATTGCAGTATTCCGGCACCATTATTAAAAGTGCCCGCAGCGAACGCTTCAAAACCGACGACGGCGGACGTGAGGCAGCAGAAAACCTGGATGCCCATCAAATTGATGGTTTTATCGTGATTGGCGGGGACGGCTCATTTCGTGGCGCTGAACATCTGGCGAAATTCTGGCAAGGTGCCATTATTGGCGTGCCAGGAACTATCGACAATGATTTGTTTGGCACCGACAACACCATTGGCTATGACACGGCCGTGGAAACCGCAATGGACGCATTGGATAAGATTCGCGATACAGCCGAAGCCATGGATCGCGTGTTTATCGTCGAAGTTATGGGCCGTAATGCCGGCTACATCGGCATTAGCAGCGCCATGGCCTGCGGCTCCGAACGTATGATTCTACCAGAGTTGCAAAAAGACAAACCTTTGACCGTTGATGCACTGGTTAAACACATCGAAGGTGTTCACCGGGTTCGCGGCGATTCCAGCTATGTCATGGTACTTTGTGAAAACCAATGGCCCGGTGGCGCCGTAAGATTAGCTGAGCAGTTAGAAGATCGGTTAAACTTTCCATGTCGGCCATGCTTGCTTGGCCACGTGCAGCGGGGCGGACGCCCCACTGCCATGGATCGGATACTGGCTACTCGATTAGGCGTACATGCGGTAGAATTAGTACGTCAGGGTAAAACGGGCGTAATGGCAGGAGTCAGCAATAATGACTTGTCCAGCACCCCGCTCCCGGAAACCTGGATGCAGCGCAAGCAACTCAGCCAGGAATTAATCGATATTCAGACCAAGTTATTTAACCCGGTCAAGAAAGAGCGCCACAAGGCGGTACAGAAAGAACAACATTGAGGTAAGACAATCTATGTCTCAGATCCCACTACCGGTGCCAACGAACGATCCAAGTCGTCCATTTTTTGGGGCTGACCGGGCATTCACAATTACTCCCGGACACACCCATATTATCGGCTTTGGGTTTGATGGAACCGCCTGCTTTCGAAAAGGCACCCGCGAAGGGCCTGATGGGCTACGCGCCGTTTCTGAAGACATTGAGTCATATTCCCCTTACCTGGACGCCGACTTAGAAGACCATGAGTTTTTTGACTTAGGTAACTTACGGCTCGGTTTTGACGAGGACGTAGAGCAGCAATGGCATCACGCGGTTAGCGATTTTAATGCGATTTTTGAACCACTGGACCTGCAGCAGACAAAAACCCGACTGCTGACCTTAGGCGGTGAGCATTCCATTTCCTACGCACCTATTGTTAAGCACTTGCAGCAGTATCCCGAGCTGGTGTTACTGCACTTAGATGCGCATGCCGACCTGCGCGATGGTTTTCTCGGCTACCATTATTCACACGCGTCGATCATCCGCCGCGTCTACGACCATTTCGGCAGCGGCCACCAGCTGATCCAGTACGGTATCCGTTCCGGCACCCGCGACGAATATCGTTGGATGAAAGAGAACGGCACCGTCAGAAATTCACGCCAGGACTTTTTGCAAAGCGTCAAAGACATTGCCGGCGACCGCCCTGTTTACTTGACGCTCGACTTAGATTACTTCGACCCCTCATTTTTACCGGGCACCGGTACCCCCGAGCCCGGCGGCGAAGATTTTCATTCGTTTGTCAGTCTGATGAAAATTCTGCGCGAGAAAAATTTTATTGGTGCTGATGTGGTCGAACTGTCGCCCAAAATTGATCCCACCGGAAACTCCGACGTATTTGCTGCCAAAATCGTCCGGGAAATTTTATTAACGTTAGAGCAAGCGGGAGCAGACGCCTAATGTCAGATTGGAATATTGAACAAGCGGAGGAGCTTTACGGCGTTAACCGTTGGGGAGCTGGCTATTTTTCGATTGGCGACAATGGCAATATTAAAATAGCGCCGAACCACCGTTATCCTGACATTACCATTGATATGCAGGAAGTAATCGACGAAATCAAATCCGAGGGCATTGAATTCCCCGCGGTTATTCGGTTTCACGACATTCTGCGTTCGCAAGTTGAAATCATCAACGAGACCTTTCAAAAGGTCATCAAAGAGGCTGATTATAACGGCGAATACTCCGGTGTGTTCCCAATTAAAGTAAACCAAATGCGCGAAGTGGTCGAAGAGATCATGGACGCCGGCGAACCCTATAATTATGGTCTGGAAGCCGGCTCTAAGCCGGAACTAATGGCGGTATTGGCTTATAACGACAATCCCGATGCGCTAACCATTTTGAATGGCTACAAAGACAAAGATTACCTGACACTCGCCCTACTCGGTCGTCAGCTACGACGCAAGATGATCATTGTCATCGAAAAATATTCAGAATTAGAAATGCTGATCCCACTGGCGAAAAAGCTTGGCGTTGAACCGATGATCGGTCTGCGCTCAAAAATGATGGTACGCAGCTCCGGTAAATGGGCAGGCTCCAGCGGTGATCGGGCCAAGTTTGGGCTAAGCATTGCCGAAATCCTGAATGTGGTCGAGCGCTTACGTCAGGAAGACATGCTGCATTGCGCCAAGTTGCTGCACTTTCATATTGGCAGTCAGCTGTCGGACATTCGCAAAATTAAAGAAGCGGTTACCGAAGGCGCACGCTTGTATGCCAAACTGGTGCAGGAAGGCGTACCGCTTGAGTATTTAGACATTGGTGGCGGCCTTGGTATCGACTATGACGGCACCAGCTCCACCACCGACTCCTCGCGTAACTACTCGACCGAAGAATACGTTGCCGACGTTGTCTGGGGCATTAAGCAAATATGCGATCTGGAAAAGGTCAAACACCCCAACATTGTCAGTGAGAGTGGCCGGGCAATGACCGCCCACCATAGCTGTGTGGTGACCAATATTGTCGGTGAAATTAAGCCTGCCGGAACCACTTTTGATGTTAGCCCGACCGATGACGAGCATATTCTGGTCAAGAACATGCGCGAACTCTACCTGTCCGGCGACCAGTATCACCCACAAGAGCGATACAACGACGCTGCGGGTTACAAACAAAACGCCTACGAAGCCTTTAAATTAGGCATCCTGTCACTGCCTGAGATGGCGCGGTTAGATACCATGTATTGGCAAATTCTGGCTGACATCCACCATTCGCTGGACGAAGAAAATCAGTTTATTCAGGAGCTGGAAGAACTCGAGGATATGCTGGCCAGCCAATACCTGTGTAACTTCTCTATTTTTCAGTCAGCCGCGGACACCTGGGCCATCGGCCAAGTACTACCGATTGTCCCGCTCGCCCGACTCAATGAAAAGCCGGAAGTACGTTGCTCAATTGTTGATATTACTTGTGACAGTGACGGTAAACTCAGCAAATACATTGAAGGCACCGAAATCAGTGACAACATTCCAATGCATTCGCTCAATAAGGGCGAGGACTACCATGTGGGACTGTTCCTTACCGGTGCTTACCAAGACGTAATGGGCGACATGCACAACTTATTTGGTCGTTTAACCGAGGTTCATGTGTACTGCCACGACGACGAACCCGGTGATTTTTATATCGAAGAAGTGGTTCCCGGCACATCCGCCGAAAAAGTGTTGCAGACCATGCAATACAACACCGAATCGATGGCGAAAACGATTAAGAAGCAAATCGACCGGCAAGTTCGAAAAGGCAGCCTGGCACCGCGTGAAGGCGTGCGTTGGACAAACTTTTACGAAAAATGCCTGGCCGGCAGCACCTATTTGAGTGTTGATTAAGCACAAACTGGCGATTTACTGAGCAAACAGTAAAAAACCTTAGAAAAGCGGTTGACTCAGAACTGAAAAAAACGTTTAATACGCCTCGTCGCCCGGATAGCTCAGTCGGTAGAGCAGAGGATTGAAAATCCTCGTGTCGGTGGTTCGATTCCGCCTCCGGGCACCACTTCCCCCTCCTAAGTGGTCCTCATTTGTACTTTAATCCCTTATTAATCAATAGCTTTAGCTTGATTAAGGTCTTTTGAAGTCCTTTTTAGTTTCTTACTATCCACAACTTTTTGTACACTGTTATGTAACACGGAACGAAATGTACTTAAGGTGTGTTACAAAAATGCCTAAAATCCCTGAGCCACTCACTCCCAAGAAGATCGATGCTGCGAAGAAAAAAGATAAAGAATATAATCTTTCTGACGGGCAAGGGCTGTTCTTGAGAATCAAACCCTCGGGTAAAAAGGTATGGATCTTTAACTACTCGGAGCCGTTTACTAAACGTCGAAAAAACCTAACACTGGGTAACTATCCTGATCTTTCTTTAAAGTTAGCGAGAGAAAAGCGCCAGCAAAATAGGGAGCTACTCGCCCAGGATATCGATCCCATATCTCATCGTGACGAGCAATTCGAGGCAAAGCGGGCTGCCGCTGGCAATACATTCAAAGCAGTAGCTGAGCGTTGGTTCGAGATACACAGCAAGGACTTAAAGCCTGGCACAGCTCAAAAGCTCTGGCGCTCGCTAGAGAATGACGTGTTCCCACGAATCGGATCAATACCCATTAAGCAGTTAACGGCACCGAAAGCCATAGAAGCCATTGAGGCACTTACCAAACGCAATAGCTTTGAAATGGCGCGTAAGGTCGCTCGCAGGATGAATAACGTAATGTCTTTCGCCTGTAACGTCGGTTACATCAAACATAACCCTCTTACAGGGATTAAAAAGGTGATCCCATCATCAGATGTTAAGAACATGCCAACACTGGCTCCTGATGAGCTACCGGAGCTCATGCGAGCTTTAAACTTTGCCAATATTAAATACGTGACACGTTGCTTGATTGAATGGCAACTGCATACAATGGTCCGTCCAGGTGAGGCCGTGCAAGCCCGCTGGGAAGAAATCGATTTCGATAAAGCCATATGGGCGATCCCCGCTGAACGAATGAAAATGGCACGCCCTCACGAAGTACCATTAACTAAGCAGTCACTAGCATTGCTGGAGTTCATGCAGCCATTGAGTGGCCATAGAGAGTTTATATTCCCTTCCGATAGGGCTCCCCTAAGGCATGCTAATAAAGAAACCGCTAACAGGGCACTCAAGCGCATGGGCTTTGAAGGTCGTTTAGTTGCTCACGGACTCAGAGCACTAGCCAGCACCACACTGAACGAGCAAGGCTTTGACAGAGACGTGATTGAAGTTGCGCTAGCGCACAAGGACAAAGACAAAATTCGAGCGGCATATAACCGCTCTACTTATCTGAAGCAGCGCAGGGAAATGATGGAATGGTGGTCTGGGCATATTGAAGAGGCGTCTAAAGGGTCTTTGAGTTTATCAGCTTCGATAAGAAGTTAGCCCCAAGGATCGAAGCTGATTGACTCTTGACTTAGTAGCTTGTTTCTTAATTCTTGACTCTTTTGGCTTTCCTAATACTGCCAACTCGAAGGTAATCAGCCTGTTCGATGCAATTCTCAGTAAGTTCTAAATCGGTGTAAAACTCTCGCTCTAGCAGCTCTTGCTCACCAGGAACATCGCAGTATCTCTCATCTTTGAAATCATCGGGGGGATAACCTTCAACTGGGTCTCTCTTCACCTCACTATCATGTGCGTCAACTCCCTCTTTTAGAATATAATGAAAATAGTTAGGCCTGTAATATTCGATGGCTGCCTTTTTATTTGCCAAAAGCCAGTCTATAACTTCTTTAACTGCCTTTGATTTTCCCGTTTTCCTCAAGGAGGTAGCTTGAGGTAAGTTTTGCCAAATCTCGATTGCAACGGCTCTTCTAAAGTTATCTTTATCCAGCATTCTTTTTCGGCCTAACAAGCCTTCACTCAATTTTTTAGCGTTCGTTATGCGCCTGTAAACAGTATTAGCACTATAGTTCCGTTTCTCTACCTTTTCGTTGTACTTTTCTATTTGGACTTTAAGTTGAGGCATGTCTTCATAGTGAAATGGAGCGAGGAAAGAGGACAACAGAAACTCGCTGGGATACTTGGTTTTGAGCGTATACTTATCACGAAATGGAGGTAGCTTGCGCACACTTTTGTAACCAGCTAACCACTCATTAAAGTTTATAGGCTTTAAAGGTTGTTTTAATAGCAATCCGCTCCCGTTCAAGTAACTTTTGAGTACCTGTATTTGACTATTCAGTATGTTCATTACACGTGTTTTGTTCACTTTGCTTTTCTCGAAATACAAAGCGAAGCTATATTTTTTCCTGTTGCCGACTTCGATTTTTTTTGGCTTTCTTTTTTTATTGAGCTTACCAGTCTTATTCTCGAAAAATATGCCTTCGAGTTTTAGCGCTATCTCCTCAGGTTCATCATGTTCAAGATCATAAAAAATGACCACATCCCAAGGTTCTTTTATAATAGCCCCGTAAGGAGGAACTGCAATTTGGAAGTTTTCAGGAGATTCTTCTATAGAACGATAAGGGAAGCACGACCAATCTTTAATAAGCTTTAAATCTTCATCTTTTGATTCGACAAAAGCCCGCCAGTTTGTTTTGACTCTTGGACTTATTAGTAGCGCAACTATAAGAAACCCGAACTTCAAGGACACTTGGTGTAACTGTTCGACGATAGCTTTCTCATCATTGTTCAACTTTCGAAATGGATTTCTCAACTCGAGAACCATTTGCTCATAGACCCGATGATCTAGCCCGTCCTTGATTACGGTTTTATGATGAGAGTAGACAAGACAGTTAGCCAACTTTACTAAGCTCCCTAGATACCTACTTTCGTCATCGCGCTCATAAGTAGATATAAGATGGTATTTGTAGTCTATCTGTCTCAGCCACGGAAGGATCTTTTTGGTCTCAACTAAAAGACCTTCATCCCCACGCAGTCTATCTACAACACTGCAACTTGCATAAACATATGCCCACCATTCTTGATAGCGACGCTCTTTTTCAAGCTTTAATTCTTCCAATTGCAGTGCACTCATAAAGCCTTATTAAATATATGATTTTAAATAACTTTTTGAAAAATCTATTTCCCACTTCTTGAACCTTTACCAAGTCTAGATTCTTCGCTGTAATTAGTCGCGTGTTCCGCAGTTTTATTCAGAAGGAGGAAGTATGCAAGAACACAACATAGCACAGTTACCTGGAAAGGTGCTGCGACTTCAAGAGGTACTTGATTTATTGTCGATTTCCAAATCGTACCACTTTGCGAAGTTAGATAAAAACTCGAAACAGTACGATCCCACTTACCCAAAGCCGATTAGCCTAGGAGAGCGGTCGGTTCGTTACATTGAGCAAGAAGTTATTGACTGGATTAATGCGCGTAAGGAGGAGCGGAATGCATCATGATTTAATGATGACACCACCTACTTCGGGTAGAAGTTTAGAGGGAGGGGTCCCGAATTGCCCGATAATACACGCGGGGGTAGAGTCAATTGGAAATACTGTTCAAGCGCCGAATTTATTGACATTGAATGTCTTACTCGGCGCAATTTCAACTGTCGTCCAATGCCTGGCCGATGTTGAACCAGTATATGGTGGTCGAATACCGACATCGATGTATATATGCACTAAAGGCGAATCAGGACTCAGAAAGTCTGCTGTTGCGGCGCGAGTTAACAAGCCAATTTATAACTTTGAAAAAGAGCAAAGGAGAGAGTACGAGAAGAATAGAGAAATTTATGAGGTAAAACTAGAGGTCTTTAAGGAGCAACAAGAAGCCAAGAGAAATAAGCTAAAAGCAGCGCTGGTATCCGGTAATGCACAACGCATAGAAACGGCCCAAGATGAACTAAACAAATTCATAGCTGAGAAACCGCAGCCTCCGGCTAAGGAAACAATGCTTGTAGAGGATTCAACCGGAGAAGCAATCCAAGAGGAAATGTATGCTGGATATGGCTGCATAGCAGTGTTATCCAGTGAAGGAGGTATTGCACTTAACGGCCATACCCTTAGACATCTTCCGTTTTTTAACGCTCAATGGTCAGGCGAATCACTTTTAAAACATCGAAAAACATCTGGCAATCAGTCTATTGAAGATACGAGACTAACGCTATCACTTTTGGTTCAAGATGCTGCTATCAAAAAGTTCAACGATAAACATGGTGATGAAGCCGCAGGTATTGGCTTCTGGGCTAGATTTCTTTTCAGCTGCCCACTTAATAATCAAGGCTCTAGATTCATAGAGTCTAATAACTTAATAACACAAGACAAGGAAGGAGAACGCAATTTTACCGCAAGGCTCGAAGAGCTTCTTGATGAACTGAAGCAGGTGCGACAGAACTATGACTCAGGATCTCGTAAGCTAATTAAGTTTTCTGACGAGGCACGAAAGTACGCAATAGACTTATACAATGAAATCGAGAATTCGCAAAACCCAGGAGGACGATTAGAATATGCGACGGATCATGGCAGTAAATTATTTGAAAACATAACACGCTTGGCCGCTCTTTTGACTTATTTTGAGCTAGGCTCTGAGGCCCTCATAAGTGTGGGTATTCTTCAAGACGCAGAACGAATAGTCTTTCACTGCTCTGACGATTTTCTACAATATTTTCAGCAATACCCTGATTATATAAAAAATACCTTAAGCGTTCTCAGCTATTTTCAACAGGTTCGCGACAATGGCGAAAGGTATTATAGGGCTGCCGATCTTCGTAGAAGCAGACTAGCTATTTTACGCGATATAGACGTCAGAGACCAAGTTTTGGATTTACTTATTAATTGGGGGGAAATAACAGTCTTTACATTTAAAAATACTGGCCTAGTTGTTATCGACTTGAAGCCAAAGCTTGTTTATGACCCTTATATGTGGTCTGACTTCTGCAATAAAGAAAAGCTGTCTCAATTCTACCTGATGAATCCACCTTTGAGCCAAACGCCTCTGCAAGCTCAAACGTTTTCACGTTGGCGGTAGTCAAGGAAGCTTCTTTTAATTCATATCAATGGCCTAGCGGGCGGTCATGAATCAAAACAAGGCCGCCCCCAAAACGAACTAGGTCTATAAAACGGATATTCCTGATACACCGTATCAGAAGTATCAGGATTTTCGACCATTTCGATTTGAAATCGGCTCGATAACGGCACTCGCTACGAGGAATTGATCAGCCTCGTAGCATTGCCCAACCGGCAATTTTTTTGCCAATCAAATACTAACTTCCGAACAACGAGAGTTAGTCAAAATCGTCGAGCATGCTGTCACCTAGGATCAAAAAGTGACGTGTATGCCGACACTCGTTTTCTCGGTAATAGTAATACTTATAACTACCACTGTGTACATCATTCATTGGTACGTCAAGTAACCAATGCTTAGCCAGTGATAGGTAAGCCCAAAGCTTACCGTCTGACTCATGGTTAAAGATTACAAGTTCAGATCAGTTATGAGTATTTAATGATCATGGAGCTAATTATGAATTTACCAATACGTAATCCAATGAACCACAACCAAACACTCTACTACGACAGCTCATACAGAGGCCTTCCTCTTTGGCCTCAGCATGTACCGTATATTCAGGAGCCCTTAGATGGTCTGCATGACACAATGACCAGAGCGCTTGATGAACATCCACGTACGCTGGCTGTTCGCTTTGATTTGAGAGTGCCTGTAGCCGGTATTCCTTTACACCTTGAACCGCCAATGGAGCATTTCATCAGAGCTGTTAACCGGAAAGTTAAGGCGAAATATGACAGAGAAAGGTTACTCAAAGGCTATGCACATCCTTGCACTGTGAGATATGCCCGTAAGGCCGAGCAAAGCATACAGTCACCATACGAGCATTACCATATTGTTATTTTCGTTAATAACGATGTATTTAGGCAGGTAGGCAACTTGGGACCTGGTGATAACTCAGAGTTAGGGAAAATCATTAGAGATGCCTGGTATAGTACGGGTGGCGTTAACGCTGGCCCTACCGAGTATTTAATTCATGGCTCAACGCCGTCATACCGTCGCTTAAAAGGCCCGTTTAATTCATCCAGTCAGGAAATTCGAGAGGCTTTTAGGCATTACAGCTACCTATGCAAGGAGAGTACAACGCTTTATCAACGTGGCCGCCCTTCGTTTACTACAAGCCGTAAGTAAGACAAAAAAATAAAGCGCCAGCATAAGGCACCAAGCAACGTAGCAGAGGCCCAGGGAAAACCTCCTCTACGCGCTTAGCGGCATTACAATTACAACAGCCCCCTTTCAGCAAACGAAACCGTGTCTTGGCCTACTACGATGTGGTCAAGCACGGGGACGTCGATGTGATTGAGTGCATCCTTGATACGCGTCGTCACACGCTTGTCAGCTTCCGATGGCTCGGTCACACCCGACGGATGGTTGTGCGCCAGGATGATGGCAGCGGCGTTTTGCTGAAGCACTTCTTTCATCACCTCACGGGGATACACCGGTGCCGCGTTGATCGTGCCGAAGAACAGTTCTTTGTACTCAATCAGCCGGTGCTGTGAATCCATTAGCAAGATGGCGAACACCTCACGCTTTTGATGCGCCAGCTTGTACCTCAGGAAGTCTTTTGCCGCAGACGGACTGGTAAAACCCTCCCCCTTCAAAAACTTCGTCTCCAGTATCTCAGACGCTTTGTTGAGCACATCAACCTCAGTCATTGGCCCATTCGTTACATACTCGGCATTTTGCTCGTGCATTTTGTGTCTCCATGTTTTGTTTTCGATTCTTGAATGCACGTGCGTGATATAGGCCTGAAATTCGGTAGGTTCTTTATTCGCCTTAATTCATCTCAATTCCTACTAATCCTATGACACAGAATAAGGAGAAGCTCATGCGGTTTCTACGATTAAGCGAGGTTCAAGAACGCGTCGGGCTGGGGCGCACCTCAATTTATAAAATGATGGGGGAAGGCAAGTTCCCCAAACCTGTTAACACACTGGGAAGAAACGTCGCCTGGTTAGACTCGGAAGTTGATGAGTGGATGATGGATCGTATTGATGAAAAGCGCGGTTTGTCAGTCCCAAAAATCAAGTATTGAGTCTGCCAGGGCTATTTAAACGCCTTAACAAAGAGGAACTCACAATGAAGCTCTCGTTCCTCAACGCAAGCGATATCGTCAAAGCGCACTTAGCATTACACGGCAAGGTAGAGCCTGCGGTGAATACTTCAGCCTTGATAAAAATTACTATCGTTATCGGCAGAAAGTACGATGGCTTCGACGTCAGTCTCGAGACCATCTTTCAGATTGCAGCTGAATACGCTACTCAGCTGGCGCATAGCAACTGGCACCCGAATTCAGACAAAGCCGCCGAAACAGCATACCTAACCTGTGTGCTGCATTTGAATCGTTACGGCATCGATATGGACTGCTCTCACCGCGATTTGCTTCTTATGATTCGAGACAGCTGGACCCAACCAAACAAACTTGCGGTTCATACGCTCAAAAAATACTTAAACAGCATCGCTGCCAAGTACAATCAGCATTGTCGTACAAACCTAAATTTTGAAGTTGCCGACAGTTCGGTTAGGGAGCCAATGCACTGTCATGAGTTGGCGAATGCTGCGTCCCGGCTCGCTGAGAGTTTCAAGTTAGGAGATAGTAACGAACAGAACCTAAGCTTTTCGAAATAAAATCAAAAAAGTTTTAGGGATGAGCAACCCCTTTCGGGGGCAAAACATGTTGCGGAAGCAAGGCTAAACCGCAACGAAAAGCGGTAGCTGTGGTTCGCCTTGTTGTATGGTTTTTCATCGAAAACCATCATCGGGCTTAAAACCCAGTGTACGACCAAACTCTTGATAGCACCTATCGACGGCAGCTTCGATATCTGATATCAGTCGAAGTAGTTTTTTATCAGTGAACTTGGTATTCATGCTGCCAGTGTGCACAAACTCATTTCGAGCGCTTACTAACTCATCAATTTCAGCATATAGACTCTTTTTTCTCCGCTTATATGGCTTCTTAAGAACTGACGACAAGTCCAAATCTGAGGCGACCATACGAAAATTTTCAGATATCCTGCGTGGCCGCTGAAACGAAAAATGCTCTGCTACAGCCTGTTCGACGCTGACTGTGCTGGACGCAACCTCCTCAAGCTGAGCAACATTCAAATTTGCTTTTTTTAAGGCCTTCTCTCGGGAGTTTGAGCTTGACAACACTGAGATGAACGAATCTCGAAAGTAAGCTTCCCAAACAGCAAACATATAGGGAAGAACCAAGTTGTTGGAAAATAACCTAGGATTGGTTTCGTCGATAAAGCCAATTCCAGTTGGCTCTTCTTTAGCATGTGGCTGGGTCATTCCTCTTTGCTGCAGATAAATTCTTGGCTTTATCAAAGCATTATGAAGTCGCCAGCGAGCCAAGTAGCAACCAGCAGCTACTGCACTGGGTGGTTTACCTTCAGAGTGCCAATATCTATTTCGTCCAGCATCAGTCTCAAAATAGCCCCCAAAAAAGTCACGAAGCACTTTGAGAGTCTTATTCTGGTGTTGTAGGTCCCAGTAGCTTCTTCCCAGTCGGGATCTCGTATTTACGGTAATCTGGCCCTTGCTTTTTTCACTATAAACCTGAAGCTCAACGCCGACATAGCTTTGATATTCAGTTTCCGAGGTCCACATGTAATCTCCAACCAAGTTTTGAGTATTGAACTCCTTCCGGAGACGCACATACCCAAGCAACTCAATTGCCTCTTTGACAGCCTTTATTTTGGCATCACGACCAAGAACGCTATTTGATATGTAACTCATTACTGATAGATCCGCACAACACAGTACTCACGGCAACGTTAGGAGAACAGCGAGTAATTTTCCGAGTAGAGTAACTTCTTATACATCAGTCACTCCCAAGTTGACTTTGAATGATTCTGTTGCCTTGGAGAGCTCCCCTATCAAAGCTACGACAGCATCAATCTCTTCTGCAGTAGGCTCGTAGTCATGGGCGTCATTCATTATTGATGCCCACTTATATTCATTTGCAATATTTAAGGAAGCTCTTATATGAACAATAACTTCCGTTGGGGATACATAGCTGTACTCCTTTAGAAACTGATCGAGTTCTGAAACCACATTACTTAAAGAGTGTACAATTGGGCTTAGCCATTCGTGCACATCTGCCCCAGGAGAAGGTTCTTCATTCGGTGTAACTTTGTGCTCAATAAGAGCTAAACTTTTTAATGCTGCCATCTGAACCTCGTGAATTCTCAACTGTCTCTCAACTTGTGATTGACGTTCTTGAAGCCGAAATGCTTGCCAACGCTGAATCAAGGCTGCGCTGATTGCAGCAATTGCAGTTAGAAGTCCGACAGCGAAAGGGCTTTCCCAAAATGGCTTGCTTGCCCCAAGTGAAGCAATAGCTGCGATAAGCTCTTTTTGTAATTCGACACTAACTTCCATGGCTATTTCTCATATTGCGTAACGTTTGAGTATTGTGCTTGCGCACTGTGTAACTCGTTTAATCGATAGTTGCATTCTCCTACCAGACACACAACTTTCAGCTTTAATTTTCCACTATGTAGTTGACAGTAAACGACTTAAATAAACTACACAATAAAAAACGTAAAGTTGCAATATTGCAGAGATAAAAGTGCCGAGCCCGATGCGACGCATCCACTAATGCTGGTATCATGAGAGACAACGCTATCGTTAAGGCTCCCAAAAAAAATAAGCCCAGGATCGACACACCCTGAGCTAACTCACTACAAACCAACTTCGAGCATTAGTTGGCGCTTATAGTTACCTCCAAGCGGAAGCACTGTTTCATCAGCTAGTTCGACTTCCTGGTATCGACCCAGCTCGGAAAGAAGCTTTCGAAGATGCTCGCGTTTTACAATATGGCTTCGGTGGATTCGAATGAATCTATCATCCAGTATTTCTTCCATATCCGATAGCGTTGCTCGATGAAGCACCCGCTCGTTACCGAAGTGAATCTTCACGTAATTACCAAACGCTTCCACACGCTCGATGGAAGCAACGGCAACAAAACGAACCTCACCAGGACGCGTTTTAACGGCAATAATGTTTCGTCTCATGCTACCCATAACTAGTCCCTCTCCATAACCAGGTCGGCATCGATGCTATTACCACCAGCCAGTCGAATCGACGTTCGCCCTTTTATTGAGTAGTCATTGTAAATAGCAAACAGCAACGTTGTGCTGAGCCCTATCGCCACTATGGCGGTGATCAGTGAGCCGGTAGATAAGGTTCCGATAATACCTGAGCCCCATCCCAGCGGATTCCAGAAGTTGGTAGCAAAGACTCCAGCTGAACCGACAGCTAACGCAAAGGCACCAGATGATGCTGACTTCAATGTTTTCACGTCATCAGCCAACGACGCGCTTTTTACAGCTATTGTTTTGTCTTGTCTCTCAATAGCACGTTCGAGCTCTGACTTGGTGTATACGACCGTTACATTCGACATAAATATTCTCCTAATTGACAGTTAATTAACTGCAGCCGTAACTGCCATTAGGTGATATAGGTTTTAATCTCGCTTGGTTGTTACTCTAGGTATACGAAACAAAAAATAGGGGCACTCAGCCCCTATAGCTCTAACTCAGCAAAGTCACGGTCAACATCTTCCTGAGTAATGCCAATATAACGCAGCGTCACAGCCTCAGAGCTATGACGTAGCATCTTCATTACCCTGGCGATGTCATTGGTGTTCTTGTAAAGATGATAACCTCGTGTTTTCCGCATTGAGTGAGTTCCCAGTTTAATACCAACTTCCTCCCCTATCGCGGCGAACGCCCGCGAAACGTAACGGCGGCTAATCGGGGCCTCGTCCAAACCTTTGGACCATTGGTTGCGATAGGACTGAAACAGGTAAATATGGTCTGGGTGTTCCTCTTTAATGCGAGCAATAATCGACCGCGCTTTGTCGTTCAATTTAATGGTTGCTTGTTTCGAGGTTTTCCCTTCAACCAGGGTGAGACGCTCGTCTTGAATATTTTCAAACTTGATGGATAGTAAATCTGAGATCCGTAATGCCAAGTTCAAGCCCACATCCCAAACATCAGCAATTTGCTGACCATAAGTTCGTTTGAGAAGGTAGCTAATCAGCTTCACGGTATCCAGATCTTTAACCGCTTGTACTTCGGCCATAGTCTAGTTCCTTTTTTGCTGTAAAACGTGATTTTGAGTACTTAAGAGGGTATAAAGGGGGAAGTAGCCCGTTTTTAGTGGGTTTGCTTGTTCCCATTTCAATATTTTGGGAACACACTAGTATGCTGTGCTAGTAATCAATTACTATTATCTATGTTTCAAAATTTGAAGGTTTAACTTAGACCTTATCGACTAAAGCCAGAACAGCTAGATAGCTTTTGCTTGTGAAGGGTTTTATTCAATAACTACAGTGGTAATAAGGAGGCTCGTTATGACAACTGAGGAAATACAAAAAGCAATAGAGTGTTGGGCGTCACGACCTACTTGGTTTAGTTCTCACCCCATTGATAAAAAAAACCTGAGTCAAGCGGTATCGAACTTGAAAAAAGTACCTACTAAATTTAGCGTAGAAGAGCTTTCAGATGTCATTTACGGTAGAGTCAAATCGCTGCCAACAATGTTGGGCACTCCAAAAGATTTAGAGCTAAGTGCTCGCGAGTTTGCTTCAAAAATCTACTCTAAAATTTAATTCGATATTTTCGGCGAACTTAATAGTCCGCTTTTTAAGTGAGGCATTTATGAATAAATTATGGTTTTCATCAGCCCCTATAATCCTCTTTTTATCAAGCTGCGCGTTCACTCCTGCAACTCCCACAATAGAAACTACCTATGACCCCTACCTTGAGACAGAGATGATCACTGCGGGTCCATTTGATATCAGTTACGCACTGTCTTGGGACGTTAATAAAGGAACGTCTGACGGCGATTCTGTATATCTAATCTATTTCACGCGAAATGGCGCATTAGACAGCCAAAGTACTGACTGGCTGTATCTCGAAAATCACGAGCTCTACTTTCTTATCGATAACCAAAGTTATCATGTCGGCTCTGGCTCTCATGATGGAAACGTGATGACAACGTCTTCCGGTAGCCCATATGCTTTAGAAACGCTAAGCTACCAAGTAAAACCCGAGTTTATTAGAAAACTCTCCCAGGGAAAATCGATTTCAGGCCGAGTTGGCTCCACAGAGTTTACAATGAGTAGTGAGCAACTAAGTATCCTAGAAAAATTCGTATCGCGTCATTTGTAGTTATTTACACAGGGAGAAACGTGACTTGAGTAAGCAAGCGTATGGATACGCTCTGAAATGCTCCAGCTTTACTTAATGAATCGGGGAAAATTATAGGCAAGATTTCTACCAATAACCGGGGCCCTTTTTACTTGTCAAAAAATAATAAAAGATATGGATGCTAAAAACTAGCTATCAGGCAGGATAATAATAATAGATTGTAATACGAGCTTGGAAAGGAAAATTAGATGAGCATCGAAGATGACAAAATAGCATTGAGGGACCAGGCTATAGCTCAAGACAAAATAGTTGTCCCCGACAGTTATCAAGGCGTAACCAAACAGAGGGTGAGAGACGTTCTATCTAAAGTCGATCAGTCCAGTGATAACAAAGTAGACGTTATTTTCGCTTTACTGTGTGATGAGCCTAGTTGGTATAAAAAGGCAGCCAAGAAGGGACTAGAATTTTGTGATGGAGCATCTGTTGCTCACATAGGCACTCATGTCGGAATTTTACAGAGAGAAAGGAATATAAAACTTGATCGTGAGGGTCGAGATTATTGGTTGAAGCCATTCTGGGAGATAGGTGCCGTCGAGAAAGTTTATTTAAACTCAAAGGCTGAATTCAACCCTGGCCATCCGGTTGCAAAGTCGGCAAACTCGGCATACAGAATCGCACCAGAGTTTTTAAAAATTCTCAAGGCCCCGGAAAACGAATGGCAAGACTTAGCCGAAAAATGGATGCAGGAAGATGTAAAGCGCGAGCGTTTAGCTGTTCAAGCGGAACAGGCTCGATATACAGCTGAATCAGTTGAGACACCGCACAGTCGTTTAATTCGTGTAAGCCATAAAGTTTATGCACCAAGGTTTTTGAAGGGCTATGATGTCATCTATGTTGACGATGGGGATGGTGACAGAATTACTGAAAAAGAACGACAAGCCCTCTCAGAGGCTGGACTTGAGATAACGATCAATGACTCCATGCCTGACGTATTACTAATTAACAAAGAAACTGAACACCTTTGGGTCATTGAAGCTGTTACCAGTGATGGTGAGGTTGATATTCATAAAAAGGAGAGCTTAGAGGCGTTTGCGAAACGCAACGGCAAATCGGGAGTTGGTTTTACAACAACTTATTTAACCTGGAAAGCAGCCGCTGCTCGTCAGTCATCACAAAAAAACTTGGCTGATGGAACCTATCTTTGGATACATGAAGATACCTCTCGCAACTTTTTCATCAAGCAGTGAAGCTGACAAAAAATAGAAGAGTTGGCCTCACGGGGCCAACTCTTCCTTTATAACGGATTACAACTTCTTCACAAGCTCATCGAAGAGTTCTTGGTCAAAATCATAGATCTGTTTACCCATAGCAACTAATTGCTCTCTGCTTGGATAACGAAGCATCCTCAAGTCAGCCGCATTTACTTGAGTGTGTCCATTAAACTGCCTGAAATACTGGTCCACTATATTGCTATTCAGATAAGCCCATAAGCCTTTTGCAAAGTCATTGTCTAAGGGGTGGCCGTTTGCGTGAAAATAATTAGTTTTGTTCTCAAAGCCAACTAAATCTACTTCCGCTATATCCGCTGTATATAAGCCAGCAACAATACGACGAGCTTCTTCTTTCGATGTTAAACGCTTCGTTAATACGTAGGTGCCGTTTGGAACCAACTGCCTCTGTGTATCGGAATTAAGCTCGAGGGCATTTGGCTTTTTCTTGCTCTCTACTGGATATTCGATAAGGCCATTTTTAAAATGCATTGGATAAATTAATGGCACAGTACCAGAGCTAGGATAATGTCGTAGGTTCGGTTTAGTCCGAAAATCAACCACCTTCCCTGTACTAGCAGTAACACCAAGTTCATCTAATGAGCAAGGCATTCCCCCAACACGAGTAGCTATTTTAGCCTGCTCGTCATTGGTCACTATATGTATAAAGCGATCTGGATTAGTCGGGTTCACAACCTCACTGAAATCAGCTTCTCGAACGACCGGATCCGAGTCTTCTGCGCAGGTGCTTGAAGTGATCTCAACATCCCCTTGCTCTTCACCTTTCACGATATGAAAGATAACGTTTTCTTGTAATACTTTATCGCCTTTGAAGGCTTTTGTGCGGCTTTCAAAGATATGAATCTTGCTCAAGTTATTACCATCAAGCAACACCCGACGAAAATCTTTGAAATATGGGCCATTACAACAACTGCGCGGAATTATAGCGACCAACTCGCCACCGTCCTCCAAAAGCATTAAAGCAAGTGCTACAAAGCATGAATACAAGTTTCCGGTTTCAACACCGACACTTCGTAAACTTGCACGAGCTCGGCTAGACGCCGCAATTTTTAGGTAAGGAGGGTTTAGAATAGCTTTATTGAAAGCAGGGGTTGTCTTACCGCTAGTTCGAGCATTTATTATTTCTACGGCATGCTCGATAAAGTCTATTTGGTTTATATGTGACTTCCAAGCTACGCCGGATTCCTGGCTAGCTTCCTCACATAGGCCAAACGAATCCTCCAAGCGCTCCACTAAAACGTTCTCCAGCTCCCATGCGTTGCCGCTAATTGAAGTTGGAGCGAACTCGGTCAACGCTCTCGCCACCAATGATGCAGTTAATGAACCAACACCAGCACCGGCGTCAAGGACCCGAACCTCACCATCTAGATTTCTAAACATCCCAGACAAGATTTGAGCAACAGAAGCAGGAGTCATAAACTGACCTTTCTGCCCGCGTGTACTTTGGTCAAGCAACTGGTTAGCATCAGTCCTATACTGATCAACCGTGTCAACTAGACTTTCTAGGGCATTAGGCTGTAGCAACATGGCTGTATTATCTATCATATACACCTCTACTGTTCATTCATACAGTATACTCCTCCAAGAAAAAATCCCAAGGCAAATCCTTAAAATTTTTGGTTTTATCCTGATTTCTATTACAAAGAAGAATACTTCGATTGGATATCAACACAGTGATATATCTTTTAAATCATGATGACTAGAGGTACTCACTAGCTTTATATAACATCTACTAATTATCATTATCAGTTTCCTTCACCACCACTCTTTTGTGGCGGCTGGTAGCTTCAGCTTGCCTAGCAGCTTCCTTTACTCTACAAAAATCTGCGTATTACCACGCTGGCGCTCAAAGTAGCATTCCATATGAAACCATCAGACTAGCTCCGAGGTGGTCCAAGTTTTTAGGCTCATCTTAACTTAGATAAATTTTACTCCGTTGGTAACAAAGGTAGCTAGTCAGCTTCACGGTATCCGGCTGTTTAAGCGCTTGTACTTCGGCCATTTCCGAATTCCTTTTTTTGCTGTAAAACGTGATTTTGAGTACTTAAGGGGGTATAAAGGGGGAAATAGCCCGTTTTTAGTGAGTTTGCTTGTTCCCGTTATTGCAATTTGGGAACATTAGCAATTGAGGCTCACTCGGCATAATATATATTTAAGAATATTACACATCAGTATTACCTGAACGACACAACTCTAAGCACTGAGTCGCCAAAAACTTCTTACCTTCCTCATCGATATAGCAATAAAAAAGCACGCCCAAGTCGGGGCGTGCTTTGCAATTAGCTAAGGCCTCCACTTAGGCTTTTGCAGTTCCATTGAAGCGCTGCACTAAGTAGTAAAGCGCTGGCAGCACCACCAAAGTCAATAATGTCGACGAGACAATGCCGCCGATTACCACAGTAGCCAGTGGTCGCTGTACCTCAGCGCCGACACCGGTATTAAATGCCATAGGGACAAAGCCCAGGCTAGCTACGAGAGCAGTCATCAGTACAGGTCTTAACCGCTGTTGCGCGCCTTCAAACACCGCATCTTTCAATGGCAGTCCGTCGCGCAGCAGTTGCCGTATGAATGTCAGCATGACCACGCCGTTCAAAACCGCCACGCCCGACAGTGCAATGAAGCCGACTGCAGCGGAAATTGATAGCGGCATATCACGCAGCGCTAATGCGAATATCCCGCCGGTCAGCCCTAAGGGAACGCCTGTGAATATGACGAGTGCACTGCTCAGCGAATTAAACGCACTGTATAGCAGGCCAATAATTAATAGCAGCGCTAATGGCACAACCAAACTCAACCGTTGGGAAGCTGATTGCAGCTGTTCAAAGGTACCGTCGTAGTTAACCCAATAACCTGCTGGCAAATCAACCTCAGTCGTTAGCGCATCCTGAACATCTGCCACAAAAGAGCCCAAATCACGATCTTCAACATTCGCACTCACAATAACATTGCGTTTGCTGCTTTCTCGGTTAATTTGGTTCGGTCCACTTTCCAAACTCAATTCGGCGACCTCTCCCAACGGCACATAGCGCAGCTCAGGGTTGCCGGCAGGCAGATCAATAGGCAGTGATTTAAGCTGTTCAATGCTCTTACGCCATTCTTTGTCGAGACGTACCATTAGCTTGAAGCGTTTATCCCCCTCGTAAATAATCCCTGACTGAACTCCACCAACCGCAGCTTGAACTGCTCGCTGTACATCAGCGACTGTTAGGCCTAATAACGCTAAATGATCACGCTTAGGTATCACTGAGAGTGTCGATAAACCCGTCATTTGTTCAACCCGAACATCAGCAGCGCCATTAACGGTGCGAATGACTGCGGCGGCTGAGTCGCCTAACCGTTTAAGCGTTTGCAAGTCATCGCCATAAATACGAACCCCCAAGTCAGCTCGAACGCCTGCAATAAGTTCGTTAAACCGCATTTCAATCGGTTGAGTGAACTCGTACTTATTACCGGGAAGCTCTTGCACAGCAGTTCGTATTTCAGCAACCAGTTGCTCTTTGGTTTTTTCTGGGTTTAGCCAGTCCTCACGCTCCTTTAAAATAATAATGGTATCAGCGACGCTCGGTGGCATAGGGTCGGTCGCAACATCCGGGGTACCAATTTTTGAGAATACCAGTTTAACTTCGTCAAAGCGTGACACCACAGACTCGACATCTTTTTGCATTGCTATAGATTGCTGCAAGCCAGTCCCCGGAATGCGCAAGGCTTGCATGGCAATATCGCCTTCATCAAGCTGTGGCAAAAACTCAGTTCCCATGCGACTCGCCTGAAACATTGATACCGCAAACAGCCCAAAGCCAAGCAAAATAATGACAACTGGAAGCTTCAGTGTTTGCCGTAAAACCGGCTGATACACTTTGCGGGCGGCTCGCATTATTCGGTTTTCACCGTGCTTAATATTGCCACGGACAAATATTGCAATAGCAGCGGGTACAAAGGTAACGCTGAAAATCAGAGCCCCTAAAAGCGCGGCTACGACAGTAAACGCCATGGGATGAAACATTTTGCCTTCAACACCACTTAACGCAAATATGGGCAAGTACACCAGCATAATGATAAGCACACCAAATACCGCAGGGTTAAATACCTCACGAGTACTATGGGTTACTTCAATTAAGCGCTCTTTAGTGGTAAGTACCCGGCCTAAGCGTTGCTGTGCAATTCCAAGCCGTCGCAAAGCGTTTTCAACCACAATGACCGCACCATCGACGATAATACCAAAATCAATTGCGCCCAGGCTCATTAAATTACCAGACACCTTGTTGGCGACCATGCCGCTTACCGCAAACAGCATACTCAAGGGAATAACGCACGCCGTAATCAGTGCTGCACGGACATTTCCAAGCAGAATGAAAAGCACCACAATAACCAGCACCGCACCTTCAAACAGGTTTTTCTCGACCGTTGCAATAGTTTTATCAACGAGAGAAGTACGGTTATACACCGTTTCAATCACCACCCCGTCTGGCAAGCTTCGTTGCACCTCCTCAATTTTATTGGCGACATTCTGTGCAACGATGCGACTGTTTTCGCCAATAAGCATCATGGCCGTGCCCAATACCACCTCGCTCTCGCCCGAGGTTGAAGCGCCAGTGCGTAATTGTTCTCCCAGTTTGACCTCAGCCACGTCACTCACGCGCACCGGTGCATCATCACGTTTTGTCACGACCACATCACGAATATCGTCAAGTGTCTTAAGCTGTCCAGGCGAACGCACCAACCATTGCTCACCATTTTTCTCGATATAACCGGCACCAGCGTTTCTATTGTTAAGATCCAATGCTGCCAAAAGGTCCTGCATGGTCACTTTATAGGCCAGCATACGACCGGGGATGGGAGCCACCTGGTATTGCTTTTCATAACCCCCCACACTATTAATCTCGGTAACACCGGGCACCTTGACCAGTTGCGGCTTAATGATCCAATCCTGGATGGTACGCAACTGCTCGGGCGTATACGCCTCGCCATCGGCATTGGTAGCCCCCTCTTTCGCGCGTACTACATAATTAACAATTTCACCAAGGCCGGAGGCTATTGGCCCCATCGTCGGCTCGATACCGTCGGGTACTTCTCCCCTTACCTTTTGCAATCGCTCACTGATTTGCTGTCTAGCCCAGTAAATATCGGTGCCCTCTTCAAACACCACGGTAACTTGCGACAACCCATAGCGTGAGATCGAGCGGGTGTAGTCCAGCTTTGGTAAACCTGCCATCGCGGTTTCCACCGGATAAGAAATACGTTGTTCGGTTTCTAATGGCGAATAGCCTGGCGCTTCTGAATTTATCTGTACCTGAACATTGGTAATATCCGGCACAGCATCGATGGGTAGCTTTAATGTGCTATAAACGCCCGCAGCTGCTACTAACAAGGTTGCGGCAAGCACCAGCCATCGACGATCAACCGCAAAGCGAATGAGTGCATCTATCATTGTTTACTCTCCCTAATGGCTTTGGCCTGCGCCTTGTTTTAGAATGTCAGCCTTTATCAAGTAGCTGTTTTCAACGACATAACTTTCGCCATTCTCAATACCCGATAACACCTCGGTGTATTCACCGTCAGTTCGGCCTAACTCAACTTCCCTGGCTTCGAAACGATTACCCTCTTTAATAAAAACAACGGGGTTATCTTCTAAACGTTGAACAGCATCATTGTTTATCGCCAAGCTCGCGTTAAAGCTGTCTGTAACGACATCCGCTTTTACGTGCATTCCCGGTCGCCAATGCCCCGACTGATTGGGCAACTCGATAAGTGCGCGTGCAATGTGTCCGCCAGTCATTTGTGGCGAGATATAAGACACAGTTCCTTCGACGGTTTTATGATGATGCAAGTCGTACACATAGGTCGTTTGCTCTTCTTCTAACGACTCAATGTTCTCCGGGAACGCTGAAAGCTCTACCCAGACCGATGATGGATCCAGGACTTCAAATAATGGCTTTTGCTCAACCACTTCACCAACATTGGTAAAACGTGCAGTTACCTCTCCGCTAATTGGGCTGATGACTTCAAATGCCGTGCCTGTCGTAACATTCTCAACAACAGCAAGAGTTTGCCCGGCTTTTATGTCATCGCCGATATTGGCCTTTAGTGACGTAACAATACCTTTGTACTTCGCTCCGATATGCACAATATTGTTATTATTGGGGGCTATTACACCGAAAATTGTTTGCTTTACTCGAATGCTTTGAGCGCTCGCTGTTGCCAACGTTAATTTCGCGTTTTCTATTGCTGCATCACTTAAATTGGTATGGGGTGCTTCATGCTCTTCGTGTTTTTTCTCATAAGCCAATACGGGCAGTGAAAAACTGGCAATGCAGATAATTGTAATCAATGTGTTGAGTTTCATTGTTGTACTCCTAAAAACGGCTGTCCGGTCATGCGCTCTAATTCGATGATGTCGCTGTAAATCGCATGTTGACGGGAGATTTTTTCATACTCGAGTTTTGCTAACTCTGTTTGCGCGTCTAACACTTGCAACAAAGAGTGCGTTCCGCGTGCGTAACCCTGTTGAGTTTGTGCGAGTAACTGTTCAGATAGCGGCATCAGTCGCTGGTTTATCTTTTGCAGATAACTTTGGTGAGTTTGCAAACTGTGCACTAGCGATAAAGCCAGTGATTTTAGTTGCTGCCGAACCTGTTTTTGCTGCGCCAGGATAGACTGATGCAGTAATCGGCTTTGTTTTATGCGACCGACGTTAGGGTCAGTGAACTGCAATGGCATCGATGCCTGGACGATTAAACCTACATCATCGAACTCATTATTGTAGCGAGCCCCGACACCAACGGTAATATCCGACTTTGAGTCCGCTGCTAACGCTCTGGCTTGCGCTTGTAGAAGTTGCTCAGAGTCCAGTAAACGCAAATACTCCGGCGCCCGATTAACAGCCGATAACACGTTGGCTTTTTCCGGGAGGCTTAGCGGAAAAGTAAAGTCTCCAGAGACGCGCGTAAAATTGAGCTCGCCTGCCCACATTGAAGCCAGTTCAGCTTGTTGCTTTTTCAGTTTACCGTTCAACTCGTCAGAGAAAGCGTATTGGCGCTCTAACTGTAATTTAATGCGAATAACCTCGGATTTAGGCACCGCGCCAGCTTCTACACGCTCCTGTGCCACTTTTATCAGTCGCTCAGTTCGCTGAATTTGACGCTCGCTGGTATGCGCGACTTGCTGAAGTTTTAAAATGTCATAGAAACGCTGTGTGGTTTCTGCCAAAACCTCAATTTGACGATACTCAAACTCTGCTCGCTGAGCTTTCTCTTTTTCGGTTGCAGCTTTAACTCGTAACTGCCGTTTGTCCCCTAACTCTATGAGCTGAGAAAAGGATACGGTCAATTGTGAGTTACTGATACCTTCTAGCCGTCCTGAGCCGGCAAAGTTTTCTATTTCCGCAGATACCCTTGGGTTCGCTGAAAACTCAGCCTGCTCTATCAGTGCTCCTGCAGCTCGTATTTTATAATCATACTCCAGTAACTCAGGGTTATTCTTGATCGTTTTTTGTAACGCTTCTTTCAGCTTTAAATCTGTCGTCGCAGCCGTCGCCACAGGCACTAGCGCACCTAAGCAAAAGGCTGCCACGAAGTATAAATACTTCATGTTGCTTCTCCATTAACTTATAGGTTTTAAAAAGTCTAAGTTAACGGTTACGCGTTTGGTGGAGGTACAGGGGGTTGGTGAGTCAGGCTTTGGTCAAAACCTACCGAGTTTGAGTTGGGTGCCAAAATAACAGGCACGGCTGAAATTAAGAGGTTATAACCAGTAATGCAACTAATATGAGGTTGTGTTTGTTGTTTACTATCATATATTGATTTATTTAAGTCTTGATTTTCACGCTCAATTTCTAAGACTAAGTCATACGCAACTCCTGCACTCTTTATTGAAGACTGACTGAAAGTACCAGCCACAGGAGCACAGGCAAAAGAGCTATGAATGAGCACAGTCAGTATTAAAAACCAAGATATTTTCATTCAATTACCCTACTCAATATAAATTCCTAATCCATCCAAAATAAGCTCGGCCATATTAATTATTATACTTACTATTTACTTAGAACCCGGTAGATTCGGTATCATTGAGACCTGCAAGTTGCTTAACAGTAATAGGATAACTCCTAGGGTAATTGCAATATCGGCAATATTAAAAACTGGCAATTGCCACGTTTGCCAACCTAGATGAAAGGAGTCGACAACATAGCCACGAAACAGTCGGTCAATGAGGTTCCCAACCGCCCCCCCAAGAATCAGCCCGTAGCTAATGCCATCCCGTTTACTTACTTTATTAAAGATCAACCTCGTTAAAGCCACAGACATTAGCAGAGCAACCCCAATAAAAAAATAGCGCTGCCAACCTCCACCATTTGAAAGCAGGCCAAATGCCGCACCAGTGTTCCAAGTGTGTACCCAATTGAAAAAAGGGGTCAATGAAATCGAATCACCGTAAGCTATTGATTGCTGCGTCTGCCACTTGATCACTTGGTCAAAGACTACAGTTAAACCAGAAATTAACAGAGAAATATAGGGCGAAAATCCTTTATCAACGCAGGACATTCAGTTCCCCTTCAGTGCAAAAATGCGTCTTGACCCGTTAAGCACGATTAAACCTGCTATGCTACCTATAATAAGATCTGGGTAATTCGACCCGGTCAACGCAACGAGGATGCCAGCGATGATTACGCCAAGGTTAATCACTACATCATTAGCTGAAAAAATCCAACTTGCTTTCATATGCGCACCACCTCCTCTATGTTTGGAGATAAGTAGAAGACAGATGGTATTGCCAATCAACGCGACAAATGCAATCCCCATCATCGCAAGTGACTCAGGTTCACTCCCGAATACGAAGCGTCTCACAACTTCTGCAAGTACACCCAGAGCCAAAACCAGTTGTAGTACGCCAGCTAGGTGCGCAGCACGTATTTGCATATTAACACTACGCGCTACGGCATAAAGAGAAAGCCCGTAAACTGCCGCATCGGCAAAATTATCTAAAGATTCCCCAATCAAACCAGCAGACTGCCAAAGCAGTCCGGCAGTCATTTCCACCAAGAACAGAAGAGTATTGATGGTGAGCAACCAACACAAGGTGCGGGACTCCTGCTTATCCGAACTTGCCGAAAACTCCTCAGCTTTGATTGCCTCGGAGTCCGCAGCAGTGTCTCTTTCAAGCGAGGCACCCAAACCTAGAGTCTCTAATTTAGAAGTAATAAAGGCTGTCTCACCATCATGTAATACCTTCAGCCGACGGTTTGACAAGTCGAAGGATAATGAATGAATTTCCTCAAACCCATTCAGTGCCAAGCGAATCATTCGTTCTTCTGATGGGCAATCCATTTTTGCTACAGAGTAAACGATGAGCCGTTTACCTGACTCTTCGTAGGCATTTTTTGAGTCGCCATTTGTTCAAACCGTATCAAAGGAACTAGCCATCGTATTACTTACCTTAAATATATAGTTTCACAATTAAAAACTATAAAGTTACTATAAGGTCAAGAAATTACTTAACTAGATAGGAAATTTTCTTATGCGTATTGGTCAACTAGCAGACTTATTAGGAATTCAAACCCAGACAATAAGGTTCTATGAAAAAAAGGGTTTGTTACCTTTACCAGCTCGTAGTTATAACGGATATCGAGTATACACTGAAAAACATTACAAAAGACTTAAGTTTGTATGTAGCTGCAGAGCTATAGGCCTTTCATTATCTGAAACCCGCAGATTACAAGATTATCAAGACAATCCACATCAACCTTGCTCAGCCGTTAATACCCTGATTGATGAACACATAATGCACATACGCTCTCAAATTACTTCTTTGCAAGATCTTGAGAAGCAACTCACTTCAATTAGAACAAGTTGTACTGGCCAAAGCAAAGTTATTGCGTGTACAATTCTTAATAAAATTGATGAAATAGAATCTGTTAGTTGTAACCGAGACGTCTAAATTTCCGGAGGTTACACAACGTACTTACACAATTTTTTAAGGTTGTCCAGCGGAGCTTCGTTAGGCTACTGAGTGTCTAGTGAACTAGTGGCGATTCAGAATGCACTAGTTGAGAACTATTTTTAATTAATGTACCGTTAAGCTGCTTATTTAGAACTGTAAGATAATGATGCTTAGACTCGGATTTTTAATACTGGTGCTTGTTGCTGTTCTGACTCAAATCAGTCAGGCGGTTGCTGATGTGCACCAATCTCACCAGTCCTCTTCTGAGCAACACCTCAATTTTGAGCATGACGAATCCCACATCGATAAGCGCAATCTCCCTAAAAGTGGAGAAATCAGCTTTGACTGCCATCACTGCTGTCACTGCCATGGCTCATTTCATTTATATGCCATGAAGACTGAAAAAACTCTCGCGTTACCACGAATGGGAACAATGCGCCCTGGGTACACCCAGTTCTACACTAATCCACTGTCATCACCACTGTTCCGGCCTCCCATCTCCTCATAACTGCCTAATAAGCTGCTATAGCAGCGCAAAAAAATCATTATTTTACGCAGTAATATGACTGAGGAGTCTATCTATGGGTCCGTTTTCGACACATAGCAAACGCTTGTTTATTGCCGTAAGTCTGGCAATAAGTTCAAGCTACGCCAATGCACAACAGTTGCCCGAGCAATGGCAACAAACTGTGCAGCAACACCCCAGTGTTGAAGCCGCTCAACAGCAGGCTGAAGCGCTGATCCAACAGGGCAAGCAATTAAATCAGCCTTTGTACAACCCTAGCCTATCCTCACGCTTAGAGCGCGAAGGTGATATCAATAATTACGGCGTTGGTCTAAGCCAAACGCTGGACTGGAGCACTCGCAATGAAGCACGAGCCAGTCAGAGTGACGCCATGACGGCTATGGCAGTGAGTATTTATCGCCAGTCGGCGACATCGCATACTAAAACTCTGCTGAATGCCTATGTGCAATGGCTTGATGCAAAACAGCGTTACGCACTGGCCAAGCAGCAAGAGAACATCGTTAAACAGGCGATAAGCCTGGTTGCCGAACGACGTAAAGCCGGTGACTTAGGTGCCGTCGACGAACAACTGACGGTACTCGCGCTAAGTCGGCAACTGCAACAAACGGCAGCGGCTTATCAACAACTGCAATCCGCTGAAGCAGAGTTAAACGCTCTGCTAACAACATCTGATGTCGGTCAACTCTCCATTAACGAGGAGCTATTTAACGTTGAACCTGCGTTAACGGCTCGTTGGCAACAACATCCAGCGTTAAAAGCCGCTTACCTGCAATGGCAATTAAAGCGCGCCAATGTCGACTGGAAACGCTCGTTAACCACCGCCAACCCAACCATAGGCGTCGAAGCGGGCGAGAGCGATAACGAAACAGTAGTTGGCTTATCATTCAGCATTCCACTACAGATTCGCAATAACTACAGCGATGCAGTACGCGCAGCCAATAGCGAAGCTGTTGCTGAAGAAAAACGTTTGATTGCACTAAAGCAACAATGGCAAGCAGCACTGAAATCATCTCTTAACAATTATCGTTTTGTGAAAAAACAGTGGCAAAGCTGGCAAAAAGACTTTCAATCTCGGCAGGATGAGTCGATGCAGGTGATTGAACAGTCCTGGCTCGCCGGTGACCTATCCACCACAGACTACCTCACCGCTGTGCAACAGCAGCTCGATAGCCAATTTGCAGGGATAGCGCTGCAAACACAATATCGGTTGGCCGCCATTGAATGGTTGTACCGTTCGGGCGAACTCAGTAAAGCACTGACGTTATCGCCGTTAAGCCAGCCAACAAACGCAGAGATTGGAGAGTAAACGATGTCAGTAAAACCTTTATACGCAGCAATAGCACTTGCGCTGAGCTTTTCGGTTATGGCGCAGGATGAACACGGACACGACGAAAAAGAAGATACCCACAAGGAAGAAGGCAAACACGAGCAAGGTGAACATAAGGAAAGTGCAGGCGTGGAGCTATCCAGCAAGCAGCTGTCCATGGCAGATATCACCACGCGAACCTTGCAAACTCAAGTCATTGAATACCCGGTTTATGCCCCGGGCGAGGTGGTTGCTAACGACTTTAACAGCTACATCGTGAGTCCGCGCATCGATTCGACCGTACTCAAACGTTTTGTCAGTATTGGCGATCACGTCGAAAAAGGTGAACCACTAGCCACACTCTTCAGCGCAACTATGGCAGAGGCGCAAAGTCAGTATTTAGTCACACTTAACGAATGGCAACGCGTGCAGTCACTCGGTGAGTCAACGGTGGGTGAAAAACGCTTTGTCGAAGCGAAAAATGCCTTTACCTCAGCGCACGCGCAACTCAAAGCATTTGGTATGTCGGTCAGTGATATTAAGCGTTTAAGTAAAGCTAATTACCCTATCGGCGAATACCAACTGACCTCAGAAATTGGCGGAATTGTGGTTAGCGATAACTTCAAGCAGGGCCAGCAAGTCAATGCCGGTAACCACTTGGTTGAAGTTCTGCAAGAAGAAACCTTGTGGGTTAATGCTCGGCTACCAGGCTCAGCTGACCTTAATGTGCAGTTTGGTGATCCTGTTGCAGTGAGTGTCGACAATCACCGCTTTGCGGCAAAAGTCATTCAGGAAGGCCACACAATAGACCATAAAACTCGCACCCGAACGGTACGACTTGCGGTAAATAACGAAAAGGACCAATTACATCCCGGTTTATTTGCGGATGTTTATTTCTCAGTCAAGTCGGATGGACCGGTGCTTGCAGTTAAGGACTCTGCCTTGATGCGGGCACCTGATGGTGACTGGCAGATATTCATTGAGCACGAACCCGGAAAATTTGAACCGAAGAAAGTCGAATTGGTTGATCAAAAGGGTCCGTGGAAAGTTATTCGAGGCGTTAAGGAAGGCACAGAATACGTAGACAACGGCGCGTTTTTCGTTCGCTCACAAATCGCTAAAGGCGGTTTTGACCCACATAACCACTAACAGGAGGTTGTATGTTTCAGCGCATTATTCAGTTTGCTGTCGCTAATCGCCTGTTATTGGTATTGGCTTTATTCAGCATCAGCATTGCGTCATTTTTTGTTATTCCCAAACTTAATCTGGATGCCTTCCCCGATGTTACCAACGTTCAGGTAACGGTAAATACGGAGGCCCCCGGGTTAGCAGCGACCGAAGTCGAGCAGCTGATTACCTATCCGATAGAGTCGGTGATGTATGCTCTGCCCGACGTCAAAGAGGTTCGGTCAATCTCAAAAACAGGTTTATCGGGCATTACCGTAGTGTTTGACGAGAGTGTCGATATCTACTTTGCCCGGCAACTGGTGTTTGAACGACTGCAGGCGGCAAAGGAGTTGATACCCGAAGGCGTAGGTACACCCGAAATGGGTCCTAACTCTTCCGGCCTCGGCCAGGTTTATCAGTATCTGCTACTTGCCGAACCGGGCTCCGGTGTCAGCAGTATGGAGCTACGCAGTCTTAACGACTATGTGGTTAAACTGCTACTGATGCCCGTTGAGGGAATTACCGAAGTCTTGTCCTTTGGCGGTAAGGTTAAGCAATATCAGGTTAACCTAAATCCCGCGAAGTTACTGTCTTACGAACTCACACAGCAAGATGTGATGAGCGCGGTCAACAAGAATAACGGTAACGTTGGTGGTTGGTATATGCCCCGCGGTCAGGAGCAGTTGGTTATTCGCGGCACCGGCTGGTTGGATAGCGGTAAAAAAGGCCTGCAACAAATACGACAAATACCGCTCAAAACCGTTGACGGCGTTTCCGTAACACTGAGCCAGGTTGCCGACGTCGAAATCGGTAGTGAAATTCGCCAGGGGGCGGTCTCAATGTCGCGTAAAGTCGACGGCGAGGTCAACCAGCTGGGCGAAGTGGTGTCGGGTATTGTGCTCAAACGCATGGGCTCGAATACCAAAGCCACCATCGACGGTATTAAAAAGCGCATTCCGCTTATTCAGCAAGCATTACCCGAGGGTGTCACCTTTGAGCCGTATTATGATCAGGCCGATTTAATACAAAAAGCCGTATCTACGGTCGCGTATTCACTGCTCATTGCCTTTGTCTTTATTATCGCAGTATTAGCACTGTTTTTGCTCAACATACGCGCTACTTTTTTAGTGTTACTGTCCATTCCCGTTTCTATCGCCATTGCCCTGATGGTAATGTCCGCGATGGGCATGTCAGCTAACCTGATGTCGCTGGGCGGGATTGCTGTTGCCATTGGTATGCTGGTCGACGGCTCCGTGGTGATGGTTGAAAACATCTTTAAGCACTTAAGTCGTCCGGATAGTGAACACCAAGACGACGCCGAGCAACGCACAGAGCACCGCGACCCGGATCCTCAGGCAGCCAAACTCGATAGCCATGGTATCAAGCTGCGAGTTAAGGAAGCGGCGAACGAAGTGGCACGACCGGTATTCTTTGCCGCCATGATTATCTTGGTGGTCTTTATGCCACTGTTTAGTTTTCAGGGTGTTGAAGCTAAATTATTTGAGCCCATGGCTATCAGTATTATGTTGGCCATTATCTCCGCGGTTTTTGTGGCCATTATGGTTGTACCGGCATTAGCCAGTTACTTTTTCAGTCGGGGTATTAAGCCTCGTGAAAATAAACTGCTTAAACCACTAGATAATGGTTATAAAAGACTATTATCGGTGGCGTTACGCAGTAAAAAGGCTGTTATTACCCTGGCCGGTGTGCTGTTTGTCGGCGCTTTGGTGTTAGTGCCTCGTCTCGGCACAGAATTTGCGCCCGAATTGGAAGAAGGCACGATTAATATTCGCGTGACATTAGCCCCCTCCTCTAACCTTGAAACGGCCTTAGAGGTGGCTCCGAAGCTTGAAAAAATCCTGATGTCGTTCCCGGAAACCACCTACGCACTCAGCCGCATTGGACGAGCTGAAGTGGGTGGTGATCCAGAGCCTATCAGCAACATCGAGATATATGTGGGCCTTAAGCCGCAATCCGAATGGACAACGGCATCCGATCGCTACGCCTTACAAGAAAAAATGGAGGCAAAACTAGATGCTCACCCAGGCTTGTTGTTTAATTTTTCACAACCTATTGCAACACGGGTTGATGAACTGCTCTCAGGTGTAAAATCGCAGCTAGCCATCAAACTATTTGGACCCGAGCTTGACGTGTTGGCCCGTAAAGGCCAGGAAATAGAAGGTGCCGTCAAGCAAGTTGACGGGGCGGTTGCTGTAGCGATGGAGCAAATAAAAGGTGAAGCACAACTCGTGGTTTCGCCGAAACGCCAGCAACTCTCACGCTACGGCTTAAATGTCACCGATGTACTGAGCGTTGTCGACAATGGCTTGGGTGGCGCTTCGGCAGGCCAGATCATTCGCGGTAATGAGCGCTATGATATTTACGTGCGGCTGGCCAAGCAATTCCGCGATACGCCGGAGTCTATTCGTTCGTTACGCCTGTTAACTCCCTCAGGGGCCTGGGTAACCTTAGGCGAAGTCGCCCACGTCGCAATTGAATCAGGACCACCGCAAATCCGTCGTGATGACGTACAGCGTCGCGTTGTGATTCAATCGAACGTTCAGGGTCGTGACATGGGTAGCGTGGTTGCCGATATTAGGAAGGCGATTGACGAGAAGGTGGATTTACCAACCGGTTACTCAGTCGATATTGGTGGCCAGTTCGAAAGTCAACAACGAGCACAGGAGCGCTTGTCCATTGTCGTTCCCATATCGCTGGCACTCATCGCCCTGCTGCTTTATTTTGCTTTCGGCACCATGGGTCAAGCCATGTTGATTTTGGTGAATGTACCATTGGCAGTCATCGGCGGTATTGTGGCACTCTATGTGTCAGGACAGTACTTATCGGTGCCCAGCGCCGTGGGTTTCATCACACTGTTTGGTGTAGCGGTACTAAACGGTGTGGTTCTGGTCGAGAGTATTAACCAGAGAATAACCGATGGGCATGCGGTTAATGATGCCGTGTTTGATGGCGCGTGGTCGCGACTACGCCCGGTATTAATGACAGCAATAACCTCAGCGTTAGGACTCATTCCCATGCTGTTTGCAACCGGTGCAGGGGCTGAAATTCAACGCCCACTGGCTACCGTCATTGTTGGTGGTTTGGTATCAGCTACTCTGCTGACATTGGTTATCTTACCCGTGCTCTATCCTTGGTTTTCGAAACAAAAAATTAAGGATCTGAGCCGTTAGGGTTCAATAGCATTTAAGGGGGCGGTTATTGTCGCCCCCTTTTATTAAAAGAGGAACGTATTATGGGACATCACCATAACCATGATCACTCAAAGGACATGCCGTCCAACCGATTAGGTTGGGCATTCCTGCTTAACTTTGTTTTTACCATTATTGAGTTCATTGGTGGTTTTCTTACCAACAGTACCGCCATTTTAGCTGATGCCGTTCATGATCTTGGCGATAGCCTGTCGTTAGGTCTCGCGTGGATACTAAATAAACTTGGCAAAAAACAGGCTAACCAACACTTTACCTACGGTTATAAAAGACTGAATCTTGCCGGTGCATTTATTAATGCCGTTGTGTTAATCGCAGGCTCTGCCTGGGTACTTGTGGAAGCAATTCCCAGACTCTGGAACCCTCAGATGCCCGTCGCTGATGGCATGATTGCTTTAGCCGTCGTTGGCATTACAGTTAATGGATTTGCTGCTTACAAATTGTCAGAGGGCAAAACGTTAAACGAACGCGTTATTAACTGGCACTTGCTGGAGGATGTTTTCGGCTGGGTTGCTGTACTTATCGTTGGTATTGTTTTGCTGTTCGTAGACTGGCCGATTCTCGACCCTATATTGTCGATTGGCTTTACTCTATTTATTTTAGTGAATGTACTACGCAACCTGTGGGCAACACTGAAACTCTTCATACAGGCCACGCCAGACAAAAAAACCTACAAACAAGTCGCGGACGCTTTACTGGAGCTACCTCATGTCGCTGACCTACACCATCTGCATTTTTGGTCACTAGATGGCGAGGAGCATGTATTAACCGTTCATTTGGTGTTATCTAAAAACCTTGATATCGAGGCCCGTAGCGATTTAAAACAGCGCATCGATGACGTCCTTGCGCCCTATGCTTTAAGCCATACAACGGTAGAACTAGAAGATCCTGATGAAGCCTGTAGGGACAACTGATAATGAGTGCATTATTTTTAATGAAAACATTGGGCTTATTTATTGCCACCGCAATTGCTGAAATTGTCGGATGCTATTTACCCTACCTATGGCTCAAAGAGGGCCATTCGGTTTGGTTGCTCATTCCGGCGGCAGTGAGCTTAGCCTTATTTGCTTACTTGTTAACACTTCATCCGGCGGAAAGCGGACGCGTTTACGCAGCCTACGGCGGTATTTACGTGTTAACCGCCATAGTGTGGCTGCGAATTGTCGATAAATCGCCACTATCCAATTTCGACCTGATTGGCACGGCGTTTGTGCTAACCGGTATGGGGATTCTTGTGTATGGCTGGCGTTAGCTATAAAGCAATTCAGTTAAAGAACTCCGCTCAAAAGTTTTACTACACAGACTAACGCACCTTATGTTTGTCCGTGGTAGCGTCCTCAACCCCGTCATTAAGCGAGGCCATCAGTGGACAATAGACATCTCCGTGTCCGGCGCTGCATTTTTGCACCAGCTCATTCAACGCTCGTTCAATTTGCTGTAAGTGCGATATCTTTCGACGAACACTGGTGAGCTTTTGCTCCCCAAGCTCCCGTGCCTCATCGCAATGAGCGCCATCTTGCAGAGTTAATAGCTCACCAATTTCATCCAGACTAAATCCAAGCCATTGAGACGCGCGAATAAAATGAAGCCGAGCAAGCGCTTGTTCGTCGTAATGTCGAATTCCCCCATACGGCTTCTCCGGCTCGCTCATTAGCCCTCGGCGCTGATAATAGCGCACCGTTTCCACGCCCACGCCGGCTGTTTTGGCCAGCGTGCCAATTGTCATTACGTTGCGTTTTTTTAACATAGCTATTGCTTCCGTAGTGAGGTACGGGTCTAAGATTAACACATTAAAGCAAAATGCCCGAAAGAGTTACTATTATGTCAAATTCAAAATCTGGTCGGGGCTCTCTTCTCGCGGGAGGGATCGCAGCGACTCTGGCATCTGCGTGTTGTCTGGGTCCCCTCATATTACTTGCACTCGGTGTATCCGGGGCCTGGATTGGGAGCCTCACAGCACTTGAGCCTTATCGACCCATTTTTATTGCCATTGCATTGATTGCCATATTCTTTGCCTGGCGTCGAATATACCGGCGTGCTGATGACTGCAACCCTGATGACACCTGCGCAACGCCAAATGCTCGTAAGAGCTACAAAGTGATGTTTTGGCTCGTTGCGGTACTTACTTTAACAGCACTGGCTTACCCCTATGTTGTTCCTTTCTTTTACTAGGAGGCAATACACAATGAAAAAAGCAATGATAACAACCATTTTATTTTTACTGTTTAGCATGCCCGCATTGGCGGCTGAGAAAACCGTCACGCTATCAGTACCCGGTATGACATGCGTCACCTGCCCAATTACCGTCAAAGCTGCGCTTGGCCAAGTCGCAGGTGTGAGCGCCGTCGATGTCCGTTTTGAAGAGCGGGATGCAACCGTGACATTCGACGACGAAAAAACGTCAGTTAAGCAGCTCACTGAAGCAACGACAAATGCAGGATACCCATCAACACTGAAAGCAACGGCACCAAAAAATCAGTCATGAAACATCACAATGCCTTATAGCTGCTGTAAAACTGAAAGACCAAGGAGTAACCGTTATGAGTAGTAACAATTTACACATTGCTGTCATTGGTAGCGGCGGCAGTGCGATGGCTGCGGCACTCAAAGCGACCGAGGGAGGTGCCCGAGTGACGCTCATTGAGAGAGGTACTATTGGCGGAACTTGTGTCAATATTGGCTGTGTCCCGTCTAAAATCATGATCCGAGCGGCTCATATCGCCCAACTGCGGCGAGAAAGCTCTTTTGATAAAGGCTTAAGTACTCATACTCTTAAGGTAAATCGATCAGCTCTCCTCGAGCAACAACAGGCTCGGGTAGAAGAACTCCGTGAATCCAAATACCAGAGTATTCTTAGAGAGAATTCCGCCATTACCGTTATTAACGGCGAAGCCCGCTTTATAAACGATGAAACTCTTTCCGTATCACTTCGCGATGGCGGTGAGCAAACGATTTACTTTGACCGTGCTTTTATCGGCACCGGGGCCCGACCCGCACCCCCCCCCATCCCCGGCTTAGCTGAAACCCCTTACCTTACTTCGACAAGCGCATTAGAGCTAAATGACATTCCTAAGCGCCTCCTTATTATTGGAGCCTCGGTCGTTGCTCTTGAGTTAGCACAAGCCTTCGCGCGTCTCGGTAGTGAAGTTACTGTTTTGGCCCGCAATCGGGTGTTATCCCAAGACGAGCCTGCCATTGGTGAAGCAATAGCGACTGTTTTTGATCGCGAAGGCATCAATGTGCTTGAGCATACAGAAGCCAGCGAAGTGCGTTACGACGGACAACACTTCATTCTCAAAACCAATGCCGGAACATTAAAAGCAGAACAACTGCTCGTGGCCACAGGCCGTACGCCCAATACGGAAAACCTCGATTTAAAAACCATCGGTGTACAAACTGAACGCGGTACAATAACGATTAACGAGCGCATGCAAACCTCTAACTCAAGAGTATATGCGGCAGGCGACTGTACGAATCAGCCGCAGTTTGTCTATGTCGCCGCCGCAGGCGGCAGCCGAGCCGCTATTAACATGACGGGCGGTGATGCGCATCTTGATCTCAGTGCAATGCCCAAGGTTATCTTTACTGATCCACAAGTCGCCACGGTGGGTTTATCAGAAGCTGATGCTAAAACTGGTGGTTACGTCACCGAAAGCCGCACGTTGGGCCTTGAAAATGTCCCACGGGCATTGGTTAACTTCAATACCCAAGGGTTTATAAAAATTGTCGCAGAGAGTGGCAGCGGCCGACTGCTCGGTGTTCAAGTCGTCGCAGGAGAAGCCGGTGAGTTGATTCAAGCTGCTGTAATGGCGATAAGAGCAGGAATGACAGTCAATGAGTTGGCTGATGAGCTCTTCCCATACCTTACGATGGTAGAAGGCTTAAAATTATGCGCTCAAACGTTTACTAAAGATGTTAGCCAATTATCTTGCTGCGCTGGGTGAGATAACCTAGCTTAACTTCACTGGACAGTTACCAATATTTCGGATTTAGCTGCTGGTTGGTGATCGGTTAAGCTAGTTCAGGAGTGATAATAGTTGTTATAAGCACTTTTTTCTCATTCATATTAGCTCTTATTTGTCTCACTTATTTGACAATAAGTTTTCCTAGATACCTTTGCATCTGACAATGAAAATCGTATTCTCCGTGCTTCAATGCAGGCAGTTGAATCGACTTCAATTTATTGGAAGGCAAAATATCACTGATCTCCAGATCAGGAATAAGCAAAGTTTCAGAGCAAGGAGATTGATCCTTTCGCAGAAATTTAAGCTCAACAGGCTTGCCTTCTCGCACCTTTATACGCGAAGGTGAGTAGGTACCGTTTTCTACAGTAATTACAATCTCACCTTCTTCCGCCTGTTTCTCAGCAGGTTCATAAAGCCAAAACCACCAGACAATCAGTGCAATTAATGTTAAGCCAGCGATATTAATAAATAACATTTTTACTCTCCTGAAAGAGCTCTAATTAAAAGAGGAATCAGTGACTCTTCGCTTTGAAAAAGCGCAACCGATTAGCGTTACTCACTACCGTGAGTGACGAAAAAGCCATTGCTGCACCTGCAATAACCGGGCTCAACAGCATTCCAAAAAATGGATACAGAACACCTGCGGCAAAAGGAATACCTGCTACGTTGTAAATAAAAGCACCAAATAAGTTTTGTTTAATGTTGCTCAGTGTGGCCTTGCTCACCGCGACCGCATCGGCAAGCCCGTGCAACGACCCGCGCATCAATGTAATATCAGCACTTTCAATAGCGACGTCCGTTCCCGTGCCAATCGCGAAGCCTACATTGGCAATAGCTAGTGCTGGCGCATCATTAATACCATCTCCCGTCATGCCAACGATTTCGCCTTCCATCTGCAGCTCCTGAACCTTTTTTGATTTTTCTTCCGGCAGAACTTCAGCGAAAAATTCTTTAATTCCTACTTTTTCAGCAACTGCTTCTGCTGTCGCGCGATTATCACCAGTAAGCATCACTACTCGCACACCGTTATCTTGCAAACGTTTAATGGCGGCTACGGAGTCGTCTTTTATCGGGTCGGCAACTGCAATAATTGCAGCTAACTCATTATCAACGGCAAAGTACATAGGCGTCTTAGCTTCAGCAGCTAAGCCTTGGGCTTTTTCAACAAAGTTACCGAGCTCAACTTGACGTTCACGCAACAGCTTTTCATTACCGAAAAGGAGGGACTTCCCGTCAACTTCTGCCTCCACGCCATGACCAGCGATGGCGTTGAAGTTCGAGACCTTACTTGTCTTAATCCCTCTTTCCCTGGCTGACTCAACTATCGCCTGTGCTAGCGGATGTTCAGAGCCAGACTCAAGTGTCGCTGCAAGTTGCAGTACGGTTTGCTCATCGTACTCACTCGCTACTAATACGTCGGTGACTTTAGGAGAACCAAGTGTAATGGTGCCCGTTTTATCCAGGATCATAGCCGATACTTTCGACGCTGTTTGCAATGCTTCGCCATTGCGAATCAGCACACCTGCCTCTGCGGCTTTTCCTACACCCACCATTACCGACATAGGCGTCGCCAGGCCTAATGCGCAAGGGCAAGCAATAATCAAAACGGTAGTCGCTGACACCACAGCAAAGGCCAGTGCCGGCTCAGGCCCAAAGTTAAGCCAAGCTAGAGCACTGATAACAGCGATAATCATAACGACTGGCACAAAGTAAGCTGAAATAATATCGGCAAGACGACCGATTGGGGGCTTAGAGTTTTGCGCCCGTTTCACCATGTTAATAATTTGAGCAAGTGCTGTATCTTTTCCGACTCTTGTCGCTTGAAACAAAAAGGAACCACTTTTATTTATCGTGCCCGCCACAACGTCATCACCAACTGATTTTTCCACGGGCATGGGTTCACCCGTTAGCATAGATTCATCAACGGTGGTACTTCCCTCTATAACTTTTCCATCAACAGGGATTTTTTCTCCGGGACGAACACGTACTACGTCCTCCTCGAGTACGTCTTCGATAGCGATATCCAATTGTTTATCGTCACGAATCACCCTTGCGGTTTTCGCCTGCAAACCAATGAGACGTTTTATGGCTTCGGACGTGCGCCCACGAGCTTTCAGTTCAAGTGCCAGCCCCAAATTGATCAAACCGATAATCATTGCGGTCGCTTCAAAGTATACGTGACGCGCCATTTCCGGAACCAGGTGCGGAACCAATACAACCACCATGGAATACAACCAGGCGGTACCAGTACCAAGTGCGATCAGCGTATCCATATTAGCGGAATGATTTTTCAAAGATTGCCAGGCACCGACGAAGAAGTGTTTGCCCGAAAAGTAAAGTACACCTAACGTTAGAATACCTACGACTAACCATGTCACACGCTCTGTGGCAGTGGTCACCGTCATTTCACCAACAAAAAGGCTATAAATCATGAGAGGTACACCTAACGACAGCGCAACGGTCATCTCCCGCATCAGCCGCTTGTAATAAGCCCAGTCGGCTTGCTCTTTTTCTGCCAACGCATCACCGTCACTTTCGGACGTGGCTACTTTAGCGCTATACCCCGCCCTCTCTACTGCTTTCACTAAAGCGCTCGGATTTGCTGTTCCAGTCACACTGACCGTTCGCTGGGCAAAGTTCATCTCTGCATTTTCCACGCCGGATACAGACTTTAATGCATTTTCGATTTTGCCAACACAACTCGCGCAACCGGCTCCCTCGATAATGAGTTCCTCAATGGAACGACTACGAACGTCCTCAGTTTTTACACCCATACCAGTGCTCCTTATTGACGGGAAAAAAGCCAAGCAACAGCTATTTCCCGTAAAGTACCAACGATAAAACCGTCACTCACTACATATCCGAAAATCGATTCGCAGTTTGCACCATTCGTTTTATTTCATTTTCTTCAACGCTCTTTACCGTTTCTAACAGCTCTTTTGCGCTGTCTATATCAACACGGGAATATAGGTGTTCATACAACTCAATGACTTGCTCATGATGGTTTACAATGTTCTCCATAATGTGATCAGTATCTAACTCTTTAAAAGGCGAATCACAGTGTCCATGCTCAACGATGGGATGTTTCCCAATATAGTCATAACACCAAGTGTCTAATGCATTTCGGTTTGCTGTACTCAAAAAACCTTCGACCATTCGCTCTAAGCTAGCCTCATGACCCGACACGTAGTTTAGAATCATCCGAGCTCGTTCATCTTGGTTTTGTTTAGAGCAGTGAGTAACACACTCCTTCAGGTTTTTGTGGAAATCAACGGTCCAACTCAGCACATCTTTGATTGTTTCTATTTGCATTTTTTACTCCTTACCTATAATTAATCGTTACTTTCGTTTGCTTTTGGTACGTGGCGGGCTTCTGTGGCAACTCCACGGTGTATGCTCTGCATTATCTTTAATATTTTGATCAATAAATTTGTAGTATTCCTCTTTCAAGTGAGTCCACCAGCCACTATTTATTTCAACACCAAATATTCCGAGCTTTTCCTCTATCATAGTCAGATCGACTTTAGAGGCATCATAAGCGACCGATAACAAGTTCTGGTCAGAGTCGTAGGCAACGCTATCAAGACCAACCAAGCGATCGATTTCGTTAATCGCTTCGCGAACTTTTTTCACACTCTCAGTGTTTAGCTTTAACGTGCGATTGACTAAGTTAATTTCCCGCACTCCGGCTCTATGATCGTTAGTTGACATCAGTACTGTCCTATTTATTAAAACTACCAATATGCTTCAGTCGACGTTGCCGCGATATTAACGTTGTAACGAGAGTTCTTTATCAGTCGCTGCTCGTTTGTCGTGAACCCAAAGCAATTCATCTATTGGCGAGATACAGACTAAGCCCTCGTTAGATACCCCGGTATGGGCCGCTTCAACTACCAAAAACGCAACGTCACGCGCGTCATCACTGTTCACATAAACTTCGAGCTGTACGTGCTCAACTAAGTGATCATCGTTATAACTATCGAAGTAATAGCCTCGACCTCGAACAGGAAACAATGTAAAGCCGCTAACGCCACACCCAACCAGAGTCTCCTCCACTGCGTCTTGCCGAAGTTGATCAAAAATAGCGGTGATTTTAGATAGGTTCATATATTCTCCTACAAGCCTTAAGTCACTTAACTTAAGAGCTTTATCTAGCATGATTAAATTTCGAAAAAAGTTTTAATTGAAATTCAGCAGGAGCTATTTCGGAGGATAAAAAATATCAAAAGACATTTGCTTAACATTCCCTTCATATGAAAGAGGATGCTGCAAGTAACCAATTGACTTTATTGGTAAATTGAACGGAATTAATACTAAAGGTGAGCTTGCAGAGTTGCACTCCGCATCCATTAAACATGTATCAGCAGAGTCAGTTAAACAATAACAGCACGTGTTACTGGCAGGTTGTTCGTCGTCATCACAATGAATGTTGCTTTTTCTCTCGTTTGCAACATCTGCCTGATTAACGTTGATTACGTGCTCTGCGCTGGAGGCAGTATTATGGACAGGAGCAGCTGGGAAGGATAGTTGAATCACTATTCCTAGCATAAGCACAACTAAAAATTTTGTTTGAGCCATATGTGTGTCCCCAATCCCGAATTTTAACCTAGCATACTTGTTAGCGCACATCATTGATCAAGATCAATGATGTGCGTCTCTTAACTAAAATAATTGGTCTTATACACGCTTAACCTTTTGCCCACGCCACAAGTAGTAAACAGCGGGTAACACGAGCAAGGTTAGAATAACAGCGCTGATCATTCCTCCAACCATCGGGGCGGCTATTCGGCTAACCACTTCAGCACCAGTTCCTGTACTGAACATGATAGGCAATAGACCAGCAATTGTAGAAACCGCCGTCATCATGACAGGACGAACACGAAGCCCAGCCCCTTCCATTACAGCGCGAGAAACACCGTCTTTAGTCAAAGCTTTACCTTGCTCTAGTTGGCGTTGTTCGTATTCGTTATAGGACTGATTAAGATAAGTCAGCATTAATATCCCTATTTCTACGGTAACCCCCGCTAGTGCTATAAAGCCAACCGCTACAGCAACTGAGAAATTATAATCTAAAAGATACATTAGCCAGATTGACCCCACCAATGCGAGAGGCAAAGTTCCCAATATAATGGCTATTTCTGTAGCGTTTCGAAAGTTCATATATAAAAGAACGATAATAATCGCGAGCGTTAACGGAATCACGTAAGTCAGTTTTTCCTTTGCCCTTTCCATATATTCGTACTGCCCGGACCAGGTAACTGAATACCCTGCTGGCAACTCGAGTTCTTGTTCTACAACCTTCATTGCTTTTTCAACATAAGTGCCGACATCAACTCCCTCAATGTCGACAAAAGTCCAGCCATTAAGTCTTGCGTTTTCGCTTTTAATTGCCGGCGGTCCAAGTTCAACGTAGACATCAGCCACATCCGCCAAACTAATACGCTGCCCGTTTGGCGTAACTAAAGGTAGCTTCTTTAATTCTTCCGGCGAATCACGGTAATCTTGAGGGTAGCGCAAGTTTATTGGGTAACGTTCAAGCCCTTCAATGGTCTCTGAAACATTCATTCCACCAATAGCCGTGGCAACGACCTGCTGCACATCCTCAATGTTCAAGCCATAACGTGCAGCCTGCTCTCTTTCTATGTCAACTTTGACATAGCGTCCACCTGCCACTCGCTCTGAATAAACAGAAGCCGTACCATCGACATCATCAAGTATTGCTTCAAGCTGCTGCCCTATCGTCTGAATTTCATTAAGATCGGCTCCGGCAACTTTTATACCTACCGGCGTTTTGATACCTGTCGATAGCATATCAATGCGAGTTTTAATGGGGTAAACCCACGCATTGGTCAGCCCCGGAAACTTTACAAGCGCATCCAGTTCTTTTTTCAACTTCTCAGTGGTCATACCGTCTCTCCACTGATCTTTCGGTTTCAGTTGAATAAAGGTTTCAATCATCGTTAGGGGTGCCGGATCAGTGGCGGTATCCGCTCGACCAATTTTGCCAAAAACCGTCTTCACTTCCGGTACCGTTTTTATGAGCTTGTCGGTTTGCTGCAACAGCTCCCTTGCTTTACCAATTGATAATCCGGGATAGGTAGTGGGCATATACATCAAATCGCCCTCATCCAAATCTGGAATAAATTCACTACCAATTTTGTCAATCGGCCAGACACCAACGGCCAGGATAACAAGCGCTCCGACAACTGCTGTCTTGGGGTATTTCAAAATGCCTTTTAAAAGCGGTTTATACCCGGCGATCAATAACCGATTAAGCGGGTTTTTCCCCTCAGGTGTTACCTTTCCTCTGATAAAATATCCCATCAACACGGGGATAACGGTAACCGCTAAGGCTGCACTGGCTGCCATTGCGTAAGTTTTCGTGAAAGCAAGCGGAGAAAACATCCGCCCTTCCTGGGCTTCTAAGGTAAATACCGGCATAAAGCTGACGGTAATAATGAGCAAGCTAAAGAAAAGAGCAGGGCCCACCTCTGAAGCAGAGGCGGCAACCACCCGCCAGCGGTTCTCTGCTGTCAGTGGCGTTTTTTCCATATGCTTATGCATATTTTCAATCATGACGATGGCACCATCGAGCATAGCGCCAATAGCGATTGCGATCCCTCCAAGTGACATAATATTCGCGTTAATTCCTTGCCAATACATGACAATAAACGCGGTTAAAATACCCAAAGGCAAGCTGATAACGGCAACCAGCGAGGAGCGGACATGGAAGAGAAATATCACACAGATAAACGCGACAATAGCGAGTTCTTCTATTAAACTTTTCCAGAGACTTTCCACGGCATCCGAGATAAGCCCCGAACGATCATAGACAGTGACTATATCGACACCTTCTGGTAGCCCAGACTTTAATTCTTCCAACTTTTGTTTAACGCCATCAATCGTTTTTTGGGCATTTTCTCCGAAACGCATTACCACAATACCACCCACGGCTTCTCCCTCACCGTTGAGTTCGGCGATACCGCGTCTCATTTGGGGGCCCACACCCACATCAGCAACGTCTTTAAGCAATAATGGCGTGCCATTTTCATCAACGCCAAGCGGGATACTCTCTAAGTCTGACACACCATCAATATAGCCTGAGGCCCGGACCATATACTCAGCTTCCGCCATTTCAACCACCGACGCCCCCACTTCCTGATTACCTCGCTGGATAGCATTTTGTATGTGAGCAAGAGGAATATCGAATGCGCGCAGCTTCTCCGGATCCACTTTCACCTGGTACTGCTTTACCATCCCGCCGAGGGCGGCAACTTCCGAAACCCCCTCGACCGTTTGCAGTTCATACTTTAAAAACCAATCCTGCATACTGCGTAACTCACTCAAATTGTGGTTACCCGTACGATCAACCAAGGCATACAAATACACCCAACCAACCCCTGTTGCATCAGGGCCTAATTGCGGTCTTGCATTAGAAGGCAGTGTCGGAGCAACCTGAGACAAATATTCCAGTACTCGCGAACGCGCCCAGTAAGCGTCTGTATCTTCGTCAAAAATGACATACACATAGGAGTCGCCGAAAAACGAATATCCACGGACGGTTTTAGCGCCGGGGACAGACAGCATAGCGGTTGTTAATGGATAGGTTACTTGATCTTCTACCACCTGCGGCGCTTGACCCGGATAGCTGGTTTTAATGATCACCTGGACATCCGACAAGTCCGGCAGTGCGTCTACGGGCGTATTCTTAACCGCAAAAGCACCAACACCCACGAGGATTAATGTCGCCAGAAGAACGAAAAAACGGTTACTCACTGACCATCGAATGACTGACTTAATCATGGTTATGCTCCTGCTCTGTCACTTGTTTTTGCTCAGGAATATGAATCGATGTGAGCTGGTACTGTTGCTTCCCGACTTGCGTTATTTCCGCATGCAAGGATAACCCCGTGCTAAGCTGAGAAAGTTCAACATCCGAAGCAACATCGAAGTCCATCGTCATTGCAGGCCAGTCCCATTCAGAAATCTCACCGTGCTCCAGCGTAACCATCGAGTGCTGAGGCATAACATTTTTAACGGTTGCTTCAACCCAGACAGCTTGAGCTGCTGCGTCACTTGACATACTGCCATGGCTCTCGTTATCAGCATCAGTGTCATGTTGCATGCGCTTAAAGTCAGAGGATTTACTGGACTCAGAATCAATCAAAAACTGAGCTGAAGTAACGATGTCATCACCTGCCATAAGACCCGATAAAATTTCAACTCGCGAGCTCCCTAACCGCCCAACGTCAACATTAACTGATTTAAATTTCCCATCACCCAGTGCCAGTACAACTCGGTTCGAACCACCCATTCGGATAAGCGCTTCTTTAGGGATGATTAAGTTTTTGTCGCCTAAACCAGCCTTAATGTTAAGATTCGCAAACATGCCCGGTTTTAAAAAACCATCTGGGTTGTCGAAGTGAATTCGAACTTGTCCCGTCCGAGTTTTAGGGTTAAGTGACGGATAGACATAATCAACCTTTCCTTGCCACTCTTTACCTGGAGCATACTCAAGGTTCATTTGAACGTCATTGCCTACCTCAACCTGGTTCAATTGCCGCTCAAAGACTTCTGCAATAACCCAAATTTTATCCAGTTGAGCAATGGTCATTAAATTCATACTCGGCGTTACAAACGCACCTTCACGCACAGTCAGTCTATCCAATACCCCGGACTGCTTTGCTTTTACCGTGATTGTTTTCTGAATTTTACGAGTTTCTTTTAACTTCTTAATCTCAGATTCAGAGACTTGCAGAGCTCTTAAGCGTTCTTCAGCAGCATCTAGTAGAACCTGATTACCTCGCTGCGAGGCTAGTACAAGCTCCTCTTGAGCATTAACCATTTCCGGTGAGTAAATACTGTATAACGGTTGGCCTGCTTTAACAGAGTTACCGACCGCTTTTACAAAAAGGTTTTCAATCCAACCTTCAACACGAGGACTTACTGTTAATACTCGGTCCTCATCAAACTGAACATAGCCAACTGTTTCGATATCTAGGTTGAGTCTCGAGGACGTGACGGTTGCAGTTGTAACCCCAAGGTTATTAATAACGTCGGGATCAATTCTCACCGTACCAGGTGAACTCTCTTCTGCATCATCGCCATAGTAAGGAATAAGGTCCATCCCCATTGGAGACTTTCCTGGTTTGTCTCGGCGATAATTGGGATCCATCGGAGCCACCCAATATAACGGCTCTTTTTCTGTATTGCCCGATGAACGATCAGACACTTCAGTCGATTGCATTACATAGCCAATAGCGCCAGCGCCAACTGCAAAGCCTACAGCTAAACTTATAAGAGATTTGGTGACTGTTTTCATTTTAAACTCCTGAGAATAATAAGTAGTTTGCTTCGGCAATCAGCTTTTGGCGGTTGATGGCGATCGCTAATGCATCAATTTTTGCGTTGACTTCAGCAATCTGTGAACGCACCGCCTCTGCAAAGTCGCCATCATCATTGTTGTAAGCTGTCAATGCAGCTTCAGACTGGGCGGACATTTGTGGAAGTAGCTCTTCACGATAAAGAGCAGCGCGTTCATTCAAACGATTCAGTTGTACAAAGGTACTGCGTAAATTGGCTATTAACTGTCTGGCAATCAGCAGTTTTTCAGTTCTTTTTGCTTCAGTTTTATACTTTGCCGAACGCACCTGTTCATCCTGCTTGTTATCAGTAAACAGTGGTATATCGAACGTAACTCCGGCTGAAAACAAGTCGGCACGGTCATTACCGCTTGGAGCATCGTTTCTATGACCATATTTAAGGTTGGTTGACCATTGTGGTTTATAACCTTGTTGAGCAAGCTCTACAGAAGTTTCCGACGCCGAAATGTCTTGATCGGTAGCTTGCAAAACTGGGTGCCCTTTTATTAATTCGTACAAGGCTTGTTTAGGCATTGTTGAAGGCGAACTCAATGCTTCCTGTAGCGTAAGGTTAGGAACGTCATCTGGTAACTTTGATTTCGCTATAGCACCTATCCACTCCGACAGTTTGCTTTGAAATCGCTCTTCTTTCTGTCTTAATGAAGTCAATCTGTCATCCAGTCGTGTGAGCTCAAGCTGGGCCCTAATAACATCCTGCTGCCGTGCTTTTCCTTCGGTACTGGTATAACTTGCCTTGGCGGTCGACACTAACTGTTCAAAAAGCGCTCTATCGGATTCAATCAAACGGATACTTTGCTGAGAGAAAAAAACGTCTAACCACAACTTCGTTACCGTTGTTTTGACCTTAGCAATACGATCAGCCCTCAAAAGGGGTTGTTTTTGGGCCAATTGATTTTTTTGCTTACGAGACAACGATAGCGTGTTTCCTCTAGGAAAAGTTTGTGAAACACCTACGATCAATTGGGTCATTCCTTCCTGTCGTGAACTAAAACTGTCAACAGGGAAACTGGCTGCCGTGAGCGATATTTTAGGGTCAGGTAAGCTGGAAGAGGCTATAGCTTCACTCGCGAATGCCTCTTGGGTTTGCTTACTTGCTGTTAGCCAAGGGTCTTCTTGTACAGCGATACTCACTGCGTCTTGCAAATTCAAAGGCGGCTCTTGCGCATTTGCAAAATTTGGCACCACTACAGTCAGAACACTTAAATAAGCCATTTCTCTTAAAAGTTTCATATTGTTACTCTCAAAAACTGTAAATTTTTAAATTAAACACAGACCAGGCTATGAGTTAGAGCGTAACTAGGGTTACTAGCGAAATCATAACTACAATGACCGAGCCAAAGCTTAAAGCTGTGTTTTTACCTGGAAGATAGGCGCACCAGGTCGAGAAATTTAGTACTTTTTAAGAGTAGATTGGGGGCCGAAATAGCGAGAGAGAGTGCTTTTCTTTAATATTCGTATCTAAGAATGAGGAAGCGTTAAAAACCAGCTTCTCAATAGGCGGAACGGTGGATTGCTCAGAATAAACGACAGTAATTGACGGGCTGTAACAATGACGCATCATTGAATCAGAGCAACAGTTATCGGTAAGAGAATGTGACACTTCGCAATCTGCAAGATCGCAAACTTGCTCAGTAGGATCGTGCATACATGCCTTTTCCGTACTGATAGTTTGTGAAAATGACATTGTTGTTACTGCTAATAGCAGTAGGGCAATGATTAAACGATACATGCGAAGCTTTACTGTAAAAACATGCTTGAAGTGTATCTCTTTTGGCTGATAAAGATCAATCAATTAAAGGAAGTACCCATAACGAGGTAGTCAACCCAGGTGGTGATACGACTTCTACATCACCACCCAGATTTATTGCTAACTCAGGCGCTTTCAAGCTCTAAATACCAAAGTCATCGAACCTTACTTGTTCTCGCGGAACGCCAAAGTCAGCAAGAGACTCTAACGTCGCTTTCAGCATTGGTGGAGGACCACACACGTAAACGTCCAATGTGTCTTTGTTTTCATCTGCCAACCATTTCATTGCAGTTTCGTGCACAAAGCCAGTGTGCCCGGCCCACGCATCTGATTTAGCAACCTCTGAAAGTACCGGTATATAATTTAACCGCTCATCTCTTTCGAACTCATCCCTATAACAGAGCTCTTTTTCATATCGTGCGCCGTAAAAAAAGATACAGCGACGAGGAGAGCCTGCTGCTAATTCACTTTGTATTAACGCTCTCAACGGTGCAATACCCGCGCCGCCTCCGATAAAGACTTGCGTGTGATTATTTTGTTTCGTCAGCTGAAAGTCACCAAATGGTCCAATAGCATCGACATGAGCGCCAGGCTCTAAATTACACAAGTAGTTTGAACCGATGCCTGGGGGCACCCCTTCACTTGGCGAGGGCAGTTGTCGTACGTTAAACACAAATCGAGTCGGTTGAGGCCGCGTAGCAACAGAGTAATGTCGTGACAATATTTCGTTTAAGTGTGGAATACGAAACTGCATAAACTGCCCGGCTTCATAATTAACGGGCTCTGAACTCACAAAGGTAAGCTCCATAATGGATGGAGTCAGTTGACGCTTTGAATCGAGTGTTAAAGCTATATCACTAACCCCCTCATTATGTAACTTTACTTCATAATTTGTTGAGGTTCTGTGTTGGCAAGATAACCGCATCCCCGCGTCTAATTCATTGGCGCTCAATAACGCTTTTTCAGCGGCTTTAGGACTAGGTATATCGCTGCCTTGTAGTGTTACTTTACATAATCCACAAGTTCCACCTCCACCACAGCTGCTGGCAATTGGTTTCCCTTTCTGTTGAAAGTATTCTAGCCATGTTTTTTTCCGATTTGGATTAAAGTCACCGTTAGTAATATTTCGGCCTAAAAGAATTAGCCCGGATAACGAAAACCAAAGAGCGAATAACCCGGCACTCCAAATCAATAAATGATTAAAGCTTCGGCCACCAGTGTAATCCATAAAATGCAGACGAAATGCCCAGTCAGCTATTGTCCATGGTGTATTGCGATGCTCCACTACCTGAGATGAGGCTTCATCGATGTATATCCGAGTATTAAGATCATCTTTAATATCAATGCGAAACCCCGAAGCTTCCCAGCCATTCACTTCATCGCTTCCCATGACTCTTTCAACCGCTTCGACGTGACCCGGACCATTATAGCTACTGAGCGCTAATTGGGTTGCCAAAGCCTCACCGGTAGACCAGTTTTCGTTTGTGTTAGCGTTGAAATACAGGACACTTCCATCTGCCAATGTCACTTGATACTGACCAACCCCAGCAACACTTACCAGTTCAATTAAATGTGCTGATGGAAACCTTTGGTACATTTCAGTAAAGTCGACCTGAGTTGCTAATTTTTTAAGAGGCGGCTTAGAGTTTTCGGAGACCATGTATTGATGACCCGACATTCCATGATGGCCAGTTATACTGAAAAAGAAACCACTCACTAGCCACAAAGCGACCTGAATAACTAAAATTAAACTCACCCAACGATGAAGCCATTGTATAAACCTTATCATTGGGCACCTCCGATCGGTCTTCTTTTAAACGTTATGGTATAAAGGAGCAAAACAATGCCCGTTATCATTAAAATAAATGTACCGATAATAAAGGCTTTTAACCACCACGTTTCTATATCCACACGTTCATCGTAGTCCATTATGTGTAGCATCCAGACAATGTCGAAACCACGCCAGAAAGTGTGTCGTTTTACGAGCAAATCACCCGTTGTTTCAGACAAGTAAAGGCTGGTATTACCAAAGTCATCGTAGTTCACTTGCCATACTGGCAACAAAGTTTCACTAATTTCAGTTGGTGGGTTATCCGTCATATAAACAACGGATTCAATGTCTGCACTCTCTTGTGCGTAGTATCGGTTGGCCAAGTCTTCAATATGATGCTGAGTTATTTCAATGCGCTCTAACGATTTTGCATTAACCAAAAACTCACCTTTATCACTTTTTAACTTGTATACTGGCTGTAGCTTACCATCTAGTCTGCGAGCCTCTAGTGAGGCTTTTTCAGTTTCAGGATAACGCGTTAATAACTTATCTAAATCTGATACCTCAGTACCTTCAGGTAAAGGCTGACTAACATCCTGAACTAAGTGATCTCCGTGAATATAATCCAAGTCGAAGAACACCATGTAAGCACCACTTATTGTCCAAATGACCATTTGCAAGCCAAAAACCAAAGATAACCAGCGGTGCCAGACTCTCCATTGACTCGAACGTTTTTTTTCCGACATGTCGTCCTACCTCAAATTTCATATAAAAAGGCTGCCACTCCCAGGGAAAAGCGACAGCCAGTTCACTAATCAAAAGCTGTAACGTACCTTCAAGTACAACTGACGACCTAATAAGTCGTAAGTCATAGTGTCAGTATTTGCGTCCGTCCAGCTTTGAATATAAGGCGGCTCTTTGTCGAAAAGATTATTAACGCCACCCGTCACACTCAAATCGGAATTTATGAAATAAGTGCCTTGAACATTATGGTAAAAGACGCTCGGTGCGCGGGCTCCAATATCTTCTGGAGCGGCATTAATGTCGTCAGCAGCCCCTATATATTGCACTGAATAATGTATGCGCCAATCCTGCTTCATAAAGGTTCCCGAAGCATTTGAACGCCAATGCGTATAACTTCCTCTGCCTCCGGTGATGAACCCGGCATACTCAATTTCATCCGCACCAACAAAAGGCGCAAATGTATACTCATTTAAGTAACTGACATTCCAACTGAAGTCACTTTTCCAACCCAGTAGCTCGGTGTTATAAAATAAAGCGGTATCGATACCCGATACATTTTCAGTTGCGGCATTGGTGGGTTGAGCAGACAAAAAGTCAATATCGCCAGTTAAAGAGTCTCTCGTAAAGTGCTCTGGACTGCAAAATGGGTGCGATAAATTTTCTGAGTTATAGCAGACAGACAGCTTCGTTGAACCGGGAATCCTTTGGATAGCATTCTCAATATCAATATCGTAGTAATCAACCGTCAATTGTAAATTGTCCGCCGAACCAATATCCCATACAAAACCAGCAGTAAAAGTATCTGCGTCTTCCGGTTTTAAATCAGGGTTCCCGCCAACAGTGGTAAGCACGGTTGCACCAAATTGTTCATACCCTGCAGGGACACCATCTGCTTGGCAATTTGCCGCCACAGTTGGATTAGCACCGGCTTGATCCCATCCGTCACACGGATCCGTTGTTGTCAGGTTTCCTTCAGCAACACCACCAAAGAGTTCAGGTATGTTCGGGATCCGAAAAGCAGTTGACTGAGTCGCACGCACTTTCAAAGCATCAGATACACGCCAGTGAACACTCGCTTTGTAGTTCCCATCACTACCAAAGGTGTCATAGTCACTATAACGGTATGCTAAATCTAAGTTTAAAGATTGAACCAACGGTAAGTCAGCTAATAAAGGTAACGAAGTTTCACCATACACCTCATCGACCGTATAGCTTCCCTCAATAGGATCTGCTTGGTTAGTATTCATAATACCAGCGACAATTGATGAGTCCGGGTTTCGCCAACCTTTCTCTTTACGGTGTTCAACACCAAAAGCGACAGGAACCCATCCAGAAGGCATTTCGAATAAGTCTCCGGAAATATTTGCTGTCAATGAACGCTGCTCATTACCACCGTTGTCAGTCGTCCGAAACATAATGTAGTCCAAAGCTTCTTGAGACAGGTCACCGTACCCCAGCAAGTCAATACAAGGAATGCCGTTGGAGCCACAAGTATTCGGATCTAAACCCGCAGATAGACGCTGCATGTTGACTATATTGGTCATGCCGTCAATGGCTGTATTACGGCCATAGTTATAAGCAACTTCCCAGTTCCAACCTGAGCCAATAACACCATTCATGCCGACGACCGTTCTGAACGTATTAACATCTTGAAAGAACGTTCTTGGTCCACCTTCTAATAAGCGACGACCTTCAAGTCGAATTGTTTCACCCGTTGGGTTTGTTGGGTGGCTGGCATCAAACTCAATACCTCTTAATGTTCCGGGTGTCGCTAATTGATCGGATGTTCGATTGTTGTATAAAACTTCAGTAAATACCGTCGTATCTGGCGACAGTTGATAATCCCCGAAAGCGGAGAAATTCCAGTTTGTAATTGGGTTAACCGAATTTAGGTAAGGAAAAAATGCAAAGTTGTGTTTTTCAGAGCTGTAGGGTTCATAAAAGTCCCCGTTACCGTCCGCATCTTGACTGAAATTAATCCGTTCGCCAGCATTTGGCCCCGTCAATATGGTTGCTCTACCCCCAATGGTACTTGAACTCCCGAAGCAATCCAGTTGGCCTGGTGTTAATTCACCCAAAGCACAGCCGGCTTGATCAGCCATATTGACCTCATCGGAAGAACGGTAGCCTAGAGTCGCCATTATGCGACCTTTGTCGCTGCTGGCGCCAAAGATCATGTTAACTTTACGGTCTTGGCCCTCACCGTCATCTGTCGAGCCCAAGCGCCCTTCTATAGTAAAGCCGTCATAACTTTTACGAGTGATGATGTTGACCACACCTGCTACAGCATCCGCACCGTATATCGCTGAAGCGCCGTCTTTCAGTACTTCGATACGTTGGATCATTTCGACAGGTATCATATTTAAGTCGACTGAACTATTAGCACCGGTCCCACCATTTACAACACGGCGGCCATTCAGAAGCACAAGTGTTCGGTTAATGCCCAGTCCACGCAAATTAACTTGAGCGGTACCGTAGCCATTACCTGTCCAATAAGCATTGCTCTGACTGCCAGCAAAACCAGCGGAGGCTGACATTCTCTGTAAAATCATTTCTACCGAGGTCATTCCCGATACTTCAATATCTTCCGCCGTAAAAACCTGAACAGGAGCAGCACTTTCGGCTTCGATTCGCTGAATTCGCGAACCGGTCACCGTGATTTTCTCAACGTTTTCGGCTTCAGTATCACCAGGCCCTGACTGAGCCCAAACGGTTGTTGTATTAAAGAGTGCCGCAGATACGCCTATAGCGACAGCAGACTTAAATAACTTTTGCATTTTGTCACCTCGATTAAATTATAATTATTTTACTTTCCGATTAGACTTCGTACTGCCATCTAAGTTGTTTATACAACCTTCAGAATAGAAACCTTAGGATTTTAGTCAAGCTAAAAACGATTAAAGTTGTATAAAAAATCCTTTAATAGCAAAGCTTATAGAGGTTGTATATTCAACTTTAAGTTATCCTCATGTATCAATAATCTTTTAAAATAAGCTCTTCAAGATAGCTAGAAAAGCAATAAAAAAAGTTGTCCACTTTTTTCAAAATAAAAATAATTTTTCATTTTTAATGAATTTTTACCCTCTTCTGATTATTGATGCTTTTAATCTTTTGCCGACTATAATGCGTACATGAATACATAACTTTTACGTAAGGAACTTGGCTATGAGTCAGTCAACTCAAAAAGCTACGCTTTACAGAATGTCAACGCCTGATCACCAGTGCCCTTTTGGGCTAAAAACCCGGCACTTACTTAAAGCCAATGGCTTCGAAGTAGACGACAATCTGTTAGAGAGTCGTCAAAAAACCGACAAATTCAAGGAAAAGCACGACGTCGATACCACTCCACAAGTGTTTATTGGTGATAAACGTATCGGTGGGTACGAGGAGGTTCGAGCCTTTCTTGGAAAGCCTCTTCCTGACCCTGACGCAACCAGTTACCGACCCGTTATTGCATTATTTACTATGACGGCACTCCTCTCTGTAGCCACGTCGTGGTTGTCTTTTGGTCGCGTATTTACCGTACAAACCATCGAGTGGTTCATCAGTTTCTCTATGGTGGTTCTGGCCTTGCTCAAACTCCAGGACGTAGAGAAGTTCTCTACCATGTTTCTCAATTACGATCTTCTCGCCAAAAAATGGGTGCCTTATGGCCGTATATATCCCTATGCCGAAGGCTTGGCGGGTCTGTTAATGGCAGCCGAATTCGCCCATGTCATATCCATACCCGTCGCATTATTCATCGGCATCGTAGGCTCTATATCGGTGTTTAAAGCCGTTTATGTCGACAAACGCGAGCTAAAATGTGCCTGTGTCGGTGGCTCCAGTAATGTGCCGTTAGGCTTCATTTCGCTCACTGAAAACCTCATGATGGTCGCTATGGCTGTCTGGATGTTTTTTACAATGAACTAGAAAAAGAGCGCTATGCGCTCTTTTTCTTAACGCTTTTTACGTAAAAACAAAATCTCACCAGCGGCAATCAATGCCATACCGATAAGAGACGCCCAAATCACCAGCGGATCGCTCGTCCATTTCACCCATATAAAAGCGACTAAAACGATGACGTCTAGCGTGATTGCGCTGACAAGTATGTAAATATTGGCATTCACCTTTTGCCTTAGATGCCGTAATACGCCCCAGTGGATCGCAATGTCCATCACGATATAAAAAATAGCGCCCAGTGACGCAATTCGACTCAAATCGAAGAATGCCGCTAAGATCATAGCCATAACAATGGTGTAAACCAGCGTATGCTTCTGAATGGAACCTGGCATGCCAAAATGACTGTGTGGAACAAGCTTCATATTGGTCAACATGGCTAACATTCTTGAAACGGCAAACGCGCTGGCAATCACTCCTGATACCGTTGCTACAATTGCAAACGCAACCGTCACCCAGAGTCCAGTTTCACCGTAGACGGGTCTGGCTGCTTCAGCAAGCGCATAGTCCTTCGCTTTCACAATCTCATCTATGGACAGGCTCGAGCCAACCGCCAGAGTGACCAGAACGTATATTAGCGCGCAGATAACCAGCGAAATAATAATGGCACGCCCGACGTTCTTCTTAGGCTCAACAATTTCACCGCCACTATTCGTTATTGTTGTAAACCCTTTGTATGCAAGTATGCTTAAAGCAATACCCGCTAAAATACCGCCACCCGAAGCTTCTTCTGGAATAGCAGATATCGATTCAAACTGAATGCCTGAAGCCCACAAACCACCAGCGGCTAAAATCACCAATCCTAAAGCCTTCACAAAGGCCATAAAGAACGAGAACGTTTGAATAAACTGATTACTCAAAATATTGATAAAAAATGCGAAGAGCAGCAACCCAACCGCCAACAACGGAATAAGCCACTGCGCTTCAAAAGAAATTAACTGGCTTGTATAGGACGCAAATGTGCGAGCGACTAGACTTTCATTAATGACCATAGAAAAGTACATCAAGAGTGCGAATATCGCCGTCACACTTCCTTTTCCATAAGCTTTACTGAGGAACATCGCAATACCGCCCGCTGACGGATAGGCTTTCGCCAACTTAACGTAAGAGTAAGCGCTAAAGCCGGCAATGATACCGCCGCACACAAACGCCAGGACAAACCACTCTCTTGCCAGCTGAGCAACTTGTCCGGTCAGTGCAAAAATACCAGCGCCAATCATCACACCAGTCCCCAGCGACACCGCCCCCCAAAGACTCAGGCTGCTTTTCTGATAATCCTGATGTCCGTGTTCATGATCGTGTTCTGCCATAATCAGCTCCTGTGATTGAACTCAGTTGGACCAATGGATCCGGATAATTTTCCAGCCAGACTCAGTCGTATTTGATACGGTTACGGTTTCATTCATCGTTAAATCAACCTCACGCCCGTTATACTCCCCGGAAACGCTATACCGAGAAGTGATCACAGCAAGGCCATCGGCTTCTTGTACTGTCCTTTCAAGCAACTGTGAAGGAACCGCCTGGCTAAACTTAATATCTGACTTAAGGTGATGAGCACTGTACTCGGCCAAGGATCGTTCAACACCACCACCTTCAAAGATAAACACATCATTGGAAAGCACATCTTTAACGACTTCCGTGTCACCTTCAGTCAAAGCCGTTCGAAACCTATCAAGCACAACTGTCGGTTCAGATACTTCCTCGGCACTACTAGGCGCTGAAATAAACAGCACCGAAACCATAAAAACACTCATGAATAATTTCATTCTTATTATTCCTTACATTAACTAGGGGAAAACGCGCTGCTTAGCGCAGAGGCCAGGGTAAAAATAGTGACAGCCAATACCATTTCCGCCGTTATGGAGTTTTTGAGTCGCTTGGCGGCCGCGTTATCATTTAATTGCGGTACGAACTTTAATTTATGCAATGCGGCAACAAGGAGAATCAGCGCCACAAACACAAGTTTCGCTAGTAGTACCGTGTCATACGACGTAAGCGGCAGCTCTGGCATCCATCGCCCTGTTGCACTACGATACATAACCAAGCCCGCAATAAGGAGTATTGGAACCGCTGCAGACATATGCACACCAAAACGCTCCATAATGGCTTTCGCTTTAGCAAGCGGTACCGACGTTGCCAGCTTTCGCAATGAGTTAAGACTGCCGAACCAAACCCAAGCGACTAACAAGTGTGTTAAAAGCGCTAGCTTTCCCCACCAGACGGCGTCACTGCCGTGACCAATACTTAAAAAGCTCCATCCCATGAGTCCAATGGCGACAACATATAGCACCCACTTTATACGTTTTAGCTTAACAACGGAGTAAACAATCCAAGCAATAGCAACCGCTATCTGAAGTTGCATGAACAACCCAACAGGACCAGCCCATATAAATTGCATATATGTCGAGTCGGCCATTCCAGCAAGCCCTTCTGCAGCAAAACTACCAACTTTTAGAAAAAAATACAGAAGGCTTGCTAGCAATAAAAGCAACGCAGCAACGCTATTCTTTCGTTCAGACTGCTTTTTTAAACCGGACAAATAAACGATATAAGGCGAGGCCGTCATCACCGCATTGAGCCAGAATATGAAGGCCAGCGTTAAAACACTGGCCACACTCCAAAAGGTCATCATTTCACCTCAAAGCTAAAATCACCCGAGATTTTATGACTGTCCCCACCCATAGCTGTCCAGTAAACCGTGTAACCACCTGACGGCAGGTTGTTTTTAACAGTAATTTCGTACGCTGCTTTAGGTGTCATACTCATAGAAAAGTCCAACGGGTGCATCTTACCGTCGTCTGAGTGCAGCATAATTTTAGCCAGGCGAACATCACCGGAAAAATTCATCGTAATTTCCGCCGGTGACTCCGACAAAGTCGCACCGTCTTCCGGGCTACTGGATGTCATGCCGACATGGGCGTTGGCCCATGCACTAAAAAATAAAGCGGTGGCGAATGCTAATTTAAATAAGTTTCTCATGTTGTTTCCTCTTTGTTTTATCATCCATTAAAACCAAACTCTGGCCCCTAAGACCACGCCTGTTTCTGTGGTGTCCTCACCCATTCGTTTCATTTCATCTGCCGTGTTGCCTAACGCGCCGTTCCAATAAACACCAATGTAGGGTGCAAACTCACGACTGATTTCGTGACGATAACGCAACCCCACACGCAAGTTGCTCAAGCCACTTTGCCGTTCATATTTGTCTGAATCTGTCAGGTTGGCTGTAAACTCAATGCGAGGCTGTAAGTACGATGTTTGTGTGAGCTGCCACTCGTACTCAGTTTCGCTAACAAATTGGACGTCGCCTTCTTCATTCACCATCAGCGAGTTATCCATTTCGAACCAATAGGGCGCCAACCCCATAAAACTCACGACAGCATAATTTTCCATAGACGCGTCCGACGATAAGGTACCTCGCGTACCAATACCGGCCTGAAACGACCAAAACGGAGACACCAAGTATCCATACAGCAGTTCGGCACTTTCCAAGTCAGTGGGCTCACCGTCGTCTTGAACATTCTCCCCTTCACTCTTGAAAACAGCTCGGTGATAGTCACCGCCATACCAAGCCATCATGTCCCAGACGGCTAGGTTCTCTTCCTCGTTGGTTCGCGTTAACTCCAACCGATCGAACAGTACTTGCCCGGTGTAATATTCTTTGACGGGTTCAGGCCAGTCCTCTTTCGCATGTCCGGCGACTGCTAAACCTGGCAACAACGCCGCACCCACTAATAATGATTTACCGTACATAATTGTCCTCCTTATGCGACATTGACCACACGGAACATACCCGCTTTCATGTGATACAACAGGTGACAGTGGAACGCCCAACTACCCGGCGCGTCTGCCGTTATCAATAACGACACTTTTTCGCTCGGCTTCAGGCTAATCGTATGTTTGCGTGGGCGTGGATACTGTCCGTTTTCAAGTTCCATCCACATACCGTGTAGGTGTATGGGGTGGTCCATCATCGTATCGTTTACCATCACCAACCTCAGTCGTTCTCCATGATGAAACTGAACCGGGCCATCCACTTCGGTAAACTTCTTCCCGTCGAAAGACCACATGTAACGCTCCATATTACCCGTTAAGTGCAGCTCTATCTGTCGTTCGGGCTCCCGCGTATCCGGCCATTCATGCGCGCCGACCAAGTCGGTATACACTAAGACTTTATGATCAACGTCTTCCAATCCAATCCCGGGTTCATGCAAACGGCTTACCGGGTTTGTAGCAATCATAGCCGCCCCGGCGCCATGTCCGGACTCACGGTGTTTGATTTTAATGTTTTCGACCGGGAGCTCTTTTTTGTGTGTCATTTTATGCGTCATATGGCTGTTATTGCCGCCCATATGCTTCATATTCATGCTATTGCCTTTCATATCACCGGACATCGCCATCGCTCCCATGCCCATAGCGGCCATGCCTCGCTCAGGAACTTGCCGTAGTTCAGGCACTTCAGCCTCAAGACCAAGTTCCGGCGTTAATGTACCTCTGACATAACCACTTCGATCAAAGCTCTCAGCATAAATAGTGTAAGGCTTGTTTTGCTTAGGCTGGACAATTACATCGTAGGTTTCCGCCACACCAATGCGGAACTCGTCAACTGGCACTGGCTTCACAGGCTGCCCGTCAGCGGCCACTACCGTCATCTCCAATCCAGGGATTCTTACGTCGAAGAAACTCATTGCCGAACCATTAATGATACGCAGGCGTACTTTTTCACCAGGCTTAAACAATGCTGACCAGTTCATCTGTGAATCGCGGCCATTCATCAGGTAGGTATAAGTACTGCCCGTCACATCCGCAATATCACGGGGGCTCATTCGCATTTGCCCCCACATTTCTCGTTGCTTCCAGGTTTTCTCTAACCCTTGCTGTCGCACGTCCTCGAAGGTCTCAAATATCGTACGTTTTTGATAGTTATAGTACCCCTCCGCAACTTTCAAGTTACGAAACACGGTATCCGGATCTTCGAATGTCCAGTCGCTGAGAATAATGGTATGTTCTCGATCAGCACCAATGTCTCCGTCTTTCGGTTCAATCACTAACGGCCCCAGGTGTCCCAATTGCTCCTGCAAACCGGAATGGCTGTGATACCAATAAGTTCCGTTTTGCTCGACATCGTAGCGGTATTTGAACGTTCGTCCTGGCTTTATCCCTTCGAAAGATACGCCAGGCACGCCATCCATATTCTCCGGCAATATAATTCCGTGCCAGTGAATTGACGTGTCTTCCGACAACCGGTTAGTCACATTTAGCTTTGCTCGCTGCCCTTCTTTTAAACGAATCAAAGGGCCCGGCATTTGGCCATTGATGGTTATTGGTGCTCCTACTTTATTTCCCACGAGCAGTGGGGACTTTGCAATGGTCAGATCAATCTCATCGTTTGTCAGGATCTGATCTTTAAAACTGCGTCCCTGAGGAGCAGCCCAAGTTGGGGCTACTTTGGCGATTGCTAAAGCAGACGCCACAGTGAATGCAGATTTAATAAACTTTCGACGCCCTTTGTTAAACTCATTGCTCATTATGACGCTCCTCTTTTGAGGTTAAATTTTGATAACGTTGAACGTCCTGTTCCTTATCAGACGGCTCATCAGAAACCGATGATTTAAACCCTTTAATCGCACTACCAAGATCGGAGCCCAGGGTTCGTAGCTTTTTACTACCAAAAAGAAGAATGACAATAACCAGTAAAACTCCTAACTGAACCATACTCATGCCGCCAAATCCCATAGCTAAAGCCCTCCATTTGAGAGTGCTTGCTGCTGCTTTAAACTTGCTATCTGCTTATAAGGTGTAATTGAACCGTCCTTTTTGATTTCATAGACCGTATACGGTTGAAACCGAGTACCCATTTCCATACCAACAGACCCTACCGGCATGCCAGGAACAGTTAATCCAATGCCATTGGCTGACTTTTTCCCAGCTAAATAATGAGAAACCAATGTAGGAGGAACGTGCCCCTCAAAGACATAGCCATTACTAGAAATAGCGGTATGACAGGATTGGACCTCGGCACTAATACCGGAGTCACGTTTTCGTTGGGTCAGGTTGTTCGGATGTTGTACGGACACACTAAAGCTATCGGGTAAAGCTTGTAACCACTTTTCACAGCAACCGCAGTTGGGATCTTTTAGAACGGTTAGTTGCTGCTCTTCTACATCGGTTGCAGATACAGACACGGAAAACAGCATCGCCAAAACAGCGATATTGCGTTTGATAGACATAATTATTCACCGATTAATAAGTTTTAAGGAAACACGCCGAGCGTGTGTTAAATTTCTAGTAACTTATTAAGCGGTAATTATTGGGGGACGGAATAAATTAGACGCGTGTTTAGCACGAATTGAGGTGTCGATGGGCGCATCGACTTTGGCAGAGAGGTTAACTGCAGCGGCATTAACCGAAGAAGACTGTCCGACAAATAAAACCGAGCCGCCGGAGCAATGCCGAATGGTCATGTCAGCACAGCACGAGTTGTGCTTTTGCGTCTCATGCTCGCAATCGTTTGTGTCGGCTTCGTACATCATGCTGTGCTGCATTTGGCTGTTATCATGACATGCGTGAGCTTCTGCCGTTTGCGAAAACGACATCGACACCAATAGCACTGTCATTAATAACAGAATTCGAATTAGCACGAGCACCCTGCTTTTTGCAATTTAATAAACTTTAGTCTAACGTCATTTTAACGCATGTCAAATAAGGAGCAGATAATGATGAATCACGAAATGTTCGCAGGTATGGGCTTTCTATGGATGCTGATTGTGGGAGCTATTTTTATTGTTCCCGCATGGCGTATCTGCCAACGAGTTGGCTACCCTGGTCCATTGGGTCTTCTGATTGTTATCCCTATCGCAAATATCATTCTTCTTTACTTTATAGCGTTCGGCCCATGGAAAAATGTTGATAAATAGCTAATTCACTTTAACCAAAGCAACAAGTATAGCTTTTCATCTCTGATCAGAAGCACGAATTTATGGGTATACGGATTTAATGGTTGATGGGGCACCTTCACCCCATCAATCTGATACCACCCTCAGATGGTTGATAGATCGACTCCGTAGTTGAGTTCCTCTGCGAAGTCCGGCAGTCCGTAACCGATGGTTTTCTTGTAGAAAGGAGAGACCTTCGCAGTCGGTGCCTTCTTCTTGTGCTTCGTGGTGTAGAGCATTCGTGCCCGCATCACCTCGAAGGAGTAACCGCGCCCTTCACGGTTCTTGTCCTTGGCCAGTCGGTTGATGGACTCCGTGTAAGCGTTGGTGACGGGCATGTCCGTCTCGAAGTAGGTCATGGTCTCTTCGCGCCAGTTTCCCACTGCCCTGACCAGATCGCTCCAGACTTCCTTTTGGCCCTTCGGGATGGTGGCTATCCACTCGTCCAGGGCGGCTTCTGCCTGGAGCCGTGTGGTGGCGTCCCAGATGCCGTAGAAGCGCTCCTTGTGCTCGTAGGCGGCCAGCAGTTGCGGGAACGCGCCTGTCCAGGTCTCCATGATGAGGCGCTCCCGGTCTGAGACTTCGTGAGCGCGTTTCAGCAGGATTTTCCGGTCTCCCTTGAGAGTCCGGCTCTGGGACGGTTTCAGCTCCTTTCTGAGGCCCTTGCGCACTCTCTCTAGGGCATCGTTGGCCATGCGCACCACATGGAACTTATCGACCACGATACGGGCCTGGGGCAGCACAGCCTTGACCGCTGCCCGGTAGGGGTTCCACATGTCCATGCTGACGATCTCGACCTTCTGCCGGTCTTTCAGCTTCATCAGGTAGTTGGTCACCACGTCCTGGCGGCGGGTGGCCAGCAGGTCGAGCAGGGTTCGCTCCTCAATGTTGGTCAGAATGCAGCGGTAGCGCTTGTTCAGGTATAGCTCGTCAATGCCCAGGATGCGGGGCGTCTCGAAGCGGTGCCAGCGCCCCAGGAACTCGGCGCGGGCGTTGAAGATGTCGCGCACCGTCTTCTCGTCCAGGCCGGTCTGTGCCGCCACAAAGGTGTAGGGGTGGTTGAAGGATTCCTTCTCCACGTACTCATGCAGCCGCAGTGTCATACGGAATCCGTCCACCGATCTCCGGTAGCTGGGGCCTGAATGTTGTCTTGCAGGCCCGGCAGGTGTATCGGCGGCGGACCACCCAGAGAGTGACCCGCTTGCCGTGGATGGGCAGATCACGATAGGGAACGTCACGCTTGCCGAACCGTACGAACTCACCCTGCACGCCGCATTCCTCGCAGGCGATGGGATCGGGCACGTCCACCTGGAAGTGCATTTCGTCGTCGGTTGATTTGCAGCCCAGTACTTGGTATTGCGGCAGGTGAAGGATGTTGTCGGGAAGTTCGGTCATGGTGTTGTATAGGCGTAGGTGTCAGTCAGATCCATCCGGCTCGGCATTGGTGTTTGCTTTTTTACCCAACAAGCTGCTGGAAACGAAAAGTAAGGCACCGAGGACAATTGCAATATCAGCCAGGTTGAAGGCCGGCCAATGCCAGTCTCGCCAATAGAAATCAAAGGAATCCACAACATAGCCGCGAAAGACCCGGTCAATCAGGTTGCCCATGGCGCCACCGAGGATAAGACTGTAAGCGATGGCTTCTCCTTTATGACGATTTTCAAGGATCAGCTTGATCAAAAAAATCGAGACCACTACCGCGATTCCGATAAAAAAGTAGCGCTGCCAGCCTCCACCATTCGCAAAAAGACTGAATGCGGCACCGGTGTTCCATAGGTGCACCCAGTTAAAGAACGGGGTCACCGAAACATACTCGCCATAGGCCATTGATTGCTGCACCAGCCACTTTACAGCCTGATCAGACGCTGCCAGCAGGCCCGATATGGACAATAGGGCATACGGCGAGAGCTTTTTGCCAATAATGAGCATTATTTAACCCTTCAACGCCAAAATGCGTCTGGCACCGTTAAGTACAATGCCCCCCGCGATGGTGCCGATAATCAGATCCGGATAATTGGAACCGGTCCACGCGACCAGGGCGCCGGCGGTGATGACCCCCAGGTTGATCACCACGTCGTTGGCCGAGAATATCCAGCTTGCCTTCATGTGCGCCCCGCCTTCCCGATGTTTGGATATGAGCAGCAGACAACTGGTATTGGCAATCAATGCGACGAATGCGATAGCCATCATCACCAGCGATTCAGGCTCACTACCGGATACAAAGCGTCTCACCACCTCTACGAGCACGCCCACAGCCAAGATCAGTTGCAGTACACCAGCAAGATGCGCGGCACGTACCTGCATTTTCACGCTATGTCCAACCGCATAAAGGGCAAGCCCGTACACCGCCGCATCGGCAAAATTGTCCAGGGATTCTCCAATCAGGCCGGTGGACTGGGCGATCAGACCGGCAGTCATTTCCACCACGAACAGAAGTGCATTGATGCCGAGCAACCAGCGCAGGGTCCCGGATTCTTGCTTAGCAGAAGCTGCCGAAAACTCGGCGGCCTTGATGGTCTCCGGATTTGCAGCGACGGTTTCCTGAAGCGAGGCGCCTAGCCCCAAGGTCTTCAGTTTCGAGGTGACGGGCTCGACCTCGCCGTCATGCACGACCTTCAGCCGGCGGTTCGACAAGTCGAAGGACAGCGCCCGAATCTCCTCAAAGCCGTTCAGGGCTAGGCGAATCATTCGTTCTTCTGATGGACAGTCCATCTTCGGCACGGCATAAACACTGACCCATCTCCCTGGCGCCTCGGAGGAGGCCTGTATATCGGTATCCGCTGCGGACGTTGCATCACCGCCACAGGCGCCACCACAGGATTTGCTCATGATACGACTCCACTTGAACAATGTTGTGGTACCATTTTAAACTATAAAGCTACTATAAGGTCAATAGAGTAAAGAATCCGTTGGGGAGGAGGCTGATGCGCATTGGTCAGTTGGCGCAGTTGGTAGGGGTCGAAACACAGACGATCCGCTTCTATGAACAGCAGGGCTTGTTGCCGCCGCCTGATCGGCAGGACAACGGTTACCGTGTCTATACCGAGAAGCATGGTGAGGGGCTGGCCTTCATCCGTCGCTGCAGAATCCTGGGCCTGTCACTGGCTGAGATTCACGAACTACAGAGCTATCAGGACGACCCTCATCAGCCTTGTACCGCCGTCAACGCCTTGCTCGATGATCACATCTCTCATGTGCGGTCGCAGATAACCGCTCTGCAAGCGCTTGAGAAACAACTCGTTTCACTGAGAGCGAGTTGCAACGATGAGCGGGAAGTTGAGGCGTGTGGGGTTCTTGCTGGAATTAGCGAAGGAAACATGCACCAGCAGTAGGTGAAGCATCAACCAGATAATCCGATGAGATGCCGGTCTGTCTCACTCTCATGCAAAGGTAAGATCAACCATTTAATCCGCTTACCCGAATTTATTTGCCACTACACGTTCACAAGTTGCAGACCACTATAGCTATGTTCAACGTGTTAAGCGAGTATTGGGCATAGCCAAAAAGTTAAAAGATTCATTTGTGAAAAAGCTTTCAATCAAAAAACTAAAGCTGAAGTTTTAGTAACAAGGTAAGTAACACGCTTGAATCTTAATATTTTTTATCCACTATAAAACAATAAGTTATTAGATCTTATCGATTCCGCCTCCGGCACCACTATTCTAAAGGCCCTGCACAATGTGCGGGGCTTTTTAGTTTCTGGCGGTGTACCAAGTTTGTTCCAATCGAGCCAAACCGTGTTGGCTTATGATTAAAATTAAACTCCATCATAGCCAATAATAAGTTCGCATACCCATAATACTTAATTCACTAGAACCTCGTAACCCATTTTTTATTGGAGTATCCACACTTGGCGTTAACTCGTTTTATTTGTTTAATCTTGACTGAACAGATTAAACAGATTAATCTAAAATTATCCAAATTAACAAGTTTTTACTATGAATAAGCTTACCGAAGCAGAATTGCAGTTTATTACCGATATGGGCATGCACACTCAGGGCTATGGTCTTTCTCGAATTGCTGGGCAAATAATTGCGGCTCTTATCATATCTGATGCCCCACTAAATACAGCCGATCTCATGAACTTACTTGAAATAAGTAAAGGAAGTGTCAGCACCAATATTCGCTTTTTGGAAATGCTTCAGCTGGTCGAACGCAGAGCGCTGCCTGGAAAGCGCCAAAACCATTTTGTAATGCGTACCAACCCTTATGATTCGCTGCTGGAATTAAAGATAAAACAGCATCAAGAAGCGAAAAAGATAATAACGGAAGCCAAAGCAAGTATTAAGAATACTAGAGCTCAGGAGAAAATTACTGAGTTGGAAAGGTTTAATACACTCTACGATGAAAGCGTGAAAAAGTTGCTGCTGGAGTTGAAATCCGAACGCTAAGCCATGCTCAATAGTCAGAAAAATTGACGTTTGACGAAAACATTTAAATTATTTAGGTGCAACATCAATGACCTCATCATCACGTGGCTCACTGCACAAGCAGCAAGGCCGAATCAGTAGCTCTACAGCCGTATTTATTGCCATCGTAACCTTGGTTTTTTTGTGGATAGCCAGTGGTTTCATCTTCAGAGGCGATACCGAAAAGACAAGCGCAACTGAGAGCAGTTTACCGTCAGTTGCAGTAAGAAATAGTCAAGCCCAGCTTGTGGCTCGCGAGTTGACACTAAACGGCGAAATTAGACCAAATCAGCAACTTAATATTCGAGCACGTACTGACGGCATGCTCGAAATGATTGCCGACAGTGGTGCTGAGGTCAGCCAGGGTGACGTCATTGCAAAACTTTCCATTGATGATCGCGAAGTTCAACGTACTCAGGCAGAAGCTCAACTAACAAAGGCACAAAGCGATTTCAATGCGACTAAAAAGCTCATCGAACAAAATTTGTCGTCCCAGTCTCAACTCCAGGCGTTAGAAGCACAACTAGAAGCAGCACGAGCACAGCTTCGCCGTATTACCTTTGATATTGAAAATACTAAACTGACAGCACCGGTCAGCGGCGTTATCAATCAACGCTTTATTGAGCAAGGTGCTTATGTGTCAGCTGGCAATCAAGTGCTAGAGCTTATCGATAACGATCCGTTAATCGCCATTATTAACGTACAACAAAGTCAAATTCACAGGCTCAAACTCAACATGCCCGCGACGGTCAAACTTATCGGTGGTACTGATCGTCAGGGACAGGTCAGCTTTATCGCTCCTATTGCCGATCCGCAGACCCGGACATTTCGCGTTGAAATAACCATCCCAAACCAGAACGACCCTATCCCTTCCGGTATGAGTGCCGAAGTCACTATTGAAACCAACAACGTTAAAGCACACAAAATTTCTGCGGCCCAAATCAAAATAGATGCGGCTGGCCGCATGGGTGTTTTAACCATTAATGACAATAACGAAACACGTTTTTCTCCAGTTACTGTGGAGCAGGCAGACGTTAATGCCTTATGGGTCAGCGGGCTGGATGACGAAACGCGTTTAGTCATCATTAGCCATAGTTCGTTGACCGCCGGTCAAAAAGTTACCCCCAAACCCGTACCTGCTGATTATGACAAAGGCGAGGAATTATAATGAAAGCCTTTATTGCCGCCGCTTTCTCACGCAATCGCGCAGCGATACTGTTACTCGCTGTGTTGTTTATAATGGGCAGCATCGCCTACGCCACAATTCCCAAAGAAGCAGCCCCTGAAATTGACATTCCGGTATTCACGGTCACCGTAAGCTACCCTGGCATTTCAACCGAAGACAGCGCACGCTTATTGGTCGAGCCGCTTGAGCGAAAATTACAAAGCATCGACGGTTTAGATACTTTAACCGCTCAAGCCGGTGAAGGCTTTGCCATGTTGCAACTGGAGTTTGCCGCAGGCTTCGATAACGAAAAAGCATTACGTGATGTCAAAGATGAAACTGAAAAAGCAGAGCAAGATTTACCATCCGATGCTGAGAAGCCCACAGTGCAAGAAGTTGATCTGTCGTTATTCCCCATTTTAACGGTCGCGCTCTCAGGCAATATTCCCGAACGGGACTTAATCCAACTGGCACGTAACTTAGAGGATAAACTTGAAACGCTTAATGGTGTACTCGAAGTTGATATGTCCGGTGATCGTGAAGATCTGTTAGAGATCATCATCGAACCGTTAGCCATGCAGTCTTACAACATTTCTTTAGCGGAAGTATCGCAAGCTATTAGTAATAACAACCTTCTGGTTACCGCGGGTGCAATGGATACCGGAGCAGGGCGCATTAGCGTCGCCATCCCTGGCACCATTGAAAACATTGTCGATGTATTCGAGATGCCGGTAAAAACTACGCCCAATAATGTCGTACGGGTAAGCGATGTCGCTGAAGTTCGACGCACCTTTAAAGATCCCGTCAGTTACGCCCGTATTGATGGTCAACCGTCGATAGCACTTGATATTACAAAACTGAGCAGCGCTAATGTGATTGACGTTGTCGACCGTGTAACCCAAATGGTCGAACAGGAGCGCACCGACTGGCCTGCAACCGTTAATGTCGCTTATATGCAAAACCAGGCCGACGATGTTAAGCAATTTCTGGGCGACCTTGAAAACAATGTCATTCTCGCCATTATTCTGGTCATACTAACTGTTGTGGTGGCTTTGGGCGTCAAAGCTTCCCTGCTCGTTGCTCTTGCGATTCCAGGCTCATTTCTTGGCGGCATCTTGACGCTGCAACTGCTGGGTATAACCCTGAACATCGTGGTGCTGTTCGCACTCATTTTAGTGATTGGAATGTTAGTCGATGGTGCCATTGTTGTGGTCGACCTTGCGGAGCGCTATCGTCGACAGGGACAAGACCGATTACAAGCCTACCTGGCAGCTTCGCAACGCATGGCGTGGCCTATTATTGCGTCGACAATGACCACCCTCGCCGTATTTATACCACTGCTCTTTTGGCCGGGTATGGCCGGGCAATTTATGTTTTATCTGCCCGCCACTGTTATCATAACACTGCTCATGTCTTTGCTCATGGCACTGGTTTTCGTTCCGATAATTGGCTCATCAGTAAAAAGCAAAGTATCAGTGACCTCACAATCAGAGAAAGCACCAGACAAAGGCTCAAAACTCCAGTCTTTGGTCAGCTATATGGTAGGTAAGCCGTTACTTGCTTTGCTGGTCAGCCTGTTTGTCTTATTACTTTCATTTTTCCTCTACAGCAAGCTCGGGCAAGGCGTAAACTTTTTCCCTGACATCGAGGCCGATCGTATACAAATACAAGTTCAAGCCGATGGTAATTTATCAGTAAGTGAAGCTGATAATCTGGTTAAGCTGGTCGATAAGACCGTTGAGCCGGTCGCGGGCATTGAACGCATTTATTCTCGCACCATAGGGTCAGTTGAGGAAAGGCTGAAAGCCAACCTGGACTCAGAAATTATTGGTACACTACAAATTGATTTGCTGGATTGGCAGGAGCGTGATTCTGCCGCAAAAATCATACAGCGTATTCGCGCTAAAACAGACAACTTACCCGGGATAGCACTAAAGATTGAAAAACAACAAAGCGGTCCGTCCTCTGCTCGTCCCGTCTCTATAGAAGTGTCAGCGAAAGATCGGAACTTATTGCCTGAAGCCGTGGGTAAGTTACTCGAGATAATGAAAGAATCAGATGATTTTATTGATACCTCCAGTGACATGGCGACCCCTAAGCCACAGATAAAAATTGATGTAGACCGTGAAAAAGCTGCTGAGTATGGTGTCGATGTCGCGACCTTAGGTACCTTAGCGCGTCTATTGACCGATGGTGTCTTAGTTGGCACTTATCTGCCTGAGTCGGCACCAGAGCAAGTCGATATTCGTATACGTTATCCCTGGGAAGAACGCTCAATGGCGGACCTTGCTAATTTACGCATTCCAGCAAGCAGAGGTCTCATGCCTATAGAGAATTTTGTCCAGCTATCGCCCAGTTTAAGCCCAACTATTATCACTCGTGTGAATTCACGCAACGTACAAACAATTGAATCAGGTCTTGTTGCTGGAGTGACTGTTGGCGAAGCAACGGAAACGTTGCGACAGAAGATCAAGCAGAGTGATTTTGCCAAAGGTGTGGAATTTGATTTTACCGGAGAGCTTGACGACCAAAATGAAGCCATGAGCTTTTTATTACTGGCATTTGCCTTAGCCATTTTCTTAATGCTGTTCGTCCTACTATTACAGTTGAATAGCTTCTTCCAGAGTGCTTTAGTGCTATCCGCTATTGTATTCTCTTTAGCTGGCGTGCTGCTTGCATTACTCGTGCGGCAAGAACCCTTTTCTGTAGTAATGAGCGGAATCGGCATTATGGCTCTGGCGGGTATTGTAGTAAATAATAATATCGTTCTAATTGACGCATATAACGAGTACCGCTCGGATGGGTTATCGCCGATGGAAGCTGCGGTAAAAGCAGCAATGCAACGTTTAAACCCGGTACTTCTCACCGCGACAACGACGATAGTCGGATTGTTACCTATGGTGTTGGGTTTAACCGTCGACTTTTTTGAGCGGGATATTTTTGTTGGGGCGCCTTCAGGACAATACTGGATTCAGTTATCTACAGCACTGGTTGGCGGACTGCTAGTTGCGACGTTTATTACGCTTCTGTTAACTCCGGCAATGCTTGCCTGGGACGGCCAAAGAAGGGAGAAAGCCAATTAAACATGGCTACTTTAAAGCCTCGTAAAATGGTAACCGATAATACTACTTTGATTCCGGAACCTTTTAAGAATCGCTCTGCACAAAATCATTGCAGTTCCTTACCTAGCTACATAGTATTGTTCTGAGGCGGTTATAAAGTGGAGCGTTTAAATGAAATCAGCTGATATCCCAGATAATGAACAACAACGTTTAAAAGCGTTACAAGAAACGGGACTGCTGGACTCTCCCCCGGAAGAACGATTTGATCGACTATCTCGCATTGCACAAACTGCCCTGAACGTGCCAATCGCCCTTATTTCCCTTGTCGATGAGTGCCGACAATGGTTTAAATCTAAGCAAGGCCTTTCGGTTTCAGAAACACCACGTGAATTTGCATTCTGCGCCTACAGCATACTCAACGACAAAGTGTTTGAAGTTAACGACACAAAGGAAGACAGCCGGTTTAGCGATAACCCGTTAGTCATTGATGACCCAAAAATCCGGTTTTATGCGGGCTGCCCCATTCAAAGTATCGATGGTTTTCGGATTGGCACTCTCTGTGTTATCGATACTCGACCTCGCGTACTTTCTGTTGCAGAAAGAAGCATTTTGCAAGACATTGCGTCGGCCGTGCAGGATGAAATCAAACTCACTGAGAAGCTCAAAGCAACGAAAAAGAATGAACAACGGCTCCAGTCCATTTTAGAAGGAACCAACGTCGGCACCTGGGAATGGAATGTCCAAACCGGAGAAACAGTTTTTAATGAGCGCTGGGCAAATATCGTTGGCTACACCCTGGCGGAACTTGAACCCATCTCAATTGATACCTGGATGTCGCTTGCACATCCTGACGATTTAGAAAAGTCTAATGAGTTGTTACAACAACACTTTCGGGGTGAAACCGATTTCTATGATTTCAACGCGCGCATGCGTCACAAAGATGGACATTGGGTATGGGTCCATGACCGCGGGCGGTTGGTTTCGACCACTGAAAGTGGCGAGCCTCTTCTCATTGCTGGTACTCATGAAGATATTACCAAGCAGAAACAAGCAGAGAGAGAAATAAAGTCTCAGCGCGAATTTCTTGAAAAGATTTTTAACAGTAATGTTGTTGCTTTCTTCGTACTCGATGAGGCGGGCAAATTCACCTACGCAAATGCTGAAGCAGTCAATGTTTTGGGGTTAGAGCCACAGGAATCACCGGATAAAACTAATGCAACCTTTGACGACCCGCGCTGGCAAATTACTAAAATCGATGGGTCATTCTTTCCCCCCGAAGAGCTTCCTTTTCCTGTTGTCCGTCGAACCGGTCAATCCATCAGCGATGTGCAGCACGCTATCCATTGGCCGAGTGGGGAGTGGAAAGCGTTATCAGTTAACGGTGCCCCCCTCGTCGTGGGCGCTGAAACTCACTACGTATTCGCGGTTCGCGATATAACCCAGCAAGTAAAAAGTGAACAAGCATTAAAAGCCAGTGAAGCTCAGTTTCGCTCACTTGTGAATAATATTCCGGGTGTGACGTATCGCTGCCTTCACGATGAGCATTGGACGATGCTGTACATGAGTGACAAGATAGACCCTCTGTCGGGTTACCCTGCAACCGACTTTATTCAGAATACCGTTCGTAGCTATGACAGTGTTATTCACCCTGATGATAAAGAGAGATTGGAGCGGGAAGTATCAAAAGCCATTGAAAATAATCAAGAGTGGCTCCTCGAGTACCGAATTTTGCACCGCGATGGAGGCATTCGCTGGGCTCAGGAAAAGGGCAGAGCCATAAAAAATGAAGAAGGCGATGTTGATTATTTCGATGGATTCATTCTCAACATCACGCAGCAGAAACAAAACCAAGATGAGTTACAAACTCAACTTGCAGCCTTTAAAGCGCTTAACCAAATCGCCTCACTTTCTCCTGAGAACCCGCTTCAGCGCATTACTCAAGGTCTTAACTTGGCATGCGCCTACTTGGATCTCGAACTCGGTATTGTCAGTAGGATTAATGAGCAAGCGCAAGAATATGAGATCATCGCCTATAATGCGCCAGAAGAGGCCGACTTAACAACAGGACAAACGTTTCCACTTAAAGACACCTATTGCCAAATAGTGATGTCTGAGGGTGAAACTGTTGCCATTGAAAATATGGCGACATCCAAGTACCGGCAACACCCCTGTTATGAGGCATTTGGCCTTGAATCTTACATTGGTTTAGCAATAAACGTGAATGGGCACCCATTTGGTACTCTCAACTTTTCTTCCGCACATCCCAGAGGCGAACCCTTTAAGGAGACTGAAAAGCAGTTTTTAGGCTTGCTCGCCCGCTGGGTCTCTTCGTCTCTGGAGTTTAAACATAAAAACGAAGCGCTGGAAAATAGTGAGAGTCGATTACGGGGTCTTTTTGAACTGTCTCCGATTGGCATTGCACTAAACGACTACGAAACAGGGAAGTTTGTTGACTTAAATAATGCGCTGTTAGCGCCCACTGGGTATACACGCGAAGAGTTTATTTCTTTAAGTTATTGGGACGTGACACCTCGCGAATATGAAGAGGAAGAAATCAAGCAACTGGAAGTTTTGGCGGATACCGGCCGCTATGGTCCCTTTGAAAAAGAATACATTCGTAAAGACGGGAGTCGTTACCCTGTCCTGTTAAACGGGATGGTCGTCTATGACGACAATGGCAGGAAGCTAATTTGGTCCATCATCGAAGATATCTCAGAACGCAAACGTAACGAAGAAATTAAAAATGCCTTCGTCTCAACAGTAAGTCATGAGCTGCGCACTCCCATAACATCAATTACCGGTGCCCTTGACTTATTGCTTGGCGGTACTTTTGGCGAGCTCCCCACGCAAGCCACAGAAATGATAGAGGTTGCTAAAAAGAACAGTGTTCGCATGAACTTACTGATTAATGACATACTCGATCTCGAAAAATTGCTAGCCGGAAGAATGCAAATGCATTTTGAAAATCTGCTTGTCGCTCCTTTACTGGAAGCGATTATTGACCGCAATACGCCCTATTCTCGTCGTTACCAAGTTAATCTAGAATTATACCCTATCGATCCGTCGCTTTGTATTTATGTCGATGCTCAACGGTTTGAACAAGTTCTTGCCAATCTAATTTCAAACGCCGTCAAGTTCTCACCAAAAGGTGAGACTGTAAAAATCTTTGCTGAAGAAACCGGCGAATATGTTCGAATATCAGTAAAGGATAACGGCGAAGGGATCCCTGAGGAATTTCAGCCCAGAGTATTTGAGAAGTTCGCCCAAGCAAACTCAAGCAATACGCGAGCAACAGGCGGTACTGGCCTCGGATTGTCTATATCAAAAGAGATTGTTGATCGCTTAGGAGGCAACATCGACTTTATCACAGATTCAACTGGTACAGACTTTTACATCATGCTGCCAAAGCCCACATGCGCGCTTGAGGTAGACGAATGAGTTATTATCGGCATTCATATAAAAGCTCACGCTGGCTCAAACTAATCGCCGCCTTGCTGTTTTTCAGTTTTATCGGAGCTACTGAGTACCTTATTTATGAGTATAAAAAAAGTCAGCGGGCGGATCTGGAACGCAGCGCCTCGGAGCTTGCTATCAGGCTTAAGTCTCAACTGGAAACAGAGCTTAATGGGACGATATTTTTAACAAACGGCATCGAGGCATATATTGTTGCACGCCGAGGAGATATTGTTTCGGATGAAGTAAACTCAATGCTTAAACAAGTTTATCAATTTAGTCCCTTCTTTAGAAATATTGGTATTGCCCCTAATAATAAGCTTTCCTGGATTATCCCCCTTGAGGGAAATGAGGCCGCGTTAGGCTTGAACTACGAAAACCTGCCATCTCAGTGGCCATCGATCAAACAAACTATTGAGTCAAACACTGTTGCCCTCGACGGCCCTTTGGAATTAGTGCAGGGCGGTTTAGGGCTAATTTACCGATCCCCGGTATACCTTAATGATAATTACTGGGGCATAATCAGCGCTGTTATAGACGCAGATCGCTTATTTCAGTCGTTAACGGAAGAAATTCAAGAAACAGAAATCTCAGTACAGCTGGGTTTAAAACATGCCAACAACACCAAAAACATTAATCCATCCCCTTTTATAGGAGATGCGGCGGTTTTTGCTGATGCATCCGCAACAACTGTTGTAGAAACTCCCAGCGGAGACTGGCAGCTTGCTATTGCAGTTGAAGAAGATGAACCAAATCTCTGGGTTGCTCGCTTTATCATTTGGTGCCTCACTCTTGCTGTAGTGCTTGGCATTTATTTTTTGACGCGACATGTCTATCAGCAAAACTTACTTAATTCACTATCAACCGAAGTTAAAGCTCGCACAAAGGAACTAAGTGATGTCAACAGTAAACTAAACCACGTGCTTAATGCCGCATCTGAAACGGCTATCATTGCAACCGACAGAAACGGCTTAATAACCGTCTTTAACCGCGGCGCCGAGCGCATGCTTGGGTATTCAGCCAACGAGGTTATTAATAAAACAACACCAGCAATTTTTCATGACCCCGATGAAGTAACCAAAAAAGAGAAAATACTGACAGCACAGCTGGATAAAGATATTTCTGGTTTTTCTGTGTTTACAGCAATACCAGACATTGAAGGGTCAGAAAAAGATAACTGGACCTACATATCTAAGTTCGGAAAGCGCATTCCGGTTGAGTTGATTGTCACTAAAGAATTTAACAACGACGGCAATCCCGTTGGCTATCTAGGGTTAGCGACAGATATCAGCCAACATATTAATGATCAGCTCACGCTTAATGAACTAAAAGAACGATTAGAATCAGCCACCAAAGTGGCCAATATCGGCGTTTGGGAACTCGACTTAAAAGATTATAAAATGCTCTGGAATGAGCAGATGTACTCACTGACGGGAACAACTCATCGCGACTTTTATGGTAACTATGAAAGTATAGAACCCGTGTTTTGTCACGAAGAACGAGAAGAGTTTAATCAACTACTAGAAAAGTTGAAGAGAAGAGCGCTCAATCGAGACCCCTTTAGTGAAGCGCCTCCCCCACTTGAAACGACGTTTCGTATTATCAGAGCCGATAACGAGGAACTGCGTTGGATGAAAGGCCATGCCGTCATTCAGTGTGATGAGTCCGGCGTTCCTCAGTCTATGCTGGGCGCAATGCATGAAATTTCGTCATTGGTCTTCGCGAAAGAAGCCGCAGAACAAGCTGAAAGATTAAAATCGCAATTTTTATCCACTGTGAGCCATGAATTAAGAACACCTCTTTCAGTAATTTCTGGCGCTCTCTCACTGCTATCGCTAGAAGAAAAGAGTTTCTCAGAGGAAACTAAAAATGTGTTGGACTTAGCCAACCGGAACAGTAAACGATTAACACTGCTGATTAATGACCTACTCGACATTGAAAAGCTGACCTCGGGAAACTTAACTTTTAAGTTTCAGGAACATTCGCTCAAATTATTGTTAGACCAAGCCATTGCAGAAAATCGCAGCTATGCCGAACAAGAGAACGCGATAATTAAGTTCGATAATACGTTATCGACAGACGCTCATATCGTCGTTGATGAACTTCGGTTTATACAGGCAATGACCAACTTACTCTCAAATGCCGCAAAATTCTCGCCGAATGATGGTGAGGTTCGGGTGACTGCATCAATGACGGGTCAAAATGTTCTTATCGAGATTATTGATCACGGCTCAGGAATTCCTGAGGCTTTTAAAAACAGAGTATTCGAGCCTTTTGCACAAGCTGAGTCTTCAGACTCACGAAATAAAGGTGGAACTGGGCTTGGACTTGCTATTACAAAAACGATTATCGAAAAAATGGGTGGAACCATTGGCTTCGACTCAGAACTGAATCAGAAAACAAGATTTTGGTTTTCTCTGCCGAAAAAGACCAACCTTTCTAATAAAAAGTCCGTATTACATGTAGAAGACTCTGATGATTTCTCTGCTGTTATCACCGCCATACTAGAAGATAACTATGAGGTCGATACGGCAAGCTCTATACAGCAAGCCAAGCAGAAATTATCATCAAACAAATATGATGTTGTAATATTCGATATTCTTTCACCAGACAGCTCTGGTTGCGACATCATTGAGATTGCAAACAGCACTCATGAAGCAATAAAGATCGTGGTTACATCCGACCCCGAGGTGTCACTTGAAAAAGCTAGCCGTGTCGATGCGATTATGGATAAAGCAAATTTTACGCGTACCAACTTCGTTGATTTGATCGATAAACTCGCTGGCAATAATGAGAATAGGAGACCCCATGTCTGAGTTAAAACGTGTTTTATTGGTGGATGACGAACCAGACATCCAGGCCATTGCAAAGCTGTCTCTCGATAAGGTTGGCGGGTTTACATCACTCATCTGCTCATCGGGCTACGAGGCAATTGAGCAAATAGCTGACTTTAAACCCGACTTAGTATTGTTAGACGTTATGATGCCGGGCCTGGACGGGCCACACACACTGAAACAGCTTCAGGAAAAGGGATTGCTAGATGGAACACCTGTAGTATTCTTTACCGCCAAAGTTCTAAACTCTGAAGTTGAAGAGCTAAAAGAACTCGGCGCCCAAGACGTTATCTCTAAGCCATTTGACCCAATGACATTACCGACCCAACTAAAGGACATCTGGAATCGTGCTAATGAGCAAACATAATGTACCAGAAGAGCTACAGGCTGAAATCCAGGCTATCCGAGATCAGTATAAAGAACGTCTGGTGTCAGATAAGTCGAAACTAACTTCTCTATTAGACGGATTAAGCCTCACTAACGCCAACCAAAGAGTTGATGAGATACATCTTATACTGCACTCCATCAGCGGCTCTGCAGGAACTTTCGGCTTTGATAAAATCAGCGAAGAAGCACGCCGTATTGACGAAAAATTAAAAGAATCTGCGAGTCAGTTCGGGCAAGACACAATCATTAAACTAATTAGTAATGATGTCACCCGTTTTTGTCAGCTGTTAGATAGAACTAGTGTTCATAATGCATCCTCTTCTAGTGAGTCTGCAAGCACTGCTAAAACACTCCAGAAAACTAATCCGTCCCGTTCAGCTCATGAAGGCGAAGTATGGCTCATTGAAGAAAACGAACAATTAGCCGCCCAATTTTCGAAGCAGCTTGTAAACTTCAACTTTAAAATCAACACTGTAACCCTGAAAGAAGCACTTAAGTTAGTGGATAAAGGGGGCTGGCCGGATGCAACTATTATTGATATGGACGGCCATCCATTCAATGCCACAGCAGATTTCAAAACATTGTTCACAACCACAGAAGGAGCTCCTAAAGGGCTTATCATGCTGTCCGAAAACGATGCTTTTGATCAGCGAATAAAAGCCGCGAAAATTCGCGCAACAAGCTTTTTAAAGAAGCCGATCAACCTTTCAGAACTAGTCAGTCATTTAGAGGCAGTCGTCAACGAGGAGAAGTCCGCACAACCTCGTGTCATGCTCATTGATGACGACAAAGAACTCTGTTCATTAATGAAGCTAGAGCTAGAGTCGCAAGGGATGCAGGTTAGTATTCTCCACGACGTCAGAAATATTGTCTCAGAACTGAATGAGTTTCGGCCTGAATTGCTGCTACTGGATATGGAAATGCCAGAGTACTCAGGTATCGATATAGCGCTGTTAGTTCGACAAAACGTGCAGTTTGAAAGCCTTCCTATTGTTTACCTTTCAGCCGAACGCAATCTCGATAAACAAACCGAGGCACTTTTGTTTGATGCCGATGACTTTTTAGTGAAGCCTATCTCGAACGAACGTCTAATTTCCTCTATTCGTTCCAGAGTGCATCGCGCGCGAAATCTAGAGCAATTAATCAGCAGGGACGGATTAACCGGCTTATTAAAGCACGCAACCATTAAGGAGCACGCAGACCGAGAACTTATGCGGGCTCGTCGGGAAAAAACCGCCTTATCAATTATCATGCTGGATATCGATCACTTCAAACGCGTAAATGATACATACGGACATTCTACCGGAGATACGGTCATCGCATCACTTGCAGCCTTGCTACGTCACCGGTTTCGACAAACTGACATTGTTGGCCGTTATGGGGGCGAAGAGTTTTTGGTTATTTTGCCAAACACTCAAGAGCAGGAGGCTTTTAAAATAGTTGACCGAATACGAATAGCGTTTAGTGAGATGGAGTTTTCCGCGGACAATCAAAAGTTCTCCTGCACCTTATCAGCAGGTTGCATTTGTTCAAGCCACCTCCCCGATCAGATGGACGCTTCAGAGCTTATCGAAACTGCGGATAAAGCGCTCTACGAGAGCAAAAGGAATGGTCGCAATCAAGTCAGTACTCAGCAATAAACGTTGCCATATTTAACGTTTATTAAAACACTCAAGGACACGCCTTAACACGTTGATCCTCTGACTCCCCCGCTTTTCTTATTTTCAGCTGATTGATAGAAGCGACCAGAACAAAGCTCAGTAACATCAACAAGAACCAGGAGCTGAGCTTAGCAACAGAGACCATTTCCCAGTCGTCTGTCTGGTTCGGGTAAATCCAGATATTCGCGTAGGTTGCAATGTTCTCAGCAAACCAGATAAACAGTGCGACTAAAAACCAACCCAGCAACAGCGGCATACTGCGATGCGTTTTGTTTATTTTGTAGTAAATGGTGGTTTTGTAGAACAGCAAAATGGTAGCGCCCAGTAACACCCAGCGCATGTCCCAAATATAGTGATGGCTAAAGAAATTTATATAGACTAAGGAAACTAATAGTATGGTTGCGCTTTTCGGTGGGTAGTAGGAGTATTCGAATTCAAAAATGCGCCAGACCCGGGCGATATAACTGCCTACCGCACTGTACATAAACCCGGTAAACAGAGGCACGTTGGCAATTCCAAAAACATACTCTTCGGGATATACCCAGGCTCCTATAGCGTCAGAGGTTTTAAATAATTCCATAACCGTTGCGACGATATGAAACACTAGAATAACCGTGAACTCGCGCCAAGTTTCCAACCGAAAAACGATAAGAAACAGCTGAAAGGCGATAGCCGCTAAAAAGATAAAGTCATATCGGTGGAGCCCTTCTAGCGGATACCAGAACTTGGTAAGCAGCATTAGCGCCAATAAAAAGCCACCAAACAAACAGGCGTAGGCTTGCTTTACACCGAATAGCCAAAACTCTTTTACAAAGGTTTTGATGTCCATATCTCTATCACAACATGCCTTGAGAATAATAACGAAGCTTTCTGTTCTACCACCCTGACTGGTTACCAGCAACTGTTTTGTCGTAGCTAGAAGACCGCCCTCCAGCTTTTGACTCCCCATTAACAAAGTGTCAACATACTGATTCACTTCGGTTATTAAGCAAGGGACTTGGTATGTACACGGACGATGACCTGCACTCCGCGGTTCAGGAAGGCGTGATTTCTGAACAGTCAGCGAGTGACTTCCGCCAATTTGTAGAAGAGCGTCGCAATACCCATTTTCAGGATGAAGAGCATGTGCGTTTCGTTAGTGGTTTTAACGACATCTTTGTGGTTATTGCGGCGGTTGTCACTCTGGTTGCTTCCTGGACATTAGGCAACTTAATTGGTTTCGGGCTGGGCGGTTTATTAGTCGCTGCTAGCAGCTGGATCATGTCCGAGTACTTTAGCCGGAAGCGGCAAATGGCATTGCCCTCTATTGTGTTACTGCTCACCTGTTTAGGCGGTGTTTACTTTAGCGCCTTCTTTGGTTTTAAACTTATTACCGGTGAAACCGAGTTGGCCGCGATGCTCGCGACAGCTGTTACCACACTTATTTCAGTGGCTCATTGGCTTAGGTTTCGGGTGCCAATTGCGTTTGCGACCAGTTTAGGCTTGCTGATGGTCACCGCTTTTGTCCCGCTAGAATGGTGGATAGAGTCTACTGTTGTTTGGCAGTCTGTGATTTTTCTTGCTGGCGTTTTGGTATTCGCCATTGCGCTTTACTGGGATAGGAAAGATACCCTACGCCAAACTCGCAGTTCGGATATTGCCTTTTGGTTACACCTGGTGGCGGCCCCCATGTTGGTTAACCCGTTATTTGCCGGTATCACCAAAGGCGATTTTGATATTGGTATTGCGCAGGCTCTAATTACCGTTGCTGTCTATGCACTGCTGAGCGTTACGTCGTTAATTATCGACCGCAGAGCCTTAATGGTATCCGCGCTGGCTTATGTCTTTTATGTGTTTGCCAGCCTATTAACCAATGTTGGTCTGGTCGACTTAGCAACCACCATTACTGGCTTAGTGATAGGTATTGGATTATTATTGGTTTCCTCTCAGTGGCACGGCATACGCGCCATTTTGCTGAACCAATTACCGCCTCGGTTACAGGCTTATGTTCCACCTATTTCTTAACATATCGAGCGAGCGATGTTCCTAAAACGTTTTTACGAACGCAATAAGTTTCTCATTTATATTATTTTAGCCTTTATTCCATCGGTACTAATGGCGCTCGGGATCTATTGGCTAATCAGCGCTATTTTCTTTGACGAAGGTGAAGGCTGGGGCTGGGGAACCATCGGCTGGGTATTGCTGATATTTATTGGGTTTTGGTTTGTTGCTGCCATTGCCAACGCCGACAAAATATTTTTTGGCGGTAAACGCTAACCTTTATTTATCCGAATCAGAAAGCGCTCTGGATGATTCAAAGCTTTTAGCTCTCTCTTCCAATAAAAATCTAGACCGGCTTTTAAACCTGCTGTATAAAGCGTTCCGAGATCCCCCTGAGTTTATTACTTATTTACTTAACGGCTTCCTCAATATGAAATTTCCTAAGCTCCTTTTGGCCACTAATTGCCTACTTCTCTCTGGGTATGCATATGCCAACGGCTCCCCTGTCGATATAAGCACAAGTGGGGTTCTTATATATCAGACCTCGAATAACTCAGCGGTTGCTGATGAATTTAGCGCTAGCGGCGATATAGTTTTGCAAAAAGGTTATACCGCTGGTGGGTGGCTAGTTCACATTGAAGGTTCCAGCTCGTTAGAACCTGATGAGGTGTCAGCAGCATACCCAGAAGCCAATGGGGATGCTGGTTCAGCATTAGATAGTAAAAATCAAGGTCGTATCCAGCTTTCAGAGCTTTACTATTCACATTATTTTTTCAACCAACAAAAGCTGTCAGTAGGGCTTATTGATATTTCCGGGCTTTTTGAACAAAGCCGCATAGCCAGTGATGAAACAACGCAGTTTTTAGGTGCAAGCTTTACCGCCAACCCAACCATTGCATTTCCCGACTACACGCTAGGAGCTGTGTATGAGAATCAACTAAGTAACGGGATCCAAGTAGCTGCTGCTATTGCAAGTTCTAATGGAATTGCTGATAACCCTAGTCGCTCCTACTCTCAACTTTTATCACTCGATGATAAAGGCAAGGGTATTTTCAGTGTAGTCTCCGCCAGCTGGCAGCAACAAGGATGGTTAATTAGAGCGGGGGCATGGATAAACTCATCAGATTATGTCACTTTCGACGCAACCAATGAAAACGCCAGTAACTATGGTGTGTACTCGCTTGCTGGTTACCAGCTTAATAACCATGCGATCAATTTTCGCTTTGGGGTTGCAAACCCTAATGTAAGTTTGGCGCAAACATTTACGAGTGGCAGTTACAGTTATGATGCAACGAGTTATGCACTAGGAGTTGGTATTGGCTGGACGCAAGCATCATCGGAATACGCTGAAAAAGTTTTAAAAGACATGACTCACTTTGACGCATATGCACAATATCGCCTGAGCCAAAACCTTATTGTTACCACTGACATACAGCGAATTATGAATAGCGGCTTCGCCCTGTACGATAGTTTAAGCAGTCACGATGCGACAATACTGGGGTTAAGACTGACCTGGCTTTATTAGTAAGTAGCGTTCTCTGCTTGTATAATCTCGGGTGAATCGGCATATTTATAGAACTGGATCACTACAAAGGACTTTGCATGTTTGCACCCGAGCATATCATTGACCGGAATAACGTCTACATAATGGGATCTGGCAACAAAGTCATAATGATGGCTCATGGCTTTGGTTGCAATCAAACAATGTGGCGTTTTCTCATACCAGAGCTGCCCGATGACTACAAATTAGTGCTTTTTGATTACGTCGGCTCTGGAGCGGCGAGTATGGCAGAGTATTCAACCTCTAAATACAGCTCCCTCGAAGGTTATGCTCAGGACATTGTCGATATATGCAAGGTACTCGACCTCCAGAATGTATCTTTTATAGGTCACTCCGTCAGCGGTACGATAGGTCTACTTGCTGCACGAGCCGTTCCTGACAGAATCAACGCCCTGATTATGATTTGCCCCTCCCCTTGTTTTTTAAATATTGACCAAGGTTACCAAGGTGGCTTTGAAAAGCATGACTTAAGCGAACTCATCGAGTTAATGGATAAAAATTATATTGGCTGGGCGGAGTATCTGGCCCCTTTGGTAACCGGAATCACGGAGCGCCACCCCGTGACAAATGAGCTGACGGAGAGTTTTTGCACGACCAACCCAATTTCAGCTAAGAATTTTGCCAAGGCTACTTTCTTTTCTGACCATCGGACGATACTTCCCGAAAATACGCATCCGGTATTGCTATTACAAAGTGATAACGATGCCTTAGCTTCGCTGTCTGTGGGTCAGTACATGGAAAAGAATACACCTAACAGTGAGTTACAGGTCATAAAAGGAAAAGGCCACTGTCTACATATGACTCATCCTCAAGACGTTGCTCTGCACATCAAACGTTTTTTAGAAGTGAAATGCGCCGGCGAGTAAAGACAAATGTCTAAAGTGCAACTGGACAACTTTCCAATCGGACTGGTTGTCACCACAGCTGAAGGCCATGCCGTACTGCATGGCAATAAGGACTTTTACCGGCTTTGTCAGCAAACGCCACAAAGTCTATCGTTATTAACAAGTATATTAACTCCAGCCTCTAAGATTATTGTTGAAAGCTTTGTCATGCCGTTACTTTTGCATGAAGGGCATTGCAGCGAAATACAATTGACCATTAACACTCCGAGTGGCGACAAAATCCCCGTTTTGGTTAATGCTTTAATGCATTCAGCAGAGAAAGATTCGATTTATTGGGCCATATCATCGGCTCAGAAGAGGGATGATCTTTATCAAGAACTGATCAACCTTCGCAACGACTTAGAAGATAAAGCTGAGCGACTTAAGCAGTTATCGGAAACCGATGAGCTCACCAAATTACTTAACCGTCGCGCCTTCGTCGCGGACGCTCGCACTATGATAAAGCAAGCTAAGCGCAATAACCTATCCTATTCTTTTATGATGCTTGATATTGATCATTTTAAGCACATCAATGATCAGCTGGGACATTTTGTCGGCGATAAGGTGATAGCCGATGTTGGCGCTCTACTTAAAAAGTACTGTCGTGAAAACGACTTAACCGCTCGTATAGGCGGTGAAGAGTTTGCCATCTTTTCGACTAGTAACGCCACCGACTCTGCCAGCCAGTTTGCTGAGAAACTTCTTAAGGTGTTCAGCTCTGAAGACATTCAGGGCCTGAACGTTACGGTCAGTATTGGCGTGGCGACATCGCTCAGCGACGATTTTGATACACTTTACAAAACTGCGGACCGCTTACTTTATCAAGCAAAAAAGAACGGCAGAAATCAATTTTGTGCCCATTTTTTTACTTAACACGCAAACTTGGATATCAACGAGCTTTGGCGCTAAACTCATAATCAAACGTTATTTAGTTGTTTGCGGTAACTCTATCTTAAAGGATTAAAAGATGTGCTCAGCTCAAGAGAAACTGGATAAATTGCGCATTCAATACCAAGCTCATTTAGCCGATTACCACGGCCGTCTTAATGCGCTTTGGTTAAATGCGACCGCCGACAAGGGAAAAACCGAAGAAATACGACTTATTGCTCATAAGTTAGCGGGCTCTGGGCAAGCCTATGGTTTCCGGGAGCTGTCGCAAGTTGCAAAGGAGCTTGAGTCTGTCTTAGATGCCAGTAATAATTTCTCTAAAAAAGAACTGCGTTTGGCACTAACAGAGCCGTTCAATGAGCTTTTGAGAGTATTAAAGCACTGCCTGGAAAAACAAACTCCTGTTCCTTTCTCTGAACAAAGTTTGGTGCACCCCAATGACACTGAACAGGCTGACATTAACGTTCTAATATTTGACGACGATGAGCACTTTTCGGCTAAGTTGACTCAAACTCTGGCAAACTATGGTTACCAAGCCACAATTGAGACTGATATTACAAAGCTCGAAACAACTATCCGTGAGCACGAGCCACTTGCGCTGCTCGTCGATATGGACTTTTACGGACAACGCTTTGCGGGCGCTAACCAGGTTCGTTTGTGGCGCCAAAAAGACGGGGCACCTTTACCGGTCATATTCATATCTCAACATGACTCGTTTGATCTTCGTTTGGCTGCTGTTCGGGCAGGTGGCAATCACTTTCTTACCAAACCACTCGATGTCCAAAAGTTGATTGCATTACTCCGTTCAGAGCTTAACCTCGCACCCGCAGAGCCATACCGGGTGATGATTGTCGACGACGATAGGCACTTACTCGACTTATACGACTCAATACTTACCGATGCCGGCTACACCGTATCGACGGGCACTAGTGCCGAAGCTGCATTATCCTTACTGGACCAGTCACAACCGGAACTCATACTTGTCGACGTGAATATGCCAAACTGTGATGGCATAGAGCTTGGCAGAATTATTCGACAACACGAAGAGTTTGCCTCTATTCCATTGTTATTTATATCGGCCTCTAACGATACTGATATCGAGCTTGCCTGCGCTCGACTCACCAACGACGACTTTATTCATAAACCCATCGAGCCATGGCGACTGTTGATGATGGTAAAGTCTCGGGTGATAAGAGGGAGACAACTGCGAACAGGAGTATCCAACCTAACGGGCTCGAACGCTGATATAGCTCCCGACTCTTTAACCGGATTAGGTCGCCTTGTTCATCTCAAGTCTGCTATTGATAAAACACTAAAGAGTAGTACAGATAATACCATCGCTCTGTTGAAAATTGATATTCGCAATTTTCATACTATTAACAATTTGCACGGTCAGCACTTCGGCGATCAAGTGTTACAGCAAGTTGCATGGCAGTTAACCCAGTACCTACAACCCAATAGCCAGCTTTGCCGTGAACACAATGATGAATTTATGCTTTTTACAGCTGACTTTACCTCTCAGCAAGCATTAGAGCTGTATCTAACTAAATTGGTCGGTGCCATCAATGAAATTAGCCTGATATCATCCCACGGACCTGCAACCTTATCCGTTGATGCAGGCGTGGCCCTTGCAACTGGTAAAACCGTTAACTCTGACGAACTTATTGATAACGCTGATATGGCATTATTCAAAGCAAAACGGTTGAGCGGTCCCAAAGTCGTCTATTTTGATCAATCCGTGAAGGAGGAACAGAAGTATCGGTTTAACCTTGAACAGAATATAAAAAAAGCACTGGATAAAGATGAGTTTATAGCGGTATATCAGCCCATAATTTGCGTCAAAACAGGAGCACTTTTTGGCTTTGAAGCGTTAGCACGATGGGACCATCCTGAACGAGGCTTATTGACCCCCAATGAATTCATACCACCAATGGAAGAGTACGGGATAATCTCCGATTTAACAGCGAGCATAATAAAGCAAGTGACTCGTCAGTTATCTGTGTGGCAAAGTTCACACCCTGATTTATACATTTCCTTCAACTTGTCAGCTTTAGATATTCAACAACCGAAGTTTCTCAAGGTTCTTGATTCACAAGTCGAAGCATGCAATCTGGATGCTAAAAACCTGACTTTGGAAATCACTGAAAGCCTCCTGTTGTCTGATTGGCAGAAGGCCGGCCCAATGCTCGATGCACTCAGTGAGTCGGGCTTCTCGTTAGCATTAGACGACTTCGGCACCGGTTACAGTTCACTTAGCTACTTATACCGTATAAACGCTGACAAGCTCAAAATTGATCGCTCTTTTATCCAGTATTGGTCGGAAACAGGGGATGCCCGTCTACTCAATACCATCGTAAAACTGGGCCATCTCATGCACATGCAGGTTATCGCTGAAGGCATAGAGCAACAGGAAGAGCTTGATTTTCTTGGCCGTATCGGTTGCGACCAGTACCAAGGTTTTTTAAGCGCACGTCCAATGTTGGCAGAACAGGTAGTAAAAGCAGGGTGGCTTACTAAGCACTAACTCGTATCAATACGAGCGTGGATCAAGTCAATTAGCGCCTCAGTTGACAACCGCGTTTTCATTAATACGGCCTCCACATCATCCGACTTTTGCTTACTAACATCTCTGCCCGTAAGAACGATAATTGCCGTATTGGGGTTTGCAACTTTTAAATCAGGAACGAGCTCCCAACCAGAGCCATCGGGCAAACCAATATCTAGCAAAATAACATCGTAGTGATGGGCTTTTAACAAACGCCTAGCCTCGCCGAGGTTTGACACATTATCAAGCTCAATATGTTCGCCTATCATCGAACGAATAACCGACGATAAATCGACATCGTCCTCTACATGCAATACACGTGGCGAGGCCAGCTTAGCTATCTGCGTATGTACTTTCTTGAGAAGCTGATCACTTTTTATAGGCTTTGAGACCCACTCCACATTGGGGGGGAGCGTTTTTAATTCTAAACGATCTTTTTCAATTTTTCCGGAGACTACAACAATAGGAATGTCAGCAGTACCGGCTTCATCTCTTAAGCGCCTGATAATTTCCAACCCATTAATATCCGGCAAACCTAAATCAAGAGTTATTAAATCAAAATGCTCACTTTCAAGACTTTTTAGTGCTGCGTGGCCATTGTGCTGAAGATGGACGTCATAGTTCTGCGTCTCTAAGGTCAATTTTAATAGCTTTGCGACATCTTCGTCGTCTTCTATGACTAAAATTTTGCGTGCGTTCTCAGTTATTTCTGAGAACTGCACTTGTTGCTTTTTTTGCTTCGAATGAGGCTCAGCTTCTTGTGCTGCTTCTTTTAGTAAAGGGAGTTTAAAGAAAAACCGTGTCCCCTCGCCTTCTTTTGTTTTAAAGCCAATGCTACCCCCCATATGCTCGACAAGCTCTTTAGTTATAGACAGGCCCAGGCCTGTTCCTCCTTTCTCCCGGGTATCGGAGCTATCAGCTTGAGAAAAACGATTAAATAACTTGTGCTGAAATGCTTCAGGAATACCATTACCTCGGTCAGTCACACTTATAACAACGTTATCGCAGTCAGTATCGACATCTATTGTCACCGTTTCGTTTTCCGGAGAGAACTTGATCGCATTCGACAAAAGATTCGCCATGATTTGCTTTAACCGCTGTTCATCCACTTTAAATAAAACGTCGCTTACGGACTTCACCAGTTCAAGTTTAATTTTTCTTTCCGAGCCATACGCCTTATTTTCCTCTATGATTCGCTCAATCAATGAAATAACACGATGAGTTTGTATATCGAAATCCAATTGGCCAGCCGCCACCTTTTCAATATCCAGTAAATCGTTAATGAGGTGAGATAATCGCTCACTGTTGCGGTGTGCCGTATTCAACAGTGTCTCAACTTGCTCAGGTAAGTGCCCCAAGCTGCCGCTTAGTACTAACCCAAGAGCACCGCTAACCGAAGTCAATGGCGTTCGTAACTCATGACTGACTGTAGAGATGAATTCACTTTTCATCTTCTCCATACGTTTACGCTCAGTAATATCCTGCGCAACACCCAAATAACCTACAGTCTTATTCGACTCATCAGTAATTGGTGTCACCACCAAGGTCACCGGGACACGCTCGCCATTTCGGGTAATATAATGCCAGTCGTGAATATCAGAGCCTTCGTAGTGAGCCTTTACCACAAACACATCAAAGCCCTCAACGTGCTCTGATAACTGTTCTGCCAGTTGTTTAGCCCGTTCTGCTACCTCTGCCTGGTCGTGAAAGAGCGCAGGCGTGTGTTTATTAACCACTGATTCCGCCGTATAGCCCAGCAACCGCTGTGCACCAGAGTTAAACAACTTGATAGTTCCCTGGGTATCAGTGGCAATGATAGCCAGTTCAGTGGATGCTTCCAGAATATTGCTCAGCATTGATGACGTTTTTGCTAACTCTTTTGTTCGCTCTGCAACTTCTAATTCAAGGTTCGAGCGCGCAGACTCTAATTTACTAAACGCATCTCTAAGCGACTGGCTCATTGTCGTTACAGAGTCAGATAATTCGTCATATTCAACTAATCGAGTGTCAGGAAGTTTTGTTGTTAGCTGCTGTTCAATATTTTCAGGTAGCTTTCTCGAGACCGAGTTTAGTGCTAACAATGGACGCAGCAGCAATCGAGTTAGCAGAAAACTGATAAAAATGCTTAACAGCACCAATACAATTAATATTAAAAAGCTTGAATTTCGTTCGCTCTCCAATTGGGAAGCTAAAGAAGCAGCCGGTAACTCAACGACTAATTGAGCAACACCCGGAACACCGTTGACCGACAATCGATATTGGTAAATGCCTTTTTTCCAACGATTAACCAGACTGCCATTAGTGTCAGGAGTCCAAATATACAAATTATCGACACGTTTCACTGGACTGACATTTTTAGACGTTAAAGCGACCAAGTCACCAGCGCCTGTCTGAAGACTGCCTTGCTTGTCGAGAATACCTATCCCGCTGATATTCGCTCCCTGCAGTGCAGTATTTAATAGCACCAACGGAGGCACTTGCTGTTGAGTTTGCTGCTGAAACTCACTAACAACGTTTACCAATGTAGTCTGCAATTGTTCGGCGAGCATTTGCTCTTGTTCAACTTTGTGGGTGTAACTATTTAGTATTATGGGTACTGCACCTGACAGCATCGTTAAACCAACGAGCATATGGAAAACCAGCTCATTTAGTCTCACTCGACTGGGTAGCCAGGCTACTTTGCCATTTTGGATAAAGAGTACCAACAGCTTAATGATCAAGCCGGCAATTAGTGCATTAAAAACACCATTGAGCGCCTGCTTAAGGCCAATTGTGGCAGCAGTCGGGCCGTCCATTCCCAGCAGACCCATATAGGCTAGCGAGATCACGAATGGACCCGCCAACAGCCAGAAGCCTAAATCTGCTATAACTAAATTACTAACTCCCCGGCGAAATAGCAGGCCAACAACACCAGCTTCTAACATAAAGGTCAACAAGGCATAGGGATGCCCCCATAATTGCCACGTATAAAGCCCACTAACAAATGCAACAGCTATGGCAGGCCAAAAACCAACTATTTTAATAGCGGCGATAACAGCCACGGAGCCAAAAATAAAATGGATACCAAAGAACAACGGCACGTTCACTACATTGCCAATAAGCGCAAGCAGCATTAAGATGAGTGTGACAAAAACCTTTAATCTTGGTGTCATGAGCTACTCAAGTTAAGTATTGAAATCGTTCCATAATTGTTTTACTTCATCAGCCAAAGCCACAGGATCAAAAGGTTTAGAAATGACTTTTTGTACGCCCATTCTTTTGTAGCGTTCTATTTCTTTGGGCTGAACCTTGGCGGTCATAAAAGCAACAGCTGTGTATTCCGTAACCGCCCCCATGTCCCGCATCGCCTTTAATACCTGAGGGCCGTCCAGTCCAGGCATCATCACATCGAGTAAAATAACTTGCGGAATAAAAGCTTCTACTTCCTCTAACGCCTGTTCACCTGACTTACATTGTCGAACTGTCAGTCCGCCAATATCTTCTAATGCCACGACTGCTATCTCTCGAATATCAGCATCATCTTCAACATAAAGCACTCGTTCCAGCACATCCATCAATTATTTCCTTTAATCGCTGACTTTATTCCTTCCTGAGCCTTTACCGCGATAAAGCGCTTTATCTGCGCGGCTCAGCAGTTTTGTCCATGTATCGCCATTTACCGCAGCAGCAACACCAATAGTAATGGTTACTGCTATTTCAGTATCAGTACTTATTTTTATTGATTGCTGTTCTATGTTAGCGCGTAATTTTTCTGCCACACGAAACGCATCTTCAAATGGTGTTTTCGGGAGCATTATGGCGAATTCCTCGCCACCAATTCTGCTGACACTATCCCCGGAACGTGTCTCGTGTTGCAAAGTATCCGAGATAGCTTTAATCACTGAGTCACCCGCCGGATGACCATAATTGTCATTAACCGTTTTAAAATGGTCAATGTCCAGCATTAATAATGACAGAGGTTCCTTATGCCTTGATGCATGCAATAACGACTTTTCGACCTCTTCCGAGAAAAAGCGCCGATTGTAGAGCCCGGTCATTTCATCCGTAGCGACCATCTCCCGCAATTTCAGCTCAAGCGCTTTTTGCTCGCTGATATCTCGTACGGCTCCTATGAGAGTGACGCCATCGCTCTGCATTTCAGCTTGCTCTTCGACCCAAATATAATGGCCTTTCGCGTGTTTCATTCTATGCTGAACATGATGAACACCGGTTTCCTTGGCTTTTTCTTCGCTTGCGCGAATAGTTGCAATGTCGTCTGGATGTACAAGGCTATTGAACAAATCGACACTAGGCTTTGTTGAGCTTTTTGCCAGCCCAAGTAGTTCATAGATCATATCGGACCAAAATAACTCGCCGGTCTCCAGGCTTGCTTTCCAGTGACCCACTCGCCCTACGCGCTGCGCAAGCTGCAAGTCTTTGTTTGCCTGGCGAACTTTCTCTTCGATTTCTTTTCGCATTGTTGCATCAGTAAAAATACCGTACCACTGCACGCTACTGTTGCTGTCTTGCTCTGCCGAAGCACGCATCGATACCCACTTTAGCTGCTCATTATCGATTATGCGAAATTCGCAGATAATAGGCGATAATGTTTTTGCTGACTCCGACAAGGTTCGCCAAAGTGGCCGAATATCATCAGGATGTACTCGCTGCATTAACTGCAGGCTATCGTTTTTTAATTGCGACTCACTTAGACCCAGTAAATCATTCACCTGATGACTTACATAGGGAAAGTCCACTGTTCGGTCATTGTTAAACCGCATTTGGAAAAATACACCAGGAATAACGTCTGCCAAATGATTAACATGTGATCGCGCCTTCACCTCTTTTTCGATAACAGTCATTATACCGACATAGAATTGAACGTTTTGTTTACTGCTGCTATGTCGCCGAATATGATCTTCCACCCACAGGAAGTGACCCTTTTTATGCTGAAACCGATATTCTCTGCGAAGCACATTGTTAAACTCATGCTGCTCCCAAGACTCAAATTCTTTTAACGCCAATTTGACATCATTAGGATGAATATGATCAAACCACCACTGTTCTAAATCCGTTATTTCTGCTTTTGAATAGCCAAGTGTTCGTTCTACATCGTCAGTAATAGCACTCGGAAGATCAGGCCGCCCAATTGCGACCCGAAAAACCACTGCCGGGATATCACTAATGAGAGCGTCAAGCTCGTCGGTCGCCAATTTGTTCACTTTGTCAGCCTCTAGTTTTCTTGATTTGGTTTTGTATTTAGGCAACAGTCAGGACATAGTTTCACATCCCTGTATAGCGTTTGCCCCTGCTTGAGCGCGATCGATGCGGTAGGAAAAGCCCCTAACGGAACACCTTCAGTCGCTTTCTCACAGTCCTTTTTATGAATAAAACGAAGGGGCTCTAGGGCGTCTGAAGCTTGCGCAACGAGAACAAATTCTGTCACTATCTTGGATCCACATATTAAAAATATTATATCTTATATTATATTGTTATATCGAGTAACATTCCAGCCCCTAAGCAGCTATCGGCAACCGTTATCTATGGCTATAAGGTGTCTAGCAAACCAAAGGCGATTCAAGAGGCCCTTCACAAGGTATGGGCCTATTATCCGGCTAAACCAGGTTAAAGGGGTCATCCAGCGACCGTGAGGGCTGGGTAAACCAAACCGGCCCGTCTTCAGTCATATAAAAATGGTCTTCTAAACGCACGCCAAATTTTTCCGGTTGTATCACCATGGGCTCGTTGCTAAAACACATGCCCGGGGCTAACGGCGTCGTGTCACCGCCAACTAAATAAGGCCATTCGTGCAAATCCATGCCAACGCCGTGGCCGGTGTCGATTAAAACCCAATCGTCTTTTCGCAGGTGCTGCTCATAATTGACCCCATGCGGGTAGCTAGTCGCCTGACCAAATAGAACGATACAGAAGAACGAGCCACTGGCACCCACGCGGCGATGGGCTTCGTCAATAAAGGCGCGCACTTCAGAGGCACTAATGCCCTCGTATAACATGGCTCCGGTGGCACGGTGGACAGCCAACGTCATGTCCATGGCACGTTGTATTAGCGCTAGTTCCGCAGCAGATTTCTGCATACGACATGCTGCGGTAATTACTTTTTCATCCACCATCTTTGCCGCCGGATAGCGTTCTTCAAGGTTGGCAATGATGCTGTAGGAGCAGGATTCATCCAGCGCCAGCTTGCCTGCCGTTAATTCTCGTTCTTTTAAAAAGTCTACTAAATGACCATAGGGTGACTCGTGTTCGTCCCACAGTAAAGTATCCAGCGGCACCACCATCGCCTGAGTTAAAGAACCAACTTCAAACGCTGGCGCAATCTAGGTTACGTTGCCGTCAGCCGGAACAACAGCACCGACCAAACGTTCACTCGGATACCACTGCAAACCCGTAAAGTAGGTCAGGTTGGTACCGACATTTAAATACATGGCGTCGATTCCCTGAGCTTGCATCAGCGTCTGAGCTTTTTGTATACGCGCCTGATATTCTTGCAAACCCATTGGTTCAATGTCTGCGGTCATATCGCTTGAACCAGCGAGTGCATCCTCAACCTTCGCAATGCCTACCCCATGGGTCATACTCTTTATTCCCGATTGTCATTGTTAATAAGTATTTACTCATTATCAAGCTATACTCCACTTAAAACAAACAGTTGGGCAACCATTGGCTGGACCCTACTTATCCTTGTTTGCATTTGGTTTGTGGCAGCGATAGCCAATGCAAGCCGCCTATTCTTTGGAGGAAAACGCTAGATAAACAATTGCGAATGATTCTTGTTTGTAATATCGTTGTTATTAACCTCAGCAACAATAGAGTTTGATCATGACGTCGTCCGTTTCAGAAAACCATCAATTCCACCAAGCCTTTACGGCCGGAACCCAACAACTTCAAAACAACAACTTTGTGCAAGCGTTACACTATCTGACGCAGGCAAAATCATCTGCGTTAGCGATAGCTGACGATGAATTGTTGGGTCCTAATGCGCGTCAAAACTACGTCACCACTAGCCTGATTATTATGGGCGTGCAATTCCGTCAACAACGTTATGCCGACACATTGGCAAGTTACTATCAGGTGTTTCACCTATTAGACCGATGGTTAGCAACAACGCAGGATTACGCGCTCAAAAAGCGTCTACGCGGGTATCAGGCGTTGGCAGAAAAAGCATGCCGGCACTTACATCTGGAGCGATTTCGTGAGGAGGCATCCTATGCGCACTCAACAAAGTAGCCGCATACGGTTAGAGATTGATAGTCAGCAACTCATGCGTTTAATGCAAGATCGTCAACTCGTCGTGAGTGATTTTCGCTGTTGTGACAGTAAAAGCCGATGTGTGCTTAAGCTGTTATTATTGGAATGTTCCGCAAGAACCATTAATCAAGTAACTAAATAAACAGTTTGAGTAATATGTGTAATTGTAAGAACATGTTATCCATTTGTTTTATATATAAAAAGCTATTTTGCGTTTATCTCCCACCCGACTAATAATAACAATATGTCAATAACGGGGAACAACCATGGCGGTTAAATTTGAAGATCGCCCGATTGAGCAGGTACGGGAAGAAACAATAGACCAACTGGTGATGAATTACAGTCACGGCATTATTTCGGCGCAGGCGTTTGAACGGCGCCTGGATCAAGCGATGGATGCCACCGACAACCAGCTATTAGCAGAGCTGGTCAGTGACCTCGAGTTAGAGGCTGACACCACCTATACTTCAATGAAAGAGCAGCAGTTTGCGCCCCATTACGGCGAAGGCCGGGTGGAGCCAACCGAAAAAGTCATTAGCATCTTATCCTCTAATGAGCGTAGCGGTCACTGGACAGTACCACGGGAGATCACCGTGTACTCGTTGCTCGGTTCTGTAGAGCTTGATTTTAGTGATGCCGTGTTCCAGCATCCCAGTGTCACCATCAAACTTATCGGTGCACTGTCGAGCGTTGAGCTGTTTGTACCCGAGGAAGTAACCACCAGCTCTAATGTATTTAACATTTTAGGCTCTGTGGAAAATAAAGTATCAGCCAGCGGACGGATGCGGCAAGCGCCTCACATCGAGGTTGTCGGCACGCAAATACTTGGCTCGATAGAAGTAAAAGTACGCCGCACCATGCGTGAGAAATTTATGTCCTTCGCCAACAGCGTAAAAAGTGCCTTTAATTCTAACTGAAGTCGGAGTAGATTGGAGCTAACCACTTAATAACAAGGAGTTAGCCTAATGAAACTCTACGAAATGGCAAGCGCGCCTAACCCCAGACGGGTGCGCATGTTTTTAGCTGAAAAAGGCCTGCTAGATAAAGTCGAGCGCATCGAAATCGATCTGGCTAAAGGTGAAAACCTCAGCGACGACTTTAGCAGCAAAAACCCGATGAAAAAGGTGCCGGTACTCGAGCTTGATGATGGCTCCTGCATCAGCGAAACCACGGCCATTTGTCGATATTTTGAGGAACAATATCCGGACAGTCCCAGCCTGTTAGGCGATAACGCTAACGAAAAGGCTATTATCGAGCAGTGGACACGTTGGATAGACTTTTACTTATTCACCCCTATTGGTATGGGCTTTCAGCACACCTCCGGTTATTTTAAGGATCGGATGAACCCTATTAAGGAATGGGGCGAAGACAGTATTAAAGCAGCCATAAAGTTTCTCGATTTTCTCGAGCAGCATTTAAAGGATAACGAATTTATTGCCTACGGCCGGTTTACTGCCGCTGATATTAACGCGTTTTGTTCGGTTGATTTCGGTAAAGTCGTTAAGTTGCGAGTCGATGATTCGCGACCTCATTTAAAAGCTTGGTACGAGAAGATCCAGGCACGTCCTTCCGCATCTGTTTAATCAGGAAATTATTTAATGAACTGGCAGGAGCTTTCATCCTCTTTCGCTAATTTGTGGCAAACCGAGCTTTACAAAGCTGGCGATACGCAAATTTATCTATCGCAAGTTATTATTGCGTTTTCGCTGATTGTTATCGGCTTTATTATTGTCCGCTGGTTAGGCGCACACGTGGTCAAACGTGCACTTAAAAACAGCTCTTCCACCGAAAACACGGTTTATGCGTTTCGTAAGCTGTTTTCTATCCTGGCTTACATATTGATCGTTCTGATTGCCCTGCCTATTGCGGGCATTCCGATTACCGTATTTGCGGTGATGGGTGGTGCGCTAGCCATCGGTGTCGGTTTTGGCGCACAAAACCTGCTTAACAACCTGATATCGGGGGTCATCTTAATTGCCGAACGCCCCATCCGTATTGGCGATATTGTAGAGCTCGAAAAAGAACGTGGCCGAGTCGAAGAAATTGGCAATCGCTGCGTTCGCATTCGGCGTTACGATGGCGTTCACGTGCTAGTACCAAACAGCTACTTTTTAGAACAGCGAGTGGTTAACTGGACACTGGTATCAGCAGATATTCGCTCGGTGGTTACCGTTGGCGTTGCCTACGGTTCACCTGTGCAGAAGGTACACGACCTAATGCTGGAGGCTGCTGTTCACGATAAGGTATCTGCGGATTATCCGGTTGAAGTATTCTTTGATAACTTCGGCGATAACGCGCTAGTTTTTAACCTGTTTTTCTGGACTAGCGTACACCAACCCATGGATATTCGCCGGGTGCAGTCAGATGTGCGTTTTAATATCGAACGCCTGTTTGCCGAAAACGGCGTCGTTGTTGCGTTCCCGCAGCGCGATGTCCATCTGGATACATCAAAGCCTCTGGAAATTCATTTAAAAGATCCATCAGAACAAAAAAAGGGCTCTTAACAGAGCCCTTTTTTACCACACGGTATTTAGAATTCGCGTTTATAGGTGAGCGAGAAGCTCACTCCACGAGTTTCTGAGCGTAACAGCGTATTATCAAACTCAATCTCTTTATCCTGGTTCAGGATATTTTGTACCTTTAAGGTTACTTGAGAATTAAAGTCCGGATAATAACTATATACCGCGTCTAATGAATGAAACGGCTGTTCAAAAGCATCGCCACGACCGTCAATGCCCGGAATGATAATACGGTCACCAAACACATTATAAACGAACGACGCGGAATGCATGCCATCGTCGGAGTCGAAGCCAAGCTGCGTGTTTACCACCCACTCGGAATGACCGGTTAAGCGGCGTTCGGTATTAGTAATCGAGGTTGATACGCCGGTTTGCTCAACAATATTCTGGGTATCCAGGGTGATGCTCGAATCACTGAGCGTAACGTTCCCGGAGACAAAAAAGTTGTTGCTCAAGGTCTTCAACCATTCAACTTCAGTACCATAGACTTCGCCAGTTTCCGCATTAGCAATACGCACCAATGGCGGACCGTCTTGTGAAGGTGACTGCACCGATTCAATCGGATTGGTCATGTCTTTATAGAACAACCCAATCGACAAGGTATCACCGTTATCCTGATACCATTCCCAACGGGCATCAATGTTGTCGATGTCCGTTGTTTGCAGGCCGGGAGTACCGCCCACCGGAAATAATGTCAGTGGATCCAGGTAAGTTGAGCTGGAGACTTCCCGCAGATCAGGACGCACCACGGTCTTGCCGTAGCTAAAGCGTAATTGCTGTTCGTCGGTAAGGAAGTAGGTGAGCGCCAGCGAAGGGTATAAATCATCTTCCTGGAACGCCAAGTCAGCGAGATCCTGCGCGTTCGGGCTGGTCGGAAGATCGATTTCCCCCGACTGAGGGATTAACGGTACAACAACTTGACGAAAGTCTTCCCACCGCACACCGGCCGTAATACGCCATTGATCATCAAAGAAGAAGTCTCCCTCAAAATAATACGCATCAATAGCCTGTGCCGAGATGTAATCATCGCCGGCTACCGTCGTGTCGTTCAAAATCGGCAAGAAGCCCAACTCAGCATCCGCAATCACCTCATCACTTAGAATGTCACCTAGCTGATAACCTTCCAGAATACTTGAGTCGCTAAACGCACGGGTGTTGATGTCAAAGCGTCGGTTAGTGGCATAACGCGTCTTCTGCACGAAGTCCGCACCGGCTTTCAGGGTAATGTCCCAGGTGTCCAGCATAATAGGTAAGGTAACGTTCCCTCCCCAGTTCTCAACCTGGTCATTCAAGTCCTGAAAGTTATAGCGTGCTGCCGTCGTTGCGTTGGTTAAAACGCTCTCGTTTTCGCGGTCAAAAGTCCCGTCGTCGTTGCGATCGGTAAGGATAAAGCGGGTTTCGATATTGCCCGGCGCATAACGACTAGAGCGAGACTTCGAATACTTCCAGTCAATACCGAGGAAGTTCCAGTCGGTAAAGGTATGCATACCTTTAACCTGGTTCGCAACCATGCGACGCTCTTGATAAGTGACATCGTATGAGCGGATGCGTTGGTTTGAACCAAAGTTAATGTTGTTGCTGTTACCAAGTTTCTCCCGGAACTGATCTTCGGTGTCATTCAAAATAACATGACTAAAATCGACTCTGTGGTTACTGCCGTAGTTAATACCGGCGGTAAGCATACCTGACCAGGTCACTTGCTGTTCAGTAGACTCAACATCGTCCCAGCCACGCAGAATCGTGTAAGTTCCGTCTGGGTTACGACTCCAGTCTTCACCCAGATACTGCTCCGACACTTCCCACTCGTTGTCATAAGCTGCGGTAGCCAAAAAGCCGACCGCCCACTTGTCGTCTATGTCATAACGGTTACCGTAGGTCAGGTCCAAACCATAGTCGGGATCGATGCTTTGCCTGGTGGGGTCATAATCGCGATTTAACGCCAGTGCGACGTCGCGGTTCTGTTCCAGTGAGATATCATCCAAAAAGGTACGCTGATCCCATAGGTTTTGCAGCATTTGCGGCGCCGCACGCGTGCCATCATCTTTACCATTCCAGTTACTGCCACCGTCGTACCAGTAGGCATCATCAAAGTTTTCGCTGTTGCCGCCCAACTTAACCGATGCGTTAAAAACTTCGTCATCCGGTGCTGATTTCAAACGAATATCTACATTGCCGCCACCAAAATTCGCCGGCATCGAGGCAGAATAAGACTTTTGCACAGCCAGGCTTTCAATGATGTCGGCCGGGAATAAATCCAGTGGTATAACAGCACGGGTCGGATCAGGGCTTGGTACCGACATACCGTTGAGCTGCGTGCTGGAGTAGCGTTCACCCAAACCACGAACATAAATAAACTTGCCATCAACCAGGGTGAGTCCAGTAACTCGGCGCAGTGCTGCTGCAGCATCGCTGTCGCCGGTTCGGGAAATTTGCTCCGCCCCCATGATATCGGCAACAAACGCTTGCTCTTTGCGTTCCTGTACCACTGCAGCGGCGCTGCCCTGAAGGCGGGTACCGGTGGTCACCACTTCTTCAATAACAGCTTCGGGTGAGGACTCTTGCTCAGCAGTCGCCGTTTGCTGCTGCTCTTGCAATGCATAAGCAGTTTGCGATGACAAGCCCGTTAAAACCGCAAGAGTAAGGCTCGCCAGAGGAAATTGTTTGGCTCGCATGATAGTAACTACCTCTTTTATACAGTGAAAACCGGGGCACGCAGTCCTTTGCGTACCCACGGTTTAGAGTGCGGTGTTATTCCAGACCAACTGTCCAGCCGGCTGTCCAGTCGTTATCGCTGCTCACAGCACCAACAAAGTCTGCATTATCAAAGAAGGTGTCGCCGCTTAAGTCAGCTGCTGCCGCGTCCGATGCGGTAAAGATGCCATCCAGGGCTTCAGCCGCTGTTACAACGCTGTTGCCTGCCTGACCAAGGAACCACTGCTCCAGGTCTACATCGGAAGCACCAAACTTGAAGTTCTCACCGTTGTCGCAGGCCATCAGTGAGTTCGTCATGCTGATACCGCCGTCTTGCAGATGTCCCTGACTTACCGGGTTACTCTCAACCTCTAAACATTCGCCCATACCGGCCGGTCCAGATACGATAGTGTTGTAGAATGTTGCCTGAGTCCCCTCACGCAGGTAGATACCTTCCGAAGCATTTTCGCCGGCAAAGGTGTTACCGATGATGCTCAGGTTGGCAAGGATTGGGCTGGACATTGGCTCAGCACCCGGGTTAGAACCATCGTTATCAGCTTCTATACCGCGGTTAGCATCTGAGTTGTCCGGGTTCTGACGTACCAGTACATATTGCAGCTTACCCTGATAACCGTTGTCCCAGTCGATACTGTCGTCTTGCATGTTGGTTAATACAACGTACTTGAAGTTAACGTTACCACCGAACATTTCGATGCCGTCATCCGAGTTATTGTGAACCTGGATATACTCAACAGTCGTGCCTGAGCCAACACCACCAAAAGTAATGCCGTTTAACTCGTTGTCCGGTGCAATTTCAAAGCCGCCATTCATCACCCGCACGTAACGCAGCGTCCCTGAGCTATCGCTGCTATCGGTACCACCGAATACAGCTCCTTCTTCGGCACCTTCAACTTGCAGCGCACAGTCAGAACCATCGGATGGGCATTTATTGCTCGGAGCGTTGCCCAGAACAATTAAGCCACCCCACTGACCCGGCATACCTTCACCCGTTTCAACGTCGATTGAAGAGGTCAACGTGATTGGCTCTTCGGCTGTACCTTGTGCATCGATCTCTGAGCCGCGGCTGATCACCAGGTAATCGTTGCCGGTGCGGCCATATACAGTAACACCTGGCTCGATGGTCAATGTGGCCGAGTCGACATTATCGCCGCCCATAAATACCGGACCCGTCAGCGCGTAGAAATTACCGGCCGTCAGTGTCAGATCGTCAGTATAACGACCTTCCAGCTCACAGGTGGTGGTAGTTCCGTCGATAGGGGTAATAGCTTCTGTACCTGTCGGGCATCCTGCAACGGGGGCTTCTGAACCGCCGGCAGTGACTTCGCCGCCGCCAAACCCAAATGCCCAGCCTTGACGCCAGTCGTCGCTGCCGCCGACAGCACCGATAAAGTCAACCGCTTCAAAGAAGCTGCCATCTACTGTATTAGATACATCCTGGCCGGCTCCCAGCAATGGAGAACCGCTCATAGGCTGACCGTTAGCAGATAACATGACCGACTCACTGATAAAGTTATTGGACTGGTCGTTTAGGAACCAATCTTCAAGGTTTACGTCAGTATCGCCGTATTTAAAGTTTTCGCCGTTTGAACAGGCGAATACTGAGTTTTCCATGCGAATCGTATTGTCCGCCAGGTGCCCCTGAGAAACAGGGTTACCTTCAACTTCAAAACATTCACCCATCTCTGATGGGCCAGATACGACAACGTTGTAAAACTGAGCACCTGTACCTTCGCGCAAATAAATACCTTCCGACGAGTTTTCGCCCTGAAAGTTATTACCAACAATAGTCAGGTTCGCCACAATCGGGTTAGACATGGGTTCAGCAGCCGGATTAGAGCCGTCATTATCGGCTTCGATACCACGGTTAGCATCGCCACCGTTTTTATCATGTTCAACATAAACAAACTGCATACGGCCGCGGTAGCCGTTATCCCAGTCGATGCTGTCATCCTGCATGCCGGTTAATACAACGTGTTTAAAATCCACGTTACCACCGAACATTTCGATACCGTCGTCTGAGTTACCGTGTACTTGCAAATACTCAACTGTTGTTCCTGAGCCTACGCCGCCAAAAGTTATGCCGTTTAACTCGTTATCCGGTGCAATTTCAAAGCCGCCGTGCTTAACCACTAAGTAACGTAAGACACCCGAGTTGTCGCCTTCGTCGTCACCACCGAATACCGCGCCTTCCTCTGCACCTTCTACTTGCAGTGCGCAATCCGAACCGTCGGCCGGACATTTGTTGCTGGGAGCATTACCAAGAATGATAAAACCGCCCCATTGGCCCGGTGCCGTTTCTTCGCCTAGCACATCCTGCGAAGAGGTCATGATGATAGGCGCTTCGGCAGTACCTTCTGCCATAATTTGAGAATCACGACTCACCACTAAGTAGTCGTTACCCTGGCGCCCGAAAATAACGGTGCCGGCCTCAACCGTCAGTACCGCTGAATTGGTTTTATCACCGCCAACAAAAGTCGGCCCATCAATCGCGTACATCACCGTTGTGCCATCATCCAGGCTATTAACGAGGGTAGTATCTTCTGTGATACGTCCAGATATTATCTGTACCTGAACCTCTTCACCCAGAGCTTCCGAGGCCGCCAGAGACAGTGAGCCACTGGTTTCACCCGGTAGTTCAACGCTGCTGCCGCCATCATCGCCGCCACCTGTGCCGGGATCAGGTTGTTCTACCGTAGCACCGGTATCAATATTGATATCGCCACCACAGCCAGCGAGTACCAGCGCGGTAGCTACAGCAGAGGCTTTAAAAAGGGTTTGCAATTTCATTGTGTTCTCCAGACTTAGAACAAGAGTGTTATTAGTTGTCGGAGAAGGAGGTTAATGAGCTTGCATGACAGCTTTGTGACAACAAAAAAGTGTCACAAAAGATTCACCATAATGACATGTTAAATTGATCCTTTTGGCTGTCTAGAAAGTAATCAATCAAAAATCCAAACAGGGAAGCAACAATGAAAAAAATCGCTTTGTTAATGGGGTTAGCACTGGCAACCAGCGCTACTGCTCAAAATCGTTTTGACGACGTTAATGTCGAGGCAACCAAAGTTGCGTCTAATGTGCACATGGTCACCGGAGCCGGCGGCAATATGGCACTCATGCATGGTGCAGATGGCGTACTGTTAATTGATGATCAATACCAACAGATGGCAGAAAAGATTTCTACTAAGATCAAAGACCTAACCGGTGAAAGCGTACGGTATTTGATCAACACCCACTTTCATGGTGACCACGTTGGTTCTAACATGTGGTTCAAAGAGCAGCACAACAGCACCATTATGGCGCATGACAATGTGCGCAAGCGGTTAGCCGCAGATGACGATTTTAATCCTGCCGGTTTACCTGCTTTAACCTTTGACTCAACCGTCACATTGCACATTAACGGCGACACCGTGCACGTATTTTATTTGCCCGATGGTCATACCGACGGTGATGTCGCTGTCTGGTTTGAAAAAGCCAACGTGTTGCACCCGGGCGACTTGTTCTTTAACGAGCGTTTTCCGTTTATAGATTTAGGCAGCGGGGGTGATGTCGAGGGTTACATTGATAACGCTGAAACCCTAATCGCTAAAATAAACGAGGATACCGTGATTATTCCGGGTCACGGACCGCAAGCGACAAAAGCTGACTATCAGCAGTTCGTCGATATGATTAAGGCGACTAAAGCAGAAGTGGACGCTATGCGGGACAGTGGTATGGCGCTTGAAGATGCTCTAGGAAACGGCCTGAGCGATGAATTCAAACCCTGGGCATGGAACTTTATTACCGAAGAACGCTGGATTAAAACGCTTTACTGATAGGCTTTATAACACTAGGATTTCTAGGCCAACTCATTGTAGTTGGCCTTTTTCTTAGCATCTATGGATACGTATCTATGCCAGTTCCATCATTTTTTTCCATGTATCAACAGCTAATTGCTATTCCCTCCATCAGTAGCATGGACAGCCAATGGGATCACAGCAATAAGGCCGTTATCGAAAAGCTTGCAGAGTGGCTGGGTGAGCTCGGCTTTGACTGCGAAATTAATGAACTGCAGGGCAAGCCCGGTAAATTTAATTTACTGGCACGCAGAGGCACTGGCAGCGGCGGGCTGCTTCTTTCTGGCCATACCGATACGGTGCCCTACGATGAGAGCCGCTGGAGCAGTGACCCTTTTACCTTAACCGAGCGAGACAACCGCTGGTATGGGCTGGGCAGCATTGATATGAAAGGCTTCTTTGCGTTTGTCATTGAGGCTTTAAAAGAACTGCCAGCAGAGCAACAACAACAGCCGCTGATGATTCTTGCCACGGCCGACGAAGAAACCACAATGGACGGTGCTCGTCAGCTATCAAACTTTTCGAATCTAAAACCAGACGCTTGTATTATCGGCGAACCCACTAGCATGACTCCGGTACTGGCTCATAAAGGGCATTTAAGCGAAGCTATTCGAGTGACCGGTAAGTCAGGTCATAGTTCTGATCCTAAGCTCGGCTTAAATGCTATCGAGATTATGCATCAGGTTATCGGTCGACTATTGACCGTGCAATCTGACTTCTCGAGTAAATATTCAAATGCCTTATTTACCGTGCCTGAACCAACACTCAATTTTGGCAGCATACATGGTGGTGATAACCCAAACCGTATCTGCGGCTGCTGCGAGTTACAGATAGACATTCGACCATTACCGGGAATGGATATAAGTGAGTTGTACCTACTTATCAACCAACAACTGGCCGATCTGAGACAACGTTGTCCGGGGCAAATCGATCTGATTCAATTACATCCGGCTATTCCTGGTTATCAGGAACAAGCGGATGCGGCTCTGGTCCATCTTGCAGAAAAAATTAGTGGTCGGACCGCTCATGCTGTGAACTACTGTACCGAAGCTCCTTTTATTCAGCAGCTTGGCTGCGAGACTGTGGTGATGGGGCCTGGCTCGATTGCACAAGCGCACCAACCGGACGAATACCTGGCCACAGACACCATTGACTCTACCCAAAAACAGATATACCAGCTAATTCGGGGGTATTGTTATTAAAAAAGCTGTCGATAACAATTTGACAAAGCATGATACAGATCAAAAGCTTTAACTTATTGCTATCAAAAATCACGGAGACCGTTCTCTATGTTTCGACAGTTTTCAATTGGCATCCGGGCCGCTGGTGCTTTTGGCATTATTGGTCTGTTAGTGCTGGCACTGGGAATATTCTCAGTCAATCGTCTAGCGGCAGTCACCACTGAACTAGAGCTTATTACTACCCAAAAAATGCCGGCAGTTGAGCTGGTAAACGAAATTGATCGCTCGTTCCTGCGTGTAAGAGTTCACTCTGCTAATGTCGCCACTTATATTAACGACCCCGAGCGTTTAAGCCGCTATCAAGATAGTCTGGACAACGCCATTGAGGACTTAAGAGCCGCACAGACGCAACTAGATCAAGTTGCCGAGAACCCTGAAGTGCGCAGCATTTATGAAAACTATATGAAGCTCGACGCTCAATATTGGGAGCTGCAAGAGCAATTTAATAAACTGGTGGATGCTAAATTAGCGGACCCCATTGCTTCGTTACGGGAAAACTCGATTTTACCCGTCACCTCAGAAGTTTCGGCGACTCTCGACAAATTGCTGGCCAAGCAGATGGCGGTTGTAGAACAAGTATCTGAGGAAGCGCAACAAGTGTCCTCCAACGCTAATATTGCAATTATCGTTGCGCTTATTGCTGTGATGCTATTACTGAGCGTATTTGCAGTACTGTTAACTCGCAGCATCGTACAGCCGATTCAGGCAGCTGTTGATTTTGCGGAAACCATCGCATCCAGAGATCTCACTCACAGCATTCAGATAGAGGGCAATGACGAAGCTTCTGCGTTATTGCGTCAGCTGAAGAAAACCCAGCACGAATTACGTGATTCAATTAGCAAAATTTCTGAATCATCAGAGCAGTTGGCATCTACGTCAGAGGAACTGAGCTCTGTCACTGAAGATTCGACCCGCACTATCCAGCAACAAACAGAGGAGCTGGAGCAAGCGGCAACCGCCGTCAACGAATTAACCACAGCGGTTGAGAATGTTGCTCAAGACGCGCAAAGCGCTTCGCAAGCGTCTAACGATGCCGATGAGCAGGCACAATTTGGTAACGACCGCGTTAGTAAAACCGTCACGGCCATTGAGCAGCTCTCACAAGAAATTGGTGACTCTTCCAGCAGCGTCACCGAGCTGGCTAACAAGGTCACCGATATCACTAAAGTGCTTGATGTCATCCGCGGTATTGCCGAGCAAACCAACTTGCTGGCCCTGAACGCGGCTATCGAGGCGGCGCGAGCCGGCGAATCAGGCCGTGGTTTTGCGGTTGTTGCCGACGAAGTAAGGTCGCTGGCGCATAAAACTCAAAAATCCACCGTCGAAATCGAAGAAATGGTGGAATCTATTAATAGCTCCAGCGAGCGCTCTGTATCAACCATGAAGCGCAGTATGGAACGAGCGACTAACACATTGGATATTGCCCGTGAAGCTGGCGAGGCGCTTAAGCAAATTGCGCAAGCCGTTAGCGAAATTAATACTCACAATACGTCTATTGCCAGTGCGGCTGAAGAACAAGCCAACGTGGCACGAGATGTCGATGAGAACTTGGTCAGCATTCGTGACCTGTCCAATTCAACGGCGTCCGGTGCGGAGGAGACCAGCGCTTCTAGCCAAGAGCTATCAAGACTGGCGGTTGATCTTAACGGCTTAGTCGAGCGCTTTAAAACACGTTCTTAAGCGGCATAACTATTAAGTGGGGCTTTGTCACTGCAACAGCCCCGCTTAAATTTTAAGCAGCCTTTGCCTGAAAACAAAAATAACCTTCCTGAATACCCATAATCCACTTTATAAATTCGACTGATACCACTAACCCAGTCTACTCTGAATTCGTGTTAACAAATCAATAACAACGGATTCAACAATGACCAAGCAACTTGTTTTTACCAATACGCTCGATAGCGCTGCCCAATCGGTATTTACCGATCAGGCTGTCGATTTTCTATGTGATTTGGTTGAGCAGTTTCGACCCCGCCTATTTGAATTATTGCAGCAGCGAAGACAACGCCAGGCGCTGTTTGACGATGGCGAACTACCTAACTTTGACGCAGCCACAAAAAACATTCGTCAGCAGCAATGGCGCATTGCTGAATTACCAAAAGACCTAACCAAACGTCGTTTAGAAATTACCGGTCCGGTCGACAGAAAAATGGTGATAAACGCCTTAAACGCAAACGTTGACTGTTATATGGCCGACTTTGAGGATTCACAGTCACCCACCTGGGACGGCCTTGTTAATGGCCAGATTAATTTACGTGATGCCAACCTGGGCAATATGAGCTATGACGACCCAAGCTCAGGCAAGCACTATTCGGTTAAAGACGATCCGGCTTTATTAATTGCCCGGGTTCGCGGCTTACATCTTCCCGAAAAACATGTCCTGCTTGACGATCAGCCGATTCCCGGCGCGTTAATGGATTTTGCCTTGTACTTTTTTCATAACTATCAGCAACGTCTAAAACAAGGCTCTGGCGTCTACTTTTACCTGCCAAAGTTAGAACACAGCGACGAAGCTAAATGGTGGGCCGATGTATTTCATTACACCGAGCAGCGGTTCCAGCTTAAAACCAGCACCATTCGCGCCACAGTCTTAATCGAAACATTACCCGCGGTCTTCCAGATGCACGAAATTCTGTATCAGCTGCGCGACCATATTGCAGCGCTAAACTGTGGCCGCTGGGACTACATTTTTAGTTATATAAAAACTCTGAAAGAACACCCCGATCGGGTCTTGCCGGATCGCCAGGTTGTCGGAATGGACAAGCCGTTTTTAAATGCCTATTCGCGTTTATTGGTGAAGACCTGTCACCAACGCGGCGCTCTGGCAATGGGCGGGATGGCTGCATTTATTCCCAGTAAGGACGCCGATGAAAACGAAAAAATACTGGCCAAGGTCCACGCCGACAAAACCCTCGAGCGCGATAACGGCCACGACGGCACCTGGATAGCTCACCCAGGTCTGGCTGATACCGTGCGCGGCATTTTTGTCGATGGTATTGACGGTGATAATCAGCTGCAGGTACTACGTGAACAGGACACCGACATTGACCAGCAGTTGTTGTTACAACCTTGCGATGGTGAGCGCACCGAGCAAGGTATGCGCACCAATATCAGAGTCTCGCTGCAATACATCGCTGCCTGGCTCGATGGTAAGGGCTGCGTTCCTATATACGGGTTAATGGAAGACGCCGCCACCGCTGAGATTTCACGCACTTCGATTTGGCAATGGATCCGCCACGGTAAAACTCTGGCCGACGGAACTCAGGTTACTAAACAACTGTTTCGCGACTTTTTACAGCAAGAAGCTGACGTGGTTCGCAATGAAGTCGGTGATAAACGCTGGCAGAGCGAACCTTTCGAAAAAGCGAAAAAATTACTCGAAGAAATTACTACAGCCGACCAGTTAGTCGATTTTCTAACCCTGCCGGGCTATCAAAAACTGGCATAAAACAACTTGAACAACAGGACAATCATTATGACAACTCAATCTTTATCACAGGCCGCTCAAGCTAAAAAGCTTAAAGAACAATGGCAAAACGACCCACGCTGGGAGGGTGTGCAACGCCCCTACACGGCAGAAGAAGTGGTGCGACTGCGTGGCTCGGTGCAGCCCGAGTATACCTATGCCCGTAACGGTGCTAACAAGCTTTGGCGACTAATTAACGGCGAAGCTCAGGGAAAATTTGGCAAGGACTATGTGAATGCTCTGGGCGCGCTCACTGGCGGCCAGGCCGTGCAGCAAGTGAAAGCCGGATTGCAAGCTATTTACTTATCTGGCTGGCAAGTTGCTGCGGACAATAACAGCGCCTGTAGCATGTACCCGGATCAGTCGCTATACCCAGTCGACTCAGTACCCACGGTCGTCGAGCGCATCAATAACTCGTTTGCGCGGGCCGACCAAATCCAATGGTCAAAAGGCCTTACCGCAGAAGACGACAACTACGTTGACTATTTTGCCCCGATTGTGGCCGATGCCGAAGCTGGCTTTGGCGGAGTACTGAACGCTTACGAGCTAATGAAACGCATGATCCAGGCCGGTGCTGCCGGCGTGCATTTTGAAGACCAGCTCGCGTCTGTTAAGAAGTGCGGGCACATGGGTGGCAAAGTGCTGGTACCCACTCAGGAAGCGGTACAAAAACTGGTTGCGGCACGTTTAGCTACCGACGTCGCCGGCATTCCCACGCTGATTGTGGCGCGTACCGATGCGAACGCAGCCGATCTGTTAACCTCAGATTTTGACGAAAATGACCGTCAGTTTATTACCGGCGAGCGCACTGCCGAAGGCTTTTACCGGGTTAAGCCGGGCATTGAACAGGCCATTTCTCGAGGTTTAGCGTATGCACCTTATGCTGATTTATTGTGGTGCGAGACAGCCAAGCCGGATCTGGACGAAGCGCGTCAATTTGCCGAGGCCATTCATGCTAAATATCCGGGTAAAATGTTGGCCTATAACTGCTCGCCATCGTTTAACTGGCGCCGCAACCTGGATGACGAAACTATCGCTAAGTTCCAGCGCGAACTCGCGGCAATGGGCTATAAATTCCAGTTTATTACACTCGCGGGCGTACATAATATGTGGTATCACATGTTTGAGCTGGCTCATGACTATGCCCGCAATGACATGTCTGCCTATGTTCGTTTGCAACAACAGGAATTCCAGGCTGCGGACAAAGGCTATACTTTTGTGGCTCACCAACAAGAAGTAGGTACCGGCTACTTTGATGATCTGACTAACGTGATTCAGGGCGGCGGTTCTTCGGTAACCGCATTAACCGGTTCCACCGAAGAAGATCAGTTTAAAACCTCCGCGTAAACCTTAGCTGTTCAGCATAAGGAAACACATCCGTCAGGGACCCCTCGCGGATGTGTTTTTGCGTTCTTTGCCAGTATTTAGGATCAATCAATTCAGGGTGATGCTTTAACAGTTTTTCCCGGTAGCGCGGCTGTGGCACAGCAAACTGCCCGAGCTGCTGCGGAAACACATCATCCGGTGCCGACGACACGTCTACGTCTGAATACTGGTCAATTGGCGGCAACGCTCGAAAATTCATGTCGGTTAAATAGCGCACTTCGTCGTAATCATAAAATACAATTCGCTTGTGTCGGGTGACCCCAAAGTTCTTAAGCAGCATATCGCCCGGGAATATATTGGCCGCGATCATCTCCTTAATCGCCCGGCCGTAATCGTCCATTGCTGCATCCACCTCTTCATCGCTAGCATATTCAAGAAAGAGGTTCAGTGGTGTCATCCGCCGTTCAACGAACAGCTGCTTAATAACCAGCGTTTTATCTTCTACCTGAATCGATCCGCCTACCGTTGCCTGTAACTCATCTAACAAGTCCGCAGCAATGCGATCCAACGGAATAGCAACGTCAGCAAATTCCAAAGTGTCAGCCATGCGCCCAACCCGGTCGTGGCGTTTTACCATGCGGTAACGGTCGATAACGGTCTGTCGGCTAAAGGTTTTGGTGGAGCCCAGGGTATCCTTAATCACTTTAAAAACGTACGGAAACGACGGTAAGGTAAACACCGTCATCACCATACCTTTAACCCCTGCAGCCGCCGCTAACTGATCATCGGTACGCCGCAAGTGATGCAAAAAGTCCCGATAAAACTCGGTTTTTCCCTGTTTATGAAACCCGATCGAGGCGTACAGTTCTGCCAACGTTTTATGTGGCATTAAATCTTTTAAAAAACGCACTAATGCCGACGGCGCTTCGGTCTGTACCATAAAATAAGAGCGGGCAAAGCCGAATATCGTCGCCATCCGGTTAGAATTGGTAATAAAGGCATCGACATACAGCTTACCGTGACTGTTAACCAGCACCGGCACAATAAACGGATAGTGATACTGTTCTGTCACTATTCTGCCAACAATATAAGCTGCTTTATTGCGGAAAAAGGGCGAGCTCAGAACATCGATGCGAATGTCGTGCGGTTCGATTTCAGTTTCCTGTGAACGCTGCAAAAAGGCATCGCGCAGCTGCTCCAGATCGTTCTCAAAGTTTTCGAATTCACCGTTTAAGCCAATATCTAAAAACAGCTGTGACAAAATTTTTGGCAGTCCGCCTTTTACCGGAAAGTAGCTGTGATACTGGCTTTGTACAGACACCGGTATATGGCTTTCCAGCATGGTTTCGACAAAAATAAAGTCGTTATGAAAATAGCGGCGTTCAAACGCGCGGCAAAATACCGAATTGTAAAAGGTCTCGGCCAGCTCAGCCTGGGGATGAAACTTTAACAATGAGCGATAACGCTGGCGAGTAGCCAACCACAGCTGTTCCTCAAACTGTTGACCCACTGCCCTTTGAATACTGGCACTGGTTTCTTTTACCTGACGGTCGTAATACGAGATTCGCTCGGCAGAAGCTTCGATAACCTGCTGCCACTGACGCTTTAAAAACCGCGAACGCGCGCCTTTTGTCAGCCGTTGAAACCGATCATAATGGCAATGAAAACCTTGTAAAATTTTCTGCGCTAAATAATTACTGTCGACCGCCAAGTTACGTCCTTTTTATACGCTTTATGCCCTACCATAGCGGTTAGCGACACCAACATACAATGGTTTTACGCGACCACTACTTTTATTAACTATTCACAGCGTTTATAATCCCGATACATTATTTCTATTGTCCGTATTTTGCCATATCGATTAGGCGGCCCGATGAACACAATAAAAGATATCGATCTAAACCTCTTGGTTTATTTGGACGTGTTACTAAGAGAACGAAATGTGACCCGTGCAGCGGCTCAGCTGAACATAACACAGCCAGCTATGAGTAACGGTCTTAAGCGTTTACGTAACCTACTCAATGACCCCATTTTAGTCAGAACCAGTGAAGGCATGATGCCAACTCAACGGGCGCTGGATATGCAGGAGTCGTTGCGTGGCGTGCTGTACTCAGTCGAAGAGATGATTCAGCCAGTGCGTGAATTTGAAGCCGCTACCAGTGACCGGGTATTCCGAATTATGGCCTCAGATTATGCCGCTTCCACGCTAATGCCAAGGTTGTTAGAAGCTCTGGACGAACAAGCTCCGCACGTTTCTCTAGATATCATGACACCGAGTGACATCAGTTTTCATGACGTTGAGAACGGTAAAGTGGATTTAGCCATCAACCGCTTCGAAAAGCTGCCACAATCGTTTCATCAAAAAGTCCTTTGGCAGGATCAGTTTTCCTGTCTGGTTCACAAAGATCACCCGCTACTGGCCAGCTACACGCTTGATGAATACCTTAAAGCTGAGCATGTCTGGGTCAGTAAAACTGGATTTGGTGTGGGTGTCGGGATGGATCCGCACGACGTGCAAAAACTGGGCTGGGTCGACGAAGCTTTGGACAAGTTAGGGTGCCGCCGTCACATAAAAGTATTTACCCGTAACTACCACGTAGCTATGTACCTGGCACGACAAGGCCTGATTGCAACACTACCAACTCGAGCTGCGTCACTATATCAAGACGACGACTACCTGGTAATGAAACAGCCGCCGTTTGAAATTCCCGGCCTTACCCTGACCATGATTTGGAGTCCCTTGTTACAGCACGATGCTGGCCACCGCTGGTTCCGCCAAATTGTAGCGGATACAGCGGCAGCCGAGGCTTAATCCAGGGTTACTTTTCCCAGAAAAACGGCTCTCGTTGTTTAGGCTCAGGTAATAACCGATCCATGGTGTTGGCGTCGTATAGCACGCCATTAACCATGGTATGCGTAACTTTATCGGTGTCACGGATATCAGCTAGCGGGTTACCGTCAATAACAATAATATCCGCCAGCTTACCCTCTTTAAGTGAACCGACTTGATGGTCCATGCCAAACACTTCGGCAGGCGCGATAGTTGCCGTGCGCAATGCCTGCAACGGTTCCATCCCCCCTTGTGCCATCATCCATATTTCCCAGTGCTGAGCCAGGCCTTCGCGCTGGCCATGAGCGCCGGACAACACATCAACTCCCAAGCCTTGTAACTCGGTAGCCACTTCGGCGTTGTTAAAGTGGTTGTAGTGATTGTGCGGAGCTTTTTCGCGACGCATAGCCTTGCCGACTAAAAAATCCTGCGGCACATAGCGAGACAACTTAGGATGTTTCCAGACATCAGTTTCTGCATACCAATAGTTTTCACCCCAGATACCGCCATAAGCGACCCCCAGGGTTGGCGTGTAAGCCACATCTGTTTGCGACCATAGCTGGCGGATATCATCATAGATACTGGCAACCGGCAGTGAATGCTCTACCGTGGTGTGGCCATCCATTACCATGGTCAGGTTATGTTGCAATAGCGAACCACCTTCCGGCACTACCATCATCTCTAACTCGCGACCGGCTTCAACCACTTGTTGCCGTTGATTTCGGCGAGGCTGGTTATAACTTTTAACCGAGAATGCACCGACTTTCTTTAATCGTTGTAGATGGAACTTAGCGTCTTCCAGGCTATCAACATGCGAGGTATACCCCGGCCCATGAGCCCCGTACAGAATAGTGCCGGTCGAATATAACCGTGGCGCTGCTATTAACCCCGCTTTTTGCATTTCTGATGCGGCAAAAAACTCAGTGGTGTCATTGGAAGGATCATGAATACTGGTTACCCCAAACGCCAGGTTGGCATATTGCCCCCAGTTTTGTTCAGGGATAATTTCGTCGTCCCCCTGAGCACCGTGAGCGTGTGCATCAAACAGTCCCGGCATGATGGTTTTACCGCTGGTATCGATAACTTCGGCGCCCTCCGGCACCTGCACTTCGTCGACGGTACCGACAGCAACAATGCGGTTGTTTTCAACCACAACGGTACCGTTCTCGATAACCTTATCGCCTTCCATGGTAATGACTTGTCCACCGACAAAGGCAACCGTCGTATCCGGCACCATTGCTGGCTGGTCAAAGCCAATATTGATGCCGCTATCGGCTTGCAGTGTTTGCTCGTCAACATTGGCATTAAACGCCCCGCTGACATCCGTATGGTAAAGCTCCGGCCCCAACGTCCAGTATATTTGTGAGCTATTAGCTGTCCACGATAAGCTTTCACCGGCACGGACTGATAACTGTCGTACTGGCATTTGCTGATCACCCGGGCCCACATTGATCACTTCGCCGCGTTCTACCAACGGCGTTACAAATACTTTAAAGCGCTCGGCAAAGGCTAATTGTTTACCATCGGGCGACACTCTGAACTCTGTCGCTAATTCCGATTGATACAAAGGCCGAGCTTGTCGCGTTTCCAGGTCAACAACGCTGAGTGTTGGCTTTTCGCCCGGAGTCATTAGGTATAAGCGATCGTTACGAGCGCCAAATTGTGGTAGCCAACCACTATCAGAAACTTTTTGCGGCTCCCCCCCACCAACATCAATTTGGTAAACCCCAGTGTCTAACCCGTATTTATCACTGGTGATATAACCGCCATCGACTTTGCGATAAACAACCGACTGGCCGTCGGGCGAGAACGTTGGCTCAACAAAGGTGCCACCGCCGGTTTCTAGCTGAGTTTCTTCGCCACTTTCCAGATCACGAACAATAACCTGGCCTAACTGTTGGTCGTCCCAGGTCACGTAAACCAACTTATCGCCGTCGCGCGAATAGCTTGGATACAGCTCAAAATGTTCGGCTGAGGTGAGTCGTTCGACCTTGCCGTCTGGTAACTGCTTACGATAGATATGCCCTAAAGCTTGATAAATCACCTCACTACCGTCGGGTGATACCTGCGTCATCCGCAGCATTTTTACATCAAAAGAGTCATTATCGATATCTTGTTCAAACCGCAGTGGTTTCTGTACTTGTTTGGTGGTTTCCACTTTAAACGGCACGATGCGAGCATTGCCCGACTCAATGTTTAAACGCTGAATATGCCCACCAGCCCAGAACACTAATTCTTCACTGTGCGGCGTCCAGTCCATTTTTGGATACACACCATGGATAGCCCAGGTTTCCTGCATGTCGCGTTCCATGTTTTTATAAACGCGTTTATGCTCACCAGTTTTTAAGTCCAGTAGGTAAAGCACACTATTAAAGTCTTCGCGTTTAATGTAAGCAAGGTAGCGGCCATCTGGCGATGGCGTTGGGCGAATGGCACCACCAGCGCCACCAATTAGCGTTTCAATGTCGCCGGTCTCACGCTCGAAGCGCTTAATTTCATAGATCCCTTCTAAGGAATCTTTGCTGTAATGAAAGGTCTTACCTGGGGTGTCATCCTGAGAAAAATAGATATATTTTCCGTCAGGTGAAAATGCTGGCTCTCCTAAATCTTTCTGGTCATTAGGCCGCTCCGTTAACTGCACACCTGTGCCGCCACTGACGTGATACATCCAGACCTCACCGGCACCCAGTGAGCGGGTTGCCGTGTAATGCTTACGGGCAACAATAAACTCACCATTGGGAGACCAGGCAGGACTATTTAACAAGCGGAAGGTTTCTTCAGTAACCGGGCGTTGATTGCTGCCATCGGCATCCATCACCCAAATATTATCGCCACCGCCCTGATCCGAGGTAAAGGCTATTTGTGAACCATCCGGAGAAAACACGGGCTGCATTTGCCAGGCAATATCACTGGTTAGCTTTTCCGCAGTACCGCCATCGGCAGGCATACGATAAACGTCGCCCAGCAAATCAAAAACGATAGTTTTTCCATCAGGGCTTAAATCGACGTTCATCCAGGTGCCGGAGTTAACACTGATATCAACGGAATCGAACACGCCTTTAGGTTGTTCCACATTCCAGCTATCGGAACCTTCTTGTTGAGCAACAGCGCTGGTGGCAAACAACGACGCCACAGCAACAGAGAGTAATGTCTTTTTCATTATTATCACTTTTATTTAGGGTTTACCCGGTTGTAAAACGAAAGCAACGGTTTGTCTAGTGCCGATCGTTCGACGCGCAGCTAACCGCGGTAAATGGACATGCAAAACAACTGATGTATAGTAAACATTAAGTTAACAACGGACGTAGTAAATGCTTGAACGACTCGAAAACATTTTACTCGATGTTTCCAAATCGCCGGAAATTGACGACGGGCAGCTAGATAAGGCCACGCTAAAAATTCTAAACGCAGCCATGGACGGACTGGAGATCACCCGGGTTGGCGTGTGGTTGTATAAAAATGACAGCACCAAGCTGCACACCGAAATGGTTCTGGATGAAAAATCCGCGCTGAAAAAACAACTATCGATTGCTGAGCAGGACTATCCGGACTATTTCGCTGCACTAAGAACCGAACGCATCATCATTGCTAACAATGCTCGTTCTCACCTAGCTACCCACGAACTAACAGAATACATGCAACCCTTAGGCATCGTAGCAATGCTGGATGCGCCATTACGGCATAAGGGAAAAATGGTAGGTGTTATTTGTTGTGAAAGCCGCCAGGCTGACCGCAAGTGGACCTCTGACGAAGTGGCTTTTGTCGGTATTTTGGCGGATATTTATGGTCGCGCAATGAGCGCCGCCGAGCGACATAAATTCGAACAACTACTAATCCGTCAGAATGAACAGCTGGAAGAAATTGTTGAGCAACGTACCGAGTCTTTACAAAACGCGCTGGATAACTTTAAGCAGGCACAGGATCGCTTGGTCGAAACGGAAAAAATGGCAGCTCTGGGTAAGCTGGTTGCCGGCGTTGCGCATGAGGTCAATACTCCTTTAGGTATTGCGGTAACCGCAACCACACACTGTGAGCACCGACTGAAAAAACTGCAGAAATCGTTTGTCGACGGCAACATTTCGCGCAAGCAACTGACCAATTTTATCGATGAAACGCTCGACGCTTATACACTACTTAGCAGTAACCTGGAGCGAGCAGCGACACTGATTCAAAACTTCAAAAAAACAGCGGTTGACCAATCCAGTTTTGAGTTAGTTAACTGCCAACTCACGGACTATTTGAATGCGCTAGTCATTAGTCTTAAACCGATGGTTAAAAAGAAAAAGGTAAGTATCAATATTGATGCAAAAGCCGACGTTAGCATCAGAACCTATCAAGGCGCATTGGCGCAAATCATTACCAATCTCGTCAGCAACTGTCACGATCACGCTTTTCTTCAACCTGACGAAAACCATCAGATAACCATTATCATTGAACCACACGAAGATGGCGCGATTATACGTTTTACCGATAACGGTCGTGGTATGGACAAAGATACGCTGAATAGTATATTTGAGCCCTTTTATACCACCGCGCGTGACAGTGGGGGATCCGGCCTCGGGCTTTCGATCGTTTATAATTTAGTAGTCCGGAAACTCAAAGGCGAAATTGACGTCAAATCAGAGCTGAGCAAGGGCAGTGAGTTTATTTTATTACTGCCGAATTTAGACCAACACAAGACGTAACAGGACCTATGCTAAAAAAATTACAACAGCTAATGCAGCAGAGCTTAACACCGCAACAACAGCCTTCACTAAAACCCATCGATAATTTAAGCGCTGAGCAAGGGCTTAGTTTGATCCTGATGACCGAAATCGCACTGGCTGATGGTGATTTTTCTGCGGATGAAGAAAGACACTTGCTGGACGAGTTGTCTAACGACTATCAACTAACCGAACCGCAAGCCCAAGCAGCGCTTAAACAAGCCGTTGCAGAAGTTAAAGAAGCCGCTTCATTGCAGCATTTCACCTATCCTCTCAAAGACTTAGATTATCAGGTAAAAGTCGATTTACTGGAAAATCTATGGCGGCTTGCCTATGCTGATAGTAAGCTCGACCCACATGAAGAGAGCATGCTAAGGAAGTTGTCTGACTTGCTTTATATTTCTCATGCGGATTATATTAAGACCAAACTTAAGGTCACAGAAAATTTATGACTACCCTCAAGCAGCTTGCAGCGGTTGGTTTAGTAATTTGCTCTTTCTCAACCACGGCGACTGCCGATATAAAAGCAGGTATGGCGACAGGTTATCCTCCCTACCAGTTTAAACATGAAGGTGAACTGTCTGGCTTCGATGTAGCGGTTATTGAGGCTATTTCTGATCAACTTGACGAAAATATCGATTTAACTCAGTACGACTGGGACAATGTCGTCAGTTTACTCAGATACGGCGAATTAGATGTCGCTATCGGAATGGAGGCGACCGATATCCGTCGTCAATATTTTGATTTCACAACACCTTACTACAGGCGCCAGACAAGTCTGTTTATTCTTCGCAGCAATACTCAGATAACGACTGTACGTCAGCTTATTGGGAAACGAATCAGTGGCGATCGTCATTCAGCACTCGAGCTGCATTTAAAAGATTTAGGGCTACGTGACGCCATTCGTATCGAGCAGGCAGACTCTAAGAGACAGGCGATGGCGCAACTCGCAGTGGGCGAAGTTGAAGCCGTTATTATGCCTTCCAGAGTGGCTTTTTACTTAGCGGAACAGCATGGCATTAAACTGGATATATTATGGCAGCCAAACGACTCAACCCCCGTCGCTATGGCAGTCAGTAAGGGTAACCAGGCATTGCTCGAGCGACTGGAAAAAGCATTAGCCGAACTCGAGCAAAATGGCACATTATCGACATTAAAAAAGCGGTGGGATATTACCCCACCGGAAAATGATCTTAGTTATTTTCAGCTTCGCTAAGTTCTTGCGCCAAGCGCGCTGATTCATCTGCCCGTGGTTTAGTAAAGCGTGCTAACCACAAGTACAGTACTGGCGTCAGGTACAACGTAAAGACGGTGGCTAAGCCAAGCCCGCCAAATACAACCCAACCAATCGAATTACGTGCCTCGGCACCTGCCCCACTCGATAGAATAAGCGGTAAACCACCCAGTATAGTCGAGACCAATGTCATCATGATGGGGCGCAAACGAATCGACGCGGCATTCTCAATCGCATCACGCACAGATTCGCCGCGATCACGCAGCTGGTCAGCAAACTCAACCAATAGCACTGAGTTCTTAGCGAGCAGGCCAATCAACATCACCAGACCAATCTGAGAATAGATGTTAAGTGAAACCCCGGTCAGGAACAGCGCATAAATTGCAGCGGCAATACCAAACGGCACCGTCAACATAACCACGACCGCACTGTTCACGCTCTCAAACTGAGCCGCTAATACCAGCAACACAATTAAGAAAGCTAAGATATAGGTCATCGCCACTTCGCGATTGGTGTCCTCAAACGTTTGCGCCTCGCCCAAGAAGAGCAGTCCCATGCTGTCGGGCAGAGTTTCCTGGGCAATGCTACGAAGGCTATCAGTAGCTTCAGACAGCGGGTAGTCCTCGGGGACTTCAAATTCAACCTCGATGGCACGACGTTGTCCATGTCGCTCAAGCTCTGCAGATACTCCTTCTTCAACGATTTCAGCTACGCTAGAAATCGGCACTAAACCGCCGTCTCTGGAGGATACATATAAGTTCTGCATATCCTGCGGTGACTTTATAGCTTCAGCGCGGGTTTGTAAGATAACCGGGATCTGCTGGTCACCAACATTCAGATCGGCAACATCATCACCGTTTATTGCAGCTCTTAACGTTGCTGATATATCACTAAGCTCAACCCCCAGTTCAGCGGCTCGGCGACGATCAATTTTAAAACGCAATTGTGGCTGTGTGGGCTGATACGAAATATCCGGGTTACTCAAATTTGAGTTGCGCTTTACCGCAGCTGCGGTGAATTCCTGCGCCGCTTGATAAATTTCGGTATAGTTTTCACCGGTTATCGCCATCTCCACTGCACCGCCGCCCTGGCCGCCGCGCACGTCTAATGAGTTAGAGCCAAAGGCACGACCTGGCGCTCCAGGAATCTTGGACAGCGGTTCACGAATTTCTTCAATCACTTCTTGCTGAGAAATATCACGTTCTTCCCAAGGTTTCATATTGGCAGTGATAAAGCTTAGATTAACGTCCCACTGACCAACGACTGTATAGATGGAGTCAAACACCCCTTCTTCCTGATAAGGAATAAGAACATCTTCTAGCTGTCGCGTCTGACGATCCATAAAGCTAAGACCAACACCATCAGGGCCGCGTGAAAATACTCTTACGGTGCCTCGGTCTTCAGACGGTAATAGTTCTGCCGCAACGCGATCATACAAAAAGCCGGCTCCTGCCGCTGCGACTAAAGAAGCCGCAACGATTACCCATGACCAGTTTAAAGCTCGATGTAACGTGCGCTGATAGCCACGCTTAAACCAATTACCAATAGGCCGAAAAATATTGTTACGGCCGGCATCTTTGGGGAGTTTTGCGGTAAACGCAGGAACCAGCGACAACGCCACGAACGACGAAATAACTACCGCGGCGGCAAGTACTCCACCAAATTCTCGGAATAGCCGACCCGCGGTTGATGGTAAGAAGGCAATGGGCACAAACACGGCCACTAACACGGCTGTGGTTGCCACCACCGCGAAAAACACTTCGCGCGTTGCTAACACCGCAGCTGCTCTGGGTCCCAACCCCATGCCTCGGCGTCGCTGAATATTCTCGGTAACAACGATCGCATCATCGACAATAAGACCCGTTGCGAGCACCAACGCCAGCAGTGTTAATATATTGATGGAAAAGTCCATTAACCAGATAGCCGCAACCGCACCAAACAACGCAACCGGAATAGAAAGTGCCGGCACGATCGTTGCCCGGAACGAACCAATAAATACCCAAAGGGTCGCAACCACCAGTGCAATAGTAATCGCTAAGGTTGTTATCACCTCGGTTACCGACTTGCGAATAAACAGTGCGTCATCGTTGGTTACCGTCATTTCCATGTCCGGGAAGCGCTCACGCAAACGTTCCAGCATGGCTAGTGCTTGATCGGATATCTCTATGGTATTTGAGCCCGCCTGACGGATGACTCCAACACCAACTACAGGTTTACCGTTAAGCCGTACAAAGCTACTGGCATCGGCGGGTGCGAAGTAAGCTTGTGCCACATCACCAATGCGGGTATCACCCTGGATAATAATATTCTCAACTTGCTCGGCGTTAACCGAGGTTGCATCGGCACGAATAATCAACCGTTGATCGGTGGAGCGTAAGCTGCCCGCAGGCACATCGAACGGTGCTTGCCGCAAAGCATCCGCAACCTGTGTTACCGACAAACCAAAGCTACTGAGTTTGAGCGGATCCAGAGCTACCCGTAAAACGCGTTCCCGATCGCCATTTAGACGCACGTCAGCAACTCCGTCTATCGACAGAAATTCTGGTGCAATATCGGTTTCCAAACGTCTGGTTAGCTCTTCCAGACCTAAAGTTTCACTACTTACCGCGATATCTAACACAGCTCTCGCGTCAGAGTCTGCTTTGACCACGTTAACCTGCTCTACTTCGTCCGGAAGTTCACGCCGCACCTGGTTCACCGATTCACGGACTTCACTGGCAACCACGTCGATATCAACGCCTGGCCTAAATTCAACCACGGTGCGGGCCGAGTTTTCCTCAGATTGCGAGCGAATTGACTTAACCCCCGACACTCGCGCGGCAGCACCTTCCAGCACACTGGTCACTTCGGAGTCGACAGTTTCTGGGGCACCCCCCGGCAAGTTAGCGCGCACCGTAACAACTGGGCGATCAACATCCGGTAGTTCGCGGACTTCAACGCCCATAATCGCCGCTACACCAGCCAGTGCGATGAGTATATTAAAAACAATGATCAGTATCGGGCGACGGATAGATACTGACGGGAGATCATTCGCCTCGGTTACCTGTTGGTTCTTTTGATCAGACATTACTCAAGCGCCTCGGTGGTATCTACGCCGCTGTTTTTAAATTTCAGCTGTTGTCCATCGCGCAGATTCTGAATTCCTTCAGTTATTAAAATAGCATCGCGTTGGATGTCACCAGAGACTAAAACACGGCCTTCCAGGCGCTGCTCAATTTGCACCTCTATGCGCTTAGCGGTTTTGTTCTCTGAGATCCAGATATAAGGATTGCGTGAGCCCCAGGACAATGCAGCTTCCGGAATCGCAACAAACTCTTTGCCACGCAACTGAATATTAGTTCGGAAGCTAGTACCCGGTAGAAAATCATCTTTGCTATTGTCAATAGCCGCTCTGGCACGAAACATACGGGTTTGCGGGTCAATACGGGAGTCTTTCTCGACGATCTCAGCAGTTGCCGGGGGGCCTGAATAACGCCATGGCTGCACCGTCAGCTCCACGCCTTCCTGAAATAAATTGACTGCCGCTTCCGGCACCGAGAAGTCAATCAGTAAAGTTTCACGGTCATCGATGGTCGCAACCATGGTTTGAGTGGTAATGCGATCACCCTCTTCGATATCACTAATACCGACCACGCCATCAAACGGAGCAATGACCTTGCGGTCGCGAATTTCGGTTTCGGCGCGCTCTACTTCAACCTCAGCTAGATCACGCAGCAATATTGCGTTGTCTAGCTCAGATTGCGGCACTGCGCCCTGGTCAAAGCTGGACTTGAGCCGTTCCACGGTTCGTTCAGCATCGCGTAAATTAAGTTTTGCCTGGCGCAAAGCAACCTGTTGACGGCGATCATCGAGTTGCACAAGTATTTGCCCGGCCTTAACCTCGTCGCCGGATTCAAAGTTTACATTAAGTACACGCTCACCGACGGCAGGATAAAGAGTAACTGAACGACGGGCTTCAGCGGTTCCAACGGCTTCCACACGATTAAGTTCTCGTTCGAACTGCACCGGCTCGACAATGACCAACGCTTCGCGTGGACCAAAGCCTTGTGCTTCTGCTGGTGTCATCAATAACGACGACATCATCACCAATAATCCGAGGCCTATTACCGCAAAACTTCTCATGAATTCTCCATTAAAAACCCGCGAATGTATTCATTCACGGGCTTTGACTCTACCTTGTTAAAAAAGTAGTACTAACTACTTAGTAATTTTGAAAACACCCTGCATGATTGCTGAATGCCCAGGGAATGTGCAGTAGAACTTGTAGTTGCCGTCAGCGCTCATACCGTCCGTTGAGAACGTTACGCTGGTAGACTCACCACCACCGATCACGTCCGTTGACGCGATGACTGCATCAGAGTCTGGAACATACTGGTTATCTAAGCCGGCTGACATGCCCTGTTGAACAATAGATTGCATATCAGATGCGCTACTTAACACCCAGTTATGGCCCATCACTTTCTTACCCAACTCACCAGAGTGGTTAAGGGTTACTGTGACCTCTGAGCAACTTGCAGGCACTGACATTTCCTTTGTATCAAAACGCATGTTGTCATTGCTATCGATTGTTAGCTCACATTCGTTAGCCAGCGCAGAGTTTGCGACAAACAACAACGAACCAAACAACAAAGTTTTTAAAAGACGCATTGCTTTACTCCTTCGGTTAATATCAAATACCATCCATATATACGTGAAATTCCACGTTTAGATTACTTAAAGGGTTGCCAATGACAGAAAAAACGCAGTTCACGTCTCAATCGGCTTTGGCACAGGGTGCTCCGTTGAGTCACGTTCACCCTGACAACGAAAAAGAATCGTTGATCCCTCCAGTATATAACTCCACAACCTATCTGCGTGATGAGGATAATCAATATCGCAGCGGAAGAGTTTACTCACGCGCTGACAACCCCACCTACCGGGCACCCGAAAGCTTATTAATGGAGTTAGAACAAGCCGCCGATGCCCGCTTATTTAGCTCGGGCATGGCGGCAGCTACCGCAGTTTTTCTTGCCTTAAAACCGGGTGACGAGGTTATAGCACCTACCATTATGTACTGGGCGCTGCGAAATTGGTTGCACACCTTTGGGCAAGATATGGGACTAAAAGTTCGGTTTGTCGATACCCATAAACCAGGCCATGTTGAACAAGCTTTAAACGACCGGCCAGCGCGGTTAGTATGGCTGGAAACCCCCGGTAATCCGCTGTGGACAGTAAGTGATATTGCCGCTATCACAGAAGCTTGCCAACAACACGGTGCAATGCTGGCTGTCGACTCGACCGTTGCCACCCCATTACTGACCAACCCATTAACCTTAGGTGCTGATATCGTCATGCATTCAGCCACTAAGTATTTAAATGGTCACTCCGATGTTATTTCCGGCGCTTTAGCCTGCCGTGAAGATAACGCTTTTTGGCAACGTATTGTTAAATTACGGGCGCAAAATGGTTGTGTTCCTGGCCCTAATGACGCGGCGCAGCTGTTACGCGGCATGCGTACCTTGTTCTTAAGAGTCAGGGAAAGCTGTCAGTCTGCGCAGTGGCTTGCCGAGCAGTTACAGCACAATAAACACATTAAACAAGTACTGTACCCTGGGTTACCCGACTTTGATGGCCATCAAGTCGCCGTAAAACAGATGCAGAACGGCTTTGGCGGTATGTTGTCAATACGGGTTAATGGCGGGCCAGAGCATGCTATTCGCACGGCCGCTAAAACTCATTTGTGGAAACGGGCAACATCGCTGGGTGGTGTCGAGAGCCTCATTGAACATCGCGCCAGCATTGAAGGCGAAGGCACGCCAGTACCAGACGATTTACTGAGGTTATCTGTCGGCATCGAAAACGCGGCAGACCTGCTCCACGATCTTGAGCAGGCCTTAGCTAACGATTAGTTTAAATACTGACGCGTTTGTAGAAACGGTATTCAGGCTTCCAGAAGTTATCTTCGATGCGCTGGCGTAACAGCTCATCATCGATCTCTAATGCGGAGCCTTCTTGCTGAGCCACTTTACCCACAGCGAAAGCAATGTCTTTGGACAACTGAGCAAGGTCATTAAATGCTGGCAGCAACTCTTCACTTTTACCGTCCGCTGCGGGGGAAGCGTCGGCTAGCGTTTTACTCGCGACCCGAAACATTTCGTCACTGACCCGACTGGATTTTACCGAGAGTACTCCCAAACCAATTCCCGGGAAAATATAGCTGTTATTGCATTGTGCAATCGGGTAAACACGACCGTTATATTCCACTTCACCAAACGGGCTACCGGTGGCGACAATAGCCTCTCCATTACTCCACTTTAAGACATCCTGAGGGTGGGCTTCGACATGCTTGGATGGATTACTTAACGGGAAAATTATAGGCTTCTCGGTCTGTCGTGACATGGCGTCGATCACTTGCTCGGTAAATAGACCCGCTTGTCCCGAAACACCAATTAAAACATCCGGCTTGGCAGAATAAATAACGTCTAACAAGGTTGGATAATCACCACTGTATTGCCATTCACCGACTTGTTCCTGAGGTTGCGCCAGCGCCAGTTGGAAGTCACGCAATCCGTCCATACTGTCGACCACGAGCCCGAAACGATCCACCATAAAGATGTTCTGTTTGGCTTGTTGTTCGGTCAACCCCTCAGCCATCATCTGAATCATCACTTGCTCAGCAATACCACAACCTGCAGAACCAGCGCCTACGAACACAACCTTCTGCTGGCTAAGCTTCTTGCCTTTTTTGCGGCAGGCGGCCAGCAACGTCCCCACTGTTACTGAAGCAGTGCCCTGGATATCGTCATTAAAACAGCAGACTTCATCCCGATAACGACGCAGCAATGGCATCGCATTCGGCTGTGCAAAGTCTTCGAACTGCAACATAACACCCGGCCACCGGCGCGTCACCGCTTTAATAAATTTATCCAGAAACTCGTCGTACTGCTCCTGGTTAATACGCTTATGACGTGCGCCCATGTACATTGGATCGTTCAATAACTTCTCGTTATTGGTACCGACATCCAGCATCACCGGCAATGTGTAAGCTGGGCTGATGCCGCCACAAGCGGTGTAAAGCGATAGCTTACCGATTGGAATGCCCATACCGCCAATGCCCTGATCGCCAAGACCCAGAATGCGCTCGCCATCGGTTACGACAATGACCTTAACCTTTTGCTTGGTGGCATTGCGCAAAATATCATCCAGCTGATCACGCTCTGAATAGGAAATAAACAGACCGCGGGAACTGCGATAAATATCAGAGAACTTCTCGCAGGCATCTCCCACTGTCGGGGTATAAATAATCGGCATCATCTCTTCCAGATGATCAGTAACCAACCGGTAAAACAAAGTCTCATTGTTATCCTGAATAGCGCGCAAATAAATATGTTTATTCAGTGGTGTTTCAAAACTTCGGTATTGCATGTAAGCGCGCTCGACCTGCTCTTCGATCGACTCATAGCGAGGCGGAAGCAGGCCGGTAAGGTTAAACGCAGCACGTTCTTCTTTTGAAAACGCACTGCCTTTATTTAGCAGCGGAGTTTCTAATAAAGAGGGCCCCGCATAAGGGATATACAAAGGACGTTGTTCACTTTTCGGCATTCAGTACCACTCCTACAACAGTTTTATAAACGTCATGACCAATAATACGATGTTAGCCAGCCAGCCGACCATAAAGAAGTAGCTGCGCGGGCTTGGGTTCTTATTCGTTGCGATAACGTAATACAATATCATATGCGCTATCCGGGCAACGGCGAAAACCGCCGTTACCGAGGCAGTCCACAGCGGATCCACACCCGCTAATATTGCCACCACAATAGTACCCAGCATGGGGCTTAAGTTTTCTAATGAATTCTGGTGCGTGCGCCAGGCACGAAAGACAAAGTTCTGATGACTTAGATCCTGGGGTTGCTTTCCCGGTATGGCATTTTCTTGTTTCGCTTTAGTACCGCTGGCAATCAGCCATTGCAGCAAAACCGTTGCAATAATTACTGACATCCAGATAAGTGTGGCGCGATAGTCATTAAATATCATCTTTAATTTCCTTTTATAAGTTTAGTTGCCAGCGTGTTGCTACGCGTTTTACCGCTTCTACGTTTTCAGACGCTAAAATGGTTATCGGTGTCTGAGCGTACTGTTCGGGCAAATCTAAGTGCTGCTTTAACCACTGCAGCATTGCCTCACCGGAATGAATCGTTTGGGCGCCATCAAAATAGGTCGAAATAGGCTCTGCTATCAACGGAAAGTGAGTACACCCTAACAGCACCACATCCGGCTTAGGTAAGGCTTTAAAATAATGTTTAAAAGTCTCCTGCAGTATTGCCCCTTCATACAACTCTTCTTCAACGATAGGCACAAACAATGGCGTTGGCAATGCATCGACATTGTTATAGCCCAGTTGTTGGATCCGCCTTTGATATTCGCCGGATCCAATAGTCGAACGCGTTGCAATCACCAGGACTCGCGCACTTTTATCAATTTCCGGTAACTGCTCCAACACCATAACGCCCGGTTCTAGTACACCGTAAACTGGTTTGTTGGAGAAACGCTGCATTTGTTCCAGGGCAACGACACTGACGGTGTTACAGGCAACAACTAAGGCATCAACATTAGCCCCGTTAAAAAATTCAACCGCTTCCAACGCGTAGCGGGTTACCGTATTTGCATCTTTACTGCCGTAGGGCACGCGCGCCGTATCGCCGTAGTACAGCAGTTCACTAAAACAGCCGCTGCGCTGCAATGATCTGGCGACCGTTAAACCGCCCACCCCACTATCAAAAATACCAAGCTTCATGCCGGTCTAACTCTCCAGATTGATACGTTTTAAGCGCAGCGCGTTGGTTAATACAAACACGCTCGATAGTGCCATTGCCGCAGCCGCCAGCATTGGCGATAGCAACAACCCAAACCATGGGTACAGCAGCCCGGCAGCCACCGGAATTAACGCTGTGTTGTAGGCAAATGCCCAGAATAAGTTTTGGCTAATATTACGCATCGTCACTTTTGACAGCGCAAACGCCTGTTGCACAACGTTAAGGTTATCCGACATCAGCACCACATTAGCGGATTCGATCGCTACGTCAGTGCCGGTACCAATAGCAAACCCGACATCCGCCGTTGCCAGTGCCGGAGCATCATTTATGCCGTCACCAACAAAAACAACCTTGCCCCACTGTTGTTGCAATTGTTGCACCGCATCGACTTTGCCGTCCGGCTTAACCTCTGCAACCACTTTATCAATTCCAACCTGCTCGGCAATACGCTTAGCTGTGCTCTCTGCATCGCCGGTGACCATCGCCGTTTTTAGACCTCGTTGGTGCAGCGACTGGATTAATGCTTTCGCGCTATCGCGGATAGGATCACTGACGCAGAAAGCCGCCGTTAATTGCCCGTCAATAGCGACATAAATGGGTGTCAGGCCGTTTTCAATCCATTTATCAACACCGTCTGGCGACTTTTGCAAACCAATATCGTGCTCTTTCATTAAGGTTTTAGAGCCCACCAATACATCATGACCTTCGACTTGGCCGATAACCCCTAACCCAGACAAGGCTTCAAACTTGTCCACCTCGCTCAATGGATGCTCTTGTTTGGCGAAGTCTACCAGAGCTTCGGCGGTGGGGTGCTCAGACCTTTGCTCCAGGCTCGCTGCCAGCCGCAGGCTTTGTTTATCGTCAGCGTCTACGGTCAACCACTGATCAAGCTCCGGTTCGCCTTTAGTCAGGGTGCCGGTTTTATCAAAAATAACGCCATTGGCCTGCTGTAATGCCTGCAGTGCACTCCCCTGGCGAAATAACACGCCCATATCGGCACCACGCCCGGTACCAACCATAATGGAGGTCGGTGTCGCCAGCCCCATCGCGCATGGGCAGGCAATAATCAGCACAGACACCGCGTTGACCAACGCAAAGGTTAGCGCGCTCTCGCCTGCCGCAAAGTACCAGACAACAAAGGTAACCAGGGCCGCCAGCATTACCGCTGGCACAAACCACAGAGTAATTTTATTAACCGTATCCTGAATCGGCAGTTTGGCACCCTGCGCCTGCTCAACCATGCGAATGATTTGCGACAGCACCGTGGTTTCTCCAATAGCAGTGGCTTTAAAACGCAAGGTCCCACGCTCGTTAATCGTGCCACCTACTACCTTGTCTTCTTGTTGTTTATGCACCGGCTCCGCTTCGCCGGTAATCATTGATTCATTGACGTAGCTATCACCACTCAATACCTGACCATCGACCGGAATCTTCTCGCCGGGCCGCACTTCAATTTCATCACCCTTTTCCAGTTCAGAAACGTTCACTTGCTCAGCGTTGCCATCCCGGATAATGCGCGCTGTTTTGCTTTGCAGGCCCATCAACCGTTGTATTGCATCCGATGTATGACTCTTGGCCCGGGCTTCCATATAACGCCCAGCCAGGATCAAAGTGACAATAACCGCGGACGCTTCAAAATAGACACTGACCGACTGTTCAGGTAACCATTCCGGTACCACTGTGGCCACAATCGAATAACCCCAGGCAGCAGTTGCACCTAGCGCTACCAGCGAGTTCATGTCCGGCGCGCCTTTTATTAGGGCCGGTAAACCAATCTGATAAAACCTCCGGCCAGGCACAAACAGTACAACCGTAGTGAGTACTAACTGTACCCACCAACTAGTTTGCAAACCCAGAGAGTTGTTTACCCAACTGGAAAATACCGGCACTAAGTGGTTGCCCATGGCCAGGATAAAAACCGGCAACGTAAGTAGCGCCGCAAAAATTAACTCGCCCTGCAAAATCTTAAACTCTTTCTGCTGACGCTCGCGTTGCTCCTGCATTTCCTTATCGCGATCGACCACCCGATGGGCATCGTAGCCGGCTTCTTTGACCGCCTCGACTAATTGCTCAATGCTGACGTCCTGAGACTGGCTTAACTGAACTTCGGCCGAATCCGACGCCTGATTCACCGATACTTGTTCAACACCGTCGACTTGTGACAACGCCTTATCGATACGACTCGCGCAGGAGCCGCAGCTCATGCCTGAGATACCTAAACGAATAGTTTTCTGACTCATTAGGACACGTCCTTAGTGGGTTTTTCCACCAAAAATAGCAGTAACCAGAATACCGCCAACTGCGCGGCTTCGGCATAGCGTTGTATCGCCCCACGAATCTCCATTAACGGATAGGAGGTCATCAATAAAAAGCCGAGTACCGTTATGGCTGCTAATAAAATAAAAGCGATCCTGACCGCCCAATGGGTTTTCGGAGTAAAAGCGAGACAAACGGCGCCCAACGCAAAGCCAAAGTAACTGATAATCGCCACCACATTGTGAATTGCCTGTGAGCTACTGCCGTCGGCAGGGCAGCCTGTGTCACACGGTGCCAGCGCTGAGGCCAAATAGCCAAACGGCCATAAAAACAACAACAGCCAACCAATATGGCTGATACCTTGTACCCGCAGTTTGCTGCGCATCGACACCAGTGCGCTGAAAGCCACCATTGCCAGCGGAATAAATCCGACCCAGCCGAGTACCCCGGCATTGGGTGTGCCCGTTGCGTTAATTTCACTAATGTACTGTGTAATATGGTTAAAGCCCGGTTTTACCCAGCTTGCGACCAGTTGTAGCCCCAACCAGAACACCGTCAGAATGATTAGTTGAGGAATAAAGCCGTGAGATGTTTGCGATGATGTGGTTTGCAAAAGGCACGCTCCTGAATTCACTGGGTTTTAGTTCATCATAACACTTTTTAGCGGGTACAGTTCATCCTGACCCTACCGATGTCTAGCTATACACGCTATGATGGCATTACCAGTTCAGATTGGAACAGCGAGGGTGATTACGTGTCAATTCGGGTTTTAGGTTGCAGTGGCGGATTAAGTGGTAATAACCAGCAAGGCTCTACCTGTATTCAATTGAACGAAACCACCCTTATAGACGCAGGAACAGGGCTAGCAGGTTTGAGCCTGGAAGAGATGCAGCGCATTCGGCATATCTTTTTAACCCATGCGCACATGGACCATATTGCCGCTTTACCAACCTTTCTGAGTAACCAATTTGATCAACAGGATTTACCCGTTAAAGTCTATGGGCTGGCAGAAACCCTAACGCGTCTGCAAGACAATATTTTTAATAACGAGATTTGGCCGGATTTTACTCAACTGGTAGAGTCTGAAGTGCCGATGTTAGAGCTTGTTGAAGTTAGTGCTGGCGATATTATTAGTCACCAAAACTTAACATTAGAACTGTTTGCTGTAGAACACAGTATTCCTACTATTGGCTATTCCGTAAAAAGCGAAGGCTCACACTTTATTTTTTGCGCTGACTGCACTGAATCGGATCAGCTAGCTGCTGATTTAAATCGGCTCGCACCCATTGATATTCTGATGATTGAATGTGCTTTCCCGGACCGGCTGACCGAAGTGGCCGAAAAGTCAAAGCATATGACGCCCAGCATGTTGCATAGGACTCTGGCAAAAATCCCGGACGTAAAGCATGTCTGGATAACTCACCTAAAGCCAAGCTATGAAAAAGAACTGCGCAACGTTCTGCATGGCAGTCGCTTAACGGTGCTATAACGAAAGGAGACTTTCATGGCTAAATCGACTCTGGAACAGTGGCGTATGTTTAAGGCTGTCGCCGAACATGGTGGCTTTATGCAGGCGGCAGAAAGCGTCCATAAAAGCCAGTCCAGTGTGCACCATGCAGTGAATAAAATGGAAGAGCAACTGGGCGTTGAGCTGTTTGAGATTCAAGGCCGCAAGACCTCCTTAACCGATGCGGGTAAACAGCTACTACGCCGGGTTAATTATTTACTGGCAGAGACCGAACGTTTTGAAAACGTCGCTCAGAATTTAAAAGTGGGTGTCGAATCGACACTAACCGTCGCGGTCGACGAGGCTTTTCCTAAACCTATTCTCTACCAGGCGATGGAAAAAGTCTCCGAGGAATACCCGCTGGTCCATTTAGAAATTATAGAAACCATATTAACCGGTGCCAACGAGCTGTTGAATAAAGGCTTAGCGCAGGTTGCTGTGGCGCCGTTTGTACTGGATAACGAACTCAGTGAAGTTATCTGTGACGTTGAGTTTATTGCCGTGTGTGGGGCTCAACACGGATTAGCGCAAAAAAATACCGTTACCCCGGAAGACTTAAAAAGTTGCCGACAAATTGTATTACGTGATTCTGGCACTGAAAAACGCATTGATATTGGCTGGCTCGGTTCCGAACAACGATGGACCGTCAGTCATTTAGCCAGCTCCATCGAGCTTATCCGCAAAGGTTTGGGGTTTGCCTGGCTGCCAAAGCCTGCCGTGCAGCAATACTTAGACGACGGTTCGTTAGTGCCTTTAGCCTTAAAACGAGGCGCAAAGCGTTCATTACCCTTTTACCTGAATTTTGAAGACGCTGACAGCTTAGGCCCGGTGGCACGCAGCTTTATTGGTCAGATTCGTTACTTAAGTCTTTAATCGCTTGCTCGAGTTCGTGCGGCTTGTAGATGTGTGTTAACGAATGAAAATCGCCTTGCTTAGTATTAACCGTGAGGGTGCCATAGTTAAACCGACGACCCAAAAAGCTTTGCTGAACGTAAAAACTGCTAATGTCACTTGGTTTTAAGTCCACTTCCTGGTTAAAAAAAGCACCGTACTTTGCCAACAAGCGTTGATTAGTCACTGCGATTTTTGTTCGCCAGTACAATAAAGTAACTTTTATCGCATCAAAGCCAATAACTATAACCAGCGTCATCGAAAGGAAAGATTGCGACGCAGAAGAAAGCAAGTTAAAAAAAATGGCTAGCAGAGTAAATCCCGCTAACTCCATAAAGATAATGTAGCTTTTCCAAGCCCGGTGCTGCACCTGTTCATTTTCGTGTAATTGAATTGCCATCTGCGTCCTTGCCTGATGTATCAGCTTATTATTGGTATCCTGCTGCCAGTATCACCAAACCAAAACAACTGATCAAGCCCAGCACAGAAACAGCTTTCGGAATAAAACGTTGTTCGGCACTCACTTTAAGTGCCGCGATATTGGTAATGCCGTAATACACCAATACCGTAAAAGCACTGAGTGTCCAGGCCGACTTAATGCCGCCAAATAAGGCAATCAGCGCCATGATTAAAAAGGTCAGCCAGGTCGCTGCAGGGGCCGACTTGCTGTCACGGTCAAGATTAGCTAAGAAGCGGGGCAAGTCGCCACGCCGTCCCATCGCCAGCACCACCCGTGATACGCCTAGCAGCAGGTTCAAAACCACACCGCACATCGCCACCGCACCACCAACGATAACCAGCCATTGCCATGGTGAGTCCTGCACTAAGTTAGAAATATTAAAGTGGCTTTGCTGAAACGAAGCCAGCCCGCCCACATGTAAAATGGCCAGACCAACTGCAATGTATAGCGCGGTGACGACGCCCAGAGTCAGTACCACAGCTTTGGGAATATTCTTTCTCGGCTCGGTAATTTCTTCACCCATCGTGGCAATACGGCCATAGCCGGTAAACGCCACAAACATAAGTGCCGCCGCATGAAACAACGATAACTCGGAATCCGGCCTAACCGCTGTCGCTGTTTGCGGCTGACTGAACGATACTGCGATAAATACTAACAAACCCAGAATGCTGACCGCGACCAGCAACAGGTTCAGCCAATTGCTGCGGCGCACGCCCAGCAATACTAATAGAGTGAAGAGTAATAGCAGACTAACGGCAATGAGACTCACCAGCCATTCAGAGAGGCCAAAGCTGGCACTGATATACCACGCTACTGCCAGCGCCGCTGTTGCAGCTGAGGCGCTTTTGGCAATAATGAACAGAACACCGGCAACAATACCGCTGGCCGGGTTTAAAAACTGATAACCGTATTCGTAAGTACCACCACTGACCGGATGCGCTGCGGCTAACTGAGCCGAAGACAGGCCATTAAGCAATGCAGTCGCGGCCGCTATCAAAATGGCAATCACCAGCATATCACCGGCAATGGTCGCGCTTAAGCCGACACTGACATAGGCACCCGTTCCCAAAATAGAGCCCAGACCAATGACTAAGGCTCCGGCAAGTCCTGTTTCACGAATCAGTTGCTTATTCATGCATTATTCCTCATCGGTCTGAGCATGAACCTCAAAATCTCCGGTCGGTGTTTCCTGAATCCACAGTTCTATCGGCTGACAGCACACCTGACAATCAACGATCTGATGTTGCCCAACATCGTTGACGGGATCAACCTCCAGCGAATTCGGCGCCATACAATACGGACAACTGAAACTGGTTTCGTGCGCTAACGACATAACTGTCTCGCTCTGCTTTAAGTAATTAACTCGCTGCTTGCTTTAAGACGATAAGCTGCTGAATAACCTTGTCCAGATTGGCTGGAGGGCGTTTTGGCTGATAAGCCTGGATGTGTTCGACCAACCCTTTGCGCTCAAGCACCGGGATACTCGGTGGAGAACTTAATTTAACCCGAGCTTTGCGATGAGAGAAAAACACCACGCCCTCGAGCCAGGTAGATGCTTTTTTACCTTTTAAATAGGTTGCCAGCACGTGTACCTGCTTTTTAAGCTGTTTTATCGGGTTGCGAACGTCAGCGGTATAACGACCACCCTTCTGTCCCACCTTGTGAGCCGTCCAGTTAGGTGCTTGCTCATCACCAGTTACTTTCGAATTATTGTTTTTAACCTCGATGACAAACACGCCATTAGGCCCTACCACAATCAGGTCGAGCTCGGTATAACCACGCTTTGTTTTCGGGTTAGGAACATCAACTTGGTTAAATAGCACATAATCGTCAGGCAGCTTCTCTAGCTGTTTCAAGGTCTTCAGCTCGCCGCTGGCACCCGACTTCTTAGTCGCTGCCGCGCCAAACACCAGGATTAAGTAGGCGAATGCTATAACCCACCACAGCTGTGGCAGTGCGAACATAAGGGTTGCGGCAATCGGCGCACCGATAATGGCGACCCATTTTCGGGCTTGGTTTACTTCTTGAGAAAGGCGATTTTTCGTAATGTACTGAGTGTCGGCCATGACCTGCTACTGATTTTTCCTATTAAACGTGCGGTTATTAAACCATTAAACCGCGTTAACGTCAGCTGCAATTCACGACTGCTTTTGCCTAATTGCCTGAATGAGCTCGTCTTTGCTCATATAGCTTCGCTCATCGATGTTGAGTTCCTGGGCACGATTATAAAGTTCGTTCTTTGTCCTCTCTTCCAGCGGCGTATTAGGATTACCCGTGCCCTGAGTCGTCACATTCTCAGTTTCACCTTCCTCTCGCCGCTGCTTATTCACCGTGCGACTGGCAATTTCTTCAGCCTCTTCCTCACTTTTACCCTCATCCAACTGGGTCTGCTTAATGTGTTGATACATCCGTTCGTCTTTTTCTCGCCAAACGTCTGGCATAATAGCCTCCTTGTATCTTTACCCTTCCCACGCCGGCAGTTGCCGGGCATTAACCGCAATTTCAGCAGTTTGTAGTAAATGGCTGAACAATTGTTCACGCCAGTTACGTTGTTCAAAACGACCGATAGTTCGAGTCACTTCACTTTTAAACTGTGTTGGTTCGCACTCATATAAGTAACGCCAGTTATCCAATAACGGATCTTTTCTTTGCTGCAAAAGCTCTGGCAGTGGGACCTTATCACCTTTTCTTGAATTCACCGCTTTAAAGCTCGGCTGCAGGTTCCACAGGTCATTAGAAAACCAAAGGCTAAACGGCAGAACGTGATCGACCGCAAGAGTCTTTGCGGATATCTGTTCATCTGTCCATACGCAACAGAGGTTGCTTTGCTGCTTGTAGTATTTACTCGCAACCGACTGATCCCGGGCGACGTTGCTACTCTCTAGTAACACTCCAAACACATGCGCTTTTTGCACCGGTGTCGGGACACCAACAGCTGCTAAAGAAGCAGAAAGCTCTGCCCAGCGAACTAGCAGCGAGTCTCTGACCCAATAGCCAGACAAACAAAACTCCTGCCAAAGATCGCCATCCACCATAATCTTTTGCTGAGCTTGATCATATTCAAATAACTCGCCTTTAGTATAGTCAACAGGGCCTCTGATAATGGTCTGAGAAATTTCTTTTATAACCCTGCTATATCGATTCGCCAATGACTCCGGCAGCCTATCTTGCTCTCGCTGGGTCAAGAACACCGACAATAGGTTAATTGATTCAGCCGGCAGACGGTAAAGCTCCGCAGCTTCCTGAATCAAAAGCCTTAAACCCTTTTCAAACTTTAAGTTAACGTTGCCGCGAATTTGCGCAATATCGTGCACCAACAGTGGCCAGTAATACTCTAGCCAACATTCAGCCAACCGATTTAACGAGACTCCGGCACGTCCATCGGCATACCAATACATCGAATCATGGCCCTGCTCCGCAATGTCACAAAACGCTCGCAGTAGCGCCAGCTTGTAAGTCGCTGTTTTCTTATCGTGACGCAACACACTCTCTATTCGATCCAGAGGCTGTGCAGCCCATGCGCGCTTGCGCAAAACCAGTATCCAATAATGCTCAGTTATGTTCGACTCAACCGACGATAAGCCAAGCCTGGAGCACAATAGCTTTAACCGCGCCAGTGGCCCTTGGTCGATATTGTTATTAGCTGACTGCCCAAAGTTTTGCGCAATAAATAGAAAATCATCCGTTTTTAATTGCTGCCGCTGATCGGACAAAAAGTGAAACAGCTCATGGGAAGGAAATCGGTCCAAAGGGTCACGAATAATGTTCGACGAAGCTATTTGACTTGAGCCAACATTATAGCCAGCCGCGGACTCACCGAGATAAGATTCCTTACCGGCATCGACCGGTTGATAACGTTGAACCAGCTGTCGCAAGGAATGTTCTAACGACATCATTTAGCATCCGCACTCTTTTTTAAAATTGCGTTTAGCCATTGCTCGTCTCCGCGCCCGGGTCGTGCATCCGCATCGACCCATAAGGCATCGACATGAAGTGGTGTATCCTGAACCGCCTGATGCAATCTCTCTTCGTTAAGGTCGGTAAAGTCTCTTCCCTGATTATGGCGTTCTTCATCACCATATTTAAACGAGCAATAAAACACACCTTCGGGGGCTAAAAAGTTCGATAAATGACTGAGCACTCCCGGTAATTCGTCTTCCGGCACATGTAACAGGGAGGCACAGGCCCAAATTGCGTCAAAGGTTTCATCAGAGCTGTAATCAGAAAATGTTGCTCGTTTAATGTCCGCGTTTGGCAACAGCTTTTGTGCTTGTTCCACCATTTTTTCACTGGCGTCAAAAGCCGCCACTTTAAATCCCTGATCCGAAAAAGCTAGAGCGTCACGACCTGATCCGCAGCCCGCATCCAGGATACGGCTGCCGGCTGGCACCATTGCCAAAAATTGATTATAAACAACAGACATATCGACATTTAGCGTGTCATCTAGAAACTGCTCAGCATTATCGTTGTAGTAGCGAATGGTTTGATTCGGCATGTCATCCTTTGACTTACTTTGGTTTACCTTAGTTATTTAACAGCATAACGCGTTTGGGTAATAAATAAACACATTAGAAACGTAAAAAGGCGAGCCAGAAACTGACTCGCCTTTGTCTTTGAAGAATACACTGTTATTTGTTTTTGCCTTTTCCTTTAGGCGCTTTACCGCAGTCACTGCGGGCCGCTGAAGAAATCAGCGCTGACGCTTGGTCCTGGGTAATTAGGCCACTATTAACCTGTGCGTTAGAGGCCTTCGCCACACAACTAACGTACTTGCCGTGATTTTTCCAAGGCACGTCTGTTGCAGGTCCTGCGCAGTTACACGCGTTAGCAATATTTTGCTCACCGGAGCAACCAAACTGATCGACCGCTGCACCTTCTTCAGTAGCTGGACAAGCATCGACATCATCGAATACGCCGTCAGCGTCACTATCCTCAACTGGCCGACTGTTCGGATCATTTGGATCGCTACCCGCGGCTACCTCTTCACCGTCCAGGAACCCATCGCCGTCCGAGTCTGGGTTCTGCGGATCGGTTTCAGTCAGTGTTTCTTCCGAATCAGTTAACCCATCGTCGTCACTATCAGTAAAGGTAGTACCCGTATTGGTTTCCAGTCGGAACATACCGCCGGCTAAGCCGCCGCCGTCAAATATAATAAACTCTAGTGTGTGATCACCGTTAAGGGTGACAGGATAAGAGTCTGCTGAACTCGTAGCGGCCTGAAAACCAACAAGGTTGCCATCGATATAAACCCATGAGCAATTGTCGGCCAACAGATCCAGAACAAATTCACCCTGACCTGTTATTTCTTGTGAATAGCGTGTCCAGTTGTGTCCATCCGGCCCACCTGAGTCCACCGAATCCATAGTATTCCAGGCATTGATCCACTGAGCGCCGAAACCCGCTGCTGGTTGCCAGGGATGAACTGACAAGCCAAATTCGGTCGCAGCGTGTGGGTTAACCCAGTTATCTTGCAGACTAACGTCGGGGTTAACCTTACAAGCATTGGTTGGCCAGCTAGCATCAGCCGTCGACGGCAGTATCGGGTCATAGGCCGTAACCGAGGAGTCGCTGGTATAAACGATCGTTTGTTGAGCCATTGCGGAGGCAGCCGTGAACGCAGCTGCAGCAATAAGAGTTTTAGATAGGCGAAACATTTTTATTACCTTTTAAATGAATTATACGCACTAAGTTCATCAAGCGAGGGCTTGGACAACATAAACTCAGCAGTGATTACTCGAGCTTAAGTTACATCGTGTTTTCTCGAAGTGTATTCTTGTATAGTTTACAACCAATTTACTAGCAATAGATTTAGGACAAATGACTAACGGTCATTTGCTATATGTGCATCGTCATATGCCGGTACTATCAAAAACCTAAGCGCTACTAGGTAACCACATACGGTTACATTTGAAATTGTAACTGAATTCGGTTACATTCCTTATTGTAACTGTATGTAGTTACTCTTGATCGCTATTAGTTAGGGATTTCGATATGTCTAAAAATTTAGTAGCCGTAATTACTGGGGATATTGTCGACTCGAGTCAGATTGAAGTAAAAGCATATAATACCGTGCTCGAACATCTGACAAAGGTTTTAAAGCAGCTCGCGAAGAGTCGAGAAATGCATTTCGATGTTTTTCGCGGCGATGAATTCCAAATTATTCTAACGTTTCCTAAAGAAGCGCTATTCGTTGCCTCTATCATCCGCTTGTCCCTAAAGTCAGCTAAGATTGACGTTCGACAGAGCATTGCAGTGGCAGAAATTGATAAAATGCGCGATGATGTTAAAAGTTCTACCGGTGAGGCATTTGTGATGTCGGGGCGGAATCTAGACAAAATGAAGTCTGAGTTATTTATATTCTCATCCTCAGACAGCAGCCTCCATCGACATCTTGGTGTAACGGTTAAGATTCTGGACGCGCACTTATCTTCGTTAACCAAAACCGAAGCCGAAGTGTTAAGTTGCTTTCTGCAACACGATAATGAATCCCATGCGAACCTTGGTAATAGACTTAAAAAAAGCCGTGCCAACACCACGAAGTTACTCAACGCTAGCCATTACACAGCGGTCTTAGAGTATTTGACTTACGCAGGCGACTTAATAAGCGAGGCTAAAGCATAATAATATGAACGAATACTTTATCCTCGTCTTACTACTAATCACCCACATTGTAGGTGATTTTTATCTACAAACCGATAAGTGGGTTAAAGCCAAACGTTTTGTCTTCTACCGCCCCAAAAGACGTTATTATCTTCATTGCTATTTTATAACCTCACAGCTATCGCACGCACTTTTGCACGGTTTTCTCATCCTAGCAGCACTTTTTACTGCACATAAGCTGGGACTTATTTGGGTTTCCGATAGTGAATTGTATAAGGTCACTATTTGGTTAGCCAGTACACACTTAGTTATAGACGTAGCGAAAGCAGTAGCGGAGCGTTTTTTTAAGTCGTTAAAAACCAATGCTCTAAGCACACTGTTATTTGACCAATTAGCTCACATTCTATCGATCATTGTTATCTGGCTGATTTTGTTTAGTAATAACCTAAACTGGGTTGAGCAAATTTCATTGGAGCATCTCATCATTGTGGCGGCTTATTTATTAACCTTAAAGCCAACATCAATTTTAGTAAAACTTATACTTCAATCTCGAGACGTAGCCGACAACCGTCAGATCCCCAAGGCCGGAAAGTTAATTGGATACCTAGAGCGCTTAATCACTCTTACTTTAATTTTTGCAAATCAATACACGGCGATTGGTTTTATCATCGCGGCTAAGTCAGTTCTGAGATTTGGTGAGAACAAAGCTAAAGATACTCAACTCAATGAATACGTTCTGCTAGGAACATTAGCTAGTTTTACGTTTGTATTGCTAATCGGTGTAGTTGCGAAACTGTTATTGTTCTAGTGACCTTCTTAATAATGTTAAAACCCTTACGCCCTCATATGTTAATTCAAGTAAAGAAACTTGCGTAGCTGCCTCCAGCGCATAAGCTTAACTTAGTTACTTGTCGCTGGAGCAGTTATGAAGCCGATTCTTCGGGTTACAATAGGGTTACTGGCTGGTGTGATGCTGACCGCCTGCGGTCAGCCGAGAATTGTTAACGACTACCTGGAGAAGCTGGAAGGCCTGGCTCAGCATGTCGAATCGTTGGCGGAACAACCTAAGGTCTGTATGTCTTCGATAAGCGAAGTGGAAGAGCGCTACGGTTACCTGGCACCGGGTAAAAACACCTACCTCGAATACCAATTTACACCCGCCGAGGCGCGCCGCTTTGATGCCCTGGTGTCCCGCATTGAGCAGGCCAACAGGGTCATTCGTAAACGCGGCGATGATAACTGTTAACGCACTACGATACTTTATACCAAAGGGCGTAAAGCGCCGGTACAAACAATAGCGTGATCACAGTACCAACACTCACACCGCCGATTAGAACAAAGGCCAACGGCCCCCAGAAGCTATCCAGCGTTAATGGCACAAATGCCAGCACGGCAGCAAAGGCGGTCAGCAGTACCGGCCGGGCACGTTGCACCGCCGCCTCGATAATAGCTTTACGCTCGGACATGCCGTCCGCCAGGTTATCGCTGACCTGCTGCGTCAGGATTAATGTGTTCCGCATGAGTATACCGGCCAGACCGATAAGCCCCAGCGTTGCTACGAATCCAAACGGTTGATTAAACAGCAGTAACGCCACTACCGCACCAATTAATCCTAACGGAGCTGTTACCACCACCATAAATGTGCCGCTAAAGCTACGCATTTGCAGCATCACGAAAATGAGCATCAGGGCCAGCATCAACGGCATTAATGCCCGAATAGAGTCCTGCGCTTTAGACGACTGTTCTTCGGTACCACCAATTTCGATATCATAGCCGTACGGCATTTGCTCTCGCAGTTGCTGCAAGTCAGACCATATCGCGGTAGTTACATCTTTCGGCTGCGCCCCCTGTATTTCGCTGTTCACAGAAATAGATAGCTGCCGGTTGTAACGCTTTAATACCGGGTCTTCAAACTCTACTTTAATATCCGCAATTTGCTTAAGCGGTATCACCTTGTCCGAGGCTGTACGCAGTTCCAGTCGCTCCAGTGCGTCTTGTTGCTGGGCGGCATTATCACTGTGATCAATACGACTTCTGCCACCGATGGCCTGCAACGGTACCGTGCGAATACCATCCCGCAACTGAGTAATCATCTGTCCGTCTAAGAGCATTTGCAGCTGCTGGGCAACGGCCGCCGGTGTTAACCCGTGGCGCGCCAATTCGCCATTTTTCCACTGTAAATGCAGGGCCGGGATGCGTTCCGACCACTCCAGATGAGGCTCAACCGTGTGTTCGTTACTGGCCATTATGTCCCGCACCTCATTGGCATAGTCGCGCAGTTCAACCGGATCGGAGCCTAACACCCGGAACGCGACCGGCCAGTCCACAGGCGGTCCGTACATGAGCCGTTCGACACGGACTCTTGCTTCGGTGAACTGGCCGTCATCAATCGCCTGCCGGTAAGTTGCCATCAGTTTGTCGCGGGCTTTAGGGCTGTCAGCAACCACCAACAGCTTACCGAAACTGCTGTTCGGTTGTTCCGGATTCGCTGAAATAAAGAATCTGGGCGGACCTGCACCAATATACGCCGAGACAGAATCAATACCTTCAGCGTCAGCGGCTATATTTTCCAGCTTGTTCATCGCGCCGTTGGTGCGATGGAAGGCAGTGCCCTCCGGCATGTACACACTGACAATAACTTCGGTCCGGTCCGACGCCGGGAAAAACTGCTTTTCTACCGGCCCGGCCATCCCTGCAATCGCAACAATCAAAAGTGCTGCGGTAATTCCCACAACTGTCTTTTTGTATTGCACGCAACGTGTTATCCAGCTTCGCAATTTGGGATAGCGGGCATCGTGGTCAACGTGTTTATCCGGGGAGATGTTAGGCAGCATCTTAACCCCCAGATAGGGCGTGAAGACGACCGCAACAATCCACGATAAAGTCAGTGAGATTGCCAGCACCCAAAAGATATTACCGGCGTATTCGCCCACCGCCGATTTAGCAAAACCTATTGGCACAAAGCCGGAAATCGTAACCAGCGTACCAAACAGCATTGGCGCCGCAGTCACCGTCCAGGCGTAGGTCGCGGCCTGAGTACGCTCGACCCCCTGCTCCATTTTTACCAGCATCATTTCGATGGCTATAATGGCATCGTCCACCAGTAAGCCCAGCGCCAGTATCAACGCGCCCAGGGTTACCCTGTCCAGGTTCATCCCCATCGCCAACATCACCATAAAGGTCGCGGCCAGCGTTACTGGAATCGCAATACCAACCACCAGCCCGGCCCGAAAACCAATCGCCAGAATACTGACCCCCATGACCACTAACAAGGCGACCAAAAACTTCACCTGGAAGAGGTTAACCGCATCGTCGATGGCGTCGGCTTGATTGGTCAATACCTGTAGCTGAGTTCCGGCCGGCAGGTTTTGTTTTTCGGTTTCGACGAACTCAGCTAGACGGGCACCAAACTCCTGGCCGTTTTCGCCTTGTTGCATCACCACGCCAACAATCAGTGCCTGTTCTCCAAAGGCCCTAATGATTTGCTGTGGCGGGTCGCGGTAGCCACGCTCGACAGTAGCAATATCCTGCAACTTGAACTGTCTATCTTCAATAATTATCGGCAGCTGCTTTAGCTGTTCGAGATCAGACAAATCGTTTTTTACACGCAGCCTGAGCGTTGGTCCTTCACTTTGAATCTCGCCGGCGGGTAGCAGTTGATTGTATTGTCTGAGCTGTTCAGCTAACTGCTGGCTGGTTAGCCCCAACCGCTGCACCCGGGCTTCGTTAAAGCGGATATAAACTTGCTGTTGCCGCTCGCCAAATAACAGTGCTTTGTTAACTCCGTCTACCTGCTGCAGCCGATCACGAAGCGCCTCAGCGACCGGAATAAGCTCCCGTTGCGGTTGCTCCTCGCTGGTCAACGACATCATCGAGAAATAAACGTCCGAAAAGTCTTCATTAACGTGCGGGCCGATAACACCCTGAGGTAATTGCGCCTGAATATCCTGCATCCGCCGTCGCACCTGATAAAAACGATCGGGCAGTTCACTGGAGGTAACAAAGTCTTCAAACTCAACTTTTAAATAGGCAGCACCCGGTCGGATGGTAGTCTCGATGGCTTTTAGATCCGGTACTTCCTGGATTTCTTTCTCGAGTTTATCGACCACTTGCTGTTCAATAACTTCGGGCTCAGCCCCTGGCCACTGGGCGGATACCATCATTACCCGCACGGTAAAACTGGGATCTTCGGCGCGTCCCATAGAGCCAAAAGAGTACAAGCCAGCAATTAACGTTAACAATAAAAAGAATAAGGTAACCGAGCGCTGCTTTACCGCTATCGCTGAGAGATTTAGCGAGGACATCAGTTAACCGCCTTTACAGATTGGCCTTCGGTAATCCGGTTAATTCCCTGACTGATGATAACGTCGCCAACGGCCAGGTTATCGCTTTTAATCAGCGCTTGTTGAGTGGTTAGCTCCATGACCTGCACCTCGGTAGTCGCCGCCTTACCTGATTCTATACGCCAAATTTGAGCGTGCTCTCCGCGCTGATCGATGGCGGCAATAGGCACCGCCAGCAACTGACCATTGTCATAATCGGTATTGACCACCAGCACCGTTGCCAACTGACCAAATAACGCATCATCCAGAGGTTGTTCGAGGTTGTATCTTACCCGCCGGGTAAAACTTAACGGGTCTAAGGCTCCGGATTGAGAGAATAAACTCAACGGCAATTCCTGCCCGTTAAGCATCAGTGTTGCCGATTCAGTGACCGGTTTATCAGCGGGCAAATCAAACACCACTTGGTGTTGTTCACCCTGGGCAAGTTGCACAACCGGTTGGCCGGCACTGACTACCAGCCCCGGATCGGCATTAATAGCCACCACGGTACCGGATTCAGGTGCTTTTAAGCGCGTGTATTCCAGTGCGTTTTGCGCCTGTTGCTGTTGTGACTGCGCTTGCTGGAACTGGTCCTGGGCGGATTCATAGGCCAGCTGATAAGACTCTAGTTGCTGCTCGCCGATGGCGTTGCTCTGGTAAAGCTCTTTACCACGTCTTAAGTCGTTTTCGGCTTTTTGTAAATTCTGTTTAGCCGCTTTTAAAGCAGCCTCTGCCGCTTGTTTGCGCTGCACGTAATCGACATCATCCAGGGTGGCCAGTGTCTGACCTTTGCTGACCTTTTGTCCGGCTTCCACCTGGCGGCTACTGACCTTGCCGCTCACCTGAAAACCCAAGTCTGTCTGATAACGGGGAACTAACGCTGCCGTATACTCGGAACTGGGCGTTTCGGCAGTCTCTATCGCAACCGTTGCTACCGGTGTCGCGGTCGTTTCCGTATCAGTTTGGCTATTGTCTGAGCAGGCAGTCAGAAATACTGCAAAAACCCCGTAAGAAACTAGTCTGGCAACCTTCTTATTCATGACAATCTCGATGATTTAATTTTAAGCATAATAGTGTCACAGGTCCGTTAAACATAAAAGTCAGGATCGTTTTTAGTTTTGATGACGTATCCATAATATCAAAGTATGGAGGTACCATGACAATCAGTGAATCGGAACAATCTCGCATTATCGAAATGGCCTGGGAGGATCGAACGCCGTTCGAAGCAATTGAACAGCAGTTCAACCTAAACGAAAAGCAAGTCATTAACTTTATGCGTCGACATCTAAAACCCAGTAGCTTTAGGTTGTGGCGCCAGCGCGTCAATGGCCGCAATACCAAACATCAAAAGTTGCGACCTAAAGCAGTCAATCGTGGCTATTGTCCGACGCAGTATAAACAACGTTGAACCTAGGGCAAAACGAGCGTTATGAAATATCCTACACATGGTTCTAATTGACGCTTAACCCGGCATGCTCTAAGTTATAAAAATTAACAACAAAACAGGGTATTAGCGCATGTCAGACTTTAAAGAATATAAAGTAATTCACGTAGCAGAAGGCGGTTGTGGAACGCTGTTACTGGGCTCCAGTGGCTTACCTTTAAAGCGTATTGAGTCGGTATTAAACGAAGAAGCCGCTAACGGTTGGCAAATGGTGTTTCAGGTACTGGAACAAAAGCGCTTTTGGCTCTTCTGGACTCGTGAAGCAGCGATTCTCACACTAGGTCGCAAGTAAGTACCATGAACAACCCTCTGTTAACGGCCATCCGCTGGTATCAGAAGCGCGGTGGCTCGCGTCACTTTTTTAACACCGAATGTAACTATACTCCCAGTTGCTCGGAGTATACCTATCAGGCTATTTCAAACTTTGGTACATGGGATGGTCTAAAATTAGGTTTTAAACGAATCCGGCGCTGCAGCAATCCCGATTGCTCGCATAAGATCCATGATCCAGTGCCCAAAGTAGGACCTCCTCATGTCAATTGAACAACTACGCGATCAAGAAGAAGCATTACGCACTGAGATTAGACAGCTGTCTGCCGAGCAGCGCAGCCAATATCACCGACTGGAGCGCCAGCGACTGAAAGACCCGGACACCTACGCCGTATTGAACTACTTTTTTATTGCCGGGCTGCACCACTTTTATTTAGGCAACAAACCACGCGGCATACTCAATTTAGCCGTGATGCTGTTTGGTTTTCTCATGCTGCCCGTGTTTGCACCGCTCGGCATTATTCTGTTAGTCGGCATTTTTGTAGTCGAGTTGCCACAGCTGTTTAAGTCACAGCAGATCGTATATGCGCACAACATTGAAAAGATGCGGAAGATTTTAGCTGAGGTGCGGTCGGAGGGGTGAAAGCTTGCGCTGGGGTCTGGGTTCTTTATGCAGCAATGATATTTTGGCTTGGAATCGAGGGGGTTAAACCTGACAGCGGACGCTAGGCTAAACGCTACGCTCGTAGATTACTATTTTATCGTTACTGGCTTTTAAAAGTATTACCTCTGTTCGCCAGAACAGTCGTGCGTGTGGGTCATGTTTTTACTGTTTCATCAACAACCTCAGGTTGCTCCGACCATGCTAATCGTTAGCTATTTCTTGGCTAGATAATTTTGATCCTCTTAGAATAACGCAGCGTATTTACGGCGTTTCATTCAACGTCATTAGTTAAAGCCAGAGCGCCAGTCCGTTACTAGCGGAAATATAATGTTACTTGGCGCGATAAGCCTTCCCGACTATGAAGCAACTAAATATTGAATACTATTAAGATTGAATTTGTGCTGCCGATAAACTAGGTAGGACTACTTCCCAGAGGTTCAGATGCTTTTTAAGAAACAAAAACAACGCCGTCAGCTAGCCGATGCAATGGCTAGCAGTGTTTTTGCTGTCGTCAATATTGATGACAATAATTTGATTACATTTTTTAATGATTCCGCAGAGAGTTTGTGGGGCTATTCAGCTAATGAAGTACTTGGTAAAAATGTCGCTATATTGATGCATGAAGATGTCGCGGCAGGACATGACGGTTATGTTGACCGACATCGAAAGACCGATCAGGATCGCATCGTCAACTCAACACGGGAAGTCCCGATAAAAAAGAAAGACGGTAGCACCATCTATGCGGAGCTCTCATTAAGCAAGGTGATTATTGACGGCAAAAAGCACTATACCGCGTTTGCTCGCGATGTCAGTAAGGATCGCCAGAACCGGGCAATTTTAAATCAGGCGTTTGAACAAACGTTAGACGCTGTGGTTATTATTGATGAGCAAAATAACGTTATCACCTTTAACAAAGCTGCTGAGAACTTATGGGGCTACCCCCGTGAAAAAGTTCTCGGCAACAATGTCAAGATGCTGGTGCCGCGTAGCGAGCAGGGTAGTCACGACGGTTACGTAAACAGAAACCGAAGAACCGGAGAAAACCGGTTAGTAGGACGCCCCGTCGAGATTGAGGTACACAGAGCTGATGGTTCCACCGTATGGACATCAGTCACTATTTCTAAAGTTGACTTAGGCGAAGATAAGTTATTTTACGTCGCGTTTTTCCGAGACATCGATGAAGAAGTCAAGCGCCGAAAAGAAGTCGAAATGCTATCACTTGTAGCCAACGAGACCGACAATGCGGTTGTGATTACCGATAACCGGGGAGCAATAGAGTACGTAAACCGAGGGTTTACTAAAATGACTGGCTATGAAATGGATGAAGTAAAAGGTAGAAAGCCGGGTGACTTTTTGCAAGGAAGAAATACCGACCCCAATACCGTCAGTCGTTTATCTCAAGCTATCGCCGCAAACGAGGTTATCTATGAAGAAATTCTTAACTACGACAAACACGGAAATGCTTATTGGATAAGTCTGTCAATCAGTCCTGTATTTGAGGGTGGTCAAATAAGCCGTTATATTTCAATACAGACTGATATCACAGAAAATAAACTTGCTCGCGATGAGTACTACGCCAAGACCGATGCAATGGCATCAGCTCTGGTCACTATAGAGTTCTCATCAGAAGGACAGCCCACAGAAATTAATGAACTGTTTAAACAATCTTGTTCCGGTGATGCCGAAGGGGCTGCTAAGAACCTCTGGGCCTGTCTTACTGACGAAGTGATAAAGCTGAGTATCGAAAACGGCCTGGCCGAACAAAAAGTCCAATTCAGCGAAGTCGGCGGAGTGAAACGGTCAATTGATGGACGCCTATGCCGTATCAACGATAGAGATGGCAATATTTCTAAGCTGGTATTTTTCGGCGTTGATATTACTGAACGACAACGCGCTCAGGAAAAGACTAAAGAAACCTCAACTCAACTGGTGGACTCAACCCAGCGCATTACAAAGTTTGTGACCACTATCAATGGCCTATCAGACCAAACGAATCTATTAGCGCTGAATGCCGCCATTGAGGCCGCTAGGGCTGGCGACGCAGGCAGAGGGTTTAGCGTTGTTGCAGACGAAGTCAGAGCGCTCGCGAACAGCTCATCACAAGCAGCATCTGAAATTAATAACGTCATTCAGGAAAGCGATAGGTTAATTGATGAGCTTGTCAGTGCATTGTCGAAACTTGATTAGCCTTAAGACATTTAAACCGACAGATTTATAAGGTCTTTCGGTTTTATCTTGTTAGCTCTTTAAGCCATATAACCCAAGTCCTTCAAGCTCGGATATATTGATTTTCCAGTAGCCTGCCGGGCCAACTGGAAATACTTGGGTTATATATCCTTTATGCACATAGTAAGCAAAAAACCATACCTAATGTCCGTTCCTCACTCGCGGCTGACTGTTTAATTACGGCACTTCAGCATTGTCCAAATAGGCTACTTAAACTCCTTATCCAATACGCCTTTTCGTTTAAGTTCACGAATGAGTTTTTCTAGTCTGTAGGCTACGTATAATCCGACAAAAAATGCCATCCAACCGATTATTTCCATTTCAGCCTCCTTAAAAGCTTCGAGTTTAGGTTTTGGCAAACTAAAGTGAGTAAGTATTTAGCTTACCACCTCTAGTCATTTTAGGAGCCAATTCGTCAATATTCAGGTTTTCCAGCTCACCTTCTTCAAATCACCGTTTTTTGCCCGCAATTCTCTTACCCGATTCGCGACTGGCGACAGGATTAATAACCTCTCCGAAAACTCCAAATTTGCAATGGCTAATGTCCCGAGCAACATCAGCCATGCTGATTTTTTTAACATTAGAATGACTTTTTATTAATTCACTATCTTGGTGTCGAGACTTCCCGACACTATTTATGGTAAAAAGAGCAGCTAAATCATAAAAGAAACAAGGAACATAAATGCTTAACAAAATTGCTAACGTTTTTTTGGTGTTGACCTCAATTGCGCTTCTCTATAAAGGAGCAACCATCGCTTATCACACCTCTGGCCTCGTTCGCGGTGGTGAATTTCAGATGCTGATAACTCTAAGCAATCAATTTGCGTACTTTATGGTATGGGGGGCGTCGTTAGCTTTCTTTCTTATTTCAAAAAACATGTCAAAAGCAGAAGCTGAGTAACAGTTATTCAGCTGTTTGCATGCTACCGCAGTTTCGTCTAGCCAGGAGCGGTCCCTAAGGTCCGTTCCTGGATAACTACAAAACAGACTCTAAGTAAACACTGTCAACTTCGAACTCTTCCAGTATCCTAAACTCCGATGGTCATCAATGACCTGGTGATATATAAAATATTTGTCTGTGATCCACGCACAATAACTTGTAAGTATCACGCTTATGCTCTAAGAACTGTTTATACACCAACACATGCTGGAGAAGTTGAAATGAAAAAGTGTAGCGCTTTACTGTTGGCTTTGTGCGTAAATGGACTAACCCTTCAAACCGCATTAGCGCAGGACGAAAAAACAGCGATGGTGCCTTTACCTTCGCTCAATGATTTCTCCAAAGGCGAGGATGGCTGGAGCTTCGGGCTCGGCTTAGGTGTTGAGTATGAAACCGCCTACGAGGGCTCAGACGAATTTGGACTGGAAGTTCAGCCTGCCGGCGCCGTGCAATGGCGTAGCGGTGATAATATCTTTTATTTTGCCGGCGAAGCGCTCGGTTGGCGAGGTCTTCGCGCTGAGAATTGGCTGTTAGAGGCCACCATTGGCTTCGATGAAGGCCGCGAAGAAAGCGACTCGGACGATGGCCGGTTGGATGGGCTCGGCAATCAGGACGAAGGCGCTGAACTCGTATTTCAAGCGCGTCGCGCGCTCGATGCCGATTGGCGCTATTGGTTAGTGAGTCGTATCGTAACGGGTGATGACGGAAACTTAGGTCTATTTGGTGTAGGCCGCCGTTTTGGTGACCAATTTGACGGCACCGGCTCTGAAGTTAACTTAGTGGCAACCTTTCACGACAGCGAATACGCCAACACAGGTTTTGGCATAGACGGCGGTCAGGCAGCGGCATCCGGTTTACCGGCAACTTCAATGAGTGGCGGATTACGCTCGATTGGCATTGATTATAATTATCGCCATTACGTTAATGACAATTGGCAGATTTATGGCGAAGCGCTGTACGAATACTACAGTAGCGAAGTTCGGAATAGCCCAATCGCTCGTAGCAACTATGAAACCGAAGTGGGTATTGGTTTTATTTACATCTTCTAAAGCGATTTAGCTGCATAAAAAAGCCCACACAAGTGGGCTTTTTTTTATGTGATTTTTGTCACCAACAACTATCGGTATTCGTCAATACTCGGGCATGAGCACATCAGATTACGGTCACCGAATACGTCGTCGATGCGATTTACCGTTGGCCAGAATTTATCGTAGCCGACGGCTTCAACCGGATAAGTTGCGGTATGACGATCGTAGGGACGATCCCACTCGGCGTCGGTAATATCCGCTAATGTATGTGGTGCATTCACTAGTGGGTTATTATCCTTCGGCCATTCTCCTGCCGCGACTTTTTCCGCTTCTTGCTTAATGCAGATCATCGCTTCGATAAAGCGATCCAGCTCGGCTTTAGACTCGGACTCCGTTGGTTCAACCATGATCGTACCCGCAACCGGGAAGCTCATGGTCGGTGAGTGGAAGCCATAATCCTGCAACCGTTTAGCAACGTCGATTTCGGCAATACCGGCCGCTTCTTTTAACGGACGCAAGTCAATAATACATTCGTGTGCGACACGGTTATTGCGGCCGCGGTACAATATCTTGAACTGCTTGCTCAGTTGCTCAGCTACATAGTTCGCGTTCAGGATTGCGGTTTCTGACGCTTCGCGCAGACCGCGTCCGCCCATCATGGCGATGTACATCCACGAAATTGGCAGGATACTGGCACTACCAAACTGGGCACCGGAGACCGCGCCATTGCCGGTTTTAGTGGTATCCAGATTGATCACACTGTGGTTTGGCAAAAAGTCTTTTAAGTGGTCTTTTACACCGATAGGTCCCATGCCCGGACCACCGCCACCGTGCGGAATACAGAACGTTTTGTGCAGGTTTAAGTGCGATACGTCTGAGCCAATGTAACCCGGCGAAGTCACGCCGACCTGCGCGTTCATATTCGCGCCGTCCATATAAACCTGACCGCCGTATTGGTGCACCAGGTCACAAATGTCACGGATACCTTCTTCGTAAACACCGTGTGTCGACGGGTAGGTCACCATAATGCACGACAGATTATCGCCCGCTTCTTCAGCCTTGGCTTTTAAGTCGTCCATATCGACGTTGCCCTGCTTATCGCAGTCTACGACAACCACTTTCATATTCATCATCTGCGCCGACGCCGGGTTGGTGCCGTGTGCAGAGCTTGGAATTAAGCAGATATCACGATGCGCGTCGCCGCGGCTTTCGTGGTACTTCTGAATCGCCAGCAGTCCTGCGTATTCGCCCTGCGCACCTGAGTTCGGCTGCATCGACAACGCATCGTAACCGGTAATATCAATCAGCCAGTCCGACAGCGTTGATACCAGTTCCGCATAACCTTGCGCCTGTTCTACTGGACAGAACGGGTGCAACTGAGCAAATTCAGGCCAGGTCACCGGGATCATTTCGGCGGTGGCGTTTAGTTTCATGGTGCATGAGCCTAACGAAATCATCGAATGGTTCAATGCCAAATCTTTGTTTTCCAGCTTTTTAATGTAACGCAGCATTTCGGTTTCGGAATGAAACTCATTGAATACCGGGTGCGTTAAGTACTCAGACTCACGCACTAATGCCGCTGGAATCGACTCCACATCACCACTGGCGACACGGCTGTCCAGAACATCAACGTCCAGGCCGTGGTCTTCGCCAAACAAGGCAACAAATAGCGCTTCGACATCATCGCGTGTTTTTGCTTCGTCCAGGCTTACCCCGAATACGCCTTCACCGTCGTTACGCAGGTTAATGCCCGCAGCTTTTGTGCGTGCCAGCACGTCGGTGGCGTTTTCGGTCATGCTAAAGGTCAGGGTATCGAACCAATGGCCGTTTTCAATTTTTACGCCTTTGTCCTGCAGACCCAGCGCCACAATGTCGGTTAACCGGTGAATACGGTTGGCGATGCGGCGCAGTCCCTGCGGACCATGATAGACCGCGTAAAACGAAGCCATGTTGGCTAACAATACCTGGGCGGTACAGATGTTGGAGTTGGCTTTCTCGCGACGGATATGCTGTTCGCGGGTTTGCATTGCCATACGCAGCGCAGGACGGCCGCGGCTGTCCTTAGAAACACCAATAATACGACCCGGCAACGAGCGCTTAAACTTGTCACGAGTGGCGAAAAATGCCGCGTGTGGACCACCATAGCCCATGGGTACACCAAATCGCTGGGCGTTACCAAACACCATGTCAGCGCCCATCTCGCCCGGAGCTTTCAGCATCAACAGGCTCATCAGGTCGGAGGCGACAGCAACAATAGCTTTTTTGTCCTGTAACTCACCGATCAGTTGCTCGATGTTATGCAATTCACCGGTTTTATCCGGATACTGCAACAACGCACCAAACACGTCGTGATCGGACGCTTCGCGTGCCGGACCAACGATAATGTCAAAACCAAAGTATTCCGCACGGGTTTTCACCACGTCGATGGTTTGTGGGTAAACGTTGTCAGCAATATAGAACGCATTGGCTTTCTTATTTTTTGAAACGCGCTTTGCCATCGCCATTGCTTCTGCAGCAGCAGTCGCCTCATCCAATAATGACGCACTAGCCAGATCAAGGCCGGTCAAATCCATCGTCATTTGCTGGAAGTTCAACAGCGCTTCTAGACGGCCCTGGGCAATTTCCGGCTGATAAGGCGTGTAAGCCGTGTACCAACCCGGGTTTTCCAGTACGTTGCGCAAAATCACGTTAGGGGTCACTGTGTCGTAGTAACCCATACCGATATACGAGGTAAAGATTTGATTCTTCTTGGCAATCGCTTTTATCTCTGCCAACGCCTCGCGCTCGGTTTTAGGTTCACCGACCTGCAGGAACGGGTCACGTAGTATCGAGCCCGGCACGGTATCCTTGGTTAAAGCTTCCAGCGAATCGGCACCCAGCACTTCGAGCATCGCTTTTTGCTCTTCTGCGCTAGGACCAATGTGGCGGCCAATAAATTCGTCGTGATATTCTAATTGCGTCAAAGTAGTACTGGTCATTTACCTCGGCCTCGTACAAAAAAAGAGAGAGTTTTCTAAAACGAAAAACAACAAACCCCGGCTAAAGTTCCGGGGTTCGCGACGTTCCATGTCTGCTATTAGTTCATGCTTAGATGCGGTTAGTCTTCATCAAGCGTTGCTTCATACGCGTCGGCGTCCAACAAGTTCTGCAGCTCGCTGCTGTCTTCTGCCTTTATTTTGAATAGCCATCCGTCGCCAAACGGGTCGTTGTTAACGGTTTCTGGAGAGTCTTCCAGCTCTTCGTTAACGGCAACCACTTCGCCACTGATCGGTGCGTAGATATCCGAAGCGGCTTTTACTGATTCTGCAACCGCGATGTCATCACCGGTTTCGACTTTGTCGCCAACATCCGGCAATTCAACAAAGACCATATCGCCTAGCAGGTCTTGCGCATGTTCAGTAATACCGATGGTGAAGGTGCCATCGCCCTCATCGCGAACCCACTCGTGGGTGGATGCATATTTCAGATCCGCTGGAATATTGCTCATAATAGGTCCCTGTAGTTCAAATCGACTAGTCTAATAAATAGGTTTATAAAACGGATTGGCCGTTTCGCACGAAGCCCGGCTTAACCACTTTGACCGGCACTTGCTTCTTACGCATTTCAACCTCGGCTGTATCACCTACCGTTGCGGGTACGCGTGCCATGGCGACAGAAAAACCAAGTGTAGGCGAGAATGTACCAGAAGTAATGATACCTTCGCCACCCTCAATGGTCACTTTTTGACCGTGGCGTAACACACCTTTGGCTTCCATCACCAGTCCAACCAGCTTATGGTGGCCCTGCTGCTTTAGAGTTTCTAACGCCTTGCGCCCGATAAAATCACGGTCGGCCGGTTCAAACGCGACGCTCCAGCCCATATTGGCTTCTAACGGCGTGATTTTTTCGTCCATATCCTGACCATACAGGTTCATGCCGGCTTCTAAGCGCAGTGTATCACGAGCGCCCAGACCACATGGAGCGACTTTGGCTTTTAGTAATTGGTCCCACAAGCTTTCCAGCTGGTCGGCCGGCACCACAATTTCGTAGCCCTTCTCGCCGGTGTAGCCCGTGGTCGCGATAAAGAAATCGCCCACTTGTTTACCGACAAACGGTTTCATACCGTCGATTTCAGCGTATTGATCAGCGCTTATTACTTGCTGGATTTTTTCTGCAGCATTAGGGCCTTGCAGCGCCAGCATGCCCATGTCGTCACGCTCGTTGGTGGTAACGTCAAAATCTGCGGCGTTTTTCTCGATCCAGGCCAGATCCCGATCACGAGTGGCTGAGTTAACCACCATACGGTAGGAGGTGTCGGAGAAGTGATAAACGATCAAGTCGTCAATAACACCGCCGTTTTCATTTAACATGCTGGTGTATTGAGCTTTACCTTCGGTTTTTAATTTAGCCACGTCGTTGGCTAAAAGGTAGCGCAGAAAAGCTTGTGCCTGAGGTCCGTCAACGTCCACGATGGTCATGTGTGACACATCGAAAACTCCACAATCACGGCGTACCGCGTGGTGTTCTTCGATTTGCGAACCGTAATTTAACGGCATGTCCCAGCCATGAAAATCGACCATCTTTGCACCCGCTTTTACGTGTGCATCGTACAGTGGCGTTTTGCTGCCCATAACGCGTTCCTTAATTACCGTCGGTTGATGGCCGCAAATTATAGGCGTGATCGGCTTAATTTTAAAATCAATAATGCTTATAATGGTATTAACTTTTCTAATAGTGACTTAGCACTTTATAAGGCGCACCAATGAAACACTTATCCCTTGAAGCCTTGCGCAGTTTTACCGCGGTCATCGAGCTGGGCAGTATGACTGCCGCCGGCGAGCGAATGGGTCGTTCGCAACCGGCAATTAGCCTGCAGCTAAAGAAGTTAGAGCAGCAAGTGGGGGTGGAATTACTGACCCGCCACGGTTCAGGCTTCGCCCTAACCGCTGAAGGTGGTGTGCTATTTGACTATGCTCAGCGTCTATTGGCACTGAATGACCAGGCCTGGGCACAGTTTGAGCCACAGCAAGTTAGTGGCAAGGTGCGCTTGGGTATTACCAGTGAATTTGCTTCAAGCCTATTACCCAAGGTGCTTGGCCAGTTTGCTCAGGTTTATCCGCAGGTCACTCTGCAAGTTACCTCTGCGTTAAGTAAAGACTTACTTGCTGGTCTGGGGCAGCAATTTGATGTGATTCTGGCTTTGCGCGAACAAACCAATAAAAGCGATGTGCTGATACAACGCGAAGAGTTGGTTTGGGTAGGGTCTTCGGCGCTCATGGAGCAACCCAGTTTACCGCTGGTGGTGGCACCCGAGGGCTGTATCTATCGACGGCGCGCGGAGCAGTCATTGCAGCGCATTCATCACCCTTACCGAATTACCTATACCAATACCGATTTTTCGGGCTTAACGGCGGCCCTGCATAGCGGTCTGGGGATTACCGTGTTGGCCCGAAGCACAGTGCCCGAGACCATTTCGATTATTGACACCTTAGCCGATGGCAGACGCCTGCCACAACCGGGGAGTGTTAATGTGATTATGCGCTTAGCCGGCGGCGCATCCAGTGCCGCCGCGCAACTTGCCGATTATCTGCAGGCACGCATTTAACCCAGGGCTATTTCCGCCAGCTTGCGTTTTAACGGAGTAAACCGGTTGGGGATTGCAAAAGCCACTGCGCGCAGTCCTTTAAGCAGAGGATTAGCGGTGCCAAAACCGCGTTTAAACAATTCCATGGCCGCAATCATGACCTGGGTTTCGGCTTTGCGGCTGCGCTGGTAAGCCGATAGTTTACGCTGTAGCTCGTCCAGTGCTTTTAAATGACCGGAGCCCAATGCCTCGGCTAAAGTTTTAACATCGCCAAAGCCGAGGTTAGCACCCTGCCCGGCTAACGGATGAATGGTATGAGCGGCATCGCCGACCAATACCAGCCGCTGTTGCTGCCATTGCCGGGCATACTGCATACGCAGCGGAAAGGCTTTTACCGCTGACTCGCAGCGGCACTCGCCCAATACCCGGCCGGATTCTGATTCTACCCACTTAGCCAATCGCGCCGGCGACTCCGCCAATAATTGTTCAGCGAATGCCTGGTCAGCCGACCAGACAATCGATACCGTATTGGCTTCAGGTGTTGGTAATAACGCCAGTGGACCTGTCGGTAAAAATACCTGGCGGGCAATGCCCTGGTGTGGCTTCTCGGTGCGAATATTAGCCACAATTCCTTGTTGTTGGTAATCCCAAAAAGTGAGCGGTAACTCCGCCCAGTGCCGCACTTTAGAGCGGCCGCCGTCGGCACCTACCAGCACATCCGCGGTTACTAACTGCTGTTCCAGCTGAACTTCAGCCGAATGAGATTCATTGCCGGCAGTTAGCAATTGCCACTGCGGGGCCTGCTGAATTTTTACACCCAGCTGTTCTGCCCGTTGCCATAAAAAATGCTCAACCACATTATTTTCAACAATCGCGCCCAGATCTTCGGCATCAACTTCGGCTGCACTAAATTCAATATGCGCTGAGCTGTCCTTATCCCACACCTGCATGCTGTTGTAAGGGCCGCTACGGTGATTCTTTATCCGCTGCCAGACACCGCACTGCTTTAATACCTGCCGACTGCGGTCGTTCAACGCACTAACCCGCAACGCCAGCTCATCGGTTAACTGTGGCTGCACGTGTTGCTCCAGCACCATGACCTTTCGGTCCTGCTGTGCCAGTAGAATACTTAAACTGAGGCCAATCATGCCACCGCCGACAATTAATACGTCGACGTGCTCTCGGTGCAATTTACTCATTGATCTGCCCTCCCGCTTTCATGCCCATCGTTAACCGCGCAAACTCAGATTTAACCGGGGCCAGGTGTTGCAAGCCCAGCAAGGCCAGGTTACGTGGCAGTACCATGGGTAAGTAGCGATTCGAAAAGCCACGCACTAATAAGTCGGTTAAGTTAATAATCGACTGATAATCCTTAGCGCGTTGTTGCTGATAGGCCGACAGAACCGGAAATGTCCCCGGATCAGAGCTGTCCTGCAACAACTCCGTTAATGTTTCGACATCGCGCAGACCCAGGTTAAAACCTTGTCCGGCAATCGGGTGCAGTGCATGCGAAGCATTACCGATGATCACACAGCGATGATGGATATTACGTTTTGCTCGTCTTAGCTGGAGCGGGTAAAACACTCGTTCGGATACCGAGCGCATCGCGCCGGCCCGATAACCAAAGGCTTTTTGGCAGGCTTCCAGAAAATAATCGTCGTGCCAATTTTTAGCGTCCTGCGCCTGCTCTGTATTAAAGGTCCAGACCAGTGACGCCTGATTGTTCGGCATTGGCAGCAAGGCTATCGGGCCATCCTCGGTAAACCGTTCATACGCCCAGCCGGCCAGCGAGCGATCCAGGGTAACCGTGGCAATGCAGCCAATCTGACCATAATCTTCGATATCGCTCGGCAGCCCCAGCGTTTCGCGCACAAACGAGTTTTGCCCATCAGCGCCGACTAACAGTTCCGCCTTTATTTGGCGGGATTCTGAGGTTGTTACCTGAACATAATCCTGCTGTTGTTCAATCTCGTGTACCCGGCTGCCGCTCAACCATTCAATATTACTGAGCTGCTGACATTGTTGATACAACGTCTGCACCAACGCGGCTGCCGGAACCACGACGCCCAAAGCATCCACTCGTTGGGTTGTCGCATGCAGTTCGGTTGCGCCAATATAGCCACGATCGCTGATATGAATGTGTTCGATCGGGGTCTGTTGCTGAGTGTCCGTTAATACGCCCAGTGCAGTTAGCCGTTTAGCCGAAGCTGCCGCTAACGCAATAATCCGTTTGTCATCCGGCGGGCCCTCAGCGCGCGGCTCTACCACCACGATCGGCCAGTCAGGATGTTGTTTAGCGAGCATCAGTGCTGTTAAAGCACCCACCAGCCCGCCACCGGCGATTACGACTTTTGCATCCACGCTTCTATCTCTTCGACCGTTCTCGGGACCGACTCGGTCATGTTTTCAAAACCGTTCTCGGTAATAATCAGGTCATCTTCTATGCGAATTCCAATCCCGCGCCAGCGCTCATCGGCGCCCGATTCGCGAGAAATATAAATACCAGGCTCCACGGTAATCACCATGCCCGGCTCCAGTTTTATCGACTCGTTATTGGCGTCTTTATAACGCCCTACGTCATGCACATCCAGGCCAAGCCAGTGACCCAGCCCGTGAATAAAGAATTTTTTCCAGCGCTGCTGTTCAAAGTTCTCGTCCGCATCACCGGTTAAAATTTCAAGTTTTGTCAGCCCATCGTTAATTACGCGCGCTGCCGCTTTGGTTGCAGTCACTAGGTCAGAGCCGGGCTTTATTTCTTTAAAAGCCGCCTGCTGAGCTTCTAACACCAGTTCATATAATAGCTTTTGTTCGTCGGTAAACTTACCATTAACCGGGAAGGTACGAGTTATATCGGCGGCATAGCCCTGGTATTCGGCACCGGCATCTACCAGCACCAGCTCTCCGTCGTGTAATTGATCGCGGTTATCGGTGTAGTGCAGTACGCAAGCATTGGCACCACCGCCACAAATCATGCCATAGGCGGGGTACAGTGCCCCATTCATGGCAAATTCGTGATGCAGCTCGGCACCTAATTGATATTCGTAGGCACCAGGCTCAACGAATTTCATGATACGACGAAAGGCACCGCAACTAATTTTTGCCGCTTCGCGCATCACACTCAGTTCGTGCTCTGACTTAATTTGACGCATGCGATCGAGCTGTGGGCGCAGATCATCAATCCGATGCGGGACCTTGTTGCCACGCTTTTCGGTTTCCCGCAAATACGCCATGGCATGATGGACCTGATGCTCCAGCTCTTCGGTCTCACCTAAAATCAAATACACACTTTCAGCGCCATTGAGCATTTCTGGCAAGCGTTCATCCAGCTGTTCAATATCATGGGCCTGGTCAATACCCAGGGCATTGGGTGCATTGTGATACCCCAGCCGTAAACCATGCCAGACTTCGGCGTCAGGATCTTTGTCCTGACAAAACAGAGTGCTGCCGCTGTGTTCACTCAAAGTACTTAACAACAGAACCGCATCGGGCTCGTTAAAACCGGTTAGATAATGAAAATAGCTATTTTGCCGAAACGGATACTCGGTGTCGTTGCTGCGCGTCAATTCTTCACTGGCTGCAACTAACGCAACCACGTTAGCAGGCAGCTGCTTAAGTACTCGCTGTCGGCGTTGTAAAAATTCATCCTGCGGTATAACGGGCTTCATGGGCTTGGTTCCCCTGTTGCTAAAGCATTAATGAAGTGTTTTATTATTTTCCGATGAAGAGGCCTCGTGGCGACCCAGTTCAGTAAAGCACATCATCGCCGAAATACGCAGATACTCAGCCACTTCAAAGTACGCTCGCTCAGCATCGTCGCCTTCTTCAACGTCAAATTCCAGCTTCGAGATCTCGACCATATCATCCAGTGCTTCGCGCAAATCGCCCGAGGTGTTGCCAACATTGGCCTGGTTGACACCAAATCCGACTAAAAACGCCTGCACCCATCCGGCCAGAGCCTGTACCCGATCCGCTAATGGCGCATTGTCTTCTGGGAGTAACAATTGATAACCCATATCGCGGTCACTCAACGACGCCTGCACTTCTTCGGCTTGTTGCTGCAACAAATGCTTTAGCTCAGCAGGCAATGGGTTACCATCGTAAGCCAAATCAGTCATCAGGGTCATCAGTTCTTCGCTATCGGCCGCGGTGCCTGAAGCAATTAGCCCGGTCAGCATGCCTTGCACTTCGGCAGCTGAGGGCGTCATATCATATTGTCCGAGCATCTCTGCGAGTCGATCGTAATTAAATCGTGTTGGCATTGTAAAAGTCCTTGAAAATTCTTGTTTACATCCTAACACTGGCCTTTGTAATTCGCTAGCTGACAAGCAGCGGCCGCTCGTGCCATAATAACGTCAGTTAGCTAACAGTGATTCATTAGCAGGGAGTCCGCCACATGGCTGGTCGTACAATGGATATAACATTACTGGACAGAAACTATCGGGTAAATTGTCCGGTAGGCCAGGAAGGTGCATTACAGCACGCGGCAGACAAGCTAGATGAACGGTTGCGTGATACCAAAGAGCGCACGAAATTAACCAATGTCGAGCAGATTGCGGTTATGACAGCGCTAAACCTTTGCCACGAGTGGATTCAGGACCAAAACGATCAGGCGGCTCGCACCGCTAAGTTAGAAGAAAAGATCCAATTACTGCAAGCGACCATAGAACAAGCAATGAGTGAGCAGCGTTCACAACGTGGTTCACAACGATAACCAACAGTACCTTTTTGAGGTTTCCTGGGGCGTACGAAAGTAGGCGAATGTCCCTGAGCCGATGCTTTTAGAAAAGGGGACCACTGGCCCGTCATGAGCAAGCCCGGCATGTACCGGGAAGCCTACGACGGATCCCACTTGCTCCCCGCCTTGGACCAATGGGTTCAAGGGCCAACGCCGTAAACGGCGCCTCCGGGAAACCACCCTATTTATTGGTTATCAAAGCATCACTGACGTGATGCTTTTTCTTCAACAACGATATTTTTGACGTCCTGCAGCAGTTGCTGCGAGTCATACACAATGCCGTCTTTAATCGTGTATTTAACACCGTCGGTGCGCATCGGCTGATTGTTATCATCCAATTTGAAATGGCCCGTACCGTAAAGCACTTTAAAGTTAGCCAGCGGGTTTTCTTTAACAATAACCATGTCGGCTTTTTTACCCAGCGCAATACTGCCAATTTCGTCATCCAGGCCCAGTGCTTCAGCCCCTGCCAACGTGGCTGCATGAATTACTTCCAACGCGTTCAGTCCCGCTTCACGCAGCAACTCCATTTCGCGAATATAGCCGAACCCATAAATTTTATAGATATAGCCGGCATCCGAACCTAGCGTAATACGTCCGCCATTAGCGTGATAGTCTTTCAGGAAGCGCATCCAGGTCTGGTAATTTTTCTTCCATGCAATCTCGTTGTCGGTGGTCCAGTCAAACCAATAGGAGCCATGAGCGTAGCGGCTTGGTTCAAAGAACTCCCACAACCGTGGCAAGGTATATTCGTCATGCCAGATAGCCTGCCGCTCGCGCATTAAGTCACGAGACGCCTCGTAGATAGTCAGTGTCGGGTTAATGGTAAAATCAAGTTGGATCAATTCGTCACGAACCGCGTTCCACTTGTCAGAACCTGGCTCTGCCGCTTGCTTCCATAGGCGCCCGGCTTCCTCAAAACGATGTTGTTCGTTGTTGTAATTGTAATTCGCCGGATAATCCTGAATTCGCTTATCTTCAAACAATGCTTCGGGTAACCCGTACCAATGTTCCATCGAGGTTAGTCCGAGCCGCGCTGAGTCAAGCGCGTTCATCGACATCACATTCAGTTGCGCATGGTGCATCATAGTGCCCAAGCCTTGCTTATTAGCCTCGTCCAGTGCCGCTTCCATGACCTTGCGCGAAGCCCCGAAAAACTTAATTCCCTCGGCGCCTTGCTGCTTGATATAGCGGACCCACTCACGCGCTTGCTCGGCTCCATAAATGGGTTCTTCCCAGCCTTGGCCAAAGCCAACATAGGGAACTATTCTTGGTGCAGCGATAGCATTCTCACTGGCTTGTTGCTGATGCCATTGCACCCAGTCGAAACCATTAAAACTGCCCGGCTCGCGAATTGTCGTAATGCCATGGCCCAGCCACAGTTTCATTACGTATTCGGCCGGAATACCTTCAGCAGAGCCGCCAATATGAGCGTGCATGTCAACAAAGCCCGGCAGGATATAATGTCCAGACACATCCATCTCTTTGTCGTTATCCCCGGCTTTAGGTCGCCGGGATTCAATAATCGGAACGCCGGGATTACCAACGCTAACTATCTGCGTAATTCGATCGTCTTCGATAACAATATCCACCGGACCTTGTGGCGGCGCACCCTCACCGGTAATCATTGTTCCACCGCGTAAGATAAGCCGTTCGTAGGGTCCGTCGCCCTGAGTCCGCTCTGGAGCTTTGGGGGGAGTTTGCAGCGCCATAGCCTGGGCAGTGAAAACAAACACGGCCAAACTGACAAACATCGTTTTTAATGTTTTCATCAGGTATCCTTAGTTATTATTCTTTATCATTATTTTATTGCCCAAGCATGACCCGAGACGAGCTTAGACGCAAGTTACTGCAGACCAGAACACAACTTTCTGAGGCTAACCGCTTAGCAGGGGCGAAAGCGGTAGCTGAGCGTGTTGGCAATTACATTGCAGCTCGCCAACCAAACGACAAAGTGGCTGCCGTTTTTAAGAGCTTCCGCGGCGAGCTAAATACACAACCGACGATTACGGAATTATGGCAGCAAGGCGTGCAGACGGTACTGCCGGTATTGCATCCATTCTCGCCAGGCCATCTGTTATTTTTACGCTACGATGCGAATACGCCGATGGTAAAAAATCGCTACGGCATTTCCGAACCCGCGCTCAGTTGCCAACAGTTAGTGCCGTTAGCGCAGATCGACTGGTTGTTTATGCCGCTGGTTGGTTTTGATAACCATGGTAACCGACTGGGCATGGGCGGTGGCTACTATGACCGGACCCTGGTGCAATGGCGCAAAGGTCTGCTACCAAAACTGCGACCAATTGGACTGGCTTTCGATCAGCAGTACTTAGAGCAAATTCCGGTAGAGCCCTGGGATGTGCCTATCCAACAGGTCATTACACCCAGCAGACACTGGAATTTTTGTTAATTATCTTCGCTAAATGAGCGATGCAAGTTAGCGCTAAAAACCCTATACTGAGGGACCAAATTCATTTTTCGGGAAGCTCTCATGTCAAACAGTGATGTAATGAAGAAAGCAGCGGCGGAAGCGGCGTTAGAATATGTTGAAGATGGCACCATTGTCGGTGTTGGTACCGGCTCAACCGTTAACTATTTTATTGACGCACTAGCTGCTAAAAGAGATGACATCGAAGGAGCTGTTTCCAGTTCTGAAGCGTCTACCGAGCGGTTAAAGCAACATGGCATCCCGGTTTTTGATTTAAACGGCGCCGGGCCCATCCCGGTATACATTGACGGCGCCGACGAAATTAACGAGTTTGGACAAATGATCAAAGGCGGCGGTGCTGCACTGACTCGCGAAAAAATCATCGCTGCAGTCGCCGAGAAGTACGTTTGCATTGCTGACCACAGTAAACTGGTTGGCGTGCTTGGTAGCTTCCCATTACCGGTCGAAGTGATTCCCATGGCGCGTTCCTACGTCGCCCGCGAAATTGTTAAGCTCGGTGGAGATCCCGTGTGGCGACAGGGAGTGACCACGGATAACGGTAATTGGATATTAGATGTGCATAATCTTGAGATTATGAAGCCAATGGAGCTTGAACAAAGCTTAAATAATATCGTCGGTGTTGTAACCAATGGTCTATTTGCCCGACGCGGTGCCAATATTGCTTTATTAGGCGCCAATGATGGCGTACAAAAACACCAGTTTGATTAAAATAACAAAAGAAAAGTTGCCATGAGACCAGTTAAGCGATCGCTGTCAAAAGATAAAATAAAGGTTTTGTTACTGGAAGGCGTTCACCAAAGCGCCATCAAGTTATTTGAGCGTCAAGGCTATACCAACCTTGAAATTCTGCCTAGCTCGCTGTCCGACGACGAACTTGTTGAGAAAGTAAAAGATGTTCACATTATTGGCATCCGTTCACGCTCACAACTAACCGATAAAATATTTGCCGCTGCCGACAAACTTATTGCGGTTGGTTGTTTCTGTATTGGCACCAATCAAGTGGATCTGGCCGCCGCCAAAAAGCATGGCGTGGTGGTGTTCAACGCGCCTTTCTCGAATACGCGTAGCGTGGCAGAGCTGGTACTGGCAGAAGTTATCATGTTACTGCGCGGCATCCCGGCTAAAAACGCATCGGCCCACCGTGGCGGCTGGTTAAAGTCGGCTAAAAATTCTTTTGAAGCGCGCGGCAAAGTATTGGGCATCGTCGGTTACGGCCACATCGGTAGCCAACTGAGTGTGCTTGCCGAGCAACTTGGGATGCAGGTGCGCTACTACGATGTTGAAGACAAGCTGCCGATGGGCAATGCGCAACCGGCCCATACTCTTGATGACCTGTTAGCTGAGTCCGATATTGTCACCTTGCATGTGCCTGAAACCGAACAGACACGTTGGATGATGGGGTCACGTCAGTTTAGCCGGATGAAACCACACAGTTTATTTATTAACGCCTCACGCGGCACAGTGGTCGATATCGACGCCTTGGCGTCGGCGTTAAAATCCGGTCACCTGGCCGGTGCCGCAATTGATGTCTTCCCGGAGGAACCAAAGGGCAATAATGAGGAGTTCATCTCGCCATTACGCGGTATCGACAATTGTCTGCTAACACCGCATGTCGGTGGTTCTACCATGGAAGCTCAGGAAAATATCGGGGTGGAAGTGGCCGGAAAACTGGTACGTTACTCCGATAATGGTTCCACCTTATCAGCCGTAAACTTTCCCGAGGTCAGTTTACCAGCACATGATACTGCCCGCCGCTTGCTGCACATTCATAAAAACCAACCGGGTATGCTGAATGCGATTAACAGTATTTTAAGTGAGTATCAGATCAACGTAGCCGGCCAGTATCTGCAGACCGATTCTGCGGTCGGTTATGTGGTGATGGATATTGATACCGATAACGGTACCGAAATTTTACAGCGGATGAGAAAAATACCGGGCACGATCCGCGCCCGGCAATTATTTTAACTCAATACTGAGTTAATCTTTACGCCCTAAAACCGTGCGTTCCATGCTCTCTGGCGAGACATGACGCACGTCTTTACCTTTCACGAAAAAGATAATGTATTCCGCGATGTTTTGACAACGGTCGCCCATACGCTCTAATGAGCGCGCCGACCACAATACATCCATGATCTTCGGAATCGAGCGGGAATCTTCCATCATATAAGTCATTAGCTGACGGGTCAGAGCTTCGTACTGACGATCCGCCTGTTCATCCTGCTGATGCACTTCGTACGCCGCTTCCAGATCCATCCGCGCGAACGCATCCAGTACCTTACGCAACATACTTAAAATGTGCTGTCCCAGGTTTTCCAGGCTCACTAACAGTTGTTGCTGATCCTTGTTAAAGCTTTCTTTAGCAACCTTAGCAATACGCTCAGCCTCGTCACCAATTCGTTCTAAATCGGCAATGGTTTTAATAATTGCAATAACAAGCCGCAAGTCACTGGCGGCCGGTTGCCGCTTAGCGATAATGTGCACACATTCTTCGTCAATTTGCACTTCCAGCTTGTTGATTTTATGGTCACTGCTTAGCACCTTATCGGCTAAATCAACATCGCCTTTTTGAATCGCTTCCAGCGCATCACTAATTTGTTGTTCAACCAGACCGCCCATACTCAGTACGCGGTTACGGACAGCTTCCAGCTCTTCGTTAAATTTGCCGGAGATGTGTTTGCCCATATTTAACTTATCCATCACTGTCTCCTTAACCGTAACGGCCAGTAATATAATCTTCTGTCTGCTTTTCAGACGGGGTAGTAAACAGCGTATCGGTATCGGCGTATTCGATCAATTTACCCATGTATAAGAACGCTGTTTGATCGGAAACCCGCGCTGCTTGCTGCATGTTGTGCGTAACAATAACGACGGTAAATTTTTTCTTAAGGTCGGTAATCAATTCTTCAATAGTTAACGTCGAAATTGGGTCCAACGCCGAGGTTGGCTCATCCAGTAGCAGGATCTCCGGCTCAATGGCGATAGAGCGCGCGATAACCAGACGCTGCTGCTGACCACCGGACAAGCTAAAGGCACTCGCGTTTAAGCGATCTTTCACTTCGTCCCAAAGTGCGGCGCCACGCAGCGACGTTTCTACCGCTTCGTCCAATACCCGGCGGTCTTTGACACCTTGCAGTCGCAAGCCGTAAACCACGTTTTCATAAATTGATTTAGGAAACGGGTTAGGACGCTGAAACACCATGCCAATGCGCCGCCGCAGGGCAGCAACATCAACGTCTTTATCGTAAATGTTCTTACCGTGCAGTTCGATATCGCCTTGTACCTTACAGATCTCAACCAGGTCGTTCATGCGGTTGATGCAACGTAATAGGGTCGATTTACCACACCCTGAAGGACCGATAAATGCAGTAACACGGTTCTTAGGCACGTGCATTGAAACATCGTAAAGCGCTTGATCCTCGCCGTAGAACAGGTCGAGATTCTTAATGCTTAACGCCGTTTGCTCTGGGCTTAAGTTTTCCAGATCCAGTTTATCTGTTGTACTTTTAGTCGGGTTTACCGAAATCATAATTTAAAACCTTCTCGACAATTCAAACAATGCTTATTGCTCAAGCGAACGATATTTTTCACGTAAATGGTTACGCACTCCAATCGCCGTGAGATTAAGACCCACGATGACGGTAATCAACAAGAACGAAGTAGCGTAAACCAGCGGTCGTGCCGCCTCTACGTTGGGGCTCTGAAAACCTACATCATAGATGTGGAAACCAAGGTGCATAAACTTGCGATCCAAGTGGAAGTACGGGAAGTTACCATCTACCGGTAACATCGGCGCCGCCTTCACCACACCAACCAGCATCAACGGCGCTACCTCACCTGCAGCACGAGCGACGGCCAAAATTAAACCGGTCATAATAGCGGGTGATGCCATTGGGATTATAATCCGCCAGATGGTTTCCCATTTGGTGGCACCTAACGACAACGAACCTTCACGTAGGCTGCTGGGAATACGGCTAAGACCTTCCTCAGTCGAGACAATCACCACTGGCAATGTCAGTATAGCCAGAGTCACCGCAGACCAAAGTACGCCCGGTGTACCAAAGGTCGGGTTCGGTAATGCTTCTGGATAAAATATCTGGTCGAGACTGCCGCCGACCATATAAACAAAGAAGCCTAAGCCAAACACCCCGTAAACAATAGACGGTACCCCGGCCAAGTTAATTACAGCAATGCGAATTAACTTAGTAACTGAATTTTTGCCCGCGTACTCATGCAGATACACCGCCGCAATAACGCCGAACGGAGTGACAATTACAGACATCAGCAGCACCATAAACACCGTACCAAAGATGGCCGGGAAAACACCGCCTTCAGTATTTGCTTCACGCGGGTCCTCGCTAACGAACTTGCCAATTTGTTGGAAGAAGTGTCCGGTTTTAGCAAAAAAGCCCATGTCGTTCGGAAAATTCACATCCAATACCCGATACATTGGCACTGTCACTTCTTCGCCCCGGAAGTCTCTCACTAATAGCGAGTTCTTCTTGGCCTTTTCACGTAATTCGAATAACTGTTCCTCGTATACCTGATACTCGGCCTGCAATTGCTCGCGTTGACGCTGGAGATCAGCGACCGCTTCGTCAGTTAGTGCATTTTCCAGCTCTAACCGACGGCGCTCCAGATTCAACTGACTCAATTGGTAGTTTATCGCGCTGATTTCACCTTCTTGTAAATCCATCGCCTGATCATTTAGCTCTACCGCACGCTCTACCCGGTCAAACATCACCTGACGAAAGTTATCGTCGGTGTGCCTGGCGATGACCTCACCTTTTTCGGTAATAGCCATGATTTTACCGTAAAAGTTACCGTCTTTTGTCCGCTCAATGACTGCCATATCTGCTGGAGTTTTGTCTTCAACAATCAGTGACTCCAGTACCCAGGTAAAATCCAACGGAACATACTCGCGGTTACCAATCTTCATCAGATAACGAGTGACCATTTCTGACTCAATATTACCCAATTTAATCGTCTCTGCGTTTAAACGGGTGGTCGGGACTGATTCAGAATCGTACACTTCACCAATAAGTTCTGCGGTTTCGCCATTGACTTGTTGCACGGTCATTTGGTGAATCGCCGACGGCCAAAAGAACGATAAGCCACGCCAACCAATCATGAGCACCAGCCCAATGACCGCGATAAGGCTTACACTAACCGAGCCGGCGGTTAACCAAATCCAGGGTTTTCCGGTGTTGAACCACTTTTTCATCGTTAAACCTCGAGTCCGGATTACATTGAGCTGTATTTGTCACGCAAGCGTTGGCGGACAAATTCAGCAATAGTGTTAAAGAAGAAAGTGAAAATAAACAATACAAATGCTGCCAGGAACAGGATCCGATAGTGCGAACTACCCACCTCTGACTCCGGCATTTCCACCGCGATATTAGCTGACAAGGTGCGCATACCTTCAAAAATGTTCCAATCCATGATTGGCGTGTTACCGGTCGCCATTAGCACGATCATAGTTTCGCCCACAGCTCGGCCAAGGCCCATCATGACCGCCGAGAAAATTCCCGGACTGGCGGTTAATAACACGACCTTAGTCAAGGTTTGCCACGGCGTTGCGCCTAAGGCCAGCGAGCCATTTGATAAATGCTTGGGCACGCTAAATACCGCGTCTTCTGCAATTGAGAAAATCGTTGGAATAACGGCAAAGCCCATTGCGATCCCGACGACTAAAGAGTTGCGCTGGTCAAAGGTGACTCCCAACTCATTGGTCAGATAACGACGCGCATCACCGTCGAACAGGATTTGCTCTACCCAAGGGCTTAACTCAAACGACAACCAGCCCATAAACAGAACCACAGGAATCAGCAATAGTGAGGCTCTGCCGTCGCTCACTTTATTGCGAATTCGAGTAGGCAATGTGCTCCACAGAGCAGCCGTTACGATAACCGCCAGAGGTACTAAGATAATCACCGAGATAAAGCCGGGTAAATAAGCCTCTGCTAATGGCGCCAACCATAGGCCGGCAAGGAAGCCAAGAATAACCGTTGGCAGCGCCTCCATAATCTCCACCGTCGGCTTAACAAACTTGCGCACTGATGGCGACATAAAGTACGCCGTGTAGACGGCAGCCGCTAACCCAATCGGAACTGCAAACAACATGGCATACGCTGCTGCTTTGATGGTCCCGAATGAAATTGGCACCAGACTAAACTTTGACTCAAAATCATCCGAACCACCGGTCGACTGCCAGGTATAGTCAGGCTCAGGATAGCCTTCGTACCAAACTTCCTGCCAGATCGCACTCCAGCTGACCTCTGGGTGTTCATTGTCAACATCATAGATGCCATAACCCTGGTCTGTTTTCATCAACAGATAGTTGGCACGAGGGTCGACCATCACCGCTTCAATGGTAGCTTCACTCGGTTTCCCGCGATAAAGATCAGCCTCGGCGGTGGTGTGGAAGATGTTCATGTCGCCGTTTTCTGACAAGGTATAGAAGGTTCGGCGATAGTATTCGACTTCGATATTAGTCACCGGAGAGCCGGCTTCAAAGCTGCGAATGTACTGGTACTGACGTCCCTCGTCACCTGGCACTTCGAACCACTGCGACACTTTACCCGTGTCATGTGTTAACAAAATTGACGATGCACCTGCTAACAGATACATACCAGTGGCATTGCCGAGCTCACGTGACCGTGCTGGCATGAGCTCGCGCTCGCTGACTTCGCCGTTAATGGAAACATCAAACACATGCACCCGATTGCCACGGCGTGCCAATACCTGTCGCAAGTCCGGTGTTACCACAATATCGTCAATAGCGCTGTTTAAAGGGATTTCCGTATACTTAGGGGTTAACGAAACCTCACCGGTCATAAAGTTTTCTTCAGCAACATAATGAGTCACTAACAGCTTATTCTGCTCTACCACCGCGGCGAATAGCATGCCGTCACCGTCAGTTTCGTAGGCCAAACGCTGCAATGGTCGTTGCTGCTCATCAACGGTTAACGGCTCGCCCTGGTTTTTATACTCAACACGCGGTGTGATCACTCGCTCAACCCGATCGGTCTTAGCGGTTGCTGCGGTTTCGGGAAAGCTCACTAGAAATTTAGGCTGTACCACAACCGCACTACCGTCGCTGAAGCCATAAACGTACTGCGAATTAACCGGTAACGAGCTGCCAAAACTAGTGATTTCAGCACCTGTTTTTATGGTTTCAGTCAACAGAATATCGCCAGCTTTTCGTTCATCTTTATCAATCAACGAGAAAAACTGCAGTTCTCCATCGCTTAAAAAGCGATAACCAATTTCCGCTTGTTCTTCCATTCCCACAGCCTCGACGTTGCTTTGTTCAGGCAACTCAAAGCTGTTCACCTTTTTTAAGTCGACCGACTCAAAAATAGGCTGAACCACATACAGTAGGTAGAAAAAGATCAAAAGCAGTGCAACCAGTACCATAATGCCACCGGCAGTAACTCCGTAGCGTGCGGCATGGTCTTTAACGAGTCGCATCCGGTTAGCAGATAACTGCTCGGCAGATTGTGATGCCATTGTGACCTCAAACTTTAATAATGAAACTGAAGCTAATTGTAGTGAACTTTTATGACAGTATTGTTACAAGGCTGTCATTTTTGTTTCACCAAACTGTAAAAATACAAAAACCGGCGACTCATGAGAGCGCGCCGGTTAATCATAGCCAGGTCAATTAGTGGCTTAAGCCTAATTTTTCCAGCTCTGCATCTACTACTGCCTTTGGCAAGCCAATGTAGCCGTCTTTGTTAACGATATCCTGACCTTGCTTGGACAAAATCATCTTTAAAAATTCAGCTTCGGCATTACCTAGTGGCTTATTCGGGTGCTTATTCACATAAACGTATAAGAAGCGAGCGAGCGGATACTTGCCGGCTAAGGCATTTTCGCGGGTTGCTTCGATATAATCATCGCCTGTACCTCTGGCAAGAGGTACTGTTTTAACACCGGAAGTAACATAGCCGATACCTGAATAACCAATCGCGTTAAGCGAGGTTGAAACAGACTGAACCACCGAAGCAGAACCGGGTTGCTCATTGACGTTAGAGCGGAAATCACCGCCGCACAATGCCGCATCTTTAAAATAACCGTAGGTACCTGATACCGAGTTACGTCCATACAGCTGTAAGTCGCGATTATCCCAAGAACCGGTCAGGCCTAAATCACCCCAGCGGTTAACTTGCTTGTCGGCACCACACTTGCGAGTTGACGAGAATACCGCGTCAACTTCAGCAATAGACATACCTTCGATTGGATTATCTTTATGCACGAACACCGCTAGCGCATCTATTGCTACACGAACCGCGGTAGGCTTATAGCCATGACGCTTTTCAAACGATTCAATTTCTTTTGATTTCATTGCCCGGCTCATTGGCCCGAAGCTGGAGGTACCCTCGGTAAGAGCGGGTGGAGCCGTTGATGAACCAGCTGCCTGGATTTGCACATTGACGCTAGGGTACATGCGCTTAAACTCTTCGCTCCAGAAAGTCATCATGTTAGCCAATGTGTCGGAACCTACCGATGATAGATTGCCAGACAAGCCAGAGACTTTTTCATATTCGGGCAGGTCATCCGTGTTTGCTGCCACAGCACCACTAAATGCCAGTCCGCCAGCTATGGCGAAAGTTGATAATGATTTACTAACTATTTTTGCTGATTTGAACATGTCGTTCACCTCTTCGCTTTATTGATAGTTAACAGTTTAGGACGGCTATATGACACTTTGATGACAAATGTGACAGTTTTTTAAAATTTTTATGATTTGCGAGTTTAACTATCAACGACCAACCCCGCCGGCATCCGGAACCAAAAGCGCGAGCCTAATCCCGGCTTACTATTAACCTCGAGATGGCTGTTATGATGTTGCAATGCTTGTTTAACAATCGATAAGCCAAGTCCGGTGCCGCCACTATCGCTATTACGATCGGGATCGACCCGATAAAAACGCTCGGTCAGCCGGGGCAAATGGTCACTATCAATGCCTGGCCCGTCGTCCTCAACACTAAATTCAACCTCATTATTAACTTCACGCCAGGTTATCCGAATTTGTCCACCAGCGTTTGTATAACGAACCGCATTGGTGATTAAGTTTTGCATGGCACTGCGTAACTGATCACCTTTGCCATAGACCTTAATAGGTTCAACATCGACCGTTAAAGTGAGCTGTTTATCGGTAGCCAGCTTTTCACCTTCAAGCCGCAATTCTTCAATCAAGGCCGGAACATCAACCACCTGCTCAAACACATCGTGGCTTGGTGTTTCCATTCGCGACAACTGCAACAATTGATCAACCAGATTTTTCATTCGATCGCTTTGTTGCTGCATTTGATCAACCGCCCGCTGTGCCATTGCTGGGGGCACATTTTCAACATCGGTGAGCATTTCCAGATAACCTTGTAACACGGTTAAGGGGGTTTTTAACTCATGCGAGACATTGGCGACAAAATCGCGACGCATAGTATCCAGCTGTTTTCCTTGTGTAACATCACGTGCGACCAATAAGAACTGATCGTCACTGTAAGGCATCACTCGAATTTCGATATCGAGCGACTCACGCATCGGGGATGGAATGGTTAAAGCTTCACTGAAATCGCCATTGTTTAAATACGCGAAAAATTCCGGATAACGAATTAGGTTGGAGAGCCGCATACCGGCATCTTCCGGCCAGCGCAGACCAAAATAAAATTGGGCGAGCTTGTTGCTCCAAAGTAACGAGCCGTCGCTTCTAAACACGATAGCGGCATCAGGCAATGCTTCTGACGCTTCGCGGAAACGACGTAATAGTTTTGCCAGCGAGCGACGACGGCTTTGGCTACGACGTTGGTTACGATAAATACCGTCGTAAATATAGCCCCAGGAGCCAGGAGCCGTTGGCGGGAGCAGGTTGCGGCTTTTCCACAACCAACGTGTTAGTCTTTGCTGATAATAATAATGCCATACTATTAGCCCGGTCAGGGCAATGGTAAGCACTGGCCACAAGTAACCAATTAACCACCCAACAATAATGAAAGGTAATAAATACAGCACCAACCCACGCAATGCTAACAAGTTAGAATAGTCACGATCCATGGGTCGCTACGTCTCCTCTATGCTACGGTCAATGTGGTTAACGCATAGAAAAACGATAACCAACTCCTCGCACAGTCTGAATTAAACGGTCGAAACCGTACTCTGTTAGCGCTTTGCGCAAGCGTCTTATGTGAACATCGACGGTCCGATCTTCCACATAAACATTAGTGCCCCAAACATGATCCAGCAACTGCTCACGACTATAGACCCGCTCTGGGTGAGTCATAAAAAAATGCAGTAATTTAAATTCCGTTGGCCCCATATCAACGCTATTGTCATTAACTGATATTCGGTGCGATACAGGATCAAGTTTCAGCCCGTCAAAATCTAACGGTTCATCAAGCACTGTAGGTGCAACCCGACGAAACACCGCTCGCATACGAGCCATCAACTCTTTCGGTGAAAAAGGTTTAGTAATGTAATCATCGGCGCCAACTTCCAATCCTTTGATTTTATCTTCCTCTTCACCGCGAGCGGTCAGCATAATGATCGGAATATTACGGGTGAAGTCATCACTTTTAAGCTTTTTCGCCAGCTGAATACCGGATCCGCCTGGCAACATCCAGTCCAGTAACACCATATCCGGGTAAGGCTCGGCAATTCGACTCACCGCGCTGTCAAAGTCCTTGGCTTCTACCGCCTGGTAGCCATGTTGCTCCATCACGAAACTGAGCATTTCGCGAATCGGTGCTTCATCTTCAACAATAAGAATTCTGCGTGACATTTAGGGATTCCTGCTATGTTTGAATACCCTGATTATTACCAATTAATATGACACTTTTATTAAATTCCGTCACTTTTATGACAAAACTTAGTTGAGCCACTGCAACAGCTGGTAAAACAACGGCAATGTGATAAAAGCAGCAAGAATTCCATAACCGACCATAGCCGCTGATAAGCTCGGCGCCAGCCCCGCCATAATAGCCACAGCACCGGCGGTAATCATGGGAGGCATCGCACTTTCGAACACCGTTACCTGCACCAACTGTGAGTCGAAACCGAAGCTCCATAATAAGCTAATGGTAAGCAACGGCATAATTAACAGTTTGGTCGTTAAACCAACAAATAAAGGCGTTTTACTACCTTTCGGTAATCGAAATTTTAGTTGGAAACCGACCGCTACCATAATAACCGGCACTAAAGTTACAGCCAGCGATTCAACCAATACTGAAAACACTTTGGGGTAGCTGAGGTCTTTTACCAGCAAGGCAATAACCAATGCAATGAACGGCGGAAACGCAAAGATTTTCTTAATAATACCGAACAAGCTTGGGCGCGCGGACTCATCCCCGCTTGGTTCTTTAAACAATGCAATAATAATCGTTGAATAGATGGCCAACCCAAAAAATGACCCGAATTGATCGTAAAGCAAGCCGTAGACTATGGCATCACTGCCATAGAACGCCTCTATCATCGGGAAGCCGAAAAACGAAGTGTTACCGAGCGGCACGCACACCAGCAAGGCGCCGATAACCGTTCGACTCCAGTTTAATAAGCGACCGATTGCGTAAATAAATAGCGCACTACACAACAGCAACACCCAGGGGATGATAACCGGAATGAGTAACTCTGATGAAAACTCGAGCGACGGGACTTTAGTAAAGATAACGCCGGGTAAGGCGGCGTAAATAACGTAAAGGTTTAAAACTTGCGCGGTATTATCAGGAAACTTGCCGGCGCGCTTAATAATTAAACCTATCAACAAATAGATGGCCAGAACAACTAGGTTGGTCATTGCCTGGATACTCCTACAACCAGAAGGCTCGAAATAGTTGTAGTGTAGCCCCTAACGCTGTCAGGGGCTACCGTAAGCAACGGTACTAACGGTTGGTTACCAGGAAAAGTCGTGGCGAATACCAATCGCTAAGTAATCTTGCTCTACGCCCGGTGACGCGCCGCAGCCACGACTTTCATAGAAAGCGATATCGCACTGGCGGCCGGTATACCAAGTGTACACGCGAGTGTTGCCATTAAAGAAGTAGTCTGCTCCGACGGAAATTGACGAATCGCGGTCCTCGCCATCATCGATAGCTTGGTACTGTGCTTTAAAAACCCAGTCTTTATAAGGGTGCGCGGCACTTATTAAGTAACCATCGGAATCATATAAGCCGTCGGTCCGCTGGAACTGTTGCAAAGCCGCGCCAATACGGGTATTGCCTAACTTTGTAGCAGCAGAAAACTGTTCGATATCATAGTTGGCAACATCACGATCAATCGCCAGCGCAGCATAGAACTTGGTTTTCTTTAGCTTAGCGTCGCCGTATAGCACGCCGAAGGAGACACCGTCATCCTCACTTTCATCACCAGACGCAATATAAGTTAAACCCACACTAAAGTTATTAAACGAAGGTGAGTAATACGTCACTGTGTTATCGGGACGGTTCTCGCCACGAAACAGGCTTTTTAGATCCGCTTCGTAGTCGGTAAACTCATCAATTTTACCTTGCGAATCTTTTAGGAACGTATCGTAACGGCCAAGCATGATCTCGCCAAAAGAGCCGCGTAAACCAACCACTTGGTTACGATTACCAATAGCGTCGTCGCCCTCATCGAAGTCCGCCAGATCGATACCAAATTCGATCTGATAAAACACTTCAAGATCGTCGTTAAGCGAGTTGAAGCCCTTTAAACCAAAGCGCGACGAGTTACTAACTAAATCAGTATATGATCCATCGCCCTCGTCATTGCTTTGAAACGACACGTTGGCACGACCGTAAACGGTTAGTGCCGTATTTTCGTCTTTGTCTGACCCCTGAGCCTGCACCGGAAGCGAACTCAGCAAGACTAAAGAAGCTAACCCAAGTAGTTGTTTCATAAAACGTTCCTAAACAATTAACACAGTGTTTAACGCTGAAATCTGACAGCGATTATAAAACAATTAAGGAATCTTTTCAGATTCATTAATGACCTGTGTCTATTGTATGTCTGTTTTATGACAACTTTGTGACAGTGTGACAGAAAAGTGAATTTTTTATGTCAGTTGAGTTTATTCTCAGCAAGTTGTCGCTTATAAGCCAGTTGCGACTTCGCATAGCGGGACCACTGTTGGGCCGCGGCTCTGCTCCCGGAAAACTCAGCAGCCGTGTTAAACTCATTCAGAGCTTGATCAAACTGCTGCAAATTGACATACACCATGCCTTTTACCAGATACATATTACCTGGATTTTTTAACTCTCCGGCTGCCAGCGAATCGTCCGCAAGCTGCAGTGCTTGCTCGTTTTTGTCGTTGTTAATTGCCAGCTGCGCAGCTTGTGCCAGCATCTCGCCACTGTCGCCCAAGTCTGCTGCTTGTTGATAGGCTGTAATCGCCTTTTGGTATTCTTTGGCCTGCATTAGGCTCTGTGCATAAAACTTACGATTACTTAAGTTATCAGCCAATATATTTTTGCTAAGGCCCTGCTCAATGACCTTCGCGGCTTTAAATGGCAGTTCGTTCAGATAGTAAACCTGCGCTAAATTACGCCATTGCTCAGCGGTTTTTATAAAGCCCTGCTGATGCGCCGCTTCTAGTACCGCAAGTTGCTTTTTAGTTTGCTCCAGCTGACCATAGACACCAGCGAGTTGAAGCCAATACTCGGGCTTACTGTAATTGACCACCAACTGCTCCAGCATTGCCGCTACGCCAGCGGTCTGGTTAAGTTCGTAATAAATTGCCCGCGCTAACACCAGCCAATTTTCTTTCGGTACGTCATTATTGTTGGTCGTGGACTCTATAGCCTTATCAATAGCCGCCAGCGCCTGCTGATAATCCTCATTTTGATAAAGTGCCTGGGCTTGCAATACCCAAGACTTAGGCAGTTCTTTATCACTGGCCATCGCCTGCCACTGATCAACGTAGTCGAGCGCTTGCTGGTACTGACCATCGCTCAATGCCAGTTGAGCAAGGCTGAATAGCGTATTCTTTTTCAAGGACTCTGGTATCGGCTGCTGCTCTACAACTTTGCCGAAATAATTGATGGCTCTTGCCGTTTCTCCCTGATCGTAATACATAAAGCCAAAGTAATTCCAAAGCATCGCTCGTTCATAGCTGTTCATACTGTCAGCGCGCGCTGCTATTTCTTTTAAAACTTTAATGCCCGCGGCGTTGCCTTGCTCATCCGCGGCTGTCTGAGCCCGTGCCAACTGGCTGTATACTTTCTCTCGCAAAGCAGGAACGCGCTCTGTCTGTTGCGCCAACACAGGTTGCGCCAGCGACCACGCGACAACGCCAGTTAACGCCATTGCTTTTAGTAAAGTCTTCATGGGCGTACCTCTTTAATTCATCTCAAATGTCATGCGATTACGAACACCTTCAACTGCTACTGGCTCGCCATCAATAACGCGGGGCTTGTATTTAAACTTAAGCACAGCATCCAACGCCGCCTGTTCAAATACGCCCTCGGGCTCTGCTTGCACTACCACTGGATCGCGCACCGAACCCTGAGGTGTTACCGTAAATTCAACCAGCACAAAACCCTCTATTCCCCTCTGCATAGCACGTCTTGGATAGGTCGCCTGTACTTTAACAATCGGTAAGTATTCACCATCTGAGGATTGCAACGAGGCGCCGTTGCCAATATCTGCTGCAGTATCGACATTGGCCGAGAAGTCATAGTTGCTGCTGCCCTCGTTATCGACCTGCGAATCCATCTGTGGCTGCGGTAAATCTTCTGGTGGTTGCTCCGGTTCAGGTGGGCGCTCAGGCTTACGCTCTTTTTCCTGTACCTGCTCCTGCTCGGGCGTGCGAACAAAATCCAGAACGCTGCCTCGAACCGGCTCTGACATCGCGCCTTCGCCACTACTGATCAATGACTGCATCAGATAAAACAGTCCAATAGTGACGACGGCGGCGGCTAAAATGGCTGCTAGATATCGCATATCACTGCTCGTCGGTAGCTACTGAGACGTCAAACACACCGGCCGAACGGGCGGCATCCATGACCTCAATCAACGTTTTAGTATTGGCTTGCTCATCGGCTTGAATGACCACTGAACCTTGCGGGTTTTCGGCATACAAACGTTCAATGTTTGCCTGTACCGCACGGATATCAATTTGACGTTTATTAATCCAGACTTCATTGCCCTCACTGATAGCAACAAGGATATTAGCCCGGTCTTTTTGCACGGCCGTCGCGGCATCGGGACGGTTAACATCAATACCAGACTCTTTAACGAACGACGCCGTAACAATAAAGAAGATCAACATGATAAAAACGACGTCCAACATTGGCGTCATATCAATCTGGCTTTCTTCTTCTTCCACTAAATTGGCAAAATGCTGTTTCATTTTAATGACGCTCCAATAAGATTCGATCTTCTAATTTCATTTTTTCGCGACGTGTAGTCCGCTGTAACCAGGTCGCTGCAAAAACTCCGGAGAGAGCCCCGACCATGCCCGCCATGGTTGGAATCGTTGCCTTAGAAACGCCGGATGCCATTGAGCGGGCGCTGCCGGTGCCTGTTACTGCCATCACATCAAACACTTCGATCATGCCGGTTACCGTTCCCATAAGGCCTAGCAAGGGACACAGCGCTACTAGAGCTTTTATTACCGGTAAATTGCCGCCAAGACCCAGCGCTACTCGTGAAATCATTGCCTGGCGTATCTGTTCAGCACGCCAGGACGATTTGTCGCTGCGCTGCTGCCAGCGTTGCATGGTCTCTTTTACTCGCGCACGATGGCCTCGCAAAAAGTAGAAGATACGTTCCAGAATCATCAGCCACATGGTAAAAATCAAAATTCCGATAACCAGCAGGACTTGCCCGCCGGCTTCGATAAAATCACGTATTGCGTGACTAAACTCGATGAGAAATAACATGGTTATTCTCCTCGCTCAGAGCGCTCCGCAATAATGCCTGACGCTTGCTCCTGCAGGATGTGAATCATGTTCTTGCTGCGCGTGTGTAGCATAGCGAATAGCAACGTCATTGGAATGGCAACAACCAAGCCAAGCACAGTCGTGACCAAGGCTTGCGAGATACCACCGGCCATTAGTTTCGGGTCGCCGGTACCAAACAGCGTAATTGCCTGGAAGGTGTTAATCATACCGGTAACGGTACCGAGCAGACCCATTAGCGGTGCGACCACGGAAATAATTTTTATGAAGGTCAGATTACGAGTGATTTTAGGCACCTCTCGCAAAATTCCTTCGCTTAACTTAAGCTCAAGAGTTTCGGTGTCAGCCTGCGGGTATTTGTCTTTAATTAACATCACGCGGCCCAGCGGGTTGTCATTACTTGGCTGCGGTTTTTTCAACTGGCGCTTAACTTTGTTACCAATCAGCATCAGCGACACAAAGCGTTCTAAGGCAAATAACAGACCAATGACGCCCAAACCAAGAATGATGTAACCAACGATACCGCCCTGCTGAATACGCTCTTTCAAACTCGGAGCCTGCACCAATAGTCCCAGAATAGAGCCACCCGTTGGGTCCAGACCAAAGCTAACTGTGCCGCCCTCGACCTGTTGAATTTTCTCTGCCGAACTTAAGTAACGCCCGGCCGGCTGACGCACTAACTCTGCCGTGTTACCGGTACTGGGATTGTATTCCAGGTATTTACCATCGCTGACCAGATTAAATGTGCCTACGCGGACTACTTGTTGTTGCTGCTTATCGCCACCCGCTGCGGTAACTTGCGTCGTAAACTCGGCAATTTTTCCCGACTCCGTCATTTCTTGTTGCAGCGCGAACCAGACTTTTTCAATTTCATTAATTGAAGGCATCTTTGACGAACTGCCCATCTTTTCCGCTAGCTCAGCCAGTTCCTCTGCCCGAGCCGGGAACTGTGCAGAAATCACCGAATTCTGAAACTTGCCTGAAGTATCGCTTGTGACTTGCTGCAACACCCCGAATAATTCCTTTAGTGACCCCATGCTCTGAGTCAGGTTATCTTCCAGGTTACCGAGTTGAGTTTCATTATTTTCGAACTCTGTTTCCAACTCAGCGGCAAGTTGCTCCAGCCGATCGCGTTGATTAATCGCCTCGCGAAGAATTTGCTTTTGCTGCTGCTCTTGTTGACGAAAGCGTTGCTCTCGTTGCTTGTTATCCTCAGATTGAGAAAACTGTCCTTGTTGTAATTGTTGCAGTAGCTCGTCGAGATTAATCGGTTCCTGCGGCGCTGGAGCAGCCGCGGCAGAATTAAATAACGCCGTGACAGTAAAGGCGACGGCCAGTTGTTTCAGTGTACGAAAAAACATAAATGTCTCCTTCACCTTATTCAGCTGTTTTGTTAGCCAGTAACGGCAACATTAATAAATCCGGGGCTTTTTGCTTGCGCGCAATACTTATTGCCTGATCAATTGCAATCAAATGACTGCTGTCCAGTGACTGCCATTGGCGCTGCTCCTGATTCCATATTCCCAAGTGCTCGCCATCGCGTGTTTTATACAGCAGAGCGACACGGCCAATGCGCAGGAAGGTGACATCTTGTACGTTTCCATTAACATCGTGCTCCGCTGTATAAGCTTCGATATTGCGCCCGTAATCGGCTTCAATTTGGTAGGCTTCCATGACCCGGCGGAATTTTTCCGACACATCAACGTTGGCGCGTTCCATGAGTTCCCGTAAACCGGCAATGCGTTGTTCACGCTCTTGCTGTAAAAACGGAACATCGAGCTCAGTAAAGGTATCCAGCGAGTCGATCATACGCATCATTAGCGGCGTAACCTGTCGCTCAACAAAGCTAACCTGATCGATAGAATCATTAAGATCGGTCATTTCCTGTTGTTGATTCGCGACTTGCTGCTGCAGTTGCTGTGTGTAGACTTGCAGCCCGTCGATCTCTTTCGTAATTTGTTTGTATTGCTGCAATCGCTGTTGCATTGATTCAGAAATAGAATCAATAGTGAGTTGCGACTGGCGAGCCGATTGGTTAATCTCAGCCGCGTTTTCGACAACCGGATCCAGGCTTTTATCTTGTGCCTGAGCCGGCCATGATAAACACGACGCTAGTGCTAATGCGGTACCTGTTGCTAACAACCTCATGACGTAACCTTCTGGTCTGGGAGGGACAATTAACGTCCTCTAAATTAGAGATGCTGCAACTTTAGTGATTTTTCATGACAGCTTAATGACGGCTTTATGTCAGCTTTGTGACACGGGTTATTATTGCGTTGTGACACAGAATGAATTAGCTTAGAGCTATCGTTTTAACGCACCTTAGCTGGCAATTACTGCGCACTTATGGCCAATAAAAGTATTTCCACATCGCTGTTAACCCGCGTGCTTTCCGTCTACTTTTTGTTGACGTTAATGGTGACCGCGATCCAGATAGGCGCTGAATATTTCGACACCAAGCGCGCGCTCATCTCCGAGCTACAAAACCAACAAAGTACTTTTAGCGGGTCATTAACTCGTTCGCTGTGGGAGTTCAATAATCCACAGATAGATACTATTGCCGATGGCTTAATCAGTATTCCCGCTATCGCCGGTGTATTAATTCGCGACGACAGCGGTAACATTGTCGTGCAGTTAGGCGAAACACTGTCGGTAGAAGACCTGCCTGAACAAGCCGCCGATGGTTATATGCTGCCCGAGCAGAATGGTATATTTGGCTACTTTGACACACTGATTTTCGAATTTTCAGGGCATTCGACCCGCGTTGGCGATGTGACGTTATTTTCGACCCGGGATATAGCGATCGACCGGATCAAACTGAGCCTGGCCTTTATTGTCGGTAACGCCTTCATAAAAAGCACCTTTTTACTGATTCTGTTTTCTCTGGCGTTTAGTCGCATGCTTAATCGGCCACTTAACGATTTAACACGTCAGATTCGCAGTTTCCGACTGGATAATTTAGACGCTTCGCGGGTACGCCTGCATGATCAGCACAATAACGAGCTGGTACTCATTGAGCAGGCGTACAATCAGCTCATTGATAACATCGAAGAATATCAAGACGACCTGCAACGTACCCAACACAAGTTGAAACTGGCTAACCGCCAGCTGGATGAACAAAACGCCATCCTTGAACAGGAAGTAGCCCGTAAAACATCACGCTTAAGTCAGGTCATGCTGGATCTCGAGCAGCGCAAGAACGAACTGGAGTTAAGACAGGAGAAACTGGAGCGTGAAATAAGTCAGCGCCGTACTATGGAAAGCACTCTGCGGCAATCCAATCAGCGCTTAGAGGCATCGCTGCAGCACCTGAAAGAAACTCAACAGCAACTGGTTGAGTCGGAGAAAATGGCTTCGTTAGGGGGATTGGTTGCGGGTATTACTCATGACGTTAATACACCGATCGGCATTAGTGTTACTGCCAGTTCTTTTCTTATCGAAAAGCTTGATGAGCTGGATAACGCGCTAGAGAATAAACAGCTGACGCAGGCACAACTCAAAAAATTCATCAGCGAAGGCCGAGAAAGCCTGACATTATTAGACAGTAATCTGCAACGCGCTTCGGAATTAATTAGTAGCTTTAAGCAGGTTGCTGTCGATCAGGCCTCTGATGCGATCCGCGATATTAATCTCAAGCGTTACATTGAAGATCTGGTTCAATCGCTTCAACCGCAACTTAAAAAGACGCAGCACCAGGTTCATGTTGACTGCCCACAGGATCTTTATATTCGCTGTCCGGCCGGTGCTATTTCACAAATTTTTACGAATCTGATACTTAATTCTTTATTGCACGGTTTCGAGGGCATAACTGCTGGTAATATGTGGATTAGAGTATCAGTCAGTCACGATGGCGAGTCGGACCGGCTACATATCACTTACCGCGACGATGGCGTTGGCATCAGCCAGCAACAGTTAGATCGCTTATTCGACCCCTTCTTCACCACCAAACGAGATGAGGGCGGTAGCGGTTTAGGTACCCATATTGTACGAAACCTCGTCACTCAGACATTACAAGGCGACATTGACGCTCGCAGTGAACCCGGAGAAGGTTTAACCTACGAGTTTTCATTCCCGGTTATTATCCTAACCTAGTATTCCGAATAACAAGAGAGACCCCTAATTATGTGGTTTAGAAACCTGCGCTTCTATCGCTTTAGCGATGAATTTACTTTGCCTGAAGACTTTGAAGCCAAATTAAATGAACATTTATTTCGCGCCTGTGGTCGACAGGAGCAATCAACCTTTGGCTGGTACTCTCCTTTTGGGGCAGACAGCGAGGTACTTAGCCATCGCTTAAACGAATGCTACCTGATCTGTGCCCGCCGCGAAGAAAAAGTACTGCCTGCTGCAGTTATAAATGCCGAACTGGATGAAAAGGTACGGCAAATCCAGGATGCTGAAGGCCGTCCGGTTAACCGCAAAGAAAAACAAACGCTGAAAGAAGATTTAGTCCATCAATTATTGCCTCAGGCATTCAGTCGCTTTCGTTTAAGCTGGGGTTATCTCGACTTAAAGCGGCAGTTAATTGTGGTTAATGAATCGGCATCTAATAAAGCAGAGGACTTTTTAGGGTTGTTACGTTCTACATTAGGTTCATTACCGGTACAACCGGTTGGCACCGCAGAAGCGGCTGAGGTCTTTATGACCGACTGGTTAATTGGCAATTCGTTACCCGGTGCCTTTGAGCTCGGTGATGAGGCAGAGCTGCGCTCACCACAACAGGACGGTGGCATTTTACGTTGTAAAAATGAAGACCTTACCCGCGACGATATTCAAGCCCACGTGGATGGCGGCAAGCAGGTCACCCGGTTAGGATTAATTTGGCAAGAACAAATTGAGTTTGTGTTGGAAACTGACCTGGCGTTAAAGCGCGTTAAAGCAACAGACATGTTGATGGAACAACAAGACGACTTAGTCGACCCGACTCCTGACCAGAAGCTCGACGCAGATTTTATGCTCATCTCGGCTCAAGTCGGTGAGTTGTACGACGACTTAATTCGGGCTTTTAGCAGCGACTCTTCTAACTAAGTAATTCCAGCATTTCGCGATAAGCTTGCTGCGTGGATTCGTCCTGCCAGAAACCACTGGCCGGGATGATTTCACGTTGCTCATATTCGGCAATCGTCATCGCATTTTTGTTGGGTTGCGCATTACTTGTTAACAAACTAGCTAAATGCACAATGTCGCAATAGTTAACTACTATTGCGTCATCCAGCAGTTTTACACGACCACAGCCAAAATAATACGGTACCCGAATTAAGTTTGGGGTAAATTCCCAATGCTTGAGTACGTTGACACCAAGCTGACCACCAAACTGAGACATTGTCCCTTTAATAAAAGAGGGGTTAGCAAAACTATCGTCATGTTCATCGGCCATTTTTAGAATTGGGGCCAAACCAATTTGTGAGATCATGCCGGCAAGCAATGCCACGTCTTGATGCAATCGATTCCCCAGACCTCTATTTTGCAGGTGCCGTGTAATAACGACCGCAGCGGCGGCTATTTCACGAGTTTCTTTAATATAGCTTTCGGCAAATTGCTTAACAATATCGTTTTTTGGCCAAAATACCTGCTCGACTGCCATTGCCAGAGCCAATGTTCTTATTCGTCTTAAGCCAATTCGGGTCAATGCCTGCATCAAGCTTTCGGCTTTACTGCGGCTGCCTAAGTAGGCGCTGTTGGCTAGCCGAACAAGTCGCGCAGATAACGCCGCATCGTGCTGAATAATGCGCGCTAATTCTTGTAAGTTACAGTTGGGGTTTAGCGTTGCATCGCGCACTCGCTCCGCCGTCTCTGGCAATCCCGGCAGTTGTAACTCATCCCGTTTTAAACGGTCGTCAATTAACAGGTAAAGCGCGTTCGGCGCGGTCATGCAAGCATCCTTTTATTAGTCACTATCTCTTGCGCCTGCTTATGGTTAGCAGTATTTTATAGGTTATTATATTCGCTACTATAACCAAAAAAGCACCCTTATGTTAAAACAATTATTCACTTTGACCCCACTGATTTTTGCTATCGCTGCCTGCAGTGATAATAACGGTGACACCACTGCCGATAGCTCATCTTCAACTCAGGCCGATACGTCTGAACATTCCATAAACTACCAGTTAGTTGATGGCGCGGAAAGTCGTTTTGATATCTACACGGACTATGAGCTCACCAGCGACCTTAGCCACTTATCCGCCGATCAAAAACAAATGATTGGATTACTGATTGATGCCTCCAAAATTATGGACGAGTTGTTTTGGCAACAAGCGTTCCCTCGCGACCGCCAAGAGTTTTTAGCGGCCCTACCGAGCCAAGCAGTTAACTTTGGTAATATTAACTATGGCCCCTGGGACAGGTTAGATGGCAACAAACCCTTTGTGCAGGAGTTTAGCGAAAAACCGGCGGGCGCCAACTTCTATCCAGCGGATATGAGTAAACAAGAATTCGAACGCTTCGATAATGCGGATAAAACCAGTCTTTATACTTTGTTGCGCCGTGACAACAATGGCCAGCTGATAACAGTAAATTACTCGGATGCCTACCAGCAACAACTTACTGAAGCTGCTGATATTCTGCGGCAGGCAGCTGATCTGGCTGAGAGTCAGTCTTTTGCTAACTACCTAAGACTGCGCGCCGACGCATTTTTAAGTAATGAGTACCAACCTTCAGACCTTGCCTGGATGGACATGACCGATAACGACATTGATGTCGTGATTGGGCCAATAGAAAACTACGAAGATCAGCTATTTGGCTACAAAACGGCGTTCGAGTCTTACGTACTTATTAAGGATAAAGCGTGGAGCGAACGGTTAGCCAAATACGCGCAATTTTTACCCGAGTTACAACGCGGATTACCGGTCGAGGATAAGTATAAAGCGGAAATACCTGGGTCCAACGCGCAACTAAACGCGTACGATGCAATATATTACGCTGGACACTCTAATGCCGGCAGTAAAACAATTGCGATTAACCTGCCCAATGATGAGCAAGTGCAACTGGAAAAAGGCACCCGCCGGTTACAGTTAAAAAATGCGATGCGGGCAAAGTTTGACAAAATTCTGCGCCCTATCGCCGAAGAGCTGATTGTGCCGGAGCAACGAGATAATATTACCTTTGATGCATTCTTTGCCAATACCATGTTTCATGAAGTTGCTCACGGGCTGGGTATAAAAAATACCATCAACGATAAGGGAACCGTGCGCTCGGCGCTAAAAGAACACGCTTCAGCGCTGGAAGAAGGCAAGGCTGACATTCTCGGCCTGTACATGATCACGCAGTTGTTCGAAAAACAACAAATTAATAGAGGTGAGCTAGAAGACTATTACACGACCTTTATGGCAAGTATTTTTCGTTCCGTACGGTTTGGTGCCTCCAGCGCCCATGGCAAAGCTAACATGATCCGTTTCAATTATTTTGCCAACCAGGGCGCGTTTACCCGCAACGCCGAGGGACAATATGCCATCAGCATGGGCAGAATGCGGCAGGCGATGAACAGTCTCTCTGAACAAATTTTAACCTTGCAGGGCGACGGCGACTACCAGGCAGTTAACGAGTTAGTTGCTCGTTTAGGCGTGGTAAATGAACAGTTGCAAGCCGACCTGGATCGACTCAGTGACAAAGGAATACCGGTTGACGTCGACTTTATTCAAGGAAAAAAGGTTTTAGGTCTTTAATAGCTCTGACTGCCGGGCCGTGATAAACTCGGCTCGGCAACAGAGGATAGACAAAAATGAAGCACGTATTAGCCTGCATCGATGGTTCGAAGTCGACCACCGCCGTTTGTGATTACGCAAGTTGGGCGGCTTTGCGGTTAGAAACGCCGCTAACATTGTTCCATGTTCTGGATGAAAGTCGCTACCCCACCCAACCGGATATGACCGGCAATATTGGGCTTGGTAGTCAGGAAACTCTGTTGTCGCAGCTTGCTAAGCTCGACGAAGAACGTAATAAACTCGCCCTGAAGCATGGGCAAAATATGTTGGAAGCGGCAAAACGTCGTGCCAAACAACAAGGTTTAAGTGAGGTGTTATTGCGCCAACGCCATGGCGATCTGGCCACCTCATTGCTGGATATCGAAAGTGACATGCGCTTGTTGGTGATGGGCTTGCATGGTGTTGATAGTAATGACACAAAACACATCGGTAGTCAGTTAGAAACGGTTATTCGTACCGTGCAACGACCGATTCTTGTAACACCCCCTCAGTTTCAACGGCCAAAAAGCGTAATGCTGGCGTTTGATGGCAGCGACACTTCCAGAAAAGGGGTTAAATTGCTTGCTGAAAGCCCTATTTTTAAAGGTATGCCGATTGACCTGGTGATGATTGGTAACGATACACCCGAAGCTCAGGCATCGATAGAAGCGGCAGCCAACCACCTGCGCGAGTTCCGTCATAATGTCCGGTTTGAAATTCGCCCGGGCGAGATTGAACCGACGTTGCATACCTATCAGCAAGAAAAAAACATCGATTTAGTGGTTATGGGAGCTTATGGCCACTCACGCATACGACGCTTTTTAATCGGCAGCACCACGACAAAAATGCTACAAAATACGCAGACCCCTTTATTACTGCTCAGATAAAATTCTCACAATAGGCATACCTATGGCACTTGACTGGCAACAGCTAGAACTCGACGACAGTTTAATATTCACTCTTAAAGAGCAGCAGTTAAACAAACCCGCAAAAGTACAACAGCAGGCGATTCCGGTCGCTCTGGACGGCAAGGATCTATTGCTGAGTGCACCAACCGGAACCGGCAAGACTTTGGCGTTTCTGTTGCCAGCACTGCAACATTTGCTGGATTTTCCACGGCAAAGTCCTGGTCCTGCACGCATTTTGGTATTGGCTCCAACGCGTGAGCTAGCCGAGCAAATACACCAACAAGCACAAATGTTTAGCCCGCTGACAGAACTCAGCTCCGTGGTCGTCACCGGCGGTATTAATTATGGTACTCAACTTAGTCAGCTAGAAAAATCACATGACTTGTTAGTCGCTACCCCCGGTCGCTTAATGGATTTAATCGAAGCAGAGCAGTATCAGTTAGAAAGCGTAGAGTGGTTAATTATTGACGAAGCTGATCGCATGCTGGATATGGGCTTTACCAAAACCGTTGAAGAGATAGCCCGCCATGCGCGTCACCGCCAACAGAGCATTTTATCGTCAGCGACTTTAGAAAGCGCCGGCGTGGTTACCTTTTCCAAACGCTTGCTTAACGAGCCTGAGCTGATTGAAGTTAAGCCACCTAAGCGTGAACGCGGTAAAATTCTGCAATACGCTTATCAGGCGGATACGGCAGAGCATAAACAAAAGTTGTTATTAAAAGTTCTGGCAGAATACCCTGGCCGACAAATTGTATTCGTTAAAACCCGCGAGCGCGTGGATCAGCTAACTGGCTATTTACAGGCTAATTTTGACCAGCAAGTGATGCATTTGCGCGGCGACCTGCCACAATCCGAGCGTCAACGAATCATTGAACAATTTAAACAGTCCAAAAGCTCGGTCTTGGTCGCGACCGACGTCGCTGCACGCGGACTCGATATTGATACTGTCAGTGTGGTCGTGAACTACGATTTACCGCGCCAGGCAGATACTTATGTGCACCGCATTGGTCGTACCGCAAGGGCCGGAGCCAAAGGCACTGCAGTTTCTTTAGTGGAGGCTCACGATGCGCTGCTGTTGGGTCGCATTGAACGCTATACCGGGGAACGTTTAGAGCGTCGCGTTTTCGAAGACTTGCGACCGCAGTATAAGTTCCCGTCAACCGAGAAGAAACGGCCGAAAAAGACAGCCAAAAAGAAGTCTAAGAAGAACAAAAAGCGCTGATTAATTCAGCGTTTTTTTTTGCGTTGCTGCAATAAATACACGAGTCCGAAATAGGCGAGGACGCCAAGGCTGTCTGCCATCCAGTCGTATAAATCTGAACCGCGACCAGGGATATAGTTTTGCACCACTTCAATCAGAAGACCGTACATCGCTAATAATAAAAAGGAAATGCGGCCACTCAAGGCGAACGCTTTATGAAGTGTTAAACTTAATAAAAAGAATATCGCAAAATGGACCCATTTATCAGCGTACGGAATGCTGCTTGCCTTTGAGGCGGGAACTTGCCAAACAAACGCCAAGGTTACTGCAATCAGTAAACTAACAAAAACGATTCGCGCAACGACGACTGACAACTTTGATTGTTTCAAGCGGTATTCCCTTACTGGTCACTATACACCGATACATTATTATAGCCTGCTTCTTGCAGCAGCAATGCCTGCATCTTGCTCATAACGCCTTGAGCACAATACAGCAGGTAGTGTTTATCCGCATCTAAATTTACAAATTCTGACTGTAATTTAAAAAACGGTATTTCCAGCACATGCAGATCAGTTTGCAGCGGTTTTTCTTCAATTTCGTCACTATTGCGGATATCAATCACGACCCGGTCTAAATCAGCAGACGTAACTTCTGGTTCAAGCCTGGCTTGCTGCTCGGCGGCAGCACCGATCTCCGTCATAGTCAGTACTTGTGCATCGTTCACTACTTGCTTGAGAAGCTCCATATCCAACTTGCTTTCCTCAGCCTCTACCTCATCTGGAATAGCACGCACAGTTGGTTTATTGGAGATAACACCGCAATACTCTGGAATCGATTTAGCCAATGGCTCGGTACCAATTTTCTTCGCGACATCCACAATTTCTTGTTTATCCCGAGTTATTAATGGCCTTAAAACTAAAGCATCAGTAGCGCTGTCAATCACCTTCAAGTTAGATAACGTTTGGCTAGACACCTGACCAATCGCTTCGCCAGTAACCAATGCCTGCGCTTTTAAGTAACGCGCCACACGAGCCGCGGCTCGCAACATTTGACGCTTAAGCACAACCCCCATCAAGCCATTATCACAATGTTTCAGTATATCCTCTACCACCGGTGCAAAGTCGACGCTGACAAATTTTATCGGATGAGAGGCACTAAAGCGCTGCCATAAATAATGGCTAATCTGGCGTACCGCAACTTCATGCGCATCGCCGCCAAGATTAAAAAAACAAAAATGGGTGCGAGCGCCACGACGAATAAATTCATAACTAGCAACACTTGAGTCAAAACCGCCACTCATTAAGCTGACGACGGTTTCCTGAGTAGGAATCGGGAACCCTCCCAGACCTTCCTGGCGGCTGCCAACTAGCTGAATGTTCTTGTCGATGATCTGCAGATTTATTTCAACATCAGCGTGCTTAAGTTTAACCCGCGCGTTGTCGCTATGCTCCAGCAAATAGCCACCAATATACCGTTCGAGTTGCTGCGAGTTAAAATCATGGTGGCCTTTACGTTTTACCCGAACTACAAAGCTGCGTTGCTCAATACTTTGTAGCCAGCGGTCACCCACCCATTGGGCTAATGTTTCGAAATCACTGAGCGGACGTTCTTCAACTTCGGCAAACCATGAAATGCCGGGGGTATTTTGCAAACCTTGGGTTATATGGCGACGAACCTGTTCGCGATCTGCATCCGTTACCGGTTCCGCAGTTACTTCGATACGGTCCCACAGCCATTTGACCAAAGTGTCTGCTTGCGGATGAGCCAAGACTTTACGTAGATTATTGGTCAGAACTTTGCCGTGGCGCTTACGCACCGAACGACTTTTAATTGTGATTTCTGCGTGTAAGCGAACAACAAACTTCATATGAGGAACCATCGTAACAACATCAACACCACTACCCGGCGGGCAGCCAAAACGCAGCATTATACGATGTTTTAACCGGTCCTGCTAGCAGCGACCGGTGCCTAGTCGACTACGTTAACCGGATCTGACTCTTTGGCCTTGCCTTGCATAATAGCAATATCGACCCGTCGATTTTGTGCGCGATTTTCTGCCGAGTTATTCGGAACAATGGGTTTTGTGTCAGCAAATCCCATTGTAACTAACCGATCTTCGGAGAAGCCCTCAACCGTTACCATTTCTTCAGCAACCGCGACCGCTCGTTTTGATGACAGATCCCATTTCGAGGTATAAATTTCAGACACCAGATTCTGGTTATCCGTGTGCCCGGAAACTGTAATCTCACCTGGAATATCCTTTAATGCCTCAGCCACTTCGCGCAATACCGGTTTAAATTGTGGCTGAATAAATGCAGACCCTTCAGGAAAAGAGCCTCGTTCGCGGATACGGATTAAGATCTGCTGTCCAAACTGCTCAACTTCCAATAAGCCCGATTGCATTTGCTCCTGCAGCTGACGCTGAATACGCTCAAGCAGTTCTTTAGTTTTTTCACTTTGAGCTTCGCTATTGGATTCTGAATCGGCGCTTTTTTGATCTTCTTCACTCTCCGCCTGTTCACCGCCCCGCTCCGTTTGCTCACCTCCGGCAAAGTCAGATTCGCCTTCCTGGAACTCAAGCATTTGCTGGGTCATTTCAACGGTTTGCTGCTGGATTGTTTCAATTGGGGTTGGTTCCGGGCGACCCGGCCGGAACTCTTGCGCAATGACACTGGTTCCTTTAGGAATGTCCTTTACCTCAATTTTATTTTGCACACCTAAGGCAAATTTCATTGAGCCCGCAATTTGCTTAAATTTAAGCACATCCATTTCGGAAAACGACAACAGCAATACGAAAAACGCCATCAACAATGTCATCAGATCGGCGAATGTTGCCATCCATCCGGGGAGCCCGGGGGGAGGACATTTACAATCCTGTTTCTCTTCCGTAGTGGACGCCATGACTTTTAGTCTTCCCCTTCATCCCCGCTTACGCGTTGAGATTCTGCCAGGTAATTACGCAACATGCCTTCGATTACACGTGGGTTCTGACCATCTTGGATACCTAAAATGGCATCCAACACAAGTTGCTGATTCAGTTTTTCTTGTTCAGCCCGCAACATCAGTTTATTTTTAATCGGAATGGCGATGACGTTCGCTAAGAAAGCGCCGTAAAGGGTCGTTAATAGCGCAACAGCCATGGCCGGACCAATTGCTTTAGGGTCATCCATGTTAGCCAGCATGCCGACCAAGCCGATGAGCGTACCGATCATACCCATCGCCGGGGCGATATCTGCCAACACAGTGAAAAAACGAGCCCCTTCCTCATGTCGGGAAAAGCTCATTTGGATATCTTTCGACAAAGTTTGCTTAACCACTTCGGCATCGTGCCCGTCGACCAGCATATCGATGCCTTTACGGAAAAAACGATTCGAAATTTCTGCTTCTTCCAGCGCTAAAAAGCCACCTTTACGCGCTGAATCAGCCATTTCTACTGACGTGTCTATCAATTCTTGTGGGTGTTCTATTTTAAAAAAGAACGCTTTTACCAGTACCCGCCCAGTGGCGAAAAATTGGCCCAGTGGGAAATTAGCCAATGTAATAAACAGCGAGCCACCAACTACAATGAATAAAGACTGCACGTTAATGAACAGAGTTACGTCTCCACTCATTATGATTGCCCCGACGACAAAGCCGATAGCGCCAATTATTCCTATCAGTGTTGCGATATCCACTCAGCTTCCCCCTGGATAAATATGGTCTTATTTCGACTCGAACCGAACATACGGCAGAGTTCATTTTCAAACATCGCGGCGTCGCTGACAAGCGATTCAGTAAAACTCTAGCTGCTAGTTAGGTTATCATCGGCTGACATTGGTAAATCTTTATTAGATAATGGCAGTTACTAACAGCCTAGGTGAGCAACTTTATGTCTGAACAACCCGAACAGCAACTGTCTTTTGAGCAAGCGTTGCAACAACTGGAACAGCTCGTTAACGAATTAGAGCAAGGCGATCTGCCGCTAGAACAATCACTAAAAAAATTCGAGCAGGCAATAGCGCTGTCGCGAACCAGTCAAACCCAGTTGCAACAGGCAGAACATAAGGTCAAACTTTTGATAGAACAGAATGGTGAGCAAAAACTAGAACCGCAAGAGGACAATGAGTGACCATTCAGCAAATAACGGCGAGCGTGCGGCAGCAAGTCGACCAAGCTTTACAACGACATTTAAGCGAAGCTGGCGCAGAACAGCGGCTAGCCGACGCGATGCGTTATGGCGTGTTACTCGGTGGCAAACGGGTACGCCCTTATTTAACCATGACTATTGCGGATATATGTGGAGCCAATGTCTCCCTTGCTTTAAATGCCGCCTGTGCCGTTGAGTGTATACATGCCTATTCACTCATTCACGACGATTTGCCGGCCATGGACGATGACAACCTGCGGCGCGGTCAACCAACCTGTCACCGGGCATTTGACGAGGCAACGGCAATACTTGCCGGTGACGCTTTGCAGTCACTTGCTTTTAGCCTGCTAAGCACCCCAGTCGCTGACTCAGTGCCGTCACAGCGCCAGTTGCAGATGGTTTCGGTATTAGCTCAGGCCAGCGGTGGTATGGGCATGTGTGGTGGTCAATCACTGGATCTGGCTGCCACCGAAAAACAGCTGACCGAAGCTCAGCTGGAGCGGGTACATCGCCACAAAACCGGTGCATTAATTACCGCCAGCGCTGATTTAGGCGTACTTTGCGGCATTCAGCAAGCGCAGCAGTACCGCTCACTATTTCGAGATTTTGCAGAAAATCTTGGGCTAGCCTTTCAAATCCAAGATGATATTATTGATGTCACATCAAGTACCGAGGTTCTTGGTAAACCCCAAGGCTCCGATCAGCAAGCCCAAAAATCAACCTATGTTCAACTTTTAGGGCTTGACGGAGCACGGCAAAAACTGCTGTCATTGCACCAACAAGCACTACAGTCGCTCGCCGATATACCGTACAATACCGAATCGCTAGAAAACTTCTCGACCGTTCTGCTAACGCGGGACCACTGACAAAAAGAGTACTATGAAAACACTTCTCGACAGCATTGATCTGCCACAAGATCTGCGCCGCGTACCAGCAAAGCAGTTAAAACAAGTATGCGATGACGTTCGACAGTTCTTATTAAGTTCAGTCAGTAAAAGCAGTGGTCACCTGGCATCAGGCCTGGGGACTGTCGAGTTAACGGTAGCATTGCATTACGTCTACAACACTCCCGAAGACAAGTTAGTATGGGATGTTGGTCATCAGGCATATCCTCATAAGATTTTAACCGGCCGTAAGAACCAACTGCACTCCATACGGCAAAAAGATGGCCTTCACCCATTCCCCTGGCGCGACGAAAGTCCTTACGATGTTTTATCAGTAGGCCACTCGAGCACCTCGATATCGGCGGCATTAGGCATGGCCGTGGCAGCAGAGCGGCGTGGCTTGCGGGAAAAAGTGGTCGCTATTATCGGTGACGGAGCGATGACCGCAGGTATGGCATTTGAAGCGATGAACCACGCCGGTGACATAAAACCCAATATGCTGGTCATTCTTAACGACAATGATATGTCTATTTCGGAGAATGTCGGTGCACTTAATCGACACTTTGCCCGGCTGTTATCCGGTAAGGTTTACACATCAATTCGTGAGCAAGGGAAAAAACTACTTAAGCCGCTGCCACAAATTCAACACCTTGCCAGTCGCGCCGAAGAACACATGAAAGGCATGATGGCTCCAGGTACCATTTTCGAAGAGCTGGGGTTTAATTATATCGGTCCTATCGATGGCCACGATATTGACGAGCTGGTTGAAACCTTAACTAACATGCGGGACCTGAAAGGTCCGCAACTATTGCACATTGCGACCCAAAAAGGCAAAGGCTATCAGCCTGCAGAAAAAGACCCGATCGGCTACCATGGCGTGCCTAAATTTGACCCGACGCTATCGCAACTGCCGGTGAAAGCACCGGGGATACCAGCCTATTCAGATATTTTTGGCCAATGGTTGTGCGATCAAGCCAGCCAGGACAGTAGTCTAATGGCTATTACACCGGCAATGCGCGAAGGCTCGGGGATGGTAGAGTTTTCTAAGCGCTTTCCTAAGCAGTACTTTGACGTAGCCATTGCCGAACAACACAGTGTTACTTATGCCGCAGGTTTAGCCATTGCCGGTTTAAAGCCGGTCGTTGCTATATACTCAACGTTCTTACAACGCGCATACGATCAGTTAATACATGATGTTGCGCTACAGAATTTAGATGTACTGTTTGCTATTGACCGGGCGGGTATTGTTGGCGCCGATGGACCGACTCACCAAGGAGCGTTTGATCTTAGCTACTTGCGCTGTATTCCTAATATGGTGGTCATGGCACCGAGTGACGAGCAGGAATGCCGTGACCTGCTACAAACCGGGTATCAATACCAAGGGCCGGCGGCGGTACGCTACCCTCGAGGCAGTGCGACAGGAATTGAATTAAGAGATTCTGATCAGTGTATCCCAATTGGCGAATCACGTTTGATCCAAACTGGAGAAAGCGTCGCAATACTGAGCTTTGGTACATTATTAGCCGAGTCCCGCCAAGTTGCAGAACAGCTTAATGCCACCCTGATTGACATGCGCTTTATAAAGCCACTGGATATCGACGCTATCGTCAAAGCAGCTGGTTCTCATGAACTACTAGTAACAGTCGAAGAAAACTCAGTACAAGGCGGTGCAGGAAGCGCTGTACTCGAAGTTTTAGCGGAACGTCAACTTAATATAAACACGCTAACCATTGGCCTACCGGATCAGTTTGTTAAGCATGGCAGTCAAGCCGAAGTACGCGCGGAATTGGGGCTGGATAGTAACGGTTTATTGCAAAGTATCAAACGCCGTTTAAATAAACTGTAAGACGCCCAGAATGATGACGTTGCTGACAACCCCTGCCAGCACGTCATCCATCATAATCCCGCTACCGCCAGTGAGTCTTTTATCAAGCCAACCAATTGGGCCCGGTTTACTAATATCAAATAAGCGAAACAGCAGAAATGCTGCAATGATATACGGCCACTCAAACGGCAATGCAAACATAGCAATGGCATAGCCGACGATCTCATCCCAGACAATCGCCGGATGATCATGCACCCCAATTTTATCGGCCGTACGGCGGCATAAATAAATACCAAATACTGTCCCTAAGACGGTAAACAGCAGATAAAACCACAGTGGCGTTAATGTTAATAACCCCACCACAGGGATCGCTGCCAGGGTTCCAAAGGTACCCGGAGCCTTCGGCACTAAACCGCTACCAAAACCAAATGCTAAAAAGTGTAGAGGGTTAAAGAAGTTAATGCCGGGCCAACGTTTCATGTCTAGTCCTTAGCAGTAACGGAGTTATTGAAGTGGTTATAACCTTGGTATTCCAGCGGCAGCTCATAAACTTCGCCGTGCAATTTAAATTGAATCGCTGGCTCCCTCAGCTGGGTAATTCGACCAATACATATCGGTTTGTTCTTTAAGTGAGCGGTAAGAGTTTCCAGCCGACCACGATTATGCTCTTCGACCGTAAAGCACAGCTCATAATCATCGCCCGCCGTCAGCGCTTTTTTGTAAGCCGCATCCTGGGACAAGGTTTCGGTCATCGCCAGCGATAGAGGAATTTTGTCCAACTCGATATCTGCCGCGACCCCTGAGCTGGAGAGCAAATGCTGCAGATCTGCTAGCAAACCGTCCGAAATATCGATACATGCCCCGGCAACGTTGCGTAAGGTTTGCCCTAAAGCAACTCTTGGATGCGGGTAGTACAGACGTTCCACCAACCTTTGCAAATGCGGTCCTGTCGCCATATCAGCTTGTTGTGTCATGTCCAGACCCAGTCCTGCATCGCCCAAAGGACCGCTAACATAAAGCCAGTCGCCTGGCTTAGCGCCAGAACGGGTAATGGCTTCGCCAGCGGGTACTTGCCCCTGAGCAGTGACGGTCACAGTCAGCGGCCCACGGGTGGTATCACCACCAATTAAAGTACAATCGTAGTACTGACAAATTTCATGGAGCCCAGCGGCGAATTCACTCAACCATGTTTCGTCGGCATCGGGCAACGTTAAAGCCAGCGATATCCAACAGGGTTCCGCGCCCATTGCGGCGAGATCACTTAAGTTGACTGCGACTATCTTATGTCCAATAGCACGTGGCGGGGTACTCTCATCAAAATGAACGCCGTTGACCATAGTATCGGTAACAGTCACCAAGTCATGGTTGGGCTGCACTCGCGTAACAGCGCCATCATCGCCGATACCAACAATGGAATCGGGCCGCTGTTTTTTATTGTTTAGGAAATATTGTTCGATCAGGCTAAATTCGTTAAGCATGAGGTTATAATGGCCAACGGCTTAACCGTTGGCTTTATATTTATTGGCGAACGGGGCGCAATGTGTCGACGGCTTTATCAAGCACGCCATTAACGAAGCGGTGGCTGTCATCAGCACCAAACGACTTAGCTAATTCAATAGCCTCATTAATCGCTACTTTATAAGGCACATCTAACCGCTCTTTCAGTTCGAATGCAGCTATCCTTAGTACCGCTAACTCTACCGGGTCCAGCTCTTTTATCGGTCGGTCTAAAAACGGTGCAATAGCTTCATCAAGACTTTTGTAATAGCTGCCAACACCTCTTAACAACTCCAGAAAGTAATCAACATCTACTTTACTGGTGTCGCTATCAGTAAGGTATTGCGCCTCGATATCGGTAAATGTGTTTTGCGTTAACTGCCAGGAGTAAACCGCCTGAACGGCAAGTTTCCTTGCTTTTCTGCGTGCTGCAGGTTTCATCTTTTACTCCTTACAGCTTATCTAATACGTTGACCATCTCTAACGCACTTAAGGCTGCTTCGGAGCCTTTGTTACCGGCTTTAGAGCCGCTGCGTTCAATGGCTTGCTCTAGGCTATCTGTGGTAATGACACCAAACGCAACCGGTAAACCAAAGTCACTGGCAACGCGGCCGAGGCCACTGTTACATTCACCAGCTACAAATTCAAAATGAGGCGTACCGCCGCGAATGACAGCGCCGACCGCAATAATCGCATCATACTGACCAGAGGCCGCCAACTTTTTTGCCGTAACCGGCATTTCGTAAGCACCTGGCACTCTCACCACGGTAATGTCATCTTGATTCACTTGTCCGTATTGTTGCAACGTCTGGACTGCGCCATCTAACAAACTTTCTACAACAAAATGATTAAAGCGGGCGACAATGATGGCAAATTTCTTGCCTGTTGCGGCGATACCGCCTTCTATAACTTGCATAGGATTTCCTTTCTTCAATTCGCTGGCTGCGCTACTTGATCTGGCGCGAATAATAGCATAATTCGGAATAGTTTGCGGTTTATTTGCGTGCCAAAGTATAGGAGTAAAACAGCTCTTCAGTGTCACGGTTTCTTCCAATTAACCGCGCTGAGCTGTTATCCAGCAGCGCCCGTGCAGGCTCGTTCGATTCAGCTACCGGGAATAACACTTGCGACCATGGCCAGCCATTTCTGAGCCAGCCGGTCAGCAACTCGAATAAATCGTTATGTAAACTCGCGTTAACCGCAGGTTGTGTTAACCACCAAGTGACTTCCGCGTTAAAATTTTGCGAAGTTATAATACCTGACTCGCCACGTTGCTGTATAACCGGCACGAAATAAACAACACCAACAACCATATCGCGCTCTCGATCAATCACGATATAGGTGTAAGCATCGTTGTTTTGCTGCTGTTTCAAATGCAACTGTACCATCGAGTGATTTTGTTCGAGCGAGCTTTTTTCTGATGGCCAGCTCCAGCCCAAGCGATCGAAAAGCCACTCTTGCGAGCCCATATAACTATGAAATAACCGATCTGAATCTGCCGCTTTTAACGGCCTTATGAGTAAGCTTTTTGATTCAGTGCGCTCAGGAACTACCCAGTCATTTTGCCAAAAGTCGGCCGCTAAAGTTGACTTAACGGCCAGTAAACTGAGCACAATAAGCAGCCCGCGCAGCGCACTAACCATTAACTAAACTCCGCCCGTTTGCCCTGGGCGTGTGCAAAAAATGACTTAACACGCTCCAACTCTTTTTCTATTTCTCCGGTAATCATTAAGGCCGGACCTATATCAATAGCTTTACGAGCGTAATCAAAAGCAACAGGAATAATCGGCACATTGGCTTGCTTGGCCATATGTAAAAAACCTTTCTTCCAATCTTTTACTTTCTTTCGGGTTCCTTCAGGGGTTATCACCAGAATCAGTTCATCGCTGTCGCTGAACTCGGAAACCATTTTTCCGACCACGCCATTCGGGGCGCTTCGATCAATTGGAATACCGCCTAGCTTTGTCATTAACCCTTTCAGCGGGAATCGAAATAAACTGGCTTTACCCAAATAGTTTAATTTTAGCCCCATCGCCAACATCACAAAAACCCCCACGGGAAAATCCCAGTTGGAGGTGTGTGGCGCTACCGGCAAAATAGCCTTATTCACGTCAGGCATTTCACCGTTAATTTTCCAGCCGCCGAACAAACGCAAACCTAAGCGGCCTAGCCATCTTAAAAAACGCCCGTCACGGGTCGGAAATTCGCCTTGCACGTGTGTCGGAATAGTGTCTACCGTTTCTTTGCTCATAGATTTGCTTTTAAGACCTTCCTAATTTCTCGTAACTTACTTTTTATACGTTTAATGTTATCCGGTCCCATTCTAAGCAGTTGTTTTTGCGCCGGCGGTAGAGACTCGTAGGCAGGATCTGCGTAGGTATACATCACTTCGTCGTCTTTAACCTGCACCAATGACTCTGGTACTGGCGTGTCTAACAATACGTCAATAGCCTCATAAACGGCGTTGGTCATATCAGAGTCCGGATAGCCAATATCGGCGAAAGCTTCATTCATCAGTGGCTTAAATAGCTCATAGTTTTCAACTAAGGCTTGTTCGTCGAGACTGACAAACCAGTCCACTAAAGCATCGTAGCGCTTATAAGTTTGTTCATCGATATACAACTCGCCGTCGATTTCTAACACCCTAAAACGCCCATCGGGACGTTGAACGACAGTTCGCTCACGTACCAAGGTGCCATTTCGCAGGTTTTCAATAATAACCACCGCATCACGAACCAACTGCGAGCTTTTCAGGGGCTGAATGGATAGGCCACTGGTATCTAAAGTTTGCAGAATCGTAGGCGTGCTTTCATCCAGCTCGGGTAATTCAGGAGCAGGAGTAGGTTCGGGTTCTGGCTCTCGTTCTGGCTCGATAACCGGTTCAGCTTGAACCTTAGACTCAGGCTCTTGTTGTACCGGCTCTTCTACCTTTTCGGACTTTTCAGACTCAACCGTTTGAGTTACCGGCTCTGGCTGAGCTGGCTCTGTTTGGACTTTACTCTGTTCGTTTGCTCCCGCAGAAATCCACCACCAAACAAGCGCTGCAATAATTATCAGTACAATAACACCCACGGCAATCCAGGTTACCGAACTGTTGGGTTGCTGATCGCTTTGTTGATTCATGTTGTCGTCAGTCATAATTCACTTCCTGCGTTACTTAAACGGGAGCGTTATCAATTATCCACGAGCGGCTTCGGACCTAAGGAAAACCAGTTGCTTTTCATCAGATTCCGCTGCATTAAATTGATAACCAGCTAAGTCGAACTGTTTTAACTCAGACACAGAAGCTGGCGTTTGGTTCACCATAAAGCGAGCCATTAGCCCTCGAGCCTTTTTGGCATAAAAACTAATTACTTTATATTGACCATTCTTTTCATCTTTAAAAATTGGAGTAACAACTTTTGCTGCTAATTTTTTTGTATTGACCGACGAGAAGTACTCGTTTGATGCAAGATTAACTAATACATCACTTCCTTGTTCCTGCAAATCCTGATTAAGCAACTCAGTTATGGTGTCACCCCAAAAGTGATAAAGACTTTTGCCTCGCGGGTTATCCAGCTTAGTTCCCATTTCTAAACGGTAAGGCTGCATCAGATCCAACGGTTTTAGTAAACCGTAAAGGCCCGACAAAATACGCAGTTGCTGCTGTGCTGAATCAACCTGAGCAGTAGACAGGTTATAAGCATCTAACCCGGCATAAACATCACCATTAAAGGCGTACATTGCTGGCCGGGCATTCTGCTCGGTAAACGGCCGCGACCATTCGCTAAAACGCGCTGCATTAAGCCCCGCCAATTTGTCACTAATTTTCATTAGTGAGCCTAACTGTTGCGGGCTTAGCTGACGACACACGTCTACCAACTCAGCCGCGTCATCCAGTAAACGCGGCTGGGTCGGCTTTACTGCCGGAATGTCGCTTTCGTAATCCAGGTTTTTAGCCGGTGATAATACAGCGAGCATAAGTTTCTCCAGAACTTTAAGTAGTTCGTTTTAACGCTTAAAGCGGATCTTGATCCGCACCCTCTTTTTCCACTTCTGTTGGCATCAGGTCGTCACGGCTAACACCGAACGAAATCGCAACCGAGCTAGCAACAAATATAGACGAGTACGTACCAATAATAACACCGAACAATAGCGCCGTAGAAAAGCCATGAATTAACGGGCCACCCAGGAAGAACAGCGTTAGTAACACTAAAATAGTTGTTACTGAAGTAACGATAGTACGGCTCAGTGTATCGGTTAGTGCTCGGTTTACCGTTTGTAGCGGTGTCAACTTAGCAAACTTCCGGAACGTTTCCCTGATACGGTCACAGACCACCACGGTATCGTTTATTGAATAACCGATAACTGCCAGCAATGCAGCCAGCACGGTTAAATCAAACTCCAGACCTAAAATCGAAAATAGACCCAGGGTAATAATTACATCGTGCGCCAACGCAGCAACCGCGCCCACAGCCAGTCGCCACTCGAATCGCAATGCAACGTATATAAGGATACAGATGAGTGCAGTTAGCATCGCCAAACCGCCCTGTTCGATAAATTCGTCGCCTACGTTAGGGCCGACAAACTCAATCCGACGCATTTCAATATTTTGATCAATATTACTGCGCAGAGATTCCAGGATAGTAGTCCCGAGCTGTTCAGCTTTGACGTCTGTACGAGGTTCTAAGCGGATTAATAGATCTTTCTGAGTACCGTAGTTTTGCACCACAGCATCCTCAAAACCTGTATCGCTCAAGACGTTACGCACTTGCGGTAAGTCGGCAGGCTGTTGAAAGCCTACCTCAATGAGCGTACCGCCGGTAAAGTCCAAGCCTAAATTAAGCTTGTTGACGGACAGCGAAATAATAGATGCCACAATCAGCAAACCACTAATTATCGCAAACACGCCGCGAAAGCGCATAAAAGGAATTCGTTCGTCTGTATTTATAAGTTCACGCATAACTTCGCCTAAATAGATAACTTGCTAAGGCGTTTTCCGCCCCAGACTGAATTCACAAGGGCACGGGTACCAATGATCGCGGTAAACATTGAAGTAATAATCCCGATAGCCAGAGTAATCGCGAACCCTTTAATCGGTCCGTTACCGATAGCGAACAAAATTAATGCCGCAATCAATGTTGTTACGTTGGCATCGGCGATGGTCGATAATGCGCTGTCGTACCCATGGTGAATCGCTTGCTGTGGGCTACGCTTGGCTTTTATCTCTTCGCGTATTCGTTCGAATATCAACACATTGGCGTCAACCGCCATACCCACCGTTAAAACGATACCCGCCATTCCTGGCAAAGTTAAAGTTGCGCCTGGAATCATCGACATAACACCAATGATTAAAACCAAGTTTGCCGCCAATGCACAGTTTGCAACCAAGCCAAACTTTCGATAGTACGCGACCATAAAGACCAGCACTAACACAAAGCCCCAAAAGATTGCCTGAGTACCTGCATCAATATTTTGTTGACCAAGGCTTGGGCCAACGGTGCGCTCTTCAACGATTTGAATCGGCGCGATCAAAGCACCTGCGCGTAATAATAGCGCTAAGTTTTTAGCTTCTTGTGCACCAACACCGGTAATACGGAAGCTGCTGCCTAAACGCGACTGAATGGTAGCAACGTTAATAACTTCGGCACTCTTGGTAAACTGCAGATTGCCTTCATCATCCCGCTCATCGGTTGCTTTATATTCGATAAAGACGGTAGCCATTGGATCGCCAACATTATCTTTGGTCGCCATCGACATCTTATTACCACCAGCACCATCCAGGGTAATATTGACCTGTGGACGATTGTACTCGTCATAACCAACGCCGGCGTTAACAATATGATCACCGGTTAAGATAACGTCTTCTTTAAGTAGCTGATCCTGACCATCTCGCATCGGCAACAATTCGCTGCCAAAAGGAACCCGACCATTGATTGCATCACGCACATCGTTGTCAGTGTCAACCATACGGAACTCAAGTGTTGCCGTAGCGCCTAGAATTTCTTTAGCTCGCGCAGTGTCCTGAACGCCTGGCAGCTCAACCACTATACGGTTTGACCCCTGGCGTTGAATCAGCGGTTCAGCCACACCTAACTCATTGACCCGGTTACGCATAATGGTAATGTTTTGCGACACCGCATAATCACGCGTCTCTGCCAGCTTCTCTTCGGTCATTTGCAGAACTAGCGTGCGCTGTTCTGGTTCTTCAACCAACTGGTAGCCTTGATAACGATCCGAAAGATAGCTTTCCGCCGCCTGGTAAGCTTCGTCGTTACGTAGCTCGACAGTGACACCGTCATCGCCGGCATCGACTGCCGTGTAACGGATTCTTTCTTCGCGCAACTCATTACGCACGGTATCTTTCATGCCATCGACAATTTTACGAATCGCTTCGTCCATATCGATTTCCATTAAGAAATGAACACCGCCACGCAAGTCCAGGCCAAGCTTCATTGGTTCTGCACCAATGCTTTTTAGCCACTCAGGTGTCGCCGGGGCTAAGTTTAAAGCTACGATATAATTATCGCCAAGGCTGTCGACAAGCGTTTCCCGAGCCTTCAGCTGTTGGTCATCAGAGGTTAATCGAACGAGTATCTGTTGCTCTTCTAACGCAATGGACTTTGGCGAGATGTCAGCACTCGTCAAAACGCTACGAACCCGGTCAAGGGTGCTGGTATCAATCGTTGCTTGTCGGTCTGCGGAAATTTGCACTGCCGGGTCTTCGCCATAAATATTTGGCAGCGCGTACAGCGCTGCCAATAATATAACGAAAACAACCAGCAAGTTTTTCCACAACGGGTATTTATTTAACACGTCGTGCCTACCTTTGTTTTTACTGCTATTACAGCGATTTCATAGTGCCTTTTGGAAGAACTGAGGTTACCGCTGCTTTCTGCACAGTAACTTCGATCTCTTCTGATAAAGCAATAACGATAAAGTCTTTGTCATCACTCACTTTAGTAATGCGACCGACCATACCACCTTGAGTCAGTACTTCGTCGCCTTTACTTAGCGATGAAACTAATTCTTTATGCTGCTTAACACGTTTCGCTTGTGGGCGATAAATCAGAAAGTAAAAAATCAGGCCAAACATGACCAGCATGAAGATAAGTTCCATGCCGCCACCCGAGGCTGCACCGTCTTGAGCGTACGCAGGACTAATAAAGAAATTCATAACATTCCCCAGTTATATTTAAGTTTTTCGAACGTTTTATGTCACCTTGTCCTACATGAGGACAAGGTAAAAGAATTACAAGTCGTTAAGGAGGGATAGTCTAGCAAAAATTCACCAATAAAAGATACTGATTCAAATATCGTAGCCCATGGCTTTTAAGCGTCGGCGCATACCCACTTGCGAAACCCGAAGTTCCCACATCATTTGTTCAGTATCGCCACGATATTTTTGGTAGCAATTACGAAGCTCGGCCTCATCCAGATCCTGGGCAGTACTTAATCCCTCAAAGCGTTGAATTAACTGATAAACCGAAGCACGTGAAATAGCTAACTCACGTGCTGTAGCTTGCAATTCAAAGCGATTGTTTTCTAATGCTTCGGATAATTCCTCGCGGCTAATACTGTTCGGTTTTCTAGCGTTGCCGTTGGCGCCTATTCTTTCGGTTCTTTGTCTCGACTGCGGTTTTAAAATAGATAACAACTGCGGATCGAGCTGTAGCGTCGATGCCTCACGGCTATCAATAACAACCTGTCGGGCAACATTGCGTAATTGGCGAACATTACCGGGCCAGTGAAACGCCATCAGCTGCCCCATCAGGTCGGTTGGAATGTTCAAGTTAAAAGCTCGGTCAGGATACAATCGGTGCCACTGTTCTTCGACAAAATGTATAAATAACAAGCTTAAATCTTCGACTCGCTCGGCCAAAGGCGGCAAGAAAACCTGATACGCTGACAAAGCATTGGTAAGCTGCCATAAACGGGAGTCCACAGCGCACGGACAGCTATCATAAACACTAGTCAGCACTAGCCGGCAATTAATTGGTTTTGGCACATCACTTTGTAAGGGCAGGTAATAACCATTTTTAATGGCACTAAACAACAGTTCTATGACCTGTTCAGACGCATCTTCTATGTCTTCTAACACCAGCGTGCCGCCATCTGCCTGACTAAAGTAGCCGGGATTTTGGGCTTGCTTATGTAAGCTACCGAACAGTTCTTCCGCGGCGACAACATCATGAATAGCAGCCAGATTAACATTGACAAAAGGCTTATCTGCACGTGGGCTGTCGGAATGAACTTTATAAGCCGCTTGTTCTTTGCCTGAGCCAGCCAAACCGCGAATCATTACCGGTATATCCATCCGCGCAACATTTTCAAGTTTGCTATTCAGAGCTCTAATATCCGGACTAATGCCCTTAAGTAAACTTTCTTTATGAATTCGGACGTCTTGTAGCGGCAATAGCTTAAGCAGCAGAACAACTGTTTTGTTGAGCGTCATCACAACGCCGCTACCAATGTCCGCGCGGCTTAGCAAATACTCACTTTGCTCCGCACGACCGGCTATTTCGACGGTTGTGCTAGTAGTATGAGCCCGAACCCGAAAGGTATCCTGACTATCTTGTTGGATAATAATAGGTGAACGACTAATTCGCGGCTCGCATAAAGAACGACCTGCGCGGCCATTTTTGGAAAAATCAGGGCGATTGCGGCTGAGATAGTCGCGGCCGTCCTGCGACAAGCTTAGCAGCGGCGCGGTTTCTCCAATCCGTGAGATATCTGGGTGTAAGGCAACAACCAAAGTTGGTACATACTGGATATGACTTTCAATGTCATCTCCAGCATGTTTTGTTTTCATGTCGGCCACATTCATCATTTTACGCTGGTCCTTAGCACAACTACATCAACTTGAAACTCAAAGTGCGTTTCTGATGATAAAGTAACCAGTCAAAATAGTCGAGCAATCAGCTACCATTCTATCTTTTATAATGACAAACTAACCGCATTCAGGCGCACAAAAGGGCGAGTTACTTATGGAGGTGTTGTTTTACTGGGCTGACCAGGCAGGTGTTGCAGTATTCGCTGTTGCAGGAACCTTACTGGCGTTTCGTAAACACATGGATGGGTTTGGAGTTATCGTGTTGGCTTCTGCGACTGCAATTGGTGGCGGCACGATCCGTGACCTTATTCTTGGGTTGCCGGTTTTCTGGACCGAGGATCAAACCTACATCTATACCATTCTTGGCTCGGCACTGGTGACCATTATCTGGTTGCGCTACAAAGCCTACATTCCAATGACGACATTGCAGGTTGCAGATGCTATTGGATTAGCATTTTTTGCGACCATGGGTGCCGAGAAAGCTCTGTCTGCTGGTTTCTCACCGTTTATAGCCGTTATTATGGGAACTATATCGGCGTGTTTCGGGGGTATGATTCGCGATGTTCTGGCGCGCGACGTCCCCATGGTGCTTAAAAGTGAGCTTTACGCTACTACCTGCATCGTCGGCGCTATTGTTTACACCCTGTTAGTGCCGTTTTATCCGATAGTAGCATTAGTAGCAGGCATGTTATCGACGCTAATTATCAGGCTGGGAGCTATTCGTTACCAGTGGTCACTACCGGTCTTCCGCGATAACCCTGAGCACTATTAAGCATGTTATCCGTCAGCCTTACCTTAGCAACGGCCATCATTTATTTGTTGATCCTGTTTGCTATTGCTTACAGGGGTGACAGCGCATCAAAACAACCGGCAAAGCCATATCGCTACGCCCTTGCTCAAGGGGTTCACTGCACATCCTGGGCATTCTTCGGCACAGTAACCCAATCGGCCTATTATGGTTGGGCATTCGCACCAACTTATATTGGTGCAATCCTGGTTTTTTTGTTTTTACACGTTTTACAGCTAAAGCTGCTCAATTACTGCAAACAACAAAACATTACCTCCATAGCTGACTTAATCGGAACTCGCTATGGCAAATCGCCGTTGCTGGCAGGGGTTGTCGCATTTACGGCACTGATTGCCGTCATTCCATATATCTCTTTACAGCTAAGAGCCGTGACTGCGAGCTTTTCGGCCGTCACCGGCTTTGCTCAAAGCCCATTTTGGTTATTCGATCTGTCGGCTTTAGTGGCATTGGTGATGATTGGCTTTGGTTTTCTATTTGGTACCCGTCGGTTGAGTCTGGCTGAACAACACAGCGGCTTAATGGACGCCGTCGCGTTTGAGTCGTTAGTCAAGCTAGTCGCTTTTATTATCGTTGGTCTATTCGCTACCTACGGTCTGTTCGATGGGTTCAGCGATCTCTTAGAAACCAGTTATAATGCTCCTGTTACCCGCGATGTGCTAAGTGGTACAGCTGATGGCAGCTACGTGTACCTGGTGCATATTTTACTTGGCGCATTATCGATGTTCTGCCTGCCGCGGCAATTCCATGTTAGCTACGTAGAAAACACTCACAGCGATGAGTTAAAAGTAGCACGTTGGGCATTCCCGCTATACCTATTCGCTATCAACTTTTTTATACTACCAATCGCTCTGGCAGCTCTGCTTATTGCTCCCGACCAAGCGGCAACCGACACTTTTATGCTGGTTATTCCACTTTCCAGCGACCGACCGGATATTGCATTGGTGGCTTTTATCGGTGGTTTAGCAGCAGCAACCAGCATGGTTATCATCGCTTTGCTGGCACTCAGCATCATGATTTCTAACGATGTGGTAATGCCACTGTGGCTTAGATTGACCCGTCAGCGTTTAAGACAATTGCAATTTACTCCTGCCAGAATTCTATTGATTCGCCGCATGACCATTGTATTGGTGATGCTAATGGCATACATCTATTACCAGCTAACTATTGATACCCTACCGTTGGTTAATTCAGGACTGATTTCGTTAGCGCTACTGTCGCAGCTGGGTCCATCAATTATTGGCAGCGTGTTATGGCAACGCAGTAACCAACTTGCAGTACTATCCGGACTGGTCAGCGGAACCATAGTCTGGTTCGTTTTATTACTGGTTCCAGCTCTTAACACCTCGAAGCCAATGACTGACACTCAAGTCGCCGATGGTGTGCTGATTAGTCTTGGAATTAACCTGTTAATTTTTATTGTCGTCTCGCTGGTGTCTCCTCATAAAAGAAACGAACGGCTAACGGTTGGTAGCGACGACTTTATCCGTCAGCCTAGCCTTAGCTGGGCTCGGTTACATGCTTTACTCGAGCGTTTTTACAACCACCAGCAACTGACCGACTTACAACAAAAGCTAGGGGTTAACTTGCTCTTTCAGGACCCCCAAACTCTGGTTCCTGCACCAACATTAATGCGTATTGAGCGGGAGTTATCGAGTATTGTTGGTACCTCTGCGACCCGGCTACTATTTGACACCGTTTCGGAGCAACAAGAGGTGCCTGTAGCGAAAGTCGTCGATTGGGCCACCGAGGCATCGAAGCTATATCAGTTTAATCGGGAATTGCTGCAGTCGTCGGTAGAAAACATTCCGCAAGGTATTAGTGTCATCGACCAAGATCTGCGGTTGGTTGCCTGGAATCGTCGCTATCTGGAAGTCTTTGAATACCCCGATGGCCTGGTCAGAGCCGGAATGCCAGTTGAAGAGCTGTTAAGGTATAACGCTGACCGCGGTCTCTTAAGCCACTCAGGCAATAGTAATGTTGATGACGAAATCGAGAAACGATTAAATTTTTTACGCGCAGGCAGCGCCTATAAGTATCAACGGGCTCAGGGTGACTTGATCATTGAGTTACAAGGAAATCCAATGCCCGGTGGCGGCTTTGTCACCACCTACAGCGACATCACCGAACGGGTTAAAGCCCAGCAGGCACTGCAACAAATTAATCAGGAGCTGGAAAAGCGCGTTGATGAACGCACCCAGCAGCTGCTGTTAGCAAAGCAGGCGGAAGAAAAAGCACATTTGAGCAAGTCTCGCTTTTTCGCTGCCGTCAGTCATGATTTGATGCAGCCCTTTAATGCCGCCAGCCTATTTTGCGAAATGCTGCAGGCCAAAGTTGAAACGGCACAACTGCCTCTTGCCCTAAATATCCGTCGCTCACTAGACCACGCTGAAGAACTATTGACGATGTTGTTAGACATGACCAAGCTGGATGCCGGTAACCTCAAGCCGGATCGGCAAACATTTCGATTAGACAGCGTGTTGCAGCCAATGGTTGAGCGCTATCAAGCGATGGCGTCAGAGAAAGCCTTACAATTTGACTATATCCCATCATCAGCTGTCATCAACAGTGACAGAAAACTACTAACCCGTATCATCCAAAACTTATTGTCCAATGCGCTCCGTTATACACATCAGGGCCGAATAATACTCGGCACTCGGCGCAGCGGGCAACAGGTTACGGTATGGGTTATCGATAGTGGCCAGGGGATCCCGGTCCATAAACAAGAAGAGATTTTTAAAGAGTTTCATCAGTTGCAGTCTGATGGTGACAACCCTGGCCTTGGTCTTGGTTTATCGATTGTTGAACGGATTTGCCGATTAATGGATATTCCGTTGCAGCTAAAATCAGTAGAAGGCGTGGGAACCGCCTTTGGGATTACATTACCGGTCAAATCCTGGCAAAAGGTCGAGCTGGTGAAAAATAATGATATACAACCTGAAACGCTCGAAAAGCTATTAGCCGGACGTTCGGTGCTGGTCATAGACAACGACAGTCGAGTATTAGCGGCTACAGCCTCGCTGTTAGAGCAATGGGGAGCATCCGTCGCCCCGGTTAGTAATTTATCAGAAGCGCTGCAGATAGCTCGATGCGATCTTATCTTTGCCGACTATCACCTGGACAATCATGTAACCGGTATTGACGTAGTGAAGGCCCTTAGACAACAGTGGGGTCACCAAACAACAGCGATTATTAACTCGGCTGATCCCGATGAAATATTGCGCGAACAAGCATTAGAAGTTAACGCTCACTTTATACCAAAACCATTGAAAAGCGGCGCACTAAAACGATTAATCAAGCGACTCAGAAGTATCTAGCATTTGCCGGAACAAGATTCCTGCCTGGGTCCGGTTAACGCAACTTAATTTACGCAAGATCGCCGACGCGTGTTGCTTAATGGTTGTTTCCTGAACCCCGAGTTCATACGCTATCTGCTTATTTAACAAGCCATCCGCAATGCACTGTAAAACTTTAAATTGCTGCGGTGTTAACTGTTCCAGCTTATTAGCAAAGGCTGACATCTCAGGATCAGTTTCCTCAGTAAGGTTCTGCATTGATGCCGGTAACCAGTTATCCCCGGCGAGTACGGTAGTCACCGCGGTATTCCACTCTGGTAAAGGCACCGACTTAGGAATATAACCGCTAGCCCCTAACGCCATTGCCTGTCGCACCACACGAGTATCTTCGGTAGCAGAAACAATCACCACTAAGATATCTGGGTATTGGCTACGTAACGTGGACAGTCCGGTTAAGCCTCGATTGCCGGGCATAGAAAGGTCAAGAAATACCAGCTCAATTTGGGGCTGCTCAATAAGAGCTTCTTCAAGCTGTTGAAAGCTAGAGACTTCTACGATGTCGGATTTTAATGTCTCGGCAAGGGCTTGTTTCATTGCCGCCCGAAACAGGGGGTGATCGTCAGCAATAATTGCTCTGGCCATACAGCGGGTATCGGTTGATGCTTGAATAATGACCATGCTAGCTACTTTTAAAAAAATTACCAGCACCTAAGCCCTTTACCACTAAAAAAGAGCTTAGACGCTGATATCACAGGGAGTTAGAATTGATAACCGACAGACAGAGCGACAGTACGTGGGTCGCCATAATAACCGGTCACGATATTCTCACCGAAGGTTGAACCAAAGTTGTAACCTGATACACGATATTCTTCGTCAAGTATGTTTTTGGCATGCAAGCCAACCGTCCACTGACCAGAGTTCGAGTACCATACCAAGCTGGTGTTTGTAAGGCTGTAGGCTTCCTCGTCTAATGGCGAAGGCACCTCGAACATTTGCATATCATCGCGATAGGCCACACTGCCCGACCACACTAACGAACCACTCTCTAATGCAAACTCTTTAGTAAAGCCTAAGTTAGCAGTTAATTTTGGCGTGTTCTGGAACGACCATAGGTCTGACACGTCTTCGATTTCTTGCAGTTCTGGATTAAAGAACTCAACAGAGTCAAATTCAGCATCGATATAACCTAATGACCCGGTAAAGCTTAAGCTTTGAGTCGCTGAAAACGTTGACTCAAACTCAAGCCCCTGAACGGTTGAGTCCGCTGCGTTAAGAACCTGTGAGGCAACACCGCCACCTTCAATCGCCCGTTGAACAGTAACCTGCATATCCTGATAATCAGAGAAGAATGCCGCTGCGTTCAGACGTAGACGACCGTCTAACATCTCACTCTTAACACCAAACTCGAACGTATCGACAGTCTCAGGATCGTACGGGTTTGACGCATCAGGGTTTAATGATACATCAGCACGCATATCCACACCGCCCGACTTAAAGCCATTACTGTAGCTACCGTACATCATCAGTTCAGGAGCAACCTGGTAGCTAACACTTGCATGTGGAGAGAACTTGCTCCAGTCGGCTTGTTGATTAAAGTCTGAATTAATCACAATGGGGTCCTGATCGTAGTCGCCCCGATCCAGGAACTTAACGCCCGCATAGGTATAGCGGAATACATCGGCTTCTTTATCATCGCGCGTATAACGACCGCCTAATGTGACCGACCATTTGTCATCTAACTGATAAGTTGCCTGACCGAATAGCGCTTCACTGGAGGTGTCAACGCAGCCGCCAGTATCAATTGACAGCGATAACAGACCCAACACGGTACCAAATTCACCGCAAGCCTGACCTTCATAAAGATACAAGCCACCGACAAAGTCCAGTCGATCGTCGCGATACATAAACTGGAACTCTTGCGTGGTCTGGTCGTCTTCGTAAATAGCTGGAACCAGTAAAACCGGGTTAACGGTCGAATCAAAATCGATATTGGTGTTGGTAGAGCCTTCACGATAAGCGGTTACTGACTTAAACATCCACTCGTTGTTAATCGCCCAGTCAACGGTCATCGAGTAACCTTCGTTCTCAACTTCATTCCAGGTGGGCATTGCAGTGTAAGCGTCGTACACATCTTCTTGACGCGGTTCATCACTCAACAATGACGGTAGCAAACGATGACCACCACGAGCATTGGAGTCGTCCTGGGTCCAGTCGGCGGCAAACTTGACGTTAATGTCGCGGTTTACAATCCACTTAGCATTTAGACGTCCTGTCATCAGTTCTTTGTTGTAGTTCTCGTCACCGGTATTAGCGAACTCACCAAAACCATCACGGTTTAGCGTGGCAAACGCGCCACCAACATAAAAGTTATCCGCCAGTGCGGTCTGTCCAGAGACTTTCAAATCTGCTTGGTTGTAAGAACCGACCGTGCCTTTTATTTCAAATTCGTCGTAGCCTGTCAGGTCGCGAGTTACGTACTTCATTGCACCGCCAATGGTGTTTTTACCATAGAGTGTGCCCTGCGGACCACGCAGTACTTCCACCCGCTGTACATCCAGCACCTCGAGTACGGCACCTTGTGGCCGAGCAACGTAAACGTCATCGATATAGATACCAACGCCCGGTTCAAAGCCCCATAGCGGATCTTGCTGGCCCACTCCCCGAATATAAGCGGTTAGAGTAGAGTTGGTACCACGGCTGACCTGAAAGGTGGTATTCGGCATTTTGTACTGCAGTTCGGTAATATCCTCAATACCGTCGCGCTCTAATTCCATCTCGCCAAACGCAGAAACTGCGACCGGAACTTCTTGCAAGCTTTCACTAGTGCGGCGGGCCGTTACTTCAATACGTTCCAGCTTCGCATCTTCAGCTTCCGTGGATTGTTCTTGCTCTTGAGCTAACGCAAGTGGACTCGCCAACATGGTGCTGACCGCCACTGCAACTAACGATTGTTTAAAATTGGGTGTATTCATTATTATTCCCCTGACGATTAAGTCGTTGTCATTCTTTTTTATCGGTTCCGTTTTCACTTCTGAACGGTCCAGAGTCATGGCTGAATACTAAACTAGCGCAAAATGTTAAAAAAGTGATCTGTACCATAGTACTATGGGGCAACTTTACCGGATAGCGCACAATACAGTTGATGCAACGAACCGGGGCATGGCTGTTTCTATTGACTCGTTGCGAGGTAACTCATGTTAAGTATGATTGGACTTATCGGCGGCCTGGTTCTGCTGATCATTCTCACCCTAAGGGGTATGAATTTATTTATTAGCGCGCCTTTGTGTGCCGTCGTCGTTGCTCTATGTAGCGGTATACCGCTGTTTTCTGGCGACGTTAATTTTGTCAGTGCCTACATGGATGGCTTTGCCAGCTTTGTTGCAGCCTGGTTTTTTATGTTCTTGCTCGGCTCTATGTTCGGTAAGTTTATGGAAGATACCGGAGCCGCTGACAGTGTTGCACGATGGATTATCAACAAGTTAGGGCGTAAACAGGCTGTTTTGGCGGTCGTGCTTGCCTGTGCTATTTTAACTTACGGTGGCGTTAGCGTATTTGTTGTGGCCTTCTCAGTTTATCCAATGGCGCTATCATTATTTAAAGACGCTAACCTGCCGCGGCGCTTTATTCCAGCTGCTCTGGCGTTTGGTTCGGTGACTTTTACCATGACCTCGGCCGGCTCACCAGAAATTCAAAACTGGATCCCAATAAAATACTTAGGCACTTCACCTTATGCAGCTTGGGAAGTTAGCCTAGTGGTCGCGGTATTGATGGCTACCTTTGGCTACTGGTGGTTAAGAAAAATAATCAACCGCGCGTTGGCCAACGGTGAGTGCTTCGAGGCTCGTGAAGGCGACCCGGTGTTGCTCGATAGAAAGCTCCCCCACCCTGTGGCAAGTTTGATTCCGCTATTGGTGGTACTTGGACTGTCGTTTAGTTTTCACAGCAGTTATGCACAAAACGCCCTGATTATCGCGCTGCTCGGCGGCGTGCTCTCCATTGCAATTATTAACTTTAAACATTTCCACCGGCCTCAGCAGGCCATCTCAGAGGCAACTACCGGTGCTTTAGTGGCCATTGGCAATACCTCGGCAGTCGTCGGTTTTGGTAGTATCGCCAAAATTACGCCAGCCTTTGACACCGCCGTTACCGCTATGACCAGCCTGCCGGGCAACCCGTTAGTAGGCGCTGCCGTTGCAGTCAGTGTCATTGCCGGACTTACCGGTTCTGCCTCCGGTGGTCAGGCTATCGCACTACCCGAAGTCGGTCCGCATTACCTGCAAGCGGGTGTTAACCCCGATCAACTGCACCGGATCGTTTCCATTTCTTCGGGCGCGCTCGACTCGCTGCCACACAACGGTTATGTGGTTACCACTATTCGGGCTATCTGTAACGAAACTCATAGTGCTGCTTACTGGGCCGTTGCTGCAGTAACGGTCGTAGTTCCGCTGATGGGACTTGCCGTAGCCATTGGTTTATTCATGCTGTAAGGAATAACGACATGCTAATTTCTCCCATTTCCGGCAACATGATGCAGCGACCTTTGCAAATCATTGATTTGCTAAAGTTTGCTGCGCAGCGTCATGCCAAACAAGAAATTGTCACTCGTCGACTAGAAGGCGATATTCACCGTTACACCTACGCCGAATGTTACCAACGTTCGGCACAATTAGCCCATGCCTTGAACAAACTCGGGGTCGAGCCAGGCGATCGCGTTGCCAGTTTAGCCTGGAACACCTACCGGCATATGGAATTATATTATGCGGTCAGTGGTATTGGTGCTGTCATGCATACGGTAAACCCCCGACTATTCGCAGACCAGGTCAGCTATATCATTAACCATGCAGAAAGCGGTTGGGTGTTTGTTGATTTAAGCTTTGTCAGTTTGCTCGAGGAAATTCAGGAGCAGCTGCCCAATGTTAAAGGGTTTGTGATCATGACTGACGGTCAACACATGCCGGCAACCTCATTAAAAAACGTGTACTGCTATGACGAATTATTGGCGACTGAGTCTACTGACTATCAATGGCCGGATGTTGATGAAAACAGTGCCGCTTTACTGTGTTATACCTCCGGCACCACCGGCAACCCGAAAGGCGTACTAGCGTCTCATCGAGCGATGGTGTTACACGCACAGGCCACTATTGGTGCCGACATGTTAGACCTACGCAGCGACACCGTACTAATGCCAATGGTTACCATGTACCATGTAGCCGCCTGGGGAGCGCCCTACGCAGGACCTATTTCCGGCTGCAAGTTAGTCTTTACCGGCGATGGCACTTCCGGTGAAGCAATGGCCGAAATGATACGTAGCGAAAAGGTAACGGTTGGTTTAGGGGTACCCACTATCTGGCTAACCCTGCACAATTACTTAACCGAAGAAAGCCTTGATATTCCGAGCCTTAAACGTGTTTGTGTTGGTGGCGCAGCCTCGCCGCTGGGATTGGTCAAAACTTACGATGAGACCTACAACATATATTGGCAGCCGATTTGGGGAATGACTGAAACGGGTCCACTGGTTCATTCAGCTCCCCCTCAGCCCGATATTTTACAGCGGCCCAAAGAGCAACAGTACCGTATACAAACCACCGCTGGGCGACCAGTATTTGGGGTTGAGGCCCGTATTGTCGACGCCGATAACAGTCCGCTGCCGCATGATGGAGAAACCAGTGGCGAACTGCAGGTCAGAGGCCACTGGATCGCCAGCCAGTACTTTAGAAATGATGATTTAAGTAGTTTCCCGGACGGCTGGTTAGCAACCGGCGATATCGCGGTAATCGACGCCGAAGGCTTTATGAAGGTGGTCGATCGTAAAAAAGATGTCATCAAAAGTGGCGGCGAATGGATCAGCTCGCTAGACATCGAAAACATCACCAGCCAACACCCAGCGGTCAATGAATCTTGCGTTATAGGCGTAAAGCATCCTAAATGGGACGAAAGACCACTATTATTTGTGGTTTTGAATAAAAGCCAACAAGTTGATAAAGAAGGTATTAAGCAGTTTTTAACCGGCAAGATCGCCCGTTGGTGGATGCCCGACGACATTCTCTTTGTTGATGAATTACCACACACAGGCACTGGCAAACTGGTTAAAAACCAGTTGCGGGACAAGTATCAAAATTACCTACAGGAGAAGTAAAATGACACGGTTATGGAAAAACCTTAGCGGCCTGGTGCTGGCCTTTGCCAGCTCTATCGCGCTCGCTCAGCAGCCAATGATTGTCGAGAAGCAATCGTTTACGCTGGAAAACTACACCACCCATGGCGGTGAAGCTATCGAGGAAGTCACCGTTGGCTGGGAAGCCTACGGAGAACTCAATGAAGCCAAAGACAACGTTATTTTGGTGACTCATTTCTTTTCAGGTAACAGCCACGCAGCTGGTAAGTATACCGAGAACGATCCTCAAGCGGGATACTGGGATGCCATTATCGGTCCTGGTAAAGCCATCGATACTAATAAATACTACGTAGTGAGCGTGGACTCTTTAGTTAATGCCTATCCTAACCTGCCTTCAGTGATCACCACCGGCCCGGCCAGCATTAACCCGGCCACCGGCGAACCGTACGGGTTAGATTTTCCGGTTGTTACCATTCGCGATTTCGTCAATGTTCAAAAAGCCGTATTAGAATCCCTCGGGGTCTCAAAATTACATGCGGTAATTGGTGCCTCAATGGGCTCTTTGCAAGCAATCGAGTGGGCTGCTACTTATCCTGACTGGGTAGAACGAATGGTTTCCGTCATCGGTGCGGCCTCATTGGACGCCTGGACAATTGCCGGGCTCGAAGCCTGGGCGCAAGCCATAAAGCTGGACCCTAACTGGAACAAGGGCAATTACTATGGCGCTCAAGCACCACTGGATGGCGTTACTATGGCACAGGCGTTGATTACTCATGGCGCGATGCATCCAAGCATCTTTAACCAGTTAGCGCCGTCTCAAGAAACCCTCCCCGCGGAAGGTCTTAAATCCGTCGATAACCAGCTACCGGCGGCAGAATGGCTGTACAGTAGCAGTCGCGAGCGCGCTCCATTAGCAGACGCTAATCACATACTGTATTTAGTTCGCGCCAACCAACTGTTTGTTGCTGGTCATCAGGAAACGCTTAAAGAGGGACTGAACAATATATCGGCAAAAAGCCTTTTCTTACCCGCCAGTAACGATTTACTGCTAATGCCCTATCTGGCAGACAACGCAGCAGCGCATTTAGAATCTATGGGCAAAGACGTGCAACTGGAAACCATCGACGGCCCGTGGGGACACCTCGACGGTATCTATTCAATTCAGCAAAAAGCTGAGCGAATTAGCCAGTTTTTATCTCAGCACTAACTAAGCCCTGTTAAAGGCCGCCGAATAAGCGGCCTTTCAATTTATCTTTCAGGTTGTCCTCGATTTTCGCCTTCAATAAATCTTCAAGCTGGTTATCGAACGACTGAGCATCGCTATTGAGCGAGCTGATATTTTCAAGTAACGCTGTTTTCGAACCAAGCTGTCCTTCTACTTTGCTCATTAAATCAGCTTTTATCTCGCCTAGCTTACCTTCAGCTTCCGCCATAGCCGTTTGACTTAAGAGCTTACCGAGCTGCTGATCAAGGTCTGAGTTAAGACCAAGTTTCGGGTTCAGAATACTGCCAGAGAAGTTAGTATTGATGTCTAACCGGTTCAGCTGTTTTAACGCAGTTGCAACTGCGTCGGTAATTTTACTACTACCAGTCGCATCCATTGTTAAATCGAGCATACGAATAACCGCGTCACCGTCTAGCTGGTTCTCCCGCACCAGAACCGTACCATCGCTATCAAGCAGGGCCGAAGCGATAGAAGCAGTTAATTGCTCGCTGTTACTTAACCCTAAACTATTTAAGTTAGCGCCTTTTAACTGCCATTGTTGTTTGGCATCAATACCCGATGCCAATAATGAAAGCTCGCCGTTAAGGTTAAATGCCTGCCATAGTTTGCTATTATCGAGCCGTGCCTGATAAGTGGTTGGTTGACCCAGCAAATTATGCTGGTGGGTTATATTCTGCCAGTTAATATCAACTTGACTGTCGGCGACTATCACCTCTGTTCGCGCATTTTTAATCCAGAATTCTGGCGGTGCATCTTCTTCAGCAAACGACAGACTCTCGCCCGCTCCACGGACTTTCTTCACTGTTTCCGTATCAGAAGAACGAGCTAGCATAGGCGCTAACTGCTCATAGGCAAGTAGTAAATACTCACTCCATTGCTTTGCCTTTTCTCCTAATAACAGCCCGGTTATATTCTGCAGTCCCGACTGATTTAACTGAAAAAAGTCACGGATCCGGTCAATGTCATTGCCCGGTGCTTGTTTTACCTGCTCTATCTGTTGTTTAACAACCTCAGCAGATTCACTCAATTGCTCGCGGAACTGCTTGATGGCTTGCTTATCCTCGCGAATTGACTGCTTTAGCTGATCCAGTTTTTCCTTCCGCGCAGCGACATCACCAAGCCCTTTTATGTCGCTCTCGGTAAGCTCTTTTATCCGTTGTTGGTACTCTGCTATCTTTTGCTTGTCTGGCAGACCATCTTTAGCCTGTTCAAACTGCTGCCGCTGCTGCTCAATTTTTGTTTCTGCCTGGTCCAGAACCTGGTCAGTTTGCAAACCAACCTGAGCTATAATTTCATCTTTTTCGGGTAAGGAGACTTTTAACTTCTCCCAATTAGTTGACGCCCAGTTTTTAACATCATCCTTATCAGGCATTACATAGACATCGCCCTCGCCGCTGCTACGCTCCTGGTCTACCCGTACACCGACCACATCAAGCTGATCGATATGAATGCGTCCAAGCAATAACTGGGCAACTGAAACATCGGCACTTAAGCGCGCAAGTTGCACTTGATTATGAGTTGGTTTTGCCGGGTCGGTGGCTTCTACCCCATGAGCCGTCAAGGTAAGCGGTGACCATCTATGCTCAACTTTTTCAATATTAACTTCAGCACCATTTAGGCGGCCGAGGCTATATTCCATAGAAATTTTTAAAATAGAATCTAAAAACAGCCATGAAATAATAACCAGTAAGCCAATAATGATTCCAAAAGCCGCCAGTCCTGGCCAACGTATTATGCTTCGCTTCATGACTACCCCCGTAAATCCATGTACAACTGCCAGAAACGGCTACCTTTAACCATTTGCACAATTTTGAACTTCATTAGCGCTTTCTGAATCCGTTTTCGATAGTTAACCACAATAAAGTAGGTCGCTAGCGCAATAACTGGGCTGATGATCAGGCTAAACACGAAGCTACCCATGGTCAGGGTATGGTAAAACTGCGACACTCGACCCACCGAAGTTGCGTACATCGCTTCATAAATACCTTGCCAACTCTGCGCCTGTAAGATCGCCAAGCCAAGCTCATGGAACATCGGATCCAGCAAGTATGCAATGCCTGAGAAAATGGCAAAGGACAATAGAAAAAGTGTTAGGTTGACGCGGAAAATCAATGCCGCAAATAATATAATTAGGTTATGCACACGCCATAATGGCGTTAAGCCTAAAAACATTCCTAATACCATAGCCATGGCCAAAGCCCAGGGACTGGTTTCTGAATTCAGGGCCTTTAATAACTTGGCCAACAGCGTCAACATAGATAAAGCTCCTTGTCTTTCTTGCTACTTCTAATATAGTGTCTGATAAGTATTCCACGCAAATGACATTTTTTCTCTATGCAACAGCATGTGCACGTTGTCGTAAACGACATGGCGGCCTGGCAGCCTTACTACCCCAGCCAGACTCTGGTTACTGCTAATGATTATTTAAACTCTGGTAGCGACGGTGATCGTCATCACATTGTTAATCTGTGCCACGATTTAAGTTATCTTTCCACCGGTTACTACGTCAGTCTGTTGGCGGAAGCCCGCGGTCAGCGTGTATTGCCATCGGTTACCACCATTAATGATTTAAATAACTTTAAGCATTATCAGTTGCTTACTAATGTATTAGATAAGCCATCAAGTCGGTATCTAGATCACTATACCGACTCTTCACTAGAATTGGTGATTTGTTTTGGACAAAGCTCCATCGATGAGTTTAGTGGGTTTGCGCGCCAATTATTTGAGCGCTATCCCTGTCCAATTATTCGGGTCAGCCTGCGTTGGGACGGCCGTTGGTATATTGACTCGTTAGCGGCTGGCTCGCTTAATCAATTAACCGACGATGAACAAACCGTGTTTGGTAATGCGCTGGATCAGTTTAATAAGAAAGTTTGGCGAAAAGGGCGGACTAAAAAGGAGTATCGCTATGATTTAGCCATTCTTTATAATCCGAACGAAGCTATTCCCACTAGCGATAAGAAAGCGCTGCAACAATTTATCAAAGCCGCCAAAGAAGCTGATATCGAAGCCGAGTTAATTACTGCTGACGATTTTAATCGATTGCTGGAGTTCGATGCTCTGTTTATTCGAGAAACCACGCGGATTAGTCACTACACCTATCATTTTGCAAAAAAGGCCGAGGCTAACGGCTTAGTCGTTATTGACCACCCCGAATCCATTGTTAAGTGCGCGAATAAAGTATTTCTAAAAGAGTTGCTTGAGAAACACAATGTCGGCATGCCAAAAAGCGAGTTGTTATTCGCTGACAACACGACTGACTATCAACAACTAGGCCAACAACTCGGTTATCCGGTGGTGTTGAAAATTCCTGATGGTTCTTTTTCTATCGGTGTCGAAAAAGCCGATAATGCCGAGCAATTTAAAGCCGTTGCTGAGCAGCTGTTTAAACAGTCAACCATACTGCTCGCGCAAGAATTTTTAAAAACAGACTATGACTGGCGTATTGGTGTACTCAATAATCGCCCGATTTATGCCTGCCAGTACTTTATGGCTCGTAACCATTGGCAGATATACAACCATAAAGAGTCATCAGCTAAAGGCAAAAGTGGTTCATTTACCACACTGGGTGTCCATCAGGCGCCAAAAGACGTGGTCAAAATTGCACTGCAGGCAACCCGCCTGATCGGTGACGGTCTATACGGAGTTGACGTGAAAGTCACCGACCAGGGGCCAGTGATCATCGAAATTAATGACAACCCGTCGATAGAGTGGGGCGTGGAAGATCTGCATCTGGGTTACGAGCTCTACCGACTAATTATGGCAGACTTTGGACGTCGATTGGATGAGCAGTAGTTTAAAAGTTCGTTTGGCCGAACGGCAGGATCTTGAGGACTTAACCGAATTAGAACAGCGAACTTTTGATTACAGCCGCATCAGCCGCCGCAATTTCCTGCGGCTAATACAGTCTCCTTCGGTACATTTTTGGGTAGTTACTGAAAGCACCAAAGTTATCGCTTATGCTATTGCCTTAACTCGCAAAAATAGCCGCTACTGGCGGATTTATTCGATTGCCGTGGATGCTCAGCACCGCGGCCGAGGTATTGCTCGCGCACTGCTCGAACATATCATTACAGAAGCGAAAAAAGGCCACCTTAGTGGCCTTACACTAGAGGTTAAATCGGACAATATTACTGCGATAAAGCTCTATCAACTTTATCATTTTGAAACCATCGACGTTTTACCTAACTATTACGATGACGGTACCGATGGCTTTAAAATGCGCCTCACTTTTTATCAGGGAAGTCACTGAAGGCGCCAGCCACACCAGCACTCTTTAACCAGCTGCGTAACTGTTTATGAGACTCTACGCCCTCCGGTAAGTCATCAGCACGCAGGGTGTAGACAAACACTTCGATATTGCAACGCTGTGCATTATCCAACACTTCTCCCCACTGTGGCTTTCCGTCTTTTACCCCGACTAGCACATGCTGTAACCATAGCCCGACACTATCCGCGTATGACGACAGCGACTCCATTCCGGCGTACGTGCGCAATGAATCATAATCGACATCACTCTCATTCCAGCTATTATCAGCGATCAACTGCACCAGCGGGTAGTCAATATGAAATTCACGTTTTAACCGGCGCAAGGTCTCAGGATCAAAAGACTGCAGATAGATAGGTGTAGGTAATGCCCCGTCCTGATAGCCATGTTGTTCGATAACCTTAACCACCGCAGCCGTTGGATCGTAGTCCTGGTGTTGGTACCAGCGTGGGGCTTTTACTTCGATATAAACACCCGTTGCAGTGTTGCGCACATGATTAAGCTCTTTAATAAGAGTTAACGTTTCTGCCAATGTTTGTACTCTAAACGGAACCGCTTGCGCTGAGAACCGTTTTGGATAGCGCAACTCGCCTTCTTTATTCTTCCGCGGTGTTAGCGTCAGCTGTTTTAGATGATTAAGCGTAAAGTCAACAACATAGTATTTGCCGTCGGGCCTGTGGCGTTTCGGGAATACCTCGGCGACATTAGAAATGTTATCTAAATAGATGTCGTGCAATACGACCGGCACCCCGTCCCGACTGAGCTGGATATCTTGCTCAATATAGTCAGCTCCCAGTGCATGAGCCATTACTGTGCTGGCACGAGTGTGTTCCGGTAAATAGCCGGATGCACCGCGGTGAGCCACATCAATAAAGGTGGGTACTTCAATCGCTTTTAGGTTCTCCACCGCCGTCGAACTCTGCCCGCTCACCGCCCCGGAACAGATTAGCCCTGCTGCCATCAGTGTACACTTTACCACCCGCATACTGTTGTCTCCGTTAATCGCCTCGCCAGGACGTTTTTATCACTTTTTCGCCCAACTGACGATACCGTTCAAGCAGTTGATCAATCGGCTCAGGTTCTGGCGACAACTCTTTACCCTTCAAGTATGACTCGTTATACAGCTTGCTGGCGGAACGCTCCCCCAGGTCACAAGCAAAAGTCACAATCCGTTGACCGGGCCCTTTTTGCGCAGCGGCAGCGACCGCGCCAGCTACATTAAGAGCCGAGCTACTACCCAATACAATACCGTCATGTTCACGCACATAACGGGATAACGTGACTAAATCCTGATCGGGTAAATTAACCGCATGATCAATTTTTGCCTGTTTAAAATTGTCGACCAAACGCATAATACCAATGCCCTCAGTCATAGAGCTACCGTGCGACACATACTCGCCAGCTTTTAAAAACTCAAAAATGCCTGACCCGTCAGGATCTGCTAGCCAGACATCGATAGCTTGATCTTGTTCTTTAAAGTACTTTGAGGCGCCACCTATCGTGCCACCCGTGCCGGCAACTGAAACAAAAGTATCAATTTTGCCGCCCATTTGCTGCCATATCTCCGGTCCTGTATGCAGATAATGAGCTCGGGCATTGCTGGTGTTTTCAAACTGATTCGCCCACCAGCAGTCAGAGCGCTGTTCAGCATAGCGACGAGCGGTATGGTAAAAATGGTTTTCGTTTTTAAAAGGCACCGGATCGACGGTCATTAGTTCGCCACCATGCAACGCAATCATCCGTTCTTTTTCCGGCGCCTGATCGTTGGGCATAACCGCCAACATTTTTAGCCCGTAGGATTTTGCGACTAACGAAAGCCCGATGCCAGTGTTACCTGCGGTACCTTCTACTACGGTCATGCCAGGTTCTAATTCACCGCGCGCGAAAGCATCTTCGATCAGTTGCTTCGCTGCGCGATCTTTAATGGAGCCGCCAGGATTTTGGAACTCACACTTCAAAAAAATTTCTGAGCCGGTTAACCGCGAAAGTGATGGAATAAGCACCATATCGGTCTGACCTATCAAATCACTCATTCTTTGCCCAGTAATCATTGGCTTCCCCTGTTTAACTGAATTAGGTCGCCCTAGTATCTCGTCACTCTGTAATAGGTGCAACTGACTTCGCGGCATAAGTTATAAGCACTGATTAGGTGCAGCTGCACCATAAGCGCACAAATTTTATACAAAAAACCGAGGTAAAAATAAATTTATACCGTTATTTCAGTTAGTTATTTATTGGCACACATCTTGTTATAGCTATTACCAATATCTTCACAGGAGTAACAATAATGAAAATGGTGATAGCCCTGATAAAACCTTTCAAACTTGATGACGTGCGGCGTTCCTTAGCCGAAATCGGCTGTGCCGGGATGACCGTTTCCGAAGTACGCGGTTTTGGTCGACAAAAAGGTCACACCGAGCTGTATCGAGGTGCCGAGTATAAAGTCGACTTTTTACCCAAGATTAGAATTGAGTTAGCAGTTGCTGATGACATGCTCGAAAGAGTGTTGGAAACAATTACCGACAACGCCCACACCGGCAATATCGGCGATGGCAAAGTATTTGTCTGGGAGCTCGCTCATTGCATTCGTATCCGTACCGGAGAAACCAACCAACAAGCCCTTTAAGGAGTAAAATGTCATGTCTGACGAAACTATTTTAGCGTATGCATTAGATACCTTCTATTTACTGATCTCCGGGGCGCTGGTTATGTGGATGGCTGCCGGATTTGCCATGTTAGAAGCTGGCCTGGTCCGCAGTAAAAACACCACCGAAATTTTGACTAAAAATATCGCTTTGTATGCGATTGCTTGTCTTTGTTATCTGTTGATTGGCTATTACCTGATGTATGGCAGCGGCGGCGCTGAACACTACGCCGATGCGGCTGACTTTTTCTTTCAAAGTGTTTTTGTGGCCACTGCGTTATCCATTGTGTCCGGTGCCGTTGCAGAACGCATGAAGTTAATTAGTTTTTTATTATTTAGCGTGGTTTTATCCGCCGTTATTTACCCAATTCAAGGTCAATGGAGCTGGGGTGGTGGTTTTCTCAGTGACTGGGGATTTATCGACTTTGCAGGTTCCGGGGTTGTTCATCTAGCCGGTGCGGCCGCGGCACTCGCAGGCGTTTTGCTACTTGGGCCACGGCATGGAAAGTATAAAAATGGCAAAGCACAGGCAATTCCCGGCGCCAATATGCCACTGGCGACGTTAGGCACCTTTGTCCTATGGTTTGGCTGGTTTGGATTTAACGGTGGCTCGCAGCTAAAACTGAGCTCGGTGGAGGACGCAGAAGCTATTGCTAACGTTTTCGTTAATACCAATATCGCCGCCGCAGCCGGCACCATTGGCGCACTAATCATTTCTAAAGTACTGTCGAAAAAAGCAGATTTAACCATGATTTTAAATGGTGCATTAGCCGGATTAGTTGCTATTACCGCTGAACCAGCGTCACCAACGCATTTATTAGCCACCACTATCGGTCTGTGCGCCGGCGTATTGGTGGTATTGTCGATACTAGCTATTGACCGAATTAAAATTGATGACCCTGTCGGCGCCCTATCCGTGCATGGTGTTTGCGGTTGCTTTGGCTTACTGGTTGTGCCAATGAGCGTTTCCGATGCCTCGCTATTAACCCAGTTAACCAGTCTTGCCGTTATTTTTGGCTGGATGTTCGTCACCAGTTTTATCGTCTGGTGGTTGCTCAAAGTGAGCATTGGTATCCGCGTCACGAAAGAACAAGAATACCAGGGCGGAGACGCGGTCGACTGCGGCGTCGAGGCCTACCCTGAATTTGTCCGGGGATCCGGCGCTGGCTAATAGTACATAGTTTGCGCACATTGCCTAGAAATCTGCTTCCTGTTAGGTTATTAGAATAATAATAACTGCTAACTATTGGTGCACTCATGGCAACGTCAAAAGCGTATGTAGAGGAGCTGCTGTCCCGAGCCGATATCCGCCTTAATGGTGATCGCGCCTGGGACATGCAGGTTCATGATGACAGTGTATTTGATCAGGCACTATCGCGAGGCAATTTAGGGCTTGGCGAGGCTTATATGGCAGGTCTTTGGGACTCGCCTGCTCTGGATCAATTTTTCCACCGATTATTGCGTTCTGGTATACAAAACGAAGTTAATCCGGCACGGCTTATCTTTCATTCCCTCAAAGCCCGCATGTTTAACCTACAGGACAGCAAGCGCGCCTGGGAGGTCGGTCAACACCATTATGATATTGGCAATGAATTATACCAGCGCATGCTTGATGAACGTATGGTATATACCTGCGGCTACTGGCGCGATGCTAACGATTTAAACCAAGCACAACGCGACAAGCTAGAACTGAGCTGTCAAAAGCTCGGTTTAAAGCCCGGTATGCGAATACTCGATATTGGCTGCGGCTGGGGCAGCTTTATGCAATATGCCGCCGAGAACTACGATGTCGAGTGTGTCGGCGTTACTATCTCGAAAGAACAAGTGGCGATGGGCAAAGAGCGTTGTAAGGGTCTTCCGGTCGAATTTCGGCTGCAAGACTATCGAGAACTCGATGAGAAGTTTGATCGAATAATTAGCTTGGGTATGTTTGAGCATGTCGGTCAGAAAAACTACGACGACTATATGGATGTTGCCCGTCGTTGCCTGAAAGACAATGGTTTATTCCTGTTACATACCATCGGCAAAAATGTCACAGACACAGCTGCCGACCCGTGGATCAGTCGTTATATTTTCCCCAATGGCGAAGTTCCCTCGATTCCGCAAATTGGTCAATCTCTAGAGGAACGTTTTGTCTGCGAAGATATGCATAACTTCGGCGCCGATTACGATAAAACACTAATGGCCTGGTTCGCCAATTTCGACGAAGCCTGGCCAGAATTAAAGTCGCAATTCGACACTCAGTTTTATCGTATGTGGAAGTACTACCTACTCTCTTGTGCAGGCGCTTTCCGCGCTCGCGACATTCAACTCTGGCAGTGGGTGTTATCGCGCGAAGGTATTGAAGGCGGTTACCAACGCCCCTTTATGTGATTTACTCAACGTTAAATTCACGCATAAAGATAGCCCAGAACGCCATAAACAGGGCCGCTACCAGCGGCCCTATTACAAACCCCGTAATCCCAAATAACGCCAATCCACCAAGCGTGGAAAAGAGCACAACATAGTCCGGCAGTTTGGTGTCTCGCCCTACCAATAACGGCCGTAATATATTATCTGCCAAACCAATAACAACCGCACCATAGATAATTAATGTGGTTCCTTGCCATAAGCTTCCTGTTGCCAACAAGTAGACGGCTACCGGTAGCCACACAATACCTGCGCCGACAGCCGGAATCAGCGATAGAAACGCCATTACCACACCCCACAGCAATGCACCTGGTATGCCCAAAATGGCAAATATAATACCGCCCAAAGCACCTTGCACTATCGCCACCACGATATTGCCCTTAACGGTGGCCCGGGTAACCTCGGCAAATTTACCAAACAGTTCTCTTTCTCTTTGGTCGCCCAGAGGTAATGCTCGCACCAATAAATTGACCAGCAAATGACCGTCTCTGAGCAAGAAAAATGTCAGATAGATCATTAACGCGACACTAATCACAAAGCTAAAGGTGTTTTGACCGACGGCTAAAGCTTGTTGTGCCAAAGTGCGGCTTGCCGTTACCGCAAATTCCGACAGTTTGCTGCGCAAATTTTCGGTTTCAATGCCAAAGCGCTCCAGCAACTCTGGAATAAATGGGAATGCCGTTTCGATTCTCTCTAAAAATTGTCCAGGCCTTATTTCACCGGAATCGACCCTTTGATAGAACAAAACCCCTTCCTGCACAAAAGAATAAGCAATGCCAAGTACTGGAATAACCACAATGACAACTGCTATTAACAGGGTCAACAACGCCGTTCGGTTCGGCTTGTCCCCTAACAAACTCTGCAGTTTGCGTTGCAACGGATAAAAAATAACGGCTACCGCACAGGCCCAAAAAATTGACATCCAAAAGGGCTTTAAAACCAACGCAAAAGCGACACTTACGGCCAGCAGCATGACGATAAAGGAGCGCGTTTCTAATTTATCTTTCATTAATGTTCCTTTAGAAGGTATCTTTTTATGCTAAATGCTTGACATCAGACAACTTTATTCACAATCTTGAAACAATACAGAGCAACACTTACCAATACAAGCGGAGCCTATGGCAGCGCCCGATGATCCATACAGTTTTGCGGCATGGTGCCGTGAAAGTCTAGTTGACTTTACCAAGCTAAACGCCGAAAAGCAGGTGTTTATTGGCTTTTTGTTGGCGATTTTCATCGCCGCTATGGTTAGGGTTATAGAAGTTACCGGCGGAATCCCAAGTGTTTATGAGCACCTGATTTATCTACCGCTATTCTTTTCTGGTCTACTTCTTGGACCACGTATTGGTGCTTTAGGCGGCTTTGTCTGCGGTTTGGCGCTCAGCCCGCTATCTTTCTCCAGCCAGTTAATTGCTGAAAACGAGATAGCCGTTGGCTGGTTAATCAGGTTGTTGATACTAATTTTGGTGCCGACGATTGCCGGACTGATTACTAACTCCGTTCGCGAGTTAGTCGCGCTTGAGAAAAAAGCAAAACACACCTATCACGGTACCGAGTTACCTAATATTGAAGCCTTAAAAGAGCAGTTACGCACTATTGGCGAGGAAGAAGACAGTAGTACCGACGATCTGGTCGATATATTTAACTTTAAACTGCAGAACCTGGAGCGTATTCAACACCAAATAGGTACCGAACGAACCGAAAAATTAATGCGGCAGTTGGCTGAAAAATTACGCAAAGCCATCGGTGACTCAGCTCACATCGGCCAGACATCACAGAATGAATTAGTCGGGGTTAGTACCGACGCAAAGCAATCGCATAAAGAATTAGAGAAAAAAATCAGCAGCTTATTAGAGCGCCCAATCGTTATAGATGGGGTTCCTTATCAGCTTGATAGTGCAACGGGAGTGCTACGAGTTAAGAAAGGCGCACTAAAAGAACAGGAAGATCAAATCGTCGAACAGGCTCAACAACATGCCTTTGAAGCTCGCGAGAAGAAACAAAACTTCGCCTTCCTGGAACCTGACGATGCAATCGCTAATCTTGCAGAAGCCAGCTTTTCACGACAGTTAACCGAAGCGCTCGAACGCAACGATATAAAGCTTTATTATCAACCAAGGTTAAATGCAAACAGTGGCTATTTTTCCGTTCTAGAAGGCATCGTCAAATGGACGGACCCCAAACGGGGAGATATGGATCCGGATGAGTTCAGACCGCTAATCGAAGAGGCCGACTTAACCAAGCAGTTTACTTCGTGGATGGTTAAAAAAGCCTTTGAGGATATTAAAAACTGGCACCAAAATAACTTTGTCGTAAGAGTATCGCTTCACATCACTTTAAATGACGTTATTGAACCTAGCGTATTGAATGCAGTTGCGCACGAGCTACATGAGAGTAAATTCCCACCCCGCAACTTTAGTTTGGAAGTTTCCGAAAGATCATTGATGCGGATATCGGATAAAGCAAAACGTTATCTGGAAAAATTACGTAGTATTGGTGTAAACATAATTGCCGACCATTTTGGTGACGGTGCTGCAACTATACAGTCGTTGTTTGTACTGCCCGTTGATGCCGTTAAATTATCTGAGGAGCTGGTGAAAAAAGCAACTTCCAACAGTGACAAAAAACGGGCTTTGACCTCTATGGTTAAAATGGCACGCTCCCGTGGCCTCAAGACCATTGCTACCGGAATAGATGATCGCAGCAAACTCTTACTGTTGAAACAGATTGGTTGCGAAGAGCTGCAGGGATCAATTTTAAGTAAGCCACAACCTAAAGATGATATTCCATGGGCAAGAATACGATGAGTACAAACACTAAAGGTCGCAAACGCTGGTATCAAAAAGCCGATGTTCGCAGCGTTGCTTTGTATGTCCTGTTGTTAGTGTTAATGGAAATAGTCTTACTTATTTCTACAGGCTTTTTTCAACTGTCCGAAGACACTAGGCGAGTACTGGAAACGGTTCAACCCTGGATCGTCATTGCTGCGTCCGGGATCTTCTTATTCTTTTACTCTCGCTTTTGGATAAAGCAATACAAAAAGCCCACGGATCTGCTGAACGACTACCTGGAAAGCAGCCCAACCATTCACTACGAACTGCGCAAAGACGGTAAAAATTATCAAGTTCATTGGGCCAGCCGAAACGCAGAACAAATTTTAGGTTATAGCTTAGACGAAATTACAGCGACGAACTGGTGGTTTGATAACTTACACCCGGAAGACCGTTCTTCGGTGGTCAAAAAGGCACTGCGGGCAGTGGATGAACCCGAATTTGTGCAAGAGTATCGATTTCGCCATAAACAGGGGCATTACATCTGGGTGCGCGACGAGATCCGCCAGGTCGACTCCTCGGGAAACCGGCTTAAAGGCTCCTGGGTCAACATCTCCAGCGATTTTAATTTTGCTCAGGATAATGGGCTCGACGTCAAAGGCGCCGCTGTCACTATCGGTCTGGCAGATATTGATAAAGCCCACAAAATCGTTACCCTCGATAGCACGTTTGCCAAAATCGTCGGGCTAGCTACTGAGCAAGCCACTGGATTGCAGCTGGAAGACTTGTTAACCCGAACTGACCACTCCCCGCAACAGACCAAGTTCCCTCTCGACACCAGTATTAAAGTCGTTGGCCGTCGGCCGGATCAGTCACGGTTTGTAGCTTACCTTAGTTTAAAGCGCTCTCACGACGCTCAAGATCAGTTGATTGCCTGTTTGACTGATTTAACAGAACTAAATCAGCAAAGACAGTCTTTATACAAAGTCGCGTTCTTTGATGAGCTGACCGGGCTGCCTAACCTGAACAGTCTGCGTAAAGACTTTCACTCTCTACTCGACCAACTACCCGACGACCGTCTGGCAGCCGTATTATCATTGAATGTTGACGACTTCCATCGGATTAATGACTCTTTCGGTTATCATGTGGGTGACAAAACCATTCAACGTATTGCCAAGCGTTTGAAAGAAGCTTTACCGTTCGGTAATAAACTGTACGCGGCCGGCGGCGATGAGTTTGTCATTCTGATCAACAACATTACCGAGTATATTGACGTACAAACCATTACTGAAAATATACTCGATGTTTTTAAACACAAATTTATTATCGATGCCCACGCTCAGTTCAGCTTATCCTGCAGCGCCGGTGCCAGTATTTACCCATTAGACGGCTACGACGGTGAACGCTTACTTGCGCAGGCCAACTCAGCGATGAATAACGCGAAATATACCCACGCAAAAGAACTGGTACTGTTTCAGCAGGATATAGCACAAGCCTCCATTCAACATCTACAACTTGAGGCGGATATTCCAGAGGCAATGAACAAACGCCAGCTCGAATTATTTTATCAGCCTATTCTTAACTTTAATAAAGAGATCATCGGTGCCGAAGCGCTGTTGCGCTGGAATCATCCAGAACACGGTTTATTGAGTCCACATCAGTTTTTGCAGGATGCTGACAAGGCAGGTCAATTAGACACTATTGGTGTTTGGGCACTAGAAAGTGTTGCCCAACAAGTAAAACGCTGGCGTGCTAATGACCACGACGTTAAATGTGTCTGTATTAATGCATCGACCTCACAGCTCACCTATAGCTTTATCGAAAAGCTCGATCAGCTATGCGAGGAGGACCCGTCGCTGAATGACATCCTGGAAATTGAAATTACCGAATCGGTATTAAATGAGCCTGAATCTAGTGTGGTCGGAATCCTTGAACGCATAGCAGCACTCGGTGTTAAAATTACTATTGATGACTTTGGTACCGGTTTTGCGAGCCTCAGTTTTTTAAACGACTACCCTATTCACAAAATAAAAATTGACCGCAGTTTTGTCGACGAAATAACGCTCAACAACAAAACCAGACGCATGGTGGAATCGATCGTTAAACTGGCAGCAGAAATCGGCGTTGAAGTACAAGCTGAGGGAATTGAGACAGAAGCTCAGTTTGAACTATTAGCCGAAACCGGCTGTCACAGTTGGCAGGGAAACCTGATTCATCCAGCAAAACCAGTTAATGAGCTATTCTAGCTAGTATCTATTTTGTTATCATTAACGATTATTATTCCAATAAAGAGAAGACAATAGTATGAACCCTGAAGTAATGAGGGCCTCTTCAGCTCAAGCAGCCCGCGTGATGCAGCTACTTTCACACCCTGACCGACTGCTGATATTGTGTTTACTGAGTCAAGGCGAGTTTTCTGTGGGCGAGATTGAGCAGCGGCTGGATTTACATCAACCGATGCTATCGCAACATTTAAACCGATTGCGCCAGCAGCAGCTTGTTACAACCCGGCGCGCCGGCAAGTACATTCACTATCAACTAGCAGACGCTAAGACAGAAGAAATTCTAAAGCTTCTGTATTCGCTCTACTGTAAGCAATAATAACGGAGTGCTATGACCGACAACAACAGCAACAACGAATCGCGCCAGACGGTATATCAAATATCAAGCAACCGCGGTCACTCTCGCCATAAACTGAGATACGTCGAGGCATCTGCCCCGGCCGCTGATGATTGTCGCTTATGTGTTGGCTCTATTGCCGACTCTCCGGAAGCAAAGTCAGCAAATGCTGACGAATACCCTCCACGTGAGGATCAGTAACACCCAACTGCTCTAACCCCTCGGCTAGTTTTAAAAGGTACTCTGAGTTTTTGCCACTAGGCCCTTCCGACTGGGCAATGTGTTTTGCTATCTCGGCATCTGTCGCTGGCCCCATAAAAGCCGCATTATCTTCGGTCGCGATATAGACCAATCCTTGTTGTTTATCACCATCACTAAATGTCATTGGCGTAAAAAAGCGCAGGTAGCCATTCTTTTCCCTATGATCCAAGTGCTCGAATACATCGGGACTAACTCGATATGCCATGCCGGTACAAATCTCACCAGGCGTTTCTATTAAAGTGAGTACCCGCCCTGGCTTTTCCGGAGTGCCACGATGATCATGTGAGCCCTGCCAAAAACGCCGGCTCCAGCCCTCGATATAAGCGGGTTGACACTGCAAATACGGAAAATCGACTTTATAAATTAATGACCCATAACCGAATAACCAGACAGAATCGTGCTGACTTAAGTCCTGACGTTGTTTATTGATTGCGGTGGTATCGTGCGGCACAGCTAGCAGTCCCCTACGTTACGGCAGAAAACACTAGCCTAACCTAAAATACGTTCAATGTTTACCGTTGACACCGGGCCAGCGGCATAGCAATCTTATTCGATAAATTAAATAAGACTAATGGCAATAATTAATGCGCTTTAAAACGATTACCGAACATTTAGCCCAGTATGCTGACTATCATCGCGATCGCCGTAATGTGATGACCCACTTAATTGGCATTCCGATGATTGTTATTGCCTTGGTGGCACTGCTCAGCCGCCCTGAGTTCTCGCTTGGCTATCTATTACTAACACCCGCTAATTTAGTTGTGTTCGTGGCGGTAATATTTTATATCCGGTTGGATATAAGGCTCGGCTTGCTAATGACCGTGCTGTTATGGCTGTGTTTAAGCTTAGGTCAGAACATCGCCGCGCTTAGCACTATCGGCTGGTTAAGTTGGGGAATCGGGTTATTCGTAGTAGGTTGGCTGTTCCAGTTTGTTGGGCATTATTTTGAAGGCAAAAAACCGGCCTTTGTCGACGATATTATGGGGCTTGCTATTGGACCTCTGTTCGTTGTTGCCGAAGTGGTATTTATGCTAGGACTGCGCAAAGATTTAAAACACGCCATTGAGCAAAAGTTGTAACCTGATGAGAGGCTTAACATTTGTTTTTGTCGTTGCCACCGTAATGCTCGCAGGTGGTTCGCCGCAAGCTAACGCGCAAAGCGGCTTTTCATACACTCAGGTCGTTGAGCAACCACGACGGGCCCCGACTGATATTTTGCATTATGGAAAAAACCAATATCAGACGTTGCATTTTTGGCAGGCGGAAAGCGCCCAACCCGCTGTCTTTTTTATTCACGGCGGTTGTTGGCTGTCTGCCTACGACATCAAGCACACCTATCCCCTGACAACCGCACTGAATAACGAAGGCTACTCCGTTTATTCAGCAGAGTACCGCCGCACCGGAGAATCCGGAGGCGGCTGGCCAACGACTTATAACGACATTAAACAGGCATTTCGATTGTTTTTAAAACAACAGTCGGAGCAGTCTGATAAGCCAGTGGTTGTTAGCGGACATTCTGCAGGCGGACATCTGGCTTTGCTACTTGCCGCCGATGCTGAGTTCCGCAACACCATTGATAAGGTAATTGGCCTGGCGGCTATCACCGACATCAAGCACTATGCTCGGGGCGAGAATAGTTGTCAGCAGGCCACTCCTGCATTTATGGGTGGGATGCCCACCGAAAAACCGGAGCAATATACCGTAGCCAACCCCGCTGAGCAGCATAACCACACAGCTATTTCGTTACTACAGGGTAGCGCTGATAAGCTGGTCGACCCCGGCTACACCAAATTCATTGAGACAGCAACGGTAAAAATGATCACCGGAGCTACCCACTTTGATCTCATCCATCCACAAAGCGAAGGCTATCAAGTCTTATTAAGCGAGTTAAAAGAAGTCCGCCATGATAACCAGAACTGACGCCGAACAACTTGACCAACGTGACCCGCTAGCCAACTACCGGCAGCAGTTTGCACTACCGGAACAAACCATCTATTTAGACGGCAACTCGCTAGGAGCTTTACCCAAACGGGTTAAGCAGCGGGTTTCAGAAACCGTAAACCAGCAATGGGGCAACGATCTAATTGGTAGCTGGAATACTCATCAGTGGGTTAACCTGCCACAAATAGTTGGCGAGAAAATTGCGCCAGTTATCGGCGCCGCAAAAAAACAGGTGATTTGCTGTGACTCTATTTCGGTTAATTTATTTAAATTATTATCGGTCGCCATTCAGTTAAACGGAAGCGAGCGACGACCCTATATTTTATCCAGTCACGACAACTTCCCGACGGATCTTTATATTGCTCAAGGCCTACAGCAACAAATAGGTTCAACCACTTGTCGTTTTAAAGATGTCGCTGAAGAGCAATTATATGATGCTATTAACGATGAGGTCGCGGTGGTTATGGTCACCGAAGTTAATTTTCGCAGTGGTAAGCGGCTCGACATCAAAGCATTGACGGAAAAAGCCCATCAGCACGGTGCTCTGATTATTGTTGACTTAGCTCACAGCGCGGGAGTTATGCCCATTGAGCTAGACACGTGGAACGTTGACTTTGCCGTTGGCTGTACCTATAAATACCTAAACGCCGGTCCCGGTGCACCTGCCTTTATATACGTGAATAAGCGCTGGCATAATAAAGCACAGCAACCTATTGCCGGTTGGTTTGGGCATAAATCGCCATTTGACTTCGACCCGACTTACGCACCTGACTCTGGTATTAAACAATATCTTGCCGGAACGCCCGCTATCATATCAATGGCCGCGGTCGATAGTGCGCTTGATCTGTTTGCCGATCTGGATTTGCAACATGTGCGTACTAAATCAATACAACTAACAACGCTGTTCCACCAACTGATAGAGCAGCATGAATTAACTGAGCAACTGACGCTATTGTCGCCGACGGACGCATCTCAACGAGGCAGTCAGCTCAGTTATCAACATCCGCAAGCTTATGGCTTATGCCAGGCTCTAATAAAGCGGGGCGTTATCGCAGATTTTCGAGCGCCAAGTTATATTCGGTTCGGTTTTGCACCTTTATACAATCGCCATACGGATGTTTACGATGCAGTAAATACACTATGCGAAGTGCTCGACAACGGCGAGCACCTGGCGATTGAATGGCAAACCAGGCAATCAGTAACCTAGCACCCAAAATAGGAGAGTTTGACTATGGCAGAGAATAGCTACCAACCACCTAAGGTTTGGCACTGGGAGCCAGGTAATGGCGGTAAGTTTGCAAATATCAACCGTCCAATAGCAGGCGCCACTCACGACCAGGCATTACCTATCGGAAAGCATCCGCTGCAGCTTTACTCGGTGGCAACGCCCAACGGACAAAAGACAACTATTCTGCTCGAAGAGCTACTGGAAAAGGGTATCAATGACGCTGAGTATGACGCTTTTTTCATCGATATTATGGAAGGCGATCAGTTCAGCAGTGGCTTTGTTGAGGTAAATCCAAACTCTAAGATCCCAGCCCTGCTGGATACCACAACCGATCCGGCTACCCGTGTTTTTGAATCCGGCTCGATACTACTTTATCTGGCCGAGAAGTTTGATGCGTTCATACCGCAACAACCAGCAGCCCGGACTGAATGCCTTAACTGGTTATTCTGGCAAATGGGGAGTGCCCCCATGCTCGGTGGCGGCTTTGGTCATTTCTACGCTTACGCACCGGAAAAGTATGAATACCCTATTAACCGCTACACCATGGAAATAAAGCGCCAGCTTGATGTGTTAGATAAGCAACTTGCGGAGAATCCGTACATTGCCGGTGACCAATATACCATTGCCGATATTGCTATCTTCCCTTGGTACGGTGCATTAGTCAGAAACGAAGTCTATGAAGCCGCTGAGTTTTTACAGGCTCATACCTATAAAAACGTGGTGGCGTGGGCCGAGCGGATATCTCACCGACCGGCAGTAAAGCGCGGTCAGCGAGTCAACAAAACCTGGGGTGAAGAGAGTCTGCAGTTGCGCGAGCGACACAGTAAAGATGACTTTTAAATAACGGATTTGGTAATCACAAAAACACCCATTAGCACCAGAAAAACTGCAAAGCCTTTTTGCAGTTTTTCTTTAGGTAAGCTGCGTCCAATCTTTGAGCCAAACGCGCTACCAAGCACCCCACCAGCAATCATGATGGTGATGACCAGCCAGTTAAATTGCACATCGTCGGCCGACATTACCGCGTAATATTTAGCGAAGCCAGCGATTGATTTTATCACTATAATTAGCAAACTAGTGCCAATAGCAACGGGCATGGATAAGCCTGCCAGCAATACCAATGCGGGCACAATTAAGAATCCGCCCCCAACGCCAACAAAACCGGTGATAATACCGACGACGAGCCCCTCTAACATGACTTTTCCGTAATTAATGGAAGGCACTTTTGCAGGTGGCTGCGGCTTGCTCCGCCACATTAGAAATGCAGCAACGATCATTAGTAATGCAAAGGTAAGGAGCTGCCAGCGACTATCAACTAAAGTACCGAACCAAGCTCCACCGTAGGTGCCGATCATTCCCGGAATACCGAACACCCAGAAATGACGCCAGCTGACAGTTTGGCGTCTGATGTAAGCTATCGAGCCAAATAAGCTGATACCCGCAACAATTAACAACGACGATGCGATCGACTCTGCTGCGGGCATGTCCACTAAGTACATCAACACTGGCACTGTTAAAATCGAACCGCCTGAGCCAAACAGCCCCAGACTCAAGCCAATGATCACAGCACCAATTATTGCCAGCAGCATGTTGCCACCTCATATGCATTAAATGAATATAGTTATTCTATTTTACACTATAAAAAAAGGCCGCGCTAGATGCACGGCCTCTTATTCACAATGTAACGTCAGGAGTTACTTATCCAGATCGGTTAATCGCAGGTATGGGCGAAGAGTTTCCCAGCCTTGCGGGAATTTTACCTTCGCATCTTCGTCGGATACGCTTGGGCGAATAATCACTGACTGGCCTGGCTGCCAATCGGCAGGACAAGCCACTTCATCTTTATCGGTGGTCTGAAGCGCATCGATAACCCGTAAAATTTCAGAGAAGTTACGGCCTACGGTCATTGGATAGGTCATGGTCAAACGAATTTTCATGTCCGGGTCGATGATATAGACCGAACGAATGGCTGCGTTACTATCTTCATCAGGATGGATCATGTCGTACAGTTCAGAGACTTTCTTCTCTTTGTCCGCAACAATCGGAAACTCAAGTACCGTATTCTGCGTTTCGTTAACGTCTTTGATCCAGCCCATATGCTCTTCGACAGTGTCTGTCGATAGGCCTAAAGGCTTAACGTTACGCTTTGCAAATTCTGGCGCTAACTGAGCCGTACGCCCCATTTCAGTCGTGCAAACGGGCGTGTAGTCAGCAGGATGGCTGAAGAAAAATGTCCACGAACCCTTTGCCCACTCATGAAAGTCGATAGTGCCGTTAGTGGTTTCAATTTTAAAATTTGGTGCGATAGTACCAATGCGTAAACTCATAATCGTTTCCTCTTTCGTTTTAGCTAAAATTTTATTTAAAATTTATTCGCTGGAATTTTGAAGTAATGTTCTCCGTCATCCTCAGCGGGTGGTAATTGCCCGGTTCATAAACTCCCCAAACGTCGGGCGATTGATTGCCTGTCGATGGGCTTTTACGAATAATATTTGTCATATACACCTCCAAAATCAACTTGGTTATAAGCATATAACAGAATGTTAGATTAACAAGTAAAGTCGTCCTATTTACTAGCGATTACTGTAATCGACTTTATCGATAATATGTTTTGTTCTAATAGAGCGATTAGTTATACCGTATTACTATTTGAACATTGCTTTTGATCAGCGTATCTTAAACCTCAGTTATATACTTATTTCTTTTAGATATATAAAAGAATTGCATAATATGAGGTTCGAGAATATGTCGCACACTAAACAACAACCGTTGGTTAACCACTTTTTTGATGAGCCAACCAATACATACAGTTACGTCGTGCAGGATCCTGAATCTAGTCATTGCGCGATTATAGATTCGGTTCTGGATTTCGACTACGCAGCCGGCCGCACAGCTAACCAGTCAGCGCAGGCGATCATTGATTTTATTGAACAGCATAAATTAACAGTGGACTGGATTTTAGAAACTCATGTTCATGCCGACCATTTATCAGCGGCTCCTTACCTACAAGACAAAACAAAAGCTAAACTGGGTATTGGCGAACACATCAAAACCGTGCAAGAGACTTTTGGCAAAGCCTTTAACGCCGGTACTGAGTTTGCCCGTGATGGTAGTCAGTTCGATCGTCTATTCGCGGACGGTGACCAATTTAAAATCGGCGAGTTACAGGCCACAGTACTGCATACCCCCGGTCACACTCCCGCTTGCCTAACTTATGTTATCGGTGATGCAGCATTTGTTGGTGACACATTATTTATGCCCGATTTTGGCACCGCCCGCTGCGACTTCCCAGGTGGCGATGCACGCACACTGTACCGGTCGATTCAAAAAGTCTTCGAGCTCCCTGACGACACTCGCTTATTTATGTGTCATGACTACAAAGCACCAAATCGCGACCATTATGCCTTCGAAACTACGGTAGCCGAGGAAAAACAGCACAATATTCACGTGGGCAAAGATACAACTGAGGACGAATTTGTGAAAATGCGCGCTGAGCGGGACGCTACGCTTGATATGCCGCGCTTAATCCTGCCGTCGGTGCAAATTAATATGCGTGCGGGGCAGTTTCCTCCGGAAGAGGATAATCAGCAACGTTATCTTAAAATTCCTCTCAATCTTTTTTAACCGGAGCCGTCAATGGACATTCAAAAATTAACGCCAGAGTTCAGCGTCTCGCCGCAGATTAGCGTCGACGATGTCAGTGTTGCCGCCTCCATGGGGTTTACTACCATTATCTGTAATCGTCCGGATAATGAAAGCGACGATCAGGTTAACTCGGATGCTATTCAGCAAGCAGCTGAAAGTAACGGACTCAACTTTATCCACTTGCCGGTAATTTCAGGTAAAATAACCGACGCCGACGTGCAACAATTTAAGGCCGCCATAGATAAGTTAGACGGACCTGTACTTGCCTACTGTCGCTCTGGCACTCGCTCGCGTAACCTCTGGACATTAGCGGAGTCGTCCATAGAAACTCCGGCTGCCAGTCACAATATTGTTATTATCGGTGGCGGTGCTGGTGGGCAAGCGGTGGCGGCCAGTATTCTTAAGCGCCAGCCCGATCAGGACATCGCCATCATTGAACCACAACAGGCTCATTACTATCAGCCGGGGTGGACCTTGGTTGGCGGCGGCGTGTTCTCGCAGGCACAGACCAAACGCACAATGACATCAGTCATGCCAAAGCAAGTCACTTGGTATCAAACTGCAGCCAATAAATTTGAGCCTGAGCGACAACAAATCACCCTGGAAAATGGCGAGCGGCTTAGCTACAAAGCTCTTATTGTGGCTACCGGCTTGAAACTCGACTGGGAAGCAATACCCGGCTTGAACGAAACACTGGGTAAAAACGGTGTTACTTCAAACTACCGGTTTGATCTAGCCCCCTATACCTGGGAGCTGGTGCAGTCGTTAAAATCCGGCAACGCTATATTTACTCAGCCACCGATGCCGATTAAATGCGCAGGAGCTCCGCAAAAGGCAATGTACCTATCCTGCGACGAATGGCATAGAAACGGCCTGTTAGATAATATTTCCGTCAGTTTTTGTACAGCCGGGGCCGCATTATTTGGCGTGCAGGCTTACGTCCCTGCACTGCAGAAATACATCGATAAATACGGCATTAAACTGCAGCTCCAGAACAAACTGACTGCTGTCGATGGTCCTAATCAACGAGCCACTTTTGCAGTTACCGACGCTGAAGGTAACACCACGACCGAAGTCAAACCCTTTGACATGCTGCATGTTTGTCCCCCACAAAAAGCCCCCGAGGTTATTGCCACAAGCCCTATCGCAGACGAGGCGGGCTGGGTTGATGTAAGTCCGGAGAGTTTGCAACATACTCAGTACCACAATATTTTTGCGCTTGGGGATATTGCCAACGCACCTAATGCCAAGACGGCTGCTGCAGTACGTAAACAGGCGCCAGTCGTAGCTGAAAACGTCCTGTCTATGCTTTCCGGCAAGCCCGCCATTGCGGTCTATGACGGTTATGGCTCCTGCCCACTGACAGTCGAGCGCGGCAAAATTGTGTTAGCGGAATTTGGCTACGGTGGTAAATTATTACCAACATTCCCCACCTGGCTTGTTAATGGTACCAAACCTTCTCGTCTTTCATGGTTGCTTAAAGAGAAAATGCTGCCCTGGCTCTATTGGGACGTCATGCTAAAAGGCAAAGAATGGTTAGCAGCTCCGAGCCATTCAGTTACTAAGTCTAAACCTGCATCCGTGGAAGACGCATGTAACTTTGAAGAGAAACAAAAATAGTCATTTGTTCCCAACCGGTGGTGACTGCTCAACTTCTCTGGCAGTCGCCACTTTCTATTACAACTTAAGATGCACCCCAATCGGAATCTCTGGCTGGATCGCTTGTACGCTTAAATGACTGATAATAATCCAGGTTTTATCTGAAAATTCAGACACCATCCGCTCTAATATCTTTTCCACCAAACTACGCTCAATACCGGCAAACGGCTCATCTAAAATCATAACCGGCTTATCCTGCAGCAACACTCTGGCTAGCGCCAGTCGACGAAGCTGGCCGCCCGACAATTGAATGCCGCGGGGACCAATTAAGGTCGATAAACCTGCAGGCAATGCCCGCACTTTCTCCGATAAATTAACGCAACGTAATACCTGCCAATAACGCTGGTCAGCGATCGGCTGTCGTCCTGGGTTTAAATTTTCTTTAATCGAGCCATCCAGAATTTCTGTCTCCTGCGTTAGGTATGCTGTCACCTCCGGCAAGTTAACTCGCGGCTGTGTGATTACCTGCCCGCGCCATTGCTGTGCTGGTAACATCCCCATTAAAACTTCAGCCAACGTGCTTTTGCCCTTACCAGAGGCTCCCTCAATCCAGTGCACTCTGCCCGCTTCAAAAGTCACGTGAAGGTGTTGCAACAGCAGCCGCTGTTCGCGCCAAATGCTGATATCCTTCAATTCAACCATAATCGGTATGGATAATTGCTGTTGCTGCTTTGCATGATGTGATGGCGCTGTTCCTGTTACCGCCGGATTTAATAACTGCCGTGCTGCTGCCAGAGTTTTGCCGTAATTAAGCCACTGGCCCGGTAATTCAGCAGCAAGCTCCTGCCAGGCGAGCACCGATAACACCAGCATAATGACCTCGGCAGCGCCGATATGCTGCTGCTCTATTTGAGTTAATGTCACAAAAAACACCAACAGTAACACCAACTGAGTAATCAGCTCAGTCACCCATTGCGCCAGTTGCTGATATCGCCAACCTTTCACTTCTAAATTTTCCAGCGATCGCGCGTTATTTAATAGCGAGGCAGATTGCTGATTAAAGCCACTCCAGGCAATAAGTTCAGCAGCCGAGTCTGCAAGATTCATCGCACCACTGCGAAGTCGCTGTTGTGTCACCAGCGACTTAACCGCCAACGAGCGACTTTTAAAGGCCAGCCATGCGCAACTGCCAGCAATCAATAAAGCTCCCAGCAGCAGTAGCAAACTTAGCCAGGGGCTGTATAGCGACCAAAGTACTAATAATAACGCGCTTGCTAACGTAAAAACGATAACCGGCATCAACAGCCGAATCAGTAGGTTATCCATCGCATCAAGATTGCGCGTTAATTGCTGCACTGTGTCAGAAACACGGAAATTTAAGTTCTTCTCAAGAGGTGTTGTTTGCAACAGCCGATACAGCGCAACACGCCAGCGTGCTTGTAATTTCAGCACTAAGTCGTGATTTAACAGGCGTTCAAGATAGCGGCTGAGCGTGCGACCAATCGCGAAAAAGCGAATGCCGGCTCCTGGCGTATAAATATCAAACCCAACATAGAGTGCAGCCGCAGTAATGAACCAGCCCGATAACGAAAGCAAGCCAATACCAAACAATGCGGTAACCAGCGCTAACGTAACACCAAGCAGTAATTGTAGGCGATAGTTATTGAGCTGCTTCAACCAGGGTTTGAGCAAACGCCAGTCGGTTCTAGTCACCAGCCACCTCCGTTTGTTCCAGACTCACCGTTTGGTCCGCAAGCTGGTTCAGAGCCTGGTCATGACTGGCTACGATAACAGTAATGCCTTGCTCTGCCAGCCACTTTAAGTTATTTCGGATAGCCGCCGCAGACTCATCGTCCAGGTTCTCTGTCGGCTCATCCGCAATAATAAAAGGCCGGTTCGATAATATACATCGCGCCAAAGCAACCCGACGTCGTTCGCCCCCCGACAGTCCCAGTCCACGCTCTCCCAGCTTGGTATCAAGCCCCTCTGGCAACTGGTTTAATAATGTGTCCAGGTTAAGCCGTTCAAACACTTGGGTAATATCGGCATCATTATGCTGCTGGTATTGGTTTACGTTGCTTCTAATTGAGGCCGCTGTTAAAAACGGCTGTTGAGGAAAATAAGCTACCTTTGCTACCGCAGAAGTCTGTTCTGGTCGATGCAAAGCACCATCATACGGCTGCTGCCCCAGCAATACTTTCAGCAGAGTTGTTTTGCCACTTCCTGAGGCGCCGCCAATAACCGTTAAGGAGCTTTTCTGAATGGCCACATCGGGATATTTTATGGTTAGCATTGGCGCTATATTAACGGAGAGATTTTGCCAGCTAATCAATCCATTCTGTGTCTGTCCGACCGCTTGTTCCCGCCTAGCCAGCGGCTCTTTATCGGGGCTTGCCAGCAGCGTTGCTGCACCTACCGCAGCGGCGCGATCGTGGTAACTTTGCGCAAACTGCCGCAAAGGCGCAAAATATTCCGGCGCCAGTAATAATACAAATAGTCCGCTAAACAACGTGAGCTGATCGGCTCCGAGCCAGTCGATGTAGCCCAGCAAACCAAAGCCAACGTAAAGCGCCACACCTGCAATGGCGACACTGGCAAAAAACTCCAGAACCGCGGAAGACAGGAACGCGATCTTTAACGTAGACATCGTCGCAGTTCGGTAATCTTCACCAGCAACAGCAACATCTTGTAGGGCGGCATCACCGGCATCAAACAAACGAATCGTAGATAAGTTACGCAACTTGTCAGTGAACACCCTGCTCAAACCGTGAGTTTGTTCAGCGTGCTTTTGGCTTAATTTCTCGGCCCCCATGCCAACCAGCGCCATGAAAACCGGGATAATAGGCCCACTAAACAACAACAATACACCCACAACCGGATTAATATAAAAACAGGTCATTAATATCATTAAAGGAGAGAAAATAACTAAGTATTGCTGCACCAGATAGCGACCGAAGTACCCTTTCAACGCTTCGATGGGTTCTAACTGCAACGCCCCATCCGCGGCCGAAGGTGGCCTGCCATATATAGTTTGCTGATGCCAGTGCGCCAGTAATTGTCGGCGTGCATGCTCTGTGGCTTGCAACGTTGCTTGCTGCAGATACTTCTGTTGCCAATACGGAGAGCTAACCCGCAGGAGGCTCGTAATACTCAATATCGTCCAGGGCAAGATAAGTGAGCCAACACCTTCACCATCAACCAGCGCAGCTTCGGCAATATAGGCAAGGCAACCCAGCTGCGTAATAACCGCACCGGTTTTTACCATTCCAAACAAAAACGCCCTCTTGATGGGGCGTTTTACTTGGTCCGCGAGTTGCCTTAAATAACGCGTCGCTGATTTAAATTCAGCAGCCATTTTATTGCGCCTTAATGATAACCCTGATCCGCTTTGACCTTACCGCGGAATACCCAGTAAGTCCAAGCGGTATATACCAGCACAATAGGGATAACAAACAACAGACCCAGCAACAGGAATAGTTGTGACTCATGAGCCGAGGCTGCATCCGCCAGCGTGTAATTAGGTGGAACCACGTACGGCCATTTGCTGGCTAACAAGCCTAAGTAGGTGAAAATGAACAGGCCCATGGTAGCCACAAATGGGCTGCCTTCGCGCTTGTTATTCACCGATTTATAAATCCAGTAAGCACAGACTAGTCCCAGCACCGGCAACAACCAGATCAGTGAAATGCCACTAAACCAGCGCTCCGCAACAAACGGGTCAACAAACGGTGTCCACACGCTAATAATGGCGAAAATTAGCAGTACTACCGCAAGCAGTGGCTTAACCAATCGGTAAGCCCATTCTTGAGTCGAGCCCTCGGACTTCATGATCAGCCAGGTTGCGCCAAGCAACGCATAACCAGCGACCAGGCCCAGGCCAGTTAGTACGGTAAATGGCGTTAGCCAGTCAAGCGCACCACCGACATAGCGCATATTTTCCGTTTCGAACCCCTGAATGTAAGCACCTACTACCGCTCCCTGAGCAAATGAGGCAACAGTAGAGCCAACGGCAAATGACCAGTTCCACAGGTACCGGGAAGAATGCGCTTTGAATCGAAATTCAAACGCAACGCCACGGAAAATGAGGCCTGCCAGCAGTAAGAACACCCCGATATAAAGCGCCGGAAGAAAAATACTGTAGACCAGCGGAAAGGCGGCCAACAAGCCTGCGCCACCGAGTACTAGCCAGGTTTCATTGCCGTCCCACACCGGAGCTACCGAGTTCATCATTATATCTCTGTCATGTTCGCTTGGAGCAAACATAAATAGAATGCCCTGACCCAGGTCGAAGCCGTCCATTAACACGTACATAATAACGCCAAAGGCAATAATTGCAGCCCAGACATAGGTTAAGTCAAAAATTGGTTCACTCATGATCGCTATCCTTAATCGAAGCTGGCTTCAGCGGCTGATAATGGGCGTTTAGGTCGATGCTTTTCGTCCTCATGCGAGTCGCTACCCTCAGTACCGCTACGAATAACTCGAGTTAAGTAATAAGCACCCGCGGCAAACACACACGCATAGACCAGGAAGTAGCCAATCAATGTAAATAGTGCCATACCGCCGGTGAGTGATGGAGTAACCCCTTCAGCATGAGTCATTTGACCATAAACTAAGTACGGCGCTCGACCTACTTCGGTAACAAACCAGCCCGCGAGAACCGCAATAAACGGGCTTAAGGTCATTAATCGCAATGTCTGTAAATACCAGCGACTATGCATATAAGCCCGATTGCGTCGTAAAAATAGTCCGACAACCGCAACCAAAACCATTAATAAACCCATTGCTACCATAACTCTGAACGACCAAAACACAATTGGCACGTTTGGCTGCAACTCGGGTGGTTTTTCCTTCACTCCAGGCACTACACCGTCCCAATCGTGGGTTAGAATAAAGCTCGCTAGTTTCGGAATGCCCACCTCAAAGTGATTGGTTTGCTGGTCCTGATCAGGGATGGCAAACAGCAACAGCGGTGCCCCCGCCTGGGTATCCCAGTTACCCTCCATTGCGGCTACTTTGGTTGGTTGGTGTTTCATGGTGTTCAGACCATGTAAGTCACCAATAAATACTTGCAGCGGCGTTAGGAAAAGCAGCAACCACAATGTCATTGATAATGCTTTCCGGTGCAGCTCAGTATCCCGTTTTTGAATCAGGAACCAGGCACTGACTCCGGCAACTACGAAACCGCCGGTTAAAAACGACGCTAACCCCATGTGCGCAAAACGATACCAAAAAGATTCGTTGAAGATAGCCGCAGACCAGTCCACCACATGATAGATACCATCCCGTATCTCGACGCCCGCAGGAGTCTGCATCCAGCTGTTTGCGGACAGAATCCAGAACGATGAAATAAAGGTACCAATAGACACCATTAACGCGGCGAAAAAATGAACGCCATTGGGCACTTTGCCACGACCGAAAAGCAGCACGCCTAAGAAAGCCGCCTCCAGGAAGAATGCGGTAACCACTTCGTAGCTAAGCACCGGCCCCAGAAAATTTGCCGTGGCCAGCGAGAAGTTACTCCAGTTAGTGCCAAACTGGAACGACATCACGATACCCGATACCACTCCCATACCGAATACAACGGCAAAAACCTGCGTCCAAAAAGCACCCAACCGTTCCCACTTCGGGTTGTTGGTTTTAAACGCTAAGCCATAAATCAGTGCGATATAGGAAGCGAGCCCGATAGTAAAGACCGGGAAAATGGCGTGGAAGGAAACAACGAACGCGAATTGAATTCGCGATAGTAATAGCGGGTCAAGCTCCATGGCGTGATCTCCTGGTTACACAACAAATTAGTTTGAGGTTACAACAAATGCCCCACGAATCTCTCCAATATCAAAACCTGTCGCCTTATCGTTCGGATAACGTGCATTGATTGCCTGCTTTAATTCAGGTTTAATCGACTTGCCATGGCAGGCGGCACACTGCGGCTGCATTACAATCGCTTTCATCCAAACGGTATGACCGTCATCATTTACGTAGGTTTCGGTTGGTACACTCGCTTTGCTTTGCTGCCAGCGCTCTTCAAAATCTTTTAGCACATCTCGCTGAGCATTATTCGGTTTATTATCTTGATTACGTACTTTAAGCGCCGTACGGCCCACCGTTAAACCCAGTTCTTCGCTAACAGCGCTGGCGATCTCCGGTGCTTGTTCGTTACAGACGTCAATAGCAGCAATATGTCCTTGCTCTTGTATCGTCGTCATAAGCACTTTACCCAATCGCTGCTGTAACTGAGTGGCGGTCGATTGATAGTCCCTCTCGGATGCGAAACTAACGCCAGAAGCTGCTAAGCTTGCTACGAGAAAAATACTAAAAATAGTTTTATTGAATGACATACCGGACTCCTTAATGGAAAACCGATATAATGATATATGCTTATTACAAATAGTTCTATATATTTTTCTGTGACAATTTGTCGCACCCAAACAAGGTCAAATGAAGTGAAATGCAGCCATCGTTAGGTCTGGGCTCTTAACGTTTATGCGCCCAGACCGGATGACCCGCATTAGATCAGCGGTATCGGATTGCCATTTAGCAGAAAGCCGCCTTCCCTAAACTCAAGGATACTTTCGTACTCAGTGTTTTTATCGACCAGATACCCATTTTGTAAATAAAAGCTAATTAATTGCGTCACTTGCTGATCAACTTTGGACTTGAACTGATCAGACTCAACATCCATGTGTGGCATCTGCCGCGCCAGCACAGAACGTAACTGCAGCCCCACTATACTCTCGACTAAAGATTTATCGACCTGAATAGCCCCTTCACCCAACAAATGATTCCGCCAAAACTCAGCCGAGACCCCGTCTGAAGGTAATGTGTCGATTTCATCAAGAACGACATTCGCCTTGCCATTAAAGTCACCGTCAGGAAACTTACCTGACAGTTCTGTGATGGAAAGCTTTGGTTTTGCAGCAATCAGCTGGTCCAGGTGCTGTTCAAATAACGCTGCTATTTGCTCTTGCTGATACTCGGGATCTCCCCCGTCGGTAGCAATGCCAAGCTGATAATACGCTTTCATAAAATCGCTATCGATGCTATCGACTGACAATTTTAACTCCAGATCTTTCGCAACTTGCGATAGCACCGCCACACTAGCAATAGATTGTTCAAAATCGACGTCGATAGTTTCGCCATCTTCTGATAGCTCTGTGGACCCCATCATCCGCAAACCTTCTGCTAAGGTGTTGCTATTACTGCTAATGTTTTCGACAGTAACCAAATGGTTGTTTTCTAACAGTCCCCCGGTGAGCGCATCGATCATCGCCCCCTTAAACTCAGTTTCAAATGCAACATTATTGAGCAGTACCGGTTCGTTTTCGATTCCAAAAACAAGCTTTCCACTAGCTCCCTGATAACGCGACCATTCCCTGCTAAAAGCACCTTCCCCTTGCAATCCTGAAATCTGAAAAGTGAAATTCTGTGTTTTATTTTGATAACTTACATCCGCAATCTCATCACGAAATACTCCCCGGCCAGTTATGCCCACCGAACCGATTGCTTGATACAGCGGTTTATCAGCATCCCAGGTCAAGGCATCACGGAGACTTTGATCATTAGCAGTTAGCTGCCAGGAGAGCGTGCCTAAGCCCGCATCGTAACGGGTTAGTACGGGTCCATGCTGGAGATCCAGTGTGACATCACCGCTGTGCAAAGTAATTTTTCTATCACCCGCGATTTCTTCCGTCTCCGGCAATTCAGAGGTAAAAGTTAATACCGCATGTGAGTTAAACCAATTCCGCTGGTATGACTTAAGTTCAGCACCATAAAGCGGATGTTTATCAATAGCCTCAACCAGCGATTTTACATCACGCTCGGTGGCTTTTCCGATAAACGTCGGAGTAACCACCGCAGCAACAACAGCGATACCGAGAGCAGACAGCACAATATTTTTAATCATAGAAATTTGTAGTTTTTTTGTTAGCTATAATAAGAGCTTATCGGTTCTTTTTTAAATAATCCACTTTTGCTCGATGACAGTAGTACTATGGGCAAAAGCAATTCATCAAAATAGGGAAGCTAGATGGCGTTTATCAAAGATACTATCGAAAAGCTTAAGCAAACCAGTCCCGCGCAAAGCGAGTTCTACCAAGCCGTGGAAGACGTGCTGGAGTCGATAGAGCCTATTATCGAAGAACGACCGAAGTATCAGAAACAAGGTATCATCGAACGCCTGGTGGAACCCGAACGACAGATCATGTTCCGTGTGCCCTGGGTCGATGACGAGGGTAATGTGCAGGTTAATAAAGGCTACCGCGTTGAGTTTAACTCCGCGTTGGGTCCCTACAAAGGCGGCTTACGGTTTCACCCCAGTGTTAACGCCGGCATTATCAAGTTCTTAGGGTTTGAACAAATATTTAAAAATGCTCTAACCGGACTTCCTATTGGGGGCGGCAAAGGCGGTGCTAATTTTGACCCTAAAGGAAAATCCGACGCCGAAATTATGCGCTTTTGTCAGTCCTTTATGACCGAGCTACATCGCCATATTGGTCCAAATACCGATGTCCCGGCGGGCGATATCGGTGTTGGCACCCGTGAGATTGGTTATATGTTTGGACAATATAAGCGGTTGGTGAATCGCTTTGACGGGGTACTCACCGGTAAAAGTCATTTGTGGGGTGGGTCTTATGTCCGTAAACAAGCCACTGGCTACGGCGCAGTGTATTTTGCGCAATGTCTATTAGAAGACAGTAACGAGACTATTGAAGGCAAACGCTGTCTGGTATCCGGCTCAGGCAATGTCGCTATTTATGCGATTGAAAAACTCTATGAACTCGGCGCCAAACCAGTCACTTGCTCTGATTCCAGCGGTACGATATACCATGAACAAGGTATCGACCTGGACTTGTTAAAGCGTATTAAAGAAGAAAATCACGGCCGCTTACACGAATACCTGGAAACCCACGAAAACGCCCAATATACCTCGCGCGAAGACTACCCGGACGATGGTCATTGCGTATGGCGTTATAAAGGCGACATTGCATTCCCTTGCGCAACCCAAAACGAGTTAACTGATAAAGACGCTCAAGCGTTATTGGAAAATGGCTGTCGCTACATTGTCGAGGGCGCCAATATGCCTTCCACGCAAGGGGCCGTCGATTTATTTATTGAAAGTGGTGTCGGCTATGGTCCTGGCAAAGCGGCTAACGCCGGTGGTGTTGCAACCAGCCAATTAGAAATGGCGCAAAATGCGAGCATGCTGCGCTGGAGCTTTGATGAGGTTGACTGCAAACTGCAGAGCATTATGCGAAATATTTATCGCGACTCCAAACGCACAGCTGAAGAGTTTAATCACCCCTCGAACTTAGTTTTAGGTGCTAACATTGCCGGCTTTAGAAAAGTTGCCGACGCTATGCTTGAGCAGGGGGTGGTTTAATGCTGAGGTTGCTTTTTGCCGCCTTACTGGCGGTTAATTTAGTCGCCTGTTCCTCCGGGGACTGGCGTTCAGCCTCACGTGAGCCCGCTGGCATTGCTCCCAATCCGAGTGATTATAAACCAGCAGTGATAGAAGCCTACGCAGCCGACGCATTCGGCTGGCGTGGGTGGTTCGCAGTACATACCTGGTTAGCGGTAAAGCCAGAAAACGCGCAACAGTACACTGTTTACGAAGTGGTTGGATGGGGTGTCGAAAATGGTCGCTCGGCGCTGAGAGTCTATGAAACAGATGCACCCGACCGATATTGGTATGGCGCAAAACCGAAAAAACTGTTGTCTATTAACGGTGACCAGGCGGCACAACTGATCCCCCGCATCGCGGAAGCAGCCAACCGTTACCCCTGGGCAGACCAATACGAGGTACTGCCGGGACCAAACAGCAACACCTTTCCAGCCTGGATCGGTTTGCAGCTGCCTGAACTGGGTTTGAACTTACCCTTTAGCGCTATCGGTAGTGGCTACGCGGATAATGATCAGTAAGCCAAAGTATGGGATAATGTCGCACGTTTTATCTGCCACAAGCCAACAGTAAGCCGCTCATGGAAATCAATGTAAACTTTCTCGACAATATGCGCCTCGAGGCGAAATTCGACGACTTCACAGTCATTTCGGATCAGCCCATACGTTACAAAGGGGACGGTTCAGCACCGGGGCCTTTTGACTATTTCCTGGCTTCATCGGTGATGTGCGCAGCTCATTTTATTCGGCTTTACTGCCTGACCCGCGACATTCCAACAGACAATATTCGCGTATCGCAGAACAATATCGTTGATCCTGAGGATCGCTATAAACAGCTGTTTAAAATTCAGGTCGAGTTACCCACTGATATCTCCGACAAGGATCGTAAGGCAATTATTCGCGCGGCCGAGCGCTGCGCGGTAAAACGCGTTATCCAAAACGATCTAGAGTTTGATATTGAGCCCGTCGAGAGCATCACTCAGGATGCCCAGGCATTGCTCACCATTAATCCGGATACCGATAGTCAGACCTTTATCGAGGGCAAAGACCTGCCGTTAGAGCAGACCATCGCGAACATGACCTCGATCTTAGCGGATCTGGGTATGAAAATTGAGATATCCTCCTGGCGTAATATAGTGCCGCACGTATGGTCATTGCATGTACGTGATGCAGCTTCCCCGATGTGTTTTACCAACGGCAAAGGGGCAACTAAGGAGAGCGCGCTATGTTCAGCGCTGGGCGAGTTTATCGAGCGCTTAAGTTGTAATTTCTTTTACAATGATCAGTATTTTGGTGAGGAAATTGCTAATGCTGAGTTCGTTCATTACCCCAACGAGCGCTGGTTCAAACCGGGCCCTGATGACCAGTTGCCGGCCGAGATTCTTGACCCGTACTGTCGCGAGTTTTATGACCCGGAAAATGAATTGCTTGGCTCTCATCTGGTTGACACAAACTCTGGTCGCGCGGATCGTGGCATCTGCTCGTTGCCGTTTGTTCGTCACAGCGATGGAGAAGTGGTTTACTTCCCGTCTAACCTGATTGAAAACTTGTACCTGAGTAACGGTATGAGCGCAGGCAACACCTTAGCGGAAGCTCAGGTTCAGTGCTTGTCGGAGATATTTGAGCGAGCTGTTAAGAAACAAATTATTGAAGAAGAAATCACACTTCCTGACGTACCTGATGACGTCCTTAATAAATACCCAAGCATTGTTGAAGGTATTAAAGCATTAGAAGAGCAAGGTTACCCGGTGCTGGTGAAAGACGCCTCTCTTGGCGGCCAGTTCCCGGTAGCCTGTGTCACTTTGATGAACCCAAGAACCGGTGGTGTGTTTGCTTCTTTTGGTGCACACCCGAGCTTTGAGGTAGCGTTGGAGCGAAGCCTGACAGAGTTACTACAAGGTCGCAGTTTTGAAGGCCTGAATGATCTGCCGGCACCGACCTTTAACTCAATGGCCGTTACCGAACCCAATAACTTTGTTGAGCACTTTATTGATTCCTCCGGTGTCGTTTCATGGCGCTTCTTTAGCAGTAAATCAGACATAGAGTTTGTGGAATGGGACTTCTCTGGCAGTAACCAACAGGAAGCGGATACCTTGTTCGGTATTTTATACGACTTGGGTAAACAAGCTTATGTGGCAGTGCATGAAGACCTCGGTGCCCCGGTATGTCGTATCTTAGTGCCAGGCTATTCCGAGGTTTATCCGGTGGAAGACCTGGTCTGGGACAACACCAATATAGCGCTACTGTTCCGTGAAGATATCCTTAATCTGCATGCATTGACTGACGATCAGCTAGAAGATTTAGTCGAACGACTCGAAGACAGTCAGCTGGATAACTACATGGATATTATCACCCTGATCGGTATCGAGTTTGATGAGAATACCGTCTGGGGACAACTGACCATCGTCGAGCTAAAACTACTTATTTATTTAGCCCTGCAACGCCACGAAGATGCGCAGGAGTATCTGGAGATGTTCCTGCAGTACAACGACAATACAGTAGAACGTGTGCTGTTTTATCGAGCCGTCGAAGCCGTGCTGGAAATCACCATGGACGATGAGCTGGAGCTTGCTGATTATCGCTACAACCTCGGACGTATGTACGGCGAGGATGTTATTGAGGCTGTCATTGGCTCTGTAGCAGGAACAGAGCGATTTTACGGGCTAACCCCAACCAGCATGAAGCTGGAAGGGCTGGACCGTCACCTACGCTTATTAGATAGCTATAAGAAGCTGCACGCGGCGCGCGCAGCCCGGGCTAAACTTTAAAGCGCTTAACCGTGCTTTTCAGCTCTGAAGAAATGTCATTCAGGCGGTGGAAGTCTTGTTCCATTGAGCCTGAATGATTCACCATTTGTTCCGTTAACAGGTGTACCGAGTCAAGGCTTTCAGAAATAGACTTAGTCAGCGATTGCTGCTCGCTACTGGCGCCTGAGATTGAATCATTCATTTGTTTCATTCTATCCACAGCCACATTAATTTCAGTAATTGCCTGTAACACCAGTTCTACCTGCTGCTCTCCCTGATTACTCATCGAGTCCGTACGCTGCATTGCTTCCCGAACCTGAGTTGCACCACTTTGCAGCTTCTCTACGGTTGAACGAATGTGGTCGGTGGACTGTTGTGTCCGGTTCGCCAATGTTCTGACTTCATCGGCAACTACGGCAAAGCCACGGCCCTGCTCACCGGCGCGAGCCGCTTCAATGGCAGCGTTTAGTGCCAGTAAATTAGTTTGCTCCGCGATACTGGTGATAACTTCCAGCACGGAGGTGATTTCAGCCACGTCTTCATTGAGATTAACCACCGCCTCGGTCGCGCTGGTAATAGACTTTGAAACGTCGCCAATCACCTGTTGGGTTTTGGTCGAGTTCTGTGACACTACCTGCATTGACTCGCTCATTTCATTAGCCGCACCCGTTGCGTCCTGAGCGTATTGGTTAATGGTCTCACTGGTTCGATTCAATTCAGCTACCGAGCTGCCTATTTGCTTTATTTTCTGCTGCTCACCCAGCACCTCGTTATTCAAGTCGGATACCGTCGCGGAAACTCGACGAACCGACTGATCAACATCGTCTGATGATTGGTAAGCATGAGCTATCAGTTCCTGAATTCTATCGACAAAGCGATTAAACTCGCGCGCTACTGCGCCAACCTCATCATCCGATTCGACCTTAAGCCGACGAGTTAAGTCACCGTCGCCATGCGCGACATTTTCCATCGCCCGTGCAATTTCTTTCACTGGCTTAAATATTTTTAAGGAAATAACGTAGGTAATAATCGTTAAGGCAATAATAATCGCAATGAGAGTACCAAAAGAAAACCAACGAGCTTCTGCGATCGGGCCTTCAACCAGCTGGTTTGGGACAAGAATGGCAAGCGTCCAGTCAATGTCGGGGTTTTCTGAATAAATTGGTACGTAAAACAACTGATAATCGTCACCCTTCCAGGTTAGCTCTAAACCTTCGCCCGCGTTCTGGCGTGACATGGCCTCCGCCGCTTGATCAAAACCACTGGTTTTGGCTGATTGTTTGCTCGAGTATATCGAATCTAAATCATCCAGCTGAGTATTTAATTCCAGGTCAATATCTTTGGTAGGAAAGTAAACCAACTGCTGCTGTTCGTTTAATAAAAACGCTTTACCTCTCCCCTGATACTCGATCTGATCGACCAAATCAGCAATAGTGGTAATTAAAATATCAACGCCACCAACACCGACAAATTCACCATTTTCGTTGTATAGCGTCATTTGCAAAACTGATGAAATTGTTTTGTCGGTTGCATCAACCTGAGGTGAAGTCAGGTACAAGCCGTCTTTTTTGACTGCCTGATGCCACCACGGCCGCTTATTCGTGAAGTATCCTTTATCAGGGTCACCGGCGTCAGGGCCACTTGTGTCGACACCGACACGGCCTTTGTCGTACAGATATTCGTAGGTGTTTGCAGACCCCACAAAAATCGATTTAATGGTCGGGTCGCTACTCACTACTTTTTCAAACGATTCAATAATAGACTGGTAGGTATTATCGCCTGTTAGATCTTTTCCCCGCTCATCGTAGTCCGAAAGCCAATTTGTAATGCGGGGGTCGGTTAGCACCGTTTGCGGCACTCGCGCACGTTCGACAAAAAACCCTTTTATCTCTTCCGCTTTAAGCTTGATGAGTTCTGCTACCTGAGCTTCAGTTTTCTCGCGGGTAAGATCAGAAATTGTCTGCGTAATAACAAGCCCAAAGCCTGCCAACAAAACAATCAACACACCTGAAATTGAAAGAATAAGTTTGCGCTGCAGTGAGCCTTTTAGCTTCATACCGTGGGCCATTTATTATTATGTTTAATGATTGTAAATAATATCGGCCAAATTGGCCTTAACTTAAATCATATTATGCGTCAGCGCTTACAATTAATGATTTGTCTTACGCCAGCAGGAGCTATTAAATCGGGCCTTTTATCATTACAACAGTTACTCTTTAACACGTTTTTACTCAACTAAGGATGGTTATGAAAAAAACGTTATCAGCTGTTGCCCTGTCTGCAATTTGCATTGCTGCCGCCACTACCTCTGCTGTTAGTCATGCAGCCTCTAACGCTCCCAGTTTTGACAACGCTGGAATTAGTTACGTTAACCTGGACACTAGCGGTGGCAGTGCTAGTGGCTTTGCAATCGACTTCGAAAGCTCTGCGCTGGCCAATAACTGGCTTATCAGTGTGGATTATCTCTATGCGTCTGACGACCTGACTGTGAACAACATTAATGTCGACTTTGAAGCCTCTAACCTTTATGCCAACTTAGGCTACAAGTTTTACGCCAACGACAGCTTTACCGCTTACGCGTCGGGAGGAGTAACCTGGGTAGACAGTCAGGCCAGCAGCTCGGCACTGTCGGTTAACGACGATGATACCGGTTGGAACCTGCAACTCGGTGTGCGCTCAAAGCTGACCGAGTTGTTTGAAATTGACGCTAACGTTCGCCACGTCGATGTGTTTGACACCAGTGATCAGGAACTTAGCCTGACCGCACGCTACTACCTAACCGCTAACGCCAGTTTGGGACTTAATTATACGTTCGCCGACAGTGACAGCAGTTACTTTGGGCTTGGAGGTAGCTACCACTTTTAAGCAATGTAAGGTATTAGAGAGCCCCGGGCTGGGTCTCTCTAATACCCTTAAAAGTGAACTCAATTGCTATTATTGTTTCAGCGCTTTTAACACGTCACGGGTAAAATCATGCTCGCTAAAGCCTTGTTCGCCGGCTAAATCATAGCCACGGCGAACCACCACTAAATTCTCACTTGGAATAACCAGTAAAAATTGACCACGGTTGCCACGCGCAGCGATAGTGTCGTTAGGCAGCTCCGGAAAGCGCTCATTATATAGCCACCACTGAGCCCCATAGCCAGGCGCCCCTTTAGGTGGCTGCGCGGGTGCAGGCTTGCTAATATAGCTTAACCAGTCTTTGGGTAAGATTTGTTCACCCTCCCACACACCATTTTGTAAGTGCAAAACCCCTAATCGGGCTAAGTCACGGGATGTCGTCCAAACTTGTGAGGATAAGATAAAATCACTCTGCCAGTCGGTTTCTAAAAACGTATGATGCATGCCAATTTTGTCGAGCAACGATTGGTAGGGGAAATGCACAAAAGTCTCTGTGTTATCGATTGACTCCCGCAGCACACGCAGTGCCAGCATGGTATCGTTATTGGCGTACTTCCAACGCGTACCCGGCTCAACCTCTAATGCCGTTTGCGTTGCCGTATCACTCACCAGGCCCCCGCCCATATAGACTCGATCAGTGCGATTACCCGCTTGGTTACTGTCCAGCCCCGAAGCCATGTGCAGCAAATTTTCGAGAGTAATATGCTGACGCGGATCCAACGGGTGGGACCAGTTTTCCAAACCCGCTTGCTGATCCACTTTAACAATATCCTGCTGCACCGCCGCTCCAATAACGCTGGCACCAATGCTTTTAGCAACTGACCATGTCCGCTGCGCTGTTTCGGGCGTAAAGTTTTCTTTGTAACGCTCGGCAATTATCTGATCCGGTGTTGCAATCAAAATGGCTGAAGTACGTGCACCGTCGCCATAATGTTTGCTAAACGCTTGCTCGATAACGGTATCCAGTGACTTATTTCCCGTAGACTCGTTCACTCCGTTGCGTTGTTGCCAGGGCTCACCAGAATCCGCCTGAGCGGCAGTGTTTTCGGTAAATGGCTTATAGACTTTTTCAATGTCTTGCTGCGTAGCACCAACCGGCAAGTCCACGCAGCCTAAACGGGGACGCCAGACCGAATAGCGGGCTCGCTTGCCCCCGTCGTACTCAACCCGAACCCAACGATTAGTGGTATCGACAAAGCTATCCAGGGTATGAATATACTCTGCCACCAGCGAGTAAATACCCGTTAACTCGTCCTCAGTAATTTGTGGATTCGACTTATTGCCGTTAAAGGTCGCACTGCAGGTAAAGTTTGCTTTGTAACCTGCCGTGTAAGCGTTGACGGTGGTTTGCGTTTCTTCAGCTTGAGCAGGGGCTAGACAACTAACGGCCAGCGCAATGGTTAAATAGCGTTTCATCGTTATCCTCAATAAAGCTTATTAGTGGAATTACGCTATAACAACTTTGCAAAGATAGCGAGGTTAGAATCCTGAGCAACGTCAAATTAAAGATTATCTATATTGTTTAAATGAATGCGCTAGCGTAAGCTTCCAGCTGAGCAGTTATTAAACACAAATTTATGAAAAAGTATTTTATTGCCCTCACAATCTTCGTTTTTACAAGCTTAGTTGCCAACGCTAGCACCCACATCCAGCAGAAGGAGTTTTCTCGTGTTGCGCAAAACATGGCTGAGCGGCAGGCTTCTGTCTACCAATTAGCGTTGGATGACCACGGCTTATTGTGGCTGGCAACCGATACCGACGGTATTCTCCGCTACAATGGTCAACAATTTACCCGCTGGACAAGCACTATCCTGCCGTCAGTCGATGCGCCTGACTTTTCTAAACTACTGATTGACGGCAATATGATTTGGGCCGCTACCTGGGGACATGGCCTTGCCGCATGGAACTCCAAAACGCAGCAAGCCTTTCAATTCAAAAAATCTGACGATGCGAGAGGCCTAAAAAACGACCGGGTACAAACGCTGTTCAAGGACAGTAGCGGTCGTCTCTGGGTCGGCTCGCTGGATGGTTTGCAGTATATTGACGCCAACGAGACTGTAACTCAGTCGTTAGCGTTTAAATTTCTGGATCAGCAACACCCACTCAACAACTTAAGAATTTGGTGGATAACGGAATCAAGTTCAGCATTATGGGTGGCGACCTCTCAGGGCGTTTTTAAAATCTCACCGGAATTAACAACCTGGAAGCAGTACTTTATTGATCCAAAGAATATTGGCCAAAACCGCACCAACGAAGTTCGCACGATTAAACAAATAGATAACACGCTTTGGGCAGGAACGGATCAAGGTTTATTTTACTTTGACGCCGAAGCCGATGCTTTTAAACCGGTAACGTTCAGCAGCGACAACGCCCCGCCCAGTTTGCGTGTAAACGATATCGTGTATGAGCACAGTAATGTACTCTCCTCCTCGCTGTGGGTTGGTGCCAGCGAAGGGTTATATCGGGTCGATACCAAAGCCAAAACCTTTATAAAGAAAGACGACCAGTGGACCGATCTTAAGAATATTGATATCCGCTCGCTGCAGTTTGACCAAACCGGAACTTTATGGATTGGCACTCGCGGTCAGGGTTTGTTTCAGGGCATCAGTATTTATACTAATTTCTTTAATCCCCTGGCAGCAACAGAAGGTCAAGCGGGCCCTGAGCCAATTGATAACCCCATACAAGCCGTGCATTACTCGGATAATAATGACTTGTGGCTGGCTAGCAGCGAGGGAATTTACAAACGAGAAGCGACAAGCCAAAGTTGGCATTTTTTCCCGTTTTCGAAGGAACATGCGGTACGCGATGTGAATGTGCTGCTTACAGACAGCCAAGACAATTTATGGGTTGGCACCAACGAGGAGCTATTTAAAACTGATACAAAGTACCCAAAGTTAGAACCTTTTACCGGTATCAAAGATCAGCTCGGTCTCGAGGAAAATACAGTCACCGCAATACATGAGCTTGCTGATGGCGCCATTTTAATTGGCTTATGGGGTCAGGGTATTGTTCGCTACGAACTCTCATCACAAGTGTTTTCCTGGCAAGACAGAACCTTTGGCGAGCTGCGCGGCGATCAAGCCTACTCTATTGTTACTGTTGAAAACTCCGGCGTCTATAGCGCTACCCGTTACTCTGGACTGCTTAACCTGACCAAGCCATCAGCAGCCGAAGGTCCTTTTAACGACACAACCTTACTCTGCGCTGATTCGTTTGCCCCAAATACAGTTTGGTTGTGCAGCGATAGCGGCTTATGGATGTACGATACTAAGACCGGTAAGACCGAGCAGTTTACTGAGGCTGACGGGCTTCCCTCAAACCGAGTATTGGGGCTGGCCGAAGACACAATGGGCAGCCTCTGGGTAATTACTTCGCACGGCCTGGCTCGATTAGATCTAGCCACCAATAAAATCATTACATTAGGCGAAGCAGAAGGGCTTTCAACAAGCAGCTTTCTAGAACATTCGATTGATAGCTCAGCCGTAGACGAAGTTACCGTAGGTAGTATGGATGGCGCTCGTTCATTTTCCCCCAGCCAAATCGAAATCCGGGAAGTTGCTTCTAACATCGCATTAACCGCCATAGCTCTGGACAATGAAGACGTAACACAGCAATTTGCGCTGGCATCAAAACGTCTGGAGTTGCCCGAGGGCTACCAGACACTGACCCTGTCATTTAGCGTCACCGACTTTCGGGCTCCCGACAAAAATGCAATTCGCTACCAACTAGCCGGCGTAACCGATCAATGGAGTGACTGGAGCAATAACCTGTCACTTAACTTTAGCGCACTGTCGCCAGGCGTCTATCAATTAAGAGTTCAGGGTCGAAATAGCCAGGGTATAGAAAGTGCCGAGCCGCTGACGTTGTCATTAGTTGTTGCAGCCCCTTGGTGGTATAGCTTTTGGGTACTTTTAGTGGCCATATTGCTGTTCATTCTGTTTATATACTTCGTCATCCGTTTGCGCACCAAAACACTTGAACGTGCCAATCGAAACCTGGAAAACGAAATTGCTTTACGCACGCGCGAGCTCAAAGTTGCCAATGGAAAACTGCAAAAGCTTTCTGAAACGGATCCGCTGACAGGACTGCTAAACCGGCGCGGGTTTGAAACGAGTTTCCAGCGTCTGTTAAAGCAGCATAAAAGAGACAACAAGCCACTCAGCGTACTTCTTATCGATGTTGATCATTTCAAAAAATTTAACGATGAATACGGTCATGACGTCGGTGACCGCGCCTTAGAAGCAGTCAGCCAGGCGATTAGCGACTGCGTAAGAGATCAAGATCTTGTCGCCCGGTGGGGCGGCGAAGAATTTACACTTGCCCTACCCGGACTTAGCATTCAGCAGGCCGAACGGGCTGCCCAAAGGCTGAGGGAAGCGATTGCCAACCAAACCTTAGAGCATCAGGGCACTTCTCTAACTATCACAGCAACGATTGGTGTCAGTAGCTTTACAGAGCACGAAGATAATTTAGAAACCTGGATCAAAGCCGCCGATGAGGCTCTTTATGAAGGCAAAGAGCAAGGCAGAAATACAGTAGTTACCAATTGCTAAGCAAACTCTTTGTTCAGTATCGTGCTAAAGTAGTGCATAAAATGAACGCTCATTGCTAATGAGCATCTGATTGCTGGTACCAAATTATGCGAACCTTCGAATGTCAATGCGGTAATACTCTGCATTTTGCTAACACCCGCTGTGTCAGTTGTGGGCTAATGTTGGGTTTTATGCCAGACGACAAGAAGCTAAGTGCTTTTACCAAGCAACAAGCGGGAGTTTGGCGCGCCGCTACCAACGGCAGACTCTATCGTCAGTGCAAAAATTATTCGATACAAGATGTCTGCAACTGGATGATACCCGTTGAAGAACAAGGTGACTTATGTGCGTCCTGCGAATTAACCCTTACTATTCCAAACCTGGATCAACCAGATAACCGGCGACTTTGGTTCCGTATGGAGCATGCCAAGCGGCGTTTGCTTTATACCATTTACAAACTAAAACTGCCGGTAAAATCGCGACGGCAGGATCCAGAACATGGCCTGGGCTTTGAGTTTCTTGAAGATCAAACAGAAGACGAGTTTGGCAATGAGCTTACCGTTAAAAACTTCGTCACCACGGGTCACAATGCGGGCATTATTACACTCGACCTGAAAGAGGCTGAACATAGCTCAAGGGTTAAAATGCGCGAGGAAATGAACGAGCAGTATCGCACCCTTGTCGGGCATTTTCGTCACGAATCGGGACATTACTACTGGGATCGGCTAGTGCGGAACAGCCACTGGTTAACTGAGTTCCGTGAGCTATTTGGTGATGAGCGACTCAATTATACCTATGCGCTGCAAAATTATTACGAGCATGGTCCGGCTGCTGACTGGCATAAAGTTTGGGTCAGTGCCTACGCCAGTATGCATCCCTGGGAAGACTGGGCAGAAACATGGGCCCACTACCTGCACATGGTGGATACCCTGGAAACTGCCAGTAATTTTGATTTCAGCGTGTCTTCACATCAGGTAATCAATCCTTTGCAACAATTACCGGAAACTGGCGACGCCAAAAGCGAAGCGCATTTTAATCAGCTTTATAACGACTGGTGCCGACTAACAGCAGTGTTAAACGCACTTAACCGCAGCATGGGCGTGGACGACGCTTATCCTTTTGTTATTTCCAATATCGCAACCGATAAACTGCGTTTTGTGCACAAGATTATCAGCGACGCTTATACTGACTAGGCTTAATTCTCTTTTTCCCAATCGAATCGTGGCAGGCCAGAAAAAGCCTGTCGCAAACCTTCATTCCATTGTTTTTGCAGAGATTTATACATAGGGCTGAAGGCGCTGTATTTATTGTGCCAAGGCTCTTCAATACTGTCGCTCGTATAAATGGCCAGCTCAATCGGTAAGCCCACGCTAATATTACTGCGCACCGTCGAATCCAGCGATACCATGGCACAGCGGGCAGCGTCTTCCAGCGAAGTATTTGGCGTTATAATACGATCCAGTATTGGCTTTCCATATTTGTTTTCGCCAATCTGCAAATAGGGGGTATCGTCCGACGCACTGATGTAATTGCCCTGCGGATAAATCATATAGATTTCACAGGTTTTACCGTCGATTTGTCCACCCAAAATAAAACTGGCTTCGCCGCTGGCATTACTTTTCTCCAATGCCGGCGCATGTTGTTGCTGCTCTTGTTGACTCAAATTACCGACATAACTGGCAACATCGTATAGATGTTTGCCCTTGCGCAAATTAAATGGCGCATCGGGGTCTTCTAAGTCTGAATTTATGGCGTTAACCACTGCCTGTGAGGTCGCCAGGCTGCCCGCCGAAAGTAGCACAATACTGCGTTCACCCGGCCAGGCAAACCGATACATCTTACTGTAGGTAGCTACATAGTCTACGCCTGCATTTGTGCGCGAATCCGACGCAAAAACCAAGCCTTTGTTCACACGAATAGCCAAACAATAGGTCACAAAACACTCCAAAGATACCGGCTCTAGTCGAGCCTAAACTATCCATATTCTCTAACTAAGTACCAACAAAAACAAACAGTTTTGTATTTTTCATTCAAAAACCGCTATGTTTATAAGTGATTACAAAATAAACAAGAGAGCTGCACATGACCATTCGCTGGGGAAGCTATAAAGTAAACAACTTGTACGATGAACTTTTACGGGCGTCCGGCAAACCACGCGCAGCGGCGGCAATCATATGCAGCTATTTACGCAGCTTAACGGATAAAAACCTTGAAGAGTATAAGGTTGCAGCAGAATCTGCTATCCATGTCATGGGCATCAGTTTCCGGGTTTATCACGAGGACGAAGGGTCTATCGATCGTGCCTGGCCGTTTGACATTATCCCCAGAATTATCGACAAGCAGGAATGGCAACAGATAGAGGCTGGGCTGAAGCAACGGGTCAAAGCCATGAATATGTTTATTGATGATCTTTATAACGATCAGAAAATTATCAAAGATGGTGTGTTCCCCGCCAGCCTGCTGAAAAAATCTAAAAACTTCTTACCCCAATGCAAAGGCGTTCACCCACCACTGGGAATATGGGCGCATATTTGCGGCTCAGATTTGGTCAGAGATAATGATGGCACTGTGTACGTACTTGAAGATAATTTGCGAGTTCCTTCCGGGGTCTCTTATATGCTGGAAAACCGAGAAGTGATGAAGCGCGTTTTCCCTGAGATGTTCGAGCAATATAATATTTTACCGGTGGACGATTACCCCTCTCATCTTTATGACATGCTGTGTGAACTATCGCCCAGAGACATTGAACAGCCGGAAATCGTGATATTAACGCCAGGCATCTACAATTCAGCCTATTTTGAGCACGCCTATTTAGCCCAACAAATGGGCGCCGAGGTAGTTGAAGGCCGCGATTTGTTGGTCGACGATGACGACGTCGTGTATATGCGCACTATTGAAGGCCCGGCTCGGGTAGATGTCATTTATCGGCGGGTTGATGATCACTTTATCGACCCGGAGGTATTTAATCCCGATTCGCTGCTCGGCGTTCCTGGTCTTATGCGCGCCTGGAAGGCAGGCAATGTCGCGCTGGCCAATGCTCCTGGCTCCGGAGTTGCCGACGATAAGGTCGTGTATGCCTTTGTTCCCGATATTATTCGTTACTATCTGAACGAAGATCCTATCATTCCTAATGTTCCAACCTATAAATGTATTAACAAGGATGAACGCGATTATGTGATTGAAAACATAGATAAAATGGTGGTTAAGCCCGCCAATGAATCCGGCGGTGCCGGCATGTTAATTGGCCCTCACGCCAGTAAAGCTGAGTGTGAAAAGTTTAAACGCCTGGTCCGCAAAGACCCGCGTAACTACGTGGCGCAGCCAATGCTGATGCTGTCTACCGCCCCTACCCTAATTGAAAACAAGGCAGAGCCCAGGCACCTGGATTTAAGGCCCTTTGTGCTGAGTGGAAAAAATATTCAGGTGACCACCGGTGGACTGACTCGGGTGGCATTACGCAAAGGTTCTATTGTGGTCAACTCGTCTCAGGGTGGCGGCAGTAAGGATACTTGGATAGTGGATATGGAGGCTTAATCATGTTGTCACGCGTAGCAAGCAATATATTCTGGATGTCCAGGTATCTGGAGCGGGCAGAAAACACCGCCCGGGTAATCAACGTGAACTCGCACTTATTAATGGATTTACCGCGAACGGTTAAACTTGGCTGGGAACCCATTATCGACATCCTGTCGGTAAGAGAAGAGTTCTATAACCACTACGAGGAAGCCGACGAACGCAGCGTGGTCAAGTATATGGTCACGGATAAGTACAACCCGGGATCTATTATCAGCTCGCTCACCCAGGCCCGGGAGAACGCCCGCACAATCAGAGAAATTATTCCACGGGAGAGCTGGGAGCAGATCAACACCTTATATTTGTCAGCCGTTAAGAATTGCCAGTCGCTGGTTGGCCGACGCCATCGCTACGAGTCTTTGACTGATGTCATTCGTTCCAATCAGACCATTACTGGCATGCTAGCAGGCACTATGACACACGATGAAGGCTATGCCTTTTTGCGCATGGGTCGTAACCTTGAACGCGCCGACATGACCACCCGAATTATCGACGTACGGTCAGCTTCTCTGCTTCCTGAGCTGGATCTTGAACAATCGGCTTTTGAAAACATTCAGTGGATGGGGGTACTTAAATCCATGTCTGCCTACCAGATGTACCGGCGAGAATTGCGCCTGCGCATTAACCGGGCCGATGTGCTGAGATTCCTATTATTAGAATCCCGTTTTCCGCGTTCTCTGGCACATACCCTGAAGCAGGTTAAGGTATTTTTGCAGGAATTACCGCACCACGATGATGCGATTAAGTCTATTGATACGCTGCAAGCAAAGCTATTAAAAGCCAAACCTCAGTCGTTAAAACAGGAAAGTTTGCACGAGTTTATTGACGACATGCAGCTGGGCCTGATTAAAATCTCAGAACAAATCCGTGAAACTTATTTTTAGGGAAGTTTACTCTAAATAACCTGAAACATCAGTACGTGGTTCCCCAAGCAGGAACCCCTGAAAATAGTTGCACCCCATATCCTGCAGGCGTTGAAACTGCTGATGCGTTTCAACGCCCTCAGCGACAACGTCAAGGTTCATACTACGACCAAGACTAATAATAGTCTCGGTTAACAGTTCGCCTTTACCCTTTTTATCCAGGTCGCTAACGAATGCACGGTCGATTTTAAGCTCGTCCAGCGGCAACTGGGTAAGATAAGCCAAGGAAGCATAGCCAGTACCAAAGTCATCCAAAGAGATAGAAACCCCTAACCCGCGCAACCGCTCCATCTGTGCAATAACAAAGTCGATGTTCTCGGCCAGTAGACTTTCTGTTAGCTCAAAACGTAAATTATGGGGGCTGGCACCGGTGCGCTTAAGAATTTCTTCTACCCGTTGTACAAAATCTCCTCGACGAAACTGCACGGGGCTGACATTGACCGAAATTTTTAGATGCTCGTGTGCTTTATTGGTTGCCCACTGCACAAGCATTTCACAGCTTTTTTCCAGTACCCAATCGCCGATCGGGATAATGCTGCCAGTAGCCTCAGCAATCGGGATAAAGTCGTTCGGTGATATCGTGTTCAGTTTAGGGTGCTGCCAACGCAGTAGAGCTTCGAAACCTATAACCTGCTTCTTTTGATTAACCTGTGGCTGCAGAGCCAGCCTTAACTCCTGATTTTCGATGGCATGGTTAAGAGCTTGTGACAGTTGTAAACGCTCTTTTACTGCAACCTCCATTTCCTGGTCAAAGAAACTAATAGTATTGATCTTAGACCGCTTAGCCGTTTTTAATGCAATATCCGCCTGGCGTAGCAATTCATCACCTGCTAAGTCGCTCGGGCACTGGCTTAGGGTGATGCCGACACAAGCATTCAGTTGGTGAGTGCGCTGTTCTAACAGTAAGGGCTCTTCCAGCACGCGAAGGATCTGAGTGGCCAGTTGTTCGGCTTCTGCAGCAGCGTCAGCAAATGACATAGCAGAGCATGGCAGTAAGATGGCAAATTCATCTTTGCCCAGACGAGCCAAGTCATCTGCAGTTGAGCTAAAGCACTGCAGCGATCTTGCACAACTCACCAGAACGCGGTCACCATAACTGTAACCAAGACTCTCATTGATACTGTGAAAGTTATCAATATCAACAATAAGTAATGCAGCAACCGCTCTCTCGCCGTTAGCATTGCGCATCATACTCGCAATACGCTCAAGCATTAGGCGCCGATTAGGCAGTTCGGTGAGCGGGTCGTAGTACGAAAGTCGCTGCACCTCTGCCTCTGCCATTTCAAGCGCCCGCATATCTGCGTCCATACAAAACATAATGGGCTCATCGTATGGTAGTGACACAACGGTGTGGCTTGAGTATACAGGAACAGTACTACCATCTTTATGTCGCAGGTTAAGCCGCGCTGGCGGAATGCCTTCTTTATGCTGAAACATCCAGGCGACTGCTTGCTTAACCTCGTCACGCATCTCATGGGGAATAATTAGGTCGTAAAGCGTTTTCCCCAGCGCTTCATTAGTGGAATAACCGTAGATTTTTTCTGAAGCGGCATTCCAATAGACAACCGTGCCATCGACACGATAGCCCTGAATAGACATAGCTTGTGTATCATCAAAGAGCTTATGGAACCGAGCTTCGCTAATTTGCTTGTCGCGGTTGTCAGTCATTAAAACTAGCCGTTGGTTAAAGTTAACTGTTAAAACTTAACATAAGTGTAGAAGATAATTGATAAAACGGTAAGGTTATAAAGGAATCTAAGTTGGTGGTGGCTATTCAGAAATAGCCCTTAAAAATGGTGGCCCCTCGCAGATTTGAACTGCGGACCAACCGATTATGAGTCGGGTGCTCTAACCACTGAGCTAAGGGGCCATATACAGGTTGGATTGCTTGAAAAGCGGCGCAAATTATACGAACTTTTTAGTCGCTTGTCATCGGTATCTGCAAGATAAATCGAGAGTTTTCGCCATCTGCTTGATAACTGACCTCTGCACCGATACTTTGCAGTGCATCTCGAACGGGTTTCAAGCCTTTTCCATAGGCTTCTGGCAGCACGTCGTCTTGTCGGAACATCCGCCGCTCTTCGTCTTTAGTCAGGCCTTCACTCTCGTCGACAATCTCGATAATTAACTTGTTGTCACGCTCAATAGCCTTCAGCAATACTTCGCCATGCTTGGGACCAAAGGTAACAGCTTGCATGATAAACACATCGACGGCGTAGCGCAGTAACAAATAGTTTTGCTCGAGTACTAAATCTTCGGTGCATATTGCATTGATCGACTGCTGATCTCCGGCTGAATTATGCTGATGATAGCTCGCCACTTGTTGAAGCCAGTCTTTCACATTAATTTGTTCGGCACCGCTGTGACTACGATGGCGCAGATCCAGATTTATATAAGAATGCAGCAACTGCTGAATCTGCTCAATTACTAACTCTTTGTTGTCTGTATTTGCAGCTTTTAAGCGCAACTGGAGCTCTCTCGCCAGTGACGTTGCTAAGCGGGCCACGACTGAAAGTTCATGGTTTCGGCTTAACTTGGCTTCCAAAGAAGAAATCGATCGTTCCAAGTTAATCCGTTTTTGCCGCGATTGATACAGCAGCATCAGTAACGGCTGAATCTCGTTAATACCAGACGTGACCGGAACTGGCTTAGTTTCATCTTCGGCTTGTTTCACCAGGCGGTCGCGTTCGCTATACCAACTGCGCTCAAACACGATGGTGCGGCTTAAGCTAATAACCGACAGCACCAGAATGATGGAAAATAGGCCAACGGATAATAGCGTATAAGACAGAGGTACCAGGCTGGTACGTTGCATCAGCCAGGCCGATAGCCCCTCATGCGTTGTTACCGGACAGGCCACACCGATAAGAGCGTTGCTATCATTACGCTGCACCGACAAAGTGATTTGTCGCTGTTCGAGGCTGCGTTGCGCTAAAGAGCTTAGTAACGTTTTTTCTGCTTCGGGAACGCCACTTTTTATATCGTTGCCCAAATAGGTAGGAAATGAGTAACCAAAAAACTTGCTGTTGATATGCCAGAAGCCACCTTCGGTGCCGGACATTGTCGATGTTACCCGATACATTTGTTGTTGTAGTAAATCGGGATTACCGACTCTTACTTGCCGGAAGTCATTACTGGGAAATAGTTGGGCAACTTCTTTGTCTATTTTACCGCATGCAGAAGCTAGCTTTTCAGACTGATGGGAGATGGTCTGACTGGCCGAAAACCAAAAGGAGACGGCAAGCCCTAAAATAGCAATGGCGATGAAAATCATCGCCATCCATCTATTTAATTTTGTATGGGAAGACAGTGCTGACACCCAGTACCACTCTTATTAGTGACGGCCAATTAAGGCAGTTTATAAAACTCTTGAGCATTTTGGTAGAACACTTTATCGACGGCATCGTCATCATCGAGTGCTTTTACCATCATACTAATATCGCTTGGCTCAAATGAGCGATTGCTTCGTGTCCCGGGAAGATCGGTGCCAAACATTAAGCAGTCGGGGTTTGCCTTGTACAAACTTTTAACGGCGTCTGCGACATTAACTTCGGTACGACCAAAGCCGCTGGCCTTAATTTTAACACCAGCTTCGGCCAGTCGACGTACCTGCGACAAGCCAGATTTTGCCATACCCAGATGATCAACACTGAGCTTTGGTAACTTCAATAAGGTCGGAACCATATCGTCAAGTTCGCGGCTATCGACATAGATTTCCAGGTGCCAGCCGGCTAAGTCCCAAATGCGCTGACCAAATTCGACGATACCGTCGATGTCGCGGTGAACACCTCGTTTTAGGTTAACCCGAACACCACGAATACGATGCTCGTTTAACTGCATTATTTTTTCGTCGCTGATACTACCTGGTAACTGTGTAACGCCCACGTAGTTGTCGCCAAGATTTTCCAGAGCGGCTTTTAGGTAACGTTGTTCGAAGCCCTGAAATGACCCGGATACTATAACGCCACCCTCTACGGGCATGCCTGTTACCAATTTACGGTAATCGTCGATATAAAAAGGCTCTGGGATGTGTCCTTGGTTTTCAATCAACGGAAACTGATCATCATAAATATGTAGATGTGAATCAATTATCCGCTTTGGCCAATTATCACGGTTCATTCCCATGCTGCCTCCTCACCATTAATTCCAATAATGGCCAGATTAACGCATCTGGCCAAGGATCGTAAGTTATTCATCCAGTCTTTATTCATCCAAGAAGGATTTTAGCTGCTCAGAGCGGCTTGGATGACGTAATTTACGTAATGCTTTTGCCTCAATCTGACGAATCCGTTCCCGAGTAACATCAAATTGCTTACCAACTTCTTCTAGCGTGTGGTCGGTATTCATGTCGATACCAAACCGCATGCGTAATACTTTTGCTTCTCGGGCAGTCAGGCCACCAAGCACTTCACGCACAGAGTTGCGTAAGCTTTCAGACGTGGCTGAATCGATCGGCAAGTCTAGCGTGTTATCTTCAATAAAGTCGCCCAGGTGCGAATCTTCATCATCACCGATTGGGGTTTCCATAGAAATCGGTTCTTTGGCTATTTTAAGCACCTTGCGGATTTTATCTTCCGGCATCATCATCCGTTCTGCCAGTTCTTCTGGCAACGGCTCACGACCCATTTCCTGCAACATTTGACGCGAGATACGGTTCAGTTTATTGATCGTCTCGATCATGTGTACCGGAATACGGATAGTCCGCGCCTGATCGGCAATCGACCGCGTGATCGCCTGACGAATCCACCATGTGGCGTAGGTTGAGAACTTATAACCACGGCGGTATTCAAACTTATCCACCGCTTTCATTAAGCCGATGTTACCTTCCTGAATCAGGTCGAGGAACTGCAAGCCACGATTGGTGTACTTCTTAGCGATCGAAATAACCAGTCGTAAGTTCGCTTCTACCATTTCCTTTTTGGCGCGGCGAGCTTTAGCTTCGCCAATCGACATGCGACGGTTAATGTCTTTAACTTTTGCAATGGTTAAGCCAGTTTCACGCTCAACTTCTAATAGCTTTCCGACACAGCGTTCAATTTCAGGCTTGATGTCATCGAGCGCGGCTGAGTAACTCTCGTCAGCTGCAACGTGTACATCAACCCAGGCCAGCGAGTTTTCATTGCCCGAGAACGCTTTCATGAAAGTTCTCTTTGGCATACCCGCCTGCTCGACGCTGGCTTTCATGACTAAGCGTTCCTGTACGCGCACCCGATGCATCATATCGCGCATATCTTTAACCAAGCGGTCGAACTGTTTAGGAACCAGTCGGAATTGCTTGAATAGATCGCTGAGCTTATCAATTTCTGCGCGCGCTTTTGCATGGTCACGCCCGTGCGCAGTTATCGCCTTGCGGGTGATGTCATATTGGTCGCGCAGCTCGGTAAATTTGGCGCGCGCAAACTCTGGATCGATACCAGTATCTGTTTCTTCATCGTCGTCAGCGTCATCGGCATCGGCTTTATTGTCTTCTTCCAGCTCTTCTTCTGGCAGCTCTGAACCAATATGTGTCGCGCTGACCGGCGCTTCGTCCACTTCGTCGGGATCAATAAATCCAACAATAATGTCCGTTAAACGAAGTTCTTCTGCTTCGTACGAGTCCCACTGATCGAGTAAGAAGTTAATCGCTTCGGGGTATTCAGCTACGGAGCACTGAACCTGGTTGATACCTTCTTCGATACGCTTGGCGATATCGATTTCACCTTCACGGGTTAGCAGTTCTACCGTACCCATTTCGCGCATGTACATACGCACTGGATCGGTCGTGCGGCCAATCTCACTATCGACCGAGGCCAGCGCCTGGGCGGCTTCTTCCGCTGCGTCTTCATCCGCGGCACTTTCTGCCATCATTAGATCATCGGCATCCGGTGCGCTTTCGAACACACGGATCCCCATGTCGTTAATCATGCGGATAATATCTTCGATCTGATCGGAATCAACAATTTCCTGAGGTAAATGGTCATTGACCTCAGCGAATGTTAAAAACCCTTGTTCTTTGCCTTTCGCAATAAGGACCTTAAGTTGCGATTGCCGACTCTGCTGCATACAGACGTTCCACCCGTTGTTACTTACTCAGTGAGAATTTGCTCAATGAGAAACCAAATGAGAATACCCAAAATGACCAGAAAGTATAACAGATTGCTGGCTTTTAAGCCAGTAAAACGCTTACTTTGCCAGTGTTACTGTTTTTTTCTAAGATGCTGTAACAGCATCAATAATTCCTGTTTTTCTGTCTTGTTAAGTTGTTGATCCTGCTCTTTTTTGAGCAAGTCATTTGCTCGTTGTTCAACATATTGATCAATCAGAAAAACAAAAATATCGTTAAATTCAGCTGCAATATGTTCATCATCGAGTTGATGATCCCACATCGCTAACTTTTCAAGCGCCTGATGATAATCGCTGTCGCGCCAGCCTTCCAAAATTTGCGCTGTCGTCATCGGGCGCTCGGACGTTTGCTTGTGCAGCTGCATGAACAAGTCAATTCCTGCTAGCTTTAACTGCCCTAACTCTTCCCTTAGCGGCACTGTTTTTCCAAGTTTCGGGTACTGCAGCAACAGCGCTATTGCTTTTCTTAACGGAGTCATTTTTACGTTTTGCGGCACAAACCGGTTTTGTTTGGGCTTATCAACGTAACGATCAAGTTGTGATTTCTCGCGGCGCAACCACTCCGCTAACTTTTCCATTAATGCTTCGCGATAAAAATCACTGGCCACTTTTTCAATTTTCGGTTTTGCCTGGCTTAACAACTGTGAACGGCCCGTTTCCGAACTTGGATCGATATCGGCCAACAAATGTTCAAAGAAGTAGTCAATAAATGAAACTGATTCACCTAGCTTTTTCTCGAATTCTTTAGCGCCTTGCTCACGGACCAGCGAGTCTGGATCTTGTCCGTCTGGCAGGAACAGAAAACGCATATCGACGCCATCTTTTAACAACGGCAATGCATTTTCCAGAGCTCGCCAGGCAGCGTCACGCCCGGCTCTGTCACCGTCGTAGCAACACACGACTTTAGAGGTTGTTCTGAACAACCGCTGAAGTTGTTCTGTGGTGGTGGCGGTACCTAAAGATGCGACCGAATAATCGATGCCAGCTTGCGCCAACCCGACGACATCCATGTAACCTTCTACGATAACTACCTGAGCGGGTTTTTGTCGTTTTTGCTGTAACTGCCAAAAACCATATAGCTCATGACCTTTATGAAACAGTCGAGTTTCCGGAGAGTTCAGGTATTTGGGGCCATCCGAATCAATGACCCGGCCACCGAATCCGACCACTCGACCGCGACGGTCATGAATTGGGAACATGATGCGATCGCGGAAAAAGTCATAGTGGCGTCCGTTATCGTTGCGATTTACCAGCTTTAAGTCGACCAGTTGCTGACGTTGTTGGTCGTTTTTCGCGAAAGTTTTTAAAATGCCGTCCCAATCACTACTGGCATAGCCAATTTGAAAACGCTTGACTGTTTCGCCACTCAAACCGCGTTGCTTTAAGTAATTGATGGCTTTGGCAGAGTCACTATGATGCTTTAACTGATGCTGAAAATACTTAGTACACTGCGCCATCAGTTCGGCATCATCACGCAATTGCTGCTGGCGTTGCTGACTTTGTTGGGGATTGCTCGTTTGCTCGCGGGGCACATCTAAGCCCATAAGGCTGGCCAGTTCTTCCACCGCGTCGGGAAAATCAAGACCATCGTACTTCATTAAAAAGTCGATAGCATTGCCATGCTCACCACAGCCAAAGCAATGATAAAACTGCTTGTCCTGGCTGACCGTAAAAGATGGTGTTTTTTCGTTATGGAATGGACAGCAGGCTTGATGATTTCTGCCGGCTTTTTTAAGCGCGACGCGACTATCAACCACTTCAATAATATCCGCTCGATCTAACAGATCGTGAATAAATGATTTTGGAATAAGTCCGGACATACCACCTATAGCCTTTTAGCTGCGCTTAGCAAATACGAGTTCCCGAAAACAAGAAAGCCGCGACGGCTTTCCGACACGGCTTTCAGTACAAGACCAAATTTAGCAAGTCATTGTCATTATGCGAAAGGATTCGCTCTTTCGGTCGCTAGCTTAGTATAAACGAGTGCGACGAGCGTTTTCGCGAGCCAGCTTTTTAGCATGACGCTTAACAGCTGCTGCTTTCTTGCGCTTACGTTCTGCAGTTGGCTTTTCGTAGTGTTCACGACGACGAACTTCAGACAGAACGCCTGCTTTTTCACAAGAGCGCTTGAAACGACGCAGTGCTACGTCAAACGGCTCGTTTTCTTTCACTTTAACGACTGGCATTAAAAAATCACCTCGGATAAATTATCTGTTTTGGTTAAAATTTAACCACATCGGGTTTAATTAGTGCTGAATTGTACCGAGTCAGATTAGTCTTGTAAAGCATTATCCGAATTTGATCGTTCTGATCGCTGCACCTGTTTTAGCCGAATAACAGGCAGCGAATTAAGCAGTAATCGATGCATCAACTCTATTCTGTCTTCGTCGGTTAAATCACTCTCTAAACCGATTCGCCATTGCTTTGGCCCGCGCTTTTCTACAGCCCGTATTTTTACCGCGAAAGACTCGTGTTCGTCGTCACTAAACTGAATATTTAACACCGGCTGCTGTGCTATTAACTCGGCTTCGATACACGGCAGTATCCCTTCACAATCAAAACCAAACCCATTGGCAGAGATATCTTTTAAATAGCCGTTGATCATTGGGCCGTCTTCATCACCCAGCATCAGCTGACCACTAACGTCTATTGCCATTCGCGGTGTTTTTCTTAGCGGCTTGGACTGCATTTGTTGTGGGTAGGAGACAAACAGCAATTTATCGGGGAACTGTGTTGCATGCACCAGATTTACATAACCGGCGATTACCTCACCCTGCTGAGAAATCGTCCGCATAATCAATTTGTCGCTGGCTCGCAATTCTGGCAGCACGTCCTGCCAGCGATAATAACAGGGCAACTCCAAGATCAAGTAATCCGGATAATGCTGACCAATAAGGGTTAAATGCAACGATGTTTGACCAGCGCCCTGCGCATCGGAACCCGACTTCTGCAGTTCGACGATCTGGTTGTAACCTGAGTCTATAAGCTTGTGCGCATGATCCGACATAATAATTATTGTTATTAGCTTTGCCATTTAGAATAGCTCAATTTTGGCATTTGTTAAGATGCATTGCTAATATTCATTTATTGACGTCAAGTGACGCCACTGAGGCTATTAGATGGCCTTAGAAATTATCCCCTTTGGGTAAACAGTCTATTATTCTGTAAACTGAAACTGATCTAAAATCAGCAAGAAAGGATGCGATATTGACTGAAGAGGGAGTTGATAAAACGGCTGATCCGCTTCGCTTTCCGTATCGAATTGCGAGCCGCTATCACTGTAAAGGTTATCTCGGCAGTGGCGGCAGTGGACTGGTGTTTAAAGCTTGGGACGACCTATTGCAGCGCATGGTCGCCATCAAGTTTATTCGGAACCCTACCTTTGTTACTCGCCAACGACTCGTCAGCGAGGCTCGCGCGCTGGCAAAAGTAAACCACCCCAGTTTGTGTTCTATTTATGACATCGGCGAGCCTGTAGATGAACATTCTTCGCTGTTTATGGTGATGGAGCTCATTGAAGGAGCACGACTGTCGGAGCTTGCCGGTCAACTCAACATAGAAACGACGGTTAGACTTATTCAGAAACTAGCCGAAGGCGTCGCTCAACTGCATGCTGCAGGCCTAGTACATAATGACATTAATCCGACTAATGTCATTATTAAACATAATAACTCTGATGAACCCATTCCGACGTTAATCGATCTTAGCGTTGCTGATACACCATCAAAAGCATACCGCAATAGGCAAACGGGGTTTGGTCTAACCCCATTGTTCTCGGCACCAGAGCAAAATGATCCTAAATTGAAACAAACACATCGCCGCGAACTTGTTGATATATACAGCCTTGGTGCTTTGATGTTTTTTCTGTTCACGGGTCAGGCGCCAACTTCTAATCCGGAACAGCAACTAAATGAACATGCAGCACAGTGCCCGGCTCGGCTAAAAAAGTTAATTGTTAAGTGTGTCGCTAACGATCCGGCGCAACGAATCCAGTCTGCAAGTTTGTTGGCACAAAACCTTGCCGCTTACCGCTATCAACGCTACTCCTGGTTTCCAGTCACAGCTTTGGTCATCACCATTACCATTTTGTTTACTGCCACCATCGCCGCTTTTTCAGATAACAACTCAATAGCAACGACAGAGCCTCTTGAGCAAATTGATGTTGAATCAATCTGGACCCATCAAGGCATCGCTTATTCTTTATATACCAAGGAACTACTACGGCAGAACCGACTGAGAGAGGCGCGACAACAGGCGAATTTAACCGTTCGCTTCTTTCAGTCAGCGCTTAAAAACAACTCAGCTGAAATTACCGCACTATCAGAGTTTATCGACTTTTTGGAGCGCGACGACGGTTTGTTCAATCCATCGGAGAGAACAGCTTTATTGCTCGATACTGCATCACGCATTGAAAAAACCGAGGTGGAGCAGCATATCCGTGCGTACGCATTAGCGAAAATTTATTTCAAGCTTGCTAAGCTTCATCGTTCCCAACCCCATTTACATTCTCGTTGGCGGGAACGAGCGCTGTCCGCTGTGTCCAGCGCTCTTGAACAACACCCTAATTCACAACGGTATCAACAGCTACGTTGTATCATTAAGGCTGAAAATCAACAGTCCAGTGGCGGTACCTGTTGATCTCTTAGTTGATAGAACCGCTCTACGTATTGATCAAACGTGCCGTTATCCAAGGCATCACGCATATCCCCCATAACCCGCTGGTAAAAACGCAAATTATGAATCGTGTTTAACCGCGCACCCAGCATTTCATTAGTTCTGTCTAAATGATGTAAGTAAGCCCGCGAGTAGTTTTTACAGGTATAGCAATCACAATCGGTATCAAGCGGGCCGGTATCGGTGCGATGAACGGCGTTACGTATTTTTACCACACCACTGCTGATAAACAAATGGCCATTGCGAGCGTTTCGAGTGGGCATCACACAATCGAACATATCAATCCCGCGCCGTACCGCTTCGACCAAATCCTCAGGTTTGCCAACGCCCATCAGGTAGCGCGGTTTTTGTTCCGGCATTTGTGGCGCAGTGTGTTCTAAAATGCGCATCATATCTTCTTTCGGCTCACCCACCGACAAACCGCCGATGGCATAGCCATCAAACTCAATATCAGTCAGGCCTTTTAACGAGATATCCCGAAGTTCTTCGTACATACCCCCCTGAATAATCCCAAATAGCGCAGACTTGTTACCTTCGTGAGCTTTTTTCGAGCGGTCGGCCCAACGCAATGATAGCTCCATTGACTGACGAGCTTCTGCTTGGGTTGCCGGGTACGGTGTGCATTCATCAAATATCATGACAATATCGGCACCTAACTCCCGCTGCACCTGCATCGACTTTTCCGGGGTCAGCAAAATCTTTTCACCGTTGATAGGCGAGCGGAAAGTAACGCCTTCTTCGGTAATTTTACGCAGTTCACCTAAACTGAAAACTTGGAAACCACCCGAATCGGTCAGGATCGGTTTATCCCAGTTCATAAAGTCGTGCAAATCGCCATGTTGTTGAATAATGGACGTTCCTGGGCGCAGCATTAGGTGAAAGGTATTACCCAGACAAATTTCAGCGCCGGTTTCTTTCACTTCTTCCGGCGTCATCCCCTTTACCGTGCCAACGGTGCCAACCGGCATAAAAGCAGGCGTCTCTACTGTGCCACGTGCAAACTTCATACGGCCGCGACGTGCGCGCCCGTGAGTTTTATCCAATTCAAATTTCATCATGTCTCATAACTTTTGTGTTGTTAGCGCGATAAAAGCATCGCGTCACCATAACTAAAAAAACGGTACTTCTGTTCAATTGCCTGCTGATAAGCATCCATGATCAGCTCGCGACCAGAAAAAGCGGATACCAGCATGATAAGCGTAGACTCTGGCAGATGGAAGTTTGTGATTAAGCTGTCCACGACTTGAAACTGATACCCTGGGTAGATAAAAATATCAGTGTCATCAAAAAATGGTTCGATCAAACTGTCACTATCTCGCGCCGCCGACTCCAGCGAGCGCACCGACGTTGTGCCAACGGCCACCACGCGCTTACCAGCGGCTTTGGTCGCCTTAACCGCCGCACAGGTAGCCTCGGGTACTTTTGCATATTCACTGTGCATGACATGCTCTTCGATACTATCAACTCTGACTGGCTGAAAGGTTCCAGCGCCAACATGCAAAGTTACATACGCAAAGTTAACGCCCTTATCCTGTAACTGTTGCAGGATCTGCTCATCAAAATGTAGTCCTGCGGTTGGCGCAGCAACAGCACCGGGCTCTTTGTTGTAGACCGTCTGATAACGTTCTTTATCGCTGTCCTCGTCAGGCCTGTCGATATAGGGGGGGAGCGGCATATGGCCATAGCTTTCAAGTAATTCAAGTACGCCCTGTTGATGCTCAAACTCAAGTTCAAATAAAGCATCATGGCGAGCGATCATGGTGGCGGTAATAGCATTTTCTAAGCGCAGCTGTTGGCCGGTTTTGGGAGCTCGATTGGCCCGGACATGAGCTAGTACTCGATGTTCATCGATAATACGCTCAACCAATACTTCTACTTTCCCGCCAGACAGCTTTTCACCTAATAACCGCGCCGGAATAACTCGCGTATCGTTAAATACCAACAGGTCACCAGCGTCCAGGCAATCTACGATATCGACAAACTGTTTGTGTTCAATAGTCTGGTGACGGCTATCAACGGCAAGTAAACGGCTAGCGCTTCTTTGCTGCTGGGGATAGCGGGCTATCAATTCATCCGGGAGGTCAAAATTGAAGTCACTGACTTTAAAGGAGGACTCTGGCTGGCTCATATCATCGCGCTATATTTTAATCGAGTTAAAAAGTTGCGCGGATTTTACTCGAAACTCGGCAGCCTGTCACGGCTGCCGAGTCGGGTTGTCATTGACAAAAATTAAAAATAGTAAGGTTTTGCGGTTTCTAACAAAGCCTCTGCATCGTCGGCTGTCTGACAATTGTTAACGTCGCTCTTCCGGAATACGTAAACTTTATCACGCTGTTCATCGGTGTCGGCGCTAGCCCCTTCGATAACAAAACTAATAAACTCATCATCTGGCAAGCCTTTTAACGTAGCACCGTAGTTACAAAGAGTCTCTGCGATCAAGCTTTCGGCTTTCGCTAACTTCTGGTCCAACGTCTGCCGTTGTTGCTTCCGAGCTTGCTGCTGCTGTTCCTTCAGTTCCTGTTTCAGCTCATTAGCTTGCTGCTGTATCTTAGCGCGACGTTCACGCAACTCTTCCAGCTGCTGCTGTTGCTGCTCCAGTTGTTGTTGCAACTCTTCCGTCCTCTCGCTATCAGCATTGCGTAACTCAAATTCAGTGTCACGCAGCTCTCGCTCGATATCCCGGATCTCCCAAGCCAAATCGCGTTGTTGCTCGGTCAATTCAAACCATTCGTCCGAATATTCACCGCTAAGCTTACTCAAGATTCGGTGTGCACTTCGTAATCCCTGCTCAACCACTACATCTAATTGTAAATCTCGGGCGAACTCTCCCATTTCAGGTGCATCCGGAGGCATAGGCGGCTCAGGAATATCAGGCCGGACAAAGTGCCATGAAGACGCCCCCAAACGAGTGCGGAATATTACCCCCTGATCGCGCAGGTAAGTGTACTCAAAGGAAACCAGCTTAGCGGTTTCTTCCTTATGCTGCTTTGCTGCCGTTTCTAATATACCACTGAAGATTTCTAGCTGGTTCTGCAAGCTCTGATAAGGTTGCTGAGCCTGCCCGCTTTGACTAAACAGTGCCGCTGATACTGCCGCTGCTAATAACCATTTTTTCATTATTCATCCTCCAACATTGGGATAACTGATTGTGCACTGGCACGTTGTAACTGCTGTGCATAAAAGCTGTAGTCTTCTTCACGAGTATCATTCACGTACTCTACAAGTTGCTGAATATCGTCTTTTCGCTCCTCGCGGTTAGTTGCCAGGATATACGTAGCTAACTGCGTAGTAGAAGTAGACAACTGCTCACGAAAGTCACTGCGTAAATCTTTATTGTGCTGCGCCAGGCGTATTTTTTGCTGCTGTTCAAATACATTCAAACGTTCATTAACCTGCTGCTCCACTTGCTCCGCAACCATCATATCTATACCTGCCTTGTAGTCTTTGACTACCGCCAATGATACAGCCACACATGACAGCGCAAAGGAGGCAAAGATCAGCGACTGCATGAACCAGCTGGGTCGTTGTTGTGCCCGACCATAACGCCGAATAATTGCTTCGCGATCCCATTCGGGGGGCTCGACCTGCTCGTTATATTGTTGACCCGCCTGTTGTAACCAGCTTTCAAATCGCTGGTCTTGGTTAGGATGCTTGTTGCTCATAATCGCCCTCCAGGTACACCTTTAACTTTTCCATTCCCGAATACAGTCGGGACTTAATGGTATTTTCTGAATCCCCCTGCTGCTCGGCAATTTCTCGAGTCGTTAATTGACGAAAAAATTTGGCTTCGATGACCGTTCGCTGTTCGATCGGTAGTTGCTGCATAGCGCGCAGCAATTGCTCTTGCTGCTGCTGTTGTCCATAACTCTGTTCAGGATCGCTCCAGCTATCATTAGCCGGCTGGTCATGTTCTTCCTCAGTCCAGCTGTGTTGTTCTTTACGGCGTCGATAAAACTCCACGCAGCGGCGATGAGCTATTGTCATTAACCAGGGTTTAAAAGGATTATCCGGATTCCAGCCTGGTAAGCTTTTAAATACGCTGGTAAACGTTTCTTGTAATAAATCCAACGCATCATCGGCGTTAGGAAGCATACGTATTCCGTAGTGATAGACCAGTTTTTCATATCGCTTGACCAAACTTACCCATGCCTTAGCGTTACCATTTAACGCCTGATGGACCAGTTTTTTATCTGTTTTTATAAACACGAGCTGTCATATCCATGAATTTGTATACAGAGTCGATAGTGGCGGGAAAAAAGTTTGATGAAAAGAATATTTTTTTTGATTTTAGTACACACATAAAAAAAGCCCCGTAAAAACGGGGCTTCCATTTACAACGTTCGTTTTTAAGCAACGCCGAATATGGCTTTTAATAGGTAGAAGAAGATTATCGACATAATAGCGCCAGCAGGCAGAGTAACTACCCACGAAACAACAATGTTTCGAACAACACCTAAGTTAAGCGCTGCAATACCGCGCGCCATACCAACACCTAGCACTGCACCGACCAGGGTTTGAGTGGTCGAAATTGGTAGTCCTGTGCCTGATGCCAATACCACAGTGGTAGCGGCAGCAAGTTCCGCTGCGAAACCACGGCTTGGTGTTAGATGGGTAATTCCTTTACCAATCGTTGCGATAACTCGCTTACCTAACATTGCCAGACCAAGCACGATACCGACGGCACCAACCGGCAATACCCACCAGGCCAACGCAGCTTTCGACGAAATTTCGCCGTTGTTAGAAACAATGCTTACCACAGCCGCCAGTGGGCCGATAGCATTGGCAACATCGTTGGAACCATGCGCAAAAGCCATGGCACAAGCGGTAACCACCATCAGTACCGCGAACACCTTCTCAACGTTGGTGTAGTGCATTTCCTTGTCATCGGAGGGGTTAAACTTAAGACGCGAAATTGCTGCCTTACCAATGACAAATACCACTACGGCGATAGAGATAGCCCATAGGTAACCCTCTAAAGTTCCTAAGTCCAGACCAACGTGCTTTAAGCCTTTTTTAATCGTGACCAACGACAATACAAAGCCGGCTAAGCCCATGTAATAAGGTACATAACGCTGTGCCTGTTTCAGCGGGTTAGTGCGATCAAATATGAGCTTTTGTGCGCTCATAAATATCAGGTAGGCGATAAACCCGGAAATGGCCGGGGTCACTACCCAGGAGCCAACGACACCGCCAACTTTTGCCCACTGCACCGACTCCATACTCACACCGATTGCCGAGAAACCGACAATCGCACCAATAATAGAGTGCGTGGTTGATACTGGCCATCCCAGAAAAGATGCGATTAACAGCCAAACACCCGCCGCCAGCAACGCAGAGATCATACCAAATACGAGTAATTCGGGCTGGTCTGCATAATAGGCGGAATCAATAATTCCTTTGCGAATGGTCGACGTGACTTCGCCACCGGCTAAATAGGCGCCCGCAAACTCAAATATCATCGCAATCAAAATAGCTTGCTTAATGGTCAGGGCTTTCGAACCTACCGAGGTGCCCATTGCATTAGCAACATCGTTAGCACCTATACCCCAGGCCATAAAAAAGCCAAAGACGGCCGCCATGATCACCAGGATCATGCCATAAGAAGAAATAATATCCATCAGTCGCTCCCGTTACACTCGCGCTAGCATGAGTTCGAAGCGTGCGCCGACACGCTCTGAGAGATCGGCCAGATCACCGACCCAGTCCAGAATGCGGTATAAAAACATTGCATCCAAGGGGTTCATTTCGGTTTCGATTTTGCGAAGATCTTTACGCAACTGAATTTGTAGGTTGTCGGTATCAGCTTCGATAGCATCGAGTTCAGCGATAAAGTTATTGACTAAATCACGCTCGCGCCCTTTAAAACCGGTTTCTAACAAATCATCAAATTCGCCAATAGTTTCTTTGGCTTTTTCGGTGGCGTCCAGACAACGGTTAAGATAGGCATCAAAAGCTTCAATCATTGGCTCTGGTATTTCCAACTCACGGCCTGTCATCAGCCCAGCAATATCTTTAGCCTTATTAGCAATACGATCCTGTTGCGAGACAAGTTCCAACAAGTCAGTACGTTCAACCGGCATAAACAAGCCGCCGGGCAAATTCAGTCGAATCTTACGTTTTAACTCATCGGCCCGCTGTTCATGCTTGACGACTGATTGACGCGCGGTTTCAGCTGCCGCCCAATCTTTTGCATATACAGCTTTGAAAAACTCCTTGAGTGACTCAGCGCAATAATGAACCTCTTCCATGTGTTCTATCATTGGTTTTATCGGGGATTTAGCGAATACCCCCAGAAATGAATTTACAGACATATAAGGTCCTTAGTTTTTAGCCAATCATAGCTGCCGCGAATGTTAGCTAAATCTTAGTACAAAAGGAACCGTTAAAAAGACAATTTTATGACCTGTAGAGCGCTTACCTTTAACGTCCAAACACTTGATCAATTTTTTGTTGCTGTTGATCAGCCTGCTGTTGAACTTTTTGTAACAAGTCAACCGACCCATTCAGGCTATTAACCAGCTGCGACATCGTTTGCTCAAAACGCTGAACATGATCGGACTGAGCCGACACAAGCTCGAAAGCCGTATCGACTTGAGCGGAAGACGATGAGGCTTTTTCCCCCATTTCACTCAATGCATCCGCCAAATTAGTAACCTTCTGCCGTTGTTCCGTTGCCGCTGATTGAATTAAAAGGTAGTTTTCGTCCAGACTCTCCGAGGCGCCGGTTAAACGCGTTAGTATTTGCTGCACTTCTGACAGCGATTGATTAGTTTGGCTTGCAAGCTTACGCACTTCATCAGCAACCACCGCAAAACCACGACCATGCTCCCCTGCTCTTGCTGCTTCGATAGCTGCATTTAAGGCGAGTAAGTTTGTTTGCTCGGCAATAGAATTTATCACGGTTAAGATATGGTTTACCTCGGTGACCGATGTTGCCAGCTCTTTCACCGATAAGCTTCCCTTTTCAATAAGCCGCTGTGCCTCCGCCGAGGCTTGCTCGAGGCCGGTCGTGTCGGCTTCACTGCGCATCACTGATTGACTGGTTGCCTGCGCATTTTTTTCCAGGACTTCAAAACGTTGGATCAGTTGCTCACTTAGCTCAGATAGTTGCTGTAATTGCTGCATGTTTTGGTTAGCACTTCGACTACTACCCTCGCTGCTATCAGTCACTTGTCGAATTTCATCGGCAATGGTATTCAACGCTCCTTTTACTACTTTCATTTGTTGCTTTTTACGCTGTTCTTCTTCCGAATTAATAGTCAGTAACGTGTTAAAGCTTTCGGCTATTTCGCCCATTTCGGACCGCGCTCCAGAACTCGGTAGTGATTCCATTTGTCCTTCCTGAACGAGCCTCTGCATCGCATCTCTAAGTGTTCTTAATGGACTAAGAACCATACGTTTCATTAATACAAAATTCGTCAAGGCAAAGACAATTAACAAAGCGACCAAACCCACGATAGCCCATTTAATCTGGGTTAAAGTGTGTTGCTGTTGTTGTTCTATTGCCTGCTCCGACAGCAACGCTTTTTCCTGAAGCAACTGGATATCAGTTTTAATTTGCACGAGAGCCTTAGTTCGTTCTCCCACCAGCTCCTGAGTTTGCTTAAGTTCGCCCGGGTACCGCCTGGTTAAACTTGCTAACTCGCTAATAATTTTTTCTCCTAAATCACGAGCTTCTCGTTGCACCAACATCATTGATTGGTCCGGCAACTCTTCCATGACTCCTAACAGCGGCAACGCTTCAAGAGCCGCAATTGATCGTTCAATAGTCTCCAGTACGGGTTTCACATCTGCTTCTTCATTACTATCAGTCAGCTGTTCGCGCTCATGGATGAGCTGAGTTATATTTTGTACGAGGTCACTAGCAAGCGCGAGATAAGCTCTCGCTACTTCCGGTTGTTCGCTATAGCCTTGCTGTGCATAGTCAATCAGACTGGAGACTTCATTGGTTAGTGAGCGTTCAGCATTAGTAACCAAGCCATTACTCTGGCCTGCTAATTTGCCGACAGCACGATAATCTTGTGCGATTCGCTGTTGTAATGTCCTGACTGCATTACTCAAAGGAGCGGCCTGTTGTAACTCCATCTTGTGTAATTTTTTGTCAACGACCTGAAGTAAGTCCGCAGCCTGATTTAGCTTTATGGTGTCGCCGGACTGAAGATAGTTAGTCAGAGCAGCCACGACACCAACTTGAATTTGTTGTTTAATTTGCTGAAAAGATTTTTGCTGTTTACTCAGCTGGTTTAATTGGACGTTACTCCAAAGTAAAAGTGCCAGAAATAAAACTGAAACTAAAGAAACGGCTAGTGAGGAAAGACGACTGAAACTTGATACGCGCATCGATATCTAAAGCAAATAAGTTAATATCGAAAGCCTACCAATTTAATATGACATTTTTATTAAAAAGCCCGCCATGAGGCGGGCTTTGGGAAGCGTTGCTTAATAGTCAGAAACTATACACAATGGTTACTGCAGTTTCAGTATCCAGTTTTTCAATAGTTTCGTTAGCGACATCAGAGTTATGTGTTGCAGATAGCGATACTTTTAGCGCCAGAGAGCTATTCAGATTCGATGATACAGATGCTTCGGCACGACTTTTCGTATTATCTTCGCCAATTTCAGAAGACAGCAATGCATTGAACTTTGCATTTTCGGAAATTTTCCAATGTGCACTTCCGGCCAAACGGAGAATTGCAGACCCTTCAGACTCCTGCGGCACACCGTCGATAATTGGTTTGGACCAAGCGTAACCAGGACCAACCTCATAATCGGCATAGATATCGTCGCTGTAGCGATAACGTGCACCGTAACCAACCGCTAACGTGCTTTGATACTCATAACCACTGTACTCGTCTTCTTCGTACGAGCCAAAAACAAACAGTGAAGACTTACTATCTGCAGAGAATTTATAGTTGCTCTGGACTGATAAAAACAAATTATCGGCAGTCTCAAAAGTTTCACCGGTGTTTTGGTCTTCTTGCTCTGAGGTATAATAATCTAAAACACCTTTATGGCGCCATTTTTTGTAATCACGAGACACATCGAACTTGGCTTTCAAGCTCTCAGTTTCTGTGTTACCGGTCGTAAACAACAGGCCAAACTCAGCACTTGCTTCCCATTCTTCAACTGTTTCAGTATCTATATCATCCGCGTCATCAAACATTAACGTTTGAGCATTAACGGATACAGGAAACAACAAGCTGGCCATTAAAATCGATAAGCGCACACAAACTCCTACTGGGGATTTCCCATGGTTGATCGCTTATTCGATCAACCATGACTACAAATGAACAAACTACGATGTATTTTACGTTACTTTACAACGGCCTTCAAATCACCGTTTTCGTATAGTTTGAACATTTCTTCCAGTGAAATTGGCTTTATTTTGCTGGCCTGCCCTTCACATCCGAAAGCCACATAACGGTCTTCACAAATTTTTTGCATAGCATCAGTTGCCGCTGCAAAATATTTACGAGGATCGAAGTTTGAAGGGTTTTCAGTTAAATGCCGACGAATAGCACCCGTCGAGGCTAGACGCAGATCGGTATCGATATTTACCTTACGAACACCGTTCTTAATGCCTTCCTGAATTTGTTCCACAGGTACACCGTAAGTCTCTGGAATTTCGCCACCATGTTCGTTAATGATCGCTAGCCAATCTTGTGGCACTGAAGATGAGCCGTGCATCACCAAATGGGTATTCGGAATGCGACGATTAATCTCTTTAATGCGGTCAATCGCCAAAATATCGCCCGTTGGTGGACGAGTAAACTTATAAGCACCGTGTGAGGTACCACAGGCAATTGCCAATGCGTCCACTTGCGTTGCTTTAACAAAGTCGGCCGCTTCTTCTGGATCCGTTAACAACTGCTCATGCGATAGCTTGCCTTCCGCACCTACGCCGTCTTCTTCGCCCGCTTCACCGGTTTCCAGTGAGCCAAGGCAACCCAGTTCACCTTCGACAGAAACTCCGCAAGCATGTGCCATAGCGACTGTCTGCTGTGTTACCCGAACATTGTAATCATAGTCAGCCGGAGTTTTACCGTCTTCCAACAAAGAACCGTCCATCATTACGGATGAGAAACCTAGCTGAATCGAACGCTGGCAGACCGCAGGTGATGTACCATGATCCTGATGAACAACCACCGGAATGTCTGGCCACTCTTCAACCGCTGCTTGAATTAAGTGACGCAGGAAAGGCGCTCCGGCATATTTACGAGCACCGGCAGAAGCCTGCACAATAACTGGGCTATTCGTTTTCTGTGCGGCCTGCATAATGGCTCGCATTTGCTCTAAGTTATTAACGTTAAACGCTGGCACGCCATAGCCGTTCTCCGCGGCGTGGTCCAGTACTTGTCTTAATGACACTAGGGCCATAATTTTGTCTCCTTAATAATTGGGCGATTAAGCGTCTTTTGCGCGTTGTTCTAAAATTTCAACAGCCGGTAATTTTTTGCCCTCTAAAAACTCGAGGAAGGCACCACCACCGGTAGAGATATAGCTCATCTTATCAGCGATACCGTATTGATCAATTGCCGCAAGGGTATCGCCCCCGCCAGCGATTGAAAAGGCATCGCTATCGGCAATGGCATTTGCCATTACTTCGGTACCGTTACTAAAAGCCTCAAATTCAAACACGCCAACCGGACCATTCCAAACAATAGTTCCGGCGTTTTTTAATTTTTCGGCTAATGCTTTTGCCGTATCCGGACCGACATCAAAAATCATATCGTCGTCTTCGACTTCTGAAACCGGTTTTGTTTCGGCTCGCGTGTCAGCACTAAATTCTTTTCCGGTAACAACGTCCGTTGGTAACGGGATTTCAGCGTTTTTCTTTTCTGCTTCCACCATTAAGCGTTTAGCTTCTGCCATTAAGTCTGCTTCATACAGGGATTTGCCGACAGCATGCCCTTGAGCGGCGATGAATGTGTTGGCGATTCCGCCACCCACGATCAGTTGGTCAACAATACCTGATAACGACTCCAACACGGTTAATTTAGTCGACACTTTCGAACCACCAACAATGGCTACTAGCGGACGTTTTGGATTATCCAATGCTTTACCGAGGGCGTCCAACTCGTTAACTAGTAACGGACCGGCGCAGGCAATCGGAGCGTACTTAGCCACACCGTGCGTTGAGGCTTGCGCTCTATGCGCGGTGCCAAATGCATCCATCACATAAACATCGCAAAGGGCTGCTAGCTGTTTAGCCAGTGCCTCGTCGTTGCTCTTTTCACCGACATTAAAGCGCACGTTTTCAAACACCACCAATTCACCTGGCTGTGCCTCGACACCGTTTAGGTAGTCGTTTTCTAACCGCACTGGCGCTGACAAAGATTGCTTTAAATAATCAACAACCGGCGCCATCGAAAACTCACTTGAGAATTCACCTTCGGTCGGCCGACCGAGGTGCGACATCACCATAACTGCAGCACCTTTATCCAGCGCCAGCTTTATACTGGGCAACGCTGCCTTCAAGCGGGCATCAGATGCTACCTTTCCGTCCTTTATCGGTACGTTTAAGTCTTCGCGGATAAGAACTCGTTTTCCGTTTAGATCCAAGTCTGCCATTGCTAGTACTGACATGGGTTTCCTCATATTTACTGAAATTAAAGCCTGATTACAGAGTCGCTTTCATAACGCAGCTGGTGTCCAGCAAGCGATTTGCAAATCCCCATTCGTTATCACACCAGCATAATATTTTTACTAACCGTTTGTGACTAACACGCGTTTGGGTACCGTCAACAATGCAGGAGTGGGGATCATGATTAAAATCTATTGATACTAATGGTTCCTCAGTATAGTCGAGGATCGTCTTTAGATCGCTTTTCGAGGCTTGTTCAATCACCTGATTAATTTGCTGCAACGATGCGTCACTATTCAGTGTTACGCTTAAATCCATAGCGGTAACGTTAGTGGTAGGAACTCGTACAGCAATCGCTTCGAAGCGCCCCTTTAAACTCGGTAAAATACGCTCAATACCTCGCGCCAACCGGGTATCGACCGGAATGATTGAGCGACCCGCAGCCCTTGTACGCCGCAAGTCTGGGTGGTAAGCGTCAATCACTTGCTGGTCGTGCATCGCTGAGTGAATAGTTGTTACCGCTCCAGAGTCTATCCCGAAAGCATCGTCGATCAACTTAATCACAGGCACGATGCAATTTGTGGTACAAGAACCGTTTGAGACGATGGCGTGTGAACTTTCTAACTGGTGGTGGTTGATACCATAAATTGCGGTAAAGTCGACGTCAGGCTTGCCCGGATGCGAAAATAGCACTCGTTTTATGCCATGTTGTAGATAACGTTGCCCATCTTCCTGACTGCCGTATACACCAGTGCAGTCGATCACCAGATCAATTCCATGGGCGCGCCAGTCAACGCCATCGATATCAGTTTCGTGAGTGAGCGCAATACTGTCATCACCCACGGTAAGCTGATCGTCAACCTGATTAACAGCCGTTTTAAAACGGCCATGACTCGAATCGTATTTTAATAAATGCGCTATGGCTTTAGAGTCCGCAGGTTCATTAATCAAAACCACCCGCAGTTGATCACGATAACCATTTTCGTACAGGGCTCTTAAGCAACTGCGGCCGATCCGACCAAAGCCATTAATGGCGACATTAATACTCACAACTACCCCAGTAACGCATTGGCTTTTTCTACGGTGGCTTCGACCGTAATATTAAAGTGTTTGAACAAATCACCAGCAGGAGCTGATTCGCCAAAACTGTTCATGCCAACTACAGCGCCATTGAGCCCGACGTACTTATACCAAAAGTCTTCAATAGCAGCTTCAACAGCCACTCGCTTGGTAACCGCAGCCGGTAAAACTTGTTCTTTATAGTCAGCAGATTGCTGTTCAAACACATCGGTTGATGGCATCGACACAACTCGGACAGAATTGCCCTGTTCGGTCAGTTTTTCAGCCGCTTGGACAGCAATATCAACCTCTGATCCGGTAGCGATTAAAATAAGCTCCGGGGTGTCGTCGCTGTCACGTAAGACATAACCGCCCTTAGCAATATCGGTTAACTGCTGATCACTACGCTGTTGTTGTGACATACCTTGGCGACTAAATACCAATGCGTTGGGTGTTGTCTTACTTTTTAACGCTTCAGTCCAGGCAACCGCAGTCTCTACCGCGTCACATGGGCGCCAGCAATTAAGATTCGGTGTCATTCGTAAATTAGCAATCTGTTCAACTGGCTGGTGAGTTGGACCATCTTCGCCCAAACCAATAGAGTCATGGGTGTAGACAAAAATTGACGGCTGCTTCATTAACGCTGACATGCGTACCGCATTGCGTGCATATTCCATAAACATTAGGAAGGTCGCGCCATAGGCTTTAAATCCGCCATGCAAGGTAACGCCATTAATAATTGCCGACATGGCAAATTCACGGACACCATAGTAAACATAGTTGCCACTTGCGTCGTCCGCAGTAATACCTTGAGCACCATCCCATAAAGTCAGATTAGAGCCTGCAAGGTCAGCTGAGCCGCCTAACAACTCGCCCAGCTCCGGGCCAAATTTATTTAATGTGTTTAGTGACGCCTTACGGGTAGCTGGATTATCCGGGTTTTGTTGTAGTTGTTTGGCAAACTCGGTCGCTAGTTGATCAAAGTTGCCCGGTAATTCACCATTCAGACGTCGCTTCAGTTCGGCAGCCAGCTTCGGGTATTCGTGCTCATAAGCCACCCAACGCTTATTCCAGCTGGCCTCGATGGCGTCGCCACGGTCTTTGGCTGACCACTGCTGATACACGTCGGCCGGTATCTCAAATGGCCCATGCTGCCAGCCCAGTTGCTCGCGAGTCACTTTAATTTCATCGTCACCTAAAGGCGCGCCATGACAGCTTTCTTTACCCTGCTTATTAGGAGAGCCAAAACCAATAACGGTCTTGCAAATAATTAGCGTCGGCTGCTGCTCATTCGCCTGTGCCTGTTCAATCGCTTTCTGAACCGCCGCAGAATCGTGCCCATCAACCCCAGCAATCACTTGCCAGTTATAGGATTCAAAACGTTTCGCGGTGTCGTCGGTAAACCAGCCTTCAACCTCACCGTCGATGGAAATTCCGTTATCGTCGTAAAAAGCAATTAACTTGCCCAGACCCAGGGTACCGGCCAGTGAACATGCTTCGTGAGAGATACCTTCCATCAGACAGCCGTCACCCAAAAAAGCATACGTGTGGTGGTCAATAATGTCGTGACTTTCGCGATTAAACTGAGCAGCTAAGGTTTTCTCGGCTAGTGCCATGCCCACGGCGTTAGCTAAGCCTTGACCCAGCGGGCCGGTGGTTGTTTCAACGCCCGGCGTATAGCCATATTCAGGGTGGCCCGGTGTTTTTGAGTCGAGCTGACGGAATTGTTTTAAATCGTCAATGCTCAGTTCATAGCCGGTTAGATGCAGCAAAGAGTAGATCAGCATTGAGCCGTGGCCATTAGACAAGACAAAACGGTCACGATCGGCCCAGTTTGGATTATTGGGGTTGTGCTTTAAGTGGTCTCGCCAGAGAACTTCAGCAATATCTGCCATTCCCATTGGTGCTCCGGGGTGGCCGGACTTAGCTTGTTGTACCGCATCCATACTTAGAGCACGAATAGCATTAGCGAGATAACGACGATCTGACATTAAAAAACCCCCAAACGGTGAGAAGCGAACCTTGATGCGCGTATTCTCCACATTTCGGGGGTTACAAGCAAATTTAATGCGTATTTTGTAAGCAGCTAGCGGGCTAGATATCCGCTTTTAGTATCTCCGCTTTATCGGTCTGTTCCCACGGGAACTCATCCCGACCGAAGTGCCCGTAACTGGAGGTTTGCCGATAAATAGGGCGTTCCAGATTCAGCATTTTAATTAACCCGTAAGGGCGCAGATCAAAATGACGACGGACCAATTCAATTAAAGCCTGCTCATCGTGTTTAGAAGTACCAAAGGTATCAATACTAATCGATGTGGGCTGCGCAACACCAATAGCGTAAGAAACCTGAATTTCACACCGTTCACAGAGGCCAGCTGCGACTAGGTTTTTAGCCACATAACGGGCTGCATAAGCAGCACTGCGATCCACTTTGGATGGATCTTTGCCGGAAAATGCACCACCGCCATGACGGGCCATACCACCATACGTATCAACAATAATTTTGCGCCCGGTTAGGCCACAGTCGCCCATAGGACCGCCAATCACGAAGCGACCGGTCGGGTTGATATGAAACTTTGTTTCTTTGGTAATCCACTGCTCCGGCAACACAGGTTTAAGAATTTCTTCCATTACCGCTTCCCGAAGCTGCGGCTGAGTAATGTCCTGATGGTGCTGAGTGGATAGAACGACAGTATCAATCGCAACAGGCTTGCCATTTTCGTAGACAAACGTCAGTTGGCTTTTAGCATCTGGCCGTAACCAGCTTAGCGTACCGTTTTTACGCATTTCAGACTGGCGTTGTACCACTCGATGAGCGTAAGTAATTGGTGCTGGCATTAACACTGAAGTTTCGTTCGATGCATAACCAAACATAAGCCCCTGGTCACCAGCGCCCTGCTCTTCTGGATGTTCTCGATCGACCCCCTGATTGATATCGGCACTTTGCTTTCCGATAGCATTTAGTACCGCACAAGAGCCGGCATCAAACCCCATATCAGAATGGGTATAGCCAACATCTTTAATCGTATTTCGAGTTAGCTCTTCAATATCGACCCAGGCATTCGTCGATATTTCTCCGCCTACCAGCACCATGCCGGTTTTGACATAGGTTTCACAGGCCACGCGAGCTCGTGGATCGTCGGTTAATATAGCATCCAAAACTGCATCGGAAATTTGATCTGCAATTTTATCCGGATGCCCTTCAGAAACTGATTCTGAGGTAAACAGGTGACGTGACATATGTCTACCATTCCTTTATTTTGATTAAAGCGTTAATTACTTATCGAGTAATGTAACCGATCAATTATTTTTTTTCTACTTCTGGACGTCTAAAAGTCCTGACTTTGGGTGAGAACACATTAATGAGAATTCCCAGAATTTTTCATCCTGAACCATTGTCGGTTGGAGCCGATGTTAACTTAACCGCCGATGCATTTCAGCACGTGGTAAAAGTTCTACGGATGTCGGCTGGTCAAGCGGTCTGCTTTTTTAACGGAGATGGCAATGACTATCCTGCGGAGCTTAATGAGGTAGAAAAGCGTAGTGCCCGCGCATTGGTTACCGGCTGCGTAGCGAATACGGCGGAATCTCCAACAAAGGTTCACCTGGGGCAGGTCATATCGCGCGGGGACCGCATGGACTTTGCGCTACAAAAGTCAGTGGAGCTGGGGGTTACCGAGATTACCCCTCTGTTCAGTGAGCGTTGCGGCGTGAAATTAAGCGGGGAGCGACTTCAGAAAAAACAGCAACAATGGCAAAAAGTTGTGATTTCTGCCTGTGAGCAGTGCGGCCGCAGTAGCGTACCAACCGTGCAGCCAGCGGTTAGTCTGGACGAGTTTGCGAAGCAATCATTTGATGGCCTTAAGCTGACGCTAGACCCAACAGCGCAAAAACCGCTAGCCGAATTGGCCAGCAATTATCAAGATTGTCGCGATATCCGTCTGGTGATAGGTCCAGAAGGTGGCTTTACCGAACATGAGGTAGCACTAGCCTCTGCCCAGGGCTTTAATCCAATGCGACTGGGGCCACGTATTTTGCGAACAGAAACTGCGGCACTAACCGCACTCAGTATCATACAATATCAACTCGGCGACTTAGCTTAGTGGACACGTTAAAAGGATAAATTTATGAAAACCCTTGCTATGGTGATGGACCCTATCGCCGCTGTAAAAACGGCTAAAGACACCAGTTTTAGGTTGCTGCTGGAAGCTCAGGCGCAAGGCTATCAGTGCTATTACATCGAAATGTCAGATTTGCTGATTGATAACGGGACCCCTTACGCGTTGACACGTACTGTGCAAGTAAAAGATCAAACCGAGGACTTTTATCAGTTGGGAGATGACGAGCGTATCCCGCTGGGCAATTTTGATGTCATCATGATGCGTAAAGACCCTCCCTTTGACAGCGAGTTTTTATACGCAACTCAGATACTTGAACTGGCCGAACGCGACGGCGCACTAGTGGTTAATAGTCCGCAAAGCTTACGCGACTGTAACGAAAAGCTTTACACCAGTTGGTTCCCCGAGTTCACGGCCGACACCGTTGTTAGCGCCAGTGCCAAGGTGCTTAAAGAGTTTCACCAGCGCCATGGTGAGGTCATCATGAAGCCTCTGGACGGCATGGGCGGCGCTTCAATTTTTAAAGTAGGCGCCAGCGGCGATAACCTTGGAGTAATCATAGAAACTCTGACCGAGAAAGGTCAACGCTATGCTATGGCACAAAAGTATTTACCGGAAATAAAAGATGGCGACAAACGCATTTTAATTATCGACGGCGAGCCAATGCCCTATGCTTTGGCACGCGTTCCCAGTGCCGGAGAAACTCGCGGTAACTTAGCCGCAGGCGGCAGCGGCAGGGCACAGCCTTTGTCCGACAGTGACTGGCAAATAGCACGAACTATTGGACCTGTATTGAAACGTCGTGGGCTAATGCTTGTCGGATTGGATGTCATTGGTGCTAATATCACAGAGATTAACGTGACCAGCCCCACTTGCATGCGTGAGATAGAGGCCGCGTATGACATTAATATTGCAGCGAAACTATTTTCGGCAATTGCTAAAAAACTAAATTAAACCTATTGAAAAAACGGCTGTCGCACCGATATAAAAAGTATCTGAGCGCTGAGGAGTATCCGATGGAAAGCTTACAAAATCATTTTTTAATTGCGACACCGACAATGAATGATCCGTTGTTTAAACGCAGTGTTACCTATATCTGTGAACATAATGACGAAGGCGCTATGGGCTTGATAGTTAACCAGCCTGCAAACTTAAACGTCACGACACTGCTGGATAAGCTTGAGATCATCTATCCGGAGGCATCGGATAACTTAACCGGACCGGTGTTCCAGGGAGGCCCGGTCGGACAGGAGCGAGGTTTTGTTATCCACCCGCCTCAGGAAAATTGGCGCAGTAGCTTAAAAATGAGCGACGACATTATGGTCACGACCTCACGCGATATATTAGAAGCACTAGGCTCCTCTGCTGCTCCCCTTAAGTTTATACTGACACTTGGTTATGCGGGCTGGGAAGCAGGCCAATTAGAGGAAGAACTGGCTGAGAATTCTTGGTTAGCAATACCTGCAGATGCCGATATCTTATTCAATACGCCGGTGTCAGAACGCTGGCAAAAAGCCACAGAAAAACTCGGGTTTGATGTTTGGCAATTAGGACCCGACGTAGGCCACGCATGACGGTAATTGGCTTTGATTTTGGCACCAAAAGCATCGGCGTGGCGGTCGGTCAGTCAATAACCGCTACAGCCTCGTCTTTAAATGCCTTAAAAGCTCGTGAAGGTATTCCTGACTGGCAACTGATTGAACAGCTCATCAAAGAGTGGCAACCGACCCAACTGGTGGTTGGGCTGCCATTAAATATGGACGGAACTGAACAACCACTCACACAGCGCGCGAAAAAATTCGGTAACCGCTTACATGGTCGGTTTGGCCTTCCTGTTATCTTTCAGGACGAGCGACTAACATCCACCGCCGCGCGCGAGCAGCTTTTTAATGACGGAGGCTTTCGTAACCTGGCCAAAGGTAAAGTGGATAGCCAGGCAGCGTTATTAATTGTTGAGGACTTTCTAAGTACCCAGGGCAATTAGCTCACAACGATCATTGATTGACGTGATATTGGTTAATCTTAAATAATTCGTTATAGTGTCGAAAGCTAACTTGCCGAATGGCTCATTCTCTACTCGTGATAGGAGTTAACTTGTGTTTGGTAACGAAGAACCATACACCTTAACGGGCAACACAATAATGCTTAAAGATGATAACAAGAAGCTGTTACTCATCACTAATGAGCGTTATAAAAACATTTTGGTAACCCGCATGGGCGTCGAGTTGTCTGATTGGGGTTCCGAGCGTCGCCCGGGCGTCAAAATAGTTTCATTGCAGGAACTCTTTAAACGGGACAAAACATACTTTTTCGTTCGTGCCGGTGGCGTCGAGTATCAAGTCGACTTAAAGTTTGAAGATAACCCCATTTCCGAAATGAAATTCTAAGGCTCTATGAACAAACGCCGACTGACTAACACCTTGTCCTGTATTGTTGGCGTTTGTATTTTAGTGTTTAGCTACTCGGCCTTTGCTCAGCAAACATCCTTTAACAAAACCAAGCAAGACGGCCAGTTAAGTTTTGGCTACCAGTGGCAAGATGCTAACGGTCAGCAACAACAGCTTAAGTTTTCAGTTGATAGTTCCGAGTTTCTGTCATCACTGGAGCGGTTCCGAAGTTATAATTTAGAGCGCGCTAATCGCGAACTCGCTCATCAGCTGAATCGTTATATTAAGCAACAGCAGTGGCGTGGGGTCGAAGTTCAATTATCGCCCCGGCAAAAAAACATTCGAATTCGTCTAAAAAATGCCCGCAGCCAACAGCAGCAACGCGACTTTGAAGGTCAGGCTGAACGTGTTCGTCATTATTACCAACAACAGTGGCAGCACTACTTAGATGCCAATAATTACCAATATATAAGCTTGCCTCCCGGGGAAACGGGTATCATCCCCGATGCCGTATCCATCGCCAAACAACAACAGTCGTTATTTAACTCGTTGATAACTGAAGTAGGCGAAACATTAAGAGATAATAGTCGGCAAAGCTACACCAACTTTGTTGGTCAATTCATCCAGTCAATCCCCTACGATAAACTCGAAGACGATATTAATAGCCGGGGCGATGGCTTTACCCCGCCTAACCAGCTGATTTATTACAACCGCGGCGACTGCGACAGTAAAAGTGCGCTCATGGCCGCCATTCTCAGACCTATTATCCCGCAAGCCAAGATGGCAATCGTCTATCTACCAGGCCATGCACTATTTGCCATAGCCATGAACGCCTCCGATGCTGATAAAACAATTACGGTGGATGGCTCAACTTTAGTGTTAATGGAAGTGGCTGGACCCACGCTGATGCCGGCAGGAGAGATTGCAGACAGCAGCGCGTTTTATATCGATAACGGACAATACACGGTAGTAGAAGTTAACTAGCTTACAAATGCTCTTCAGCAAATTGCGCCAGCGAACTTCTTACCACGCCATTTAAGTTTACGGTAGCACTGTCGGGGTAGTCCTTGAACCGCTCGACAATATAGGTTAATCCCGAGGTCACCGCCGTTAAGTAATAGCTGTCAATTTGCGCAAGGTTACCAGAGACCACCAGTTTGGTGTTCTCGCCACAGCGAGTGATCAATGTTTTTAACTGCGAAGCCGTTAAGTTCTGTGCTTCATCAAGCAATACCACAGCATTTTGAATACTCCGGCCACGCATAAAGTTTAATGATTTAAACTGAATATTGGCTTTTTTCATAATGTAGTTAAGACTTGATTCCATACTCTCGTCTTGTCGATGCAGTACTTCCAGCGAGTCGGTTATTGCGGCTAGCCAGGGCGCCATCTTCTCTTCTTCCGTGCCGGGAAGAAAACCAATAGATTCAGCAATCTCCGGGGTATTTCTGGTGACGATGATTTTCTCGTAAATTCCCTGCTCGACCACCATTTCTAAAGCTGCCGATAACGCTAATAAGGTTTTCCCGCTACCGGCTGGGCCGGTTAAAATAACCATATCCATGTGGGTATCCAGCAAAGCTTGCAGAGCCATGGCCTGATAAATGTTTTTAGGTCTGACCCCCCAGGCGTCATAGGCCATCATCCGTTCGTAACCCAAATCCTGCAGCGTGACGAATTGTTGATCATAGGCATCCACTCGAGCAGCAAAACTACCAGTTTCGTCAATAACGTATTCATTGAAGAAAACTTGTGGCAGTACCTCCCGAGGCACCGTGTGGTAGGCATCTCGGCCTTCCTGTTGCGTAGAAACTTCGCCGACCTGTTGCCAAAAATCACCTTCGAACTGATAAAAACCCTTGGTTAACAATCGGATATCGTCAATTAACTGGTCAGTGCGGTAATCATCAACATACTGCATGCCGGCGCCTTTCGCCTTCAGCCGCATATTAATGTCTTTAGTTACCAAAACTACCGCTGCCGGGCTGTGCTTTTTCTGAATTTCTAAAGCGGCCTGAATAATGCGGTGGTCGTTCTGTTGTAATGAGAGTACCGAGTCAGTTTGCTCCAGTTCATAGTCCGGGAAAATAGCTAAGCTGCCATTTGCCTGATGGTCGCCGTGCACTCGGGTTAGCGGTACGCCTGCTATAATTTGTTCAGGCGTTGCCTCCTTCAACACTTCCTCAAGCGAACGAATGGCGACCCGGGCTTCTCGGCTGACATCCTTACTGCGGTCTTTGATGTTATCGAGCTCTTCCAGCACGACCATTGGAATAATGACGTTATGTTCATCAAAGTTTAAGAAGGCAAGCGGGTCATGCAGAAGAATGTTGGTATCAAGAATGAAGAATTTACAAGGACTGGCGGATTCCGCAGTTTTTTGGGTCATAGCAGCACCTTTATCATTATTGTTTTTTTACAGCTTAGCCTAAAATTAATGACAGAGTGATGACATTGATTGTTTTTTTTGACGGTGGCAATTACCATTTGCGACCTTTAAGAGGTCAGTCGTAAGGATATAGCGTGAGCGAGTTTAATTTAGGGCAACGTTGGTTAAGCGAAACAGAAACCAGTTTGGGCTTAGGAATAATCACCCAGGTTGACGGGCGCCAGGTAACAGTGTTGTTTCCGAGCAATGAAGAAAGCCGCATCTATGCCAGCACTGATGCCCCACTAGCACGCCTACAATTAAGCGAGGGGCAGCAAGGGCAGCATGCCGACGACTGGTTTTTTACAGTAACCGAGGTTAAACAACAAAACGGCTTACTGATTTACTTTGGTCAACGTCATGATGATGATAGTGAAGTGATGGTGCCTGAATCTCAGCTGTCCCATCATATCGATATCAATCCGGCGTTAACCCGATTGGTAGCCGGCAATGCCGACCGCCATGACTTATATCTGCTACGTAATCAGGCTAGCGAGTTTTATAGTCGCTGGCAGCAAAGCCCCGTCGCTGGCTTATTAGGTGCGCGAGTCGGTTTGCTGCCACATCAATTATACGTTGCACAGACTGTTGCCGAACGTTACCACCCAAGAGTGCTGCTTGCCGATGAAGTTGGTTTAGGCAAGACCATCGAAGCCGGTATGATTTTGCAACGCCGTCTGTTAACCGGCCGCAACCAGCGAGTGTTAGTCGTTGTTCCTGAGAGCTTGCGTAATCAGTGGTTGGTAGAAATGAAACGACGTTTTGCGCTAAGCCTTAGTGTGTTCGACGAGGACCGCGTAGAACAAGCAGCAATGGATGGAGACAATCCTTTTCTATCTGAGCAGCGTGTGATTGTCAGTAACAGCTTTATCCAGCGAGGCGACTGGCAACAAGCGCTTGCGGAAGCTGAGTTCGACCTGCTAATCATCGATGAAGCACATCACATGCAGCCTGAATCTAAAGGTTACAGCAATATAGAGTCATTATGTAAAAACATTTCTGATGTATTATTGCTGACTGCGACGCCCGAACAGGAAGGTACAGAAGGACATTTCCAGCGGTTAAAACTACTCGACCCTGCTCGTTTTAATGATCTTGATAACTTTATCGAAGAACAAAACCACTACCAGCAGTTAGCAGAGCAAGCAGAACATTTAGAGGGTGAAGAGCTCGACAAACTTCTGGACCAGCACGGTACCGGACGCGTTATGTTTCGCAATCGACGCAAACATATCGGTGGTTTCCCTGCCCGTCACCTGCACACCCATGCACTGCCGGAGTATATTCCCGAAGCAGGTGAACCCTGGTGGCTTGAAGATCCGAGGGTTATTTGGTTAATGGACTTTTTAAAAGACACCAAGCCACAAAAGACCTTGCTGATATGTAAAACGGCCGAGCAGGTACTGGATTTGGCCGAAGCATTGCGCGTGCTATCTGGCATGCAAGCGGCGGTTTTCCACGAGCAAATGTCTTTACTGGAACGCGACCGTGCGGCGGAATTTTTCGCCTCTGAAGAAGACGGCAGCCCGATCTTAATGTGCTCTGAGATCGGCAGCGAGGGCCGTAACTTCCAATTTGTACAGCAACTAGTGATGTTCGACTTACCCACTAACCCCGATTTGCTGGAGCAACGGATTGGGCGTTTGGATCGCATCGGGCAACACGGCGATATCCACATTCATGTTCCCTATCTGGAGCATTCTGATGAGGCTCTATTAGTCGACTGGTATCACTATGGCATGAACGCATTTGAGCAATGTAATCCGGTAGGTCGGGCGCTCTACGAAGAGTTTCACCATGAGTTAGAGCAAGCGCTTGATTTTTCAGAGTCGCTCCCAGAAAAGTTACTTGAAGCGACGAAAAGCCGCCACCAACAGCTGCTGGCTGAAGTCGAGTCTGGTCGCGACCGCTTGCAGGAGTTAAACGCATGTCGTCCGCAACAAGCTGAGCAAATTATTCAGCATATCCAAACAGACTCGGACGGCGATAGTTTGTACGACTTTATGGAAGCGTTCTGGGATCGGTTTGGCGTAGATACCGAGGTGTTGGATGAGCACCGATTGTTTGTAAAGCCCAGCGAACACATGCGGGTACCAGCTATTCCGGGGCTTACCGACGAAGGCATGACCATTACGGTTGACCGTGATACGGCTCTTACCTACGAAGATATTGAATTCTTAAGCTGGGATCACCCCCACGTTCAGGCTGCAATAGAGCTGTTAACCACTGAAGATTTCGGCAGTGTTTGTGTGGCTAAACTACAGAATAAAGCTCTGCCGGCGGGCGCCTGGTTCCTGGAACTGGATTACGTTGCCGAGCTTGCCGCTCCGCCCGCTATCGCGGCTCAGGAGTTCTTCCCGCAACAACGGTTCCGCCAGTTATTCGATAGCCAGGGTCGGGACCTGAGCAGTAAAGTGCCACGCGATGCTTTGACCCAGCAAGCCAGCTTCTTAGACAAAAAGACGGCGCGCCAGATCGTGAAGCAACTGCGCAGCACTGCACAATCTTATATACAACAACATCAACCAGCGACTGAGCAGTGGCTTAAGAAAAGCATTGCGAAAGCGAAACAAGAGGCAACTGAGCAACTGCAGAAGCAAAAGCAACGACTCGTCGACTTACAACAGCAAAACCCGTCGGTTCGTGATGCTGAAATTGAGGCCGTCGAACGTCGGCTAGAACTGCTACTAAAAGCATTAGAACAGCCTAGCCTGTCGCTATATGCGATTCGTATTTTAGTGAATCAGCCGTAAATGGCGCTACTGAATTATCAGCCGCCAACAGAACCTTATCTCAGCTTTTTGTACCGGGACGAGCAGCTGTTGGTGGTGGATAAACCAAATGGATTACTTAGCGTGCCAGGTCGGGCTGCTGAACACTATGACTCGGTGTACAGCCGGGTAACACGAGTATTCCCGGATGCTAAGTTGGTGCACCGGTTAGATATGGCAACGTCAGGCATCATTCTATTTGCTCTGGGAAAAGCGGCACAAAGTCACCTGAGTCGTCAGTTTCAACAACGCCAACCCACTAAAATTTATCACGCTCATGTGTTCTCTTCGCTTCCGGCGTTGCAAGGTACTATCGACTTACCCTTAGCTTGCGACTGGCCTAACCGACCACGCCAGCAAGTTGATTTTCAGCGCGGCAAACAAAGCCAGACCTGTTACCGATTGTTACGTCAGGATGAACATTCAAGTTTGGTTGAATTAAAGCCGTACACGGGTCGCTCCCATCAACTGAGGGTTCACATGCAGGCGCTCGGCTGTCCGATCCTGGGTGATAAGTTTTATGCTCATTCAGCCGCCTTTGAAATGGCTCCACGACTTCTGTTGCATGCTCACCGCTTAGAAATAATGCACCCGCTATCTGAGCAATGGTTAACTTTTACCAGTCCCACTCCGTTTTAAAGCACTCAAGGTTACGGCTTAGCGACCGATAACCTCAGTATGAAAAAAAACTTGCTTATTACACTTTGCGCGCTGATGGCGGCGACTTGTTCAGTGGCAGTCGCCTCGCCGCAAGATGATTTACGGCGGTACCTCCCGCCGGAACAGATTAATTGGCTCGAGGCCGAGGGAGACGCGCGCTATTTGGCGCTCTACAAAGAGCCCATGGTAAACTTTGCTAGAGGTAGCATGGTTAGCATACCCGACTGGCGGCGCCACCCGTTACAGTCGCCATTGATCGCTCACACCTACCAGGTGGCTCCGGATTTAGGCTGGCATAGTTGGAGTTTATTACCGCCAGCGGAAGCGATAGAGCCGAATCGACTGCAACAGCCACAAGCAAGTTCTAACTATCCTAAACCGGTCGACACAAGTTATTTTGAACCACACATAAGCGCACTAGCGGATCGACTGACTCGGCTCAATACTGAGTTAGGAGAACAACCCGGATTCAATGTTTGGGTGGTCGAAGGTATGACCGCAGCACTGGCGGTTAAGTTACTGATTCAGCAGCCCGATTTAATGCCGGATGCGCTGGTTGTCATTGATATGTACCTACCACAGGTGCAGCTGAATAAAGGCGTTTCGCGGCAGCTCGCACAACTACAGCTACCCGTGCTGGATATTTATAGTCAAGGTGCTAACTCCTGGGTGCAAAATAGCAAGCAGCAACGCCACCAGTTTAGTCAAAAATATCAACAAATAAACTATCGTCAGCGCCAATTACTCGGCGCAGGGCAGCTGGCGCAGCAAGAGCTTGCCAGCACCCTCAAAGGCTGGTTAAAACATCAGGGGCTTTAACGCATACCGCGCTTGTTTTTGATAGTGTCATAAGCGGCCTGAATGTCTCTTGCACGCTCCTGCGCTTCTTTCATAACCTCTTCCGGCAAGCCCTTGGAGGCAAGTTTATCGGGATGATGCCGAGCCATTAATTTGCGATAGGCCTTTTTGATTTCTGCGTCCGACTGCTGCGCCTTTACGCCCAATATTTGGTAAGCGTCTTCTAACTCATCGGCACTGGTGGTCTTTTGTCGCTGTCCCTCATGTTGGTGTTGGTGTTGGCGTTGGTGAAAGCGGAATGCGGCTTTTTGCATCATCAGCCATTGATCAATCTGAAACCGCGTAAAGCCCAAACTTTTGCCAACGGTAACTAACACCTCGTGCTCTGATTTTTCCAGCACCCCATCGTTAAGCGCCATCGCCATTAGCTGTTCCATGAACAACTGCAGCACGTCGCGGTTACCGTAAAAAGCATCGCGGAAATCTTTCACGGTTTTTTCCAACGGGAATCCGGCTTGCTTGCCTTCGCGGAAGGCATCCTGAGCTTCACTTCGAGCATCACCAGCTAGACGCAGGCGATCCATTAACATGGTTGTTTGTTCGATGTCCTGCTTGGTCACCCGACCCTTAGCCTTAGCCAAGTGGCCCATAACGGCGAACAGGGTGTATAAAAAATTTGCGTCATCAACCGCTTTATCCGCACCAAACAAAAACTGGCCAAATCCCCCTTTACGAGTAAAGTCTTGCGCCATACCCCGGTCAAACCAATGACCGATAAGTGCACCAATAATCGCCCCGGGTATTCTTAAAAATAAATACCCTGCTAATGCGCCGATGACCTTACCCCAAACCATGTGAACCTCTCAATAACTGCTCTAATCTCTCTAGTCGCTGCGGTGTGCCAACATCTGTCCAATGACAATCCAATACCACACTGGCGGCAATTTTTTGTTCTGCAATCGCCGCTTCAAATAGCGGCCTCAATGCACGTTTTTCAACTTTCTTTTCAACAAACCATTGTGGTCTATATAACCCAATACCGGAATACGTGTAAGCTCGTTTTTGTTTGCTTTTCGGCGCCAACCGGCCGGCAACGACAGCAAAGTCTCCAGCAGTATTATGCTCTGGGTTTTCTACCATAATAAGATGAGCGAGTTGTTCGTTTTCTAGCCTTTTGGGTAGTCCTGCAAAATCTATGTCGGTCCAAATGTCACCGTTAATTACCCAAAATGGTTGTTCGCCCAGCATTGGTAAAGCGTTGATAATACCACCTGCGGTTTCCAGGCCCCCTTCTGGCTCTGGCGAATAATGAATCGTCAGACCCCAGCGAGAGCCATCTCCCAGCGTATTTTCTATTTGTTCACCAAGCCAGGCATGATTAATAACAACCTCTCTAATACCTTGCTGAGCGAGTTTCTGCAGGTGATACTCAATCAACGGAGTCCCATTAACCGTTAACAATGGCTTTGGTGTTTTATCCGTTAACGGACGCATACGTTGACCGCGGCCAGCGGCCAGAATCATCGCTTTCATTGCCGCTCCCAGGCCGGTACAACTTTATCCGTTAACCATTGATGATAACGCGCCAGTTCGGGATAGTTAGCACTTACCTTCATCAAGTAGTTCAAAGTGCGTGGAACGTCTCTTAAATACCCGGGTTTGTCGTCCCGATGAGCTAGTCGCGCAAAAATGCCAGCCGCTTTGGTGTGCCGTTGTAACCCCATCCAATCAAACCAATGCTGCCATTGCTCGCTAGAGACACTGGCTGCTAGCTGCTGGTTATCAATGAGTTGGGTGCGTAGCTCTTGCGCTAGCTCTGTCACCAATTCTGCCGACCATTCGATATAGCAATCTCTAAGCAATGAAACGGCGTCGTAGGTTATCGGTCCTGAAACCGCATCCTGAAAATCAATAATGCCTAATTCGTCGTTAGCCAACACCATTAGATTACGCGAGTGGTAATCTCTATGTACACCAACTTGCGGCTGTTGACGCGCATTCTCAATCATCTGCTGACAAAATTCAGTCCATATTTTGTCGTCGCTTGTATCCCAGTCCAGCCTTATATGCTCTTTCAGCAACCAGTCTTTAAATAACTCTAGTTCACGCTCTAACAATGCTTCATCATAATCTGGCAACGGACCAAGCTGAGTTTCTGTTACTGACATGACTTGAGGCAAAACCTGTAGCGCCCTCGAATAAAACTGACGCACATTACGCGGATGTAACTTGCTCAACAACAAAATATGTCCGAAATCCGATTGCAGCATAAATCCTTGCTGCTGATCGACGGCAATAATGGAAGGCACCTGAACACCAGCTTGTTGATAAGCATCAGCCACAGCAATAAACGGCGTCATATCTTCTTTATCCGGCGGACAGTCAACCGCTATTAAACTTTGTCGGCCATCTGACGCTCTAAAGTAGCGGCGGAAACTGGCATCTCCAGAAACGGCTTCAAGCTGCGCCTGGCGAACTCCGGTTTGCGCCTCACACCAAGCTTTTAAATCGAGTTCCCTTAGATCTTCCAACGTTGCCCCCTATACCGCGTCGATGCAAAACAAGCAGTGTATCAAATAGCGAAATCAAGAAAATTGCTATATCATAGCACTCGCGCTAAACAATCTTTAAAACATTATAAAATTTAACGGATTCGCCATTGCCTGTTCGCTACAAAACAACCGTTAAGTCTCTGTTAGGGCTAGCCTTCATTGCCCTGCCGGCGCACGCTGTGCAAACGGCAGAGATAGACACGAATCGGGTTTGCCAACCTGCTGCAGCCAACGCAACCGACTTTAGCTATCCTGAGTTTGAACAATCGCTGGCTCAGGACGAAGTTGCTGTTCGTTCACAGCAGGCTGAGATCTTTAATGATCAACGCGCTAACTTTTTTGGTGATGTTGTTATTCAGCGTAATTCACAATGGCTGATGACAGAGTCTGCCACTGTTGATCAGACAGAACAAACCATAGAGGCGAAAAATGGTGTTCGATTCACCGACGGTTTTATCAACGTTACGGGCGATTCATTTTATTTTGATGGTAATAGCGAAATTGCTGAGCTTCGGCAAACAAACTATCAGATGGCAAGCACCAATGCGCGTGGCACAGCAGGCTTATTGCAAGTGTCTAGTGAACATGTCAGCTTACTAGATTCTAGTTTTACCACATGCCCGACACCTAACCCAGCCTGGCAACTAACCGCCGAGCGGATCGAGATAAATGAAACCAGCGATTACGGTAAAGCCTGGGACGCAAAGCTTAGGTTATTCGATGTGCCTGTATTTTATCTGCCTTACTTTACATTTCCGGTGAACGACAGCAAAAAAACTGGTTTTTTATATCCAACCATCGACTCTTCGTCCAATAATGGCATTGAACTAGAGACTCCTTACTATTTTAATATCGCGCCGAATATGGACGCCACCATTGCTCCGGTTTATACCAGTGAACGCGGAACCATGTTGAAAACCGAATATCGTTACTTATTTCCTGAACATGCGGGGCAGGTGAATATCGAGTATTTGCCCAATGATCGAGCGAGAGAAGATCGTGCTGACCGTTATCTTTGGCACATTAATCACGCCACCCAGTTTAACCAAAACTGGAGTGCCTTTATTGACGCTACGCAAATTAGTGACGACAACTACCTAAATGATTTTGGCAGTGATTTTGCTGGTCGCGCCGATACTCATCTCTACCGGGTGGCGCAAATTGATTACTTATCATCCGGTTGGCACTTTCAGTTACGAAGCGAAGATTATGAATTATTGGGTCAATATCGCAGTCCGTACCGCACACTTCCGCAGCTAAGCCTTAATTACGAGACTGAGCCGGCCCAAGGCTTTAAACTTAACTGGAGTAATGAGTTAACTTATTTTCAAGATCAAGCTCGGTCCAGTAATTATGCCACTCGTGCACATACAGCACCGTCACTAAGTTACTCGTTCGAGCAACCAGCCTATGACGCTGAAGCTGAAATCACTTATCTACTCACGCACTACCTTCAGCAAAATGAAAATAGTCAATTTGCCGACGAGGTAACACGCGCGTTGCCGCGCGCCCGTCTTAGGGGCCGACTTCATCTGGAGCGCTTTTACCAGGCCAGCGGCGACTCATTCCGGCAGACACTGGAACCACAAGTCCAGTATCTTTATGTTCCCTATGAGAACCAGCAGTCAATCGGTATATACGACACCACCTTGATGCAGGACGATTATAATGGTTTATTCCGTCCACAACGTTTTTCTGGGCTGGATCGTATTGCCGAAGCTAACCAAATTACTTATGGTGCCAGCAGCAGTATTTTTGATGAAAAAGAGCGCGAACTATTGCGTATCAGTGTTGGTCAAATTTATTACTTTGACGAGAGCCGCACCACGTTGCTTAGTGAGCGCCTGAATGACCGCGCACAAATAACATCCAGTAACTCGGAATGGGTTGCCGACATCAACTGGGCGTTATCGCCGCAATGGAGTTTGCGCAGTTCGGTGCAGTACGACACGGAACTAAACAGGACTCGTAAGAGTCAGAGCGCGTTAGAGTACCGGCAAAGCGATAGAAAACTGGTGCAGTTTAATCATCGCAAAGCAACCAATATATTGAACACAGATATTGAGCAAGTAGGTACCCAAGCGGTTTGGGAACTCAACAAACAATGGCAAGTAGCAGCCAATGTTTATTATGACTTAAGCCATGACCGTGTTAATGATGCTGTGCTTGGGATGCAATACAGCAATTGTTGCTGGGCGGTACGGGTAAGTGCCTACCGCCGGATTAATCGCAACTTCGAGACAGCAAATAACTTTGCCATACAAAATAATTCAAACCCGACTGAATTTGACAATGGTGTCAGTTTACAGTTTATCATCAGCGGACTTTCCGCCGACAGCGGCAGTTTAATCGAGATGCTTGAAAGTAGTATCTACGGCTATCGCCGACCTTTTTATTTAAGTAACTAGTGGTAGGTATAATGAAACATATTTCGACCCTCTTCTTTGTGGTAACTCTGCTGGTGGCTTCTGGCTTTACCGCATCTATCGCAAACGCTCAGCAGACGCTAGACCGTGTAGCGGTAATTGTAGATGAAGGCGTCATTTTACAAAGTCAAATTGACCAGATGATTCAACAGATAAAGAATGGCAATGACTTTAATAGTTCAAATGCGCCGTCTGACTCGGTGCTTGAAACTCAGGTGACCGAGCGCCTTATTTTACAGGAGTTGCAGTTACAACTTGCTGACAGGATGGGCGTTGAAGTGGGTGAGTCACAACTTGAGCAAGCATTGCAGGAAATGGCATCTGAACGCAACATGACCGTTGAGCAAATGCGCCAAGATGTGCGCGACTCAGGTATTTCATGGGCCACTTTTAGAGAACAGATAAAAACTCAAATTATTACCTCACAGGTCGAGCGTGCGGCAGTGCAGCGTCGTGTCAGCGTGACGCCGCAAGAAATTAACAACTTGGTTGCGCTGATCGACGAAAACGATGAAACGCAAACGGAGTATCGGTTAAGACAGATTCTGGTCGCCAGTTCATCGGACGACACACAGGATGACCGCGAAAAAGCCAAACAACGTGCCAACACAATTCTTGAAATTTTGGAAGAAGGTAACGACTTTGCCAAGCTCGCCATCCGCTCATCCTCTGGCAGTAATGCGTTAGACGGTGGTGACCTTGGATGGATGACCGAAAACACCATGCCTACGCTATTTGCTGACGTTGTTAAAGGTAAAGAAGTTGGCGAGATTGTTGGGCCCATCCGCAGCGGTGTCGGCTTCCACATTTTGCAAGTCGCTGACAAGCGCGGGGAAGAAAAGGTAGAAGTGGAAGAAGTAAAAGCTCGTCATATACTGATTAAACCGTCAGTGATCTTGTCTGATAAACGAGCTCAGGAAATGCTTAACAAGTTCCGTGAACAAGTACTTTCCGGAGAAAAAACGTTTGCCGAACTAGCACAAGAGCACTCGGCTGATCCAGGCTCTGCCTCACGTGGCGGCGAACTTGGCTGGTCTCGCCCGGGCAGTTATGCGGAACAGTTTAAACAAAAAGTGCAAACTCTTGAGCAAGGCGTTATCAGTGAACCGTTCAAGTCGCAGTTCGGTTGGCATGTTGTTGAGGTAACTGATCGCCGCACGATGGATGCAACCGAAGAGAATAAGAAAGAGAAAGCGTATCAAATGCTGTTTTCCAGAAAGTATCGCGAAGAACTTAATACCTGGCAGCAAGAGATTCGCGATCGTGCCTTTATTCGTAAGGTTGAAAATTAAGGTGGTAAGCTAATGTTACCGGTTCTAGCCTTTACTCCGGGCGAGCCGGCGGGTATTGGCCCGGATCTCGCAATTATGATGTCGCAGCAGCATTGGTCTGCTGCGATTGTCGTCTGTGCTGACATTAATTTACTTCGACAGCGCGCTGAGCAACTAGCGCTAACCGTTGAACTGAGACCATACAACGGTCAACGCCCAACCTCGCCGACCCCTAAGGGAGTGCTACTGGTAGAACATATCCCATTAGCCAAAACCGCGACAGCTGGCGTATTAAATGTCGAAAATGGTCCCTATGTGGTGGATACCTTAACCCGGGCCTCAGAAGGTAATTTAAGTGGAGAGTTTGATGCAATTGTGACCGGTCCCGTGCATAAAGGCATCATCAACGATGCGGGCATAGCGTTTTCAGGTCATACCGAATTTTTTGCAAATTTAGCGAATAAAAACGATGTGGTAATGATGCTAGCGACCGAAGGTTTACGCGTCGCCTTAGTGACCACTCACATTCCGCTAGCTTATGTTAATAAAGCCATAACTCCCGACCGGCTGACCAAAATTTTAACTATTTTGCACAACGATTTAGTGTATAAATTTGGTGAGGTTAATCCAAAAATTCTAGTTTGCGGGCTGAATCCCCATGCCGGAGAAAACGGATATTTAGGCCGAGAGGAAATTGAGGTTATCGAACCAGTACTTAATGAATTGCGCAATAAGGGGCTGAATCTGCACGGTCCTCTCCCCGCTGACACACTTTTTCAACCTAAATATCTTGATACCGCAGCCGCAGTTGTCGCCATGTATCATGACCAGGGGCTACCCGTATTAAAATATAAAGGGTTTGGCAATGCAGTGAATATAACACTGGGTCTTCCTTTTATACGTACCTCAGTAGATCATGGTACGGCATTAGATATGGCCGCCACCGGCAACATTAATTCCGGCAGCTGCCAACTCGCCATACAAACAGCTATCGACATGGTAAGAGCATCTCAGAATGAGTAAAACTCACCTCGGCCATCGCGCCAGAAAAAGATTTGGTCAGAACTTTTTACACGACCAAAATATCATTGAACAGATTGTTGATGTTATCAACCCGCAGCCCCAACAAAACTTGGTCGAAATCGGCCCTGGGCTTGCTGCATTAACAGAGCCGGTTGCTGAGCGTTGCCAGTTCTTAAGAGTCATAGAAATTGACCGTGATCTAGCCGACAGGCTTGAGTCACATCCGTTCTTACAGCATCAGCTTGAAGTTATTCGTGGTGATGCCATGGAGATTGATTTTCGCCAGTTCAGAGACTCCGATAAACCACTAAGGGTTTTTGGTAATCTCCCCTATAACATCTCGACGCCTTTAATATTCCATTTACTGGAATACACTTCAGCCATCCAGGATATGCACTTTATGTTGCAAAAGGAGGTCGTCGACCGTTTGGCCGCGGGGCCTGGATCTAAAACTTACGGGCGTATCAGCGTTTCAGTACAGCAAGCCTGCCGAGTTACTCCGGTGTTGTCAGTGCCTGCAGGAGCATTTAATCCGCCGCCTAAAGTAGAGTCATCGGTGGTCCGGCTAGAACCCTACACCGAGAACCCAACACCGGTTAAAGACCGGGCACAGCTGCATGCACTATGCCTAAAAGCCTTTAATCAGCGCCGCAAGACTATTCGGAATAATTTGAAAGGCTTGGTCGACGAACAGCAGCTTGAGCAGCTTGATATTGACCCCGGAGCTCGACCTGAAACACTGTCTGTGGCAGATTATTGTCGTATCTCAGATTGGCTAACAGACAGGAAATAGCGCTGATGACTGACAAAACTATTGAGATTCAGGTTAAGACCCAGTACCTCGCCGCCCAGTCGAGCCCGGATAATAACCAATATGTCTTCTCCTACACGATAACCGTGTTCAACCACTCCAGCACAGTAGTGCAGTTGTTGAGCAGAGAATGGCGTATCGTAGACGCTGAGAATAAGGTCACCCGTGTAGCGGGTGAAGGTGTCGTCGGACAGAAACCAATGATTGCCGCTAATGACTCTTTTAGTTACACCAGCGGTACCGTGATTGCCACACCTATTGGTACTATGCAGGGGCATTACGTGATGATTACCGATGATGGACAGGATTTTAAAGTCGAGATTCCGTCATTTAGACTTGCTATTCCTAATATTATTCACTGATTATGAGCCTTTACGTTGTCGGTGATATCCAGGGCTGTTATCGCGAGTTGATGCTGTTGCTCGATAAAGTAGGGTTTAGTTACCGCTACGATACACTTTGGTGTGTGGGAGACGTTGTCGCTCGTGGTCCCGACTCACTAGAAGCCCTGGAGTTTTTCGAAAACAGTCCGCAGCATGCAGTTCGTACGGTACTTGGTAACCATGATCTTAATCTGCTAGGAATATTACTCGGCGTTCGCGAAGCCAACCCAAAAGATAAACTGGATGGCATTTTACAGTCCAGGCGCAGACTAGACTGGATAGACTGGCTGCGACAGCAGCCCCTGCTACACACAGAAGCACAGCATAACTTGGCGATTTGTCATGCTGGACTATACCCCTGGTGGTCATTAGATCAGGCTAAAAGCGCAGCGGTTGAGTTAGAGCATACCCTTCAAGCAGAGGATTTTGCTATATTTATTGAACAAATGTTTGGTAATAAACCTGACAATTGGAGCTCAAGTCTTACGGGTTTCGACCGATACCGATTTATAGTTAATGCGTTTACGCGAATGCGCTTTTGTCATACATCGGGAGAACTGAACTTTTCCGAAAAAGCGCATCCTGAGCAGCAGGCCGATAAACACTTGCGGCCATGGTTTGAATTTTATCAGCAGCCCACGCGAGTAGCTTTCGGGCACTGGGCTGCGTTGATGGGTGAAACAAATAATCCAGACGCCGTTGGTTTAGACACCGGCTGCGTCTGGGGCAATCATATGACGTTATGGGATGTTGAGAAAAATGTGTGTTATCAACAGTCTGCGGTTAACCGATAGAGCTAATGCTGTACTGAGGGGTTTATCATGAAATTAACAGTAGCCATGCGAGTTATAGGCGGCTTTGCTGTCATTACTTTGCTGTTATTAGTTATTAGTTTAAGTTCACTGTTTAATGTTAATAGCATTGGCTCTTCTGTCGATCGACTGAATGCTAAAGCAGTTCCTGCTCTGGAGAGCGTATCGAGTGTGCAGGTAGATGTGTTACAGCTAGGCGCACTGAAGACTGAAGTGTTTTACACGACCGAGCTGGATGGCGTTAATGCGCACATGCAAGACTTTGATGAAACCCGCACTGATTTCCAACAATCTTTAACGAGTTTGCGGGGGCTTATTGAAGGTGAAGGCTACGGTAATTTAATTGGCCGTCTCGATGAAGATGCCGAGCAATACGTTGCTCTGATTGAACAGCTTTTCTCCCAACAAACACGATATTTAGAGCTTGGTAAAACAGCGTCTTCGCAACTGGACGAGTTAGCGTTCAATATCGACGATGCCTCAATACTGTTGTTGGATGCATCAGATATGACTAGCTCTACGGAAGTTGCTGAGGTAGCCGGAACCATTGAAAAGTCCTTGGCGTCATTAATTACCCTGATGTATGACCTGAGTAACGCTGACGATATTGATACCGCAAAGGTGATACAAAGCGAAATAGACATCAATATTGATGCGTTAAAGCCGCGTTTATTAACACTGGATGAAATTGCCACTGGCGAGGCTGAAGGCTATGTCAGCGACGCTATCAATATGACTCGTAATGCTATTGAGCAGTTACAGGGTTCAGGCTCCTATCCCGACAATGTGGTTCAACAAAAACAAACACGTATCGACGCAAGAACTACCTTAAACACCTCTGAGCAAGAGCTTCAGGGACTGTTAAGCCTGACCAGTGAACTGCAAAAAGGTGTCCGCAACATTGCCGATGAAACTCGTAACAGCGTTGAATCGACCATCAGTAGCTCCAGCTGGATTAATGGCATTATTACGCTTATTTCAATTGCTCTTGCGGTATTTATTTCATGGTATACCGTGCGCAGTATCAGTGTTCCGCTAGGTAAAGTTAACCATATGCTGAACATAATGGCTGACGGCAATCTAACCGAGCGGGTTACCTATCAGTCAGACGATGAGTTTGGCACCTTAGCTGGCAATACCAATAAGTTAACCGAAAATCTGCGCAACCTGGTTGAGGGTATCGCTAATCGCGCAACACAGCTTGCTACCGCGGCAGAACAGAGCTCCAGTGTCTCTGACGAAACAACCAATGCCATCGAAGAACAGCGCAATCAGATTGAACAAGTGGCTACCGCAACTCAGGAAATGAACAGTACTGCCAGCGAAATGGCACAAGGCGCTGAAAAAGCGCTGGGAGAAATACAGCACTCGGACGACGAAGCGAAACGCGTGCGCAGCATTTCAGAAGAGAACCGCAGCACTATTGACGGTCTTGCCCGCGAAATTCAGAGCGCCTCTGAGGTTATTAACCAGCTGTCTGAAAACAGTAAAAATATCGGTGGTATTCTGGATGTTATCCGCGGTATCGCTGACCAAACCAACTTGCTGGCTTTAAACGCTGCGATTGAAGCGGCACGGGCAGGTGAACAGGGCCGTGGTTTTGCTGTTGTTGCTGACGAAGTTCGGACCCTGGCAAGTCGAACACAAGAGTCGACAGAAGAAATTCAACAAATGATCGAAAGCTTGCAGTCGGATTCTGAGCGCGCAGTGCACGTTATGGACAGAGGCCGTCAACAAGCCGAGAAAAGCGTTAAACAAACCGACGAAGCAGCAACTGCTCTGCAGTCGATCACTGACTCGGTGCATCAAGCAGCTGATAGCAGTAATCATATCGCCACAGCAGCTCAGGAACAAAGCCGCACGGCACATGACATCAGCGAGCGACTAGAAGCCATAGTTTCGATTGCTGAGCAAACCGCGTCAGGCTCTAAACAAACAGCTCAAGCATCGAATGAAGTTGCTAAGCTAGCGGACGAACTACAGGACTCTATTAAAAGCTTTACCGTGTAGAAACAGTCCCGCACAAAAAAAAGAGAGCGCAGTGCGCTCTCTTTTTTTATTTATAAACCGCTAAGTTACTTTAAGGTAATGCGGGCAAATCGCCGCTTACCGACCTGATAAACGCCTGAGTCTTCAGCAGTACACATCATTTTCGGGTCGCTCAGCTTATCACCGTCGCGTTTAACCGCAGACTGTTTAATCATGCGTATAGCGTCAGAGGTCGATTTAACCAACTCTGCTTGTTTTAACAGATTTGCGATGGCGATACCTTCGGCATCGACACTAAATTCAAACTCCGGCATTTCATCCGGCATCGCATTTTTTTGGAACCGTTGAACAAAGTCATGCTCTGCTTGCTCGGCCGCTTCTTTATTATGAAAGCGCGTAATAATTTCTTTGGCTAATAGCACTTTAATATCACGCGGGTTGGTACCCTCCGCGACCTGCTGCTTAAATTGCTCAATTTCTGCAATTGGCCGAAAGCTTAACAATTCGAAGTAACGCCACATCAGTTCATCAGAAATGGACATGACTTTGCCGAACATATCACTCGCCGGCTCAGTAATACCGATATAATTATTTAATGACTTGGACATTTTCTGAACACCGTCCAGTCCTTCCAAAAGCGGAACCATTATTACGGTCTGTGGGCGCTGTCCCTCTTCTTTCTGTAGCTCTCTACCCATCAGCAAATTAAAACGCTGGTCAGTGCCCCCAAGCTCAACGTCGGCTTTTAACTCAACAGAGTCCCAACCCTGAACAAGCGGGTACAAAAATTCGTGGATTGCAATTGACTGATTGGCTTTATAGCGTTTTTTGAAATCATCTCTTTCCAGCATACGAGCGACCGTCTGGCGTGCCGCCAGTTTAATCATGTCTGCCGCACCAAACTGGTTCATCCACTCGGAGTTAAAGCGAATTTCAGTTTTTTCTGGATCAAGAATTTTAAATACCTGCTCTTTATAGGTCTCGGCATTGGCCAACACCTCTTTTTCGGTGAGAGGCTTGCGAGTAACGTTTTTACCCGTCGGGTCGCCAATCATTCCGGTAAAGTCGCCGATCAGAAACACGACTTTATGACCATAATCCTGAAAAATTCTTAATTTATTGATCAACACTGTATGCCCCAGATGAAGATCGGGAGCTGTAGGGTCAAAACCAGCCTTGATAACCAACGGTTTTCCCTGCGCTAGCTTATCCGCTAACTCACTCTCAATCAGTACTTCATCGGCGCCACGGGTTATTTCAGCCAGCGCCTCATTAATCTGAGTTGTCATTCAGTGATTCTCCTGCGCGTGTGTAAAAATGAGTGTAAAGATCTAGTTTACGCGATAAAACCGGTAGTTTTAAGCACCTGAAAACTGGTATTCTCATTTTTTTCGTATTATCCTCAAAATAATCATGGAAATGCTCAATAAAAAAATAACAAAAAAGAGCCCATTACCATTAATTAATAATAAGAGTAAAAGTGCGCTAACTATGACGTCAAAAGTTGTTACTCGATTTAAGCAGTTGCTCAGTCAACTGCCTCACTCTCACCGTGTACTGATTAGTGCGATCAGTGCAACGTTGTGCTTATTGCTGATAATACCTTCAGAGCCTGCGACTGCCTCTAAAAACTCACAATCTCCAGAACAACTGATGCCGGGCAAACGCTACCAGCTGGAGCTAGCTGTAAAGTCTGACTCAGCGTCGCAAGAACAAGCCGAAAACAACTTTAATTGGCAAAGTTACAAGATTAAACCCGGTGACAATCTGGCTCGCATATTCGACAAGTTAGGGTTTACCGCGCAACAGCTTTACCGCGTGACAGAGTCAGGCTCCGAGGCACAGTTGCTAAAAAAGGTTCACCCGGGCGACATTCTTCGTCTTGCAACCGACGGCAAAGGCGAGTTGGTGCAGCTTGTTCATGAAGTTAACGACATTGAGACACTGATTATTACTCGCCAAAACGACTCTTTTGTCGCCGAAATCGAAAAACGCGACGTTGAGACTCGCACTGAATTTACCCATGCAGTCATTGATTCAAGTTTTTGGAATGCTGGAATTAATGCCGGCATCACTGACAATCAAATCATGCGCATCGCGGATATTTTTGGTTGGGACATCGACTTTGCGTTAGACCTTCGTAAAGGCGATGAATTTAGCGTTTTATACGAGACAGAATATGTCGACGGTGAATTCGTTGGCTACGGCAAAATCCTGGCGGCTGAATTCGTTAATCGGGGCGATAAGTTTCAGGCCATCTTGCATGACAATGGCAGTTACTACACGCCGAATGGCCGTGCGATGCGGAAAACATTTTTACGCTCGCCGGTTAAATTTACCTACGTAAGCTCTAACTTTAATCCTAACCGTTTACACCCTGTAACGGGTCGAGTACGCCCTCACAATGGCACCGATTATGCAGCCTCCACAGGTACTCCTGTAATGTCTGCAGGCGATGGTAAAGTAGTAGAAGCAGGTTACAGCTCGCTAAATGGCAATTATATCTTTATTCAACACGGTGAGACTTACGTGACTAAATATCTCCACTTAAGTCGCAAACATGTCCGCACCGGCGAACGGGTTAAGCAAGGCCAGCTCATAGGCCGAGTTGGTGCCACTGGCCGAGTTACTGGCGCTCACTTACACTACGAGTTTTTAGTGAATGGCCGACATCGCAATCCACGTACTGTCGAATTACCAAAAGCTAAGTCATTATCAGAATCACAACTACCAGCTTTTCGCCAGCACGCCGATCAACTGGTAGCGGTTCTCAACGACAATAAACGCATATTCCTCGCGATGCGCTAATGACGCAATGCTTTATTGGAGTCATGTCAGGCACCAGCGTCGATGCCATCGACGCTGTTCTATGTGACATTTCCAGCTCGGGCCAAGTCAGCTGTCAGGGCTCACTTACTCAAGTTATCCCATTATCGCTGAAGCAACGATTGCAAGCGGCGATGACAACCGAAGCGGTACCTTTATTAGAATATAAGCAACTAGAAGCCGACTACTCGGCGTTGGTATCCGACACTGTTAATCAGCTCATACAGCAGCACCAGATACAACCTGCCGCTGTTCAGGCAATTGGCTGTCATGGCCAAACGTTGTGGCACTATCCACCCAGTCAGGCAAATCAATACGCGCCATTTTCCCTACAGCTTATTAACGCTACGCAGATAGCAACGGAAACTGGAATAAGTGTGATCAGTGACTTCAGGCAAAAGGATATATTAGCAGGCGGTGAAGGTGCACCGCTGGTGCCCGCCTTTCATTATCATAGCTTTCGACAAATAGCCGGAGCTGGCAAGGTCATTTTAAATTTAGGCGGGATTGCTAATATAACCTGGATCGCAGATCGCGAAGACGAAGTCATTGGCTTTGATACCGGGCCCGCCAATACTTTGCTTGACGCTTGGTATCGTCGCCACTTTGACGCCAATGGTTATGATCATAACGGTGCGTTAGCTGCCTCGGGAACAGTAAATCATCAGCTATTACAAAGATTACTGAAAGCTCCCTACTTTGATTCTAAGCCACCAAAGAGTACCGGCAGAGAGCTGTTTAACTTAGATTGGCTGGAAGCAGCAATTACCCCAGCCGATAGCCCTGAAAACGTTCTTGCGACCTTAGTAGAGCTGACAGCGGTCAGTATTAGTCGGGCCCTACGATTTTTACCACACAGCCCAACCGAGGTGATTGCCTGTGGTGGCGGAGTTCACAATGCAACGTTAATGGCGGCACTACAACGCCAATGGCCAGCCATTCCTCTCACCACAACAGCGCATTATAGGTTAGATCCGCAACTCATCGAAGCCATGGCTTTTGCCTGGTTAGGGTGGTGCTATGAAAATAAAAAACCGGGCAACTTGCCTGCCGTAACTGGGGCTCGTTGTCCGGTTATATTGGGAACTAAAGTATTAGCCGGTTAGCGCTATTATTCTGCACCAAGCTCTTTAAATGCGTCTCGGGTCAAGTTTTCATTGTTGCCTGCTTCACCGACCACAATGCTGTCCTCTATACGCACACCACCATAAGGACGCAACTCGTCCACTTTAGCCCAGTTAATGTCTTTACTGCCCTCGAAGTCCTCGAGTAACTGATCGACAACATAAAGTCCAGGTTCAATTGTAAACACCTGACCCACTTCTATATCCCGCAATAGTCGTAAGAACGGGTGACGCTCACTCCGCGGGTAGCTGTTGCCTTTATCGTCTTGCAGAAAACCACCAACATCGTGCACTTGCAGCCCAATAAAGTGACCCAGTCCATGTGGCATGAAAGCACTTGTGATGCCTTTTTCATAAGCGCTTTGGGCGTCAATATTGATAAACCCGAACTGCTCCAAAATACGCGCTACTTTTAGATGCATTGATACATGCAAATCATAATAGTTAACACCGGGTTTTATCTCAGTCAGTAACTCTTGCTGAGCTATGTCCATAGCTTCGACCAGGTCCGCATAAAAACCAGATTGCTTGGCATAGCTGCGAGTAATATCGGCACAGTAGCCTTGATAAAGCGCTCCCGCGTCAATTAGGAATGAGCGGCTTTGTTTTGGCGGCTGAGTGTCATAAACATCATAATGTAAGATCGCCGAATGCTCATTTAACGCCACGATACTGTTATAAGGCACTTGCGTCTCGCGAAAATCGATGGCCTTTAAGTAATCGCTATAAATTTCAAGTTCGCTTTTGTTCTCAAAAAACGCCTTTTTAGCGGCGACATGCGCTTTTGCGGCTAATCGATTTGCCTGTCTAAGGTTTTCAACTTCCCATTCGGTTTTGATCGCGCGATGAAAGTGCAAATGATCGATCAACTGCTGGGGGTTACGAGCTTTAACATTCCAATCGCTTACCGGCTGAGCAAAGTCCTCACCAATAAACGCAGTTGCAGCAAGCTGATCGCCCAAATCATCGGTTAGCTGGGCTAGATCATCAATCACTTTCAGCTCAACATGCTGCTGCCAGTCTTGCTCGGGAATGTTTGCTTGTGAATGCCAGAAGTCACGCGCTTGAAATAGATAAACTGTTGGCTTACCTGAGCCCTTACGGTAAAACACCGCACTTTTTGGACTTTCTAATACCGGCACCCAGTATTTAAACAAAGGATTTACTTTATAAGGCGCAGGGTTATCATCAAGAAATGCGACACGCGGCTGTCCCGCATAAATTAACGCTGACTCAAATCCAGTATCAGCCAGCGCTTTATCAAAACGTTGTGTAACAGTTTGTAGGTGTTTTTGGTATAAGCTCATAGAACCCCCGTCAGCCTTTAATTTAAAGGGGCATTCTATATGATTTAGAGCGTTAAATCAGTATCAGTTGGATTAAATAGAGAAGCTAGAGCCACAACCACAGGTAGTCGTCGCATTGGGGTTTTCCACAAAAAAGCGTGAACCCTGTAATCCCTCTTCATAATTGACCACGCCGCCAACCAGGTATTGCAAACTCATGGGGTCAACAACCAACATCACCCCTTCTTTCTCAATTTGCATATCACCCGTATTCGCTTTTTCGTCAAACGTGAAGCCATACTGAAATCCAGAGCAACCACCGCCAGTAACAAACACCCGCAGTTTTAGCTCAGGGTTTTCTTCTTCGGCAATTAACTTTTTTACTTGCTTTGCCGCTTGCTCGGTAAATTCGATGGGCATAGCTTGTTCGACAGAAGTCGTCATCAACAATCGCCTTTTTTAATGTTTAGTACTACAAAGTCCAATTTTCTCTTAGTTGAGTATTTTGGTCAAGTATTGCCTTCAGCACGAAGACTATCTTGCCAAAAGAAACTTCTCTCCAACTGCCCTTTTGCGCCTCTTGTCAGAGTGGCAGTTACGTCAATACGCTCGGGAACAACACCTTCGGGCAGAAAAAAGTCGCCTTCGTATAGGGTGAAATAGCGCATCGCAAAATTATGATCGACTTGCTTGATATTCGCTAATTCCAATAAGTCGTAACGTTTCTCTTTACCATCTTTACGACCAACCAACTGGATAGCAATTTCTCCCTCGACTAAGCTGCGCCGCTGTTCTACCTGCAATAATGCCAGCGAGAAATGAAAGTGCCGCTCGGCTTGATTAGCTGATAACGCCAGTGACTCAATGATCACGCCTCCCTGTTGCAGCTCCGGAGCCATAATTTTTTGGTAAAAGGCAACATTCTCTCGCAGACTATAGTTTTCTTCCTGAAGAAGTCCGAGTTGTTGCTGCAGCCCTTGGTTAGATGATTTTTCTATATCCAGCTCAACCTGCAATACATTACGTTGGTATTCCATCCGCTCCAGCTGTTGATAAAGCTGCTGCAGCTGCTGTTGCTGCTCGCTAACCTGAGTTTTTAAGTGGGCCGCATGCCACACCCCGCCGTAATAGGCTAGGTAAATAACGGCTGCGCAAAATACTGTTATTAACAGCACCACAGGCAACCGCCCAAAGCGTTCTTTCCAATAACCTAACTGCAGGAATTTTTTCATGTAAATCAGTTTGTTCCCAATATCGTCCGAGACTGTTATGTTAAACTCTAATTACCAATAATACGACACTACCGCTGACTTTAGGATGACTTAAATGCCCCAGGCTCAGGCACTTAAAAAGAGTTTGCGTAAACAGCTCGCTGCACCGACCACGACCATCGCTATTTGCTTATTGGGCGTGCTTGGCGGTATTGCGGCGGCGTTAGTGATTGTCGTATTTCGTTTTGCGATTGAGCAAGGCGCCTATGTTGTCGGGAACTTCACCCATTGGCAACAGCCTTTGCCGACTTTTACTCGATTTGCGCTCCCGATAGGAGCCGTTGTCGTTATTTTTCTGCTGTTTAGCTTATCGCGCTCACGCCGAGTTCGTATGGGCATCCCGTACGTTGTTCATCGCATGAAACAACATTATGGCATGCTGCCATGGCGTAGCACCGTTAATCAATTTTTTGGCGGTATTATTGCCCTGGTTGCCGGGTTTAGTGTTGGCCGAGAAGGTCCCGCAGTGCACCTGGGCGCTGCCGCCAGCACTTGGGTTGGTTACCACGTCGATACTCCCAAAAATGCCATCCGGACACTAGCCGCATGCGGCATAGCTGCCGCCATCGCTGCCTCTTTTAATACTCCTATTGCTGCTATGGTGCTGGTGATGGAAGTGGTGTTGCGCGAGTATAAAGTGCATATTTTTATTCCGGTAATGCTGGCAGCCGTGGCTGGCTCGTTGATTACCGAGCAAATTTTTGGTCCGGCATCGGAGCTCGCGATGTTACAAGCATCTGAGGTACCGAATATTCAGCTTGGCTGGGTGGTCGCCTTAGGTATTGTGCTTGGCTTTAGTGGCGTTATTTTTAAGCGATTAATGCTGGATGTGATGGAAACAGTAAAGGACATGGGGCTAATTACTCGCTTGCTGTTTGCCGGCTTAATCACCGCCTTTTTGGCAATTATTATACCCACTAGCTTAGGCCCCGGACTCACTGCTATCCAGCAGGTTTTACAACATCAAAATGAATTATCGATATTATTTACCTTGTTGTTCGCCAAATTAATTGCCAGCGCAGTGGCGCTGGGGATGGGGATCCCGGGAGGACTCATCGGTGCCGTATTCGGTATTGGTGCAGTGGTTGCGGCGCTATTCACCAGCATCGTGAACTCATTGCAACTTGATCAATTGTTACAATACGATACCTTCATCCTTCTCGGTATGGCCGGTATTCTGGCAGCCTCCATTCATGCACCAATGGCTGCGTTATTAGCCATTGTCGAATTGTCCCGAAGCGTCGAAATTATTATTCCGGCAATGTTAGTGATTGTGCCAGCTTACCTAATTTCGTCGCAATTATTCAATTCCAAGTCGATATTCATTTCGCAGTTAGATTTACAAGATTTGCCCTATCAAATTCCACCGGTCGCCATTGCGTTACAAAAGACCGGGGTTGAACACGTCATGGAGTCCGACTTTAAGCTGCTGATAGAGCCTACTCAAAACGAGTTGCTGGACGTACTAGAAAATTCGGCCAACCAAACTGTTGTGGTTATGGACATCGACGACGATAATCGGGCCAGTTACCGTTTAGTTACTTATGATATCGGCGCTGGCGACAGTCCGTCGCTTAACTATATGCCTATTACCGGACTCAAGGTGACTTCCACATTAGCTGAGGTCTGGGATGAATTAAGTGGCGCCAGGCGCGGTGCTGTCTATATTTATGATCATGGTCAGAGTGAACCCTGCGGTGTGGTCACCTGGGAAGTGGTTCGAAAAGCATTGCAGCGAGAGCTGTCCTAATAACCGGTTAATAAGAGAGTACCGATGAGTGGGTTAATATGGGTTAAAGCACTACACATTTTCTTTATGGTCGCGTGGTTTGCCGGTATTTTTTATTTGCCGAGACTGTTCGTCTACCATGCAATGAACAACCATTCGGCAGTCGATCAACAGTTTAAAGTGATGGAACGAAAGCTACTGTATTTCGTGACACCCTTTGCCATTTTAACTCTTATTTTTGGTGTTATTCTGATGGTCTCTTATGGCAGCGCCTGGCTAGCAGCCAGCGGCTGGATGCACACTAAATTATTACTGGTTACGATACTTTATCTTTATCATGGCTACTGTTTTAAACTACTTAGCGACTTTAAACACAACCGCAATAAGCGCAGTCACCGCTTTTACCGGGTATTTAATGAACTGCCAGTACTCATTCTGTTAGCCGTAGTTATTTTAGCGGTGGTCAAGCCATACTAGATTCTTTTTGACGGTGAAATTTGCTATAGTGTTGGTCCAGTGACTTTCGGCGACAAAAGGCGCACAACACCATGAATTTCACCGGTTCAAATATTCTCTCCGTTAACCAATTCGACCGCGATAGCATCGACTATATTTTCACTGTGGCCGACAAAATGCAGCCATACGCTCGTCGAAAAAAGCGCACCAAAGTGTTAGAAGGGGCGATCCTTGGCAATTTATTTTTTGAGCCATCAACCCGTACCCGGGTTAGCTTTGGCACTGCCTTTAATTTATTAGGCGGTGAGGTGCGCGAAACCACCGGCATGGAAAGTTCAGCCATTGCGAAAGGCGAGTCGCTTTATGATACGGCACGGGTTCTTAGTAGTTACAGCGATGTCATTGCCATGCGCCATCCAAAAGCGGGTTCCGTAAGTGAGTTTTCTGAAGGCAGCCGGGTACCGGTTATTAACGGCGGCGACGGCGCCAATGAACACCCCACTCAAGCCCTATTAGACTTGTACACGATTCAAAAGGAATTGGCTTATCATGGTCAGGGCATCGATAATATGCATATTTGCATGATCGGAGACCTTAAGTTTGGACGTACTGTACATTCATTATCTAAATTACTGTCGATGTACAACAATGTCCGATTTACCTTAATTTCGCCACGCGAACTCGCCATGCCGAGCAGCGTTTTAGACACATTGGATAAAGCAGGTCATCAATATCAAGTCACCGAGAAGGTAGATGGCATTGTTGCCGCTGATATTGTTTACCAAACTCGTATTCAGCAAGAACGATTTGCGTCCCCCGAAGACGCCGATCAATATCGCGGTAAATTCCGCTTAAACCAAGAGATTTACACGAAGCATTACAAACCCAACACGGTCATTATGCACCCGTTACCTCGAGACTCCCGGTCCGAAGCCAACGAGCTTGATAATGATTTGAATCAAAATCCGAATCTGGCTATTTTCAGGCAAGCCGACAACGGCGTGCTAATTCGGATGGCACTATTTGCTTTAACATTGGGTGTTGTCGATCAAGTAGACCAATATGAATGTCCTGTTAACTGGTACAGTGAGAAAAGCCGGTTATAAATTTAAATTTTTAAGGAAGTCTTAGTATGAGTCGTTCTGAAGAACTGTTTAAAAAAGCCCAACTGAGTATTCCCGGAGGTGTTAATTCTCCGGTGCGCGCTTTCAACGGTGTGGGTGGTAGTCCAATTTTCTTTGAGCGTGCTGAAGGTGCATACATGTTCGATGCTGACGGTAAACGTTACATCGACTATGTCGGCTCGTGGGGACCTATGATACTAGGCCACAACAACTCGCAGGTGCTGGAAGCAACTATTGAGGCTGCTCAGCGTGGTTTAAGCTTTGGTACCCCTACCGAAGTCGAAATAACCATGGCTGAAAAAATCAAAGATATCGTACCGTCTATCGAAAAAGTACGTATGGTCAACTCTGGCACTGAAGCAACGATGACCGCTATCCGCCTGGCACGAGGCTATACCGGCCGGGACAAAATACTTAAGTTTGAAGGTAACTACCACGGCCATGCCGATGCGTTACTGGTTAAGGCCGGCTCTGGTGCACTGACACTTGGCGTTCCCAACTCGCCCGGTATTCCAGAAGATTTTGCCAAGCATACGTTAACCGTTGATTATAATAACATCGACTCTGTTAAGCAGATATTCGAAGAAGTCGGCGATCAAATTGCCTGTATCATTGTTGAGCCAGTGGCTGGAAACATGAACTGTATTCCGCCGGTTCCCGGCTTTTTAGAAGGTCTACGAGATATCTGCGACAACTACGGTTCTGTATTAATTTTTGACGAAGTAATGAGTGGCTTCCGAGCGGCGCCAGGTGGTGCTCAGGAACGTTACGGAGTGATCCCTGATTTAACCACATTGGGTAAAGTCATTGGCGGTGGGATGCCGGTAGGTGCCTTTGGTGGTAAAACGGAAGTAATGGATTATATAGCGCCGAATGGACCTGTCTATCAGGCCGGAACTTTATCTGGAAACCCGGTTGCCATGTCCGCCGGATTGGCTGCTTTAACTCAGTTATCTAAGCCGGGGTTATATGAACAACTTTATGCGCGGGTTGATCAGTTGCTGGACGGGCTACAACAACTTGCCGATGAAGCAGGTGTTCCGTTAACCACCAATCGCGCGGGCTCTATGTTTGGTTTCTTTTTTACAACCGACAAGGAAGTAACCACTTACCAACAGGCAACCCAATGTAATATGGAGCACTTCCGTAGCTTTTACCATTCCATGCTGGAACAAGGTGTTTATTTAGCGCCATCCGCCTTTGAGGGTGGTTTTATGTCTGCGGCTCACACCGAGCAAGACATTAAAGATACCTTGGCTGCGGCCAAAACCGCATTTGCCAAATTAGCCGCCAAATAAACGCTCTAACCAGCTCTTCTGCTCGATTTCGGCATTACAGTTAATGTCGTCTTCGAGCGACAGAGGAGGTGCCGGTAAGCTAACCGCTTGCTGGCAATCCGCAGGAATTCTAACCCCTTTTAAACGATGGAAACTCTGTAGAGTTACCCCATCAACGGGTCGCAACGACATAGGTCTCGGTGGTGCCTGCCGGTATACCTCGCGGGTCACCTGCAACGCGCCGCTACTCCCGGTAAAGCCGGTCGGTTGATTGTCGTCCCGACCTAGCCATGTTGTCACTACGTTGTCACCATCAACACTGACAAACCAACTGTCTTTATAATCGTTCGTTGTTCCTGTTTTCGCAGCAACCGTGGCACCATCCAGAACATCTTGCAAAGCACTGGCTGTGCCTTGCGAAACAACACCGGCCATGCCATATCGGGTCATATAGCTAACTGCCGTGGAATACACCGGTTCAGGCTTGGTGTCTGACGCTTTATAGACAGTTTCACCGCTATGTGTGGTAATACTGGTAATGGCACGCAATGGCTGATATTTGCCATCATTGGCAATAGTGGCAAAAATACGATTTACCGCTAGTGGCGATAACTCAACCGCTCCTAAAGTTAACGACGGATAGCTATTGATAGGGGTAGTGACACCCATGGCTTTCAAATAATTAACCAAGGTTTTAGTTCCAACCCGAAGGCCAATGCGCACTGCTGGTATATTCCGCGACTTCACCAAAGCTTCATATATCAGCATTTCCCCCAAATATTCCTTATCATAATTTTCGGGTTGCCAGGGTTTGCCATGTTCATCTTCCAGCGATACAGGTTCGTCAACCACCCGACTGCCTAGGTGCATTTTATCGGAAACAGTCATCGCAGACGCGTAAATAACGGGTTTAATCAGCGAGCCGATAGGGCGCAAAGCCATTAACGCGCGGTTAAAGCCCAGCGCACTTGGCACCGTTGATCCCACTAGCGCACGGATGCCTCCCTGACGATAATCACTGATGACCATTGCGCCCTGTATTCCTTCCATGTCTTTACCCGGAACACCCGCGGCTAATGCTTTTTGTGCCGTCGATTGCAATTCAACATCCATGGCGGTATATATTTTTAAGCCGACTTCATGCCAATCTGGCGGCAGTACAATTTTACCCAGTTCACGGCGTATTCTGTCGATATAGTGCGGATAACCCTCTTCGACTAACCTGCGACTTTCTCTTACCACTAATGGTGTTTCTACGGCGGCTATATAGTTTGACTTAGCCAGTAAGTCATTCTCGTACATCAGCCGTAAAATAGTATCTCGACGGCTTTTCGCGCGTTCAGGGTAACGCCGTGGGTCATAATACGATGGTCCCTTAACCATAGCGATTAATAACGCCACTTGTGAAGCTGTAAGCTCTTGTACCTGACGGCCAAAATAGTACTGGCTAGCCAGTCCGATACCATGAATTGCATGGCGTCCATCCTGACCAAAATAAACCTCATTCAGGTAAGTCTCTAAAATAGTATTCTTATCAAACCTATAATCGATGACCAGTGCCATCATCGCTTCATGAAATTTACGCCACAGCGTTTGCTCGCGAGTTAAGTAGAGATTTTTTACCAGCTGTTGGGTCAGCGTTGATCCCCCCTGAACCGTTCGCCCCGCTTTAATATTAGCTACGAGCGCCCGCATTACCGACCATGGGGAAACACCGGAGTGGTGGTAAAAGTTTCGATCCTCAACTAAAAGTAGTGTCTCAATCAGTAAATTAGGCACCAGTTCAAGCCCAATCAACAGTCGATCTTCGTTATCCAACGGATTAATACGCCCTACCAGCTGCGGCTCCAGCCGCAATTCTCGTAAGGCTGCACTACTCGACCAGTCTCTAATAGATTGCACCGTGTTACCATCAAAACGTATTTCGACGCGGCGTGACATTTGCGGCCCATCAGCGAACTCAAAAGGCCGCCGGTGTACCATTAAAGTGCTCCCGGCATGAGAGTAATAACCGGTCTCTTCCGTATTAGTGCTACGCTGATAACTTAATCGCTCAAGTTGCCGTATCAACTGCTGCTTAGTCAGCCTTTTACCTGGATATATACTGGTCTCGGAAGCATAAACTAACGCGGGTGCCTGATACCTCTCGGACGCGAAAACCCGGGACAAGCTTGCGTCTAAATACATCAAATAAAATACTAATGCGGTACTAACCACCACGGCGAGTTTTAAAGCTGTTACTAATAGGTATCGTAACCAGGGTTTATTTTTCATCGTAACTGCCGATTAGTTTTGCGAGTCGCCTCTGCGCTCTGCGGTTGTTCAGGCCATGGGTGCTTGGGGTAGCGCCCACGCATTTCTTTTCTCACTTGGGGATACGCATTCTCCCAAAAGCTGGCTAAATCTTCGGTGCGCTGCAACAGGCGTCCGGCCGGCGACAGTAAATCGAGCGTTAACCGCTGTTGCCCCTTCATTAACACAGGCGATGCCGGTTCACCAAAAGCTTCCTGCAATTTTACTTCTGCCCGCGCCTTAATGCCCTGCTCAGTTTCTTTTAACGCCGGATACATTATCACAACCTCTCGACCACTTGGTGCTTGCCAGACTTTAGGACAACATTGTTCGAATAGCTGTTGCTGAGAGTAGTCGAGCAGTTGCTTAAGGGCTGGTAGCGGATTCCAACGCTTCAGCTGATTCAGCGAACTAATCTCAGTCCAATACGGTTCCGCCCATTCTGACAGCTGATCAAGCAGGTTCTCTTCGGTTGGCGCTAGTTGACTAAGCTCACCAGTATGTAAAGACTGGTGATAAAAAAAGTAGTACAGTCGCTGCCAATAGTTAACCGCGTCTGACGACCAGTTTAGGGCCGACAAGCCATTAACTCTAAGCCATTGCTGCAGCGCTTTGTGAATTTGTTGACGGGTTGGCGGCTCAGACGATGGTTGACTACCAACCAGCAGTCTTCCAATGCGCGTCTCGCTTACCGTTTGGGCTTTACCAGGCCGGCTAATATCCACTCGTTGTTCTTTGCTAACAATGACTGCAGGATGTTCAAGTAGTTTGCCCAAAGCCAGCGGAAGCAGGTTCCCCACACGGTTAAACTCGGCCGAGTCGGCTAATCGGATATTAAGTGCTAACACCCACTCAGTGTCAGCTTTGAACTCCGTTTTATACAATCGAGCACCGGATATTAACTGAACCGTTTGCTCGTCAACAAACTGTCCAATACGGTCAGAAAAGCCATACAAGAGCTGCTGAGCTAGCTTCTCATTATTAGCGTCAGTAGCGGCACCTACAGCAAGTTGCTGCGACCAGAAACGATAACGTTGCTGCCAGCGGTGCAAGCTTCGCTGATACTTAAAGTGCTCATTAACGGCCTGTATAAAGTCTACTTGCTGATGCTTTTTCGAGGGCTCTTCGAGAGTCGCCAGGGCTCTGGCAACTGCTGCTCGTAGCGCTTCACTTTTGTGTTGGCTCGCTACCGCAACACAGGCGAGGCGAACGTCCGCCCCAAGGGCAATGACCTTACGGCCGATATCTGTTAGTTGATAGTCTTTATTTAAAACCTGAAGCCGCTGTAAGACAGCTAACGCATGAGCACTATTTGCGGTCGAAGGCGCAGTCAACCAGTTCAGTTGCTCAACCCTACTGCCCCACAAGCTCACTTCAGCCACTACTTGCGTAAGATCTTGTGTCTCTATATCTGCCGCAGCATACTCGTTAAAGCCATGTTCATCGGCTTTACTCCAAAGTCGATAGACGCTTCCCGGCTTCTGCCTGGCAGCCCGGCCGGCTCGTTGCTCAGCAGAGGCAAGAGAAATATAGCGGGTCTGTAATTGGCTGGCCGAATAGTGTGGGCGATAGCGACTCGTACGCTCGCGACCACTGTCGACAACACAGTCTACGCCATCTATGGTCAATGAGGTTTCTGCTACATTGGTAGCGACGATTACTCGCCGCAACGGCTCCGCCGCCAATGCTTGCCGTTGTTCAACCAGGCTTAAGCGGCCATGCAACGAGAGAACCGGATACTGTAGACGCTCCGCCAGAGCATTCACCAGATAGTTAATTTCCCGAATGCCCGGAACAAATACCAGCACGCCCTGCTCGCTTTGCTGACAAGCTTCAACCACAACATCTGTCAGCGACTGCAGCCACAGCTGACGACCACAAGGCCGGTAATGAACCGAGAGCGGAAACTGACGCCCCTCAGTTTTAAGAATATTAACCGGTTCCTCTAAATGTTGCTGCAACCATTGCTGAATGGGTTCAGCCGGCAGCGTAGCAGACATGATCAGTAGCGATAAATCAGGACGTAGCGCTAAGCTTTCCAGTAATAATGCCAAGCTTAGGTCGCTATATAAGTTACGTTCATGGAACTCGTCAAATACAACCGTGCTGATACCCGCTAATTCAGGATCATTTTGCAGCCAACGCACCAAAACTCCCTCGGTGATAATCATTAACCGAGTTGCGGCACTCTTCTTTTGCTCGCCACGAATCATATAGCCGATGGTTTGGCCCACCGGTTCATTAAGCTGTTCAGCTAAGTAGTGTGCGATATTAACTGCTGCCAGTCGGCGGGGTTGCAACATTACAATAGTGCCGCTGGTTTGCAACAGCGCCAGCGGCAACCGAGTGGATTTTCCGGCCCCTGGCGGAGCCTGAATCACAAGCCGGGCAGCAGGAAACTGCCCAACAACTTGGTCAATAATCTGATCGATTGGCAGAGCCATACTACTTGATTACCTCTACCCTTTGGTCAGCACACGCTTAGTCAGTAATAGTCGCAGCAATCGTGCGTACGCCCATTGCTGTTGCACCTACCGGCCACATTGCCGTTGCCGATTTTTGATACGCACCTGCCAAGTCAAAGTGTAACCAGCCTTTCCCATCATTTGGGGCAAACCGCAATAAGAAGCCGGCTGCGTTGCTGGCACCACCGGCACCACCACCTTTTTGGGGGCGGCTATTAGCCGTATCAGCAAACGCCGAAGGACAGTTTTCAGCATGCCAGCTTGCCAATGGTAAACGCCACAATGCTTCGCCCTGCTGGACGGCACAGTTTAGTGCTTTAGTCGCAGCCTGGTCGTCAATACTGAATAAGGCATTGTATTCATTACCAACCGCCATTTGCGCAGCACCAGTCAGTGTCGCCGCGTCAATAACTTGCTTAGCGCCGGCTTCACCCGCCGCTTGCAAGCCGTCAGCAAGAACCAGGCGGCCTTCCGCGTCGGTATTCACTACTTCCACTGTAGTGCCGTTTTTGTAGGTAATCACGTCACCTAATTTGTAGGCTCTACCGTCAATCATGTTTTCTGCACAGCAGAGAAACAGTTTCACGCGTTTATTCAATCCGTTGCGTATCGCTAATGACAAAGCGCCACTCACGGTCGCAGCGCCGCCCATATCGCACTTCATTGACAACATGCCTTCACTCGGCTTAATGCTGTAGCCACCGGAATCGTACGTAATACCTTTGCCAATCAGCGCTGATTCTACTGGCGCATTGGCATCGCCCGTTGGATTATAGTCAACCACCAGCATTGCCGGTATGTGCTGACTTGCACGGCCAACGGTGTAAATGCCCATCCAGCCTGCGTCTTTAAGCTCATCGCCCTTAATGATCTCGTAGGACACATGCTCCGGCGCCAGCTCAGTCAGGTGGTTCGCCACTCGCTCAGCCAGACTTAAAGGGTAAATTTCTTCGGCGGATAAGTTAACCAATTCGCGGGCAAACCGATACACGTCGCTCATATGCTGCAACTGCTCAGTAACTGCCTTATCCCCTTCGTGCCATTGCACTTTATTCGTCGATAACGTTGAGGTGTAACCCAAGGACAATGCCCATTGACGTTCTTTATCCCAGCCATCGCCCATCGGAGCTAACTGTTTAATCCCTTGATTGTCGAGCTGGCGGCCGGCCTTTTGGATGCGTCGCAAATTTTCGGACTCTGATTCTTCAAGCACAATATAGGCGGCTTCATCTTTAAAACACAACACCGCTTTTTCGCTGATATAGTTAACCGGCATTTTATCGGTCAGATAAATCGGTAATGCGCTGGACATAAAATGTCTCTCCTTATAGTTTGTTGCTGCCTTTACTTTAGGTTTATGAGGTTTCTAATGCAATTTAACAAGCCCCTGAAGCAGGGTGTTTTACGCAAACGTTACAAACGCTTTTTGGCAGATATCGATTTTGGTGATGGCCATATTACCACAGTTCACTGCCCGAATACCGGTGCAATGACTGGCTGTGCGGAGCCCGGCTATGAGGCTTGGTGCAGTGACTCAGAAAACCCTAAAAGAAAATACCAGCAAACCTGGGAGCTGGCCCGTGACTTTAATAATCACTGGATAGTGGTCAATACCCAACGCGCTAACACCATAGCCGGAGAAGCGTTACAGCAGCGTACAATATCTACCTTGGCCGACATTACTGACTGGCAAGCAGAGCGAAAGTATGGTGAACAGAACAGCCGTATAGACTGGCTAGGAACTTGTCCCGACGGCAGCCATTGTTTTGTTGAAGTTAAAAGTGTCACCCTGGCAGAAGGTGAATATGGTTACTTTCCTGACGCCGTCAGCACACGCGGCCAAAAACACTTACAAGAGCTCATCCAAATGCGCCAGCAAGGGCATCGTGCTGTACTGTTGTTTTTGGTTATGCATAGTGCCATAGAGCAGGTCAGTCCCGCAGCACACATCGACCCCAAGTATGCACAGTTGTGTCGCGAAGCCGCTAACGCCGGAGTAGAGTTTTATGCGGTTAAAAGTTCGATTTCAGAACAGCAGATAACTGTGGATCGACCTCTGACTGTAAATTTGCCAGGGTCTTGAAATCTATGCATCCCGACCTCATTTAAACCACCAATTCGGAGAACAATAACTCGATTTTTATTTACCTTAAGACGTTGCGGTGGTAGAACGTTTCTGCTATATGTAGCGTCCTTTTTTAAACGTGGCTTTTTTATCGACTCTCAGAGTCAGTATTATCGCGCTGCGATGTTTAATTATTTAGGAGAACCATGATGCCAGAAGGCAAGAAAAAAACGCATGGCATCCTGGCGCTGGCCGGGCTAGAGCCGTATCAGGAGAAGCCGGGCGAAGAGTATATGAGTGACCAACAATTGGCTCACTTTCGTAAAATACTCGAAGAGTGGCGCCGCCAGTTACGTCAAGAAGTTGACCGCACGGTGCACCATATGAAAGACGAAGCTGCTAACTTCCCGGATCCGGTCGACCGCGCCGCGCAAGAGGAAGAATTCAGTATTGAGCTTCGGACTCGTGATCGCGAACGGAAGCTGATCAAGAAAATTGAAAAGACATTGCAGAAAATAGAAGAAGACGACTTCGGTTTCTGCAATTCGTGCGGTATTGAAATAGGCATTCGCCGGTTAGAGGCGCGTCCAACAGCAGACTTATGTGTTGACTGTAAGACGCTAGCTGAAATTAAAGAAAAACAAATGACGGGTGCTTGATAAGTCGCCAATAGCTCAGTCCGGTAATTTATACCGGGGTCGGTTTGCACCGACCCCGTCAGGCCCCTTGCACTTCGGCTCGCTCGTTGCTGCGCTGGGCTCCTACCTTGATGCCAAAGCACACAACGGCGATTGGCTAGTTCGCATTGAAGATGTCGATAAGCCCCGTGCCGTTGAAGGTGCTGATACTGTTATTTTACAACAGCTATCAGACCACGGTTTACACTGGGATCAACCCGTTATCTATCAAAGCCAACGCGACGCCCGTTATAACGACGTTCTGAATCAACTTGCCAACGAATTATATGGCTGCGACTGCAGTCGCAAAGATATTCGTGCACGTGGCAACTGCTACGACGGTTACTGTCGCGAGCGACAACCACGCCCTGGTCCATTCGCTATTCGCTTTACAAACGACCGACCAGTGACGGAATTTATTGATCGTTGGCATGGTGTTGTTCAACCCGACGACAACTGCGTTGCTGAGGACTTCATCGTTAGGCGCCGTGACCAGTTGTTTGCTTATCAACTGGCAGTGGTGGTCGACGACATCGATCAAGGTATTACTGATATTGTTCGCGGTTCCGATTTGATTCAACCGAGCTTCTGGCAACTGACGCTTTGGCAACGGCTTAGCGGAAGGCTGCCGAGGGTGATGCACCTACCGCTGGTGGTCACCGACGATGGCCGCAAACTCAGTAAGCAAAACCACGCTCCTGCCTTAGACAGCAGACAGGCGCTGAAGAACTTAGCTGAAGCGGCTAGAATATTGCAACTTGATGTGCCATTAACCAACAAAGTGCCCGATTTTTTAAAACTGGCGACCGAAAACTGGCGTAAAAAGTGGCGAATCAATGTTAACTGACGATACAATGTACTGGCGATTTATTAACCCTTACAGAGTAACCACTTGATGATTCAGGAGAACTATCATCATTAAGAAATTGACCGAACTTGCGCGCCGCGCATTTTCAAGTAAAACCAGCGAAGCTAAGGCGAGTTCTGTGCTACCACCAATGCAAGTGATTAGCCGTGATCAACATTCCATATCTCGCAAAGATATTAGCCCCAACGCGCTTAAGGTATTATACCGATTACATAATGCAGGGTTTAATGCCTATTTAGTCGGCGGCTGTGTGCGTGATTTGTTACTAGGCTTGCAACCGAAAGATTTTGACGTCACCACCAATGCAACTCCAGAAGAAGTTAAAAAGTTATTTAGAAACTGCCGGCTTATTGGTCGACGCTTTCGCTTAGCCCATATTTTATTCGGTCGCGAGATTATCGAAGTAGCTACCTTCCGGGGTCACCACAATAGCGACGATGAAGACCACAAGAAAATTGCTCAGCAGGATGAGCACGGCCAGCTAGTGCGTGATAATGTTTATGGAACTATCGAAGAAGATGCGGAGCGCCGCGACTTTACCGTTAACGCCCTGTATTACAATATCGCCGACTTTTGCATTTACGATTTTGCCAACGGCCGGCAGGACATAGAGGCAGGTATTCTGCGCCTAATCGGTGACCCGGAGACTCGTTATCGGGAAGATCCGGTACGGATGCTACGTGCGGTTCGCTTTGCCACCAAACTCAATATGTCGATGTCTGATGCCGTGCAAAACCCATTGCAGGACCTTTCCGGGCTACTGAAAAATATTCCGCCTGCCAGATTATTCGATGAGTTTCTTAAGCTGTTTATGGCGGGTAAAGCACAAGCAAACTTCGATCTGCTCTGTCAGCACAACTTATTTCAACAACTGTTTCCAATCCTAAAAAGTTATCTGGATACGCCTGATGCTCCGCCGGTGCGTATGTTACGTAAAGCATTCGCTGATACCGACACTCGCGTGCAAAAAGAGCAACGTGTCACTCCTGCGTACTTAATTGCTGTGCTGTTATGGTGGCCACTGCTGGCACGCCGCGAGCAGCTGCAAAACGAAGGCGGGTTACCACCGATGGATGCCATTAATATTGGCAGCGCAGATGTTGTTCATCGCCAATCACAAACTATGTCCATCCCCAAGCGGTTTAGTTTAACCGCCCGGGATATTTGGCAAATGCAACTGCGCCTTCAAAACACCCGCGGTGCCCGAGCGAAAAAAGCGTTGGAGCAGAATAAGTTTCGCGCAGGTTACGACTTCTTGATGCTGAGAAAAGCCTGTGATGCAGCTTTACCCGGTGAAGAGATAGAACGACTAGCGGACTTTTGGACCAAGGCTCAAAAAGATCCGAAGGTACTTGCTGCTAACAAATCCGATGGCAGTGGTCCAAAGAAGCGAAGCCCACGGCGCCGAAGAGGCGGTAGAAACCGCAAGAGTGCTAGTTCAAATACCAATAACCAGAACGATGGCTAAGGCTTATATCGCGTTAGGGGCTAATCTAGGAGCCCCTAAACAACAGCTTATTAACGCACTGAAAGCCCTTAGCAAAAGCCAGTTCCTAACGCTGCTCGATTATTCCTCTTTATACAGCAGCCGCCCAATGGGGCCACAGGATCAACCTGACTATGTTAATGCTGTTTGTCGCGTTGAATCTGCACTAGCTGCAGCTGAAACACTGCACCTGTTACACAAAATAGAGGATGACTTTGGCCGTCAGCGGTTGCGTCATTGGGGCGAACGGACATTGGATTTAGACCTACTTTTGTTCGACTCGGTTCGATCAGACACAGCAACTTTGCGGCTGCCTCATCCCGGGCTTTATCAACGGGAGTTTGTACTGTTACCGCTGAAAGAAATTGCTCCTGAGCTGCAATTACCCAATGGCTGTACTGTCAGTGAACAAAGCACAAAGGTTACTCAAACCGGTTTGCACATGATATTCTCAAACAATCAGCTGACTAAAGAATTGGCCAAGGAGTAATGCATGGCTGCAATGACTATCGCCAAACTGCAAAAGATGAAGCAGCAAGGCCAGAAGATTTCTTCATTAACCGCTTACGACGCTAGCTTCGCTAAATTAATGACTGAGCAGGGCGTCGACTTTATGCTGGTCGGAGACTCTTTGGGCAATGTGGTACAGGGTTTGAGTTCGACGGTCCCTGTCACCATGGATGACATGGTTTATCATACCCAATTAGTACGCAGAGGCGCCGAACAAGCTTTTGTAATTGCTGACATGCCATTCATGAGTTACGCAACCTCGGAACAGACTTACCGCAACGCTGCTGAATTAATGCAGGCAGGCGCTAACATGGTTAAGCTAGAAGGCGGTCATTGGCTGATCGAAACCATTCAAGGTCTTACTACGCGAGGGGTTCCGGTTTGTGCGCATCTTGGTTTGCTGCCACAATCAGTCAATGTTCTGGGTGGGTACAAAGTACAGGGTAAACAGCAGCAACAGGCTGATGATACTCTGGCTCAGGCTTTGGAACTGGAACAAGCAGGTGCTCAATTATTAGTACTTGAGTGTATCCCGGCAGCACTGGGCAAACGTATTACCGAAGCCTTATCCATACCAACCATTGGCATTGGGGCTGGCCCTGACACTGATGGTCAGATTCTGGTTATGCATGACATGCTCGGGATGAACAGCGATTATTTGCCGAAATTTGCGAAAAACTTTCTGGCCGAAACAGGATCATTATCCGGCGCCTTTAGTAGTTACGTTGAACAAGTTCAGCGAGGTGAATTTCCGGCCGCAGAGCACTGCTATTCATAAGGACGACATATGCGACTGCTGAAAAATCTAACCAGCCTGCGGCAATGGCGTAACCAACAAACACATAGCGTTGCATTGGTCCCTACTATGGGCAACTTGCACGACGGTCATTTGGCGTTAGTTAAAAGAGCCCAACAGCACGCCGATATTGTTGTGGTTAGTATTTTTGTTAACCCAATGCAGTTTGGTGCGAACGAGGATCTGGATAACTACCCACGAACCTTAGAGCAGGACGTTCAGGCGTTAGAATCCTTGGGTGTCAACGCTGTTTTTACCCCTCAGGTTAGCGACGTTTATCCCCGTGGTCTGGACGTGCAGACTCGGGTTGAAGTGCCTGAGGTGGGAGATATTCTTTGTGGAGCCAGCAGACCCGGTCACTTTGTCGGCGTAGCGACTATTGTTTGTAAGCTATTCAACATGGTGCAGCCCGATGTGGCTGTTTTTGGTGAAAAAGATTTTCAGCAGTTGCAAATTATTCGTCTAATGACCTTGGATTTAAGCTTGCCGGTTACGATTATCGGAGAGCCGACTAAACGCGAAAGCAGTGGCCTGGCCCTCAGCTCCCGCAATGGCTATTTAAGCGGACAACAGCGACAGCAGGCAACGGCAATTTACAGCACTCTTCAGGGGATCTCAAAGCAACTGTCTGAGAAACCTAACTTTAATCAAACGGTTAAATGGGCAGAGCAACAGTTGCACGATGCAGGGCTAGTCACTGACTACGTGGCAATTCGTAATGCCGAAGATTTGCAGCCAGCGACGATACAGGATAAACAATGGGTTGCGTTGGTGGCTGCCAAACTGGGTAATACTCGTCTCATCGACAACCTAACGATTGTCAATAACCATGCCTAGCTCGCGCATTTCTGTATGCAGTGCTCCGCGCAGGCTTGTCGCTTTCTCAGCGATCTGACGTTGCTCTTCAATAATTTCCGCCAGCATATCGTTGGTTGTAAGCGGGTTCGCTAAAACGACCCGAAACACCACGCTCGGCTCGTGAAAGTACTGTGCGGGAGTTAACTTAGTTCGCGATACAAACGACTTACCACTCTCCCGCTGTCTTTTTTGAATATATCGTGTCAACGCATTCAAATGCGGAGTTAGCTGTTCTACTTGCTCTGCACTGGCCTGCTTTAATGCCTGCTTTACACGTTTAGGAACAAACCGATAAGTTAATAAACATAATTCTGGTTCAGTGATAACTTCAAAGTCGTCCTGCTCGCTAATTAGTTCCGCAAAATAACGCGCTTTCTCAAGGCTATTATCAATCAGCAGCTGATAGCCGCGGCGGCCAATAACGTGCAGAGCGGAAAACACCATCATCGCCATTCCGGGGCGAGACCCCTCCATAGAGTGGGCACCTAAATCCTTTGAGCCCTGGCGGATAATATACTCCGCGTGGTGCTCTATCGACTTGACTAACGATGGGCTTTTAAACAGCACCATACCTGCTCCCATCGGCACATACATCTGCTTATGCGCGTCGATAGTGACACTGTCCGCCTGTTCTACGCCTTGCAATAATTCTCGGTAGCGGCTAGACAATAGCGTTGCTCCACCCCAGGCTGCGTCAACATGAAAATGCACGCCATAGTCCTGGGCAATAGCTGCCATTTCCGCAAGAGGGTCAACGTGACCAGTTTCAGTAGTGCCCGCAACGCCTACAATAGCCAGTACTTTGCCGCCTTCTTGCTGCACCTGGTCACAAGTTTGCCGTAGTGCATCGATCTTAATACGGTTATTCTCATCGGTAGCAACAGCGACCAGATTGCGACGGCCAATACCTAATACATCAGCGGCTTTTGCTAATGAATAATGACCACGTTCGGAAACAAGTACCACTAATCTTTTATAGTTATAGTGAGCAAGACCAGCTGCGAGACCATCGGCAGCAATACCTGCAAAATCGCCATCCGCTTTTAGTAGTTGGTTTCTGGCAACCCATAGCGCCGTCATGTTAGCGACTGTCCCGCCAGAGCAAAACGCCCCCAATGAATGTTGCGCGCTGTGCATCCAGCGGTTATAAAAGCCAGCATCTTGCTGATAAACCAGGTGGTGCAACATGCCAATGACGTTCCGCTCGAGTGGGGTAAACGCTTTCGATGTTTCGATTTTTACCAGGTTTTGATTTAGCCCGACCATGAGCTTTGCCAGAGGCAATAAAAAATACGGCAAAGCCGAAGTCATATGGCCGATAAATTTTGGCGATGCCGTATGTACCGAGTGAGCAACCAGCTTATTTAATAGGAACTCGGTATGTTCAGAGACAAATTGCGGGTCTTCTGGAATTCCGGCTTGTTCGAAGTCGCGCTCGATTTCCTGCAGCGGCTTTTCACGCGCAACGATATGCTCGCCCAAAAATCCCATAAGGTTTTCAGACAGGTGCTTCTCTATTTTTCCGAGCGTTGAATCAGGCGCCTCTGGTATCGTGAAGATACGATACAAGGCTTCCTGATTTACTTCAGCGACTTGTTTGTCATCGTCGTTAGGTGTTTTCTGATTCAACGTCTGTCTCTCTAACTGTCGCTTTATTTAAGTCGGCGGATAATTGCCAGACCGACTGTCCGCTATCTTTATACTTACGCTCGAAGGGCGTCATCGGCTCCACTTTTTGGGCAGGTATATGAGTAATGCTTGCCTGAAAGCCCGACAAGCTTAATGCTTCTGCAACTTCCAGTAAATAGGTGCTCCAATTAGAGCGTAAGGTTAAGTGTCCGCCCAGATTAACCAAATAAGGCCAAACGGGGCTACCGTGCCAGCGCCGGTTTACATGGGATGCTTTTGGCCATGGGTTGGGATACAGTAAGAAGTGTCGTGTTGGCCGCCAGTCTGCCATTTCCGCTAATCGCCAAAAATCCAGTAAATCAGCACGCACTAAATAGTACTGCTGACCACAGCCGCTTTTTTCGTAGCTGCTGTGTTTTTGCAACCGGTGCGCTGACTTATCCACACCCACCACCAGCGCGTCGGGATAACGGTCGGCCAAAACAGCGGTGCTTTCACCGACGCCACAACAGGAGTCCAGAATCAGTGGTCCGGTCCAATTTTTTACTTTCTCATTAATTTCGTCGAAAGCCGCTTGGTTGTGCGGTTGAATCGGCTTTTTGAACTGACTGTTTAAATGTCGTAGGACAATTTGAGGGACCTCTTCGTGAGGCCCCGTTTGATTCGAGTGAACCGGACGAGCTTGTGACTTCACGAACGAATACCTATACCTTTTTCTAACAAGTAATACGCGCCAGCAAAAAATATTACATTAAATCCAATCAATACCGCCATTGCTGTTGCAATACCTACATCTGACTGGCCTAAAAACCCGTACCGAAACCCGTTAACCATATAGAGAATTGGGTTCACCAACGAGACTTTCTGCCAGATATCAGGAAGTAATGAAACGGAATAAAACACGCCGCCCAGATAGGTCAATGGTGTTAATACAAAGGTTGGTACGATCGATATATCGTCAAACGTTTTGCCGAAGACGCCATTCAGTAACCCACCAAGCGCAAACAAAGTGGATGTGAGAATTACCGTTAGCACCACGTAACCGAAATGAGCTATTTGAATATCCACAAATAAAAACGACACCAAGGTTACAATAACCGCAACGATCATTGCCCGTGCGACACCACCTCCCACATAACCCAGAATAATGGCGCCGGTCGGCACCGGGGAAACTAGCATTTCTTCTATATTTCGCTGGAATTTAGCACTAAAAAAAGAGGACGCGACATTAGAATAGGAGTTAGTAATTACCGACATCATAATTAAGCCAGGTACAATAAACTCCATATAACCGACACCGCTCATGGTACCGATTCGCTCACCGACAATGCTGCCGAAAATTATAAAATAGAGTGTCATAGTAATTGCCGGTGGCACCAGCGTCTGTATCCAGATTCTTAGAAACCGGGTGCACTCTTTTATCCAGATTGTTTTTAACGCAATCATGTTAGACGACATATGTTTCATGCGCTGCGGTCCCCTTTTTCGCGGCCTTTTTCTACCATTGAGACGAACAATTCTTCCAACCGGTTCGCCTTGTTACGCATTGATAAAACGTTGACTCCGGCAGCACTCAATTGCTCAAACACTTTATTAAGACCTGCGTTTTTATCCACTTCGACTTCCAGCGTGTTGTTGTCTTTCCAACGGTGAGCAAATCCTTCAATTTTAGGCTGCGGATGATCTTGTTCTAAATCCAACACAAAAGTTTCTTTACTTAGCTGCGCTAATAACCGCTTGATGGACGTATTCTCAATGATCTGGCCAGCATCGATAATACCGATATTACGACATAGCGTTTCTGCTTCTTCCAGATAATGCGTTGTCAGAATAATGGTAATACCTTCATTATTAATTTTAGTCAGGTATTCCCACATTGAGCGACGCAACTCAATATCGACACCTGCGGTCGGTTCATCCAGAATCAGTAATCTAGGCTCATGCAACAGTGCGCGAGCAATCATAAGCCTGCGCTTCATTCCGCCTGATAAAGAACGAGCGGGTTCATCTCGCTTATCCCACAGGCCCAACTGAGACAGATATTTTTCTGACCTTTCGTGCGCTAGTTTTCGTGGCACGCCATAATAACCAGCTTGATTAACGACGATTTGCCGCACTGTTTCAAACTGATTAAAGTTGAACTCCTGTGGGACAAGTCCAATCTGACGCTTTAAATCGCCTAACTGAGTATCAAGGTCATAGCCAAATACTTTGACGCTACCTCCGGTTTTATTAACCAGCGAGGATATAATACCGATAGTGGTCGACTTGCCTGCTCCATTAGGCCCAAGAAGCGCATAAAAATCACCCTCTTCAACCGTCAGGTCGATACCTTTTAACGCCTCAAAGCCGCCCCGGTATACTTTTTTTAAGTTCTTTATTTCTAATGCTTTCATCGCCTTATTGTGACTCCTTCGCGTATCCCCAGCGGCTCATTAAGTTTTGCTCAAGACCCAAGTGGTCGAGCATTCGGGCGACCATAAAATCTACCAAGTCATCAATCGATTTAGGTTGATGGTAAAAACCAGGTGCCGCCGGCATCACCGTTACCCCGAGTTGACTGAGTTGCAGCATGTTTTGTAAATGTACTGTCGACAGCGGGCTCTCTCGAGGAACGACTATCAACTGTCCGCGCTCCTTAATAACAACATCCGCAGCGCGTTCAATCAACGTGTTACTACTGCCCGTCGCGATCGCTGACAAGGTGCTGGTTGAACATGGGCACACAATCATCCGTTTGGGCGCAGCCGAGCCGGAAGCCACCGGTGAAAACCAGTCTTCTTTGCCAAAAACCTGCAGTTGTTGCTCCGCAACACTGCATCCCTGAGCATTAAAATATTCCGTTAATTGCCGGGCCGCCTGCTCAGGTGCAGCTGATAGTTTAAGGTTTTCTTCTGTCGCCAGCACTACCCGAGCCGCACTTGAAATTAGCAGTAACACTTGTTGCTGCTGTTTCAACAGGCATTGTATCAAACGCAAACCATAAGGGGCACCCGATGCGCCGGTCATAGCAACGGTTACTCTTTGGTCACTCATACTCTGACTCCTTGCTTGAGCTGTTCAATGAGTTTTTGATGGATTCCATCAAAACTACCATTACTCATAATCAGAATTGCATCGCCCGGTTTTAATTCGGGCACTATTTTCTCAATTAGGCCGTTCGCTGAGGTAGCTGTGACGGCAGCAGGAATAGCCTCTGCCACTGACCAACTGATTGACTCAGGCTGCAACACAAAGCTAATGTCCGCCTGTGCCAGCGATTGCGCTAAAGCGTCTCCATGAGAACCAAGCTTCATGGTGTTGGAGCGTGGTTCTAATACCGCGATGATCCGCCCCTCATGGTGAGCCTTCAGGCCAGCCAAAGTCGTTTTAATTGCGGTCGGGTGGTGAGCAAAGTCATCGTAAACTTTAATGCCTTCGATATCAGCTAATAGCTCCATCCGTCGTTTCGGCGATTTAAACTGCTGTAATATGTTAGTACTCGTTTCCAGCTCAATCCCCACATGTCGGGCAGCTAACATAGCCATGACGGCATTGGCAACATTATGCTCTCCCAGTAGATTCCAATTGACCCGATGAGTCTCCCCCGTGGATTTTGGCGTTACCGAAAAACAGCGTCCATCCTGCTGCTCTATCTGATAATCCCAGTCAGCATTAGCTCCTACACGCACTACTTCAGACCAACAACCTTTCGCAATTACCTGATCAATCACGGTATCGTCATCGGGAATTATGATTTGTCCTGAATCAGGCACGACCCTTAATAAGTGGGAAAATTGTTTTTGGATTGCTGCCAGGTCTGAAAATATGTCAGCGTGATCAAATTCCAAATTATTAATAATTAATGTGTCAGGGCTGTAGTGGACAAATTTCGAGCGCTTATCAAAAAACGCGGTATCGTACTCATCAGCCTCAATCACAAAAAAATTAGAGTCAGTCTTGCGGGCACTGACCCCAAAGTTTTCCGGTACACCGCCAATCAAGAAGCCGGGGTTATAGCCTGCTGACTCAAGTATCCAAGCTAACATGCTGGCCGTCGTGGTCTTACCATGAGTACCTGAAACCGCCAGCACCCAATGTTTACGCAATACATTATCGTGTAACCACTGAGCACCTGAAGTATAGGCTAACCGGTCTCTAAGTACTCGTTCCACCTCTGGATTGCCGCGGCTTAATGCATTGCCGACAATGACAAGATCAGGCGTATTATCCAGGTTCTCAGCACGATAACCGGATTGCAAGGTAATACCGAGCGCTTCTAACTGGGTGCTCATAGGTGGGTAGACGTTGGCGTCTGAACCGCTCACTTGATAACCAAGTTGCTTAGCGATAGCGGCAATGCCACCCATAAAAGTGCCACAAATTCCGATGATATGAAGATGCATTAGGGTAATTTGTTGTTTATAAAGAAAGATGTTTTAAAGTGTATCATTGTCGATGTGTTAGAGCAGGATTTTTGCACAAAAATGCGTTATCATTTGCGCCCTGTTAACACTCAGTGATCCAGCACACAGGGGCAATCATGAAACGTTTACTGCCAACTTTACGCGCAGACCAAACCAGCGAATCTCTTATTTCGGTAATTAACACCATTCACATCGCGGCAAAGGAGATCTCTTTTCGCCTTCACCAGGGAGCATTAGCAGGCGTGTTAGGCTCAACCCTGGACGAAAATATTCAGGGCGAAACACAAAAGAAACTGGATGTTGTCGCTAACCAGTTATTAAAAACCTTGCTACTTGAATCTCCTAATGTGCACGCGATTGCCTCGGAAGAAGAGGACTCGATTGTTGTCAGCCCCAATTCCGGACATTACTTAGTGGCCTTTGACCCGCTGGATGGTAGTTCAAATATTGATATTAATGGTTCGGTAGGCACTATCTTCTCCATTCTGCGCAAACCCGAGGGAGAAGAAACGGGCGAATCGATGTTTTTACAGCCAGGGAAAGCTCAGGTTGCTGCTGGTTACATCGTCTATGGTCCGGCGACTATGCTGGTAATGACTACCGGCAAAGCAGTCCGTACTTACACTTTAGATCAAACAGTTGGTGAGTTTTTACTTACCCGTGAAACGGCAGAAATACCAAGGTCTACCCGTGAGTTCGCGATCAACATGTCGAATCAGCGCCACTGGGCACCACCGGTTAAAGAATACGTGGAAGACCTATTAAAGGGCGAAACCGGGCCCCGTAAAAAGAATTTCAATATGCGCTGGAACGCGGCCATGGTCTCTGATGTCCACCGTATAATTACCCGCGGTGGTTTATTTACTTATCCATGGGATGATCGAAATGGCAAAAAGCCGTTTAAGCTGCGCCTTATGTACGAAGCTGCCCCAATGGCATTGCTCATTGAAAAGGCGGGCGGAAAAGCAACCGATGGTTATCAGCGAATTTTAGACATTGTACCAACAGATATTCATCAGCGAGTTGGTGTGGTACTTGGTTCAGCGTCAGAGGTTGATAAGTGCATGGACTACCATGCCAAACACCCAAAACCTTTTTAAATTAGACTAATGCAGGGTTGCGCGTGATCGGCGACAAGCTATAATCGCGCAGACTATTAATCTTTACGTTTTAATTGCTAACAGGAACTATTATGAGCTTAGGAAATGTACCTGCAGGGAGCAACCTGCCAGACGAAGTCAACGTGATTATCGAAATTCCGGCCAATGCCGATCCGATTAAATACGAAGTCGACAAAGATACCGGCGCACTGTGGGTTGACCGCTTTATGGCGACGCCAATGTTCTACCCGTGTAACTATGGTTTCGTTAATCAGACACTATCGTTAGATGGTGACCCTGTCGATGTGCTGGTACCAACCCCTTATCCTTTGCAGGCGGGTTCAGTCATCAAGTGCCGTCCGGTTGGTGTATTAAAGATGAGCGACGAGTCCGGCGAAGATGCAAAAGTTATCGCGGTTCCAGTTAGTAAATTAACGAAAGAATACGATCACGTTAAAGACGTTAACGATCTGCCTGAACTGCTGCGTGCCCAGATCACCCACTTCTTCGAGCGTTACAAAGAGCTGGAAAAAGGCAAGTGGGTAAAAGTTGAAGGATGGGGCGACGTCAATGCTGCTAAAGAAGAACTCACCTCTTCTTTTAAACGCGCTCAAAAATAATTGATTATGGCTACTGCCGTTGAGTTAACCGGGCTGACATTCAGCTGGCCCGGTTCATCACCCACCTTAGATATTAACCACTGGCAGGTTGCACAGGGCGAGTCGGTTCTCCTGCGAGGTGCCAGCGGCAGTGGCAAATCAACGTTACTCTCTTTACTAGCAGGCATTAACACACCCCAAAAAGGTGTGATAAAACTCTTTGAAACAGACCTCAGTCAATTAAGCGCCAGACAGCGCGATAAATTCCGCGCCGATCATATTGGCTATATTTTCCAGCAGTTTAATCTGTTGCCATATTTAACGGCAGTAGAAAATGTATTGCTGGGCGTAAAGTTTTCTAAGCATAGACAGCGCAAGCTCAGCCAAAGCGCCACTAACACAGCTACCGACTATTTATTGCGTCTGGGATTAACCGCCGCGCAGCAACAGCAACCCGCTGCTCAACTGAGTGTTGGGCAACAACAACGAGTCGCCGCCGCCCGCGCTTTAATTGGAGGCCCGGAGTTATTAATTGCCGATGAACCTACCTCGGCTTTAGACGCTGACCGTCGTGATAACTTTATCAAACTGTTACTGGAATTAAGTGCTGCTAATAATACAACGGTGTTGTTCGTTACTCATGATGTGGCCCTAGCGCCGTATTTTAACACCCATGTAGAACTTACCGAGATCAGCAGAGCGATGCCTGACGCGGAGCTTAATAATGCTTAAATTAGCCTTAAAAAGCTTAAACAATCGTCGCGTCAGTGTTTTATTAACTGTTATAGCTATTGCGGTAAGCGTTGCTCTACTACTGGCCGTAGAACGGGTTAAGCAGCAGGTACAGCAGAACTTTGCTAACACAGTATCCGGAACCGATCTGATCATCGGTCCAAGAAGCAGCCAAACTCAACTGCTATTAGCTTCAGTGTTTCATATTGGCAGTATGACCAATACGATGAGCTGGGACAGCTACGAGCAGATAAGCTCCCGTAGTGAGATCGACTGGTCCGTACCTATCTCGTTAGGGGACAGCGTTCAGGGGCTGCCCGTCGTTGCTACAAATGAGCAGTATTTTCAGCACTATCGCTATGCTGATAAGCAATCGTTAGAGCTTACTCATGGAAACTGGTTTGACGCCAGTAAACAGGCTGTTTTAGGGGCAGAGGCAAGTGAGCAACTTGGGCTAGCAATCGGCGACCAGTTAACTATTGCACATGGCTCTGGCGGACTCAGCTTTAGTGAACACGAGCAACACCCTATCAACGTTGTTGGTGTGCTCGCGCGCACAGGCACCCCCGTCGATCAAGCTGTTTTTGTCGACCTAACGACAATCGATCAAGTGCATGGATTAACCGAGGATGACTCTCACGGTCACGACCACGCCCACAACCATCCAACGGAGTCCATTAGTGCAGCCTTACTGGGATTAAAAGTTAAGCCTCTTGCGTTGCGCTTACAGCGTGAAATAAACACTTATGAGCAAGAGCCGCTAACGGCTTTAATGCCAGGCCTCACTTTGCAGCAACTGTGGAAGACCCTGAATATTTTTGAACAGGCACTTAACGGTATTTCAGTGCTCGTTGTACTGATAGGTCTAATCGGTATGCTCACCATTCTGCTGGCGAGTCTGCGCGAGCGACGTCGGGAAATGGCGGTGCTAAGAGCAGTTGGTGCAGGCCCCGGTACAATATTTGGACTGTTAGTTACAGAAGCGTTAGTGGTAACCATTGTCGCTACCTCGACCGGACTCACCTTATTGTATGGCCTACAATGGGCGTTGATGGATGTTATTCATTCAAGAAGTGGCATTTTATTTAGCCTGTACCCTCCGACGGTTGCCGAATGGTGGCGAATGGGGTTAGTGGTTTGTGCAGGTTTTCTGTTAAGTTTAGTACCCGCCTGGCGAGCCTATCGTCAGTCACTATCTGATGGTTTAACGGTGAAAGTATGACGTTTTTACGAAGAGTTATTTTGCCAACACTGGCAATACTGTTATTCAGTACATCGGCGGTTGCCGATGCAGAAAAGGTAGGCTGGAAAGAGCTAATACCGGAGGGCTTTACGCCACCACCGGTTAAGCCGCAATCCTATTATGACGCTAATCCAGAGGAAGATAGACAAACCAATCTGGACGCGCCGGTCGTTGAGGAGCTCAATGGTAAAAAGATCCGGATTCCAGGATATATCGTTCAGCTTGAAGGTAATGCAGATGCGGTTACCGAGTTTTTATTAGTGCCTTACTTTGGCGCTTGTATTCATGTACCGCCACCGCCGCCTAATCAAATTATTCACGTTACCTTTGAAGAAGGCGTTCCCTACGAACATACCTATGATGCGGTTTGGATAGAAGGCGTTATAGAAACGCAGCGAACCGAGGGAGAGATCGCGGTAACTGGATATTCAATGGCTGCCGATTCGGTTGAAGTCTATCAGTAACGAAAACGGACTAGCTGCCCTCTGGAGTTAGGCTGACACAGCCGGAGACCTCTCCGGCTAGCAGCTTCGATAGATCAGCTGCGGGCATTGGCCGGGCAAAGTAGTATCCCTGTCCCTCGGCACATTTAAGCTTTTTAAAGTAGGCTAACTGGTGTTCGTCTTCGATACCTTCGGCAACGACGCCCAACCCCAGGCGATGAGCCATATCGACAATTGTCTCGATAATAATTCGACCACTTTCCTGATTCGAATTATGCACAAAGGTTTTATCGATTTTTAATCGATCTAAAGGCAACTTCTGTAAATAACTGAGCGATGAGAAGCCTACTCCAAAATCATCTATAGCAACTTGTATCCCCTGACGCTTTAAACGATAAAGAATATCGGCAACGAAGTCAGGGTCTTCCATTACGATGCTCTCAGTTATCTCAAGCTCTAATCGTTCCGCACGCACCTGGTGGTTTTTCAGCTGTTGCTCAATAAGCTCTGGAAAATCACGCATCCTAAACTGTGGTACCGACACATTAACCGCTATTCGGAAATTTTGTAGTCCCCGCTCTTCAAACCGTCGGATTTGCTGGCAGGCTTCTTCAATAACCCAGGCGCCAATATCAACAATTAACCCCGAGTATTCGGCTAACGGAATAAATTCTGCGGGGCTAATATAGCTGCCATCAGCCTGAGGCCAGCGCAATAAGGCTTCTACACCAATAATACAGCCAGTATTAATGTCGACTTGAGGTTGATACCATACTTCAAGCTTGCGGGCAGCAAAGTCAGCCCGCAATCTTCTTACCATATGCAAGCGATGTTGAGTCTCTTCTTCCATATAAGGGCGATAATAGTTAAACCGCTCGAAAGAGTTCTTCTTCGCATTTTTTAAAGCAATATAAGCTTGCTTTAAAAGCCCCTTGCCATTCACTTGCTCAGTGTTTTCACCCGATGTGAAGCCACTAGTGATACTCAATGGAATGTAATGTTCACCAGCTCTAAATGGCAATTTAAACAGCTCATTTAAATTGCCTGGGGAGACTAAATTGTCAGGGCCAATAAGGCCGAACACGTCTGCCGCAATACGCGATACAAAAATTTGTACCCCCAGCTGCTCTGTCAATCTGAGCGCCACCGAGCGCAATAACGCATTACCAACATCCTGCCCAAGACCATCATTAACATCCGAAAAATGGTCGATATCGACGATGGCTGCGACTTGGCTTTTACTCGGTCGTTTAGAAAGCTGTTGTAACTTACGGGTAAACTCAGCGCGATTCGGAATGCCGGTTAACGGGTCACGATATGCGGCTGCACGCAACTCTTCAAACAAGTTAGCGTTTTCAAAACCAACCGCAATGTTGGCCAAAAAAACTTCCAGCAACTCATGATCATAGTTTTCGATTGAGTCTTCTGTTTCGATATAAGCAGCAGCTTGATGCTCTTGACCATCAATAAAAAAGACAGTCGCACCCTCTAGCTCAATATGACGCTGCTCTGCCAGACAGCGCCTTACTCCTTCCTCAATTCGATCGGATTCCAACGAGCGCAGGGTTTTATTAATACTATCTGCAAAATGACCTGCTGCCCCCAGCACCACAATGTCGTTGTCCTTATTAGGAGCTCGTGCTCCAACGATCCCTTCGGCACGAAGACCTAGTAGGGACGCTAACTGAGTAACAACGCCCTCGGAAAAGTTTACAATAGAGTGCTTTTCCATAAGGTTAGAGGCGGAATGAATAATTTTTCGCAATCCCCGCCGATTTTCACTAATCGTGCGAAGCTGCTGATAGGAACGCACTGCAGAAAACACAGTGGTCAATAACCGACTGCGAGTCAGTTCGGTTTTGGTTTTGTAATCGTTAATGTCGTAGCTTTTAACAACACTTTCTTCTGGAGCGTAACCAGGCTGACCGGTTCTAAGAACTATTCGAACTTCCTCGTTACCCAGTTCTTCACGGATAGCTTTTGCAACGTTAAGGCCGGCGTCGTCAGTCTCCATAACGACATCCAGCAGCACCATGGCGATATCATCATTATCAGTGAGACTGTCAATGGCTTCCATACCATTGTAGGCATGCAAAAACTCTAGCTTTCGGTTAGCTATAATAACGTCTGACAGCGCCATCTTTGTAACAGCGTGAATCTCCTGATCATCATCGACAATCAGGATTTTCCATACGCCTTCGAGTTGTTCCCCGGGGAGTTCGTCAGGGTCGTCACGCAAAAAGAGTGGCTCGTCGTGGTTACTACTCATTAATTACCAGCCGCCTTAATTTAACTCATAAAGTTAACAATCTAGCTACAACTGGTTCTCACTGCAAGCACAAATCTTTAAAAATGAACGTCTAACGCCAGGAACGGACCGTCAAAATTTAAATCCGAATATAGGTTATCAACGTCATCCAGCTCTACTTTCATTGAGCGGTAGCCAGCACTAATACTAATATCCACGGCAAGGTTGTCGATTAGGCGGTATTCAATAGCAGCTTGCACGTCGTGCAACTCGCTGTCATTAAAACTAATTGCTTTTGCTTCTCCAGTTACCGTCCAATTTGTAAATGGCAGACCAATGCGAGCTGCACCGTAGGCCGTTGGGATAACGCCGGAAAAATCTCTGGATAACAGCGTATCGCCGACCTGAACGCCAGCGGTTCCGTCAAATTGTTTGCCGTTTAGACCAACATCAATAGCCACAATGTCGTTGTCAAAAATTTCGTAATAGAGGGTGTAGTCAGTATTATCAAAGCTACTGTCGTTAGATCCAAAGGGATTTTCTACGTCGAGGCTGTTCTGCCGAATTTTTATGTTTGGCAGGAGTGGGACTGGATGCTCAAGAGCCACATAAAAACTGGTTTGAGTATCGTCGTTATCAACGTAAAACGGCTGGACATTACCGCCGGCACCATAACTTCCGTCGTAATCGGCATTCCAACCTTGTGCGCCAACATAAAGACCCAATATTGTGTCAGCTGTCGCTGTCGCGGGTAGTACTGTAAATATCGATGCGATGGCTACAGTTCTTAGTTTCATAATCCCTCTCTCAAACTAACCTTCAGCCAGCAGGCTGCGGATATCAATTAATGCGGCATTAGCGCGCGATAGATAATTAGCCATGACTAATGAATGGTTGGCTAATAAACCAAATCCCGAGCCATTTAAAATAATCGGACTCCAGACAGGCTGCAGCGACGACTCTAGTTCTTTTATAATCTGCTGCAAGCTAATTAACGCATTTTTACTTTCTAACACGTCTTTAAAATCAATTTCTGCTGCTTTCAAATAATGCAACAGAGCCCAACTCGCTCCGCGTGCCTCGTAGAAAACGTTATCTATCTGCCACCAACTGGTCTTTGTCGTAATCATCGTTGGCGTACGGGTAGATTGCTTTGCAGTAATATCACCTGCTAACGCAATATCCGGTTCTACCCTAGCTACGCTTGAACTTAGACGACGAGACAACGAACCTAGTCGTTTTTCTATTTCTTGCAGCCAACTGCGAAGATTGTCAGAGCGCGCATAAAATTGTGCGGAATGATCGGAGGGATCAACAAGAGCCAGTCGGTATTGCGAGATCTCGCGAATCACCGTCTCATACTCGCTTTCAGCCGTGGGCGCAAACCAACTGGTATGGTCAATATTCATGGCTGGCTGCGCAACGACCAAGTTACTGTTCTCGACCGACTGCGATTGAGACCGGCTAAAGTCATTACGCATTGCCAACAGCATGTCTCGAGTCATTTGGATAACACCAAATTCCCAAGCTGGAATATTGTCGACTAAGCTGGTCGGCGGCAAAATGTCGTTACTCATGTAACCACCACGTTTTTCCAGCATGGTCTCTAGCACCTTGATAACAGAAGTACTGGTAGCAAATCCGTTGACAGGTTCTAGTTGCAGCTCTGAAGACGCTTTTGTCATCTCGTTTTTTACCGAGAATGGAGCAGGTTCGTCACTTAATATCCACCCTAAAAACCATAGCAGGATCAGAGCAAGTAGAGCACCGCCAACCACCCATTTCCAATGAGCGGCCGCTTTCTTTGTTGTTTGAAAGCTCATTGCGACTTCCTTACATCGATTGATACATCTTGCGAGTTACCATCGCTAAATTTGAAGGTTAGTGTGATTTGTTCGCCGCTAGTTAGCGGCTGTTGCAGGTTAAACAGCATAATGTGGTAGCCACCAGGCTTCATGGTTAATGACTCCCCTGGCGCTATTTCTAGCTCTGGAACATGAATCATTTTCATCATACCCTGCTCATGTACATGTTCGTGCAACTCTGTCTTGTCGCTAACATTGCTGGTTATTCCGGTGATCGTTTTCGCCTTTGATGCTTGGTTATTCATGCTCACATAGGCTGCACCATTGGCAGCCCCGGGAATTGATGCCCGGGCCCAAGAAGAAGTGACCTGCAGATCAGCGGCAAACACCGTCACTGAAAACAGAGTTGTTAGCGCCGCAATACAATAACCGATACAGCTTTTCATCCATCATGTCCCGTTGTTCTAATAGTTCCCCCATACTACACGGTTTTTCCCGTATTTCTAAAGACAAAATACAATATTAGAACGCACAGTAGTAACGGCCAGAATAATCCTATGCCGGTGAATATCAGTGCAATTAGTGCAGCACCCAGGCCCAAAAAAACACTGCCAAAAATTGTCATCACCAGGAAGAAGACAAGACCTATCACTGCCAGACTAAGCGCTAATGAAATTACAAACTCAATGACTGAGCCGATAGCAAGCCCCAGTGTCGAAAGGATCTCGGGGGCAAACAAAAGCCCGATAACTGCGATAATGGTAATAGCAATCCATTGATTACGTGACATAACTGCCTCTCATTGACTGAATAATAACTCCTACTATCTATTCAAAATTGATGCCAAATATTTATGCTTTTAATTCAATTACTTAGTGAGTTCACAATTTAGGGTGTTGGTCTATTTTACGAATCAAATAAAAAAACCGCCACAATGTGGCGGTTTTAGCTTAACCGTTTAGACCGTTAGAAACGGTATTCAACTTCGGTAAAGAAGTAGCCACCATTAAAGCCAATCGGTGAGTTCGTTAGGGGATAAACGAAAATCCCATTGAACTGATTGCCTTCTGACCGCCTATCCGGATATTCACTAAACAGATTCTGTGCGCCCAGCTTAACTGTTAACGCGTCGTTCCACTGATAACTGACCGTTACATCAGTAATCCAGTCAGGCCCATAGGTTTCCGTCCCACTACTATAGTAAATATCATAGGTCCCAAAGTAACTAAACTGCAAGTTTGTTGACCACTTACCCGTTTGATGAGTTAGCCCTAATGAGCCCGAGTGCTTAGGCACCGACTCAGTCATCCGAACCTGTTCATTTTCATCAAACAAGACATCGTCGAGGCCGTCTAATAGAGACGGTAAATTAATCGCATCAATTTCAGTGTCGTTATAGCCGTAAGCCAGTTGAGTTTTAAGGTCGCCATAGCCGCCAAGTTCAAAGTCCTTGCTCACCACAACGTCAATACCCTTAGTGGTGGTGTCTACTGCATTAACAAAGAACCTTGCGTTTTCAGCACTTGTATTCGCTAGGGCATCAGCGACCGCAGGCGAATCGGACGGTGTAACATCACCCGACAAGATAATGCGATCCTGAATTTCTATTTGAAATGCATCCACGGTTACTGCGAGTCCGTTAAATCCATTCCATACAACACCAAAACTTAAACTATCAGACTCTTCCGGCTGTAAATTGCCGATACCTAGCGCCTCGGTCACCGGGCTAACATTATTAAATGTACCAGACTGTTCAGGTTCAGGACCGTTACCACGATCGACAAATAGTGTTGATATGTTAGTAAAGTATAGTTGTTGCACGCTAGGTGCACGGAAACCTGTGTTTGCTGTACCGCGGACTGCTAGCCGGTCTGTAACATCATACCGGCCTGAGAGTTTCCAGCTGGTGTTGGTACCGAAATCAGAGTAATCTTCGTGCCGAACCGCGGCGCCCCACATAAAATCAGTAGTTAACTGGTTTTCTGCCTCTAGGTATACACCCACATTATCTCTCGACTCATCAACCGCAGACTCTGGCGCGAAGCCGGTAAAACCCTGACTTCCGCCGGGACGATCTTGGTAGCCACCGTTAATATAGGATTCTTCCTGGCCTGCAATAACCTCGTAACTGTTTTCACGATAACTGATACCCATCGCTATTGAGAGGTCAGAATTGTTAGCAAACGGAATAAACCGTTGTGCATCCAACGTTACATTGGATTCAGTGTTCTGCAGCGTTCCTGCCTCAAACGAAGTTGGTGTTAAATCGGGGCCTAATGACGCGTTCAATGAGTTTTTAACGTTGTATTGAAACTCACTAAAACCGTAGCCTGCGCTGAGATCAAAGGTCCATTCGCCTAACATCCACTCGAAACCCGCATAACCTGAGTAGTCTTTTACATCAGGTGCCAGGATAGGTAAAAAACCATCCGGATAAATCTCGGTTAGTGTATTAGACTGTAAGGCTCGCCGATAAAAAGCACCGGATTCGGAAGTTCGGTCACTGACACCGCCAAACGCATAAAACGTTGAAGATTCACCGACGCCAACTTCTAAATTGGCGAATAGTGAAACGTTCTCATAGTCAGCATCACCAACATGAAAGCTTTGACGATCAAAGGTTTCTTCGCGTGGATCTGGTTCACCATTAGGAAGTGATGGATATTGTTGCCTTGGGTCTGGGCCTGCTCGGTTAGTTCGGTTTTTACTATGAATTTCGCCTGATAGCGTAAATGCACCATCATCACCAACGGCAAAGCCATTACTTCCTGATAGCTTCCATTGTTCGCCATCACCTTTATGGGTTTGACCCAGCTGAAAATTCGCCATTCCACCTTGTGCGTTATCCTTTAGCACAATGTTAATAACGCCAGCGATAGCATCTGATCCATAAAGCGCTGCGGCACCATCACGCAACACTTCGATCCTCTTGATAGCTGCAATAGGGATGGCGTTCAAATCCACGTTAGAACTACCTCGACCAGTGGTCCCATTTAAGTGAACTAGAGCCGAACTGTGTCGACGCTTCCCATTGATCAGTACTAAGGTGTGGTCGGGTGACAATCCCCGCAATGACGCAGGGCGAACCGCGTCGGTTCCATCAGTAATCGAAGAGGACGGGAAGTTAAAGCTAGGAACTGCGTATTGCAATGCCTTAGCAGTCTCGGTAATTCCGGTCGACGCTAGATCTTCACCAGAAATAATGTCAACCGGCGCTGAGCCATCAGTCGCCGTGCGCATCGAGAGCCTTGAGCCAACTACTTGTAACACTTCTTCAACTTCCGCTTCGGGCTGGTTTTGTTGTTGCGCCGCAGCAGGAATAGCTGCCATAGATCCAGCAATGATTGCCAGAGTGATCGGATTTAACTTCTTCATCGCCTGCTCTCCCTTTATGATTATTTGTTCAATATAGCAGGCGTACGAAAAAGCAGTTAAAACGGTTAGCACTGATGTAGATAAAAAAAGAATATACGCCAGTATATGAAAGCGCCTACGGATCCGTCCATCGGCGTTGCCGACAACCTCCTGCCCTTCGGCGAGCCGAAGGCTACCCACGATTTGAAGAGGGTCCCGGTATCCATGGACATCCGAGCATTTAACACCAACCGGTGTTCAAAAATCGATATGTTGGGGCTCCGGGATATTATTCAAATCGTGGGTACCCGTTGGTTTAACGACGGGCATAAAAAAAGCCCCGGGCGTTAGCTCGGGGCTTCTTAATTTGAAGTCTGGCGGTGTCCTACTCTCACATGGGGAGACCCCACACTACCATCGGCGCTGGTATGTTTCACTACTGGGTTCGGGATGGAGCCAGGTGGTGCCATACCGCTATGGCCGCCAGACAAAAACTGTCACAACATGGGGAAACTGATTGTTAATGCCACTCGCTTTGTCGCGCTTAGCGCAACCTATGTCTTTGTAGAGCGTTCAAACTTGTCTTAACAATTCCAAACACCTTGGGTGTTGTATGGTTAAGCCTCACGGGCAATTAGTACGGGTTAGCTCAACGCATTACTACGCTTCCACACCCCGCCTATCAACGTTGTAGTCTTCAACAACCCTTTAG
>NZ_PIQF01000002.1 GCF_003987275.1 Idiomarina seosinensis | reverse complement strand
TTTGCTTGGCTTCTTTCGAAACCTTGCTGAACACTCATTCAAAAGTTGCAATACAAATATTTCTGTTTGCTTACTTCTGCAAGTGCCCACACAGTTTGCTTGGCTTGATATATTGTTAAAGAGCGTTTCTCAGCAGCCTTGCTGCGAGAGGTGCGTATTCTACACACCTGATGTTTTCCGTCAATACTTTTTTGAAAAAAGATTTTTTAGAAAACCGTTGTTTTCGGCGGCTTCGTTGCCTGCCTTGAACGTGGAGCGCATTTTAGACGTTTATGTCTGACCGTCAAGCGCTTTTTAGCGATTTTAATTGTTTTTATTACCGTTCGATTAAAGATACAGCAGATCGCTGTGATTATCGCCAACTTGGCGATCTATTAGGCATTAAGCCTAAGGGTCTGTTATAACAGTAACTAGGATAGCGAACATTTCAGATAGCTTTTAAGCGGGAAGGGGAGTGACTTATGGCGGATATTCGCAGCTTTCACGAGAAACAGCCTGTCATCGGCGAACGTGTGTACCTTGATAACAGTGCAGTAATTGTCGGGGAAGTGAGTATTGGAGATGAAAGTAGTGTCTGGCCAATGGTCGTTGCCAGAGGTGACGTAAATAAAATAGCGATTGGTCAGCGTACTAATATTCAGGATGGTACGGTGCTTCATGTGACCCGTCGCTCGCCGAATAATCCAGCAGGGCATCCGTTAACTATTGGTAACGAAGTAACCGTAGGCCACCACTGTATGCTACATGGGTGTCAGTTAGGCAATCGCATTCTGGTTGGCATGTCAGCAGTGATTATGGATGATGTTGTGGTTGAGGACGACGTCATTATTGGCGCAAATAGCCTAGTGCCTCCAGGTAAACGGTTAAAAAGCGGTTACCTATATGTGGGCAGCCCTATTGAGCAAAAACGCCCTTTAAACGAAAGTGAGAAAAATTTCCTTAGTCAGTCTGCACAAAATTATGTGGATTTAAAGGATGATTACTTAATGGACGTACATCCGGTTTCTTAACAAAACCGACTTAGCCACTTAATGAAAACGACGGCTCTGAAGCCGGTCTATCGATAATAGCTCTGTCTTATCGTCGAGACGGCCGGCAACCACATGAATAACTCCGTCCTCATTACTCTCGATGACACCTTTAACCCATAGTAGTCGACTGCTTAAAAAAGCTTTTCGGTACTCTCTTGCAGTAGCCGCCCAAACGACAACGTTGATATTACCTGTCTCATCTTCCAGCGTTAAAAAAGTGACTCCACTTTTAGTTCCCGGCCTTTGCCTGCATGTCACCAAACCTGCAACCTGAACAAGGCTACCAGAACGACAAGAACTTAATTCATCAGCAACAACACATTTGCTAATTTCCCGCTGTTGACGGAGCAATGCCAATGGATGACGCCTTAGAGTTAAACCGGTACTCGCATAATCAAACCGGATGTTCTCTTGCTCATCAGGTTTTAACTGTATTTGCTCATACCTTTCCTGAATTGAGCCAAATAAAGGCATCTGCTGATCACTCATCACCAAAGCATCCCAACTGGCCTGATAGCGATGTCCAGAGATACTTTTTAACGCATCCGCCTTGGCCAGAGCTTCGATATCAGACTCATAAAGACCTTGTTGCCGCAATGCTTCTATTGTTTCAAACCCATTTTCCCGTTGTTTCAAAGCGTTTATCATACGGCCTTTTGTTAAACCGGCGATTTGACGCAGTCCAATGCGAATTAAATTGCCTTGTTCAGCCAGCCAACAGTAATCCCAATCACTGGCATTAACGTCAACGGGCAAAAAACGAATGCCATGACGCTTTGCATCCTGAATCAGCTGCGAGGGTGAGTAGAATCCCATTGGTAAACTGTTCAATAAGCCTACATAGAATGCAGCTGGGTAGTGGATTTTGAACCACGCTGAGGCATAGGCTAAATTAGCAAAACTGGCCGAGTGCGATTCAGGAAACCCGTACTGACCGAAACCGCAAATTTGCTGAAATAACCTTTCAGCGAAGTTTTCACTATAGCCTCGCTGTAACATCCCGTCGATAAGCTTACGTTCAAACTGCTTTAATTTTCCTGTGCTACTCCAGGAGGCCATTGCTCTTCTAAGCTGATCAGCTTCTCCCCCACTGAAGCCGGCAGCTACCATCGCCAGCTTAATTGCCTGCTCCTGAAATATAGGCACCCCTAATGTACGCTCAAGCACCGACTTTACCTCGTTACTTGGGTAATCAACGGGCTCTAATCCAGCTCTTCGCCTTAAATAAGGATGAACCATATCACCCTGAATTGGGCCCGGCCTTACAATCGCAATTTGAATAACCAGGTCGTAAAATGTTGCTGGTTTTAACCGAGGTAGCATATTCATCTGCGCACGCGACTCAATCTGAAATACGCCAACAGAATCGGATTTTTGCAATGCCTGATACACGGTTTTGTCTTCTTGCGGGATATCAGCTAAACACAGGTTAATGTTTTGCTGGTTGAGTAATTGCATGATTTTTCGAAGAGCGGTCAGCATACCGAGCGCTAATATATCGACTTTCAGCAGCTTTAAGCTTTCTAAGTCATCTTTATCCCATTGAATGACCGTGCGTTCATGCATACTCGCGTTTTCTATCGGCACCAAGTCGGACAGTGGCCCAGCAGAAATAACGAAGCCCCCCACATGCTGCGAAAGATGACGTGGAAAGCCCATAAGCTGTTCAGTATAGTCTATTAATAATTGGCCTCGCCGACTGTTAGCCAGCGATGGGTACTGCTCTTTTAATTGTTGCTTCCAGCCGGTACCTGTATCACGCCGGTCCAGATTTTGCCGGTAGTGTTGCAACTGCTGCTCAGTAAAACCTAGCGCCTTGCCGACGTCCCGAAACGCACTGCGAAACCGATACCGGATAACAGTAGCGGTCAATGCAGCCCGCTCGCGACCATACTTTTTATAAATATACTGAATTACCTCTTCACGTCGCTCATGTTCAAAGTCCACATCGATATCCGGCGGTTCGTCTCGTTCCTTAGAGATAAAGCGCTCAAACAAAACCTCGATTTGCGCGGGATTAACCGCGGTTATTTCCAGACAATAGCAAACAACGGAGTTAGCAGCAGAGCCGCGGCCCTGATAAAGGATTCCTTGTTCCTGTGCAAAACAAACCAGATCGTGAATGGTTAAAAAGAAATACTCATAGGACTGCTCTCTTATCAGATCCAATTCTTTTTCATATTGGTGACGAACTTTTTCTGGAACGCCCTGGGGATAACGCTTAGCCGCCCCAGCTTCGGTGAGTTGTCGCAAATAAGCCGTTGCCGTCAGTCCCTTTGGTACTAGCTCAGCAGGGTATTCATAACGAAGCTCATCGAGGCAAAAAGTACACCTATCAGCAATTTTTGTCGTTTCTTGCAGCCACTCTGAAGGGTAACACTGATTGAGCTCAGACAGGCTTCGCAGCCGTTGCTCACCGTTGTGTGTTGCATACTCCGGAGCCTGATGAAGCGCTCGCCCTTGAGCGATTGCGCGTATAATATCAAGTAGCGGTTGCCGATCTTTATCACTCATAAGGCAACCACCTGCGGCAACTACAGAAACTGCTAATTGTTGTTGTAATCTACGAGTGAAACGAAATTCGCGCTTATCATTACTGCTATAATACCTTTCGTATAATAGCCAGTATCGGTCAGTCCAATAGCGCTTGAGCTGATGTCCGTAGTTAAGTGCTTTAGCGTAAGATACTCCTGTGCCTGCGATCACCGGATGCCAGAGCAGCAAACAATCTTTAAAACCTTGCAAAAAGTCCTCGGCATTAATGCAGTAGTTTCCTTTTTCTGCACGGCCCCGGAACTGAGTGATTTTTCGGCACAATTGACCGTAAGCTTGGCGGGTAGGGCATAACACGACAAAAGTACCTAGCTCTGGATGACGGAATTCACTACCGACAATTAACTTTAAAGCACTGTGCTTAGCCGCCTGATAAGCCCTGACTATCCCAGCGACTGAACACTCATCGGTTATTGCCAGTGCTTGATACCCCAGTTCGTCAGCAGTTTCTACTAGTTCAGCGGGGAACGCGGCCGAACGTAAAAAGCTAAAGTTGCTTAAGCAGTGTAACTCGGCATAACGCATTAACTGAACCAGCCCTGTAAAAACCAATGGCCTTTTTCAAAATATAACCAACCACTACGTTGATATTGATCCGTTGCCAGCCAGTAATCCCGTTCGTAAGGGGATTCATCCCACCAACCGGTTTCGATGCGCTCAGGACCCTCTAGTAAGTGCCATTGCTGGATATCTACCGGTTCAGCATTGGGCAGTAGCCATAACGGACGCTTTAATTTTAGGGCTGGGCATAAAGTTAAATTTCCTGCCGTTTTTTTCATTTCGTTGTGCATCGGCCTTGGATCCGTTGATAACCCTGGGCTATATAAAGATGCCTCACCTAAGCGCGCCTGAAGGCGGCTAAGCAGCTCTTGCAGATCGCCTTGATGCTGAGATGCTTCTGCCAGTAATTGACCGCTTTCACGATCAAGCGTGGATAATTTATCCGCGTGAATACTTAACGCAATTACCGGTTGTTTTAGGGGTGACCGTGTGACCTGTAATTGAATTAGCTGTAAAAACTGTGATGCGCGCCAGTTATCAGCAGCAAACCGTAGTCGCTCTTTGGTCTGCTGCTGTTGCCTATGATGCAAGGTTATATCTAACTCGCGAATAACCTTTTGGCGCTGATAAAGGAACTGTTCCAGTTCCTTTAACAACCGCTTTAAGGGGAATAGCAATCCTTGCCAATGCTCAATTTCAGTCACCAGATCCAATGACATGAAAAAGTATTCGGCTGGTTGATAAAATGTATACGGAGCTACGTGCTCTCCTTTTAAGTCCTTTAATTGATTGACTATTTTGTTGCCAAAGCGCTTACCTACCTGCGCTGCTGGGATCGGCATTAATTGTTTCAGCTGCTTTATCCCTGACTTGTTCAGTTTTTCTGTCGTACTTGACTCCCAGCCGAATTGGAAAACGCTAAGCTCGCCAAGCGCTTGTTGTATACAACGGCGGTTATCGGAGAACTGTTCCGCGCCAGCCACAGCCAAACATTTTGCCGATTCAGGGCTATGCCCAAGACTGAGTGAAACATTAAGTTCCAGCGCATAAAAAGCTTCTTTTAAATGCTCGAGCAAAGGCTCAACCCCTTGATAAAGCCGCAGTAAACTATCTAATGCAATAGCAATACCTTGCGGTGGAAAAAGTACAAGCTTGTCCACCGACTGATAAAGCTTATCGGCCAAGTGCTTAAGCGCGCGACTTTCCTTTTCCTCAGAGTAGGGGCGGCAGATCAGGTCCAAAGCGATACTTTGTGCTAAAACCTGAGTCTGATTTTTTTCTACTCCCAGCTGACGAGCCTTTTCATTGCATTGAAGAACTCTTTCTCGCCGAGTTTGTTGCTGATAAAGCGCCAGCGGATAGTTATCAATAACAGGATTCATGCGGCGCATGGTATCCAATAGTAAGTCTGGGAAATGGCAATATAACCAGAGACTCATAGTGCAACGTTATGAAGCGGCCAACCGTAGCGGCGTTTGATAATATCCAAACGGTTATGCTGCTGTTGTATTAACACCCGATTGGTATAGGCTCTAGCCTCAGTTTGAGACTGGACTCCAGTAAAAACAAAGCCCGCCTGCAACCCAGACTGGGCGGCTTTATACCAACGTCTGACCATAGCTGCATCGGTATCCTGCTGCGGCAACCAAAGCAATGCCAGGCCCGATCCACTTAGCAATATTTGTTCAAACGCCCAAGCGGCTTCCAGACCAGAAGCCTCTATGACGACATGATACGATGACTGGCACAACTGCCATGTTAGACCTGCTGCCGATAGCAACGCCGGAGGGGCCACCCAAAAAACAGGAAGTTGGCGTTGTAATGCCTGATTTAATAGCGGAACGATCAACCGCTGCTCGGTAAACGGCCGTTGTTGCTGACACTCGTGCAAGCCTCCTAGCTGCCAGCCTCCACCTAACTTTTCATCCAATGGCTGAGACCCACTGGGTAAATAATCGTGCTCTTGTAAAGAAGAGGGCTTTCCCTGCCAAACGAGTCCCTTAGTGACTAACTGCTGTAGTTTTGGCTGCATAGTAACCCCGAAAATAACTGTATATATGTACAGTATATTTAAATTATCGAGTTTCGCAACAGACAACCAAAGTTTGTTCCGTTATGATTTATTAATAGAGTAAGAGTGCACACTACCGGCATAGGAAAAATTGATGTTGACCAAATTGCTGATCCCTTTTCGGGTGTTTATAAACCTCACTTGGGCGATTACTACTACCGCTATCATCGGAATTAGTGTCGTTATCGTAGGTATCTTCAAAATTTTGTTGCCGTTTCGATTTGCTCAACACTTTTTTTCCAACCTGGGTAACGCAGTATTTCGACTCTGGGCATACTGTATGTCTTTTCTATTTCAATTGACTCAGCCGATGCACTGGCATATCGAAGGGGACTTAGAGCTGCATAAGAAGGGTTGGTATATGATAATGGCCAACCATCGCAGTTGGGTAGACGTGTTTGTACTAATGCACTTAGCGCGCCGCAATATGCCGATGCCACGTTTCTTCCTAAAACGGCAGCTACTTTGGGTCCCAATTGTCGGCTGGGGTTGTTGGACCCTGGACATGCCTTTTATGCGTCGCTACTCAAAGGAAGCCTTAGAAAAAAAACCTCATTTAAAAGGCCGGGATATTGAGACAACGACCCGCTCTTGTGCAAAATTTCGCCATATACCGACTACCGTTGTTAATTTTTGCGAGGGCACGCGCTTTACTCCCGAAAAACATAAGAAAAAGCAAAGTCCCTATCGCTACCTACTTCCTCCTAAGGCTGGTGGCACCGCTTTTTCTTTACAAATAATGGGAGACCAGTTTGAAGCGATACTGGATATTACTATTGCTTATCCGGGCAAAAATAACCGTCCGGTATTGTGGCATTTGCTAAGTGGCCAGCTACGTAACGTCTATGTAAATATCCGTACATTACCGATTTCCGATGATCTGATCGGGGATTACTCAACCGACGACGCCTTTAAAGCACACTTTCAGAAGTGGCTTAACCAACGTTGGCACGAAAAAGACGCTATCATTGAACAATTACAGGACGAAATAAACCAAGCCCATCAACTAAGGTAATACAACCATGGATTTAGAGTTTGTCACGCAGTGGCTCAACAAGACGGGACTGGAAGAAAGCATTATTGAGTATTTAGCAGTTGCTATTAATGCCGCCATCATCATTGCCACCAGCTATATCGCATACACAATAGCTCGCTTTATTATCGATAAAGCCATTCACCGTTTGATTAAAAAGGCGCCTGAACGCTGGTATAGCGCATTAGTTAACAGTGGCTTTTTTAAACGCTGTGCAAACTTAGCTCCGGTGTTAGTTATCAATGCCTTTATTCCCGTCATATTCACCAATAGTTTTGAGAGCTGGCAATCACCACTAAAGACCGCCGTTGCTCTTTATCTTACCTGGGTGATAACCAGTATTTTAACGGCTCTGACCAACGTTATTTCTATTGCTTACGATTATTCAAATAAAGCAAAAGAAGTGCCTATCACCGGGGTGATTCAGGTTGTTAAGCTGGTGCTGGTATTAATGGCTATCATCATTACCGTCGCCATATTTATGGACAAATCACCCATGTACCTGCTCAGCGGCTTTGGCGCCATGACGGCTATTTTAATGGTTGTCTTTAAAGATACATTGCTGGGTTTTGTCGCAGGTGTGCAATTAGCAAGTAACCGGATGGTCGCAATTGACGACTGGATCCAGGTTCCCGATTCAAATGTCGATGGTGTTGTTAAAGAAGTTGGGTTAATTACCGTAAAAGTCGAAAACTGGGACAAGACATACGTTTATTTACCCACATCAATACTCATTCACCGCTCCTTCAAAAACTGGCAAGGAATGATTAATTCAGGTGGCCGTAGAATGATGCGGTCGATAATGCTCGATTTAGACAGCGCTAAACAGCTTGACGAAGAAGCATTAAAACCGATCATTGAACGTTTTTTCGATCAGGATCTAAAAACCTGGTTAAAGGAAAATGAACTCACGGCTCCGGTCAGTAATTTATCAGTTTTCCGTATTTATGCTCACCATTATCTGGCTAACCACCCTAATGTTCGCCAAGACATGACTTTTATGGCCCGTTTACTGCAGCCAACGCCTGCCGGCCTGCCATTAGAAGTGTACGCATTTTCAAGTAATACCGAGTGGACAAAATACGAGGCTATTCAGTCAACGATCATTGAGCACCTTTATACCGTATTGCCGGACTTCGAGCTGAAGTATTACCAGTACTTTAATAAGGAGTTGCCAGTCAACTCAAGTGAGACGAGAGACTAGCGCGGGGCGGATGAATAGTACGTCCTTGTACAGCTTTCTATCCATGTGCTAAATACACTAGCAAAGGCTTTTTAGTCTTGCAACGTTAATGTTCACATAAAAATATGATTATGATCATATTTTGGTCGTAAAAAAACCCCCAAATTCTGGGGGTTATCGTTATCAAAATATTTTTATTTTTTGACTAAGTAACTTGCCAGTGCCGTAAAGTCTGCGGCAAAGTCGTCGCTGTCGCGAAACCCTTGCGGCAACATTTTATATTTTCCATTAACAATAAAGGTTGGCGTTGCATTAATCCCCAAGTCACTCGCTCGACGATCCATTTTACTCGCCGCAGCTCTAACTGAAAAGCTAGCCATTGCTTTATCAAACTCTTCTCCAGCAACACCGTTTACCACAAATACATTACGGATATCTTGCTTACTCGTTAGCATGTTTTCTTTAACAAAGTTGTAATCAAATATAGCGGAGCTGATTTTATCTTCTATATCTAATTTTTGGGCTGCCACAAAAGCTTTTGTCATCGTTTCGCCAACATCACCACGCGGGCTTATAAAAGACACATGAGATTTTTTGAATTGGTCCGGATGCGCTTGTTTTATCGACTCAGCAATTGGCTCAAAGCGGTAACAATGGACACAGTAAAACGAGAAGAACTCAACAATTTCTGGCTTACTGGTCGCGTCATCGGCAATCACCTCATAATGCACACCTTCTTCAAAGTTTTGTGCATGCACGCTAAACACCAGTAAAAAGCTACTAACTAACCCTAACAACCACTTACTCATAATGACACCTTCTTTCAATTTTTTTAAAAACCTAGTTTTAATGGCGTTTCATCCAACGCCGCTAATTGTTCTTTTAACGCCAAAACCTGTTGTTCCCAATAACGCTCTTCGGCAAACCAGGGAAATGCTCTTTGGAAAGCCGTATCTTGCCAGCGTTTTGATAACCACGCCATATATTGAATAATTCGATAGCCTCGCAAAGGTTCAATTAACACTAACTGAGCCTTATCGAAGGCGCAAAATTCCTCATATCCTTCGATTAGAGCATCCAACTGTACCGTTTGTTCCTCACGAGGCCCACTTAACATCATCCATAAGTCCTGAATTGCCGGACCCATCCTACAATCATCAAAGTCGACAAAGGTTAATTGGTCATCCCATTGAAGAATATTGCCGATATGACAATCACCGTGCAACCGTTGAAAACGGAATTCAGTTAACGGAGCGTCTTTCAGTCGTGTCACTAATGGTTCAAGAATTGCGAAAAAAGCTCGCTTTATCGACTCTGGGATAAGTTCACTTGTCTTAAGGTGCTGATAAGCCTCTTCGACATACAACTGATAACTTATTTCTTCGCGATATTTGAACGAGTCACTCTGAGCAACACCGTGCAGTCGGCCAATTTGACGGCCCAAACGTTCTAATTGGTCGAAATTATCTGGCTCAAAAGCCCGCCCACCAACGCTTGGGAACAAGCAAAACGAATAACCGTCGAATTGATGTAAGGTTTTTCCATTAATCGATAACGGGGCCACTGCTGGCACTTCGTCATCCAATAGCTCTTGAGTAAACTGGTGCTCTTCAAGAACTTGATCGGTAGTCCAGCGACCCGGGCGATAAAATTTAACCACATAGCGGTGTTGATCATCGCTGAACTGATAAACACGATTTTCATAACTATTCAGCGCGAGTAATCCCGTCGTCGGAAATACTCCCACCGACTCTAGAGCCTTAACCAGAGTGTCTGGATCGAGGCCCTGAAATGCGAAGTCGCGCTGTGACATACATACCTTTTACTCGTATAAGAAACGGGTTTCGTGCGTCAATTGGACGCTTGGATCATCAACGGACTGTACCACAAAATCAAAATCAGTTACTTGTTGTTGCAGCGTTCCCGGAGGAACGGCCAATGTAACAGGTAAGCTACCAACGTCGCCGGCTTCTACCGACTTAGTTGTTTCACCAATAAGTCGATACTGATCAAGCCCCTTTATTGTTATCTGATAGGTGTGATCTTGCTGCGACTTATTGACTAACTTTAAGGTATAAACATTCTCAATTTCACCTTCTATATTCTCTCGATACAGCGCGTTACGGTCTCTTAACACATCTACCTCGAGCGGAATCCGGGTCGCTACGTCCAAAACCAACACAGCTGTTACCGCTACGACCATGACAAAGTAACCAATGCTTTTCATTCGCCACGGGTTCGTTTTGTCTTTTTTCTGTTTAGCCACAAGGTTTCGCTCTGTGGTAAACCGTATTAATCCGCGTGGATAATTCATTTTATCCATTACATCGTTACACGCGTCAATGCAGGCCCCGCAGTCAATACATTCATATTGAAGGCCATTACGAATGTCGATGCCGGTGGGGCATACCTGAACACACATGTAACAGTCAATGCAGTCTCCGAGTCCCTTTTCTTTGGGGTCAACTTTACGTGACCGTGGTCCTCTTGGCTCGCCGCGGTTTGCATCGTAACTTACAGTGTACGTATCTTTATCGAACATGGCTGACTGGAAACGCGCATACGGACACATGTGGGTACACATAATTTCCCGCATATAGCCGGCGTTACCGTAGGTACAAAAGGTAAAAAATAAAACGCTAAAGGTTGCCCAGAAACCAGCATCGAAGGTGGCAAAATCGATAAATAACTGCCGAACATCGGTAAAGTAACCGACAAAGGTCATGGACGTTAATAAAGCAACCAGTACCCAGCTTATCTGCTTGCCAGACTTGCGCCAGAACTTGTCAAAATCCATTTTCCGTTGATCAAGTTTTATGCGTTTGTTTCTTGGCCCTTCAAATTTTTTCTCGAACCACATGAAAATAAAGGTCCAGGTTGTTTGTGGGCACATGAAACCACACCAAACCCGACCCCAAATGGTAGTGACAAAAAACAGTGCTACCGCTGCAACAATTGCGAATAAAGCCACAACAGTGAAGTCCTGTGGCCACAGGGTAAGGCCGAAGATACGGAACCGTTGCTCCATAATATCAAGCAATATAGCTTGTTCTCCCTGGTAAGTTATCCAGGGCAAAATGGCAAATATCGCCAGCAAGAGAAAACCGAACAGTCGCCGAAAATACTCTAAACCCCCTTTTGTATCGCGCACATAAATGCGATTTCGGGGCGCATAGTCGTTATTTCTTTGGGTATTTTTCGGACGTTGGATTTTGACCTTATCCGCTTCTTGAACTTTGACTTTCTGTTCCATTGAGCTACCACTTGATACCGGTCAGATGACCCACAGTATAACGAATTGAGTTAAAGTGCGCACGAGTTAACTTGCTGACTCTAGAATGCAGTCCAGTAACACGTGAGTGCCCGCTTCTACGTCATGCCAGCGTGACCACTCGTCCGGAGCGTGGCTAACGCCATTTACTGAAGGAATAAAAATAAGCCCGGCTTCGGTTAAGTTTGCGAAAAACTGGGTGTCATGGCCAGCCCCACTAGGCATCCTTAAACAAGATAGATTACGAGCTTTCGCTTTATTTTCTATGATCTGTGTCAAACGATTAGAACATGCCTGAGGATCCAGCCAGCTCACTTGTTCATATTCGAACATCAAGCGGTGCTTTCTTGCTATTGCCGATAACGCCTTGCGACAGGAGTCGGCAAGCTCTTTCATGACTTCAGAACTCATATCACGCCCGACAATAGTAAATACCGCTTCGCCTGGAACCGTATGCGGACTGCCTGGTTTTAGGTCTACCTTACCAACGGTAATTCGTGTTTTATCAGTTCCGTCTTCGGCAATAATGCGTTCAATTTCATGGGCAAAGTCTGCTAACCCCATAAAAGCGTCGCTGCGCATATTCATCGGCGCAGTGCCAGCATGATCAGCTTTACCCTTTAAATGAACAATCCATTTAAACACGCCTGATATACCCTCAACCGCACCAATGCAGATATCTTCATTAAACAGCACCGGTCCTTGCTCTATGTGCAGTTCGTAAAAAGCTTTTAACCGCTCAGGTGGCCAGGCAGCATCAAGCACATTCATCACATCGAGACCATGAACCGCCATCGCATCTTTTAGGTAAACATCGTCCGCATCATGCGCCGACATGAGCCAGTCCATATTCAACGAGCCAGTAATAGCCTGAGAGCCCATCATGCCGCCGAAGCGGCCTTCTTCCTCAGCGGTGGCAACCACCCAAACTGGGTGGTTTAACGGAACGTCGTTAGCCTTTATCGTGCGCAACACTTCAAGTCCGGCTAATACCCCAAGCGCCCCATCGAAAATACCACCAGCAGGCACAGTATCCAGATGTGATCCGGTTAATACTGCCGGTTTCTTATGGTAGTCGCCAATACCAAAAAATACGTTACCGGCCCCATCCATATGCGCTTTGAAGCCCTCTGACTTAACCTGGTCCAGCAGCCAATGTCGAGCTTCCATGTCTGCATCGGTAAAACCCCACCGGTAAACCCCATGGTCAGCCTCGTTATAACCTATTTTTGATAATGCGCGTATCGACTCTTTGAGCCGTTCAAGATTAATGGTGAGCATAAGTCCCTCTTTTTATAGGCTTACTATAAATGTAGGACATCAGGCTGAAATGAAAAGAAAAAAGCCCGCACTAGGCGGGCCAAAAAGCATTATGAGCTTGAAAGCTCCAGGGGTTACGACAGTTTGCGTGCAGTCAGTGCTGCATTAAGTACCGCCGCTAACTTAATTGATGTTTGAATCGCTTGCGCCGAAATATCGTGCTGTAACAGCGTCTTAACATGCGAGTCTATACACAAGCCACAACCATTAAGCGCAGAAACAGCCAATGAGTAAAGTTCAAAGTCTGCTTTATCTACACCCGGGTTTGCCATTGCGTTCATCCGCAAACCGGCAGGTAACTTGCTCACCTGTTTGTCCGTCGACAGGTGTAAAAAACGATAATAAACATTATTCATCGCCATTAACGTTGCCGCCAGCTTTGCCGCTGAAACCACGTTTTCTTCTACCTTCCCTTGTGCTTCTTCTTCGACCGTCGTTATCAATTCATCATCTCCAAGACTGTATGCCAGGGATAACGCGGTGCCGTAGAATTGGTCGCTGGTTAGGCCAGAGGTGTCGATACTGTTGAACAGGCTCGACAAATTAAGTTTGGTGTCCTTGCCATGGTCGCCCAACAACTGTTTGTAATCTGCAATTGCCATTAAAAACTCCCGCCTTGGTTTAGCAAGCGTCCGCCATTCATTGCCGGACGCCCTAATAAAAACTGAAATTTACAGAGTGTCGCCGCCAACCGCTCGGTTACAAGGACATAGTTCGTCCGTTTGCAGGCCATCCAAGATCCGTAAGATTTCAGTGGGGTTACGACCTACATTCAGGTTGTTAACCGACACATGTTGGATGACGTTGTGTGGGTCAACCACAAAGGTAGCGCGCAACGCGACATTTTCTTCTCTATCACGTACACCCAGTCCATCAACCAAAGAGCCATTATCGGCAAACGAGTACTGATCCAGTCCATTCAGGTCAGGATGCTCGCGGCGCCAAGCTAATTTAACAAACTCATTATCAGTGCTACCGCCCATAACAATCGCATCGCGGTCAGCAAACTCTTCATTCAACTTAGCGAACTCGACGATTTCAGTAGGGCACACAAAGGTGAAGTCTTTTGGGTAGAAAAAGATAATTTTCCATTTGCCGACAAAACTTTCATTGTTGATAGTTTCAAACGCACTCTCACCGTTTTCTTCCGGCATGTTGAAACCTGGCTTTGCTGCCACTACGCTGAATTCCGGTAACTTATCGCCAACTGTTAACATTGATACTCTCCTAGTAATTTTTAATCGTGGTGCTATGTTTCGAGGAGTATGATAGAGATAGGTGGTTATTGGATAAAACGAATAAAAACTATTATGATAATCGGTAAATTCAATTTAACATCGGGGCAGGGTGGCTCATGGGAAAATTACCAAGTCTAAAAAACTTAAGTTATTTATTGGCTTTACACCAACAGCAGAACTTTAATCGCGCCGCAGCGGCGTGTAACGTAAGCCAGTCAACCTTAAGCAGTGGCATCCAGAACCTTGAAGAGCAATTGGGCTGTCAACTGATAGAGCGTGACCATAAGTCGTTTTTATTTACCGCGATTGGCGAAGAGATTGTCGAGCAAGCCCGAAAAATTATTACCTCCACTGAAGAACTCATGCATTACGCTCAGGGCCATGGAAATATTTTGGAAGGCCCAGTCAGGCTGGGTATTATTCCAACGATAGCGCCATTTGTGGTTGCCGAACTTAGCAAGCGAGTGCAGCAAAAATATCCAAAACTTGCATTGCAACTAGCAGAAGATACGACTCAAAACTTACTTAGTAAGCTCCGCGACGGTGACTTAGATATACTGCTACTAGCGCTGCCGATGGACATTCAGGGAAATCAAAAATGGACCTTGGGTCGCGACCCTTTTAAGTTAGTCGCACACCGCTCTATCGCGGATAAATTAGGTGAGCCCGTCGATTATGATCGACTCCCTGATGGCAGTATCTTTCTATTAGAGAAAGAACATTGCCTTACGGGGCACGCCGTTGCAGCTTGCCAGTTAACCGACACCGTAAAAGTAAATCCGTTCACAGCGACCAGCCTTCACAGTTTGGTACAAATGGCCAATGCCAGGGGCGGTGCGACCTTTATGTCACAAATGGCGATTGACCACGGTATTTTGCAAAACACCGACTTAGTGCCCTTAAAGCCCTCTGGAAAGGAAGCTTCCCGGGATATCGGGCTGGTTTACCGAGCTACTACCAGTCGTCGTCAGACTTTCCGCAAGATAGCTGAAGAGGCCGCACAATTATTACCAGTTAATACATTGGGTTAACGTCTTCGGGCCGGTGGCAGAGGGTAACGGTCGGCTAGACTGATACTTTCGCCATCGGGTTTGATAACTCGTGCATGTCGTCTCGTTAGTTCACGTGGATCCGTTACTCCGCAAGAGTGAGCAATAATATTGACACCATACTCAAGAAACTTGTGGTAGTTGGCCACACGCTCTGCTTTGTCCGCCGGGTCGAGCCCTTTTTGCCGCCTTGGATCATCAGTAGTAACCCCCGTTGGACAGGTATTTTTATTGCACTGCATTGCTTGTACACAACCCAGTGAAAACATAAAACCGCGTGCAGAAACGACAAAGTCTGCGCCCATTGCAATAGCCCAGGCGACATCAGCAGGAGAGATCATTTTTCCAGAGCAAACAACCCGAACTCGGTCTTTTAGTCCGGCTTCTGTTAATTTATCAATCAGAATGGGCAGGCTTTCTGACAATTTTAAGCCAACGTAATCCATCAACGGTTGCGGCGCTGCACCGGTACCACCATCAGCACTATCTAAGGTAATAAAGTCAGGCGCGGCCTCTTCACCTCGAGTTAATATGCAATCAATGAGCTCGTCTATCCAGCTCGGATCGCCCATAACAAACTTAAAGCCCGTTGGCTTTCCGGTTATTGACCTGACCCGTTCAATAAAATCTAGCAGCTCTTCATTATTACTAATTTCTGGGTGCCGGTTCGGGCTAATCGCATCTTTTCCTTCTTCTATGCCCCGGATTTGAGCAATTTCTGCGTTTACTTTGATACCCGGCAAGATACCACCCTTGCCCGGTTTTGCGCCCTGACTCAGTTTTACTTCAAACATTTTCACATTGTCATGGCGGCCTAGCTCAGCCAACTTATCTTCATCAAGCTTACCGTCCTCTGTTCGAACTCCAAACTTGGCGGTTCCTATTTGAAAGACAATGTCGCAGTGCCCGACTAAATGGTAAGGCGATAATCCGCCCTCACCAGTATTAACCCAGCAGTTAGCCTTGGCTGCCCCCCTCGATAACGCTTTTATGGCAACTGGCGATAATGAACCGTAACTCATCCCGGATATATGAAAGTAGGATCGTGGGTAATAAGAATGTCGACAGTATGGACCTATTTCCACCGGCTCAGGGTGCACACTTTGTTCTGCAAGCGGCGGATAAGGAGCACTACTAAATATAATCGTGCCAGTTCGGGTCAAATCCCGAGTGGAGCCGAAAGCGATGTTTCTGTCGGCGTTTTTAGCCGCTCGGTAAACCCAGCTTCTCTGCGCACGATTAAACGGCATCTCCTCACGGTCCATGGCGAAAAAATACTGCCGCATGAATTCGCCCATCCGCTCAAACAGGTAACGGAACCGGCCAACCACCGGGTAGTTACGGCGGATAGTATGTTTTACCTGAATTTTATCAACAACATACATCACACCGATGCTGATCAGCAGGCCAACAATTAGCAGCACAAAAGAAGCTGCTAACCACTGGCCAAAAATCAACAATGACTGACTGTTAAACCAAGATGAATTCATTTATTTTGAATTTCCAACATTTACTAAACTAATTAACAACTATAACAATAAAGAGATCAAATCGTCAGTCATCAAAATTTTGCTTTTTACCGTATACTGACCAACAACCTAATAAAAAGACTAAGAGGAAACTGTATGAAAACCCGCAAGCTAACACTTTTATTAGCAGTATCATTGGGGCTGACAACCAGCGCGGTTGCAGAGCAGTACTCTACTGAACGCCACACCGTAGAAATGACAACGCTGACTGAAAATTTGTCTCACCCCTGGGGCATGACATTTTTGCCTGACGGCAGCATGTTAGTCACTGAGCGCTCAGGTACCTTAAATCATATTTCAGCCGATGGCTCTGAACGAACAAAAATTAGTGGCACCCCAAGTGTCGTTGCGAAAAGCCAGGGTGGCCTGCTCGACGTTAATATTGATCCAGACTACAAGCAAAACGGCTGGGTGTATATAAGTTACTCAGAACCTAACCAAGAAGGTGGCGATGGTAACAGCACCGCGGTCATGCGGGGCAAGATTGATGACGGAGAGTGGACAGACGGTGAAGTGGTTTTCCGGCAAGCACCAAAATATGAGAGCAACGCGCACTTTGGTTCACGATTAGTGTTTTCACCAGAAGGCCATTTGTTTATTACCCTTGGCGATCGATACTCACGCATGGAAGACGCACAGACGCTTGATAACCATCACGGTAAAATCGTTCGGATCTGGCCTGACGGAAGCATTCCGGAAGATAACCCTTTCGTAAATGATGACGAAGCGCTAGATGAGATTTGGTCATACGGCCACCGTAATGTGCAAGGTGCAGATATTCACCCAGATACCGGAGAGCTGTGGGCTATTGAACACGGTCCTCAAGGTGGTGATGAAGTTAATATTCCAGAAGCCGGTAAAAACTACGGCTGGCCAACCATAACCTACGGCGAAGACTATGGCGGCGGTGAGATCGGCATTGGCACCCATAAAGAAGGCATGGAGCAACCCTTCTATTATTGGCTGCCATCAATAGCCACCGCAGGAGTTACCTTTTACACCGGTGACAAATTTACCCAGTGGCAAGGCGATTTATTAGTAACCGCCTTAAAAGGACAACAAATTTCACGCCTGGATCTGGAAGATGGCCGCATGATCCACGAAGAACATCTGTTTAAAGGTGATATCGATTTTCGCATCCGCGATGTTGAGCAAGGTCCTGACGGTTATCTCTATATCCTCAGTGATCAAGACAATGGACGCTTAATTAAACTCTCTCCAGCTAAATAAATTAAAATGAAATTATTAACTTTATGGGGGTTGCCTTTATTGGCAACCCCACTTTGCTACGCACAAAATTCCAATACTGATGTCATTAACGAACATATCGTTGTTACTGCATCACAATCCCAACAACCTTGGCTAACAACGCCGGCTAGCGTTACGCGGATCGATATTGAGCGACAACTCCCTTCGTTAAACATTGACGCTGGAGATGCTTTGCAAGGCGTACCCGGCATACAAGCCGATAGTCGTTATAATTATGCACAGGACACTCGGTTAGTGGTCAGGGGTTTTGGTTCACGAGCAGCCTTTGGTGTTCGGGGATTACAATTAAATATTGATGGTATTCCGTTATCAATGCCTGACGGCCAGGCTCAAACTTCGAGCATTTTACTCGATACTATGTCGTCAGTCGAAGTGCTACGGGGGCCGTTAGCGGTAATATACGGAAACGCTGCCGGTGGTGTGGTCGAGTGGCAAAGCGATGTGCCACAGTCATCCGAACTGGGTATCGCAACTCAGCAGTCAGCGGATAACTTGCAGCGCTACACCATCGATGCGACGTACGCAGGGCAGGCTAACCAGTTAAACATTTTTGCTTCAGATTTTTCGACTGATGGCCCTCGCGCTCATAACAGTGCCGAGCGCCAGCAACAGGCTATTCGCTGGTACACCGACTTATCCGACAGACAGCGATTAGTTATTCGTTACGATAACAACTACGCTCCTTTATTGCAGGATCCGAGTGCCCTAACACCAGCATCATGGCGCGACGACCCGACTCAAACTGTACAGCGTGCAATTGATTTCAATACTCGGAAATCGATTCATCACCGGCAGGGATCTATTAGTTGGTTTTACGATAACGATGATACTTCGCATCGAGTGTCTGTCTGGCAAGGTGACCGTGATATTGAACAGTTTTTACCGTTTTCCGGAGAGGATATTAGCAGCTCCGGCGCGGTTATTGATTTGTCTCGCCAATTTGAAGGACTTCATGCTTACAGCCGCTGGCAGCCAAACACAGATCTTGCATTAACCGCTGGCTGGATGAGTGAGTTTCAGCAAGACCATCGCAAAGGTTTCGTCAACGACATGGGGAAACTCGGTGACCTGCGCCGTCATGAGTTCTCTAATATAGACAGCCACAGCATCTACAGTCGTGTCGATTGGCAGTTTCGCCCAAATTGGTCGGTAGAGACTGGTGTGCGTTATAACTGGCTCGACTATCAGGTCAACGATCTGTTTATTACGGATCAAAACCCGGACGACAGTGGTGAGCGTGAATTTGATGAATTATCATTTGCTGGCGCGATAACGTGGCAGCTGTCGGAGACAACATCTTCTTATTTAAGTTACGGAGAGGGTTTCGAGACACCGACATTAACAGAGCTCGCCTACCGTAATGAGGGCAGTGGGTTAAATAATCAGTTAACGCCATCAACCAATCAGCAGCTTGAACTTGGGGTAAAGAGCCAGATTAATGGTGACTGGCGAATAGGGGCTTCGGTTTTCGACATTCGCAGTGACAACGAAATTCTGGTGGATCAATCCAATGACGGCAGAACTACTTACCGCAACGCCAGTAAAACGTTGCGTCAAGGCATCGAACTTTCAGCTCAGGGGTCAATTACCAATACACTGACAAGTTATTTTTCCTACAGCTATATCGATGCTCAGTTTGATTCAGGCGAATTATCCGGGAATACCTTACCCGGAGTTTCTAATAAGCAATTATTTGCTCGCTTTAACTGGAGTTTAGCCAATCAGTGGCAATTAAAATTGGCAGCCCGTCACCGCGGTGAAACCTATACGTCAGATAGCAATGAGCAAAGTGCACCAAGCTACACATTAGTTGACATCGCCGTACAGAAACAATGGCTTCTTGGTCAGAACAGTATTGACGGTTGGCTGATGCTCGATAATGCCACGGACAAGCAGTACGTTGGTTCGGTGGTTGTTAATCAGGGTAGTGGCCGCTCATTCGAACCAGGAGTAGGTCGTCAGGTAAGCGTCGGCCTCAAGTGGAGCCGACGCTTTTAAAGCAGGCCGTTAAGGGTGCAGGCCAATAAATTTAAGTTATACCTGCGCTCTTAACACATCCAGCAGCCGCTCAGCAGTCTGCTCTGAAGATGCCGGGTTTTGGCCGGTAATTAACATCCCATCTTGCACCGCATAGGGTTGCCAGTCTTCAACTTTACGATAATGTCCGCCGTTGTCGTTCAGTGCATCTTCTAACAAGAACGGTACTACGTTGGTCAAACCGACGGCTTCTTCTTCTGAATTACTGAAACCAGTGACCGTGCGACCCTGTACAATTGGATCTCCTGCTGGGCTTTTCGCGTTAAGCAGCACGGCAGGGGCGTGGCAAACAGCAGCTACTGGCTTGCCTTTACTCCAAAACTGTTCAATTAAGCAAATTGAATACTCATTGTTAGTCAGATCCCACAAGGGACCGTGCCCGCCCGGATAAAATATGGCATCGAAATCATCGACATTCACTTCTTCCAATTTACAGGTTGATGCTAATTTATTTTTTGCTTTGTCGTCCTGTTCAAAGCGTTCAGTCGCTGCTGTCAGTGCGTCTTCAGTTTGACTGTTTGGGTCTATTGGAGGTTGCCCTCCGGCAGGGGAGGCAAGAGTAACTTCCGCGCCAGCATCTGTAAATACGTAATAAGGCGAGGCAAACTCTTCAATCCAAAACCCGGTTTTATTGCCTGTGTCGCCTAATTTATCGTGCGACGTAAGTACCATTAATATTTTCACTTTATCCGACTCCTTAGAACACTATATCTATACCCTTAAATTACGGTGTTATGACTCACTTTGATCACCTTTTTCATCCAGCCAGCGGTAAAGCGTTCTCCGCGTCACGCCCAATAATTCCGCAGCTTTCGATTTATTACCTTCGACGTAATCCATGACCCGGTCAATATATTGCTCTTGCAGTTCCTGTAAGGTTGGCCATAACGGATCTGGGCCATCAGTGATATCCGAATTATAATCGACAATCCGGGATGGCAAATCAGCGCTATTAATTACACCGTCTTTACTGAACGCTACAGACCGCTCTATCGCGTTTTGCAACTCTCTGACATTACCTGGAAAAGGATACTTAAATAATGCATCAAGCGCGTCGCTACTAATATCATTAACCGTTTTCCCGGTTTGCTCACGTAATCCATTAATAAAGTGCCATACCAGTCGTTCAATATCCTCTCCACGCTCTCTTAACGGCGGAACGCGCAACGAAAATGTCTCTAACCGGTAAAATAAATCTTGTCGAAAACTCCCGTCTTTCACCTTTTGTTCTAGGTTTTGGTGGGTTGCTGCAAGAATTCTTACGTCAACCGTTTCTTCTTTATCACTACCGACCGCTCTGATCGTGCCCTCTTGCAATACCCGCAATAACTTTGCCTGCAGAGCCATTGGCATTTCGGCAATTTCATCGAGCAGAAGGGTACCGCCATCAGCTTGTTTTAATAACCCACTGCGTTTTCCTTTTGCTCCCGTGAACGCGCCGGCCTCATGACCAAAAAATTCACTTTCCATAAGTTCCGCGGGAATACCAGCACAGTTAACAGCCTGAAATGATTTATCCGCTCGGGCACTTAATTGATGGATCGCCTTAGCGACAAGCTCCTTACCTGTGCCGCTTTCTCCTAAAATAAGAACACTGCCATCAACCGCCGAGATTTGTTCGATTTGCTCGTACAGTTTCCGCATTGCAGGGCTTTGCCCAATAATTCCAGCGGGACCTAATTGCTGACCTTTATAACGCTTAAGTTCCTGTTTTAATGTTCGATGCTCTAAAACCCGTTGTACGCTCAATAATAAATGTTCGATATCCAGGGGTTTAGTGAGAAAATCCGCAGCTCCCTTTTTTAGTGCGTCAACAGCCTGGTCTACGGTACCGAAAGCGGTAATAAGCAGCAGTGCAGGGGGATTTTTCTGTTGCTGTAAGTTTTCTAGTAAGGTTAATCCTGACATACCGGGCAGCCGAATATCGCTGACAACCAGATCGACGCTGGAGCCATCCTTAAGAAAATCTTCAACACTGCCATAATGATTAACGTGGTAACCTTCGGCTTCTAATTCTTCGACTAACAATTCGTTCAGAGCTGAGTCATCTTCGACTACTGCCAATCGTGCGTTTTTATAACTCATCGCTTACTATTTCTCCTCAGCCTTAGGCAATTTTAGGCGCACACAGCAACCGCCATTGGGGCTATTGGATAACTCCATTGAGCCACCGTGATCAGCCATAACATGGCTGACAATGGTTAACCCCAGCCCTGTTCCTTTGCCTTGTGGTTTACCGCTACTAAATGGTTGAGTTGCCCGTTCTTTCATCTCCTCAGCAATGCCGTCCCCGTCATCACAGACCGTTATTTCAACTTGTTGGCCATGCTCTTTTATTGCAACAGCGACGTTGTGATGTGCTGCTTGTAAGGCGTTTCGTAAAACATTAATTAATGCCAGCTCGAACCGCTTTACATCGACACTTATTACCACTGGAACTGCCTCTTGCAGCTCAATAGTTATGTCATCATCGTCACGTTCATAGCTCAAATTGTTCAGCGCGCGTTTGGTGATTAATTCTGCCTCAACAATTGACCGCTCTTGCACAGGTGTTCGCGAAAATGCCAATAGCTGATTAACCAACCCGGTTAGTCGTTGTACCTGACCGCGTACTGCATTCAACTGCCTTTTATCGTCCTCATCGCTCTGCTTTTTTAGCAGTCGTTTTGCACGCCCATCAATAACCGTGAGCGGGGCTCCAAGCTCGTGCGCGACGCCACTTGCGACACTACCAATTGCCGCCATTTTTTCTTGCTCTCGTAACGCCTGTTGCAATTTTTCTTCCTGCACACGGCGCTGCTCTAATTCATCTTCAGCCCGAGAAATACTGTCCAGCATTCGGTTCAGCCCATCACTAATTTCCGCTATCTCACTAGGTCCATCAGGTATTACCCGAATGCTACGATCCCCTTCAGCAACTCGCCTCATTGCATTTTTTAACTTAACAACATGTCGACCTACGCCGCGATAGTGACCAAAAATTAGTACCGCTATGGTCACCAAAGCAAACACAGCCCAACTTAGCCATGCAACCTGGCTTAATTGCGAAAACCTATCCTCAAAGTCACTGGCTTTGCGATTAATCTGTAACAAACCAATAATGCGACCGCCGCGGTCTATTATTGGCATGAATTGAGAAAATACTTCTTTGCCCTCAACTCGGCGGTAATCGTCCTGAGTAATACCAGTTTTGACCGTTTGTTGTGCCAGGAAACTATTTGATAAATCGGTTTCTGTAATACCAGCTTCTGCCACCTGCTCGCCTTTCACGTTATATACAGAGGCCCCGTAAACCCGGCCAATCGAAAACACCGAATCAAGATTGGTTTGAACCGCTGACAAATTGTTGGTTAATAATGCGTCGCTCAACGGTAGGCTGATGGCTCGACCTAAGAGTTCCAAATCGGCTTTAAGCCGTTGTTCTTCTTGTTTTGCGGCTAATTGCAGGCCAAAGGAAATGGCAGCACCAGATATCACGATCATGGGTACTATGACGTAAACCAGTAAACGTTTTTGCAGACTTGATAAATTCAAACTGTATCTTTTTGTCAAAATAACTCCTTTGCGTGTATCAAAACGATACACCTTTTTCCTCAGTTTGACGAAGTCGATTTCCGATAAAACTAATTTCCTTTGTTTTTCAGTAAGTTAAAAAGTTGGCACAGTCTTCGCTACTGTATTACTGAGCAAATTTAATTCCAAACCTAAATTTTAGGAGTCTACAATGAAAAAGACACTTATCGCATTAGCAGCCGTAATGAGCTTTGGTTCGACTGCCGCAATCGCTCAGCAAGAAACACCGCAGCAGATGCAACAGCAGCAAACTCAAGAAATTACTGAAGGCATGCTGGTCAAATTTGTAACTGCAATGGAAGACGTGCAGTCGGTAACTGAGAAATATCGTGAGAAATTCCAAAACGCAGAAAATCAAGAGCAAGCTCAAACAATCCAGCAATCAGCTCAAGAAGAAATGATTGCTGCAGTTGAAGGTGCAGGTTTAACTCCGCAAGAGTACAACATGATTATTCAACAGGCGCAAAATGATGAAGAGCTGCGTAACCGTCTACAGGAAATGACCGGCGAAGACTCTTAATTGAGCGACGAAACTGAATTAGAAAGGCGGCCTTTTTGGCCGCCTTTTTTGATCATATGGCCTATGCTTTACGTAGCTACTTACACTAAATGAATTAAGACGCAAGGAGAACGCGACGTGAAAGCATCGGATTTGATGGTTAAAGCGCTCGAAAACGAAGGCGTAGAGTACATCTTTGGCATTCCCGGCGAAGAAAACCTGGACCTGCTTGAGTCTCTTTCAAAGTCATCGATTGAACTTATTATCACTCGACACGAGCAGGGTGCTGGCTTTATGGCAGCCACCTATGGCCGGCTTACCGGCAAACCTGGGGTATGTCTATCAACCCTGGGGCCAGGCGCGACTAACTTAGTGACCCCCGTTGCCTACGCGCAGCTTGGTGCCATGCCGATGGTCGTTATTACTGGTCAGAAACCGATAAAAGAGCGGCAACAAGGACAATTCCAAATAATTGATGTGGTCGATATGATGACCCCGATCACAAAATACACACAAGCAATAATAAGCGCTAAAACGATACCTGCTCACGTTCGTGAAGCTTTTCGCCGCGCTGAAGAAGAGCGACCCGGCGCTTCACATCTGGAAATATCCGACGATATAGCCAGTGAAGAAGTAGATGCCGTACCGATTGAAGCAAGCTACTCACGGCGGCCTATCACTGAAGATAAATCCGTTAAACATGTGCTTGACCTACTTAAGAAAGCTAAGCACCCGGTATTGCTGATAGGAGCAGCAGCGAATCGGAAGATCACCGCTAAAATGCTGCGCGCCTTTGTGGATAAAACCGATATTCCATTTATAACCACACAAATGGGTAAAGGTGTTATCAACGAGGATCATCCTCGCTGGCTTGGTAATGCCGCAGTATCTGACGGCGACTATCCTCACCGCGCAATCGAATACGCTGACTTAATCTTAAATGTCGGTCATGATGTGGTTGAAAAGCCTCCCTTTATGATGCATGCCGATTCACGCAAGGTTGTTCATATTAATTTCCAGTCGGCTCAGGTCGACTCTGTCTACTTTCCACATGCCAGTATGATTGGTGATATCGGCAATAGTATTTGGCAGTTAAAAGAAGGTATTGAGCCGCAGCCCCATTGGGATTTTGATTTTATGCTGAAAATCCGCGATCACCAGCGCGACCATACCGACGAAGGCGCAAATGACGATCGTTTCCCAGTATTACCGCAGCGGTTGGTCGAAGAAGTTCGGGAAGTAATGCCCGATGACGGGATTATCGCGCTTGATAATGGTATCTATAAAATATGGTTTGCTCGTAATTATCCAGCGCGCCAGCCTAACACCGTACTACTTGATAATGCGTTGGCATCAATGGGTGCCGGGCTCCCATCAGCAATGGCTGCGAAACTTGTTTTCCCAGATAAAAAGGTAGTGGCTATCTGCGGCGATGGTGGTTTTATGATGAACTCACAAGAAATGGAAACTGCCGTCAGAATGGGTCAGGACTTAGTTGTTTTGGTGCTCAATGACAGTGCTTACGGCATGATTAAGTGGAAGCAGCAGCACATGGAGTTGAGTGACTTCGGCCTGGACTTTAAAAATCCCGACTTTATTAAATACGCTGAAGCCTATGGCGCTAAAGGTTATCGGTTGAGTAAAACCGATGAGCTTCAACCGCTAATGCAAAAGTGCATGGAGCAGGGCGGTGTGCATTTAATTGACGTACCGGTCGACTACTCCATGAATAATTTGTTACTGAACCATGAAATTCCGCAAAAAGCGTCCGAAATTACTCCGTAACCTCCGGACGGTTCTCTGGGTGGGTATCCGCAAAAATAGGGTAGTCGTTAATTTTGTCGACAAACTCTTGCAGCCGCGGATACTTATCCAGAGTAATGCGCTTACGGAACAATCCCCAACTAAGAAAACAGCCTAAGCGAAGTTCGCCGTCACTGAACGGGTGGGGACCTTCATACGCGACCGCATGGTCTTTGTTTTCCATCAATTCGAGAATTTGCTCGACCCGCTGTTGCTGGCGCTTCATATAGCTGTTGTTATCTGGCGTTACGCCCTCTTGCTCTAACAGAAATAAATTAATACTCGCATCCAATGCGGTATTAACCAGACAATACTGGTCGTAGTCTTTGGTGTCAGCAAAATACCGCTCACCGGCTTTATCGCGAACATATTTTAAGATGCTGCTGGAGTCATGTAAGCGCAATTCTTTGTGATGTAAAAACGGAACCTTTTTAGCCGGCGACAGTTTCGCGCTCATCTCATGATCGGTTTCCGTCAACGAAAACTCTGTCTTTGTCTCGGCCATCGCAATGCGCACATGCCGCACGAAAGGCGAGGTATAACTGCCAAATAGTTCCATGATCATTCTCCACTTACGATTGCTTACTAAATCTAATAATCTTTGATACCACAATCTGTGCTGTTAATACACATGTTGGTTCGGGTAAATCAGTTATTAAAACGATGGCCCTGTCGGGTAAGAAGTCTAAACAGAAGTGGTTCACTCGAAGTCCCAGCTTGTATTGCTACAATAATGGGCTTCGATTATTTTTTTGTTCATGTATTCCTCTTTTCGTTTCCAACCATCCGTTGGCAATACCATATTATTTAACCCAAAACGTCTCAAATCTTCAAACGGGTAGTTAAACCCAGCTATTTCGGATAAACCAAGCCAGTTTAAACTTTTATCCCAAATACTTACGTCGTCAAAACCACAGACAGTAGGCATCGGAGATATTCCGGTTAATGTGAAAAATTCATTCTCGGCCTTTCTCCAACGAACGGCAAAAGGCTCTCGATTAATCACAGCTTTGCTCACATCAGGTTGATAAGAACTGCCATGCCAGAGCAAAACCGAATTACTCGATAAGTAAACTTTTTTAGCTGCTGGCAATACATAATTGGCGCACGATGATGCACAGATTCCATCGATATGCACCTCTATGTCGTTTTGCCAAACCCATTTGCCCAAAGCGATGCCATCCTCAACAGAGCCTCCGGGTGAGCTTATATGCAATGTCTTAAATATGTTTTGTTCAAAGATATCAAACAATCGGCTATTGTTATCACTTGAGATCCTACCAACATAGCTTGCGTCACCATCTTCGAGCCAGACGGGTCTATCGACCTTACTTCTATCTATCTGGGCGTCACTCGATAGTTGTGAAGAACACGACGTCATAATGAGCATAAAAATAGAGCATGCAAATGTTTTAAACGACAATTATTTTTCCTATAAGTATGAAAAAAGACTTATTTAATGTTAACCGGATTACGTGATGAATAAAGATATTTTTTTAAAAATAGGGCAGGTTTTGGGTCCAGTAATCGGAATTCTTATAGCCCTAGTTTCGCTGAATTTTTTTAGAGCATCATTGGCTGGTAATGATGAAGCTATAGGATTTGGGATGTTATTGCCTCTGTATTTAGTACAGGTCGTCCCGCTTTTTTTGATTTATACATTTACAACAGCTGTAACAACTTTTGTTTTGTATAAACAAAAACATAACCAAGATATGTTTGCATCTGAAGGTGCTTGGAATCTCCTCTACAAAGTAAATTTCGCTGTTACTCTCATTGGGCTGGCTCTCTTCGGAGTTCCTTTCTTGCTATCTATTTTTACGTTTCTAACGTTTCTAACGTTTCAATAAATAGCAAACTGGCGGTCGATCAGAACTATAAAGCTCGGGAGGTAGCCGAGGCTATGAACGTCGGTGTATCGACCATGGATAAATGGGTTCTCCAGCTCAGAAAATGCCAGATAAAGCAAAGCTTAAGTCGACGGGGTAACTGCTGGGATAATGCGCCAATGGAGCGCTTTTTTGGGCAGTCTTTCAAGGAAAGGGGGAAATATTCCCCCTTAAAATCAATTAAGGTACACCTGCATGTTAAATAGAAAAAGCATCCTACTTTTCTACGCTTTACCTTTTATTGCCAGTTTATTTTCTTATTTTTTTCAGTTCAGTTTTATAAACGAAGTCACTGGAAATCACGGGGTAGGGCTGATAGTAACAGTAATCATATCATTGTATTTTATCATCCTAACCCTACTCGCTTTTGGTTTAAAAGAAGCAGTCGTCCCATTATTGTCTTTAGCTATACTGGCTCTGATGTTTTTACCTGTTAGACAAAACATTTCTGTTGTCAGCACGTTAAAATCGGACTCCGAAATTTACTGGATAGAGCGTTCATACTTCACGAGCTTTTTGAGTGTTCACAAAGCCAACAATGAGATCATTATGAAACCAGAAAGGGTCCGCCTGATAGAAAATGCTGTTTACGATGCACAGCTGGAAGCTATAGAAGGAGAGGTTTATTTGCTCTATAAGGAAAGCAAGGATGATCCTTCCGTTTCAGAGAAAGTCTCCAAATAAATAACAGGTAGGAATTCTTGAGGTATTAAAATTTAAGAACTTTAATGTACACCGACAAAAAAAGGGCCCGCAGGCCCTTTTTTTATTCTACCGTAACGGATTTTGCTAAGTTACGGGGTTGGTCGACATCGGTACCTTTAATTATTGCTACGTAATAGGACAATAATTGTAGTGGGACGGTGTAGACAATTGGCGCGATAATTTCGTCACAATGACAAACGTTCAGTACGTTTAAAGTGTCGTCGCTCTTAAAGCGCGCATTTTTGTCGGCGAACACATACATGAGACCGCCTCGGGCCCGAACTTCTTCCACGTTCGATTTCAGTTTTTCCAGCAATTCGTTGTTGGGTGCAACCACGATAACTGGCATTTCTTCGTCAATCAGCGCCAACGGGCCATGCTTTAACTCACCAGCGGCGTAGGCTTCGGCATGGATATAAGAAATCTCTTTTAACTTCAGCGCGCCTTCCATAGCAATCGGATATTGGTTACCACGCCCTAAAAACAAACTGTGCTCTTTATTCGCAAAGTCGGGAGCCAGCGCTTCGATCTCTTCTGCTAATGCGACAGCCTCTTCCATTTTTGCCGGTAACGCCTGCAGCGATTTAACAATGGCGCTCTGTTGCTGTTCTGACATGCCACGGTATTTACCCAAGGCCACCGTTAGCATTAATAGGCCCGTTAACTGAGTCGTAAACGCTTTGGTCGAAGCGACTCCAATTTCAGCACCAGCACGTGTCATAAACGCCAGATCAGACTCTCTCACCATAGACGAGGTCGCGACATTACAAATCGTCAAACTACCTTTGTAACCCAGTTCTTTTGATAAACGCAGGGCCGCAAGCGTGTCAGCGGTTTCACCACTTTGCGAGATGGTGACCAACAAGCTGTTTGGGTGAACATAGGACTTCCGGTAGCGGAATTCTGATGCAATCTCGATGCTGCAGGAAACGTTAGCTAATGACTCGAGCCAATAACGCGCGACCATACCCGCGTGGTAACTGGTGCCACAGGCGATAATCTGAACATGCTCTACGGTCTTAAATAACTCACTGGCTCCTTTACCAAACGCATCATCAAGAACAGTGGTGTCGGATAAACGGTTTTCCAGAGTACTGCGCACGGCGATTGGCTGCTCGTGGATTTCTTTCAGCATAAAGTGACGGTATTCGCCTTTACCACCGGCATCATAATTTCCGTCGGACTCTACGACATTGCGCTCTACCCGCTGGTCATTGCTATCAAATATCTGCACAGAGGTGCGATTAACATCAGCAACATCGCCTTCTTCCAGATAAATAAACTGGCGGGTTACCGGCAATAATGCAAGTTGATCCGAGGCAACAAAATTCTCACCAATGCCCAGACCGATGACTAATGGGCTGCCAGAACGGGCGACCACTAAGCGCTCTGGATCTTTGGTATCCATTACGACAGTTCCGTAGGCACCTTCAAGCTGGCGAACTGCGGCTTTAACAGCGGCTAATAGGTCTTCGTGGGTTTTACTCTCATGATGAATTAGGTGAGCAATAACTTCGGTATCGGTTTGGCTCTTAAACTCATAGCCGAGCGCCTGCAATTGCTCTCTAAGCGACTCATGATTTTCGATAATCCCGTTGTGAACGACAGCTATTTCACTTTCCGACAGGTGCGGGTGTGCGTTAGCTTCGGTCACGCCACCGTGAGTTGCCCAACGCGTATGCGCAATACCAATAGTGCCGTCTAATGGGTTGGCATTAATCGCATCGGCTAACTCCTGAACTTTACCGGTACGTCGGGTACTTTGCAGTTTTTTTGCATTATCAATGATAGCAACGCCCGCCGAGTCATATCCTCGGTACTCAAGCCGTTTTAGGCCTTCGAGTAAAATACCACTAACGCGACGCTCCGACGTCGCTCCTACGATACCGCACATAAATTAACTTCCTTTTTTCTGAGGGCGTTGCCAGCCACTAATATTGCGTTGTTTTCCGCGTGCTACTGCCAATTCCTGATCAGCAACTTCGCGGGTTATTACCGAACCAGCACCGATTGTTGCTTTGTCGCCAATTTTTACCGGTGCGACCAGTGAGCTATTTGATCCAATAAAAGCGCCATTACCGATTTCTGTCACTGCTTTATTAACACCATCATAATTGCAGGTAATAGTGCCAGCACCAATATTGGCATATTCTCCAACCCGAGTGTCACCAAGATAGGTTAGGTGACTTGCTTTTGAGCCCTTGCCTAAACGACTTTTCTTCATTTCTACAAAGTTGCCAACTTGTGCTTCGTCAGCCAGTTCGGCACCAGGCCGAAGCCGCGCAAATGGTCCCACCTTGCAGTTGGCGGCCAATTTAGCACCTTCTATGTGACTGTTAGCTCGGATAACGGTTCCATCGCCGATTACCGAATCTTTAATCACACAGTTGGGTTCGATAACGACCCCGTTACCTAAGATAACGTTACCATCAAACACGGCATTGATATCTATCACCACGTCCTGGCCGACCGATAACTGACCCCGACAATCGAATCTTGCCGGATCCATTAGTGTTGCACCGTCGGTCATTACTTGCTCGGCAATACGCCACTGATAGGCCCGCTCCAGTGCTGCAAGTTGCTGGCGGTTATTTGCGCCTTCAACTTCAGTCGTTTGTTCCGGCTGAGAGGAGGCTATTTCAACACCCTGCTCGGCGGCCATAGCTACAATATCGGTTAAGTAATATTCTTGCTGCGCGTTGTCATTACTTAAATCATTTAGCCAAACCTTCATGCGCGACGCCGAAGCCACCATTATACCGGTGTTAACCTCATCAATTCGTAGCTGGTCTAAACTTGCGTCTTTTTGCTCGACAATTCCCTGTATTAGCTCGTCATTATCTCGAATAATGCGGCCGTAGCCAGTCGGATTAGTCAGGTACATAGTCAATAGACCCAGGTCGGTGTCCTGACTGGCAGTCAGCAAACGATGTACGGTTTGACTCGTTAATAAAGGCACATCCCCATAAAGTACGAGAACTTTTTCATCATCCTGCAAAAGCGGTAAAACCTGCTGCACTGCGTGGCCGGTTCCTAGCTGCTCCGCCTGTTCTACCCAGTTGAGATCATCACCGGTTATCCGCTCTTTTAAGGCTTCCCCTCCATGACCGTACACTAGGTCTATGGCAGTCGGATTAAGTTGCCGGGCACAATCAATGACATGCTCAACCATCGGCTTGTTTGCGACAGTATGCAGCACTTTAGGCAAATTAGAACGCATCCGTGTTCCTTTGCCGGCGGCTAAAATAACCACTCGTAGCTTCATGGGGCTATGTCCTTATTTTTTCGTTCGACTCTGTAGTTCACGATAATACAGATAAAAAAGGCCCTGTTGTAGGGACAACAAGGCCTTTTAATCACTTTTACGCAGGCTTATTTTTTAAGCTTACGAATTACTTCCAGCTGAGCCAGTGCTCTAGAAAGTTCTGCAATAGCTTCTGCATAGGTTACGTCAGAGCTCTGGTCAGCAATAGCTTCTTCTGCACGCTTACGTGCTTGTTCAGCTTGCTGTTCATCCAGATCATCGCCGCGAACCGCCACATCAGCTAACACAATAACCTGACCTGGCTGAACTTCTAATACACCACCAGCAACGTACATGAACTCTTCTTCACCCGCTTCGCTGACAAACCGAACCATACCTGGTTTGATTTTAGTCAGCAAAGGCGCGTGACCGGGGTAAATCCCAAGTTCACCTTCGCTACCAGACACTTGAACCGTTTGTACTGCGCCTGAAAACAATTTGTCTTCTGCGCTAACGACGTTCAAGTCTAATGTTTCTGTGGCCATTCAAACCTCCCGGTCGGTTACAGGTTTTTGGCTTTTTCTACCGCTTCTTCGATGGTACCAACCATGTAGAAGGCCTGCTCCGGCATATCGTCGTAGTCGCCATCCAGAATGCCTTTAAAGCCAGCAATAGTATCTTTTAAAGATACATATTTACCTGGAGCACCCGTGAATACTTCGGCTACGAAGAAAGGCTGCGACAAGAAACGCTGAATTTTACGAGCACGAGATACTGACAGTTTGTCTTCTTCAGACAATTCGTCCATACCCAGGATCGCAATGATGTCTTTCAACTCTTTATAGCGTTGCAGTACTTCCTGAACGCCCATAGCCGTATCATAATGCTCATCACCGATAACCTGAGGGTCCAACTGACGTGACGTTGAATCCAGCGGGTCAACCGCAGGGTAGATACCCAATGACGCAATGTCACGGTTAAGTACAACAGTCGCATCCAAGTGCGCAAAGGTTGTTGCCGGAGATGGGTCAGTCAAGTCATCCGCGGGTACGTAAACAGCCTGTACAGACGTGATTGAACCTGTCTTAGTAGAGGTGATACGTTCCTGTAGAACACCCATTTCTTCCGCTAGGGTAGGCTGATAACCTACTGCTGAAGGCATACGGCCTAATAGTGCTGATACCTCAGTACCGGCCAGGGTGTAACGGTAGATGTTATCAACGAAGAAAAGTACATCGCGACCTTCGTCACGGAATTTCTCAGCGATAGTCAAACCAGTCAACGCAACACGCAAACGGTTACCCGGTGGTTCGTTCATCTGACCATAAACCAGCGATACTTTATCCAGAACGTTTGAATCGTTCATCTCGTGATAGAAGTCATTACCTTCACGAGTACGCTCACCAACACCAGCGAATACTGAGTAGCCGCTGTGCTCGATAGCGATGTTACGGATAAGCTCCATCATGTTAACGGTTTTACCAACACCAGCACCACCGAACAGACCAACTTTACCACCTTTAGCAAACGGGCAAATCAAGTCGATAACTTTGATACCTGTTTCTAACAGTTCGTTAGTGTTTGATTGTTCTTCGTAGCTTGGTGCTGCACGGTGAATAGACATTTTCTCGTCTTCACCGATCGGACCCGCTTCATCGATTGGGTTACCTAATACATCCATAATACGGCCCAGTGTCTTTTTGCCCACTGGTACCATGATTGGTTCACCGGAGTTTTCCGCGGTGATACCACGACGCAGACCGTCAGTTGTACCCATTGCGATGGCACGTACGATTCCGCCGCCCAGCTGCTGCTGAACTTCAAGAACCAAACCTTCTAAGCCACCTTCGGTCACTTTCAGTGCGTCGTATACTTTTGGTACAGCGTCTTGTGGAAATTCTAAATCCACAACGGCGCCGATAATTTGTACGACCTTACCTTGACTCATGACGTTTCCTCTAACTCTTCAATTCTGTTAACCGTTGCCGCGTTATACCGCTTCGGCGCCGGACACGATTTCCGAAATTTCTTGCGTAATTGCTGCCTGACGCGCCTTGTTATACTGCAACTGCAGTTGGTCAATAATGTCCTCGGCGTTATCTGTTGCAGCTTTCATTGCAATCATCCGAGCGGCTTGCTCGCTAGCAAAGTTATCCACTACGCCCTGGTACACTTCCATTTCTACGAAGCGACGAATTAGCGTATCTAGAATACTTTCAGGATTCGGCTCGTACAGATAGTCCCAGCTACCTGTCTGGACGTTCTCGTCCGATCCTGTTTGCGGCAATGGCAACAATTGATGAATGGTCGGCTCTTGGGTCATCGTATTCACAAATTTGTTGAATACAACGTACAAGCGATCGATTTTGCCTTCTTCGAAAGCATCCAGCATAACCTGGATTGAACCAGTAATTTCTTTCAGTTCTGGCTTATCGCCCATCCCTGATACTTGCGCTTTTAATTGACCAAAGCGCTTGAAGAAACCGGTTGCTTTGCTGCCTATCGCGGCAAAATCTGCTTCTACATCTTGCTCTTTCCATTCGTTAGCGTGCTTAACGACTTTTTTGAACTCATTACCGTTCAAGCCGCCACACAAACCACGGTCGGTAGAAACAATGATGTAACCAACGCGCTTAACCTGACGTTCTTCCATAAATGGATGACGATACTCAAGGTTGCCGCGCGCTACATGACCAATCACCTTACGAATGGTGTCCGCATAGGGGCGACTCGCCTCCATACGTTCCTGCGCCTTCTTCATCTTCGACGCAGCGACCATTTCCATAGCACTGGTGATCTTCTGAGTATTACCGATACTCGAGATCTGAGTTTTTATCTCTTTACCGCTGGCCATGACGATTCTCCTGTTAACTCAACGACAAATGGCCGCAACTGCGGCCACGTGCGATTACCATGATTGCGTTTGCTTGAATTTCTCAAGCGCGGCTTTCAATTGCGCATCGATGTCGTCGTTATAGTTGCCAGTTTTATCAATCTCAGCCATTAGCTCGGCGTATTCGCTCGACATGAAAGATTGCAGTGATTCTTCAAAATCCATGATTTTGTCGATTTCAACGTCTTTCAAGAAGCCTTTTTCAACGGCGTAAATTGATACAGCCATCTGAGACACACTCATAGGCTTGTACTGTTTCTGTTTCATCAGTTCGGTAACACGCTGACCGTGTTCCAACTGTGAACGAGTCGATTCATCAAGGTCAGATGCGAACTGGGCGAACGCTGCCAATTCACGATACTGAGCAAGAGCAAGACGGATACCGCCACCCAATTTCTTGATGATTTTGGTTTGTGCTGAACCACCAACACGAGAAACCGAAACACCCGCGTTAACCGCAGGACGAATACCTGAGTTAAACAAGTCAGTTTCAAGGAAGATCTGACCATCGGTGATTGAGATAACGTTAGTCGGTACGAATGCCGATACGTCACCTGCCTGAGTTTCAATGATAGGCAAAGCAGTTAAAGAACCAGTCTGACCTTTTACTTTACCATCAGTGAACTTCTCTACGTAGTCCGCGTTAACACGCGCTGCACGCTCAAGTAGACGAGAGTGAAGGTAGAAAACGTCACCAGGGAATGCTTCACGACCCGGAGGACGACGCAACAACAGTGAAATTTGACGATAGGCAACAGCCTGCTTAGACAAGTCATCATAGACGATCAACGAGTCTTCACCACGGTCACGGAAGTATTCACCCATAGTACAGCCAGAGTATGCTGCCAAATATTGTAACGCTGCTGATTCTGAAGCAGAAGCAGCGACAACAATGGTGTTTTCCAATGCGCCGTGCTCTTCCAACTTGCGCACTACCGCAGAGATGGTTGAGTTTTTCTGACCAATTGCCACGTAAACACATTTAATGCCAGAATCTTTCTGGTTAATAATAGCATCCACGGCTAAAGCTGTTTTACCGGTTTGACGGTCACCGATGATAAGCTCACGCTGGCCACGACCCACTGGAATCATCGAGTCAATTGATTTGTAGCCAGTTTGTACAGGCTGATCAACTGATTGACGTTCGATAACACCGGGGGCGATTTTTTCGACAGGCTCATAGCCGTCTGCTTCGATTGGACCTTTACCATCAATAGGCTGACCCAATGTGTTAACAACACGACCTAGAAGCTTTTCACCAACCGGTACCTCAAGGATACGGCCGGTCGATTTTACTTTGGTTCCTTCCTGCAAATCTGCATAAGGACCCATAACAACCGCACCAACTGAATCACGTTCAAGGTTCAGTGCGATAGCGTAACGATTACCAGGCAGCTCAACCATTTCACCTTGCAGACAGTCTGCAAGTCCGTGAATGCGAATGATACCGTCTTGCACAGACATGATGGTACCTTCGTTACGAGCTTCGCTGGTGACTTCGAACTTCTCAATTCGCTGTTTGATCAGTTCTGCGATTTCATTTGAATTCAATTGCATGCTCAAGTCCCCAATTAGGATTGCAGTGCGTAAGCAAGTCTATCCAACTTGCCGCGCAAGGTGCCATCTATCACGGTGTCACCTGCTTCAATAACCAGTCCACCGAGAATGGACTTATCGACACTGCAGTTCAGCTTAATTTTGCGTTGCAGACGCTTTTCCAATGCTTTACTCAATGCTGTTTGCTGTGCTTTTAGCAGTTTAACTGCGGATTTCACATCAACAACAACTTCTTTTTCGTAGTCAGCACGGAATGTCCGATAAAGCTCACTAACTGCTGATAAAGCGGGTAAACGTTGGTTTTCCGCCAACACCTTAATAAAGTTTTCTGCGCTGTCGTCTAGCTCGTCGCCACAGACACCAATAAAAACTTCAGATGTTTTTTCAACAGTCGAGGAGCTGCTCAAAAACGATGCCATGGTCTCGTCTTTTGCCACCACAGCGGCAAATTCGAGCATATCGGCCCACTTATCGAGCGCTCCCTGTTCTAAAGCAAAATCAAAAGCTGCTTTTGCGTAAGGGCGAGCGACCGTAGTCAGTTCTGACATAAGCTCTAACCCCTTAATTAAAGTTCAGCGACCAGTTTTTCAACGATGTCGCTATGAGCGTCTTTATCAACTTCGCGCTCAATGATTTTTTGCGCACCAGTTACGGCAAGTACCGCAACTTGTTTACGCAGTTCTTCACGAGCACGGTTGCGCTCAGCAGTAACTTCTTCATGACCAGACGCAACGATTTTTTCACGTTCCTCGTGGCCGCGTTGAGTTTCTTCCTCAACAATTTTGGCACCACGTTTTTTCGCCTGTTCAATGATTTCAGCAGACTGCTGTTTAGCTTCTTTGAGCTGCTCAGCAATTTCTTGCTGGGCTTTCTCTAAGTCTTTTTGAGCGCGCTCGCCCGCATTTAACCCGTCAGCAATTTTCTTCTGACGTTCTTCGATGGCATTGATGATCGGTGGCCACACAAATTTCATGCAGAACCACACGAACACGATGAACGCGATCGTTTGTCCAATTATAGTTGCGTTTAAATCCACAACGGACCTCCTTTATCTGGTGACCGTCGAATCGCGCTTAGCCTAACTGAGTTAAGAACGGGTTTGCGAAAGTGAACAGCAATGCAACTGCAACACCGATCATTGCGATAGCATCGATAAGACCTGCAACGATAAACATTTTAACTTGCAGCTGAGGTGCTAGTTCAGGTTGACGAGCCGCAGCTTCCAGGAATTTACCACCCAGAATACCAAAGCCTAGTGCTGTACCTAGTGCAGCCAGACCGATCATGATTGATACAGCGATAGCAGTAAAAGCAACTACAGTTTCCATTGATTTCTCCAGTTTTTCAGTAGATTAAAGTTAAAAAATAAAACTAAAACTTAGTGTTCAGATGAAGCCATGCTCAGATAAACAATGGTCAACATCATGAATATAAATGCTTGCAACGTAATGACCAGGATATGGAATACCGCCCAGGCAAAGTGCGCTGGTAGCTGCCAAAATCCAATCATTGCAATTAGAATAAAGATCAATTCACCGGCATACAGGTTACCGAACAAACGCAGTGCCAATGACGCTGGTTTTGCTAGTAATGTAATACTTTCCAATACAAAGTTGACCGGCATTAACGCCCAATGATTAAAAGGAGTTAATGTCATTTCTTTAGCAAACCCTTTAACACCTTTGTACTTAATTGAATAAATAATGATCAGCGCGAATACGCTCAAACTCAATGCAAAGGTTGTGTTCAAATCGGTGGTTGGTACCACTTTCATATAAACATCATGTGGGTCGTCAACAAAGCCTAACCAATAACCACCATACATAGCAGCAGTTGGCAGCCAGTCAACAGGGATCAAATCCATCAAGTTCATCAGAAATATCCAGACGAAGATGGTTAAGGCTAAAGGTGCTATCAATTTATCTTTGCCGTGAAAGGATTCTTTGACGCTGTTATCGACAAATTCGACAATCATTTCGACAAAGCACTGCCATTTACCAGGTACCCCAGCCGAGGATTTTTTAGCTACTTTGCGGAAGCTCCACAAAAAAAGCACACCCAGTAACACGGACCAGAAGATAGTATCGACGTTTACCGCCCAGAATCCTTCGCCCACAGTCCAGTTCTGAAGGTGGTGTTGGATATACTGAGTCGGAGTTTGCTCTCCACTTATCATGTTGTTTCCCAGTTACGTTGATTTTAAAAATAAAATTGGCGCAATCCACTGTGCTAAAACCGCAGCAACGAAGCCAGTTAGTAACCACATTGGATTTAAATCTGTTGTTAGGAAAAGAGCACTAATTAAAACTGCAGTGAGTAATAATTTAACGCCTTCTCCAACAAAAAAACTTTTTACGACCTTCTGGTTTGCTCTAGCGCCTGCGTGCAGAAACGCAATAACGGCAAACAAGGTATTGGGAACAACAGCAGCCAGTCCGCCAACAAAACACGCGATGGCTGCTTTTCCACTTAAGCTCAATGCTACTATTAAAGTTAGCAGAGCAACGATAACCAACTGACCTGAAATTGTTTTTAGAGCTAGCTGTCTACCTGCTCTGGTCATTGACTGAGACACTGACATTACCCTCGGTCGTTGGCCTACCATCTGACTCGCTATTTAGCAGTCAGTATGAAACTCGCGCTAGTATAAAGATCTGCCGATTAATTGCAAACAAATTTGGCTACAGGCTATGGTTTCAATGCTATTTAACAAAAGTTCTACAAGTGACGCAGAGACTAAGCTAAAGCTGTTATTTTATATGAGAAAGAATGCCATCGAGCTCATCTAAATTAGTGTAATTAATAACAACTTTACCTTTACCTGTACGACCGTGGTTGATCGCTACTTTAGCACCGAGCGTTTCTGACAGTTGTGTTTGAAGTCGCTCAATATCAGCATCAGGCTCTGGTTTTTCGGTCGGTTTTGGGGGTTCTAATGTTTTGCGAACTAATTTTTCAGACTCGCGCACTGTTAAGTCTTTAGCAACAATTTGTTGTGCTACATCGGTTTGTTGCTCACCCTGTAGTGCCAATAACAATTTAGCGTGGCCTAAGTCTATGTCGCCGCGTTCAAGTAAGGTTTTTACGCCGGATTCGAGGTTATTCAAGCGTAGTAAATTGGTTACCGTAGTACGCGATTTACCCACTGCCTGAGCAACGTCCTGATGGGTCATTTTAAATTCGTCCAACAACCGTTGTAGAGCGTTTGCTTCTTCCATTGCATTCAAATCTTCGCGCTGAATATTTTCAATTAACGCAATGGCAACAGCAGCTTCATCGGTAACCTCTTTGATCAAACAAGGAACTAATTCCAGCTTGGCCAACTGAGCTGCCCGCCAGCGACGCTCGCCGGCGATAATTTCATATTCGCCATCACTAACCGGACGCACCACGATAGGCTGGATAATGCCTTGAGCTTTTACTGATGCAGCAAGGTCTTCTAATGCCTCAGGCGACATATCTTTACGAGGTTGATAACGGCCCGGCTTTAAACTCTCTATTGGCAATTTTTGCAGTTCGCCTTTAACAACCGCATCTGTTATTTCTTCAGATGTCTGCTGGGATTGTTTTTGTTGGCTCGCATTATTGTTAGTTAGCAAGGCATCTAGCCCACGCCCTAAACCTCGTTTTTTTGCCGACATAAGTTGTCTATTTCCTTATTTTAATAACCCGTTAAGAGCTTACTTCGGCACTAGCCCGTTGTTCAGAACGACGAATTAATTCGCCGGCCAGAGATAGGTATGCTTTAGCTCCTGTCGATGATTTATCATAGTACATGGCAGGGGCACCGAACGACGGCGCTTCAGCTAAACGTACATTGCGGGGGATGACCGTACGGTAAACTTTATCACCAAAATGCTGTTTTAATTGCTCAGAGACATCATTAGCCAGACGATTACGAGGATCGTACATGGTTCGCAAAATACCTTCAATTGAAAGCCCTGGATTGACGACTTCAGCCAGTTGGCGAATGGTTTCCATTAGAGCGGTTAAGCCCTCTAACGCATAATACTCGCACTGCATGGGAACTAGCACCGAATCGGCAGCAGCCATAGCATTAACAGTCAATAAGTTTAACGATGGAGGGCAATCAATAAATATAAAATCGTAGTCATCCTGAACCGCTTTTAATGAATTACGCAAGCGTACTTCTCGAGCAAAAAATTCCATCAATTTAATTTCTGCTGCCGTTACATCGGAATTCGCGGCGATTAAATGGTATTTACCAGTAGTATCACTTTCCACCACATCTTTAACCGGTTTCTCTTCGACCAGCAATTCGTAAACCGTATTATCTACGTCGTACTTATCAACACCACTGCCCATAGTGGCATTGCCTTGCGGGTCGAGGTCTATTAACAAGACTTTTCGGCGTGTGGCAGCCATTGAGGCTGCTAAATTTACTGCTGTGGTGGTTTTGCCGACACCGCCTTTTTGGTTCGCTATCGCAATGGTAGTGGCCACGGGTGTTTAACCTCTTATCGTTATACGGGTGTTAATGCGCTGGCGATATAATCGCAATGTGTCGTTCGCCATCGACACCGGGTACCTGTAACTTTTCTATCTGGTCAATCTTATACTGTTGAGATAATTCGTCCAGTTCTTGCTGCGGGTATTGTCCCTTAAGCGCATAAAACTTGCCGTCAGCTTTTGGTAAATGCTGACACCAGCTGAGCATATCATTAAGTGAGGCGAAGGCTCTACTTAACACACCATCAAAGGAAAAATCCTGTTGTCGGTAGTCTTCAACTCTGCTTTGCACAGCAGTTACATTGTCTATATTGAGCTGATGGCACACTTGGCGGATAAAACGAATGCGTTTGCCCAGACTGTCGAGCAATACAAACGACTTATCGGGTTCTGCAATGGCTAAAGGTAAGCCTGGCAAGCCCGGACCAGTGCCGACATCAATGAAAGTCCTACCTGTTAAATAAGGCGCTATCACCAAGCTGTCCACGATATGTTTGCTCAACATATCTTTAGGATCACGGACACTGGTTAGATTGTACGCTTTATTCCATTTGTGCAGCTGTTCAACCAGGGCCGTCAGTTTGTCTAACTGTTGATCGTTTAATGCAATTAAATGATCAGATCTTGTTTGCTCGATGAGCTTTTTCAATTCCGTTTTCAAAACAAACCCTTACGCGCTTTTACGCAACAACCCTTGTTTTTTAAGATGAACCAACAACATTGAAATTGCCGCCGGAGTAATGCCGGAAATACGAGCCGCTTTGCCAACCGTTTCTGGTTGATGGTCATTCAGTTTAGCAATAACTTCGTTGGATAAACCTTTAATACCTGCGTAATCGAATCCTGCAGGCAGCAGTGTATTTTCATGCCGCTGTTGTTTTGCTATTTCGTCTTGCTGTCGCGAAATATAACCGGCATATTTGGTCTGAATTTCAACCTGTTCCGCTGCTGCAGGATCGTTCAGGCCTGGTTCAAAAAACGGTGTTTTTACCAGCTCCTGATAGTGAATTTCAGGTCTACGTAATAACTCTTCACCACTAACTTCTTTGGTAATAGGACTTTTTACCAGGGCATTAATGCTGCCCACAGCTTCATGGTCCTTATGCACCCAAGTGGTTTTTAGGCGTTGCTTTTCTTGCTCTATCGATTCCATCTTTTGATTAAACGCAGACCAGCGCTGATCATCAACCAATCCCAGCTCACGACCTTTTTCAGTTAATCGAATATCGGCGTTATCTTCTCTTAATAACAAACGATATTCAGCTCGAGAGGTGAACATACGGTAGGGTTCCTGAGTACCCAGAGTTGATAAGTCATCGATTAACACGCCGGCATAAGCTTGATCCCGTCTCGGTGACCAACTGTCTTTGCCTTGTGCTTTTAATGAAGCGTTGAGGCCAGCAATTAAGCCTTGAGCACCTGCTTCTTCATAGCCAGTCGTGCCGTTAATTTGTCCGGCAAAAAACAATCCCTCAATAACTTTGGTCTCTAGTGACTGTTTCAGATCACGAGGATCAAAGTAATCATACTCGATGGCATATCCAGGTCTGGTTATAACGGCATTTTCAAAACCTTTAATCGAGCGAACTAATTGTTCCTGAATATCAAAAGGTAAACTGGTTGATATACCGTTTGGATACACTTCAAAGGTATCAAGCCCTTCTGGCTCGACAAATATTTGATGAGAGCTTTTATCTTCAAAGCGTACAATTTTATCCTCTATCGAGGGACAATATCTTGGTCCAACACCACCAATAACGCCTGAATACATTGGCGAGCGATCCAACCCTGAGCGAATAATATCGTGAGTTTGTTGATTGGTATGTGTGATGTAACACGAAATCTGCTGTGGGTGATCGGCGCGCGATCCCATATAGGAAAATACTGGCGTCGGGTTATCGCCAGGCTGTTCCTGCATTCCGGAGAAATCTATTGACCGGCTGGCTATACGCGGTGGGGTGCCAGTTTTTAAGCGTTCCACACGCAATGGTAAAGCTCTAAGCCGTTTTGCGAGAGCGTTTGCCGGTGGATCGCCAGCGCGACCACCTTGGTAATTGTCTAAACCAATATGGATCTGTCCGCCAAGGAAGGTACCTACGGTTAAGACGACGCTGTCAGCGTAAAAACTCAAACCCATTTGCGAAACAACACCGCAAATTCGATCGTTTTCGACGATCAGATCATCACAGCCTTGCTGAAATAAGGTCAAGTTTGGTTGAGTTTCGAGCGCATATCGAATTGCTTGTTTATAGAGTTGTCTGTCTGCTTGTGCGCGAGTTGCTCTTACTGCTGGTCCTTTCGAGGAGTTAAGGGTTCTAAATTGAATACCAGCTCGGTCAGCAGCTTTAGCCATTACGCCGCCCAACGCGTCTATTTCTTTTACCAGATGACCTTTACCGATGCCACCAATGGCTGGGTTGCAGGACATTTGACCTAACGTATCGATATTGTGAGTTAACAATAACGTACGGCTTCCCATTCGGGCTGCTGCAAGAGCCGCTTCGGTACCTGCATGGCCGCCTCCGACAACGATGACATCAAACTGTTGGGAACTGGTGCGTGGCATTAAAAATAGACCTTTAGGTTAAAACGTGTAATCGAGCCAGGCATTTTAACGCGAATTGACTCAGATCGAAAAGGTTATTTTTTAGCCAATGATTTAAACGAAGAGATTGTTGTTTAAAGATCTAAGAAAGATCAGTTTAAGATCTTTATAGATCTTCTATTATTACTTCTATTAGCTTTCGGTTTTCTGTGTATAGATCGCTATAAGCCTTATTGATAAAGATTTACAGCGTGATCAAAAGGTGTGAGTAACGGGCTTTGAATTGGGATCATAGCTAGTGGATAACTACCCTGTTTATACACAACCATAGTTATCCCCACAGATATGCCCAACCGGGCTACAGTCCTTAGCTGATCTTATACCCGATCTAACCACAAGCAAATAGGGCTGTGCGTAAGTCAGTGGACAGGATCTACGATCGGCATTAAGAGTCCCGAAATTAACGATCATTTTTGTGTATATGATCGCAGTTTTTCGATCCAAAAAGAAATTTGGTTTTCCACCATAATTTCCGGATCATCTTGCAACATATCGATTTCTAACCGATCGCTAAACCGATTTGCGCCAAGGTTATCAAGCCGTTGATCGATATCTCGACCGGCGGCGCAATAAGTGTCGTAACAAGACTCGCCAATAGCAATAACGGTATAAGGGAAAGCCTTTAGACCGCTGCTGTCGAGTAATTGTTGATGAAAATCGAGCATCGAATCGGCGTAGTCTCCGGCACCGTGGCTTGCTATAAAGATTAGCCAGGGCTGAGTTTGGTCAATAGCACTAAGATTAGGTTCGTAGTGCAGCTCGACATCGAAACTTTGCTGTTTTAGTAAGTCCGCTGCGTGGTCCGCTAAGAATTCGGTATTTCCGGAAGTGGTGCCAACCAGTATTTGAATGTTTGCCATAATAGATAATCTGTCTCAAGCTTAAATATGAATACTTGGGTTTATTTTACAGGAGAAGCAACATGCTTAAATCATTAATGTGGACATTGGCGTTTGTCATGGTCTCTGCCGCTGGTAGTTCTATGCCAGCTCAGGCTAAGGGCATTGAGGAACCAACTCAGGTAACTGACAGAATCTGGGTTATGGGTGTACCCGACAAACAGGACATTGAATATTTTAAAGAGCAGGGTGGTGAGGTTGTTATTAGCCTGCTTTCAATTAAAGAAATGGCGGGTAGTGCTGAAACTCAGTGGACAACCAGTAACAAACTAGCTTTTTATCATGTACCGGTTGATGGGGCTATGGGAGTTACTTTTGACAATGCCCGGGCGCTGGATAAATTGTTATTAATGAACGTTGATAAAACGGTATTGGTGCATTGCGCTTCGGCTAACCGGGTAGGCGCGTTATTTGCGTTGCGGGCTGCGTGGCTGGACGGCCAATCGAAGGAAAAAGCACTCGAAATTGGCCGCCAACATGGTATGAGATCACTTGAAAGTAAAGTTTCAAAGATGCTTGCTGAGTAAATCCGGCATTTTGTCGGCCGCGAAGATCTCAATCCAGTAGCCGTCAGGATCTTTGATAAAGGCGATACCTTTCATATTGCCGTCCTGTGGTCGTTTTTGAAACTCTACATTCATTTTATCAAAACGCTCACAGGCGGCATCGATATCAGGTACCGCAAAACCGATATGACCAAATCCTTTAGGTTCACTATTACCGCTGTGAAACTCGACCGAGTCGTCTTTTTCATCGCCCCAGTTGTGAGTGAGCTCAAGCATCGCTGGCCTTGAAAAGGTTTGCTTAATCCGTTGATTGTGATCGGTTGACCATTGCTTACGTTGTTCGGGCGATATTGCTGCCATAAAGTAAAGCGAGAACTCCATCTCAGGAAAATCCAGGCGTTTAACCAATGTCATCCCCAAAACTTCACTGTAAAATTTTAATGTCCGCGCTGGATCTTTAATACGCATCATCGTTTGATTGAAGACGTAATGATGTGTTTCTTCGTCATGCTGTTCCGATAAACCTTTGGCCTGGTCGTAATGTCGACTCATAATCGCTCCTTTAAGCGTGAATGCGTGTTAATCTTTATACTTGGGTTAAGTCGATAAAGTTTCAAGACGGGTGTATGTGGAAGGTATATCTTGTTAAATGTGCTGACAGCAGTCTCTACTGTGGCATTACCACCGACCTGGAAAGGCGGGTCAAGCAACATAACGGTGAATTAGTTGGTGGTGCTCGGTATACCCGAAGCCGACGGCCGGTTACTGTCGTATATCAAGAGTCACATGATAGCCGAGCATCAGCGACGAGTCGTGAATGGCAATTAAAGCGATTACCCGTTAAGCAGAAGCAAGCGCTTTACCGCAAGACCAGCACAGCTCAAAGTTAGTAAAGTTTGTCTCGCCACAGTCAGGACAAAATATCTCCCGACTGTCATCCTTCTCGTAAGACTCCAGTACTTGCCGAGCTTGGTTGTAGTCTTCAGCCATTACTTTAATTGATGTTTCAATGGCGTCCGCCGGAAGCTCACCAACCCCTCCGATCATACCATTACTGCTTACTTGAGCCTCAATCGACTGGCTTTCTAATAGGCCTTTGAGCAGCTCAGCCTCTATCGGATCTTTAGCGTAATACGCGACGACCCATTCGTCATTCATGTTGGTTAACCTGATGTTGTACGCGGAATAAATAATGTGTTGCAGTCACTTTAGCATCAACGCCCAATTTATCTGCCATTAAGAACAGTTTAAATAAACGATGATAAAGTCGCGCCCGATAGCGCGTTAAGTTTGTTCCGCTAAGTTGCTGCCGTTGTAGTTCGTTAAGGTCTCTTTCAAGGGAAACAATAAGTTGCTGCTGACGGCTACGAAGATTAGTGGGGAATACGAGCCGATAACTTACCATCGCAACAAGCGGCGCAGCAATAACAGCCAGCGCAATGGTGATAGCCTGAATTGGTTCAAACTGGTATTGCAGTGCCGGTTGCATGAGCAATAAGAACACAAGATTAAAGTCCATGGCACCGGGAGCGGTTCGATTGTGAGACATTGGCAGTGCTGACAGTAAAATAACCGGCATTAGACAGACCAACATGTTCAATATAGAGCCAGCATAAGGCCAGACTAGCGCTTGCATAGCCAAAGCTGTAATAGCCCCGGCGGTTTGTCCTAAAAATACATAATACATCGTTTTTGCGGGGTTCTCTGCGGTTGAGAATAAGGTCAGCATGACCGAAGCTCCCAACAGCAGGTAGGCGATTTGAAACCACCCGGTGTAGCCCCAAATAACGCTAATAATGGTCATTGCAATAATGGTTCTGATAGCGGCCTGTCGGGCACCACGCCAGTCTCGATGCAACAGCACGGAAACGCCACGAACCGAGCGCGCAGTGGTGCCGGTATCTCTGAACTCCAGACGGGCTAAGGAGGCTTCGACAAACTCTTTAAAATATCCTGTCATTGGTTGGTGGTTAAATACCTTAAGGGTTTGTTTAAGGTGATACCGGATTGATTTGGTTTGATTCTTGACCAAAGACTCCGAGCAAGAATGTAAGTGTTCACTTATTGTTTTAGACTGGATGATCCCTTTCGCCTCAAGCTGGGCAAATAATCCCATCTGAGCATTTAGAACTCGCCTGATGGTTTTTGCTGAGAGGTGAGCTGCCGGAGAGCCCGTACCGTGCTCGATGAGCTGAGCTTCCAGGTGTGCGAGTTGTGATAAACGATCATGAGTGTTCAGCTGTCTTAAAGAACCCGTTTGGTAGGCAGTTGCTAAGAGCTTTAGGTTCTCGGCAGTTTGCCGCCTAAATTGGTTAACCAATGTTTGCTCTGCTTTTTTATAGGTAAATAACCAACCAATAAAAAGCGCGGTAATCACACCAATAAATACTGTTAATAAACGGTCTATTCCAAGAGGTAACAGGGCATCAGGGGTCCGCGTCAGCAGTGCTACCATCGAGGCAGAGTAGCCGGCTAAAATAGCACCGTAGGAAATAAGCCCGTGCAGCAGGTTACCAACATAAACACACAGCCCAACCCAAACTGTAAGGCCAAGCGCAAGCGCAATAATGTTATCGCCAGCAGTAACCACCAATACCATGCCCACTACTGTGCCGATAAGAGTGCCTAGTATTCGATAGGCAGCCTTTTCTAGTAGTAGCCCGCGTGTTGGTTGAGATACTGCCCAAACGGTCATAGCGGACCATTGCGGGTGTTCGAGGCCGAGAGCCCAGGCAATTACTAATGACAGGCAGGCAGCGATTCCGGTTCGGAAACCAAATCGGAACCGCGTGTAGTCAAATCCGAAGTGAGCAAATTTAGCGTTTAACGGAGTCATCTATTAACACTGCAATTGCACCATCACCGGTTATATTGCAAGCCGTGCCAAAGCTATCTTGAGCCATGTATAACGCAATCATCAACGCGATCGCGGTTTCACCAAAGCCAAGCATTGAACCAAGCAGTCCAACGGCTGACATAACAGCCCCGCCGGGCACGCCAGGGGCAGCAAGCATAACGATGCCGAGCATCATAATAAACGGCAGTACCGTCAAGAATGAAGGAATAGCCAATGCACTATGCAGTACCATAACGGCAACAGCACAGCTCACGATAGTAATGGTTGAGCCGGCTAAATGAACGGTCGCGCATAAAGGGACTGAGAAGTTAGCCACGTTATCATTAACATTATTATTGCGAACACTTTGCAGCGTTACCGGAATTGTTGCAGCACTGGACATTGTGCCTAAGGCGGTAAAATAAGCTGGCAACATATTTTTAATCAGCTTTAGTGGTGATTGCTGGCTTTTAATACCCGCAATAATGAACATGCTGGTGATGTATACCCAGTGTAAAGCTACTGCTAACAACAGGATGATGCCGAAGGTTTTTAAAGTATCGAAAACCGTATCTGCTACAGCCATCTCGGTAAAAACACCAGCAATATAAAATGGTAATAGAGGGATTATTACCTTAACCAGTAACAGCTCTATGATATCTCGCCCGTGATCGGATAACTGCTTTAATTGCTGTGCTTTTGTGGCGGCAATACCAAGACCAAATATAAAGGCCATTACAAGCGCTGACATGACGCTCATTAGCGGCGGAACATCCAGGCTAATAAAAGGTTCGAGTGTCTTAGTTGCTTGCTCTGAAACTGTTTGAGCGTCTGCACTCAACATAGGAACAACTGCACTGGCGACAAAAAAGGCGATGGTACCGGCAGTTATTGTCGACAAATAAGCGACGCCAAGAGTTTTGCCCAGTAATTTGCCGGAATTATTGGGAAGGCTCGCTATGCCGCTAGTTATAAAAAACAGAATTAATAGTGGTATGGTAAAAAATAACAATTGGCCAAAAAGGCTTTTAAAGGTAATTAACAGTTGGCTAATCCAATCTGGAGCAAATAAACCTATAACGATACCGCCAGCAATGCCGGCTATTAGTTTTAGAATAAGTGTCATTATTGTTCTCGTTTTACAGTTAGAAAGTTATTTACCGATACAAAACGAACCAAATATTTGGCCGAGAAGATCGTCTGAGGTAAATTCACCGGTTATTTCGTTTAAGTGTTGTTGTGCAAGGCGCAGCTCTTCGGCTAGCAGTTCTCCGGACATACTCAGCTCGAGTTGTTCTTGTCCGATCAACAAGTGAGCTTTTGCTTTTTCCAGAGCGTCCAGGTGTCGACGGCGTGCCATAAAGCTGCCTTCCGAGGTTGCTGTATAGCCAATACAGTGCTTTAAATGGTCCCGGAGTAGGTCAATACCGTGGCCCGTTTTCGCTGAAAGTTGTATCAATGGGATACCATTGTGTTCTTCCAGGCCAATTGATTCTTTCGTCAAATCGACCTTGTTACGAATAACGGTGTAAGGCATATCGTCAGGTAACTGGGCAAAGAATTCGGGCCAAATGTCATCGGGATGTATGGCACTTGTTTCCTGGCTATCAACCATAAACAACACTCGGTCGGCCTGGCGGATTTCATCCCAGGCTCTTTCGATGCCAATTTTTTCAACCTGATCAGGTGACTCCCTTAATCCAGCAGTGTCAATAATATGCAGTGGCATACCATCTATTTGTATATGCTCTCGCAATACGTCACGAGTTGTTCCAGCTATCTCAGTTACAATAGCTGATTCACGCCCGGCCAGCGCGTTAAGTAAACTAGATTTACCGGCGTTTGGACGGCCAGCAATAACGATACGCATACCTTCGCGCATTAATGTGCCTTGCTTGGCTTGTTGTTCTATGTGGAACAACTGCTCGATAATTTCTGTTAAATCTCCGGTAACTTTACCATCGGATAAGAAGTCAATTTCTTCATCCGGAAAGTCGATTGCAGCCTCAACGTACATTCTTAAATGAATGACAGCGTCCACCAGTTGGTCAATTTTATGGGAAAATTCACCCTTAAGACTTTGTAATGCGGCTTTCGCGGCTTGTTCCGAATTAGTGTCGATGAGATCCGCGATAGCTTCGGCTTGGGTTAAATCAAGCTTATCGTTAAGAAACGCACGCTCGCTGAATTCACCAGGACGAGCAGGGCGGATACCAGGAATTTCAAGGATAGCCTTGATGATCATATCAATCAGTATGGGTCCGCCATGACCCTGTAACTCGAGAACGTCTTCGCCTGTAAAGGAATTAGGACCGGGGAAATAAAGAGCAATACCTTCGTCCAGCATTTCGCCGTTTAAATCTCTAAAGGGAAGGTACTCTGCTTTTCGTGGTTTGGGGCAGTGGCCGAGGAGCTTTTTAGCAACTGCTTCACTGGCTTTGCCACTAACACGCACGATGCCAACACCGCCTCTGCCCGGAGGAGTAGCTTGTGCGACTATGGTATCTGTAAAATCGGATTCAGTTTGCATTGGCGTTAACTTATTTCTTAAATGCTGTCCGTATTGTAACGGTATTTTTAGAAACAGTCGTCATTACATATCGAGGATATAAAAAAGCCCGACTGATAGCCGGGCTTGTTTGTTTCTATTTTCCTCGGACGTTTATGCCCTTTTTCTCAAGGCCTTTATAAATAATCAGCATTTGAGCAATGGTGATTAAGTTACTGACTAACCAGTAAAGTACCAGACCGGATGGGAACCATAGGAAAAATACGGTAAAGATAACCGGCATGTACTGGAACAGTTTCTGCTGCATTGGGTCGGCAGTCGGTGTTGGCTGCAACCGCTGCATCAAGAACATGCTCGCGCCCATAAGAATTGGCAGAATATAGTAAGGGTCTTTGGTTGAAAGATCCTGAATCCAGAAAACAAACTGTGAGTGGCGTAACTCGACACTTTCCAGCAGTACCCAATATAGGGCCAAGAAGATCGGTAGCTGCAACAACATAGGTAAACAGCCCCCTAGAGGGTTCACCTTTTCTTCTTTATAGAGCTTCATCATGGCTTGAGACATTTTTTGGCGGTCTGAACCATAACGTTCACGTAGAGCAGTCATTTTAGGCTGCAGCATACGCATTTTCGCCATAGACACGTACTGTGCTTTAGTCAGTGGGAATAACACTGCTTTGACCACGACAGTTGTCAGGATAATGGCAAGACCCCAGTTCAGGACGATGCTTTGCAAGAACTGCAGTAACTTAAATATGGGTTGTGCCAACCACCATAAGAAGCCGTAGTCGACCGTTAAGTCTAGGTTTTCGACCAGCGCGGCCATTGAATCCTGGTCCTTAGGACCTAGATACAAAGTTGACTCGATAGTCTCTGTTTGGCCTGAATCGACTTGCACCATTGGGTAAATGACACCAATAATAGCTTGGGAATTACCCGCAACTCGGGAAAACAAACGGTTGTCTTGTTGTTGGGTAGGAATCCAGGCAGAAACAAAGTAGTGCTCTAGCATGCTTATCCAACCCGTCTGCGTTGATATATTCAGACGTTGGTCTTGCATGTCATCTAAGTCATACTTTTCAAACTTGTCATTATCGTGAGAGTAGGCGGCACCGAAATAGGTAGGCATTATCATGCTACCACCTTCACCAGCGTTCATAGTCTGCTGTAGCTGACCGTAAAACTGCATCTGCTTGGCTTGCTGACCCTGGTTACGTATTTCGTAACGAACATCGACGTGGTATTTACCCTGTTCGAAACTAAAGATTTTTGTCACCTGACTGCCATCTTCGCTGGTGTAAGTTAACGGGACTTCCAACGTGCCACCGTTTAGGGTGTAGTTGTTTTGCTGAACCGAGAAATTGGCGCGACCGCCGCTTGAATCGATTCCGTTAGGTCCAATTAGACCAGACTGAGCAATATAAAGGTTACCCGGCTCTCTTTGTAACAACTGGAAGCGTTCTTCGGAATCTAAAGACTCAGCAAATTTAAGTAATTTAGCTGAGACAATATCACCACCATTAGCGTCAATAACAACATCCAGCACGTCAGTTTTAACTTCAACTAACTGCCCGGAGTTTGTATTGGCAACGGGACGGTCACCGTCGGGTACCGATGAATCGGAGCTGACAGCGCCCTGAGCTTCTGGAACTGTGTTGTTACTATTGTCAGCTGCAGTTGCAGAATTTGACGAAGTGGTTTCGCTTGATGCCTGGGTTCCTGGCGCCGTATCGACCATCCAAGTTTGGAATAGGAAAAAGGACACCACTAAAAAAGCAATAAAAAGTATCGATCGTGGCGAATTCATAGTGATTTCGTCTCTAAGTTGCTAATGTTCGTGTGAATGATTCGATTTAGCCTGTGCTGAGTCTTGCTCTGGTACAGGGTCAAAGCCACCTTCACTGCCTGGATGACATTTGGCTAAGCGTTTGCTGGCTAAACCAATTCCCCTGATTGTACCGTGTTTCTCTATTGCCTCACAGGCATATTGCGAACAAGTTGGATAAAATCGACAACGAGGCCCTAATATCGGAGATATTGTCCATTGGTATATTTTAATTAGCGCGATTGGTATTGTTCGCAACGCTTTGCCAATTTTCGCCATAAATAATTCAATGTGTTTCTAAGTTCATCGTTGTTGAGTTCAACAATACCTTGTTTCGCAATGACAACAATATCGAAATTAGGGATTTTGTGCTGTCGCAAGCGAAACGTTTCGCGGATTTGTCGCTTTATGCGGTTACGCTGGACTGCTGTTTTAGCTCTTTTCTTGCTGACAGTAACGCCGATTCTTGGATTATCAAGGAGATTGGGTACAGCCAACATAGTTACATGAGCTGTTACAGCTTTAACCGGAGGATTGGAGAAAACGGTTTGGAAGTGAGAGGGAGTTAGCAGTCGCAACTCCCTTCCATAGGCATAATCAGGCATAGTGAGCCACTAGGTGACCGCTACCAATACCTTATGCACTTAATACTTTGCGACCACGAGCACGACGACGTGCGATAACCTTACGGCCATTTTTTGTTGCCATGCGAGCACGGAAACCGTGAGAACGCTTGCGCTTTAATACGCTGGGTTGAAAAGTTCTTTTCATAACATTTATTCCATCGGTCAGAGCTTAAATTTTAGAGCGCGGATCTTACCGATCTTTAACGGTGTAGTCAACATTAATAGTGCGGTAAGGTGGTTAAAAATTGAAATATTTCATCCACAAAGTTGTCGATATAAAACTCATTTATGTGGATAATGAGTGTAGTTACCCACATTTATAGGCATTGTTTGATTTATAAATATGTGGTGATTTAATCGTTTAAAGGTAGCGATCCTTAGAGCTCTGAAGTACAATTAATCGCATAAATAATTATAAAGAGAGTGGAGATGTTAGTGTGAATAATTCGCTTTGGCAGCAATGTGCTGAACGATTGCAGTCGGACCTACCTTTGCAACAGTTCAACACATGGATTCGTCCGATTCAGGCGGATCAATCTGGCGACACACTGACCCTATACGCACCCAATATTTATTCAGTTGACTGGGTTCGAGATAAGTATCTCAAGTCAATTAATTCACTCTTAACCTCGTTGACTGATAATAAGCCGCCAAAAGTCGTACTTAAGGTGGGTAATGTAAGGCAATCCCCTCAATCTAATTCAAGTGTTACTTCTAAGCGTTCAGAGAAACCTACCAGGCGCACTGGACCTACATTTGGTCGGTCGGCGTCAGCTAGCGAGATAGAGACTTTTGAAAGTAATATTCACCCGGAGTATACATTTGATAACTTTGTCGAGGGTAAATCCAACCAGTTAGCTCGAGCAGCAGCTATTCAGGTCGCTGAAAATCCTGGTGGGGTGTACAACCCGCTGTTTATGTATGGTGGTACTGGCTTAGGTAAAACTCACTTACTACATGCTGTTGGCAACGGTATAATCGCTCATAAGAAAGACGCGAAGGTGTTTTACATCCGTGCAGAGCGGTTTGTGCAGGATATGGTTAACTCGATTCGTAATAGCTCTACGGATGAATTTAAGCGATATTACCGTTCGGTCGATGCTTTATTGATTGACGATATTCACTTCTTTGCCAATAAAAAAGGCTCCCAAGAGGAGTTTTTTCATACCTTTAATGCGTTGTTGGAAGGAAATCAACAAATCATTATGACAAGTGATCTTTACCCAAAAGAGATTGATGGTGTGGAAGATCGTTTGAAATCCCGCTTTGGTTGGGGTTTAACCATTGCTATTGAGCCGCCTGAGCTCGAAACTCGAGTAGCTATATTAATTCGTAAAGCTGAAGAACGCGGGTTGCACATGCCGCACGAAGTTGCGTTCTTTATCGCAAAGAGATTGCGTTCGAATGTACGCGAGTTAGAAGGCGCGTTAAATCGAGTTGTAGCAAATGTCTCATTGACCGGGCGTTCGATAACGATTGATTTTGTTAGGGAAGCTTTGCGTGATTTGATTGCGGCGCAAGAGAAATTAGTAACTATCGATAATATTCAAAAAACGGTTGCTGAGTATTACAACATAAAGCTAGCAGATATACTGTCGAAACGTCGCAGTCGGTCTGTTGCTCGCCCCAGACAATTAGCAATGGCGCTCGCAAAGGAATTAACGAATCATAGCTTACCGGAAATTGGTGATGCGTTTGGTGGGCGTGACCATACGACAGTGTTACATGCGTGCCGTCAGATTCAAAAATTAAAAGAAGAACAACACGATATAAAAGAAGACTATCGCAACCTAATTCGTACGTTATCGTCGTAGTGCGATCGGGTAGAACCAGGGGATATCTAGATGAAATTTATAGTTAGCCGAGACGCATTTCTAAAGCCATTACAAGTAGTTAGTGGTGCAGTGGAACGTCGACATACGTTGCCGATTCTTTCTAACTTGTTACTTCAGGTAGAGGGTAATGAGTTAAAGTTAACGGGTACCGATCTAGAGGTTGAGTTAATTTCCTCGGTTAATGTTGAGTCATCGGGAGGTGATGGGTCAGTAACGGTACCTGCTAAAAAGCTTTTGGATATTGTTCGGAGCCTACCTGAAGATTCAAATATAGAAGTTTCTGCGGAAGAAGATAAAGCGTTCGTTAAGTCAGGACGAAGCAAGTTTAAGTTGAGTACCTTAAGTTCCGAAGACTTCCCAAATATTGACGACTGGACCAGCGAAATTAATTTCGTCAGTGATCAAGTGGTCATTAAGCGATTAATGGAAAAGACACATTTTTCGATGGCTAATCAGGATGTTCGTTACTATCTCAATGGTATGTTATTTGAAACAGATGATGGCATGTTGCGGTCAGTTGCTACTGATGGACACCGGCTTGCGATGAGCAGTTGCTCCATACAACAACCTGGTCTGACTCAGCGGCAGGTGATAGTCCCAAGAAAAGGGGTAGTAGAGCTTTTACGTTTGCTTGGCGACGAGGAGCTTGAGGTTGCAGTAGCCATCGGTAATAACCATATTCGTGTTGAAACACAGAATATTGTTTTCACGAGTAAATTAGTTGATGGAAGGTTCCCAGATTACCGACGTGTACTACCGAGTGGCGGAGACAAAGTAGTCGTGGCCGACAGGGATGTTTTGCGACAAGCGTTTGGTCGGGCATCAATTCTATCGAATGAAAAATTTAGAGGTGTTAGGCTGAATTTGTCGAGTGGCGAACTCTGTATTACGGCTACTAACCCTGAGCAAGAGCAGGCCGAAGAGGTTATTGAAGTGGACTACCAAGGAGAAGACCTAGAGATAGGCTTCAATGTTAGCTACTTATTAGACGTGCTCAATAACCTTGATGACTCGGAAGTTAGTTTTACTTTAGCGGACTCAAACAGTAGCGCATTAATCGAGCCACATAACGATGATTCTTGTTGCTATGTTGTTATGCCGATGAGGCTGTAGCGTTTAGCTAACTATGCGGTTGACACGATTAGTCGGTGAGAACTTTAGAAACTTTGATTCTTTTTCTTTTTCTCCAACAGAGAAAATCAATGTTATCTATGGCGAAAATGGTTCTGGGAAAACCAGCTTGCTGGAAGCTATTTATTTATTCGGGTTTGGTAGAAGTTTTCGGCCCGGCGGTTTTAGGCCATTAATAAAGGAAGGTAAACAAGGGTTTACTTTATTTACTGAGACCTTGGGCGAGCGCGGACAAACTCGTCTTGATCGTTTTGGCCTCAGTAGAAACTTGGCCGGCCACCAAGAGCTGCGAATAAATGGCTCTAACGCACCTCGCCTCGCCGATTTAGCGATGAATGTGCCTGTGCAGCTGTTCACTCCTGAGTCCGTAGAGATAATCGTTGGCGGTCCCGGGATTAGAAGACAGGCCATGGATTGGGGAGTGTTCCACGTGGAACCTTCTTTTTTCCCACTATGGTCGAACTACAATAAAGTTCTTAGACATAGAAATAAGTTATTAAAGAATTCCAAAGGTCGTAGAGCTATAGACGACCAGTATTGGCAAAGGCAACTTAGTGGCTTTGGTGAACAGATTACGCAGTTACGTTCTGACTATGTATCTGAGTTGAGTAAATATCTGAAGCAAATGACCCATTCCTTCCTTCCTGATGTTACACTAGATGTTTCGCTCAAAAGCGGTTGGGACTCTAGTAAGACGCTCGAGGATGCGCTACAGGGCTCGTTAGCGAGCGATTTACGCTACGGCCATACAACCGTGGGACCACATAAAGCAGATCTTGCTATATCGGCGGATGGACTGCCGGCTAAAGAGCGGTTGTCCAGGGGCCAGCAAAAAGTTGTGGTAGCGAGTTTGAAGTTGGCACAAGCTGAATTTTTTAAAGATAGGATGCAGAAGAGCTGCATTATTATTGTTGACGATTTAACATCAGAGCTTGATGTTATAAATCAAAAAAAGTTTTGCCATTTATTGGAAGCGAGTGGTAATCAAGTTTTTATTACGACGGTCAGCTTGACGGAGCTGAGTGATAAATTTACTAAAGAACCCCAAGTGTTCCACGTGGAACACGGTATCTTGAAAAGTCATATTGAGAACTAATTATGGAAGAAAATAACTACGGTTCGTCCAGTATTAAGGTCTTAAAAGGCCTAGACGCAGTACGAAAGCGTCCAGGAATGTACATTGGTGATACAGATGACGGAACCGGTCTGCACCACATGGTTTTTGAGGTTGTCGATAACTCAATCGATGAAGCTTTGGCCGGCCACTGTTCCGATATACTTGTAACTATTCACTCGGACGGCTCTGTTTCTGTTAGAGATGACGGCCGTGGAATTCCCGTTGATCTTCACGAAGAAGAGGGTGTTTCGGCAGCACAGGTCATCATGACGGTGCTCCACGCAGGCGGGAAGTTCGACGATAACTCATACAAAGTTTCGGGCGGGCTTCACGGTGTTGGGGTCTCTGTGGTTAACGCGCTTTCAGATAAGCTGACGTTGACTATACGCCGGCAGGGGCATATATACGAGCAGACTTATCATCTCGGTGTGCCTGAGAGTGACGTGCAAAAAACAGGTGATACTGATCATACTGGTACGGAACTTCGTTTCTGGCCGAGTTCAGAGGTCTTCACCGATACGCTGTTTCACTATGATATCTTGGCAAAAAGACTACGGGAACTGTCGTTTCTAAATTCCGGTATCTCTATCCGTTTACGCGACGAACGAGATGAGCGCGAAGACCATTTCAAGTACGAAGGTGGTATAGCAGCTTTTGTTACTTACTTAAACAAGGCTAAAACGGCAATCCATCCACAAGCTTTTCATTTTACTTTAGAGAGAGAAGACGGAATCTCTGTGGAAGTCGGGATGCAATGGAATGACTCGTTCCAAGAGAATATTTATTGCTACACCAATAATATTCCTCAGCGGGATGGCGGAACCCATTTGGCTGGCTTCAGAGCTGCGCTGACTCGCACAATGAACAGCTTTATGGAGAAAGAAGGCTATACTAAAAAGACTAAAACATCTGCTACTGGCGACGACGCGCGGGAAGGCCTAACCGCTGTTGTTTCTGTCAAAGTTCCAGATCCCAAATTCTCGTCACAAACAAAAGAAAAGTTGGTATCGTCGGAAGTTAAAACTGCTGTTGAACAGACGATGAATGAAAAGCTTTCCGACTATCTTTTGGAGAACCCACAAGACGCCAAAAATATCGTTAATAAGATAATTGATGCGGCAAGAGCTCGCGAGGCAGCTCGTAAGGCGAGAGATATGACTCGTCGCAAAGGCGCACTCGATATTGCCGGATTACCTGGAAAATTGGCTGATTGCCAAGAAAAGGATCCTGCCTTATCTGAGCTGTATATTGTGGAGGGTGATTCTGCGGGCGGCTCAGCTAAGCAGGGTCGAAATCGTAAAAACCAAGCCATCTTGCCGCTAAAGGGTAAAATTCTAAACGTTGAGAAAGCTCGTTTTGACAAAATGCTTTCCTCGCAAGAAGTTGGAACGCTGATTACAGCAATGGGCTGCGGAATAGGGCGAGACGAATATAACCCCGATAAGACCCGTTATCACCGCATCATCATAATGACCGATGCCGATGTCGATGGTTCTCACATACGTACTTTGTTATTAACGTTCTTCTATCGACAAATGCCAGAAATCATAGAGCGTGGCTATATCTATATCGCCCAGCCGCCTCTATATAAAGTGAAAAAGGGCAAGCAAGAAACTTACATTAAAGATGATCCAGCGCTTATACGGTATTTAACCAGCCTTGCACTAGACAATGCCTCCTTGCATGTTAATCAAGATGCACCTGGTATTACCGGAGAACACTTGGAGCATCTCGTTAATGGCTACCAGTTGGCTCAGGAAACGATTAAACGTTTAAGTCGTCGGATACCTACTAAGTTCCTGCAACGGCTCTTTTATGCACCTCGTCTTACTGACGAGCGTTTAAAAGATAAGAGCTATATGGAGTCTTGGGTTAAAACGCTTAATGACGATTTGACGGCCCGTGAGGTTGATTCTGCAAGCTATACCATTTCACTCGTGGAAGATTCAGAACGTCATATGTGGTTACCATCGACGAGCATTCGTCAGCATGGCGTGGATACGGATTATCCTCTAAGCTACGAATTCCTAATGTCTAAGGACTACGAACAAATTGTTACTGTTGGGGATGAAATTGATAGCCTGGTCGAAGAAGGTGCTTATGTTGTAAGAGGCGATAAAAAGCAACCGGTGGATCATTTTGTCGATGCCGTTGAGTGGCTCATTGGGGAGTCTAAACGCGGATTGTATGTGCAACGCTATAAAGGTTTGGGCGAAATGAACCCTGAACAGCTTTGGGAAACAACGATGGATCCAGAGACTCGTCGCATGCTGCAGGTTACGATTGAAGATGCCATTGGTGCCGATCAATTGTTTACCACACTAATGGGCGATGAAGTTGAGCCGCGTCGTAACTTCATAGAGTCGAATGCACTTAAAGTGGCTAACCTTGACGTCTAGCGGTTATTGATAACCGGACATAAAAAAACCTCGCTGTCATAAGCGAGGTTTTTTATTATCTATAGGTAACTATTTGTTTAATAAAGAAATATCAGCAACTCTCAAAAAGAGTTCACGAAGCTGGTGCAGCAAGTTAAGACGGTTTTGCTTAATGTTCTGATCATCAGCGTTAACCATTACGTGGTCAAAGAAGGCATCTATATCGTCTTTAAGCGACGCCATACGATTTAACGCTCCTTCATAATTACCCGTTTCTAATTCAGGTTTACAACTTAATTCGGTCTCTGCAATCTTCGCTGCTAAGGTTTGCTCTTGTGGCTCAATTAATAAATCGTGGTTCACCATACCGGTAAGCTCAACATGTGCCTTTGAAAGAATGTTGCTGACACGCTTATTGGCTTCTGCAAGGCTCTCTGCGGCTTCTAATTGCTTAAATGCAGTTATGGCCTTGATTCGAGCATCAAAGTCCGCCGGGCGCGACGGTGAGTTTGCTATGACAGCCTGAATAACATCAACTTGGATGCCCTGATCTTGATACCATGGACGGAAGCGGCCCATTAAAAATGAAAATACATCATTTTTTAAGGTTTTATTTGTCAGTTTCTCGTCAAACTGCTCAGCAGCAGCTTCTATTAATTGATGAAGGTCCAGGTTAAGCCCTTTCTCTACGATAATACGAATTAAGCCCAAAGCGGCTCGACGTAAAGCAAACGGGTCTCGGTCGCCTTTAGGCACCTGGCCGATACCAAAAATTCCTATCAAGGTATCTAGCTTGTCTGCCAACGCAACCGCGCAAGCAACATCAGAGGTCGGAAGGTCATCGCCTGAAAAGCGCGGCCAATAATGTTGCTCGATAGCATTGGCTACAATCTCGGGCTCACCATCGTTGAGTGCATAATGCTTACCCATCGTGCCTTGTGTATCAGGAAACTCAAGAACCATTTCGGTAACAAGATCGGCCTTACATAGAAAACCAGCTTGGCGAGCTAAATCCGCATCAGTGTGTAATATTTCGGCAATAACAGCGGACAATTGCGAAATTCTATCTGACTTATCTTTTATTGAGCCTAGTTGCTTTTGGAAAAGCACAGAAGCCAGTTTATCAACGCGTGATGCTAGTGAGGACTTCTTATCCGCTTCGAAAAAGAATTGGGCATCGGCAAGACGAGGGCGTATTACCTTTTCATTGCCCTGGATAACTTGTTTAGGATCTTTACTTTCTATATTAGAGATAAAGATAAATCGGGGGAGTAATGAACCGCTATCGTCTTCTATTGGAAAGTACCGCTGGTCGTCCTTCATCGTGCCGATAAGAGGCTCTTTAGGAATCGCTAAAAACTCCGCGTCAAAAGTCGCTGTTAAAGCGACCGGCCATTCGACAAGTGCAGACACTTCCTCAATGAGGTCGGGGTCGTGAACGACAGTTCCGCCAACTTCCGCTGCTAACCTTTTAACTTCATCAGTAATTGTCTGCATTCGGGTTTGTTGATCGGCTATAACATAGTGCTCTCTCAGTTGCTGCTCGTAATCGTCTGAATGGTGCAGCTCAAAACCTTCTGGCGAGTGAAAGCGGTGACCGAGTATGTGCCGGTCGCTTTTAGTATCAAGTATTTCTGCGTTAATCAGGTCACTGCCATATACCAGTGTCAACGTATGTACAGGGCGTATGAACTGGGCATCTGAGTCGCCCCAACGCATTGGCTTAGGGATTGGTAGCTGTTTTAAAGCAGATTCAACAATTCCCGGTAAGATATTTTCTAATTTCTCACCTTTGACTTCCGCTTTATGCAACAACCACTCGCCTTTATCGGTCTTAAGTCTTTGTGCTTGATCAATGGTTATGCCATTCGAGCGAGCCCAGCCCTCAGCTGCTTTAGTTGGTGTACCTGTGCTGTCGAAGGCAACATCCACGGAAGGTCCTTTTTTTTCGACGACTTTGTCTTGTTGCTCAGCTTCCAATTGTGAAACTTGTACCGCGAGACGCCGAGGAGTTGCTAGAGCTTTAACCGATGAATAAGCAAGTCCTGACTCTTTAAGCCCTTTGGATATGCCTTGAGCAAAGCTATCCCCCAGCAATTTAAGGGACTTTGGCGGTAGTTCCTCGGTGCCAATCTCAATCAGTAAATTATCCGTCTTCATTGTTATGCTCCTTCTGACTGGGGTTGGCAAAGTGGGAAACCGAGCGCTTCTCTAGACTGGTAATAGACTTCCGCACACGCTTTTGCCATGGTGCGAACACGCAAAATATAACGTTGCCTTTCGGTAACCGAAATAGCATGCCTGGCATCGAGTAGGTTAAACGCATGGGATGCACGCATTACCTGTTCGTAGGCCGGAAGAGCTAATGACTTATCAATCAATAATTGGCATTCACGTTCGCAGTGGTCGAATCGCTGGAACAAAACATCGACATCGGCATATTCAAAATTATATGTGGATTGCTCAACTTCATTTTGATGAAACACGTCCCGATAGAAAATCTTACCGCGTGGTCCGTCAGTCCAGACTAAGTCGTAAATGCTATCAACACCCTGAATGTACATGGCTAAACGTTCAAGGCCATAGGTAATCTCCCCAGCGACGGGTTTACATTCAAGTCCGCCAACCTGCTGGAAATAAGTAAACTGAGTTACTTCCATACCATTTAGCCAGACCTCCCAGCCTAAGCCCCAGGCGCCCAGAGTAGGGGATTCCCAGTTATCCTCAACAAAGCGGATGTCGTGGGTCAAGGTGTCAAAACCAAGCAGTTCAAGCGATCCAAGGTACAGCTGTTGAATGTCTTTAGGGGACGGCTTCATGATGACTTGAAACTGGTAATAATGTTGCAGTCGGTTAGGGTTTTCCCCGTAACGACCGTCGGTTGGTCTGCGGCAGGGTTGAACATAGGCAAAACTGGATGGTTCAGGGCCAATCGAGCGCAAGAAGGTCATTGGGTGAAAGGTTCCGGCACCAACTTCCATATCAAGTGGCTGAACTACGGCACAGCCTTGTTGAGCCCAGTAGTCTTGCAGTGCAAGAATCAATCCCTGAAAGGTTTTCACATCGTATTTGGACATAACAAATCTCTTAAAACGTGATGACAGTTGACCACTGACTAGAAAATATGCCTAGATTATACCCTTTGATGCGGCTTGGTTATAGGGGACTTAATGACAAATCCGAGACTTAAACGATGTCCATGGTGTGAGCAAGCAGAAGATTATCGACTTTATCATGATAAGCAGTGGGGTAGGCCTGTCGCTGATCCGATAGAACTGTTTGAAAAATTATGTCTGGACGGGCAGCAAGCAGGTCTGAGTTGGCTAACAATATTAAGAAAACAGGGCGGTTATGAGCGGGCGTTTTTAAATTTCGATCCCGACGCAATTTGCGATATGAGCAAAGAAGATCGGGAGAAGCTATACGACAACCGGGAAATTATCCGCAGCAGGGCGAAGATAGATGCGATTTTCACGAATGCGGCGGCGTACATCAAAATGAGACAGCAGGGTATAGATTTTGCCCCGTGGCTTTGGCAGTTTGTCGGCGGTAGCCCGATCATTAATGAATACCAGACATTAGCAGAGGTTCCAACCGAGAGTGAAGCGTCGAGGGCCATGGCAAAGGCGTTAAAACAACATGGATTTAAGTTCGTTGGACCTACGATATGTTATGCTTTTATGCAGGCAGTCGGTATGATGAATGACCATTTAGTGGATTGTCACTGCTATCACCCCGTGAATGAGCAAATGCGACATTTTTCGATAACCAGTTAGTTGGAACAATAATGATAGAAATAACGTTAGCAGATTACTCAAACCCAGCCCATGCACAGGCAGTTATTGCTATGCTTGATGCTTATGCCAGAGACCCGATGGGTGGCAGCGAAGGTATTAGCGAGGATGTGAAAGAAAATCTGATTAAGGAAATGGATAAACGAGACCACGTTTTTTCATTATTAGCTTTTGATGGTGATCAGCCAGTCGGTGTTGCCAATTGTGTTGAAGGCTTTTCGACATTTGCAGCGAAACCACTGATGAATATTCACGATATTGCAGTGGTTCCCGAATATAGAGGGGAAGGTGTTGCTCAGAAGCTGCTAGAGGAAGTTAAGACTCTGGCCCAATTCCGCGGCTGCGTAAAACTAACTCTAGAAGTTCTCGATAAAAATGACCGGGCTAAAAATGCCTATAAAAAGTTTGGATTTGAACCCTACGAGCTAGGTGATGTTGGTCAAGCCGAATTTTGGGAAATGTATTTGTAACCATAGTTTGGCTACCTGGCTACCGAATAAGTTTAATGGGATTTCTTTACCCAATAGCGGTAAGGAGTCTCGTTAACTTCCTGAGCAACCAGCTCATGGTCCATAAAATCGCAAAAACCGGGGATATCACGGGTTGTCGCAGGGTCATCTGCAATGATTAATAAGATCTCGCCAACGTTCATCTTACGGACTGCGGCGCGTAGCAGCATTACAGGTTCAGGGCAGCGAAGCCCCAAGGTGTCGAGTTGTTTATTTGCGTTCATTTAATTCAGGCCTAAAAAAAGCGGACAGAGAATCTGTCCGCTTATTGTGCTTCAACATGCAACAAACACGCAAGTTATACGCGTTCAAAGACAGTTGCGATACCCTGACCCAAACCGATACACATGGTTGCTAAACCTAATTTAGCGTCTTTCTCTTCCATTAGGTTAATTAGGGTGGTCGAGATACGGGCACCAGAACAGCCTAAGGGGTGACCAAGAGCGATAGCGCCGCCGTTTAGATTTACTTTATCTTCCATCTTGTCGAACAGTTTTAAGCCTTTTAAAACAGGTAAAGACTGTGCGGCAAAGGCTTCGTTCAGTTCAACAACGTCGATGTCGTCAATAGATACACCGGCACGTTTTAGTGCTTTCTCCGTTGCTGGAACGGGGCCATAACCCATAATCGATGGATCGCAGCCTGCAACCGCCATTGATCGTACCTTAACGCGTGGCGTCAAGCCTAGCTCTTTAGCTTTGTCAGCAGACATAACCAGCATTGCTGCGGCCCCGTCAGACAGAGCTGATGAGGTGCCAGCAGTAACGGTACCGTTGGCAGGATCGAATACTGGACGAAGCTGTGAGAGTCCTTCTGCCGTAGTATCAGGGCGAATGACTTCGTCTTCGGTTACCCGAACCAGTTCGCCGTCGGCATTGTGTCCATTAAGCGGATAGATTTCTTTGGCAAAGCGACCCGAGACAGTAGCCTCGTGTGCTTTCCTATGTGACCGGGCGCCGAAGGCGTCTTGCTGCTCACGAGTGATACCAAATTTACGAGACAATAACTCTGCGGTCATGCCCATGCTTCCGGATGCCTTCGCAACTGACTTGTTCATACCCGGATGAAAGTCGATACCGTGGTCCATTGGTACGTGGCCCATATGCTCAACACCACCGGCCATAAAAATTTCGCCGTCGCCGTTCATAATTGCGCGTGTGGCATCGTGCAGTGCCTGCATTGAGGAGCCACACAGCCGGTTAACGGTTACTCCGGCAACTTGGTGAGGAATGCCAGCAATTAATGCAGAGTTACGCGCGATATTGAAACCTTGCTCCAGAGTTTGCTGCACGCAACCCCAGTAAATATCTTCCAGCTCTTCAACGTTCACTTCTGGGTTACGTTCAAGTAAGCCCTTCATCAGCGCAGCTGAGAGGTCTTCGGCACGAGTATGGCGGAAAACACCATTTTTTGACCGCCCCATTGGCGTACGAATACAATCTACAATGACGATGTCTTTCATTTTAATAACCTCCTCAAGCCTTACTTCGCGCTGGTTGTGTCAAAGTAAGATTTACCGGCTTTCGCCATCTCACGCATGCCATCAGTAACTTGGTAAATTTCACCAAGATGAGCGTAGTTATCAGCCAGTTGAATAAAGTTGTCCATACCCAGCGTTTCCAGGTAACGGAAAGGGCCGCCTCGGAACGGAGGGAAACCAAGACCGTATAAAAGAGCAATATCAGCTTCTGCAGCAGAGCCAACGATACCTTCCTCCAGGCAACGAACCACTTCGTTTACCATTGGGATCATGCAGCGGGCAATCACTTCGTCAGCGTCTAACTTTTTGCCTTGCTCACAGCCTAACAGCTCATATGTAGCTGGATCGGCATCCTTGGTTGGCTTCCCTTTTTTGTCAGTGCCATAAACGTAAAAGCCTTTGCCGTTTTTCTGGCCATAACGTTCGGCCGCGGCGAGCTTAGCTATTGCGCTGGACTCATCGCGCTTCATGCGGGTCGGGAAGCCGGATTCCATAACGACGGTACAATGATCAGCCGTATCGATACCGACAACATCGCTTAGGTAAGCAGGACCCATTGGCCAACCAAATTGCTTTTCCATTACCTTGTCGATGCCGACAAAATCAACGCCTTCATCTACCATACCGGCAAAGCCTGCCAGGTAAGGGAACAATACGCGGTTTACTAAGAAGCCAGGACAGTCATTAACAACGATAGGCGTTTTGCCTAGCTTCAGTGCATAGGCTACCACCGCATTGACGGTATCATCCGAGGTTTTTTCACCACGGATGATTTCAACTAACGGCATTTTGTGTACCGGGTTGAAAAAGTGCATACCGCAGAATTTTTCTGGATGCTTCAGGTTTTTCGCTAACTCAGTAATCGAAATGGTCGAGGTATTTGACGTCAGGATAGCATCATCACCAATGACACCTTCAATTTCTGCCAGTACAGAACCTTTAACTTTCGGGTTTTCAACCACCGCTTCCACGACAATGTCGACGTCTTTAACGGCGTCATTCAACAAGGTTGGTGTAATAGACGACAAGACTTTGATCATCTTCTCATTATTTACTTTACCGCGCTCAACGCCTTTTTTCAGGATCTTACCGGCTTCTTTCATGCCTAAGTCTAAAGCGTCTTGTTTGATGTCTTTCATGACTGCTGGGACGCCTTTAAGCGCTGACTGGTAAGCGATACCGCCGCCCATAATGCCTGCGCCTATAACACCGGCTGTTTTAATTTCTTTGGTTGCGGCTTTGGCGTACTTCTTCGACTTACCTTTTACTGACTGGTCTGCCAGGAAGATACCAACCTGGGCCCGACATGCGTCAGTTTGGGTGAGGTCGAAAAACGCGTTGTTTTCCGCCTTCAAGGCGCCTTCTCGATGCTCGCGGGCACCATTCTCAATCGCTTCTAACGCTTTGTGCGGGGCTGGGTAGTGTTTACCCGCTTTCGCTGCAATTAAGCCTTTAGCGGTAACCAAAGTCATCATCAACTCGGTATCGTTAGCTTTTAACGGTTCCAATTTAGGCTGACGCTTCGCTTGCCAGTCTTGCTCGCCGGCTGCAGCCGCTTTTGCCAAATTAAGCGCCGCATGAGTTAGGTTTTCTGGCTCCACTATTGCATCAATAGCGCCTACCTTAAGAGCCGCTTGGGCATTGTTGTTTTTACCGGTCGTTATCCATTCCAGCGCATTGTCCGGGCCGATAACACGGGGTAAACGCATGGTGCCACCAAAACCTGGGATAAGACCCAGTTTTACTTCTGGCAGACCAATAGTTGCTGTGGTATCCGCTACACGGTAGTCACAAGCTAGTAATGCTTCACAACCGCCACCTAGGGCGAAACCTTTAACGGCACCAACGGTTGGCACTGGCAGGTCTTCCAGTTGGTCAAATACACGCGACGCTTTTGCTACCCAGCTGCGTGTTTTTTCCTGATCAGAGAATAATGTCAGGAACTCGGTAATGTCAGCACCTACGATAAAGGTCGATTTGCTACTGGTAATAATGACGCCGCGTAAGTCGTCGGTGTTTTTTAATTTTGTCAGTGCTTCACTGAATTCTTCTAATGTTGCCTGGTCGAATTTATTAACTGAGCCCTTTGCATCAAACTGAAGTTCGGCAAATCCCGGTTCAATAAAGTCGACCCGAATGCTTTCACCTTGGTAAATCATGTTGGGTCTCCCACGACATCCATTAATTTCGAGCTATAGCTATAAAGAAACTGAATCTAAGATAGCTTTAGGTTAAGGTAAAGAGAGTTTGGCGTGAATACGCTTATTTTTCAACGGTTATTTAAACATGCGTTTGAATTAATGAAAAAACAGTCGTTTATGATTCGTTACAGTCGCTCTTTAGTGGTCAGCGTGCTGACTACAGCATTGTGCATGGCTGCGCCGGTAAAGGCTGCAGAGACATCTGCGGATACTAGAGCAGAGCAACGCGAGTTATTTTTAAAAGCAGAGTATGCCGCAAAACGAGGCCGCTTAAGTGAGTACCGGTTGTTGTTAAATCGACTCAAAGAGTATCCTTTGGCGCCTTATTTAGAGCTCGAGCGATTACAGCAAGTTGGCTATTTAGCGAACGAAGATAGAGTCCTGTCTTTTTTAGACCGATACGAGGGGACGCCTCTGGACTGGCAACTCAGACGTCAGTGGCTAACTTATCTTGCTGGGCAAGGAGAAGAGCAGCGCTTTATTCGCGATTTCCGACACCCCGGTACGTTGACGCACCGTTGCCAGTTAATAGAAGCAGAGCGCAACCGGGGGCTTGCCGATCAAGCCTTTATTAAGAAAGTCGATACTATTTGGAAGCACGGCTTTTCGGTCCCTACAGCATGCAATGCTATCTTGGCCGAGTGGGCCGAGCTTGGTGGTCGCACACCAGAAAAAATCTGGGAACGGATTGGCTTAGCAGCAGATGGCGGAAACCCAACATTAATTCCCTATTTAACCGGTTTGCTGCCTCAGGGAATACAGTACCTGGGTGAGCTTTATCATAAAGTTCGCTACTCGCCGGCAGTACTTAATTCTGATAAACCATGGCGTGGGGTCGACAGGCAAAAAGAAGCCGAGATAGCCGCTTACGGGCTAAAAAAATTAATTTGGCGAGAAGAAAATATCGGTCTTAATGCCTACGAAAAACTGAGTACTAGACTTCCTTTTTCAGCTCAGCAACGACAAGATATTGCTGAGGAATTTGCGGTTGCTTTGAGTTTAAAGGGGCACGCGGAAGCAAGAGTATGGCACCAAAGAGTTCCACCGTCCGCGCTCGATGAGCGAACTCTGCAATGGCGTCTGGCAACCTATTTAAGCGATGGTGACTTTGCCGCATTAAAAAGAGTAATAGAAAGTTTGCCTCCGGCTATTGCTAGCGGATCGCAATGGCGCTACTGGCTAGCTCGGGCGAGTGAGGAGACGGGTGACGAACTTACTGCTAATGAGCTCTATCAAAAGCTCGCTGAAGAACGTCATTATTATGGTTTTCTGGCAGCCGCTCACATTGGTCAACCGGTCAATCTTGAGCAACAGCCAATTAATGTGAGCCTGATGGAGGTTGAGGAAGTTCGACGCCATCCCAGCGCAGAACGCGCGTACGAATTTATTCAGTTAGAACGTTTTGTCGATGCCCGACGAGAGTGGAATCACCTATTGACCGAGCTTGATGGTCAACAGCATAAGGCGGCCGCATTGCTGGCCAGTCAGTGGGAGTGGCATGATCAGGCTATTTGGACACTGGCACAAATAGGCTACTTCGATGCTGTTAATATCCGCTTCCCAATGGCCTACGGAAGCTTGTTGACCCAGGCTTCAAATAAGGTTGGCATTGAGCCAGCGTGGGCAATGGCTATTACGCGGCGAGAGAGCGCGTTCCGCGCGGACGCGTATTCGGGGGCCGGTGCCCGTGGGTTAATGCAGATCCTCCCCAGCACCGCTAAACGGCTTAAAAACGACAATATTAGCTTTAAACAGCTGCATCAGCCTAAAGTGAATGTTGAGCTGGGTACTTATTATTTAAGCCAATTAAAAGACCGATTCGCCGACAATCACTTATTGGCTACTGCCTCCTACAATGCCGGTTATTATAAAGTACTCGACTGGCTTCCCGATGAGCCCACCCGTGCCGACGAGTGGATTGAGCAAGTGCCTTATTACGAAACTCGGGATTATTTAAAAGCCGTGTTGTCTTACCAGCAAATTTATTATTTGCTGCACAATAACCAAGGCAATTTGTTTGAAGCCATCGAGTCGATGATGATTCAACCAAGCTATGACTAGAGATTATTACCGCCCAGTGACATCTCTGGAATCTGAGCTTGAGGTAAAGAACAGCCGGTTTATCGCTTGTCTGGCGCCAGCCAGCAACGACCAGCAAGTGAGTGACTTTTTAAAGAAGGTACAACTTCGTTGGCCGAAAGCAAACCACTACTGCACAGCCAGTATTGTTGGCTCTCCTTATGATGATAGAGTTCTGACCTGTAGTGATGACGGCGAGCCCTCAGGAACGGCTGGGCGGCCTATGTTAATGGTGCTGCAAAATAGACCGATAGGCGAAATTACGGCTGTTGTTGTTCGCTACTTTGGCGGGGTCAAGTTAGGTACCGGGGGGTTGCAACGCGCTTATAGCCAAGCTGTATCAGATGCTTTGGAAAATCTGCAAACAGAGCTGCGGGTTTACCGTGAGACTTTCTGGGTCCGCTACCCTTATGCTGATCAGGGGGCTATCGAAGCGCTCTGGAGTAAGTTTGGTGTAAAAGTAATAACTAGTGATTTTGGAGCAGAGGTCGAACAACGCCTGGCATTAATTCCCGCACAGGCGTTAGATTTGCAAAGCAAATTAGATGCCGCTACGCAAGGGCGTGTAAAGCTTTTAGAAGAACATGGCGCTAGGCTGAAATAACCGCTCGACCTCGTCAATGTATTTTTTGTCCAGCAAAAACAGGATCACGTGGTCGTCAGACTGAATAATGGTCTCGCTATGAGCCATCAACACTTCATTACCTCGAACGACGGAGCCAATAGTCGTGCCGGGCGGCAACTTAATATCTTTGATAGCATTGCCCACCACTTTAGAAGTCTTTTCATCGCCATGAGCTATCGCTTCAATCGCTTCAGCCGCCCCCTTTCTAAGCGAATAGACATTTACTATATCGCCGCGACGGACATGGGTTAACAGTGCAGAAATGGTCGCTCGTTGTGGCGATATTGCTATATCAATTTCGCCACCCTGAACTAGGTCTACATAGGCGCTGCGCTGGATAAGTACCATTGTTTTACGGGCACCCATGCGCTTTGCGAGCATTGCCGACATAATGTTGGCTTCGTCATCGTTAGTGACGGCTATAAAGACATCTATGTCTTCGACGTGTTCTTCTTCTAACAGCTTTTGATCAGAAGCATCACCTTTAAAAATTAAGGTATGCTCTAATCGTTGTGACAGCTCTTCAGCACGTGCCTCATCTCGCTCTATTAACTTAACGCGATGATCACTCTCTAGCTGCTTGGCAAGACCTGCGCCTATATTACCGCCGCCGACAATCATTATCCGACGGTATTTTGTTTCAAGCTTCTGGAGCTCTTCCATTACCGTGCTGATGTGACGCGTGTCGGCGATGAAAAACACTTCGTCGTCTGCTTCGATAACCGTAGTACCGGTCGGCCGAATGGGTTTCCCCTGGCGATAAATTGCTGCCACACGGGTATCAATGTTTGGAATATGTTCACGCAGGTTAGAAATTGCATGGCCTACTAATTTACCGCCATAGTACGCTTTCACCGCCACCAGGCTGGCTCGTCCGCTGGCAAATTCCATTACTTGCAGTGCGCCAGGGTAATCAATCAGCTTCTTGATGTAGTTGGTGACCAACTGCTCTGGCGAAATAATAAAGTCGACCGGCGCATCGTTTTTATGGAACAGCTGGTCCCGGTAACGAATGTATTCTTCCGAGCGAATCCGGGCAATTTTGGTCGGCGTGTTGAATATGGAATAAGCAACCTGACACGCAATCATATTGGTTTCATCACTGTTAGTAACAGCGATGAGTAGGTCAGCATCATCAGCCCCCGCTCGGCGCAATGTATCGGGGTGCGCGCCGTGACCCACTATAATTTGTAGGTCATGTTTATCCTGTAGCTCTTCAAGTAACTCGGTATCGGTATCGACAACGGTAATGTCGTTGCGCTCGCCGACTAAGTTTTCCGCTAGCGTGCCTCCAACCTGGCCAACACCTAATATGATAATTTTCATTGTTGCTTCTTAAACCTTGCGTAAAAGAACCCGTCGCCACCATCTGCCGCCGGGAGAATTTGCAATGTGTCTGTCTGCTCGTTTATAGGTATCAGATTAGCATCGCTTGTTCGTTCTAGGAAGCTATCGACCTGCTGCTGGTTTTCTTTGCTAATAACAGAGCAGGTTGCGTACAGCAGCTCACCGCCGTTGGCAACTAATGGCCAAATATGGTCAAGAATTTTAGCTTGAAGCGCGACTAATGAGTCGATGTCTGATGAGCGACGTAGCCATTTAATGTCCGGGTGACGCCTAATGACCCCGGTTGCAGAGCAGGGTGCGTCTAATAATATCCGATCAAAAAGCTGTCCGTCCCACCAGGTTTCGGTGTCGACGACATCTGCACAAATGACGTTGGCGGGCTGCTCTTGGCGGGCCAAGTTTTCCTCGACTCGCACCAGCCGTCGCGGTTCAATATCGATAGCGGTCAAAGGCGTCACGAACTGATGTTGCTCAAGTAGGTGTTGTGTTTTCCCGCCAGGGGCTGCACAGCAATCTAAGACTCGGTGAGAGGGATTAGCATTTAGCAGAAAAGCCGCCATCTGTGCGGAACGGTCCTGAACCGATACAAGCCCCTGGTCAAACCCCGGCAACTGATCAACGCTAACTGCTTTATCCAGCCGCAGCGCGCTTGTGACCAAGCTGTCAGCGTTTGAATTAATACCTTTATCGTTTAATTGGTTCTGGTAGTCGGAGCGGGAAATCTTGTTTTGGTTCACACGCAACCACATAGGTGGATGCTGATTATTGGCTCGTAAAAGCTCCAACCAGTGTTCCGGGTGATCGGATTTTATAATGTCGACAAGCCAACGAGGATGATTTTGTAGTGGATCATCGGGCAGAGGGCGCTGTTCATTTTCATCGCGTTCTGGAGCTTCGCGTAGTAATTGACGTAATACACCATTGATCAGACCCGTGTGATTTTTTCGCTTAAGTCGTTTAGCCGCTTCTACGGTTGCACTTACGGCAGCATGGTCTTTTGTACGTAGTTGATACAGTTGGTAAGCGCCAACTAACAAAAGAGAGTTTAATATTTTAAACTTGCCTTTTAAGGGTTTGTCCAGCTTAGCGGCCACCAACTTGTTGAGAGCTGGCAAGAATCTTAATACACCGTAGCTAATGGCCTGCGCTAGCCGTTTGTCGCCAGCGTCCAGAGCTTTGGTTTCTGCAGGAAAAGCCGTTGATAAGCTTTCGCCTTGCTCAAGGATGCGAAAGAGTATTTTTGCCGCTGCTGCTCGGCTTTCAGCGCCAGAAGCCTGGGTCGTTTTATTTGTCATTAAGAGAGTTGTTTACCTTCGCTGAATACGGTGCCGTAACCGTTGATGATGGTTGCTATAGGCTGTGGTTTTTTACCGGGAACCTGAGCTTCAAGGATGCGTAAAACGCCTTCACCACAGGCAATATCAAGCCCCTTGGTTGAGGCTTCTACTATAGTTCCGGGAACTGCGTCGGGGTGTGTTGGCAGTACCTCGGCGGCATATACTTTTACCGTCGACTGGTTTCCTTTAAAGCCATCAATAGAGAAGAATGCAGTCGGCCAAGGGTTAAATGCCCGAACATTTCGTTCTAATTGGCCGGCATCAAGTGCCCAGTTAATTTTACCTTCTTCTTTGCTGAGCTTTTTGGCGTAAGTGGCCAAAGTCTCGTTTTGAGGTTCAGCGGTTTGTTGCATTGCCGGCAAGTCTTCTAAGACGGACAACAAAGCATTAGGACCTAGCTGTTCCAGTTTATGATACAAAGAGCTACTAGTTTCGTCGTCTGTAATGGCACACCGGTGCTCCAACAGAACCGGTCCTGTATCTAGCCCAGCCTCCATTTGCATGATAGCGACTCCTGACTCTGTGTCACCAGCCCAAATCGCCCTTTGAATGGGGGCGGCTCCACGCCAACGCGGGAGCAACGAGCCGTGTACATTGATACAACCAAGTACTGGTGTATCAAGAATAGCCTGCGGCAGAAGCAAACCATAGGCTACCACTACCATGACATCCGCATTCAGCGTTTCGAGCAGTTGTTGTTGCTCTTGGGGTTTAAGACTTTGCGGTTGAAAAACGGGCAGATCGTATTGCTCTGCTAACACCTTGACCGCCGACGGTTGTAATTTTTTACCTCGCCCGGCCGGTCGGTCGGGCTGTGTATAAACAGCAACTATCTCATGTGCAGAGCCTATCAGCGCTTGTAAGTGCCTGGCTGCAAAGTCCGGAGTCCCGGCAAAAACTACCCGCAAAGCTTGCTTCATCAGTTATGCGTCCGCCTCTAACTTTTCCTGGATACGTTGTTCTTTTTCTAGCTTCTTCCGAATGCGGTTTTGCTTTAATGGTGATAAGTAATCGACAAAAAGTTTACCGTTAAGGTGATCAATTTCGTGCTGAATACAAATCGCTAATAGCCCTTCTGCGTCCAGACTGAACTCTTCGCCGTTACGGTCAATCGCCTTCACCGTGATGTGTTCCGCGCGCTCGACTTTAGCGTAAACGTTGGGGAAAGAAAGACACCCCTCATCATTGGTAAAGTGACCCTCAGCTTTTGTAATCTCAGGGTTAATAAACACCATGGGCTCGTTCTGATCTTCACTACAGTCAGCAACGAATAGGCGACGGTGAACGTCTACTTGAGTCGCGGCCAGCCCAACACCTTGAGATTCATACATGGTTTCAAACATGTCATCGATAGTGCTACGTAGCGCGTCATCAACACCAGCTATCGGCTCTGCTACCTTGCGTAACCGCTCATCCGGATATTTTAGAACCGTTAACTTAGACATAACTTTAGCTCCTCTGCTTTTACTACCCTTAGTTTAACGCATTTATGGGGGGTAAGGACAGTCTGTGAATCAACAGGATTTATGCATTCTATTGGGGTTAAATCGTGCAAAACAAGAAGTTAAGCTGGCTGCGAAGGAACTAGCCTGTCCCGCGGAAGTGCTGGAACGATGGCAGCAATCGCTGAAACCGGTTGATAGCCGTCTGGTTAATGCATCGTTAAAGTGGCAAGAACAAGCCAATCAGGGTGTCATCAGCTATTTTGATAGAGACTATCCCGTCTTGTTAAAAACTATCTCTAATCCACCCTGGCTTTTATTTTGGCAAGGTCGGAAGGAGTTGTTAGCGGGAGCAATGGTAGCTGTTGTTGGCAGTCGTAAAGCGTCGCACAGTGGTTTGCAAATGGCTGATTGGTTGGCAAAACAGAGCGCTAACCGGGGAGTAACGGTCGTTAGTGGTTTGGCAATGGGGATCGATGCCCAAGCTCATAAAGCGGCTGTCGAGCATGGTTTAACCGTTGCGGTTCTTGGTACCGGCATCGATAAAATATACCCTCCGCGTAACCGCCAATTGCATCGTCTGATTGCTCACCAAGGATTGTTAATTTCTGAGTTTCCACCGGGAGTTGCGGCTCGAATGGATCATTTTCCGCGAAGGAACCGTATTATTAGTGGAATCAGTAAAGGAACAGTAGTGGTAGAGGCCGCAAAACGTAGCGGTTCTATTTCTACTGCGATAGCAGCAATTAGTGAGGGAAGAAACGTTGGAGCCGTTCCGGGTTCAGTGTTTGCAAAAGAGTCGGAAGGTTGTCACTGGCTACTTAAGCAAGGGGCTGAAGTGGTGACTCACCCCGACGATATACTTGCTTGGTTCGATCTCTCGAGTCCGCTACAAGCGGGGCCGATAGAGCAAGAAATGAATGACCAAGAAAGCTTGGCAAACTCATCTTTGTTCGCTAATGTGGGACTAGAACCTGCCACTATTGATCAACTGGTTAGTAGAAGTGGGCTCTCAGCTGCAGAGGTTACTGAACAATTACTATTACTTGAGTTACAAGGGGCTGTTGCGGCTGTTCCGGGCGGTTACATAAAAGTGGGGAGGCGCTAAACCATGTTTGATATCCTCATGTATTTATTCGAGAACTACATACATTCCGAGCAGGAAGTCGTGGTCGACCACGACGAGTTAACGGATGAGCTTGCACGAGCGGGGTTTCACCGTCAGGAGATCCAGAAGGCATTGGCTTGGCTAGAACGCTTAGCTGATTTGCAGGACTCAGACGGCAAGTCTTACTTGTCTTCTCAGCCATCACAATCGACGCGAGTGTTTACAGAGCAAGAAGTTGTCCGGTTAGATAGTCAATGTCGTGGCTTTTTAATTTATTTGGAAAACTTAGGCGTGTTAGACTTCGCAACACGAGAAATGGTCATTGACCGTGTGATGGAGCTGGAGACGGCTAACTTTAATCTGGACGATTTAAAGTGGGTTGTGTTGATGGTGCTGTTTAATCTGCCGGGACATGAGACTGCTTACGACCAGATGGAAGGGCTATTGTTTGAAGAGCCTGAGGGTCCATTGCACTGATTCTAAGGGAGAGTCATGCAAACGTGCCCACAGTGTGGCAAAGACCTCGTTGTAAAACACAAAGGTCAAAATAGCTTTTTAGGGTGTTCGGGCTTTCCTCAGTGTGATTTTACCCGCGGTCTGCGGGAGCAATCAGAAATTGAGCCGGAAGGACTCGATGTGCCTTGCCCGCAGTGCGGGCTGGAGTTACAACTGAAAAGTGGTCGCTATGGTTTATTTGTGGGCTGCAGCGGCTTCCCCGAGTGCGATTTTATTACCGAGCCTGATGCCACCACGGCCGAGCACGGCGTTGCCTGTCCCGAGTGCTCCAAGCATGGGCGTAACGGACAGCTTATTCAGAAAACGTCCCGCCGGGGCTCCTCATTTTTTGCCTGCGCTCAATATCCAAACTGTGATTTTTCAGTTAATTTACCGCCAGTTTCGAAAAGCTGCCCAATTTGCCAGTTCCCATTATTGTTGCGCAAAAAACAAGGTGGGTTGGTGCGCCATATTTGTCCGCAAAAAAGCTGTGAGTACAAATCGGAACCTCTATAATTGCAATACGATTCTCTGGAGTAACCTAACGTGACTACATTTGATTTAACTGCCGCTCGCGAAGCCTTATTAGAAGGGGTTATCGCTTATCCTACGGAAGCCGTATTCGGGCTTGGCTGTGACCCTACGAATGAGCAGGCGATAGAAAGAATTTTGACGTTAAAAAAGCGGCCGGCAGATAAAGGGTTAATTTTAATTGCTGCTGATTACAGTCAGTTACTGCCGTATGTTGATGATCAGGCAATAGGCCAGGATAAGCGCTTTACCGTATTCTCACATTGGCCCGGCCCGGTTACTTTGGTTCTGCCGGCCAGAGCGTCCGTATCAAAGTTATTAACCGGTGGCAGAGACACTATAGCGGTGCGAGTAACTGACTTTGAGCCGGCCCGGGAGTTATGCCGCAAACTAGGCACTGCTTTAGTTTCAACCAGTGCTAATCCGGCAGGTGAAGAGCCTGCCCGCACAGCCGAACAGGTGCGTAATTATTTTGCTGACCAATTGAACTGGATATTTGATGCGCCCACCGGCGGAGCAACCTCACCCACTAGAATAATTGATCCGCTTTCGAAAAAGGTAGTTAGAGATAATGAATGAACAGTACCTGAAACCGGTTATTGCCTATTTAACAGGACTACAGGACAGCATTTGTGCCCGTATTGAAGCAATTGATGGGTGCAGTTTTAAACAGGATGAATGGCAGCGCGAGCAAGGAGGCGGTGGTCGTTCTCGAGTGTTAAAGCAGGGTAATATATTTGAGCAAGCAGGAGTTGGCTTCTCGCACGTGCACGGCGAACAGCTACCCAAAAGCGCTACGGCTCATCGTCCGGAGCTTGAGGGGCGAGACTTTAACGCTTGCGGTGTATCGCTGGTGTTTCACCCTAATAATCCGCACGTCCCGACGGTACATATGAATGTTCGCTTTTTTATTGCTGAGAAGGAAGGCGAAGAGCCGGTTTGGTGGTTTGGTGGAGGCTTTGACTTAACGCCATTCTACGCGGTTGAAGAGGACATCATTGACTGGCATAAAAAGGCAAAAAACACGCTGGATCAGTTAGATGAGTCTTTATACCCGAAATATAAAACTTGGTGCGATGATTATTTTTACTTAAAGCATCGGAATGAGGCCAGGGGTGTAGGGGGCATATTTTTTGATGACCTTAACGATCGGTCGTTTGAAGATGCCTTTGCAGTGATTCAGGCTGTTGGCGATGCCTTTTGCGATGCTTATTGTCCGATTGTCGAGAAACGAAAAGATGAGCCTTATACCGAGCAACAACGTGATTTCCAACTCTATCGTCGCGGACGTTATGTTGAATTTAACTTAGTTTGGGACCGCGGAACATTATTCGGCTTGCAGACTGGTGGCAGAACCGAGTCCATTTTAATGTCTATGCCACCGTTGGTGCGTTGGGAATATGACTGGCAGCCGACTCCTGACTCGGCTGAGGCACAACTAACAGAGTATTTTTTAATTCCACAAGATTGGGCGTCGAAGAGTAATGACTAAGCATTTTTGCGTTTTTGGAAACCCTATAGCTCATAGTTACTCTCCGTTTATTCATGAATTATTCGCGAACCAATTTGGCCATGCGTTAAGCTACCGACGTCAGTTAGCAACTGAGTACAACTTTGCATCCACAGTAGCTCGGTTGTTTAGACAAAACTTAACGGGAGCTAACGTTACTCTACCCTTTAAGCAACAGGCTTTTAGATTGGCGAATACGGTTACTCCTGAAGCCAGGGATGCTGGCGCTGTTAATACTTTGGTTGCCACTGCAGCACATGGTCTATTGGGCGCTAATACGGATGGGCTAGGCTTGCTTTATGACTTGAAACGATTAAACGTTGATCTGTCTGGTAAACGGGTATTGCTCATTGGTGCCGGAGGTGCTGCCCGGGGTGTACTAAGGAATCTGTTGGATGAGAAGCCCGAAGTAATCTGGCTATATAATCGCAGTCCGGCCAAGGCTGAGGCACTGGCTGCCGGGCGTAGTCGGATAAAAGCAGTGACCCATTGGCAACCGGTTACGGGAGTTGAGCTGGTTATTAATGCCACAAGCGCTTCGCTGAACGGTGATTTGCCGGCGGTTCCAGATAGTTTGTTAGCCTCATCAGCTGTAATATACGACATGATGTACGCGGCAACGGCAACGCCTTTTATTCGGCATGTGCAGAAGATCGCTGAACCAGCATGTTATGACGGACTAGGCATGTTAGTCGGGCAGGCGGCCGAGAGTTATAGGCTTTGGTGGAATTGTGAGCTACCTCAAATAGACCCTGTTATTCAGCAGGTTCGTCAGCAGCTTGCTGCACAGTAACTAATTTTATTGGCACGCCAAGTGATTGCAGATAAGCCAGCCAGCGGGATTGGTTAGCGCGTATAGTATCGCCGGGACCTTTAACTTCAACTAATAGTAGTCTTTCACCATTGTCTTTTTGTAACCATAAGTCAGGAAAACCACTGCGATTGTTTTTTATGTCAAAAGCGATGCGTTCGAATATCTGCGCCCATACCTCGCCTGGTAAATAACTAAACCAGCGAATTGCACAATCGGTTAATTTTAATTTCCACGGAATAAATGGATTGTTTAGGCCTTCCTTCTCGATAACAGTTTGTTTAATTTTATCAAGTACTTGTTCGGGCGCCGTTCTAATGCGGTGAATTTGTTGATCAATTAAGTTTTTCCGGTTTTGATAAAACTCTTGTGAGGTTAGATCACGCGGGCCGTGTTGAAAGGGGTGAACAAAGGCGCCATCAATATCTGCAAAAATAATATCCCAAAAGCACAAGCCGAACAGTATCTGCGGTATCAAGTTTTCGCAATGCTCGCCCACCCAGCCACTTTTACGGTACTCATTAAGGACTGCCTGCTCAACCTGACGAGGTGCAAATGATAGTGACTTTTGGCTTTTTGGAAGCATTTCGAAGTCGCTTTGAGCATCAGTGTTGAACCAACGAGCCAGCAGTTTTTTGGCAGTCGCCAATTCCGGTTCATCCCATGGGTAGGCTTGCATTTGTTCAAGCAAGTGGCGGGCTTGCGCAAGTTCGCCCTGTTTCTTTAACAGTCTTACCTGTCGTTCCCGTGAGGGCGAACGCCTTGATAAGGCGTATACTTCCATCGCAACATCGTTGTTTGCAGCTCGCTCGGCGTCGCGACCAATCTTATTGAGAAAACGACTGAATTTACCCACGTGATGCGTCGGTATGTTTGCTGAAAAGTTTTTTAATCGCAACTGGCGGGCAAATTCAACGCGGAACTCAGGAGATTCTAGCTCCTTATACTCCTTTTGCCACTGTTCAAGCTTTAACACCAATTGAAAGTCATCCAAATTGCGGAAAACTCCCTGAGGACGAATTTTATAATTTTCATAGGAGCGATGTCCCAGCGCTGTAACGACAAACTCAGATAGTTGTTGTCTTGAATTACCGAAAAACAACAGGGCTAGCTGGCTAAATAGTTCTTTCTTTTCAAGCTGCAAAATAGCAACTGGCGGTTCCACGTTGTGGGTCATTATTAAATCGACTAAAGTGCGTTTAGCTGCAGTGCTACGGACCGATATCTGAAGTGCTTTTGCGAGCTCCAGAAGCTCGCTCTTGACCAGTTTGTCCAGCCATTCAGCTTGGCTTGCTGAGTCGGCAAAGGTTAACCAATGCTGGTCTTCTAGCTCTTCAACTGCTGCGGCAATATCAATCTCTGGGTAACTTAACTTATCGCTCCGGAAATAGTGGCCTTTACGGGAATATAATCTCAGCCACAGCTTTTGAGCATTGCCGGATAGTTGGCCGTAATCTTGTAATGCTACGGCTAACGATGGGCTGATTAAGTTGTCGTGATAGGTTGTTACCCACTGTTGTACTAACTTAAAGTTTTTCCAATAGTAAACGGGGTCATCGACGTCTGCTGCTTTCCAATACATTGATTTCCTAAAGAAAGTTGGGCTTGCTTATAAAGAGCCGGAAAAAGGATTACAAAATGGTCTAAGAAAATAGCATATAGCAGTAGACCAATGTCGAGTTTGTGGTAATCTGTTTGGCCGGTTAGCTAGTAATGCAGAGTTGCCAAGCGAAGCCTGAAAATAAGTTTCCACAGCGAAACCAGTATTATAATAAGATGGGCAGTATGGGATGCCCGCAGTAATAAAAACCCTCATTATCAATAACTTAGAGATGCCACCCACACGGCAAAGAGTAACTCTTTCGCTGTGGAATTAACTATTATCAACAGACTTATCCACAACTTACAAACAGCGAGTTGCTAGCGTTAAAGACCGACCTATGGCATCCTTTATGCTATATCTAAGTACCTCAGTTAAGGTTTAACTCTCATGACCAAAAGTGTACCGGAGAACCCGTTTATCTTAGTGGACGGTTCCTCGTATTTGTTTCGCGCATTCCACGCTCCCCCTCACTTAACAAACTCTAAGGGAGAACCTACCGGCGCTATTTACGGAGTCGTCAACATGCTCCGTAGCTTGCTAAAGCGCTATAAGCCAGAAAATATGGCGGTGGTCTTTGACGCGAAAGGTAAAACTTTTCGGAGTGATATTTACTCGGATTATAAGGCAAACCGGCCGCCGATGCCGGATGACTTAAGAACCCAAATCGAGCCATTGCATGAAATTGTTAAAGCAATGGGCTTACCGTTGTTGTGCATTGACGGAGTGGAAGCAGACGATGTGATTGGTACGTTAGCCAGTCAAGCCAGTCAGGAAGGCCGTTTTACTTTGATTAGCACTGGCGATAAAGATATGGCGCAGTTGGTCAATGAGCACGTTATGCTAATTAACACGATGACGGATACGTTGCTCGATGAAGAAGGCGTAAAAGAAAAGTTTGGAGTTAGCCCTGAGCAGATTATTGATTATCTGGCATTGATGGGAGACAGCTCTGATAACATTCCTGGGTTGCCAAAAGTTGGTAATAAAACGGCACAGGCCTTGCTGCAAGGGATTCCTTCGATTGAGGCGATTTATGAGGACATCAACGCAGTAGCTTCGCTGGAATTTAGGGGCGCGAAGACTATGCCGAAAAAGCTCGAAGAGTACCGTGAGCAGCTGTTGATGTCGCAAGAGTTGGCGACTATTAAGTGTGATGTTGAGCTTGATTTTAATCCGCAGCAGTTGTCTATTTCTTCCGCAGACAATGATCAATTAGCTGAACTGTACGGTCGTTGTGAGTTTCGCCGTTGGTTGGAAGAGCTACTTGAAAAAGGCGCGGCTACAGATCAAGCGCTGGGGCTAGAGGAGCCAGCCGACGAACCCGGCACTGCGGTTGTCCGAGATGCTTACCGCGTGCTGTTTACAGAAAACGAGGTTGGTGAGTACTTACAGAAAGTTAAGAGCGCTGAGTACTTTGCATTTGATACGGAAACAACAAGCCTTAATTATATTGACGCTGAGCTAGTCGGGGTCAGTTTGTCGACTGAGCCGGGCGAAGGCGTTTATATTCCGGTTGCACACGACTATATGGATGCACCAGAACAGGTATCCAGAGACTGGTTACTTGAACAATTAGGACCACTACTTGAGAGTGAAAAGCCGGGCAAGGTGGGGCAGAACTTAAAGTATGATGCGCACATCTTGCGGCGCTATGGTATCCGTCTTGCGGGCATAAAAAACGATACCATGTTGGCTTCTTATGTGTTCAATAGTGTCGGCTCTCGGCATGATATGGATACTTTGAGTTTGCAGTACTTGAACCACAAGCCGATTAAGTTTCAGGATATTGCCGGTAAAGGGGCTAAGCAGCTAACCTTTAATCAAATTGCCTTAGAAGAGGCTGGCCCCTATGCCGCGGAAGATGCCGACGTTACTCTGCGGTTGCATGAAATTTTATGGGAAAAAATCAAAACAACCAGTGATGAACTGTTAACCGTACTAACCGAGATTGAAGTACCTTTAATTCCGGTGTTAACTGATATGGAACAGTACGGCGTTAGAGTTGATGCGGATATGCTGGCTAAACAAAGCCACGAAATAGCCGATCTACTGGTTCAGTATGAGCGTGAAGCATTTGATATTGCCGGCGAAGAGTTTAATCTCGGTTCTCCTAAACAGCTTCAGCAAATCTTATTTGAAAAGCTCGAATTACCGGTAATAAAGAAAACTCCGAAAGGAGCACCGTCTACCGCTGAAGATGTTTTACATGAGCTGGCGCACGATTACCCACTGCCGGACGTGATTCTAAAGCATCGTAGTTTGTCTAAGTTAAAATCAACCTACACCGATAAGCTACCCAGAATGATTAACCCGACTACTGGGCGAGTACACACCTCTTATCAACAGGCCGTAGCAGCAACCGGCAGGCTGTCATCTACCGAACCCAACTTGCAAAACATTCCGATTCGAACAGCAGAAGGCCGCCGTGTAAGGCAAGCGTTTGTGCCGGAACCCGGTTACAAGATAGTGGCTATTGACTACAGCCAGATTGAGTTACGGATAATGGCTCATTTATCGCAAGATAAAGCATTACTAACGGCCTTTGCGGAGGGCAAGGACATTCACCGGGCGACTGCAGCAGAAGTATTTGGATGCGCGCTTGATGAAGTGAGCAATGAGCAGCGGCGGCGAGCTAAGGCGGTGAACTTTGGACTGATTTATGGGATGTCGGCGTTCGGTCTTGCCCGTCAATTGGACATCCCCCGGCACGAAGCTCAGCATTATATGGATAAATATTTTGAGCGCTTTCCTGGTGTACTTAATTATATGGAAGATACCCGGGAAAAGGCGAAAAAGCAGGGGTATGTTAAAACGCTGTTTGGCCGTCGACTGCCTTTACCTGAAATTAAAGCGTCTAATGGTGCTCGCCGTAAAGGGGCTGAGCGGGCCGCTATTAACGCACCAATGCAAGGAACCGCCGCGGACATTATCAAACGCGCGATGATCTTGGTTGATGGCTGGATCGAAGAGCAACAATGCCAGCAGGATGTGCGCATGTTAATGCAGGTGCATGATGAATTGGTGTTCGAAATTAAAGAGTCGAAGCTAAATGACTATATGCCGGCACTGGCTAAGGTTATGGAAAAAGCCGCAAGCCTTGATGTGCCATTGGTTGCAGAGGCCGGAAAGGGAGACAACTGGGATCAAGCTCACTAATGTTAAAAAAAACATGAACTTTTTTTAACCACCCCGGTCGGAGTATGTGAGGGCAATAATTAAGCTAGTGCTTAAGCTCTCAGAATTTGTTCTCCCTGGATTATATTTTCGCCCGGCTCATTGAGTCGGGCTTTTTTCTTTTCTGGGGATACCCGCAAGTCCGCTTCTTCCTTTTCGATTCGCAAACCAAACACCGACAAGAATGGCCAGCATACCGACGCCGTGTTGAAGCCAAAAAGGTTCGCCGTCGAGAATTCCTAACAACATTGCGACCACGGGGATTAAATAGGTCACTGAACTGGTAAATACGGTGTTGGTTAGTTGCACCACATGATTAAAGATAACCAGCGCGCCGGCTGTACCAACAATGCCAAGGGCAAGTACTGATATTAGTGAGAGTAGGGCGTCAGGTTGCTGAACTTGCTGAATAAAATCAGTGCCGACAAACAAATAAAACGTGGCTGGGATACTAGCCATCAAAAGTGACACGCCGGTTATTGTCAAAGGGCTAAGATCAGATATCTTATGCTTAATAAGGTTTAAATTCAGGCCATAGCAAACTGTCGCCACTAGCACCAGTAAAGCATAGGCGTTGAATGTCCAGGTACCGTTGGCTCCTGCTGTCATTAGCAGGATGGTGCCGAACAAGCCGATAAGCACGCCTATTACCTGCGCGACTTTAGCTTGTTGGTGGAATAATAAGACGCTGATGATCAAAGTTGAGATTGGAGTCAGGGCGTTCAATACCCCGGTAATACCACTTTCTAGTTGAGTTTGTGCAATCGAAAACATAAAGGCGGGTATCAGGCTACCGACCAAACCCACACTGGCCAGCTTTGCCCAGTGCTTGGCTGTAATCCGATGCAGTCGTTTAGCAACTAACGGGGCCAGTACTAATCCCGCTGACGATATTCTTAATGCGCCGACCTCCATCGCCCCGAATGCGATTAAGCCTTTTTTTATCAATAGAAACGAACTACCCCAAATGAGTGCTAACAGCCCTAACAACAACCAGGCTTTTAGAGGCGGGTTATTGTGCGTCTGAGTCATTGTTAAACCACTGGTTTAATACATTTTCGACGTTGTCGACACCAAACCGCTTTAGTGACGAGAACGCTTCTACTGTAACATCACCGTTAAAGGCAATCGCCGCCTGACGGGCTTTAAGCACCATATTCATTCGGGCACCTTGCTTCAGTTTATCGGCTTTGGTGAGTAACGCTAAAACCGGAATTTCACAGCTAACGGCCCAGTAAATAAGTTCCTGATCGGTTTCTTTAAAGGGATGTCTTATATCCATTAATACCACCAACCCCTTTAATGAGTCTCTTCTTTGCAGATACTCAGACAACGACTGTTGCCATTTTTCTTTAACGGCCAACGGAACTTTAGCAAAGCCATAGCCGGGTAAATCAATAAGTCGTTGTCCACTATCTAATTCGAAGACATTGATTAACTGAGTACGTCCCGGCGTTTTACTGGTTCGGGCTAGTGAGTTTTGACGTGTAAGTGTGTTTAACGCACTAGACTTGCCGGCATTAGAGCGCCCTGCAAAGGCTATTTCAATGCCGGTGTCATCAGGTAACTTGCTGATATCCGGGGCGCTGGTAATAAATTTAGCGGTTTGGTAGTTAATTGGTTTACTATCCGGCACGGTGCAAGATTCACTCTATTGTTGGGAATGGCGTATTCGAACCTCCATTATGACGGATTACAACCCATCAGCCAATGATCAAATCGGTATTGAATGTGTTTTAATCATTTAATCCACACGAGTTTTGTGTAAAATAGCAGACTGTTTATAGCGATGTATGTCGGCGACGCTCGCCACTAGAGATACAAGAGAAGCAAACATGAAAAAATTCGCGATTATTTTGGGATTATTTCTAGGATCAACCGGTGTGGCTTTAGCCCAGCAAGGCGATCCTGAAGCAGGTAAGAATAAGTCACAAGTTTGTGCGGCATGTCACGGACCGCAGGGAACGGCCCCTACTGATATGTACCCTCACCTTGCCGGTCAGCACGAAAAGTATCTGTATAAGCAGTTAATGGATTTTAAAACGGCATCAGAGACTGGCGGCGAAGAAGGTCGTAACAATGCGATTATGATGGGTCAGGTAGCCAGTTTGTCGAAACAAGATATGGCTGACTTAGCTGCGTTTTATGCCTCTCAGGATGAACCGAAGGGCGACACTGCTGAGGACGTGATTGCGAAAGGAGCAGACTTATATCGGCGCGGCAACCCGGAGAGTAAAGTCCCTTCTTGCGCAGGCTGTCATGGTCCGCGCGGTAACGGCATGGGATTAGCAGCATTCCCTGATATCTCAGGGCAATATCCAGCCTACGTTATTTCTCAGCTTAAGATGTTTCGCAGTGGCGAGCGAGCAAATGATCCAAACGGTATGATGCGTGGTGTTGCTGAAAAAATGACCGATGAAGAAATCGAGTTACTGTCAAAGTACTTACACGGTTTATACTAAAAAACTGATTTAATAGAGGGGCGGTTTTAACCGCCCTTTTTTAAGACCTAAAAACATAACAAAAAGCATAGAAATTATTAAACTATACGCTTTTACAACAAAAAGTAATAAAAAATCAGTTTTTTAGATCAATAAAATCATTGAATAAAAATCTCATTGCAGTAGTCTTTACAGCGTCTGCAGGGAAACCTTCATTTATAAGAAGGGCTTCAGGCTAAAAATAATAAGATCGTTGATTAAAAAGACGGCGTTGCTCGACACAAAAAAATAACAAGAGGTCGAGATTGATTATCGATAATTAAGAACAACAAAAAAATGTTCGATAATCCAGGGAGTGAAAATGCTTTTGGCTATGGATCTCCTTATTATATAATAAAAACAATAATAAAAGACCGGTTACGGAAGACCACAATAAAAACTCGGAAGCAGTGACAACCATTCTCATAGCTGCAGTGCGCTGCCAAATATGAGAGAGACAGGCGATGCAAATGCATCGCCTTTTTTCTTTTTAATCCCCATCATCTTCTCTTCACTCATTCACTGACGAATTATCCCGCAATGCGTTACAATAAGCATATTGCACATGATAAGGAGTGAGTATGACTCGCCAAAAGAAATCTAGAAAGCCGGGTCCACTAGCTCCCGGTAAAAAGCCTCGCGACGAAAAAACACCGGATAAAGCGGCTAAAGGCAAGCGAAAGGGCAAAGGGCATCAACCGGGACAACGGCACTCTGGTGGAAAATCGCATAGTGAGCAACAGGTTTCAGAAAAACAGGACCCACGCAAAGGCAGTCGTCGAAAAATTCCATTAGTGACTCCGCAGGGACAGAATACTCCCAGTGAAATCACACCCGCGGAAGAGCTCAAGCAATTAGAGCAAGATGTTCAACTACAAGCATTAGTCGAACGGTTTGAAGCGGGTGAGGAGCTGACCGTGGATGAACAGCGTTACCTGGATAAAAAGTCTGAGCGTTATGAACAATTAGCACAGCAACTGGGTATTGATATAGAAGACGACTTGGACGACGAGGAGTACTAATGTCAGCGACAATGTTATTAATAATTATTTTGGGTGTACTGATTATTGTTGGACTGGCGTTTTACGCTAGCAAACTATTACGCCGGTTAAAGCAGCAAAATCAGCTTCGTCGGGACTCGGTACAGAAGCGGGTAGACCGTATTGACGAGAGTATCATTACTATTGCTAAGGCAATGCAGCAAGAACAGTGCCCTTTCTCCGAAGGTTGTTTACGTATTGTTGTGCTGCTTGATCACCGTCCAGAAGCGGTGGAATATGATTACGCGAAAGACTATCCTGCAATGCATGAAATGTATGAAAAAATTAAACATATGCCAACTCATGAAAATAGAAAGAAGTTTCCTAAAAAGAAAATACGGGAAATGGATAAAGAACGAGAGGGCTACGAAGTTAGCATGAAAGACGCGATTCTTGCTGACGTTAACAAGCTCTTAAAGCAGTTCGGCTAGTGATAGAGAAAAATTATGGCCTTTTTTAGCGGTATGAGGGAAGACATTCGCAGCGTTTTTGAACGTGATCCGGCGGCCCGTAATGCGTTTGAAGTGTTGTTTAATTACCCAGGGTTGCACGCCATCTGGTTCCACCGAATAAGCCATAAACTTTGGTGTTGGCGGATGTATTGGTTAGCGCGGTTTTTATCGAACATTGCGAGATGGTTGACCGGTATCGAAATACATCCCGGTGCTAAAATAGGGCGCCGATTCTTTATTGACCACGGCATGGGTGTCGTTATCGGTGAAACTGCCGATATTGGTGACGACGTGACTTTGTATCACGGGGTTACTTTAGGCGGTACCAGCTGGGACAAAGGGAAACGTCACCCAACATTAAAAAATGGGGTGGTTATTGGTGCTGGGGCTAAAGTATTAGGCCCTGTTACCGTCGGTGAAGCCGCTAGAATAGGCTCAAATGCAGTTGTGGTTAGAGATGTTCCCGAAAAAGCTACGATGGTTGGCATTCCAGCTCGAGTGGCGAAATCAGATATAGACAAAGAAACTTCAGAGCGTCGTAAGAAAATGGCTAAAGCTTATGGCTTTGATGCCTATGCCATTGCTGCAGATAACCCGGATCCGGTTGCTACAGCAATCGGTCGAATGCTTGATCATGTCGACGTGTTGGATCAAAAAGTCTCTGATTTGTGCCAGGCAGTCAACAAGCTGGGTGGTGATGTTTGCGGTGAAATTCCAAAAGTTGATGTAGAAGATGTGGAATTCTTAGAGGAAACAGCGCGCGCCGCAGAGCGACGCGAATCTCATCAAAGCGACGGTAAGATAAACACTAATTCTTCAGATTAAAGCGCTCTATTAATTCATAGAGCTCCTTCACAGTCTTCTCTAGCTCTTGGCTAGAGGATTCTGTGTCTTCAGAGGTCCTCTGGGTTTGTCGGCCAATGTCCGAAATTTCGGTGACCTGCTCACTAATATGCTCAGCCACACCACTTTGCTCTTCTACGGCTGATGCCATCTGCGTCGACATTGCTGCAATTTGCTCAATAGCCTCGGCAATTTCACCTAACGCCTCGTCGGCTTTACGAACTTTCTCAACGCCGTCTGCTGCCGCAGATTCTCCCTGCTTAGAAACTTCTACGGCATCTTTTGCACGCTCGCGTAACTGGGCGATGACTTGGTGAATGCTGTCCGTTGAGTCGGTAGTCCGAGAGGCTAAGTTTCGGACTTCATCGGCAACAACTGAGAATCCCCGACCATGCTCGCCCGCACGTGCAGCCTCGATGGCGGCGTTTAGAGCCAGCAAATTAGTTTGGTCAGCTATCGATGAGATAAGATCAGCGGCCTCGCCAATCGCACCTGTCGATTCGTCCAGAGCTTGAACGGTAGTCGCTATTTGCTCTACTGCTTTATGTAAGTCGATGATAACGCTGCTGGCGTCACGTGCCAGAGCGACACTGCGCTCAACATTTTGTCGGGCAAAGTCAGCCTGTTCAGCATTCTTTTCAACGGTGCCAGCGACTTCTTGAATGGCCGTAGCCATTTGGTTCATTGCTGTAGCAGTTTGGTCGGTCGCAGCTGTTTGACGTCCGACTTGTTCGTGACTGTTACGAGCTTGCTGACGAGTATCTTCTGCCACTGAGAGAATGCCGGCAACGGCGTCTTTGATGCGAGTTAGCGCGGTATAATTTCGAGCCGCTTCACTGTGCAGTAACATGGCCAGCCTGGCTTCGCGGCCATGCGTCGGAAAGTAGGTCATACCGACCAATTCGGAATCGAAAGCCTCTGGCCGGCTATCTAGAAGGCGTTGCATCATGGAGCTGATGTAGTGGCGGTAAAAGCCCGCAGAAACCAGCGTCGCTGCCAGTGAAATTGTCGCTGCTGTACCACCGGATACCGCCCACAGCGCTGCTGTAGATAATAAGCCAGGTATTATCACCGGTGACAGGTTCTTAATTGAAAACCACAGGCGCTTAATTGTTGGGAGCGGTTGCTTACCGCTATTTAACCGTGCATAGACGGCCATTGCCCGCTCTTTTCGTTCATCCGTGGTGGGGACTCTGACTGACTCAAAGCCCTTTGGCTTACCGTTTTCCATTATCGGGGTGACATACGCACTAACCCAGTAATGGTCGCCGTTTTTACTGCGGTTTTTAACAAGCCCCATCCAGGGCTTGCCCCGTTTGATGGTCTTCCACATATTCTCGAATACAGGAGCGGGCACGTCAGGATGACGCAGAATGTTGTGGGGGGCGCCAATTAACTCTTGCTCGGTATAGCCACTGATATCCACAAAGTCTTGGTTGCAGTGAGTAATGACCCCTTTTAAATCGGTTGATGAGACCAACCGGTAATGCGCGGGAATGTGTTTTTCTTTCTGGGTTACGGGCCCGTTATCTCTCATAATTTTATAACTTAGCTGAGTAGCATTGCTGCGTTGATTTGTATCAATAAAGCTATTATCGGCTAAAACCCTACTAAATTTAAGTGTATTTCACATAAAAAAACGCCGCTCTGAAACCAGAACGGCGTTTTTAAGAATTCTTTAAACGCGTTGCTTACATAGGAACGACGTTTTCAGCCTGAGGACCTTTAGGACCTTGTGCTACGGTGAAAGAAACTTGCTGGCCTTCAGCCAAAGTTTTGAAACCGTCTGCTTGGATAGCGCTGAAATGAACGAAAACGTCCGCGCCATTTTCTTGCTCGATGAAACCGAAGCCTTTCGCTTCGTTAAAGAATTTTACTTTACCAGTCGTAGTAGACATGCTGATATTTCCTCGTAGTGCATGTTAAAAATCAATTGCTCAGAAACTTAGGTATTACTTGGACTTACAAAACGAGGTACAGCAAAAAGGAGGACTTCGTACACAAATCTCAAATCAATAGCCGAATTTTCTCAGCACCTCCGAGTATATACACTACAAAAGCTCTGTCAATGAAAAGCCAAATTATTTCAGCCAGTTTCGACTTATATGCCGAAATGTGTCGGTACCAGACTTCTCTAACCACTCAAAAGCAGCCATTTCAGAAGTAATAATATGCACACCATTATTACGTAAACGCTCTATTGCGGTTTCTTTGTCGTTGGGGCGACGAGAGCCCACACAGTCTGAAGGTAAGAAAACTTGATAGCCCTCTGCTTTCATTTCCATGGCTGTTTGCATGACACAAACATGGGTTTCCATACCCATCACTACCACTTGGTTTTTATTATATTCGCTGAGTACTTCTCGAAAACTCTCTTCTTTCATCGCACTAAAGTGGGTCTTTTCGACCACTCTTGCAGATTCGATTATTTCCTGCAGATTGGGCACTGTGTAGCCAAGCCCCTTCGGGTTTTGCTCAGTTATAAGTACAGGTAGACTCAGTTGTAGAGCTATTTCCGATAGCCAGCGCATGCGAGAGGTAACGTTGTCGCGTTGATGGATGGCCGGTAATAACTTCTCTTGCGCGTCAACAATCAGCAGTAATGAATTTTCTGCGGATAAAAGCATAGTAAGGCCTCTAAAAGACAAATCAACAGATTAAAACCATACCTTAAAATAATCTCATTGCCACCCTCCATTGGTCTAAATTGCTACCAACAGATGACCAAAAAAGCTGCGATTTATTTGCAGTTTTGGCCCGCGATGGCTACAATTCCGTGCTTTTCAAGTGGTTGAAATCTACCCAATCAAAAAGGTGTTCCATGGCTTCCGTTCTAATTCTTATGGGCTCTCAGTCTGACTGGCCAACAATGCAAAAAGCAGCATTAATGCTCGATGACCTCGGCGTCGACTGGCAGGCAAAAGTGGCTTCTGCTCATCGTACGCCCGACTTATTAAAGTCGCACATGGAGCAGGCAGAAATTGACGATGTCAAAGTTGTGATAGCGGGAGCCGGTGGTGCAGCGCACTTACCCGGAATGTTAGCGGCGCATACGGCAATCCCTGTGCTTGGTGTTCCGGTAGCCAGTAAGCAGTTAAAAGGTATGGATAGTCTACTATCTATCGTTCAAATGCCTAAAGGTGTTGCTGTGGGTACCCTGGCAATTGGCGACGCTGGAGCAGCTAACGCCGGGTTGTTGGCCGCTCAGATAATTGGTTCTTTCGATGCAACCGTGCGCGAGCGGGTGATACAGTTTCGTCAGCAACAGCGCGATAAAGTAATGGCCAATGCGGATCTGGAGCTGCCTAAATGAATATACTGATTCTGGGTAACGGACAGTTGGGGCAAATGCTGGGTAAAGCTGTTATCCAGCAGGGACATCAATGTGTGCTCTACAGTGATCGCGAACATAAAGTGATGGCGCTTGGCAGTCAGCAGGCGTTAAGCCTGTCGTTAGACGAAGCCAAAAATTGGGCTGATGTCGTGACCTGGGAGCATGAACACCTTGCTGATGACCTTGTTAGCCGGACCCAGGACAAATTCTTATTGAAAGCCGAGCGATTTAAACAGTTAACTGACCGTCGTTCGCAAAAAGCATTGTGTGACGAGCTTGGTATACCGACATCCCCTTGGCAGGCGTTTGAGGATGCAGAGCAATTGCAGCAAATCCTGGAAAACACCGAAAAACCGGTTGTTATTAAGTCAGCTCGGGGCGGTTATGACGGTAAAGGTCAGTGGCGTTGGAAGCCAGGACAAGATATTTCGCCGCTGGCGATGGATGCGGGACAGCGGGCAGGTATCGTTGAAGACATGATCGCGTTTACTCACGAGGTATCTGTTGTTGCTGCCCGCGATCATCACGGCGAACAGCGTGGCTATCCTTTGACGGTCAATGTCCATCAGGACGGAATTTTAGCCTATAGCATGGCCGGTGCTCAGCAGTTTTCGGAAGCTTTAGAACAACAAGCGCAGGAATATCATCAGAAGCTAACCGACCACATTGATTACATTGGCGTTTTAGCTATCGAGTTTTTTGTGGTGGGTGATGGAGATAATCAGCAATTGTTGGTTAATGAAATTGCACCCAGAGTCCATAACTCTGGACACTGGACGATGAGCGGTGCCAACTGTGACCAGTTCAATTTGCATATTCGTTGTATTACCGGGTTACCGCTACCGGACTTTTTAGTAGCGCCGACACTGATGATTAATGCGATCGGTGTTGATGGCTTGCCAGAAGTCCTTTGGGAGGCGTCGGCAGCTGATTGTCATTGGTATGGTAAAGACCCCCGACCGGGCCGCAAAGTCGGGCATGTAAACTTTATGATCGATACCTTTGAGCGGGGCGAGAAGCTCGCTTCACAATGGTGTAACGAGCTTCAGGTATTGGCGTAGCGGGTAATCTAGTTGAACCGTGCCGCCAGCCACTGCTTCATATCCTGTACCTGCTCCAGACACAACGAATGTGGCATGGGGTAGGTCTGATAAGTCATCGGATAGCCGCGGCTTTTTAGCTCGTCTGCGGCTTTACGGCCCAATGCTTCCGGTACAACCGGATCTTGGGTGCCGTGCTGGACCAATACCGGCAACGCCTTATTCGCGTCACTTGGCTGTATATCGTTGGCCGTTGCAAAGTAAGTCGAATGGGCCATTAAGCCACCCAATGCTTTAGGGTAGGTTAATGCCGCTTCGTAGCCGACCGCGCCACCTTGCGAAAAACCAGCAATAATAATACGGCGACTATCAATTCCTGCCGCTATTTGTTGATCAATTAATGCATGCACCTGTTGCGCAGACTCTCTTAGCTGCTTGCTGTCTATCGTACGATCGATACTAATGTCAGTAATATCGTACCAGGCAGGCATGACCATGCCCTGATTAATTGTCACCGGTAGTTGCGGAGCGTTAGGAAACAAAAAGCGCAGGTTGGCATTGTCAAACTGCAAATGTTCAGTCATCGGAACAAAATCATTACCCGATGCGCCAAGTCCGTGTAGCCAGATAATTACTGCGTCGGCCGGTTGGTTTGGCTCATGCTTTATAACGTCCAGTGACATGTACTCTCCTGTTTTTAAAAGTATCGGGTTAAGCAGCTTGGTAACTGCCCAACCAGCGTAAATGGTTTAATTTAGCAAGCTGCTCCAGGGCTTCTTGCACGTGAGGCTGTTGAATATGGCCATCAAAATCAATGAAAAAGTGGTACTGACCAAAACCGCCGCCGGTTGGCCGCGAAACAATTGATGTTAAGTTTATGGCTCGCCGCGCAAAAACCGACAAACTATCCACCAACAGTCCTGGATGGTCGTTGTCATCAATCAACAGCACACTGCTCTTCCAACGTCTGTTGGGGTCGTATGCAGGGGCCAAATTATTTGCTGATAATACCACAAAGCGAGTTTCGTTATGCGCGATGTCGGCCGCTCGTGAGCTTAATAAAGTTAGTTGATCAGGACATTGTATATGGCTTGGCACAAGCGCAGCAGAGGGTTCCGATGTCCCCAGTAGGCTGTTTAGCGATTCACTATTGCTACTGGTATGGGTTACAGGTAATGCCAGCTGCTGGAGTGCCTTTCGACACTGACCGGCAGCCACGAACTGTGCATAAATTGACCTTGGCTTGGGGTGATTGGTTAGAATCTGAAACTCTACCGGTAGGGTTAATTCGGCAATAATGTGCAGCGATTTATGCACCAACGAGTCAACCACTGGCGAGACAAAGCCTTCACTGAGGTTCTCTATCGGTGTAAGCCCCAGCTGTGACTCATTGACGGCCTCGATAACGGCCGGCAACGAGTCCTGTATGTTAATCGTTAAATCCAGAGACTGCTGCTTTAACCAAGTCTGCGCGGCAAGCTCCGAGAACGTGCCGGCAGGCCCCAAAGTAACGAGTTGAGATTCCGTCACCTGCATTAGTCTTGTTTATACTTAGCAAACCACGCCAGCGCGTGTTCAATTTTAGCAATCATATTAGACGGCCGCGCAGTCACGCCATGAGAGGCGCCGGGCACTCTTACCATAGCGGTGTCTACCTGTTGCAATTGAAGCGCCTGATAAAATTGTTCGGTTTCTGAGATTGGTGTGCGCCGATCATCTTCGCCGGTAAATAACAGCACAGGGGTTTTAACATTGCCGACTAGTGATAGCGGCGAACGCTCCCAATAGTGCTCTATCTCTTCCCAGGGCATGCCAGGGAACTGGTTATGAATTTGTCCTACCGAGCTATCCGCAGTAAGCACCTTGCTGACCCAGTTGATCACCGGATTAGTGGCGGCCGCTGCGTTAAATCGATCGGTCATACCAACGGCATAGGCGGTGGCGATGCCACCTGCCGAGCCACCCGCAATAAATAGGTTGTTACTGTCGATAAAGCCTTTGTCGATAAGTGCATCAACACCACTCATGTGATCAGCAAAATCGTACGGAGAGGAATAGTTGCCATCGAGTAGCATGGCAAAATCTTTGCCGTACGAGGTGCTGCCGCGGTGGTTAACATACAATACAACGTAGCCTTCGGCTGCGTAACGCTGGTGCTCGGCAGCAAAGTGCGGACCATAAGATAGGTGAGGCCCGCCGTGGATTTCCAGTAGTAAAGGATACTCTTTACTGCTATCGAATCCCGGAGGCGTAATATACCAGCCTTGAATCGGCTCTCCGTCGTAACGAGATTCAAATTCAATTTCGTGAACTTCACCCAATTCGCGATAGCCGAGTAAATCTTCGTTCAGCGCGGTTAACGCTGTGAGCTCAGCGTTTGGATTGATGAAACCAACGTCCGCAGGTCGATAAGCGCTGCCCTGGGTATAAGCAATAGCACCATTTTCGGCGGCGCTAAATGAGCCCATGGTGTAAGGGCGGCTAACATAAGTTCCACCGACATCGTCGGTAAGACGGGTCATCTGGTCGTCAAGAGAAACCGACGCAATCACGTTTTTACCACGGTCTGCAAATTGTACTGCAATACTCTCTTGCCCTGTCCACTGCGGATTACTGAATGAACGGTCTAACTCTGTTTGCAGTTGTTGGCTGTCTTGGCTGTCCCAATCCATAACCCACAGCTGACTTTTATGATATGGCACCGGCTCGTTACCGCTATGTAAGTAGGTCAGCCGCTCGCCATTAGGCGAAAACTGAGCCGAATGCTCCTGCCCAGGGATATCAGTGACTTGGCTTAGCTTCTTATCATTGACAGACACCGAATAAAGATCGCTTTCATTAACTTGATACGCCCAATCTTCATTGCGATTAGCTGAAAATACGATGCTACTGTCGTCGGCTGTCCAGGTTAGTGGACCGCGGTGGCTGTAAGGTCCTTCCGTCAACTGCCGGGCTGTACCACCCAGTGCTGGCACGGTGAAAACCTGTTGGTGGGCGGGATCTAAAATACCTTTGCCATCCCGTTGGTAATAAGTTTCTTCGACGATGACCGGGTTGCCGGACCATTCTGCGCCTTCAGGTTTGCTCGGCATTTTTACTGATTTGGCGAAATCAGTCGGCGGTGCTTTTACTGACATCATGAAGGCAATCGTTGAGTCATCGTTTGACCAGCTTAAACTCGAAGGCGATTCATGCACCTGCGACACTTTGGCGACTTTCTGCTGTTCCACCCAATAAACATGAATTTGGTTTTTCTCGTTTCGGTTTGAGGTAAAAGCCAGTCGACCACTGTCATTGGACCAACTGAGGTTGCCGTAGCTATGGCCATCGTCAAAAATGGGTAAAGCTTCACCGGTGTCGGTCTCAATCAGCCATAATGAACCACGCGTAGAATCTTTCATATCGTCAAAACTGGTTCTGATGTAAGCGATGTATTTACCGTCCGGGGAGATGGTTACCTGGTTGGCGTATTCAAGCTGAAAAATATCTTCGGCTTTAAATGTTTCTGCCTCGGCAGCAGTATAGGGACTGGCAAGCAAGCTAATGCCGACAGCCAGTGCGGACGCTTTTAACCACATAACGATTTCCTCAAATTATTAATTATTTAAACTGAATATGGCTTAACGTTACTGAAGCCTCTAACGAAGTGCAAAGACTTCCGTTAAACTCGAGGAAAAATAGGATAAACTCGCTGCTAACATGAGTAATAACAAACCGCCCATGAATTATCGCAAAACACGCGCTGAGATAAATACAGCCGCTTTAAAACATAACCTTCGTTGGGTTCGAGCCGCCAGTGGCTCCGCGTCAATACTGGGCGTGGTTAAAGCTGATGGTTATGGTCATGGCATAAAGCCCGTCTGTGATGCACTTGAGCACGAGGTTGACGCATTTGCAGTTGGATTTACCGACGAGGCGTTAGCGCTTCGGGCTGCTTGCCCTGCGTCGAAGCACTCAGTACTCATTCTGGAAGGCTGCCAGACTGCGGAAGAACTAAAGTTATGTGTTGATAAAAACTTCAGTACGGTGGTGCACTGTCTGCAGCAGTTAGAGCTACTAGAGCAGGCATCGTTAAAGCAGCCGCTGGATATTTGGCTGAAAATTGATACCGGTATGCATCGGTTAGGCATTGCGACCGATCAAGCAGACTTATTTGTGAAACGGCTGGAAGCTTCATCGAATGTGGCCAGTGTGACGTTAATGTCGCATTTAGCGAATGCTGACACAGGGTTACCACTTAACCACTTTCAGCGGCAGCAATACGAAGCCATCAAGCGGACTTATCCTGAGCACCGTCGTTCGTTGCACAATTCTGCTGCGTTGTTAAATCCGCAGCTGCGTGGTGAGCCAGAGTCTAAGGACTGGGTCCGCAGCGGGTTGTTAATGTATGGCGTAAATCCTTCGGAGTTGACTGAAATTCAGAAGGAATTAATTCCTGTAATGTCGCTAAAAGCGCCGATTATCGCTATACATGATCTGAAAAAAGGTGATTCGGTCGGCTATGGCAGCCAGTGGACAGCCGCCGCCGATACCCGCATAGCTACAGTGGCAATCGGTTATGCGGACGGTTACCCAAGGCAATGTATGAATGGCACGCCAACCTTTGTTAACGGTCAGAGAGCCTCACTGGTGGGGCGAGTTTCGATGGATATGATCACCATTGATATCACTCATATTGATGACGTTGCGATGGGGGATGATGTTGAGCTTTGGGGCGAAAACATCGATGTCCGCGAAGTTGCTCGCTGCGCGGACACCATTTCCTGGCACCTGCTAACGGGAACCAGTGTCCGAGTCCCTCGGGTCGTCAAAGGTTAGTTGTTCCAGCTCCTCAAGGTGCGAACTAACTGCTGCCAGTGTTTTTTCTGGAAACGTTTGGTCGAGCAAAGGGCCAATAAACATACCTATGAACGCAGCAGCAGTTGGGTCTTTTTCAATTTGCTTTTTATACGATAACTGACTGCTTGCGACCATTATAATCCCGTAGTGCAAGGCCAGAGTTTCTAAATCTGAATAACCATGGTCTTGTGCAATCTCTAACGCTATATGATTGTCGTCTTCGTCGAAACTGTTTAAAAAGCCCTGCTCAAAACCCTCCACCGACATTAAATTAAAGAAGTCGTCACGGAACTGTTCCTCATTATATTTTTCAGCATATTCTTCAGCCTCGTACTCATCGTATTCGTCGTATTCGTCGTATTCGTCGTATTCCCACTGGTCTTCTGTTTCGGACGATTTAATATTCTCGCCGTAGGCTTTAAAAGCGGCTATGGTCTTAAAGAACCGCTGCACGTCATTTTCATTGATAAGGTATTGCTCGCTGGCCACGGCTGAATAACAACTCAGCGCCATGACCAGACCTATTAAGAACCGCTTCATTTTATATCTCCAGTGCTGAATAAAGTTGAAAAGCTTAGTTGCGAAACTGACCCTTGTCGCCGACACTGAACGTATTGGTTAGTCTGTTAATTAGGACAGTGAGAGGGGTTATTAATGAGTCCGGGACGTGGTTTATTCATTTTTTTAATGGCCGCACTAGTTAGTGCATGTCAGCAAGCCCAAACTTCGACAACAACAGATGTTGATGCCGACATGGCGGTGATTAATGCCAATATTGTCACTTTTAATGGCCGCGAGGGGCAGTTGCTCAGTCAACGTGCCGTGTTAATTAAAGACGACGAAATTAGCCAGGTAGTACCAATGGCGTTAGCTGAAAATTTACCAGAATCTGTGCGCCTGGTGGACGCAAATGATGGCTACGTACTGGCCGGCTTTACAGAAATGCACGGTCATGTGCCGCCGGCGACCGACTTTGGTCAGCTTCCGAAGCGCTATGCGGACGACATGCTGTTTTTGTACCTGGCTAACGGCGTGACAACGGTCAGAGGAATGTTGGGCTACCCGCATCAACTGCAACTAAAACGCGATATTGAGGCGGGAGAGAGAACCGGGCCAACCCTCTACTTAGCCGGCCCCAGTTTTAATGGTAATACGGTTGAATCAGTGGAGCAGGCAACAAGCCGTGTTATTGAACAGCGCCAACAAGGCTGGGATTTGCTGAAGATTCATCCGGGATTAACGCTGCAAGAATACCGGGCGTTAGCCGAAACGGCGCGAGAGCATAATATGGATTTTGCCGGTCATGTGCCTAAGGATGTTGGCTTAGAGGTGGCCTTACAAGAGGGTCAGCGAACGATCGACCACATGGACGGTTACCTGGAGTACGTTGATGCGATAGACCGGCCAATTACAGAACAAGAGTTGCAAGAATTAGTCGACTTAACGCTAGAGTATGACGTGGGAGTGGTACCTACCCAGGCCTTATGGTCGACCTTAATTGGCGCGGAAGATCCGGAGTCGCTAGCAAAATACCCGGAGCTGGATTTGGTGCCGGAATCGGTGCGTGATGGCTGGGTAAACTATTACCAGCAGCCGAGCATGGGATACTTTAACCAAGATAACGCCATAGTTCAGCAGGACAACCGGCAGCAGTTATTAAAAGCGCTGCACGATGCTGGCGCGAAGATAATTTTTGGCACCGATGCGCCGCAGCTGTTCAGCGTGCCCGGCTTTTCAATCCACCACGAGATACGCAAAATGCGGGAAGCCGGAATTCCGCTAGCGGATATCTATTACTATGCGACCGCAGCCGCGGGCAACTATTTTGAGGATAACGACCAGTTTGGACAAATTAGTAAAGGTCAGCGGGCGGACTTTATGGTGCTTAAAAACAATCCACTGCAATCGGCTGATGCTTTAAAAACGATACAGGGCGTGATGGCTCGTGGAGAATGGCTGGCCAAGCAGGAAATTGATCGTAAGTTAGAGGAAATACGCGCGGCTTATCAGTAAACCGCGCGCAAATGGTACTTTATTGATCGAGTTGCAGTACCCACTCAGTTAATAAGCGTACACCAAAGCCTGTCGGCCCGGCCGGGTGAATGCCTGTCGGGCTGCTAACCATGGCATCGGCAGCCATATCAATATGAACCCACGGCGTATCACCGGCAAAGTGTTTCAGGAACGCTGCACCTGCCTGAGTCCCGGGTGAGCCAATATTGCGAATATCGGCTAATGGACTGTCGATGATCCCAGGGTAGCCTTCTAACGGCAATTCCCAGACTTTTTCACCGGTGATATTACCGGCTTCTTTAATTGTAGTGCGCAGTTCATTATCGGATGCGAACATAGCGGCATAACCAGTTCCTAAAGCACCCACTTTAGAGCCCGTCAGTGTTGCAATATTAGCGATGGCACGAGGTGCAAATTTATCATTTGCGTACCAGTTTCCGTCGCCAAGGATTAAGCGCCCCTCGGCGTCGGTGTTGGCAATTTCAACCAAAGTACCGTCACCGGCCTTAACCACGTCGCCGGGAAGAGTGGCACTGCCAGAAATTAAGTTATGTGACAGTGGAGCAACAGCAACAACGTTAACCGGTGCTTTTTGTGCAGCCAGAGCCATAACTGAGCCAATGACTGCGCCTGCGCCCGCTTTATCGGTTTGCATGCGTAGAATTGATGATGAGCTGGTTTTTAGGTTATAGCCGCCGGTATCAAAGGTATTACCCTTGCCGACCAAAGCAATAGGGGTTTCATCAGAGCCTTTGTAGTGTGCGACCAGCAAATACGAACCATGTTGGCTACCCTGGCTAACGCTGGTTAAAAGTCCCATGCCCATTTCTTTTACCTGGGCGGGTGTCACGACAGTTACGTCTATGTCTAAATCTTTCATTGCTGCCTGAGCGAGTTTAACAATGGCTTCTGGATAACCGTCGCTGCCGGGAAGGGCTGTTATGTCACGAGCGACGAACACACCTTCGGCAATGCCTCGGGTTATCGCGTATTGCTTTTCGGCACTCTTAGGACTTTTCACCAGCCAGTGGTATTGTGTTGCAGGGCGTGCTTTTGGCTCTGATTGATAACGATCAAAGCGGTAATTCCTTAAATCGATACCGTGGGCGACATTAGCGGCAACCTCAGCGGCAATACCCGGGTTAGACATTAAGCGGGCATCAAAAACCACCTCATCAAGCTCAGGCTTTAAAGCAGCAGCAATAGCGGCCCCTATCTTTTCTGCCTCGAAACGAGAAAGCTCTGCTGGGTTACCAACGCCCGCCAGCAACAAATGGTTTGCCTTTGTTCCTTCGGGGGCAATAATCGAAGTTAACTGATCTGCCTTACCGTCGAACTCTTCGATTGAAGCCGCTCGGGCTACAGCTTTTCGTGCGTCAGCTGACCATTCAGGGCTAGAAATTGCTGAGTCTTCCGGGACAAAAATAACACGCATCTCGGCGGTTTTATCCTGGTCCGAAAAGACCGTGCTGGTATCTAAGTAATCACTGGCCACAGCAGGATAAGCGAGCGCTGATGACACAGCAACGGCGCTAATGAGTTGTTTTATAGACATAATACTTCCTTTTTTGAATTAATGCTGCTTACTATAAAGGGATGAGAGACAGAAGGGCAAAAGTTTAAGGTCAATCCAGAAAAAACTGCGACCAATTCAAGTTGCCGCAAACGCTGGACAGGTGGGGTCAGTATCCCTATAATGCCCTCGCTTTCCCAAAGCATGTGCACCCGTAGCTCAGCTGGATAGAGCGCTGCCCTCCGGAGGTAAAGGTCGGACGGCAAAATGGGTTCGAAAGTAAAGGTCAAAAATTAGTAAATGCGCCCGTAGCTCAGCTGGATAGAGCGCTGCCCTCCGGAGGCAGAGGCCGCAGGTTCGAATCCTGCCGGGCGCGCCATTAAAGGCTTTCAGCACACTTTCCCTTACGATTTCTATTGTTTTCCTGATGTTGAGTTGAAGTCACCCTCAAAACGCTAATGACCTTTGCTCAAAACCGCTCAAATTCCTCAAAAAACAGTCCGTGACACATGCGTGACAAATCCGTGACAAAAAATTTTAATTGAATTTTCGAACCGGGTTATTTTGACCTTTACCCTAAAAACGCTATCGGCAGAAATTGGGCCAAGTTTTAGTCTAAAAAAGAAGAGAGCCACCAATCGTATTTGTCCGCTTAGTGCCAACAGCGGACATTCAGTAACGCCCGCAACAGCGGGAAATTGGGAGCGCAGCGATTGATTTTTCCGACCGTTTGCGCTTGTTAGAATTGCGAACTAATTCAATGTAATAAACTCTGTTTTTGCTTTTACTCGACACTAGTGAAGATCGTTTTCATGTCTTATTATTGAGTCTGCATAGCTTCTCAAATGATATGCATTTTTTTCTTTCTAAAAAGTTGGTTTCTTCAGCTTCCTCAGGAAGCATATATAAAACATCTAAAGGTAACATGCTTCCCGCAGCTCTTATTTCTAACTTGAGCTGAGATAAGGCACTCCCTGAGGGCCCAATTATGAGAATATCAAAGTCCCTACCGACACCAATAAGAGATGACCCAAACATGTAAGCCTGAAACTCAGATAAAGATGGGCAAGACATCAATATGTGTTTTGCTACTTCAGGCGCTTTCATTCGCTAACGGTTTCGCATCAATTGTTTTAACTCTTCCCATTTTACTACTTTACACCCAAGCTCCTGCCCTGCATTAATTGCTTGTTGAGTTGGGCTGCCATTGGGATTTATATTCCAGGCAACATCAATTGAGCCAAATTGATCCCAAAAAGTTCGAATAGCATCTGCTGTAGGCTCGTACTCCATAATCATGCCAACACGGTAGGATTTACCATTTCTTAGCGACATGGTAAACACTCGGTCGTATTCTCTATCCAAGTTAGTGATTGAGCTCATTTGCCTTATCAGCCTGTATGAGAAAAAGTAGAGCTTATGCTCAGCGTTCATGAAGTCACCAGATTCAACGGCATCACTCAGTGAGCCAGCGTTACCCCATCCAATTTGGTTTTCTTGTGCATAAGTTATGGCCCCACCTTCCCATATGCATTCCTTTCTATAGCCGCAAAGAAAGCTCATGCTTGGAAAATCGGCATGGTATTGAGCTACTAACTCTCGTGTGATTTTGTATGAAGCAGAGATAATCGCAATTACTTCAGCACCATCATGAAGTTCTACTTTAATAGCATCACCGCGGATATGTTCTGCCAAATTTAATTTGACGTTCTTTTGAAGATACTCGAGAGCAAATCTAATTTGCCACATCATGTGAAAATCCCATCCATAGCTTCTGGGTAGCGGATTGCTTCTCCAGCGACACCACAAATATGTCGTGCTGATAACCCCCTAACATGCTCCTGATATCGAGCAAAAACTTCTTGTTCATTACCATTCATGTGACATTGATTTTTCTTGATAATTGCTTCGATGCGAAAATGGTTTGGAAGGATAACTCCTCGCATTCTATTTTCCCACGTCTTTGCTGCTTCAGATTCTGGATTGTAATCGAAACTAGAACCGTCTACTGGAGCATACTCTTTCCATATAGCGTTGTTTTCAGCCATAGCTGTAGCCACAGCCTCTCTAGCTTGACTACGATCTTCGTAAGTCTGGATTCCTTGGCTGTAAGCCAATGCTACTAAGTGTTTATTCTTCCAATCTAGTAGTGTACTTCTACTATAACCATCTGGTGCCTTGTCGATGACGGTATGACATGTTGGGCACAGCAAGATGAGGTTTTCAAATGAGTCTGCTTCAAATCCTTCCATTGGGCGCTCCTCATGACGAGGCCCTTTTTCGCCATGAGGTATTACATGAGCCATTTCTGCAATATGTTTGTCTCCGCCCATTTCTGCTGGGTAGAGTGGTTGAAGACAATCAGGGTTTTGACAATAACCTGCTGAATCAGAAAATAACCGCAGTTTGATTTCAGTTGATATTGCTTTACGTGATGTCATGAATTATTTCTTCTTTCGTCGGGGCATAGAAGTCTAACAGCGTATTATACCAACCATGCAAGGTCAGCTTCCTTGCTAGCTAGATTACCTTGTAAGGTCAGAAAGTCCAACGTCCGCTCATCGCTCATAGCAGCCGCTAAGCAGTTACTATTACATTGTAATATTGCCGTCTGCCAATGCTTTCGTATCTTTATCAATTAACGCCCTTATTGCTAACGTAAGTGCATCGTAATCGGTGTACTTTTTGCCATACGTAAGGTTGAATTTATAATTAAAGTCTTCTGGATTTTTACCCTGCGTATGTTGCAAAATCGTCTCGATCTTATCAAAGGCCTTAGCCAGTTTAGCCTCCTCGGATGAGGCATTCTCATACTCATCCCACAGTTCGAGGATTTCTAAGCGAAGACGTTCCGGCAGTGGCTGAATAAGTACTTGAAGATCTCTTCGTTCGTTAGCTCCCTTATCTACTCCTTCAACTTGATCGACTGCTGCTATATCACCGCTTATCGCCTCGCCTAAATCGTGAATAACGCATATTTTCAAAAGTTTTAGAATGTTTAGCTCGGGATATTCCTTTTCAAACAGTAAGACTATCAGGCACAAGCGCCAGGTGTGCTCAGCCGTACTTTCATGCCTACCATTAGATGTTCTTGACGAACGAAGCGCATTTTTCAGCTCCTCGGTTGCCCGAAGAAAGCTTAGGATGCCTTCTAACTCTTCATCTCGCATCTTAAGTTCTCCCTTGAGTTCTATATATTAAATACTATCCATTTTATCATTATTCCAAAGCCATGGGAGTATGACTGTAATTTTAATAGTGACGTCTGCTACGAGCGAAGAGCGGACCATCGGGCTTTTTGCCTAATTCAACGAGTAACTCGCCTCGCTGTTATTAATAAGTCTGGATGGCGCCAACCAAGCACGGCACAATTACCTCAGCAATAGTGCGCGTTTTGTTATTGTGTTGTGTATTTAAGTCGTTTACTGTCAATGACATAATGAAAAATGAAAGTTAAATATTGTGCGCCCATCAGACTCTAATTGAGCATGCTCAAATTACTTTACTAACTCAGACCATTTAAAAGGTAGCTATGGTCGCTTAATCAGCAACTTAAAAGCTCGCAACTATTCAATTGGGAGCGTCCATAGATGTTATGCAAAGGAAGAATCTTGATTGTATTAGCAAGACCTGACTCCATTCCCGACCTCGTTCCCCCTGCCGGCGGAGATCACGCGGCTGAACACGGCATTTGAATTGCAACAGCAACTTGAAAAGGAACGGTATGATCGGAATATTGAAAGAATTTAGGGAGTTTGCGGTCAAGGGAAGCTTGATTGAGTTTGCGGTTGGTATCAGTATCGGCGCAGCGTTTAACAGTGTTGTTTCCTCGCTGGTCAAGGACGTGATCATGCCGCCGATCGGCTGGCTTATCGGCCGTACCGATTTCGCGAGTTTATATGTCAATCTTGGTTTTCAAAAGTATAATAGTTTGCAGGCGGCACAGGCTGCCGGCGCGCCGACGGTCAATTACGGTAGTTTTTTAAATGAGCTGGTCGCACTTCTGCTGGTAGTATGGGTTATCTTTTTTATCGTAAAGTTTATCAATCGCCTGCGACGTGAAAAAGAAAAAGGCGATACACCTGATTCCATAACACGTCCGTGCCCATACTGCACAAACGAGATTGCGCAGAAGGCAACCCGATGTCCTTACTGCACGGCCGAGATCGAGGCCAATCTCTAAAAGAAATTATTGGCATCAGAGTTGAATTGCATAGCAGTTTGGACGTTCAGGGAGGAAAGATGCAGACTGCTAATAATAAGTATCTTCTGGCTGCGGCAATATGTTGTTTTGCTGCCGCACTGGCTCATCTTGGCTGTATTGTTTTCGGAGGCGATTGGTATCGCTTCTTTGGCGCAGGTGAGCAGATGGCTCGGATGGCAGAGCAAGGACTTTGGTATCCGACGATCGTTACCTCTTTCATCGTCTTGGTGCTTTTAGTTTGGACGCTTTATGGACTGTCGGGCGCATGTAAAATTAAACGTTTACCTCTGACAAAACTAGCGCTAATCCTCATTACCAGTATATTTTTACTGCGTGGCGTTTCCTTCGTTGGGTTAATGCCAATGTTTCCAGAAAATAGCCTGACGTTTTGGTTAATTAGTTCTGGTATATGCTTGTTTATTGGCGGCCTGTTTGCTGTAGGTACTTGGCAGCAGTGGGCGGTTTTAGGTGACAGAAATGCCTAACAAGTTAATTAATTCCGTTCCGACTACAAAAAGAGTGGCCTCCAGTGCAATGCTTACGTTGCTCTGCGGCATCCAATTAGCAAAGCGTTAACTTCCGCTACTGGCACCAGCCGGAGCTTATAGTTAAAATTTTAATCCACTTAACAACGATGTTTATGGGCATTTATTGAAAACTAAAGCCTCAACTAAACCCGTTTGTTTCTAGTAATGGGTGCCTGTCAGTTTCATCGGTGAGGTGATGTTAGTTACGGGGAAGGCCATACACAGGCACGATGTCGCATGAGTGACGTATAGGTTACATAACGCTTTCGGGTATTTAACGTCACCCTTTAAAGCAGTCCTCACTATTGTTGAGTTACCCGAATTAATCGGGCTTTCACAAAACAATCTAGGAATACTTTATGAAACACGTTAACTATAAATGGCTTTTAATTGGCATTCTTTCTTACATCGCAAGCAGTATAGTAGCGAGTGCGCTGTTCTCCATTGCCGTCATGTTTATGTTCGGACATATCGACCCCAGCCAGCTAAAAACGGTGCAGCCTACCGCTACAATTTTTGATATTGGAGAACCATTAATTGGTTTCACTGCCGCTATTTTAGTGGCCTACTGGTTGGCACGGAAAACACTTGAAACACAGACTAAAACTATTTGGTTTTATGCGTGTTTTTTATCAATTTACGGTCTTGTCAGTATATTAGTAACTCCGTCGGAAGAGCTCATGAGTGGGTCATTAAAACTATTAGCTCCGTGGGTAATTGCTATTTTGGCAAGAAAATGGGCAGAGAATACTCAAAAGTAAAATTAGCTGTTAAAGTAGCGTTAACGCCAACATAAAAGAATTCAAAATGGACGTTAACGCTCAATTTATAAAAAATCGTCGTCAACAAAATTTGTGGTCTCAGCAACAACTTTCCGATATGGCAGGACTTAGCCTGAGGACTCTTCAAAGAGTTGAAAAAACTTCGACAGCGTCGCTAGAGACAGTGAAGAGCCTTGCTTCAGTTTTTGAAGTCAATCCGTCAGACATTCTAAAAGGTGATAATGACGCTTTCGAGGAAACTCCCCAGAGCTATCCAATCTCCTCGACAAAGCTAAAAGCTAAACGAAGACGGTTGATTATTGGCCTATCTTTAGTTTGCTTGGTCAACGCCATTACGCTATTTATGCTTTTCGATCGGCATGAAAAAGGCTTGATTGAGCCCTCCACTTTTTACTTTTTAAAAAACTTTGTATCTATTACAACAATACTTTCTGTTGTCGTCACTCTTGTTCAAGGATTCCGAAAGAAAATATTTATCAAGAATGACTTTTGGTGATTCCACGGTCCGCTCTTGGCACAAAGCCGAAGGTCAGCAATGAGCGAAGAGCGGACGCTGCGATGGATTGTTATTTCGTCCTTGTCTCGCTCCCAGGTTTCTGTCAAAAAACTCTTATCTCTTCATAAGGAAAGTCGGTGCTTGTGTGATTCAGTATAACGGGTTCTACCCAGATTTTATGGACACATTCAGAAAGAGGGATAATATGCCTATACAGAGTGTTCATGACCAATTGAAGAAAATACAGCACAGAATTTAAACGGGAGGCCGTAGAGCATATACGCCAAACTGGCGTCAGCTCCATTTATACGGCGGACTGTTTTGTTTTCTAAATGTCTTCCCAACCATCCGGTAGGTACATTATTTCTTCATCCTTTCAGTTGCATTAATCTTCAATTATTTTTTAATATATTCGCGTCATTGTCAAAGAAGCTCCCTAGAGAGGGCTTGAGCAAGTCGAACTGGCAACACTGGGTTGGGTAGGATGGTTCAACAATAAGCGTCTTTTGAGTCCGGTCGTGAGATAGTCCACCTGCTGAGTATGAAAAAAGCCATTGTCGACAACTAGCAGAAGATGAGGCAGTATGACCCAAACAAATAAGCCTCCGAATTTACCGGCGTGATTCATCACATCCAGTCTAGGCTAAAATTTGTTCAGAGAATCTGTCAACTTGTTTAAGCCCACTCCCTCTCTTCTATCGTCAGCACCTTCCTCGAAGAAGGTAAGCTCAATACGTCCATCGAATTCGTAGAGAGCTGACTGCTCAGGAACCCTTCATAATTTAGCAACTCCTTTTCACACCATGATTTTTCATTCGATAGTGTGAATAAAATTGACTTTGCAGTATTCTATAACTAAATTAACATTATCGTATGAATTTTTTATTTTTAAAATATAACGCTGTTGTTTTCATTCGATCGAATGAATTAGTTAGAATAAGTAGTGTTTAACAGATAAATTAACTCCACCGTGTGAATTTTTTAATTTTAAAGCTTTTCACTATGCTTTTCACAGGATTAACTGAATTGAGAGGGTTCATGCTTATTAGAACAACCACCCCAGAAATGATGGGAACAATCTCCAAGGTTGTTAGGAAATCACAAAACATGGATCAAACTACTGCAGGTGCGTTCTCAGGCAGTAGCATTAATTTTGTCAGCCAGTTTGAGCGTGGAAAACCCACCGTACAACTCGGTCGTGTATTAGAATTGCTCAATGCACTGGGTATTGAAGTACTCTTAAATATTCCTGATAGCGTATCGCAGGATATGCTTAAATTTATTGCAAAAGAGGTATGGGGCAATACGGAATCTCCGTGGCGACAAACATTAATCAGCGATTCACCTCCAAAACAGGCAGTTAGCGATTACTTCCCGCCATGGGAGAGGTATAACCTAACTTGGGGATCTGAAAAAGCAAAATCGAAACTTGATAACGAATTTTCGACGCTCTTGAAAGGACACTATCAAGATAACAAGGATAAAAAATGACGGACGAGCGCCAGTTATCAGTCATCATAGACACTACGCTTATCGGAGTTATTGGAGAGAATAACGGGTTATGGTCTTTCCAGTATGATGAAAAATGGCTAAGAGACTCTGCTAAGTTTCCGTTAACGCCCAGTCTAACCCTACGAGAAGAGCCGCACATCGATACAGGCTCGAAGCGCCCAGTACAATGGTTCTTTGACAACCTATTACCCGAGGAAGGCGCTCGAGAACTTATAGCGAGAGACAACAGTCTCGATAAAGATGATGCATTTTCGATGCTCGAGAGTGTAGGCTCTGAAACGGCCGGAGCGCTCACACTACTGCCACCTGGGGCTGAAATTCCCGAAGGCGGGTTAGCGTCCTTACCGCGAGCTGAACTTAACGAACGCATCAAGAATTTGCCACACGAACAGCTTAACAACAAACAACATAAGCGAATGTCGATTGCAGGAGCTCAGCATAAAATGCTTCTGGTAATTGACCAAGGTGAATACTACGAGCCTATCGGTCAGACACCCTCAACGCATATACTGAAACCGGAGCACCAAAATCCGGATCAATATTGGTGCACAGTCCGAAACGAATATTTCTGCATGAGACTGGCTCAGAGTTGTGGCCTTACCGTCCCCAACGTCAGCATCGATTACGTACCAGCGCCGGTTTACCTGATCGAACGCTTTGATCGAATAGGCCAATACCCCAGGCAAGAACGCCTTCATGTACTCGATGGTTGTCAGGTGCTCGATATTTCTGCGCAACGTAAATATCGCGCCAGTCATGCGGGAAACCTGAAAAAACTAGCGAAGCTCTCACGACAGCCTGCAAAAACCATCATTAACTTATTTAAGTGGGTAGTGTTCAATTATCTAATTGGAAATGGCGACGCACACCTTAAAAATATCAGCTTTAGATATGGCACTAACGACTGCGTACTCATGCCACACTATGATCTGTTAAGCACAGCAGTGTATGAGAATGGCGTCAACCACATGCACGCCGAACTATCTCAACCCTTAGGCGGAGCCACCACCTTTGGCGATGTCACGATTAAACACTTATTGCAGTTCGCTTCTGAAATCGGAATGCCAGAAAAACTCGCGATTAAAGAGGTGCGTGAACTAACTCGCTTATGCTTAAAACACTCTAGAGCCATGCTTGAAACATTACAACAACAACCTAGTTATCCGGAAAAAGGCGCTGAAATAAGATTAATCAGTCACATCCTACACCGCTGCATTGGGGAGTTTTCGCAAAAAATAATGCCATAATAATATCGAAAACCGGGAGGTCCTGTTGTCAGCATCGCGATGCGAATATTATATTTAATCGGAGCTATAGAGCGGTGGCCAGTTTTTCTTGACCACTACAGTAACCTATACGTCACTCATGTGACATAGTGCCTTACCACCGGTCTCTTTATTCGTTTCAAATATCCTCAAGATGTCCAGTATTCTCTATTGGTTGAATGACATAACGGATCGGCTCTCTAAAGTGTAGGTTTGATAGACTCTTAAGGACTGTAGTTATGTCATCGTCAGAGCAAATGATTTCAGCCACCATCATGCGTCGCGAGCCCTTAATTTGTTCGCTAATATCAAAGCGCTCATGATCACGACTAAAACCATCGATAGCATAGAGGCTGAAGCCGCTGATAATATCGAGCTGGATCAGACTATCAACCAAATCGACTTTTTGTTCGCAGCTAAAGTAGAGCTTTATTAACTTATTTGGCATCAGCGGACTTCCTGTTGACGAGTAAGTATAAAAGAGGCAGCAATAATAAGGTGGCTAGAGTCGCTGTAATCAGCCCTCCGATAACTACTACGGCCAGTGGCTTTTGCACTTCCGAACCGGGACCACTGGACATTAATAGAGGGATCAGGCCAAAAATAGCGGTAATAGCAGTGATGAGTACTGGTCGTAGGCGGTCTTTTGCGCCTTCAATAACCAGACTATTAAAGTCACTGAAATGCACGAGGGTCTGCTCAAAGTGACTAATCATCACGATGCCGTTGAGGATGGCAACACCCATCAATGCAATAAAACCGACCGAGGCGGGTACGGACATGTATTCGCCACTCAGCCACAGTGAAATGGCGCCGCCACTTAAGGCAAACGGTATGTTGGTTAGCACAATCGTCGTTAGGCCCATTGATCCCATCGAACTAAACAATAAGATGATGATCAATAACAAGGCAACCGGAATAACCATCAGTAAATTGGCACTGGCACGTGCCTGGTTTTCAAACTCACCGCCGTAATCAATAAAGTAGCCCGGTTCAAGACTCACGTTAGCATTCACTCGTTGTTGTAATTCGTTAACAAAGCCGACAACGTCGCGATTTTCCACATTGCTGGTAATTAATGCATAGCGATTGGAGTTTTCACGTTCGATAATGGCGGGACCATGGTCAAAACTGATGTCAGCAAGTTGTTGAAGAGCAACGGTTTCGCCGTTTTCAGTTACAATCGGCAACGATTCGATGTTGCTAATCGAATGATAGTTACCCGCTGACTTTTGTGAGCCCATCACGATAGGGGTTCGAATACGTCCGTCAACGGCCTCACTGACAGGAAAACCGCTGAGTTGTGACAGAATAAACTCGCTAAAATTTTGTTTGGAAATACCGTAATAACGAAGTTGCTGCATATTTGGTACGATGCTTAAAAAGCGAGCGCCGGTTATAACACTGGCCTGCACATCGACCGCGCCTTGTACCTGTTCAGCTTGCTCAATGACATTATCGGTAATCATCGCTAGGTTATTTATATCATCACCAAACACCTTAATCGAAACATCACCACTACTGCCGGTTAGCATTTCCGAAATACGCATTTGAATGGGCTGGGTGAAGTTAACATTCATGCCCGGATAGGTGGATACAACCTCGCGAATGGCACCAATGAGCTCCTGTTTAGTATCAAAGCGCCAGCTGTCTTTGGGGTTTAACTCCATAAACACGTCTGTCTCGTTAAGCCCCATAGGATCTAAACCCAGTTCATCTGAACCGGTGCGGGCAACAATTTGTTTTATCTCGGGGATTTTACTGAGTAGTTCACGCTCTACCTGACTGTCGAGAGCGACGGATTCTTTTAGCGATATGGTTGGCGACTTTTCCAGTTGTACGATGATGTCGCCCTCATCCATGGTAGGCATAAAGATTTTACCAACCATGATAAAGCTAAAAACGCTTAAACCAAGCACGGCGGCAAACCCCAATAGGGTGGCATTTCGGCGCTTAATAACGCCGGATAAAATACGTTGGTAGCGACTTTGCATGCGTTCAAGAGATTTATTGCGGCGTTCTTTAGGACGCATTAACAAAGAGCCAAGCGCTGGAATAAGTGTTAGTGAAGTGATTAACGCTGCGGTAATGGCGATAACAATGGTCAAAGCCACCGGCGAAAACAACTTACCCTCTAGACCGGTCAGCGTGAGTAAGGGTAAAAACACCAAAATAATGATCACAGTCCCGCTAACCACCGACGGAGCAACAGCCAGGCTTGCACGGTAAATCTTGTGTAGCAGGGGGAGTTGTTTCTGGGAGTTTAACTCGGTTTCGATTTTCTCAGTAATCACAACGGACGAGTCAACAATCATGCCGATGGCTATCACCAGCCCGCCTAAACTCATTAAGTTTGCGGATAATCCTAGTAATTGCAGGCAAATAAAGGTAATTAACGCCGCTACGGGAATTGATAAGGAGACCAAAATTGAGGCGCGTACATTGCGTAAGAAGAACACCAATACCGCAACAACTAAAACAATGGACTGCATCAGCGCATCAGAGATGCCGTTAATAGCCTTGTCGATAAGGCCTTTGCGGTTATAGAAAACGTTAATATTGGTATTTTCCGGTAGGCTCGGTTGTATTTGCGCTAGTTTCTGCTCTACCGCGTCTACAACAGCAGCCGCATTGGCGCCTTTTAAGCCGACAACCAAGCCTTCAACGGCTTCTTCACCATCTTTGGTAATGGCACCAAACCGCGGCAGATAACTGAGCGTAACGTCGCCAAGCTGGCCCAGCCGATACACTTGTTGCTGTTGATTAGCTACGTTAATTGAGGCCAGATCGTCAAGCGAAACGATACGCCCAGTCACTCTTGCGCTGAACGTTTCGGTGCCCTGCGTGATACGGCCGAGATTACCCACTTGATTTGTATCAGCCAGGGCCTCCTTTATGGCTTGTAGAGAAATCCCTGCATCGCTCAACTTGGTCACTGACGGGGTAAACTGAAAAGTCCTAACTTTACCGCCTAGATTGGTTACGTCAGCCACACCCTCGACAGTGCGTAACGCCGGCCGAATAACCCAATCCAGTAAGTGGCGTTTTTGTGTGAGGCTCATGTCCGGGTTTTCTACCGTGAACATAAACATTTCGCTCAACGGCGTGCTCATTGGAGCCATACCGCCTTGAATACCGGTAGGCAAGTCTTTACTCACCGCGGCGAGCTTTTCTGCAACCTGCTGGCGCGCCCAATAAATATCTGTGCCTTCTTCAAAGTCCAGCGTAATGGAGGTAATCCCATATTTAGTCGTCGAGCGCAAAATGGTTTGATTCGGTATACCCAGTAGCTCTGTTTCTAATGGGTGAGTGACTTGATTTTCTACCCGTTCGGCGGCCATGCCGGGGGCGCGTAAAATGACGTTAACCTGAGTCGGCGAGATCTCCGGGAAGGCGTCTACGGGTAACTGCCGAACAGATTGAATGCCAGCGGCTATTAACAATAAAAAGGTAATAAAAACAAATAAACGATTTTTTAGCGAAAAGCTCAGTAAACGGCCAATCATTACTGTGCCTCCTGCTCTTCAGTAATCACTTTAAGAGCCGCCACAGAGTTGGTTGCGATGCGGTTTAACGAGGTTGCTGATTGCACAAAGTAATGCGTGTTTTGCAAGCTAAGTAATTCAACCGGTACTGCCTTAATCGTCGAGTTGTCCATACTAAATACCACGACTTGATCTTGTAGTGTGGCAATGGCACTGGCAGGCACACGATAGGCATTTTCAAGTTTCGCTTGGGGGTCAACGGTAAAACGTTGGTCAATTGTCCATGCCACTTGTCCGGGGGACTCACTCCAAACGCGAACAAAGCCATTACGGACGGTTTGCTCGCGTTGCCTTACTGGTAATTGTCGGCTGTTAATTTGTAAGTGAGTGATGCGTTTGGCCTGTGCCATAGGAATCTCTACGACCACAGCGAGTCGCTCTTGTGTAAGTAGCGAGCCTAATTGTTGGCTATTGGAGCTGGTACGCCAAATGCCGGATTCTGTTGCTATAAGTTGTGCTGATTGTTCACCTGTTTGCGTGACTCGCCGTAGCACCACATTAATATCGTGCATGGTATCACTGAGGTTTATGTATTGCGTTAAAAACTGCTGCCACTCGTCAGCAGCAATCGCGTTATTCTCGTATAAGCGCTTTTTGCTTTGATATTGTTTAGTGGCAACATCGTATTGCTCTTGTAGCATGTCAACACGGTGGAAGAAGTGCTCTACCGAGGGGCCATTTAATTGTGCAATCAGGGTGCCCAGCTCCAGTGTCTGACCATCAACAACAGCATAGTCGATCGCGGCATTGTCAAAGGGGTTGGATAAGGTTAATACGCTACCTGGTGTGGTTTGATAACGTCCGGTCACGGGGGCAAAAGTCACAGTTTCGGCTGTTTCTGCAGTTTGCGGGCGTAGCTCGTAGTTACTGACTTGCTCGGCAGCAATGGACTGTGCGGCCAAAGCATTCGTTGCAGTTGCAACTCCTAATAAAGCAAGACTTAATATATTAGTGATGCACTTAATAGAAGTGGTTAGATTAGAAGGGGGACGACGTTTCATAAAGTAATTCCCTTTGCTTGATTAACGAGTGCCTGGGCTTGCTTAACTCGAATTTGGCTAAGCTGTGCCGCTTGTTGATAGGACAATTGCTCCAGTAAACGATCAATGTACAAGCGCGTATCAATTTGACCTTGTTGGTAAAGGTTGTCGAGCTGTTCGATGGCTTGATGAGTTAACTTGGCATTTTGGCGGTTACTTTGATGTTGTTGTTTTAGTTGTGCTAACTGACTTTGTGCGTCAACGATGTCGAGCTCAAGGCGCACGTGCGTCTGTCTTAGTGACTGGTTCAACTCGCTTTGTTGCTGTTGCATGGCAGCAAGTTCACTTGCATTTAGCGACTGCGAAAAACTAAGCGGTAGGCTAAAACCCAGTCCCCATTGGTTTTCGCTTTGGTTGGGAGCATCAATGTATTTATACCCCGCATTAACGCCCCAGCTTTTTTGTGCGGCGATGCTCTGCTGGGTTGCATTTAACGTCAATTGCCATTGCAACTGTAGACGTTGCAATTCGGGGTGCGTTGGTATGGCATGTTTTGCCAGTTCAGGTTCATCAAGTGACGTTGGCAATGCATTAAAACCGGTTAGCTTTTGCCACAGGCGTTCGAGCTGTTGTAAAGCTATCTGCTTTTTCACAACCTGGCTCTGCGCAGTTTGCTGTTGTTGCGTAACAATAATACCTGCATACACCGGCCGCTCCCCAGCTTCTACTAGCGACTCGGTCTGGCGCTGCAGCTGACTTAATTGGTCAACGACTTGTTCGGCATAAGCGAGTTCAGCACTCAGTTGTTTGGCATTCCAGAACAGTTCACGTAAAACACCGCTTGCGGCCAGCTTAAACTGAAGGTTTTGAAGCTGCTGGTATTGTTGAATAAGTTGTCGGGAATGATGACCAAGCTGGCGTTGGTCGGGATTTAAAAACTCCAACTCTAAAACAAGTTCTGTCTCGTTAGCGCCAAAGCTGTCGGCGTTAGTCTGCCAATGCATGAGATTTAATCGCGGCGTTGCAGATAGCCATCGGCGCTGGCTAAAGTCAGTGGCTATAACCATCCCATCTGTTTTGAGTCGCTCAACAGTCGAGCGCAGTAAAGTTTGTTGTGATGGATTATTGGCTCTGGTTGGGAGACTAAGCAACAATACTGCAACAGCCAATAGACTAAAAAACAACTTACCGGGAATGACGCGGAACAAAGACATCAAAACCTCCATCGGTTAATATCATCCTAAAGATTAGGGTTTTTAAGGGATTAATGCATCGGGCAGATGTCCTAAGCGTAGTATGTTAAGGGGAATTTATGACAATTGACCGACTATTAATGGTAATTTTATTACTTATCGCGTTTGCTAATATTTCTGATGTCGTGGCGGATTATCATATGCAAGTGGCTACTTGGCACTTGGCCATAGAGGGAATAACCGTGGTTATTTCAATTGCGGCGTTTATTGTGCTTTGGCGACGGGTATTGCGTCGAAATCAACAATTGCAGCAGTTAAAGTCTGCGCTATTGCGACATCAGCAGCAAGAGGCGGACTGGAAAAAGCAAACACCGCAGCAGTCCTTTGGCTCTTACTCGGATGTTCAGTCTTGGTTTAAACAATGGAGCTTGTCTTCTAGCGAGCAGGAGGTTGCAGTTTTACTAATTAAGGGACTTAGCTTTAACGAAATTGCCGATGTGCGCGGCACAAAAGAAAAAACCGTTCGGCAGCAGGCATCATCCATTTATTCTAAGTCGGGGTTGGGTGGTCGTAATAATCTTTCAGGCTGGTTAATTGATATGCTTTTAGAGTGACTATCAATCGGTGCCAATTCTACTTAACTACTACAACCCCCTCTTATTGCCTGGGCACAAAGTACGCTCGTTGCTGGTATAAAATAGACGGCAGCATCGCAAAAGCCTGGACTTTGCGGATATGCTCCGGTTGCGGTCTGTCCTCAATCAGCGCTAGTGATTGTGGCGATGATTGATAGCAAAATTGTTTTACTGATTTATCGACTTGCAGCAGAGTTAAACGTGGACCGTTAATGTGCTGTTCCAGCCAGCCATAATTGTCGCCAAATTGCATCATAGCTCGATTTTCCGGTTGCACATCGGGTTGACTGAGATCCTGCCCTACCGTCGGTAAGTAGGCCGATATGCCTGCAAGAGATAAAAGCGTTGGTGGCAAGTCGATTTGGCTGCTGATTGCAGAAATGGTTTTTGGCTTAATATCCGCCCCCAGAATGAGTCCCGGAATATGGAATTTGCTGACGGGGATTAATTCATCCCCGTAAACTCGGGTATCGTGGTCAGCGACCACTAGAAATAATGTATTTTGCCAGTAGTCACTCTTCTGTGCTTTTGCAAAGAACTCGCCTAACGCATGGTCTGCGTATTTAACCGCATTGTTGACCGTCTGCTTAGGTTGTTCTGCTAATGTAATCTCACCATCAGGGAACTCAAATGGCTCGTGGTTTGACGAGGTAAACGCAAGAGTAAACTGGGGGGCTGAGTTATCGGCTTGTGATAAGCGTTGATGTAACTTATTCAATAAGTCTTGGTCACTAACTCCCCAGCTACCTACAAATTGGGGAGATTCATAGTCGTCCTGGTCGATGACAGACTGAAATCCATTCCCAATAAAGAAACTCGCCATATTGTCAAAGTGGGCTTGTCCTCCGTATATAAACTCAGTGTTGTAGCCTTCTCTGGAAAGCGTATCTGCGAGCGTAAAAAACTGACGCTGTGACCCCGATAGCTTGACGGTTGAGCGGGCACGGGTTGGTAAAAAGCCGGAAATTACGGCTTCGATACCTCTGACTGAGCGAGTACCGGTTGCGTAGAGGTTTTCAAACCACCATCCCTGTTTCTTTAAACGCTCGAGGTTCGGCGTTAACGGCATACCACCTAGCGACTCAACAAAGGTCGCACCAAGGCTTTCCTCCAGAATGACCACAATATTCAAAGGTATTTTGCGCTTGGCTGAAGCTGATTGGTAATGCACGGTAGGATAATCGGCAAAAGGGAACTCCAAATTGGCTAAATAGGGCACTTTTCGTACTTCATTAATGATCTCCTCGTCAGTGAGTTTCCCGTAAACACGATTTGCCTGTGCTTCGTGCTTTAGGTTATACAGTGCGTACTCAAGGGTGTAAGTGGAGTTTAAAATTAATGAATTAACCATTGCATCGGAGGTGACCGCAAAAAATGCCGGGTTGGCAGGCCGATGTGCCAGAGTCGATCGAATGCCGAACAATGTTGTAACGATTAATACTGGAATGACTGCTATTAGGTAACGCCGTTTTATGACTCTTGGTTGAAAGTTAGCTTCGGATTTCTTATACCAACGATATGAAAGGTAAACGAATACCAGTGTTGAGGCAATTCCGGTGAAAAGCCAACCAGCAAAGCCATGTATTAGGGTAGAGAAAACTTCTTTTGGGTACGCAAGGTACTCAAAGAACAATCGGTTTGGGCGAGTATCATACTGTGCTAAGAATGCGGGTGTTGAGACTTCCATGAACCACAACACTAATGCACAAATCAAAAACCAAACTGTCCATAACCGCCGCCACCACCGCTGAGCTATCGATTTGTGTAAAACCATACTTAATGGCGACAATACTAATAATGGAATCAGCGTAAAGTATCCTACTTGAATTAAGTCTGCACGTACGCCAAGTACAATAAAATCGAGCCAGTTAATTGCGCTTTCAACGCGCTCTGCATAGAGTCCAGCAAGTAATAAACGACAGCAGGTTAACAGCGCCAAAGTGGCTCCTGCGAAATAGGTCACGGGTTTAAACAGTGCTAGAGTTTGCCATAAGGTATTGTTAGACGTTGCTGCCCACATAGATGTTAGCTCTTTTTTTACTGACTACGTGAAGAAACTAACAACCACTCCTTAAGTAAAGCTTAAGACTGCTTTAATAAACTGTGCTGAGTACTTTAAATCAGAGTCCAAGAGAGGATAGACAATGAAGCCAGCCCATACCGGTATGACTCGAATTTGGAAAGCGACGTTTAACTCACTACGAGGGATAAAAACTGCTTGGCGTTATGAAGCCGCGTTTCGACAGGAAGCTCTTATGTGTGCCGCTCTAATACCGGTTGCACTGCTCGCTGATGTATCAGTTGCAGAACGCCTACTGCTCATTATTAGCTTATTTATTTTAGTCATTACCGAACTACTTAATTCGGCTGTAGAAGCGGTTATTGACCGTATTGGTGCTGAGTTTCACGAGTTGAGTGGTCGTGCAAAAGATATAGCGTCAGCTGCTGTATTCTTTGCGTTGCTGCTGTTAATAGTTACCTGGATCAGTATTTTGTTTTTCTAATTTTCTAAAAAAATTGGAACTTTTAATCAAACGCTTAAGCCATGATTGCTGACTGCAACTTAAGCTTTCCTTAAGTCTTTATTTATAAAGTGACAGCATCGAAGCTGTTTCAGCCTCAGGGCTGACTTAAGGAGTAAATAGATGCGCCACTGCTGGATATTACCGGATCATCCGTTACGTGAGCAGGTTGAATCATTTATTTGTGAACGTTACTGGCTTAACTTCAATGCCTGTCTGCGCTCTTTGCCGCGTTTACTTATCGCTGTATTCGATGACGCTAAGCTGATTGCCGCGTGCGGAGTTCAGTTGGCTGACGAACAGCCGCTATTTTCGCAAGCGTATTTAACCAAACCTATTACTGGCTATCAGGTGAACTCCAGACCTCTGCCTCCCCCGGAGCGCGTGGCAGAAGTTGGGTCAATGGCGGCATTAGCTCCGAGTTACTTACCCTTATTATTTCGTGCGGTAGTTAGACTTCTGAACTCGCATAACCGAACGGCTGTGATATTTACCGCCACTCGCGCGCTGCAAAAGTACTTTAGTCGTCTGGGTATCGCATTAACAGCATTAGAAACCGCACAACAAAGCGCGCTATCTGAGTCAACACGAGACTTCTGGGGCAACTATTACCAGCATCAGCCGGTGGTGTTGGCCGGGTGGTTAGAGCAAGGCGGCGTTTTTGAACAGCTTATTACGACACAAGATTCAAATCATGTCTCTGTTCGCGAGGTTGCCTTATGAATGCTTTGTTCCAACGAATACAGCAGCAGGCGGTAACTGCTCCTGATGCAATTGCACTGTCCTCTGAACAGCAAAAGCTGAGTTACCAAGCGCTTGTAGACGCGGTTTATAAACGAGTTGATCAGCTTAACCGGGAACCTCAGAGAATATTTCTTTTACAAACCCCAGACCCTATTGCATGGGTGATTGAAGATTTAGCGCTCATGCTGGCTAATAAGGTATGCATACCGGTGCCGCCATTTTTCAGTCAGCAACAGCAGGCCTACTTACAGAAAAAGGTAAGTGATAACAAACCGCTTCCGCCTGGAACATCAAAAGTTACTTTTACTTCAGGTAGTACCGGCGAACCCAAAGGTGTCTGCTTATCTGTCGAAAACCAACTCAACACGGTTGCTGCTTTGGCTGAGCGTGTTAGTGAGGTTAGTGTCAATCGCCACATGGTTATTATGCCGTTATCTATTCTTCTGGAGAATATTGCGGGTGTTTATCTGGCATTGTGGCTAGGAGCAGAAGTTTTGCTTTTTAAAGGCGAAACACTAGGGCTGAAAGGCTCGTCCTCAATACACGCTAATACGTTCTTTTCGGCATTATCTCACTATCAACCCGATAGCTTAATTCTCACGCCGGCGTTGCTTAATGCTCTTGTTGAAGGAGCTAAACGCGGGGCTATTGATGCGAAACAGTTCAAGTTACTCGCCGTCGGTGGTGCTCGTCTGAGTGCAACACTTGAACGACAAGCACTGGCGTTGGGGCTACCAGTTGTTCAGGGGTATGGGTTATCTGAATTCAGTTCGGTGGTTGCGCTGAATTCGCCTACTGCGGTCGCGCCAGGAACTGTTGGACATCCTCTGAACCATGCCGTTGTCACAATACGCGATGGGGATGTGGTCGTCAGAGGAAACAGCATGCTGGGTTATTGGGACAGCCCTGAAAGCTGGTTTCCCAGCGAGATTAACACAGGCGATTTAGGGCAGTTTGATGAAGACGGGCGATTAATTATTTTAGGGCGACGCAAACACATCATTGTGAATGCCTATGGCCGTAATATTGACCCTGAGTGGTTAGAGGCAGAGCTGTGCAGTCAGCAAGCGATTCACCAAGCGGCAGTATTTGGCGATGAAGAAACACCGCTGACAGCTTTGGTGGTGTTAACGAGCCCTTCAACAGCTGAACAGGTTAGCTCGATTATTTATCAGGTAAACCAACAACTCCCGGACTACGCCCGTATCCAACGCTATGTTGTTTTGAAAGAACCTTTCACCGTCAGCAACGGTTTGTTAACCGGCACCGGGCGCTTACGACGTCTCGCTATCAAAGACGCTTATCAGGTTGTTATTGACCCTAAAACCTATTCATCTGTTAACGAGGTATACGATGAAGTTCTTTAATACTTTATGCGAACAAACCCAAAACGAACAACGCTATTTACTGAGCGCGCCTGCCATTCAACAAGCGTTGCAGGGTGAGATAACCATAGAAAGGTATCGTGCTTTTTTAACTCAGGCTTACCACCACGTTAAGCACACCACGCCATTATTAATGCGTTGTGGCAGCAAACTCTCGTTTCGGGATGAGTGGCTGCGTAAAGCAGTCATCGAGTATATCAATGAAGAATATGGCCATGAACGCTGGATACTTAATGATATTAAGGCGGCTGGCGGTGACGTTGAAGTCGCGCAGTCGAGTGAACCACATACATCAACCCAAGCGATGGTATCACTGGTTTATCAAGCTATCGACAATGAGCACCCTGCGGCATTTTTCGGCATGGCGCATGTGCTGGAAGGCACTAGCGTTAAGCTGGCAACACAGGCTGCTGGCAAAACAAAAGGCGCACTGCAATTACCAGACTCTGCGTTCAGTTATTTATTATCGCACGGTGACTTAGACCAGGAGCATGTGCAGTTTTTTGAACAGCTGATGAACCAAGTGACCGATGAAAAAGCTCAGCAAGTCATTGTGCGTACAGCGAAGCATGTTTATCGGCTTTACGGTGACATGTTTCGCGCTCTTCCTGAACTGGCCGGAGAGCCGCTATGAGTCAGTTTAATTGGCAACAGCAAACTATTGTACTAACCGGTGCGGCGGGCGGACTTGGTCAAGCCCTTGCCGAAGCACTGAGTCAACGAGGGGCCAGGCTTATTATGGTAGGGCGCACCAGTGGCACGCTTGACGCTCTGGCAAAGCGGCTTAATCAGACGTCATTTGAGGCTGACTTGACCCAACAGAGTGAACGTGCGCGGCTGCTTAAATTTATAACAGAGCAGGGCGCAGCGGTAACCGGATTAATTAACAATGCCGCAGTCACTCATGAAGGCTTGTTCGGTAATGCTACTGCCGATGATATTGAGCGTGTCATTACTACGAACTTAATGGTGCCCATTGCATTGACTCATGATTTTCTGCCGGTGTTAAGCGCAAATAAAGGGTGGGTGTTAAATATCGGCTCGGTATTCGGTGCTATCGGTTTTCCGGGGCAAAGCCTTTACTGTGCCAGTAAATTCGGCTTGCGAGGCTTTAGCGAAGCGTTGAATAGGGAGTTGCTGAACAGCGATATTAATGTGATGTACGCAGCCCCACGTGCCATTAAGACCTCACTGAATAATGGTTTGATTAGCCGGTTAAATACAACACTAAAAACGAAACAGGATGCTCCGCAGCAGGTTGCGCAGCAGCTTGCCACTCAAATAGAGAACCAATCGTGGTTGCGAACACTCGGATGGCCGGAGCGGCTATTTGTTCGCCTAAACGGGCTGTGGCCTGAACAGGTAGGACGGAGTTTGAAAAAAGCACGAGATACTTTATATCAATTACTTGAGGAATACCGCCATGAAAAGCACTAAATTATACGCATTTGTTCTAATTGGTTTATTGGGGCTACCAGCGTTATCGGCTGAATTTAATAGCAGCGATAACAGCCAGAAACGCTTGCATGACCTTCAGCAGCGCTGGGCAACGGTGAATTATCAGTTAGAAAATGACAGACAAAAGCAAGAGTTTGAAGCGCTTGTCGCAGATGCTCAGCAGTGGGTTGAGCAAGAACCTGAGTCCGCTCCCGCACACATATGGTTGGGTATTATTAAAAGCACTTACGCAGGTGCAAAAGGTGGGTTAGGAGCGCTGAGTTTGGCGAAAGAGTCGAAAAAGTCGCTGGAGAAAGCGCTTGAGTTAGATCCGAATGCGCTCGATGGTTCAGCCTATGCCTCTCTAGGCACCTTGTATTATAAAGTTCCGGGTTGGCCGTTCGGATTTGGTGACGATGATAAGGCCCAGCAACTGCTGGAAAAAGCCTTAACAATTAACCCCGGTGGCATTGACCCTAACTACTTTTACGCTGATTATTGGTTTGAGCACGGCAATTACGCAAAGGCAGAGCATTACGCTCAAAAAGCATTAAAAGCGGCTCCCAGACCTGAACGACCATTAGCGGACGAAGCCCGTCGTGCCGAGGTGAATCAGTTGTTGGCTAAAATACAACGCGAACAATAAATAGTAAGGATATTGGCTACATGGATCTATTGTTGGTTGAAGATGATGCAATGCTCGGGCAAGCCGTTGAACTCGGTTTGTCCGAGCGGCAATTTAACGTGCAATGGGTTCGTACTGGTGCGGCTGCTATTAGTGAGAGTCAGCGGGTTAATTACGATGTCGTTGTGCTTGACCTGGGTCTGCCCGATTTAGATGGTAGTCGCGTATTGTCCTCCTTGCGTAAAAAAGGACAAGTGCTGCCGGTATTGGTGCTGACAGCGAGAGATGACAGCGCAGAAACTGTAAAGCTGCTGGATCTTGGGGCTGATGATTACATGATAAAGCCTTTTGATATGAACGAGCTTGCCGCGAGACTGCGCGCCTTAGTAAGGCGTCAACGAGGCTATGCAACACCAGAGTTGGTTTGCGGGCCTATTAGCCTGGATGAGGTGAATTTTCAGGTGCTTGTTAATCAGCAGCCAGTGAACTTGTCGAAACGTGAATTTGAGTTGTTGCGTGCAATGATGGCTGCGCCGGAGCGTGTTCATAGTCGCGATAAGCTGGAGCAAGTCGTTTTTCGTAATGAGCAGCAGGTAGAGAGTAATGCATTGGAAGTGCATGTCCACAACTTGCGCAAAAAGCTTGGTAATAAGGAGTGGGTGCAGACCATTCGCGGCGTGGGGTATCGTTTAGCATGTGGCTAAAGAGTAGGGTAAAAACGAAACTCAACTCGATACGTCGGCGAATTCTTGTCGCTGTTTCCGCCGTTTATTTGTTGAGTGCGACGGTATCTGCTATATGGATTTACGCAGAGATAAGTCACGAGGTTGATGAGCTATTTGATGCAGAGATGGTTCAGCAGGCAAAAACGCTATTGGCATTGTTGCCGCGCGATGGAGCTGGCGTGGCGCGTGAAATAACTATTAGTCGTATCAATGCGCATTCATACGAAGACAAGCTCTCCTATCGTATTGAGACGAGGGACGGCGAGCGCATAATGCAAACGGAAGGATCTTTGGATCCCTCTGTTATACCTTTCAAAGAAGGTTTTTCAGTTAAAGCGGTAGACAATGACCTTTGGCATAGCCTCGGTTTAACTTCTCCAGCTAGAGATTACCGTATTCTTCTCTTGCAGCAAGATGAATTTCGTTCTGAAATACGCGGTGATCTGACGACTGATATGGTTGTGCCTATCTTAACGTTATTACCGCTAATGTTGTGGCTAGGTTGGTGGACTATAAACCAAAATTTTGCCAGTTTCAGAAGGCTGGCAGAAGAACTTAGACGCAAGCGTTCAGATGATTACAGGCCGTTCATTGAGTCGAATGATGCCGAGGAAGTGTCGTTGGTGAAAGGGGCGTTAAATCATTATCTGACGCGTATTGAGCAGACATTTTTGCGCGAAAAGCAGTTTTCTGCGGATGCCGCGCATGAGCTCAGAACGCCACTGGCGAGCCTGAAAGCGCAGTTGCAAAATCAGTGGCAAAAGGCTTCAACTCAGCAGCAAAAAGAAGAGCTGAAATCTCTTTTAGCCAGTACTGATAGGTTAGTAAGTCTGGTCGAAAGCCTGCTTTTACTTTCCAAAACGGAACTACCGCCACAGCATTGGAAGCAGGTCAATGCTGCCGCTACTCTTCGGCAGGTCATTTCAGATTATTACCAGTGGGCTGATTCGCGGCAGTTAGTGATGGATGTCAACCTTCCCAACACCGTTTTATGGCGCTCAGAAGAGCGTTATCTAACGATGTTATTCAGTAACCTTGTTGATAATGCGATTAAATATGCAGCACCTCAATCGTCGATTGACATTCAATGCCATGGCTCTTCATTTACGATACGCAATCGTATTGAAAAATCTCACCATGTTGACGCTAAACGACTGACCGAGCGTTTTTATCGTGGTGGGCAGTTGAGAGAAGAAGGCGCTGGATTGGGTCTGAGTATTGTCAGTAATTTAGCCAAACAGTTAGGGTTAAAGTTGACTCTTGCTCTTGAAGACGATTGGTTTGTTGCAAAAGTTGAGGCTGATCAAGCATTGCTTGAAAAGCCTGGAATCTCCAGAAAGCCTTAATGTTGGCTTAATATTGTCCTGTTACTCTGAAGTCAATGACTAGAAGGAGTAACATTATGGATAGGCATTATTCACCATTATCGCGCATATTGCACTGGCTAGGCGCCATGGCAGTTATTGTCATGCTGACACTCGGGTTTATGATGTTTTTTGCTGACTCCCGGGAGGTAAAACATTTTTCTGAAGCTGCCCACATTGGTGTTGGCTTTTTTGCCTTCTTATTAATAGGCTGGCGCAGTGTATTACGACTGTATCAGGGGTTCCCTGAGCCGGCCCACACTTCCACAGAAAGGGTTGCCAGATACCTTCATTACGCTCTGCTATTAACAATGCTGATTTTAATTGTAACGGGACCACTGTATTTATTTACTGAAAATGAGTCACTGTCAGTTTTTGGTTGGTTTGCCGTATCATTTGACTTGAGAGTTCTCGAGTGGATTCATGAACCGGCAGAGGAAGTGCACAAGGTAGTGGGTACTTATATATTGCCGTCGCTACTGATATTACACATTGGTGGTGGGGTTCGCCATTTCTATAAACAGCGCAATTAACTCGCGTTACGCTGCGCGAGTTAAACCGTTTGGGGGAGTCCAATTATAGTGGTGTCGTGGTTAACAAAATCTGGCCAACTATTTTTACTTTGTAGCGTATACCTCTCCAATATACGGTCTAGAGTATACTTGCTAATATTACGCTTTACCGTATACTTAAAATCTAATCTGAACGGCGACTATCCGGATAAATACCATGAATATCACAAGACCTGAGCAGCTTAGCGCTTTTATCAAGGACTACCGCAGTAAAAGTGGCCTCACCCAGTCTGATATTGCAAAGCTTGTGGGTATTCGTGTTGCCACAGTATCGGATTTCGAGAATAAACCCCAATCCTGCAAACTAGAAACCTTCTTTAAAATTCTGGCTGCGCTTAATTTAAAAATAGATATAGATACGCGAGACTCCGGAAGCCAAGTCGGTTCATCAGAATGGACTGAAGAGTGGTAAACAATGGATAAGCTAGATGTTTACATGAACGGCTTAAAAGTGGGTGAGTACGCGCGTAGCCGCACTGGGGCGAATACGTTTACCTATAATGAAAGCTGGCTGGAGTCGCCGGGGCGACGCTGTATATCACTATCATTGCCGCTTCGGAGCAATCCCTATGCGGGGCCGGAAGTTTATAATTATTTTGACAACCTACTTCCCGACTCCCGGGAAATTCGAGAGCGCATCGTTGCGCGTTTTCAAGCTGACTCTACTGAGCCATTTGATATTTTAAGCCAAATCGGACGCGACTGTGTTGGCGCCATACAGCTCTTACCTCATAAGGCACAGCCCCCCAATGTAAAGCGCATTGACATGAGTCCCCTATCTGAAAAACAACTAGCGAAAATCCTGAGGGGATATCAATCTAAAACCCCGCTGGGTATGTTAAAAGATGAGGCGGATTTCCGTATTTCTCTTGCAGGTGCTCAGGAAAAAACAGCATTACTGCTTCATAAAGGGCAGTGGTGCTTGCCACACAACGCGACACCCACAACTCACATTATCAAGCTACCCATCGGTGAGATACAGTCTCATGACCGAGTTATTGACATGAGGCATAGCGTTGAGAACGAATATTTGTGCCTGCAAATTGCAAAAGCTTATGGGTTCGAAGCCGCAAATTGCGAAATAATTACACCTGATGGCGTAAAAGCGCTTGCCGTAGAGCGTTTTGACCGAAAGCAAAGTCCAGACGGATCATGGATAATACGTCTTCCGCAAGAAGACTTTTGCCAGGCCACTGGTACATCACCGGCAAGAAAATATGAAACACATGGTGGCTCGACAGTTTCGCAAATTATGAAAGAGCTGCTAGGGTCGGTTAAACCTATTGAGGAGCGTTATACCTTCATGCGTGCGCAAGTCTTATTTTGGCTGCTGGGCGCGACAGACGGCCATGCCAAAAACTTTTCTGTTTTCATAGAACGTGAAAACCGATATCGCTTAACGCCACTCTACGATATCCTGTCGGCGTTTCCTGCTATTAATAAAAAGGGTTTGCACGAAAAAGATCTGAAGCTTGCCATGTCGCTTAAGGGTAGCCATGGAAGAAAGCATGAATGCCGAATGATCCGTCGAGAGCACTTCCTGGCAACCGCTAAAGAGGTTGGCTTCAGCCAAGACTCCATGAACGAGATATTAGACGATATGGCTGCAAGGACTGAGAGTGTCATAGAACAGGTTACTCGCGACTTACCTGAGTCGTTCCCCAGCTTTATTGCTGAGCCAATTTTCAATGGTATGCGCAGGTACAGCCAACGACTTTAGAGTTCGCTCGATAAAATGAGAAATAAAGAGCACACAGTGAGCACTAGATCTGACCACCAAAAAAAGTGGTTTCGGCACTGATATCAGGCTATTTGATGTCGAAAAATTTCGACATCGAAACTCAGGTTTTTGAACGCGAAGATAAATTTTTGTAACGACTAAAGGTCAAATTTTCTACGCAAAAGTTCAGCCGGGAAAGCGAAAAATTGACCTGCGCTACGACGAGCAATATTACGCACCTACGTCCGCTGCAACAATTGTTATGCGATTATTTAACCTATTCCCAACACCTGTAACCGTCGCTGGGGATGGAAGAGTCGGCGGCGTGAGCGGCTTCCCACCCAAGCGAAAGTGGATGCAGCGCATTTGACGTATCTTCACGATTAGTCAGTACGATAACCGATAGTCCGGTGTCGACATCTCTAATATAAGCCGTACCGGAATAGCCACCATGATTGAGGATGCGGCGCCCATTCACGATCAACACTTGCCAGCCACGGGCATAGCCCCAAGTGTCGCATTGCCGGCCAGTATCGAACGGACGCTGGATCTGCCATGTGGCTTCCAGCGCCTTCCGATTGATAAGCTTCGGGTTCGAAAGTTCCGCCTCCCAGCGAATCAAGTCGTCAAGTGAGGACATCACACCAAAGTGGGACGTCAGAGCAAACTGCCAAACTCGGCGATTTCGTTGTAGCTTGCCGTTACTCCAAGCATAGCCCTGCGCCAAGTGCGGTACAATCTTCCGCTGATCCAAGAGATGCGTCTGATCCATGCCCAGAGGCCGAAAGAAGGTAGCTTCCATGAATTCTGCGTACGACTGCCCCGAGACCTCTTCGATAATGATACCGAGCAAAAAATATCCCTGGTCAGAATAGTTCCAATCGGTGCCTGGGTCCGCTAGCATAGACGTGCTTTTCGCCGATGCCAGCATGTCGTCACGCGAATATTCGAGCAGGAGCACATCGTGCTCCGTCCGCTCGAAGCGATGGGTAAGTCCGGCCGTGTGGCTCAAAAGCTGATCGACCGTAATCTTGTCCCAAGCTGGAGGCGCGTCCTCGATCCAATCAACGAGTCGGTCGTTAAGGCTCAAACGCTCTTCCTCCACCAGTGTCATCACCGCTAGAGCCGTCATCTGTTTAGTCAAAGACGCAATCTCGAAAACGGTTTGTGTGGTAACGGGTATTTCGTGAGCGAGGTTTGCCATGCCGTGGGTGCTTACATGCAAAGGCTGGCCTGCGCGTATGACGGTGATCGCGGCTCCAGGGAAATGCCCTTCTTCCATTAGAGTATTGATCCTCGTGTCGACCCGCTCGATATGAGGCAACTGAGAAATGTTTTTAGCATCTACTCCATCCACGAGAATAATGAAGAGGGTGAATGCAAAGACAGAATGCCAAATCGCGACTCTGAATGTCATCGGTGAATCTCCATAGTCAACTTAACACCAGATAATGGGCTAAAAATAGTGAGATAGCCATACGAATGTTTTTCAAGCTACTTGCGACACATTAAAGTGCTCTCTGGAGGTATCGGATAGGGTAAAACAAAAAAGGTGAACCCCTTTTAAAGAGTTCACTTTTCATATTTAAACGCTAATTGACTGCATTATAGTGTCTTAATAAGCTCATCAACCGCACGTTTTAACTGAGGATCTACTTTTTTGGCTTTGTAAGCCGGTGGATTAAATACCTCAATATCCGGCTGTGCTGGGGTAAAGTCCATATTGGCGTCGGAGTCTTTAACCCACCAGCCTCTAAACGGCATCCTGATAATCGATCCATCAACGAGACGCTCCGCGCCAGTACTGATGACGGCGCCAAAAGTGGGGCGACCAACCAACTTGCCAATGCCTAATGATTTATAGGCATGGGAGAAGATCTCAGCATTCGAGTAGCTATTTTCGTTACTCATTGCAATGGATGGCTTAGTCCACGCGGATAACGGTAACCGTTCAGAGTAGGGATACTTGTCTCTAAATTTCTTTTGGTCTTTGTCCAGGTCGTCCGTGGCGCCACGCGGAATTGTGTAAGCATGCTGCTCAACATTTAATACCGCCATCAGGTAGTCGGTCGTCCAGCCGCCGCCGTTATAGCGCACGTCAATCACGATACCTTCTTTGCCGTAACCAGCGGCCATTAGTTCGCGTTCAAAGCGTTCAAAGCTGGTCCAGTTCATGCCGCGGATATGCAAGTAACCCAGGCGTCCATCAGAATACTCATCGGTCATCGCTCGGCGTGTGTCGACCCAGTTGTCGTACTTTTCGTCACGTAAACTGGTTGTTGGCCATAACACCACTTCCGTATCTTGACCGTCCCGTTTTACATTCAGCAGAACACGTTGGTTGGCATCGCCATTTAATGCCGCATAAAAGTTCATGTTGCTGACAGGCTGTTGGTTCACATGCGTAATGATGTCATCGATTTGCAGGCGACTGTCATCGCGCGCCGCCGGACTATTATGCAACACGGAGGCAACCGATAATCCAGCATCGGTGGGCAAAAGTTCGACGCCCACTAAACCGGTTTTTGTTTCTTGTGTCTGCTTTTGGTTCTCACCACGATACAAGCCCATATGGCTCGCATTGACCTGACCCAGCATTAAATTGAAGATGTACTGAAAGTCTTCTTTCGTTGATGCTTTCAATGCTAAAGGACGATATTTTTCTTTCAGTTCCTGCCAGTCATTGTCATGGAACTCAGGATCGTAGAATCCGGCGTTCAGTGCTTGCCAGGCTTCATCAAAGATCTGTTTGCGTTCAGCCATGTGTTCAATGGTTTGCTGAGACACGGTCGGTAAGGCTTCGGATTCGTCTTTTTTGGTGTCAATTTTGACTAACTGGCCTTTACCGGTTAACGCAAACAAGTGTTTTCCGTCTTTGCTTAACGATAAGCTGCGTGGTCTTTTATTACCCTCAATGACATGCTTTTTGTCTTCACCGTTCCACTTAATCTTGAATAAGTCCTGGTCCATTTTAAAGTTTTGACGACCGGAACCACCAATAGTGTAATAAACGTGATCGCCTTCTTTGTCGAATGCTAAGCCGGACTCATTACCTGCAAAACGCGTGACTTGGACCAGTCGCTCATAAATGTCGTTCAGGTCAATCTGCATGGGTTCAGCATCTTTCACTGTCGTCGCTGACGCTTCTTCATCTTTTTTAGCGTCATCAGGTTTGGCTACAAGTTCATCGCGTTTCCACTCTTCTTGAGAGCGCTGCCAGTCGCTTTCTTTTAACCATGCAAACCAAATGTCGTAGTCGCCATTGTTACGCATTGAGGTAAAGCCAAGCTTACTGCCATCTGGCGACCAAACTGGGTTGTAATCACCTTTCGGATGCATACTGACATTAACTGGCTTTTGCGAGTTATCTGCTGCATGAATAAAGATTTCGCTGTTAAATGACAAATCAGATTTTGCATAAGCCAACCAGTTACTGTCCGGTGACCAGCTTACACCACTAGGTGTCGCCCAACCGTCTAATAAAACAGTCGTGTTGGTTAGTGATTTGTCTTCGGCAACGTCCGCGACAATTAACTTACCGCGCCCTTCGCGGTAGGAAACTCTTTTGCCGTCAGGAGAAACTAAAGGTTCACGCTCCTGTGCATCAGTACGAGTTATCGGCGTTATAGAATGCTTTAACGACTTAAATAAGTTAGGCTCTCCAGAGTCCGCCGATGTAACAGCGAAAATATCGTTTTGGCCATCACGGTCAGAAACAAACAATAAGGTATTGTCGTCTAACCAAGTCACGTCTCTGTCTCTTGCGGCGCCGGTTGTTAACCTTACCGAACGCTCATCGTCTTTATCGTTACGCTTAACAAACAAATCACCACGTACGGCATAAGAAATCAACTTGCCATTAGGGGAAACGCTATATTCATCAAGTGAGTCTTTCGTTGACTTTTGAGTGACAGGATCAAACCGAAAATCAGTAGGAATGGAGAGGTCAAGTGATTTGCTTTGACCACCCGTAATTAGCTTCACTTTATCAGCTGCTTGATACACAAGGCTGTTTGCTTGCTCATCGATACTAAAATGCTCGACACCAAACTCACGTTCGTTAGTAACTTGTGTTGCTTTGGTAGCGTCGAGCTTTTGCTTAAACACATTGTATTTACCCGCACGGGCAGAGATAAAGTACAGCTCATTATTGCTCGACCATTGAGGCATAAAGTCATTGCCATCAAAGTCCGTTAACTGCTGGTACTCATCGGTCTCGGTGTCATAAACCCAAATATTTCGGTTAGCGGGGCCACGGTAATCCTCGCGTGATACTCTGGCCGTACTGCGCACTAAGGCGACTTTTTTGCCATCGGGTGATACCACAGCATCAAAGCCTAAGGCATCCATAAAACGGAACTCTGTTGCGTCACCTGTCGGTGCAACGCTATAAACCTCCCACTCGCGCTCAACTTCAGCGTACAAGCGGCGAGTATTAAATAGTACCTGGTTATCGTTGTTGAACCCTAAAACCCGATCCGGGGCACTATGATACGTCAGGCGATCCGGACGACCACCTTGGCTTGGCATAATAAATACATCATCATTACCAAAACGGTCGCTACTGAATGCGATGGATTTACCATCTTTTGACCACTTCGGTGAGCTTTCGTAGCCCTCATGGATGGTTAAGCGATTGGGATTAGAACCGGACGTCGACATTGTCCAAATATCGCCTTGGTAACTAAATGCAACTTGAGTCCCGTCGGGGCTGATTTCGGGTTGCATAATTAAAGGTTGTTCCGACGAGCCACCAGACGCAGATGCGCCAAATGCCGCAGAAACAAGGAGGCTTGTAACCAAACGTTTCATAGTAAGTTGCCTGTTTTAGTTAGTACTCTTAGTACGGTAATGCAAGTAAGTTAATATATTTGGTTTACATATTCATGCAGAGTCGTTGGAGCGACGACGAAAAGCGATAGAGTGCCACCGGGGTTCTGGAACAGGCCGTAAACAGAGCTTTAAAACATCTGCGTGATCCCCAGTAAAATAGCGTAGCGGCCAGATTTACTAATAAACACCAGAGTTAAAAATTGCCAGAAGCTTAATCGCAGCATTCCGGCGATAAAGGTGAGAGGATCACCAATGAACGGTGCCCAGGCCATTAGCAGTGACCATTTGCCGAAGCGTTCAAACCATTGATGACCACGGGCAAGGGATGCTGGTTTGAATGGAAACCAGCGGCGATCCTGATACTGCACCAAAAACCGCCCCAGAATATAGTTAACCACTGAACCCAGCGTATTGCCGACTGAAGCCAACCACCAGATTATCCAAACATCGTATTCCATCCGCTGGGCAGCCACTACCACAAACTCAGATTGAGCCGGCAGTATTGTGGCGGCCAAAAATGCCGTCAGAAATATACTTAAGTACATAGAGACTTAGCGACTGCGATCAGCGCTCCGTAAACATCAAAGGCGATGATTTTCATTATTGTAATTCCAGTCTTTTGTTTTGTTCACTACGTCTTTTACGGCGAAGGGTTGGTAAAAGATGACAATATTGCTTTGCGCTATGTGCGGTAACGAACAGACGTAGTGTCGACAGCTATCTATAATTCAGGACAGCGTCATAATTGAGTGATGCTGATAAGCTCTTAAAGGAGTTAATAATGGATACGCAAAAAAATCAAGGTTCACAAACGCCGAACAAACCTGGTGAGCAAAAGCAAGCTACCCCTGGCCAGCAACAAGGTCAGAAGCAACCTCAACCAACACCGGCAAAAAAAGCGTAATTAGTTACGCAATTCAGAGCCCAGCCATTTGCGCTGGGTTTTTTTTGTCTGGTATTTGCTGGGTATTTTAGGTTTTAGCATATCTCTCCAAGCTATGCTAAACCTTTCAAGTAGGACTGGGCATAATAGGTATGAGAGGAAACTCGAATGAACAGAGTAGAAGGCAAAGTTGCAGTAGTGACTGGCGGGGCGTTGGGCATTGGCCAAGCTATCTGCATAGCGCTAGCTAAAGAAGGGGCCAAAATCGCTGTTACTGACATCGACGACGAAAATGGCGCAAAGGTCGTCGATGAAATTAGAGCCGCAGGCGGAACAGCGCACTATTGGCATATTGATACCTCTGACGAAGACAATGTAAATACTGTATTTTTCGACATAGCCAAGGAATATGGCGCTATAGACGTCCTGGTTAATAATGCAGGTATTGCTGGGGTGAACAAGCCAACTCATGAAGTGACTAAGGATGAATGGGAAAACGTCATTGGCGTTAATGTGAACGGCGTATTTTTTTGTACCAAGTATGCGATCCCGCAAATGAAACAGGCAGGCGCTGGCAGTATCATTAACTTGTCGTCAATTTATGGCCTGATAGGAGCCGCAGACCTACCTCCGTATCACGCGTCTAAAGGGGCTGTCAGATTGATGAGCAAAAATGATGCGCTGTTTTACGCAAAAGACAAAATCAGAGTTAATTCGGTCCATCCTGGTTTTATTTGGACTCCGCTTGTTGAACAGCTCGGCAAAGAGTCACCGGGAGGTGTTGATGAGTTTCGACAGCAGCTGGATAAACGTCATCCTATAGGACATGTCGGAGAACCTGAGGATATCGCTTATGCCGTAGTGTATTTGGCTTCTGACGAATCGAAGTTTGTTACTGGCACGGAGTTGGTGATCGATGGCGGTTATACGGCTCAGTAAAGAGGCAGCATAGGGGAAGCAATCGTTTACCTAGGGAGTGTTAAAAAATGGGAGATATCGCTCAGCTTCAAGAAAAATCTGGCTTAGCTAAAGACACTTTGAAGCACGACTATCTGTGTGTACGCGCACAAACCATGAAATTGATCGCTTCGCTAAGTGCTGAAGATATGATGTTGCAGTCGATGCCTGATGCAAGTCCGGTTAAATGGCATTTAGCGCATACAACCTGGTTTTTCGAAACGTTTTTGCTGCAGCCTCATTTGGAGGGCTACAAACCGTATGACAAGGCCTATCAATATTTATTCAACTCTTACTATGAAACGGTGGGTGAGCGTCATCCCCGACCCCAGCGAGGCCTGCTATCGAGACCGTCGTTAGAAGAGATTGTTGATTATCGACAGTATGTTGATGACGCCATGAACTTGTTATTGCATGCGCCGAGTGCTGAAATCGAAACAGGTGTTACTATTGGGCTGCACCACGAGATGCAACATCAGGAGCTGATACAAACCGATATTAAACATGCTTTATCACTAAACCCTCATGCGCTGCCGCTAGATCCTGAAGGCTCAATGCACTCAGGCAATTCTGAACGCCTTAAAGCGGCTGAGTTTCTTCATTTTAAAGGTGGTTTATCCTTTGCTGGTACTGATGCCGAGTCGTCCTTTGCTTATGACTGTGAACAGCCAAAGCATCAGGTTTTCGTGCCCGAGTTTAGCTTGTGCGAGCGCTTGGTCACCAATAAAGAGTGGTTAGACTTCATGGCCGATGATGGCTATAAGCGTCCTAAACTATGGCTTTCGGACGGCTGGGCCATGGCGCAGCAGGAAGGTTGGCAGGCGCCGTTATATTGGCATCGGGAAGATGGGCAATGGCTCACGATCACTCATCAGCGGCGGCAGCCTTTAGATCTAAATGCTCCGGTTTGTCATATTAGCTATTACGAAGCAGACGCTTTTGCCCGCTGGCGCGGTTGCCGTTTACCGACTGAGTTTGAGTGGGAACATGCTGCAAAGTCGGAAGAGTGCCGTGGTCACTTTTTGGAGCAAGGATATTCCTTGCCGCAGCCGGCAACTGGGAAAAAAGGACTTAAGCAAATGTTTGGTGATGCCTGGGAATGGACGCAGAGTCCGTTTACACCTTATCCGGGTTTCAAAACTCCTGAGGGAGCCTTAGCAGAATATAACGGCAAATTCATGGCAAACCAGTGGGTATTGCGAGGTGGTTCATGCGCCACCGCTAAACAACAAATGCGCTCGACGTACCGAAACTTCTGTTATGCGCATCAACGTTGGCAATTTAGCAGTCTGCGTTTGGCTAAATAAAGTAAAAACTGGGAGCTCTATGAACCAAGGTTTTTTGCAAGATGTTCTTGCAGGATTGCGACTGTCTCAAAAAGCGCTATCGCCAAAATACTTTTACGATGAGCAAGGGTCTGAGTATTTTGACCAGATTTGTCAGCTAGAAGAATACTACCCTTATCGTACTGAGCTAGCGCTGCTTCCTGACGTCGCTCAGGAGCTCAATCAGTTTTTTACACAACATTCTCTCGATAATGTTCAGCTGGTAGAGTTTGGTGCTGGGTCACTGCACAAAGTAAAACCGTTACTGCAAGAGTTGCCGATGGTGAGAGAATTTGTTGCGCTCGATATATCGGGCGAGCATCTAAAAAGAGCGTCGGCCGACCTTGCCCAATCGTTTCCGCAGATAGAGATTAAGGTTGCTCAAGGAGACTTTACAAAGCCGATACGGCTCGAGCTTTCCGAAGCCACTTCAATCGGTTTTTTCCCGGGGTCGACTATTGGCAACTTCGAGCCTAAAGAAGCTGTCGACTTTTTACGTAATGCGCGTACCACGCTCGGCAAAGATAGTTATATGTTATTGGGAGTGGATACCAAAAAAGACCGGCAAATGCTTGAGCGTGCTTACAACGACAGTAAAGATATTACAGCTCATTTTAATAAAAACATTTTGGCGAGGATGAACCGCGAGCTTGATGCGGATTTTAATTTAGATCAGTTCCGGCATGTTGCCGTCTATAACCAGAAGCTAGGGCGTATAGAAATGCATTTACGCAGTCTTGTTCAGCAAGAGGTGACAATTGCCGGCGAAGCAATTCTGTTCGACCAGGATGAAACCATCCATACCGAGAACTCTTATAAATACCACCCCGAAGAATTTGAGCAATTGGCAAGCTCTGCTGGCTGGCAAGGCGAAAAAACCTGGCTGGCGCCGGACGGAATCTTTGCGATTATGTTGTTACGTAATGCTGGGGGATAACCGGTGCCTGCTATGCAAGAACTTTGCACTGCCGATGTTTTTTATGGTCCGAAAGCGTCCGGCAACCGGCACTACATAGCTTATCGTGGGGCATCAGCTTGGTCTGACGTCCCTAAGGAATACCAGCAAGTTCCAAATTTAATACTGATGAGTGGCGAGCCGGGAGCGTTTAAGGCTGAGTTTTTAAATGGTGGCAGGCCAGTACAACGGTGCGGTTCCGGTAACCTTGCGGTTGCAGCGTTTATAAACGATCAGCTAACCGATAGCCCTTCTAACGAGTTGCTATTGACCCCTGCGGGTAAGGTTAAACTGGGCTTTGATCATCGGTCCGCTTATTACTTCGATAAACCCTTAGCACAGCGACCACTGCGTAATTTAGGGTTTTGGCGACGATTGGTTCGTCAGCCTGTCATTAACGGTTGTTACTGTGGTGGTCGTAACGATTATGTGCTGCTTGAAGTTGGCCAGTCACTGACTAAATTTAAGTTAAATAGCGGTGTATTATGTCGTTTTAGCCAACGCGCACTAATTTTGGTATACCGACCGCCATCAGGCGAGCTGCAATTGCGTTACTTCGCGCCGCAATACGGACCCGCTGAGGATGCAGCCACCGGTTCGGCCAGTGTTCAGGCAGTGGCTTATCTCAGACGCCAGTATCCGCAGTATTACGGACATCAGCGGATTGTGATTAAACAGTGTTCACCCGCCGGTGGTTGGTTATATCTGAAGAGATACCGGCAGTACGAGTTGGTAAGAGGGCGAACAAATTTAGCAATGAAAACAGGCAGGAGCTTTTATGGTATTTGAGAAGTGTCCCAAGTGTGAAGATCAGGTGTTGGATAATAACTACAGCTGTCCCGCCTGTGGCTACGTAAAAAGTGAAAAAGCCGAAGAAAAAGAGCAGCATAACCAACCCGGAGAAACCAACATTACCACTGAAAACACCTCAAAAAGTTTGCAGGTGCAGGGCGTTATTTCGATTATTCTGCTTGCCATTGGTGTGGTCTGGTTTTTTCTGACAGCTGACGAATATCGGCAACGTGACGAGATAAATATCGTTGCCCTGATTATGTTTGTTGGCGGCCTTTTTTGGTACATCATTACGCGTTTTAGAATATGGCGTGAGCATAAGTAACACTGCTGTGCCAGAATTTATCGCTAATCGGGAAGATGTCCGGTTTTCACCCAAATGATGGTCTCTTCATCAACGAAGGGGTGGTGAGTACTCATATGCGGACTGCGCATCCAGGTGCCTGTGGGGTAGCGGCCGCGTTCATCACAGAATTCACCCGACAGAACCAGTATTTCTTCGCCTCCCATATGTCGGTGTGGTTTAAAAACCTCCCTGGCAGGCCACTTTACCAGTGCAACATGCTCGGTACCGTGGCTATGCAGTGGCATAACCTGTAAGTCACCCTGGCCCGGTAGCCACTTAGCCGTATTGGTATTAATCCGCACCGTTCTTGAGTCGTCGGGTTGGAACTGGTGAAGTTTGACCAGCAATTTGCAGCCATTAAGACTAAATGGCGCATGGGCGGTACCGGGAGGATTTCGGATGTAAGTTCCTGCTGGGTAATCCCCGTTTTCATCGGAAAAAACACCATCAAGCACCAAGATTTCTTCACCCAATGGGTGCTGGTGCGTTTTAAACGAAGCGCCAGGTTTATACTCTACGATGCTTGTCGCTCTGCCGCGCTCTGCTTCTTCACGTTCTAACAGCTTACGACGAACTCCTGCCGCAGGACTATCAATCCAGGGTTGTTCAGCCGTTTTTATGATCACTCTTTGAGAAAAGTCTAAATTTAGCATTGAATAAATCTTTAATTAATTAAAAGCAGTACTACAATTACGTAAAAAGCATAATTTATAGTTCACATTGTTTATTAAAGGAGCATTATCATGGCAAATGTAGGTGGTATTGATCGCATTTTGCGAGCGATTTTGGGTATCGCTCTGATCGTTTGGTCAGTGCAGGCTGGTAACTTTTGGTGGATCCTGGGTGCGGTGATACTGGGGACGTCAGTGTTTAAATTCTGTTTACTTTACAAGTTGATTGGGGCTTCAACCGATAAACCAAAAGGAAGTGCTTGAGCATGGCCGAAAACATAGTTGTGGCATGTCCTGCATGCCACAAGAAAAATCGCATACCGGTTGCAAAACGAGAAGCTGGCGCTGTTTGTGGGCAATGCAAATCAACATTGTTTAACGGTGATGTAATTGTCGTGAATAGCGACCAGTTTCGTGCTCACCAAACGGCCGAGCTTCCGCTGGTGATTGATTTTTGGGCGAGTTGGTGCGGACCTTGCCAGCAATATGGGCCCCACTATGAGCAAGCTGCAAAGCAGATGCCGTACGATGCTCAGTTTTTGAAAATAAGCACAGAAACAGAGCCTCACTTAGCTCAGCAATATGCGGTACGGAGTATTCCGACAACTTTACTGATTAAAAACGGACAAGAAGTTACCAGGCAGGCTGGTGTCATGTCGGCAAGCCAGTTGCAACAGTGGGTAGCAAAAAACAGTTAGGTAGAGCAGGGTAAGCGTTATTCTCGCTGCGACAATTTGCCACGTTATGGTGATGACGGTGACTCCTTATAATGCAGTCGCATCTATACAAAAGGACGTTACCTATGAAGTTAGCACCGTTGTCGACCTTGTTTGCAATAGCAATGCCTGTGAGCTCTGTTGCTTGGGCTGAACCAGTTGAAATTATTAAAATACGTGGTGAAAAGGTACCCGCACTGATAGAAATGGGTGGCGTTGATGAATTGTTACGTCAACAGGGCGTGGACTTTTCCGCGGCCGGCGGGGTATCTGCATTACCTGTAATGAGGGGCATGATGGGGGATAGGATTAAGGTCCTGATTGATGGCGCCGAGATCACTGCTTCTTGTGCTAATCAAATGAACCCCCCACTTTCTTATGTTGCTGCTGGACAGGTGCAAAGCGCCCAAGTCATCGCTGGGGTTACCCCAGTTAGTATGGGCGGCGATAATATTGCGGGGGTTATTACCTTGAATACCATGTCACCGAGGTTCGGTAATACCGAGGACATGACCTGGCTTGAGGGCGTTATTTTGGGAGCTTATAGCAGCAATGACAAGGCACAAACCTATAGCCTAAAAACGCGATTGGCAAATGACTCATTTAGCTTGGCTTATAATGGTTCATTTGAAGACGCTGAGAGCTATGAAGATGGGGACGGCAATAAGGTACTCGATACCTTGTATCGCGCGCAAAACCACAGTGTTACCGTCGCTGGGAAAAGTGAGCAGCAGCAATTGGCAGTAAAAGTATCTTACCAGTCGATACCCTTCCAGGGGTATCCGAATCAATATATGGACATGACCAATAACGAAAGCTTCGGGTTGACTGCGCTTTATCAAAGAGAATTTGATTCGACTGAATTTGAGGGCCAGCTCAATTGGCAACAGGTTAACCACCAAATGGGCTTTTTCACCGACGAAAAGCCCGGCAAGATGCCCATGGAAACCGAAGCGGATGATTACAGCTACCAGTTGCGCTGGAATATAAATCTATCGAGTAATCATCAGGTGCGTATTGGTCAAGAGCTGTATCATTATCGCCTTGATGATTGGTGGCCAGCAGTGCCGGATTCAATGATGATGGGGCCTAATGACTACATTAATATAAATAATGGAGTGCGTCAGCGTATTACCGGTTACCTTGAGTCTGAACGCATGTGGTCAGGTGGTTGGCAAACTTCGGCCGGTGTGCGGATTGAACAGATACGGACCGATGCAGATAAAGTGCGGCCCTATAACGCAATGCCCAATGTCATGGGAATGCCGAACCTTGACTCTGAAGCAGCTGCTGACTTTAATCAGGCAGACCGTAAACAGACTGACTTGGTGGTTGATGCTTCGGTTATGGCAAGCCATCAAATAAATCGTGAAAATACCTTAAGTATTGGCTTGGCCCGCAAAAATCGAGCGCCCAATTTATATGAACGCTACTCCTGGGGCAGAGGCACTATGGCGAGCACAATGATTGGTTGGTTCGGCGATGGTAACGGTTATATCGGGCGTATTGATTTAAAACCGGAAACGGCTCACACCCTGAGTGTAAGTTACAAAAAAGAGAGTGTTGACCAGCATTTTAGCGTTGAAGTGACACCTTATTATACTCACGTAAACGACTATATCGATGCAGAGGTAGTAAGAAGCTTCAGCCGGTCAGACGAAGCAAACGGGCAACGAAATATCTTACAGTTTGCCAACTTAGACGCGAAACTTGTCGGACTAGACGCGGCAATGAGCTCGACGCTGCTACAACATCCTAATTATGGTGATTGGCAGCTCAATGGCAAATTTTCTTTAACCAAGGGTGAGCGTGTAGATACCGGCACACCTCTGTACCAAATTAGTCCGTTGACGATAGATTTAGGTATTGAGCACCAATTGGGAAATTTCAGTAACCACTTAACCTGGGAGTGGGCGGGAGAAAAAGACGATGTCGATCTGCGGCGCTTGGAAAATGAAACCGGTAGCTACGCAATTATTACCGCTGGCACCCGTTGGCGTCACGAGCGGCTCATGTTATCGCTCGAAGTCACAAACTTACTTGACGATTATTATGAACAGCCGTTGGGAGGGATCAGTGTCGCTGAATTCAAATCAGATAATGCACAAGATTTTAAGCAGCTTTCCGGACCGGGGCGCTCTATAAACTTGGCGGTAGGTTATGCATTCTAGTGCCTTAAAAAAGGTTCTTTAACCAGGATACGTTTATGTCATTGCTGCTGATCTTGTTATACCGGCGCTCAGTCCGTCTAGCTCCTTGGCTTGTGGGGCTAATGCTGGTGATAGATGTGATCGCACTGAACAGTGTTATTGCAATCTATGGTGCTGCCAGCAATCCCTTTAATGCGGTTCTGCTGATTCCTGTGGTGCTTGCATTTACGGTACTTCCGCTGGTGTATGCGGGGGGTGTACTTCTGATAAGTGCAGCTGCGCAAGGCATTCAGTTGTTACTACTGCCGCTGCACTACCACGTTTCAGGTATGGAAGAACACTATTACTCAATGGTGATTAGCTTCGTGATAACGAGCGGTCTAGTGTCATTGGTTATCAGCTATTTCAGGTATCAGCTAACACAGCGAGAGCAGGCTATTCGCCAGTTAAGGGAGCGCCAATTACGCGATGAGCAGTTGCTTGCAATTGGTACGGCAGCGGCTCAGTTGGCGCATGAGGTTGCTACGCCAGCTCAGTCTTTGCGTTTGCTACTTGAGGAAGCTCAGGAACAACAACCTAGTCCGGCCTGGTTACAACCGATTGTTGAACAGTTTTCACGTATTGAGGAACATTTGCGAAGCTGGCGGCGTATTGCTGACGATGTTCGGGAGCAGCGAATGTCTGTTTATTTTGCGGGTAATATTTGCCAAACCTTGCAACATATTATTAGTTTAAATCGTCCTGAAGCGAACGTTGTGTGGGAGCAACAGAGCCTGAAAAGTCAGGCTAAGGTTTATGCCGATGCCACCTTAGTGCCTGCGCTTTCTAGTATTGTTATGAACGGTTGTGATGCAGCGAACGGGGAGAGCACACCTGTCTTGGTGACTATAGCTACTAATCTCAAAGAGTTTAACTTAACAATTAAGAATAACAAAAAAACAATGGATGAAGAGCAGTTAGCCTGGTTGGGTACGCGTGTTAGTGCAAGTGAAAAAGGATTTGGCGTGGGAGCAGTGGTGAGTAATGCAACTATCGAAAAGTTCGGTGGTTCGGTCAGCTGGCAGTTACAGGGTGAACACATCGTTACAAAGGTAATTTTGCCTTTAGCGGAGAGTGACGAATGAGTTCAGTCGTTATTATTATCGATGACGATACTACGTTTCGTGATGTTCTTCAGCGTCGCTTGAGCCAGCAAACGTCTTATTATGTCCTGGCCTTTGATAACGAGTGCGCGGCGTTAAGAGAATCAGTCGACAGTGTGCATGCTATTTTTTTGGATATGCGCTTAGCGGATAGTTCGGGGTTGGATGCAATTGCTCGACTACGCGAGCAATTTAACCCGCGACACCTAATCATGCTTACCGGATATGCGAGCATAGCAACTTCGGTAGAAGCCATGCGCCGCGGAGCCACTGATTACCTGGCGAAACCTGTAGGACTGTCAGAGCTATTACAGCGAATCTCTCATCACGACTGCACTAAAGAAAAACAAGGTAGCGCACTGGGTCACACTCCTATGACGCCCGCGCAGGTAGAATGGGAGCATATCCAGCGTGTGTTACTTACTTACGAAGGCAATATTAGTGCGGCAGCGAAGGCGTTGGGTATGCACCGCAGAACCTTACAGAGGAAACTGAAGAAATTTTCGCCCTACGGTCGGGCCAACTAGAGAGTGGTTATAACTGAGTGGGATTAACGTAACCCTCTATCGCTGATACAAGCAGCTAATAGAGGGTTTTCATAGTAATGCTTAGTTACTGATCGTCTTGACCCCGTTGTTCTGGCGCAGGTATTCGTCGTAAGTGCCAGAGAAATTGCGCATTCCCTGGTCTGTAAGCTCTATAATTCGAGAGGCCAATGACGAGACAAACTCGCGGTCATGGCTGACAAACAACAAAGTTCCGTCGTAGTGTTCGAGCGCCAGGTTAAGGGCTTCTATAGACTCCATATCTAAGTGGTTGGTGGGCTCGTCCATAATTAATACGTTAGGGCGTTGCATAATCAATTTACCAAAGATCATTCGGCCTTTTTCGCCACCGGATAAAATCGTTACCGGCTTTTTAATGTCATCTTGTGAAAATAACATGCGACCTAATACTCCACGTACTGCCTGATCATCGTGGTGTGGTTGTCGCCACTGGCTCATCCAGTCAAATACACTTATTTTATCTTTAAACCAGTCGGCGTGATCCTGCGCATAGTAGCCAATACTGACGTTTTCTGACCATTTAATTAGCCCACTATCAACGCTATGTTGGCCAACTAAGGATTTCAGCAACGTGGTTTTACCAATGCCGTTAGGGCCCAAAATAGCGACTTTTTCGCCGACTTCGATCATCGCACTGACGTTGTTTAACACGTGCAAATCATCAAACGACTTATTGACGTTCTCCATTTCTAATGCCAGTCGGTAAAGCTTTTTCTCTTGTTCAAAGCGAATATACGGGCTAACACGGCTCGACGCTTTTACTTCAGACAGTTCAATTTTTTCGATTTGCCGCGCACGAGAGGTTGCTTGCTTTGCTTTTGATGCATTGGCGGAGAAGCGGCTGACAAATTGTTGCAGTTCGGCTATTTTTTCTTTCTTTCTGTTGTTTTCATTAAGCAGCTGTTCGCGGGCTTGAGTTGCTGCGAACATATATTGATCGTAGTTACCCGGGTAAACCCTAAGCTCACCGTAATCAATGTCGGCCATATGAGTACAAACACTGTTTAAGAAGTGCCGATCGTGCGAAATAATAATCATGGTAGCCTGGCGTTCGTTAAGAACATTTTCTAACCACTGAATAGTATTGATATCCAGGTTGTTGGTGGGCTCGTCCAGTAACATGATGTCGGGCTCAGAAAATAGCACCTGTGCCAGCAATACCCGTAACTTCATGCCCGGAGCAATGTCACTCATCAAACCGAAATGAGACTCTAATGGTATTCCTACACCTAGCAGGAGTTCACCGGCTCGCGACTCAGCGGTATAACCATCAAGCTCTGCAAACTCGACTTCCAGATCCGCTACGCGCATGCCATCTTCCTCGCTCATCTCGGAGAGGCCATAGATGCGGTCGCGCTCTGATTTAACCTGCCATAGCTGTTCATGGCCCATGATTACTGCATCAATGACACTGTATTGCTCATAGGCAAACTGGTCCTGGCGCAACTTACCCACGCGCATGTTGGGTTCAATCGATACATTACCGGCTGATGGCTCCTGTTCACCACTGAGAATTCGCATAAACGTAGATTTGCCGCAGCCATTTGCGCCAATCAGACCGTATCTATTCCCTTCGCCAAATTTAACAGAGATATTTTCGAAAAGAGGTTTTGCACCAAATTGCATGGTGATGTTTGCAGCAGAAATCACTATTGAGCACCCGAACAAAAAATAGGCGCGTAATCTACGTGTTTTAGCGACAGATTACAAAGAAAGTTTCAGTAATCGTAAATATCCTGATGGCTTTTATGAGTGTCCGACGCAAACACGATTTCTGCCACTGTGTTTGGCCTCGTATAGTTTTTTGTCTGCCCGCTGGATCGCATGCTCGGGTGAATCGTCTGCTACGATAGGAGCGGCACCGGCACTTATTGTTAGTACTCCGGTGTCGGTCTGGCCATATCGATGTTCAATAGCTAGTTTTACGATGCCGTCGAGAACTTCATTTAAAAGCTTTTTAATGTCATCCACATGTTTTTCAAAGATAATGATGGCGAACTCCTCGCCTCCGTATCGGTATGTGTTAAACGCGGTATTACTTTTTAAATAAGCGGCAATTTTTTTCAATGCCTGATCACCAGCTTCATGCCCGTAATTGTCGTTATAGGGTTTAAAGCTATCAATATCAAATAATACTAGATAGGGGCTCAAGTCGCTTTCTTGCGTTGCCGCGAGTAAATCACGATCAAACGCCCGGCGATTAAGCAATCCTGTTAAGCCGTCCATATGTGCTAACGCATCTAGTTTTTGATTGGCTGTAGCTAGCTCTGCAGTTCTAATTGCGACCTGCTTTTCTAAGTCGTGTTGAGCGGTAATAAATCGTGATGCCATCGTTTTAAATGCATTCAGAGCCTGCTTTACCTCTCCTTTTGCATTTATGTTGGCGGCTTCCTCATGCAAAGCATCCTGGTAGTTTTTTTCACCCATTAACGAGGCTACCTTGGCAACCGCATGCAGTGGTCGAGACACTTCCTTTGTCACTAGCCAATAAACCATCAACAGTATAATGACTACAAGGGCAGTACCGGCAGCAACAAGTTTTATGGGTAATGCAAGAGCTTCTTTTTGTATCTCTGCGAGTGGGTAAAGTGTCACATACCACCAGTTAGGCCCATCTATTTTATTAATAATCACTAGTTTATCGTTGCCTTCAAGCTCTAGGTTATTCGGTAATGTTGATATATCTTGTTCAGCGATTATTTTGCTAACCGTTTGATAAGTCGGCTCTTGATAACTGTCTGGGGTTAGCTTTGCGCTTTCTGCCATTGCCTCCGCTGATAAATTAGAAGCGGCAATTAAATGGCCCTCTGTATTTAACACCATGTGCTCTGCACTAGAGCGATTTTTTGATGTTAAATCAGTAAGTAATCGATCTAAGGTAATATCGAAACTGGCATTAACCAAGTGCTGACCATTTATATCAACAGGGCGCTGATAGGTGATGGTCCATTCATCGACCGATATATCATGGTAAAGCCCAGTCCAGTTGGGTTCTCTCTTCGGATTTTCGGTGGTTAGCGTTGATTTTACTACTGAGAAATCCGTAATAACTAACTTTTCGTCGGCTAGTAGCCCCCAAGGCTTGGTTTTGGAGTAAAGTATCAACACGTTTTCAGGCATCGAAAAGTGGCTATTAGCAACGTGATTCTGCCACCCTGGACCCAATGCGTTTAAGGTGTATTGAGCTGCAATAGTTCTTATTTTTAATTCGTCGCTAATGGGCTGCGAGCGAGGACCTAAAAAAGCGGATAAATGTTTAAAATATTGATCGCCGAACTGAATCCCCGCATTAAACTTGGGGCTTAAACGCACGACTCCAGGTGATGTTGTCTGATACCAACTGTCAAACTTTTGCAGACTTTGTTGTTGGTTGTCTCGCATAACTTGATAGCGCAACAAAAACTGTTGTTCGAGAACTTCGGCGCGCTGCTCGACTTGGCTAAATCGACGTTGATTGTGCTTTAGCGTTAAAGCAATTTCTTCTTGTAGGCTATCAATGACTTGGCGATGAGCGCTTTGGTAGGTGATGATAAAAGTAATTGCCGAAGCAATTAGTACAATAGAAATAGCCCAAGAGCTAATTTTTATTAACAGGGCTGTTGTTAACCTTTCCTTGCGATGCAGTCGTCTATTGCTTTTGCGTCTTTCCATTTGACTAAGCTTACGAGTTAGAATGAGTATTTCAGTTTATAAAAAAAATGACTAAAGCAACACTACTTGTATAATAAAAAAATAAAGTACTACACTGAATCTCGTTTTGTTATTTGGCAGTAAGTACTTGACGGAAGCAAGTAATAAAGACCAGGGGATAGGTTTGGCTAGGAAAGCAGCAGCGTGGTTAGGTCAAAGTAATAGAGTGAGGCTCTCGCTATCGGCGCAACCTATGTATCGCGTGATGGGAGCTCAACATGTTTGAAAAGATTGCAGCTTTGACGCCGGGAGCATTTTATCGGTTTCAGGTTAGTCCGGATGGTAAATCTCGGTTTACCCATTTAGGCCTCGGAATAGAGGACTTTACCGGGGTTAGCCGCGATCTCATTATCGAAAATGAAAATGCTTTGTTTGATCTTATTCCACGCAGCTACGAAGCTGAGATGCAGCAATTAATTCAGGAATCTTATCAAAACCTGAGTGAGTTTTGCTTTGTTTTTCCAGTCATTAAAGCCTCAGGTGAAGAGCTGTGGTTAGAAGCTCGTTCATACCCAGAACGCCAACATGACGGGGTGGTGGTATGGACCGGTTTCGTCTATGACGTTAGCCGGCGGGAAAACGCTAATAACGAGCTCAGAGAATATAGCAATACAGCGGACAAAATCCTCGACAATATTCTTGATGCCATTTTTACCACCGACGAGGGTGGTGTCATCTTATTTGCAAACTCGGCTGCGCAAAAGCTACTGGATTTTTCTCAGGAACAATTGCTGGGCAAAAACATTAGCAGCATCATGCCGGCGCATCATCAAGCAAATCATGACAGCTACATTCAACGTTACATAGAAACTGGTAGTGCCCAGATTATTGGCAGCATGCTGAATGTTGAAGTGGTCGACCGACAGCATCAAGTAATCCCTGTCGAGCTGCGTATTTGTGAATACTTTCAAGAAGGTCAACGGAGGTTTATGGGAACGCTCCGTGATTTGCGGCCTAATATAGAAAGACAACAAGAACTACAATCTTTACGCGATTCCGATTCAATGACTGGAATGCTTAATCGAAATGCTTTATTAGTCGAATTAGGGGCCTTAGTCGACGATTACGCTGCAACTCAAGCAGAAAGCCATGCATTAATTTGTCTTGATATCGATGATTTCACCTTGATCAACGAGGGTTTTGGCGTAGATGCAGGAGATAAGGTGCTGACCCAGGTAGGCGGGAGATTAGCTTCGTTATCTCATGTAACTGCAGCGCGAGTCCAAGAAGACGAGTTTGCGGTACTGATTAAAAATATTTCCGACAAACGACAGCTTCTCAATGAGTTTAATCAAATCAAACAAACACTAGAACAAGTTATATCCTTTGAAAACGAGCGAATTTCATTTTCAATTTCTGCTGGTGGATGCATTGTAGATGGCCCCAAGAGTAATGCTTTAGAAATACTGCATAACACCCAAAGTGCGCTGAGTCGGTCAAAAGTGCGAAACCGCGGCGAGCTAACAATTTATGAGCCGGAAATTGGCGATAATTACCGGCTTTCTGCGCAAATTGATCAAAAACTTAAATCCCCCGAACTACTATCTGAGCTGTTTTTAATGTTTCAGCCTCAGTATCAGGCTGGGGGGCAGCTTATTGGCTACGAAGCGCTATTACGCTGGAAGTCGGGCACCGAAATGATTGCGCCTGATGAATTTATTCCAATCGCCGAACATAATGGTACGATTTTAAAGATAGGTAGCTGGCTGCTCGATCAGGCATGTGACTTTATTGAATGGATGTCGGCAAGGGCGGATCATGAATCGGTGCGGTTATCGATAAATATTAGCCCACTACAATTTAGACAAACGCAGTTCGTGGATGAAATACTCGATAAGCTGAGACAGCGAGACATTGACCCTAAGCGTCTGCATTTAGAGCTGACGGAACAGCTATTGGTCGATAGTACCGAAGATGTCTCTGCGAAAATGGCCGCGTTAAACATGGCTGGCATTACTTTTTCGCTGGATGATTTCGGCACCGGCTATTCTTCTATGCGCTACCTGGCTCAACTCCCGCTGAGCGAACTAAAAATTGATAAAAGCTTTATTCAGGGGCTGGAACGAACTAGCTCCAACTACCAAATAGTTGAAGCTATATTATTGCTGTCTTACGGGCTAGGCCTCACTGTTATTGCGGAAGGGGTAGAGACTAGCTCTGAGCTTACTACCCTACAGGCAATGGGCTGTGTTTATTATCAAGGGTACTACTTTTCCAAACCTCAACGCTTGGAAGACCTGGAAAAACTATAGTTTCACCATTAATTTACCTTGGTTACCGCCAGTGAAAAACAGGTTTAACCCATCAATGGCCGACTCAAGTCCTTCCAGCACATGTGCTCGGTATTTAACCTGACCTTCCATAACGTAAGGGGTGAGCTTAGCCAGTAAACTTGGAATCTCGTCAAAATGATCGGGCATGGTAAAGCCCTGAATGGTCAAACGTTTTTTGATGATAGGAATCCAGTTTGGGCCCGGATCGGGAACTTGCTTACCGTAATCAGCGATCATTCCGCAGACAACCACTCGACCATGGGCATTCATACGTTCGAAAACCAAGTGTTGAATGGGTCCTCCGGTGTTTTCAAAGTATAAATCGATGCCGTCAGGAGTCAATTTGGTTAACTGATCATGCAGATCACCTTCTTTGTAATTAATAGCTCCGTCAAAACCGAGCTCATTAACGATCCAGTTGGCCTTTTCGTCGCTACCAACGACCCCGATAACGGTTAAACCTTCAGCTTTTGCCAGCTGCCCAACAATTGAACCAACCGAGCCTGCGGCTCCGGTCACAACAAGCGTTTCTCCTTGTTGTGGCTTTCCTACATTAAATAGCCCCTGAGTAGCTGTTAAGCCGGGCAGTGCGAATACTGACAACACTGTTTCATCGGGAACGTCAGCCTCCACTTTGTTGATGCCCTGACCATTACTAAGAGCGTATTCCTGCCAGCCCATCATTCCCATTACCCGGTCACCAACGGCGAAATCAGGGTGGTTGCTCTCAACCACTTGGCCAACACCAGAACTGCGCATTACAGATCCCAGTTCAACAGGCGGTATATAGCTTTCTGTATCAGGACTCATCCAGCCAAACATGGCAGGATCTAACGACATATGGGTTTGCTTAATGAGTATTTCGTTGTCACCGACGGGCGGAAGCTCCTTTTCCACCACGTCGAATATCTCCTCGGTGATTGGACCAGGCTGTGGTCGTTTCACCAAGTTAATCGCTTTGTATGTGTTCATTCTGTTCCTTGCTTATTTGGCAATTAAAGTTCTTGTTTGGTCGGTCGAATAATCATTTCGTTTACATCAACCTCACCCGGTTGTTCAATGGCAAAGGTAATAGCTCGAGCTATTGCGTCTGAGTCAATTGCGTCGTTGTATAAGTCGTCTGCCATCTCTTTTGAGTCTTTATGACTAATATGGTCAGTCAGCTCGGTGGCAACGGCGCCTGGAGAAATATTGGTTGACCGAATTTCACCATTAGACTCCTGACGAATGCCTTCGCTAATAGCTTTAACGGCATACTTAGTAGCACAGTAGACCGTTGCTCCAGGGAACACAACATGACCTGCTACAGACGATAAGTTAATAATATGCCCACTATGTTGTTCGCGCATTGTTGGCAATACGGCACCAACGCCGTACATCACACCTTTAATGTTAACGTCAATCATTTGATCCCATTCGTCGACTTTAAGCTCGTCTAACGGCGCAAGAGGCATTAAACCTGCATTATTAACCAACACATCAATGCGGCCAAACTGTTCTCGAGCCGCCTTCGCCAGTGCTTCTACTTGTTCACGTTTGGCTACATCAACTGTTTTGTAAATGGCTTCGCCACCTTGTTGCTTAATCTCGCCAACCAACTCCTTTAAACGCTCTTCACGACGAGCACCCAGAACCAGTTTTGCGCCTTTTGCCGCTAACATTTTCGCCGAGGCTTCTCCGAGCCCGCTACTGGCACCTGTAATAATGACTACTTTTCCTGCTACGTCAGACATTGTGTTCTCCGTTAATGATTCATCGTGCCCGTTAATACGTTTATGTAGCGAATTGGATTGCCGGCACAAATAAAGTATCCAAAAATTGGTATTGCGAATTACTCTCATTTGTATTATCGTTTGCGCCAACTTGAATTGCTTCGATTACTAACAGAGGTTGCTCGTGAACAAGCTGTCTAAAATTGCATTATCATTAACTTTGGCAGGACTGCCACTAACCCTTGCCGCCGAGGAGTTTCAGGACACCGATAAGGTGATGGAGAGACTAAAGGTAACCGGTCAACAGCAAGAGGGGTATCGCAGCTCCTCAGCGGAAGGTGCTACTAAGCTGGGTTTGACGCTGAAAGAAACACCCCAAACGGTGACCGTGATTACTCGTCAGCAAATAGAAGACTTTGGGCTGGACGATATTAACTCTGTGGTAGAAAGTGCCGCAGCAGTCAACGTTGAGAATGTAGAGACCGACCGCGTGTATTATACCTCTCGGGGGTTTGAGCTTAATAACTTCCAGGTTGACGGTTTAGGTTTGCCTTTGGTCAACAATAATACCCATGGCCGTATCGATACTGCTTTATATGAGCGGGTCGAAGTTATTCATGGTGCTAATGGCATTATGACGGGTGTCGGTAGTCCGGCGGCGACCATTAATATGGTTCGCAAGCGCCCGACCTCCGATACCCAAGTGAGCCTGCAAGGAAAGCTGGGCTCATGGAATCAAAAGCGGGTTGAGATCGATGCTTCAGGCAAACTAAGCCAACGTACTCGCGGGCGAGTGGTTGCTGCGTTAGATAACGGTGAGTCTTACCTCGACCGGTACGAAAATGACACCAAGGTGTTCTATGCCGTAGCAGATTTCGCCTTGACGGATAATGCGCTCGTTACGGTTGGTCACAGCGAGCATGAAAGTCATACCGACGGTAATATGTGGGGCGCGTTAACTCTGTATTATGGTGATGGCACCCCGACAAACTACCACGAATCAACGAACGTAGCTGCGGATTGGTCAGAATGGAAAGTAAGTGAAAGCCGCAGTTTTGTTGATTTAGAGGCAGCGCTTAGTGATAACTGGACGTTGCGTGCAGCATACAACCGAGTAAGAACAGACGAAGATAGCTTATTGTTTTACACATATTTGGCCGATGCGGGAGTTGGGCTGGACCCTGAAACCGGCTTGGGTCTAATCGGCTACGGCAGTGAATACGATCTTGATGATAAGCAGGATATGCTGGATGTCTATGCCAGTGGTAGCTTTAGCGCCTGGGGACAATTACATGATGTGGTAGTGGGTGCTAACTACTCGCGACTTGATTACGTTGACTCGTCAGTTTACGACTACCATACAGGCAATGGATTTCCAGTAATGCCTGCGCTGAATGAATGGGATGGTGATACGCCTTTACCAGAGTTTACCGATAGTCAGGCTGGTAGTGTTATAGATAATACGCAAAAAGCGGTTTACGCCCAAGCTCGGCTCTCGTTGACTGACGATTTAAAGCTATTAGTAGGAGGCCGTTATAACGACTTCGAAACTGATGGGGTAGGTTATGGTGTTGATCAGTCTCGAGACGACGCGCAGTTCATCCCTTATTTTGGCGTGACTTATGATGTTTCGGACTCGTTAACTACTTACGCGTCTTATACCGAAACCTTTTTGGCTCAGACCGAGCGTAATCGTAACTTCGAGCGTTTGGAGCCACTAACCGGTAAAAATTCAGAGCTTGGAATTAAGGCTGATTTATTTAACCAGCGTGCACTTTTGAGCTTAGCGTATTTCCACATCGAGCAAGAGAACCTGGCGGTAAGTGACGGCGATGTCATCAACCCGCAAACTGGTGTGCCAGAGCCGGTTTATCGCGCTGCTGATGGCGTCAGTAGTGATGGTATAGAGCTTGAACTTGCTGGTGAAATTATCGAAGGTTTGCAAGGCAGTGCTTCTGCAACGGTGTTCGATGTTGACGGCGATTCTTTGGTAGAAGATTACACAGCAGAGAAGCTGTTCCGTTCATCATTGACCTATCAGCTACCAACGATGCCTGAACTTAAGATCGGAGCTACTTATCAATGGCAAGATGCAACGTCGCGAGTGCAGGGAACGGTTGGTGATATGTACGAAAATGCCGGCGAAACCATTATTACCCGTCAATCTGCCTATGGCTTGCTAGGATTAATGGCCAGCTACAAGGTTAACGACCATTTAAGTTTTCGTGTCAACGGGTATAACGTGACCGACGAAAAGTACCTGAATAGCTTGTATTGGGCGCAAGGTTTTTATGGCGCACCTGCTAATTATTCAGCCACAGTAACTTATACGTTTTAAAACATGAAAAAGCAGCTTCATAAAATTCATGGTTGGACCGGGATCATTCTTATGATCCCGTTTCTTGTTGTATGCCTTACCGGCAGCATTGTTGTCTTTAAAACCGAAATTGATGCATGGCTCATGGAAGGCGTGGCAACGGTAGATGCTCAAGGCAGAGACCGACAGTCCTACGATGCATTAAAAGACAGTATTAACCAGCAGTTGCCTGACTACGAGATTGGTAGTTGGGAAATCTTCCCACCGGGTCACACGGAAGCTGATCGTGTTTTTGTTATCAAAGAAGGCACTGACAGCTGGTATAAGGCCCACCTGAACCCTTATACCGGCGAATTACAAAGCCAACCGAAAGAGTCTGGACACTACCTAACTGACTGGCTGGTTGAGCTGCACTATACGCTGTTGTTGAACGATATAGACGGTCTTGATGAACAGCTGGGTGTTATTATCAGCTTTTTACTTGCCGTATTTTTGGTTTTTATGGGCGTTTCGGGGCTAATTATTTATCGGCGATTTTGGGCGCGACTGTTTACATTGCGTTGGAATCAGCGTCTGTTGGTGGTATTCAGTGACCTGCATAAAATGGGGGGCACGCTAGCTTCCCCTGTGCTCTTGGTAATTGGCATTACTGGCGGTTACTACAGCGGCCTCATATACTATGAAGAGTGGAAAGAGCACAGTGCCGGCGAAGAGCATCACATAATGCAGGATAGGCTCTACTCGGATTCGGTTGATATCGACCGATTGGTTGAGCAAAGCAAACAGCGGCTAGATGGCTTTAAACCAACCTATCTCCTGTTTCCGTTTGAACCTGACTTGCCTTTTACTGTTTTTGGGCGGGCTCCAACAGCTAATCCCTTATTGAGTAACTATGGCAGTGTGGTGAACTTCGATTCGCAAAGCGGTGAGTATCAAAGTACTTATAATTTAAACGAACAAGGGCTGCTGGCTAAAACGCTGGACAGCACCCGGCGTTTACACTTTGGGACTTTCGCAGGAATGACAACCAAAGTTATTTGGGCAGTGGTTGGTGTGATTCCTTTACTATTGGCTATAACCGGCGGGTACCTATGGTGGCAGCGACGGTCAAAGAGATCGCGTAGAAAACGTTAGCTTAAATAGTCAACTGCGCCTACCAAGTGATCAAATTCCACGATTTATCCTTATTAAATAGCGTAGGCACTTGCTAAATCAGCGAACTCTGGAGGTAAGTATGAGCCACAAGAACGATGATAAAGACGCATTTGAGAAAAAGCATCAAGCAAAAATTGATGAGATGAAAGCAGAAATTGACCGGTTGAAAGCCAAAGCAAGACAGGCAGAGGCAGAGTCTCAGGTCAAGTATGAGCAAAAAATCAAAGAACTCGAAACGTTGAAAGATGAAGCTGAAGAGCGACTTGATAGCCTTAAGAAATCGAGCAAAGATGCCTGGTCGGATATTAGTGGTGGGCTTGAGTCAGCCACTCAGTCGTTAGCAACGGCGATAAAGGCAGCGAGTAAAGAGTTTAAATAGCTGGATGATTTTTAATCTGGCAAAAAAGGAGACAGTATGTCTAAGGTTGTATTGATTACTGGAGCCTCAAGCGGTATCGGTAAGGCAACTGCAAAAAAGGCCGCAGCTGAAGGCCACCGGCTGATCTTAACTGCGCGGCGCAAAGAGCTATTCGATGAATTAATTAACGAGTTTGGTAGCGATAAAGCAATTGGCGTCGCAGCCGATGCCGGGAGCTACGACGAGCTTCAGCAAGTGGTAGAGCAAGGCGTAGAAAAATTTGGTCAGTTAGATGCGGTGTTTGCAAACGCCGGGACAGGTGTGTCGAGCGCAGGGACCGAAGATGGCGATCCCGGCGAGTGGAAATCCATGATCGATGTAAACATTAACGGGTTGCTTTATACGGCTAAGTTGACCCTGCCCCACTTGCGCAAAACCACCGGGCATTTTTTAATGACCGGTTCAGCTGCAGGCAGAATCACCTTGAAAGGCTCTGTTTATGGAGCAACTAAATGGTTTGTACACGGTTTCGCGCAAAACCTGGCAGAAGAGATGAAAGAATGGAATGGCCGGTGTACGACAATAGCGCCGGGTATGGTCAACACCCCCTTCTTTGATGAGCCTAAGCCCGACAAGCTTGATCCTGATGATGTGGCTGATGCAGTTCTCTATGCGTTATCGGCAAACCCAAGAAATTGTGTGCGTGAAGTATTCTTAATGCCTGCTTATAACTAGTGCTCCAGCCTTAGCTTTTTGACATCCTGCTGTCGTCACCACATAATCTCCCTATCTATCGGTGACGGCAGCAGTAAATGAATACTTCAGTGGAGGAAGAAAAAGAGTTATCAGGGCACAAGCCAAAAGTGTCATGGAAACGGTTAGCCCTTTTTGCTGCTCTTTTTACTGCGTTAACTCTGGCTGGCTTTTATACCGTATTTGAACATTTCTCTGAAAGAAGCTTCAGCTTTGACGCTCAGCTTCTACAGCCCAAGCTAATCGTAGCCGCCATCGCTTTATTGCTGCTTTATTTTGCCGCTGATGGGTTACGCTTTTACTACACGTTGGTTGCTTTAGGGTTTCGAATCCCGCTTAAGGCAATGACGAAGCTAGTGTTTATAAATATTTTCTTTTCGAACATTACGCCAATGGCTACTGGCGGAGGATTTGCACAGGTCTGGTACCTGTATGATCATGGGGTGTCGTTGGGGAAAGCAACCGCGGCTACGACCATCAGAACTGTGCTGGCCATATTATTTATCTTTTCTTTGACACCGGTTTTTCTATTAACGTTAGCGCCATTACAGAACTCCTCTATTATCAGTGACCTCAGTGCGGCACTGGCCATCTTTATTGTTTTATATCTCGTTTTCTTTGCCGTTGTTTTATTAAAGTCGCATTGGTTAATAACGCCAATAGCCAACATGATCAAATTTCTCAACCGTCTAAATTTTATCAGTGATGGCAAAGCCAGACTTTGGTACTTTAAAGTAATGCGAGAAATGCTGAAGTTTTCTCGTAGCTTCTCGGTTTACATTAAAGGGCCTAAACTGGCTATCTTATTGTCGGTTTTTTATACTGCTGTCTTTCTTCTCAGTTTATTTAGTTTCCCGGCACTACTAATGTGGGGCTTGGGCTATGATGTCCCTTACCTGGCCTCTTTAGGGTTATTGGTAGTAACCACTTTTATTATGTATTTTTCTCCGACACCCGGTGCTTCAGGTATCTCTGAGGGGGTGTTTGGCAGTTTCTTTAGTGGCATACTAGAGCAACAACATTTACTTTTGGTGACATTTAGCTGGCGATTCTTAACGATTTATCTTGGTATGGTTTTCGGCTTATTGGTGCTGCAGCGGTATTTAATAAAGCGAAGTCAGTTCAATAAATAAGGACTTATTAGTGAATAAAAGGCGCTGGCTGAAATTTCTATTTTACTTTAATGTCGCCATTGTGGCGGGGTTAGTCTCCTATAAGCTTTATTTGAACGTTGTAACTCCGGAGTTCTCTTCTGTTCACAGTGAGCAGTTAGCGTCTATCAATGCAAAAGTTGAAGGCCAAAGTGATTACAGTTTTGCGGTGCTGGGTAACATCAATAATTCGGTCGGCATTTTTGAACGACGAATTATTCCACAGCTAAACGATAGCAACATCGACTTTGTTATTTCGGCCGGTAATGCGGTAAGCGGAGGAGGAGAGGATAAGTACCGAGCACTTAATGGGACATTATCTCATCTAAATAAGCCCTATCTGCTAACCTTTGGCGAAAACGAGTATGACGAATTTGGTAGCTTCCGTTTCTATGACCATTACGGGCCTCACTTTTTCAGCTTTAATGCCGGTGACAGTCGGTTTATTTTCCTTGATAGCACCGGCAAAACTCCTTGGCAGTGGCAGATTCGGTGGATAACTGATTTACTTAAGGCTGACACTTCAAAACACCGGTTTCTGTTTATTGGACATCCATTGTTCGAGCCTGAAGAAGAGTTTATTTTGGCTGAATCAGAAGATTATTTGCAGCCTATTGAGTTTCGTCATGCGCTTTTGTCGACTCTGGAGCAGTTTAAGGTTGACCGAGTTTTCTCGGCTAATGTGGCGATGTATTTTGAGAAAAGTCACGCCGAAACACCGTTTATAACTACTGGCGGAGCTGGCGGGCTGGTGCTTAATCAGGACGAGAGTTTTTATCACTACGTAAAAGTGACTGTTAGCGCCGACAAAGGTATTACTCATGAAATAATTGAACTGCCGGTGGGGCAACACCCGATACTCAAGCAATTTGAAAGTTTTTGGTTCTTTATCCATTCGTTATTCTACGTGGGCTATATCAATTTTATCTTGTTGGTTAGTTTATTCTTGGCGATCAGTATTAAACTTTATAACGCTGTTTTTGTTGGTAAGTCGTACTATCCTAACTATGACCTCGATGCGACTCCATGGCTTAATAAGCGACTAAAAGTGGCCATGTTTACTAATAATTATTTACCCTTTATTGGCGGGGTTCCGATCTCTATTGAGCGTTTGAGATATGGCCTAACGCAAGTAAAAGATACAGTGATGATTGTTGCGCCACGCTACCGAAAAAAAACCAAACAGGAAAATAATGTGGTGCGGATGCCTTCTTTATTTTCCTTTGGTGATAAGAGTGAATTTCGGTTTGCTAATATTTTTTCGGGTTACGTGCGCAAAAAAGTTAAACAATTTAAGCCGGACATCATTCATTCTCACCATCCCTTCTGGATCGGCTCGCTAGGTGTCTATATGGCGCGCCGGTTAAAGATCCCAGTTGTTTATACCTATCATACCCGTCTCGAACACTACGCCCATTTTGTTTTCTTACCGGGCAGCTTATTTCGTAACATTATTGCGCACTTCTTAGTGCGTCGGTTCGCTAATAAATGCGACAGTGTGATCGTGCCGACTCAGTCGACGGAAGAGTATTTGCGCATGATCGGGGTAAAAAGCAGTATCTATGTGCAGCCTACGGGTATTGAGTTCGAACGTTTTCAGGCTGTCGACCAGAGTGTGGTTGAGCGGCTAAAACAACAGCAAAAAATTACCAAAGAAACGGTATTTGTTAGTGTAGCGAGACTCTCCAATGAGAAGAATATTGATTTTATCATTGATGCGCTGGCGCAACTTAAGCGGCAAACCAACCAGCCCTTTAGGTTTTTGATGATAGGTGATGGACATCAGCGGCAAAGACTGCAGGAAAAAGTCGACTCGTTAGGTCTTGGTGAGAATGTGACGTTAGTTGGGTCGGTGCCGCCGGAGGAAATGGCTAATTGGTATCAGTTAGGCGATATTTTCTTATTTGCCTCACAATCGGAAACTCAGGGTATGGTCATACTGGAAGCGATGGCTGCGGGACTGCCGGTGGTTGCAGTTAGGTCTAGTGGTATCGATGATGTCGTTGCCGATGGTACCAATGGCTACAAGACACCTGCAAAGCAGGAGCTGTGGCTCGATAAGGTTCAGCTTTTACTTGAGGATAAAGATAAAAGAAAACAACTTGCCGAACAGGCGGTTAAATGCGCAGCGTCGCATTCAGTGGAGAATTTTACTAGGGAAGTTCGCTATGTCTATGCTGAGACATTGGCTCGCTTTCATCAACATAAACACAATGAGTAACCAGTGGATTTCTGATAACGTAAGCTAATAACAAAAATAGTTTAGAGAGGAACAATAACAATGAGATTAATGATAAGCATGGTCGCGGCAGGCGTATTGGCAGCCTGCTCACCGCAGCAGGGTAGCGAGCAACAAGAGAATTCAAAAGAACAGGTTCAATCAGCAGAACAAGGGCATGATATGCAGTACCCGGAAACTCGAAAAGGCGACACTGTCGATACCTACTTTGGCACTGAAGTCGCAGACCCTTATCGTTGGTTGGAAGATGATCGCAGCGAAGAAACCGAAGCCTGGGTAGAAGCGCAAAATGAAGTGACCTTTGAACATCTGGAAAGTATTCCGTTTCGTGACAAAATTGAGCAGCGCCTGACGGAATTGTGGAATTATGAAAAAGTCAGTGCGCCGCGTTTTGAAGGTGATTATATTTATTTTTATAAAAATGATGGCCTGCAAAACCAGTACGTGGTCTATCGCAAGCAGAGCGAAGAGGCAGAAGCAGAGGTGTTCCTCGATCCAAATACTTTTAGCGAAGATGGAACGACCTCGTTGGCGCAACTAACCTTTAGCGAAGATGGTTCAATTGCCGCGTATTCAATTTCTGAGGGCGGCAGTGACTGGCGTAAAATTATCGTTATTGACGCTGAAACTGGTGAGCAGCTTGAAGAGCCGTTAGTGGATGTGAAATTCAGTGGTATTTCCTGGAAAGGCAATGATGGGTTTTACTATTCAAGCTATGACAAGCCGGAAGGCAGTGAACTCTCTGCAAAAACTGATCAACACAAGCTCTATTATCATGAGCTTGGTACCGAACAATCAGACGATGAGCTGATATTTGGCGGTACGGATGAAGAAAAACACCGCTATGTTGGCGGCTATGTTACGGAAGATGATCGCTTCTTAGTGGTATCAGCTGCGAACTCCACATCTGGCAATAAACTTTATATGAAGGATCTAACGGATGCTGATGCTGAGTTAGTTGTGGTTGATGGTGATATGGCTTACGACACATCCGTATTAACCAGTCGTGGTAATACGTTGTATCTGGAAACGAATATGGATGCGCCAAATGGTCGTGTTGTTACTGTTGATGCAAGTAACCCAACAGCCGACAACTGGCAGGGCTTTATTGCTCACAGTGAGCATGTACTTAACCCTTCAACCGGGGCGGGTTATATCTTTGCTGAATACATGGTTGATGCGGTGTCTAAAGTAGAACAGTACGACTACGATGGTAACAAAGTACGCGATATCGATTTACCCGGCGTTGGCAGTGCCAGCGGCTTCAGCGAGAAGCAAGATGCCGAAAAAGTTTATTACAGCTTCACCAACTACAGCACACCACAGACCATTTATGAGATGAACCCGGATACCGGAGAATCAGTGGTCTACGAAGAGTCCGGTGCTGACTTTGACTCAAGCCAATATGTCAGCAACCAGGTGTTCTATACCTCGAAAGATGGCACTAAAGTGCCAATGATTGTTACCCACAAAAAAGGGATGGAACTGGATGGTAATAATCCAACCATCCTATATGGTTATGGCGGCTTTAATATTAGCCTAACGCCTAGCTTTAGCATTGCTAATGCTGCCTGGCTAGAAATGGGCGGTGTGTATGCGGTTGCTAACCTGCGGGGCGGCGGCGAATACGGCAAAGAGTGGCATAAAGCAGGCACTAAGATGCAGAAGCAAAATGTGTTTGATGACTTTATTGCCGCAGGAGAGTACCTAATCGCAGAGGAGTACACCTCATCCGAGCAGCTAGCCGTGCGTGGCGGCTCTAACGGTGGCTTACTGGTGGGTGCGGTCATGACACAACGGCCTGAGCTTTTCGCTGTTGCACTGCCTGCTGTAGGTGTATTGGATATGTTGCGTTATCACACCTTTACTGCGGGAGCGGGTTGGGCATATGACTACGGTACAGCTGAAGACAGCGAAGAAATGTTCAACTATCTATTGGGCTACTCGCCAGTTCACAACGTAGAACAAGGTGTTGAATATCCGGCAACACTAATAACAACGGGGGATCATGATGACCGCGTTGTGCCGGCGCACTCGTTCAAGTTTGCCGCAGAATTGCAGGATAAAGCAGGCGGTAGCGATCCACAGCTTATTCGCATTGAGACTAATGCCGGTCATGGTGCCGGAACACCGGTTTCAAAAACGATTGAGCAATATTCAGATATATTCGGGTTTACCTTGTACCACATGGGGTATGAGCAATTGCCTGAGGAGTAAAGCTCATGGGTAATAGTGCAGATTTTCCAGTTCTCTGGGTTATCGTGGCAATAATCGTGCTCGCCTTAGTGGTGAGCTCGATAAGAATTGTCCCCCAGCAAAGCGTGTTTGTCATCGAGCTGTTTGGGCGTTTCAGTAGATTGTTGCACCCAGGATTAAACTTTATTATTCCGCTGGTTGAACAAGTAGCGCACAAGCAATCGATGAGAACCCGGCAGTTGGACGTCGATGTTGAGACCAAAACCAATGATAACGTGTTTGTGGTCGTCAGAGTCTCGGTGCAATACCGGGTAAGCACTGCAGATGCTGTGTACAACGCATTTTATCAATTGGAAAATCCAGAGTGGCAAATGCAGTCGTATGTGTTTGATACGGTGCGTGCGCAAATACCAAAGCAAAACCTGGATGCTGTTTTTGATAACAAGGACAGCATTTCTAAAGACGTTAAAATGCAGCTGCGAGAAACGATGGAAGGCTATGGTTATGAGATTATTGCATCGTTGGTGACCGACATTGATCCGGACCAATCGGTAAAAGACTCAATGAACCAGATTAATGCAGCAGAGCGAGAGCGTCGGGCGGCTGAGCATAAAGCAGAAGCCGAGAAAATTATCATGGTCAAGCAGGCAGAAGCTGACAAAGAGTCAAAAATTCTGCAAGGTGAAGGGATTGCCGGTCAACGACGTGCCATTGCTGAAGGTTTGCGAGATTCTATTGCGATGGTGACCAATGAGAGTGCAGATATTACCTCTCGGGACGTCATTGACCTACTTAAATTTACCAACTATGTTGACGTGCTAGGCTCTTTTGATACGGCATCAAGCAAAGTCATAATGTTGCCGCAGCCGACTGGGCAATTGGACTCATTATCGACCGACTTGATGGCCGCGTTAGAAGCGACTCGAGCCGAAAAATCGGACACCGAAAAGAAGGGGTAGGATATGACAAAATTAAAGGTACTTACTAGCGCAACTGCCTTGGTATTACTCGCTGCCTGTAGTGCCGAGGAGTCTGTTACGCAATGTACTACTGCGTCACAAACTGAGTGGATGGATCAAGAGCAGTTCCAGGCGGGCCTTGAGCAAGAGGGCTATGAAATTAATGAATTTAAAGTGACGCCTGGTAGCTGTTACGAAGTCTATGGTAAAAATCGCTCAGGAGAAAAAGTCGAAATTTACTTTAACCCTGTAGACGGTAGTGTTGTTAAACAAGAAGTGGAATAACCCGTGGTAGCAACAGCAGTGAAGGTGTGGGATCGTTTCGTTCGATGTTATCACTGGCTCATTGTTGTTGCTTTTAGTCTCAATTATTTCTTACTCGAGCCTGGAGAGCAGGTCCATCAGTGGGTCGGTTATAGTGCCTTTAGCTTGATAGCTATCCGTATTGTCTGGGGCTTCATTGGCCCTGATAATGCCAGGATATCGTCGTTCTTCCCCACCCCAACTCGTCTTCGGCAACACTTTTGCCACCTTAAGCAGCGACAGTTACCTAAAGAGCAAGGTCACAATCCACTGGGTGGACTGTTAATTTTACTTTTTTGGCTGTTATTCCTGGCCCAGGGGATAACTGGGTTTTTGCTTGAGGAGACTGATTACTTTTTTGGTAGCTCCTTAATTGAAGCCATTCATGGCTTAATCGCGGATGCTTTGTTTGTTGGTGTTTTAATTCATGTGTGCGCGGTAATTATAATGGGCTGGTGGGGGCGTATTCAGTTGATACGCCCAATGCTTACAGGTAAGCGACGTTAATAGGTTTTTGCGGTCGTTTGTATTTTATTGACGATGGCTCGCAGCCCATTGCCTCGAGTAGGGGTAATATGATTTTCCAGATCAAGCTGATTAAAGTACTGGTCGATGTCAAAAGCAAGAACTTGCTCTGGCGTTTTATCATGATAAGCAGCCATCACAAGGGTCAGTAGTCCCTGTACGATAACCGCGTCACTGTCGACATGAAACAGTAGTTTACCGTCTTTTTCTTCAGTGATAAGCCACACATTACTCTGGCAACCTCGCACCAGATATTCGTCTTTATGCTGCTCTACCGGCAAGCCCGGTAATGCCTTACCAAGATCGATTATATACTGATAGCGCTGCTCCCAGTCATCAAGGAACTCAAGATCGTCGAGAATTTCATCCGTTGTTGGTAAGTTCATGTGTTACGTAATCCTTTGCACTAAAAAAACACGCCGGCTTCAAGCTGGGCTTCTTCGCTCATCATATCTCGTGACCAGGGGGGATCGAAAACCAAATCAACCGTTACTGTTTCCACGAAAGGCACGAGCGAGACGCGGTATTCCACATCTCCCACCAGCACAGGCCCCATACCACAGCCGGGTGCTGTTAATGTCATATCAATCGTCACTTGTTGCTGTTCTTGATCAATATCGACTTTATAGATTAGACCTAATGAGACTAAGTTAATTGGAATTTCCGGATCGTAAATGGTTTCCAGAGCATCCCAGACTTGCTGCTCGGATATTTTACCATCAGCGGGCTTTTCAAAATCTAGTTTTTCCGGCTTACGGCCAATAGCATCGCCGTCAGTACCATCGATACGCAGCATATTTCCCTGCCAGGTAACAGTGTAGTTGCCACCTAAGTCTTGGGTAATATTAACAAATTCGCCCTTCGGAATAACTTTGGGTTCACCTGAGGGAACTCTACGAGCCTTTACCTCGCGTATGGTATTGACCATTTTCTGTTGCATGATGAGCAGCTACTCTAGGTTTACTAAAAAGTTAACTAACGCTGAAGCTCTCGCCACAGCCACACTCGTTGACCACATTGGGATTATTGAACTTAACCACCCCGTTAATACCTTCTTTCACGTAATCTATTTCAGTATTACGTAGCAGCTCAATGGCGTTTGCGGCAACAGCTACTGTGATGTTGTCATTAATAGACACTATTTCGTCGCCGTCCTGGGCTCCCTCAACAGGATCCAGCACATAGGCATAGCCGGTGCAGCCACTGGCTTTAGTCGATAAGCGAATAAGTGTATTAGGTTGATCTTGCAAGCGCGACTCAAAATAACGAATCGCATTATCGGTCATCGAGATGAGCGCGTTCGAGGGTACGAATGATTCTACAGACATAATATCCTCCGGCCGTTAAGCCAACATCATACGAGCTTTGTTGATAGCTTTAAATAGCGTCTCAACCTCGTCTAAAGTATTGTATAAAGTAAATGACGCGCGTGCAGTGCCGGGTACATTGAGACGTTTCATTAGCGGCTGTGCACAATGATCACCGGTGCGAATAGCTACGCCCTGTTTATCCAGGATAAAGCCGATGTCGGCTGGATGAGAGCCGTCGATAACGAAACTAAGAACCCCAATCTTGTTTGGTGCAGTACCTATAATTTTGAGTCCTTCGGTCTGTTCCGCTAGCTCCGTTGCCCGGGTTAACAATGCTTGTTCGTGCGCCCAAATATCAGCAGCGTTAAACTGAGACAACCACTCTATCGCTGCTGCTAAGCCAATAACACCCGCGATATTGGGAGTTCCGGCTTCTAACCGGTTAGGCAACTCGCCCCAGGTCGAGTTCTGATAGGTAACTGTGGCAATCATCTCGCCACCCACTAACCAAACGGGCCAGTCATTGAGCACTTCATAGCGACCCCAAAGCACGCCGATGCCGGTTGGTCCGAATAGTTTATGCCCAGAAAATGCGTAGAAGTCACAACCAATGTCTTGCACATCAATGGCACCATGCGCTACACCTTGTGCCCCATCAATTAAAACCAGAGCGCCTTTGGCTTTTGCAGCCGCGGTTAGCTGCTTTATCGGGTTAATCGTCCCAAGCGCATTAGACACGTGCGGCATAGCGACAAACGCAGTGTTATCGCTGAGTAATTCATGAAAAGCGTCAACATTAAGCTCGCCGCTATCATGAATCGGAACGATTTTTAACGTCGCCCCTGAACGTTTGCAAGCCTGCTGCCAGGTTACTAAGTCAGCGTGATGCTCCATTTCGGTAACCATCACTTCGTCGCCTGGCTTGAGGCGTTGTGCAACGCCATTAGCGACTAGGTTAATACCTTCGGTGGTACCACTGGTCCAGATAACCTCTTCATTACGCGAAGCATTAATATAATGCGCTACCGTTGCTCGCGCATTTTCATAGCGCTTAGTTGCTTCGTCCGATAGGAAATGAGCGCCACGGTGGACATTGGAATTACATTGCGTGTAGTAATCCACCAATGCATCAATCACAGCCTGTGGCTTTTGCGTTGTCGCTGCATTATCTAAATAGACAAGCGGTTGCCCATTAACCTGTCGTGACAGAATTGGAAACTGTGCTCGAACTGAGGCGACATCAAGACTCATCGTTGCTCCATCATACGTTCAAAGCGCTGCTTAAGAATGGGGTGTAACCAATCTGCTAGCGCCCGGTTGGGCATTTGAAACAGCAGTTCCTGGACAAAACCAAAGTTGAGCATAATCAATGCTTGCTGTCTGTCGATGCCTCGGGTCAGCAAGTAATATAGAGCTTCTTCATCGATCTCTGCAACGGTTGCACCATGCGCACACTGCACGTCATCGGCATAGATTTCGAGCTCAGGCTTGGTATTTATCTGGGCGCCCCGGGTCAGTAACAAGTTGCGATTGTTAAGTTCCGCTAACGTCTTCTGAGCGTGACGATGAATATGAATACGGCCATTAAATACCGCTTTTGCCTTATCGCCAATAATACCGCGGGCGTTCTCTTCGGTAGTTCCATTTGGTTGAGCATGTTCAATCGTGCTGTGCAAATCGAAATGCTCGTTCGGAGCTAATAAATAAATATTATTAAATTTAGCGAAGGCGTGTTCGCCAGCGTGCTCAATATCAACATCTAAGCGAGTTAACTGCGACCCATAACCAACCAAAGTGCTGTTTAAGCGTGACTGGTTGTGTAGGCGAAAGTGACTACCGCCAACGTGAATCGCGTTACCTTCATGCAGCGCAAGTCGGTAGTGTTCAAGCTTGGCATTGTCACCGATATCGTATTCTGCAAACACCGTATTAAGGCTGTGATCGTTACCAACGCCATGCTCAATGATCTTGGCTTTGGCGTTATTACCCAGGCGAACCAGAGTTCGATGGTGTGATTCGATACCGTCGGTAGCAACGTTTACTATCCGAATTGGCTGGTCAACTTCGGCTGCGTCAGCTATATCGATGACGACGCCTTGTTGTGCCAGCACATCATTCACCAAACCAAATAAATGATGCTCCGGCTTAATTTTGCCAAACAACTTGTCGGCCGCTTCATTTTTAGTTTCTAATGATTGAACAGACACGCCTGCTGGCAAGTTTAAAGCAGCAATATCCGTCGTTAGCCGGCCGTCAACAAAAACGAGGTCGATACTATTCAGCCCATCGACTAGCGGGGCTTCTGCCGTTTGTTGACTGTTGGTGGCTAAATTTAGGTCAGCTACCTTATGCAGTGATGTGTAACGCCACGCTTCGGTGCGACGCCCTGGCCAATCTTTTTGCTTAAGCTCAGCAAGTGCATTAGCGCGTACCGGAGATAACCAGTCGTCAACGTTGGCGGCACGGTCTATGACGTGTGCTAACCATTGACTCATGCGTTCTCTCCTTCCTTCAGCCAAGCGTAACCAGAACTCTCAACTTCTTTCGCCAGCTCTGGGCCGCCACTTTTTACAATTTTGCCGTTTGACAAAATATGTACGTAGTCGGGTTCGATGTAATCCAACAAGCGCTGGTAGTGGGTAACGACGATGAAGCTTCTTTTGCCGTCGCGTTGGCTATTAACACCTTTAGCAACGACTTGTAACGCGTCAACATCTAGCCCGGAATCTGACTCATCCAAAATCGCTAGTTTAGGCTCTAGCAAAATCAGCTGCATAATTTCATTGCGCTTCTTCTCGCCGCCCGAGAAGCCTTCGTTAACACCACGCTTTAAAAAGTCGAGTGGCAGTTCAACTTGTTTGCATGCCGCTTTGGCTTTTTTCAAAAATTCAGCTGAGCTTAGCGGAGTCTCGCCGCGACCTTCACGCATCGCGTTTACAGACTCTTTCATAAACTCCATGTTGCTAACCCCAGGAATTTCAACCGGGTACTGGAACGCCAGAAACAAACCAGCTTGAGCTCGCTCTTCGACTTCCATATCCAATAGATCTTTACCTTCGAACTCAACAGTGCCGCTTTCTACTTCGTAACCATCGCGACCTGATAAAACATAACCTAAGGTACTTTTACCGGCCCCATTGGGGCCCATAACCGCATGAACTTCGCCTGGCTTAATTTCCATGTCCAGGCCTTTTAAGATGGTTGTTTCTTCTACACGTGCGTGCAGCTTTTTAATTGATAGCATGTATTACCCCACTGAACCTTCAAGACTGATTTCTAGCAACTTACCGGCTTCTACGGCGAACTCCATAGGTAGCTCGCGGAATACTTCTTTACAGAAGCCATTAACAATCATTGAGACTGCTTTTTCAGGGTCCAGGCCTCGTTGCCGACATAAAAATAATTGGTCATCACTCACCTTAGAGGTGGTGGCTTCGTGCTCTACAATCGCGGTCGGATTGCTGCTTTCTATATATGGGAACGTATGCGCGCCGCACTGGTCGCCAATTAGCAGCGAGTCACACTCAGTAAAGTTTCGAGCGCCTTCGGCACCAGGTCCCATACGGACTAAACCTCGATAGGCGTTGTTACTACGCCCGGCCGATATGCCTTTCGAAATGATGGTCGACTTGGTGTTTTTACCCAAGTGAATCATTTTGGTACCAGTATCTGCTTGTTGCTTGCCGCGAGTTAATGCAACTGAGTAGAACTCGCCAACACTGTTATCACCTTTTAAGATGCAGCTCGGATATTTCCAGGTTACCGCGGAGCCAGTTTCGACTTGAGTCCACGAAATCTTAGCGTTCTTTTCGCATAAGCCGCGCTTAGTGACGAAGTTGTAGATACCGCCTTTGCCGTTTTCATCGCCGGGGTACCAGTTCTGCACGGTTGAGTACTTAATTTCTGCATCATCTAACGCGACAAGTTCTACCACTGCCGCGTGCAGCTGGTTCTCATCTCGCTGAGGGGCAGTGCAGCCTTCTAAGTAGCTAACGTGGCTGCCTTCTTCGGCAACAATTAGTGTGCGTTCAAACTGGCCGGTATTCTGCTCGTTAATTCGGAAATAGGTCGACAGTTCCATCGGACACCGTACTCCTTTCGGGATATAAACAAACGAGCCATCGGTGAACACTGCGCTATTTAATGCAGCAAAGTAGTTGTCGCCTTTTGGTACCACGGTACCCAAATATTTTTTAACCAGATCCGGGTATTTGTGCAGAGCTTCGGAGATCGGACAGAATATAACACCGGCTTCTTCCAGTTTCTCGCGGAAGGTGGTCACCACGGAAACAGAGTCAAAGACCGCATCGACTGCCACGCCCGCAAGCATTTCTTGCTCGTGCAGTGGAATACCAAGTTTTTCATAAGTCCGCAACAACTCGGGGTCAACTTCGTCCAGAGATTTGGGTTTATCTTTCATGCTCTTCGGCGCGGAATAGTATGAAATGGATTGATAATCTATTTTAGGATAATCGACATGAGCCCATTCCGGCTCTTCCATTTTCAACCACTTGCGATAAGCCTGTAAACGCCACTCAGTCATCCACTCAGGTTCGTCTTTCATTGCAGATAAGCGACGAATAACATCTTCGTTGAGACCGGGTGCAAAGGTTTCTGATTCAATCTCAGAAACGAAGCCCGCATCGTATTTACGTTCTAGGGCCTGATCAATTTGTTCGCTCATGTTTACCACCTTGCTGAACTGCGAATGCTCAATATTATAAAATACCTGACTAAAACACTCAACTTTATCTGAGGTGCTTTACTTTGGCTTAAAGCAACTGGGCGCATATTATACGTTGAATGACAGAAAAAGTCGCTGATTGGACAATTTAAAAGACTCACAAGGCCAGCAAATCTGTGGTGGCATTTAGTGTTCAATCTGTAATATTCTGTTGAAAAGTATTTTATGAAGGTACCAACATGCCCTACGGAAAGTATCAAAACCTGCCGCTTAGTGAACGTCTGGCCACGATGTTACAAGCAACACAGGCCGGCACATGGGAGTGGAACGTGCAAACCGGCGAATGTCACTTTAATCAGCGCTGGGCACAGATTGCTGGATACTCGTTAAGTGAGTTGGAGCCTATCAGTATCGATACCTGGCAGCGTTTGGTGCACCCGCAGGACGGAAAAGTTTCCGACCAAATTTTGCAGGAACATTTTGACGGGAAACGAGACTTCTACGAATGCGAAGCAAGAATACGTCATAAGGATGGTCACTGGGTCTGGGTTAGAGACTATGGCAAGCTCGTATCGCGCACAGCAAGTGGCGCGCCCGAATGGGTTGTCGGCACTCATATCGATATTACTGCACTGGTCGAACTTAGCCAGCGGTTTGAAGTGTTTGCTGATTTATTACCGGGCGTTGTCTATCAGTTTGAACTAGCTCCTGATGGCACTTCACGCTTCCCGTTTGCGAGCAAAGGCCTGCAAGACATATATGGTGTTAAACCAGAGCAGGCCAGAATAACCGCTAAATCCGTCTTCGAAACCCTTCATCCGGATGATTTTGAACGAGTAAGAACAAGTATTCGAAAATCGGCAGAAACAGGCGATGACTGGGTCTGTGAATACCGGATACGACACTCCGGAATGGAGCGTTGGGTTTTTGGCCACGCTCGACCACAGACCTCTATCGACGGATCGACCCTATGGTACGGAATGATCATCGATATCACCGATCGCAAGAAATTGGAGTTAGAACTTGAACGAAGTCAGGCTAACCTGAAATTAGCGCAAAAAATCGCCAGAACAGGACATTGGGAAGCGAATATTGAGACGGGTGAATTGTATTGGTCCGATATTGTTTATGAAATTCTTGGCTTTGACAGTGACTTAGTCACACCGACAATCGATTTTTTCCGGAGTTTAGTGCCGGAAGAAGATTTAGCTATTGTTTTGGAAAGCGAAGCAAAAGCCGGAACCACAGGAACCCATGATGTTGAACACCGAATGAAGACGGCGTCAGGGAATATTATTTGGGTTCATGAACTTGCCGAACTACAAAGCGACAAAAAGACCCTGGTAGGCACTGTGCAGGATATTACTGAACAAAAAGAGTTGGAGCTTAAACTGCAACGGCAGGCAGTTATTGACCCTCTCACGGAAGTTTACAACCGGCGCTACTTTAGCCAGGCACTCGACACTGAATTTCACCGCAAACAGCGCTACAAAGATCCATTATCCCTGATAACTTTCGATCTTGATCACTTTAAGCAAGTGAATGATAACTATGGTCATGGGGTTGGTGACAAAGTCCTAATCGAAGTAACAAAGACGGTAAGCCGTCAACTCAGAGCAACCGATGTTTTTGCTCGAGTCGGTGGTGAGGAGTTTGCTATTTTGCTGCCAAAAACGACGTTTGAGGAAGCGAAGAAAGTTGCTGAAAAACTGCGTCAAGCGGTGCAAGAGCTGGTGGTCGCGAACGATGACGGCCCGGTTAAAGTAACTTCTACATTTGGTGTGGTGGCAATGAATGAACATATCGAAACCGAAGAGCACTTGCAACAAATAGCTGACCGAGCTCTTTATAGTGGTAAACAGGCCGGACGCAATTGTGTTTACTGTGCTGATCAAACCCTTTACTGATTTCAATAGACCGCGATCAAACCAGCGTGTAAAATTCGAACTCTTTTTATCGTCATAAATTAAATACAAGAGAAAGCTTATGGGTCGCGCCTTCCAAAACCGTAAAGAATCAATCGCCAAAACAGCCACTGCAAAAAGCAGGGTCTACAGCCGTTATGGCCGTGAGATTTATGTTTGTGCTAAGCAGGGCGGAGCAGATCCTGATGCTAATCTGGCGCTACGCAATTTGATTGACCGCGCCAAGAAAGATCAGGTTCCGTCGCATGTGATTGAAAAAGCAATTGATAAAGCACAAGGTGGAGCTGGAGAGGATTTTTCACCTGCCCGTTACGAAGGTTATGGTCCGGGTAACTGCATGGTCATTGTTGACTGCCTAACAGATAACCCAAACCGGACGTTTGGCGACGTACGTAATTGCTTTACTAAAAGTAAGTCCAAAATCGGTGAGCAGGGCAGTGTTATGCATTCGTTTGAACATTGCGCCATTTTTGCATTTAAGCATGATAATGAAGACGACGTACTAGAAGCATTAATGGAAGCCGATGTGGATGTTACTGACGTTGAATTCGAAGGTGGCGTAGTGACGGTATTTGCACCGCATACGGAGTACATGGCTGCGCGGCAGGCCTTAACAAATGCCTTTGAGTCAATTGATTTTGACGCTGATGAAATTCAATTCCTACCACATGTTACTACGTCGATAGGTGAGGACGACATGCCGATGTTTGAGCGGTTGATGGACATGCTAAACGACTGTGACGATGTGCAAAATGTTTACCACAACGCGGAGACCTAATCAGTAAAAATACTGATATAGATCAAGTTGTGTAAAGTCAAAACCTTATAAAATTCATGGGTATTCTATTCACAAGGAGTTACCCATGAAGCGTTCTGTATTGTCTCTTGGTGTATTATTAGGGTTATTAAGTAGTTCAGCACTTGCTAACGATTTTTCTGTAAATGTTGGTGCTATTGGCGTTATGCCAGACGACAGCAGCGGCTCGCTTAACGTGGTCGAAAATGTTGCCGGGTTAGAACAGAATAGCACGGGTGTCGGCGTTAATACGAATACCCAACTGGGTTTGACGTTTGATTACGCGTTGGACGAAAACTGGGTTGTTGAACTTGTCGCGGCGACTCCGTTTAGCCACGATATTACAGCCACAGGTTCATTAGCCGGATTGAACATCGGCAAAACCAAACACCTTCCACCGACCTTATTAGCACAATATCACTTTGATTTGGGCAGTGATCTGTTTAAACCATTTGTTGGTGTCGGCGTTAACTACACTGCATTTTTCGATGAACAGCCTGCTCCGGAATTACGTTCGACGCTGCAAGCTCTGGGCGTGGCAACCACTGATGATAGCGTTGACCTTGCGCTTGAAAACAGTTGGGGATTAGCGCTTCAGGCTGGTGTTAATGTTGAGCTTAACAAGGACTGGGGAGTGCACTTGATGGTCAGCAAAATGGATATTGATACCACCGGCGATGTGCGTCTGAACGGTTCTACTATTGAAAGTGTTGACGTGCAAATAGACCCTTATGTCGCGATGATTGGCCTGCGTTACCACTTTTAAAGATCTATTTCCGAGCAAGTTTATGGGGCTAGATTAGGGAAGTTGCCCCTACCGCCAACAGGTTCTTCAGTTGGCGGTTTTTTTTGTATTGGCCAGCTCACGCTCGGTTTTTAAGCCAACAACTCGCTTCAGAAAAATACTAGCCGGGCAGAATCCGGTAAAGGATTGTTGAAATAAGTTGGCGCCGACAAATACCGTTAGCCAGACAAAGTTGGGATGCAGCCAGTAGGTTAATGCCACTGATAGTAAAACCATAAAACCGGCAAAAGCGGTTACTGCTTTTTCGACACTCATTCTATACTCCGATTGGATCTAATTTTGTTTGTATTGTTGATTTACATCAAGTGATTCGGACAGCGGTTAGGCTACCTTTGCCTGCGCATCGAAATTGATTAAAACAATTAAGGTTAAAGCATAATATATGACAACGCCACATATTCAAGCTAAACCGGGACAATTTTCGGAGAGTTGTTTGCTGCCTGGGGATCCGCTACGAGCAAAATTTATTGCCGAGCGTTACTTGGATACACCAACACTGATTAATGAAACTCGCAACATGCTCGGTTATACAGGCTTTTATCAGGGAACTCGGGTATCGGTAATGGGTACTGGTATGGGGCTTCCGAGCTGTATGTTGTATGCCGAAGAGTTGCTGCGGGAGTTTAATGTAAAGCGCCTTATTCGGGTAGGGTCATGTGGCTCTACCGACCCGCATGTTGCGCTAAATGATATGGTTCTGGCTGCTGGCGCTTCAACCGATTCTAATGCAAATCGACAACAATTCGCAGGCTATGATTTTTCCGCAATTGCTGACTATCGATTGCTAAATACGGCAGTTGAAAAGGCTGAACGAGAGGGGGTAAATGTTCACGTGGGAAAAGTGTTTTCCACGGACAGTTTCTATCACCCTAACCGAACATTAATAAAAACTCTTAACCGGATGCACATACTGGCGATTGAAATGGAAGCGGCTGGTTTGTACTCAGTTGCGTCACGTTATCGGGCCGAGGCGCTTGCGATATTAACTGTATCGGATGATTTACTGACTCAACAGCATTTATCCTCAGAACAGCGAGAACGTTCATTTGATCATATGATTACGGTCGCATTGGAAACCGCGGTTTGCGGTTATTAAGGAGCAGTCTATGCGGGGCGTAAATTGGTTAACGCGGCCTATTCAGTTTCTTTTTAACAGCTTAAGCTTTCGCCGTAAATTTAGTCTGATCGGTATCATTTTGTTTATCCCGGTTATCGTACTCAGTAGCTTAATGGTTAAGGACTCGTGGGAGCAGCAGCAACAAACACAGCTTAAGCTAGATGCTGTGGCTTTATGGATTCCTATACGTGAATTGCTGGAAGAGGTTGCTACTTATCGTGGTTTGGTCTCGTCAGGGCAAAAATCATCGCAGTTGGCATCGCTTAAGTCTTCAATAGAAAATAACTTGCAAAAGTTAAGCGTTGCCAACCAGCAACTGGAGCAGATGCTGGTTGCACAGGAGCTAAGGAAACTTGAGCAGTTATGGCGGCAAGCTCAGCAGCAGAGCACTGAATTTGACGCTTATAGTAGTGTGATTGTCCAGTTGCAGACATTGTTAGCGCAAACGGCCAGAAATTCGAATCAGTTATTAGAAGATAAGCTCGACGCCCTTTATCTGTCTCTGCTTGCTACAGCGGAACTACCTGAGTTGGTTGAGGTTACTGGGCAGCTACGTGGGCTAGGAGCTCGTTGGCTAAGTGGTGTCACTAATGACACCTTAAAACAACGGATATTAAACTTAAATGTGACGCTAAAAACTCAGACGGACGCGTTTGCTACAAGTTTAGCTGTGCTCAACCAGTATCGCAGTGGCTTAGCCCAGCTCGAAATGGCGCCGGGCGCGATAGCGGCATTGCGTAGCTTCCGCGATCAATCGACTTCAGTGGTCACAGATTCATTCATCAATTCGAGAGAATACTTTAACCAAGGCACAAAGGCTGTTGCACAGTTGTACAAACTTTATGATGAAGTCGTGCCTCTCTACCAACAAGTTCAGCAAAATCGCTTAAAACAACTGGAGTCAGTGGTTATTTGGAACATTGCCTTACTGGTAGTAATGGTGATTGTTCAGCTATTGCTATTCACCAGCATGTATCTGGGGATTTATCGTGCTGTTAATGCCAATATCAACATGGCTAAATCACTGGCAAACGGCGACCTGAACAGTCTGGGTGAGCGTTTTAGTAAGGATGAGCTTGGACGTATTACTGAATATCTTAATTCTATCGCGGTTGAGACCAGCTACTCGGTAGATGCGATACGGGCATCAAGTCGTGGTATGGATGATCTTGGTGCCAGAAATTACAAGGCGATCAACGAGTTGGCTCGAAAAGCTAATGAACAGGCAGAACAGATGCAGAGCGCGGCAGCGGCAGTTGAACAAATGACAGCGGCTATTAGTGAAGTGTCAGAATCGACGCAGAAAGCCGCGACGGAGGCTGATAAAACACTGGAGTCGGCGGAGCACGGTCAACAAAAGGTTCAGCTAATGGTCACCGCAATTCGTCAATTGGAACACGAGGTGTCTGAGTCACAACAGGTAATAAAGTCTTTGTCTGAAGACAGCAGAGCGATTTCCAAGATCTTGTTAACCATTAATGATATCGCTGATCAAACCAACTTGTTAGCGTTGAATGCTGCTATTGAGGCGGCCAGGGCAGGTGAATCAGGTCGTGGCTTCGCAGTGGTTGCTGATGAAGTCCGGCAACTGGCTCAGCGAGTGCAGGCGTCAACTGGCGAAATCCAGAGCGTGGTTGGAAAGCTGGAAAAGAATACGGAAACTGCCGTGAGTAGTATGGAGAGCAATAAAGCACTGGCTGCGGATAATGTAGAACACGCAGTGAGCGCTGAAAGTTCGCTGCGCGATATTGTGAGTAATGTTTGCGTTATAAGCGACTTTAATACTCAAATTGCTTCGGCCGCAGAAGAACAGTCGACAGTGACTTATAATATTCAGAATACTATTCACTCGCTATCTGCCAGTGCGAAAGTGGTTGACCAGCGCTCCCAGGAGGCATTAGAAAGCTCTGCTCAACTGACCACGCTGGGGGGGGAAATTAAGTCACTCGGAGACCGTTATTACATAGAAGATGATGTGATTGCTGAGCGTATCCGCCGCCAACAGAAATTGATTGAATGGAGTGATAAGCTGGATGTCGGCATCGAGGAGGTTAACCGTCAACACCAGCGGCTAATTTATATTGCTAACGAGATCTTCCGGCTTAAGCAGCGCGGCGGCGATCATCATGCTGTGCAGCGCTTAGTGAATTCGTTAATTAATTACACCGCCACCCATTTTAATTATGAAGAATTGTTAATGGAGCGCCACGGCTACGATGATTTAGAAAATCACAAGCAGAAGCACAAAGACTTAGTTGCTGACGTCATGCGTTTTAAACAGCGCGTTGATAACAATGAAGACGTTATTGATGAGCTGCTTGAATTTGTCAAAGCATGGCTGACACGCCATATCATGGGAAGCGATATGGCGTATAAAGAGCATTTGAATCAGCGTGGGGTGAGCTAGAGCAGATTGTTAACTAGTTAATCCCCAAACTCACAATAGGTGGCATCGGAGTTCCTCTGGTGTCGCTTTTTTGTATATTATTAAAGCTACTTTTATTAGTAATGCCTTGCCAGTTTAGCATCGATGCGACTTGTCCCGCCGCGCCGCCAAGACTATTACCGGGTCCAAGCAGGATCAGGTGGTCGGGTGCAAACTCATGGATTGCAACTTGTAGCGCGCGAGTGAAGTCATACGTTTCGGTCACTTGGTGTTGAAACGTATACTGTCTTATCGCGTCAAGGTCGATACCAGGTAATTGCCAGCAAAAGCCACGGCCATCAATCAATGGGGTTTTCGGCTGCTGAAACTGTTTTACTGACCATTTCTTTAATGCCCGATCTGAGGCTGCTTGCATTAGCGAAGAATGAAATGCTGCATGACCTGGCAAAATCATTGGGAAGCGCTGTTCGATAACTGGCAAATCTTTTGCGGCGGCTGCTATCGCAGCCTGCGTTCCGGAAAGTAAGATATAGCCACCATAACGAATAGACTCAAACAGCTTACCCTGGTGCTGTTTCAGTACATCGGTTATGGCCTGTTGATAAGGTGCGTGCCAAACCCAGTTTTCGTCAACCAACGGATAAATTAACTGTGCTCCTTCGGCCTCGGCTGTATTAACTGCCATGTCGGTAACAATGTCCATGGCATGTTCTGCGTCCCATACGCCAGCGCACGCAAGAGCTGTGTACCAGCCCATCGAGTTGCCGGTTACTGCCACAATATTGTAGTCATCTCTAATCGCGTTAAAATCCAGGTAACCCGCTGCGTAGATCAGCGCTGCTGCGTTATCGGCTTGCCGATGCCAGTTAAAGTCGAATTTATCGGCTTGGTCAAGTTGCGATACAGTAGCTGTCCCCAATGCGTCACGCCGAGCGTCCCATTTGTCGATTAATGGCTTTTGCTTTTCATGATGTCGAAAAATAGAGCCAAGTTCGGGCTTGTTGTAGCCACCCCGGCCCGGGCAGACCACAACCGCAGTGGGCTTACTGTTTATTGCCGTCATTGCCTAAGTACTCCCATTGTTTGCAAACGATCTTTTATCTGATTTGCTGATGGCAAAATATCGTAAGCGGCTTTACCTAACGGAATAAAACAATCCTCAGCGGTTAACCGTGATACCTGGCTGAACAGGTTTGGTTGATGTTCCTGTAGATAGGTGATGATTTCTTCGCTAAGCGATCCTCGTTGGCGACATTCATCGACGATCAATACCTTTTCACACTCTTCAATAAAAGGCATGACGCTATCCATAGCTAGTGGCACTAGATACCGTAAGTCGATAATACGGACTTGGTCCTCTGCCTGCAGTTCTGCGCAGGCTTGACGGCTTAGGTAATAGCCGTTGCCATAACTAATGACAGCAACTTTTTTACCGGAACCGTGAACTGTTGGTTGGCCCAGTTTCGGTATGGCTTCTTTAGCTGAAGGGTAATCAAATAGCCAGCCGTTATCACCAGCCTGGAGTAAATCGCGGGCCATATACAAAGCGATAGGCTCCAGCATAATTACGACACGCCGCTCTCGTTGTGCAAGGTCAACGGCATGATGCATTAACAGCGCGGCGTCGCGACCATTACTCGGGCACATGACGATAACGCCCGGAATGTCGCGAAAGACAGCAAAAGAATTGTCGTTATGGAAATGGCCACCAAAACCTTTCTGGTAGGCTAGGCCGGCGATACGAATAACCATTGGGTTATCATATTGGCCGTTGGAAAAGAACGGCAAGGTGGCGGCTTCGCCGCGTAGCTGATCCTCTGCGTTATGCATGTAGGCTAAAAATTGTATTTCGGGGATCGGTAGGAAACCCTGTTGTGCTGCACCAATGGTTAAGCCAAGAATGGTCTGTTCATCAAGTACCGTGTTCATGACCCGGTTTGGGCCAAATTGTTCGCATAGATGATGGGTCACATGATAAACACCACCTTTTTTGGCGACATCTTCTCCGAAAATCAGTGCATTTGGGTGCTCTTGCATAATTTCATGTAACGCCCAGTTAAGCATTTTACCCAGCGGCTGAGGTGTATGCATATTACGCTTATCAAACGCTAAAGCCTGATTGATGGAGGTTTCACTGCGAACTTTTGCATCTCCACTCCTGGCTTTCGCGACAACCGACGAACTTATAGCTTTCGCCGTTGTTAGTCGTGGTCTCAACGACGCCTGTTCAGCGACGCGGGCCACCCGTTCTTTGATTGACTGGGCATGGTTGGCTAGTTCAGGTGCAGAGGTTATTCCCCGCTTTACCAACTGCGCAGCGCTGAACAGCAGTACGTCGTTCTCAAAGTCTGCCGCAATATGGTATTTGTCGCGATAAGCGACTTCCGCATCAGCTCCGGCATGACCGAAGTAGCGTGTTGTCTGTAGATGTAAAATGGCTGGCTTACCCGATTTTTTAATATATTGTCGAGCTGCCTGAGCAGTAAGGAATACTTGTTGGCTATCGCGGCCGTCTGCGTAAAAATATTTAATTGGCTGGAAGCTTTGTAATCGTTGCGCGATCCAGCCCTTCGGAGAGCGGGTGGAAATCCCTATGCCATTATCTTCACAGACGAACATTATGGGCATTGGAATGCCCTGATAGGCTGCCCACGCGGTCGAATTTAATGCCCCCAAGAGTGTCGAGTGATTTGCCGAGGCGTCTCCAAAGCTGCATAAAACGACGGAGTCATTTGGCCATGTGCCTGCCAGCTTCAAGCGTTTACTCATTGCTATTGCGTGAGCCGTACCCATGGCTTTTGGTAAATGAGATGCGATAGTTGAGGTTTGTGGGGGGATATTTAACTCGAGGCTGCCAAGGACTTTATGACGCCCGCCAGAAATTGGGTCCTCGGCTGAAGCACAAAACGAGAGCATTAGGTCGTATAAAGGCTGAGTCCCCGGCTTTTGGTGTGCCCTTTGTAAAAAAAAGGCGCCGCTACGATAATGCAAAAACGCCGGGTCGGTTATCTTAAGTGCGGCCGCTACTGCGGCGTTGCTCTCATGGCCGGCACTGCCAATAGTATAAAAACTCTTGCCTTGTTTTTGTAGTCGTCGAGACTCGAGATCAGCGAAGCGACTGAGCAGTTGACTGTTGTACCAACTGCTCACCATGGAATCTGAAATTGTCGTAACGGGAGAGTGTGCTTGGGGCAATTGACCAGTTTGAAGGCGTTCAATAAAGTCTGCTTGCCAGCTTTCGAAGTCCGTCCGCATCATCGTCGCGACTCCCTGTTGTTTATGTTGTTTTAAAAAGCAGCGATGTCAGTTTGAGCGCGGCCTAGAATTAACGCGTGGACGTCATGTGTGCCCTCGTAAGTATTGACAGCCTCTAGGTTCATCACGTGGCGGATAACGTGATATTCGTCGGCAATGCCATTACCGCCGTGCATGTCACGGGCCTGGCGAGCAACATCCAGTGCCTTTCCGCAATTGTTGCGTTTAATCAATGAAATAGCGGTGCTATTAAGACTGCCCTTATCCAGCTCGCGACCCGCTTGCAAAGCGGCCAGTAGGCCCAGGCTAATGTCAGTTTGCATATCAGCCAGCTTCTTTTGAATTAACTGATTGGCGGCTAACGGGCGACCGAACTGGTGGCGTTCCAATGTATATTGTCGCGCCGCGTGCCAACAGAACTCGGCAGCCCCCATCGATCCCCAGGCAATCCCATAACGAGCTTTGTTAAGACAGCTGAATGGGCCTTTGAGACCACTGACATTGGGCATAAGGTGTGCCTCTGATACCTCAACTTCGTCCATCACAATTTCGCCGGTAATAGAGGCTCGTAACGAGAATTTTCCCTCTATTTTGGGAGCGCTAAGTCCTTTCATGCCTTTTTCTAAGATAAACCCGCGTATTTCACCATCAAGTTTTGCCCAAACAACAAAAACATCGGCAATGGGAGAGTTAGTGATCCACATTTTGCTGCCGCTTAACACGTAACCGTCATTAGTTTTGCGGGCAACAGTGCGCATACTGGCAGGATCAGAGCCGGCATCCGGTTCGGTGAGGCCAAAACAACCAACCCACTCGCCGGTCGCCAATTTGGGTAAATATTTCTGTTTTTGTTGTTCGTTACCGAATGAATAAATAGGATGCATCACTAACGAAGACTGGACACTCATGGCGCTACGATAACCGCTGTCTACGCGCTCAATTTCGCGAGCAATTAATCCGTAACAGACATGATTAACGCCAGCCCCGCCATATTCTTCTGGTAATGTAGCGCCTAACAGACCCATTTCGCCAAGCTCAGTCATTATTTCACGATGAAAATGCTCATGGCGATTAGCGTCGAGAACCCGGGGCATCAAATTTTTCTGAGCGTACTGGTAGGCACTGTCTTGTACCATGCGTTCTTCGTCACTCAGTAATGAGTTCATGTTGAGTGGATCTTGCCAGTTAAATGCGGGTTGTGACATTGAGCTCTCCGGCTTTGTTGTTAGGTACTAAGCGCACTAAGCGATTAACTTCTCCAGTGCGGGTGTATTCTTTATCGTTAATATCGACTGTTGTGTGTCAATTACACCTTGTTGCTTTAACGAGGTAAAAATTCGGCTAACGGTCTCGACCGCCAGACCCAGATAATTGGCTATATCGGTTCGAGTCATTGGTAAACGGAACTCGCTGCGGGAAAATCCATGCTCGGCAAAGTGGTCACTAATTGCCATAATAAATGAGGCGACTCTTTGCTCTGCTGTGGTATTCACCACATTAAGGTAATGCGAATTGCGCTGCCCTAAACGCTTACTTAATAGTTGCAGTAGATTTTTGTCAACACCGGTAAAATTTTGTGCAAATAAGCGACTCAACTTAATTTCACACAGCATTGATGTCTCCAGTGCTTCGCAGTAAGTGACTGCGGCACCACGCGCTATCGACTCCATACCAATGATATCGCCAGCCAAATGGAAACTGGTGATTTGCTGTTTACCTTCACTGTCTATGGTATAGCATTTTACCGAACCGCTTTTGATCGCAAACAAAGAATGCATCGGTTGGTCTGGGCTGTAAACCATCGTCCGTTTATTATAAACATGAGGTTCGCGGCTGCTTTTGTCGAGCAGTTCAACATCGCTCGAGACCAGACCTGCCGGTACACAAATCGACTGCATACTGCAATGATTACATTGGATTGGGTTGCGCATGGCTACCTCAGGTTTTGATTTATTGGTTGTGTGCATGAGAATTCACCCTAGTCTGAGGTTAGATCAACGGCATCGACCGGACAAACCGCATAGCAACTTGGCTGGTCATAATAGCCTTCGCATTCAACACAAGCCGACTGATTGATCTCATAGTGTTCCGAGCCCATATCAATCGCTTCGACCGGGCATTCTGGAACGCACATGTCACAATTAATACAATCTTCATTTATGACTATCATATCGACTTGCTCACTGTTTAACCACTTATTGTTTAATGAGAAGAGAGTACGGAATATCATCCTCGGCAATCGGCGAAGGGGTTCGCACTATTACCTGATAACCCGACCCTGGCGCACGAATGACCTGATTGTCTTTTTCGTCATGTAGCTCGGCGATTTCAAATGACTGATTGCCTGAAGGCGTCATTAACAAGACTGAATCGCCCACTGCAAAGCCATTCTTTACATTGACCAGGTAACGATTGGGTTCAATAGCGCGTATTAGCTGGCCAACTAACAGCTGCTCACCTTCGCTGTGAGACCGCTGATAGTTTTGTAAGTCCTGTGCGCTATGGCGTTGTAAAAAACCATGAGTAAACCCGCGATTGGCCATGCCATTAAGATCGTTCAACAGGCTTGTATTAAACGGTTTACCGGCTGCAGCGTCGTCTATCGCCTGACGGTAAACCTGGGCGGTGCGAGCAACATAATAGTCGGATTTAGTGCGCCCCTCTATTTTTAGAGAATGAACACCCAGTTTGACTAAATCTTCGACCAAGTCCACAGCACGTAAGTCTTTCGAATTCATAATATAACTGCCGTGCATATCTTCATCCAGCAGCATCAAGTCCTCAGGGCGTTTGGGGTCCCCCAGCAGCACCGGGTCCAGGTCTTGTTGTGTCGGGACATATTGACCCACTTCGTCGGCTGTTGCTTCGTGAACTTCATACCCCCAGCGGCAGGCATTGGTGCAGGCGCCTTGGTTTGGATCGCGCTTATTCATATAACCGGAAAGCAAACAGCGCCCTGAATACGCCATGCATAAAGCACCATGAACAAACACCTCAAGCTCTAGCTCGGGCACTTGCTGACGCATTTCTGCAATCTCTTTAATGGCCAGCTCACGAGACAGAATGACTCGCTCTATGCCTTGAGTTTGCCAAAATTTTAATGCGGCCCAATTAATCGTATTGGCTTGTACTGAAAGGTGTAATGACTGGTCTGGATAATGTTCGCGCAACAATAAAATCACACCGGGATCAGAAACGATGAGAGCATCTGGAGCTAGTTCTATAATTTTGCCCATATGCTCAACAAAATGAGTGAGTTTAGAGTTATGCGGGGCAATATTGACGACGACATAAAATCGTTTACCCAGCTGATGTGCGTAATCAATGGCTTCGCCCATATTATCCATCGTAAAAGAGTTATTACGCACGCGCAGGCTATAACGGGGTTCACCAGCGTAGACTGCGTCGGCTCCGTATGCGAACGCAATCTTCATAGCATCGGGGTTGCCAGCTGGGCAGAGCAATTCAGGTTTCCGGTATGAGTCCATGTACAGGTTGACCTAGATCAGTATTGTTGAAAATTCGCGCAGAGATTATCAAAGTCAGGCTAATAAAAACTTGATTTGGGTCAATGTTCCCTCATGTTAACTACCCCTGATTAGGTATCTCACCCCCCCATTCAAGGGAATTTCGTTCAGTCGTTTTGCTGCGTATTCTGAGTTCCACATTCGCCGAGCGACGGGATCTACGTCTTTTCTAAGAAAGATACGAACCGTGAGCCGTGGTCAAGCCAGACCACCGGGTGCGACTGGAAACGGTCTCACCTCCCGACCCTGGAAAGGTGACAATTATGAAAACGTTGCAAGACCGATTTGCGCGGCGCTTTACGTATTTACGCTTATCTCTTACAGAAAGCTGTAACTTCCGCTGTGACTATTGCTTACCGGATGGACCGGATTGTAGTTCTCGGAAACACGAAATTACTGTGCCCGAAATTCGCCGGTTGGTAACAGCCTTCGCTAAGTTAGGCACCACAAAAATTCGACTAACCGGTGGCGAACCTTGTTTGCGGCGTGACTTAACCGAAGTTATCGAAACCTGCAAGTCAGTGCCTGGTATCGAGAAAGTAGCCATAACAACAAATGGCTATCGACTGCAGCGCGATTTACCGGACTGGAAGGCGGCTGGTGTTGATGCGATAAACGTTAGCATCGATAGTCTGGATCCTTCGACGTTCCATTTAATTACCGGCCAAAATAAGCTAGAGCAAATAATTGAGGGAATTGATCAAGCGGTGGCAATGGACTTCGCTAAAGTAAAAGTGAATACCGTTTTACTACGCCAATACAATGGTGGCGAGCTACCTCAATTTCTGGACTTTATAAAACAGCGTAATGTGGCTCTGCGTTTCATCGAATTAATGAGAACCTCAGATAACGTCGCTTACTATAATAAACACCACTTTAGTGGTGAAAATATAAAACAGCGCTTATTAGCCGAAGGCTGGAGCCAGCAACAAAGGGCCAATAACGATGGGCCGGCGCAGGAGTTTTCTCATCCTGACTATGCGGGCCAAATGGGTTTGATTATGCCTTACAGCCGCGATTTTTGTGATGATTGCAACCGTCTTCGTGTATCTAGCCGGGGTCAGCTTTTCCTCTGTTTATTTACTGAAAAACATCAGGATATAAGGGATTACCTACAAAGCGACGATCCCGAACCGTTGATGCAGGCATTGCAAAACAATGTGTTGTTTAAAGAAGCGACTCATGGATTGCATGACGGCAATAGCGGAGCAACCCGTAATCTCGCGATGATTGGAGGGTAGCCGCGATGTCAGACATTGCGGCATTGCTGCTAGCCGGCGGTAAGTCCTCCCGTATGGGCGAGGATAAGGCTCAACTTCGTATTCATGGAACCACATTGCTAGAACGGACTCGCCGAGTACTGGAGACCGTTGGCTGTAATCCTATTATCGTGTGTGCTGAGAAATTTGGCGGGATTGCTGATGAATATCCAGAACAAGGCCCATTAGGCGGCATTCATGCCGGGCTTAAGCAGTTAATAACGTTGAAATCTCAAACGGTGCAACAAGTGCTGATCGTGCCTGTTGATATGCCCAAGTTGAACGTTCCGACATTAAAGCGACTTATCGCACCTTCTCAGTCAAACAGGGCGGCCTGTTATCAGGTATCGGCGTTGCCTTGTGTGCTGCCCTGTAGTTCGTTAACTATTGATTATCTGCAGACACGTTTAACCACCTCCGATTCGGATCTTTCGATACGCTCGTTATTACGATATTTGAACAGTGTAGAGCTAACCGCAGAACAACCATCGCTTTTAATGAACACCAATACTCCAGCGCAGTGGCAGAGTGTTAAAGAATCTGAAGAGCAAGGAATTTTATAAATGGCAGCGAATAAATCATTCAAAGCATTAAATATAGCAGTGCTAACTTTTTCGGATAAGCGGGATAGCAGCAATGATTCGACCGGAGACGCGATACAGCAATGGGCCGAGCAAGCAGGGCATAACGTTGCTCACCGAGAGGTTATTGTACATAACCAACACCTAATAAGAGCCGCAGTATGCCAACTTATTGCTGCTGATGAGATTGACGTGGTGTTGACTAATGGCGGTACTGGCTTTGCCCCGGATAATGTCACTCAAGCGGCTATAGAGCCGTTATTGGATGCAAAAGTCGATGGTTTTGGAGAACTGTTCCGGATGCTTTCCTATGAGGATATTGGCTCGTCATCGCTGCAGTCCAGAGCCTTTGCGGGGATTACCAATAGAACATTTATTGCGGCAGTACCAGGCTCAGGTGGAGCGGCTCAGTTGGCCTGGAATCAACTATTAAAGCCGCAGCTGGATTCGCGTCAGGGACCATGTAATTTCGTCGGCCATTTACTGAAAGGGGGTGCTTAATGAATGAACTTACTCATGTCAACGAGGAAGGCGCTGCGCACATGGTCGATGTTGGCAGTAAGTCGATAACAGAGCGTGTTGCCAAAGCAACCAGCACGCTTGAAACGCGCTCCGACGTATTGCAGCTGTTACAAAAGGCCGCGGATAAAAAAGGCGATGTATTGGCGACCGCTCGGATTGCAGGAATTATGGCGGCTAAACGCTGCAGTGATCTGATTCCACTGTGTCATCCGCTGGCGCTCACCGGTGTTTCGGTCGATTTCGAAGTATGCGAAGAAAAAGGCAGTATCCGAATCACCACAGAATGCAAAGTTAACGGCAATACCGGCGTTGAGATGGAAGCACTGACCGCTGCGTCTGTCGCTGCGCTGACACTCTACGATATGTGCAAGGCGGTAGATCCTGGCATGGTGATAAATGCTACGCATTTGCTTGAGAAAAAGGGTGGTAAGCGCGGGCACTGGCAGTTTGATGACGCTAATGGAGTCTAATTATGTTGACGATTAAATTTTTTGCGGTTTTAAGAGAGCGCCTGAGCAGCGACCGGATGCAGTTACCGTTAGAGCAACCAAAATCGGTTAGTGAAGTCGTTGAGCAGTTAAAACAGCAGTCTCAGCTCTGGCATAAAGAGTTATCACGCTATGATTTGTTATGTGCGGTTAACCAAGAGTTTGCTGATCACTCGACGGTGGTAAAAGAAGGCGATGAATTAGCGCTATTCCCGCCGGTAACGGGAGGCTAGGGCAGTGCTAAAGCGTATCAAAGTCCAGACCGAAGATTTCGATTTGGAAGCAGAATATAGGCAGCTGAATGATGGGCATGCCAGTGGAGCGGTGGTTACCTTTAGTGGTTTAGTGCGAGACGAGGAAGGACAGCTGCTCGGGCTGGAGCTGGAACATTACCCTGGGATGACCGAAAAGGCATTGTCTAATATTGTCGATGTCGCTAAGGCACGCTGGCCGTTACATGCGGTAACGGTTATCCATCGTGTTGGATACCTTAAGGTTAACGAACAAATTGTGTTTGTTGGCGTTGCTAGTGCTCATCGTCTGGCGGCATTTGAGGCAGCCAATTTTATTATGGATTATTTAAAGACACGGGCGCCGTTTTGGAAAAAGGAGCATAGCGTTCATGGCGAACCATCTTGGGTAGCTGCAAAAGCATCGGATCAGCAAGCTGCAGAACGCTGGCAGGAGTAGTCGGGTGAAGCGCCTATTATTGTTATTGATGTTATTGACTCCTGGGTTAAGTGCTGCGGAACTTACTATTGCGGCAGCGTCAAGCTACCGGCCCCTGTTAAACCATCTCGCGCAGCAGTTCGAACAGCGGCAGCAACACCAGGTTCGTTTCGTGTTTGGTTCATCCGGAAAACTCGCGACGCAGATAATACGCGGAGCTCCGTTTGACCTGATTTTTTCTGCGAATATGGCTTACCTTAAAGCGTTGAGCGACAACGATCTGCTTGCTGGTGAGGTAGTTACTGATGGTTACGGCCAGTTGGTATTATGGTCAAAGTCTGAAGCTCAATTAACGGCCGAGACAGATCTCGTTAAACTCCTGCAGCAGCAACGAGTGGCTATAGCGCAACCAAAGCATGCGCCGTTTGGCCAGGCCGCAAAAGGCTATTTGGAACAGCAGCACATTTATCATCAGATACAGCCCAACCTTGTCTACAGTGAGAATGTAGCTCAGGCCGTGCACATGGTGCATTCAGGAGCAGCCGATTTTGGTTTTGTCGCGTTATCTGTTATCCCGTTAGAGCAGCAAAGCGAAACGCGAATGTATCGAATCGCCCTAGAAAATGAGGCATTGCTTCGCCAGGCGCATGCTGTACTTAAGTCAGCTAAAGATAAGAATTTAGCCAATGAGTTTAGCCGTTTTGTACAAAGACAAGAATTCGATGAGGTAAAACGTCATTACGGTATTGAGCCAGAGCGGGTGAAAAACTAATGGATAGTAGCGACTGGCAGGCAGTGACATTAACCTTACAATTGGGGGGTTATACCACCTTGATTTTGCTGGTTATAGCAACTCCACTGGCTTGGTGGTTAGCACGTCAGCGCAGTTGGTTAAGTGCGCCGGTACAGGCGATAGTTGCCCTGCCTTTAGTATTGCCGCCGACGGTGTTGGGTTTTTATCTATTAATTTGGCTAGGCCCTGAGGGCTTTGTTGGCGCAACACTTGAATCACTCGGGTTGCAGCATCTGGCGTTTAGCTTTGAAGGCATTCTTATTGGTTCAATTTTGTACTCGTTGCCGTTTGCGGTGCAACCATTAACAGAGTCATTTCGACAAATCAGTCAGGGTCAACTGGACGTTGCGGCTACTCTTGGAGCCGGCTGGTGGCGAAGGTTCTGGACCATAGTGGTACCATCCTGCCAAGGAGGGTTCTTGATCGCGGCGACGTTAAGCTTTGCTCACACTTTGGGTGAATTTGGCGTCATCCTAATGTTGGGTGGCAGCATACCCGGCGAAACGCAGGTGCTATCTGTCCTAATCTATGACCATGCCGAAGCGATGAATTACCAGGCTGCTGAAAACCTTTCACTTGGATTACTGCTTTTCTCATTTGTAGTGCTGATGGCCGTTTACACTTGGCAAAAAAGGCCAACGGGGGGAGCCCGTTATGTTGCACGTTGATATTGAATTACAACGGGGGGATTTCAGGCTGCAATTAGCGCATCAGTTTGCTGCGCATAAAGTGACAGCGATTTTCGGCCCATCTGGTTGTGGCAAGAGCACCTTGCTAAGAAGTATTGCTGGACTTGAGCCTGGCTTAAGAGGAACGGTGTGTTGGCAAAATAATATTTGGCATGCGCAGGAACGTATCGTTAAGACAGAGCAGCGAGGTATTGCACTAGTGTTTCAGCAGCCTCACCTGTTTACCACCAAAACCGTTGAGGCGAATCTACGTTACGGAATGCCTAGAGCAAGCGTGTTAAAAGCCTGTGCCATGCAGTTTGAAGACATTATCGAGTTATTATCTTTGCAACCATTTATGCAGCGTAAACCTGCCCAACTATCCGGAGGGCAGCAGCAACGGGTTGCTATTGCGAGAGCGTTGTTGTCGCAACCACAACTGCTATTGCTGGATGAGCCGATGAACGGCCTGGACCAAGCAGCAAAATCGCAGATCATGGCGGATCTAAAACGTATTCAGCAGCGGTTTGCGTTGCCGATATTGTTGGTGTCGCACCATGTTGATGAAGTGGTACAACTGGCCGATGAAGTGGTGATTATGCGTGAAGGGAAGCTCTTATCGACGGGGACCTTACAACAACAAGTGGGTCAATTGTCGTTGCACGATGAGGGACCGCTTTCGGTGTTAAGTATATCACCTGGTGATAACAACCAGAAAGACGGATTGTTGGCTTGGCAACTTGGGCAGCAAACGCTGTGGCTACCAACGACAGGGTTACCAGCTAACTCAGATTCGAAAAGGCTATTGGTGTGGGCGCGGGATGTTAGTCTGGCTACCGGACCGTTAAAAAATACCTCGTTAAACAATCAGGTGCGTGCCCAAATAGTAGGTTTTGAACGCGCGCAACATGATGCAGAAATGGTCGTAGAGCTCGCTGTAGGTGAGCAGCAATTGAGAGCGCTAGTTACCAAAGCATCGATAGAGCGGCTCAATTTAAGAGCCGGCTACTGCGTCTACGCGGCCTTTAAAGCAGCCGCTCTACATTAAGGGTTAAGAGAATAACCTGGAGAATGGCAAGATAGAGACGGTTTCCGAACGGTTAACACTTTCCCGTTCGCGCTCTAAATAAATAAAGCAGTTTGCAGATTTCATGGTGCTTAGCACCCCTGAACTCTGCGACCCGGCGCTTTTTACGGTTAACTGTCCGTCTGTCGTTTGTTCAAAGTAACCGCGTTGAAAGTCTGCCCGGCCTGCACGTTTCTTTAAAGACTCAGCCGCTGACACTTGCAGAGCGTTTCCTTGATTAAAACTCTCACCGGCAAGTTTTGCTAATACCGGCTGAACTAACTGATCCATAGTAACTGCCGCAGCAACGGGATTACCCGGTAGACCAAAAAACCAAGCTCTGTTCAGCTGTCCGAAGGCAAAAGGCTTTCCGGGTTTCATTGCAACTTTCCAAAAACCAATTTCCCCCAGCGCTTCCAGTGCTTGTTTGGTATGGTCAGTATCGCCAACAGAAACACCACCACTGGTAATGATGGCATCACACTGTTCAGAGGCCTCTACCAGGGCGCCCTTTATTTGCTCCAAATCATCGGGCAAATGGCCGAAATCGATAACCTTAATACTAAGGCGTTGCAGCATAGCGTCTATAAGGTAGCGGTTTGAGTCATATATCTGACCGGTTTCTAACGGACTTCCTGGAGCCACCAGCTCATCACCGGTTGAAAAAATAGCAACCGATAGCTGCGGTTGAACCGGAACCTCGGCAATTCCCAAAGAGCCTAATAAGCCAATATCAATTGTCGATAAGCGAGAGCCGGCGGCAATAACGGTACTGTTCTTGCGCACATCGGCTCCCTGTAAACGAATATTATCGCCAGCCGAAACCGGACTTTGCAGAGTGATTGTTCCGGCCTCGTTGTCTATCGCCGTGTTTTCCTGGATAACCACTGCGTCCAAGCCCTCTGGAATGGTAGCGCCGGTCATTATTCGGACACATTCGCCGGACCCTATTTGATCACTAAAAGGGTGGCCGGCAGCAGATGCACCAACGACTTTTAGTGTATCGCCAACATTTAAATTGCTGGCGTTTACCGCGTAACCATCCATGGCCGAATTATCGTGCCCTGGTACGTCGATAGGGGAAGTAATATCTTTAGCGCAGATACGATCTAAAGCCTGATTTAATGAAACCTGTTGGTATTGAACTGAGGGGCTTTCAACCTGATCAAGCATGCGAGTTATTGCGTCATGGACAGATATCATATTGCTCATTAGTTCTCCCCTTGCTGGTTGACCATCCATACCGCGGCTTCAACACGTGACCGTAAGCCTAGTTTTTTCAATAAATGTTTAACATGAACTTTGACCGTGCCATCAGATATATCCAGTTCGCGGGCAATGACTTTATTGCTCATTCCTTTAGCGATTAAACTCAGAATCTCGTACTCGCGATTGGTTAAAGAGCTTAATTGGGAGGATGGAGTTTTTGCAGGTTGCCGTAAGGCGGTTGCCAGAATTTCGGTAATCGCTTCGCTCAATACCATCTTACCGGTAACCGCGCGATGTATTTGCTCAAGCAATTGTTCTGGTTCCATATCCTTTAACAGATAGCCATCAGCCCCGTTAGTAATAGCTGCGACCACATCATCGTCTGCGTCACTTACTGTCAGCATAATAATACGTGAGGTTACGCCTGCATCACGCAACTTTTTGAGCGTTTCGATGCCGTCCATACCCTGCATGTTGAGATCTAACACAATCAGGTCAGGGTCATATTCGGGCGCGAGTCGCAATGCATCCTGGCCGTTGCTGGCTTCGGCAACGACTTGCATGTCATCCTCTAGGGCAATCAGTTGCTTTAGCCCTTTGCGCAACAAGGGGTGATCATCGACTAGCATAATAGTCGCTGCTTCGGTGGCCATTGGTCTTCTCCATTTAAACTTAATTAGTCACTACACAGGGTGCCATAATTGGGCACAAAATACATTCAAAATACCCCTTTATGGGTAGCCCATTACCCCATAAAAATCAATTACTAATACATAAAATCATTTGTTAAACATTGAGCCAGATAGCACAGTTAATAAACCAATAGAAACGTGTGTAAACAGCATCGGAACCTACTATTTTGAATAGAGAAAGTCGATTCACTTGGCTGCAATTAATCGTTGGCGCTAGCTACTGGGCGAGTTGGCCGGTATTAGTGGTGCTGCTCTATAAAACGAGTTATTTGACCGTTACTGAGGGCTTTTATTTACTGCTATGTGCCGGTAGCGGAGCGGTATGTTCGCGGTTGCTAGGTACCTTGGCAAGTGTGTATTGGTCTACCGTTCTGATGCGGTATCACAGCCTAGCCATGCTTTTGGTTGCTTTAATCGGTGTTACAACAATGCTATCACCGCAAATCGACATAGCCTGGTTCTATTTTGCGGCTTTCGCCTCCGGCTATGGCTGCGTTATTTACTCGCGAGGTTTTGACTTAAGTCTGGTCGGTTCGACCGTTGATCTATCAGGACAATCGATGCCGGCCGGTTGGGTTATAGGCCTTATCGTTTTGACCACCTTTATCGCACAATTATTGGCGCCTTTAGTCACTATGGTACCGTTACCGATAGACCAGAGCTATTGGTTTTTGACGGTTGCAAGCGGGCATGTTTTTTCACGGCTAGAGGCGGGCGACGGCATTACCTTAGCGATAGTTCCCACAGTAGTAGCTGCTCTATTTTTATTGTTTATCCTCAAACAATGGGTGACGGGACCTTCTGTCTATTCGTTTAAGCTTCAAAACCGACTTTCACTAAAGCCATTACTATCGAAAAACCGGCACATTTGGTATGGCAGTGTGTTGTATAACATGACGTTAGGCAGTTTTATTGGCTTTAGCTTTATCTTCCCGTTAGTGCTGGAAGTGATGTACGGTCATAGCACTCTAATGCTGGTATGGATCGCCCCATTTTTGGCGATCCTTTCCAGACCATTGGGACACTGGCTAGGAACCTTATTTGGCGGCACTGTGGTAACCCAAATCTGTTTATTGTTAATGGCGTTATTTGCGGCGATGGCCGGACAACAAATTAGCTTATCTGAAACTTCACAGGATATGCGTTATTTTGATGTATTTTTTATTAGTATGGTTGGCCTGATAGTCACCTCTGCCATGGGCAATGGCTCGGTTGTCGTAACCCTCAATAAAATATTTCCCGCGGCCCACATTAACCGAGCCTTAAGCTGGGCAGGCAGTATTGCTATGATCGGCGCAGTTTATTTGCCGCTACGTTTTGGGTTGGCTTTTGCAAACGGCAATGTGGATAGTATTTTTATTGAAGTAACCGGCTTTTTTTCACTGGGTTTTCTGGCTAATTATTGGTTATACTTTCGCCGACACGGTGATTTCTATAATCCTTGATATCCACTTACTGTAGCAAATAATCTGGGGTAAACCGGAAGACAATCTCAGTACCTCCCTCCGGTCGTCTCTGCATGTTTAATTCTCCCCCTAAATTTCGACTGCGCTCCTGCATAATAGCAAGACCATAATGGTTAATTTTTTCCGCGTTATCCGGAATACCTACGCCGTCGTCAGCGATGCTGAGCTCGATGTCAGAGCCTGCTGGCTGGGTTAGACTAATGTGTAGTTCGGTGCCTTGACTGTGATTCACAGCGTTTTGACTGGCTTCGCGAATAATTTGCAGTAAATGTATTTCCTCGTGCGGCGCAAGAGGAATGTCATTGAGCCGATAATCTAAGTGAACGGTTAAGCTGCCTTGTTCAGACAGCTGTTTAACGGTCGTTTGTAACGCGCTGTAAAGGCCGGATCCATCTACTTTTAGTCTGAAGGTGGTTAACAGTTCGCGCAATTGTTTGTAAGCAGAGTTAAGGCCTTCGCGAAGCTCAGTGGATACGTCATCGATAATCTCGCGGTCGTCTTTTTCTACTGCCTTTTGTAAACGAGTGACCTGGATTTTTAGGTAAGACAGGGCCTGAGCCAAAGAGTCGTGAAGTTCGCGTGCGATCACGGTACGTTCGTGCATCAATGCTAGACGCCTGACTTGCTCCTCTTCTGACTTTAAACTCTGTGATAGCGCCAGTTGATCGGCTGTAGAGCTCATTAGCTGCTGCTGCCATGCCGCTAAAGGCTGTGCTGGCTGACAGCGAACAATCAATACGCCATACTCTTGTTCCTCGCGTTTAAGAATAAATCGGTAAACCAGCTGCTCGTCAATAATTGAAGCTCCGGGCCCGGCTTTGATACAAGTTGCACAGTTGGCTCCGCTGCAAGGGTCTTTTGCATTAGGTCGGGGTTGAAGCTGCAGGAAGGGGCGGCTTCCCTCTTCGGTTAGCAAGCAAAGCTCAATATCCTCAACTTCGCCGACATCATGCAGCTTCTCAATAACTTCTTGATAGTTCGAGTAATCATAACTGTGTACGATAATTGAACGTGCAGTGTCATACAAAAATGACAATACTTTGTTTTTTCGGCTTAGTTCTGCCGTTTGTTGTTCGACTCTGCGCTCTAAGCCACCGTAAAAATAACCTACCGTTTCTGACATCTTATTCAAGGCTTTTGATAGCTGGCCTATTTCGTCATTGCTTTCAATTTTAGAACGAGCGGTAAAGTCGCCCTGGATGAGTCGCCGGCAGACACTCATTAAATGACTGAGTGGATCATCTATACGGCGCCGTAAAATGCTTAACAGGAAAAAGAACACGGCGACAATGATAAATGCGGAAATCGCTAGCGACCCACGGACAACCGTCATGCGTTGCTCTGATTGCCGTTGCAGAGATCGCACAAAGTTTTGCAGTTTGTCTACATATTGATGAATTGAGTCTGGTTCAAGCTGCTGACTGCTATCGAGTTGGCGTTGAATTCGCTGCCAAAGTTGCCGGGCGATAACCGCAGTTGTTGCAGTATTAGACGCAGGCTCTTTAGTGTGAAAGGTCAAAAGTGGATCCTGCCAGCGTTCACTGATATCGGTGATTACTTGGTCTTGTAACTCCTTGTTACCGGCCTGGTGAGCGCTGAGAAGCTTATAGGCCAGCATTCTGTGCGAGCCTGCAGCATTGATGACAGCAGCATCTTTTTCTGATTTTTCTAGTAGTAAAAAGCCGGTAATCGCAGCCCCGCTGGCGACAATAACGATAATCGCGAGTGAGACACGAAACAAATTGATAATTGACGTATTCTTCATGTCAGTTGAACTGGCCTGCAACGTCTGCTTGTTAAGTTAATAGATGTAAGTCTAATGCATATTTAATAAGACACAATAGAATAAGTAACTTTGGGCTACCCCTTTTTTATCCGACAATTGTGTTAATAAGAATCACTATCAAATAAAAAAATAAAAAGTCATTTAATTCAATAAGATAAAAAACTACCCCCATCTACCAAAATAGGTATTTTTTCTATCTCCTGTTGATTCCCACGCATTTTCACCCTCTGGTTTTAAGGGACTTTATCCAGCAAACTCCGTGACATCCATTACAAATTGCCTGCTAGACGTGGACTAGGAGTCTGATTATGAGTCGTCTACTCGAAAAACTGCGCTTTTTTAAAACGCGCCAAGAACCCTTTGCTGATGGTCACGGTGTGACCACTGATCAAGATCGTACCTGGGAACAAGGCTACCGCCAGCGTTGGCAGCACGATAAAGTCGTGCGCTCAACACACGGAGTAAACTGTACCGGGTCTTGTAGCTGGAAAATTTATGTTAAAGACGGTTTGGTTACCTGGGAAACTCAGCAAACCGACTATCCTCGGACACGCCCTGATTTGCCGAACCATGAACCGCGTGGCTGTCCTCGCGGGGCTAGCTACTCTTGGTATATCTACAGTGCTAACCGGTTGAAATATCCTAAAGTACGCCAGCAGCTCATGACGCTTTGGCGCGAAGCTAAAGAAAAACACAAAGACCCTGTTAAAGCCTGGGAGTCTATTGTTAGCGATCCTAAAAAAGCTAAAAGCTACAAAGAAGCGCGTGGTATGGGTGGCTTTATCCGTGCGGACTGGAAAGAAGTGAATGAAATCATCGCGGCGGCGAATGTCTATACCGCCAAAGAATATGGTCCAGACCGTATTAGTGGTTTCTCTCCTATTCCTGCGATGTCAATGGTGTCTTACGCTGCTGGCGCGCGTTACCTGTCATTAATTGGCGCAAACTGCCTGAGTTTCTATGACTGGTATTGTGATTTGCCTCCATCCTCGCCGCAGGTATGGGGTGAACAAACAGATGTACCGGAATCTGCTGACTGGTACAACTCTAACTATATTATTGCCTGGGGTTCTAACGTACCGCAGACTCGTACACCTGATGCACACTTCTTCACCGAAGTCCGTTACAAAGGAACCAAAACCTGTGTAATTACTCCGGATTATTCAGAAGCTTCTAAGTTTGGTGATACCTGGCTAGCACCTCGCCAGGGTACTGACTCGGCGCTGGCGATGGCCTTTGGTCACGTTATTCTGAAAGAGTTTTATATTAATAAGCAAAGCCAGTACTTCCATGACTATGTAACGCGTTACACGGACATGCCGATGCTGGTTATGCTGGAGCCTGGTGAAAAAGCCCTAAACCAAGGTCGTTTCCTGCGTGCGGCCGACCTGGTCGACAACTTGGGTGAAGAAAATAACCCGGATTGGAAAACCATTGCTGTTAACGCTAAAGACAACCGTCTGACCAGCCCGAACGGCTCTATTGGCTATCGTTGGGGCCAGTCCGGCAAATGGAACCTGGAACAAAAAGATAAAGATGGCGATGTCGATCTGCAATTGTCGCTTAAAGACAGCCGCGATGAACTGGTCGAGGTTGGCTTCCCATACTTTGGCAGCGCTCCGCATGAATACGAGTACTTCCAGCACACGGACCATGACGAAATTCAGATCCGCAAAGTACCGGTTAAGAAAGTTGAACTGGCAAACGGCGAAAGCGCTTATGTGGCCACGGTATTTGACCTGATGTTGGCTCAATACGGTGTGGACAACGGCGTTAACGATGAAAATCGTGCTAAAGATTACGCCGATGATGTGCCTTACACACCAGCTTGGCAAGAGCATATTACCGGGGTAAAACCTGCTGATGTGATTCGTGTTGCAACTGAGTTTGGACGTAACGCAGATAAAACCAAAGGTCGTTCGATGATCATCGTTGGTGCTGGCATTAACCACTGGTATCACATGGATATGAGCTACCGCGGCATGATTAACATGTTAATGATGTGTGGCTGTATCGGTAAATCGGGTGGCGGTTGGGCGCACTATGTTGGGCAGGAAAAACTGCGGCCGCAGACGGGTTGGCAACCGCTGGCCTTTGCGCTGGACTGGCAGCGTCCACCACGCCATATGAATGGTACCTCGTTCTTCTATAACCATTCGGATCAGTGGCGCTACGAAAAACTCGATATGAGTGAAATTGTCTCGCCATTGGCGAACAAAGACAAATGGCAGAGCACCATCTTAGACTACAACACACGTGCTGAGCGCATGGGTTGGTTGCCTTCGGCGCCGCAACTGGGTCAAAACCCACTACGCGTTGTTGAAGCAGCTAAAGCTGCCGGTAAAGAGGTTAAAGAGTATTTGGTTGAGCAGCTGAAAAGCGGCAACGTTCGTTTTGCTTGTGAACAGCCGGATGATCCTAAAAACTTCCCGCGTAACATGTTTATCTGGCGCTCGAACCTGCTTGGTTCTTCAGGTAAAGGTCACGAGTACATGCTGAAGCATTTACTGGGGACGAAACATGGTCTACTCGGTAAAGACCTGGGTCAGTTTGGCGGTAAGAAGCCAGAAGACGTGGAATGGGTTGATGAAGCGCCGGAAGGTAAGATTGACCTGCTAACCACACTCGACTTCCGCATGTCGACGACTTGTCTGTATTCAGACATTGTTTTGCCGACTGCGACCTGGTACGAGAAAGACGACATGAATACCTCGGATATGCATCCGTTTATTCATCCGCTAACTGCTGCAGTCGATCCCGTCTGGGAAGCGCGCAGTGACTGGGATATTTTCAAAGGCATCGCGAAAGAGTTCTCGCGCGCCACTGAAGGACACTTGGGTGTTGAACAAGATGTAGTCACCGTGCCACTGCAGCATGACTCTCCGGGTGAACTGGCCCAGCCTTATGGTGGAAAAGCCTGGTGGAAGGGTGAAGTAGAAGCCATTCCAGGCCAAACCATGCCAAACATTACGGTGGTTGAGCGTGATTACCCGAATACATACAACCGTTTCACCTCGTTGGGGCCACTGTTGGAAGAGCTGGGTAACGGCGGTAAAGGTATTAGCTGGGATACTAAAGAGGAAGTTGAATTTCTCGGTAAGTTGAATCGTACACACGTTGAGGAAGGCATTAATCAAGGACGTCCCAAGATTGAATCAGCGATTGATGCGTGTGAAACCATCTTATCGCTGGCGCCGGAAACAAACGGTCATGTTGCGGTTAAAGCCTGGGCTGCGCTCGGTAAGTTGACCGGTCGCGAGCACACGCATCTTGCCAAGCCAAAGGAAGAAGAAAAGATTCGCTTCCGCGATATTGTCGCGCAGCCGCGTAAAATTATTTCTTCGCCAACCTGGTCGGGTCTGGAAGACGAGCATGTGTCCTATAACGCAGGTTATACCAATGTTCATGAGCTTATCCCATGGCGCACCATCACCGGTCGTCAGCAGTTCTATCAGGATCATGAGTGGATGCGTGACTTTGGTGAAACACTTTGTGCTTATAAACCGCCAATTAACCTGAAAACTGTGGCACCGGTGCTGAATAAGCGTCAGAACGGTAATAAAGAGATCGTACTGAACTGGATAACGCCGCATCAGAAGTGGGGTATTCACAGCACGTACTCTGACAACTTGCTGATGCAGACGCTGTCACGCGGTGGACCCATTGTCTGGTTAAGTGAAATTGATGCTAAGGCGGCAGGCATTGAAGATAACGACTGGATGGAAATCTTTAATGTGAACGGCTCAATTTGTGCGAGAGCGGTGGTTTCACAGCGTGTGCCAGAAGGCATGAGCATGATGTATCACGCTCAAGAACGAATCATCAACATGCCGGGCTCTGAGTTAACCGGTACCCGTGGCGGTATTCACAATTCGGTGACTCGCGTGGTGATGAAGCCAACTCATATGATTGGTGGCTATGCGCAACAGGCGTATGGGTTTAACTACTACGGGACAGTAGGCTGTAACCGCGATGAATTCGTGGTGGTCCGCAAGATGGACAAAGTCGACTTCCTGGATACTGAATAAATCGGAGTGAGGACAACACGATGAAAGTAAGAGCTCAAATTGGCATGGTGCTGAATTTGGACAAGTGTATCGGCTGTCATACTTGCTCCATCACCTGCAAAAACGTATGGACCTCGCGTGAAGGGGTCGAATATGCCTGGTTCAACAATGTTGAAACCAAGCCCGGGATTGGCTTCCCTAAAGAATGGGAAAACCAGGACAAATGGAACGGCGGTTGGTCGCGCAATAAAAAGGGTAACCTGGAACTAAAAATTGGTAGTAAGCGCCGCGTGCTGGCCAATATTTTTGGTAACCCGGATTTACCTGAAATTGACGACTATTACGAGCCGTTCGACTTTGATTACCAGCACTTGCATACGGCTAAGCCGAGCAAGCACCAGCCAACTGCGCGTCCACGGTCTTTGATCACCGGCAAGCGGATGGAAAAGGTCGAGTGGGGTCCAAACTGGGAAGAAATCCTGGGTACCGAATTCGAGAAGCGTAAGAAAGACAAAAACTTCGACGATGTGGTGCAAAAAGACATGTATGGTCAGTTTGAAAAGACCTTCATGATGTATTTGCCACGTTTGTGCGAACACTGTCTGAATCCGGCTTGTGTGGCTGCTTGCCCTTCAGGCGCGATTTATAAGCGTGAAGAAGACGGTATTGTTCTGATTGACCAAGACAAGTGTCGTGGCTGGCGGATGTGTGTATCGGGCTGCCCGTACAAGAAGATTTACTATAACTGGAAAACCGGTAAGTCAGAAAAATGTACTTTCTGTTACCCGCGTATTGAAGCGGGTCAGCCGACGACTTGTTCAGAGACCTGCGTTGGTCGTATCCGTTATTTAGGTGTGTTGCTTTATGATGCCGACCGCATTGAAGAAGCGGCAAATACGCCTAATGAGCAGGATTTGTACGAAGAGCAGTTAGGTATCTTCCTTGACCCGCATGATCCTGAAGTACAGGAAGCGGCACGCAAAGAAGGCATTGCTGAAAACTGGATTCAGGCGGCCCAGCGTTCGCCAGTCTATATGATGGCGATGCAATGGAAAGTGGCACTGCCACTGCACCCTGAGTATCGTACGCTGCCCATGGTTTGGTATGTGCCACCGCTATCACCGATTCAAAGTGCCGTAGAAGCAGGCCACGTGGGTATGGACGGAGAGATTCCAAATCTTAAATCACTGCGTATCCCACTGCGCTACTTAGCAAACTTGCTGACCGCAGGGGACGAGAAGCCGATTGTTCGGGCACTAGAGCGAATGATTGCGATGCGTTCCTACAAGCGCTCACAGCATGTTGATGGTGTTGAGGACCTGGATGTATTGAAACAGGTTGGGCTTAGTAAAAACCAAGTTGAAGAAATGTATCGCTATATGGCGCTGGCTGATTACGAAGATCGTTTCGTTATTCCAACCAGTCACCGTGCTTACGCAGAAAATGCGTACGACATAAAAGGTGGTTGCGGTTTCAGTTTTGGCAACGGCTGTAGTGACGGTAACAACGACGTAAATCTATTTGGCGCGAAGAAGCAGACTGTTCGCCAAGTTATCCCAGTGACAATGAAGGAGTAATCAGCATGCAAGTACTACAGGTTATCTCAGTGTTGCTGGATTACCCGAAACCCGAGCTTATTGAAGCTCGGGCGGATCTGGAAGCGTTCATTCAACAGTCACCTTTAGCCGAAAGTGACAAAGGCGCCTTGATGGAGTTTTTGGAAACTCGCGGTGCAATGAGCTTGATGGATTGGCAGTCTGAATATGACAGCTTATTTGAGCGTGGCCGGGCCTTGTCACTACTGTTGTTTGAACATGTTCATGGCGAATCGCGTGATCGGGGTCAGGCGATGGTTAATTTGAACAACCAGTATAAGGAAGCTGGTCTGGAACTGGGCGTTAAAGAGCTGCCCGATTACATTCCGCTTTATCTCGAGTTTTTATCGACTCAAGGCGATGAAAATGCCCGGCTGGGTCTGGAAGAAGTCGCGCATGTTTTAGCGTTGTTAACCGCACGCCTAGATCAAAGAGGAAGTAATTACTCACTATTGTTCGAAACATTGTTGCATGCCTCGGGTGTTCAAATTGATTTAGACGATGTGCGTCAACAGATTGCTAATGAAAAACGCGATGATACGGCGAAAGAGTTGGATAAGGTTTGGGAAGAAGAGGCGGTCACCTTTACCGGAAATGACCAGATGCAAGGTTGTCCAACCGCGCAGAATAAGCCATCTGAAGGTCAGCGTCGTGACCAGTATGTGCCGTTAAATACGGACGACTTGTCGCAGCCTCGTAAAGTATCGGGTATTTAAGGAGAGTACCATGAGTTATATAAATATGTTGGCCTTTGGCGTATATCCCTTTATTGCCCTGGCCGTCTTCTTTATCGGAACCTGGATTCGCTATGACCGTGAGCAATACACATGGAAAACGTCATCCAGTCAAATGCTGGAAAGCAAGCAGTTGCGCAAAGGGAGCTTGCCGTTCCATATCGGTATCCTGGGCATTTTCTTTGGTCATCTGGTCGGACTGTTAACACCTAAGCCGGTATGGCACATACTGGGTGTTAGTAACGAAGCCAAGCAATGGCTCGCTATCATTGCCGGTGGTATTTTTGGATTAATTTGCTTATACGGCCTGGTGATCCTAATTAATCGGCGTATGAATAATGTCCGGGTCCGCGCGACCAGCAGTGTAATGGATATTCTGTTGCTGTGGCTGTTGTTATTTCAGTTAGTATTAGGCCTCATCTCAATTTACTACTCGACCTCTCACGTAGTATATGGAGCTGAGGGTGAAAAAGCAGGGGTAATGTTGATGCTCATGTCGTGGGCTCAGAACATTGTTACCTTGGATCCTGTTGAGGCTGTGGCGGCTATTAGCAACCCGATAATTGAGTGGGTGTTTAAGCTGCATGTGTTTATCGGAATGACAATTTTCTTAGTTTTTCCGTTTACCCGCTTAGTACACATGTTCAGCGCACCAATACAGTATTTGACCCGTCAGCACCAAGTTGTGCGGAAACGTTTCGCTCGATAATCCTATAGCAGTGAGAGGGCAATAATAGCCCTCTCAAGGAAGGTAACGATGATACAAGTAAATAGTGTGGAAATTGCAGAAAAGGATATTTTAGCCGAAATGCAGTACCACCCCGCGGACAGCCATGAACAAGCGATGGCTCAGGCAGCTGAGGCATTAGTCATTGGTGAGCTGTTTACACAACGGGCTAAAGAGTTAGGAATCAAGGTTCTTGATGACGCAGAAGATGGCAGTAAGGATGACTTTATAGAGGTGCTGATCGAACAGGAAGTTGATCGGCCATCGGCAGACGAAGCATTTTGCCGCCAGTATTTTGAACAGAACCCCGAGCGATTTAAAACATCGCCGATCGTCGAGGCCCGTCATATTTTGTTAGCGGCGGCGCCGGACGATGATTTAGAGCGAGTTAACGCAAAGCGTATTGCGGAACAACTGATTGAACAGCTTAACCAGGGTCACGATCTGGGCCAGTTAGCGCGCCAGTACTCGTCATGTCCTTCTAAAGAAACCGGTGGCAATTTAGGTCAGTTGAGCCGTGGTCAAACGGTACCTGAGTTTGAACGTCAGTTATTCGCTGCTGAAGAAGGTGTGATGAAATATCCCGTTGAGACCCGTTATGGCTTTCATGTGGTGGCTATCGACCATAAAATTGACGGAAAACCGTTACCTTACGATGTGGTAAAGGACAAGATAGCGGAATATTTAGAAGAGAAAGTTCACCGTAAAGCGGTATCGCAATATATACAAGCGTTGGCTAACGAAGCCGATATTAAAGGCTTTGATTTTGCCAATACAGGCTCGCCTCTATTGCAGTAGGGGAGAACCATTTCTGATACGATAGGCACCCATGCGGGTGCCTTTTTTTTATTTTATAGGGGAAAAGCAAATATGGATGCGTCGTTTTGGCACGAACGTTGGGAGAACCAGCAAATCGGTTTTCACCGGCCAGAGCCACACGAATTACTAAAAAAGCATTTTTTAAATGGTATTAAAGCACCAGCAACGGTGTTCGTTCCCCTTTGTGGCAAATCAAAGGATCTGCTGTGGCTGTTGCAAAAAGGCTACCGAGTTTTCGGTGTAGAGCTTAGTGAACTTGCGGTGAAGCAGTTTTTTGAAGACAACCAGTTAACTCCTGAAATTACTCAGAGAGGAGAGTTTAAAGAGTATGCTGTCGACGAACTGGTGATATGGGTCGGTGATTTTTTCAAGTTGCAACAGAACGACCTTGCCGGTGTGGATGCCTGGTATGATCGGGCTGCAATGATTGCATTACCGCCTGAGATGCGACGCCACTATGTGCAGCAGTTGTGTGAACAGCTACCGGGGTCTGCAAAAGGCTTACTGATTACGCTGCAGTATCCTGCTGGGTATAAAGATGGTCCTCCTTTTTCGGTGTTGGAAGGCGAGGTTGAAGCAGGTTATGGCCAGCGTTTTAGTATCGAGCAGATAGAGTCTGGTGAAGGCGTTATTAACGATCAAAAGCCAGAAGATAATCCTGTTACTGAACAGGTTTACAGGTTGGATTAATCGACTAAATGATTGCGTCGCAAAACCTTCTCGGTGCGGCGCGCTAGTTTTTCCATGAAGACCAGATCGGCGAGGGTTGGTTCGGCAAGTTGATTGTCCAAATCCGCCCGCCATTGACTGACTTCAGCATCCAGCATCTCCATCATTTTTTTAGAACAACCGCGACAGATCCCCTGACACATATCCGCTTCCTTTAGACCAAAAGGGATGTGTTCCTGAATGACCTCAAGTAACTGATACATGGCCGTTCTTGTATTCGGCTTTTTACGCATGGCAGCTCCTAAACACAAAAGCAGGCTTCTGCAATATGCAGAAGCCTGATTAGTCGGGGATTAAACGGATTTATGTTTTAAGCCTTTCACCACCTGCCAGCTGATGGCGAGTGCGCCAACGATGAACACCATATCACCGACGGTACGGAACCAGCGTAGGTTCTGCAGTAGCGGCTGCTGCATGAAGGCTTCGCTGCGTGCGTACCATAAACCTTCAGTAGCTGCGGCATAGAATTGAATAAAACCAACCGGTAGCAAACTGGTAAACAACATCAGTGCAAGGCCAATATTCATTGTCCAGAACGCCATCTTCATCAGCTTTTCATCAAACTTAAGTGTCGGTCTGATGTAGCGCAGAATGAGTAGGACGAAGCCAAGGGCAAGGAATCCGTACACACCAAACAGTGCTGCGTGTGCGTGAGTCGGGGTGGTATTCAAACCTTGCACATAGTACAGCGAAATAGGCGGGTTAATCATAAAGCCTAAGACACCGGCGCCGAGCATGTTCCAGAAGGCAACGGCAACAAAGCACAGCAGTGGCCACTTAAGGCGTTGCATCCAGTCAGCTCGTTTTTGCAAGCTGTAGTTTCCCCAAGCTTCGTAGCCCAATACGATAAGCGGCACGACCTCCAGCGCGGAGAAGGTTGCACCAACCGCTATGACCGGTGTTGTTGTACCTGAGAAGTACAAGTGATGGAAGGTTCCGGGTACACCACCTAGCATAAACAGTGATGCTGATGCGAGTGCGGCAACCGTTGCCATGCGCTTTGAAACTAGGCCCATGCTGTGGAATATGAATGCCAATGATGCTGTCGCGAATACTTCAAAGAAGCCTTCGACCCACAGATGAACAATCCACCAGCGCCAGTATTCCATGATTGAAATGTGAGTACGTTCACCATAGAAGAAGCCGGCACCGTAAAATAAGCCAATGGCCACAACAGAAGCGGTAAATAGGGCGAGTAAGTTCTTATCACCTTTAACTTTGAAGGCACCAACGACACAACGCATCATTAATACCAGCCAGAAGACGATACCGAGGAACTTACCAATCTGCCAGAGACGGCCTAAGTCGACATATTCATAACCCTGATGACCCAACCAGAAGTTAAGGTGTTCTGGCATGATTTGAGCGATTGCCAAATAGTTACCAATAAAGGTGCCGGCAACCACCAACACAAGAGCCCAGAACAGGATATCAACGCCTAATTTTTGATATTTAGGATCTTTACCGCCATTTATTATGGGCGCAAGGAATAGCCCCGCCGCCAGGAACCCGGTTGCAATCCAAAACATAGCAGCCTGAATATGCCAGGTTCGGGTTAATGAGTATGGGAACCATTGCGAAAGATCAATGCCGTAGAACTCTTGCCCTTCGACGGTGTAGTGCGCCGTCATACCGCCCAGTAATACTTGCAGGGAAAATAAGGCAACGACAATAAACAGGTATTTACCGAGCGACTTTTGCGAAGGGGTCAGCTTGATTTTAGCGATCGGGTCATGTTCCGGGGCGATACGCTCTTCTTCTTCCTTATCGCGTAAAAACGCCCAAGCCCAAATCAACAAACCAACGCCAGCGATTAACAAGATAACACTGACAATTGACCAAATGATGTTCTCGGCACTGGGAACGTTGTCGATGAGTGTTTCGTGAGGCCAGTTATTGGTATAGGTAATGTCAGCCCCAGGGCGTTCTGTTGAGGCAGCCCAAGCGGTCCAGAAGAAAAAGTCGGTCATCACTGCGCGGCGCTCCGCCGACGGCAATGTGTTTTCCTTCATTGCATAACTAACACGAGTTGGCTTTAGCTCGGGATCATCACTGAATAGCTTCGAATAGTATTCGGCAGTCTGTTCAATCGCCTGTACTCGTCGGTCGCTCAGGGTAACCGTATTGGACTGTTTATCGTAAGTGTTTGTGCGGTATTCTTGCTTTAATTCAAACTGCAGTTGGTTTTGCTGTGCAGCATTGAGAGAATCGTAACTTTGCCCAAAAACTTCTTCTGCCCTGATATCTAACCAGGTAACTAATTCCCGGTGCAACCAGTCGGCCGACCAATCCGGAGCTTGATAGGCACCATGCCCCCAAATCGAACCAAGTTGCATTCCTCCAACCGATTGCCAGGCAGTCTGGCCATCAAGAATGCTTGTTTCAGTGGCAATAACTTTGCCCGATGACGTTTGAAACTTGTCAGGGATCGGTGGCGCTTCCCGGTAAACCTCAGTACCGAAATAGCCAAGCACCCCAAATGTAATCGCTAAAATAGCGATCAGTATCCACCATAACTTACGATAACCGGCCATTCACGACCTCCTTATACTGCATCATTGTTTGACTCTCCAGTTAAATTGCAGGACACAATGCTTACAGCAATTCTTAGGCCAACTATTAAACTATTGATTAATAAAGACAAATTGAGTTTTGGGTTCAAAAAACCCTAGTGAATAAGGGTCGAAATGACCATGAAGGTAAAAAGAACCATTTAAGAAAAAGTCCGACAAATCAAGGAGTCACGTTCAGCGTGGCAGCTTATTGATCTGGATCAGCGCAACAGCTTCAAGAAGGAATAGGCTTAAACACAATATGTAGTGCTTATTAAAAGATTGATAACCATATATGGTGTTTTATGAACGATGCCTTGTTTCGCTACTGTAGTGAAGATGTGGTCTTTCAGGAGGTTCCTGGAGAAGTGTCATTGGCTTATACCATGACCGGTTGCCCGGTTGGTTGTAAAGGCTGCCACAGTGTAGACAGTTGGCCCGTAGGAAGCGGTATTGTTTTAACGCGAGAGCATTTAACCGGGCAGCTTAATCGATATCAAGGGCTTGTGACCTGTGTCTTGTTTATGGGGGGGGAGTGGCGCCCAGAAGCATTGATCAAAAGCCTGCAAATGGCACGGGAGTTGGGTCTCAAAACCTGCCTTTATACAGGCAGGGAAAGCATATCCCTGGCCATAAGAAAACATCTTAGTTATCTAAAAACCGGACCCTGGGTAGCAGAGCAAGGGGGTCTTGATAGCCCTGAGACGAACCAACGGTTCTATGATTTAACTCAGGAAAAATTACTGAATATTGAATTTCAATAAGGAGAACCACCATGTTGCGCCTATCAGAACAACAAGTTAATGGCAAAGTAGACTTTATACAAGATTACCTGCGCGCTCAAAATGCTGCGGATGGCTCGAAAATGGATGCCAACGCGAACGTCACTCAGAAGAATGTAGCGACGTTAGAAGCCGAATTAATGAAAGACTTTTTTGTGCAAGTCAATCGCAAGCAAGTGAGTAACAAAATTACTGAATTATTTGGTCGTGATTTAGCGCATGAATATGTTCGGCAAATCGAAGATCACGAAATTTATGTGCACGACGAAACCAGCTTGAAGCCCTACTGTGTTTCCGTAACTATGTATCCGTTTCTGCGTGATGGGTTAACAAAGCTCGGTGGCGAATCTCAGGCACCTAAGCATTTGGAGTCTTTTTGTGGGACTTTCGTTAACTTTGTGTTTGCGGTCAGTTCGCAGTTTGCCGGCGCTGTCGCGACGGTTGAGTTCTTGGCCTACTTTGATTACTTTGCCCGCAAAGACTATGGTGATGACTACTTAAACACCCATCGTCATCAAATAGAAAATCATCTGCAACATGTCGTCTATGCGTTAAATCAGCCCGCTGCAGCGAGAGGTTACCAAAGTGTCTTCTGGAATATCTCAATCTATGATGAACATTACTTTGACAGCATGTTTGGCGACTTTGTTTTTCCGGCGGACTTTACCAAACCCAAATGGAGTTCAGTTAGTGCGCTCCAGGACTTCTTCTTAAATTGGTTCAATAAAGAGCGCGAGAAAACGATCCTAACCTTTCCGGTAGTCACTGTTGCTATGTTAACCGAACAAGGGCAATGCAAAGATCAGACGTTTGCGAAAAAAATGGCCAGTGAATTAGCTGATGGGAACTCATTCTTTGTGTATTTATCCGATAATGCTGATTCCTTGGCCTCCTGCTGCCGCTTACGCAGCGAGATTAGTGATAACACCTTTTCTTATACCTTGGGCGCAGGCGGTGTGGCCACCGGCTCCATTAATGTTGTTACGGTTAACATGAACCGGCTGGTTCAGGACGGTCGTGACCTGGACGACGAAATTGCCAAAGTTCATAAATACCAGGTTGCTTACCGCAAACTAATGGAAGAATACAAAGAAGCCGGTTTGTTGACCGTTTATGACGCTGGCTTCATTAGTCTGGATAAGCAATTTTTAACCATCGGCATTAACGGCATGGCAGAGGCGGCTGAATCCCAGGGGTTAACGGTAGGTAATAATGCGGGTTATAAGGACTTTGTACAACGCCACCTAAAAGTGATTTACGATGCTAATAAGCAAGCTAAGAAAACCTACGGCTACATGTTTAACACGGAATTCGTCCCGGCTGAAAATCTGGGCGTTAAGAATGCTAGGTGGGATCGGGCGGATGGCTACAAGGTAGAACGCGATTGCTACAATTCGTACTTTTACGTGGTCGAAGACGAACAAACTAATGCCGTTGATAAGTTTGTCCTGCACGGTAAGGAGTTAGTGGAATACCTAGATGGCGGCTCTGCCTTGCACCTCAATTTGGACGAACGGCTGAATGCGTCCGGGTATTTATCACTGCTTAACCTTGCGGCGAAAAGTGGCTGTAATTACTTCTGCATCAACGTCAAAATCACGATTTGTAACGCCTGTGAACAAATCGACAAACGCACGCTAAGTGAATGCTCCAGCTGTGGTTCGCCGGACATTGATTACGGCACTCGTGTTATTGGCTATCTAAAGCGCGTTTCTGCCTTTAGTGCGGGGCGTCGAAAAGAACACCATCTGCGTCATTACCACCGTAAGCAACCTGCAGAAGTGGCGGTGGGTGCTGCGCAGGCTAATAGGGGGTTCCGTAAAGCCGGTTGAGCTACCACTTAAGAGGGACCCCGGGTCCCTCTTTTGCTATGCAATTGCCTGCCATAATCGTGCTATGCTCCGCGCGCACTTTCGATCTTTCAGGTGATGCCATGGAAATAACCAGTTATCAAGATTTTATTGCAATGGCCAAGCAACAGCCGGAGCCACAGCGATTATTATTTGTGTTAGCAAAAGCACAGCTGCCAGAACAGCCAACCGATGTTCAAAAACAGCAGTATGAACAACAAGCCGGTGGTAACTTAGAGCCAGTTCTTTGCGTTGATAAGTTGCCCGAAGAGGTTGAAAGCTTTGACGTGTTAGTGGATGAGTCAAAGCACACCAAGGTTGACTGGGACATTGCTTTTGTAACAGCGATGGATGGTCGTGGTGGGCATCCAGTTTCTAGTGATGAAGCTTCTCAGCCGTTAGAAATGATGGTTCAGCAAATCCAGGCAGGAATGATTAAACACTTTTTAACTCTTAACCGACAAGGAGAGTTGGTGCAGGTTATGTGACAATACATGGCCTGCGCTGAATAAGCGCCATGAAAAAATTACTGTTTACCGTTACGTTATTGCTTTTTTCGGTATCAGCTCTGGCAGCGGAGCCCTCCGCTGGCCGCATCGACTTAACCTCCTCTACTGTCGGTTATGCCGCCCTGATTATTTTCGCGTTAGCTTATATCTTAGTTATGGGCGAAGAAAAACTGCATATGCGAAAGTCAAAGCCGGTGTTAGTCGCAGCTGGAGCTATCTGGATCCTTATTGGCTTTGTCTACACTGGCGAACAAGCGCAACTGGCGGAATCCGCTTTTCGGCACAACCTACTTGAATTTGCCGAGCTTATGTTGTTTCTGCTGGTTGCGATGACCTATATCAATGCAATGGAAGAGCGTCGTTTGTTTGATGCGTTGCGAGCCTGGCTGTTAAAAAAGGGCTTTAGTTACCGCAAACTGTTTTGGATAACAGGTGTGCTCGCCTTCTTTATTTCGCCGATTGCAGATAATCTGACCACTGCCTTGCTGATGTGCGCGGTGGTAATGAAAGTGGCACAGGATGATAAGAAATTTGTCGCGCTTTGTTGCGTGAGTATTGTCATTGCTGCCAACGCTGGCGGTGCCTTTAGTCCATTTGGTGATATTACCACTTTGATGGTGTGGCAGGCCGGGCAAGTCACCTTTACTGAGTTTCTGCGCTTGTTTTTACCGTCAGTCGTCAATTATTTAGTGCCTGCACTGATTATGAGCCTGTTTATTGAAAATAGACGGCCGACCACTTTATACACAGACGTTGAGCTAAAGCGCGGTGCTCTACGAATTACCTCACTCTTTTTGTTCACGGTTGCAACGGCAGTTGCCTGTCACGTTTGGTTGCATTTACCGCCGGTACTGGGAATGATGATGGGTCTCGGGTACCTGCAGTTTTTCGGCTACTTCCTTCGTATGACGTTACCTGGCTCCTTAGCCCGAAAACGGGCTATGGCCGAACAGGCAGGTGATAAAAAGCGGCTGGAACAACTGGGTAGTGTAGTTCCCTTCGATGTCTTTAGCCGCGTATCACGAGCAGAGTGGGATACGCTCTTATTTTTCTACGGCATCGTTCTTTGTGTCGGCGGGCTAGGCTTTATGGGTTATTTAAGCCTACTATCAGAATCGTTGTATGGCGGGATGAACACTACTCTTGCAAATAGTATTCTGGGCGTCGTGTCCGCCGTCATCGATAATATTCCGGTGATGTTCGCTGTGTTATCAATGGAACCCGACATGTCTCATGGGCAATGGTTGCTGATTACCCTTACTGCAGGTACTGGTGGTAGTTTGCTCTCTATTGGTTCCGCTGCGGGGGTGGCATTGATGGGCCAGGCACGAGGTTATTACACGTTTGCGTCACATCTAAAGTGGACGCCAGTGATAGCGTTAGGTTACGTAGCCAGTATTTTGCTGCATCTATGGCTTAACGAAGCGACGTTTCATATCTAATTTGGATGGCGCCATCCCTGGCGCCAAAAAAATACTAAACCACTTTGGAGTAGCGGGTCTGGCCATGATCGAGGTACTCGTCGAAACAGGCGCAGATGCTGCGAACCCACAACCGTCCTAGCTCAGTAACACGTAACTTTTTATCGGATACGTCGACCAGACCGTCTTCAATAAAGGGTTTTAATAATGGGATACTTTCGGCGAAATGAGCCCAAAAATCGGCTATTTCCCATTGTTGGCTGAATTCTTCAATGTCTAGTGTAAAGTGGCAGATAACTTGAGATATTAGAGCAGCGCGCAGCTTATCTTCTTCAGTTAAGGCCATACCTTTAATAATCGGCTTTTGCCCACTATCAATCATTTTATAGTAAGCTGGAAGCTCTTTCTCATGCTGCCAGAGTACGCCATTAACCTGGCTAATCGACGACACGCCCAACCCTAATAATGCATCCTGACCGTCAGTGGTATAACCCTGAAAATTACGTTGTAAGCGGCCTTCCCGTTGAGCAATAGCAAGTCCGTCATCCCGCTTGGCAAAATGGTCCATGCCAATGAATTGATAACCAGCCTCGCTCAGCTGGGTAATGGCCTGTTCAAGCAGACTTAACTTAACCGAAGGTTGTGGGATCGATTCTTCAGGGATTTTTCGTTGGCCGGCAAACCGCTGCGGCAGGTGAGCATAGCTAAACACCGAAATACGATCTGGATCCATTTCGATAACTTGTTCAATCGACTTTTTAAAGGTTTCCGGGCGCTGATAGGGCAGACCATAAATAAGATCGAGATTGATTGAATCAAAGCCAAGCTCTTTACTCAATTTGAGCTGGTGCACGATCAGATCCACATCCTGAACCCGGTTTATTGCAATTTGTACCTTTTTGTCAAAGTCCTGCACCCCATAGCTGACGCGATTAAAACCGAGTTCACGCAGGTGGCGGAGTTTGTCATCGCTGCAACTGCGGGGATCGATCTCGATACTTATTTCGGGTGAATCGGCGAAGTTAAAGTGCTGGTGAACTAATGACATCAGTCGAGTTAACTGTGTTTCGGTTAAAAACGTTGGCGTACCGCCCCCTAAATGAATTTGCCGAATCTTTTTATCGGCAACCATTGGCTGGTACATTGCCATTTCAAGTGCCAGATAATCGAGATATTTATCAGCTTTATGCTGGTGCCGGGTAATCACTTTATTGCAGCCACAGTAATAGCAGAGCTTGTGACAGAATGGCAGATGCAGATAGAGGCAAAGCCCGTCATCGGCGTTACTCAACGCCTGCTCTATACGCTGCGTTGAGAAGTCTTCAGATAACATCAACGCGGTGGGATACGATGTATAACGAGGACCGTTAATATTGTACTTATCGATTAATTTTTTATCCCATTGAATAGCTGACATGCTGACCTCTTGATGCTTATCAAAGCACAACGTTTTAAGATGCGATTATTATCCCATCTTTTTGTTGTTGAATGTAGCTCGCGAGTTTATCACCCAGGCGATATAGAGGGTCTGGCAGTTTTTGATCTACCTCAATAGTATCTAAAAAATTCTTAAGGGATAATCCAAGTTCCGTACTGCCTTCGACCTTCAAACGACGTCTAAAAAACAGCGTATCTGGGTCGACTTTGTTGTGTATCAGGAGTAATAAATCAGCACTGTCTGCACTGAGTTTGGCATCCGAAGTATGGTCCGAATATGTCACTACAAGGCGCTGGTTTACTATGCTGACATCAAACGAGAGCGCGATATCTGTCACTTCTATGGTGACTGTTTTAGCCGTCAAAAAGTCCAATTCACCCTGTGCTAATTCGTTACGAAACAGCTTGTTCAAAATCAACTGAAACGGCTTAAATTTGACGGCTGCCGGTAGCAGCTCATGCGTCGATGCAATGACCTTTGGTAATCCTATTACCCACTTATTGGTATCCACTTATATCTCTCCAAATCAAACAAATCGGAACGCCTGATACTTATAATACGGCAACTGATTCAGCAAATAGTTAATCTAACTAAAAGTTTGAGGTGTTAATGGAACTTTTATGTCCGGCCGGAAGCATTCCGGCGTTAAAGGCAGCTATCGAGAATGGTGCCGATGCTGTTTATGTGGGGCTAAAGGACGAGACCAACGCCCGACATTTCGCCGGTTTAAATTTAAATGCAATGAAGTTGTCGGATGCTGCTGACTATGTGCATCGACGGGGGAAGAAGCTGCACGTTGCAATTAATACCTTTGCTCATGCCGCCAGTTGGCACCGTTGGCGGCAGGCGGTTGATGATGCAGTGGCTGCTGGCGCTGATGTGCTGATTATTTCAGATATCGCGGTGTTGGGTTATGCCGCTGAGCGGTACCCCCGGGTTGAATTACACCTTAGTGTACAGGCCTCTGCTACTAACGCAGGTGCTATCGAGTTCTATCGTCAGTATGGAATTTCGCGCGTCGTTTTGCCGCGAGTGTTATCGATGCAGCAAGTACGTGCTCTGGCGCGTACCACCGATATTGAGCTCGAAGTCTTTGCCTTTGGTAGCCTTTGCATCATGGCAGAAGGGCGTTGTTATTTAAGTTCTTATATGACCGGAGAGTCTCCGAATACCGCCGGTGCCTGTTCACCGGCAGCTTATGTTGAGTGGGAACACCAAGGGGACCGTCTAGAGTCGCGTTTAAACGGGGTGGTTATTGATCGTTTTGCAGAAGGAGAGAACGCCGGTTACCCAACCCTTTGCAAAGGGCGTTTTAATGTTGACGACGAACTGTATAACGTATTGGAGGAGCCAACCAGTCTAAATACCCTCACTCTGCTGCCGCAGCTTCATCGGGAAGGAATTGCCTCGTTAAAGATTGAAGGACGGCAGCGGAGCCCTGCCTATGTTGCTCAAATCACTCGTGTCTGGCGGCAAGCAATCGACGCTGTTTGTGCTAACCCTGACCAGTTTGAAGTCGCGGCTGAGTGGGATAACGTGCTTGCCTCTCTCTCGGAGGGGAGCCAGACAACTCTTGGTGCGTATCACCGGAAATGGAAGTAAGTTATGCAAATATCATTAGGTCCGATTTTATACTTTTGGCCCAAAGCAAAGGTTAAGTCTTTTTATCAGCAGGTAGCGGAATCCGATGTTGACCGAGTCTATCTGGGCGAAACCGTATGCAGCAAGCGTCGTGAGTTGTCGCTGGACGACTACATGACGATTGCGCACGAATTACGGGAAGCCGGTAAACAGGTCTGTCTGTCGACGATGACCTTGTTAGAAGCACCAGCAGAGCTCAGGCAACTGGCAAAGTACTGTCATAACGGTGAATTTGAGGTAGAGGCTAATGACGTTGGAGCCATTCCTTATCTACGTGAGCTTGGTGTTAACTTCAGCCTCGGCTCGGCGATCAATGTTTATAATCATGAAGCATTGCGGCGCTTTGTCGATATGGGAATGAATCACTGGGCCGTGCCGTACGAGCTGTCTCAGCAATGGCTTACAGAGATATTACAACAGCCGATAATAGAGTCTGTACGCGATTTATTTAAAACAGAAGTATTTTCCTTTGGTCACCTACCCCTGGCCTGGTCGGGCCGCTGTTTTACCGCCCGTTCAGAAAATCGGGAGAAAGACCAATGCGAGCTGTGTTGTATAAAGTATCCACAAGGGCGCCAAGTAACGAGTCAGGATGATAAACAGATATTTGTGCTAAACGGCATTCAAACCCAGTCTGGTCGTCGTTATAACCTGATTAATCAGCTACCGGGTATGCAAGGATTGGTCGACTCTGTTCGGCTAAGTCCGCAACCAGAGGGAACCCTAGAATGGGTTAAACGTTTCAACAATAATATGGATGGTAGCTCACCGGTAAAACTAGCCGCCGATGAAAGTAATGGCTATTGGTTGCAATTGGCCGGTATGGTACAAGCAGGGTAACTTTTACGGACGTGAGTAGGAAGCTTATGAGCGCAAATAAAACCGCCAAAATTGGAATTTTAACCGTTAGTGACAGGGCCAGTCGCGGTCAATATGACGACATCTCTGGCCCTGCGATTGAAGATACTCTCAACGATTACCTGAGCTCGGATTGGCAACCGGTATACCGGGTAATTGAAGATGAGCAGGATCTGATAGAGGAAACGTTACAAACCCTGGTTGACGAGCAAGGCTGCTGTTTGGTGGTAACCACCGGCGGTACCGGTCCCGCTAAACGGGATGTCACACCTGAGGCGACGGAAGCCGTGTGCGACCGAATGATGCCGGGCTTTGGCGAGTTAATGCGGCAGGAATCCTTAAAGTATGTACCAACCGCAATTTTGTCTCGGCAAACAGCCGGGCTTCGCGGATCATCGTTGATTATAAACTTGCCCGGCAAACCCAAAGCCATTCGACAATGTCTGGATGCGGTATTCCCGGCAGTTCCTTATTGTATTGATTTAATGGATGGGCCCTATCTTGAATGTGATGAAGCGGTCATCAAGCCGTTTCGCCCCAAGGCCAAATGATTGATAAAAAACCCGGCATTAGCCGGGTTTTTTGTGTCTGCTAAAGCTGCTTTTAGCAGGGGTCGGGTGCGTGCTTGCGAGAATAATACCACCAAGTTATCGCAGCGCAGATAACATAGAAAACGATAAAACCTATTAGCGCCGCCGAAACACCACCGGTTAAATCAATCGATGTGCCGTAAGATTTTGGTATGAAGAAACCACCATAGGCCGCTATCGCTGAAATAAACCCGATGACGGCGGCAGACTCTTTATTGCCCTGTTTTATAGCTTCATCGGTATCGCCAAGCTCTCGTCTGCGCTGGTTCAGGAAGATAACCGGCACCATACGGAAAGTTGAACCATTACCAATACCGGTTGCAATAAACAGCACCATAAAGGCGGCAAAGAAGCCCCAGAAGTTAGCTTCGCTACCTGCAATCGGCAGGAAGTAGATAACGCCCAAAACACCGGCAACCATTAGCAGGAAGTTCCAGAAGGTAACGCGCGCGCCGCCAAGTTTGTCAGCCACAATTCCTCCCATAGGTCGCGCCAGAGCTCCTACTAGCGGACCGAGGAAAGCGTAAGCGGTTGGGTCAACTTTAGGGAATAACATACCGGATAGTAATGGGAAGCCTGCCGCAAAGCCAATAAAGCTACCAAAAGTACCTAAGTACAGAATACACATAATCCAGTTATGCTTGCGTTTAAAGATAATCGCTTGATCACTGAATGATGCTTTCGCCGAGGAAATATCATTCATGCCGAACCATGCAGCGATGGAGCCAATAACAATTAGCGGTACCCACAAAAACGCCGCATTTTGTAGCCAGATCTTCTGGCCGGCATTCGCGCCTTCCTGAATAATCAGAGGGTCGCCCTCAATACCACCAAATACGCTCGCAGCAATCACCAAAGGCGCCAGCAGCTGCATACCCGATACACCAAGGTTACCAAGCCCTGCGTTCATGCCCAGTGCGCCGCCCTTTTCTTTCTGCGGATAGAAGAAGCTGATGTTAGACATACTGGATGAGAAGTTACCGCCGCCGAAGCCGCATAGCAGGGCCAAAATCAGCATGACGATGTAAGAAGTGTCGGTATCCTGCACCGCAACGCCTATCCAGATACAGGGCAGCAATAAAGAAGCCGTGGATATGGCGGTCCAGCGTCTGCCGCCGAATATCGGCACCATAAAGCTATAAAATATTCGTAACGTTGCACCGGATAAAGCCGGCAGCGCCGCTAACCAGAATAGCTGGTTAGAGCTATAGGGAAAGCCAAGCTGCGGCATTTTGACCACCAGAATACTCCAGATGGTCCAAACAGCGAACGCCAGGAACAGGTTAGGGATCGAGATCCACAGATTACGAGTGGCAATGCGTTTACCTTTTTCTTCCCAGAAAGTCTTATCCTCTGGACGCCAGTCGTCAAGCACCATCGATTTTGGTGTTGAAAACTCAGGTAGGTCACGTTCTTCCCGATCCTCGCGATATTCCACGCGTTCGGCTTTAAGAATGGCGAAATGCATCCAGGCCAGAGCCACTGAAGCAATAACAAATAACAGCATAAAGCTGCTTTGCCAGACGCCAATAACGTCGTTTAACATACCGAACGTTAGCGGCAGTAAAAAGCCTCCAAAGCCGCCGATCATGCCGACAACACCACCAACGGCACCGACATTTTTCGGATAGTACACTGGAATATGTTTAAACACGGCGGCTTTACCCAGAGACATAAAGAAGCCGAGCGCGAAAGTCAAAAAGACAAAGCCAATCAGAGTTACTTCTAAGTGGAAGTTATAAGTTTGGTCGATACCCTGAACAGCGTATTCGGTGCTGGGATAGCTGAGTAAAAACGTACAAATAACCGAGGCGATAAAGGTCCAGTACATGACCCGGCGAGCGCCATACTTGTCTGACATCCAGCCACCGAGAATCCTGAATAGTGACGCAGGTATGGTATAAAGAGCGGCGATAATACCAGCTGTTTTTATATCCAGATTGTAGACACCCATTAGATAGTGGGGGAGCCACAATGCTAATGCGACGAAAGCACCGAATACAAAAAAGTAGTAAAGCGAAAAGCGCCAGACCCTTAAATCACCGAGAGGAGAAAGCTGCTCCCAAAATCCCCGTTGCTGGAGTTCTTTGCGAGTATTTTGTAATGGGTCTTCCTTGGAGAGAAACAGAAAAACCAGACCAGCGATCGCCAATACGGTCGCATAAATCTGTGCAGTACCTTGCCAACCTATGGCGATGAGCAGAAACGGTGCACCGAAGTTGGTTACTGCCGAACCGACATTACCTGCACCAAAAATCCCCAGTGCTGTGCCCTGTTTTTCCTTTGCATCGTTAAACCATGCTGCGGTGTAGGTAACACCCACAATAAATGAACCACCAGCAAGACCAACACCCAGTGCTGCGATGAGCAACATGATGTAGCTATTCGCAAAGGTGAGAAGATAGACACACCCTGCAGTTAACAACATAAGCAGGCTGAATACTTTACGGCCGCCGTAACGGTCGGTCCAGATACCCAGGAATAGCCGGCTGATAGAGCCTGTTAAAACCGGAGTGGCCATTAACAGACCAAGCTGTGTATCGGTTAAGCTAAAATCTTCTTTTATTTGAATACCGATAATTGAAAAAATGGTCCAAACGGCAAAACACAATGTGAACGCAAGAGTGGATAACAACAATGCGTAATTGCGCTGACCTGAGGACGCTGACAGGGACTGGTTCATGAAAACCTCCGTAATAAGCCCTACGACAGTTGCCGACACTTTACGAGGTTTTTTCTAAAAATACTTTATTATCAGAAGGCTACAGAAGAAGCCGATTGCCGCTCTCTGCCTAAATGGGGGTAGCGGTAAAGAGAGTTCCAACGAGCTTTGGGCAGGCCTTTATTATCTCTTTATGGGTATTTTTTACCGCGAATGATTAGTGCTCATAAACTTTGGGGTACTAACTTATTTTTACCGCAAAGGGCTGGCTAAATAATGCATTTGGAATGTACTATATAGCAAATTCAGACAACTAAAGTGTGTGCCATGCAAGTAACTCACCAACAACGAGAAATGGCGATAGCTCCGATTCTCAGACAAGCGTATCGACCATTGTTTTTGCTGGGCGCGGCCTTCAGTGCGGTGGCTATTTTATTATGGGGTCTGGCGCTGTTAGGCACCATTAGCTTGCCGGTGTATGGCAATATTTTATTTTGGCACAGCCACGAAATGCTGTACGGCTTTGTGGTTGCCATTGTCTTAGGCTTTTTGTTGACGGCCGTGCAAAACTGGACCGGGCTCAGGGCTCCCCATGGTCCGACTCTGCTAATACTAGCACTGCTCTGGAGCGCTGGCCGACTGGTCATGTTATTTGGGCAGGGGTTGCCCTGGTGGTTAGTCATCACGGTTGATGTTGCTGTATTACCGGTTGCAGCGGTGTTATTTGCGCGGTTGGTTTTAAAAGCCAACCAAACACGGAATTTATTTTTTATACCCATCTTACTGTTGCTTGCCGTAACGAGCGCTCTAATGCATGCGGGGCTTGCCCTTAACCAATACGAATGGCAAGTGCTCGGCGCTTATTCTGGAATATTTTTGGTGACCTTATTAATGGTCATTATTGGCGGTCGGGTTATGCCGATGTTTACTGCAAACGGTACAATGACTCCAAAAGTGGCGCCTATCTTATGGCTCGACCGCCTCTCGGTTGGATCCGTCTGGGCAATATTCATCGTTCACTTCTTTAATTTAACGTTATTTATTCCTGATTTATGTTTGGGGGTACTGTTTGCTGCTGCGGCCGTAGCTAATGCCGTTCGGGCTGCTCGCTGGAAATTTTGGCTAACCTGGCGTGTGCCGTTGTTGTGGTCGCTGCATATTGGCTATTGGTTTATCCCTTTGGGCTTTGGTTTATTGGCTGCTCACTACTGGGGCGCTGATCTCTCCCGCAGCACAGCTATGCACGCGCTAACGGCTGGTGCTATGGGTAACATGATTCTGGCGATGATGGCACGAGTTTCTCTGGGCCATAGTGGGCGACCTTTGAAGCCAAAACCGATTATGTCGGTCGCATTTTTGCTAATGGCTGTTGCTGCTATTTTACGAGTAATATTTGTATCTGTATGGCCCGAATTAACCATCGATTGGCTGTTATGGAGCAGTGTTAGCTGGGCTGTGGCGTTAGCTATTTTTGTCGTGGTCTACTTTAAGATCTTTATAACCCCAAGAGCAGACGGTAACCCGGGCTAAGTACGCTAATGGCACACAGGGCAGCGTGGATGTTTGGCGATGTTAAAGCGCTGCCATTCCGCTGCCAGGCCATCGTACATTAGCATCGTGTTGAATAGCGGTGTCCCGGCGCCCGATAGCAGCTTGATAGCCTCTAACGCCTGCATTGCCCCAATGATGCCGACCAGTGGAGAAGCCACCCCCGACTCGGCACAGCTTAATGCCTGCTCGCCAAATAGTAAGCTAAGGCACTGATAACAGGGACTGTTGTGCTGCATAGAAAAAGCCATTACCTGGCCTTCAAAGCGAATTGCCGCGCCTGATATCAGTGGAATCTTATGCTGATAACAAAACTGATTGAGTTGGTTACGCGTGGTTAAGTTATCGCTGCAGTCGATAACAAGCGTTGCGCTGCTTGCCAATCGGTGCAATGAAGAAGTATCGGCTTTTTCTGTGTAGCAGCTAACATGCAGCCCCGAGTTTAGTTGTTTAAGTCGTTCCATGGCGGCCACAGCTTTTGGTTGGCCAACGTTCTGCTCACCGTAAAGCGGTTGCCTTTGTAAGTTGCTAAGTTCAACCTGGTCGTGGTCAAAAATAGTCAGTTTGCCAACCCCCGAAGCCGCAAGATAGGGCAGTGCTGCGCAGCCAAGTCCGCCGGCGCCTACGACTACTGCGTGACTGTTCAATAGTTTTTCTTGACCCTCAAGGTCAATTGCCGGCAGAACAATGTGGCGGTTATAGCGAAGCATTTGCTCATGATTTAGGGTTTTCATCGGCAACTCCAGACGTTTTTGGCAGTATTTGAGGCTCCGGTCTTAGCCATACCCAAATGGCAACAGTTGTCAGCACTATACCGACAATAATTTTTAGATAAGTGGGCGGAAACTTCATAAACCAGAGCACAATATAGCCACCGGCCATCATAATCGTGGCAGCCCACTTCGCGTTTCGCCGAATACAACGACGCTCTCGCCAGGCCCGTATATCGGGGCCATATTTGGGGTGACTTAAGAGTTTGGCTTCTAGCGAGGGCCAGCCTTTGCTGGCTGCCCATAACGCAGCAATCAAAAAAGGAACAGTTGGCATCACTGGAAGTAATAGGCCAACAAACCCCAAAGCAACAAATACCAGCGCAAAACAACGCCAGAAAACAATCGACACCCATTGCATTATTGTTTAATACCCAATCTATTAGCTAACTTATGAAGGTTGCTGGAGTCTACACCTAAGCGTTTTGCGGCTCTATTCCATTTCCCATTTTCTGCTATTAATGCCTGTCTAATCGACTGTCTTTGCGTGTGCTCAACCGCGTCACGCAAAGATAGTAGCTGCAAGGAATCGGCCGCGCCGTTAGCGGTAAAGTCATTAAGCTCTTCACGCTGTGCTTGTGCACTAACCGGCATTGTTAGGTCTAGTGTACTGTCTTCTATAGTGCTAATACTATTTGGGTCGATACCGGTGCTAATAAGTTTTATCGCGGCACGGCTAATAACATGTTCAAGTTCGCGGATGTTACCGGGCCAGCGGTATTGTTTTAAAGCAAGCTCTGCGTTACCGGATAGGCGCAATGCGCGAAGTCCAAGACGGCTCCGGTTTAGTTCAAGAAAATGGCCGGCTAATAATAGGATATCGTCACCTCGGTCTCTTAATGGAGGAATCGGCAGCGGATAGACGGACAAGCGATGATATAAATCAGCCCGAAAGTGCTCGTCGCGAACCTGCTGCTGTAAGTCTCGATTGGTCGCGGCAACGATTCGAACATCAACTTTTCGGGGTTTATCGGAACCGAGCCGCTGCACTTCACCATTTTGTAAGACGCGCAAAAGCTTGGCTTGAATAGACAAGGGTAATTCACCGACTTCATCTAAAAATAGCGTTCCTTGGTGAGCGGCTTCAAAGCGGCCACCGCGTTCGCTGGTCGCGCCGGAAAAAGCGCCCTTGCTGTGGCCAAACAGCTCTGACTCCGCCAAAGACTCGGGGAGCGCTGCACAGTTGACGTAAATCATTGGCTTGCCAGAACGGATTGAATAACGATGTAGTTCACGAGCAAACAGCTCCTTGCCGACTCCAGTTTCGCCCAGTAACAACACGGGCAAATCCGCTTTCGCAACCGCATGTAACTCTTTCAGTACGCGGTGTAAGGTTTGGCTCTTACCAATAATTTCAGAATCTTGATTAGGAGCCGAGGAAATTCCAGCGGAGGTTTGTTGTTGACCCTGCCGCAACGCTCTTACTTGTTGTTCGAGTAAACCGACCCTAATTGCAGCTTCGACGATTAAGCTGTATCGCTGTAGTTCGACGGTTGATTGATCATTAAAGGTACCTGGAGTTAGCGCATCCAGGGTTAGCACCCCCCAACATTGGCCTTCAATATACAAGCTAATCCCCATACAGTCGTGAACTGGCATAGCGTTTCCCGGCTGCTCAGCTAATAAACCGTCATAGGGATCCGGCAGGCTGCTCCCAGGCTCAAACAGAACCGCGTTGCGCGAGGCCATAAGGGTTGCTAATCGCGGATGCTGCGCAACGACAAAACGCCGGCCTAAGGCTTCATTAACCAGCCCATGCATTGCTACTGGCTGCAACGCCTCATCTTCTTTTTTTAACAGCACCACGGCACCGCAATGGAAGTGCTGGCGCAATGTTTTTACTAAATTCTGCAGACGGACGGCAGCGGGAACATCGGTGACAAGGTCAGCCATTAAACTTTGTTGCAGCATGGTGATTTTTACACTTATGGTTAATAAAACCCAAAAACGGAGGGTTAATAATACCCGGATGCCGCTGTAGCTCAATAACTCTAAGGGGGTAGATGTTGGCCTGATTTGTGCAGTGTTGTTTGTCAACGAAGTATTTTACAAATCATTTTAATTCGACGACGAGGTCAACATGTCACAAGAAATTGTAAATCAATGGCGGGATAAAAGTAACACTGAATTAGTGCAGTACGTTGTTGAGCGTTTTCATCAACGCCATCGTGCACAAATTCCTGAGCTAAAGCAACTGGCTTTAAAAGTGGAGCAGGTGCACGACGACCATCCGCAAGTGCCAGCTGGCCTGGCTGAGCATTTGGACAGCATGCTACATGAATTAGAAAGCCATATGATGAAAGAAGAACAAATCTTATTTCCAATGTTAGTGCGTGGTATTTATCCAAGTGGCCCTATCTCTGTGATGGAGGAGGAGCATGTACAACATGACCAGGAGCTGCAGCATATTTTGGCAATAACTAACGACTTAACCCCACCCGAAGGGGCCTGTGGCACTTGGCAGGAGCTGTATCGCGGATTGCGGGAACTAGTTCAGGATTTAAACGATCATATTGAATTAGAAAATACTGTGCTGTTTGTCGACTCAGATACTGTGCCAAAACACGGGGAAGACTTTTGTTGCGGCTCTTGCCAGTAACTTGCTTTTTAACGTGTTAAAAAAAGCAGCTTAACAGCTGCTTTTTTATTGGCTGCTTTACCGCAATGATTAAATAAACCTTCACTTCGTTCCGCTCTGCTTTTACATTAGTCTTACATATACTAAAAAATGATTAGGCCGAGCAAAATAATGCGCGTATTAAAGCAATTGACCATTTCTCTTGCGTTGTCTCTGACAGCAGCAGGGGCAGTAGCCGATACTCTTAAGGGTGAGGCTTCGATGTTAGAGGAAGCCAGCTATGGTAGTGATTCAGTATCCGTAGAGCAGGTACTAGGTTACCCGATAGGAACCAAAATAACTTCACCTGAAGCGATGAGCCAATATTTCGAAGCTTTAGCTGCGGCTTTTCCGGAGCAGGTAAAACTGCTTGAATACGGAAAAAGTTGGGAAGGTCGGACACTGTATTACGCAGTTATCTCAAGTGCAGATAATATCCGCAACTTCGATCAGTTTACTAATAATATGCAATTATTAGCAGACCCAAGGAAATTGAGCGATAGTGACGCCGAAAAGCTCATTGAAGAAATGCCGGCTAGCATTTGGCTGTCTTACGGTGTCCATGGGAACGAAATTTCTTCTCCTGAAGCGGCAATGATGACCGGCTACCACTTGTTGCATGATCAAAGGCAGGAGACTAAAGAATGGTTGGATAACACTGTTGTCTTTATCGACCCATTACAGAATCCAGATGGGCGGGCACGCTTTGTACAGCGTTATTATATGACTGTGGGGCTAGAGCACTCGGCTGACCGGCGCAGTGCCGAACATAATGAGCCTTGGCCCAGTGGCCGCACCAATCATTATTTGTTTGATATGAATAGAGATTGGATTGCTTTGACTCAGCCTGAGATCAAAGGCCAGGTAGACGCACTGCTGACCTATTTCCCGTTGGTTTTTGTTGATTTGCATGAAATGAGTGGTGATTCAACCTATTACTTTACGCCAGAAGCGCGGCCGTATAACCCGTTGATAACCGAGCAGCAACGAGAAACTCTTAACTGGATTGGGAAAAATAATGCGACTTGGTTTGATGATAAAGGTTTTCATTATTTTACCCGTGAAATTTTTGATGCCTTTTATCCGGGGTATGGTGCAAGTTGGCCGTTGTACCACGGTTCGGTTGCAATGACTTACGAAATGGCGTCAGCACGAGGACACCGATTTGAGCGTGAAGATGGTTCGATACTCACTTATGCAGACGGTGTCCAGCAACATTTTATTGCATCACTATCAACTATCGAGACGGTTGCTGAGCGGCGGCAGGCGCTTTTACAGAAGTTCTGGAACTACCGCAAAAGCGCGGTGAAAGCGGGTCAGAATGACGAACGCCGAGCGCTATTGGTTGCAGGTAAAGATGACCCTGCTGCAGCCCGCAAACTGGCCTCGCTACTGGTGGAGCAGGGAATAGATGTGGACGCATCGGTAAACAAGTTTGAAGTTTGTGATGTTGAGTATCCAAAAGGCAGTTTTATTGTCGATATGGCTCAACCGGGTTACCGGATGATCCGAACCTTAATGGATGAACAGGTTGATATGGCGAGTGACTTTTTGCAGGAGCAAGAACAACGCCGCAGCAACAATTTACCGGATCAGATATACGACGTGACCGGCTGGTCACTGCCGTTGATGTTTAATGTTCAGGTTGACGCTTGTGATGACTTACCGTCAGTAGAAACGGTCGCTGTTAGTGAGGGCAGAGTGAGCCCCGGTGAGGTCATTAATCCTAATGCCAGCGTTGCTTATTTGGTTGACTGGGGTGATATGAATGCGGGGAGGTTTCTGGCTGCCGCATTACAGCACGGCCTTGAAGTTAAACAGAGCGAGTTAGCCTTTACTCATGAAACTGCAGGCCGATTTGACAGTGGTTCTCTAATTTTAACCCAAGCTGACAATACTGAAAAACAAGACTTGATTGTCCTATTGCAGCAGCTAGCGGAAAAAACGGGAGCGACTCTACAAGGTGTCGATACCAGCTGGGTCACTGATGGGCCGAACTTTGGCTCTGAGAATGTGCACAACTTATTTGCGCCTAAAATTGGGCTGGCCTGGGATGAGCCAGTCAGCCAATATAATGCTGGTCATACGCGGTTTGTCATCGAGCGGCAAATCGGTTACCCGGTAACCGCAGTGCGTACCGGTCAAATAAAAACAGCGGGTCTGGATGGTTTCGATGTGTTTATTCTGCCGGAGAGCTATGGCTACGATGGCTATCTGGACGAAGCTGCAGTTAGTCAATTAAAAGACTGGATCGCTGACGGTGGAGTCTTGATTACGTTGGGTAATGCATCTGCCTGGGCAGTGGAAGCAGGCCTATTGAAGAGCAAGCTTGAACGTGCCGTAGTAGAGGGTGAGGCAAAAGAGGTAAATGACACAACAAAAGTAGACGGCACAGTTATTAGTTCACGACAGCAATTTATGTCCGAAATTAAACCGCATAAAGCGGATCCAGACTGGGTATCCGGAGCGCTAGTTAATGCTGAAGTTGATACTGCTCATTGGTTAAGTGCTGGGCTCAGAGGGAATCTGGTAAGCATTTTTAATGGTAATGATATTTTTAGTCCAATAGATATTAATGATGGGCGTAATATTGCTTGGTTCGCTGGTCAGGATGATCTGATTGCCAGCGGCTTTTTGTGGGACGAAACTTTAAAGCAGCTGCCCTATAAGCCTTTGTTAATGTGGCAGCCAATGGCGGATGGAATGATTATAAGTTTTACCCAAGAACCGACCTATAGAGCTTACATGGATGGGTTGAATACAGTGCTTATGAACGCGTTATTCATGGCACCAGCCATCACTCGCTAAATGCGGGGATAAGGAATCGCATGGATCTATTCCGAAAGAGTGCCGATCAAACCCAGCACACGACAGAGGATGTCGTGTCTGTTTTTACTCGTAAAGTCGCTAACCGGACCCAGTGGGGAGCATTTGCGGTTGTGCTACCACTGGCGATAGTCCAGGCATATGCGAACAATTGGCTTATGGCCGCTTGGCTGGCGGCCTTTTGCACATACTCCCTCACGCTTGCGGTGCGCTCACGGCAAGCAAGTTTAGAGCAGACTCACCTGCTAATATTTGTCACCATGTTGGCTTTAGCCGCTACGTATTCAACCTGGATAAATGGTATCCATGGCTTTCTCTGGAGTTTTCCGGTGATGGCGTCAGTTGTGTTTTTGCTAAAACGCAAATTAGCGTTCGTTAGTGCCTTTATTTTTTATCTGTTAATCAGCTTGGCCGCGTTAGTTTCTATGCCTCTTGATTTGGCGTGGCGTGGTATTCTCTCGTTGGGCGCCATGGTGGTTTTAACGATCACTTTGTTGGTACTACTACAGCGCATGCAGCGCAACTTTACGGATCTGGCGACGACCGATACCTTGACGGGGGTCTACAACCGCAAACGACTTAACGTTGAATTGGATAAAATATTGGCATTGTTTAAGCGCAGTCAGGGCGATGTTTCGGTCATGATTTGTGATATTGATTGGTTTAAACCCCTGAACGATAAATTCGGTCACTTGCAGGGCGACCGATTATTAATTCAGGCCGCAGCAACGATTAAGCAATCGGTGCGAGCTACCGACAGCGTATTCCGTGTCGGCGGTGAGGAGTTTCTGGTTATTTTGCATGATACCGATTTAAGCGGGTCTGTAGTGGCGGCAGAAACATTACGTACTGAGTTTGAGCAAAAAGTGTTTAAAGTAAAAGGTGCCGAGGCATCAATGACATTATCAATTGGGGTTGCTCAATTAAAGCAAGGCGAGCATTGGACCGATTGGCTAGAGCGAGCCGACCAACGTTTGTATCAAGCCAAAGACGCAGGTCGAAATAGAGTTATCGCCGACTAATAGAGGGGAAATTTGATGGCACAGTTTGGAATTGTTGGGTTGGGACGGTTTGGCGCCCGAACATCGCTTGAGCTGTTGGACCTGGGACATGAAGTTATTGGTGTCGACTCTGATGAAAAAAGTGTCGATGCATTAGCCGACCAATTAACTCACGCTGCGATAGCCGACGTGACCGACGAAAAAGCGCTGCGTGAACTCAGCCTGGAAGACTGTGACGTGGTATTGGTGGCGATAGGCGAAGATCTGCAGTCAAGTTTGCTTTGTGTATTACATCTGAAGAGTATTGGCGTAAAAGAAGTTTGGGCAAAAGCAACGTCAAAAGAGCATCACCAGATATTGTCCAAACTTGGAGTATCAAGGATCATTCATCCCGAAGAAGAAATGGGGATCCGTGTGGCGCAAGCGTTGAATTACCCGATGGTTAATGAATATATGTCGCTTGGCCACAACTGGTATTGTGTTGAAATAGATGTTGGCGACAACCTTAAAGACACAAAAATTGAAGATATTTTACCGGATGAACTAGAGCATTTTCATTTACTGTTATTAAAGCGTCGCGATGAGGTAACTGCCAACCCATCTATTTCAGTGACTCTTGAAGGGAATGAAACACTAGTGCTAGCAGGTAGCTTGCAAGCCCTTAAATCAATGGCTCCTAAGCTAAGCCAAGACAAGTAATGAAACAGTGGCTACCGAAACTAAACTTCTTTTATCGGAAACGACCTCGTAGCAATCGTAGGCAAACCGTTAAATTTAGTCCGCCGGTTATTTTATCGGCCGGGTTCGCTGCGCTTATTGCAGTGGGTACTTTATTGTTAAAGCTGCCGTTTGCTACCGAACAGCCGATCACATGGTTGGAGAGTTTGTTCACAGCAACCTCCGCGGTTACTGTGACAGGCTTGGTGGTGGTCGATACCGGAGCTACCTTTTCTGGATTTGGCTTAACGGTAATTACGCTTTTGATACAGGCCGGCGGACTGGGCTTTATGACTTTTGCTGTATTGGCCGCAATATCACTGGGTGGACAAATCGGCTTGAAGCAGCAAATGCTGGCTAAAGAAGTTATGCAGCAGACCAGTTTAGCATCGATTAAACAGACGGCCCTCGCGGTAGTCGTGTTAGCCTTAGTTGCTGAAGCGATTGCTGTGATTGCAATGACAATTTATTGGGTAGCAGATAAAGGTTTTACCGACGCATTATTGGAATCGACCTTTTACGCAGTTTCTGCGTTTAACAGCGCTGGCTTTGTGTTAAGCCCCAACGGGCTGGTCGATTATCAGGAGCAGCGTTTTATTACACTGTTGGTCAGTGTTTTATTTGTGATTGGCGGGCTGGGTTTTTCCGTCATATATAATATTTACGAACAACGACGCTGGTACAAGTTCTCCGTTTACACCAAAGCTATTTTGCTGGCTACATTATTTATTAATCTCGCCGCTATGGGCATATTGTGGCTATTAGAATTAAACAATTCAGCCACGATTGCGGGAATGCCTTGGTACGATCAGGCGGTGAATAGTTGGTTTCATGCAGTCACTCCCCGGTCTGCCGGTTTTAACACCCTGGATACCGGAGCAATGACAGAATCCAGTGCTGTTTTTACGTTGTTACTGATGTTTATCGGTGGTGGCTCAATGAGCACTGCCGGAGGCATAAAGCTTGGCACGTTCATTATTTTGTTAATGGCAACGTACACGTTTTTACGCCGGCGTGAGGCGGTCACTTTATTTGATCGTACCGTGCCGCAAGACCTTGTTATGAAAGCTTTGGCGGTCACTATTGTTTACCTTGGTTTAATATTCTGCGGTATATTTGCATTAATGATTTTGAACCAGCTGCCGTTTATAGATATAGCGTTTGAAGTTTTGTCAGCGTCCGCGACGGTTGGGTTATCCCGCGGTATCACCGCAGAAGTTACGAGTGCGAGTCAGCTCATTCTGGTTTTTCTAATGTTTGCCGGACGACTGGGCCCATTGACCCTGGGATATTTTGTAGCGACACCTAAGAAGCGGTACGTACGATACCCGATAACTGACATACAGGTCGGTTGAACTACTACAATAATGAGAGAAAGCTAAGCCATGTTGAAGTCGCTTAAGTTTACCCAAAAAGTGATTATTGCCGCATCGTTGATACTGGTGCTGGTCCTTGGTGTATTTACACTGACTAACTTTTATCAAATGTCAGCGCAGATCCGCACCGATTTGCAAGCTCAAATGCAGGCGCTTTCGGGATCAGTATCGAGCAATATTTCTCAGTGGTTGAATGACCGTATGAGTATTGTGAGAGCGACGGCTCAAGCTTACCAGGCGGAAGACTCTAATTCGCAGGCACTGAAAAAAGTGCAACAGTCAAAAGCCGCGGGCAACTTTAAAAATGTTTATTATGGTTTGGTCGATGGAACCTTCATTCTTGACGATACCTCGATTGACCTGCCGGATGATTACGACGCACGTTCGCGTCCTTGGTATCAACTGGCTGTGGAACAGCAACAGCCCACTTATACCAAGCCTTATATTGACGTTACTACCAATGAATTGACAATTTCTGCAGTCGTGCCAATGCGTGAGAATGGCCGCTTATCAGGCGTTGCCGGTGGCGACATGATGCTGGATACCATTTCGGGCATTGTTAATGATGTCGATTTTATGGGGCTCGGTTTCGCTTTTTTAGTTGACCAGCAGGGTAGCATTTTGAGTCATCCGGATACTGGTCTCATCGACTCATCGATTAGCCAATACTTGGGTGAAGGAGCTGGTATTTCCAGTAAGTTTCAGGCTTATTCAGTAGACGGAGTGGAGCGACTCGTATCTTTTCGTAAAGTTGAAGGTATCGAGGGCGTTAACTGGTATCTGGCGGTAGCGATCGATGAAGAAAAAGCCTATGCCGGTGTTGCTAGCTTTGCCTGGACCGCGGCGATCTACTTGTTGGTTGGTATAGTAGCCGTGGTTATTTTATTAAGTTGGTTACTTAAGTTGCTAATGCGGCCACTGGATCGTTTGCATTACGCGGTGACCGATATGGCCCGAGGTGAAGGAGATCTTACTCAGCGGCTACCGGTTGAGTCCGATGATGAGTTTGGGCGTCTTTCGCAACGTATGAATGAATTCATCGAGAAGATTCACGCGGCCATAAGTGATGTTAAAACAGCATCTGTTGCTTTAGAAAAAAACGTTCGCGCTATGGTTCGAGCTAACAACGACTCTGTACAGCTAGGTGACGAGCAGGCAAGTCGAACGAGCGCCATTGCTACGGCAATCAATCAGTTAGGTGCCAGTGCCAATGATATTTCTACAAGCGCATCAACGGCCTCTGAACAGGCGGGGCTGGCGAACAGCAAATCAACTTCTGCGCGTACTGCGCTACGCAATAATATGGAGCAAATTGAGCAACTATCGAGCAGTATGAAAGAATCAGCAGAAGCCATTCGCGAGCTCGATGAAAACACGCAAAATATTGGTCAGATACTTGAGGTCATTAAAGGCATCACTGAACAGACTAACTTATTGGCACTTAATGCAGCTATTGAGGCGGCTCGAGCCGGAGAAGCGGGACGTGGTTTTGCTGTTGTGGCGGATGAAGTTAGGAACTTAGCCCAACGAACCGCGGACTCAGCCGAAGAAATTGAAAATATGATTGAGCGTGTCAGGCAGGGTACAAAAGCGGTAGTGGGTGTTATTAAGCAGAGTGAATCGACTAGCGAGGAATGTGTCGCGTCTGCTGGTGAATCAACCGGACACATGACCGAAATAGATGAAATCATCGTACAAATAGATGACGTGAACCACTCCGTAGCTTCCGCGACGGAGCAGCAAAACAAAGTGGTTAAGTCGCTGGATGCCGACATTGTAAGTGTTAGCGAGCTAAATGATAAGAATCAGACGAACCTGAAGCAAACCAATGAGGCATGCCAACAATTACAACAGGAGTTTGATCGTTTAGAATCATTAGTCAGTAAGTTTAAACTGAACTAAACCCTTTAAGGAGACAACCATGAAGAGCGCGATAGTAATTGGAGCCCTGGCTATGCTGGGAGGGCCGGTACTGGCAACAGCCGAAGCACAGGAAATGTCTCGTACTGAGTCAGCGCAAGGGGCGCAGGCTTATATTATTTCTCCACAGGACGGAGAAGTCGTCGGTAAAACATTTAAGGTGAAATTTGGTCTGTCAGGTATGGGGGTTGCACCGGCTGGCATTGATGCCAAGCACACCGGGCATCACCATTTGCTGATTGATAAGCAGGAAATGCCAGAAATGGGCCAACCTATGGGTGGTGATGTGATTCACTTTGGCGGAGGTCAGACTGAGACAACAGTGACTCTTGAGCCCGGTGAACATACGTTACAGTTGATTCTGGGTGACAAGAATCATGTGCCTCATGACCCGGCTGTTATGTCCAAAAAAATTACGGTAACCGTTAAAGAAGATTAATCAAGGTCGAGTTCAAGTTGTTGTTGCTGATTGGGGTCAGGTAAACTAACGCTAACCCCAATCAGCCTCACCCCCTTTTGACCGCCTCTTGACCAAGCCTCTTCCAATAATTGATAAAACAAACTGGGTGACACTCGCTGACTGGATTTAGAGACAGTAGTCTGAGTAAAGTCAGAAAACTTTAATTTAACCGTTTGCGTTCGAATCGGTTGTTCTTGCCAGGAGGTTATTTTTAGTCGTTGTTTTAATTTTACCAGTAACTGCTGCTGGCAATAATCCTGGGCTGTTTTTAGTTGGGTAATATCCGCTGTTAATGTTTGCTCTACACCAACGCTTTTACGTGTCCGTTCAGTAATAACTTGTCGCTCGTCGATGCCCCGACAGCGTTGAAATAAAACATATCCTGCTTTATCCCCGATAATTTGCTGCAGCTGTTGTAGTTCAGTGCGCTGAATGTCGGCGCCCATTTGTAGCCCATGATTGGCTAACAGTTGTTGGCTTTTTGGTCCAACTCCCGGTATTCGCTTTAGCTCCAGCTGAGCAATATAATCGACCACTTGTTCGGGGGTCACCAGATATTGCCCGTTGGGCTTATTTTCATCACTAGCTATTTTAGCGACCATTTTTTGATTGGAAATGCCGGCGGAACCGGTAATCCCCAAAGAACTTATCTTTTCACGTAAGGCTTGCATGGTTAGGGAGGCACTGCCTTTAAATAACGTGTTTTCGGTTAAATCCAGATAAAACTCGTCGATAGAAGCCGGCTCGATGGTATCGGTTACTTCTAATAATAGATTAAGAACCTGATTCGACATTTGCCGGTAACGTGCCTGGTCGGGTTTAACAAACAGTAACTGAGGACAAAGTCTGCGGGCATGACTGCCCGGCATAGCACTCTTTACTCCGTAGCGCCGAGCCAAATAGTTTGCTGTTGCTACAACCCCGCGATCGCCACCGCCACCGACCGCAAAAGGTTTGTGTAGCAGGCTCGGATCGCGCAACACTTCAACGGAGGCGAAGAAAGCGTCTAAGTCCAATAAAGCAATTTTTCGAGTTACATCAACCAACTGTTTATCCTGTCTGCATTTGTGGTTATAATCATCCCACAAACTGGGAATGTATATCACCAGCCATTTTAGGAGAAACCAGTGAAACGTATTAAATCTCTAGCCTCGAAAGGCCTTATTGCCTCTATAGCAGCATTGTTTGCGGTTGCGGCAGGCGCGGCCTCTGTGCAAGACGAAATGACCAGAGACGCCATCGAAAAGCGTATTGAGCCATTAGGCCAACATTATGTGGCTGGTGAGAACGGCGATCAACAGCAGGCAGCAAGTGGCGATCCACGTTCAGGGCAGGCTGTTTATGACCAGTTCTGTGCGGCTTGCCACACCTCGGGTGTTATGGGTGCGCCAAAATTAAATAATGAAAGTGACTGGGAACCACGGCTGGCACAGGGCATGGAAACAGTCTTACGCCATGCGGTCGAAGGTTACAACGCTATGCCGCCGAAAGGGACTTGTTCAGATTGTTCTGAAGATGAAATTCAGGCTGCAATTGATTATATGATTGAAGATATATAATGAATGTTTTGCTAATTTTTAGCGTAAAGCAAAAAAGCCACCTGTAGGTGGCTTTTTTTGTGTCCTGTGTTGAAAGTTCAAGGTTAGATTGCATACAGTGGTTGCAAGTTGAAAACAGGTGTTTATACTCTGGCATTGTTATAAATGATAACATTCGGCCGAAAGTCCCTATGACACACGGCTTATCACTCTATTGGAGAGTTGTTAGTTGGCGAAAGAGCGTATGTCTGAACAACAGCAACAGCTTGAGGAAGAAAACCTCAAGTTGCGTAAAGTTGTGGGTCGCTTAAAACATCTTACCAACCAGTATCGCTCCGCCGAAGTTATCCAAAACGCATTGTTCAGAATTTCAGAGCTAGCAGCTGAAGTTCGCGATATGGATAGCTTCTACCGATCTGTTCATGAAATTATTGGCAAACTGATGTTTGCTAAAAACTTCTATATTTGCTTACACGATTCTCAACAGGAAGTGGTTAACTTTGTTTATTTTGTTGATGAAGTCGATCAGGACACCATCTTTGAACAGTTGCCGGTAGAAACATTAAGTAGCGGTCTGACGGGTTACATCCTGCGCACCGGTCGTTCATTGTTATGCCCACCGGAAGTGTTTGGAAAATTAATTGAAGATGGCGAAGTTAAGGAAATGGGCGCCGCGCCTGTCGATTGGCTAGGGGTTCCTTTAAAGAGTCAGGACACGGTTATCGGCGTGATGGTGGTGCAGAGCTATAACGACGAATGCCGTTATAGCGAAAAAGACGAAGACTTACTGACTTTCGTTTCGCAACACGTGGTCAATGCCTTAGAGCGATTAAAACAGCAAGAGTTGATGCAAAATGAAATTGAGCACCAGACTGCTGAGCTGCGTCATGCCAACGAAAGCCTGATGAAAGAAATCACTGAACGCGAAAAAGCCGAGCAGCAGACAGCTGTGCTATTTGCAATCTCTGAGCTTACCAATACCTCTGACAACATGACCACGTTTTATAAGAGCTTGCACAAAGAGATTGGTACGTTGATTCACGCGGATAACTTTTATGTTGCCTTGTTATCGCCCGATAAAAAGCACCTCCACTTTCCTTATCATGTGGATGAGACTGGGGCTAAAGCAGAACGTCGTCGTGTTAGCCGCGGTTTGACCGAATACGTTTTCAGAAAAAGAGAAGCTGTTTTTATTAACGCCCGACACCGACAGCAACTGATAGAAGACGGCGAAGTCACCCCGGGAACTGGCGGCGGTGAGCTTGCTAAGCAGTGGCTTGGTTCTCCGCTAATGCTGAATGGTGAAGTGTTTGGGGTGATAGCAGTACAAACCTACGATAACGAGTTTTTGTACAAAGCCGATGATCTTGAGCTGTTAAATTTTGTCTCGCAGCATGTTGCAGTGGCTATCGATCGTAAACGTTCGGCTGATGAAATTCAGCGGGTTAATCAGTTCCTTGAGAAAAAAGTGACCGAGCGGACCGAAGAGTTAGTCTCGGAAATTGAGCGACGTAAGAAAATTGAGGCGCGCCTATTTCACGATGCACATCATGATAGCTTAACGGGTCTGCCGAACAGGGCGTTGTTTACGGAACGATTGCAACAAGCACTAGCCCATAAACGGCGGCACGTAGAGCATCATTTCGCGGTATTATTTCTGGATCTTGATCGATTTAAGAACATTAATGACACCCTGGGCCATTCCGCAGGCGATGAATTTTTATTAGATGTCAGTAAACGCATCACCGACTGTGTCCGCGATAATGACATGGTTGCCCGCTTAGGTGGTGATGAATTTGTGGTGCTGCTAGATACCATGTCGTCGATTGAAGATGCCAAAGAGATTGCCAAGCGAATGATCAAAAGTCTAAGTGACCCATTCAACTTAAATGGGCAGGAGCACTACTCCGGAGCTAGCGTTGGTATCGCTTTATGTCGAGACGATAAAGATACGGTCGAGCGTTTGTTGCGCGATGCAGATGCAGCAATGTATCAAGCGAAAACCCAAGGTCGTGGACGGTATGTATTGTTTGATGAGCAGATGCACCAGTCATTGGTTGATTCTGTGCGCCGAGAGACAGCGCTGCGGCATGCGAAAATAGAAGAAGACTTTGATATAGAGTATGAAGACATTGTCGATTTCCGTTCGAATGAACGCGTTGGAGTGGAAATGCATCTCCGTTGGAATGATGAGCGTCAGGCGCTAAGTTCCGATGAGTTTTTACCATTGGCGGAAAAAACCGGGCAAATTATTAAACTAGATCGTTATGTACTGAAACGCTGCTGCGAGAGAATTGCAAAAGAACGGCATAATCGACTGCCGCGACTGCATGTCAATTTATCGGCTCGGCACCTGATAAAAACCGGCTATGTTAATCAACTTATCGAAACCGTCGAGCGTTACAAGATTGCTCCTGAAGCGATAGCATTTGAGTTTTCGGAAACCGCACTAACACAGAACGATCGCCGCTCTCTTGCCAGCTTACGGCGTCTTGCGGAGAAAGGTTTTACTCTAGTCATAGACGACTTTGGCCGAGGGGCAGGTCCACTGCAATATTTATATAATTACCCATTTTCTATTTTGAAACTCGACCAAAACTATGTCTCGCGTCTTAAAAGTAATGAACGCGCCCGCGCTATGTTAAAACACGTAGTGACTTTGTGTGATGAGCTGGGTATTTCTTTATACGCTGCGGGTATTGATACTCAAGAGGAGTTTTCCCATATTCAGGATTTAGGCGTTTATGCCGGTCAGGGAAAGTTTGTTGAGCAGTATGAACACGCCTTAACCCAGTCCAATTCGGAATCAGCTGGCTAATCAACTTCCCTTATTTAACGCGTTTTTAAGCATCTCAAGACCTCTGCTACGCTGTTCTTCTTTTTCATCCTCAGACTTCTCTTTGCGTTGATGCTCCCACTCGAGATCGTCCTGCGGTAATTCGTGTAAAAAACGACTGGCTTGAGGCTGGATCACTTCGCCGAATTGGCGTCTTTCTCGTGCCATGGTAAATATTAATTGGTGTTGAGCGCGGGTAATACCGACATAAGCCAGTCGGCGCTCCTCTTCGACATCTTCCAAATCGATGCTGCTTTGGTGCGGCAATAAGCCTTCCTCCATTCCGACCAGGAATACCTGAGGAAATTCTAAGCCTTTGGAAGCATGCAGCGTCATTAATTGCACCTGGTCAAAGTTGTCATCGTCTTCATTGCGCGACATCATATCGCGCAAGCAAAGCCGACTGACGACCTGATCGAGCGTCATTGCATCGTGTTCATCGTCACCGGCGAGCATTTCTGTTACCCAGCGATGCAGTTCGTAAATATTTTTTATTCGCATCTCAGCGGCTTTAGCACTAGGGCTTTGCTCAAACAACCAGTCTTCGTAAGCAATTTCATTAAGTAGTTGCCGAACCGCTTCTTGCGCATCGGGTTGGTGATCCGCTTTTCGTGCCAGCGAACTCATCATCTGGACAAAGGTGTCCAGCGAATTAAACACGTTACTGGCGAGCAAGGTTTTTACATGAGGTGATTGTGCTGCCTCGAACAGACTGCAGCCGAGCTGCTTGGATAGCTCACCAACACGTTCTACAGTTTGTGGGCCAATGCCGCGACGAGGAACATTTATAATGCGTAAAAACGCAGTGTCATCGGTCGGATTCACCAGCAGCCGCAGGTAAGCCATTATATCTTTTACCTCGGCGCGGGCGAAAAATGACTGACCCCCAGTTATTTTGTACGGGATACGGTTATTCATTAGCGCCTTTTCGAATAACCTTGCCTGGTGGTTGCCGCGATATAAAATAGCAAAGTCGTGGTAGTCGGTTTTCTTTAAGAAACGTTGTTTTACGATTTCTGCTACAACACGTTCAGCCTCATGTTCTTCATTACGGCCGTAGATAATTCGCATTGGAACCCCGTACTGCATGTCCGAGAACAGCTTTTTCTCAAATACATGGGGATTGTTTTCAATCAGTATATTAGCGGCTTTCAAAATACGGCCGTGTGATCGATAGTTTTGCTCTAACTTCACCACCTTGAGATTGGGAAAGTCAGTTTGTAGTAGCGCCAGGTTTTGGGGTTGCGCACCCCGCCAGGAATAAATCGACTGGTCATCGTCACCAACCACAGTAAAGCGGGCGCGTTCTCCCACTAGTAACTTAACTAATTGATATTGGCTGGTATTGGTATCCTGATACTCGTCGACCAATAAGTACTGAAATTTCTTTTGCCAACGTTTTAGCGATGTCTCGCTGCTGGCGAGCAGCATCGTTGGTAGCCGAATCAAGTCATCAAAATCCACTGCGTTGCAGGCAGTTAGGTTCCTTTGATAGTCAGTATAAACTCGGGCAAACTCCTGCTCAGTATCGCTGGCTGCCTTATTAGCTGCGAGCTCCGGCGTTAGCATGTCGTTCTTCCAGTTGCTAATTTGATGAGCACAGGCTTGAATCGTCTGTTTGTCACCTTCCCACTCATCTTCGGTCAGCGCTTTCAGCAGAGCAAAAGTGTCCTGGTCGTCGAACAGGGAAAAGCCAGGTTTTAAGCCTAACGCTGCAAGCTCGCGTCGAATGATATTAAGTCCTAAAGTATGGAAGGTAGATACTGTTAAGCCGCGGGCCTGTTGTTTGCCCATCGTTTGTGCCACCCGCTCTTTCATTTCCCGAGCGGCCTTATTGGTAAAGGTGACCGCTGCAATCTGCCGCGGGGTATAAATTTTTTGCCGAATTAAATAGGCAATTTTTTCTGTAATAACGCGCGTTTTACCACTGCCAGCGCCGGCCAGAACCAATAGTGGTCCTTCAATATAGTGAACTGCTTGTCGCTGGCGTTCGTTTAACATTAAACAGACCTTAAAAGGAGTGGTAGACTAGAAAGACATCGGATTCTACCCAAAGGATACCATTATGGACAACAAGACGATCGAGAATATTGCGAAGCAAATTAGTGACAGTATGCCAGCAGGCGTAAAAGAAGTGGCTGATAACGTTGAACAGCGCGTGAAACAGACGCTGCAAACCCAGCTGTCAAAGTTAGATTTGGTGACACGCGAAGAGATGGACGTGCAGCAACAGATGCTGTTGCGATTGCGTGAACGCGTCGTTCAGCTTGAACAGCAGCTAGCAGAGAAAGACTCTCAAACCGATAAGGACTAAAGCCCCTATGATCCAGTGGATTAGTGGAAAAGTGGTAGAGAATTACCGCTGGAGCGATACGGTATTTAGTTTACGAGTAATTGCTGAGCCTTTTGATTTTAAGGCTGGGCAATTTGTGCGACTGGGTATCACCGTTGGTGGCGAACAATTGTTGCGGGCCTATTCGTTGGCGAGCCCACCGGGCGCGTCAATTTTAGATTTCGTGATTGCTGAAGTGCACGAGGGGCTGGTCAGTTCGCGCCTGGCTAAGTTACAGCCCGGCGATTCGGTCAATCTAACTCAACCAGCGAGTGGCTTCTTTACACTGGATGAGGTCCCTGATGGTGACAGCTTATGGATGCTGGCAACAGGAACTGGTATTGGGCCGTTTATTTCGATGCTGCATACCGACAAACCGTGGAACCGGTTTAAACGAATCAATCTGGTCCATGGGGTACGTCATGCTGCAGATCTTGCGTATCAGGACCAAATACAGCAGTGGCAGCAGCAATACCCAGACCGATTAGGGTACCAACCGGTGATTACCCGCGAGACTATCCCTGGAGCACTGGCTGAACGAATACCGGAACTGATACGGTCCGGTCAGTTAGAAACCGCGCTAAAAACGCCGTTGGATACAACGGCGCAAGTGATGCTGTGTGGTAACCCTGACATGATCCAAGAGTCACGCTCTGCCTTCGCCGAGCTTGGACTTGCCAAAAACACCCGGCGTAAGCCCGGCAACGTGACTTCTGAGAATTACTGGTAAAGCCCAGTTAATCTAATTCAAATTGCTTTGTGGCTATAGCTTCAAGCTTGTCATACGGAATGTAGCCTGGAGTTACTTGCTGCCCAATGATAATAGTCGGCGTGCCGCGAAAACCTAAGTCGCGAAACGCTGACATGTTTTTTCGAATAACGGCTTCGCTCTCATCGGACGGTGATAAAAACGCTTCGGTACCGGTTACCTGCGCAACACTTTGCAATGAGTCAGCCGTATGCATGCCCGATTTTTTCATCATCAGATTATGAGCCTCAAAGAAGGCATCGGGATGATTGCGCCACAGGTTTAATCCATATAGCGTCGAATTAGTTTTAAGACCATCCACTTGCTGCTGCCGTAAAGGCACAAACACGTTCACTATTTGAATCGACGGATATTCTTCAACCAGTTTATGCAGACTGGGCTCTAATTTTTTGCAGAATGGGCAATTGTAGTCGGTGAAGACAATGATTTTATGCATTGCATCGTTGTTGCCTAAAATCGGATGTGCCGCTGACTGATATAACCACTCCTGATGGTCAGAAAATGCATTTTGCTGATCACTTTGTTGCTCTAAAAAGCGCTGCAAGCCTTGATGGATATTTGAAATCAGCTGCGGATTTTCGCGTAATAGTTGCTCGACTTTCTCCAATTCCTCTGCTTGCTGCGGGGTTAAATCTTGTGCTAATACATTACTGGTAAACACAACAGCAATAATGAAAAACATTTTATAAATAAAATTCATACTATTTTCCTACTTAAAAAACTGGTGAAACCAAAGGCGAATAATTAAACCCGGAGGGGTCGTGACTCCGGTTGTCGCCGAGACAATGTCACCGTTTTTAATAATGATAATGGTTGGCGTAGCAGAGACCTGCCAGCCACTAGAAATGCGGTTGAGGTTGTCGTTAACAATAGGAAACTCATACCCTTTTGCCTGCGCATACTGGGTTAGCTTTTCGTTGCTGCCAGAGCGCAAGCCCACACTTATGGTGGGGTAGTAGTGTCCAGCGTAGTCAACCGTAGGCGATACCGCTGGACAGACCGGACACCAGGTTGCCCAGAAATACAGCACAACCGGACCGTCCTTGCTCATTTCACGTAAGTTGAACTGTTCGCCGTTTATGTCCGTTAGCGAAGAAAGCTCGGCCGGAACAGACTCCGGTACATCACTATTGCGGAAGGCGTCAACAACCACTGCCACCGTCGAGAACAACAATACGTAGAGGGCTGCCGTTGTTAATCGCTTTACCCATGACACTTTCGATTTATTGTTGCGCACGGGCATCCTCCAGGGTGTCCATTACTTTGCCTTTACTAAGCACCACAGGCAGGCGGATACCGTCCGGGGCAGCGGGTCCATAGACTTTGTTAAATGGTACACCAAAGGTGTTGTTGGCCTTCAGGTATTGGGTAATGTTCTCGTTTGCTTTCGTCCAGTCGCCGCGAAGGCGAGTAACATGCTGCTGCCCCAGGGCAGTAAATACCGGGTCTTGTAGCAGTACACCCACTTTATTGGCCTGGCAAGTGATACACCAGTCCGCGGTCACATCCACAAATACGGTTTGACCGTTAGCAACAGCTGCATCAATACGCTCCTGCGTTAATACCTGCCACTGGTGGTCCTGGGGCAGTTTGTTGACCCAACGGTCAGCGGTGAGTATTAACGTCGTGCCGACAACTGCAGCCAATACTAAGAAGCCGCCAATGGATAAAAACAGCGCTTTGCGGCCATGAATTTTACCAATAATAAGCAATGTTAGAACCGATAAACCGACGGCGAGCGCCAGGAACAACTCATGACTGATAAAGTTTTTCAGCAAGGCTGTCAGCCAGGCGGTCGTTGCCAGCATCATAATGGCGAAAATTGGCTTCACCCATTGCATCCAGCGGCCGGGTTTGGGCAGTAACTTCGCTGTTTTCGGGAAAACCGCTATGAGTAACCATGGCAGTGCCATACCAATGCCCAGAGCAGCAAATATCAGTAGAATTACCGATGACTCAGCGGCCAAAGCAAAGGCTACCGCGGTACCTAAAAAGGGCGCAGTACAAGGTGTTGCCAGTATCGTAGCCAGCATGCCCTGAAGAAAGTGTCCTTTGTAGCTGTCGTCACCGGCGGTAGCGGCGCTGGTGTTTATAGAGGACGGTAATTTAAACTCAAAGGCGCCCATTAGGTTCAGTGCGAATACCCAGGTAATAGCGACTAATGCGGCAATGAAGTAAGGGTTCTGAAATTGAATTCCCCAGCCGACAGAGCCGCCTGCCCAGCGAAGCGCAATAAGTCCCAGGGCAATGATAAGAAACGAACTGATAATACCCAGTGACGATGCAAAAAACTGCTTACGCACGACTCTAGGTTCTTGTGCGCCAGACAACATAAGACTTTGCACTTTTAAGCCTAATACCGGCAACACGCAGGGCATAATGTTCAGAATAAGCCCACCGACTAGCGCCATAAGTAGAATGGCCCAGAGCGGAAGTGAGTTATCAGCAATGGTCCCTGCCGCTAGTGGAACCTTATATTCGGCGGCGAAGTTTTCATCACTGACCGTGGCGATGAGTTCAGCTCCGCTAAGATCCGGCAGCTCCAGCCAGTGGGTTACATCAACATGCGCTGTGAGTCTATTTCCTTCCACTTGAATATCGGGAGATGAAAAGGTTGCATCGGCCAGCGCATCGTCGTTGCTGTGTATAAACAGCTGAGGATCTTGCCAACCGCTGTCACGTTCAATAGTCAGTTGAACGCGCTGGCTTTTGTCTGACCAAATAGCCTGCTTGACCTTATTGCTATCGTATTCTCGAGGCACTTTACCCATGGCCTGATTAAAGGCAAAGGCACGGTCACTGTCGACGATCAGGGTGTCCAGCTCAACTTTTAAGTTAATAGGGTAGTCGGTGAGAACACAAACGGTGGTACACGACGACATAGTCAGCGTGCCACGAATGCGCGCCCGTCGGGCATCGGGCCTTAGTTGTATCATTAACGGAAAGGTCAACGAGCCCTGATACCCGACGGTATCAATACCCTGAATGCTATAGCGTGAAGGAACCGGCCAGTGCCATTCAATATTCTTAATATTGGATGACTCAGACCAATCAAAGGTCGGTGGTATGCCACCTTCGCCAGGTGAACGCCAGTAAGTTTTCCAGCCCTCGTCCAGCTCAACATGTAGCAGGGCGGGTATTAGGTTGCGCTCAGTCTCATAATTGCCAGTGAGTTCCAGCTTTACAGATACCGGCGGGTGGTCTTTATGACTTAACCAACCGGTAGACGGTGTCTCCGCTAAACTTTGAGCGCTATAAAGCAGCAGCGCTGCAATCAGCGATAGCAGCCATAACGGTAAAATTTTATTCATACATTACTCCTGAAGTTAGTATTCCAACGATGCAAATCGGTTGGAAGCGCTACTCCAGAAAGCAACAAAATACGGCGTGGGGTCGCCTTTTACAGAAAAAGAAAAATAGCGGGGGCGCTAATTGCTTGTTAACAGAGGTTTTCAGCACCAAAGTCAAAAGAATAAAGAAAGACAGCGCCGCGTAGGTGATATCGGACTGGAACTGCTGCAATAAATGCGTGGTCTTGTCGCAGTCGGCTTTGCTGCTCTCTTGTTTTGTACCCAGGTCCGCATGGCTTCCTGCAAGCTGTTCAGCCGCTGGCGCGCCCTGATGTTTAGGACAGCCCTCCAGCCAACCAAAGTTTTGCCCCCAACACAACGTAAAAATCAGCAATAGCAAAGGTGCTACATACTGAGTTTTTCGACACTGTTGATTCAGTTGATGGAACATTGGTGTTAATAGACCTCTGGCGAATCGCTTTGATTCTGAATTAAGAGCAGGATAATGACAGAAGCCGGTAAAGAAATAAATAGCGGATCGGCGACAGTAGAATAGGTGTTTGCAATAACTGTTTATAAGGCCCGGGTTTATAATTGAAGCTTTGCACAGAGAGTGGTTATGGCTTTAGCAACCGTTTTTACCCGCGCGAGTATGGGTATCGAGGCACCGGAAATCCGCGTAGAAGTTGACCTGGCTCGAGGGCTACCAGGTTTCGCGATTGTTGGTCTGCCGACCGCGACTATCCGCGAGGCTAAAGATCGGGTAAAAGCGGCGTTAACCAATGCCGGCTTGGAATTTCCTCCCGCGACTAAAATTACAGTCAATTTATCGCCCGCCGATGTACCGAAGCAGGGGGCTCGGTATGAACTGGCTATTGCGATTGGCATTTTGGTTGCCTCCGGGCAAATTTCCGATACCGTAATAAAAGATACCGAATTTTATGGTGAACTTGCGTTAAATGCTGAATTGTTACCAGTGACGGGCTTGGTTCCCGCTTTGCTAGCGTGCCGCAAGGCTAAGAGGCAGGCGTTTATTCCCTTAAAAAACGAGCAGGAAGCGTCGTTGATTAACCATCAGATTTCCTGGTTGGTGCCGGATTTAGTCAGTATTTTTGAGCACTTGCATCAACATCAGCAATTACGAAAAACCAAAAGCCTCGCGTGGCAGGAATATCAACAGCCGGATATTGGTGACATTGCCGATGTAATGGGCCAACAACAGGCAAAACGAGCGTTATTACTGGCCGCGGCGGGGCGCCACCATATTCTTTTTGTTGGTCCCCCGGGGACCGGGAAAACGATGCTCGCACAGCGACTACTCGGGCTAATGCCTGTTCTCACCGAGTCGCAAGCACTGGAGCTGGCTTCAATTCACTCGATTGCCCAGGTTGCTCAGCAACAACAAGACTGGCGTCGCCGGGATTTCAGAAATCCCCATCATTCTTGTTCTGCCGCGGCACTAGTTGGTGGGGGCTCGCCGCCAAAACCCGGGGAGATCAGTTTGGCTCACGAATCGATTTTATTCCTCGACGAACTTCCCGAATTCTCTCGTCACGTTTTAGACTCTTTACGGGAACCGCTGGAGAGTGGCCAGGTAACGATCAGCCGTGCTGCTCATCAAGTCCAGTTTCCAGCTAACTTCCAGCTGGTGTGCGCGCTTAACCCATCTCCCTGCGGGCAGTTTGATGGTTCACTGGCAAGCTGTCGTTCAACGCCCGACCAAATTATTAACTATTTAAACAAACTCTCGGGGCCACTGTTAGATCGCATCGATATCCAGGTGTCGGTACCCAGAGAGACCAACAGTTTACGTCAGCAAAAAACGGTTAAAGAGGGATTAACCAGCGCCGAGCTAAGGGCTCAGGTCGAGAGCGCGCACCAACGCCAGCATCAACGACAAGGCTGCCTAAATAGCGAACTGAAAGCCAAGGACTTGCTCGGTTATTGCCAGCTGACCGATCAGGATCACGAGTTTCTAATTGCAGCGATAGAAAAATTAAAGCTATCGCATAGGGCTTACCATCGCACGCTGCGTTTAGCCCGGACCGTAGCCGATCTAGAACAGTCGCCAATTGTTGCGAAAAAGCACTTAGCAGAAGCAATGGGCTACCGCGCGCTCGACCAGTTGATTCAGCAGGTACAGTCTTTATGAGTTTTCCGACTCGGCACCAAGAATGGCGCCCCATTCCATCAACTCGGTTAGTGCATCGCTGGCGTGGTTAACGAATTGAGGATTGCATTCAACTTGAAGCTGTTTTGCGACTGCGGCAATAGCCTCTTTGCCGGATTTTACCTCAGTGTCTAGCAGTGCTTGCCAAAGCATTGCAAATACAGGCGTCAGTAGGCGAAAGCCGATACTGAAGTCGGGCTTACGAAAGACCAGCACAATGGTTGGTTTTTTCTGTTCTGGTGAGGGCTGGTTATCAACCGTTATTTCGTAAACGGGGTATTCATAACTCAGTAACCATGCGGCCGGTGAAATGACAGGTTTTCCGCTCACCAGATCGTCGCTTAGAGTCGCTGCTAATTTATTGGTATCAGTAGGTACGTTATCCAATGCCAATTCCACCCATTCGTAATGCATGAGTTCTGGTAAAAAGTCTGGTGTATCACCAATCGGCTGTTGCCGCTCGCGCAGAAAACCTAAAAACTCGCCGGCGATCTCGTTAAAATAGGGGCTGTGGCATCGATGTTCCTGTAAAAATATTCTTACCGCCTGTGACCACCACTCCTTACCCATAATCGAGTAAGCCACCGGGAACGCAGTTCGGGTAAAACTGTGCAGGTTGTTAAAAAACAGCTCTTTATAAACCTCCAGCCGGCGGGGTTCGATGCCCGCTAAATGGTTTTCCTCGATAGCATGGGAGTCAGGATCGCGCACGTAGTTGGTAAAGGCGCGCTGTACTTCATCGAATTCGTGGGTTGGCGGTTGCTTCATACCAGACTCGTTTGAGCAGGAGCTATTGCCGCCTGTGATTTCAGTTGACGGATCTTAGAGAGTTCATTATCCAGCGTTGCCAGCGATGGAATATTAAAGTCGCGCTCTAATAAAGTTGGCCGCTGGCCATGGCGTGAATATGTTGCTTTTAGGAGTTCCCAAACGGGGTCGATAACATCCGCCCCATGAGTATCAATAATCAGGTCAGAGTCCTGTTGATAGTGGCCGGCAATATGCAGGTACCGAATACGTTCACTTGGTAATTGATTAATAAAATGTAGCGGGTCGTAACCGTGATTAACGCTATTGACGTAGACGTTATTGACATCAAGTAGCAGGTCGCAATCGGCTTTTTCCAATACCGAGTTAATGAAATCAAGTTCGCTCATCTCTCCGGGCGGCATGGCGTAAAATGACACATTTTCAAGAGCAATACGCCGTTCAAGGACATCACTGACTCTGCGGATCCGCTCGCTGACATAGTCGACTGCTTGTTCGGTAAAAGGAATTGGCAGTAAGTCATATAAATGACCTTCATCTGAGCAGAAACTCAGATGCTCGGTGTAGGTATCGATTTGGTGTTCATCGAGAAACGCTTTAACCCGCTGAACAAACTCAATATCGAGGGGAACCGGGCTTCCAATCGACAGTGAGAGGCCGTGTGTTGAAAATGGAAAACGCTCGGTTAACTCGCGCAACTGATGTTGGTGGCGAGGCCCCGCGTTCATCCAGTTTTCGGGCGCTACTTCTAGAAAGTCCAAAGAGAGCTGATCGTTTTCGACCAGCTCCTGGTACATTGAACGACGGTAGCCTAGCCCTACGCCTCGTATATCAAGCTGCTCCGCCACACTTACCTTCTTCGGCTTTCTGCTCCGCTTTGTCCTTGGCTTCTTTAGCTTCTTTGGCTTTTTTGGACATCATAGCTTCACCACATTTGCCTTCGCCACACTTGCCTTCTTTGGCTTTCTCTTCTGCCTGGTGCTTAGCTTCTTTGGCTTTCTCAGACATCATACCTTCGCCACATTTGCCTTCGCCGCACTTACCTTCTTTGGCTTTTTCTTCTGCCGCATGTTTGGCTTCGTGGGCTTTCTCAGACATCATACCTTCGCCACATTTGCCTTCACCACACTTACCTTCTTTCATGGACTTCTCTGACTTTTCTTCTTTCTTATCGCCCCCACATTTACCTTCCTGAGCTATGCTAGTCTCGTAGCCTGACGCTAACTCAACCGATGCAAACGGATTGTCGCTGGCACTAACGGCAGGCATGGATGCGCCAATTGCAAATGCGGTGCCGACGGAGGCGATAATAGGTTTAAATGACTTACTCATGATTGAATCCTCTTGTTGTTCATAATGTACTGCTAATAAAGAGCATAGCTATAAAGATTAAAATTTGCTGACAAACTTGTGTAAAAAATGTGCAAACAGCTCGGCAAAATGTTCAAGCTGCTGGCGACTCACGTCTAAGTGTGTGACGAGTCTTATTTTTTTACCAGCGGGAACAATAATTTGTTGCTCCGCCATAAACTGCTGTAGCTTACGACCAGTGTCTGCAGTATCAAATTGAACATAAACCATATTCGTCTGAGCGTTGGAAACTTCTACATTGTTGTTATTGCTAATGGATTTAAGAGCAGAAGCAAGCCATTGAGCATTTTCATGGTCTTGCTGTAGTCCAGCATAGTGATGTGTCAGGGCGTAATCTATCCCAGCCGCAATGATGCCAGCCTGACGCATGCCGCCGCCCAGCATTTTACGCCAACGTCGGGCACGGCCGATCAGCTCGCCAGAGCCTGCCAACAAAGAACCGACAGGGGCGCCTAAACCTTTGGAGCAGCATATCGAGACGCTATCAAAAGGGGCGGCTAACTCAAGCATACTGCGGTTGGAAGCGACCGCTGCATTTGCCAGTCGCGCGCCATCTAAATGCATCGATAGGCTGTGTTGATCTGCAATACGGCGGGCGGTTTGAAAATAGTCCGGATCAATGGCTTGCCCAGCATGGGTGTTCTCAAAGGCCAGCAAGCGGGTAATTGGGAAGTGCGGATCATCGGGTTTAATGCGGCTGACTAACAGCTCAAGGTCAAGCGTCCCGTCTGCCTGCACTTCTAGCGGTTGTGGCACGATGCCACCGACAACGGCGGCGCCTCCGGCTTCGTAGCGATAGGTGTGGTATTCCTGTCCGACAATATATTCTTCGCCGTTACGACAGTGGCTTAACAGCCCACACAAATTGCTCTGGGTACCCGAACTGCAAAGCAATGCCGACTCTTTGCCCAGTAGTTGGGCCACGCGCTGCTCTAAAGCAATAATACTGGGGTCTTCACCATAGACATCGTCGCCGACACCGGCGTTAGCCATTGCCGCGCGCATGCCAGCTGTTGGCTGAGTTACCGTATCGCTGCGTAAATCTAAACGATTCAAAACATCTCTCCATCGTTAGTGACCGTTATAACGTCAAGCAAACCATTCTAAGCTCGTGGTTGTTATGTCGGCAAAGTATAGGGATAATGGTGTTAATTCAATCAGACACTCAAGTAAAAAGCGACCGATTATGAAAGTTTTTGATAATGCTCTGGAAATGGTAGGCAATACTCCTATGGTTCGGGTTAACAACCTGGACACAGGCCCATGTGAACTCTATTTAAAACTGGAATTACAAAACCCGGGTGGCTCTGTAAAAGACCGTATAGCCGTAGAAATGATTGATGCCGCTGAGCGTGAAGGTAAGCTCAAGCAAGGCGATACCATTATTGAGGCTACAGCAGGTAATACGGGTTTAGGTTTGGCTTTAGTAGCTGCAACAAAAGGTTACCCACTGAAAATCGTCATGCCAGATAAAATGAGTCAGGAAAAAGTGAATAACCTGCGGGCAATGGGTGCCGAAGTTGTTCAGACTCGTTCTGATGTGCAAAAAGGACACCCTGAATATTACCAGGATATGGCTGCACGAATGGCCAAAGAAAATGGCTGGTTTTACGTTAATCAGTTTGCGAACCCAGCAAATATTGCGGCTCATTACAAAACAACCGGCCCTGAAATTTGGCAACAGATGGAAGGCGATGTCGATGCGTTTGTTTGTGGTGTCGGTTCAGGCGGGACGCTGACTGGTGTTGGTCGCTACTTGCGTGAACAAAAAGCCGATATTGATATGGTGCTGGCGGATCCGACGGGATCGATTCTGGAGCCATTGGTAAACCGGGGTGAAGAAGTCGAAGCCGGCAGCTGGCTAGCCGAAGGTATTGGTGAGGATTTTGTCCCGGATACTTGTGACATTAGTATTGCCAATAAAGCCTACGCTATTTCTGATAAGGACGGCATGCAGATGGCGCGTCAGGTATTAGAGAAAGAAGGCATTATGGTCGGTTCATCGAGCGGCACCTTAATTGCTGCTGCACTGCGTTACTGCCAGGATCAGACTGAGAAAAAACGTGTGGTTACGCTGGCGTGTGATACCGGTAACCGTTACTTATCCAAGTTGTTTAATGACGACTGGATGCGCGAAAACAATTTGCTGTAAAAGAGGTTGAACATGGCGAACCAAAAGACAATGAAATTTGCGACAAAGGCAATACATGGTGGACAAGCACCAGAGCCGGTAACTGGCGCGGTAATGCCCCCGATCTTTACCAGTTCAACCTATGCTCAGGAGAGCCCGGGTCAACACAAGGGCTTTGAGTATTCGCGCTCGCACAATCCAACTCGCTTTGCCTGGGAACGCGCAGTAGCGAGCTTAGAAGGCGGCAAGCAGGGCTTAGCCTTTGCCTCAGGCATGGCAGCTACATCGACTATTTTAGAATTACTGGATAGCGGCGATCATGTTGTCGCTATGGATGACTTATACGGCGGTAGTTTCCGATTATTTGATAAAGTGCGTGGGCGCTCTGCGGGTCTGCAGTTCTCTTATGTTGATTTGGCCGATTTAGACGCGGTTGAGCAATCAATTAAAGCGGAAACCCGGATGATTTGGGTGGAGACTCCCAGTAACCCAATGATGAAGCTGGTCGATATTGAAGCGATCGTTAAACTGGCTAAATCAAAAAACCCAGACATCATAGTCGTCGTCGATAACACCTTTGCTACACCGTATAACCAGCGTCCATTGGAGTTAGGGGCTGATATGGTTATGCATTCAGCGACCAAATACCTTAACGGCCATTCTGATATGGTTGGTGGTATTGCTGTGGTTGGTGATAACGATGAGTTGGTTGAACAGATGTTGTTCTTACAGAATTCGGTGGGTGCAGTAGCGAGTCCTTTTGACTCTTATCTGGCATTGCGCGGTGTTAAAACGTTGGCATTGCGGATGCGTCACCATAACGAGGCTGCGTTGGAGCTGGCGCAATGGTTAGAAGAACATCCAAAGGTCGAAAAAGTTATCTATCCCGGACTGCCAAGCCATCCACAACATGAGCTCGCTAAACGGCAGATGCAGGGTTTTGGCGGCATGATCTCTATTCTGTTGAAAGGCGATCTGGAAGCAGCACGCACCTTCCTGGAAACAGTTGAAGTGTTTGCCTTGGCTGAAAGCTTGGGTGGTGTTGAGTCGCTGATTGAACACCCGGCAATTATGACACATGCGTCAGTACCGAAAGAGAATCGTGAAAAGCTGGGTATCCTGGATAACTTCGTGCGGGTGTCTGTTGGTATTGAAGATCTTGACGATCTTAAGGCGGACCTGGATCGCGCGTTATCGGCGTTTTAATCGACAACTGCGATTAAGCTAACGTTAAAGGATTCAAAAAGCCGGCCAAAGGGTCGGCTTTTTTCCTTATAAATCATAAAGTTATACAAAGTTTTACAGTTTAGTCATAATTGAGTAGTCTTACTGTATCAGCGTTTAGCTGACACAATTACAAGAAAAAACGATACAAACAGAAACAGCAAAAAGGATAAACTTATGCTATTGAGCCTACTGGTACTACAGGGACTCGTAGCTGCGTTGTTGTTCTACGGATTGGTAGGACAGTATCAGCAAAAGCCACTTTGGAATTTATTAGCGGTGTTAACAGCAGGCTTTGTGCCCCCGTTAAACTGGATTCTACTGATGACCGGGATTGCGGTAAGAATGTGGAAGCGTTCACCTCAAACCGCTGCTGGGAATTCTAGCTCCGCTACACACTTAAGCCATTAATAATAGAGGACGGTAATGACTGCAGTACGTCCCTTTCACCTTGCAATTCCTGTAAGTTCGTTGGAAAACGCACGTCGTTTTTATGGCGAAATTCTTGGATTAGAGTCTGGTCGTAGTAGCGACCACTGGATCGATTGGAATTTCTTTGGACACCAATTTGTCACTCACTTGGCTCCTGACGTTGCTGGTATGAAAAACCACAACGGTGTCGATGGTCACAGTGTTCCGGTTCCTCATTTTGGTGTGGTATTACTACGTGATGACTGGGAACAGTTGGCTGAGCGAGTGCGTGCAGCTGGCGTTGAATTTGCTATTGAGCCCTACATTCGCTTTAAGGGGAAACCCGGCGAGCAGGGCACGATGTTTTTCTACGATTATTGCGGTAATGCGTTAGAGTTTAAAACCTTTAACAGCGACGCCGACATTTTTGCGACTTAAAACCAGTGGATACCTCTCAACAAGTTCAATCACTCAGCTGGCAACAACAAATTGTACTCGCGCTCTATTTGTGCGAGCGGATGCTGCCAAACTATCAGTTTTTTCATCAAATAACGGCGTTTGGCGACAGTAAACCATTACGCGGGGCGCTTAACGCGTGCTGGGATGACTTGCTGCAAGGCGGTAAAAGCAAAGTCAATTACAGCCGCTGGCAAGAAAAGGTCGATGATGTAACGCCCAGTGAGTACGGCCATGACATGCTGGGAGTCTATCCGGCAATGGATGCCTGTACCGCAATTAGCACTATGTTGCAGGGCCTGATCGATAAAGCCCCGGATAACCTGACGGATGTGGCAAAAGTCTCTGAGGCATGCGTGGTTAAGTTTATTGAGCTAAATGATGCAGAGCAAGTACCCGCCGCAGAGCTCCAGCAGTACGTCGCAGAGCATGAACTTTATCAATACGAACTTGCCATGCAGCAAGCGATGATTAACTTTTTATTGTCACAACCGGAAGTTTCTCCGCCGTTGATTAAACAAGTACGTATGATGGTCAAAGACGAGGGAGTCTCGAGCCTGGGGCTCGAGATAGACGAGATTAGTTAGCCTGATTGTGCTCGTTGGTCCGTTTAAAAATAGCTAACCAGGCAAAAATACCGAACGCCAGAATTTGCCAGCTGTCGCCGCGCTTCCACAGCATGTGCGGCTTCATCATAGCGACAAATAAGCCGAGTAATAATAGGTGCATGATCACCATAATAGCCAGAAGTAGAGCAACCAGACCGTAAGTTTGTGTATCCAGATCGCCTAACAGGCCAGCGAGTACTGCGAACAGTGCCAGCCATATAATGGCAAATACCAGTTTCCCTAAGTTAATTACAATCTTCATTTTTAAGTCTTCCGTTGAAGTAATAAAAAACGCACCGCGCCGTGCTTTTTCTCGCGCAGGATATCCCAGTGTGGAGCTAATTCAAGTGTTGCCTGTTGCTCAACCTCCAGGTAAACCAAGCTTTGCTCGGTCACGAAGCTGGCGCTTTGTAAAATTTTAAGAGCTTGGTCAGCTAGCCCCTGATGAAAAGGCGGGTCGACAAAAATCACATCGATTGCGCTGGGTAATCGCTGCGGTTGCGCCAAAATTTGCAGTGCGTCCGCTTCAATCAAACTTAATGAGTCGCTACCTAGCCGTGACATATTCTCGCTAATTTGTAACGCCGCATGCTTGTCTTTTTCTATTAGAATAACCTGTCGAGCGCCGCGGGAGGCAGCTTCAAATCCAAGGCTGCCACTCCCGGCAAACAGATCCAACACCGTTGCATCTGGGATATCGAACTGTAGCCAATTAAATAAAGTCTCGCGGACACGATCTGTGGTCGGTCGCAAACCTTCTCTATCAGCGACAGCAAACTTGCGGCTTCGCCATTGCCCGGCAATAACTCTGAATTGCCCTTGTCCTTTCTTCAAACTAATGTTCCTTATCAATCATGCTCCATCGTCAGTTTGGAAAGAGCGTGGTAAACTTAGTGTATAGTTTACTCACTAGTGACCATTAGTTCCAAGGTTAACCAATATGGCAAAGGGTTCGTTATTTTCGCTTTTTAAAAAGAAAAAGCATGAAGAAGAAAAAGATGTAGAAACTACTAAGCAGCATGAAGACAAAGTTGAGTCCGCAGACACTGAGCAACCGTCAGCAACTGAGGTGAGTAAGGACTTACCGTCGGCCGCTGAAGACTGTGCTCAAGTGACGGCAGAGTCAGCAGCTAACAGCTCGGCACCAAAGCAAGACACAGCAGAAGAACCAGCAGAAGTCGTGGAGAAACCTGAGAAAAAAGGCTTTTGGCAGCGCCTGACCAGTGGGTTGAAAAAAACCTCAGGCAGCATTGGCTCGGGCTTGTTCGGTGTTTTTCGTGGCAAGAAAATTGATGACGACCTGTTTGAAGAGCTAGAAACTCAGTTATTAATGGCGGATCTTGGTGTTGCTACCACCTCCAGAATTATTGATAACCTGGTCAAACAGGCCGATCGGAAGCAGCTTAACGATGCCGAAGCGCTGTACGAATTACTGCAAGAGCAACTGGCTGAAATTCTGGCTCCGGTTGATAAGCCATTAGAGATCCCGCAATCAGATAGTCCGTTTGTCATTTTAATGACCGGGGTTAACGGGGTTGGCAAAACAACCACTATTGGTAAGTTGGCAAAGCAATTTAAACAGGAAGGCAAGTCGGTAATGTTAGCCGCCGGCGATACCTTTCGGGCAGCAGCGGTCGAGCAATTAGAAATTTGGGGAGAACGCAATAATATTCCGGTAATTGCTCAGCAGACCGGTTCGGATAGCGCTTCGGTACTGTTTGACGCTTTGCAAGCGGCCAAGGCTAGAAAAATTGACGTGTTGATTGCTGATACAGCCGGGCGCTTACAAAACAAAGCTAATTTGATGGAAGAATTGGTAAAAATTGTAAGGGTAATGAAAAAGCTTGACCCTAAAGCGCCACACGAAGTGATGTTAACGCTCGATGCGGGTACCGGACAAAATGCTATCAGTCAGGCAAAGCTGTTCACCGAAGCAGTCGGTGTTTCGGGCATTGTTATGACCAAGCTTGATGGTACCGCCAAGGGCGGCGTGATATTTGCTGTTGCCGACCAGTTCTCGATACCCATTCGTTACATCGGTGTTGGCGAGCAGTTAGAAGATTTACGGCCTTTTGTTGCGAAAGACTTTATTGGTGCGCTGTTTGACCGTAAGCTGGAATCATTATCCGATATTGAAACGGAAACAGAATGATTCGATTTGATCAGGTTAGCAAAACTTATCCAGGTGGACATCAAGCCCTGAGCCAGGTTGATTTTCATATTCAGCCGGGCGAGATGGCATTTTTGACAGGCCATTCCGGTGCGGGTAAGAGTACCCTGCTAAAACTGATTAGCATTATGGAGCGACCCACTGCAGGACGGGTGATGATAAACGGTAACGATCTGCGCAAGATAAAGCCGTCTCAGATACCTTTTGTGCGCCGTGACATTGGTATGATATTTCAGGACCATCGGTTGCTGATGGATAAATCGGTGTTTGATAATGTGGCGTTGCCGCTGGTGATTGAGGGCTACAGTGTGCAGGAAGCACGCAAACGCGTTTTAGCAGCGTTAGAGAAAGTTGGACTTGGTGATAAATACCGGCATTACCCGCAAATGTTGTCCGGCGGTGAGCAACAGCGCGTTGGCATTGCCCGTGCTATTGTCAATAAGCCGCCGCTGTTGTTGGCCGATGAGCCAACTGGTAATCTTGATCCCAAACTATCGATGGAAATAATCCGGTTATTTGAGTCATTTAACAAAGTCGGGGTGGCAGTACTTATTGCGACCCATGACCTCGGACTTATTGCACGACTTAAGTACCGTACGCTGACCTTAAAAGAAGGGCGTTTGATTAATGATGGGTTAGAAGAGGAACAAGCGTTATGAGTTTGCTGTTCCGCAACAGGGAGACTGAAGCCGGGGCGCGGAAACGGCATAAGCTGCCTTGGTTTCGCCGTTTAATCATGTTGCCGGTTCATCATTTGCAGCAAGCGGTGGCGAGTTTAGGTGAACTTTGGCGTAATCCCTTTGCTAGTTTGCTGACAATGGCCGTACTAGGCTTGAGTTTGACGCTGCCTTCAGCACTCTATGTGTTAGTTAAGAATACCGCTACGATCTCGGGTGAGTGGCAACAAGCTTCGCAGATGTCATTATTCCTGCGCAAAGATATTAATACTCAGGCTATTGATACACTAAAGACACAATGGTCTTTAAAGCCGGAAATAGATGAGGTAACGCTGATATCTAAAGAGCAGGGCCTAAAAGATTTTCGTCAGTTGTCGGGGTTCGGCGAAACGCTCGATTACCTTGAGGAAAACCCGTTGCCCGATGTGTTGTTGGTGATTCCTGCCGAGGGCTTTCGCTCTCCGCAGGCGGCAAAGAGATTACTGTCAGAGTTGGAGCAAGCCCGCGAAGTAGACTTTGGTAAACTGGATGTTGAATGGTTGGAGCGACTACAAGCGTTGTTGGATTTGGCGAAGGATATTTTGGGTGGTCTGGCGTTTTTGTTGTGCTTGTCGGTGGTATTGATTGTTGGTAACACGATTCGCCTAAATATTTTAAGTCAACGCGAAGAAATTATTGTGATGAAGTTGGTTGGGGCGACGAATGCCTTTATTCAGCGGCCGTTTCTATATACTGGCGTGTGGTATGGTTTTATTGGCGGTATTTTAGCGTGGTTTGCGACGGCTCTGCTGATATGGTGGATAGAATCGTCCGTAGTCGCGGTTACCGACCTTTACGAAACGCAGTTTCAATTAGCCGGACTCAATTTTAACGAAATGCTGGCTATCTGGTTAATTGCCATTGTTTTAGGTTTAGCGGGCTCCTACATTGCTGTGCGTCGGCATATTAAAAGTATTGAACCACAATAGGGTTGCGATCGTATAGATCTTAGATATACTTATTTTTTGCCTGAAACTAGGGCAGCAACCGATTTATGCAGGAACTTTGCTGTCAAAAAAAGGTCATAAAAGACAGGTAAAGTGATGTATACCAAAGTCTTGTAGCATAGAGGTTATCGATGAGCACTGAATTACAAACCATGGCGTTGTCAGTCCCACAAGGGGGCGGTCTTGACGGTTATATTCAGGCTGTTAACCGCATTCCAATGTTGACTGCGGAACGAGAAAAAGAACTGGCAACTCAATTGCAGGATGAAGGCGATCTAGATTCCGCACGGGGTCTGATCATGTCGCACCTGCGTTTTGTTGTGCATATTGCCCGAGGCTATTCCGGTTATGGTCTGCCGCAAGCCGATCTGATTCAGGAAGGTAATATCGGTTTGATGAAAGCGGTAAAACGCTTTAATCCAGAAGTCGGTGTGCGCTTGGTGTCATTTGCAGTGCATTGGATAAAAGCGGAAATACACGAATATGTATTGCGTAACTGGCGGGTAGTAAAAGTTGCTACCACTAAGGCCCAGCGTAAACTGTTTTTTAATTTGCGGAAAATGAAAAAGCGCTTGGGCTGGTTTAGCCAGAAAGAAGTACAGACGGTGGCCGACGAATTAGGTGTGACCACCAAAGAAGTAATGGAAATGGAAGCGCGCATGAGCGCCCACGACCAAGCATTTGAGTTGAGTTCTGATGACGATGACTCTAAAGAAGGTAGCACCTATAGTCCAGCCATGTATCTGGAAGATAAACGTTCGGATTTGGCCGAAGAAATTGAAGCAGAAGATTACGAAGCTCATACACAGCAGAAGTTGCTGACAGCAATGAAAGAGTTGGATGACCGTAGTCAGGATATCGTTCAGTCACGCTGGCTATCGGAGAGTAAAGCCACACTGCATGACTTAGCAGCCAGGTATCAGGTATCTGCGGAGCGCGTGCGTCAGTTAGAGCAAAACGCGATGAAAAAACTGCGTAATGTCATGGCATAAACTGATTCAATGATTGAGAAAGGCGTTGCTTGGCAACGCCTTTTTTGTTTCTGCTTAAGGAGGTTTTATGCAATGTCGAGCAGGCTGTGGTGCTTGTTGTATTGCCCCTTCCATTAGTTCACCTATTCCGGGAATGCCTAATGGTAAGGCTGCTGGAGAACGCTGCGTGCAGTTAGACGAGAATAATTTATGCCAGTTATTTGGTCACCCCGATCGACCTCAGGTCTGCCAGCAATTCGATGCTGACTATTCAGTTTGCGGTGATGATCGTGGACAAGCTTTAATTCTACTCACTCGTCTTGAGCAGTTGACTGGGTAGGCTGGAAGGCTTTGTGGCCACGATTTGGGAAGCGTAAACCAGTTCTATTCCAAGCGTGTCGATGGTTGCTAATGACTTTTTCAGAAAGGCTAAAGTTTCTGGATAAGGGTGACCAATACCGATTGCCTGGCCTTGTTTTCTAGCCAAATGAATCAATTGTTGCCATTGTTGCTCTAAATAGCGATGATCGGTTTGATTGTCCAGAAACACATGCCGATGAGCTACAGGGACACCATAACGACTGGCAACACGCTCAGCAACACTGAACTCCGAAGTGCGGCTATCAACGTAAAACAGGCGTCGATTTTGTAAAGTCTCCATGACTGCCTGCATTGGTTGTTCAACCTGAGTAAAGTAACTTCCCATATGGTTATTAATACCGGCAACGTACGGGATTGCATCCAGAGAACGCTGTAACTCAAGCTTTATCTGGCTGGTGCTCATTAGCGTTGTGAGAGCACCCGGACCCAGCTTATTACCTTCGATGGCCTGCATCGGCACGTGCAACATCACTTGTTTGTCCTGATGGTGCGCACGCAACGCGAATGCTCTGGCGTAAGGCGTGAAAGGAAGCACTGCGAACGTCAGTTTACCCGGCAGCATGGCAGCCTTAAGGTCGCTTCTGCTATTACCAATATCGTCAATAATAATGGCAATTTGTGGTCGTTGTTGGTTTGCGGCGGTGGCCGGAGATAACATTGCCACCACTATCAAAATAACCATGCAGTTGAATATTCGCATTGGCTTAATTAATCCATTGTGTCGGGTTTTGCGGTGTTCCCTGGTAGCGAATTTCAAAGTATAAGGATGCACGAGAGCGTGCGCCACTTTGGCCCATCAGCGCAATTTCTTCACCCATCTTAACTTCTTCGCCAACCGCCTTAATTAACGTTTGGTTATGACCATAAAGGCTCATATAGCCCTCTCCGTGGTCGATAACCGTTACCAGCCCAAAGCCGCGCAACCAGTCTGCAAAAAGGATCCGGCCGTCAGCAATGGCCCTAACGGATTGACCATTGTCGCCTTCTATTAATATGCCCTTCCAACGAAGCGGCCCCTCCCGGGACTGACCAAAAATCTTCTTCACTCGACCGTCCGTCGGCCAGGTCAGTTGCTTTTTGACCGGTTTGAGGCCGACCAGCCGCACATCAGCCTGTAACGCCTGCTCAATGGTTGCTATAACTTGCTCTAACTGCTCGCGGCTTTGCTCAAGATCTTCGAGCCGTGCTTGATCGCTCCGTTGCTGTCGCTGTAAATCTGCTATTAATTGTTCTTGCTCATGTTTCTGGTCTGTAAGTAGCTGACGTTGACGCTGCTGCTGCTCTCGCAACGCGTTAAGCTGGTCATCCTGGCGCAGCAACTGCTGCTCTAGCGCAGTCAGTTCTCTAGCGAGCTCTTTGATTTGTTCTATCTGCTCAACCCTGGCTTGATTAAAGTACTGGTAATAACTAAGCATTCGCTCTAGCTTAGCCGGATCTTGCTGGTTGAGTAATAGTTTTAAAAAGTCATGCTGGCCATTGGTGTAAGCACTGACAAGCTGTTTCTGCAGCCATTTTAATTGTTGCTGCTGCTTGGCCTGTAACTGTTGTTGCCGCTGCTTATTAGCGTCAATACGCTGTTCCAGTTGCTGCTGTTGTTGGCGAGTATTTCGGAGGTCTGTTGCCAGGCTAGCGGTCTTTTGCTCAAGTTCCCTTAGCCTCTGTTCGGTCTTAGTTAAACGCTGTTGGCGCTGCTCTAAAGCCTCCAGCCGAGAGGCGATTTTTTGCTGAATCGCCTCTAGCTGTGCCTGTTTTTCGGCTTTATCAGCGGCGCTTGCCTGTTGTGCATAAGCCGTCGGTAGACCGGTGATGCTAACCCACACAACACCGGTGACCAACAGTAACAGTGAGAATGCACCACGGGTCATCTGCAATTACTGCGTTTTTAATTGCATCAGAGACTTACCAGTCATCTCCGATGGTTGCTCTAATCCCATCAGGTGCAGCATTGTCGGTGCGACATCCGATAGAATACCGTCGCGTGGCTCAGCGTCACGACCAACATATATAAAGGGTACCAACTCATTTGTGTGAGCAGTATGAGCCTGGCCGGTTGCAGCATCACTCATTTGCTCTGCATTACCGTGATCAGCCGTTATCAAACACTCACCACCGACTTTTTGTAACGCGTCAACCACTCTTCCTACTGACTTATCAACTGCTTCGCAGGCCTTTACTGCTGCATCGAAGTTGCCGGTATGTCCAACCATATCTCCGTTTGGATAGTTACAAATAATGGTGTCGAATTCACCATCTTCAATCGCTTTGATCAGCGCATCAGTGAGTTCTTCGGAGCTCATTTCTGGTTGTAAGTCGTAAGTTTTGACTTTAGGTGACGGGATTAGTACCCGTTTCTCACCGTCAAACTCTTGCTCTCTGCCACCACTAAAGAAGAAGGTAACGTGGGCGTATTTTTCTGTTTCAGAAATACGCAGTTGAGTCTTATTATTTTTCGCTAACCACTCACCAAAAACATTGTCCAGCTTTTCTGGCGGGAATGCACAGTCGCATTGCAACTCGTCAGAATATTCGGTGAGCATGACAAAACCAGCCAGCGTTCTGCGTTGACCACGCTCAAAGGTGTCCAGCTGTTGGTCGGTAAATGCACGAGTCATTTCACGTGCACGGTCGGCGCGAAAGTTCATAAAGAATACTGCATCGCCGTCCTTTATGGCGACGGGTTTACCGATCGTGACAGGAACGACAAATTCGTCCGTCTCACCTTTTTCGTATGCGGTCTCAAGGGCCTCTAGTGCGTTCACCGCATGGTGCGAACCGCGGCCGTGGTAGATGGCATTAAACGCTTGTTCAATGCGTTCCCAGCGATTGTCGCGATCCATAGCAAAAAACCGACCACTTAACGATGCGAATCGGCCCACACCTAAACGTTCAAACAGAGCATCGAAACGCTGTATCGAAGGTCGTGCTGATTTGGGAGGGGTATCACGACCGTCCAGAAAAGCGTGTACATAAATTTCACGAGCGCCTTTTTGCGCGGCCATTTCTACCATAGCCAGCATATGATCTTCGTGGCTATGAACCCCGCCGGCAGAGAGGAGCCCCATGATATGAACTGCTCCGTTTTGCTGCTGGGCATTGTCTAAGGTTTTGACCAAAACCGGGTTGCTAAAGAAGTCTCTGTCCTGAATGCTTTTAGATATGCGGGTAAAGTCCTGATAGACAACTCGGCCGGCTCCCAAGTTAACGTGACCAACTTCTGAGTTACCCATTTGACCTTTCGGCAGGCCAACAGCCGCTCCAGAGCCGTCCACTAAGCAATGTGGATAGTTGTTCCAAAGCTCATCCATTATAGGTGTATTAGCGGCTGCAATTGCATTGTCAGGCGCGTTTTCGCGGTGACCCCAACCATCTAAAATCATTAAAACTAACGGCTTTTTTCCTTGGCTCATGAACAACACCCATCTTAGTTAAACGGTTATAGCTGATAAGTACTAACAATGCTTTTAGTTTACGTGATTTTAGTCCGTTCCGCATCCGTTTAAGATTTTACTGGCAACTGAAATTTGTGCAGGTATACTCTGTGGCTTAATTCGTTTTAGACTTTTTTATAAATAGAGCAGTGACTGATATGCAGGAAATTCTCGAATTCGCTCGTCAGAATGCTTTTATGAGTGGCCTTTGGGTGGTGCTCTTAATCGCCCTGATTGTTACCTGGATCCGCTCCAAGGCATCACCAGTAAAAGACCTTTCCGCGCACCAGGCGACTGTCTGGGTTAATCGCGAAAATGGCGTGTTCGTCGACATACGCAACCAGGATGATTTCAAAAAAGCACATATTCATGGGGCTCAATCATTGCCGGCAAGCCAAATAAAGCAAAAAAGTGTCGACGCAATTGAAAAATATAAAGACGCCCCCATTGTAGTAGTGTGTCAGACAGGAACAACCGCCCGCGGAGCAGCACATCAGCTGACGCAGCAAGGCTTTGATCAAGTAGCCGTGCTCGCCGGAGGCATGAATGGTTGGCGCAATGACAAACTGCCGGTAGCATCTGGTAAGTAGTTTTTGTTAAAAAAATTAGGTACAGTTTCGTCTCGAAAAGTACCCACAGACTCATTAGTTAATTAGTAATAGGAAGTAACATCATGGCTGAAGAACAGCAAACAAATGGCGCAGCTGCCGAGAACGAACAACAATCACAAGTGCAGTTTGCCATTCAACGTATTTATACAAAAGACGTTTCATTTGAAGCACCAAACTCACCGTCAATCTTCCGCAAAGAGTGGAAGCCAGACCTTAAGTTGGACTTGAATGTAAAACACGAAAAAATTGAAGACGGCGTTTATGAAGTGATCTTGACGTTGACTGCAACGAACAAAGTAGAAGAAGAAGTTGCTTTCTTATGCGAAGTGCATCAAGCCGGCATTTTCACAATTGGTGAAGAAGTCCAGGATAACCAATTGGCGCACATGCTTGGTTCGTTCTGCCCGAACATTTTATTCCCATATGCTCGTGAGTGTGTGGCTAACATGGTCAATCGCGCAACGTTCCCACAGCTGAACTTAGCACCGGTTAACTTTGACGCAATTTTTGCTCGCCATATGCAACAGCAGACTGAGCAAAACCAGCAGCAAGCGGACGCGTAAGCGTACCTACGCGACAGGCTTTTTATGAAAAAAGCATCCGTAGCGATATTAGGGGCGGGCTCTTACGGGACCGCCCTTGCTATTTGTTTTGCCCGCAAAGGTATTACCACCACTTTATGGGGTAGAGATCCTGTACAAGTAGCGGCAATGCGTGAAGCTCATGAAAACGCTCACTACCTCCCTGATTGCCCTTTTCCTGAGTCTATACAAGTAACCGATAATCTGGAACAGGCCGTTCATGGCGTGGAAAATGTGTTGGTTGTTGTGCCCAGCCACGCGTTTGCAGACATGTTAAAGCAAATAAAACCTATGCTTTCGAAACAAGCTAGGGTCGCTTGGGCTACCAAAGGGTTAGAGCCTGAAACGGGACGTTTGCTGTATGAAGTTGCAGAAGATGTGCTAGGTCAGGATCACCCATTGGCTGTATTATCAGGGCCTACATTTGCGTTAGAGATGGCAAAAGGTTTGCCGACAGCTATCTCAATGTCATCAACTGATGAAGACTTCGTCCAGCAGCTTTCTGAAATGCTTCACTGTGAGCGTTCGTTTCGGGTTTATACCAACGAAGACTTTATCGGTGTTCAGCTCGGTGGCGTGGTAAAAAATGTTATCGCCATCGGAGCCGGTATGGCTGATGGTATTGGTTTTGGCGCTAATGCCCGCACCGCGCTAATTACCCGTGGGTTGGCGGAGCTTACCCGACTTGGTCTCACTCTAGGCGCCAAAAGCGAAACCTTCACCGGTATGGCCGGGTTGGGCGACTTAATCTTGACCTGTACTGACAACCAATCGCGAAATCGGCGTTTTGGTTTGGCTTTGGGACAGGGTAAGTCGGTAGAGCAAGCGTTAGATTCAATTGGGCAGGCCGTTGAAGGTTATAGAAACACGCGGGAAGTTGTAGCGTTAGCCAATAGAGCTAATGTAGAAATGCCTATTTGCGAGCAAATTTATGCTGTGCTGTACGACGGTAAAGCGCCGCGCCAGGCGGCGATTGATTTACTCAGTCGTACACGCAAAACAGAGTCGGATTAATGACTCCAGTCTTTTAGCTGGCTGCGAGTTGTTGCTGTATCGCCTGCCACTGTTCGCTAAAGTGTTCAGTCGGTAGGCGTTTAAAGTTAGAACGAACGAACTGAGAAATTTTTCCGTCAGCAAAACTTAATAATAGGTTTGCCAATATTCCCTCATCAACGGTGAACGGCTGCTGCTCTCGTATCGCTTTTTCCCGCAGTACTTGTTTCAGTTGTGCTTCAATACGGTTAAATAGGTCATCCATTCTAGCGCGTAAGCGGTCATGCTCGCCCATTAGTGCGTCGCCGGTCATAACCCGAGTAATGCCCGGATTTCTCTCAGCGAAGGTCAGCAGCAGTTGAAGAATTGCCTGACAGCGCACCATCGTGTCTTTCTCTTCGCTCATAATCCGATTGATACGGGTTAACAAGGTATCTTCGACGAACTCGATAAGACCTTCAAACATCCGCGCTTTTGACGGGAAGTGGCGATAAAGCGCCGCCTCTGAGACGCCAAGGTTAGCGGCTAACTTGGCGGTAGTAATGCGTTGGCCGGGACTGGTTTCTAGCATTGCCGCTAAAGCTTGCAAAATTTCTTCACGACGATTGCGCTTCTGTTGTGCCATCGTAGATCCTCGTTATGTTCGATTAATAATTACTTCGAGCCAGAGTGACCAAAGCCGCCACTGCCGCGTTCCGTTTCGGTAAAGTGTTCGACCACTTCTAGTTGCGCCTGAACCACCGGTACAATAACCAGTTGTGCGATTCGTTCACCGGGTTCAATGGTGTAGTTTTGCTGACTTCTGTTCCAGACAGAAATTTTGAGTTCCCCTTGGTAATCGGAATCGATCAGGCCAACCAGATTTCCAAGTACGATACCTTTTTTGTGGCCGAGTCCTGAACGTGGCAGCAGAGTTGCTGCGAGACTGGGGTCGCCGATATACATGGCAATACCGGTACCGACTAACACTGACTCGCCAGGAGCTACGGTTAAAGGCTGATCCAAACAAGCGCGTAAATCCATACCCGCGGAGCCAGCAGTGGCGTACTCTGGCAGTGGTATCTCGGTGCCAACTTTGGCGTCTAGTATTTTTATTTCGACCGAGGTCATGGGTTTCGTATCCTCATTTATTCTCGTTAAAAAAGTGCTCTGCAAATAATTGGTTTAAGGCTTCGGCTAAGGAAGTTTTATTTTGTGCGGAAAATGCTTTTTTGCCGTCTTGCCAATAAACAGTTACTGCGTTTTGTTCGCTGTTAAAGCCAATTGTCTTATCACTGACGTCATTAGCTACGATAAGCTTTAATTTTTTGGCGTCTAGTTTAGCCAATGCATGCTCGCGCAAGTTGTTGGTCTCAGCGGCGAAGCCAATGCAAAACGGAGGCTGCTTGCTGGTCGCGATTGTTTTTAAAACATCTGGGTTTTTTATTAATGACAGTGACGGGGCGCCTTGCTGTTGTTCTTTCTTTATCTTCTGCGAGGCGACTTCGGCAGGGCGATAATCGGAAACTGCGGCACAGCCGATAAACACATCCATCGCTGTTTCCTCAGTCGCAGCCAGCATTTGTTCCGCTGTTTCTACCGCTATTAGGGTGACTCCAGCCGGTGGTTCAAGGCTAACTGGGCCGGAAATAAGTGTCACCTGAGCGCCCGTTCGCGCAGCTGCAGCGGCGAGTGCATAGCCCATCTTGCCGGAACTATGATTGCTAATATAGCGCACCGGATCTATCGCTTCGCGCGTAGGGCCGGCAGTTATAGTGATTCGGGCATTATTCCAAAGCTTTTGATGTTGGGCATGACTTTGCTGCTCGAATAAGTTGATGAGCTGATCTCTTAAGTCTGTCGGTTCACACATGCGACCTTCACCGACGTCACCGCACGCCTGAGAGCCGCTAGCGGGGCCTAAAATATTCACCCCTCGTGTTGCTAAACGCTGAGTATTTTCCTGCACCACACTGGCCGCCCACATCTGCTGATTCATCGCTGGGGCAATCGCAACCTTGGCGGTGGTTGCTAATACGAGTGTGGTGAGTAAATCGTCTGCCAAACCGTTGGCGAGCCGCGCAATAATATTCGCGCTGGCAGGGGCTACTAAAATAATATCCGCCCATTTTGCTAACTCGATGTGACCCATTGCTGCTTCTGCTGTCGGATCCAGTAAGTCTGTACTGACCGGATTAGCAGACACCGCTTGTAAGCTTAGTGGGGTTACGAAAGCTTCTCCGCCACGGGTAAGAACGACTCTTACGTCGGCACCGGCCTCTTTTAAACGCCTTACTAAGTCTGGCGTTTTGTAGGCGGCTATTCCTCCGGAAACACCTAAAACCACGTTTTTATTCAGCAATGGTTGCATGGATGCCTTCCATCAAGTTGGGTTGGTAAAGAGTTGTAAAGATAACATGGTCACTGCTGACAGGGTAGTAGCAGACTATACTGGCGGTACCTCCATGGCAGCAGGCGGACTAATGAAAATTAAAGAATGGCCGGCGACCGAACGGCCGCGCGAAAAACTTCAGTCTGATGGCGCGACTGCGTTAACTGACGCGGAACTTGTGGCTATTTTGTTAGGTAGCGGGCGGCAAGGACAAGACGTTGTTTCTTATTCGCGGCAACTGCTTAATGAATTCGAAGGTATCGGGCCGTTGCTTTGCGCGGACCCTAATCGATTGTTAGCATTCCCCGGGATCGGGCCAGCACGTGTAACGCAACTGCAAGTTGTACTGGAATTATCGAAGCGTTACCTAAAATGGCAGTTAAAACGTAACGATGGGTTTACTGAACCGAGGATGGTAAAAGACTACCTTACAACTCAGCTACGCCATCAGTCGCGCGAAGTCTTTGTGGTATTGCTATTAGACAGTCAACATCGTCTGCTGCGTTATGAGGAGCTATTTCAGGGCACTATTAATGCAGCCCCGGTTTATCCTAGGGAAGTGCTGAAAATGGTGATGCAGCACAACGCTGCAGCGGTTATTTTAGCCCACAACCATCCGTCCGGAGTCGCTGAGCCTAGCCAAGCCGATCAGAGGGTCACCGAGCGCCTTAAAAAGGCTTTGAATTTGGTTGATGTAGCGTTACTCGATCATTTTGTTATCGGCAGTGGTGACCCGGTCTCATTTGCTGAACGAGGGCTATTATAGGAAGCTTTAATCGAAACACCGAAAGTGCTGGAAGAACGTGACGATTTAGCGTAGAATTCGGCGCGAATGATCGGGAAAGATCAAAAAACCGCCGTTTTAGCTTGATTAGCGGGCCTGTTTGCTGTATAAAATGCGCCCTCGGATTTCTAGGCAAGGTCACGTTGGGCGACAGGCGAGCTTGCAGCAATTTTGGAGTAAAGACATGTCACAAGTATGCCAGGTTACAGGTAAGCGTCCGATAGTCGGTAACAACCGCTCGCACGCACGCAATGCGACTAAGCGTCGCTTTCTACCAAACTTACAAACACACCGCTTTTGGGTAGAAACTGAGAAGCGTTGGGTTAAATTACGCATTTCTACTAAAGGTATGCGTATCATTGATAAAAACGGTATCGACTCGGTATTAGCGGATCTCCGCGGCCGTGGTATCAAGGTGTAAGGAAAAGATATTATGCGCGATAAGATTCGTTTGGTGTCATCTGCTGGTACAGGTTACTTCTATACTACAGACAAAAATAAGCGCACCATGCCAGAAAAGATGGAGATCAAAAAGTTCGATCCAGTGGTTCGTAAACACGTGATCTTCAAAGAAGCAAAAATCAAGTAATTGATTTCATGCTGATAAAAAGCCGGCTATTAGCCGGTTTTTTTATGTCTGGAAAAAGCTTAACGGGGCGGATCGATAACGCCCGATAAACTAGAGTTAAGCCGAAACCAACCAGTAATACTCAACCTGTCTCGGCGCGAAGGTAATACTTCATGGACAAATTTATCACTTAAGAAAACCACTAATGTGCCCCGCTCGGGTTTGACTGTTTCTAGTACTTCCCCACGCTTCCCGTATATGACCAGCTGCCCGCCGTGCTCATCTAGCCAGCCATCATTTAAATATAATACCGTCGTTAGTTTTCGATTACTGCGGCCTTTAAAGGCATCTAAATGTTTCTTGTAAAAGGCACCATCGGGATAATGTGCAAAGTGACATTCATAGTCAAAAAGCCCAAGAAATAAATCTCTATTTATCGCAGTGCGTAAGGACTCCATAATATTCAGATATAGCTTTTGTATCGGTTGATGCAGTGATAACCAGTAGATTCGGTCAGTTCGAACCATAGTATTAATGGTTTGTTGCTGCGCTCGACCAATAGCTGCGGTATTCCAGAACTGGCTGGGAATTTCCACCGCGTGTTGATAAAGCTGCTGAGATAAATCGCCGTTAAGAAAGCCTGGCACAACGCAGTAGCCTTGCTGACTTAGATTATTTAAGATGTCTTCCAGGTGAGCTTCCAAGGGCATCCAAACTCGTTTATTAAATGGTTGTCACGGCAGCAGGAATATAGGGTATTCTTAGCATATCGACAAGCGCTTTATGGGTATAAAAATGAGACGAGAAGAGAAACGTACCGTGTTTGGCATTACCCTGTCCAAGCGTGGTTGGAATAATGTATTGGTATATGCGGTATTGCTATTGATGGTGTTGCTTTGGTTTTCGGCGCCGAGCTCTGAACGTACGTTTAAGGAAGACGCAGGTGATAATGCGGTAATGTTGCTGCCTAATAGCAGTGTGCTGGATTCAATTTTAATTGATGACCAGACTATAGAAAAAACCGACGCTGGCTGGCGGTGCGCGGCTCCTTGTTCATTGTCAGCTCAACAAGCTAATGCGCTCGCCTCAAGCTGGCAGAATTTAAAAATTAAAGCAACCGATAGGCAGCCCGAAAATAAGCTGGTTGACGTATATCTTAATTTTGCAGATAACCAACACGCTCGTCTCGAGCTTTTCCTTGAGCCCCAGCTGTTACTAAGGCTGCCTCAGCAAGATAAAGTGTTTGAGCCGGTCGGGGTTACAATTGAACAATTGGTAGGTCGTTAAAGTTATGCCAGAGTTACCGGAAGTTGAAGTAAGTCGCCTGGGCATTAGCCCTCATATTGAAGGCAAAGTGATTAGTCAATTGCGAGTTCATGACTCACGGCTGCGCTGGCCTGTGCCTGATCAGGTTAAGCGGGTCGAAGGTTATCAATTGCAGCGGGTTACTCGGCGGGCAAAATATTTGTTACTGGAAACAGCGGTTGGCACCTTGATCTTGCATTTAGGTATGTCGGGGGCGCTTAGAGTCGTCCCTAAAACAACGTCATTGAAAAAGCACGACCATATTGAAATTGAGTTTGAACACGGTCAGGTGTTGCGGCTTAATGATCCGAGACGATTTGGCGCGTTGTTGTATACCGACGAAACGGTCGATCATCATAAATTATTAGCCCACCTGGGTCCCGAACCGTTAACCGATGCTTTTACTGGAGACTACCTTCATAACTGTTCACGAGGACGTACTCAGTCGATAAAAACGTTTATTATGGATAATCGAGTGGTTGTCGGGGTTGGGAATATTTACGCGAATGAAGCTTTGTTTAAGGCGGGCATCAATCCTAAACGGCAAGCTGGAAAAGTCAGTAAAAAGCGTTTTCAAGAGCTGGTGCCACTGATTAAAGAAACCCTCGCTGATGCGATTCAGCAAGGCGGTACTACATTACGTGATTTTACTAATGTTGATGGCGCGCCGGGTTATTTTGCACAGAAATTATTGGTCTATGGGCGTGGCGGCAAGCGCTGCCGGCAGTGTCACGGACAACTTAAAGAAATTAGGCTGGGGCAACGTAGTACGGTTTATTGCACTCATTGCCAGCGCTAGTTTAGTCGTGGCGCTGGACAAACTGCCGATAGTTGTCGGCGAAAGACTGGCTGGCTGAAACAAAAGGAGTGTGCGCGCAGTGTTCAAACAAATATTGGCTGGAGCTTGGCGCTAAGCGATTGACTAGCGGTATAGCTTTAGCGGGTACCAACGTATCGAGGCGACCATAAAAGCGCGTAAAAGGGCAGGTGATGTCTTCTAAGCGCTCTCTCAGGTCAGCCGTTTCTAAAATAGTTAAGCCATTTTTCAAACTTTCGGGATTACCCAGCGGTTTGTCGAAGACCCAACGTTTGACTTGCTTAATCTGTTCTTTCGCTTGTGGACTTCCCATAGCCTGGACCGCCAAAAATCGTTCAATAGTTTTGGCAAAATCTTGCTCTATTTGTTGGTGGAATTGACGTATTAACACCGGCTTAATGCCGGGCCATTTCGGTGCTTCGATAAAGTGCGGTGACGATGCAACGGTTGCAAGCGTTTGCACTCGGTGCGGATAGTTCAATGCTATTTCGGTTGCAATAAGTCCACCGAGCGACCAGCCGAGAAGATGAAACTTAGCCGGTAGCTGCTTTACTATGTGGGCACTCACTTCCCCTAGGTTGTCGCTTAATATCTCTTGGTTACTATCACCAAAACCTGGGAGGTCGATAACTGTAATACGATGATGCTGAGCCAGCTCAGGAATTAACGGGGTCCATACATTAGCATTCATTCCCCAGCCATGTAGCACGACGATATCAGACCCGTTACCTTGTGTTTGTTGCCAAATACTCACTATAGTTTGTCCACTCGCTAGCTTAGGGAGCTTTATGCTAACCAGATTGCGGCATTTAGCCAATGCTTTTAATGCCAATTATTGCTTACTTTGCAGGTTAACAACCGTTAACGAACTGGGTATTTGCGCAGACTGCTCTCAAGCAATCCCCCGTTGGTTCCCTCGCTGTTGTTTGCACTTAGCCTCAGAGACAGGAGCTCAGGTTGATGGCGTGCTAATTTGTGACTACTGGTTTGCCTGTTTCCGCTGGAATCAGTTCAGTAAAGCGCTAATCTATCGCTATAAAGAGCTCGGCCAAACTGAACTATCGGTATGTTTAGCTCATTGCTTAGCGGGGCATCTAGTTTGCTGCTATCGGGAACACCGACTGGACTTGCCCGACTGTATTGTTGCCATGCCAGTGATTCGTTCCCGCTGGCAGCAGCGCGGCTTCCACCATACCGGATATATTGCAAAGAAAGTGAGCGAGCTACTTGGCGTTCCATATTATGCCGGAGTATTAAGGGTTATTAGGCCCTTACCGGTCCAAAAAGGCCAGACTCGTGCTGAACGATTGCAAGCCGCTCGTGGCAGTCAATTTTGTCGATTGAACGTTAAGGACAAGGTAGTGGCTGTACTCGATGATGTGATTAGCTCCGGCGCAACGATGGGCGCTGCGGCCTCGGCCTTAAAAAAAGCGGGCGCTACAGCGGTGCATGGCTGGGCAGTTATCTATAATCAAGGCGACTAGCCAGCGAGACTAACATACGGTAGACTATAACCTAGTAAATTAGTCAAGTTTTACTCAGGTAAATTCCAGAGGTGAGCAGTATGATTCGAATTACGGAAGCTGCACAGCAGCATTTCGGTAAACTATTAGCCGAACAACCTGAAGGAACAGGCATCCGTGTTTTCGTGGTTAATCCAGGATCACCGAATGCTGAGTGTGGCGTATCTTATTGCCCACCGGATTCGTTCGAAGCGGATGATGAGCGGTTACCCTTTAATGGCTTTGACGCTGTTGTGGACTCCGGCAGTGCGCCTTTCCTTGAAGATGCGGTTATCGATTTTGAAGAACAGGAAATGGGCTCACAGCTTACTCTAAAAGCACCCAATGCCAAGGCTCGTAAAGTAGCCGATGATGCACCCTTAATAGAGCGAGTTGAGTACGTTATTCAGGCTGAAATTAACCCACAATTAGCTAATCACGGTGGGCATGTCATGGTGACTGAAATAACCGATGAAGGCTTTGCCGTGCTGCAGTTCGGTGGCGGTTGTAACGGTTGCAGTATGATCGATGTCACCGTTAAAAATGGGATAGAAAAGGAGCTGTTAGAGCGCTTCCCAGATGAAGTGACAGGTGTTCGTGACGTAACTGAACATGAGCGTGGAGAACATTCTTACTATTGAGTCTGTGGCCTATACAAGGAGTTGGGTCTTTACACTTTATTGTTAACAAGATGTGATCCCTCGCACTTAAAAACCGCGTATTGATATTTGCCCTAATCATTACGAGGAAATTATCATGCGAGGAATCACGAAGCTCAGTGTACTCTCTTTATCGTTATTTGTCTTGTCTGGCTGCTGGCTTGACGATGATAACGACAACACATCATCGGTAACTCCGCCGGAACCCGAGCCGCAGTCGTCTTATCTGAGGATACACCACACCTCGGCTGATGCGCCCAATGTTAATGTTTTGGCCGATGGCAGTGCGCTGCTTGAGAACGTTCCATACCAAGCATCATCAGATATTCTGGAAGTTGATGCTGCCAGCTACTCCGTTACTGTTCAGGGTATCCTCCCGGACGACACAACCGTTGACGCCATCGGGCCTGTTGATTTGGACTTAGAGGCAGATACACGGTACGACGTATTCGCTATCGGTAATGTTGGTGATGAATCTCTGGAGCCGTTAGTCATAGCCAACCCGGTCAGTGAGGTTGCTAGTGGAGAAAGCCGTTTGCAGGTTGTGCATGCTGCCTACGATGCGCCAACTGTTGATGTTTATTTAACCGCACCGGATGAAGAGTTAGCCAGCGCTTCGGCAGCTGCGACACTTGAATATGGTGATTACACCGGACAAATAGACGTCAATGCGGGGGATTACCGAGTCCGCTTAACGCCTGCTGGCGAAACAACAGTAGTCTACGATTCAGGTACACTGCCGTTAGCCGACGGTGGAGATTATGTGGTGTCAGCAACCGATGATGTCGAAACAGCAGGTAGCCCCGTTGCGCTGCAAATTGCTACGGGCGTTGGTGCCGATACATTGTTAGTACCAAGTGCTGACGCAGGTAGCGATTTGCGGGTTATTCATGCAGCTGCTGATGCCCCTGCGGTTAATGTCACGTTGAATGAGGCAGCAGAGCCACAAGTCAGTGAACTTGCCTTTACCGAATTCACGCCCTATCTAAACGTTCCTGCTGGCGATTATTCGGTCGATGTTGCTGTGGCTGCTGATGGTACTAATGTTTTAAGTGGTGAATTGGCACTTGAAAATTCGACCAGTTATAGCGTTTATGCAGTCGGAGCCGTCGAAGATGGTAGCCTGGGATTACAGGTTCTTACAGAAAACCGTCGCACTATAGCCACCGCAGCACAGCTACAAATTGTTCATGCTGCGCCATCGGCAGGTGAGGTTGATATCTATTTAACAGAAACAGACGACATCTCAAACGCTGACCCAGTGCTAACCGGTATTCCATTTGTCGTGGATGAGTTGGTTACTACCGGTAACGTGCAGGTTTTCCCTGGTCAGTATTTTGCGACAGTTACCGCTGCAGGCACCAAAGAGGCAGCTATTGGTCCAGTCGAGTTAACGCTAACTGATAGCGGGCTTTATACCATTGTTGCGGTTGATGCTGACGGTAGCGGTTTACCACCACAAGTTATTCTATTGGATGACTTTGTAGCCGAGTAACCATAGCAATAGGGCTTGAAACAGCCCCCGCATTAGTAAAAAGCCGCTCAGAGCCATCCATAAGCCATGGTTCTGCAGCGGCAATCCTAGCCACCAAAGCGGCAAAAAGCCAAATATCGCCGCCATAATCATTGTGTTTCTCATTCCCCGGCTTAACGATAAGCCAATATAAACCCCATCAAACCAGTAACTCCAATGACCTACCAATGGCATTATAATGATCCAGGGTAGGTATTCCTTTGCTAGTTTAATGACTTCAGGTATGTCAGTGATTAAACCAATTATTTGGGCACCAGCCAGTGCGAAAATACAAGTGTAGGCAACAGCGAATATCACCGACCATAGCAAGGTTATCCGACACCAGTAGCTAATGCGCGTTGGATCTTTTTTACCTTTTGCTGCACCGGCGAGTGCCTCTACCGAGTAGGCTATTCCGTCTAAGCCAAGTGAAATAAGCATCAAAAATTGCATGAGCACAGCGTTAACGGCAACCAGAGTTGAACCGTATCGTGCTGCGTAGCCTGTCATGGTTGCCATGCATAATTGCAACACCAGGCTACGAATTAGAATATTGCCATTAACACCTAAAAATTGAGTAATAGCTCGCTTATTAATAGTGACTGACCGGAATGACCATTGCAGCGCTTTAGCGGACCAATAAAGGCCGATGGCCGCTGTGACGTAGTCCGCTACAAGTGATGCTGTGGCTGCACCGACTACATTTAAATCAAAGCCGATAATTAAGATGACGTCCATTAGCACATTAACGGCATTGGTGATTATCGCCAACCACATTGCCTGCCGGCTTTGTTGCCGTCCTAACAGGACGCCCAGCGTCACTAGCGTAACGAGTGCTGCTGGAGCTGACCAAAGCCTGATTTCTATATATTGGCTGGCTAACGGGACAAGTTCCGCCTGCGGAGCGACGACCCACAAGGAAAAGTCACTAATAAAGGGAGCCAGTAGTGCTAACAGCAGGCCTATACCTATGGCTAGAATGAGGCCGTGGCTGAGGTGCTGTTGCTGTTGACTGAGACTACCGGCACCGTACGCCTGGGCGATATAGCCAGTCGTCGCCATTCGTAAAAAAACCGCCAGTAGGTAGATAAAGCTGACTACCATCGCTCCGATAGCCACCGCCGATAAGTAGATAGCGTCGGGCAAATGGCCTATGATGGCGGTATCGACTAAACCCAGCATTGGCGCAGCAATATTCGATAAGATCATTGGCAGCGCGATGGCAAAGACGGTTTTGTGATCTTTTTTCGGAAAACTGAACAATCTAAACAACAATGGGTTCTCTCAGACTATCGAGCGAATTGAGGAGTGTAGCATGAAAATAAAGTCACTGGCGTTAGCCACTGTGTTGATATCGGCCTGTGGTGATAGTGCTTCGCAGGAAGCGACTAATGATGCTAGCGAGATGCACGAGCCAAGTGTTGCTATTCTTCAGTACCATCATGTATCGGCCAGCACGCCGTCGGTAACATCTATTGCGCCGGAGCAATTTAAAGCTCACCTGGACTACCTGAAAGACAATGATTTTCGGGTTGTTTCTATCGAAAAAGCGCATGAACGAATTGAGTCAGGTGAGAGCTTTCCGGCTAAAGCCGTGGTTATTACATTCGATGATGGATACAAGAATGTGTATCACAACGCGGCGGATTTGTTAGAACAGTACAATATGCCTTATGCGGTGTTTGTAAATCCGGATTTAATGGAAAAAAGCCCGTCCGCTTATATGGGCTGGCAACAGCTAGAGGACATACAGCAGCGAGGTGCGACAATCGTTAATCATGGCCAAACTCATGATCATCTAATTCGGCGTCATGAACAAGAGACTGAACAAGAGTGGCAGGAGCGTATGCATTACGATGTAATGTCCGCGCAACGGGCAATTGACAAAAACCTTGGTGAACAGCCTAAATACTTTGCTTATCCATACGGTGAATACGATCCCGCATTACAAAATTTACTAGCGCAATGGGGTTTTTTGGGATTTGCTCAACATAGCGGCCCGTGGAGCCCCTATAGTGATAAAACTGCGATCACACGGTTTCCAGCTTCGGGTATCTATGCAAATCTGGAAACACTTAAAACGAAGTTAAACAGTCTGGCACTTCCTGTGGTGAATTATTCCCCAAGTGTGCCATTGCTTGCGCACTCAGAAAAAACGCCAACACTACAAGTTGAGCTGGAATATAACGAAGAGGTACGAACCGATGCACTACAGTGTTTTCGGGGCTCAGAGGTGTTAAGTCCGGAATGGGTCTCCGAACAGACCTTTACAGTCACAGTACGCAACGATTTACCAATTGGGCGTTCGCGAATTAATTGTACGGCGCCATCTAAAGCGACAGATTCGTATTATTGGTTCTCAGCTGCATTTATCCGGCCTGACGAAAACGGCAGCTGGCCAGATTAGCCGGCGATAATGGCGAAGTCCTTTTGTAACTGCTGCATATCAACTACCGGGATTTCGCCAGGTTCATGTTCTGCGTTGAAAATAGCAATTCGTTTACCGTCTGGGTTGACCAAGATGATGGCGGCACTATGATTAACCAGATAGTTTTCTTCGCCTTCATCAGGTAGTGAATACATTAGGCCTAAGTCTCGAACAAACGGGAATAACTCGGGGTGGTCTGCCCGAATGCCGACGAATTGTTTACCGAAATAGCCGGTATATTGCTTTAACCGCTCCATATTATCGCGCTTCGGGTCAACCGATATCATCCAAACTTTAACCGGTTTGTCAGCTTCATCCTGCAGTACTGGCAACGCTTGTTTCAGGTCCGACATGGTAGTTGGGCAGATATCAGGACAAAAAGTGTAGCCTGTGAATAGGATCGTCCATTGTCCTTTCAGCGCATTATTACTGATGGCTTGTTGCGAGTCGGTCGACTGCAGTTCGAAAGCTTTTAAGGCACGAGGTGGCTCATAAATAAGCGCTTCGGGCTCTGGCTTGGGCCACATTTGATAGGCCGTGAAGCCAATAATAGCGGCAAGTAATGCGGCCACAAGATAGAGGATTTTTTGCATAAGTTAACGCTCGCCTATAGATAATGGTCGATCAGTAGCACAACAAATAGCAACATTAGGTGCCAGATAGAAAAAGCGAACATGTTAAACGCTGTCTTCTTGCTCGGAGCATATTTAAGTTTCCAGGCATATCCGAGAAATATTGCATTGAGGACGGTTACGCCGACTAAATATATCGAGCCGGACATGCCAATTAAGTAGGGTAATAAACAGACTACTGACAGCAAAATGGTATACAACAAAATGCACGTTTTAGTGAATTCTACGCCGTGGGTCACCGGCAGCATAGGTACTTTAGCGCGTGCATAGTCTTTTTCCCGGTGAACGGCAAGAGCCCAAAAATGGGGCGGCGTCCAGGTGAAAATGATCATTACCAATAAAATAGCAGGTGCGTGAATCTCGTTAGTTACCGCGGTCCAGCCGAGTAGTGGTGGCGCGGCTCCGGCGAGCCCGCCAATAACGATATTTTGCGGAGTAGCACGCTTCAGAAACATGGTATAAACCACCGCATACCCGACCATACTGGCAAATGTTAGCCAGGCAGTAAGCGCATTAACCCAGACATACAAGGTGGCAAAACCTAACAAGCCGATAATGGCTGAAAAAGTAGCAACCTTAACCGGTGACAGATTGCCTTGTGGTAATGGACGCCGCAATGTCCGGGCCATCTTCGCATCAATGTGGCGATCAACTAAGTGGTTAATAGCGGCTGCAGCTGCTGACATTAAGCCAATGCCCGTTAAAGCCGGTAACAATATAGAAAACGCAACCCATTCGGACTGTGCTAATGCCATACCAACAACGGCGGTTAAAAGTAGTAAAGCAACTACCCGAGGCTTGGTGAGCTCAAGATAGTCTCGCCACTGAGCGCTGCGTTGTTCTAGTTTTTTTGTTGCAACGTGAGCGGGCATAGTAAACTCCTTTATGCCTTTCTGGATAAGTTATAGTTTAACGCCACCAGAGACAGTAATAACAAGGCTCCCACTGCGTTATGGAAGACGGCTACCGAAAGCGGTAAGTTAAAGACTACGTTACTAATACCGAGCGCAATTTGCAAAATTAATAACAAGCTTGTAACAAGCAATGAGCTGCGGAAAAAGCTGGAAACTGCTTTTCTCCAACATTTAAAAATCAACCAGCCAACCACCAACGTCGTAATGATAGCTCCGATTCGGTGAATGACATGCATGGTCATACGATCATCGTAATCGTGAGCGCCAAATTGATAGGTGTTGGCTTCAGGGATGCTAAAGGCTCCGGAAAAATCCAGGTTGCTAGTCCAGTTTCCCTCGCAAAATGGTAGTTCTGTGCAGGCAACCGCAGCGTAGTTCGCTGCCACCCAGCCACCTAGGGCGATTTGGCAGATAACCACTATCAAAGCGAAAAATGCCAGTCCTCGATAGCGCCTAAGTTCTGGGTCGCCGCCGCCAACCCGGTAAGGCTCTAATCTTAAGCTAAGTAAAAATAGTAAGGAAACAATGCTGAAGCCACCCAGCAAATGACCCATGACAATCAGCGGTTGCAAATTCATCGTGACCGTCCACATTCCCAGCGCAGCCTGGAAAATAACCAGTGCCAATAAAAAGCCGGGAAGTTTAACAGGCGTTGGTTTTTGGCTTGGCTGTCGTTTTTGGAACCAGGAGGTAATCGCAATTGCCAAAATTAATAGTCCCAGCGTTCCGGCAAAATAGCGGTGAATCATTTCATACCAGGCTTTGTCGATTTCTACCGGAGAGTCTGGATAAAGTGCCTCAGCTTGTTGGATTTGATCCGCCTGCGATGGTACCGATAAAAATCCGTAACAGCCCGGCCAATCCGGGCAACCCAGGCCGGCTTCAGTTAGACGAGTGAAAGCACCTAAAACAATGACACAAAAGGCTAAAACCACACTTATTTTAACGAGCGCACGCATGCCGGTTTATCCTATTCTAGAAAGTTTTAATAACTTACGAATGTCTGCAAGGACATTTTTGCCTTCCAAAATCATCGCTTCTTTGTCGGTGTGAGTGGGGTAATACAACATCACGTTATTCAGAGGGTCGATGATAAACAGGCTAGCTTCAGGCAGTTCGGATAAGGTATCTATAAGCTTCGGGGCAACCATTGTCTGAATATCAAACTGATTGCTGTATTGCTCCGCAGAAGGTCCTTTCGATTCGCTTAACACAATGGGTGTGAGGCGATCAGAGTCTTTGCCAACGGCGACGTCAACCTGATTCATGACGAAGATGGCATTTTGACAGCGTTGTTCACATGAGGCTGGGGCCAGATACGCTAACTTCCAGCCGTCCGGCAGGTCTGTCGCTTCCTGCAGTGATACTGGATTGGCTATCAAGGTGCCTTTATTGGTGCCAGCCTGATACCAGTGCTGATTAAGAACAACCCAGGCAACAATAACTGGCAATAAAAAGGCGACTAAGACAATAAGTAATGTACGTCGTGAGCGATTTAGGGAGCTCATGAGGTCTCCTCTCGTTTTTGTTTATTAATTTTTATAATAGCAATAGTAAAAATCACCAATGCAGCGAAAGCAAGCGAAAACCACTGTAATGCATAGCCGTGGTGTTTAGCCGGAGGCATAACTTCAGGTTGCCAGTTGCGTTTAAAACCATGTGGCGAATTTTTATCAAGTAATACCACAAAAGACGTTAGGGGTATGCCTGTTATTTCGTTTATTTCTCCCGGAATAAACTGTTGTACGCGGTTCGGCCAGCTGACCGTTTGGGGTTCTACCACCTGATTGATAAATACGTTTGCTTCCGGGTATTGAACGAGACCCTCTAGGGTGATTTTTTGTGTAGGAAGCTCAATGGTTGGTAGTTGCTGGCGTGACGAGGGCGCTTTTACCCAGCCCAAGTTTACTGGTATGTACTGCTCTTTTGAGGCCGCTTCAAATAACCCAATAACGTGATAGCCTGGTTGGCCATCGACCAGTTGGTTGTCGATTAAGAAAATCCGAGTTTGATCAAAATCACCAGTAACGGCTACTGGCTCAAACCGTTCCGGTGGTCGGTTAACAGTATTAAGGTTGGTTCGCTGGCTTGCTGCCAATGTCTGGCTGGTGTTGTAGTCATCGAATAGCGCTTGTTTTTGTGCCGCTCTGTCTAATTGCCAAAATCCTAACTTGACCATTACTGCAACTGCAAGCAGAGTAATAATCAAAGCCACTAAAGGAATTTTTATGCTAGCTATTTTTAAAGTCATTATTGTCGCGTTACTTCTCTATATGGTCTTTAACTTATTTCGGGCGCTCTTTGTAATGCTCCGAAACGACCCCAACAAACCACCAATGACAAAATATTTAGGTAAGCGGGTAGGCATTGCAGCTATTGTGCTGCTGGCCATGATAATTGCAGCATATGCAGGCTTTTTACCACTTAACCCGCGACCTTATTAAAGGCCGCGGGCCACATTTGCTGATAGTCGATGTTGATACTAAATAACGTATACAAGAACAAATAGGCAAATCCAGACAACGTCGACAAAGTGCCAATACCAGCTGGTAGCCTGAAAGGCGAATTGATTATCTGGTGAGAAATGTCCCTTAACAACGCGTAAGAACATTACAATCAACATAATAGTTCCTAACGTCACATGCATGCCGTGAAAGCCGGTCAACATGTAAAAGGTATTCCCGTATATGCCTGAATCCAGGGTCAAGCCCAGTTGTTCATAAGCGTGTACGTATTCTGCGCCTTGTAGATATAGGAAGATACAACCGAGAACAATAGTGACTCCCAGCATTATAGTCAGCTGTTTGCGCTTGTTTTCTTCCAAACCTACGTGTGCAAAATGGCAGGTTATTGAGCTAATTACCAAAATAACCGTGTTGATCAACGGTAATCCATACCAACCCATTCCCTGCGTCTCGGTGCCACCGGGAGTCTCAACTAATGGCCATTGGGCAACAAACTGAGGCCACAGAACTTCTGCGGTCATTGCGTTATTGCTGGCGCCATCAAGCCATGGAATGGAAATTACCCGGGCGTAAAATAATGCACCGAAAAACGCGGCGAAAAACATAATTTCCGAGAAAATAAACCAACTCATGCCTTGTTTGTATGAAACATTAAGTTGATCGCTATGCATGCCTTGCATGGACTCATTAATTTGGTCGCGAAACCAACCAAAGAGCATTACGGCCATAACAATAATGCCCAGCGTTAATACGGTGCTACCGTAGCCTTCTTCAGCATTGCTGATGTTGATAACCGTACTGCCTGCGCCCCAGGCAATTAAGCCTAAACCAATGGCGCCAACGATGGGCCAGGGGCTGGATGGCGGTACATAGTAACTTTGTTGTTCTGCCATAACGACGTTTTCCTTATTCTGATGTTTGTAGCTGAGCCAAAGTCTCAGCCGTCGCATTGGCTGTCATATCGTACAGCGTGTATGACAGTGTTAATGTGGTTATATGGTCCGGAATTTCCGGATCCAGGTAAAACTGCATTGGCATTTCGGTATTGTCACCCGCCGCTAACGGCTGCTGATTAAAACAAAAGCATTCCACTTTATTTAAATACAGTGAAGCTTCCGCTGGTGCTACCGATGGAATTGCTTGAGCAACCATGTCGGAGCGTGTCGGGTTATCGGCGAGAAAATTCACCACCCGGACCTCTCCAGGGTGCACCTTTACTTGCTTGATCGACGGTTCAAATTTCCAGGGGATCCCCTGTGCATTGCGAGTGATAAACTGCACGGTGACAGTCCTGGATTTATCCACTTCGGTGTGGGTTACCGCAACCGCCTCGTTATTTGTGCGACCATTAAAACCGGTAACTTCACAAAAAACATCGTAAAGCGGCACGAGTGCAAACCCAAAAGCAAACATGCCAGCGACTGTTAGTAACAGTCGCTTCACAATTTTGCCGTTATCAGCGCGATTAGCGTTCGAGTCTGACATACCAATTACTCTACCTTAGGTGGTTTTTCGAAGGTGTGATAAGGCGCAGGTGACGGTACTGTCCACTCTAACCCTTCTGCTCCTTCCCACGGCTTGGCCGCTGCCTTTTCACCACCACGAGTGCATTTAATCACCAGCCATAAGAAAATAAGCTGTGATAAGCCAAAGGCGAAACCACCGATGCTGGCAATTTGGTTAACATCTGCAAACTGCACTGCATAATCCGGTATCCGTCTTGGCATACCTGCTAAACCAGCAAAGTGCATTGGGAAGAAAAGTACATTAACCGAAATCAATGAGGTCCAGAAATGCAGTTTGGCTAGTGTTTCGTCATACATATAGCCGGTCCACTTGGGTAGCCAGTAATAGGCTGCGGCCATAATTGAGAACACTGCGCCGGTAACTAGCACATAATGGAAGTGAGCAACAACAAAGTAAGTGTCATGATACTGAAAGTCGACCGGTGTTATTGCCAACATCAAGCCAGAGAAACCACCAATGGTAAATAGGATGACAAACGCCAAGGCGAACAACATTGGCGCCTCAAACGTCATTGCTCCCCGCCACATGGTCGCAACCCAGTTGAATATTTTGACCCCGGTAGGAACTGCTATCAGCATCGTACAGTACATAAAGAACAGTTCTGCAAATACCGGCATGCCGGTAGTAAACATGTGGTGAGCCCAAACTAAGAACGACAAAATGGCGATCGAAGCAGTGGCATAAACCATTGATGCGTAGCCAAACAAGCGTTTTCGGGTAAACGCCGGGATAATGGCGGAAATGATACCAAATGACGGCAGGATCATTATGTAAACTTCGGGGTGCCCAAAGAACCAGAATATGTGCTGGAACATCACCGGATCACCACCGCCGGCGGCATCAAAGAAACTGGTACCGAAGTACTTGTCGGTGAGTACCATGGTGACGGCCCCGGCCAACACCGGCATGACTGCAATTAACAGGAACGCTGTAATGAGCCACGTCCAAACAAATAGTGGCATTTTCATGTAGCTCATGCCTGGCGCACGCATGTTGGTTATTGTCACGATAACGTTAATGGCGCCCATAATCGATGAGATGCCAAGAATGTGTATAGCGAACACAAAAAACGCAGTGGAGTCGTTACTGTAGGTGGTTGATAGAGGAGCATAGAAGGTCCAGCCAAAGTTGGGGCCGCCCCCTTCCATAAACAGTGATGACAACATAACTGCGAAGCCAAAGGGTAAAATCCAAAAGCTCCAGTTATTCATCCTCGGAAGTGCCATGTCCGGAGCTCCGATCATCATCGGAATCATCCAGTTAGCAAGACCAGTAAATGCCGGCATGACCGCGCCGAATACCATGATCAAACCATGCACTGTGGTCATTTGGTTAAAAAAGTTAGGTTCTACCAGCTGCAAGCCTGGTTGAAACAACTCGGCGCGAATAACCATAGCCATGGCACCGCCGATGAAAAACATAATAAAACTAAACCAAAGATAAAGAGAGCCTATATCTTTGTGATTTGTGGTAAACAACCAACGAGTAATGCCGTACGGCTTATGATCGTGGTGTTCGTCGTGATGTGTATCATCCACTACTGTGCTCATCACCGTCTCCTTATTGATTCATTAGTTCGTTGATGTCTGCGGCTTGCACCGTTTCACCGGTGTCGTTACCCCAAGCGTTACGCTCGTAGGTGATAACCGCCGCTAGCTCCTGCATACTAAGCTGTTGCCCGAAAGCTTGCATTGCAGTGCCTTGTACACCGTTAACGACAATATCAATGTGTTGTTGGCGCTGGTCAGGATCCACAGAAACGCCTTCACCTGCTAACGCAGGGAAAGTTCCTGGAATTCCTTGGCCGTTCGCCTGGTGACATGCAGCACAGGTGCTGTTATAAATTTTTTCGCCCATGGCCATTAGGTCGTCCATAGACATTTCCATATCCAGTAGCTCCTGCTCACGCTCTTTAGCAGCGATTTGCTCCGCTTCTGTTTCTTCAATCCACTGTTGATATTCGGCCGGTTCCTTGGCTATAACGACAATTGGCATAAAACCATGATCTTTACCGCAAAGCTCTGCGCACTGTCCGCGATAAATACCGGGTTCTTCAATGCGAGTCCAGGCTTCATTGATAAAACCTGGATTGGCATCTTTTTTAACCGCGAAATCAGGTACCCACCAGCTGTGGATAACGTCGTCGGAGGTGACCAAAAAGCGAACTTTTTTGCCGGTCGGTACGACTAATGGATTATCAACTTCGAGTAGGTAGTTCTCGCTTTTTTCAAACTTATTCTGAATCTGCTCTTGCTGCGTTGCGAGACGGCTAAAGAACTCGACTTCATGCTCGAAGTACTCGTAGTGCCACTTCCATTGAGAACCCGTAACTTGCACCGTTACGTCAGCATCGGAAGTATCTTCCATGGCGATCAGTGTTGAGGTCGCCGGTATTGCCATTCCTACCAAAATTAAAAAAGGAATGATGGTCCAGGCAATTTCAACCTTTACACTTTCATGGAACTTAGCCGGTTCCCGGCCTTTTGATTTTCGGTGCCGTATCATTGAAATGAACATCAGGCCAAATACGATCACACCAATGACACAGCAGATATAAAAAATGGTCATATGGAGGTCGTAGACACGGTTACTGACGTCGGTGACACCTTCGGTCAGGTTTAGGCGGTTTTGGGCTTGTGCAGAAAACCCAAATAAAGCCATTAGTGCCAACAGCGGCTTCATTTTCACGTGACTTCTCCTCTTATTCTTCTTCAAGCATGATAATTGTTGCTATTGATGAAGAACAAAGAGGTAAGCAGAAAAAGGAACAGCATCTCCCCAGAAATCTCTTTCCCTACCAACTCTTTGTTGTCGTTTTATTTGTTATATTAATTTATATAGTTGGGTAGTGTCATTTATTAACGAATTTAAGCACAAAGATCCAGATCAAATGTGCCGTTTGCATGAAAAATAAGCTGATTTGTTAAAAAAAAAGGCTGCCGAGGCAGCCTGAACACATTATTTTGTGGAGATCAACTGAGTGGGGCTCAGTGCAGGTGAGAAAATAATGTGTCCTCTTCAAACAAAAAACTTTCGGTTTGGCTGAGTCGGCTTGCCATTTTTATTCGTTGATTAAAACGGGCTTCGATACCATTAAGCCATCCAATGATAACGCCGCTGGTACCGGCGAGGGTTGCTTGTTCCAAAGCCCACTCGCGTTGTTGCTGATTAGCGGTTCTGAACCAACGAATACGTTTCATCGGAATTCCCGCCGATAATAATTGAGCGATGAACTCCCGTTGACCGCCAACAACCGTGATCCATTGTTCAGCAGAACAAGCGAGGCAATAGTCGATAACAGCTTGTAGCGGTTCTGCTGCGGTTTGCTCAGCCTTATTATTAACATCTATAGGGTGGCTCGTGGGGGTACTACTTTGCCACAGTCCTGGGTGTTGATGTTTGATTGTCTGTTGAAACTTCATAGTGTAGCTCCATTGCGTATAACGCCAACTGCCAATCCCTCGATAGCAAATACCTGCTGTGAGAGGTCGACGACAATTGTTGAAAATTCCTCGTTTTCCGGATGCAGCAATACCTGACGACCTTTTTGTTCAAATCGTTTAACAGTGACTTCATCCTCTACGCGGGCGACTACAATCTGCCCATTTTTCGCCTGTTCGGTTTTATGCACGGCAAGCATGTCACCATCTAAAATGCCTATATCACGCATACTCATGCCATTAACCTTTAGCAAAAAGCTGGCCGCTGGATAAAACAGACTTTCGTCTACCTTAAAGTGACCCTCAATGTGTTCTTGAGCGAGTATTGGGGAACCGGCCGCGACCTGACCTATGAGCGGTAAACCTTCCTCTATTTCATAATCGTCGCTAACGAGTCGAATACCGCGTGACATTCCTGGCAGAATCTCGATAACACCTTTACGCGCCAAAGCCTTCAGGTGTTCTTCGGCGGCGTTAGCCGACCGGAAACCTAATTTAGTAGCTATTTCTGCGCGCGTTGGTGGCATTCCTGTTGCGTGCAGATTATCTTTTATTAATTCCAGAATTTCCGATTGTCGGGCTGTTAAAGGTCGCATAATGTTACCTGTTTATTTGTACAGTATACTGTGAGTATATACAGGTAAATTTATTTCGCAAGTAGATTTTCAACAACGACTTTTTTGCCAGCAGTTGTTATCCTGTATACTTCTATTAGTTTTGTTTTAAACGCGACAGACGCTTGGGAATTAGATGGCAACTCAAAGCTGGCTTTATTCGATGGTTAAACATCCACTGCGGTGGATGACTCGTTTTATCGCAATTGCTGATGATGTGGATGAGCAGCGGAGTCCGTTAGGAACTCAGCCATTAGTCTACGTCATGCGGTCAACCTCGAAAGCGGATTTCTCGATTTTACAGCGGGCTGCCGCGGCGAAGAAGTTGCCGGATCCACAGCATCCGCTAACGGTAAATGGTAAATCATTTCCGCGGGTGATGTTTCTGGAGCAGGCTAAAAGTGATTCAAATGAACAAGCTATTGAAGAGTTTCAGCAACTGCTAAGTGCTCACCAAGCGGATCCTGAACTGGATATTCAAGTGTGCCCGGTCGGCGTTTTCTGGGGCCGTAAGCCCGGTCAGGAGGCGAATGCCGGTGCAGCAATGACGGGAGATCTTGACGATCCTGGTCCATTACTTAAATTTTGGTTAGTGCTATTTTCCGGACGCCAGGTTTTGTGTCGTTTTTCACGCCCAGTTAGTTTGGGAACGATGGCACAACAAAGTGGTAGCGATTTTAAAATAGCGCACAAGTTGGCACGGGTTGCACGAGTGCATTTCGTTCGGATGCGGCATGCAGTTGCGGGCCCCAAGCTGAGTGATCGTAATGAGTTAATGCAAAGTCTGATTGATTCACCGGCTCTTAAAAAGGCCGTGGCTGACGAACAAAAAAGTAATAAGACCTCTGCTGCGGCAGCGCGTAAGAAAGCGTTGAGCTATGTAAACGAAATTGCCGCAAATTATAGTGAAACGCTGGTACGTGTTTTAGATCGCTTTATGACCTGGATGTGGAGTCGTATTTACAACGGTATCGAGGTCCGGGGTGGGGACAACATCCGAAAATTGGCGCAGCAAGGACACGAAGTGATTTACGTTCCCTGTCACCGAAGCCATATGGATTACCTGTTGTTGAGCTATGTTATTTATAAAGAGGGTTTGGTACCTCCGCATATAGCCGCAGGCGTTAACCTTAATTTCTTCCCGGTTGGTTCAATTTTCCGGCGCGGTGGCGCATTTTTTATACGTCGCAGTTTCCGTGGTAATAAATTGTATTCAGCTGTATTTCGCGAGTACCTTTGCTGGTTATTCCAAAAAGGTTACCCGGTTGAGTATTTTGCTGAAGGAGGCAGGTCGCGCACCGGACGTTTGCTGCCACCTAAAACGGGAATGCTGGCGATGACAGTGCAGGGCATGCTGCGTGGTCAACAGCGACCTATTTCTCTGGTTCCTGTGTATTTGGGTTATGAGCATATCATGGAGGTTTCGACCTACCTGAAGGAGCTTAAAGGTAAAAGCAAAGAAAAAGAGTCGATGTGGAAAGTGTTAGGTTCGGTTAGAAACCTTAAAAATTTTGGGCAGGGCTATGTGACCTTTGGTCAGCCTATTAACCTAAAAAGCTTTCTTGACCAGCAAGTTGATAATTGGCAGTCGTCTATAACCCGGGGAGCGGAAGAGCCGGAGCGCCCAAACTGGTTAACGCCAACGGTAAACCGGCTGGCGGAGACAGTGATGCGAGGCATTAATGATTCAGCAGCCGCCAACAGCGTTAACCTTAGCGCGTTAGCTTTGCTCAGTTCGGAGCATCATGCTCTAACGCGCGAAGAGCTGTTACTGCAGCTGCAAGTTTATTTAGGTCTTCTGCAAGAAGTACCTTACACCGAACGCGTTAATGTACCGCAAGTTTCGGCTGAGGAATTGTGGCGACAGGCCAGTAGAACCGATAAATTCACTATCGAAGATGATGCGATGGGGCAGGTAGTGTCGCTGGAAAGCGCCAATGCTATTGCTATGACCTACTATCGCAACAACATACTGCATTTGATGATTGTTCCGGGCATTGTGGCGACCATCATGGTTGCAAAAAAACAGCAAACAGCCGAACAAATTGTCGACCGCATACAGCAAGTTTATCCGATGATACAAGCAGAGCTGTTTTTGTCGCACGAAACAGAGGATATTGCACTTTGGGTTTCAGCAATATTAGAGGAGTTACAACGACAGCAGCTAATTACCTATCGCGATGGTAATTACCATATGGTCTCGCGTGAATCGCCGCAGTGGCTGCAGTTGCAATTATTAGGTCGTAGTGCCAGCGAGACATTGCAGCGCTACAGTATCGTCTTAGAGTTACTACAGCAGGCGCAGCCAATACAGCGCGCAGAATTAGAGCGTCACTCAATAACACTGGCAGAAAGGCTGAGCTCCATTCATGGTATTAACGCGCCTGAGTTCTACGATAAAAAAGTGATGACGACGTTTATCGGTAGCCTTAAGTCACAGCAGCTGCTGCAGGTAAATGACGATGGGCAACAGATTGCTGCACCGGAGATCGGGCCGTTAAGCGACATGATTGATGAGCTTATCGATCCGCCCGTCTTACAGACTATTCGACAGTCGGTTCAGCAATTATTGATAGAAATGAAATCATAGAAACCAGTAATGCCAGGCAAGCCCCACGGTATAAGTCATACCGACATAATGGTTATGTAAAAACGCGCGAAAGCATTTGCCTGGCTCGCGCTCTTTAATTAACCAGTGCTGGTAACCAAATAACCCTAAAATAATCAGTAGGCTTATTGTTAGCGGCCAGCTCCAGCTAAATAAGAAGGTGATATACGCTAATAATCCGGCGGTGATAATTTGCAATAAGCCAATTACGAGTCGGTCATAGCGTCCGAATAATATTGCGGTACTACGTATACCAACTTGCAAATCGTCTTCTCGGTCGGCCATTGCATACTCTGTATCGTACATTACAGTCCATACAACATTCGCGACAAATAACACTCCGGCAGTAAACCATAGTTCAGAATTCTGGGCGCTAAATGCCATCAGAATGCCAAAGCTAAAAGCGACGCCCAACACCACCTGTGGCAAATGCGTCCAGCGCTTACAAAACGGGTAGAGCGCTGCCACACCGGCTGCGACAAAACCTAGCATGACGGTCTGCGTGTTAAATTGCAGCAGGATAATAAACGCCGCGAAAAGCAATACGACGAATAACAAAACGGCTTCGGTTGGTGATACTTCTCCGGCGGGGAGAGGGCGCTGATGAGTGCGACTAACGTGACCGTCTAAATTTCTATCGGCAAAGTCATTGATGACACACCCCGCTGAACGCATCAAAAAAGTACCAATCATAAACAACGTGAACAACTTAAGTGATGGCTCACCGGATGCGGCGATTAATAATGCCCAAATAGTGGGCCACGCTAACAGGTAAGTTCCAATTGGGCGGTCTGCCCGCATTAATCGCCAGTAGGCGTTCAATTTACTCATGATAACTCCTGATAGAAGGGTACCGGCGAAAGAAAAACTTCACTGACCAGCACTTGCTGTCCAGAGGTCTGGAATAGACTTCTGCGCCCCCACAGCGGATGAGATTTTTCGTGTAACTTTTTATTAAGCTTAGCGATTGAATTGTTAATGTCCAATTTGCTGACCTCAAACGGGCTGCGCAACAAATCCGTTTGATCAAATAACGACTGCCCCAGTGATGTGCTACCAATATTGGATAAATTTAGGTTTTTTTGGTTAACGGCCGATAACGGAAAAATACTGCGGGCAAATACCCATGGCGTATCATCGCAACTCAGTATAACCTCACGAACAACGGCTTCGAATGGCACACGTTTGTGATGACGGCGGAACATATCAAACTCTGACTCAAATACTGGGGCAGTTTGCTGACCAATAACATGAACGCTAAAGTGCTGACTGTGTAGTTTAAGTTTTTGCGTTAACGAGCCCTCTGCAAGCAGCCAGCTTTCAGCTGCGGCGGGTAGATCCGTTACTTCAGGACGTTGCCAGTGACTGGGTTGAGCAAGTGGAAACCTAATGGTCATATTAGTTGGGTATTAAAGACGATACCGCTATGATAGCAAAGCTGCTGATAGTTAACAGCTTAACCATGCGCGAGATAGAAGGTACTATGATTAAAAAAATTGCAACTCTATTGGTTTTATTGGCAACCTTTATAAGCAGCCCGGGCCACGCGTTGCAGAGCAGTGTGTCCTATTACGGCTTTGAACCGGATATCACCACTAATTTTGTGAAAGATGGCAGTGACTATCGTCTAGGGTTTATTCGTGTAGCTATCGAGGTGATGGTGCCAAATCCGCAGTACGTGGGGATCGTTGAACATCATGCGCCGCTGCTACGAGATGCTTTTATTCACATCTTAAGTACCGCACCGCAGCGTCAGATAAAAACAATGACGGGACGCGACCAGTTACGGATGAAATGCCTTGAGAAAGCACAAGAGCTTATGCGTCAAGAAACAGGAAACCCGGTTATTCAGGAAGTACTATTTACCAAATATATTTATCAGTAAAGACTGGCTTTTGGTCTGGGATTGAGTATGCGCACAACGAATCCCGCCAAACACCCAGACAGTAAGCCCGCCAGATGAGCCTCGTTGGCAATATCGACCCACAAAACGCCGGTGTAGCCAAGCGCTAGCCAGCCAATCATAAAAATAATCAGCCCGGTTGGCAGTGACAATTCGGTTCTGCGACCAAAACTATAGATCCAACAGAAGCCCAGTAGGCCGTAGACCACTCCTGACAAACCGCCGAAGTTAGGTCCACTGACCCAGTACTGAATTAGATTGGCGGTGACGCCACTAAATAGCAACACGGCGAGCAACCACGAGCTGCCTAAATAGCTTTCAAGCCGACCACCAAGATACCACCACCAGAATAGATTAAAGACCAAATGCATGAGAGAAAAGTGCAATACCACCGGTGATAAAAATCGCCAAGGCTGTGCAAATGGAAGCGTATCGTAAAGGTGGCTAACTCTTAAACCGTTAAGTACCGTGTCAGGGCTTAGTTGCAGCAGGATATAAACCAATAAAGTGACACCGGCGACTATGCGTGTGAGCCAGCCGGTATTGCGCAGTAAATTAGGCGCAAACTTGGGGGAAGGGCTGTCTGTTACCGTTACGGCCTGAGGGTTCTTCTTAAAATCCGCTATCAACTGCTTAGTAACCGCCTCATAGCTGTTTTGGTGTAGCCAGAGCTCAAGCTTTTCCCCTTGTTCAGAGACGCTTACCGGGATGTTATGTTGACGCAGATACTGATAAAGATTACCCATAAAATTGGCATCACTGCTAGTCAGTACCCTGCGCATGTCGTTTAACTCCCGGTGGTATCGTTTGGAAACTGCGCCTGCCAGGCGGTAAACCCACCCTGCATGCTGGCCACTTGAGTCAAACCTTGTTGCTCAAGGACATCTGCGGCCTGATGGCTGCTGATACCATGATAGCAAACAACCACGATTGGCGTGCTAGCTGCTGTGGACTGAATGAACTGTGCAACATTATCGTTATTTAAAGGTTGTGCGCCCGGAATATGAGCTTGTGCAAATGACTGTGAGTCTCGAATGTCGACGAATACAGTGGCAGCATCTTGTTGCTGCCACTGCTGGTGAGCTTCTGTTAGCGTAATTTCTTGTGCCATTGCACTAATCCCAATTTAAAATGACTTTGCCAGACTGGCCGGTAATCATGGTCTCAAAGCCTTTTTCAAAATCATCCACTGACATCTGGTGGGTTAATATCGGTGATATATCGAGTCCTGACTGTAGCAAACTGGCCATTTTATACCAGGTCTCGAACATTTCGCGACCGTAAATGCCTTTGATGACCAAGCCCTTAAAGATAACTTCATTCCAGTCAATGGCGACGTTTTCCGGCGGAATACCGAGCATCGCAATCTTGCCGCCGTGATTAATGGTTTTTAGCATTTGTGAGAAAGCAGAGGGCACTCCCGACATTTCTAAGCCAACATCAAATCCTTCTCGCATTCCCAGCTCACTCATTACGTCAGAGAGTTTCTCTTCCGCAACATTAACGGCACGGGTTACACCCATCTGTTTAGCTAAATCAAGGCGATACTCGTTGACGTCGGTGATTACAACATGGCGCGCTCCCACGTGACGTGCAACCGCCGCTGCCATAATTCCTATTGGGCCAGCACCGGTAATGAGTACATCCTCGCCAACCAGGTCAAACGCCAGAGCGGTGTGTACGGCATTACCAAACGGATCCATAATCGCTGCCATATCGTCACTGACGTCATCGGGCAGTTTAAACGCATTATCCGCGGGAATGACCAGGTACTCGGCAAATGCTCCCGGGCGATTAACACCGACACCATAGGTATTGCGGCACAGATGTCGACGTCCGGCCCGGCAGTTGCGACAGTGGCCACAAGTAATATGGCCTTCACCAGAGACCCTGTCACCAATATCAAAACCGCGGACTCCGTCGCCGACGGCTGCTACCTCGCCTACGTATTCGTGGCCAACGACCATTGGCACTGGAATTGTCTTTTGCGACCAGTCGTCCCATTTGTAGATATGCACGTCAGTGCCACAAATAGCCGTCTTTTTGATTTTGATTAGAATGTCGTTGTAACCGCATTCCGGCTTTTCGACATCTGTCATCCAGATGCCAGGCTTGGCGTGCAACTTAGCTAACGCTTTCATAGAATCTCCTTTCGACCCCGGTGTTAAATGACACCCAGATCTTTGCCAATTTCGGTAAACGCTTCGATCGTGCGATCCAGTTGTTCGCGAGTGTGTGCTGCAGACATCTGAGTACGGATACGAGCTTTGCCTTTAGGTACTACCGGGAAAGAAAAGCCGATCACATAAATACCGCGTTCTAGCAGACGGTCAGCCATTTCTGAGGCTAATCGCGCATCGCCAATCATTACCGGGATGATGGCATGGTCTGCACCACTCAGGGTAAATCCAGCGGCTGTCATTTGTTCACGGAAATATCTCGCGTTATCCCAAAGCTGGTCACGTAATTGATGTCCTTGCGCTAGCATATCGAGTACTTGTATCGATGCCTGCACAATGGCGGGCGCCACTGAATTGGAAAACAAATAAGGTCTGGAACGTTGCCGCAACCAGTCAATCACTTCTTTTTTACCTGAAGTGTAGCCGCCGGAAGCACCGCCCAGGGCCTTACCAAGGGTTCCTGTAATAATGTCGACTCGACCCAGGACATTGCAGTATTCATGAGTACCACGGCCGTTGTCACCCAAAAATCCGGTGGCGTGACAGTCGTCCATCATAACTAAAGCGTCATATTTATCGGCCAGGTCACAGATACCTTTCAGATCAGCAATTACTCCATCCATCGAGAATACACCGTCGGTAGCAATCAGCTTAAAGCGTGCGCCATCAGCGTCGGCCTGCTTGAGTTGCTCTTCTAAACTTTGCAGATCGTTATTTTTGTAACGGTAGCGTTTGGCTTTGCTCAAGCGCACCCCGTCGATAATGCTGGCATGATTTAGCTCATCGCTAATAATTGCATCTTCAGCCGTCATAATGGTTTCGAAGAGACCACCGTTAGCGTCAAAACACGAGGAGTATAGGATAGTGTCCTCTGTTCCTAAAAACTCGCTAAGTTTGTGCTCTAAAGTTTTGTGAATATCCTGAGTGCCGCAAATAAAGCGCACAGAGGCAGTACCAAACCCGTGCTCGTCGAGGCCTTTTTTGGCGGCTGCAATTAAGTCGGGGTGGTTTGCCAGACCAAGGTAATTATTGGCGCAGAAGTTAAGTACGCGCTGACCGTTAACGGTTATTTCAGAACTTTGGTCAGAACTAATAACGCGTTCTTTTTTATAAAGGCCTTCGCTGCGGGTGGTTTCCAACTGATCATTAAGTTGTTGGTAAAAGGCTGAATTCATAATTGCTCCATATCATTCGATGGTGGCTGATTTATGGGTTATTTTACTGATGTTATAGGTAACTCGCATCCTTAATTTTTATTTAGCGTTTGAGTCAGCCGTTCATTAAGGTGTACTCTTTAGCGAAAACACACGAAAAGAGGCCATTATGCATAGCAAAGCCGTTTATCCGGGGACCTTTGATCCCATAACCAATGGGCACTACGACTTAATAGAGCGAGCAGCTAATCTGTTTGCACAGGTAGTGGTCGGGATTGCTGAAAGTCCGAGTAAAAAGCCGTTATTTTCGTTGCAAGAGCGTGTCATTTTGGCGCAACAGGTAACCGAGCGTTTAGATAATGTAACGGTCGTTGGTTTCTCCGGGTTACTGGTTAACTTTGCGAAAGAGCAACAAGCAACTGTTTTGTTACGCGGGTTACGAGCCGTTTCAGATTTTGAGTATGAATTTCAGTTAGCCAATATGAACCGGCGACTGTACCCTGATTTAGAGAGCGTATTTTTAACACCTGCCGAAGAAAACTCGTTTATTTCCTCGACTCTGGTCAAAGAAGTGGCATTACATGGCGGCGACGTTACCGGCTTTGTCGATAAGCGTGTCGCCGAATCTTTAGAGCAAAAGTTCGCTAACCGTAGTTAAACGCTCCGCTGAAAACGCTAGAACGCTGTGTTGATAAATACCAGAGTCATTAAAATCGGGCAAATGTAACGCAGGTGCCAGCGCAATGCAGTTAACCAGAAACTACCTTTGGCGACCGTTTGTAAGTGATTACTGCGGCGCCATAGCCAACCTACTACGACTAAGTAAAAGATACCCGAAAGCGGAAGCTGGAATTGAGTGACCGCCGTGACTACCCAGCCAAACAGTGGTTCGAAAAACAACACTAAACTAAACGCCAATACCGCAATAGTGCACAAGGCAGTGACTGTGGCCTTTTTGCGGCTAAGGTTTTTTTCTTCAATAAGATAAGAAACGGGAACTTCCGCTTGGGCAATAGTTGATGTTAGTGCCGCTATACTTAACAAAATAAAGAAAGCAAAGCCGACATAGGGGCCGACTGCGCCCATGCTGCTAAATAGCTGTGGCAGCACCGCAAAAATAAGTTGCCCCTCGCCAATCAGTTGCTCTCCATTCGTTACGTTTACGCCTAACTCAATACCGGCGTAAAGTGCCGGGATAATTAATAAACCGGCAAGAAACGCGATACCGGTATCCAGCGCGGCAACGGATAGGCTGAGTCTTCCTAATTTGGCGCCAGGGAGCAAATAGGAGCCGTAAATCATCATTCCGCCCAGACCAATCGATAGTGAGAAAAATGCCTGGCCCATTGCTGCCAGGTAGATGTTGGGGTCACTCAGTTGTGCGAAGTCAGGAATTAGATAGGTATCGAAGCCTTTACTGGCTCCTGCGAGACTTCCGATATAAACAATCAGGCCAAGTAACAAGACAATCAGGGTGGGCATTAAACGTTTTGACCAACGCTCTATGCCATGTTCGATTCCTTGCAGTACTACCCAGCCGGTCGTTATTAAAAATAAGGCGGTAAAACTAAGGTCGCGAATTAGCGAACCATTGAACAGGAAGTCGGCAACACTGGTCAGCTCAAATAAGTTGGCGATATAACCTAGCGCATGTACTAACATCCAGCCGGCAACAATATGATAAAAACTGAGCATTAAGCAGGAGCCAATGACATTTAAAAAGCCCATGGTTGCGCCTATGGGCTGGGCTTTTCCTTCACTTAATTTAGCCAATGAGCGAACGGGGTTGGCTCGGCCGTGATGGCCAATCAACATTTCGCAGTAGAGGGCCGGGATGGCAAGTACAAAAATGACCACCAGATATACCAGCAAAAACGCGCCACCGCCGTGATTTGCCACTTGCGTTGGAAAACCCCATATATTGCCTAGCCCAACGGCTGAACCGGCGGCTGCCAGAATAAACCCAAGGCGGGTGTGAAACGACTCGCGCATAAAACTCACTTACAGCTGGTATGAAAAGTAATTGTAAAGGGCGCATTCTAACGGACTCAGAAAATTTTGCCCTATCTTTTTTCTACGATAAACGCTAATATTCGCGTCCGAATTTTAATCAAAGATAGCGTAGCCAGGATGGCTTACACTATCCGGTAAGTTAACGTTAACGTACAAGACCGTATTCTCAGGAGCCTTACGTCATGCCAAATTTGGATCTGAGCCGCTATGGCATCTCCAACGTCCAGGAAATTGTTCACAACCCGTCTTATGATGTGCTATTCGCCGAAGAAACTCGTGATGACTTGCACGGCTTTGAAAAAGGAACCGTGACTGACCTGGGAGCTGTTGCTGTAGACACCGGAATTTTTACCGGCCGTTCTCCCAAAGATAAATACATCGTGCGTGACGATACAACTCGCGATACCGTCTGGTGGTCCGATCAAGGCAAAAATGACAACAAACCAATGTCGCAAGAGACCTGGACGAGTTTAAAAGGTCTGGTCACCGAACAGTTGTCTGATAAACGTTTATTTGTAGTGGATACCTATTGCGGTGCCAATGAAGATACTCGGCTGGCCGTTCGTTTTATCACCGAAGTGGCGTGGCAGGCTCATTTTGTAAAAAATATGTTTATTCGCCCCAGTGCCGAAGAACTCGAAACCTTTGAGCCAGATTTTGTCGTTATGAACGGCGCTAAGTGCATTAACCCAGATTGGCAAGAGCAAGGCTTGAACTCTGAAAACTTTGTGGCGTTTAACCTGACTGAAAAAATTCAGTTGATTGGTGGCACATGGTATGGCGGTGAAATGAAAAAAGGTATGTTCTCAATGATGAACTACTTTTTGCCACTGCAGGGTATTGCTTCAATGCATTGTTCAGCAAACGTTGGAGAAAAGGGCGATGTTGTAGTTTTCTTTGGCCTTTCCGGGACCGGTAAAACGACTTTATCGACAGATCCTAAGCGTGCTTTGATTGGCGACGATGAACATGGCTGGGACGATGATGGTGTGTTCAACTTTGAGGGCGGTTGTTATGCTAAAACAATCAACTTGTCGAAGGAAGCGGAACCTGACATCTATAATGCCATTCGCCGTGATGCATTGTTAGAGAATGTGACTGTCGGCAACGGTGGCACGGTCGACTTTGATGATAACTCCAAGACAGAAAATACGCGTGTTTCATACCCGATTTATCATATCGATAATATCGTTAAGCCGGTATCAAAAGCAGGACATGCGAAGAAAGTCATCTTTTTAACGGCTGACGCTTTTGGTGTATTACCGCCAGTTTCGAAATTAACTAAAGAACAGGCTCAATACCACTTTTTATCGGGCTTTACGGCAAAGCTAGCTGGCACTGAGCGTGGTGTTACAGAACCAACACCAACGTTCTCAAGTTGTTTTGGGGCGGCATTTTTAAGCTTACACCCAACCCAGTACGCTGAAGTTTTAGTTAAGCGGATGGAGGCAGCTGGCGCTGAAGCATACTTAGTGAACACCGGTTGGAATGGTACCGGCAAGCGTATCTCCATAAAAGCAACACGGGCTATCATTGATGCAATCTTAGATGGTTCTATTGAGGATGCTGAAGTGGTTGAACTGCCGCATTTTAACCTGGCGATGCCTACTGACCTGGCTGGTGTTGAGGATAACTCTATTTTGGATCCTCGTAACACCTACGAAGATAAGGAAGAGTGGGAGCTTCGGGCTCGCGACTTAGCACAACGCTTTGTCGCCAACTTTGAGAAGTTTACTGACACCGAAAATGGTAAAGCATTAGTCGCTGCGGGCCCTCAATTGTAAAACTCAGCAGTCACATTTTGAAACAAATAAAAGGCCTGTAACACCCTGTTACAGGCCTTTTTGCTTAGGTACTATAGGCCCGACATTAATAACAGGCTGGCAACATGAATATAACTATCGATAGGGTTAGTAAGCGCTACAAAACAGTTACGGCTGTCGATGCGATTTCGTTACACGTTAGTTCAGGACAAATTCACGCGTTGCTCGGGCCCAATGGTGCCGGCAAGTCTTCTCTGGTAAGAATGTTGGTTGGGCTAACGTCCCCTGATAACGGAACCATCAGTATCAGTAATGAGCAAGGTGCTGAAATACAGTTGCGGCCAGAGCATTTCGCCTATCTGCCAGAAGATCGAGGCTTATACCAAGACCGTAGTGTAAACGATAACTTAGTTTATATTGCGAAATTGCGCGGCCTCGATAAGTCGGTTTACGCTCCTCGTATTGAACATTGGCTTAAATACTTTGAGTTGACGGATCGACAGCAGGAACCAATGCGTCAGTTGTCGAAAGGTAATCAGCAAAAAGTACAGCTAATATCTACTCTTTTACACGATCCTAGTTTAGTGATCCTCGACGAGCCTTTTTCGGGGCTTGATCCGGTTAATCAGGAACATGTTCTCAACGTTTTAAGAGACTTAAAGAAGCAAGGGAAAACCGTCTTGTTAAGCGCTCATCAAATGGCCCTGGTGGAACGTTTAGCCGATAAAATGCTGCTTATGTCAGAGGGAAGGGCGCTGGCGCAGGGGACTTTGGATGAAATCAGAAGTACCCTTCAACCGAAACGCTTGTACCGAGTTCAATGTGATGCCTTTAAAGCTCAGACAGCCTGGGCCAGCATTGAACAAATCGAGTGTCTGACACCGATTGATGAGCATGAAGTAGAACTTACCCTGGATAGCAGTGCCAATGCTGCCAGTATATGGCCACGGCTTTCTGAACTTTGTGAAATCCAGGGCTTTGCGCTGCGCAAACCTGGCCTGCACGAGCTATATCTCGATACTATTCGTCAAAGCAAGCCCACCAGGGAGGAACAGTAATGTCCACGTCTTCACAGTTAAAAACTATTGTCTGGTGGGAGTTTAAGCGTTTTTTTAAATGGAAGCAGGAGCTCATCTCAATTGCCTTGTTGCTGATTATTTTTCTGGTGAGCGCCGGTTGGGGAATTATAACCGAGGTTTTTTCCGAAGAGCATCAGGGCGCCGTGTTTTACCAGGACAAACAACAGCAGCAGTGGCAGTTTGAGCCCCCGCACTCGGTGCCGTTGCGCGATGCCGGCTCGATGGAGATTGAACAGTGGCAACAGAGCCTACCAGAAGATCTTGATGTACTGGTCATAATTAGTAAGGAGCTTGAGGCGCAGGTCGTAACGCGAAAGAAAGAAGATTGGCAGCAACCGCTAATTAAGGCGTTAGAAAGCCAACTTCAGGATGAACGCATCAAACAATTGGACCTAACGCCCACTCAACGAGATGTTGTCGAGCAGGTTCCTAACGTGGAGCAGGTAACTCAAAGCCAGAGTGCTAACGCTGATGAAGCCGCTGACGAAGGGTTTAGCGAAGCACTGCCAATGTTGGTGACAATTTCGATTACTGTTGGTGTATTCACCGGTTTCGGTCTAATGATGATGTCGATTACCTCTGAAAAGCAGCAGCGCGTAACGGAACAACTGCTCACCATGATTAGCCCAAAACAATGGATGGACGGAAAGATACTGGGTATTACGTTACATAGTATTAAGTCTATGGTGTTTTTGGCGTTGTTCTTTATTGCCATTGGCTTTGTGGCTTCGATGTTTTCTGGTGCTGGTGATAACTCAGCGACGTTTGATCGTTATTATGGTGCTCTGCTGTCCGTGATCTTTGTATTGCTGGGGCTGCTTCTCATTAATTCAATGCTGGCTGGCTTTTCGGCAACTATTGATGACCCAAATCACTCGTCTCGCAGCTCTGTTATGTTGTTGCCATTATTACCGGTATTTTTATCGTTTAGTATCCTCGACAACCCGGACGGCGGTTTAGCTCAAGTGATGAGTATTATTCCTATCTCATCGTTTGTGATGATGCCGGTAAGGCTGCTACAAACGGACGTCAGTTGGTGGCAACAGCTACTAAGCTTGGCGTTACTCATTGTTTTTGTCGTGTGGATGCGAAACGTAGCCGGTCGGTTATTTACCATGGGTATCCAGTTTTACGGCAAAGAGCCTAAGTGGAAAGATATTTGGCAGGCGATAAAAGGATAATAAAAAGCCCGTACTGTGTTGCACAGTACGGGCTTTGTTTTAAACCTAATGGTTTATTCGTCGCTTGCCTTCAAGTTTTCTAAGTGAGGAAGCTCAAATGGCGGTTTAGTTTCTGCCTTCTCAACCAGGAACTGTTCCATCCATCGCATCATTCGCATGCTGTAATCCAACTGCGCGGCCATTTTCCTATTGCCGTGTCCTTCTCCCGGATAGAGTACCAAACGGACCGGCACATTGCCGTGAGTTTTCAGATAACGATACAGTTCCATCGACTGTGAGGGGTGCACTCGGGTATCTTCTTTGCCGTGCATGATTAAGATTGGTGTGCGTGCCTGCTCAGCATAGTAAATTGGGCTGCGTTCCAGGTACCATTGCCATTTCTCCCACGGATAGCTGCGGGCGTGAACGGCATGCATTTCTTTGGCAATGTCGGTTGTTCCAAATTTAGAAATATTGTCACTAATTCCGACAAACATCACACTCGCCGCGAAATGCTCGGTTTGCTTGGTCGCTCCCCAAGCTGAAGCATAGCCACCATAGGAGCCACCGGTAATACCGACTCGCTCTGGATCGGCGATACCTTGTTCAACCAAATGTTTTTTTGCATCGACAATGTCATCGAACTCTTTTCCAGCGTAATCATTTTGGCTCAGCATTGAAAATTCGACGCCGCGACCTGTGCTGCCTCTGTAGTTCGGGAAAAACAAGGCGTACCCATTTGCTGCTGCGTGTTTAACGGGGGCGCTATAGCGATCAAGCCAGCCGTTACTATAGTGAGACTCGGGACCACCATGAATAACCATTACCGTGGGGTATTGTTTGTCTGCCTGGTAGTCGGTCGGATAAACTAGAATACCTTGCAATTCCAATCCGTCACGAGCTTTGTAGGTTATCGTCTGCTGGCGAGGCATAGCCACATCATCAAGCCATGGATTTGATACTGTTAACCGTTCAAGCTGACTGCTGGATAAGCGGAAGGCCTCATTAGGGTGCTCCGGGCGGTTACCGCGTAAAACAATGTCACCAATACCCGCTTCGCCGTCAATACTGGTAAAGATGGCTTCACCTGGCTCAACAAGCACTCGGTTTTCCAAAAATTTAAGCGTTAACGCTTGTATTTCTGACTCGGTTCCGCGATGGCCTAACCACACCAGCTCCTGGTCTGTTCGCCAATTAAAATCTTTAATTGAACCTTGGTAGTCAGGCAATACGTTCCGCATTTCGCCGCTTTGCTGGTCCCAGACAAACAGTGTGCCTGCTGATGGATCGTTATAGTTTGCCGCAGCTATTAAGGCAAGGTAGCGACCATCAGGTGAAAATGCAGCCTGTCCAAGCTTACCGGCAGTTTCAAAGCGCTGCTGTACGTTACCTTCTAAGTCAAACAGTTGGTATTGGCTGCTCATGTAGTTATCGTCAACTAGCGGCGTCGGGGCTACCCGGGCTAATACCTGCTGATTATCTGGATGAAATTTTACGGAAAGGATATGTTGATCGTCGGCGGACAGCTTTTTCGCAGCTTTTTCTTCAGAGTTCAAATCAACATGGTATAAGTGAGTGTAGGTGAGATCTTCTTCATAGACCTCTGCTTTAAAGCCTTTCTTACTTAGCTTTTCTTTATCACTGTCGGGCTTGCCGGATGACATAAATACAAGCTGGCTACCGTTGCCGCTAATATCGTAGGAACCGATGTTGCCTTCGAATTCATAAAAAGATTGCACACCACCGCCATCTACCGGCATGCGGTAAAGTTCCGCGTGTTTATCATCTTCACGTTTTGCGGTGAAGTAAAGATATTGGCTATTGGGGCCAAAGCTAACTCGAGAAAATGATTCGTCGCGTGTTAAGTAAATCCGCTCCTGTCCCTGTTGGTCGATAAGCGCCAACTCTGTATAACCGGAGCCATCGTCATCCTCATAAGGGGTTCTTGGAATGTATTTCAAGACTGCCGTATATTGCCCGTCAGGGGATAAATCGACACTGGCCACGGATTCCGCGGTCACTGTTTCTAGCAGCGTCATTTCTCGCGCCTGCCCGGTAACAGCAAACGCCAGCAACCCAACGCCGGCAAGAGTTCTAAACATCATATTTCTGCTCCTGGTTTTAGCTACTTTTTAATTGTTGTGTTGATTGAGTTAATTTCCTTGTTGCCTCTGCACCGCGAGCAACTAGCCGGACCTGTTGAATTGTTGCTTCAGCAATTTGCTGGCGCTCCTCATCATTAACATCAAAACAGTCAGCCCCGGCACTAAAAACGATTTTTACAATAGCGTCTGATTGCAACTCTGCCAACTCGACATTAAAGTCTTGCTCGTTAATTAGATAGTCTTCGAGTTCCGCTTTGAAGTGTTCCAGTTCACGCTCTACGGCGTTTCGAAACTCCCTTGAACGACCTGTGCGTTCTTGCAGAAGTAGCCTAAAAATGGCGGTGTTGCTGGCTACATATTGCATAAATGTCTCAATCGAAACACGAATGATTGAGCCACCTTTGTCGATTTGTTGGCGAGCTTGTCGTAGCAATTGGCGTAACGTAAGACCGCATTCATCGACAAGTGTCAGGCCAAGTTCATCCATATTGCGAAAATGCCGGTAAAAAGAGGTTGGCGCTATATTAGCTTCTCGGGCAACCTCTCGCAGACTGAGGCTGGAGAAACCTATTTCTGCGCTTAGCTGATTCATTGCCGCGTTAATTAAGGCTCGTCGAGTTTTTTCTTTTTGCTGCGCCCGAACGCCGTTGACTAATTGTTTGCCCACCCAGTTGCTCACTTTTGCTAAACAGATTGGTACTAATTTACTAATCCTAACATAGGATTTTACACAAATATTGCTTGTATTTTGAGTAGAAAAGGCTTAAATTCAGCGTACGGTTGTACGCTAATAATCGTACCGTATTTCAAAGTAGTAAACAGGCAATACAGTTAATGACAGAAAATAACGCAAAACCCCCCATCATCTGGTTAAATACCTTAGTTTTTCTCATCACTTTTGTGATTGCGGCCGTAGCCGTGCCCTGGTACGCCATGGCAGTCGGCATTGATGGCTCTTTTTGGTGGGTAATGTTTGGCACGCTTTGCTTTGCCGGAATCTCGATAACAGCCGGTTATCATAGGTTGTGGTCTCATCGCACTTACAATGCCCATCCGGTGGTGCGCTTTATTTTTGCTATCGGCGGTGCCTTAGCAATACAAAACAGTGCACTTCATTGGTCATCTGATCACCGCGTACACCATACCCATGTGGACGATAATGACAGGGACCCCTATTCTGCGAAGCGCGGCTTTTGGTACTCTCATATTGGCTGGATGCTTCGCGAATATGATGCGAGCCGATATAGTGATTACAACAATGTAAAAGATCTGCAGAAAGATCCAATAGTAATGTGGCAACACCGGCATTATTTGTCGCTAACTTTATTGCTTAATTTTGGCTGGCCAGTTGTCGCAGGCCTAATGCTGGGTGACGTATGGGCCGGGCTGTTGGTGGTTGGTGTGCTACGTTTAGTATTGAACCATCACACGACATTCTTTATTAACTCTTTAGCCCATGTATGGGGCTCTCAGCCGTATACGGACAAAAACTCGGCGCGGGATAATGGTGTGCTGGCGTTTTTGACCTTTGGTGAGGGTTACCATAATTACCATCATATTTTTTCTGCGGATTATCGTAACGGGATTCGTTGGTGGCAGTTCGACCCGACAAAATGGCTTATCCGTGCGTTTTCCTGGTTAGGATTAGCGTCCGGATTAAAGCGTAGTTCCGGTTACCAGGTCGAAAAAGCTAAATTGCAAATGCAGTTACAGCGGCTACAAATGAAAGCGCATAAAGCGCCGCCAACCTTGCTTGAGAAAGCCCAGCAACATTATGATGAAATGGCGGTACAATTGCGGAGTTATTATCAAGCGCGCAAGAAGCTGTTGGACAGCAAGGCTCAACACCTGCGTGAGCAAGTCAATATGGACGCTTTGAAGGCACAGGTAGAAGAGTTGCAACGCTCTGTTGAACAACAAAAGCGTCACTGGAGACAGTTAGTAACGCAAATAAAACAGCATGCTTAGATGGGTGCTTTTTGCACAAAAAACTTGCTAGCGAACGCTTTTTGTACAATACTATTGATTAAATCAGCAGCAGTAACTGGAGATGTTTATGGAAATTAATGGTGCAATGAACGCGGGACTTCAAGGTCTCCAGCGTGCAAGCCAGCAAGTTTCAGAAGCCAGTGCAGAAATAGCGAACGCAAGTGGTCGCAATGATGTTCAGCAACAAGGTGCCGCGCAAAATAGTGGTGCAGTAGCTGCAACAGAAACGGCCAGTGAAACGAGTCAGGCAGTGACCGCGAATACGTCGACGGATTCTTTGGTGTCACTACAACAAGGTGAAACCAGTTTTGAGTCTAGCGCTCAAACTGTGGAAACTGCTGATGAAATGCTCGGCACAATGATAGATACAAGTGTTTAGGCACTGAATTACTTTTACTCTCATGGAATAGCCCATGAATATCACGACCGCGTTACCGACAATCCCAACATCGCCGATGCCTGCGTCGGAATTCGTTGGTCGTGATAATCAGCAACGCTCTCTGATTACAGAGTCACCCGCTTCGGCAGAAAATGGCTCGGCCACTGATAAAAAGCAGTCCTCACAAGATTCCTCAAAAGCTGAACGTACCTCAGAAAGACAAGATAGTCGTCCTGCTGAAAATAAGCAGGAATCTGAGCGGACGCCGAGAGAACAGCAACAGATCCAGCAGGAAGTGCGTGAGCTCGAAAGTCGTGATACTGAAGTTAGGAATCACGAGCAAGCACATGCCGCGGTCGGTGGACAGTATGCTGGCAGCCCAAGTTACGAATATGAGAGAGGGCCGAACGGAAAGTCTTATGCTGTCGGTGGTGAAGTACCCATTGATATTAGTGTGGTACCAGGCGACCCGCAAGCGACTATACAAAAGATGACGGTTGTCCGCCGAGCAGCCTTGGCGCCGGCAGAACCCTCAGCAGCCGATCGCTCTATTGCCGCAGAGGCCTCGACCAAGGCATCACAGGCACGAGCCGAGTTAGCTCAACAAAACAACCCTGTGGAATCCGAACGAGCTGAAAACTCTGGTTCTGACAACGAAAGCAAGGTCCAGGGACCGGTAACCAAATCTCTTGAAGGGCAAGGGGATGGCAAAGAAGCGAGTTCAGATAGTGAACCAAGTGTGAGCTCCGAACGAAAGACTTTGTCGGCTCCGGAACGTGGAGAAATGATCGCCAGTTTTTACCAGCAGCGCGTCAGCCCGTCAGAAACGGGCTTTGCTGCTACAGCCTAGACTAGTCCTTCTTAGCCTTCGCGAAGGCGTCAGCAAGGGCACTTCCCATCGCTGAGTTAACCGGCTGCTTGTTATCCCGCTTAGCACCATTATTGCGTGATGAATGCTGCTTTTTAGTCGCCGATTTTGGCTTTTGAGCCGGTTCACTGGCTTTTTCATCCAATTTCATGGTTAGGCTGATTCTGTTTCTTTCCAGATCCAGTTCAATGACTTTCACTTTTACGATATCTCCGGCCTTCACGATATCGCGCGGGTCACTGACAAACTTGTTCGAGAGGGCAGAAATGTGGACTAATCCATCTTGATGCACCCCGACATCGACGAACGCGCCGAAATTGGCAACATTAGTCACAACTCCTTCCAGGATCATATCGGTTTTCAGGTCTGCTACTTTTTCTACGCCATCTTTAAAATTGGCTGTTTTAAACTCAGGACGAGGATCTCGACCAGGCTTATCCAACTCTACAAGAATATCTGTAATCGTAGGTAATCCAAAATTATCATCAACGTAATTCGCTGGATCTAGTTGAGTCAGCAGTGTGTGATTGCCAATAAGCTCTCCCAATGGTACCTGATTGTCGCTGGCAATCTGTTCAACAACCGAATAAGCTTCAGGGTGCACTGCCGATGAATCAAGCGGCTGATCGCCATTAGGAATGCGAAGAAAGCCAGCGGCCTGCTCAAACGCTTTTGGACCCATGCGGGGAACATCGAGGAGTTGTTTTCGAGACTTAAATGCACCTTGCTGATCACGGAACGTCACGATGTTTTTGGCGAGCGTTTTAGATAACCCGGAGACGCGCTGTAATAGTGGTACCGAGGCCATATTCACGTCGACCCCAACGGCGTTAACGCAATCTTCGACAACAGCATCAAGGCTTTGTGCAAGCTGTGATTGGCTGACATCGTGTTGGTACTGGCCAACACCGATAGATTTGGGTTCAATTTTGACTAGCTCAGCCAGGGGATCTTGCAGCCGGCGGGCAATAGAGACCGCGCCACGCAAGGATACGTCCATATCAGGAAACTCTTGGGCGGCCAATTCGGAGGCCGAATAGACCGAAGCGCCGGCTTCGTTCACCATGACTTTGGTGGCTTTTACTTCAGGATTTTGTTTCAACATGTCGGCGATCAGTTTATCGGTCTCCCGGGAGTGAGTTCCGTTGCCAATACTGATCAGTTCAACCTTATGTTGTTTACACATACCGGCCAGAGTTCGAATGGCCTTGTCGACCTGATTTTGGGGTTGGAAAGGAAATACCGTATTGGTGCCGAGGGTCTTACCCGTCTCGTCAACTACCGCAACTTTAATACCAGTGCGAACGCCGGGATCCAGACCCATAGTCCGTTTAGCCCCAGCCGGTGCTGCCATTAATAAGTCTTTCAAGTTGCTGGCAAAAACCTGAATGGCGGCAGCTTCCGCTGATTCGCGAATTTTTCCCATCAACTCTGTTTCCATGTGTAGCGACAGTTTTACCCGCCATGTCCACTGTACCACCTGCAGCCGCCAATCATCGGCGGGTCGCTGTTGGTGTTCAAATTGCAGGTAATCCGCGACTATCGTTTCGGCTTGAGAGCCTTCGGTCGCCTCGCTGCCTGGATCCGCATCGAGGGTAAGCTGTAAAAAACCTTCGTTACGGCCCCGGAATAAAGCCAATGCACGGTGTGACGGAATTTTGTTTAAGGCTTCACTAAAATCAAAGTAATCGCGAAACTTAGCACCTTCTTTTTCTTTGCCTTTTACCACCGAAGCGGTCAAGTGACCGTTCTGCCACAAATACTGGCGCAGTCGTTTAAGCAAATCTGCCTGTTCGGCAAACCGCTCCATCAAAATGGCGCGAGCTCCATCTAATACCGATTTTTTGTCCGCGAAACCTTTTTCGCTATCGATGTAATCGTCGGCAACCTGTTCAGGCTGCTGTTCGGGATTGCTCCAGAGTAAATCGGCTACCGGTTGCAGACCCGCTTCTATGGCTATTTGACCTTTGGTGCGACGCTTTGGCTTATAAGGCAAATAAAGGTCTTCGAGCTCGGTTTTGGTTTCTGCCGCATTTATTTTTTGTTCTAACTCAGGCGAGAGTTTTTGCTGCTCGTCGATCGAACGAATAATAACCTTGCGTCGGTCTTCCAGTTCTCGCAAATAAACCAGGCGTTGCTCTAGCTGGCGTAACTGCGAGTCATCCAGACCTCCGGTGACTTCTTTTCGGTAACGGGCAATAAATGGCACCGTCGAGCCACCGTCCAGTAGCTCGATCACGCTCTGGATTTGTTGTTGCTGCACATTAAGTTCGTTGGCTAACTGCTGACGTATTAGGTTCATAGCATCTCTCTTAATTAACGATTGCGCGAAGTTTACCATACTCACTCGGCAGCGAACGGTTGGTACTGAATTTTATTGATGTACCATAGTTGTTCGCCCTTTGGAGTTGTCACTGAAGCCTCATCATCAACGGTTTTTTTCAGCAACGCGCGGGCCATTGGAGAGTCAATAGAAATTACCTTCGCTTGTTGATAAATTTCATCAGGCCCAACGATTTGAAAACGCCGGATATCACCAGTATCGCTCTCCACTTCGACAAATGCGCCAAAGAAGACTTTGCCATCCTGCTGTGGTGAATAGTCCACCACCTTAACCTGATCCAGCCTTTTCGATAAATAGCGGATGCGGCTGTCTATTTTACGGAGCTTCGCTTTATTGTACTTGTAGTCGGCGTTTTCGCTCCGATCCCCAAGGCTTGCTGCCCAAGAAACTTTTTCGACGGTTTCCCGTCGCTCAACTCGCCACAGATCGCGTAACTCTTGCTCTAGTTTTTGATAACCTGCGCGGGTAATTAGGTTTGCTTTTGCCATAAAGTTCGAGTGCTTATATTGGGGTAAACAACGTACTTTACATTGTATGCTATTGGCTAAAATCCTGCAGCTGGCTATAGTACATTTGTGAACAAATTGTAAACGGATAAGCCGGAGGCGAATTGAAGACGATTAGTGTCAGTGTGTGGTTGTTGCTGTTGCTGCTGACGACAGGTTTTAGTAATGCTGCCCATAGCCAATCACGAGAGGTCGTCGTCGGGGTTTATCATAATCCGCCCAAGCTATTTTTGGCTGATGAAACAATAAGTGGCATTCATGGTGACTTGCTAACTCATATAGCACAACAACATGATTGGGAAATAACCGTTAGAGAATGTCATTGGAGTCAGTGTCTTGAATGGCTGCAAGACGGTCAACTGGACTTGTTGCCGGACGTTGCTGATGAGCCAAGTCGGCGACAGCTCTTCGACTTTCACCAGGAGCCCGCTCTATTAAGCTGGTCTCAACTGTATGCGTCGGCAGGACAGCAGATCAGTAGCTTACTTGATCTGGAAGGTAAGCGAGTGGCCGTGCTGAGTGATTCAGTACAGCAAAAATACTTAAACAATTTGGCGAGCAGTTTCGATTTAGAAATCGACATGTTTTTTGTTGATTCATACGCCGAGGGTTTTGCAGCCATTAAAGATGGAAAGGTTGATGCTGTAGCGACTAATCAGTTCTACGGTAATCAACAGGTGGCTCAGTCGTCAGTGGCTATGACGCCGATTATGTTTCTTCCTAATAAACTCTACTTTGCCACCGCAGCCGGAAAAAATGGGGATCTGCTGGCGGCCATCGATAATGAATTAATTCAGTTAAAGTCTGACTCGGATTCCGTCTACTACAATATTCTGGATCGCTGGAATGCGCAGCCTGAATCTTTTGTGCTGCCCAACTGGGTTTGGCCAGTAGGAGCGGCATTGTTACTGCTGAGTCTATTTTTGCTTGCGTTTAACCGGCTGTTAAAGAAAGCAGTTAAGGAAAAAACCAGAGCATTGTCGGACAGTGAACACAAGCTTGAGACCATATTAAATAGTGTCGATGCTTATATATTTATAAAAAACCCAGAACTTAAATATCAGTATGTGAATAAAAAAGTAGCGGAGCTTTTTGGACGTAGGGCTGAGGAAATTATCGGCCTGAAAGACAGCGATTTCTTCGCAAAGGAAACGGCGCAGCAATTAGCTGATAATGATCAACAGGTCATAAAAACTGGCCGGCGAATGGCTCGTCACGAGTTTAATCAAATTCCCGGAGAATCGACTCAACGTGCATTTTGGTCAGTTAAGGTCGCCTTGCAAGATAGCAAGGGTAAAACTATTGGGCTATGCGGTATTTCGACTGACATTTCAGAGTATGAAGAACTAAAAAGCCAGCTCGAAGAGCTTGCCTATTTTGACGTATTAACTGGGTTGGCAAACCGACGGCTATTGCTGGAGAAAGTAGATTACTTATACCAACATAGCGATTCGCAACGAGAGAATGCGTTGGTTGTGCTGGATATTGATAAATTCAAAAACATTAATGACGCACTGGGTCACGAGTTGGGTGACATACTGCTACAGCAGTTTGCGTCGCGTTTGGAGCAGGTTATGCAGCCGCACGAGTTGGCGGGACGACTTGCCTCCGATGAATTCTTTATCCTGCTGCAACAATTACCGGTTGAACATGAAACACGACAAAATTATCTGCAGCAGCGTCTTCAACAATTCCGTTCACAATTAGATCAGCCGTACCAACTTGGTGCTAAAACACAAGGCGTCTCCGTTAGTCTGGGGGTTAGCTTCTTTGATGAGTCAACCACAGCAGATTCGCTGCTTAAAGCCGTCGATTTGGCAATGTCCAAAGCCAAATCAATGGGAGGTGGAGTCACCCAATTCTTTAATCAAGGCCTGCAACATGCCTTTAATCGTCAGTTGCGTTTAGAAAACGAGCTGCGCTTAGCGATTCAACATAAAGATCTCGTCATTTATCTACAGCCTCAATTTGAACAAAGGGGATCGAATACCGAATGTATTGGCTTTGAGGCGCTGCTACGTTGGCAACATAAACAATTGGGCACCGTCTCTCCTGCTGAGTTTATTCCAGTAGCGGAGCTAACAGGACAAATGCCGGCGTTGCATTCGTTGGTGTTAGAACAGTCGGTAGCAGCGCTTCAGCGATTACAGACACGGTCAGAATATCAGCGGTGTACCGTGGCAGTGAATGTCAGTGCGAGTCAGTTCAAACAATCCAATTTTTTACAAGAACTTGAGCAACTTTTATCTAATTCGCCTTATGCAAAAAATCTTGAACTGGAACTCACAGAGAACATTTTGGTGGACGATATTGAAGGTACCGCTGAATTAATGGATGTATTGAACAACCAAGGGCTACAGTTTTCTCTGGACGACTTTGGTACGGGTTATTCCTCGTTAAGTTACCTTAAACGACTACCATTAAGGCAGCTTAAGATAGACCAGTCGTTTGTTAGAGATTTACTCAACGATGCGCATGATGCCGCTATCGTTCGAACCATTATTGCTCTTGCTAAAAGCCTCGGACTAGAGGTCTTGGCCGAAGGCGTTGAGACTGACGAACAGCGGCAAAAGCTATTGACGCTTGGCTGTAAGCGTTACCAAGGCTACTTATTAGGGCGTCCACAACCACTGGAGTATTGGCTAAATCAGTGATAGCATCAGTTTATAAAAAAGCATAATATAATTTTCTTAAATTTAATCCTTTAATGGTGCTCAGGAATAATCATGAAAATGTTCGGTTTGATCACAACTTTGCTGGCTGTTGTTCTTTCGGCTGACGCGAGTGCCCAGCAAACGGTTGACGTTGTTAACAGCAGAGTCACTGACAAGATAGAGCTGGAAGGCGTGGTCGAAGCAATCCAGCAGAGCACCGTTTCAGCTCAGACCGCAGGCACTGTCGTAGAATTGCCGGTTGATGTCGACGATCCCGTAGCTGCTGGTGAGTTAATTGTCCGACTGGATGATACTGAGCAACGAGCTCGGTTAAATCGTGCTCAGGCCAATTTGGAAAGCGCACGAGCGACAGTCACTGACGCAGAGCGACGCTACCGGCGTATCAGTAATCTGGCTGCGCAACAGGTTGCGTCTCAGGCTGAGCTTGATCAAGCAAGTACTCAACTTGAAACCAGCAAAGCCATGGCTGCTGAGGCAAGTGCGGCGCTTGATGAGGCAAAAAAACAGCTAAGCTACACCCGTGTAGAAGCACCCTATGCGGGAATAGTGACGGAACGTTTTGTTGAGTTGGGTGAGTCGGTCCAACCGGGCCAGCCACTGATGAGCGGTTTATCGTTAGAGCACCTGCGTGTGGTGACCGAACTACCGCAAAGCTACGCTCAGTATGTTCGTGAGCGTCAACAGGCGCAGATAGAAACGTCTGCTGGAAAAATTTTAACTATCGGGTCAATGACTTTTTATCCCTATGCCGATGAACGTTCTCATACCTTCAGGTTAAGACTTAATTTAACTAATTCTGATGGTTCTCTGTTTCCGGGGATGTTAGTAAAAGTTAACGTTGCGGTTGGTGAACGTGAGGTATTACAAATTCCAGCGTCTGCGGTGCTCGAGCGTGGCGAATTGCGAGCCGTTTATGTCAGAACCGAAGCGGGAGAGAACCAACTACGGCAGATTAGAACCGGTGACAAAATAGCGGATCAAGTCGAAATACTAAGTGGCCTGGAGGTTGGCGAGCAAGTGGTAACACTGGCAGAGGGCCTGTCAAATGACTGATAAAGACACGCGGCTCGGTCCCTCCGGCGTTATCGCTGGCGTATTCCAGCGCTCTGAACTCACGCCCTTAATATGCCTGCTCGGTATCGTTCTGGGCATTGTTGCTGTAATGATTACACCGAAGGAGGAAGAACCGCAAATTGACGTGACGATGGCTGATGTCTTTGTTGGTTTTCCGGGAGCTTCGGCAAAGCAGGTGGAGCAACTGATCGCCATCCCGGGTGAACAAATATTAAGCGAAATGTCCGGGGTTGAACATATCTATACGGTATCGCGTGCCGGACAGGCGGTGCTTACCGTCCAGTTTAATGTTGGTATTCCTCGTCAGCAAGCTCTGGTGCGGCTTTACAACAAAATTCAGTCAAATAAGGATTGGTTTCCGCCCTCTCTCGGGGTCATGCAGCCGCTGGTAAAGCCTAGAAGTATTGACGACGTTCCGATAATGACGTTGACACTGTACGACGAGGATACTTTAACCAGCGCTGAGCAGCTGACTGCATTAGCCCATCGTCTGGAGATTGCGTTAAAGCAAATACCAGGCACTCGAGATATAAAAACTCACGGCGCCGCGCGGCAACATGTTAATGCGAGAGTTGAGGTTGCAAAATTAGCGGGCTACGGTCTAACGGTTGCCGATATTAAGCAGGCTATTGATGCGGGCAATAATTCGGCTCAAGAAAGCCGAATTATCAAAGACGGACTGGCGATCCCATTTCAGGCAGGTGGCTTTTTGAATGACCTGCAAGATTTGAAACAGTTGGTTGTCGGTACGGCGGACGGCAAGCCAATTTATTTTAGCGATGTGGCGACAATTGCTGACAGCGGCAGTCCGATTAATCAGTCATTATTAATGGGCGGATTACAGGAACAAGAGGTTTATCCGGCCGTGACCATCGCTATATCGAAGAAGCCTGGCGAAAATGCTATCGATATAACCGACGCCGTCCGCGCGAAATTAGCTGAGCTTAAAAACAAGATACTGCCAGTCGATGTTGAGGTCGCGATTACTCGAGATTATGGTAAGACGGCCACTGATAAATTTAATCAACTAGTCTCGGATCTGATATCAGCCACAATTTCCGTTATTGTGCTGGTGCTTTTGACGATGGGCTGGCGACAAGCTGCTATAGTCGGCACTGCGGTATTGGTTACGTTATTGCTCACCCTGGTGTTCAGCTGGTTTTGGGGTTTTACCCTTAATCGAGTGTCACTGTTTGCGCTGATTTTTTCAATTGGCATCCTGGTCGATGACGGTATCGTTATTACCGAGAATATTCATCGGCGTATTCGTAACTCGACCAAGCCGTTACCAGAGGTTATCCCTAAAGCGGTCGACGAAGTTGGTTCGCCTACCATCATGGCCACTTTAACGATAATGGCGGCATTGATACCAATGGCCTTTGTCAGTGGTCTAATGGGTCCGTATATGAGCCCGATTCCTATTAATGCCTCTGCGGGAATGGTGTTCTCTCAACTTATTGCCTTTATTGTAGCTCCCTGGCTGGCTTTGCGATTACTTAATGGCGAACGCGGCAAAGACAGCAGAGACGACAGCGATTCAGCCGCTGGCGTTTCCGATAAGTTAAAAAGCATTTTTGAGAAAATACTTCGGCCGTTGCTGGGCAAGCAGCATCGAGGCCGACGCGCGTTGTTTGGTGCCGGAGTCTTTATCTTGCTGTTAGCGGTGATGTTGTTACCTGTATTCAAAGGGGTAGTTTTAAAAATGTTGCCGTTCGACAATAAGTCTGAACTGCAGGTGGTCGTTGATATGCCCGACGATGCAGCGATGGAGGAAACCCAGAGACTGCAACTGCAACTGGGTAATTATTTGTCGACCGTTGACGAAGTAGAAAACTGGCAAGCATACGCCGGTACTGCTTCACCCATTAATTTTAATGGCTTAGTACGCCAGTATTATTTGCGGAGTCAGCCAAGTCAGGGTGATATCCAGGTCAACTTAAAAAACAAGGAGGATCGCCAGCGATCTTCTCATCAAATCGCCCGTGAAATTCGAGCAGACTTAGTTGCAATTGCTAAGCCTTATGGCGCAGCACTAAAAGTTGTCGAAGTACCGCCCGGGCCCCCCGTATTTGCTCCTATTGTCGCTGAAATCTACGGTGGAACTGGCCAGCAGCAAATAGAACTGGCTGAGACCTTGTTGAGCAAAATGGCGCAGGTTGATGGCTTGGTCGATACCGATACGTCGGTCACCGACAATGTTGAACGTTGGCTGCTGGAGGTCGATCGACAACGCGCAGCACAACTAGGTATTGCACAGTCACAGGTCACTCAGGCGCTAAGCTTATTGATTAATGCGCAACCCGCAGGTTATTTACACAAAGATACTGCGAAATACGCAGTGCCAATTTTGGTGCAATTAGAAGACGGGGCAAAAGCTCAACGACAACAGATTCTGTCGCTGCAGTTAAGGGCACAAGATGGCACTATGATTCCGCTGTCGACTGTTGCTCAGATCGAAACTGATCGTTGGCCGCGTAGTCGCTACCATAAAGACTTAAAGCCGGTGACTTATGTTGAGGCGAATATGGCTGGCGAAACTGACTCACCGATTTATGGAATGTTTGAACTGGTGTCGCTGATTGAAGAAATGGATAATCCACCGGAACAGTTTTATATTAACCAACCGTCAGCAACAGGCCCGGTCGCGATAAAATGGGACGGTGAGTGGCAAATCACTTATGAGACATTCCGAGATATGGGGCTCGCCTACAGCGTCGGAATATTTATGATATTTGTGCTATTGGTCGCACAATTTAGATCTTATTTAATGCCGCTTATTATTATGTCACCAATACCTTTAACGCTGGTTGGTATTCTCCCTGGACACTGGCTACTGGGTAAAGAATTCACCGCCACCTCAATGATAGGGATGATCGCGCTGGCGGGTATTATTGTGCGTAACTCTATCTTACTAGTGGTGTTTATTCGCCAGTTAATCGACGAAGGGTACTCTCTTGAAGACGCGGTTGTATTGTCCGGCGCGGTGCGCTTAAAACCGATTGCATTAACCGCTGTATCTGCAATGATTGGGGCCTACTTTATTCTAAGCGATCCGATATTTAATGGCTTAGCCATTTCATTAATCTTTGGGTTGGCGGCATCCACCATTCTTACCGTCGTGGTGGTACCATTATTATATTACGGTTTATTCAATTTCTTAGCGGACAGTAAACGGCAGTGATTATTTCGTTTTTAGCCAATAGTCTGGTGGTGCTTATTGTTGTCGCGTTTCATTACGAGGCGTTACAGCGCATTGGTATGCTGTTTAAGGAATTGCGACTGTTTAACCAGTTTCGTCTGGGGATAGCGGTGCTGCTGGCATTGATAGCTCATAGTATCGAAGTCGCTATCTTTGCTGTCGCATACTACTTGATGCACCATCACTCACTGTTCGGTCGTTTAACCGGGGCATTTGACGGCTCCTACCTCGACAGCCTCTATTTCTCTTATACGGTATACACGACGGTGGGCTTTGGTGATATTGCCCCAGTCGGTGAATTGCGGTTTTTGACTGGTATAGAAAGTTTGACCGGGCTAGTTTTGATTACCTGGACGGCATCTTTTTTATATGTAGAAATGTCGCGTTACTGGCGAGATAGATAGGACCTGATCAAAGACACATTTATTAACACTCAATCGCTTCTTAAAAATTGACTGTGCGTGTATGTTAATAACAGGTTCTATCGACAGGAATAATGAAATGACTCAGGAAACTCTAAAAGTTTTAGTCGTAGATGACGATGCTCGCCTGCGCAGCTTGTTGGAGCGTTACTTAAATGAACAAAGCTTTCAGGTTAGGGTAGCCCAGGACGCTGAACAAATGGATCGGCTCTTAACCCGTGAAAACTTCCACTTGATGGTTCTTGATTTAATGTTGCCGGGAGAAGATGGGCTGACTATTTGTAAGCGGCTACGTCAAAATAACAATCACATTCCAATTATCATGTTGACTGCAAAGGGGGACGAAGTTGACCGAATCATAGGGCTGGAACTTGGGGCCGATGACTACTTGGCGAAACCCTTCAATCCCCGCGAACTGCTTGCTCGAATACGAGCAGTATTGAGACGCCGAGGAACAGAAGCTCCCGGAGCGCCAAGTCAAGATGATGAAGAAGTCACTTTTGGAACCTACCGACTGAACCTTGGTACTCGTGAAATGTTCGATGGCGACACGCCCTTGCCACTAACCAGCGGTGAGTTTGCTGTATTAAAAGCTTTAGTCACCCACCCGCGTAAACCGCTGTCCAGAGATAAACTAATGAACCTTGCCCGAGGTCGCGATTACAGTGCGCTGGAGCGTTCGATCGATGTACAGGTATCGCGATTACGCCGGATGTTAGAAGTCGACCCGGCAAAGCCTCGTTATATTCAGACTGTTTGGGGACTTGGTTATGTATTTGTGCCGGATGGGCTACTAAAAAACTAAATGAAGCTTTTTCCTAAATCTGCGTTTGCGCGAACTGTCGGCCTACTTGCCTTAGTACTATTACTCAACCAACTGGTATCTTACCTGATGGTCAGTAATTATGTGGTTAAGCCATCTATAGAACAGATTACTCAACTGGTTGCTAAACAGATAAAGACGATGTTCATTACTGAGTCGGCATTGACCTCCGGCCAACAAGAACAATCGTTAGCGGTAGCGTTTCATGAAGCGACCGGAATTCGCGTTTTTTCGAATGAAAAGTCACTCGAGGAAGGGCTTCAACAAACAACCTATTATGGCTATCTATCAGAGTTAATGTCTGCTGAGTTAGGTGGACAAGCCGATGTTCGTATCGCTCAGGGACAAAAGTTTTATGTTTGGGTGAAACCACCGCAAGCTCCCGATTACTGGATTCGCGTTCCGTTAAATAGCCTGACATCCGGGCAGTTTTCACCGCTAGTCATCTATTTATTAGTGATTGGCGTGCTCAGTGTTTTTGGCGGGGTGTTATTCGCCAACTGGTTAAACCGCCCGCTCAAAGCGTTGGAAAATTCGGCTAAGCTAGTCGGTCGGGGAGAGTTTCCAGCGCAGCTTCCGGAGAAAGGGGCTAGTGAAATTGTATCGGTAACTCAGGCTTTTAACCGAATGTCGCGGGGTATTCAGGAGCTGGAAAATGATCGTAACTTGTTGATGGCGGGGGTTTCCCACGACTTACGTACACCATTAACGCGAATTCGTTTGGCTGCTGAAATGATGCCGGAATCTGAAGATTATTTGGCTCAAGGGATTGCTGAAGACATCGACGATATGAACGATATCATCGACCAATTTATTGACTATGTAAGACTTGATCAGCAGGAAGTTTCAAGTCACGAGTCGTTGAATGAGTTACTTGAACAAACCGTGGCGAACCTTCCGGACTCTTGGCAAAAGCAGTTTCACGTTGAGCTTGGGCAATGTCCGCGCGTCATGTTAAGGCCGCTCTCCGTTAAGCGGGTGGCTGTTAATCTGTTAGAGAATGCTGAGCGCTATGGTAAGAAAAATGTATGGATCAAGTCCGGCTATAATAAAAAGCGCCGCAGTGTCTGGTTTTCTGTTACTGATGATGGCCCCGGGATCCCCGAGACTGAGCAAGAAAAACTATTTCAACCATTTACGCAGGGCGACAAAGCTCGCGGTGGTGTCGGTTCAGGGTTAGGGCTGGCTATCATCAAACGGATTGTCGACCGTCACGATGGTTATATCAGCATGAAAAATGTGGAAAATGCTGGTTTATGTGTAACCGTGTCATTACCACAGCAGGGTTAATTGGAGAGTGAGAAAGCATGGCCCGTCCTCACTCTCCGGTTACTATAGGCGGTTAATGCCGTTGAGAGCAGCTACTCGGTATGCCTCTGCCATCGTAGGGTAATTAAAGGTCGTATTGACGAAGTAATCTATGCTATTACCACCGCCTTTTTGCTCCATAATGGCTTGGCCAATGTGAATAATTTCGGAAGCCCGTTCGCCAAAACAGTGAAGCCCCAGCAGTTCTCTAGTTTCACGATGAAACAGCAGTTTAAGGCAGCCGACATCGTTGCCTGATATTTGTGCTCGTGCAAGATGTTTAAACTGCGCTCGGCCGACTTCGTAAGGCACTTTGGCGGCAGTTAACTCTTCTTCTGTTTTTCCCACTGAGCTAATTTCCGGAATCGTATAAATTCCAGTTGGAATATCGCTGATCAGTGCTTCGTCGCAACTTCCGTTGAGCATTGCTGTAGCGCAAATTCTGCCTTGATCATAAGCTGCACTTGCAAGGCTTGGGTAACCGATAATGTCACCCACTGCGTAGATATTCTCAACGGCTGTTCGATAATTTTCATCCACCTCTAGTTGCCCTCGGTAATTGGGTTTTAACCCCACGGCCTCGCAGTTAAGCGCTTCTATATTACCCGAGCGGCCGTTGGCAAATAACAAACAGTCGGCCTTCATCAACTTGCCGGATTTGGTTTTTAATTCGACGCCATCATCATGCCCAGTAATGCTTTCATATTCTTCATTATGACGAATAACCACACCGTTATTACGCAAGTGATAACTGATTGCATCCGAAATTTCGGCGTCCAAAAACGATAGCAGCCTATCCCGCTGGTTAATCAAGTCTATCTTCACACCCATGCCACGGAAAATACTGGCGTATTCACTACCGATTACGCCTGCTCCATAGATCAAAATTGTCTTAGGATCCTTGTCCAGAGACAGTACTGTGTCCGAATCGTAAATTCTTGGATGGGTGAAGTCGACATCATCTGGGTGGTAGGGCCTGGAACCCGTTGCTATCACAACTTGCTTGACGTTCAAATAGTCAAAAGAGCCGTCATTCTTTGTGACCTTCAGTCGATTTTGGTCAATGAAAGATGCTGCTCCATGAATAACGGTAACGTCATTGCGTTGATAAAACGAGCTGCGCAATTTTACTTGTTTGCGAATAACGCCGGATGCGTACTTCAGAATTTGAGAAAACGTCATGCCGCGCTGCCATCCAACACCGCTAAACAAAGGATTGTTGTTGTATTCAATCAATCGGCTGACCGAATGACGCAGTGCCTTAGAGGGTATCGTTCCCCAGTGTGTGCAGCCACCGCCAATCGACTGATGGCGTTCTACTACGGCGACCTTTTTGCCACTTTTGGCCAGTTGCATAGCGGCACCTTCGCCGCCGGGCCCGGTACCTATTACTACTGCATCAAAATTAGTCTCTGTTGCTGGCTTTTTACCCACGTATTCTCCCGGCTTCAGTTGCGTATTCTGACGAACATATTATCACTCTGGTGTGTTATCGTCATGTCGGCTGATCCGTTCGCTTAATTGTGACTGGTTTCTGTCATCAGAGTCGTTATAGTAGATCATAGTATTGGCTGTGGAGCAGTAAAAGGTTATGGCATCACGACAAGTCCCCAAAATATTATCTCGCAAATTAGTTGCCCAAAGTCGGTTGTTAAAAATTGAGGCGGTTGATTTACGCTTTAGCAACGGTGAACAAAGACAGTTTGAGCGGATGCAGGGTAGTGGTCGTGGTGCGGTTATGGTCGTTCCTTTTATTGATGACGAAACTATGATTTTAATTCGTGAGTACGCTGCCGGAATGCACGAATATCAGTTGGGCTTTCCAAAAGGCCTGATTGATCCCGGTGAGTCGCCGGAAGAGGCTGCGCAGCGTGAGTTAAAAGAGGAAATCGGCTTTGGTTGCGAGTCACTAGAGCGCTTAACTGAGGTGACTATGGCGCCACAGTTTTTTCAGGCTAAGATGACATTATTTGTGGCTAACAATTTGTATCCAGAGCAATTACCGGGCGATGAACCCGAGCCACTAGAAAAGGTTCACTGGAAACTTGCGGATATTGATCAATTGTTGGCGCAGCCTGATTTTACTGAAGCAAGAAGTTTAACTGCGTTGTTAATGATGCTTCGCAATAAAGGTCTATAAGCAAATGTTGGAGGCAATAAGCCAGATTGCACGAGAAGCCGGCGTGCGTATTATGCAAGCGTACGAGCGGGGCGACTTTGCGACTTATGAAAAGCCAGATGAATCGCCAGTAACCAGCGCTGACCTGGCGGCGAGTGAGTTGATTGTTGAGCGACTGCGAGAAGTCTTCCCCGATATTCCAGTCATCTCCGAGGAAAGTGAGCACGAAAGCTACAATGAGCGGCGGCAATGGCAACGTTATTTTTTAATTGACCCTATTGATGGCACTCAGGAATTCATTTCGCGCTCGGGCGACTTCGCGGTTAATATTGCGCTCATCGAGTCGAACCAGCCACGAATAGGGGTCATCTACTGGCCCGCTGGAGATAGTTTGTACTTCGCGGAGAGCGGGCAGGGGGCTTTTAAAACCACAGTAACGGGCACCCGTTCGATATCCGTAAGACGGTTAGATGATCCACAATCGGATCCAATAATTATCGCTATTAGCCGTCGTCAGTCGCGCGGGCCGGTATTAAACCGAATCCAGACCAAGCGCGAGTTACAACCATTGCCCGCTGGTAGTTGCTCGTTGAAAGCGTGCTTTATTGCTGAAGGTAAAGCCGATTGTTTTTTGCGGCTTGGGCCAACGGGTGAGTGGGATACTGCTGCCGCTCAGGTTATAGTCGTTGAGGCGGGAGGCTGTTTGCTTAACGAAAACTTTGAGCCTATTACTTATAACCAGACGGTCAGCTTGTTGAACCCTAACTTTTTAGTACTCGGTGACCAGCGTGTCGACTGGCAAAAAATATTTATTGCTCGTCCGCCTCGTTTTCGTTAGCCATTATTTGTCCGGGGGCCACAATGTCGATAGTTTCGTGCAGCTCCGAGTAAACAATAACGGCTTCACCTGATTTTAATCGCTGTCGCAGTTGCTCAACTTTTCCGGAAAAACTCATTTCCTGAGCACCGTAATCAGTCCCCTCGCGTAAGACGACCGATTCCAGCAGGTTGGTTAAAGTTTCGTCATCTAATGCGTCCCAAGGCACTCTCATTGTAATTGCTCCTTAAAAAACTGAATTAAACGAGGCGGTAGCCAGCTCTGCCACTGGCCTTTATGTCGTTCGATAAAGCCGATATGGCCACCACGAGCACTTAACTCATAACGCACGCTTGCTGGCAGCTCTTTGCTCGAGGGAATGACAGCTTCGCTCATAAAAGGATCGTCGCTCGCATGAATGATAAGTGTTGGTGTTTTTATCTCGGGTAAAAATTGTTTGCCGCTGGCTTTTTGGTAATAATCATCGACATTAGAAAAGCCATGCAGAGGCGCAGTAACCTGATCGTCAAATTGAAAAAAACTGGTCATCGACTTGATATCAAGGTTAGCGATCGGATGACGCTGAGGGATTATACCCAGCGAAATTTTTTTGGTGACTTTCTGTTTTAACGGCGTTAACAAATAACGTCTGTAAAACCTCGAAAAGCCATTGTCGATGCGTTCTGAACAGGCATGCAAATTGAATGGAGCGCAGCAAATAGTGGCGGCTTTAACAGCGGTTGCAGAATGCGTTGTGAGTAGCTGGGAAAGCATATTACCACCCAGACTAAAACCAGCGACGAGTAGCGGACTATCAGAATAATTGCAGGCAAGGTATTGAATGACTTCGCTGGCATCGCCGGTATCTCCGGAATGATAAGCTCTTGGCAGCCGATTAATTGGCTGTTGACCACAGCCGCGGAAATGCATCACAAGAGTTAGCCACCCCTGTTTAGCGGCGAGTTGCATTGTCTGCCAAATGTAAGGCGACTCGACTGAGCCTTCCAAACCGTGGAATAATAACAATATAGGTTGTCGAGTCGAGTTATTGTCAGGCTTTTGATACCAACACAGCTCGACAAAATCGCCATCGCTGAGTTCAAATGTCTGCCAGTCTCCTGACCATGGACGCTGGCGAAATAGCACGCGCGGTAAGAGTGTCTGCAAGTGGGGATTCTTAAACCCTTTAGGGGGTGAAAACCGAGCTAATTGATGCATTAAGCAGAGCCTTGTTGTTCAATGGCTTGTTGTTTCTCAGTTAGGTTGTGCTCTGCTTCCATCCAGCTTTGTTCGAGATCTTGCAGCTCGTTGCTGAGCTTTGCCTGGCGAGCAAGTATAGTATCCAATTGGCCTTTGTTCTGTTCTTCATACAGTGATGCGTCCTCCAGCTGCAGCTCAATCTCCGTTAACTGTTGCTCCAGCCGGGTAATTTGATCTTCGTATTTTTTAACCTTGTTTTTTAACGGCGCTAAGGCTTTTCTAAGCTCAGCTTCAACTCGTTTTTGCTGCTTCCGATCATTTTTGCCAGTAATAGAACTCTTGCGTTCTGTTTTAGTGTCTGCAGCGGCTTGTTGCTGCAGCCATTGATGATAGTCATCAAGGTCGCCGTTAAAAGGCTGAACCTGCTTGTCGGCAACCAGGTAAAACTCATCGACGGTGGTTCTTAACAAGTGCCGGTCATGAGAAACGACAATCAGTGCGCCTTGATAGTCTTGCAGAGCTGTCACTAGCGTATCTCGCAAACTCAGATCAAGGTGGTTGGTAGGTTCATCAAGCAGTAGCAAATTGGGCCTTTGGTAAATAATCAGTGCCAGCGCCAGGCGCGCTTTTTCGCCGCCGGACATTGGCTCAACAGCCCGAGTCGCAAAGTCCCCGGAAAAGCCGAAGCCTCCCAGAAAGTCTCTCAATGACTGCTCGGAGGCCGTTGCGTCCATGCGTTGCAAATGAAGCAAGGGCGAAGCAGCCAAATCCAGAGTTTCCAGCTGATGCTGAGCGAAGTAACCGATTTTTAAACCGTTACTCACATTACGCTCACCAGCGAGCGGAGTCAGATCTCCAGACAATAATTTAATGAGAGTTGATTTACCGGCACCGTTGCGACCCAACAGGCCCATACGGGTACCTGGTACTAAATTTAACTTTATTGCATCGAGAATAATGGTGTCTCCGTAGCCAGCTTTAGCATCGCGCAGACTCATTAATGGGTTCGGTAATTGTTGTGGTTCAAAAAAGCGAAAGTCGATATCTGACTGAGCCCGTAACGGTGCTTGCAAAGGTAGTTTTTCGATAGCTTTTAAACGGCTTTGTGCCTGTTTCGCTTTGCTCGCCTTATATCGAAACCGGTCAACGTAAGCTTGCAAATGTTGGCGCATTGCTTGTGCCTTCTCATATTGGCTTTGCTGCTGGGCTATTTGCTCGGCTCGTTGCGCCTCAAACTGTGAGTAATTGCCGCGGTAAGAATTAAGGCGTTGGTGCTCAATATGAACTATATCGGTGCAAACTTCGTCCAGAAAGTCTCGATCGTGAGAAATTAGAATCAGTGTTCCAGGAAAGCGCTTAAGGTAATCCTCTAACCAAAAAATAGCATCAACATCCAGGTGGTTGGTCGGTTCATCAAGTAACAGCAAGTCTGCTCTTGCCATTAATGCCTGGGCTAAATTAAGGCGCATACGCCAACCGCCGGAGAAGGATTTAACTGGGTTTTTAAGTTGAGTCTGAGTAAAGCCGAGTCCGGCTAACATCGAACTGGCGCGTGGCTCGATATCGTAAGCGCCTATCGCTCCCAACTGATCATGCAGCTCTGCAATCAGGTGACCATCACCATTTTTTTCTGCTTCACTCAGTTTTCGCTGCAGCTGGCGGAACGGTTGGTCGCCGTCAATGACATAATCCAAAGCTGTCTGATCGAGCGCGGGCGTGTCTTGAGCAACACTGGCAATACGCCATTTTGAAGGGACTTGCAGATTACCCGTATCTGCCTGCAGTTGGCCCCGCATCAGTGCAAATAATGATGACTTGCCGCAACCATTTTTCCCAACCAGTCCAACTCTGTGCTGTGGAAAGATTTGTAGCTCGCTGCTCTCAAAGAGGACATCGCCGCCGCGCATTAATGTCAGATTATTTGCTGTGATCATATGCTGTGTAACTTCCGTGCCTGACTGATTGAGTTTATCGTTAACCGTAGATACGGTAGAATAGAATGCATTCTATCATTCAAGCTGCCATAGGGCACAGGAGTCATTTTGACCAGACAGAAAAAACGTTTTATTGCGGGAGCCGTATGCCCTAAATGTGAAGCAATGGATACTTTAATGCTGTTTATCGAGAACGATATTGAGCAGGTTGAATGTGTTTCCTGTAAGCATCGGTTTAGCGAACCCAAACAACAGGGTGGTGGTAGTGAGCGGGAGTTTGACCAAGTTATCGGGGTGTTTAAGCCCGAATAGTTAGCAGCTTTAAGCGTCTCTCGGAAGCCCTTTTTCAACTGCCCTAACCAATCGTTTTAGTTGTTTGGTAACAGTCGCCGTGCCTTGGCGCTGACGGTCTAGAGCCCAGTCAATATGCTCCTGGACCATGGCATTAACCTGTCCGCTGCGCTGCTCCAGAGCGGTGATGATTTCTGCATCCGGCTCTGCATTACCAAGCGCGACTGCTAAGTTTCTTAACCAACAATCAAAGCCGATACGGCGAATCGGTGAACCTTCCAGGCGTTGCATAAATTGCTCTTCACTCCACTGCCACAGTTCTATTAGTTGTGGGCTATGTAAGTACTGACGGGGATTAAAATCGGCTTCTTCGGTTAACTGCGCATAACGGTTCCAGGGGCAAATAAGCTGGCAGTCATCGCAGCCATAAATTCGGTTACCCATTAATGGACGCAACTCTTCCGGAATGGAACCCTTCAATTCGATAGTGAGATAAGAAATACAGCGCCTGGCATCAAGTTCGTAAGGGCCAACAATGGCATTGGTCGGGCAAATTGTCATGCAGGCGGTGCAACTACCGCAACCTTCGGTGACTGGCTGGTCAACCGGCAGTGGCAGATTAATTAGCAGTTCCCCAAGAAAAAACCACGAGCCTCCGTCCCGATCCAGTATCAACGTATGCTTTCCTGTCCAGCCAAGCCCTGCCTTTTCGGCGAGTGGTCTTTCCATGATTGGTGCAGAATCAACAAAGGGCCTAAAGTCAGTATCCTCAAAAGCTGCTTTTATTTTGTCGCCCAACTGCTTTAGCCGTTTTCGCATTAACTTATGATAATCACGGCCAAGCGCGTAACGTGAAATAAAGCCCAGTTTTGAATCGTTCAGAGTTTTTGCGAAGCCGGCTTCGACAGGCAGATAGTTCATCCTTACCGAAATTGCCCGAACCGAACCGGGATGTAGCTCCGCTGGTCGCGCCCGCAGCATCCCATGGCGCTCCATAAAGGACATTTCGCCGTGATAGCCTTTATCCAGCCACTGCTGTAAGGTAGCCTCATGTTGGCTAAGATCAAGATCGGTAATACCGACTTTTTGAAAGCCAAGTTCTGCTCCCCAGCGTTTAATATCGTCTGCTAAAGCTTGTAGCTGATGTTCTGATAAACTAGGCGTAAATCGTTGGTCGGACATGGAAAAGAACTCATCTTAAGGAGGCGTTAAGGTGTCGAATACGACGAACTATAACGATAGTTTATCACAAAGTCTTTATCGCGCAGAACAGGTTCAGAACGGCGAAAAACAGGCCGCTGAGCAAGCGGGTGTAAGTATGCGGCAATTAATGGCAGCTGCTGGTAAAGCTGTGTTTTTGCAAATACAGCGTGAGCTGCCTGAGCATGCAAGGCTGGCACTATTTTGCGGCGAAGGGAATAATGGTGGTGATGGGTATGTCATCGCAAGGCTTGCGCAGCAGGCCGGCTATCGAGTGTCAGTATTCGCCTTAAAAGCTGGCGCAGAACTAACGGATATTGATAATAATGATGCCCATCATGCTCGGCAGGCATGGCGTGACGCTAACAATAACGAATCGGATTTTACCGACTTTAACCCAGACAACTTTGATGCCGTTATCGATGCGGTATTTGGTGTTGGTCTTAGCCGACCATTGGAAGGTAAGCTCGCAGACTGGGTGAAAACTGTAAATGATTCGGCCCTGCCGGTTATCGCGGTGGACATTCCATCAGGTATTAACGCGGACACCGGCACGCTGACAGGTGCGGCGATCAAAGCGCAGCGAACGGTCACGATGATTGCTAAAAAACGGGGTATGTATACATCGGACGCTCGGCATTATTGTGGAAAAATCAGCTTGGCTGAACTGGGGGTTGGTTCACACTTCCAGCAACAGCAAACGGCGGAATGGTTCCTTGCCGGAGGAATTGACTATCACCACTGGCTTGGTGAACGTCAGATAAACTCTCAAAAAGGTGATTTTGGTCATGTGTTAATTGTTGGTGGACATCCAGGAATGCCTGGCGCTGTCACGCTGGCAATGCAAGCAGCATTAAGAACAGGTGCAGGTAAAGTATCGGTTGCCTGTCACCCGACCAATACTAGCGTGGTATCATCAGCTCAAGCCGAAGGCATGGTTCATGGGGTTGAGTCAGCAAAACAGTTAGAGCCGCTGCTACAAAGAGCAAGCGTCGTGGTGCTAGGACCTGGTCTTGGTACTGATGACTGGTCTAAAAAATTATTTGACGCAGTAATGAAAACTTCCACACCTATCCTCATCGATGCTGATGGGCTTAATTTATTAGCGGAACAAAATTTATCATCAGAGCGGTTTATACTAACGCCTCATCCTGGTGAGGCCGCAAGGCTATTAGGAAAAAGCACTAAAGAGGTGGAACAGGATAGGTTTGCTGCGGTCGAACAACTGCGTAAAAAGTATCAGGGGCAGGTGTTATTAAAAGGCGCAGGTAGTCTAGTTGCCAGCGAACGTGGTAATTTTATAGTAGCGCGAGGTAGCCCAGCTATGGCCAGTGGCGGTATGGGCGATTGCTTAAGCGGCGTTATTGCTGCGTTAGTGGCGCAGCGACTTGCTCCTGAACAAGCGCTAATCGCAGCAACATATTGGCACGCAGTTGCAGGCGAAATAGCAGCGAAAGACGGTTGTCGAGGAACACTGGCAAGTGATTTATTAGGTCCGTTACGGCAGCTAGTGAATGGTAAAGATGAGAGTGAATTTGGTAACGATGGCAATGACTAAAATCTCTGAGACGACTTTTAGGCTGGACGATGAATCTGCAACTTTTTCATTTGCAGCACGTTTTGCTGAGTTAATAACGCCGCCATTTGTTATTTATCTAAAAGGTGAACTGGGCGCCGGAAAAACCGCATTTTGTCGTGGTATCATTCAGTCCTTAGGCCATCAGGGCGCCGTTAAGAGTCCGACTTATACCTTAGTTGAGCCCTACGAATTGAAAGGTTGGCGGATACATCATTTTGATCTATACCGGCTGGCCGATCCAGAAGAGCTTGAGTATATGGGCATCCGAGATTATTTTGCAGAGGATACTCTTAATTTTATTGAGTGGCCTGAAAAAGGCGCTGGATGGTTACCAGCTGCTGATTTGCAGATCGAGATAGCTTATCTGGATAATGGACGCGACATTCACTTGCACGCGCAATCATCGAAAGCGGAAGAATTATTAGCACAATTATGAGACGCAGTATTTTTTTAGGATTATTTCAGCTAGCGTTGTTAAGCCTGTTGGCTTTGGCGCCTGTCGCAGCGTCGGCTGACAACAGTATTGAAAGTGTGCGTGTCTGGCCGTCACCCGATAAAACGAGAGTCGTTTTCGATTTAAAATCAGCGCCTGACTATAGCTACTTTACGCTGTATGGCAGCGATCCGCTGCGATTGGTCATCGATTTTAATAACACCGGATTAGATACCGCCCTGGATAACTTGGGGAACGACTCTTTACTGCTTGACCTAATCCGAACCAGCACACCGAAAAGCACTGGCAGCACACGTATTGTTATTGAGCTTAATGAAAAAAGCGAACCACAAATTTTCCCTTTGCCCGCGAATGAGTCTTATCCGAACCGGTTGGTGGTTGATTTGCCCGGTAAGTCAGTAGAGCGCAGTGGACCTGCAAAGTCTATTTCGGAACTGAATGATCGAAAAGTAACAATTGCTATTGACGCAGGGCATGGCGGGGAGGATCCCGGATCTGTAGGCCCGACCGGCTCTTATGAAAAAACAGTGGTGTTAAAGATTGCCCGGGCGTTAGCCAGTCTAATTAATGCGGATCCTGGTATGCAGGCCTATTTAATACGTTCTGGCGATTACTACGTGGATCTTAATGAGCGTCCGCAGAAAGCCTGGCAGGCAAAGGCTGACTTTTTTGTGTCGATTCATGCTGACGCCTTTCGTACACCGCAGCCTCGCGGAGGGTCGGTTTGGGTGCTATCAAAACGTCGGGCTGATTCCGAAGTCGGTCGCTGGCTGGAAGGCACGGAACGCAAATCGGAATTGCTCGGTGGCGCCGAAAGCATCATAAAAGATACCGGTCATGAACCTTTTCTGGCACAAACCCTGTTAGATATGTCGATGGATAGCTCGATAGCTGGCGCCTATGCGGCAGCACGACATATTATCGGGGAAATGTCGGCAGTGACCAAAATGCATAAGCGAGAACCTCAGGCGGCCAGCTTTGCTGTATTAAAGTCGCCCGACAAGCCTTCGCTATTGGTTGAGACCGGATTTATTTCAAACCCAACAGAAGAGCGTTTACTGAATAGCAATGCTCATCAGCAAAAGTTAGCGAGAGCGGTTTACAAAGGAATTCGCCAGTATTTTGTGAATAACCCACTGGATAATACCTACCTGGCAAAGCATAGTAACTCTGAATATACCGTTAAGTCTGGTGACTCGTTATCGGTCATTGCTGAGCGTTATGGTACTACCGTATCTGCGATTAAGCGAGAGAATGACCTGCGTAGCTCGGTATTGCGCATTGGTCAAAAGTTAAAAATACCTAGCCGCTAATGTCTATTCGTCAGTTACCCATAGAGCTCGCGAACCAAATTGCCGCCGGTGAGGTGGTAGAGCGGCCTGCTTCTGTGGTTAAGGAATTAGTAGAAAACGCGCTCGATGCCGGCGCTGACCAGCTTACTATAGAATTAGAGCAGGGCGGCGTAAAACGAATTAAAATTAGAGATAACGGCTGTGGTATTGGCAAAGACGAATTAGCGTTGGCGTTAAGCCGCCATGCGACCAGTAAAATAAGCTCGTTGGAAGATCTGGAGTCGATAGCGAGTCTGGGTTTCCGTGGCGAAGCTCTTGCCAGTATTAGTTCTGTATCCCGCTTGCGTTTAACTTCCAAGCCCGCGGCGCAGGCCGAAGCTTGGCAAGCCTGGACGTCAGGCAGAGACATGGCGGTGCAGATAGAACCCGCGGCTCATCCTGACGGTACCACGATTGATATTCAGGATATCTTTTTTAACACGCCGGCTCGACGAAAATTCTTGCGCACAGAGAAAACAGAGTTTTCTCATGTTGATGAAACAATTAAGCGTATCGCATTGAGTCGTTTTGATGTAGATATCACCGTATGGCATCAGGCAAAACGGGTCCGACACTACCCTAAAATACGTAAAAACGATGATCAGCAACGTCGGCGCCGACTGGCAAAAGTGTGTGGCCAAAACTTTGCCGATAACGCGTTATCCATTACATCAGAGGGCACGCCGTTTAAACTTGATGGTTGGATAGCAACAGCAGATGAATGCCGTCACCAAGCCGATATCCAGTACAGCTTTGTGAACGGTCGGATGATGCGTGATAAGCTACTAAGCCATGCAATAAGACAAGCTTATGAGCGATATTTGCCGCCGGAGCGAGTACCTACTTACGTGTTGTACTTCTGGCTGCCGCCAGAACAGGTGGATGTCAATGTGCACCCGGCAAAACATGAGGTGCGGTTTCATCAGCAACGTCAAGTGCATGACTTTATTCTGCAGGCGATAGCGAGCGCATTGCATCAACAGCAAGCTCCAGCAGAGGCTCAAATAGAGCAGAGTTCGGAGCCAGTGAGTCATCATCATTATCAAAAGTCGCCGACTCAACTGAACGAGAATTTGTCCGGCTATCGTGCCGGCCCAAGTATCTTACCGAATGCGGTCAACAGTCATACGACGCAGGCGGAAACAGAGCTGGCGAATAACTGGAAAGCATTAGCGGTCGTCGAGTCGTGCTGGTTATTAATGCGTAACGATAGCAAAGCTGCGTGGCTGGATGTAGTGGCGGTTCATCAGCAGCTTTTGAATAGCCAACTGCTTCAGCAGCTTTCACATGGCTTAAGTGGGCAGCCGCTGTTAATAGAGGTCGCTATCGATTTACGCACGATAGGTGTTAGTGCCAGTCAATTTAATCATTGCGCTGAGCTGCTCAGTAGATGTGGTCTGAGTTATCGAATGCAGGCAAATAAATTGGTGATTGACACCGTACCGTCGATGCTCCGACACGGTAATGTGGCGGATAAGTGTGCACAACTGATTACCCACGCGGTTGAATATGGTAACGAGCAAAAGATTGCTGCCTGGCTGGCCGCTAATGCGCTGCCTGAAAGTTATTCGTTGTCCCAGGCAGAATACTGGATGCGGCAATGGCTGGATGCACTTCAGGCGAATAACGAATATCGCCATAATATTGCTTTACCTGACAAAGCACTGAGCAAGTAACCCTTATGCATAACAGCAAAGAACCTTTTGTCATTTGTTTGTACGGTCCGACTGCGGCGGGGAAAACCTCTTTGGCGCTGGATCTATGCGAAAAACTGCCTTGCGAAATTATTTCTGTAGATTCAGCACTCGTTTACCGCGGTATGGATATAGGTACAGCTAAGCCAACGGCGGACGAACAGCGACAGGTTCCGCATCATTTAATTGATATATGCGATCCGGCTGAGAGCTATTCGGCCGCTGAATTTCAGCGAGATGCAACACGTCTAATTGAGCAAATTCTGAAACGGAAGAGAGTTCCACTATTGGTCGGTGGCACTATGCTCTATTTTAAGGCGTTACTGGAAGGGCTGTCGCAGTTGCCTGAATCTGATCCTAAAATTAGGCAGCAACTCACTGACCAGCTTGAACGAGACGGGCTTGCTAGCTTACATCAACAGTTAGCCCAAGTTGATCCGGTAAGTGCCAAGCGAATTCATCCAAACGACCCACAAAGAACATTACGAGCACTTGAAGTTTATCGATTAACGGGTGTGACGTTAACGGAGCTAACGCAACAACGGCACGGACAACTGCAATATCCTATACATCAGTTTGCCATAGCGCCGTTGGAGCGAAGTACTTTGCATCAACGCATTGAACAACGATTTGACCAAATGTTAAAGCAGCCTTTTGAAGCCGAAGTGAGAGAGCTATACGAACGTGGTGACCTGCATCCGGATTTACCCTCCATTCGAAGTGTCGGCTATCGCCAGATGTGGGCCTATTTGGCCGGTGATTATGATTACTCGACGATGCGCGAGCGCGGTATTATCGCAACTCGGCAGCTGGCTAAGCGACAGTTAACCTGGCTGCGCGGTTGGCCTGATGTTGACTGGCTAACCACGGACGACCCGCAGGTTGCTAGTAAGGTGTCGACACTGTTACAACGATCGCCAAAAAGATTTCCGATAAACCGTTGAAATCTTTTTATTTGCCCATAGATCGAAAGTTAAATTTGTCGCGTATTTTTATTGCCTGAAACATAAATTATGTTGCAAAAAATAATGACTGGTCTAGGGTAGATTAAAGTTGTGTTAGTGCTAGCACGACACCATGGCAATAATTTGGATATTAATAACGAAAATAAGGAATCCAGCATGGCTAAGGGGCAAACTTTACAAGACCCATTTTTAAACGCGTTACGCCGCGAGCGCATCCCAGTGTCAATCTATCTAGTTAACGGAATCAAGTTACAGGGACAGGTCGAATCGTTTGATCAATTCGTGGTGCTGCTCAAAAATACCGTTAGCCAAATGGTTTATAAGCATGCAATTTCAACTGTTGTGCCCGCACGTATTCCGCAGAATTACTTGCCTCAGCAAAACCCGGATGATTTTGTAGAAACACCAGAATAAATTAACCTCAGGAGGTCTTTTAAGTTTGTTCGACAGATATGAAGGTGGCGACTACGCTGTACTTGTCCACATGGACTTACCCGCCGAAGTCGACCGTGAAGACCTCTCGGAATTACAATTACTGGCTGATTCAGCAGGTGTAAAAACGCTCGGCATTATAACTGCCTCGCGCAGTGCGCCGAATCCTAAGTTTTTTGTCGGTAGCGGTAAAGCTGAAGAAATTGCCGAAATGGTGAAAGAACGGCAGGCCAGCATTGTAATCTTTAACCATGCTTTATCCCCCACTCAAGAGCGTAATCTTGAAAAAGTATGTCAGTGCCGCGTGTTAGATCGAACAGGCCTTATTTTGGATATATTCGCTCAACGCGCTCGTACCCATGAGGGTAAATTGCAGGTTGAGTTGGCACAGTTACGGCATATTTCCACGCGGCTGGTTCGGGGCTGGACTCACCTTGAACGACAGAAGGGTGGTATCGGCTTACGCGGACCGGGTGAAACGCAGCTAGAGACTGACCGCCGATTAATTCGCGGGCGGATAAAAAATATCTTGCGGCGGCTGGAAAAAGTACAGAAGCAGCGCGAACAGGGACGCCGTGCCCGAAAACGTGCTGAAATTCCAACGGTCAGTTTGGTTGGCTATACTAATGCAGGTAAGTCGACACTATTCAACCAATTAAGCAGTGCTGATGTCTATGCTGCCGACCAGCTATTCGCCACGCTCGATCCGACGCTGCGCAAAATTGAAGTGGACGAGGTGGGAACTGTTATCCTCGCTGATACAGTGGGTTTCATCCGGCACTTGCCGCACGATTTGGTTGCGGCTTTTAAAGCGACTCTACAAGAAACTCAGGATGCCAGTTTGTTGCTGCATGTGGTTGATGTGGCTGATGAGCAACAGCAGGATAATATTGAGCAGGTTAGCGAAGTTTTAACCGAGATAGATGCGGGCGATGTGCCGCAATTAATGATTTGCAACAAAATTGATAAGCTTGAAAATACAGCGCCAAGGATAGATCGGGACGAACAAGGCAAACCCCAGCGAGTATGGGTATCAGCACAGCAAGATCAAGGACTTGAGCTTATCGTCGAAGCGTTAAAAGAGCGTTTGGGCAAGCAAATGGTTAATTTACACTTAAAATTACCGCCCTCGATGGGTAAACTTCGTGGTACATTATATGGCTTGAATAGCGTAACGGCAGAACAAGTTGATGAGGCTGGTCAGTTGAACTTGTCAATTAAAATGTCAGTGGTTGACTGGCACAAGTTACAAAAGCAATATGACAACCAGTTGAACCAGTACGTAGCACAAAATTCTTAACAGCAAGATTAGAAACTAAAGTGGAGTAGTCCATGGCTTGGAACCAACCGGGTAATGGCGGAAATAATGACCGCGACCCATGGAAAAACCAAGGGGGTAAAGATCAAGGTCCCCCTGATCTCGACGAGGCATTACGCAAGTTATTCGCTAAATTTGGTTTTGGCGGCAAAAAGCGTGGTGGTTCAGGCGGCAACTCGGGTATTCCGGCAAAAGGCGTTGGCTTAATAGCTATTATTGCGCTAGTTGTCTGGTTTATTGCCGGTTTTTACACAGTAAAAGAAGCCGATCGCGGTGTTGTATTGCGGTTTGGTAACTTCCACACATTGGTAGAGTCTGGTCTGCACTGGCGTCCGGTATTTATTGACACAGTCGAACATGTCGACGTCAATAATATTCGTTCGGACAGCACAGAAGGCTTTATGCTGACTCAGGATGAGAACGTGGTTGTGGTACAGCTGGACGTTCAGTATCGCGTTGTTGACCCACGCAACTATCTGTTCAACGTGGTTAATGCTGACTCAGTGTTGTCAAAAGCGACTGATAGTGCACTGCGCTACGTAGTTGGTCATACAACTATGGATGAAGTGTTAACGCGCGGTCGTGAAGATGTACGAGCGAGTACGTTGGAACTTTTAGAAGAGACGGTTAACCCTTACAATATGGGACTTCAGATTGTAGATATTAACCTTCTGCCAGCACGTCCACCAGAAGCGGTTAAAGACGCATTTGACGACGCAATTTCAGCGCAGGAAGATGAAGAGCGCTTTATCCGTGAAGCAGAAGCATACGCTCGTGAGGTCGAGCCACTAGCTCGCGGTCAGGTACGTCGATTGCTGCAAGAAGCACAAGCGTATAAAGAGCAAATTATACTTGAAGCTCAAGGTGAAGTGGCACGCTTTAACGAATTGCTTCCGCAGTATAAGCAGGCACCAGAAGTGACTCGTGAACGTATCTACCTGGATACCTTGCAGGAACTTTACAGCAAAACGCCGAAAGTATTCGTTGACGTAGAAGGCAGCAACAACATGATGTACTTGCCGCTAGACAAGATCTTAGAAAAGCAAGGTCGCAACGTTTCCTCTTTCTCACCGTCGCGCGTCCCAACCGAAGTCTCGGGCAGCAGCAATAGTTCGAGCAGCTCAAGCAACAGCGGTCGCAGCAGTAACCGTGGTGGAGGTAGAGACTAATGAAAAACCTGATTGCAATAATTGTTATTGTACTACTCGCACTGGGTCTTTCCTCGCTGTACGTAGTAAAAGAAGGCGAGCGGGCCATTCTTATCCAGTTCGGTAAAGTGGAACGTAACGCAGAAACAGGTGAAGCCCGAGTGTTTGAGCCGGGCCTTCATTTTAAAATACCGTTTATCGAGTCGGTAAAAAGGTTGGATGCTCGTCTGCAAACGCTAGACGGCGATCCTGATCGCTTCGTTACTAGTGAAAAGAAAGATTTGATTGTTGATACTTACGTGATTTGGCGTATCAACGACTTTTCAACTTTTTACCTAAGTACTAACGGCGGTAATGTGTTGCAGGCTGAGGCTTTGCTGACCCGACGGATAAACAGTGGATTACGTAGTGAATTTGGTAATCGTACCATCGCGGATATCGTCTCTGGTGAACGTGATGAACTGATGCGTGAGGCCTTAATCAAAGGTGCAGAGAGCGCGAGCGACCTTGGTGTTGAGGTAATCGACGTGCGTGTTATGCAGATTAACTTGCCGGATGAGGTGAGTCAGTCAATTTATCAACGTATGCGAGCTGAACGTAAAGCTGTCGCTACCGAACACCGTTCTGAGGGTCGTGAGCAGGCAGAGTTTATTCGTGCTGATGTTGACGCACGGGTGACCGTAATGCTTGCTGATGCTAAGCGCCAATCACGTGAACTGCGTGGTCAAGGTGACGCACAGGCCGCCAAGATCTATGCAGACTCTTACTCTAAAGATGCTGAGTTCTTTGCGTTTATCCGTAGCATGCAGGCTTATACCGAGTCCTTTAACTCGGGCGCTGATATGCTGGTGCTGGATGGCGAGAGCGACTTCTTTAAGTATTTGCAGGACATGAACGGTAAAATTGAAGATTAATCAATAATTAAGCAAAAAGCCCGTGTTCAAAATACAAAATTTGGGCACGGGCTTTTTTGTGTTCGTGTACAAAGGCGCTGCAAAAGGTTAGAATTGCCGCGCTTTTTTTTTACGTGGGGCAATCATGAGTCAAAACGTTGTAATTCTCGGCACCCAATGGGGTGATGAAGGTAAAGGTAAAATTGTTGACCTGTTAACGGACAAGGCAACCTTAGTGGTTCGTTATCAAGGAGGTCACAATGCCGGCCATACGTTGGTGATTGATGGAGAAAAAACCGTCTTACACCTAATTCCATCGGGAATTCTCCGTAAAAATGTACAATGCGTTATCGGTAACGGGGTGGTTCTGTCGCCAGAGGCATTAATGGAAGAAATGCAGATGCTGGAGGCACGAGGTGTACCAGTAACAGACCGATTACGGATCAGCGAGGCCTGCCCATTGATTTTGCCGTTCCATATTGCCCTGGATCAGGCGCGTGAAAAAGCTCGAGGTAAAGAAGCAATTGGAACCACCGGTCGGGGAATTGGCCCAGCCTACGAAGATAAAGTCGCACGTCGCGGTCTCCGCGTTGGCGATTTATTCAATGCAGAACGTTTTGCAAGCAAATTAAAAGAAGTACTCGAATATCATAATTTTGCATTAACAGAATATTATAAGACCGATGCCGTGAACTACGACGACGTACTGGCGCAGTGCAAAACTTTTGCGGAGCTACTAAAACCAATGGTCGCAGATGTCCCGGCGATGTTGGATAAAGCTCGTAAAAACGGCGATAAGATCATGTTTGAGGGTGCCCAGGGCACCCTGTTGGACATTGATCACGGTACCTATCCTTATGTCACATCGTCAAACACAACAGCAGGTGGCGTGGCTACCGGAGCTGGATTTGGTCCCAGATACATCGATTATGTGCTGGGTATCGTAAAAGCCTATACCACGCGAGTAGGAAGCGGTCCGTTTCCCACTGAGCTTGACTGCGATGTCGGCCAACACTTAGGGGTCAAAGGCCATGAGTTCGGCGCCACTACCGGGCGTAAACGTCGTACCGGTTGGTTAGATGCTGTAGCGATGCGTCGTGCGGTACAAATTAATTCCATTAGCGGTTTTTGCCTAACCAAATTGGATGTCTTAGACGGGCTGGAAGAATTGAAAATTTGCACGGGCTATAAGCTAGCAGACGGTACTATTAGTGAGTATCCACCGTTAGCGGCTGAAGACTACGAGATTGTCGAACCGGTTTATGAAACGCTTGAGGGCTGGCAGCAAAGCACGGTCGGTGTTACCGAGCACAACCAGCTACCACCGCAGGCGTTGGCCTACATTGCTCGAATAGAAGCGATTACCGGGATACCGGTTGATATTATCTCAACCGGGCCTGATCGCGCGGAAACGATCGTACTGCGTCATCCGTTTGCTTAACGCCTAAGGCGTTGGCCGTTTGCCTTGCAGGCGGCTTGCGCCTGCTGCGCGGGGAAAACCAAACACTAACACCTAAACACAGTTATTTATTGTTTGGATTTAGGTTTTTGTTTAAGTGTTTGCTGCGCGAAGCGCAAACAGCCGTAACCGCCGAAGGCAGGTTACAAACAGCCATCGGGTTAGCGATAAAAAGCCGTGGCGATAGCGACAAAAACCGTTGGTATTTTGTTCAATAAAGTCAAAAACTGACCACTTAACCAGTAAATTTTAACTTTTTTACGCGAAACTATTGCACTATCAAATTTAGTGCCATAGAATGCGCTCCACCTAACCGGGGTGCCGGCATAGCTCAGCTGGTAGAGCAACTGACTTGTAATCAGTAGGTCGGGAGTTCGACTCTCTCTGCCGGCACCAATTTAAATTGCATTTGGGAGGGGTTCCCGAGTGGCCAAAGGGATCAGACTGTAAATCTGACGGCTCCGCCTTCGCAGGTTCGAATCCTGCCCCCTCCACCACGCAATTTCCAGGTTTTTGAGGTGGCCCAAATTGTTTCGCGGGTGTCGTATAGTGGCTATTACCTCAGCCTTCCAAGCTGATGACGCGGGTTCGATTCCCGCCACCCGCTCCAAACAACAATCCGTGCTGATATAGCTCAGTTGGTAGAGCGCACCCTTGGTAAGGGTGAGGTCGGCGGTTCGAATCCGCCTATCAGCACCATTTCTTTTGGTCCCCCCAAGACAACCACCCGGTAGCGATAATAATATCGTCTAGGTAAACACCGAACAATTTTGTTAGAGAGGCTGCAATGTCTAAAGAAAAATTTGAACGTTCGAAGCCGCACGTAAACGTCGGCACCATTGGTCACGTTGACCACGGTAAAACTACCCTAACTGCTGCTATTACAACTGTTTTGGCAAAAGTATACGGTGGTGCGGCGAAAGACTTCGCAGCCATCGATAACGCGCCAGAAGAGAAAGAGCGTGGTATCACTATTTCAACGTCACACGTTGAATATGACACGCCAACGCGTCACTACGCGCACGTAGACTGCCCAGGTCACGCTGACTATGTTAAAAACATGATCACCGGTGCGGCGCAGATGGACGGTGCTATTCTGGTAGTAGCAGCGACTGACGGCCCAATGCCACAGACGCGTGAGCACATCTTGTTGTCACGTCAGGTCGGCGTACCTTACATCGTTGTATTCATGAACAAATGTGACATGGTTGACGATGAAGAGTTGCTAGAGCTGGTAGAAATGGAAGTTCGTGAACTGTTATCAGAATACGAATTCCCAGGCGACGACTTGCCAGTCATCCAGGGTTCAGCTTTGAAAGCGCTGGAAGGCGACGAAGACTGGGCGAAGAAGATTGTTGAATTAGCGGACGCACTGGATTCGTACATTCCAGAGCCAGAGCGTGACATCGATAAGCCGTTCATCATGCCAATCGAAGACGTATTCTCGATTTCAGGTCGTGGTACGGTAGTCACAGGCCGTGTAGAGCGTGGTATCGTTCGCACAGGTGACGAGTGTGAAATTGTTGGTATGAAAGACACCACCAAGACCACAGTTACCGGTGTAGAGATGTTCCGTAAGCTGCTAGACGAAGGTCGAGCGGGCGAGAACATCGGCGCCTTGTTGCGTGGTACTAAGCGTGATGACGTAGAGCGTGGTCAGGTACTGGCGAAGCCAGGAACAATCACTCCGCATACTAAGTTTGAAGCTGAAGTATACGTACTGAGCAAAGACGAAGGTGGCCGTCACACGCCATTCTTTAAAGGCTACCGTCCACAGTTCTACTTCCGTACAACGGACGTAACAGGTGCTGTAGAGTTGCCAGAAGGCGTAGAAATGGTCATGCCAGGCGACAACCTTAAGTTTGTTGTAGAGCTGATTGCTCCAATCGCAATGGACGAAGGTCTGCGCTTTGCAATCCGTGAAGGCGGCCGTACTGTTGGTGCGGGCGTTGTATCGAAAATCATGGACTAATAAACGCTTCGACGTTTATAAAACCCGGCTTCGGCCGGGTTTTTTTATGCCTGTAGGCTCGCGATTTTTTTCTCCTTCGGAGCGGCTTTTTATCGCTGCGCGATGGCTGTTTGTAGCCTGCCTTCGGCGGCTCCGGCTTTTTGCGCTTCGCGCGGTAATTCAAAAACAAAGCGCAAACAACAACTGTATTTATTTGGTTTTCCCCGCGCCGCAGGCGCAAACCGCCGTGCGCAAGCGAAGCAAGCGCACAAACAGCCATCGCGGCAGCGATAAACAGCCGGCCCGGCAGGGCCAAACAGCCGTTGCGAAGCAACACTCAGCCGCTCCGGCACGGAGCAAAGCTCTGCGAACGAAGTGAGTCTTAAGGCTTGCGCCGCGCGTCTTCTTCGGTATAATACCGCGTCCAATCCTGATCCGAGAAAATCTCGTCAGGACTTATAGGGGCGTAGTTCCAACGGCAGAACAGCGGTCTCCAAAACCGACGGTTGGGGGTTCGAATCCCTCCGCCCCTGCCAGATTTTAAGATCGAGCTCGTTGAGCGAAACGGCCAGTCGTAACTAGGATTTAAGAATGAGCGCAAATAACGACACGCAAAGCAGTTCCTTAAATAGCGTTAAGTGGATCATTACTATCGCATTGTTAGTCGTTGCTATTGGTGGCAACCACTATTTTACAGAACAAGTCTCCGTATTATATCGCGCTATTGGCGTTGTAATTCTGATTGGTCTGGCCGGCTTTACCGCAGCGGCAACCACAAAAGGCAGACAGTTCCTTTCGTTTGCGAAAGAAAGCCGTACCGAAGTGCGCAAGGTTGTCTGGCCTTCACGTCAGGAAGCAACCCAAACAACATTAATCGTTGTTGTGGCGACAGTTATTGTTGCACTTATTCTTTGGGGATTAGACGGCATTTTAGTGCGCGTTGTTGGCTTCCTAACCGGTTTGGAGATTTAATATGAGCGATAGCAAGCGTTGGTACGTTGTACAAGCTTTTTCCGGTTTCGAGGCGCGTGTTTCTGAGTCTCTAAAAGAACATATCAAGATGCATGGCTTAGAAGATAAGTTTGGTGAAATTCTTGTGCCTAAAGAAGAAGTCGTAGAAATGAAAGCTGGCGTGCGCCGTAAGAGTGAGCGCAAGTTCTTTCCAGGCTATGTGTTGGTCGAAATGGAAATGGACGACGATACTTGGCACTTGGTAAAAAGTGTACCACGCGTACTAGGGTTTATTGGCGGTAGCAGCGAGCGTCCAACGCCGATTTCTAAACGTGAAGCTGACTCAATTTTAGATCGTTTACAGGATTCGCAAGACAAACCGAAACCAAAAACTCTATTCGAACCAGGCGAAGTGGTTCGCGTCAACGATGGACCATTTGCAGACTTTAACGGCACAGTAGAACAAGTTGATTACGAAAAAAGCCGGGTAACAGTATCGGTGTCAATCTTCGGCCGGGCAACGCCGGTTGATCTCGAGTTTAGTCAAGTCGAGAAAGCGTGATCAAAAAATAACCGTCAAGGCATTGATCGTGGATGCGAATTAGCCTATAATTCGCGTCCTTTTTTAACGGGAAGCCGACTGAGTAATTTGACTCTGACAAATTACGAGGCGTTAAACCCACAACAGAGGTGATTACCATGGCGAAGAAAGTATCGGCCATTATTAAGCTTCAGGTAGCTGCTGGTTCAGCTAACCCTTCACCACCCGTTGGTCCTGCATTGGGTCAGCATGGTGTTAACATCATGGAATTCTGTAAAGCATTCAACGCACAGACGGACAGCCTGGAAAAAGGCGCACCAGTGCCAGTTGAAATTACAGTGTTTGAAGATCGTTCATTCACGTTTATCACTAAGACACCACCAGCGTCCTTCTTGTTGAAGAAAGCGGCCGGCATCAAAAGTGGTTCAGGCGAGCCTAACACTAAGAAAGTGGGCACCGTTACTCGTGAGCAATTAGAAGAAATTGCAAAGGTGAAAGAACCTGATCTGACCGCCGCTGACTTAGACGCAGCAGTTCGCACTATCGCCGGCTCTGCCCGCGCGATGGGCCTAAATGTGGAGGGCTAATCAATGGCTAAATTATCAAAACGCGCACGTTTAATCCGCGATAAAGTTGAAGCCCGTGATTACGACGTTAATGAAGCGATCACTCTGTTAAAAGAATTAGCGACTGCTAAATTCACAGAAAGCGTTGATGTTGCAGTTAACCTTGGTATCGATGCTCGTAAATCGGACCAAAACGTTCGTGGCGCAACAGTATTACCAAACGGTACAGGTCGTGACGTTCGCGTTGCTGTATTTACCTCTGGCGACAACGCTGAAAAAGCGAAAGAAGCTGGTGCTGATATCGTCGGTATGGAAGATCTGGCCGAGCAAGTAAAGAAAGGCGAGATGAACTTTGACGTAGTTGTAGCTTCACCAGACGCGATGCGCGTAGTTGGACAGCTAGGCCAAATCTTAGGTCCTCGTGGCTTAATGCCAAATCCGAAAACTGGCACAGTAACTCCAGACGTAGCAACAGCGGTTAAGAATGCTAAAGCAGGTCAGGTTCGCTATCGCAACGACAAAAACGGTATCGTTCACGCAACGATTGGCCGTGTCGATTTCGACGACGACAAGCTGAAAGAAAACTTAGATGCATTGTTAGTAGCATTGAAGAAAGCGAAGCCTTCTTCTGCTAAAGGTGTATACTTTAAGCGTATTAACCTGTCGACCACTATGGGCGCAGGCGTAAGTATTGACCAAGGTACTGTTAACGCAGGTTAATAGCTATTGGTTAGTAAAGGTTTGTGGGTTGGGGCTGCCGTGTGCTTGTCGTAAGACAAAATCGCAAGGCTCCCGTCCAAGACCGTAGGTGTACCGCGAGAATTTCAGTAGTTTTGGATAGCGGCACTTAATTTCCTACGCAGATGGTGAAATCCGACTCAGGCTCTCTGGGTAAGAGATTCACCGTGACAACGCGGTGGGGGTAACCTCACTTAACTTGTAACGAGGGACTTCGGTCCCGAATAAAAACGAGGTGATATCAGTGGCAATAGGTTTAGCCGGAAAGAAAGCCATCGTTAAGGAAGTTAACGAAGTAGCTTCAGACGCGCTAGCTGTCACCGTTGCTGAATATCGAGGCATCGAAGTCGCCGATATGACTGAGCTGCGTAAGAAAGCTCGTGAGCAAGGCGTTTACGTTAAAGTAGTACGTAATACTCTTGCAAAACGTGCATTCGAAGGCACCCAGTTTGACGATATGGCTGATGTACTTAAAGGACCTCTTGTTTACGGTTTTTCTTTGGACGCACCGGGCGCATCTGCTCGTTTGTTTAAAGATTTCGGTAAAGGAAACAAGAACCTGCAAGTTACAGCTCTATCAATCGGTAATGGCATCATGGGTCCAGAAAAATTGGACGCAGTTGCTTCACTTCCGACTCGTGATGAAGCATTGGCTAAATTGCTCGCCACCTTCAAAGAACCTGTTAGCAAATTCGTTAAAACAGTTAACGAAGTACCTAGCAAGTTTGTTAGAACGTTGGCGGCGATTAAAGACGCTAAGTAATACGTTGGTTTTTGAACCATTTTTTGTAATTATCAACCCAGGAGTTTAGAGTAATGGCTCTGACTAAAGACGACATTTTAAACGCGATCGCTGAAATGCCAGTAATGGAACTGGTTGAATTGATCGAAGCAGCTGAAGAAAAATTCGGCGTAGACGCATCTGCAGCAGTAGCAGTAGCAGCTGGCCCAGCAGCCGGTGGCGAAGCAGCAGCTGAAGAGCAAACTGAATTTGACGTAGTGCTGAAAGGCGCAGGCAGCAACAAAGTTGCATCAATCAAAGCAGTTCGCGCTGCAACTGGCCTTGGCTTGAAAGAAGCTAAAGCTATGGTTGAGTCTGCTCCAGTAGCAGTCAAAGAAGGCGTAAGCAAAGACGAAGCTGAAGAGCTGAAAAAGCAGCTTGAAGAAGCTGGTGCGGAAGTTGAAGTTAAGTAATTTAACTCTTGCACGACATATGGCCTAACGGCCTTAGGCTGGTGGTTAATTGACCACCAGCCTTTTCGCGCTTTAATGCTTGTATCATTTTTGCCCGTCGTTCGGATGCAAGTGAGCGGTATTAAACAACGGGATCAACAGATTTTATTATCTGTATTTAACCAGCGAACCACTCGTTGGTTAGGGTCATCAATCAGCTAGCTGAGGAACCCCATGGCGTACTCCTACTCAGAAAAAAAACGTATTCGTAAGGACTTTGGAAAACGGCCACATGTGCTTGAAGTGCCTTACTTGCTGTCAATGCAGCTTGATTCATTTAAGAAATTTATTGAAGTTGATCCAGAAGCTAATAATGGCTTGGAAGCAGCTTTTCGTTCGGTTTTTCCGATTGCCAGCTACTCAGGTAATGCGGAACTGCAGTACGTCAGTTACCACATGGGTGAACCTGCATTTGACGTAGAAGAATGTCAAATTCGCGGAATCACATATTCTGCACCACTTCGTGTGAAACTGCGTCTGGTTCTGTTTGATAAAGAAGCAGCGGCTGGAACAGTAAAAGATATCAAAGAACAAGAAGTGTACATGGGTGAAATCCCATTGATGACAGAGAACGGAACCTTTGTAATAAACGGTACCGAACGTGTCATCGTGTCACAATTACACCGCTCGCCAGGTGTGTTCTTTGATCATGACAAAGGGAAGTCACACTCCTCAGGTAAGGTTCTTTATAACGCTCGCGTTATTCCTTATCGTGGCTCCTGGCTGGATTTTGAATTTGATCCCAAAGATAATGTCTTTGTGCGTATTGACCGTCGCCGCAAATTGCCTGCGTCGATCATTTTGCGTGCCCTAGAATACAGCACCGAAGAAATCCTTGAGATGTTCTTCGACACCACGTATTTCGAAATTCTCAAGACCAAAGTTAAAATGCAATTGGTGCCTGAGCGTTTGCGTGGTGAAACCGCAAAATTCGATATCAAATCGCCAGACGGCGAGATGATTGTCGAAAAAGGCCGTCGTATTACCGCACGCCATATCCGTCAGCTGGAAAAGCTCGAGCTTAAAGAGCTAGAAGTACCTGCGGAATATATGGTTGGTAAAGTATTAGCGAAAGACTATGCCGATAAGAAAACCGGCGAGATCGTCGCTAACGCAAACGAAGAATTGAACCTAGAGCTTATTGCTAAGCTGAGCGAAGCCGGAATCAAGAAAATTGAAACCTTATTCGTCAACGACCTCGACCATGGACCTTACATGAGCGAGACGTTACGGGTTGATGGTACTTCGAACCGCTTAGAAGCGTTAGTAGAAATATATCGCATGATGCGCCCAGGTGAGCCGCCGACTCGTGAAGCGGCTGAAGCGTTATTTGATAACCTATTCTTCAGCGAAGATCGCTATGACTTGTCAACGGTAGGCCGCATGAAGTTTAATCGTCGTTTGGGTCGTGACGACCTGACCGGCGTTAACACACTGACTAACGACGACATCGTCGAAGTCATGAAAAAGCTGATTGAAATCCGTAACGGTCTTGACGAAGTCGATGATATCGACCACTTGGGTAACCGTCGTATTCGTTCGGTTGGCGAAATGGCAGAAAACCAATTCCGTGTTGGGCTGGTTCGTGTTGAGCGCGCTGTTAAAGAGCGTCTGTCGCTGGGTGACCTGGACAGCACGATGCCGCAAGACCTGATTAACGCTAAGCCAATCAGTGCTGCCGTTAAAGAATTCTTTGGTTCAAGCCAGCTGTCACAGTTTATGGACCAAAACAACCCGTTGTCAGAAGTAACGCATAAGCGTCGTATTTCTGCATTGGGTCCAGGCGGTTTGACACGAGAGCGTGCAGGCTTTGAGGTACGCGACGTACATCCGACGCACTACGGTCGCCTATGTCCGATCGAAACACCGGAAGGTCCAAACATCGGTTTGATTAACTCATTATCGACCTTTGCTCGGACCAACGAATACGGTTTCCTGGAAACGCCTTATCGTCGCATCGAAAATAGTCAGGTGACTGACGACGTTGTTTATTTGTCAGCGATCGAAGAAGGCAACTACGTTATCGCGCAGGCGAACGTGGCGTTGAACGATAATGGTGAGCTCGTCGAAGACTTGGTGCCATGTCGTCATAAAAACGAATTTACTCTGGTCAGTAAAGAGCAGGTTCAGTTCATGGACGTAGCACCGCAGCAGATCGTATCCATTGCGGCGAGTATGATTCCGTTCCTTGAACACGATGATGCTAACCGTGCCTTAATGGGCTCGAACATGCAGCGTCAGGCAGTCCCAACGTTACGCGCTGATAAGCCGTTGGTGGGTACTGGTATTGAGCGGACTATCGCGGTTGACTCTGGTGTAACCGTTGTCGCAAAACGTGGTGGTGTTGTTGATTACGTCGACGCAGCTCGTATCGTTGTTAAAGTTAACGAAGAAGAAATGGTACCTGGCGAAGCCGGTATCGACATCTATAACCTGACCAAATACACGCGTTCTAACCAGAACACTTGTATTAACCAAAAGCCAACGGTTAACCCAGGCGAGCCGGTTACTTCAGGTGATGTATTAGCAGACGGTCCGTCCACAGACTTGGGCGAGCTGGCCTTGGGTCAGAACATGCGCGTCGCGTTCATGCCGTGGAACGGTTATAACTTCGAGGATTCTATTTTGATCTCGGAGCGTGTCGCTCAAGAAGACCGCATGACCACGATTCACATTCAAGAGCTTAACTGTGTCGCTCGTGATACTAAGTTAGGCGCAGAAGAAATTACTTCTGATATTCCTAACGTTGGCGAGTCAGCACTCGGCAAACTCGACGAAGCTGGCGTTGTCTACGTTGGTGCCGAAGTTAACGGCGGCGATATTCTGGTCGGTAAGGTAACGCCAAAAGGCGAAACCCAATTGACCCCGGAAGAGAAGCTGTTGCGAGCAATCTTTGGTGAAAAAGCATCGGACGTGAAAGACAGCTCATTGCGTGTACCGAACGGCGTTAACGGAACAGTTATCGACGTGCAGGTGTTCACTCGCGATGGCGTTGAGAAAGACAAGCGTGCGGTAGCGATCGAAGAAATGCAGTTAGCCAAGGTCAAAAAAGACTTAACTGAAGAATTTAAGATTCTGGAAGAAGGCATCTATAACCGCGCGCGTAACCTATTGTTAGCCAACGGCTTCGATGAAGCTAAGTTAGCCAGTATGGATCGCAGCAATTGGTTGAGCCAGGGCTTGAGCGACGAGAGTGCGCAAGAGCAATTGGAACAAATTGCCGAGCAGTATCAGCAGATTCGCGATGACTTCGATCATAAGTTCGAAACCAAGCGTCGTAAGATCACGCAGGGCGACGACTTGGCGCCAGGTGTCCTTAAAATTGTTAAGGTTTACCTTGCGGTTAAACGTCGTATTCAACCGGGTGACAAACTTGCTGGACGGCACGGTAACAAAGGTGTTATTTCGACCATTATACCAGTCGAAGACATGCCCCATGACGACGAAGGTAATCCTGTCGACATCGTACTGAACCCGCTAGGTGTTCCGTCACGAATGAACATCGGTCAGATCCTGGAGACGCATTTGGGAATGGCTGCACGTGGTATCGGTATCAAAATTGATAAAATGCTGAAACAGCAACGGGCAATGTCAGATTTGCGTGACTTCCTGCAGCAGGTCTACGATCTGGGTGAAGGACGTCAAGAAGTCGATATTACCGAGTTTAGTGACGACGAAGTCCTGCGTCTAGCCAATAACCTACGCGGTGGATTACCGACCGCAACACCAGTATTTGATGGTGCGGTTGAGGAAGAAATCAAGGCGTTGTTGGCGTTGGCAGATATTCCAGAGTCAGGTCAGATCACTCTGCATGACGGCCGTACTGGCGAACGCTTCGAGCGCGACGTGACAGTTGGCTACATGTACATGCTGAAACTTAACCACTTGGTTGATGACAAGATGCACGCCCGTTCTACTGGTTCGTACAGCTTGGTTACTCAACAGCCATTGGGTGGTAAAGCTCAGTTTGGTGGTCAGCGCTTTGGTGAGATGGAAGTCTGGGCACTAGAGGCATATGGCGCGGCTTACACGCTGCAAGAGATGCTGACAGTTAAGTCTGATGATGTGAACGGTCGTACTAAGATGTACAAGAACATCGTCGACAACAACCTGCAGATGGACGCAGGTATGCCAGAATCCTTCAATGTACTATTGAAAGAGATTCGCTCACTAGGCATCAATATCGAGCTGGAACAGAGCTAAAACGCTGTTGCGGAATGAATTCGGGGAGTGCTCGCACTCCCCTGAGGTTTGAACTCCGACAGGAGATAAATCGTGAAAGACTTGCTTAAGTTTTTAAAACCGGCTAATCAAACAGAAGAATTTGATGGTATTCGAATTCAGCTGTCATCACCGGATATGATCCGTAGTTGGTCATATGGTGAAGTGAAAAAGCCGGAGACTATTAACTACCGTACCTTTAAACCAGAACGCGACGGTTTATTCTGCGCGCGCATTTTTGGTCCGGTAAAGGATTACGAGTGCTTGTGTGGAAAATACAAGCGCTTGAAGCATCGTGGCGTAATCTGTGAAAAGTGTGGCGTAGAAGTAACACTGACTAAAGTACGCCGTGAGCGTATGGGTCACATTGAGTTAGCCAGCCCAGTTGCGCACATCTGGTTCTTAAAGTCATTGCCATCTCGTATTGGTTTAATGATGGACATGACCTTACGCGATATTGAACGTGTATTGTACTTTGAATCTTATGTGGTTACCGAAGGTGGTTTAACCTCATTAGAACAAGGTCAAATTCTGACCGAAGAAGAGTATCTGGATGCGTTAGAAGAGCATGGTGATGAATTTGACGCGAAAATGGGTGCTGAAGCAGTTCTTGACCTATTGCGCGCCATTGACATTGATGGCGAGATCCAGCGCTTACGTGAAGAATTACCTGAAACTAATTCAGAGACTAAACGTAAAAAGATTAGCAAGCGTCTGAAGTTGCTTGAATCATTCCAGATGTCTGGCAACAAGCCAGAGTGGATGATCTTAAAAGTGCTGCCTGTGTTACCACCTGACTTACGTCCGCTGGTACCGCTTGACGGTGGCCGTTTTGCCACGTCTGACCTGAACGATCTATACCGTCGTGTTATTAACCGTAATAACCGTCTTAAGCGTCTACTTGATCTAGCTGCACCTGACATTATCGTGCGTAACGAGAAGCGGATGCTACAAGAAGCGGTTGATGCGCTGTTAGATAACGGTCGTCGTGGCCGTGCCATCACTGGCTCTAATAAGCGTCCATTAAAATCGCTTGCGGATATGATCAAAGGTAAGCAAGGTCGTTTCCGTCAGAACTTGCTGGGTAAACGAGTCGACTATTCTGGCCGTTCGGTTATCACTGTTGGTCCTAAACTACGTTTGCACCAGTGTGGCCTGCCTAAAAAGATGGCGCTGGAACTGTTCAAACCGTTTATTTACGGCAAGCTTGAACGTCGTGGTTTAGCAACGACCATTAAAGCCGCTAAGAAGATGGTGGAGCGGGAAACCGCCGAAGTTTGGGATGTACTGGATGAAGTCATCAAAGAGCATCCGGTACTGTTGAACCGTGCACCAACGCTGCACCGTTTGGGTATCCAGGCATTTGAACCGGTATTGATCGAAGGTAAAGCGATTCAGCTTCACCCGTTGGTTTGTGCGGCCTACAACGCCGACTTTGACGGCGACCAAATGGCCGTTCACTTACCATTGACGTTAGAAGCACAGCTGGAAGCGCGTGCCCTGATGATGTCGACCAATAACGTGTTGTCACCAGCTAGTGGCGACCCAATTATTGTTCCTTCGCAAGACGTTGTCTTGGGTCTGTATTACATGACCAAAGAAAAGATAAACGCGAAAGGCGAAGGAATGGCGTTTAAGAGCCCGCAGGAAGCTGAAAAGGCCTATCGTAACCGTGATGTTGAATTGCACTCACGGGTAAAAGTGCGGATTACTGACACCGTAATTGATGAAGATGGCAATCGCGAAACACGTACTCTGTTGAGAGATACAACAGTAGGTCGCGCCTTATTGTCATTGATCATGCCAGAAGGTTTGCCATTCGATTTAATCGATCAGGCAATGGGCAAGAAACCGATTGGCCGCATGTTAAACCAGGCATATCGTGATTTAGGTCTTAAAGACACCGTGGTGTTTGCTGACCAGGTTATGTATACCGGTTTCCATTATGCGATGATCTCCGGCGCGTCTGTCGGTATCAACGACATGGTAATTCCAGACGCCAAGAAAGAGATTGTTGAAGCTGCCGAAGAAGAAGTTGCTGAAATTCAGGAGCAGTTCGAGTCGGGTCTGGTAACCGCCGGCGAGAAATACAACAAAGTTATCGACATTTGGTCAACGGCTAACGAGAAAGTCTCGAAAGCTATGATGGAAAATCTGTCAAAAGAGACCGTCATCAACAAAGAAGGTAAAGAGGAAGAACAAGCATCGTTCAACTCAATCTTTATGATGGCTGATTCCGGTGCTCGTGGTAGCCCCGCACAGATTCGTCAGTTGGCCGGTATGCGTGGTTTGATGGCTAAGCCAGACGGCTCAATCATCGAAACCCCGATCGTAGCTAACTTCCGTGAAGGTTTGAACGTACTTCAGTACTTCATCTCAACGCACGGCGCACGTAAAGGTTTGGCCGATACCGCATTGAAGACAGCGAACTCAGGTTATCTGACCCGCCGTCTGGTCGACGTTTCACAAGACGTCGTCATCATGGAAGAAGATTGTGGTACCGAAGAAGGCTTGATCATGAAACCGCTGATTGAAGGTGGCGACGTGGTTGAACCATTACGCGAACGAGTCTTGGGCCGTGTTCTTTGTAATGACGTTTTGACGCCGGGCAGCAACGACGTATTGCTTCCGCGTAACACGTTATTGGATGAGAAAAACTGTGACGTACTAGAAGCGAACTCAATTGATGAAGTTGTGGTTCGTTCAGTAATCACTTGTGATACTGACTTTGGTGTCTGTGCTCATTGTTATGGTCGTGACTTGGCTCGTGGCCATATGGTGAACCAAGGTGAGGCAGTTGGTGTTATCGCTGCTCAGTCGATTGGTGAACCGGGTACACAGTTAACGATGCGTACCTTCCACATCGGTGGTGCAGCATCGCGTGCTACCGCTGAAAACAGCGTTCAGGTTAAAAACTCGGGTACGATTAAGCTGCACAATGCCAAGTGGGTTGTAAACAGCGATAAAGAACACGTAATTACCTCGCGCTCAACTGAATTGACACTGATTGATGAGTACGGCCGCGAGCGTGAGCGCTATAAGGTGCCTTACGGTGCAGTACTTAAGAAAGGTGAAGGTGATTCGGTCGAAGGCGGAGAAACAGTCGCTAACTGGGACCCGCATACACACCCAATCATTACCGAGGTAGAAGGTCGTATCAAGTTTGTTGATCTAATTGATGGCGTCACTATGACACGTCAAACCGACGAGCTGACCGGTCTGTCGAGTATCGTTGTACTGGAAACGGGTCAACGTACCAGCGCCGGTAAAGATATGCGCCCAATGGTGAAGCTGGTCGATGATAAAGGTAACGACGTTAATATCGTTGGAACCGATATTCCGGCACAATACTTCTTGCCAGGCAACGCGATCATCAATCTGGAAGATAACGCTGAAGTTAGAGTGGGTGACACGCTGGCACGTATTCCGCAGGAAGGCTCGAAAACTCGAGATATTACCGGTGGTCTACCACGCGTTGCCGACTTGTTTGAAGCACGTCGTCCGAAAGAGCCGGCTATCCTGGCTGAAAAGACCGGTACTGTATCTTTCGGTAAAGAGACCAAAGGCAAGCGTCGTCTGATTATTACTCCAACTGATGGTGTTGATCAGCACGAAGAAATGATTCCTAAATGGCGCCAATTGAACGTGTTCGAAGGTGAGCATGTTGAAAAAGGCGAAGTTATTGCGGATGGTCCGGAAGCGCCGCATGATATTTTGCGTCTGCGCGGAGTCAGTGCCGTAGCAAACTATATCGTTAACGAAGTGCAGGAAGTTTATCGCTTACAAGGTGTTAAGATAAACGATAAACATATTGAAACCATCGTTCGCCAAATGCTCAGAAAAGCATTGATATTGCGCGCTGGTGAAACCAACCTGCTTGAAGGCGAAATGGTTGAAATGGCGGAAGTGTTGGCAGCAAACGCGAAAGCGGAAGCTGACGGCAAAATGCCAGCAACCTTTGAACGTCAATTGTTAGGTATAACCAAAGCCTCGCTATCGACCGAGTCGTTTATTTCTGCAGCGTCGTTCCAGGAGACAACACGTGTTCTGACCGAAGCAGCGGTAGGCGGCAAAAAAGATAGCCTACGCGGCTTGAAAGAAAACGTTATCGTCGGTCGCTTGATTCCTGCTGGTACCGGTTACTCTTACCACAAGGAGCGCATGGCGCGCCGTTTGGAAGAGGTTCAGGTTAAGGATGAAGCACCTAAGATGACGGCTGAAGAAGCTGAACAACAACTGGCGGATGCGTTAAACGCAGGAAACCAGTCGGATGATAGTGCTGAATAAACGAGCATTTCAGTAGTCAGCGTATAGAAGCCGGTACTGTTGTCAGTACCGGCTTCTTTTATATGGCCTTGACAGGTGAAAATATGACCATTAAAATTCCCGCTCCCGATTTTCGGGATCTGGCCTTTAATGGCTAGGATTTAGCGATTTTTCACGCACATCGTGCGCGCTAGAAAGCGACATCAACTAAACTAGGAGTAATGAATGGCAACAGTTAACCAGCTGGTGCGTAAAGGCCGCCAGAAGCCGGTTGTTAAGAGCAACGTTCCGGCTTTGGAAGCGTGCCCTCAAAAACGCGGAGTATGCACCCGTGTTTACACCACAACCCCTAAGAAACCGAACTCTGCTATGCGTAAAGTATGCCGTGTTCGTTTAACCAACGGCTACGAAGTTTCTTCGTACATCGGCGGTGAGGGACATAACTTACAAGAACACTCAGTGGTATTGATCCGTGGCGGTCGTGTAAAAGACTTGCCAGGTGTTCGTTACCATACCGTTCGTGGAGCACTTGACTGTTCAGGTGTTAACGATCGTAAACAAGGCCGTTCAAAATACGGCGCGAAGCGGCCTAAGTCTTAACGGTTCTCCGTTAGTAAGGCCAAACTGTAATTCATAAGTTTTGGGTAATACCCTGAATTAATCGGAGAATATTGAGATGCCAAGAAGACGCGTCATAGGTCAACGTAAAATCTTACCAGATCCTAAGTTCGGATCGGAGTTGTTGGCCAAATTTATTAATGTCGTCATGGTTGACGGCAAGAAAGCAGTCGCTGAAAAAATTATTTACGGTGCACTGGACATTATGGCTGAGAAAACAGGTAAAGAACACTTGGACGTTTTTGACGTAGCACTAGAAAACGTGCGTCCAACGGTCGAGGTTAAATCTCGCCGTGTTGGTGGTTCTACCTATCAGGTGCCAGTAGAAGTTCGTCCAGTTCGTCGTAACGCACTGGCTATGCGCTGGTTAGTTGATGCAGCGCGCACCCGTGGTGAAAAATCAATGTCGCAGCGTCTGGCAGCTGAAATGCTAGATGCATCAGAAAATAAAGGGTCAGCTGTGAAGAAACGTGAAGACGTTCACCGCATGGCTGAAGCAAACAAAGCGTTTGCTCACTATCGCTGGTAAATTCGCAGTTAACCTAGTAAGGAGTTTATTGTGGCTCGTAAGACTTCCATAGAGCGCTATCGTAATATCGGTATCTGTGCTCACGTAGACGCCGGTAAGACAACCACCACTGAGCGTGTGTTGTTCTACACTGGTTTGTCTCACAAGCTTGGTGAAGTGCACGATGGTGCAGCAACCATGGACTGGATGGAGCAAGAACAAGAACGTGGGATCACCATCACCTCAGCAGCAACGACCTGTTTCTGGCAAGGTATGGATAAGCAATTCCCCGAGCACCGTGTCAACATCATTGACACTCCAGGGCACGTTGACTTCACCATCGAAGTAGAACGTTCACTGCGTGTACTTGACGGTGCTGTTGTGGTTCTTTGTGCTTCTTCTGGTGTTCAGCCTCAAACAGAAACTGTTTGGCGTCAGGCGAACAAATACGAAGTACCGCGTATGGTATTCGTTAACAAGATGGACCGTGCAGGTGCGGACTTCTTGTCAGTCGTAAACCAGATGAAAACGCGTTTGGCAGCACAAGCTGTACCAATGCAGTTACCAGTAGGCGCAGAAGACAACTTCCGCGGCGTTGTGGACTTGGTGAAAATGAAGTTCATTAACTGGAATGAAGAAGACATGGGTACTTCATTTACTTATGAAGATATCCCTGCGGAAATGGTCGATGAAGCTGAAGAATATCACGCTGAGTTAGTAGAAGCCGCGGCTGAAGCAAACGAAGAGTTGATGAACAAATACCTTGAAGAAGGTGAGTTAACAGAAGCTGAAATCAAAGAAGGTTTACGTGCGCGTACACTGGCAAATGATATCTGTCTGGTAACTTGTGGTTCAGCGTTCAAAAACAAAGGTGTTCAGGCAGTACTTGACGCCGTTATCGAATACTTGCCGTCACCAACCGAAGTTAAGCCGATTACCGGTATTTTGGACGACGAGTCTGAAGGTGTACGTAAGTCATCTGACGAAGAGCCGTTCTCAGCGCTGGCGTTTAAAATCGCAACCGACCCGTTCGTTGGAACATTGACGTTCGTTCGCGTTTATTCAGGTGTCTTGAATCAGGGTGACGGTGTCGTTAACCCAGTCAAGAACAAGAAAGAGCGTGTTGGTCGTATGGTGCAAATGCACTCAAATAGTCGTGAAGAGATCAAAGAAGTTCGTGCAGGCGATATCGCAGCACTGATTGGTCTAAAAGACGTGACGACTGGTGACACTCTGTGTGACCCAACTAACAAGATTATTCTTGAGCGTATGGAATTCCCAGAGCCGGTAATCTCGGTCGCGGTCGAGCCAAAAACTAAAGCTGACCAAGAAAAAATGGGTATTGCTTTAGGTAAGCTGGCTGCAGAAGATCCGTCATTCCGCGTTAAAACGGATGAGGAATCTGGCCAAACCATCATTTCTGGTATGGGTGAGTTGCACCTGGACATCATCGTTGACCGTATGAAGCGTGAATTCAAAGTTGAATGTAACGTCGGTCAGCCTCAGGTTGCCTATCGTGAAGCGATTCGCAAAGCCGTTGAAGTCGAAGGTAAATTCGTACGTCAATCTGGTGGTCGTGGTCAGTTCGGTCACGTTTGGTTGAAGCTTGAGCCAATGACGATCGAAGAAGACGAAAACGGTGACGACGTCACTTACTCTTTCGTTAACGAAATCGTCGGTGGTGTGGTACCAAAAGAATACATCCCAGCTGTTGATCGCGGTGTTAAAGAACAGATGGAACAGGGTGTACTTGCGGGCTACCCGGTACTGGGTGTTAAAGCTACCTTGTATGACGGTTCATACCACGATGTTGACTCATCAGAAATGGCATTTAAAATCGCCGGTAGCATGGCCTTCAAAAAAGGTGCTTTGCAAGCCGACCCGGTTTTGCTTGAACCAATGATGAAAGTCGAAGTTATTACTCCGGAAGAATCCATGGGTGATGTTGTTGGTGACTTGAACCGCCGTCGTGGTCTGATCGAAGGTATGGAAGAAGCACCAGGTGGCTTGAAAGCGGTTAACGCTCAAGTTCCATTATCCGAAATGTTCGGTTATGCGACCGACCTGCGTTCACAAACTCAGGGTCGTGCATCGTACTCAATGGAATTCTTGAAGTATGGCGAAGCGCCTAATAACATCGCAGAAAAAGTGATGGCTGAGCGTAACGCGAAAGGTTAAGTAAGGTCTGGTCCGGTTCTTTTGGGACCGGGCTTTCAACTTAAGTTTGAGGAACTATCATGTCTAAAGAAAAATTTGAACGTTCGAAGCCGCACGTAAACGTCGGCACCATTGGTCACGTTGACCACGGTAAAACTACCCTAACTGCTGCTATTACAACTGTTTTGGCAAAAGTATACGGTGGTGCGGCGAAAGACTTCGCAGCCATCGATAACGCGCCAGAAGAGAAAGAGCGTGGTATCACTATTTCAACGTCACACGTTGAATATGACACGCCAACGCGTCACTACGCGCACGTAGACTGCCCAGGTCACGCTGACTATGTTAAAAACATGATCACCGGTGCGGCGCAGATGGACGGTGCTATTCTGGTAGTAGCAGCGACTGACGGCCCAATGCCACAGACGCGTGAGCACATCTTGTTGTCACGTCAGGTCGGCGTACCTTACATCGTTGTATTCATGAACAAATGTGACATGGTTGACGATGAAGAGTTGCTAGAGCTGGTAGAAATGGAAGTTCGTGAACTGTTATCAGAATACGAATTCCCAGGCGACGACTTGCCAGTCATCCAGGGTTCAGCTTTGAAAGCGCTGGAAGGCGACGAAGACTGGGCGAAGAAGATTGTTGAATTAGCGGACGCACTGGATTCGTACATTCCAGAGCCAGAGCGTGACATCGATAAGCCGTTCATCATGCCAATCGAAGACGTATTCTCGATTTCAGGTCGTGGTACGGTAGTCACAGGCCGTGTAGAGCGTGGTATCGTTCGCACAGGTGACGAGTGTGAAATTGTTGGTATGAAAGACACCACCAAGACCACAGTTACCGGTGTAGAGATGTTCCGTAAGCTGCTAGACGAAGGTCGAGCGGGCGAGAACATCGGCGCCTTGTTGCGTGGTACTAAGCGTGATGACGTAGAGCGTGGTCAGGTACTGGCGAAGCCAGGAACAATCACTCCGCATACTAAGTTTGAAGCTGAAGTATACGTACTGAGCAAAGACGAAGGTGGCCGTCACACGCCATTCTTTAAAGGCTACCGTCCACAGTTCTACTTCCGTACAACGGACGTAACAGGTGCTGTAGAGTTGCCAGAAGGCGTAGAAATGGTCATGCCAGGCGACAACCTTAAGTTTGTTGTAGAGCTGATTGCTCCAATCGCAATGGACGAAGGTCTGCGCTTTGCAATCCGTGAAGGCGGCCGTACTGTTGGTGCGGGCGTTGTATCGAAAATCATGGACTAATAAACGCTTCGACGTTTATAAAACCCGGCTTCGGCCGGGTTTTTTTATGCCTGTAGGCTCGCGATTTTTTGCTCCTTCGGAGCGGCTTTTTATCGCTGCGCGATGGCTGTTTGTAGCCTGCCTTCGGCGGCTCCGGCTTTTTGCGCTGCGCGCGGTAATTCAAAGACAAAGCCCAAACAACAACTGTATTTATTTGGTTTTCCCCGCGCCGCAGGCGCAAACAGCCGTGCGCAAGCAAAGCAAGCGCACAAACAGCCATCGCGGCAGCGATATACAGCCGGCCCGGCCGGGCCAAACAGCCGTTGCGTAGCAACAAAGCCCCGTTGCGAAGCAACACACAGCCGGCCCGGCATGGAGCAAACCGCTGCGAACGAAGTGAGTCTTAAGGCTTGCACCGCAAGCCGTCTCCGGTATGATGGGGACAACTTAATAGTGTATGCTAACTCTGTGAAACGATTAATTGTTCTATTACTGATCAGCACCTTCTTTTTTGCCAACACTGCTTCTGCACGAAAGTCAGTGTATGTGGCAGCTTACGACTTTCCTCCATTTTTTTCGGATCGGCTGGAAACTGATGTTACGCGCGAGCTGATAAAGCTACTTAATAATTACCAGACCACCTACGAATTTATTTTGCAGGCGATCCCGCCGAACGGGCGCTATGAAGCTTTATCTGAAAGTGGCTGCTGCGATGTTATGTTTTTTGAGTCTACGTTTTGGGGCTGGCAAAATCGCGATGTAAAAGTAAGTAGCACTGTTCCGTTATTACAGGGCCGCGAGCGGTTAGTGGCCTTGCAAGATGGAAAAAAAGACCAGGGTTACTTTGATAATTTAGAAGGAAAGGTACTAGGTGGAGTAAAGGGCTATCACTACTTGATGGCGGGAGAACAGATGAACTCCGCTGAAGTGGCCGAGCGCTATCGAGTTTATTTGTCGGACTCCAGAATAACCAACCTGCGAATGTTGGTCGGCGGGCGCATTGATGCAGCAGTAGTTAACGATGAACTATTGGCGGCGCTAAAAAATTCATCAGTGGATTATTTGGATAAATTGTTGATATCCGACCGTATAGAGCAACAATATAAAGTCGCTATCGTCGTTGGGGAAAACGAGAAAATAAGCGTTGAAACAATGCAGCAACTAATGCGGGAAGTTGCCCGACAAGGCTTGCTTGATCGGTTATTTGCTCGCTTTAACTTGCAACGGTTCCAGTTATATCGTCGTTAATAAACACTAAGCCCCAATTTATTCGCGAGTTCCCTAACCATAAACATGCCTCTTGCACTGTTGCCGTATTCATTCAATTTAGGGCTCCAGGCGGCGATGACGCCAAAGTCCGGAACAATTGCGACGATACCACCACCGACACCACTTTTTGCGGGTACACCAACCGTAAAAGCAAACTCGCCACTTTGGTCATACATTCCGCTGGTTGAAAGCAAGGCATTAATTCGCTGCGAATCACGCTTAGACATGATTTCCTTTTTGGAAAAGGGGCAAACCCCGTCATTGGCTAAGAAGGTCAGTGAACGAGCAAGATTTTCACAGGTCATGGTTAGCGCGCACTGCCAAAAATAATGATCCAGCAACTCGTCTACATCGGATTCAATATTACCAAAGCTCTTCATTAGGTGGGCGAGCGCCGAATTCCTGTGACCGTGTTCTTTTTCAGATTGGTGGACCTCATCGTTGGCGTATATCCGGTCATTACCACAGAGGCTACGAACTAGGCTCAGCACCGCATTTTTACTTGCGGAGTAATGACTAACCAGCACATCACTAACTAATATTGCACCGGCGTTAATCATCGGATTTCGTGGAATACCTTTTTCCCACTCAAGCTGCACGATAGAGTTAAAAGCCTGACCGGAAGGCTCCATTTTAACGCGCTGCCAAAGGTCGTCGCCTAAACGCTCCATCGCCAGCATCAGCCCAAAAATTTTGGACACTGACTGAATAGAAAATTGTTGCTTAGTATCGCCGACATTAAAAACTTCGCCGTCCAAGGTCGCCAAAGTTAAGGCACAGTAGTCAGGGTTCACCGCAGCCAGTGCCGGAATATAGTCGGCGACTTTACCTTGTTTAATGGTCAATGCTTCATCGTAGATGTCTTGTAACAACCGGTTAAGGTCGTCAGGAGCATGAATATATTGGCCACCACTAACTAGATCACGCGTCAAGGGGATACTCCGGATGCGTTAATGTCGCTAATCGTGTTCTTAAACCGTCGGTTAACGGTATTGATTTTTGCTGCCCAAAGTCAAAATAAACCAGTATTGTTTTACCTTTGGCGCAGAGTTCGTCTTTTTGCCAGATTTCGGTGGTAATATCAAACGATGAACCGCCTAATCTACTGACATAGGTTTTTACGGTGACATTGCTACCGAAAAATATCGGTCGTGAGTAGTCAACTTCCAGCCGGGCCACAATTAAACTTTGTGTATCTGGAGACATTTCGCCAAAAAACTCAAAGATTGGCAAACGGCCGGTTTCGATCCACATGGGAACAACCGTATTGTTAACATGACCTAACGCATCGGTCTCGTAAAAACGAACTTTAAACTCTTCTTCTAACATTAGTTTCTTACCAAATTATCGGTTGAGCATGGGCTTTAAAAAGCGTGCTGTGTGGGATTTCTCAACCTCACAAATAGTTTCCGGAGTACCCTGGGCGATAATTTCCCCACCGCCGGAACCTCCTTCAGGACCCAGGTCTATAATCCAGTCGGCTGTTTTTATTACGTCTAAATTGTGCTCAATGACGACAACTGTATTGCCATGATCTCGCAAGCGATGGATAACCGACAGCAGCTGCTTGATATCATGAAAGTGCAAACCAGTCGTTGGTTCGTCTAGAATATACAACGTCTGACCTGTATCTCGTTTTGATAATTCACGCGATAACTTCACTCGCTGTGCTTCGCCGCCGGATAATGTCGTTGCCGACTGGCCAAGACGGACGTAAGAAAGGCCAACGTCCATCAATGTCTGCAGCTTGCGGGCAATTGCAGGTATTGGGTCAAAGAACTCCCGCGCTTCCTCAATCGTCATATCCAGTACTTGGTTAATATTTTTACCCTTATACTGAATATCGAGTGTCTCTCTATTATAGCGTTTTCCCTTACAAATATCGCAAGGCACATAGACGTCGGGCAGGAAGTGCATTTCGACTTTGATCACGCCATCGCCCTGACAGGCTTCGCAGCGGCCGCCGCGAACATTAAAACTAAAGCGACCCGGTTTGTAACCTCGGGCTCGCGCCTCTGGAACGCCTGCGAACAGTTCGCGAATAGGGGTAAAGATACCGGTATATGTCGCCGGGTTAGAGCGAGGGGTCCTGCCAATCGGGCTTTGGTCGATATCCACCACTTTGTCGAGATGTTGCATCCCATCAACACTGTCGAATGGCGCCGGCTCACCGGTTGTCGCACCATTAAGCTCATGGTGGGCGATGTGGAATAGCGTATCATTAACCAATGTTGATTTACCTGACCCTGAAACACCGGTGACACAGGTCAAAATGCCTAAAGGTAAGTGAAAATCGACATTTTTTAAGTTATTGCCACTGGCCCCTTTGATCACCAGTTCATGCTTGCCTGGAGCATGACGTTCTTCCGGTATATCTATTTGTTTTCTACCAGATAGATAGTCGCCGGTAAGTGAGTCTTCACTAGCTACAATGTCATTGACATCGCCCTGAGCGATAATTTCACCACCGTGGACCCCGGCGCCAGGACCGATATCAATGACATGGTCTGCCTGCCGAATGGCGTCTTCATCGTGCTCAACGACAAGCACGGTATTACCTAAATCACGCAAGTGGGTCAGCGTGTTTAACAGGCGTTCGTTATCGCGTTGATGCAAGCCAATACTTGGTTCATCAAGCACATACATAACGCCAACCAGTCCCGCGCCAATTTGGCTGGCCAGCCGAATTCGTTGGGCCTCGCCCCCTGACAAAGTTTCTGCGCTGCGCGAGAGACTCAAATAATTGAGTCCGACGTTTACCAGAAAGTGCAGCCGGTCATTAATTTCCTTTAAAATCTTTTCCGCAATTTGCGCTCTTTGGCCTTCCAACTCGAGGCTATTAAAAAACTCCAGCGCATTACCAATAGATTGCTCAACGATTTGTGGGAGTGTCGTATTATTAATGAATACATGGCGTGCTTCGGTACGTAAACGCGCCCCATGACAGCTTTCGCAGGGCTGGACGGCGATATATTTTGAGAGATCTTCGCGAACCGCTTGTGATTCAGTCTCGCGGTACCGCCGTTGCATATTCGGGATAATCCCTTCAAACGGGTGTTCTCGAACCACCTTGTCGCCGCGGTCGTTCATGTAAGTAAACTTAATCTGTTCCTGACCGCTACCGAATAATATTTTGTGACGAATGTCCTCATCGAGCTCTTTAAACGGTGATGCCAGTTTAAATCCATAGTGTTTGGCCAGGGACTGCAGCATTTGGTAATAATAGAAGTTGCGTTTATCCCAACCCCGGATAGCGCCGCCGGTTAACGATAGCTCATCGTTAGTAACAACCTTGGCGGGATCAAAAAACTGTTCAACCCCTAAGCCATCACAGCGCGTACAGGCACCAGCCGGGTTATTAAAGGAGAATAACCGGGGCTCCAGTTCTTGCATGCTAAAGCCACAATGAGGGCAGGCGAAGTTGGCCGAGAACACCAGACTTTCATCGTCACCCTCCATTGGTACGACTAAGGCGGTGCCGCCACTCATTTCGAGCGCAGTCTCAAACGATTCTGCCAGACGCTGCTCCAGGCCGTCGCGCACTTTAAAACGGTCAACCACGACTTCAATGGTATGCTTTTTCTGAAGTTCCAGTGTCGGTGGATCGCTAAGATCACAGATTTCGCCGTCAATGCGGGCACGAATAAAACCTTGAAGTGCAAGGTTCTCAAGTACTTTAAGGTGCTCACCTTTACGATTCTGAATAATCGGCGCAAGCAGCATCCGCTTTGCCCCTTCCGGCGCCTGCAATACCTTATCCACCATTTGCGAGACAGTTTGCGCCGCTAGCGGTACGTCATGGGTCGGGCATCTCGGTTCACCGACCCGCGCAAACATGAGCCGTAAATAGTCATAAATCTCGGTGATTGTGCCTACCGTTGAACGGGGGTTGTGCGAGGTAGACTTCTGTTCGATAGAGATCGCAGGCGACAAACCCTCGATAGAGTCAACGTCGGGCTTTTCCATTAATGATAAAAACTGCCTTGCGTAAGCCGATAAGGATTCAACGTAGCGTCGCTGGCCTTCCGCATACAGTGTATCGAAGGCCAAAGATGACTTACCGGATCCCGACAAGCCGGTGATCACCACCAGCTTGTTGCGAGGAATTGATAAATTAAAGTTCTTTAGATTGTGAGTTCTTGCTCCGCGTACTTCTATGGTATCCATTCATCTATTCCTGTTGGCTAGCTGACAACATTATCGCACACCCAACCGCATCTGGTACAATGCTGACTTGTTTGAATTTACAAGCTGTGCAAATGAATCAACAGACACTCAACAAAACCGAAAAAAGAGCTTCTGTCGCGCTGGCGTCCGTGTTTGGAATACGCATGCTGGGGCTGTTTTTGATCATGCCGGTGTTGGCTATTTATGCTCGCGAGTACCCTGACTACAGCGCGCTGTTAATGGGCATCACCTTAGGGGCGTATGGACTGACACAAGCGTTATTGCAAATTCCTCTCGGCATGTTATCCGATCGTGTCGGCCGCCGGCCGATAATCATTGGCGGACTATGCGTGTTTATCATCGGCAGTGTTGTCGCTGCAATGGCCGATAGCTTGTGGATGGTTGCGGTGGGTCGGGCAATTCAAGGATTAGGTGCCATTGCCGCTGCGATTCTAGCAATGGCAGCGGATGTTTCGCGGGAGCAACAACGCACTAAAGTAATGGCTATTATAGGCATGTGTATTGGTCTTGCGTTTGCGCTAGCGATGGTTGCCGGGCCGCTATTAGGTAGTTGGCTTGGTTTATCAGGTTTATTTTGGTTTACAGCAGCTAGCGGCGTTGTCGGAATTATCGTGCTGGTGGTGAGTGTGCCGCGAGTCACCACGCGTAGCGCCCGAAGAGAAGCATTACCGGTGGCTTCTGAGTTAAAAGGCTTGTTAAAAAACGGTCAGTTATGGCAGTTGAATCTGGGTGTATTTGTCTTGCATGCGGTGTTAACCGCCTGGTTTATTACGTTACCGACGCAACTGCAAAATGCCGGTTTTGATACGGCTACCCATGCTTGGTTTTACTTACCAACTCTGCTGCTCTCCATAGCTGTTATGGTGCCGATGATCATTCGCAGTTCACGCACCGACAATCAAGTTTTTTGGTTTCGGATTGCGCTAGTTATGCTTATTGTCGCAATAGCACTGGCGGACTTTGTAGCCGTTGGTATGGCGGGTCTGGCATTGGCGTTGGTGGTATTTTTTTCCGGCTTTAATTATCTCGAAGCCTCGCTACCATCCTTATTAACTCGAATTGCACCTGCGGGTAGTAAAGGAAGTGCCAGTGGCTTATACGCCACCTGCCAGTTTCTGGGGGCCTTTATTGGCGGTGCTGGAGGAGGTTGGTTCTTACAACAGTTTCAGCTGGCAGGACTCGGTATCGCCTCATTAGTACTGCTATGCTTTTGGTTATTATTCACCGTTGCTATGAAAAACCCAAAGCCGGTGACTAATGTGGCGATATCTCTGCAACACATAGAAGCATTAAGTGTCATAAAAGAACTTAACGAACAGCTGCTATCGGTCGCTGGCGTTGAGGAAGTACGTTATGCTGAAGACGATAAAATTAGTTATTTAAAAGTCGATAAAAAGCGTTATGATGAAGAGACCGTGCAAGGTCTCTTGCAACAGTATAAATAACAGAATATTTAAAAAATTCAATAAGTTAAAGATAGACGAAACAGGAGAACAGCATGGCCAGTCGCGGTGTGAATAAAGTCATTCTAATTGGTAACCTTGGCGCCGATCCGGAAATCAGATATACCCAAAACAGTACAGCGATCGCTAACTTGTCGATTGCAACCAGCGAAACCTGGAAAGATAAGCAAACCGGCGAACCTCGTGAGCAGACAGAATGGCACCGCTGCGTAGCTTACCGCCGGCTCGCTGAAATTGTGGGCGAATATCTGAAAAAAGGCTCGAAAGTGTACATTGAAGGTCGCCTGCAAACACGTAAATGGCAAACTCAGGAAGGCCAGGACCGCTACACCACAGAGATTGTTGTGAATGAAATGCAAATGCTGGACTCTCGCGGTGGCGGCATGGGCGACAACATGAACCAGAATATGAACCAAGGCCAGCCAGCGCCGGCTCAGGCGGGTGGTTATCAGCAAGGTTATCAGCAGAATGCGCCGCAACAGCAAAATACGGGTAATCAGGGGAATGCACCGCAATCGCGCCCACAGCAACAGCCGCAGCAGCCATCGCAACCGCAACCATTTTCTCCGGATGCTACGGACTTTGATGATGACATTCCCTTCTAGCAAGCAAAGATTATCTAGTGTGAAGGCGTAACCATGCGTATCACCTCCGGTTATCAAATTATCCAGAAGCTAAAACGATGGGTAACGTTTACCGGAGGTTTGTTGCTGATTGCTGCATGTTCGCAACCGCACGAGCCCGTGAATTTGGCAGGTAATAGTTGGTTGGGCTACCAGCCATTATTTGTCTACCAAGAACTCAATCCAGACTCATCAATTACCTCAAAGCTAAAACTTCATTTGCTACCTGCTACCTCTAACGTAGTCAGATTAATGGCTGAGGGACAGCTGGACGGCGGCTTATTAACGTTAGACGAAGCATTAAGCTATCAACAGGACGTTAACGATCCTTTGTGTGTAGCCAAAGTTCTTGATATTTCATTAGGCGCCGACGCTTTGTTAATGCAGCCCAACTGGCGAGCGCAGCCCGAACCTTTAAAAATAGCTCACGAAATTAAGACCGTAGGCAGCTATATCCTCGATCGCGCGTTAGCGGCGGGAGTGTTTGAGGGGCGTGAAATCATTTCGGTGGCGGCAACACCCAACATGCAGGTTGAGTTGTTTAACAGCAAGCAAGTCGATGGAGTAATTAGCTTTTATCCAACCCTTGGTGAGTTAAAAAAGCTTGGTGCTGAGATTATTTTTGATAGTCGTCAAATCAGTGGTGAAATTATTGATGTGTTGGTGATAAAACGCAGTATATGGCTACAGCATCAACAACATATCGAATCGTATATTCGACAGGCGTGGGATCAGACGGTTAGCAAAATTAAAACGCGGGACCACAAGGTGATGGAGCTTATCGCTGCTAATACTCAAATGCCACTAGAGAGCGTGTCATCGGCACTGGCCAATTTGAAACTGATTGGCGCAACCAGACCGCAGGAATTTGATCTGGAGCGCGCAACCACATCATTGCAAAAATATTTGTTAGATAACGAATTGCTCAGAGAGCCCGTTAAGCTTGATTACTGTATGGTTGAGTCACGCTAATGAGGAAAACGCGCGCCTATCAACAAGTCAAGTTTTGGCAAAGCCTGAGCACCAAGGCGACCGTACTAGTAGCGACAGTCAGTATTTGCGTTTTTATCGGATTGGTCGGTTTAACCCTGAACCATCAAATGCTCGAAAACAGAAGTCTGGCTGAACGAGAATTACGTACCACCGGCTTTTTAACTCAGGCAACTCTTAATCGCATTATCCGCTACGGCTATCCGGAGTTGATTAAAGAGGTGATCGCTGAGCTGGAAGTGCACCGGAGGGTAGACAGAGCACTAATTTACGATCCCTATGGGCGGGTCGTTTATTCGACCATGACGACCGATCAAGGCCGCCGACTGCAACGCGTTGTTGATGATTTGCCGAAGCCTTTTTTAAAGTCGGCAGGTAAGTACTCCGAGCTGGTTTTTCAGCCAGAGCAAGATCGTTTTCTTAGCAAGGTGCCGTTAACTGGTGCCGTGGATGACAATCAAACAGTTCAGGACTGGTCGTTGCTGATTGTTTATCGGCATCAGGAAAGTCTTTTTGCGATAGCTAACCAGCGGTTGGGGACCTTGCTGATAGAACTGATATTGGTGTTAGTGCTGGCTTCGATGCTTAAACTTTACCTACACCGAAAATTGACTCTCCCCTTGCAGCGTTTGCAGCAGGGCGTCGAAAAATTAAAAGACGCGTCGACTGAAATTAAAATTCCACTCAAAGACAATGATGAGCTGGGCCTTATGGCCCGCGCCATAGAGACAATCGCTCGTGATCGCTCTGCCTATTTTAAAGACTTGCAAAAACTCAATACCGCAATAGAGCAAACCAATGAGTGCGTACTGATTACTTCCATTGATGGTGAGATCGAGTACGTTAATAAAGCCTTTATTGAAGTGACTGGATATAGTCGGGCGGAGTTAATTGGTCAGAATCCCCGAGTTCTTCAATCGGGCGCCACCATGCAGACAACCTACGACCAACTATGGAATCGCTTAAAGTCAGGGGAAACCTGGCGCGGCGAGTTGCTCAATAAACGTAAAGACGGCAGTAATTATGTGGTTTGGGCTACCATTACGCCGGTTATTAATGAAGACGGAAAAATTACTCATTTTATCGGTGTAGAAGAGGATATAACCGAGCGTAAAGCAGACGAAGAAAAGCTTCATTTTCTGGCGTACTATGAGCCGCTGACAGCGTTACCTAACCGCTTTCATTTATCCGAGCTGATGCAACAGGTATTGGCTGGTAGACAAGTTGAGCACTACGGAGCCTTACTATTAATAGATATGGACCGTTTACAGCATATTAACGATGCCCGTGGCTACGAGTTTGGTAGTGATTTAATAAAGGCATTTGCTGAACGGTTAAAGCTGGAATTAAAAGGCAGAGAGCATACATTGGCGCACCTCGGTGCTGATGCCTTTGCGGTGCTGCTACCTGAAAACTGTACTCAGCGTAATCACGCGAAACACAAAGCTGAAGCCATAGCTAACTTATTGCTAAGTACTACAGAGAACCCGTTTCTAGTGATGAATGAAGAGGTCAAAATCTCCATTAGTATTGGGTGCGCTATTTACCCAGATGCAAAACTAACGGGTGACGATGAAACAACGGCTGAAAAACTGATTCGTTCAGCTGAAACCGCCATGCACAAAGCAAAACAGCAGGGGGGAAATAGCTTTCGTTTTTATCACAGCCAATTTAGTCAAGAGGTCCGACAGCAATTTGAGATGGAGAAGCAACTGCGGCAAGCTCTCAGCAACGAAGAACTTAGATTACAGCTGCAGTCGCAGTGCTTACATTCCGGCAAAATCATTAGTGCCGAAGCATTAATTCGTTGGCAACACCCGGAGCAGGGGATGATTTCTCCGGCGCAATTTATCCCAATCGCCGAACAGTCTGATTTGATTGTTGCCATCGACCGCTGGGTGCTAACTCAAGTCTGTGAGTTATTGGCAGAATTGCAGCAGCAACGCCGGCGGCTTACTATTTCGGTTAATATCAGCCCGCGCCATTTCCGCAAGTCAGATTTTGAGGACTGGATTGACGCGCTGGTCAAAGAAACAGGCATTGAACACCGGTCATTAGTGCTTGAAGTAACTGAAGGGGTGTTAATTGATGATGTGTCGAATGTCGTCGCAAAAATGGACCGTTTAACAAACCAGGGAGTACAGTTCGCGATTGATGATTTTGGCACCGGGTACTCGTCGCTTGCTTATCTCAGTCGACTGCCGGTTCATGAACTCAAGATAGATAAAAGCTTTATTGATGCGATGTTTGACCCAAGAGTTAAAAATGGCGTTATCCAGACAATTATCTCTGTGGCTAATCATATGAACATGCGGATTGTGGCGGAAGGCGTAGAGACACAGCAACAGGCGGACTTCCTCTACAATGCTGACAACGCAATTATTATGCAGGGCTACCACTATGCCCGCCCGGTTGATATTGCGACCTGGCGGGCATCCATCGAGTAAATTATTCAGTTAATCCGAATTTGCTGACCATTTTGTCAAAATACGCCAGATTCTGTTTGGTGTAATCACGTTTTTCAGTGTACGAGCCTGGGTAGAAATTTTTCTTAAAGCTATATGCCACCATATCTTTTAAGCGGTGCAACGGGATATCAAAATTATCAACCGCGAGCTGGTATTCGTTGCTGACCGTCGTTCGTGAGACCAACCTGTTATCAGTGCAGATAACCGTCGCCAACCGATGGTCCAGCATGTGCTTGAAGTTGTGATTTTTAATATCACCAATAGCTGGATTGGTTTGCAAGTTACTGGTTAAGCATACTTCTACCGCAATCCGCTGGTCAGCGATATAAGAAGCGAGCTTTTCGCCATAAGCTTTAGGATCTTTAATGTTGGGATCTTCGGTCATCTCGGGTGAAAATAAAGAGTAACCATGCCCCAGGCGATCTGCATGACACTGAGTCAAAGCTTCAAAAATGCTTTCGGCACCATAAGCTTCACCGGCGTGCACGGTTTTCAGCAAAAAGTTCTTGTGCGCGTACTCATAGATATCTTTAAACTGGCTTGCCGGATAACCTATTTCCTGACCGGCAATATCCAGGCCAACAATTGGAATGCCTTCCTCGTCGCGCATCCTGACACTGGCACGAACCAATTCCATTGCGGCGGTACGGATTACCTGCATCGGCTCAAAGTCACGGAGTTGCTGGAACAGCTGAGTGTAATAAGGCGAGAAGCCCTTCTTACCGAACATACGCATTGCGCAATTAATGATGCCATAATCAAACGCGGGTTTTTCACCCTGCTGCACTTCGGTCTGCTGATTATATTCATTTTTAGCGCGGCTTAAGCCATCGTTAACCACATGCATAATCGTGTCGAAAGTAACGCCCGTAGCTGGGTTCATTAACAACTGGGGAGCAAACCGTACCTCGATATAAGTGACGCCCTCTTGCTGATTATCGATAGCTAATTCGTAAGCCGCTTGCTCCAGGTTTTCCAGGTCACGTAGCACCGCGCAGGTGTATTGAAAGCCATTTAAATACTCACCGAGATTATTGTAGTGAGACTTAAAAACCTGCTCGAAGAGCCCCTCTTCGGTGTAACTGGGTAGTTCTACATCGGCGCGTTTTGCCATATCCACCAGACTGCTGGCGCGCAGGCTGCCGTCTAAGTGCAGGTGCAAGTCTGCTTTAGGCATGGCTTTAATAAATTCGGTAGGGTATTGCATATTGGTGGCTCCTCGGTAAGATTTGCTTTTAATTATGATGACATAATTCACCATTCAATAATAATAACGATAATGAAAAAACTATGGCCTCTCTGTATTTCACTTATTCGGCAATGAATGCCGGGAAAAGTACGTCGCTGCTACAAGTTGCTCATAACTATGAGGAACGCAAACAGCGAGTGATGTTAATGACACCGGCAATTGATGATCGTGCTGGCAATGGCTATATAGCGTCGCGGCTAGGTATTAAGCGCGCTGCTATTCAGTTTAGCAGTGACTGTGAGCTCACTGAAAAAGTGCTGTCTGCTCATCAACGCAGCGCTATTGATTGTTTGTTGATTGACGAAGCACAATTTTTAACTGAACAGCAGGTTTGGCAATTAACAACTTTGGCGGATCAGCATAATATTCCAGTAATGTGTTATGGCATTAGAACCGACGCGTTTGGCAACGCCTTTCCGGGCAGCGCCGTATTGTTGGCGGTTGCTGACAAGTTGGTTGAAATGAAGACCATCTGTCATTGTGGTCGCAAAGCGACTATGTCTTTACGAGTCGACAAACAGGGCAATGCAGTAACCATGGGTCAACAAATAGCAATAGGGGGTAACGATCGATATGTCTCATGCTGTCGAAAACACTGGAAACAAGCTATGGGAATTGGTTAGACAGCGCGGGCTGGCAAGGCTTATAATTTAAACAACCGTTTTAGCTCCCGGAACGATAACAAAGGAGAACTCATGCAGCAGTTGACGATAACCCGCCCAGATGACTGGCACTTACACCTTCGAGATGGCAAATTACTGGAGACCACAGTGCCGGCATCGGCACAAACTTTTAAGCGAGCCGTGGTTATGCCTAATCTGATGCCGCCGGTAACCACAGTCGATATGGCTTTAGCCTATCGCCAACGAATTATCGAGGCGCTACCGGCTGCATTAACTTTTGAGCCGCTAATGGCGCTGTACTTAACGGCCGAGACTTCTGCAGATGAAGTAAAAAAGGCAGCGCAACACCCGCACATCATTGGCTTTAAACTATACCCCTCTGGTGCCACAACTAATTCTGCAGCTGGTATTAAATCGGTAGAAGCTTTGGCGCCTGTGCTGGAGGTCATGCAAGAGCAGCAAGTGCCATTGCTGGTGCATGGTGAAGTGACCGATGCAGATATTGATATTTTTGACCGGGAGAAAGTGTTTATCGATCGGCACTTATTGCCAATTACCACACAATTTCCACAGTTACGTTTAGTGTTAGAGCATATTACCACCGGCGATGCGGTCGACTTTGTCAATGGTTCTAACGACAATGTCGCAGCGACCATAACGCCACAACACTTGCTGATGAACCGCAATGATTTATTGGTTGGCGGCGTCAAGCCGCATAATTATTGTCTACCGATTTTAAAACGCCGTGAGCACCAGCTGCGACTGCAACAAGCGGCCTTATCAGGCAGCTCAAAGTTTTTTCTGGGTACCGATTCGGCGCCTCATGTAAAAGCCAATAAAGAAACTGCATGTGGTTGTGCAGGCTGTTATTCGGCCCCGGCAGCACTGGAGCTTTATGCCGAGTTTTTTGATCAGCATAAAGCACTCGACAAGCTAGAAAATTTTGCCTCTGTTAATGGTGCCGCTTTTTACGGTTTTGAGCGAAATCAACAAACCGTTACTTTAATTCGTAAACCCTGGAGTTTGCCAGCATCATTGGATACCGCAGATGGTGTCATTGTGCCGTATTATGCAGGGCAGTCGTTACAATGGCAGATGACTAAGCACCGTTAAAAAAGACTGTAGAAACTCTCTATCGGGCCGATAATGACATTATTGGAAAGGAGAGCACCGAGCAAATGGGAACAACCGTATGAAGCTGATACACAAACTGGTCATCGCCTTTGGCGTTATCGTAATAGTTCTTGCCGGGCTTATAGCAACGGTAATGGTAAGTGTATCGAATATGGTTGATACGACAGCCCGTGCAGAGCACACATTTACGGTCATTAGTGAAGCTGAAGATGTCGTTAAACATTTGTTAAGCATTGAAAGTGGTTATCTTAGCTTCGTCATCAGTGGTGAAGACAACGCTAAACAGCCCTATATAGAGGGTAAAGAAGGCGTGCAGCGTAATTTAAAGTCATTACGCCAGCTTACTTCGGACAATCCGCAGCAGCAGCAACGGCTTGCTAAAGTCGAAGAGGTTTATCAGCAATGGTTAACCGAGGCCGTAGAGCCGCCGATAGATATTCGCACCCAATATGGTACCGGAGCAATGGGACTTGACCAGGCGGCTTATATCGTCAAGCAAGGGCGCGGCGAACAAAGTATGGAACAATTGCGTAGCCTGATGAACGAGTTTGCAGCGACGGAAGAGCAACTTTTGGTGGATCGAACCGATGCCGCTGACGCCGCTGCTAATGTCGTTCGTTTAGTCGTTGTTATTGGAGGGCTTTTAGTTGCAGCCGTGGCGGTTGTCTCGGCCATGTTATTCAAACGTCAGCTAGAAACCCGGATTAACGATGCAATGCGGGTTGCAACAGCAATTGCTGACGGCAATCTGAATAGCCAGGTAGATGACGAGGGGGGCGATGAGATTGCCGAGCTGCTATCGGCAATGGCAACCATGCAGACTCAGTTGCGCAATATGATGGGCGAAATCAAATCTGCCTCGGGCGAACTTGATTCGGCCAGTCAATCGGTTGCAAGCACAGCTGAGCAGTTGTCGGCTTCCTCTGACGAACAGTCCAAAGCATCAAATACCATCGCTACCTCAGTGCAGGAGCTTAGCGTTAGTATTAATCACGTAGCCGATAATGCCGCTGAAGCTAAACAAATTTCCGAAGAGTCAGGCAAAAACGCCGAAGAAAGTGCGGCCATTATGGAGCAGATGGTGGCTGCTATGAATCGAATTAGTGATGCGGTGCAGCAAGCGTCCGGGCAATTAGTCGAACTGGATAAGCAATCTGAGCAAATTACCTCCATTGTTAACGTGATTAAATCTATTGCTGATCAAACCAATTTGTTGGCGTTGAATGCGGCTATCGAAGCAGCTCGGGCCGGTGAGCAGGGTCGTGGCTTCTCGGTTGTTGCTGACGAAGTGCGTCACCTGGCACAACGAACCAGCGAATCAACCGACGAAATTGAATCCATGGTTGCTAAGATTCAAACGGGGACTCAGGCCAGCGTTAAACAAATGCAGCACGGCGTTCAGGAAGTAGAAGAGGGTGTCGAGCTTGCCTCCATGACAGGTCAGGCGATTAATGAAATTCGCGAAAGCTTCGACCGAGTGTTGCAGGTTGTGCAGGATATTAGTAATGCTCTGGGCGAGCAAAATGCCGCCAGTGACGAGGTGGCCCGCAATGTAGAACGGTTCTCTGAGATGGCAGACCAAAATCAAGAAGCAACAGAGCATACCAGCTCCACCGCACACCAATTACAAACACTGGCTGGAAAGCTTGGCCGGGCTGTTAGCCAGTTCCGTTTTTAGGGTGATATGGCGATAGTTTTTTGTTCTCTTTATGTTATAAAACGTGTTAGCATTTGAATCCTATAACTATTATGAGAAAAAGGAAGTACCGTGCGCTTCGGAGCGTCTCAGACGCGTTCTGGTGAATACCGGATAATTTTACACTTGGGTGAACAGCAGCTGCGACTTTTAGTGTTGCGGCATACAAAGCATGACCATCCCGAAGTTGTTGTTAACGATACTTTTGACCTTTCAGCAGGCGATATCCCCTCAACTATAGAGCAGTGCCAAAAACGCTACCATAAGCTCGACCTAAGACACTGCGTAACGGAGCTTGTTTTGGGCGTCCGCCATTATCAGGCCGTTGCTATCGACCGACCCGACCTACCTGAGCAAGATATCGCCTCGAGCCTCGCTTTTCAGCTCGGTGAGCTGGTGGAGTTAGCTCCGGAAGACATGATCACAGACTATTATGAGCTTCCCTACCAGGCATCAGGCCACAATAAAGTGGTTGCGGTGGTCGCTAAAAAGAGTGAATTAGTCGACTGGGTGCATGCCATAATAAATGCCGATTGGCAGTTAGTATTAATCTCTGTTGGTGAACTGCAGCTTAAAAAGCTGCATGAACCATCAGCGACAGCGGTGCTTTGTTTGTACCCTGTCCAAAATGGTGGCTACATAGCTCAAATCTATCATCAGGGACAGTTATGTTTTTCTCGCGGCCTGCGTGGTCTGAGATCGCTTGATGGCTACAGTAAAGAGGAAATCGAGCTTGGTGCAATGGAGCCGATGGCGACTGAGTTGCAACGGTCAATGGATTACTTTGAGAGCCAGCTGCGACAAGCTCCGGTGAAACAAATACAGCTTGCTATCAAACATCCACAAATGGACGCAATGAAAACAGCTTTACAAGATTTATTAGCAGTGAATGTAGAGGCTTTTTCGTACCAGTCCTGGATGAACGAGCTCTGTGAAGGCGACTTTAGTGATATTGAAGCGTTGGCTGCAGCATTGCCGGATAAATCTCCTGACTCAGCTACTGGAGCCGGTGAATGAAACAAACAGTTAACCTGCTACGCGACGAGTTAAAGCCAGTTGTTCAAACACTGACCTTACCCAGGTTAATTATTGTTGCGGTGGTGCTTTTAATCGTGGCTGTTAGCGCGTCAATTTATGTCGGGTGGCAAAGTGACAAAGTTAAGCAGCAGCTTGAACGTGTTAATCAGCAATTAAATCAGGCTCAGCAACAGCAACAGCAGCAACAGCAACAGTTAGAGCAACGCGAGCCAAGTCAGCAACTTGCCGAGCGAGCGGACCAACTGGACAAAGAAATCACAGCTCAACGTCAGCTAAACACCAAGTTGGCCGAACAGCAGCGTCAAACCAATACACCTGATGAGCTGATGCAGGACCTGTCAAACACAAATATTGAAGGCTTGTGGTTAACAGAGTTTTCCATGACCCCGGCGGGCGTGTCGTTAAATGGCAAGGCGATAAAAGCAAATTTGTTGCCTCGTTGGATGAAACGATTTGATCAAACAGAGCTTTTGTCACGTAGTCGTTTTGCTGTTGTCGATCTCGATAGAAATGACAAAGGAGAGCAGACTTTTAGCCTGACCAATCAGGATACGTCCGAAACGGCACCTGAGACCTCTGAGCGAGAGGACAGTCAATAATGCGTCAATGGCACGATTTGTGGCAGCAGTACTGTGAAAAGTTTAGCGAACTACCGAAAGAGCGCAGAGCGCTGATCGCTGTCGCAGCTTGGGTTTTAGTAACCTTGCCATTAATAAGCTACGGCGTGCTGCCGCAACAGGAGCAACTGCGTAGGGATGAGCAAAAAATAAGAGCCTCTGAACAACAGATTGAACAGTTAGAAATAGCATCGGCACAATTGCAGCAACAATTAGCAGTTAACGTCGATAAACCGTTACTGGAAGAGATAAAACGAAAGCAGGCACGATTAGCGTCACTGAAAGAAAAGACCGATAGCTATACGTTGCTTGATCAATCTGCAAGGCGAAAGTTTATAGAAAATGCGTTGGATTATCCTGACGGGATCGCTCTTGTTAGTCTGGAGTCGAGTTCTCCTGAAGCGATTACCACAGAACAAACCGTGAACTTATATCGGCATCGAGTTAACGCCTCTTATCAAGGGAACTTCACGGAGCTCCAGGAGTTTTTCCGGGAGTTACGCAAACGGAATCCAGAAGTACAGTGGTATAAGTTCCGCTATAAAGTGACAGACTATCCGCAAGCGCGGGTAGATTTGGCCTGGCAATTATTAAGTGTTGATAAGGAGATCATTGGTGGTTAGCAACTATAAACTATTGATTGCCTTAACGCTTGCCGCAATTTCTGTTGCAGCCAAGGCCAGTGACCCGACAAGACCGTACGGTTGGAGCCCCACGGCGAGCGAAAATGGTACGACACAGCAACGTCAGCTGACACTAACGCAAATTATTTCGTTTGGTAACAATAGCTACGCCATTATTGATGGGCAGCGTTATCAACTGGGAGACAAAGTGGGTAACTATCGAATTACTGCTATCGAAAGTCAGCGCATTCGGCTGCAAAATGATCAACAAGAACTCGAATTAACGATGTTTGGGAAAAAAATAAAAAAACGCTCAGCGATTAATGGAGGCGGCTAATGAAATGGCTTCTTAGTATAGGCGTGTTGAGTGTGCTAGCGGGTTGTGCGTATCATCCGACTCATAGTCCATCAGAACCTTATGATGCATTGAAAGGTCATCAGTCAGTAGATAGACAGCAAACCAGTAACAATACTAAAAGTAAAGATAAAATCCCCGATGAGGTGCTCGCCTTTTTGACGGAGCCGTCTGAGCAACGCGGAGAAAATAGTATCCTGCAAGAGCCCCGTTTTGTATTACAGGCAGACGAGGTAGAGGCACGCGACTTCTTTTATAGCTTAACGGTGGATACGCCCTATAACATTATCGTTCACCCGGATGTAGACGGTACCATTTCGGTCGATCTCAAAGACGTCACGATAGTTGAAACGCTTGATGTTATTGGAGATACATACGGTTATGAAATAAAACAAAACAACCGGATGATCCAAGTCTTTCCGCAGGGTGTCAGAACTAAGACGTTTTCCTTGGATTACTTGTCACTAAAGCGTTTTGGCATGTCCCAAACTCAGATTAGCAGTGGTGGCGTTAGCCAGGAACGTAATCAAAGTGGAAACCTTGGCAATTCCTCTAATATGAGTAGCAGTTCGGGCAGCTTTAATAACCCGGGAATGATTGGTGGTAGTGGGGGCAGCCAAGGCGGAAGTAGCTTCCAAAGTAATAATCAACAGGGCAATGGAGCAAGTATCAGCACTCAGTCAGAAACTGATCTGTGGGGTTCGCTTGAATCGATGTTGGAAAAGGTGGTGGGTACCTCAGGCAGTGTCGTTTTATCGCCCCAGGCTGGTATTGTTAGCGTAACTGCTCAGCCTTCAAAGTTGAGGGCTGTTGGGGAGTTCCTGTCCACTATACAAACACGCTTACAACGACAAGTTATTTTGGAAGCGCGCATTATCGAAGTGACCCTGGGTGATGAATTTCAGCAGGGTATTCGCTGGAGTGAGCTGGATCAATTGTCGTCTGGTTTTGACGTAAGTTTTAACGGCTCGATACCGAACGATTTAAGCGCTGCCACAAGTAACGGGGTCTTTGGTTTACGTTTTCAGGATAATAATTTCTCTGGCTTTTTAGATCTGCTGCAAACCCAGGGGAGTGTCCAGGTTTTGTCTAATCCAAGGGTCAGTGCGTCCAATAACCAAAAAGCGGTAATAAAAATCGGTGAGGATGAGTACTACGTGACTGATGTTCAGTCGCAGACCAACAGTTCGGGCATCAGTGACGCCCTTACCAGCTCTGACGTCGAACTCACACCGTTTTTCTCAGGTATTTCTTTAGATGTGACACCGCAGATTAGCGACGATGGCGTCGTTACTCTGCATGTTCACCCTTCTGTGGTCGAAACCGCTGAACAAGAGAAAGTAATACAGATTGGCGATGAGACACTCAGGCTGCCACTTGCCCGAAGCAATATTCGTGAGTCCGATACCATAGTTAGAGCGCGCAATGGTGAGATTGTGGTGCTCGGAGGGTTGATGCAGACATCAACCAGTGAAGATATTCAAAAGGTACCATTATTTGGCGATATCCCGTTGATTGGTAACTTATTTACGAATAGAAGTAATAGTGCTCAGAAAAAAGAACTGGTGATTTTGATTAAGCCGACTGTGATCGGTGTGGATACCTGGCAACAGGAACTTGAGCGTTCGCGGGAACTTTTAGAAACTTGGTTCCCTGAGTTAAACCGTTAATAGTTGGCTAGCCGTTGCTTATGTATTTGTATCACTATGGATTAAGACAACTGCCGTTTACGATAACGCCTAACACGCAATTTTATTGCGAGCTAGACAGTCATGCGCAAGCGGTGAAGGTGGTACTGACAGCCCTGAATACAGGCGAAGGGTTTATTAAAGTAACCGGCGAAGTAGGCACTGGTAAAACCTTGTTATGTCGGCGTCTACTGGACGAGATTCCGGACTTTTTTCGAACCGCCTATGTCCCTGACTCCTATTTGAATCCTGAAGAACTTAGACGCGCCATCGCCCACGAACTGGAAGTTGATACCCAGACTATAGAAACAGAGCATCAATTGGCACGGGTTCTGCAACAACGGCTAGTTGATATTAATCAGTCAGGTAAGTCCGTAGTTTTACTGATAGATGAGGCGCAGGCACTCCCCGAGGATAGTCTGGAGGCAGTAAGGCTGTTGTCTAATATGGAAACAGAGTCGCGCAAGTTGATTCATATTGTGTTGATTGGTCAACCCGAGCTAGATGAGCGTTTGCAGCAGCATCGATTTCGCCAGTTGCGGCAACGGATTAGCTTTTCCTACCGTCTTACAGCAATGAACGCCAATGAAACGTCACAATATATTGGCCACCGGATGAACGTTGCAGGTTATAAAGGGGCGCCAATCTTTTCTAGTTCAGTAGTAAACTCCGTTTATCAATGCAGTCGTGGCATACCGCGGCTGGTTAATATGTTGTGTCATAAAATGCTGCTACTGGCCTACGGAGAAGGACGACATCAGCTAACCTACAGAGATCTTAAGCTTGCTGCCGAAGACACCGAGGATGTTGTTTATAAACCACGGAATTACCGCTTGGTGGTGTGGCTGATTGTTAGCGCACTTATCATTATTATTGGAATAGCAAGCCTGCGTTATATGCAAATGCCGATTAGTAAGATTCTTCAGAGCTTAGGACTAAGCTCATGAGCATCATCAATAAAGTGCTAAAAGACCTTGATAAGCGTCATCAACAGTCCGGGTCGAGCGGTTATCAGGGGTCAGCGGTTGCGCCTCGCCGGAGATCCCCTATTGGTACTAAGTTAGTGGTACTGCTGCTGTTCAGTATTGTTGTGCTGGCGCTTGTTTTTATGAGTGACGAAATAGGGTTTGGTAGCGATAGCACCCGCGCCAACGAAAATAGCTCAGAACCTCAGTCAGTAGCGGAACAACCGTTGAATCCGCAGCCGCTGGCGACGACGCAACAACAACCATCAGACTCTCAACAGCCCGCTGAGGAGGACTCAGCAAAGCCATTTGAGCTGCCAGAGCAAATCGATACAGCCGCTATCGCCCGGGCAAAAGAAGCAAACCCGGTAAAGGCAAAAGTAGAGAGAACCGAGCCTGAGGCTGACCGGCAACAAAATACTAAAACAACTAACGACAAAGGCTCATTTACCAAAAGAAGCGTTAATCTGAGTGCTGCAGAGATAGCAGAGAGAGCGCTAAGAAAAGCCCGTGATGCGCAGTCCAGAGGATTATTTAGTGATGCTTCTGATTATTTCAGCGATGCTCTCGACGCCAAACCCGATTTGCATGAAGCGCGCAAGGAGTGGGCGGCGCTTGAGTATGGGCGTGGTCAACTCAATAAGGGATTGTCCATTTTACGCGATGGCCTGGAAGCGTTTCCGAATGCTCATTCGTTACGTCTGTTAGCGGCCAGCATGCTTGATAAAAGAGGTGAAGCAGGATCGGCAAAACAGCTTTTAATGCAACGTCAGCCAGACCCGAATGAGTTTAAACAGTATTATCAGTTTATGGCAGAGCTGGGACAAAAACTGAATGATACGGCACTAATGAGCAGCAGCTACCGTGCATTAGTTAAGGTCGAACCCGATAAAGGCCGCTGGCATCTGGGTCTTGCCCTGGCACTAAGAGATACTGATCCGCAGGCAGCCCTGCGGTACTTCGAGCGTGCGGCGCAATTGGTCGGTAACCAGGCCACGCTGGAATTTATTGCTCAGCAGATACAACAGTTAAGGAGCCAGCATGAAACGCCCACGCCTTAAAATGCGTCTTGGTGATCTGTTGGTTCAGGAACAGGTCATTAGTGAACAGCAGTTAGACAATGCCTTAAAAGAGCAAAAGCAATCAGGTCGTAAGCTTGGCGCAACACTTATCGAGCTGGGTTACATTACTGAATCAAAGCTGCTTGAATTCTTGTCGCAGCAATTAAAGTTACCGCTGTTATCGATTAGCGACCGACAAATTCCACCACAAACTTTCAAGTTACTGCCCGAGGTTCAGGCACGACGACATCGTGCGTTGGTTATTGAGTCGGACGATTCTTCTGCGTTAGTGGGAATGAGCGATCCCGCTGACTTATCCGCAGTTGATGCTATCACCCAACGGTTAGCGCCAAGAAATCTCGAATTTGCGGTCGTTTCGGAGTCCGAGCTACTGCAGGCCTTTGATGCTCTATATCGGCGTACGAAAGAGATAGAGACCTTTGCCAGCCAACTGCAGGATGAGTACGAAGAAACCTCAGAATTTGAGCTTGGTACTTTAAGTCTGGATGAAGAGGGCGAAGACGCGACCGTTGCCAAACTGTTGCAGTCGCTGTTCGAGGATGCCGTACAAGTACGGGCATCAGATATCCACATCGAGCCCGACGAGAATATGCTGCGCATTCGGCAGCGTATTGACGGCGTGCTGCAGGAAAACATCCTCGACGAGACTAATATCGCCAATGCGTTGGTGCTACGCCTAAAGCTAATGTCGGGCATGGATATTTCTGAACGCCGTTTACCCCAGGATGGTCGCTTTAATATTAAGGTTAAAAACCACAGTATTGATGTGCGTGTATCGACCATGCCCGTACAGTATGGCGAATCCTGCGTTATGCGTTTACTGGATCAGACCAGCGGTATTTTATCGCTGGAACAAACGGGTATGCCGGCGCCTCTGTTAAAACGCGTACGTGCATTAATTGGGCGGCCGCATGGAATGTTGCTGGTGACCGGACCTACCGGCTCAGGTAAAACAACCACGCTATACGGCGCGTTGAGCGAGCTCAATACCGAAAAGAAAAAGGTGATTACGGTCGAGGATCCAGTCGAGTATCGACTGCCAAGGATTTCTCAGGTGCAGACCAATAAAAAAATTGGTCTCGATTTCGCGCGTGTCTTGCGCACCACCTTGCGTCAGGATCCCGATATCATCATGGTCGGTGAGATGCGTGACCATGAAACGGTCGAGATAGGCTTGCGTGGCGCTATAACCGGTCACTTAGTGTTATCAACGTTACACACCAATGATGCGATCACGAGTGCCATGCGGCTAATAGACATGGGCGCGCCATCGTATTTAGTCGCTGCCGCACTGCGCGGTATTATTGCCCAACGACTGGTGCGTCGGGTGTGTGATAATTGTGCGACGGCCAAGCCCCTGGATGATGACCAAGCGGCATTACTGGAGCATCTAGAAAAAGACAGCTCCGCCAAAACCTACAAAATGGGTAGCGGTTGTCAGTCCTGTAACCACACGGGTTACAAAGGTCGTATTGGTGTTTTCGAACTGCTGGAAATGAACCGACCAATGATGGACGCATTACGCATGAACGATACCCAGCAATTTGCTGAAGCAGCTAATGAGGCACCGGGATTTCGGTCGATGGCGCTGGTAGCGCTGGAATATGCGCAGCAAGGAATAACCAGCGTCGAGGAAGTGTTATTTTTGGCGGAAAGCGTGGAAGATAACATTACGCTTGCTAAGACTGACATAGAAAGCGATGCCAATGCCGAGGCTGAGGAGTCTTAGTATGCGGTTTCGCTATCAGGCGCGGGATAAAAACGGCAACTTACAAACGGGCGATGTCGAAGCCAATGACTCTCGTGCAGCAGCCAGTAACCTGATGAGTCGTGGGCTAATTCCGGTGCAGGTTAACGCAGCCGGTGGTAGTAAACCGACTGGCCGCAATGACACTAAGCGCAGCGATACTACCCTGAGTATTGGCTCAGTGATACAAACCATGCGGGACGCGCTGGAGCCACAAGTCGATCTCGATCAGCTGATCATCTTTTGTCGGCAAATGTACTCGTTGACGAATGCGGGCATTCCTATTCTGCGCGCTATAGAGGGATTATCCGACAGTACACAAAACAAACGAATGAAGCGGGCATTACGCGACGTTCATAGCCAGCTAGAGCGCGGCCGGACCTTATCTGCCGGACTGGCCCTGCATAAAAAAGTATTTCCAAAGCTGGTCATCGCCATCGTTCACGTCGGCGAAAATACCGGGCAGCTGGAAGAATCTTTCGAGCAACTCGCGCTATATCTTGAGAAAGAGCAGGACACCCGTAAGCGAATCAAAGCGGCGACCCGTTACCCGAGCTTTGTATTGATAGCCTTGGTCATTGCGCTGTTCGTATTAAACATATTTGTGATCCCGACATTCGCCGATATGTTCAGCCGATTTAACGTTGAATTACCCTGGGCGACTCGAGCGCTATTAGGAACCTCTGATTTCTTTGTCAATTACTGGCCGCTAATGATTATTGCCATGACTGCCAGTTTTTTTGGTCTTCGCTATTACAAAGCGACCAAGAACGGAAGGTTGTTGTGGGACAGCCTTAAGCTGAAGGTCCCAATTATTGGCAGCATTCTGGAGCGATCGATGCTGGCGCGATTCTCGCGTAGCTTTTCGGTGATGCTGGGCGCGGGTGTACCGCTGACTCAGGCGTTATCGCTGGTAGCCGAAGCGGTGGATAATGCCTGGATGGAAAAAAAGATTCTCGATATTCGCCGATCCATAGAACGCGGGGAAAACTTATCACGCGCCGCACGGCAGTCCCAGTTATTTACACCGCTGGTGATGCAAATGATCGTGGTGGGTGAAGAAACGGGCCGTATCGATACGTTATTAAGAGAAGTGGCTGAATACTATGAACGCGAAACAGACTACGATCTTAAAACATTAACAGCGCGTATCGAGCCAGCCATGATAGCGGTGGTAGCGGTTATGGTGTTGATATTGGCCCTCGGCATATTTACCCCAATGTGGGATATGATGAGTGCTTATCAGGGCGGTTAACGGGCAGAGACGAAAATGACAGCGGAAGATAGAGCGCAAAGCAATTTAAAACGGTGGTTACAAACCGTTTTAGTTGTCGTTGCTATCGGCCTGTTGATAATGTTGATGTTAAAAAAAGGCTTTATAGGAGACGGTTGGGGCTGGCAACAGGCTGAGCGTGAAGTACTGCTTAAGCGATTTAATGAGAATCTACTATTGACCAAAACCGAGTGGTTGCGGCGCGGTAGACCATCCACCGTCTGGTTAATGACCCGTGATTCAAAAGTTGAAATTATAATGAACCAGCAAGGCTGGCCAAGTGTTGAAAACGGCTGTCATGAATTGTGGCAGATGTTGGCCGGTGGTCGTTATAACCTGGTTATTTCGGAACAACCACAGGGTTGTTCGTATCGACTCAATGGAAATTCAGACGAGCAAATGTTTACGCTGTTTTATAACAGTGAAACAGGTCAAATAAATTGATCAAAAACCAAGCGTAATTACTATTAAATGTAAAATTAAAGTTATAAACTATGACCATATGTAATAAAGGACGCAAGTCATGAGAGCGGTTAAGCAACAGTACGGTTTCACCATTATAGAATTGATTATCGTGGTGGTAATTTTGGGGTTATTGGCGGCTTCCGCGTTACCGCGCTTTACCGATGTAACAGCAGACGCTGAAGATTCAGCTATCGAGGGTGTAGCAGGAGGTTTTGCCAGTGCTGTCGGCATCGCTCGGGGGGAATGGGAACTCCGTGGCCGCCCAAGAGGCAATGGCACCGATGGTGCCGGCGCGCAAGTGGAGCTGGATTCGTTACCCATCTATGTTGATGGCAACACAGGCTATCCAGTAACCGCTCGCGGCGACAACTCGATTAACGATGAAAATTTAACCAGCGCTGACTGTATGAGCTTAATGCAGGGAATTTTGCAGGGTTCGCCGACCATAACCGATGACTTCACCACACTGGGAGAAAACCGCTATTACACCCATGCAGTCGCCAATCCCGAGCCGACAATGGACAACCAATTGTGTGTCTATTTCTTGGCCAATACCATTAAGAATCTAAACACCGCACCCAGCGGAACCGATTACCAGACAACCGGCAACGCTTTTGTCTATAACCCAAGAAATGGTGGCGTAACCGTATTCAGTAATAACAATAACTGATAAAGTGTGTCACAAGTTTTAATTTAAAATTGTTCAACATAGAGAGAGTAACACTATGCGTAATCAAAAAGGTTTTACCTTAATCGAGCTGATCATTGTGATCGTCGTATTGGGGATTTTGGCAGTGACTGCAGCTCCGCAGTTTATTAATTTTTCTTCAGACGCGAGAGTGAGCACTGTTGAGGGGGCTAAAGGCTCAGTAAAAGGAGCAATGGATTCTGTTTACGCGCGCTCATTAGTTGACGGTAGTTCAGGAACAGCTAGCGGTAGCACCGTAGAGACAAACGGTGGATCTGTTTCGATCGTTTACGGTTACCCTGAAGCTGCGGCTGGAGGCATTGATATTGCAGCAGGACTGGATGCGTCCGATTGGACTTTGGTCGCCGGGAGTGGTACATCCGCAGCTGCAGGAAACCCTGCAGAAGGTAGTGTCGGTTTTTACCCATCGTCTCTTGAATCTAGCGATGTAGATTTTTCTATAACCGCCGAAGACGGTGACAGTTGTCATTTACTTTATACAGAAGCGGAAGATGAATCAAACAAAGCAACCGTAACCACAGTTACAGGTGGTTGTTAATGCATAAATGAAAGCCTTCACCCTAGTAGAGCTAATAATAGTCCTGGTAGTGGTGGGTATATTGTCCGTCAGTGCAGCACCTTTATTTATTGGCACTGACGGCATTGATAGTGTGGTATTGCGCGAGCGCGCTAAAAGCGTGCTGCGCAATATCCAGTTGTCAGCGATGCAAAGAACGACAGATGACTGCAAAGCCGCTTACGTTACCTCAGCGACACTGGGTCGTCCGGAGCAAAACTGTGGTTCAACAGCTTATACCTTACCGTCCGGAGCCACTGACAGTAACGATAGATTGTTGAATTATACTGATAACACACTGGCAGTAGTTAATACGCCATCGTTGCCTTTTGCTGTTGAGTTCGGTCCTTTGGGGAAGCCTCAAAACCTTGATTGCACCAGTCAATGTCAGCTAACTTTTAATGAGCCGGGTGGGGCCAGTGCTTCACTGTGCATTAATAAAGAAGGCTACATTTATGATTGCTGAAAATGTAGTTAACTAACAGAATGCTGGAGTCGCTATGCCGACAGTTAACGCTTTTCATTCTTCTCTCACGTTACTAAGCTAAAGCCCAATGAATAAAACACGCGGCTTTACTCTCATCGAAATTATTATTGGCATCGTTGTTATCGCCATCGTTATCGGAGTGGTCACCGCTGGAATGGGTCCATTGTTCCGCCAAACCGTCGACCCCTGGCAGCAGGTTCGGGCAGCTGAACTGGGGCAAAGCCTCATGAATGAAATCATGGCTCGCAAGTATGACGAAGTGAACACGGCAAGCGTCCGCTGTAGTGAAGGAGCCGGAGCCTGCACGGTACCGGAGGCAACGTGTGCCGGCCCGGGGAATCCGCTGCCTGATACCGATGGCTCGGAAACCCGGGCGGACTTTGATGACGTCGATGATTTCAATTGCCTCGGTATCAATCAAACCGGCCTGGATAACATATTTGGCAACGCTATCGACACCGCTTATTATAACGGTTTTACAGCGGAGGTTCGTGTCAGCGAAACTGTAGCTAATGAAGCCAAACAAATTGATATAGTAATTGTAACGCCACAAAGCCAGCGTATTGAATTTTCCGGGGTGCGGGGTAATTGGTGATGAAAGGCTTTACGTTAATCGAACTCGTCGTCGTGATTGTTTTGTTGGCAATCGTCTCGATATTTACTTTTCGTTTCGTTGGCTTAGGTTCTGAAATGTACGTTACCGGAGCTGAGCGGCTTAAACTGCTCGATCAAAGTCGGTTTACCATTGAACGAATTACCCGCGAGTTGCGCAATTCGGTTCCTAACAGTGCGCGCGTCAGGTCTTTAGCCGACGGTAGCGAATGCCTCGAATTTGTACCCATCAAAGTGGCAGGAACCTACTATAACGCCCCTTTTAATGACTCTGCGGCAGCAACACTGGAGCTTGTCACAATGTCGACAAGCTGGAGTCAAATAAGCGCTCAAGCACCTAATAACGACCGCTTATTTATTTATGCAACACAGCCTAAATACGTTTATAACGAGGATGTCGCAGGGGAGCGTCGCTGGGCGTTAGCTGACACTAATCAAACCCGGAGCGGCCAACAAACCACCATAACGCTTGAATCCAATTATTTTTTTGCGGAACAATCCCCTCGACAGCGTCTTTATGTTGGCAGTTCTCCCGTCAGTTTTTGCGTTGATACCGCAGGTACTATCCGCAGGTTTAGCGACTATGGATGGAATCAAACGCCATCATCTTCTGACAATGTCGCCATCGGTGAACGCATTATTAATCTAACAGCTGAGGGGAGCCAGCCGCCCTTCGAAGTTGAAAATGCGACGTTATTGCGCAATAACGTGATACATATATTTTTAGAGTACGAAACGGCAGCAGCAGAGCGGTTGTTTTTTAATCAAGAGGTTCACATTCCTAATGCGCCCTAAAAGTATAGCTGAACACAAAAACCAGCAAGGCAGCGCGCTAGTGGTCGCGATTTTCGTTATTGTGGTGCTTGGTCTCTTGGTTAGCGTACTCACTCGTTTAGTCAGTACCAGCTCAGACTCAACGGTAGTTGAAGTGTTCGGAAACCGCGCGTTTATGGCAGCACAAAGTGGCTTGCAACTCGGGATGGTTGAACTGTTTCCATTAGGCAGTGATATTGCTGATTGTTCGGCTGTAAATAGTGGCACCGTAACGTACAGTAACGGAGGGCTTGCTCAATGCCGCTCAGAAGTCGTATGCAATTCGTTTAACTATACCGGTGGTGATACTCACTACCGCCTTGAGTCGACGGGCACCTGCGAAGCGGGTAACACCGTTACAACGCGAAAGGTTGCTATCGAAGCGAGGACGATAGAATGATGCTACAACGCCTTGATGTGTTGCTTTCCTCGTCAGCCTATTTGCTGGCACTCATTTTTGACTTAGAAAAACGAGTGAGAAACTAATGCGTTCCGCTACACAAAAAATGACTAAGCTTTTAGGTGTTCTGCTGTTTTTTACTGTCCCGACTCTTAGCGTTTATGCAGCTGACTCATTAGATGAGTGCGATGATTCAACTCCAAACCTGTATGTATGCAATGATGGATTGAAATTGAAAGATGATACTGAACTATCGGAAGTCGATACAGTAAAAATAGAGGTTAATGGAGATTTAAAAATATCTAAAGAGGTGGAGTTTAATGAAGAAGGCTCTCCTCTTGTTAACATTGTTGTGACAGGAAAAGTAACGATACAAAAAGATTCTGAGGTTAACGCCAATATTAAAGCAGATGACAAGGTAGACATTAAAAAAGATGTTGAAATTAACGGTAATATAGAATCTGGTGACGAAATCAAGATTGACAAGGATGTTGAAGTTAATGGAAATATTAATGCAAAAAAAGATGTGAAATTAGGAAAAGATAGTGAAATTAATGGCTACGTTAATGCTCCAAACTATGATGATTTGGGAAAGGGAACGGTCAGCGGTGAGACCTGTGACCAAAATGATAATGAGGGGGCTTGTAGTGGCACTGGTGGCGGCTCTCAAAGTAATACCATCGGCGACTGGCACTTTGATGAACAACAGTGGCAGGGTAATGCAGGTGAGGTTATTGACGCCAGTGGTAACGGCAATGACGGAAGGGCACTTAGAGGCGCGACGACGAATGTGTTTTCGTCAGCGATTACGGGCACTCCTGGTACCTGTCGATACGGTACTTTTGATGGCAGCAACCAAGTTCAAATACCGGATATAGCAGCGCTGTCCTCCGTGGATTCGGTCAGTGTGTCGCTTTGGTTTAAGGGGGGTAGTCAACGCCAGGATCCGAACGATAACGACGAGGACTACCAAACATTATTGATTCTAGGAGAAGGGCCCACTCTCGGAAGTGATGGACGTTTTGAGGTCTATCGCCGAGCAAATGGCGGAGGGCTTAACTTTGAAGTGCGCAATAATCAAGGTGATGTTTACTCTGTTGAGTATGGCGACCAGTCCGAAAATGAACCACAGCTACTTAACGATGAATGGCAACACCTTGCTGCAACCTTTAATGCTGACGAGGGAGTGTTAAGGCTTTATATCAATGGTACAGAGGTTGCAACTTTTTCAACCCCAGGTAATTTTAATCTTAACAATATTGGCGGTCAGCCTAATCTATATATCGGTGGGCAGCAGTTTGGGTCAAACGGTTTGGTTGGTGAAATTGACGAGGTCACCGTTGCGACAGGCGTTTATACGCAAGCTGAAGTGACAGAGTTGTATAATCGCACTCGCAGTTGCGGTGCAGCTCAAGCGCCAGCGCAATGTTCAGCAATTTGGCCAACGGCATTTGACGATACCGGTAATACTGAAGCGCAGCCATTCCCATTACCTGATAACTCCAGTCAAAACCAATTGCCTCAGCTGCTTCAGCCGACCGATTATTTGCGCATTGGCGATTTTGCCGATGTTGGTGAAAACTATGACACGAATGGAGAAACCTCGCGTGTTTACATTGATGGTGATTTAACCATCCAATCTGGAAGGAGAATTAATACGTCAGGCGATGCCCGTGAACTTATCTTAATTGTTACGGGTGATTTGACTATCGAACGAGACGCTCGCATTAATGCCTATATTTATGTCCAGAGTAACTTCCGCTATTTCCATTCTAACGATTTGAATAACCGTATTTTAATTAGTGGAGGCGTAAGTGTTGGAGGTACTTCAACCGCACTGGACTCAGGTAGAACCTTTGGGCCAAATATTACTTATCAACGACCCGTAACGCCGCTTGACGGCGGTCAGTTTTGTGCGGCCGAACCGCCGGGTGCTCCGCAGCCGCTGTTAAATTGGCGTTTAAATGACGGTCCCTGGGATAACGCGTTAGGGCAAGTTCTTGACAGTAGTGGTAATGGATTCAACGGAACTAATAGCAATACCGCTTGGAGTACCGATACGCCGGCAATACCGACCAACCTAAGTGGTGAAGGTACTTGTGGATACGGCGAATTTGATTATACCCAAAATCACACAATACAAATTGCCGATGACGGTAGTGGATTAAACAATCAACTCGACTTTGGCACTGGAGAAGAGTTCACCATTGGGCTTTGGATAAAACCTGACAGTTTTAACCCAACATCCAGCTTGATGACAATTTTGTCGAAAGATACTAATTACGAGTTCCATGTCAAAAATGACGGTAGCATTAACTGGTGGTGGAACACTGATGCCGGTAATACACGACAATTTGATAGCTCCACTTCGATAACTCAGGACGTATGGCAATACGTCGCAATCCGTTATAAGGATGGAGAACAAAGCATCACCATTATTGATGACCAGTTTAATATCGACTCGAAGACAACTGAAAACTATACCGGTGGATTAACAACTAATGATTTACCGCTGATACTGGGCAATGACTTCAATCAAAATCGATATTTTGATGGTGACATGGATGAGGTGTCAATTTTTGATGAGTCTCTAACAGATACCCAATTAATCGCAGTTGCGCAACAAACTAGCTTATGCCAGTCAACTCCGCAAGTGTGCCTATCACCAACGTTAAATGAAACTTCATTCCAAGAGGATTGGCAAATCGTCGAAGGTAATAATAGTGTTCCAGGCGTAATTAACTCTGGCACTCCCTCGCCCCGTCTGCGATTAACAGAGAACATTCAAAATCAAACCACAGCAATTACACTAAAGGAACCGGTGGCTGCTGCGGGGAACCGAGTTGAAGTAACATTTAGATTATTCGCATACGGTGGCAGTGGAGCTGACGGTATTGCCTTGGTGTTGTCGGATAAAATACCCGATAATGCCGGTCAATTTGGCGGCTCGTTGGGCTATGCCAATGCTAATGGTAATGAGGGCTTCGATGGTGGTTGGTTAGGTATTGGTTTTGATGCATACGGCAACTTTGCTAACCCCAACGAGGGCAGAAATGGTGGTGTTGAACGTACGCCTGACAGTGTAACATTGAGAGGTGCTGAAGATGCAGTGCCCGGACGTCAGGAGTATCAATATATTGGTACGTCTGACACATTGAACCCAGGTATAGATGATGCTTCTTCCACTGCACCCGAGCCCGGACATTTATACAAAGTGGTTGTCGACAACACTGACACGAGTAGTGTTAGTGTTGAAGTGCTAAGAGATATCTCCGGACAAGGGGACAACTACACGTCACTGTATCAAAATACTGATATTTCGGGTCTACAACCTGCCATACCGGATCAGTTTTATATTAGCTTTGCCGGAAGCACGGGTGGCTCGACTAACGTTCATGAATTTGATCTATTTCAAGTCTGTAGCTCTGAAGGCGATGGTGCTACGGGGGTTGAACATTATCGTCTGGAGTTCAACTCGCAAGCACTGACCTGTACGGGAGCAGACATAACCGTTAGAGCTTGTGAGGACATTAACTGCAACAACATTTCCACCGACAGTAGTACGGTAGATTTGAGCCTATCAGATGCAGCTGACGACTGGAGTGAAAATCCGGTTAACTTCTTTGGCAGCGCTACGGTTCAGCTGCAAAAATACACAGCGGGTACATACCAGGTAGCGATAGATTCAGCGACTCCGTCTGCGAATAATTCCAGTCGTTGTTTTGTTGATGGGGCAGAAACCACCGATTGCGAAATTACCTTTAACGATACCGGATTTTTGTTCACTAATGGACCAAACTTGACCTCGACTGATATTCCTAAACAAACAGCCGGTACATCCTACAGCAATTTATATTTGCATACGGTCGAGCTAAATAACAGTACCTTGCAATGCCAGTCTGCTATCGAGCAAGTCGGCTCTATTGATATGCGCCGACAATGTATAAATCCTAATAGTTGTATTAGTGACCTATCTACTTACCCACAAGCAACGATGTCAGCTTCCAGTGATGCAGGTTCGGCGACGCTTCCGGCGAACGGAGGCTTTGTTAGTGTACCGGTGCAGTTCTCCGGTGGCAGCGAAGCTCTAGCGATCGACTACGGCGACGTTGGAGAAGTCAGGTTGTCTGCTCGGGCTACGCTGCCCAATGGAAAGGTGCTTGAGGGCAGCAGTGAATCTTTCGTTTGGGAACCCGCGGCAATTGGTGTTACCAGCTCTAACCCAAATGAAACTTTTAGCGGCGATATCATCGCCCGAGCGGGTAGAGAGATTACGGTAAATTTGACGGCTCTAAATTCAAACGGAGCCGTTACACCAAACTTCGGAAATGAGTTGGTGACTGAGCGGTTAGAGTTGAGTAATACAGTTAGTGTGGCTGAAGCCGACGAAATAGCCGGGAATATATCTGGCGAGGAGAATTTCGACGATCCGGTAAATGGAACAACCTCGTCAAATTCGATTGTTTATTCAGAGGTTGGTGAACCACAATTTGTTGCCGAAATAGAATCAGGTGATTATCTTGCGGGAGTCCACCCGCCGGTCAGCACGCCAACGCGAACCCATAGTCCGGGACGTTACATTCCGGATCGATTTGAAATTAGTACGTCGGGATTTGATTCAACAAGTTGTGAATTTGATGAAGATTACTTCTATATTGGTCAATTGCAACCGTTAGATGGTAGCACACAAGTGTCAGCCGTTAATGCTGCAGGAGCGGTAACGGTAAACTACGACGACGGCTTACCCTACGTTAAAACCAATGCTGAGCTTGAGTTTTATCCCTTTAACGAGGACTCATCAAGTACGCTATTGCCTTCATCGTCACAATTGGAGCCCATTAATACCGAATTAAGTTGGACGGATGGTATAGGGACGTTTGTCGGTATTCCTGAGGTTCGTTACGAGCGGATGGTTGGTTCACCTGAGGGACCCTATGCAGAATACCAGTTAGGTGTTCAGTATAACGACGCAGAGAATGGCAACTATTACTCGCTAATCGATACTTCAGGAGCAGAGTTAAATAGCAATGGTGCACCACGCAGCTATTATGCGTTGAACAGCTCAGGATTAAACTTGGTTTATGGACGGATGCAATTGCAAAACTTATTTGGCCCTCCTTCAGATCCTTTGTCAATAAAAGGACAGGCTGAATATTGGAACGGAACCGAGTTTGTTGCCTTTGAGCAGGATGTATGTACGGCTTTCGAAGGCTCGCAAGTTAATGATAACGTTGTGACCTCTGATTACGATGCTGAACTGCAGGTTCAGGCAGGAGCCCAGCAACTTCTCAATGATGGTAAATTATTCAATGATTCAGTGCCTATCGCAGAGCAATTAGCCTGGATAGAGGACTCAAGTAATGCAGTGGTTGGTATCCAGCAGTTCATTTTCGAACTAGATGTTCCCGACTTTTTAAAAGTAGACAATGATAATGACGGCGACTTCGATGACAATCCGGAAGCCGAAGCAACATTCGGTATATATCAAGGCAGCGACCGTCAAATCTACTGGGAAGAAGTAGGTTGGTAATAAGTGATGCGCCATTTTGTCGTCAATATCCAATATTGCCTCTTGCGCTTTGGTTGACAAGCACATAGCATAAAGCAGTGTAATTACAAATGCGCGACGTTGACGAACGTTCAATAAAACTACAATAACAATAGCGCGGGAACAGCAATAGCTACTAGCCGCTGAGTTATTTTCAAGCTTGGAATGGGAACATGATGCGATTGGCTCGACTGGCCTTAGTAATGGCCTCTACTTTGACATTCGCCTCGACGGCATTGGCTCAGCAGCAGCCTGATACGGCTCAAATGTCTGTCGGAGAAATATCAAACCAAATTGCGACTTTACAGACAGAGTATGACAACTTTTCTGATACTGTCGCGACCTTGCAGCGAGAAGAGCAACAATTAAGAGAGCAGCTACAGTCTCTGCGTGAGCGCAATAGAGAGCTTGAGCAACAGCGGCAAGCAGCGCTTGAAGAAATGAACAACCGCTACCAACAGTTGGTTGACGACCCGTCGATCGACATTGCCGGTGCTCAGGAAGCCTATAAAGAAGCTGTTATGGCGCACCAGCAAAATAAAGAAGACATCAAAACTCAGGTGCAATTGGTCAGTGCTAAGAGCCGGGAAGTTGAAGAAGCCCGGGTCAGCAAGCACAGCTTGATCAATGAAATAGAAACCCTAAAAGATCAGCGCAATGTGGCACGGGTTGAGCGGTTACAAAGTGAGTTTAATCGGTCTGGCGAATTAGAAGTGAGTCAGTCAATTGTCTGTGACCGTGAAGAAACACTAAGCCAATGTGAAACACGCGGCAAATTGCTGGCTAAGCAAAAAGCATCTAAGCAATACCTGGAGCAGACCTTAGCTGATTTATCAGAACCTGAGCTGGCACGGGAAAACCTGGACCGGGTTAGTCCAAATGTTCAGATCCTGGGTTCCAAGACGGTCAGTGACGGTTTCAGTGGTCAGGGAAATTATGGGGTCAAAATGGGCGTCGAATTACGCGGTCAGTTGCCTCAGTCACAAGCCTGTACCCTGTTAGACATCGACACTCGGTATTGTGCGGTAAAAAAAACAGCTAATAATGGGAAAGCCGACGAGCAGGTTGTAGATAGTTCGGTTATGCACCCGCTGACAATTCGTTCAAACGTTTATGACGACGAAGTTATGATTGACGGAGTCAGCTACGGTTCAACCCCAATCGAAGTGATGTTGCCAGGCGGTGAACACGAAGTTGAAGTGATTAAGTACGGCTACAGTACCTACAATGACGTGATCAAGTTAAAGGATGCACAGTCAATTCGTGCGGAGCTCGAAAAGTCAGAATATTCGTTCACCCGAGGTGAGAAAATACAGGATATCCTGTATCGCGATGTCCGCGGTCCGGAGCTTGTGGTTGTCCCTTCCGGTAAGTTTAAAATGGGCGATCTGGTGGGCAATGGGCTGCCAAACGAACGTCCGGTAACGACCGAAAGTATCGAGCGTCCGTTCGGTGTCTCCGACACTGAAATTACGGTGGCAAGCTTCCGTGAGTTTATAAACGACACCGCCTATGTGACCGAAGCTGAAAAAAATGGTAGCTGCGCGGCGTTAGAAAGTGGTACGCCTAAGTTTGACGACAGTATGAACTGGCGTAATCCTGGCTTTAGTCAATCTGAGAACTCACCGGTTGTTTGCGTTAGCGCTAATGATGCGAAGGCATACGCTCAATGGTTAACCGAGAAAAGCGGTTATAACTATTCGTTGCCTAACGAAGCACAGTGGGAATATGCAGCCCGTGCTGGTACGGAATCAGATTTCTGGTGGGGTAACGATGTTGGCTTCGGTAAAGCCAATTGCCGGAACTGTGGCTCTGACTGGTCAAATGTCAGCACGGCTCCGGTCGGTAGCTTTCAGCGTAATCCGTGGGGCTTATTTGATACCGTAGGTAATGCCTGGGAATGGACGCAGTCCGATAACGGTTTTGTGGTACGCGGCGGCGCCTGGAATTTTGCACCCAGTTTAGCCCGGGTTTCTACACGGATGGAACTTCCGGAAGATTTTAGTTCTAATTATATTGGTTTTCGTGTAATACGAGCGCAGTAAGCGCTGACTTGCGCTATCATGCAGTTTTTAGCTTTTAAGTAGGGATTTACCGCTTCATGTTTAAGAAAATTCGCGGCCTTTTTTCTAACGATTTATCGATCGATTTAGGTACCGCTAACACCCTCATCTATGTAAAAGATGAAGGTATTGTATTGAATGAACCTTCAGTCGTAGCGATTCGTCAAGAGCGCTCTGGAGGACCCAAAGCGATTGCAGCAGTTGGTGCCGCAGCGAAGCAGATGCTTGGGCGTACACCGGGCAACATCAAAGCTATTCGGCCGATGAAAGACGGTGTTATCGCAGATTTTTATGTTTGCGAAAAAATGCTTCAGTTTTTTATTAAGCAAGTACATGACAGCCATTATTTTAGACCGAGTCCGCGCGTTTTAGTTTGCGTTCCTTGCGGTTCTACTCAAGTTGAACGTCGGGCTATCCGCGAATCAGCGTTGGGCGCCGGGGCACGTGAAGTTTATCTTATCGATGAACCAATGGCAGCTGCGATCGGGGCTGGCCTACCAGTGTCTGAAGCAACCGGCTCAATGGTGGTAGATATCGGTGGCGGTACTACGGAAGTGGCGATTATCTCCCTGAACGGCGTGGTATACTCGTCATCGGTTCGTATTGGTGGCGACAAGTTTGACGAAGCGATTATTAATTATGTGCGTCGTAATTTTGGTGCGCTCATTGGTGATGCTACGGCGGAACGTATTAAGCACGAAATCGGCTCGGCTTTCCCTGGCGAAGAGCTTAAAGAAATAGAAGTTCGCGGTCGTAATTTGGCGGAAGGTGTACCGCGCTCATTTACGCTAAACAGCAATGAAATCTTAGAAGCGTTGCAAGAGCCACTGATGGGAATCGTCAGTGCTGTGATGGTTGCGCTTGAGCAGTCTCCACCGGAACTTGCATCTGACATTTCTGAGCGGGGCATGGTATTGACCGGTGGTGGTGCCTTGTTAAAAGATCTCGACCGGCTGCTAATGGAAGAAACCGGAATCCCGGTTATTATTGCTGACGATCCTCTGACCTGTGTTGCTCGTGGGGGCGGTAAAGCGCTTGAAATGATCGATATGCACGGCGGTGACTTGTTTAGTTACGAGTAGTCCTCCCCAGGTTAAGAGTTACGGAAATCTATCGACTATGATGCAGCAAGGTGACCTAGCGCAACGATGAAAACGTTATTTGTCAGAGGTCCGTCACTTTTGTCCAGGCTAGTGCTCGCACTAGCCTGTTCGTTTCTGTTGATGTTCATTGATCATCGCCTGCAAGCGATGCAACCCGTTCGCCTATTTTTAAACTCCCTGGTAACACCGGTACAATATCTAGCCATTTTGCCGGAACAAATTCTTGATAACTTTTCCGATAGTATCAAGACACAAGAACAACTGGCGGAAGAAAACGAGCAGTTAAGGCAACAGTTACTTAAGCAGCAGGGACAACTGCAACAGTTTCGACTTTTAGCCAACGAAAACAAACGCTTACGAGAATTACTGGGCTCTGAGCAACGAGTGCCTAACCGACGGATGGTGGCCGAAGTAATTGCGGTCGCTTCCGAGCCTTTCAGTCAGCAGTTGGTTATTAACAAAGGCACCCTTAGTGGTGTCTACGAAGGCCAGGCAGTTCTGGATAATCGAGGCATCATTGGCCAGGTGCAGGATGTTGGCAGCAACACCGCGCGGGTGTTATTAATCTCTGATCAAAGTCACGCTATCCCATTGCGGTCGGAGCGCAACGATATTCGGGTGCTGGCGCAGGGTACCGGCGAAATTGGCCGTTTACAGTTAATGTTCGTGCCGCATAGTAGTGAATTAAAAGAAGGTGACTTGCTACTGTCTTCCGGCTTAGGTGGTGTTTACCCTGAAGGCTACCCGGTCGCCAAAATTCGTAAAATCAACCGGGATGAATCACTACCATTCGCGCAAGTGCAGGCGGACCCGGTTTCGGCGCTCGATCGAGTAAGAAATGTGTTGTTGCTATGGCAAAATGATGATGAGCGGCAACCGATTTATGAGGATCAGCCAGATGGTTAAGCAGGGCGCGTTTACGTTAATTCTGAGCTATCTGGTGGCGTTGGTGTTGATGGTGATGCCGATGCCGGGTTCGTTTGATATTTTTCGCCCTGACTGGGTTACGCTGGTGCTGTTGTATTGGGTACTTGCGTTGCCGCATCGGGTTAATATTGGTACAGCACTAGTGCTTGGTGTTTTAAGCGATATTTTACTGGGCTCGGTATTGGGCGTGCATGCGTTAGGCATGATCGTAGTTACTTATTTTGCAGCGCGTCACTTCCAACGGATCCGGAATTTTTCGTTACCGCAACAAGCGATACTTATCGCGTTCCTAATTTTATTAAAAAGAATGTTAGTGTTTCAGGCCAACGTATTCATTCATGACGCTGAATTTACTGCCAATTATTTTTGGCCTGCGCTAACCTCGGCGCTGTTTTGGCTATGGCTATTCCCCTTATTACGTAAGATTCGGCGTCGATTTGGAGTCAATTGATGGAGTTAGTGCTGGCTTCTGACTCTCCCAGAAGGCGTCAGTTATTATCGCAACTTAGAACTCAGTTTAGCTGTAAGCCCTCTGCTATCGAGGAACAGCAGCAGGCGGGTGAAACTGCTTCCGACTACGTTCAGCGGTTGGCCCTGGATAAAGCGACTGCAGTTGCAAAACAACAGGCCGAACTGTCTATTATTATCGGCTCGGATACCTTAATTGACTTTAACGGCAGCGTATTGGAGAAGCCGATCGATAAAGAACACTTTTTGTCGATGCTGATGCGGCTGTCTGGTCGACAACACAAAGTGCGCACATCAGTTGCGGTGGTTGCGGGCTGTGTGGATGGTCTATTGCAGCAAACGGTTACCGAAGTCGTTACTGAAATCGATTTTGGTGACATTAGCTTAGCCGATGCGGAAACATACTGGGCGACTGGCGAACCAGCCGACAAAGCAGGTGGGTATGCGATTCAGGGAGGAGCTGCGCGGTTCGTAAAAGCGATTAATGGAAGCTACACTGGAGTAGTGGGACTGCCGCTATATGAGACCCAACAATTGTTAACTCGAGTTGAGAACGAATTAAGGAGTCACGATGGGTGTTGAAGTACTGATGAACGTGACCCCGACAGAAAGCCGGGTGGTATTGGTCGAGAATGGAATCTTGCAGGAAGTTCACATAGAGCGGCAAGTTAAACGAGGATTGGTTGGCAATATCTATATGGGCAAGGTATCGCGAGTATTGCCGGGGATGCAGGCGGCATTTATAGATATCGGCCTAGACAAAGCGGCCTTTTTGCACGCCTCTGATATTGTCACAAGGATCGATGGTGACACGATAGAGCGAGACGAACGACCGGAACAAAATATAACTTCCCTTGTGCACCAGGGACAATACATTATGGTGCAAGTGGTTAAAGACCCGCTGGGCACTAAAGGCGCCCGCCTCACGACTGATATTACACTTCCCTCCCGGTACCTGGTATTCATGCCACAAAGCAGTCATGTGGGCGTATCTCAGCGTATTGATGACGGTGACGAACGCGATCGTTTGCGCAAACTGGCAGAAGAATTGAGCACTGAGGACGGCCGTTTTATTGTAAGAACTGCGGCGGAAGGAGCAGAAGAGCACTCGCTAAAAGGTGATGCCGAGTTTTTGACGAGACTATGGCAGCAAATAAAAAAGCGCAAAAAAAGTCAGCGTAAAACCGGTGTCTTATACGAAGACTTAAATTTGTGCTGTCGGGTGTTGCGCGACTTTGTTGGCGAGGAAATCGAACGAATTCGCGTGGACTCGCGCACGACATTAGAGCAGTTGCAGGTTTTTACTAAAGATTTTATTCCTGAGCTCACCGATGTGATGGAATACTACACCGGCGAACGGCCTATTTTCGATTTGTTTGATATCGAAAACGAAATTCAGCGAGCGTTAGATCGCCGAGTGGAGCTAAAATCCGGAGGCTCGTTGATTATTGACCAGACCGAAGCGATGACGACGATTGATATCAATACCGGAGCGTTCGTTGGTCATCGTAATTTAGAGGAAACGATTTTTAATACCAATGTCGAAGCGACTCAAGCAATAGCTCGCCAGCTGCGTTTGAGGAACTTAGGGGGTATTATCATTATCGACTTCATTGATATGCAAAACGAAGAGCACAAGCGCCGTGTTTTGCATAACCTGGAACAGGCACTGGCTAAAGACAGAGCAAAAACCTCAATTAACGGATTTACCAGCCTTGGCCTTATCGAGATGACACGGAAACGGACGCGCGAGAGCCTTGAACATGTTTTATGTGGAGAGTGCCCGGTTTGTCGTGGTCGAGGCTCGATGAAAACGGTTGAGACGGTATGCTATGAAATCATGCGCGAAATTGTCCGGGTTCATAAAGCCTATGATGCTGATAAGTTTGTGGTTTACGCGTCTGCAGCAGTCAGTGACTCACTGTTAAATGAAGAATCTCATGCTTTGGCTGAACTTGAGCTATTTGTTTCGCGTCAAATAACCATACAAACGGAACCGCTCTATAATCAAGAGCAATTTGATGTGGTGATGATGTAGTGACGATGGCCCGAAGCTTGCTGTGGTTAATTAATAAATTATGGCTAATATTGGCAATCTTGTTAGTGCTGGCAGCAGTGCTAATGAGCGCATTGCGATATGCGTTGCCTCATATCCCAGATGTTTCTGCTCAGCTTGAGCAGCAAATAGAACAACGGTTGCAGCAGCCGATATCGATTGAACAGTTGGCGATGTCATGGCACCGACAGGGGCCGGCCGTTGATGTTTCCAATATCCGCCTGATAGAACAACCCAATTCACCGGTTCAAGTTGACGTTGAACAGATATCAGTGGTGCTCGATTTCTGGCAATCCATATTGCAGCGTCAGTTTGTTGCGCAGGAATTTATTTTAAATGACGCGAAGATTGATATCGACTTACGCAAATTTGAACAGCAAGACGGCAATACCGTTAACCTGCAGACCCTGGAAAACCTATTTTTACAGCAGCTGGAGCGCTTTTCACTGACTGAGAGTGAATTAAACGTTGTTAACCTGGCGGGTAACAGGCGCTCCGTAGTCATTGAGCGTCTATCTTGGGCTAACCAGGGGTCGAGTCACCAAGGGGTGGGAAAGTTCCGAGTACGAGACTTCACCCGAAATAGCCTCGATTTTATCGTAAAATTAGAGGGCAATGAGCTATCCACAATCGACGGACAATTCTATGTCGACTCACGGCAAGTAGACATCAGCCCCTGGCTTGAGCAGTTGGCTGGTAACATTGATATTCAGGAATCTAATGTAAACTTTACCAGCTGGCTTAGTTTGGTTGATGGTGAAATTGCCGGGGGCTATTTGCAGCTGCGCGACAATAGAATAGCGGCAGAAGTCGATGGCCGAGCGGTAGCGCTTCATATTCCCGAAGGAAAAGTGTCAGTTGAACCCCGTCAGAATGGTTGGTTGTTAAATGTTCAGCCAATAACAGCCGAACTTAATCAGCAAACGGTGCAGTTACCGCTGATTGCATGGCAAAGTAGTGCTAATCGACACACGCTGAGTAGCGACAATGTGCCACTGCATGAGTTGCTGCCGATATTAAGCCTGGTTGAGCCCGGGTTATCTAGTGTTGTTAAGCATCAGCAGCGTGCCGAAACCGAGGCTAATGTGAATGTTCGAGTTGATAGCACCCCACAACAGTTACGCTGGTTAGTTACTACGAACGACTTGCAAAGTGCCGGCAACAGCTCACAGCCCTCATGGTCACCACTGAGCGTTACTGCGGCCGGAGATAGAACAGGTGGTTGGTGGCGTGTGCAGGCAGAGACTCTGAGCCTAACCAGTCCTGCATTATCGACCAGCCAAGCCTGGAAAGCCGATGCTGTTGATTTCAGCGGCAGTTGGCAGGTTAATTCCGAGTACTGGCAGGCGCGGCTTGATGAAGGAAGAGTAACTTTTAACGACTTATTGTTAACAGTAAATGGTGAGCTTAGGGGTGAACAAAATAAGCCATTAGAGATAGCCTTACACGGCTACAGCGATAGCCCGTTCGATGTGTCAACGGCCCGGCAGCTATTACCGGAACTCATGGGTTCTGGTCTAAAAAGCTACTTAACAGGGGCATTGCAGGACGGTCAAATTCGGGGGGTGGAAGTCCTGTGGCGGGGGCCTGTGAATCAATTTCCGAACTCGTCGATGAATGGAGTGTTTAATGCTCGAGTTGATTTCGAGCCATTGGATTATCGGTTTCAGTCGAACTGGCCAGTTTTAGCGGAAACACCGCTGCGACTTGACTTTTATCAGCACCGTTTGTCTATGTTTGCAGACGCGGGGACGATAAAAGGAGCAGTCATAAAACAGGTAAATGCTCAAATTCCTGATCTAACCGATGCCCGTAAAGGGTTACAGATCGCTAGCCAAGTGAGTGCAGAACCCGATCAATTGCAGTCCGTTTTTGCTGCGTCCCCCCTAACATCAGTGTCTGCAACACTCAAACAAGTGCAACCACAAAATACAGTGGTCGGCGATTTCACGCTCGATATTCCACTGGATAACTCGAAAGATGTAGGGGTAACAGTGGACGCCGATCTTAGCGGGCAAGATATCTATATTGCGGCGCTGGACCAAACTTTTAATGTCTCGGCAGGTCAGTTACATATCGTTAATGACAAGGTCTCAACAGAGGAGCTTAGTCTAAACTGGTATGGTCAACCTATTACCACTAAGGTCGCCGGAGAAACAAAAGATAGTGACTACTTACTATCTGTTGATACTGCAATCGACTGGCAGTTAGAGCCTTTATTGAACGAATTAGCAATGCAAGGCTGGCAAAAATACTTCTACGGTGCTGTTAACGGGAGCGGCAAACTAACATTGAGATTTGCGGATGACGTTAAGGCTAATTGGCAGTCTCAATATGACTTAACAGGGCTCGAATCGAATTTGCCGGCGCCACTGGCCAAAGACTTTGGTGAAAACTGGCAGTTAAATTTAGATATTGAAGGAAATAACGATCAATTGTCGATGGCGTTAGCCGTGGATGAACGTTTGCGCTGGCAAAGTCGTTGGCGTGCCGGAGAAGCTGGCTGGGAACAAGCGAATTTATTGATTGGTGAGGCACCAACGGAACAGCAACCTATACAGTCACCGGCAACAAACAATTTTCTAATTTCCGGGCATGTTCCCTATATCAATGTTGCTGAATGGTATGACCTAATTTATTTTCTCCAGCAAGATCTGCAGACGCAGAAGTCCCCAGCCGAGTCACAAGCGGCAATCTTGCCAGATGCTATTTATGTTACTACTCCAGAGTTAAACTGGGCCGGTCAGCAGTTTGAAGAGGCTGAAGTATCAGTCTTTCCAGAGTCGGGAGGCTGGAATGGTAGAGTTTATGCCAATGACCTGGCGGTAGAAGTTGAAATTCCTGATAATTTCATCGAACAACCGATTCAAGTGGACGCCGACTTTATCCAGCTCTCCTCTGAGCTCGACTTATCTGCTAAGAATAACTTGCGTGATACCGAGACAAAATGGCAGTGGGTGACACGAATTCCCGCCATCAACTTGAGCTGCAAAACATGTAAGCTGGACGATAAAAGCTTTGTTGATGTGGAGGCTTCAATAACCCCGATAGACGGTGGTATTAGACTTGACCAGCTAAGCGCTCGAAGTAACAACTCCGAGCTGTCCACCTCGGGTTACTGGCTGGTGACAGAGGGCGCACCTTATAGCCAGTTCAGCGGTTCATTGAACAGCGATGATATCGGTGATTTATTGCGGCAGTACGGTCTGGAAACAGCTATCAGGGATAGTAGTGCAGTCATCGACTTTGGCCTGCACTGGAACGGACATCCTCATCAATTTGATGTGAATACGCTGGGAGGGTCATTGCAATGGGATTTTGGTCAGGGATATCTTGCTGAGGTCAGCGATGGCGGCGCAAGGTTATTTTCGTTACTGAGCCTGGATGGCATTTTACGTAAGCTAACCCTCGACTTTAGGGATATTTTCTCGCAAGGAATGTTCTATACAGACCTGACCGGTAGTGTGCAGATGGCTGATGGCGTTGCTACTACTTCGGATACCAAGCTGCTCGGCTCTGCTGGTAACATGGAAATTATTGGTACCACTAATTTAGTCAATGAAACGCTTGATTATGAATTAACTTACGCGCCAAAGGTAACCTCAAGTTTGCCAGTTATTCTGGCCTGGATGGTAAACCCGCCCAGTGGACTGGCAGCCTTATTGATTGATAAGGTACTGCAAGATGCCGAAGTAATTTCTCAGTTGCGCTACAAGGTGTCTGGCACTATTGGCCAGCCAGAAGTCACTGAGATTGAACGCGATAGCCGTCCAGTCGACATACCTGATGTCGATGAAGGACAGGAGGATGCAAATGATGAAGACACAATTAACGGCAATTCAACTGAGTAGTCGCCAGTCTCCCAAGCAGAACTTGCAACGCGTAGAACAGCAGCTTAAAGCCATACCTGAGGGGCGGCCACAATTGGTTGTGTTACCAGAAGCCTTCAGCTGCTTTGGTGCTGGCGATCGAGCACAATTAGCGATGGCGGAGCCCTACGGTGATGGACCGGTGCAGCAACGTTTATCGGAGCTAGCTCGTCAATACAATGTGTACCTAATCGGAGGGACGCTACCTATTTACGCTGGCGAACGGTTTGCTGCTGCCAGCATCTGCTTCGGTCCCGACGGTACGCAACTGGCCAGATATGACAAAATTCACTTGTTTGATGTGGATGTTGCCGACAACACGAAAGAATATCGTGAATCAAAGTGGACCCGCCCCGGAGAGCAAGTGGTTACGGTCGACTGTGGCTTTGCTGTGGTTGGTATGGCGGTATGTTATGATGTTCGTTTCCCCGAGATGTTTAAAGCGTTACGGCAAGCGGGGGCCGATATCATTGTATTGCCGACGGCGTTCACACAGGTGACTGGCGAAGCGCACTGGCATACTTTGGTAAAGGCAAGAGCAATTGAACAGCAAGTTTATATGGTGGCGCCGGCACAATTTGGCGAGCACGAAAACGGTCGTAAGACCTACGGGCACTCATTAATTGTTGACCCCTGGGGTCAAATACAAGCTGAAAAAGCAACCGGTGAAGGTGCTATTTCTGCCGAATTTGATCTCGCTAAGGTACAACAAATTCGTCAGCAAATGCCGGTGGCAAAGCAAACTCGCTTCAAAGTATCGCTGACGCAGTAAAAGAGGTTTCATGTTAAATAGTAGTAACCAATCACTAACCTGGCTTGAGCAGTGGGGCATAGGCGTTAGCAAATTGCAAAGCGCGCTCGAAAAGCTGTACACCGGGGATATCGATTTTGCAGATATTTATCTACAAAACAGCGTCAACGAGTCTTGGGTGCTGGAAGATGGCATTATTAAAGACGGCGCTTACCATATCGAAACCGGTATGGGTGTGCGTGCGGTGCACGGAGAAAAAACTGGCTTTGCCTATGCTGATGAGATTACCGAACAGGCGCTGACACGGACTTGCCAAGCGGCACGAGGAATAGCTAGACAAGGCCAAAGTAAGTCAGTGCAGGCCATTAAAAGTCAACGTGTTAAAAGCCGTTATCAGGCACTTAATCCTTTAACTTCGATGTCCGAAGCGGACAAGATAAGTTTGCTAAAGCAGGTTGATGCACACGCGCGGGCTCAGGACCCCAGAGTCTCTCAGGTAGTTGTGAGTCTAGCCGGTAGCTATGATGATGTGACGGTAGCGGCGACGGACGGGACTTTAGCATCGGACAAACGACCATTGGTGCGGCTAAACTGTAGTGTGATCGCCGAACAGGATGGGAGACGAGAGCGCGGCAGCGCTGGTGGCGGCGCGCGGGTCGGCTATGACTATTTTGTGCTGCAGCAAGGTCAGCCCCGCTGGCAAAAGTTTGCAGAGGAAGCCGTTCGCCAAGCGCTGGTTAATTTAGAAGCGATTCCTGCCCCCGCTGGCACGATGCCGGTGGTTTTGGGCGCCGGCTGGCCCGGCGTGTTGTTGCACGAAGCTGTCGGACACGGGCTAGAAGGTGATTTCAACCGGAAAGGGTCTTCGGCCTATGCTGGAAAAATTGGTCAGAAAGTAGCTTCTGAGTTGTGCACGATTGTCGATGACGGGACCCTTAGCGATCGGCGTGGCTCGATGAGTATCGACGATGAGGGCACCAACAGCGGTTACAATGTTCTTATTGAGAAGGGCATATTAAAAGGTTACATGCAGGATAAAGTGAACGCTCGGCTAATGAATATGCCGGTAACCGGTAATGGCCGCCGTGAAAGCTATGCGCATTTGCCGATGCCGCGTATGACAAACACCTACATGTTGCCGGGTGAACACCAGCCAGAAGATATTATTGCCAGCGTGAAGCGTGGCATTTATGCGCCCCAATTTGCGGGCGGGCAGGTCGACATTACGTCCGGGCAATTCGTTTTTTCAGCCTCGGAAGCATACCTTATTGAAAATGGGAAGATTACGACACCACTGAAAGGTGCGACATTGATTGGTAATGGTCCCGAAGCGATGGCACAAGTATCAATGGTTGGTAATGATTTAGCCCTGGATGAAGGGGTCGGTGTTTGTGGTAAAGACGGTCAGAGTCTGCCAGTAGGCGTCGGTCAACCAACACTCAAGCTGGATGCAATGACTGTAGGCGGCACAGAATAACGGTTGAGCAGCTTACTGGCTGCTCATTAGTTGACGTAAGTAGACAAATAATTGGCGTGATGCCACAGGTGGCTTATTGTGCTGCATTTGCTGCTGATGCTCCTGGCAGTAATGACGAAGTTGCTGCGGGTCAGCAGTCGGTTGCGATTCGCACAGTTCCTGAATAGCGTCTTCACCCTGGTCCAAAATACGATCTCGCCATTGCTCAATAGAGTGGAAATGAGCAGTGGTCTTACGGTGGTTGCCTTTTAACTGGTCAAGGGCTTCGGTAATTGGTTGCACGTCACGCTGGCGCATCAGCTTGCCGATAAATTGCATTTGCCGACGGAAGCCTTCGTGTTTGTTTTGGATGCGCCGAGCCAATAGAATGGCATCGTGTAATTGGTCATCCAGAGGTATGGCTTTTAACTGGTTGTCTGTTAGCTTGACCAGTTCGAGCCCGGTAACTTGTAAGGCATCCATCTCCCGTTTAATTTGGGACTTGCTAATAAAAGGTTCGTCGGCGGGTGATGTATTTTTATTCTTTGCCATAATTGTTGCTGCACCAGTTTAAATTGCGATTAAAGACAAGTTTAGCAGTTTTCGTTATGCAGTCGGTAGCGATTTAAGGAGTACTTTTTGAAAGTAGAAAAGATAGAGTTAGAGCAACAACTTGAACAGGTAAAGGGAGCTGTGAGCAAAGCTTTAGCGATAGCGGATGAAATTGGCGTTTCTGAAGCCGAATGCTCAATAAGTAAAAGTTCCGGTATCTCTGTGGGTACCCGCATGGGCGAGGTAGAAACCGTAGAGTTCAATCAGGATGGGGCCTTAGGTATCAGCGTTTACCGCGACCATCGTAAAGGCTCGGCTTCTACCACAGACTTATCGCCTGAAGCTATTAGGGCAGCAGTCAATAAAGCCTGTGAAATTGCCAAGCATACATCCGCCGATCCCTATAATGGTCTCGCTGACAAACAGTTGATTGCAGAAAGCTATCCAGAGCTCGATTTGTGTCACCCAGGTGACCAAAGTGCAGATTATGCTATCGAGCAAGCGTTACGCTGTGAGCGGCATGCACTGCAACTCGATAAACGAATTATAAACTCGGATGGAGCCCACTATGGTTCACACTCAGGGTTCAAAGTATATGGTAATAGTCACGGCTTTCTAGGCGGTTATTTGCAATCGCGTCATGATTTAAGTTGTGTACTTATTGCCGAGCAAGACGGCAAGATGCAACGGGATATGAGTTACACCGTGGCTCGTGAAATTGATGATTTGGTAGCAGCCGAGAAAGTAGCTGAACAAGCAGCTGACGAGACATTGTCCCGCTTGGGAGCCCGGAAAATAGATACGGCTAAGGTGCCGGTTATTTTTCGTGCCGATGTGGCAGGCAGTTTATTCGGCCACTTGGTCAGCGCCATTAGCGGCGGTAACCTCTACCGAAAATCGAGCTTTTTATTAGATGCGCTGGGCAAGCAGGTGTTGCCGGACTGGCTTACGGTTAACGAAAACCCTCATATTATTGGTGGCTTAGCGAGTAGTCCATTTGATAATGAAGGGTTACCGACCCGACAGCAAGATATTGTTAAAAACGGTGAGCTACAGACTTACCTGCTAACCAGTTATGCGGCTAGAAAGCTCGGTCGTCAACCTACTGGCCATGCCGGTGGAATTCACAATTGGCGGTTAACGCATAGCGACAAATCGTTGGCAGAGTTATGTCAGCAAATGGGAACAGGTTTGTTGGTTACCGAGCTCATGGGTCAAGGCGTGAATCTGGTTAATGGTGATTACTCCCGCGGGGCGGCTGGATTCTGGGTCGAAAATGGAGAAATCCAATATCCTGTTGAAGAGATAACGATTGCTGGCAACTTAAAAGATATGTTGCGAAATATTGTCGAAATTGGCGGTGATATTGACGCCCGTCATGCTCTGCACACGGGCTCAGTTCTACTTGACGAACTCCGTGTGGCAGGTGCTTAACGGGCGTTAGCAATTACGCGGATAGCAGTAGAGTCGCGGTGCCAAGGAAGGCGAATATACCGACAACATCGGTAACCGTAGTTAGAATAACGCCGCCGGCCAGTGCCGGATCGATATTGTATTTCTTCAATACCATAGGAACCGTGACCCCGGCGAGCGCGGCGGCAAGCAGGTTTGCCATCATGGCGAAGGCAATAATTCCACCGACCAGCCAGCTTTGCATCCATAAGGCCACCACAGCGGCAATCAGTATCGACCAAATAATGCCGTTAAGCGCACCGATAGCCAGCTCTTTACCAATTAACCACTTGGAGTTGCTGGTACCAATGTGGCCCAATGCCATACCCCGAATAACCAGAGTTAATGTCTGACTTCCAGCGATACCGCCCATACTGGGAACGATAGTATTGAGGATAGCGAGTACCGCCATTTGCGCCAGAATATCTTCAAACAAAGAGCTAACCATGGCGGCTAATAAAGCCGTAACTAAGTTAACAGCAAGCCAGATAGTACGCCGGCGAGTACTTTTTAATACGGGTGCAAAGGTATCTTCGTCATCTTCCAGACCAGCCATGCTCAACATCGAGTGCTGAGCCTCTTCCCGAATAATATCGACCACGTCATCGATGGTGATACGGCCAACCAGCTGTTGGTCGGCGTCGACAACTGGCGCCGAAACCCAATCGAAGCGCTCAAACAGTTTGGCCACTTCGGTCTCTTCCATATCTACCGGGATACTGACCACGTCGCTGGACATGATATCGCTGACAAGTCGACTGGGATCTACCGTCACCAGGCGTGACAACGCGATCTCACCGATTAGCTTATCGTATCTATCGGCAACATAAAGCATGTCGGTTGCTTCGGGTAATTCGCCTTTTAGGCGCAGGTAGCGTAATACGACATCGACGGTTACATCGGCCCGCACCGTAATGGTGTCGGTATTCATGATGCCGCCGGCGGAGTCTTCGTTATAGGATAAGGCTGTCTCAGCGCGCTCTCTGTCGCGCTCATCCATTGACTTTAAGACTTCCTGGTAAACTTGATCAGGAAGACCTCGTAGTACATACGCCAAATCGTCGGTATCCATACCTTCGGTTGCAGCCGCGAGCTTTTCGGGCGCCATTTGACGAATAATCGACTTTTGAACTTCTTCGGAGAGTTCTTCAAGGATTTCACCGTGCTCGTCGACATCGACAAGCTTCCAGACAATCGCACGGCTTTTTGGAGGTGAAGACTCAAGCAGTAGCGCAATATCACAGGCGGGCATGTTGTGTAGCATACGTCGTGCAGCAACATACATACCGTCCGATAAGGCAGTATTAACCTCTTGTATACGCTGCATTGCGTATTCTTTATCGGACAGCTCCGCTACCATTGTTTATTCGCCCTCTTCAAACCGTTGTTCAAACAGTTCTGTGACCGCCGCAAGTGCCTGTTCTGCGTCTTCACCCTCAGCACAGACATTCACTTCTTTTCCCTGCTGACTGGCGAGCAACATTAAGCACATGACACTGGCGGCATCTACCTTCTGTCCATCTTGTTCAACTGTAATCGTTGCATCAAATTGCTGTGTCAGTTGGGCAAGCTTGGTCGCCGCACGTGCGTGTAGCCCAAGTTTATTACGGATAATCAGTGTTTTACAATGCATATTGGTTACTTTGACATCTCTCGGTGTCGAATCTGAACTTTAATGTCCGTTTGCTTAAAGCGTTCTGCCAGTTGCTCAGTAATGTAAACTGAGCGGTGTTGTCCGCCGGTGCATCCGGTCGCGATGGTTAAATAGCTGCGGTTACTGCGCTGAAAATGAGGTAACCAGGTGGCTAAAAAGTTATCCATTTGGTGAACATACTTTGCCACCAAAGGTTGCTGTCTAAAGTAGTGCTGCACGTCTTCGTCCAGCCCACTCAGCAGTTTAAGTTCCGGTTGCCAGTGTGGGTTTGGTAAAATTCGTGCGTCGAAGACGAAGTCTGCATCTTTTGGTAAGCCGTATTTAAAACCAAAGGACTGAAAAACAATGATCAGTTTTTTTTCAGCACGCCCTAACACGCGTTCTGTTACTTGCTCGCTTAGTTGGTGCAGCGATAAGTGGCTACTGTCGATACGCCAGGTGGCTCTGCCCATTATTGGCTCGAGCAGCTTATGTTCAAGTTGTAGTGCGTCGGTTAAAGGCAATTCTTTTTGAGAAAGGGGATGTAGCCGGCGGGTTTCGCCAAATCGCTGTAACAATGTCTGGTCGTCAGCGTCGATAAAAAGAATTTGCGGCTCGACGTCGGTTGGTAAAAAGTCTAATGACTCAAGCAGCTCTTCTGACTTTTCAGGTAAGTTACGAACATCAATGCTAATCGCAATCCGGTCGTATTGAGCCATCACTGCATGAACTAAGGTCGGTAGCATCGCAATCGGCAAGTTGTCGACGCAATAATAGCCGAGATCCTCCAGTACTCTTAGGGCGATGGTTTTACCGGAGCCGGAGCGGCCACTAACAACGATTAATTGCATGAGCCATCATCGTCTTCGTTAACGAAAATGGTATATAAGTCCTGATCACTATCAGCGTGCCGTAACGCACGGGTACATACTTTGTCGTTCATTCGTCTGGCAACGGTAGCAAGAGTTTGTAAATGATTTTCATGCTCTGATTCTGGCACCAAAAGAGCAAAAATAATATCAACGGGCTGGTTATCAATGGCGTCAAATTCTATCGGCGCGTCTAAAGTTATTAGCACAGCCACCGGCTGGGTTGCATTGGCCAGTCTGCCATGCGGAATCGCGATACCTAAACCGATACCGGTACTGCCCAAGCGCTCACGGTTTAACAAGCTCTCGAAAATATCATGACGGGTTATGCCAACCAGTTTGGGTGCGGCAATTTGGCTTATTGTCTCTAACAGACGTTTTTTACTAGCACCCTCGACTGCACATTTGGTGCAGTCAGGGCTTAATAGGTCAGCAAGTTGCATGGTTAATGCTTTTTCATCTTTTCTTTGTGTTTAATGACTTGACGATCAAGCTTGTTGATTAGACCGTCGATAGCCGCGTACATGTCAGTGTGCTCGGCATCAGCGAAAAGCTCGCCGCCATTTACATGCAGGTTAGCTTCTGCAATTTGGGCGGTTTTTTCAACCTTAAGGATGACGTGAACGTTATTGATGTGGTCAAAATGTCGCTCTAACTTAGCGAACTTTGTATCTACATAATCACGCAACGCGTCGGTAATATCGATGTGATGACCGGTCAAATTAATTTGCATAACGTCTTCCTTCTTTTGTCGTACACAATTACAGCAAACTCTTACGTTGACTCGAGGACGAGATGTTTAACGACTCTCGATACTTCGCAATGGTTCGTCTAGCTACTTTGATTCCTTGCTCCGCAATGAGTTCAGCTATTTTGCTATCACTTAGCGGTTTTGCACGGTTTTCAGCCGCCACCAACTTTTTAATTAAAGCACGAATAGCAGTGCTTGAACACTCACCTCCTGTTTCAGTATTAACATGACTAGAGAAAAAGTATTTAAGTTCGAACACCCCTCGCGGGCTGTGTAAATATTTCTGTGTGGTTACCCGCGAAATTGTACTTTCATGCATATCCACAGCCTCAGCAACGTCATTTAATACCATTGGCTTCATTGCTTCCTCGCCATGCTCAAAAAAGCCTTGTTGACGTTGCACAATACAATTGGCCACCTTTAGTAACGTATCATTGCGACTTTCTAAACTTTTGATAAACCAACGAGCCTCTTGCGTATGTGACTTTATATACTGACTGTCAGCTTCTGACTTAGCCGCCCTACTTAACGCAGCGTACTCTTCGTTGACCTTTAATTTAGGTACGCTGTCGGGGTTTAATTCGACCACCCATCGACCTTGTTTTTTCACGACAGAGACATCAGGAATTACGTACTCCACCGGCTTTTCGGCAACTTGTTCGCCGGGATGGGGGTGCAGCTGTTGAATTAGCTGCATTACTTTCTTTAAATCGGCTTCGGATAGCCGCATTTTGCGCATGATGCTGCGATAATCACGACTACCTAATAGATCCATATGTTGCTCGATAAGCTCTAAAGCAACTTCTTTTAATGGGTTATCACTGACTAATTGTTGCAGTTGTATCGATAAGCATTCGCTGACTGAACGGGCCCCAACTCCGACCGGGTCAAAATGCTGGATGCGCTTTAGCACCATGCAAACTTCTTCTTGACCGATTTCCGGGTTGTCGAGTGACTCGACGATTTCATCGATAGGGGTTGTCAGGTAACCATTATCGTTAATCGATTCTATTATAATTTCGGCAATAGCTGCGTCTTCATCAGAAAAGTGCGACAGTTGCATTTGCCATAATAGATGGTCCTGCAATGATTCACTGGTCTCTCCCTGGTAGACATCGAGTTCTCCATCAAAGCTTTTAGATGGCGATGAGCCCTGAGTCGGAGTCGATGAAGTGTAAGTATCGTCCCAACTACTATCGACTGGTAACTCATCCGGGAGCTGCTCATTTTTTAGCGCATCGGAGGTTTCTTGGTGGCTGCTGTCATCACGCTGCCCGGCATGAGCCTCGTTATCGGGTTCAGACTCATTGCTTTCTGCATCAACTTCTAATAAGGGATTGCTATCTAACGCTTCCTGAATTTCTGTCTGCAAATCCAGAGACGACAATTGCAGCAGGCGAATGGCCTGCTGCAGTTGAGGGGTCATGGTTAGTTGCTGACCCATTTTTAGTTGAAGGCTTTGTCTCATTTATCCCTCTCTCGGTATCACGCTATTGTCACTACAGTGTGAACTGCTCACCGAGGTAAACGTCTTTGACTTGTTGATTGGATAGTATACTTTCAGCATCGCCACTTGCAATTAACTGACCATGACTGACAATGTAAGCATGCTCGCAGACCGAGAGTGTTTCGCGCACGTTATGATCGGTAATCAGTACCCCGATGCCGCGGTTTTTCAAATGTTCGATGATTTTTTTTATATCCAGTACTGAAATAGGATCCACCCCGGCAAATGGCTCATCCAATAAGATAAAGGTTGGATCCGCAGCTAATGCTCGGGCTATTTCGACGCGGCGACGTTCGCCACCGGAAAGGCTCATGCCTAAACTGTTAGCGATATGACCAATATTAAATTCCTCCAGTAACGCATCGACTCTTTCCTCGCGTTCGACCGCACTCAGTGCCTTTCGGGTTTCAAGAATGGCCATTAAGTTGTCGCGTACCGTCAGCTTTCGGAAGATAGATGATTCTTGCGGCAAGTAGCCAATTCCGCGGCGGGCTCGTTCATGCATGGGCAAAAGCGTTAAGTCGGTATCATCTAAATAAATTTGCCCCTTATCACTATTGACCAAGCCAACAATCATATAAAACGTAGTGGTCTTGCCGGCACCATTGGGCCCAAGTAAGCCAATGACCTGGCCCTGGCTGACTTCCAAACTGACGTCTTTAACGACTTGCCGGCGCTTATAGCTTTTTGCCAAATGACTGACCGATAAGGTAGACATAAGCTTAATTACCACCCTCATTATTGGTGTCGTTATCTGATTCTGATTTTTTGCGTGGCTTAAATATTGTTGTTACCCGATTATTTTCAGAACCTTCGCCGCTGGCAGAGACTTTCTGCTCAGCTAAGTCATAGGTAATGATTTCACCACTAGAGCGGCTAGAGCCTTGAGCTATTTCAGCATTCCCAGTCAATTCCAGCCGTTGGCGCGTTTGAAAATAAGTGATGCGGTCGGCTTGAGCACGAATCATCGAACCATCTGCTAATTGTTGCTGATAAGTCGCCGGTTGTCCTTCCGCAATAAAAGTATCTGCTTCTTCGCCTTCCTGGCCTCGGATAGCTTCAAGCTGGTCTGCTTTAATTTGCAAAGTGCCTTGTTTAACAATGACGTTATCGGTGAGTAGTAATCGATTGTTTTTAATGTCTAATTCTTCATGCCCGGCGGTTACTTCTATGGCTTTAGAGAAGTCGGCCTCGCCTTGTGCACTGACCTCCGGGCTTAAGCAAAATAGCAACAAGCTGCTAGCGAGGATCAAATACGGTTTTAACATGTCTGTTTAACTCCATCTTCTCGGCGTAAAGGTCGGCTTTCATGCCATCACCCTGTACAGTTAACTGTGGACCAAACATGGTAACGGGGTAGTCCGTTCGCATGGTCTCTGCGGCCATATCAATGATCAAATAATCAGTGAGCACCCGTTCTATAGAAGTATCGGGCTGCAATGAGACTATTTCAACATTGCGTTCTAGTATTAGTGTCTGGTCATCATAAAAAGTGCCTTGTTCAGCACTAATCTTCCAGGTGGCTTCGTCTTTATTAGTAAATACTGAGTATACCGGCTTGGTCAGTTCAGTTAACCCAATTTGTAAATAATGCGCCATCTGTTCGGCATTTAGTTGGTGCGCAAGGTCTCCCTCGGATTCAAATAAACGCGTCTGCAGTCCTTGGGCCGTAAAATCAGGCTTCATAATCTGTGAACGTCGATTATCTGCCGTCTCATTGGTGTCGGTAAAAGGTCGCCAAACCAATAGGATACCAGCACTAAACAAGACCAGCAGGATAAAGCCAATGCGCCAATTCACAGGCTAATACCCTCGGCCTGATGCAAGCGACCGTGCGCTAGGAGGATTAAGTCGCATACTTCGCGAACAGCGCCAAATCCGCCTGGTTTTCCGGTAACGTAGTCAGCTCCTTGTTGCACGGCAGGGTGCGCGTCATGCACAGCAATACCTAAACCACATTGTTTAATCAGTTCAAGATCAGGAATATCGTCACCAACATAAGCGACTTGAGAGTCTTCTAAGTTTAGCTTAGTGAGTAATTGCTGATAGGCCACGGTTTTGTCCGACTGCCCCTGAAAAATGTGCTTTACCTTAAGGTGCTGCATCCGGTGCTGGACGATATTCGACTGTCGACCGGTAATAACGGCGACTTCAAACCCTGCATTGGCAAGTGCCTTTAAGCCAAACCCATCACGTGTGTGGAACGCTTTTAGTTCCTCACCATTGTCTCCCAGGTAAATACGACCATCGGAAAACACGCCGTCGACATCCAGAATTAATAACTCAACTTTACTAAATCGCCGCAGCAGTTCACTCTTAATGTCGCCGTACCAGGTATTGATGGTATCCATTAAACCACTCCTGCTTGCAGTAAGTCATGCATGTTCATGGCGCCCACGGGACGGCCTTCTAGATCAACAATAATCAAGCCATTGATCTTACGGTCCTGCATTAGCTTAAGCGCCTGTGCAGCTAACATATCAGCCGAGGCAGTGACGCATGAACGAGTCATTACCTCATTGATTCGTGTTGTGTGTACGTCAATCCGGTTATCTAGAATACGGCGTAAATCACCGTCGGTGAAAATGCCCGCCAGACGACCGTTATCGTCAATAATTGCGGTCATGCCAAGACCTTTTCTAGATACTTCTAATAAGGCTTCACTAATCAGCGCATTCTCAGAAAGTGAAGGCACCCGATCACCGGTATGCATAATATCTTCGAGTCGTAATAACAGACGTTTACCGAGCGATCCACCGGGGTGAGACAGGGCGAAGTCGTCTGCTGTAAAACCTCGTGCTTTAAGTAAAGCAACCGCCAGCGCGTCGCCCATGACCAGTGTCGCTGTAGTTGAGGCCGTAGGCGCAAGGCCCAGCGGGCATGCCTCTTGTTCTACCCGAATTGATACGTGAATATCTGCCAGTTTGGCAAGCGTCGACTCAGCATTGCCGGTCATCGCGATTAAGGTTATTCCAAGCCGTTTGATAACCGGCAAAATATTCAAAATCTCAGCGGTTTCTCCGCTGTTTGAAATACCGATAACAACATCATTTGCGGTAACCATGCCTAGATCGCCATGACTGGCCTCGCCAGGGTGCACAAAAAATGCCGGGGTACCAGTAGAAGCCAGTGTGGCTGCTATTTTCCCACCGATGTGGCCTGACTTTCCCATGCCAATGACAATGACACGCCCGTTGCAATCAAACATCGCCTGACAGGCCCGATTAAATTGTTCATCGATATACTGATACAAGCCATCAATGGCTTGGCGCTCAATATTCAGAACTTCGTTACCTAAAGTGGTAAAGTCGTGTGTGATTTGCTTCATCTATTAATTCGTTCCAGACGCTGTTTTTCTAACTTAATGATACGTCATTAACAGGCTAAATGCCTACCGCGAAAGGCAACAGAATATTGCATTTTTAGTGAGTTTTAATTACTATACCAACTAGACGGTTTATAAACTGAGCAATTACAAGAGTCATTATGGTCGGTCGCCCGAGTAACAGAGATACAATTATTGATGCGGCGGAACGGTTAGTCGCCGAGCAGGGGGCTGCACATTTAACGTTTGACGCCTTATGCCAGCGCACTGGTATTAGTAAAGGCGGATTGCTTTATCATTTTGAGAATAAAGACAGTCTGCTGGCTGCGATGCTGCAACGCATGGTGATTCAGTTTGATCAACTTCGCGAACAGTTTCGACAGCAGTTCGTCGATGATCCACACCGTGAATTAAAGAGTATTTTGTTAGCTTCGTTAAACAGTGGTGCCGAATGCGCGCAGCTCAGCAGTGGCATGTTAGCGGTAGCCGCTAACAATCCAGAGCTGCTAGAGCCTTTGCAAAGACATGTGAAAGAAACGTTTGAGTTAATCAGGCAAGACACCAATGATCCAGAGTTTGCGCAACTTCTTTTCTTTTCGGTGCATGGGGCGAGGCTATTTGAGCAACTGCAGTTGTGTTCGCATTGCCAGGCCGACCGAGAACAGTTTGCGCAACGATTGATGACGATGGTTGATTCGATTAACTGATATGTTTTGCAACATTTTTACGGTTCGAGATTTAGCGCGTAGCCATTAAACTACGCTAAGCTTGTTGGTTACACAGTCAATTCAGGAAAGATAGTGAGCAATTTCGTTGAACTGAACAATATTCATTTTGCCCATGGCACGCGCTCGATATACGAGGGGCTTAGTTTGACTGTGCCCAAAGGTAAAGTGGTTGCTGTTATGGGGCCCAGTGGTATTGGCAAGACCACGCTGCTGAAATTAATAGGTGGGCAGCTGAAACCCTCTTCCGGCAGTATCAAAGTGGCCGGCGCCGAAGTCCCGAAGTTAGCCCGCAAGCCACTGTATGAGCTGCGCAAACAGATGAGTATGCTGTTTCAAAGCGGCGCTTTGTTTACCGATATGAGCGTATTCGACAACGTTGCTTTTCCGCTGCGGGAACATACTCAGCTAACAGAATCTCTTATTCGTAGCATTGTCATTATGAAACTTGAAGCGGTGGGGTTGCGCGGGGCACGAGACCTAATGCCAGCTGAGTTATCCGGCGGTATGGCCCGGCGAGCTGCGTTAGCCCGAGCCATTGCACTGGACCCTGAGTTGATAATGTATGATGAGCCTTTTGCGGGTCAGGACCCTATTTCGATGGGAGTGATCGTTAAACTGATTAAATCACTTAATGACTCGCTTGGTCTTACTTCGATTGTAGTGACTCATGATGTGGACGAAGTGCTAAGTATTGCAGACTACGCTTATATTATTGCCGAAAAACGAGTGGTAGCTGAGGGTGAACCGAAACAGTTGCTAAAAGACGACACTGCGATCGTTAAACAATTTCTGCATGGCGAGGCTGATGGACCGGTTGCTTTTCATTATTCGGATGATGACTTCGCCGAAGATTTGTTGGGAGGTCGTCAATGATTGAATGGCTCCGTAAAGTTGGTGCAGACGTTATCGACAATTTAGCCGGTATTGGCTATGCCCTGGCGATGTTAACAGGCGCTATTATCGGCAGGCCAACGCCGAAAAAGTCGTTTCCTTTATTCGTACACCAGCTTTACGTGCTGGGTGTGCTATCACTGCTCATTATTATTGTCAGCGGTTTATTTATCGGCATGGTTCTGGGCCTACAGGGATATACTATCCTGGTGGATTACGGTGCCGAGCAAAGCCTCGGTCCAATGGTGGCATTGTCGTTGTTACGAGAACTCGGTCCGGTTGTTACCGGGTTATTATTTGCCGGGCGTGCGGGATCTGCATTAACTGCCGAAATAGGGCTAATGAGAGCCACTGAGCAACTCTCGAGTCTGGAAATGATGGCCGTTGATCCGCTGCGGCGAGTCGTAGCACCAAGATTCTGGGCTGGCTTTTTCAGTATGCCGCTCCTGGCGCTGATTTTTTCGGCCGTTGGTATCTATGGCGGATATTTAGTCGGCTCTGGTTGGCTAGGTGTCGACGAAGGAGCTTTTTGGTCTGTCATGCAGTCGTCGGTGGATTGGTATGACGATTTATTAAACGGTATTATCAAGTCGATAGTGTTTGCCTTTGTAGTGACCTGGATTGCCCTATACAAAGGCTATACAGCAACACCGACATCGGCCGGTATTAGTTCAGCGACAACCTCGACGGTGGTGACAGCATCGTTAACTATTTTGGGTTTAGATTTTATTCTTACAGCATTGATGTTTGGTGGGTAAATAACCATGGAATCACGTAAAACACAGATTTGGGTCGGAATTTTTGTGGTACTGGGGGTATTAGCCCTCTCGTTTATTGCGTTACGCGCGGCAAGCGGCAATACCGCTACTTCAGGCGAGACCTATACCTTGTATGCCAAGTTCGACAATATTGGCAGCTTGAAAGAGCGCTCCCCGGTAAAAGTTGGCGGTGTTGTTGTTGGCCGTGTCAGTAATATCTCTTTATCAGGTGAGTATTATGAACCCAAGGTAGAGATGAAAATCAGCGCTGAGTACGATCAATTTTCTGAAACAAGTTCCTTGTCGGTGCTGACTTCGGGATTATTGGGCGAGCAATACTTGGGGCTTCAGCCAGGTTTCATTGACGATACCGTAGGCATGTTAGAAGACGGCGATTCGATCTCAGACACCAAATCGGCGTTAGTGTTAGAGCAACTGATTGGACAGTTCCTGTTTAGTCAGGGTAATGATTAAGTGCTAAGGAGTTAACGATGAGAGTTTGGTTGTTAGGATTGATGAGCGCAGTGCTGTTAAGTTTTTCTGCCTCAGCGGAGTTGATAAAGAGTGACAACCCCTACCGGTTACTGGAACAGGTTGCTGAAAAAACCTTTAATCGGATCGAAGCTGAGCGCAACCAGATTGATGAAGATCCAAATCATTTAAAAACTATTGTGAAAGAAGAGCTGATGCCCTATGTAGACAATATCTATGCATCGAAAAAAGTGCTTGGACGCTACTTTAAAGACACTAAAAGTGAGCAGCGGCAGGCCTTTTACAAAGCTTTTACAGATTATATTGTTGCCACCTACGCCAGAGCTTTTACACAATATGACGAAAGCAAACACGAGGTCGAGTTCGTTAACCCGAAAAACGCAGACAAGGACGAACGTGCTGTTGTCGTCGAGACTCGCGTTGTCGAAAATGGACGTCCTCCCATTCGTTTAGACTTTCGGGTTCGTTACGATAACAGCAACGAGACCTGGAAAGCTTATGATTTAGTGGTTGAAGGTGTTAGCTTGCTGTCCAGTAAGCAAAGCGAAATTGCTGCGATTATTCGCTCACGAGGCATAGATAAAACGGTAGAGCTGTTAAACGAAAAAGCTCAGCAGCCAATTTCTATGGATGACGACGTGGATGTCCCCGCATAAGGAACGGTTAATGATGAGCGAGAGCAAAGTAGACTTTGAGTTGCAGCAAGACGGCGTTTTGCGGTTGCAGGGTGAGTTAACTCGTTCATCAATACCTGCTATCTGGCGGCGCTGGCAGCGCGAGGTTCTTACTCAGTCAATCACTAAGGTGGACGTGAGCAACGTTGAGTCGGTCGACACAGCTGGTGTCGCGTTGCTGTTAGAAATCGTGAAAGCGGGAGAAGCCCAAACACTCGATTGTTTAGGTGCGAACCAACAACTAAAACAAATTGCTGCAGTCAGTGGCGTTGAGGGCGTGCTTTCGTTAAGCTAGCGTCTTATTAACGCCTGATGTCAGAAAAAGGGTAACCAAGATGGACGCAGAACAGCTCGAACAGCTACTAAAAACTGAAATTGGTGCAACTGAAGTGCACGCTAAAATCGATGGCGCAAATGTAAATATTATTGCGGTCGGAGATGTATTTACGCCCCTTAGTCGAGTCAAGCGACAGCAGCTGGTTTACAGCCCGCTAAAGCCATACATAGCGGATGGCTCAATCCATGCGGTATCGATAAAAACTTACACGCCCGACGCCTGGGATCGTGATAAAAAATTAATGATGCCATAAGGTCGAGCGTAGTTGATGGATAAATTTGTTATTAATGGTGGCCAAAAACTGCACGGTGAGGTCACTATCTCTGGCGCTAAAAATGCTGCTCTTCCTATTCTACTAGCGTCAGTTGCGGGTAGCGAACCTATTACGATCACCAATGTGCCTCAGCTACAGGATGTGTCGACCAGCTTAAAGCTGTTACAAACCTTGGGCATTGAACATTCTGGATTAACTAATGGTGAAGTGACTATTTCGCCGGCATCCCTAAGTTGTACGACGGCTCCCTACGAACTAGTCAAAACCATGCGCGCGTCAATACTGGCGTTAGGCCCTTTGCTTGCCCGAACCGGTAAGGCGGAAGTCTCTTTGCCTGGTGGTTGCGCGATTGGTGCGCGGCCGGTAAACCTACATATTGAAGGTTTGCGACTGATGGGGGCAACGATAGCTGTTGAGAATGGCTATATTAAAGCGCATGTAGATGGCCGGCTGCAGGGTGCTCACATATTAATGGACACGGTCAGCGTAACCGGCACTGAAAATTTGATGACAGCGGCGGCACTTGCTGACGGACGCTCAATTATTGAAAACGCGGCTCGCGAGCCCGAAGTCATCGATCTTGCGAACTTTCTAAATACGCTGGGTGCCGATATTCGCGGTGCTGGTAGCGATACCATCGAAATCTATGGCGTTGAAAAACTGAAAGGTGGCGGCTATGCGGTGATGCCGGATCGCATCGAAACTGGTACTTTTTTGGTTGCTGGTCTTGCTACCAAGGGCGATATTACCTGCCTTAATACGGACCCTAAGTGTCTTGACGCGGTGTTAAAGAAGTTGTGCGAAGCTGGCGCTAAGATTGATGTTGGTGAAGACTGGATTCGGGTGAGAGCCAGCCAACGGCCCAAGCCCGTGACGATTATTACTGCACCGCACCCAGCATTCCCGACTGATATGCAGGCACAGTTCTGCGCGCTTAATTGTCTTGCTGAAGGCAGCGGCTGGATTCGTGAAACAATATTTGAAAATCGTTTTATGCACATTCCTGAGCTACGCCGAATGGGCGCTCAAGTTGAACTTGAAGGTAATACTGCAATTACTAGCGGGGTTGAAAAATTAACCGGTGCTGAGGTTATGTGTACGGACTTGCGGGCCTCGGCATCGCTAGTTATTGCTGCACTAGTTGCTGAAGGACAATCGTTAATCGAACGAATTTATCATATTGATCGTGGTTATGAGTCAATCGAGAGTAAGTTGACTGCATTAGGCGCGGATATTACTCGGGTTCGCAGTTAAACCGGCGGCGGTTCGGCGGTTTGTATGGTAACTTCCATACGTTCGCCGTTGCGATAAAACTCAACGTTGAGCGAAGAACCCGGCTCGCTGTTAACCACTTGGCGCATACCTTCCGATGCTGAGCTAACGGGAGACCCGCCGATCCGGGTAATAATATCATTCGGCTTTATCCCTGCCTGTTCGGCGGGGCTGTTCCGGTCGACGGCGGTAACTTGTATGCCTGACTGTGGTGTTTGTTCGGTGTAATTACTGTTGACACTAATTCCGATCCAACCACGAACCACTTTGCCTTCAGTAATTAGCGTTTCCATAATATCACTGGCCGTGCTATACGGCACTGCAAAGTAAATTCCTTCGGCGCCGTCACCGAAGGCGCTGTTAAAACGCGCATTATTAATACCCACCAATTGCCCGGCAGTGTTAACCAATGCACCGCCCGATGCGCCCTGATTGATTACTGCGTCCATTTGTATTAAATCTGAATAGGAACTTCGACTGACCCCAACCCGACCTCCAGTGGCACTGATGATTCCCTGGGTTATAGTCTGGCCAATATTATAGGGGTTGCCGATTGCAAGAACGATGTCACCAACCCGAACGGGTTGGTTCGATGGTGTTGAGATAACCGGTAGGTTGTCTGCTTCTATTTTTAAAACGGCTAAATCGGTGTAGTAATCGCTGCCAATCAGCTGTGCGGCGTAACGTCGGCCGTCTTGTAACGCAACTTCAATTTGGTCAACATTATCGACCACATGTTGCGCGGTTAAAATATAGCCGCGGTTATTCATAATAACCCCGGAGCCTAAACGCCAGACGCGGGCAGCTCGCGGCTGATAATATGAGCCTTCTATTTCACCTAAACTGTATATATTGACTACTGCTGGGGCTGCTCGACTAACGGCTTGATTAAAGGAAAGCACACCAGAGTTTGAGTTCTCAAGTCCGTTACCTGGTTTGGAATCGATAAATGGCAAAACGATAATAACAATAGCGGCAACCACTAACCCCAAGCCCACTGACTGGATAAGAAATCGTAGGATAGCGTGTGGTGAACTCATATTATTAATCCGTTAAAAAAGGTGACGTCAGCTTATCACTGAAGTCACCTATTTGTAACTAATTGAATATTTGCTTATTTAACCAGCGTTGCGTAACACTAAGTACAAAGAGCTTTCGCCACGCTGCAGATTTAGTGCAATTACCCCTGAGGAATCCTCAATAATAGTGCGTAAATCTGCGATTGAAGTCACTGGATTACGGTTAACGCCACGGATAATATCACCGACTTCAAGTCCGACACGCGCTGCCGGTGAGCTCTCAGCAATGTCGGTGATTTCAATCCCAGCAGGATCGTTAGAGACAGCAAGTGTTGCGCCCTGCAGCGCCGGGTGAATTGATTCAGCCGTGACTTCAACATCTTGTGAGCCGAGCACCACATCAATTTCTAATTCTTCGCCGTCACGAACCACACCCAGTGTCACGGCTTTATCCTGGCCCATGCTGCTGACTAGAGCTCTCAATTCAGAGAATGAAGCGATTTTTGAGCCATTGACTGAGAGAATAACGTCACCGGATTTGATGCCCGCTTGATCCGCAGCACCCCCAGCAATCGACTCTGCGACAAAGGCACCATTGCTTGCTTCAATATTGAGCGCCTGAGCGATGTCGTGGGTTAGATCGTGACCGCGGATGCCAAGCACTCCGCGACGCACTTCCCCGAACTCTTTTAACTGCAGGACCAGGTTATTCATCATGTCAGAAGGAATTGCAAAGCCGATACCTATATTACCGCCGTTCGGTCCTAAGATAGCGGTATTAATTCCGACTAGTTTGCCGTCCAGGGTCACCAGTGCACCGCCCGAATTACCGCTATTGATCGCGGCATCGGTTTGAATAAAGTTTTCGAGTTCCTCAATGCCCAGGCCACTGCGGCCCAACGCGCTGACAATACCTGAAGTAACGGTTTGGCCAAGCCCAAATGGATTACCAATAGCAACGACAAAGTCACCAACGCGTAAGTCTGATGACTTGCCTAGTTCGATCGCAGTTAAGTTTTCGCCACTTTTAATCTTTATTAAGGCAATGTCAGAACGTTCGTCAGTACCTATTACTTCTGCATCAAATTCGCGACCATCTTTCAAGGTGACTAAAATCTCGGTGGCGTCATCGATGACATGATTGTTAGTGACTACGTAGCCCTTTTCGGCATCGATAATGACACCTGAGCCGAGCCCTTGAAAAGGACGTTCACGAACCTGTTCGCGGGGTGCGTTGGGGCCAAAGAAAAAGCGCAGTGCATCCGGCATCCGTTGCCGTACTTCTCGTTTACCCTTAACCGAGATATTGACGACTGCTGGCGTTACTTCTTCCAGCATAGGAGCCAATGTCGGGGTTTTGTCGCTATCTCCAAAAAATGGAATGCTGGCGTTGGCCGGCGTGGTATTTATAAAAGAACAACCGATCAAAACAGTAAAAAGAGTCAACAGCTTTTTCATCATTTTAATTACTCCACAGTACAAATACTTATTACAACTGAGGGTTCAGACCGCCGACTCTTTATATGAGTTCACTGTCAAAATGTTTCAAGATGTTTTTTCATTGTCCTGCGCTGTCGCTTTTTCTTCACTTTGCTGGAACAGGCCACTACGTTTTTCAGTATAGTCGCGAGGTGGCTGCTCGGCAGTATCTGTTTGTTGCCCAGAGCGATAGTCTTTGTTGACGGTGTTAGCAACCCGTAACTGACGCATGGTGTCTTCAGAGAAAAACGGTAAGTCGTTCTGAACGCCATGCTGTTGCAGTAGTTCACTGCTTTGATTCAGGTAGTTCTGCAGTTTGTTCTGGGTATCTGCAAGTTGTTCAACTAATGCATTAGCAGTGGCAAAATGCTCGGCCACTTCGCGTTGGTAGTCGGCCAGCTGTTTCTGGCTCTGCTCTACTTGGTTTTCCAGTTCGCCGGACGAACTTGAGCTTAGCCAAAACCGCGCGACAAAAAAGCCAATAATGGCACCGACGATGACTAACAGCACTCCAATAATCCAACTCATTATATACTCCTGCGAGGTGAGCTTTGTCACGCTCTCGATTGCTGAAAAGATGGTACATGATAAACTAACCGACACTAATAGGATAATAGGATCTGAGGTGAAGTGGTAGTGTCTAACCAAGGCTTAAGTCCCAAACAACGATACCAGCAGGACCTTAATCAGTCTGGTTTTACTTATGATCAGGCTCAGGCCCACGCGGTAGAGCAGTTAGAGCGCCTTTACCAGCAACTGATAATCTGGAAAAAAGAGCTAGACCGACCGTTCTGGAAGCGTTTGTTTGCAGCAAAGCCGACGCCTCCTAAAGGGCTCTATTTTTGGGGCGGGGTAGGTCGCGGCAAAACGTATTTGGTGGATGCTTTTTTTGACAGTTTGCCGTTAGAGAAGAAGTGGCGAGTTCATTTCCATCGTTTTATGCACCGCGTTCACGAAGAACTTAAATCGTTGCAAAAACAGTCAGATCCATTACCGATAATTGCAAGGCGAATAGCCGAACAGACGCGAGTTATCTGTTTTGATGAGTTTTTTGTTCAGGACATAACCGATGCGATGTTATTAGGGAAGTTATTCGAACATCTGTTTGCCTATGACGTAGTGCTCGTCGCTACTTCCAATATTGTTCCTGATGATTTGTACCGAAATGGATTACAACGCGAGCGATTTATTCCCGCGATAAAATTAATAAAACGACACTGCCGAGTAATTAATGTTGATAGCGGTGTTGATTATCGCCTGCGAACATTGAGTAAAGCCGAAATCTTTCATTCACCGCTCGATGAAGAGGCTGATGCCAACTTATGGCAATACTTTCAGCAGCTCGCTCCTGAAAATAAAGATCGCTATGACGCCACCACGATAGAGATTCTTGGGCGAGATATTGACGTTAGAGCCGAGAGTGACGATGTCGTGTTCTTTGACTTTAATGCTATTTGTAAGACAGCGCGCTCGCAAAATGATTACATGGAAGTGAGTCGTTTATATCATGCTGTACTTATTAGTAATGTCGAACAGATGGGCCGTAATAACGACGACACCGCACGTCGTTTTATCGCCTTAGTGGATGAATTTTATGAGCGCAACGTTAAGTTAATCATGTCTGCCGCAGTGCCAATCGAAAAGCTCTACACTGAAGGCCAGTTAAGTTTTGAATTCAGGCGTTGCGTAAGCCGCTTACAAGAAATGCAAAGCCAGGAGTACCTGGCGAGCGAACACAAAGCATAGAATGAAATTTATGCAAAAAGTGCGTGATCTTTAGTGTCATTTTTCCTATAATCCGCGCAGCCCACGTTACAGTCCGTTGAGTTAAATGTATTGATTCAACGGTTGCAGCAGATAAATCAATGATTTTATTCATTATTTATTGTTGTGATTCGCGGGGAAGCCCGGAATTACTGTCCGTGAACTTTTTGATTTAGGTTTTTTATCATGAAAACATTTGTAGCAAAACCAGAAACGGTAAAACGCGACTGGTATGTAGTGGACGCAGAAGGTAAAACTTTAGGTCGTTTGGCTACTGAAATTGCTCGTCGCTTACGCGGCAAGCACAAGCCTGAGTATACTCCACACGTTGATACCGGCGATTATATCGTGGTTGTTAATGCAGAGAAAGTTGCCGTGTCAGGTAACAAAGCTCAGGACAAGATGTACTACTCGCACACTGGATTTCCGGGTGGTATCAAATCAATCAGCTTTGAAAAGCTGATTGCTAAGAAGCCTGAAATGGTAATTCAGAAAGCGGTTAAAGGTATGTTGCCTCGTGGACCACTAGGCCGTGCCATGTTCCGTAAACTGAAAGTGTACGCAGGCACTGAGCACAACCATGTTGCTCAACAGCCGAAACAACTGGATATATAACGGAGCAAGACTATTATGGCAGATAATCAATACTACGGTACTGGTCGCCGCAAAAACTCAACGGCTCGCGTATTCTTGCGTCCGGGTAGCGGCAACATCCAAATCAACAACCGTGCATTGGATGAATATTTCGGTCGTGAAACGGCTCAAATGGTTGTTCGTCAACCGTTAGAGCTTGTTGAAATGACTGAGAAGTTCGACCTTTACATCACTGTTAGTGGTGGCGGTACTACCGGTCAGGCGGGTGCAATCCGTCACGGTATTACTCGTGCACTCATGCAGTACGACGAAGCGTTTCGTGGTCCTCTTCGCAAAGAAGGTTACGTTACTCGTGATGCTCGTCAGGTTGAGCGTAAGAAAATTGGTTTGCACAAAGCGCGCAAACGTCCACAGTTCTCGAAGCGTTAATTCGACGTTTCAACAGATTGTGGTTCAAAAACCCGGCTCCGGCCGGGTTTTTTTGTGTCTACGAAAAGCGGCAAGAGGGAGAGGTTAACGCACGGCTGGTGCTTGACACTCCTTGTTCAAGAGACGCCCGTGAACCCATCCCTGGGGGGCTTGGGTGGCGCCATCCTTGGCGCCACACACTCTTGAACAAGGAGCTGATCAAGCACCTGAACGCCGTGCGCTAACCTCCCCCTCACGCCGGGAGAATTAAACTTCTAATAGTGAGTGCCATCAGCAAGCCTTTTGTCTTGTAAATTTTGTGGGTTTTCTTTATCATTCTTAGGTATTTTTTGTAATCCGTATGGCGGATAAAGCAGCAGCTAATTCCCGACTTCGCGGCGATGTATCGCGAAGCGTCCAAAACTGGAGAGTAAATGGATGAGCAATGCGCCTGTAGATAAAGGCCGCCGTCGTTTTTTGACGGTCGCAACTGGGGTCGTTGGTGGTGCAGGAGCGGTGGCAGTTGCCGTTCCGTTCATCGCTTCCTGGAATCCTAGTGCCAGAGCAAAAAACGCCGGTGCGCCGGTTGAAGTGAATATCGCGAAAGCCGAGCCGGGTCAGATGATCCGTGTTAAGTGGCGTGGTAAACCGGTCTGGGTTGTGCGTCGCACACCGGAAATGTTAAATGAGTTGACCCAGATTGAAGACGAACTTCGCGATCCAAACTCAGAAGAGCCGCAGCAACCTGAATATGCACAAAATAAACATCGCTCAATCAAAGAAGACTTCTTTGTTGCGGTAGGAATTTGTACGCACTTAGGCTGCTCGCCAACTTACTTACCGGCCGGCATGGGTGATCATGCGGAAGGTATTGAGTCCGGCTTCTTCTGCCCATGTCACGGTTCTAAGTTCGATATTGCCGGCCGCGTTTTCCAGGGTGTTCCTGCGCCACTAAACTTAGTGGTCCCGCCTCATTATTATATTGATGAAAACAATATTCTGGTCGGCGAAGAGAAGGGGCAAGCATAATGGCTAATAAATTCGTACAGTGGATGGATGAACGCATCCCAATGACCAAGACGTGGAACATCCACCTTGCTCAGTACCCTGCGCCTAAAAACTTTAACTTTTGGTATCTCTTTGGTGTGCTTGCCACGCTGGTATTAGTTAATCAAATTTTGACTGGTATCTGGCTGACGATGAATTACGTTCCAAGCGCTGATGGTGCATTTGCGTCGGTCGAGTTCATTATGCGGGACGTCGAATACGGCTGGTTGTTGCGGTACATGCATTCAACGGGGGCCTCGGCATTTTTCGTGGTGGTTTACCTGCATATGTTCCGTGGCATGATGTATGGCTCCTACCAGAAGCCCCGAGAGCTACTATGGCTATTCGGTATGTTTATCTTCCTGGTGCTTATGGCAGAGGCCTTCATGGGTTATCTGTTACCATGGGGACAAATGTCTTACTGGGGCGCTCAAGTAATTATCTCGTTGTTCGGTGCGATACCGGTTATTGGTGATGACCTAACACTGTGGATTCGCGGTGACTATGTCATTTCAGGGGCAACGCTTAACCGATTCTTTGCGCTGCACGTGATTGCGCTGCCATTAGTGCTGGTTATCTTGGTGTTCTTGCACATTATTGCGCTACACGAAGTTGGTTCGAACAACCCAGATGGGGTGTCGATTAAGAAGCCGAAAGGCTCTGTGCCAGACGAAGAAAAGCCGAAATTTAAGTTCCATGAACGCTTTACTAAGAAGTATGACATCGTTGATGCAATACCGTTCTTCCCTTACTACATTGTTAAGGATTTATTTGGTATCGGCGTATTCTTGTTCTTCTTCTGTTACGTCATATTCTTTAATCCAGAAATGGGCGGGTTTTTCCTGGAGCCACCAAACTTTCAGCCGGCTGATCCGCTGAAAACACCGGAACATATTGCACCGGTTTGGTACTTCACGCCGTTCTACGCAATCTTGCGTGCGGTACCCGATAAGTTGTTTGGCGTTATTCTAATGTTTGCCGCTATTGTCATGTTGGCACTATTACCTTGGATAGACCGTGGTAAAGTGCGCTCGATACGGTACCGGACAGTATTGCACAAGCTGAACCTAATCAATTTTGTGATCAGCTTTGTTGTACTGGGTTATCTAGGTACCCAACCGGCGACGGCGTTGGCAACTCTGTTTGCGCAGATCTTTACATTCTTGTATTTCGCATTCTTCGTATTCCTGTTCTTCTATAGTCGACGGGAAAAAACGAAACCGGTACCAGAGAGGCTGACATCATAATGAAAAATCTGTTAATCGCTCTTATCACTTTGATCCCGTCGCTTTCTTTTGCGGCGGGGCCAACTGTACCGTTAGACGAAGCGGATGTGGATTTACACGACAAAGCTTCATTGCAGCGCGGTGCACAACTGTATATGAACTATTGCCTAGGTTGCCACTCGTTAGAATATGCTCGTTATAACCGCATGTTTAACGATCTGGAAATACCTGAAGAGTTGGGTCAGAAGCATTTACAATTCACTGGCGAGAAACCTGGTGATCTTATTACTAATAATATGTCAGCTGACTCTGCGGGTAATTGGTTTGGTACAACTCCGCCGGATTTGACAAACGTCGCCCGTGTGCGCGGAGAGGACTGGATATATACCTATCTGCGGTCTTTCTATAAAGACGATAGTCGTCCCTTTGGTGTTAACAACACCGTTTTCCCTAACGTCGGTATGCCGCACGTACTGGAAGAACTTCAAGGGATGCCAGCAAAGACCTATGAAGAACGTCGCATTGACGGCGAAATGAAAGAAGTTTACGTCGGCATTAAGTCGGATGGTACTGGCCGAATGACTGAAAGTGAATATGATCAGGCTATGCTGGATTTGACCGCGTTTTTAGTCTACATGGGTGAGCCAATGCTATTGGAGCAAAAACGCATGGGTTGGTTTGTGTTCGGCTTCTTGTTGGTGTTTTCAATTTTAGCTTGGCTACTGAAGAAAGAATTCTGGAGAGATCTGAAGTAATTGTTTAGAGGCTCCCTACATTCAGACTCAGTAACCTTTAGTTCAGTAAAAGGGTGGCTTGCCACCCTTTTGCTGTTGATATTATCTGGAGAAATAAATGGCTGTTGCAGCAAATAAACGTTCGGTGATGACCTTATATTCCGGTCGGGATGATTTGAAAAGTCATCAGGTACGCTTAGTGTTAGCGGAGAAGGGCGTTAGTGTTGAGATTAGTTATGTTGAGCGCGATGAGCGCCCAGAAGATCTTATTCAGCTGAACCCTTATCCAGACGCAACACCCACCTTGGTCGACCGGGAACTGGTTCTATATGATGCACACATTATTATGGAATACCTGGATGAACGTTTCCCGCACCCTCCATTAATGCCTGTATATCCTGTTGCACGCGGGACCAGTCGTTTAATGATGCATCGTATTGAACGAGATTGGTATGCGCTGGCTGATAAAATCGCACAAGGTGACAAAAGTGCCCGTCAGGAGCTGCAGGAGGGGATATTGTCGTTAGCTCCTATTTTTGCTGATACACCTTATTTTATGAGTGAAGAGTTCAGCCTTGTTGACTGTTACCTGGCTCCGTTATTGTGGCGTTTGCCAGCATATGGAATAGAGATTGAAGGCCAGGGCGCTAAAGACGTTAAAGCTTATATGATACGAGTATTTGAACGTAAGACGTTCCAGGAATCATTAACTGAAGCAGAGAAAGAGCTGGCACGCTAACCGCTTGGGAGGCGCAGATGGAAATAACTGAAATGACCCCCAAACGCCCTTACTTATTAAGGGCGCTTTATGACTGGATAGTTGATAACCAGTTGACCCCTCATTTAGTGGCTGATGCTACGATGGTAGGTACACAGGTACCGCAGCAGTTTGTTAAAGATGGTCAAATCACACTCAATATTTCGCCAACAGCGGTAGCCGGTTTACAGCTATTGGACCAAGAAATACGGTTTAACGCCCGCTTTGCTGGCAAACCGATGGATGTTATCGTGCCGATGACCGCGGCGCTTGCGTTGTTTGCACGCGAAAATGGTGCAGGGGCTATGTTTGAAGCTGAGCCGCAGCTTGATAATCTGCCTGACGATAATAAAGATGAGCAGGCGGAAAAAACTGAAAAAGCCACTCAAAGCAAAAAGCGTCCTAACCTAAAAGTGATCAAGTAAAATAGCTATCGGCTCCCTAACGTGGAGCCGAAAATGCTTTAATAACCCGAGTCACCCCTTTCACATTGCGCGCTATCTCAACTGCCTTGTTAGCTTGGTCAGAGCCGACAATACCGAGTAAAAAAACTTCGCCGTTTTCAGTAACGACTTTGACGTCGGTTGCCTTAACTAATTTGTCGGCTGCCAGTTTGAGCTTCACCTGACTGGTTATCCAACTATCATTGGTTTGAGTCGACAAACCTACCTGAGAGCTAATTCTTACTTGGTTAAAAATTCGGTCAATGCCATTAGTGTCGGCAATAACTTCCTCAGCACGTTGGCGCATTGCTTTATCCGGAACCTGACCAAAGAGCAGCACCTTTTGGTCGTAACTTACCACCCTTAGTCGGTAGTCCTGCAGCTTGTCGTCATTGCCCAGTTTGGCGTTGGCTTTCATCTCTATCGTTTGGTCATCAATCTGACTGCCGATAGTTCTGGGATCCGTCACCGAACTGATTCCGACAGCCGCTGCTCCGGTTGCTAAAACGGCACAGCCGTTAAGAGCAAATAGCGCGACTAGGGAAATCACAACGATACGGGTTTTCTGCCATAAATAGGTCATGCTAATCATGCTCCTGAGGAAATATTGTTTGTTCAACACGTTCACATAAGCAGTTTGATATCAGTAGTTGATGCTCTAATACCCGAGCCGCCGTAGGCGATGGAATTTGAATTTCGATATCATCTGCACCTAACAGGCCGGATACCAATTCATTATTTTGGCCAGTCAACGCAATAATGATCATTTCGCGGCTCAGGGCAGCCTCCATGGTCTCTATTAAATCTGAATCTTCGCCTTGTGCTGATGCTACAACTAATAACACGTCATTGCTTTGTCCTAATGACGACACTTGCTGGTGGCTATAGTCACTTAATGCGACTACCGGAAAAGCGGGACGTTCCAATTTCATTCCGATATTCATGATTTCGGCGAAGTGTAAGCTCACCCATTTAGCTGAATGATTTCCAAGGCTGAATACGCGTTGACCATTTAGCAGGCTGGAAACCAGCATCTCAGCGGCACCCTCAATAACCTCTGAGAGGCTTTCCACGGCAGATATTTGAGTTTGAATACTCTCCGTAAAAAGTGTTTTTATTTGTTCGGTTTGCATTATTAAAAAGCATCCTTCAGCCAGTAGACTGTATTATTCGAACCGGTAATCGCAATCACATCAAAGCGCAACTGCAGCTTATGCTCGTCGAGGCCATGCTGGAGCATGTAACACCGAGCTGTAAATCGAACGCGTCGGCATTGCGCCACAGTAATTTGCTCCAGCGCCGGCGCAAAGTCCTCATTATTTCGATACTTAACTTCGAGAAACACCCACCAATGACCATCGCGGGCAATAATATCTATTTCACCACCGTCAATGCGAAAATTACGCTCGACTATTTTTAATCCATGCTGCTGCAGATATTGAGCGGCATGCTGTTCCGCGCGATTGCCCTTGGCTTTTTTCGACATTCAGTATCACTCTATAGGCTGAACTTTGTTGTCCTTAAATATAGCCCAATCCAATTCGCGTTGAACGCGGTTAAATGACACAGATAATTGTCCGTTAAAACCAGACCAGTTTATCCCCGGAACAAAATTTAGCAGTGCTGCTTGTTGCAATAAATAGACACTGTCGTAGCCCATATTAAACAAACGTGCATCGGACAGGCGCGCGTTTGATCGTTTTTGCAGCCAATCCATGACGTAATTGCTTTTATTGTGTTGGCCAAGAATTGCAGGGCTCTCAGAAAATTCGACCCCAGACAGGTCGGCATCACCGGACATATTCGAGCGCTCATGCACGGCGGAACTGCCGAATACCGTTAAGGGGGGCGCAAAAGGGGATAGGTTTACGTCAATAAACGGCTTTAGCAGGCGCACCTGTTCTAGGTTGCCGGGAAGGTAAACCGCATCAATATCGGCACGACTGCGTTCTTGTTCGTCAATGATAATTTTGCCGGCCGCTATCTTAACTTGACGGATACGCTCCTTGCTGCCGCTGATTCCTAGTCGCTCCTCGACAATACCTTGCATTTCGCTTTGTTGGTTATACCAACCAACTTCTGCTGGCGGGTTGTCCTGCTGCTGCCAGCGCTGTTGGAAACTGTTTACCAGACGCTGACCGGAGGCGTTAGCTACCGAAAACAATAAAGGTGCTCTTTCGGTCTTTTCGCTAATTCGAGCCGCGGCCTGCCTGGCCTCGTCTTCTGGTGCTAAAGCAAACTGCAGATAGCGCTGGTTAATAATACCAGACTCCGGAGTGTCGGCTTCATTTAAAAATAAATGGTAGGGGCCGATTAAAGGTTGCTGCAGCCAAGCCTGTACCTGTTGCTTTAGCAGCGGACCAATAATATGTGTTGCATTCGCCTGCAAAGCTTGCTCGCGTTGTTGCTCAACGTTATAGCGGTTAGTATCTATAAACCGAATGGTAAAGGTGGACTCCGCAGCAGCCGCAATCAGTCCGTCGCGGACAGCAGTACCCTGTAGTGCGTAGCGGCCACTTAGCGGCAACAACGCGATGATGTTTTCTGGTGCTTGCCAATCAGCTGCAAGCCACTGTTCGACAATTTGACGGGCATGATGATCGGGGTAACTCGATAACCACTGCTGGAACTGTTGGGCCAATTGCTTGGGCTGTTGCTGATATTGGTGAAATGATTTTGCTACGCGCCACCAGCCGGCTATGTTTGTTGTTAGAGGGCGGCGATCGGGCAGCTGATGGCTGGATGCCTGGCGTAAATACCGCCAAATAGCTTCCGCACCGGCAGTAGCCGAATCGTGTTGACTGAACTGTTCTGCTTCTATCTGTGATATGGCAGCTTGCCAGTACTCTCCTAACCGGGCATGGCTGTCCGCAACCAGGGTTAAAGCTTGTAGGCGTTGGTCTCTTTTGTTTAACCGTTTTAACGACGGTTCAATGGTCTTTATGGCTTGCTGCCATTGCTGCTGTTTAAAATGCCAATGAGCTTTTGCCAACTGAAACTGCGGCAAATTCTCATTTGTAACCGGAGCCTCCGCTGCTTCGATTGCACCAATAACGGCCGCACTTTTTTGCCATTGCTGTTGTTGTTGAAAAGCAAGTGCCGCACCAATAAGTGCGTATTGTTGGTCGGCTGGTGTCTCCGCAGCTACCGCTTCGTCCAGCCACTGCTCTGCAGTGCGGGCAACACCGTCGGGTTGTGTGCTAATCGATTCGACCGGCTGCTTAAACTCGGTGTCATCTGCTGGTTTTTGAACTGAACTGCACTGGGTTAACACGATGGCGCTGAGAAGAGCCACTGCTACGCCTTTAACTGAATTGGTAAAATGGCTTCTCACAAGTTCGTGTCCTGTCAAAAATTCCGCATTAAGTTAATTGCAATGATACTATAAGGCCATCATAGATTGAAACAAACAAAGGTCTTTATGTCTGCCTCAATGACTGTAAAAGAAGCGCAAAGTAGTGGCGTGCTTTATATCGTTCCAACGCCCATTGGCAACCTAACAGATATCTCTGAGCGGGCTATCAGTACATTGCAACAAGTTGATGCTATCGCAGCCGAGGACACCCGTCATAGCCGGCCTTTAATGCAACATTTAGGCGTAAAAACCAAAATGTTTGCACTGCACGAGCATAACGAAGGTCAGCAGTTACAGACAATAGTGCAACAACTGGAGCAAGGCCAGTCGCTGGCGTTGATTAGCGATGCAGGAACACCGTTAATCAGTGACCCCGGGTACCTGATTGTGCGTGAATGTCGGCAGCAAGGAATAAAAGTTGTCGCGTTGCCAGGCGCTTGTGCTATTACAACAGCGTTGAGCGGGGCTGGCCTGGCGACTGACCGCTTTACCTTTGAGGGTTTTTTGGCGGCGAAACCGCAGCAACGCAAAAAACAGCTGCGGGAGCTTAGTCAAGAGCAAAGAACATTGGTGTTTTATGAGTCGCCCCATCGAATATTGCATACGCTGGCAGATATCGATAGTGACTTTGACAGTGAGCGCCCACTGGTGCTGGCCAGAGAGCTTACCAAGCAGTTTGAGACTTATTTGCACGGTACCGCTAGTGAATTGTTGGCCAGGTTACAATCAGATCCGAATCAGCAGCGCGGCGAAATGGTGTTAATGATCAGTGGTTATAAACCCGCTACTGACAGTGCCGGGGAAATTCCTGTGCGGGTGCAACAGGCGTTAAAACTGCTGTCCGAGGAGCTGCCGTTAAAACGGGCTGCAGCAATTTGTGCGACGTTGTTTGAGGCACGAAAAAATAGTCTGTATCAATGGGGTTTGAAAAACCTCAATAAGTGATTGTGCTGTATTCCTACACAACGTATGATGCGCGCTTGGGAAGCCTGCCAGACAATCGCTGCTTGTTTAACATTGTTAACCAAGGGGAGGAAAGTCCGGGCTCCATAGGGCAGGGTGCCAGGTAACGCCTGGGCGGTGAAAACCGACGACCAGTGCAACAGAGAGTAAACCGCCGATGGCCGCTTGCGGCACAGGTAAGGGTGAAAGGGTGCGGTAAGAGCGCACCGCGCGACTGGCAACAGTTCGTGGCATGGTAAACTCCACCCGGAGCAAGGTCAAATAGGGGTTCTATGGCGCGGCCCGCGTTGAACCCGGGTAGACTGCATGAAGGCTAGGGTGACCTAGTCGCTAGATGAATGATTGTCCTCGACAGAACCCGGCTTATCGGCGGGCTTCCCATTCCTTTATAAATTCCACCAGTTGCTCCGCAGGTAACGGGTGACTGATAAAGTAGCCCTGACTAAAATCACAGCACGCGTGCTCCAGCAACAGCATCTGCTGTCTAGTCTCTACTCCTTCGGCAACAGTGTTAATCCCCAGTGCCTGCGCCACTTTTAATAATGCGCTGATGAGTGCCACTTGCACTTGATCGTCGGGCGCTTTTTGCAAAAACTGACGGTCAATCTTAATTAAGTCGACCGAATATTTTTGTAAGTAGCTGATACTGGAATAGCCAGTGCCAAAATCATCTAATGCGATTTTCACACCTTGTTCGCGCAAATAATCGATGACTTTGATTTGGCGTTGCTTACCACTCATCAATAATGACTCGGTAATTTCAAAAATAATTCGTTGTGGTGGAATGCCTAGTTGCTTCAGATGTGCAATCCAGGCGATGGCCTGTTGCATATCGTGCAGTTCTTGCTCGCTGCGATTAATTGCCAGTGTCAGTTCAATACCTTGTTGTTTAAAAAATAGCCAGTCGTCGCATACTTGGTTAAATACTAATTCGCCAATCGGCTCGATTAAGCCGCTTTTTTCTGCAACGGGAATAAACTCATCCGGACTCACCCATTCACCATCGCGTTGCCAGCGTATTAACGCCTCGGCCTTTTCCACCTGCAGCGTTTTTAGGTTAATAATGGGCTGGTAATGAACTTTAAACTGTTGGTGATCAATAGCCTTTTGTAATTGTACTTTTAGCGCTTTGCGATGCTCTGTTTGTAACCGCAGTTGTTGATTAAAAAAGTGATAGGTGCGCCGACCTGATGATTTAGCTGCATACATTGCTAAGTCAGCGTGTTTCAGCAGTGTCTCGGCATCAGCGCCATCCTCTGGATAAACGGCAATACCAATACTGGCAGAGATTTGCACATGGTGCTGGCGCAGACGAAATACTTCGCTTAACGTCAAATTAAGGTCGGCGGCTATTTTTTGGATCTCGTCGGTATCTTCTACATCATGTAGCACGATGACAAATTCATCGCCGCCTAATCTGGCAATAAAGTCTGAGCCTCTAAGGTCCTCTCGTAATCGCCTTGCCACCGCCTGTAGCAGTTCGTCGCCAACGTCATGACCTAAAGTGTCATTGACTTCTTTAAAATGGTCCAGGTCGATAAACAGTATTGCAAATGCCGGATCGCGTGTAACGATACTCTGTAGATGAGCTAGGAACGATGTTCTGTTCGGCAGTTGGGTCACCATATCGTAGCGTGCCTGATGATCGATGACCGACATCGCCTCCCGCAGTCTTCTTTGGGCACGTATTAACGATACAATAAAGGCAGCAATTAACGCGGTAATAGCAAAACCACCGACTAAGATAAGCGCATAAATAATACCGCGAGTTGCCCACACCCCGCTATTAGTCACAGCGGCAAGTTCCCACTGGTAACCGGGCACAGACATGGTCATAGCTACCGGGTTCTGTTGCCAGGTATCCTCAGAGCCAGCGATGTGTTGAGGGGTTGCCTGGCCAGACTCATGGCTTCTTAACGCAAAATGATATCGGGCGTGGTCGTAAAAATTAACATTATTGAGTAGCTTTTTAATATCGATAACTGCAGCAACCATCCCCCACAATTCGTTTTGTTTGGTTTTAATTGCGGCTCGGGCGATTAAGGCATTGCCGCCCTGAACCAATTCTACCGGGCCGGTAACTATGATGGTGTTTTCATTGATTGCTTTCTCTACTGAGCGAAGTTGCTCCGGACTAGAGCGGTAATCAAACCCGAGTACTGTCTCGTTATTGACCAGCGGATAGACAAACCGCACGACTAAGTCTGGCGCTAACGCTATGTGTCGGAGTGGTAATGGATCGTTGACCAGAGTTGCCGCTAAGCGGTTAAAGTTTTCGTTGGTTAAGTCTGGACGCAGCGCTATTTCGGCTTGGAAGGCTTTTATCACGACCAATGATGACGTTATTTGCCCGTCAAGCTCAGCGCGCAATGTACTCAGCTCTCCTACAGCAAGTCGCTTTTGCGATTCGATTTCGCGCGCGTGGTAACTTTCGGCAACCCAAATAACGGTTAGGGTCAAAATGGCCAGCGTTACCATGACCGCGCCCCATTGACGCTTCATCCGCTGATTACCTCCTGACGACACCCGACGATACGACTATTACGTTGAGTATTGCACAAAAAAAGAGCACGCCATAGGAAAATAAATGTCTTTTGGCTTCAGCCACTTGGCTTGTATTGATTGTAAACGAAGCGAAAAACCCCCAATCAATAAGGTTTTTATCTTGACAGTGGGAAACTTAACTACCTAGACTGTATGATTGTGGGGATTTGTGGATAATAGTGGATCAAAATGATCAGGTGAGGATCATGTTTCGAGGGGCAACAACAATTAACTTGGACAGCAAGGGCCGGCTAGCGATACCCGCTAAACACCGCCATGCGCTGTCGATCGACTGCGAGGGTAAGATGGTTTGTACCATCGATATCAAGCAGCCGTGCCTGTTATTGTACCCGCTTCCGGAATGGCAAATCATCGAGAAAAAACTGACCCAACTATCTAGCATGAATCCAGCAGAACGCCGCTTGCAGCGACTTTTGCTCGGCCACGCCGACGACTGTGATATGGATAAAAATGGTCGTCTTTTAATTTCAGCACCACTACGTCAGCACGCAGGTTTAGAGAAAAAACTGATGTTGGTTGGGCAGCTGAATAAATTCGAAATTTGGGACGAAGCTGCTTGGCATGACCAAATTACGCAAGATATGGATGTTGAGCGTGAAGGTGACTTTACCCTTAATGAACGCTTAGAAGACTTCTCATTATAATGACAACAACGACACCGCAACATGTTTCGGTGCTACTGAAAGAATCTATTGCAGCATTAGCGATTGATCCCGACGGCACCTATATTGACGCCACCTTTGGACGTGGCGGACACAGCCGCGCGTTGTTGCAGCAGTTAAGCAGTCATGGGCGGGTGATTGCACTCGATCAGGACCCCGCAGCGATAGCAGCAGCTGCCGCTATAGATGACCCCCGATTTTCTATTATCCACACTCCATTTTCTCAGTTACAGCAAGTTATTGAGGAACATCAGTTACAGCATCAGGTAACAGGTATTCTGTTCGACCTTGGCGTGTCCTCCCCACAATTGGACGATGCCGAGCGAGGCTTTAGTTTCATGCGTGACGGACCACTAGACATGCGCATGGATAGTAGCCGCGGAGAAACAGCCGCTGATTGGCTTAATAATGCTAGTTTTGATGACATTGTTTATGTATTGAAGGTTTATGGTGAAGAGCGTTTTGCTCGCAGGATTGCGCGTGCAGTAGTTGCAGACCGAGACGAAACTCCATTTACCAGGACTAAGCAATTGGCCGATCTGATAGGTCGCGTGAGTCCGCAAAAGGATAAACATAAGCATCCGGCGACGCGTAGCTTTCAGGCCATTAGAATTCACGTAAACCGAGAGCTGGAACAAATTGAAACGGCTTTGGCTGCGTCACTTAACGCCCTTCAACAGGACGGGCGACTGGTGGTGATTAGCTTTCACAGTCTGGAAGATCGGATTGTGAAACGCTTTATGCGTGCGCAGAGTCAGGGCAAGCAAGTTCCAGCCGGATTGCCGGTTACCGAAGCAGAGCTTAATAAAGACCGAACGCTGGCGCTGGAAGGAAAAGCGATTAAGCCGTCGCCGGCTGAAATTAAAGAAAATCCGCGAGCTCGTAGCTCGGTACTCAGAATAGCAAGGAGGTTAGCGTATGACTAAGCAACGTTATCCGGCCTTGCCGATTATGCTGTTACAGGATTTGCGTCGGTACAAATGGGTAATACTACTTACCTTACTGGTGGTCGGCACCGCACTTACGGTTATTTATATCGCGCATCAAAATCGTCAGCTTACTGCAGAGCGTGATCAGCTGTTATCGGATCGGGATTTGCTCGATCGCGAGTGGCGCCATCTAGTTATTGAACAAAATTCATTAACCGAACATAGCAGAGTTGAGCGCATAGCCGCTCAACAACTCGATATGGTAGAGGTTTCCAGTAAGCGTGAGGTATTAGTGCCATGGCAGTAAAACCGCAACGCAAGCAAAATGTAAAACGCAACCGCCGGAATGCTCCCGCGGTAGGTACTCAATGGCGCTTTTACCTTGCGGTTACCTTGCTGTTTACTGTGTTCAGCGTATTGATTGCGCGAGCGGCATATATTCAAGTGATCAGTCCCGACATCTATTCTGCGCAGGGAGATATGCGGTCGCTGCGTTCATCAAGCCTGAGTGTGCAACGCGGTATGATTGTTGATCGTAACGGTCGTGAATTAGCGTTAAGCGTGCCGGTGGAAACTGTCTGGGCAGATCCTCAACGTATTGCTGAAAATAATGCACTGAGCGACAGTCGCCGCTGGCAAGCGCTGGCCGAAACTTTCCGTATGAACCGCGATGAATTGGTTGCAAAAGTGTCTAATCCGGAGCGTCGGTTTGTGTACTTACAACGCAAAGTAACCCCCAGCGAAGCCGACTATGTGCGTCAGCTAAAAATACCCGGCGTTTATTTAAAAACCGAGTCTCGCCGCTATTACCCGACGGGTGAAATCAGTGCGCACTTACTGGGCATCACCAATATTGATGGCCAGGGCCAAGAAGGCATTGAATTACTCTACGACGAACATTTGACCGGCACGCCCGGTCAACGCGTTTATCGCAAGGATGCGCAAGGGCGGGTTATTGAGGAAATCAGCCAGACTGATGCTCAACAACCTAAAAAACTAACCCTGAGTATTGATCAACGTATTCAGGCAACCGCTTACACCGAGTTGAAAAAAGCCGTGCGCTATAATCAGGCAACCTCGGGTAGTGCTGTTGTTATTGACGTTGACACCGGGGAAGTTCTGGCAATGGTCAATAGCCCGTCCTTTAACCCTAATAATCGAGCGGATCTGCAAAGCTTTAGAATGCGCAACCGAGCGATTACTGATAGCTATGAACCTGGTTCCACAGTTAAACCACTGGTGGTCTTGAGCGCATTAGAAAATGGACTGCATAAGACCGGTGACACTATAGACACAAGCCCCGGATGGATGCGTCTTGGCGGACGTCGCGTCAGCGATCCACGTGATTACGGCGAATTGACCCTGGGCGGCGTACTGGAAAAATCATCTAACGTAGGTGTGACGACTATCGCGTTGGAACTCGGTGTTGATGAACTACTGCAAAGCTATTTTGATGTTGGCTTTGGAAGCGATACGGGCGTGTCGTTACTGGGTGAAGCCGTCGGTTTGTTTGGCGATCGCCGCCGTTGGTCGGATTTTGAACTTGCAACTTTGTCGTACGGTTATGGGTTGTCAGTTACTACCCTACAATTAGCCAGAGCCTACACCGCTATTGCCAGTGGCGGTATGTTACGACCTCTCACTATTTTCCGACAGGAATCACCACTACCCGCAGAGCAAGTGTTTAGCCCGGACAATACCCGGGCCGTCATGCGGATGATGGAACGAGTGGTTGAGTCGGGTACTGCAAAAGAGGCGCAAGTGCCAGGCTATCGTGTTGCTGGTAAAACAGGTACTACCCGAAAAGCATCGGCCACTGGCGGCTATGGCGATGAATATGTTGCTTTATTTGCAGGTATGGCTCCGGCGTCAAATCCAGAGGTAGTCGTGGTGGTTACTATCAATGAACCCGGCACTGATGACTATTATGGTGGAACGGCAGCTGCGCCGGTATTTTCCTCCATAGTTGGACAAACCATGCGGTTGCTGAATATTCCCCCCGATAACTTGGCCAATGAGCCAATGAAAGCCGCTGGCGTGGGGGGACATTGATATGTTGCTAACGCAGATTCTTAATATGGTGCATAAGCCACTGCCGGATGTGAATATCACCGGTATAAAATTAGATAGCAGACAGGTTGCTAATGGCGACTTATTTGTTGCTGTTCCTGGCTACCTAACCGATGGTCGGCATTATATTGATGACGCTATCAGTAGCGGTGCAAGTGCGATTTTGGCAGAAGCGGATTCAGTGTCTGTCGAATTTAAAGCAGGTGTCCCGGTAATAACAATGCCAGCCTTAAAAGAACAGTTATCACTGATCGCAGGGGGGTTCTTCGACCATCCGGCCAGCCGCACACAACTGGTCGGAGTGACAGGTACCAATGGGAAAACGTCAGTTACCCATATTACTGCGCAGCTCGCAAAAATATTAGGCGATGAAGCCGCGGTTATCGGCACAACCGGCAGTGGCTTGATTGGGCGCTTGCTACCGGAAAAACATACCACTCCAGACGCTGTGACCGTGCAACAAAGACTGTCTACTTTGGTGGCCGAAGGTGCTCAGCTTATCGCCATGGAAGTTTCGTCACATGCTTTAATTCAACGCCGTGTCGAAGCGCTCGAATTCAGTGTTGTAGCAGCGACAAATATCAGCCGGGATCACCTGGATTATCACGGGACCATGGACAATTATGTGGCCGCTAAGCATCGGCTTTTTGTCGATTTTGAGCCGACCCAGCGGGTTATTAACGCGGACGATGCGTTATTGAAACCGTGGTTAGACGATTACCCACACGCGTTAGCAACGGGACTATCTGACCAGGTTCGGTCACCATCGCTAATTGCCCAAGCGATTGAATATCATGCCGACGGCACGGTGTTCGATGTTTGTTACCGGCCGACAGACTCATCATCAGAGCAACGGGTACAGGTGAAATCAACGCTGCTTGGTCAGTTCAATGTTTACAACTTACTGACTTCACTTGGAATTCTGCTGAGCAAGGGATACTCGCTACCAAAGTTGGCTGAAGCTTGCGCACACTTGCAGCCGGTACCTGGTCGGATGGAAGCATTTCAAAATTCAAAGTCGGCATTGATTGTCGTCGATTATGCTCATACTCCCGATGCTTTGCAGCAAGTCTTAACGGCTTTGCGGAAGCATTGTGTGGGTAAGTTATGGTGCGTGTTCGGTTGTGGTGGCGACCGCGACCGGGGTAAACGTCCCCAAATGGGACAGGTAGCTGCAGAATACGCCGACAATGTGGTGGTAACCGACGATAATCCTCGTACGGAGCCTGCTCAGCAAATAATCGCAGACATTTTGACCGGCACTGTTAATAAAGCAGATACACGGGTCATTCAGGGGCGTCGGCAAGCCGTGCTGGATACCATTGCCAGAGCTGCCAAAGAGGATGTTGTGTTGCTGGCAGGAAAGGGCCATGAAGACTATCAAGTGATCGGAACCGAACAGGTTGATTACAATGAGCGTGCAATAGTAGCCGAATGGCTGCGGGGAGATTGCAAATGATTACCGTTAGTTTGCAGTGGATAGCAGAACAGCTTGGAGCGGAAGTTGTCGGTACACACGATGCTTCAGCTGTGATGATTGATAAAGTTAGTACAGACACGCGGGATGACTTAACCGACGCTTTGTTTATCGCCCTGCGAGGGCATAATTTTGATGCTCACGACTTTATTGACCAAGCCAGTGAACAGGGAGCAAGAGCGGTTATCTGTAGTCACCCGGTGGCGACTGATATCCCGCAGTTAGTCGTCGAAGACACACGCTATGCTCTTGGCCAACTGGGGGCGGCGGTCAAAGCTGAAGTAGCCCCTAAAACAGTCGCTATTACCGGTAGCAATGGGAAAACGACCGTAAAAGAAATGCTGGCATCTATCTTGTCTCAGCAGCATCAAGTATTAGCGACTCAAGGTAACTTTAACAATGATATCGGGGTTCCGCTAACACTGTTGCGTCTGACGCGGGCTCATCAATACGCAGTGATTGAATTAGGCGCCAATCATCCTGGCGAAATCGCTTATACCACAGCGCTAACCAAGCCGGATGTCGCGCTATTGAATAATGTCAGTGCAGCTCACGTTGAAGGTTTTGGTTCGCTGCAAGGGGTTGCCCGGGCAAAAACCGAAATCTTTAGGGGCTTATCAGACGAAGGGTTAGCAATTACCACGGCGCACTCAGAGTTTCTTCCGTGTTGGCAACGTAATCGCGAGGGTAAGCGGTTACAAACCTTTGGCATGGACAACAGCGCCGATGTTTATGCCAGTAAGGTTGAGCTTGATGAGGACGGTAAAGCTCGTTTTTGCCTGCATCTATTTGGTCAACAAGCCGATGTCGCCTTGCAGCTGACTGGTAAACATAACGTACTGAACGCACTAGCCGCCAGCAGCGCAGCCTATGAACTTGGTATTGGTATAGCAGATATTGTTAACGGGTTGCAGTTACTGCACCCAGTCGCCGGACGACTGACAACCTTCAAGCTCAATGACAAAGTACGGCTTATTGATGACACCTATAACGCCAGTGTTGCCTCGACCAAGGCAGCGTTGGAACTGCTGTCTGGGTATCAGGGTTACCGGATAATGGTGCTGGGGGATATGGGAGAGTTAGGTGCCGATGCCAGAGCTTATCATGAGGAGATAGGCGCCTATGCATTAGAGCAGGATATCGATAACTTATTTACCTTGGGGGTACTTAGTCAAAGTGCCAGCGAAGTATTTAACGGCCGTGGCGGCAAGCATTTTTCGTCGCTACAGAACGTCGTTGAAGAAGTTTTACAGATTATTACACAACACCAGCAACAACAACCGGTCACAGTGTTGGTTAAAGGCTCCCGTTCTGCTCACATGGAGCGAGTGGTGGCTGCACTAAAAGAGCATATACAACCGACACAGCGGGAGGATAGACACGCATGTTAGTTTGGCTGGCTGAGTACCTGACACAGTTTGAAAGCGCTTTTAACGTATTTTCGTACCTTACGTTACGCGCTATTTTAAGTGTGCTCAGTGCATTAATTTTATCCCTGTGGCTGGGCCCCTGGATGATAGCAAGGTTACAACGCTTGCAGATTGGACAAACGGTCCGTGATGACGGCCCTGAAAGTCATTTGAGTAAAACCGGCACGCCAACAATGGGTGGAGTGTTAATTCTGGTCGCTATTGTCAGCTCCTCGTTGTTATGGGCAGACCTCAGTAACCGCTACGTGTGGGTGGTTTTGTTTGTAGTCACCGGATTTGGGCTAATTGGCTTTGTTGATGACTATCGCAAGGTGATTCGCAAAGACCCGAAAGGACTGATCGCCAAATGGAAGTATTTTTGGCAGTCGGTGATAGCGTCTGTGGCCGTCGTTTATCTTTATTGGACCAGTAGCATGCCGATTGAAACGTCGTTATTAGTGCCGTTTTTTAAAGAGGTGATGCCGCAGCTGGGATTGATGTATTTATTACTGGGCTACTTTGTGATTGTTGGTACCAGTAACGCGGTTAATTTAACGGATGGGCTGGATGGTTTGGCCATAATGCCAACCATCATGGTGGCGGGTGCGCTGGGTGTATTCGCTTACGCATCGGGCAATATTAATTTTGCGGACTATTTGCAAATCCCGCATTTGCCCCTTTCTGGTGAGTTGCTGGTGGTATGCGCCGCAATAGTGGGTGCGGGCCTCGGCTTCCTTTGGTTTAACACCTATCCAGCAATGGTGTTCATGGGCGATGTTGGCTCCTTGTCGCTGGGAGCGACCCTGGGTGTGATCGCTATTTTAGTTCGGCAGGAGCTGGTGCTGTTTATTATGGGCGGTGTGTTTGTCATGGAGACAATATCCGTCATGTTGCAGGTTGGGTCTTATAAGTTACGTGGTAAACGAATTTTTCGCATGGCACCTATCCACCATCATTATGAATTGAAGGGTTGGCCAGAGCCTCGGGTGATTGTTCGGTTTTGGATCTTGTCACTCATTTTTGTATTGATCGGTCTGGCGACGTTAAAACTTCGATAAGCAACGGAAAAAGTAATTATGGCAGCAATTGACTGGCAAAACGTAGAGCATGTAACGGTACTGGGCTTAGGCAAGTCCGGACTGTCTGCTGTGCGTTTTTTATGTCGTCAATTTGCTTCTCGCGTTGCTTCGGGAGATCTTATTGTTAGCGCTATGGACTCGCGTCCACAAGCGCCTGGGGCAGCTCAGGCAGAAGAATTAATTGGAGCTAACCATGTCCACTGTCGGGATTGGTTGTTAGAGGACACGCTGGCTGCGGATGTATTGGTTATCAGTCCTGGTATTGATCCTAGAGCTGAGTCAATAGAGTTAGCCAAACAAGCTGGCGTCATTATTATCGGCGATGTTGAATTATTTGCTCAGCATGTGACTAAGCCAGTCGTCGCGATTACCGGCTCGAACGGCAAGTCAACAGTAACGCGGATGGTCGAATATATTGCTCAACAGCGGCATATCAACGCATTGGCCGCAGGCAATATTGGTCTGCCGGTGCTGGATGCGTTAGCTGAAGCAGCGGATGCATACGTGCTGGAGCTCTCCAGTTTTCAGTTAGAAACGCTGGAATCATTGAACCCAGTAGCTGCTACCGTGCTAAATGTCAGTCCGGACCATTTGGATCGATACGACAGCGTCGCTGACTATGCTGCGGCTAAGCAAAGAATTTATTTCGGCGCACGGAAACTGGTGCTTAATCGCGAACAATCTAATTATTGGCCTGCTGATTGTCAGGCTTCAGTGACTTTCGGAAGCTCCTCCAGTGAAACGGGTTTTGGTTTAAAGCAGCATGAACAGGAAACCTGGATAACGTTTAATAACAAACTGCTAATAGGAGCTCACCAATTGGCAGTACAGGGGCTACACAACCTGCTGAATGTGCAGGCAGCACTGGCTTTGGCTGAAGGGTTGGGAGTATCGGTATTAGAAGGCGCGCGTCGCATAGCCGGCTTTACTGGGTTGCCGCACCGCTGTCAGCTAATCACTGAGCGCGATGGCGTTAAGTGGGTCAATGATTCGAAAGCGACTAATATTGGCGCAACCGAGGCGGCAATCAATGGCATGCGCCCTGTAGTTAACGGCAGATTATTGCTGATTGCCGGGGGGGTTGGCAAAGATGCTGACTTTGGTTTACTTGGCGATGCGTTAAAACAAGTTGATGTGTTGCTGACGATTGGGCAGGACGGGCCTTTAATTGGCCAACCGTTTAATGGTTCACGCCAGTTAAGCAGTTTAGCCGAGGCAGTCAAACTTGCCGCAAGTCTGACAGAGCCGGGTGATATGGTTTTGCTGTCGCCTGCCTGTGCCAGCTTTGATCAGTTTGATAATTTTGAGCATCGTGGCGAGTGTTTCAGTCAAGCAGTGGAGGCGCTTTATGAACAAAGCGCATGAGCAGCAACTGAATCTCGGGATCCAACAAAACGGCAACCCGTCACCGTTCAGACAAGTGTTTGACTGGTTATGGCCGGGCTTCTCCAATAGTCTTTACGACCGAGTGTTACTGACCTTGGTTATCGCGCTAATGGCGTTCGGTTTTATCATGGTGACCTCGGCGTCGCTGCCAACGGCAGAAAAACTCACGGGTAACCCGTTTTACTTTGCCGCTCGGCATACCATTTATTTGATGGCTGGACTGCTGGTCATGCTTGCAACTCTGGCAGTGCCGACCGAAAAATGGCAACAGCATAGCGGTAAGCTCTTACTATTAGGCTTAGCACTATTGCTGGCGGTACTGGTCGTGGGACACTCAGTAAACGGTGCGCAACGCTGGATAAAAGTCGGGCCCATCACAGTGCAGGTCGCGGAGCTGGCGAAGCTATTTTTTTATATTTATATGGCAAGTTACTTAGCGCGCCGTGAAGACGAGCTGCGCGAAGCGACTAAAGGCTTTATCAAGCCAATGGTGCTGCTGTTCATTGCTGCTGTGTTGCTGTTGATGCAACCTGACTTTGGAACCGTTGCGGTTATGTCAGCCACCACCATTGCGATGCTGTTTTTAGCGGGCGCGAAGCTCTGGCAGTTCTTTATGGTATTTCTTACCTGTGTGCTGGCGCTAATTCTGTTGATTATCGTCGAACCCTACCGGATGCAACGTATGTTGACCTTCATGGAGCCTGAGAAGGATCCGTTCGGCGCGGGCTACCAATTGATGCAATCGTTGATCGCGTTCGGGCAAGGGCAATTTAGTGGTTTAGGGCTGGGCAATAGCATACAAAAATTGCAGTACCTGCCAGAAGCTCACACTGACTTCATTATGTCGGTGGTTGCCGAAGAACTGGGCTTTTTGGGCGTGGTTGCTGTTATTGCGTTAGTGTTGATGCTGGTAACTCGGGCTCTGATTATTGGCCGCCGCTGTTTGCAGGTAAACCAGCGCTACGGAGGATACCTCGCTTACGGCATTGGAGTTTGGTTTAGTATCCAAGCGTTCGTCAATATCGGAGTAGCCTCCGGTGCTCTTCCGACCAAAGGCCTTACACTGCCGCTGGTTAGTTACGGAGGGACCAGTATTGTGGTGTCGTCACTCGCGGTGGGTCTGTTGTTAAGAATCGACCACGAGCGCCGGATGAGCGGGCGTAAAGTCACTCCAAGAGGGGGGGCCGAATAATGCCAACAGCGCTAATTGCCGCCGCCGGCACTGGCGGCCATGTGTTTCCTGCTTTAGCGGTGGCCGAGCGGTTAATCGAACAAGGCTGGCAAGTTGCCTGGCTTGGTACCGAGGAAGGCCGGCTAGAGTCACGGGTAGTGCCGGCTGCAGGCATTGAACTGCATAAAATTACAATGACCGGAGTACGGGGGCATGGATTGGCCCGTATGGTTAAAGCCCCTTGGATTTTGACTCAGGCGGTACGCCAGTGTCGACAGTTGTTGGGAACAATTAAGCCAGATGTTGTCATCACTTTTGGTGGCTACGTCTGTGCACCACTTGGTATTGCCGCAAGGCTAAAAAAATTGCCGTTGCTTGTACATGAACAAAATGCCGTACCAGGTTTGACCACGCGCTTATTAGCACCCTTTGCAAATATAGTGATGCTGGGGCTGCCCTTAGTTAAAAAGCCGATCAAAAAGGCTCAGCTAACCGGCAACCCTTTGCGCAAAGAGGTATTAAAACTGGCGGCGGAATGTCAACAACACGCGCAAACCGAACCAACGGTTAACTTATTAGTGGTTGGCGGAAGTCTCGGTGCCAAGGTGTTAAACGACACTGTGCCAGAGGCCCTGGCACAGCTAGATCAAGCAGTAAGGGTGATGCATCAGGCTGGTGAGGGTAACCGGCAACAGGTCGAGAATGCTTATCAGGTGTGCACTCAGCATCAGGTTAAGGTGGTCGAGTTTATCGATCAAATGGGCGCTGCTTACCAACAGGCCGATCTGGTTATCTGCCGCGCGGGCGCGCTGACGGTTTCGGAATTAGCGGTGCTGGGTAAGCCAGCCATTTTTGTGCCGTTGCCCCATGCTGTGGATGATCATCAGACAGCTAATGCCAGCGCAATGGTAACGGCCGGTGGAGCGGTCTTGATGCCCCAACAGGAACTTACGGCAGAGAGACTTGCAAAGCAGTTGCAAAGTCTGTTGCAAGAACCTGAACAACTGTGGAAAATGGCGCGCTTCGCACGTCAGTGTGGTAGCCCCGAGGCGACCGACACAGTGACGCAGATATGTATTAATGCTGTGCAGCAGAAGGCAGCGTAGTGGGTGAGATAAAATGACACAAACAACAGCAAACAGCGAACAGCCTTTTACCATAGTGAACGTGCCCGAAATGCGTCGGGTCAAGCGTATTCACTTTATTGGTATTGGCGGCGCCGGTATGGCCGGTATCGCTGAAGTGTTGTTGAACCAGGGCTACCGTATTTCCGGTTCCGATATTGCTGAGAATGCCAACACTGAGCGACTGACGCAGCTAGGTGCGAAAGTGGTATTTGGGCACCGTGAAAATAATATCGAGCAAGCCAGTGTGGTGGTCGTATCAAGCGCCATCAAAACGGACAATGTCGAGTTGATCGCTGCACAGGAACTGCGTTTGCCAGTGGTTCGCCGGGCAGAAATGTTAGCTGAGTTAATGCGCTTTCGGCACGGTGTGGCAGTAGCAGGAACACATGGTAAAACAACGACAACATCGTTATTGGCCAGTGTTTTCGCGGAAGCTAAGTTGGATCCCACTTTTGTCATCGGCGGGCTGCTAAACTCGGCAGGTTCCAACGCGCGCCTAGGTAATAGTAAATACTTAATTGCGGAAGCGGATGAGAGTGATGCGTCCTTTCTACATCTGCAGCCAATGGTCGCGGTGGTGACTAATATCGAAGCCGACCATATGGATACTTACGAGGGTGACTTTAATAAATTGCTGGATACCTATGTCGAGTTTCTTCATAACTTGCCATTTTATGGTCTGGCAGTGATGTGTACCGATGACCCGGTAGTGGCAGATTTAATACCACGCATCGGTAGGCAGGCAATCACCTACGGGTTTAACGAAGAGGCTGACGTTCGCGCTGTTGATTATTATCAAGATGCCGGGCAGAGCCACTTTAAAGTATTACGCGAAGGGCGTGAGCCGCTCGAGGTGATGCTTAATCTACCAGGTCGGCACAATGTCTTGAATGCTTTGGCCGCGGTGGCAGTGGCTACCGACGAAGGCTTGTCAGACGAGGCAGTACAGGCAGCACTTAATAAGTTCGAAGGGATCGGACGACGCTTTCAGCATTATGGTCAGTTTACTCCTGTGCAGTGGTCTGAAGCACAAAAACAAGCGGGTCAGGTGATGCTAGTTGATGACTATGGACATCACCCGTCCGAAGTGGAAGCAACCATTAAAGCGGCGCGCGAAGGCTGGCCGGATAAGCGACTGGTCATGGCATTTCAGCCGCACAGATATTCGCGCACTCGAGATCTGTACGAAGATTTTGTCAATGTATTGTCGCAGCTCGACACCCTGCTGTTGTTAGAAGTTTATGGTGCCGGTGAAACACCGGTTAGTGGGGCCGATAGTCGTTCACTAAGCCGTTCGATTCGGCAACGCGGCCAGGTTGACCCTGTTTATGTCAGCTCTCCAGACGAATTGGTAGAGGTAATTGGTGATGTATTGCTGCCGAATGACTTGTTATTGACGCAGGGGGCTGGCGATATTGGGGCGTTGGCAAAACGCCTGGCGTTTGACGTATTGCAGCGCGAGGATTCGGAATGAGCCAAGCAGTCTATGGAAAAGTCGCCGTTATGATGGGAGGCCACTCAGCCGAACGCGAGGTCTCGCTGAAGTCGGGTCAGGCTGTGTTAACGGCGCTGCGGAGCTTAGGTATTAATGCATCGGCTTTCGACCCAGCCGAGCAACCGTTACAACAATTACTGAATGAGCAGTACGATCGGGTATTTATTGCGCTACATGGACGCGGTGGCGAAGACGGCAGTATTCAGGGCGCATTGCAAACATTGCAAATACCCTACACCGGCAGCGGCATTTTGGGGTGTGCGTTGGCGATGGATAAAGTACGAACCAAGCAAATATGGCAAGCGCTAGGACTGCCGCTTGCGGAAAGCGTGAGCGTTGAGCCGCAGCAGATCTCAAGCATTGACAGTGTCGATATTCTGCGTCGTCTTGGTGGCAGAGTGATCGTCAAGCCGGCCAATGAAGGCTCATCAATAGGGATGAGTGTTGCTAATAGCGTTGAGCAGTTAACCCAGGCACTGGAAATGGCGTTTAATTACGATCAGCAGGTATTGATTGAACGCTGGATTGTGGGTCAGGAGTATACGGTCGGCCTGCTTGCTGAACAGGCGTTACCAGTGATCCGATTGCAGACCACGCATGAATTTTATGACTTTGCAGCTAAGTATCAAGCGCAAGATACCGAGTATCACTGTCCGTCGGGCTTATCAACAGCGGATGAAACGACCTTACAACAATTAGCATTAAAGGCGTTTAATGCCCTTGGTTGCAAGGGGTGGGGCAGAATTGATGCGATGCGGGATGAGCACGGTGGCTGGTATTTATTAGAAGCAAATGCGGTGCCGGGAATGACTGAAAAAAGTTTGGTGCCGATGGCGGCGCGCGCGAACGGCGACAGCTTTGCTGCCTTGGTTGAAAAAATACTGGCGCAGACGTTGGAGTCGTAATGAACGCCCAGGCGAAACGGCAGCCGTTAAAACGCTGGAATTTTTGGCTTGGACTACTGACCTGTGTGATAACTGTTATCGGCTTTCTGATAGGTATTATGCAGTTAGTAGAGGTACTAAAAGACGAACAACAAGTACCGCTGGCGCGGTTGAATGTGCAGGGACAGTTAACGCAATTGAGTGACCAGGATATTCGGCAAGCGTTAACAGCAGGCGACATGGGCAGTTTTTTTACCGCCGACGTTAACCAATTGAGGCGACGCGTTGAACAGTTGCCGTGGGTAGAAAAGGTGTCGTTACGCAAGGTCTGGCCCGACCGGCTGGCGGTACATGTAACAGAAAGAGAGCCGCTTGCTTACTGGAATAGTGATCGGCTGGTAACGGCAGCAGGAAAGGTATTTAAAGCGCCAATCGATAAACAGCAGTTGGCGCAGCCGCTACCCTACCTTTTTGGACCGGAAGATGCCGTACAGGCGACGCTGGAACAGTTTAATAACTTGCAGCAAATGCTACAGGTGAATGGGTTTGAAGTTAGAGCGATGCGTTTAACCCAGCGATTTGCGGTAAGTGCGGTGCTGGCCAACGGCATTGAGCTTAAGCTGGGCAGGGAAGCAACATTAGAGAGAATTAAGCGGTTTATTGATGTTTTACCGCAGATTAAAAAGCATCAAAACAGTCAGCAACAAGTAATTGACAGTGTGGATTTACGTTACGACACCGGAGCGGCAGTTAGCTGGCGCGAACCCAATGAAAAAGAGAGCTAATTAGGTATGTCGAAAGCAACAGAACGACAAATGGTAGTAGGGCTTGATATCGGTACCAGCAAGGTGACTGCGCTGATTGGAGAACTATTACCGGACGATGAAATTAGTGTGGTTGGTGTTGGTGTAACCACTGCCCGTGGTATGGATAAAGGCGGTGTAAATGATCTAAACCTGGTTGTGCAATCAGTACAACGGGCAGTTGATGAAGCTGAACTAATGGCTGACTGCCGGGTGGCCTCGGTCTTTTTGAATATTTCAGGGCGGCATATTTCCTGCCAAAACGAGAGCGGTATGGTGCCAATTAATGAGGCGGAAGTAACGCAGGACGACGTTGATAGTGTGATTCATGCTGCACGTTCAGTACCTATCGCTAAAGAGCGGCGTATCTTACATGTGCTGCCGCAAGAGTATGTGATCGACTCACAAGAGAGTATTCGCAGCCCGATTGGAATGTCGGGTGTCCGAATGGAATCTAAAGTGCACATTATTACTTGTGCTAACGACATGGCAAAGAATATCACTAAAGCGGTCGAACGTTGCGGACTGCAAGTTGATAAACTGATATTCTCCGCGCTTGCTTCAAGCATTTCGGTGTTGACCGAGGATGAAAAAGATTTAGGTGTTGCGCTGGTCGATATGGGCGGCGGTACCATCGATATCTGCCTATACGCGGGCGGCGTGCTAAGGCATACAGCAGTTATACCGGCAGCTGGTAATCAGGTAACCAGTGATATTGCAAAAATTTTCAGAACACCGACCAATCATGCTGAACAGATAAAGACACAGCATGCCTGCGCCTTGCGGCAGCTGGTCAGTATGGAAGACACCATTGAAGTACCATCGGTTGGCGGTCGGCCGGCGAGAATGATGTCTCGTCACACCCTGGCAGAAGTGGTGGAGCCCAGATATCAAGAGTTGTTTGAACTGGTGCGCGATGAGATTCAGCAAAGTGGTTTGGATGAGCAAATTGCCGCAGGGGTGGTAATTACTGGCGGTAGTGCAAAGATGCAGGGCTGCGTTGAGTTTGCCGAAGAAATTTTTCAGATGCCAGTGCGCGTCGGTAAGCCACTCAATGTAAAAGGCTTAAAAGATTATGTAGAGGATCCGGTTTATGCGACTGCGGTCGGCCTGTTACGGTATGGGCAGGAGAGTGCGACGGCAGTGCAAAAAGAAAGCAACAAAACTGACGTGATCGGGCTTTGGCAAAAAATGCAAAGCTGGTTTAAAGGTGAGTTTTAACGCTGGGGTAGCACAATAAGAAAAGCAGGTAGGGAGAAATATTATGTTTGAACTGATGGATAATTACGAAAGCGAAGCCGTCATAAAAGTCATTGGTGTTGGTGGTGGCGGCGGTAACGCTGTGCAACACATGGTAAAAGAGTCAATCGAAGGCGTGCAGTTTATTGCAGCTAACACTGACGCTCAGGCTCTGCGTAATCATACAGCCGATGTGACCATTCAACTGGGTGGTGATATCACCAAAGGGCTGGGAGCTGGAGCCAATCCGGAAATAGGCCGGCAGTCGGCGGAAGAAGACCGTGAAAATATAAAACAACAACTGCAAGGCGCCGATATGGTGTTTATTGCCGCGGGTATGGGCGGTGGTACCGGAACTGGCGCCGCGCCAGTGGTTGCTGAACTGGCGAAAGAGCTGGGCATTTTGACCGTGGCGGTAGTAACCAAGCCATTTCCTTTCGAAGGCAAAAAACGCATGGCTGTGGCTGATGAAGGAATCAATGCGTTAGCACAAAGCGTCGATTCGCTAATTACTATTCCAAACGAAAAGCTACTGAAGGTAATGGGCAAAGGAACCTCATTGCTGGATGCCTTTAGCGCTGCCAACAATGTATTGCTGGGTGCAGTTCAAGGCATCGCCGAATTAATCACGCGACCTGGACTGATTAACGTCGATTTTGCGGACGTTCGCGCTGTGATGAAAGAGATGGGAACAGCGATGATGGGTACTGGTGTTGCCAGCGGTGAAGATCGTGCTCAGGAAGCAGCAGAAATGGCAATTAACAGTCCGTTATTGGAGGATATTGATCTATCCGGAGCGCGTGGCGTACTGGTAAACGTCACAGCTGGTATGGACATGAGCATCGATGAGTTTGAGACAGTAGGTAATACTGTTAAAGCTTTCGCCTCTGATAATGCCACCGTTATTGTGGGAACTGTTATTGATACCGAAATGTCTGATGAATTAAGAGTTACTGTCGTAGCGACTGGTATTGGAGCGGAGCGCAAGCCGGATATCTCCTTGGTAAATAATGCTCAGGGTAATAAGCGCGACTCGCAACCAAGCTATCGAGCTGATTTGGATCGCAGTGCTGCAGCGCCTCGTTATGAGGAAGTCGAAGAATCACAGGCGGACACTCAGGCAGAGCCTGCGCGTAAGCCCGCGGCCAAAAAACAACAAGAAAAAGAACTGGATTATCTGGATATTCCAGCATTTTTGCGCAAGCAAGTCGATTAATGGTGAAAAAACAGGCAGAATTTGCTTGCACCATGACAAATGTCGTATAATATGCGGCCGCGTTGACGTCAACGCTGACGAATGTTGATTTAGGTGAGTTAAACAGATGATAAGACAACGGACACTGAAACAAGCGATTTCAACCACAGGGGTTGGTCTGCATAAAGGGAATAAGGTCAATTTGACGTTACGCCCTGCGCCGGCGAACACTGGGTTAATATTTCGCCGTGTCGATCTCGACCCGGTTGTAGATATCCCTGCGCGCGCTGATTGGGTGCGGGATACTCAGCTGTGTACGTGTCTGATCAACGAACAGAATGTTCGTGTATCTACGGTTGAGCACTTGCTTGCTGCCCTGGCTGGCGTGGGTGTTGATAACTGTATTATCGAAGTAGACTCGCATGAGATTCCGATTATGGACGGGAGCTCGCACCCTTTTATCTACCTGCTACAGAGTGCGGGCCTGGAACAACAGTCAGCGGCGAAAAAATTTATTCGCATCAAGTCGCCAATCCGGGTGGAAGAAGAAGATGGCAAGTGGGCGGAACTGCTACCCCATGATGGATTCCGTATTGATTTTGCTATCGACTTTGATCACCCGGCGATCGCCGAAACCGGTCAGCAGTTTTCTATCGACTTTAGTAGCAACGGTTTTATTAAAGAAATAAGCCGTGCGCGTACCTTTGGCTTTATGAAGGATATTGAGTACTTACGTAAAAACAATCTTGCATTAGGCGGTAGTTTTGATAACGCTGTGGTGTTAGATGAGTTTCGGGTACTAAATACCGATGGCCTGCGTTATGACGACGAGTTTGTTAAACATAAAATGCTGGACGCCATTGGCGATTTATACATGTGCGGGCACAGTATTTTAGGGCATTTACGTGCTTTTAAATCGGGCCACGCGCTGAATAATCATTTGTTGCAGGAATTGTTGCAGCAACAGCACGCCTGGGAGTTCGTCACTTTTGAGGACGAGCAAGCACAGTCGCCGATCACCTATTGGGCGCCAAGTCTGGCTTAATAACCCCGCAAAACAGTGAATAACCCGCGAATCAGTCGCGGGTTACCACATTTTCTCCGCTAACTTTAGTAACTCCGAGCGTAACGGTTCTTCGCTATTTTCCGCCAACTTAAGTATTCGTTCTCTGCGTGATAGCTGCTGGGTCGGCGCGTAAGCGTCTTTGTCCGATGGTGGTTTAATAGTCACTTCTAACTGATTAATCGCAATCATCGCATCTTGTTGGAAATGCGTTATAATGGCGTTTTGTTTTAGCTTAAGCTGCGTCGCCCAAGTGGCCGCGTCGGCTTTTACAATAAGCTTTTTATCGCGGACGTTGAGCAATTGGCAATGGTCAGCAAGGGGTCGCCCGGCGACTCGTTGAAACAACAGTTGCCATTGTTTTAGTTGAGCGGCAAACTGTGCATAGTGTTGCAAAGTTTGTGTTTGAGGTTGAACCCGAGTTCGCATCCATTGTTTTGGTGTCTTGGGTTTATTATTCATTATCGGCTAGCCGCTTAAACGACCCATAAAAGAGAGATTACATGAGTTTATCAGTCTTTTACCGAGGCTCAAAAATACGTTTTCATTTCAGTCTTACCCGGCGTCGGTTCTTCTCTTATTTAGGCTTAGCCAGTGTGGTTGCACTTGCGGCCTGGTCACCTTGGGAATACCAGGGGATTGACCCGAAGCTGGCGCAACAGAAAATAACTGGCGAACAGCGTAAGTTAGCGATGCAAGAGTCGGCGGTGGCGGAAATTCGTCAACAAACCGAGAAAAAACTGGGTGCTATGACGGTGTATCTTGGCGAACTGAGAGCGCAGGTACGTCGACTGGATGCATTAGGTGAGCGTTTGGCTGAAAAGGCTAACTTGACTAATGGCGAATTTGATTTCAATCCCGACGTTCCTTTGGGGGGTCCGGAAGCAACAGTAGCTGAATTGCCGAAAGCATCAGGGAGTGATGTGTTAGGCGAAATTGACCGGCTACTAGGGCATATTTCGGACAAACAAAAACAGCTATCGCTACTTGAATCGGTGATGATGAATCACAATGTCAGTAATGCAAGTTATATTGCGGGGCGACCGATTTCAGATGGCTGGCTTTCATCGCAATATGGTGTGCGCAAAGATCCATTTAATGGAACGCCGGCAATGCATAAAGGGCTGGACTTTGCGAGCTATGCGGAAGACGTAAAAGTTGTTGCCACTGGTGCCGGAGTCGTTACCTGGGCCGGCGAACGCTGGGGCTATGGCGAATTGATTGAAATTGACCATGGTGGTGGGTTAAAGACTCGTTACGGGCACAATGATCATATCCTGGTCGAGGTTGGCGACGTGGTTACTCGCGGACAGCATATCGCTGAAATGGGCAACACAGGACGTTCAACCGGGCCTCACGTGCATTATGAGGTGTTAAGAAACGGCCAACAGATTGACCCAAACCAGTTTGTTTATCGAAAGTTAAATGATTAATAAATCGCTTTAACACGTGGGCGACGTCAAAGTAATAAACGTCGCTTTTGTTGCTCATATTGTAAAACAGGAAATTCCTTTCTCATGCTAGGCAGTTTGTTTCGAAAAGTATTTGGTAGTCGCAACGATCGTATTCTGAAAGCGCTGCACAAGAAAGCTCATCAAATTAATCAACTTGAACCGGAGTTCGAAGCATTATCCGATGCCGAGTTGAAGGACAAAACCGCGGAATTCCGTAAGCGTCTGGAGTCAGGTGAAACGCTTCAGAGCTTACTGGTTGAAGCCTTTGCCACAGTGCGTGAGGCGAGTCGCCGGGTGTTCGAAATGCGACACTTTGACGTGCAGCTGGTTGGCGGCATGGTGCTTGACGAAAATCGCATTGCCGAGATGAAGACGGGTGAAGGTAAAACCTTAACCGCAACCCTGCCTGCTTATTTGAATGCGCTGGCTGGTAAAGGCGTTCACATTATTACGGTGAATGATTATCTGGCAAAACGAGATGCTGAATTTAACCAGCCGTTGTTTGAATTTCTAGGAATGACTGTTGCGTTTAATATTCCGGGTATGGCTGCGCAAGACAAAAAAGCCGCTTATCAAGCCGATATTACCTACGGTACCAATAATGAATTTGGCTTCGACTACTTGCGCGATAACATGGCGTTTGCCCCAGAAGACCGGGTACAGCGAGATTTGTATTATGCGTTGGTGGACGAGGTTGATTCAATTCTAATCGATGAGGCGCGTACGCCGTTAATCATCTCAGGGCCAGCAGAAGACAGTTCAGAGATGTATATCAAGATGAACGAGCTGGTGCCTTTGCTTACGCAGCAGGAAAAGGAAGACACTGAAGAAGAAAAAGGCGACGGCGATTTTACCATTGATGAAAAAGCCAAACAGTTGCACTTAACCGAACACGGGCAAGAGCATATTGAAGGGTTACTGAAAGAACGTGGCATGCTTGAAGATGATGACTCGCTTTATTCGGCGGGTAACATTACGCTGCTGCACCATATTAATGCCGCTTTGCGCGCTCACCACCTGTTTCAAAAAGACGTTGATTACATCGTTAAAGACGGCAAAATCGTTATTGTCGACGAGCATACCGGGCGTACCATGGAAGGCCGACGTTGGTCAGAAGGCTTGCACCAGGCGGTAGAAGCTAAAGAAGGCGTTGATATTCAAAATGAAAACCAGACGCTGGCTTCTATTACCTTCCAGAATTACTTCCGTTTATACGATAAACTGGCGGGAATGACCGGTACTGCAGATACTGAAGCTTTTGAGTTCCAATCCATTTATGGATTGGAGACTGTGGTTATACCAACTAATAAGCCAATGGTAAGGGACGACCGCGCCGATCTTATCTATTTGACCACTCAAGAAAAGTACGAGGCCATTGCCGAGGACATTGAAGAATGTCGTAAAAAAGGCCGTCCAACGTTGGTGGGTACTGTATCGATTGAAAACTCGGAGCTGTTGTCACGGCTGTTGAAAAAGAAAAAGATCCCGCATGCAGTACTGAACGCAAAATTCCACTCCCACGAAGCGGATATTATCGCCGACGCAGGTCGCCCTGGTACGGTTACGATTGCTACTAACATGGCTGGTCGAGGTACTGACATTGTGCTTGGTGGTAGCTGGATGTCCGAAGTTGAAAAGCTTGAGAATCCGGACAATGAAAAAATTGATAAGATAAAGCAAGACTGGCAGCAATTGCATGACCAGGTTATCGAAGCCGGAGGATTACACATTATCGGTACCGAACGTCATGAATCACGTCGTATCGATAACCAGCTTCGGGGTCGTTCAGGCCGGCAGGGTGATCCGGGCTCCTCTCGCTTCTACTTATCGTTAGAAGATCCGCTGATGCGCATTTTCGCTTCTGACCGAATGGCGTCAATGATGAAGCGTTTGGGCATGAAAGAGGGCGAAGCGATTGAACATCCGTGGGTAACCCGTGCGATAGAAAACGCACAGCGCAAGGTCGAGGGTCGCAACTTCGATATTCGTAAGCAACTACTGGAATACGATGATGTTGCCAATGACCAGCGTCGAGTTGTGTACGAGCAACGTAATGAACTGTTGGATGAAGGCGATATTTCAGAAACCATTCAAGTGATTCGTGAAGACGTCGTCAATGCCGTCATTAGCGAATATGTACCACCACAGTCGCTGGCTGAGTTGTGGGATCTACCGGCGCTGGAAGAACGCTTAAAAGCCGACTTTGATATTGAGCTACCATTACAGCAGTGGCTTGACGAAGACGACCACTTCCACGAAGAAGTATTGCGTGAAAGGGTGCTCGAATCTCTGGTCAGTGCCTACGCTGACAAAGAGCAAATGGTTGGTGTTGAAGTTCTGCGTCGTTTCGAAAAGTCGATAATGCTACAAAGCTTGGATCAACATTGGAAAGAACATTTAGCCGCTATGGATCACCTGCGTCAGGGTATTCATTTGCGCGGTTACGCACAGAAGAATCCAAAGCAAGAATACAAGCGTGAAGCTTTTGAATTATTCAGTGAAATGCTGGAAAACCTAAAACTTGACGTAGTGACGATTCTAAGTCGCGTTAAAGTACGAGCGCCTGAAGATGTAGATGCGGTTGATGAGCAGCGTAAGGCTGCGGACAGCGCTCCGCGTGAATTCAAGCATGAGCAGGCAAGCGCCACTCAGCAACAGTCGTCAGACAATAATGAAACGGCTCAGCAGCAACCGGCGCAACGCGGGCCCAAAGTTGGACGTAATGAACCTTGCCCTTGTGGGTCAGGTAAAAAATACAAACATTGCCATGGCAAACTTTAACAGAATATAAACAATGAACGATGTACACAGTAAATCCCCAACCGTGCATGTCGCGGTTGGGGTTATAGGAAACGAAAAAGGCGAGATTTTTATTGCGCAGCGGCTTCCTGAGCAACACCAGGGAGGCAAGTGGGAATTTCCTGGTGGTAAAGTAGAGCCCGGCGAAACGGTACAACAGGCGCTAACGCGCGAACTGAAAGAAGAGTGCAATATCGAAGTTCTGGATAGTGCACCGCTAACCGTGGTCGAACACCAATACCAGGACAAACGTGTATTACTGGATGTCTGGTGGGTATTAAAATATTCAGGGCAAGTAGAGCAGTTAGAAGGTCAGCAATGGCTCTGGGCTGATATTGCACAACTGGATGCATTCCAGTTTCCTGACGCAAACCAGCCTATCGTTGAACGCCTTATGGATACCCTAAATAACTACTAGCTTTGGCCATAATGGTCGTCATTGCCGGGTTCCTGCTCTGGTATAACAGCGGGTTCACCGGGGATTGATTTCTCTTCGTTCGCCCACTCTCCTAAGTCAATAAGCTTACAGCGCTCACTGCAGAAGGGCCGGTTGGGTGAGTTTTCAGACCATTCAACTTCAGTTTGGCAGGTGGGGCAAGACACAGTAATCGACATTGGTAACGCCTTCTTCTTGTCGTTTAACAGTTAAATAATTACAACAGCTGGCAGCGGGCTATGGCAACGCTCAAATCGTCGCTGCTGGCATCCGTCTGCTCATCGTTATCGGTTGGTAATTGCATAAAGCGAATAGTAAAGCGCTGTCTATGGCCGCTAACCACTGGGTAACAGCCAGCCGAGTTAGGCACTTTAATCCTGAGCATAGCTAATGGCTCGCAGCTTTCCTGCCAAAAACCATTTTTTGCTGTAGTGCTGGTAAATTCACTTTGCTGTCGGGTCAATTCCAGTTGCAGTTCAATTGCCGCTGCCAGAGGCTGCAACGACTGATACCACTGCTGGCACTGGTGCATAGCATCAGCGACTGGTTGATTTAACCAGAGTTGCAATTGTGGCAACTCAAACAGCCCACTGATGCCGGGCTGTGCAAGTCGAGTTCTAATGCTGGCTAAAAATCGATCGGCCTTTAGTTGTCGCAGCTCTGCAGGCAATTGCTGTAAGCTTTCACTAGCGTGAACAATGCTGCGCAACGCACCTTGTAACGCAGTTTGATCGATTTGTGGGTGTTTTTCCCACTGCTTCATTGATACCCGCTGCTGTTCCAAGTCTTTACTTAGCTCGGTACGAATATCACTGCGCTCGACTAATTCCTGACAAGCAAACAATGCATTAAAAAATGCTTCGTACCGGGGTTCTATCGTCTGCTGCCAATCGTGTGACTGATCCTCTGCGATAGCCAAAGTTGACTGCAGTTGCTTAAAGCTATGCTCTAGGCGCAGGTAGGTACGAAAACGCTCCTGCAACGGATACTCATAGATAACGGATTGACTTGCGCTCGACATCCAAACTCTCAATATTCATTAGATAACCGATATGATAACGGAATGTGGTTTCGGTGCAATGGAAGAGCCAATTTAACCGGAACGATTTGCAGCCAATCGATAGTTTTTATCGAGCTGGTTTAATTGTTGGTGCAGATTATCAAGATCGCCGTCGTTAACAACTACGTCATCTGCCTTTTGCAGTCGTTGTGACCGATTAAGCTGGGCTGCCATGATGGCTTCCACCTGTTGCGGTTCGCTGTTATCGCGTTTTACGGTTCTTGCGACTTGCAAGGACTCCGGGATATCAATCACCAGTACCCGATCGCAATACTGATCTAAACCGTTTTCCAGCAGTAGCGGAGCCGCCAACACCACATAAGCAGAACGGCTGGCTTCCAGTTGTTGTAGGATACGTGTGCGAATGGCCGGATGAAGTAATTGGTTAAGCCATTGTTTTTGTTGTTCGTCGGAAAACACAATATCGCGGAGTGCTTTTCGATCAAGACCACCGTCAGCCATCATAACGTCATCACCAAAGCGGTTCTTGATAGCAAGTAAGCATTCACTTCCGGGGGCCACAACTTCACGTGCAACGATATCAGCATCGATAATATCAATACCTTTAGTCGACAGAAAATCGGAAGCCGCAGATTTGCCGCTGCCGATACCACCGGTTAATCCAATCACGTAAGCGCTCATCACCTTACATCCCCAACCAACGCCAATAGCTGTGCAGTAAAGCCTCGCCGTAAAAGAAACTGATGAGTCCCCCGCCGATTAAAAACGGACCAAAGGGAATAGGCTCTGAGCGGCCCTTTTTAGCCAAGGCAATTAAACCCACGATAACCCCGACTAGCGAACTTGCTAAGATGGTAACCGGCAATAAGGTAGCGCCGGTAAAGGCTCCGATAGCGGCGAGTAATTTAAAATCGCCATAGCCTAACCCGTCTTTTCCGGTAATCAATTTAAATGCCCAAAATACGGTCCATAGACTCAAATAGCCAACCGCAGCCCCAACAATCGACGTTCCAGGGGTTACCGCAGAATCAGCGCTGAGCGACCACAATAAACCGAGCCATAACAAACTATAGGTGAGTTGATCAGGTAACAATTTATGTTGCGTGTCGATCACCGTCATGCAGAGTAACAGGCTGGCTGCAGTTGCGACCACTACGAACGGCAGGCCAAGCCCGAGAAGCCAGGCGGCATAACCTAAGATTAAGGTCATTAATAGCTCGATAACCCAATAAAGTTTGGTAATTGGCTGACGGCAATGTCGACAGCGGCCGGCTAACGCTAAATAACTCAGCAATGGAATATTGTCGTACCACGCAATAGCGGCTTTACACTGTGGGCAGTGAGAACCTGGGTAGGCGAGATTAAAACGATCTTGTTGGTTCAGCGGCTGACCGTTTAGTTCGGCACATTCGCGTTGCCATTGTTGCTGTAATTGCTTTGGCAAACGCACGATAACCACATTTAGAAAACTGCCAATAGCAGCCCCTAACAATAGTCCAACAAAGGCAGCGGGCCAGCTTCCGGCTTGATATATCAGATCCATGAAAAAGTCCTAAGTAATGTGCTGACCCATGTTAAAAATGGGCAAATACATAGCTAATAGCAATAGCCCTATAATGCCCCCTAACAACAGCATCAGCAAGGGCTCTGCAAGGCTTGTTAATTGTTCGGCGCGGGCACTAAGTTGCGCACTTAAGTGAGTAGCCAGGTTTTTCATCATGTCGCTCATTAGCCCGCTTTGTTCGCCGGTTTTTAGGTACGCGGCGATTAACGGGTGATTAATACCCAAATGCTCAAACCCCTGACACCAACCTTCACCATTAGTAATTGATTGTTGCAATATTGTCAGCTGCTGTTGGGTTAAATAGCAATAACTGGATTGCTTAACCTGTTCAATGGCGCTCAGGGCCGGCATACCGGAGGCAAGTGTTAAACTCAACCGCAAGAAGATCTGTTGTAACCGAGATAACTCCAACAGCTTGCCGACCACAGGGAGTTTCAGTAAAAACGTTTGCCACAGTTTTGGTAGACGCATTTTAATGGCCGAAATAACCGCGATAGCTCCGCCGCTGACAACTAAAAGTTGTAAGCCGTAATGCTGTAACCAATCGGAACCAGCCAGTAAATAGCGAGTCAGCGCTGGCAGCTGGGTGTCTGCAAATAACGCGGTGAACTGAGGCAGCACCCAAATTAATAATAAAGCGCTGACGGCGATGGCGACGAACAACACGATTAAGGGATACCTTAACGCCTTCCGTAGTTGGTTGCGCTGGCGGTCAGACTGAAAAAACTCAATGGCTAAATTATCCAATACTTCCGGCAGTCGTCCGCTTTGTTCCGCTAAATCAAGATAGCCGGTTAACCCCTTAGGTAGCTTCAGCGGCAGTTGTCGCAAGCCGGAACTCATACTTTGTCCGTGTTCAATCGATTGGTGCATTGCGGTTAAACAGCGCAGCACTAGTGGCTGCCGGTATTGGGACTTTGCAATACTAAGTGCTGAACTTAGCGATAAGCCACTCCTTAATAACACCGCGAGCTGTTGTAAGGCGTCTACCAATAACTTTCGTTGTTGGTATGAGAAACCGCTTACCCTGGTTATCCTACTCATCGATTAATCGTCCTGCCTGAGCTCTGGAGGTTCTGCCCGCGGTTACGTGCTCGAGCGCATGTTGATATAGAGTTGGCAATTCTCGAGCCTGCAGGTACTTCGCTAAGTTGCTCGCCGTCAGAGTGCGGTTATGGCCTTGGTTAAGGCAGGGAATAACTTCAAATATAGCGAGCTGGCCCAAATAGCCATTGTCACATGAATGACAACCTTTTCCGCTGCAATTGCTGCACAACTTTCTGAGTAGTCGTTGGCTCATCAGTAATGATAATGCACTAAAAATTTCGTCTTCAGGCAAACCCAATGCTCGCAGTCGAACAATACTGTCGATAGCGCTATTGGTATGTAAAGTAGCCAATACCAAATGCCCCGTTTGTGCCGCCTGCAGAGCAACACGCGCCGTTTCTCCATCCCGAATCTCACCGACCAGTAATACATCCGGGTCTTGTCGTAAAAGAGTCTTCAGGATGCTGGCAAAAGTCAGCTGTCTACGTGGGTTAACGGGTACCTGGTTAATGCCGTCAAAGCGAATTTCGACGGGATCCTCAACCGTACATATATTTAATTCACGGGGGTTAAGCCGTTGTAGCATTGAATATAACGTCGAGGTCTTACCGCTGCCGGTAGGTCCGGTGACTAGAATAAGACCTTGCGACTGTTTTAACGCTTGTTCAATACAGAGTAGCTGTTGGCTGCTGAAACTGAGTTGTGAGAGCGAGGGTAATTTAGTCAGTGTGCCTAAACAGCGAATAACAATCTTTTCACCATTAATAACCGGGCAGCAGCTGACTCGAAAGTCGCGCGACTGTCCGTCTGTCGGTCGTGCAGAAAAACGGCCGTCCTGAGGCTGAAAATGTTCAGTGATATCTAAATCTGCCAGCACTTTAATACGCGCCGATAATTGCTTACCATGCTCAGAATTTAACTTAACCGCAGTAATTAACTGCCCGGCAATGCGCAAGCGTATGCGCCATTCGGACTGTTGAGGTTCCAGGTGAATGTCAGACGCCTGTTGTTGGAGACTGTACTCTAATAATTGCTGCAGCCACTGATTTATATCCTCGATAGAATCTGCCAGAGGGGTTGACGGCAGAGACTCTAAAGCCAGCAAATACAGAGGACTGTTGCTCAGTTGCTGCCAGAAGAAGCTGACGGTACTTTGTGTTAATCGCAGCGAGTCGGATATCGCAAGCAGAGTCATCTCGTCGCTATGGTGCAGTATGCATATCGACTGTTCCGGAATAGTTAATCCGGCAGCTAACTGGCTTTCCAGTGGCAGACGACTGCGAGGCAGGTTACGGCACTGCCCAAGATAGTGCATTGGCGATGTCATCAACGTTTAACGTGTTAGTTGTGACAGGCAGCCAGAGACAACCGTACGACCACCGGTATAATCAGAGCAGCTTAACTGCCAATTCAACATACCCTGCTGCAGTGTTGGAGTCAGTTGTACCTGTAATGGACCTGAATCCATTACTACATCGGCGAATTCAAGAGTTAGGCTGGCGTTATCGCTGACTAAAAACTGGCTAAGTTCGGCCGGCAGTGGGTTCGCGATATTAGGTAACCCCCGACTTCCGGGTTGGTTGCAGCGCGCTAAGCTTCCTTCGACCTGCCAGCATAAAGCAACCGCTAGCTGCATTGGCTGCGCGTGACGCAGGGCGCTGGTTACTTTGGCGCGCTGACTGTATTGCTGATAAGCGGGAATCGCCAATGAAGACAGGATAGCCATAATTGCAACTACCACCATTAGCTCAATGAGGCTAAAGCCTGCAGTGACTCGGCGTAACAAGTGGGTAATGTACATAGCAGCCTCTCACGCAAAAACCGCAACTATGGACGCTGATCACCGAGTCAGCAATTTTAAAAATATGTCAGTGATTAGCTAATACGCATCGACAGGTCAATGGCTGTGATGTGTTTGGTTAGTGCCCCGGAAGAAATAAAATCCACACCAGTGTCTTTAAGCTGGTGCAAACGGTCATCGGTTATGTTGCCCGAAACTTCAAGCTGGGCCGGACGCGATGACTGCTGGTTTTGAGTGACTGCCTGATTAATATCAGCCAAAGAAAAGTTATCGAGCATGACGATATCTGCTTGAGCCTGTAACGCCTGTCCAAACTCATCAAGGTTTTCTACTTCCACTTCTACTGGCTTTCCAGGATTAAGCTGCCGAGCGCGGTCAACAGCCTGACGAATACCACCGCATGCAGCAATATGATTTTCTTTAATCAGGTATGCGTCATATAAACCAATACGATGGTTCGTCCCGCCACCACAGCGGACGGCGTATTTTTGAGCCAACCGCAAGCCGGGGAGAGTTTTTCGAGTATCAAGTAGTCGAGTGTTGGAGCCGGCCAGCTTTTGTGTATAAAAAGCGGCTACTGTGGCCGTAGCCGACAGTGTCTGTAAAAAGTTAAGTGCGGTTCGCTCTCCGGTTAATAACGAACGGCTGGAGCCTGATAAGCGGCACAATACACTGTTCGCTTCCACCACCTGACCATCGCTCACTAGCCAGTCGATAGTTATTGAGCCATCAAGTTGTGCAAATACCTCGTTAACCCACGCCACCCCACAAACGGTCATAGACTCTCGGGTGATGATGGTCGCCTCGCTGTGGTTTTGTGAGTCAATTAGTTGAGCTGTTATGTCGAGGTTGGCATCAATAGCGGACAAGTCTTCTTTTAGCGCTAACGAAACTTGATGCTTAAGCGAAAGAAGTTCTTGTTGTGAAAGAGACAAAACCGGATCCATGAAAGCTTTACCTTTGTCGGAGCAATGACGATACTAGGGGGCAAACTTTACCTGTTTGTGTGAGCGGTGAAAAGACATAGTATTAAAAACCATTGTTTAAATGGTGCGCGATTTGTGGCGTCACCTCATTACGATGCGCGACCGGATGCTGAAGATATCAATTTATTGGTTATCCATTGCATCAGTTTGCCGGAAGGCGAATTTGGCACTCCATACGTCGAGCAGCTGTTTAAAGGGACGTTAGATACGACCGCGGGTAGTGGCTTTGAGCCGCTTGCCGGATTACGCGTTTCCGCTCACTTGGTTATCCGGCGTGACGGGCAGCTTGAGCAGTACGTTCCGTTTAACCAGCGTGCATGGCATGCGGGCGTTTCAAGCTACTGTGGGCGCAGACGTTGTAACGATTATAGTATCGGCATAGAATTGGAAGGTACCGACACCAGTGAGTATACCGAGCAGCAATATCAACAGTTGGCAGCTGTGAGCCGGACCTTATTGGCGGAATATCCGAAACTGACTCGGCAACGTATCGTCGGGCACGAACATATTGCAAGAGGTCGAAAAACCGATCCAGGTACTGGCTTTAATTGGTCATATTATTTGACCAATTTATAACAAGCCCATAACCAGCTAACGAAAAGTTAGTTAAGGGAGAGATTATGATTCTCATTGCTCTGTTAGTAGCTCTGAGCATAGAACGAGTTGTTCACTTGCCGGCATTCTGGCACCTGGACTTTTACCTCTCGCGCTGGGTGCAGTGGAGTCAGGAAAAGTTACAGTCGTCCAGCCATAAAAATAAGTTAGAGCATCCGCTGGTACAATTGCTGTGGCTCTTGATCCCGGCAATCCTGGCAGGCTTATTGGTCAGTTGGCTCGATCACCTGTTGGTTACCTTTATATGCGGCATCATTGCTTTACTTATTAGTGTCAGCTGTCAGCCTGCACGGCAAGCTTATAAATGTTATTTAAAAGCAGCCAACAAAGGTGATGCTGACGCGGTCGAGGAGCATAAAAAGTCACTGCAACAGTTGGCCGGACACGATCAAGACATAGCGATTGAAGATACGGTTAGCTGGTTAAACTACCAATACTATGTCGCGGTTATTTTCTTCTACGTCGCCTTCGGTGTATTTGGAGCGCTGGCGTATGCTTCAATTCGATTAGCTGATTCCCATTACCGTGAAACCTTTAACCGGTTGCCTCTGTGTCGGTTACGCTGGGCGATTGACTTTATTCCGGTGCGCTTAACTGGGTTGGGTTTGTTACTGGTAGGTAACTTTTCGCAGGCACTGCCAACCTGGTTGCAGTCGCTGGGAGACTTTTCCACGCCGAGTCATGAGATACTGGCAAAGCTGACGGATAAAGCGGAAGATTTACCACACCATCCGGATGACAAAACCGATGCGGTTACTAAACAGCTAGAGCTGATGAAGCGTCAGCAAATAGCCTGGCTCTGTGTTATCGCGGTGCTGACTTTATGGGGTGGACTGCATTAACTTAACGGCAGTTTAAAGGTCCTACCAGCGCAAAAAAATTTGGGTTGTCTGCTAATTTCCTTTAGAATATTTGCACACTTTGGTCAGACCAATTTACCTAAAGTGTCATTTTATTATTAGACTGAGGGCGTTAATGCCGATACAGCAAATTAAAGTTGCCAAAATATCCGATCAAATTGTCGCTGAAATAGAAGCGATGATTGTCGATGGTCGCTTTTCTGCTGGGCAAAAGCTTCCCTCTGAGCGCGATCTGTCGCAACGCTTCCAAGTGTCCCGTCCATCTTTGCGGGAAGCAATTCAAAAATTAGAAGCGAAAGGCTTAGTTGATCGACGTCAGGGCGGCGGAACCTACATTACCGATAGCTTGAATGACAAAGTCACCACGCCGTTATTTGAACTGCTGGCAAAACATCCAGAGTCGCAATTTGACTTGCTGGAGTTTCGTCATGCGTTAGAAGGGATCTCGTCATTTTATGCGGCTCTTCGTGGCACCGACGCCGATCTGGATCGGATAAAGATTAGTATCAATAGCATAATGGAAACCCAGTCAGATGATATTCACCATCAAGTTGATGCCTTGGTGAATTTTTATCTGCGAATTGCGGAAGCTTCTCATAATGTGGTGTTGCTGCATGTGGTGCTGGGAATGCAAGAGCTATTGGCCGAGAATATCAAACAAAATTTACAAATTCTGGCTCAGAACCCCGGGGTTTTAGAGCAATTGAATCAACACCGTTCGCAAATAGCGAAAGCTATTGTTAACGGCAAACCGGAGCAAGCGCGGGATGCGTGTCACCAACATTTGTCCTATATTGAACAGGCGTTGTTGGAAATGACAAAAGAGCAATCACGTATTCAACGGTCGCTGCGTCGTTCCTGAATAATTTAAGGGTAAGGAATAGTTATGAGTGAAGAACTGAACAAAGATGTTGATCAGCAGGAAACCCAGGAGTGGCTTGACGCTCTGGAAGGGGTTCTGGACGCTGAAGGTCCCGAGCGCGCCCACTTCTTGTTGGAACAATTAATCGATAAAGCACGCCGAAATGGTGCTTATTTGCCGTACCGCCCGACCACTTCTTATTTAAATACTATTCCGGCCAGTCAAGAACCGACCATGCCGGGCAACCAGACCATGGAATCGCGCATACGCTCAGCAATCCGTTGGAACGCGGTAATGATGGTATTACGCGCGTCTCAAAAGGGTGAAGAGCTTGGCGGCCATATTGCCAGTTTCGCGTCATCGGCGATGCTGTATGACGTTGGCTTTAATCACTTTTTCCGGGCGCCTAACGAAAAAGACGGCGGCGATTTCTTATTTATTCAAGGGCACGCTTCACCGGGCATTTATGGTCGAGCATTTATTGAAGGACGCTTGACCGAAGAGCAGCTCAATAACTTCCGTCAGGAAGTTGAAGGAAAAGGCCTGCCTTCTTATCCGCACCCGAACTTGATGCCTGATTTTTGGCAGTTCCCAACCGTGTCGATGGGCTTAGGTCCAATACAGGCAATTTATTTGGCCCGGTTCCTTAAGTATTTAACCGACCGCGGTATCAAAGATTGCTCGAATCAACGCGTATATTGCTTCTTGGGTGACGGTGAAACCGACGAGCCGGAAAGCTTAGGCGCGATCAGTCTGGCGTCTCGGGAAGAATTGGACAACCTTACCTTTGTGATTAACTGTAACTTGCAGCGCTTGGACGGTCCGGTTCGTGGTAATGGTAAAATCATTCAGGAACTGGAAGGTACCTTCCGTGGTGCAGGCTGGGAAGTGATCAAAGTTATTTGGGGACGTTATTGGGACCCACTGCTATACCGGGATACTGAAGGTAAACTGCGCCAATTGATGGAAGAAACCGTTGACGGTGATTATCAAAACTTTAAAGCCAAAGGTGGCAAATACACCCGCGAAAACTTCTTTGGAAAATACCCAGAAACCGAAGAGATGGTAGCGAACCTGTCTGATGAAGATATTTGGCGCTTAAATCGTGGTGGTCACGATCCGGTGAAGGTATATTCCGCTTATCACAAAGCCGCGAATACCGAAGGTCGGCCACAGGTTATTTTGGCTAAAACGGTTAAAGGCTACGGTATGGGCGCAGCCGGTGAGGGTAAAAATATTGCTCACCAGGTTAAGAAAATGGACATGGGCGCGATCAAACATCTGCGTGACCGTTTTAATATTCCGTTCAAAGACGAAGAACTGGAAGATCTGCCTTACTACAAGTTCGATGATGAAAGCGACGAAATGAAGTACATGAAAGAACGTCGTGATTCGTTAGGCGGTTACATGCCCGTGCGTCGAAAAGAGAGTGACGTAGAGCTTGAATTGCCAGCATTGAAAGCATTTGATGCGGTGTTGAAAGGCTCTGGTGATCGCGAAATATCGTCAACTATGGCTTTTGTACGAGTGCTGACGGCGCTGTTAAAAGATAAGAAAATTGGTAAGCGGATTGTGCCGATCATTCCGGACGAAGCGCGTACCTTTGGTATGGAAGGTTTGTTCCGTCAGGTCGGTATTTATGCTCACCATGGACAAAAGTATACCCCTCAGGATGCCGATCAGGTTGCCTACTATCGTGAGGACAAAAAAGGTCAGGTTATTCAGGAAGGTATCAACGAGCTTGGTGCAATGGCTTCATGGGTAGCCGCTGGTACCAGTTACTCGCTGAATAATGAACCGATGATTCCGTTCTACATTTATTATTCAATGTTCGGCTTCCAGCGCGTTGGTGACTTAGTCTGGGCAGCAGGCGACAGCCAGACCCGAGGCTTCCTGATTGGTGGTACTGCAGGACGAACCACGCTTAACGGTGAAGGTTTGCAGCATCAGGATGGGCACAGCTTAGTTCACTTTGGGACTGTGCCTAACTGTATTAGCTATGACCCAACTTATGGCTATGAGATTGCGGTAATAGTACATGACGGCCTTAAGCGCATGTTTGGCGACCAGGAAAATGTGTTTTATTACCTGACGGTAATGAATGAGAATTACCATCAGCCGGAAATGCCGGAAGGTGTTGAAGAAGGCATCCTCAAAGGTATTTACGTACTTGATAACGTCAAGTCTAAGAAAAAAGCCAAGGCTGATGTTCAGTTGCTCGGTAGCGGAACCATCTTAGAGCAGGTGCGTGAAGCTGCGACTATTTTGGCGACTGACTATGACGTTAATTCAACCGTGTACAGCGTTACCTCGTTTAACGAGTTAGCCCGCGACGGTCTCGATACGGATCGCCACAATATGCTGAATCCGGAAAAAGATCCGAAAGAAGCTTATATCACCAAAGCCATGAAAAAAGCGAAAGGCCCAGCTGTGGCAGCGACGGATTACATGAAACTATACGCCGATCAGGTTCGGGCCTGGGTGCCAACTTCTTATCGAGTGCTTGGTACTGACGGCTTTGGTCGTTCAGACAGCCGCGCTAATCTGCGTAAGCACTTTGAAGTGAACCCACATTACATTGTGGTCGCAGCGCTAAAAGAGTTGGCGGATGCCGGTGATATCGATAAGAAAGTGGTGGCGAAAGCGATCAAAGACTTCGATATCGATGTTGAAAAACTTAACCCACGTAACGCATAAGGAGAACTGAGATGGCCGATACAATCGAACTCAAAGTCCCGGACGTGGGCGGTGAAGAAGTCGAAGTCATAGAAATTTTGGTCAGCGAAGGCGACACCATCGAGCAAGAAGATGGTGTAGTCACCGTCGAAAGCGATAAAGCGTCGATGGACATCCCGGCGTCCTCCGGCGGCAAAATTGTCGAGTTAAAGGTGAAAGAAGGCGATACCATCAGTGAAGGCGACGTGCTGGCGGTGATCGAAGCCGCCGGCGAGTCAGATGATGCTGATGACTCCGGCGATGACTCTGCTGACGACACACAGGCTTCTGAGGAAGAAACCTCTGAAGAATCTGAGAAAACGGAAGCAGAAGACGACAACGACGATGCGGATGACGAGGATGAAGGCAAGTCCGACGAACCGTCTAAGTCATCAGGCTCTGGCGAGTCAAAAGTGATTGATGTCGAAGTGCCGGACATCGGTGATGAAGAAGACGTTGAAATTATTGAAGTACTGGTCTCGAAAGGCGACTCGGTTGCTAAGGAAGACGGTCTTATAACGTTAGAGACTGACAAAGCGACCATGGACGTACCCTGTCCGGATGACGGTGACATTGTCGAAATGTTGGTGAAAGAGGGCGACAAAGTGTCGCAGGGTTCTGTTATCGCCAAGCTTAAAGTGGCAGGTGACTCAGGCTCAGCGGATGACTCAGCAGAAGAAGCTCAAGAGAGTAAAGAAAGCAAGGAAAGCAAAAAAGACACCGAAAAAAGCGACTCGAAAGATAAAGACGATAAATCTGCCTCAAAAAGTGACAGTGATGATTCATCGTCAAGTAAAGCGAGTGGTGAGCGCCAGCCTCCGGTGCCCGATCATCCGACGGAGCGCAAAGATAAACATACGATTCACGCATCACCAGCTGTGCGTCGCGTAGCCCGCGAATTTGGTGTCGATTTGTCAGAAGTGAAAGGTAATGGCCCCAAAGGTCGTATTCTGAAAGAAGACGTGCAGGATTACGTCAAGTATGAACTGTCTCGTCCAAAAGCGGTTGCCGGAGCTACCGGGCAAGGCGGCGGTGGGCTGCAAGTTATCGATGCGCCTAAAGTTGACTTTAGTAAGTTTGGCGATGTTGAAGAAGTCAAATTATCGCGTATTCAGCGTAAATCAGGACCTAATCTGCATCGTAATTGGGTCACCATTCCGCACGTTACACAGTTTGACGAAGCCGATATAACCGAGCTTGAGAACTTCCGTAAAGCAGAAAACGAAGTTGCGAAGAAACAAGAGCTGGGCTTTAAAATCACGCCGCTGGTATTCATCATGAAAGCATGTGCTAAAGCGTTGCGTGAATTCCCAACCTTTAACTCGTCGTTGTCGGAATCTGGTGAGTCACTGTACATGAAGAAATATGTACATATCGGGATTGCCGTAGATACGCCGAATGGTCTTGTGGTGCCGGTTATCCGTGATGTTGATAAAAAAGGCATTTATGAGTTGTCGGAAGAGCTGGTCGAAATAAGCTCTAAAGCGAGAGACGGCAAACTTAAAGCCGCGGACATGCAAGGCGGCTGTTTCTCAATTTCTAGTCTGGGTGGTATCGGTGGTACTGCATTTACGCCAATTGTTAATGCGCCCGATGTGGCTATCTTAGGTGTCTCTCGTAACGAGATGAAGCCTAAGTGGAATGGTAAAGAGTTCGAGCCAAGGCTGACTCTGCCGCTATCACTGTCGTACGATCATCGAGTGATAGACGGTGCCGAAGCAGCACGCTTTACTGCCTACCTAAGCCGGGTGTTAGGCGACATTAGAAAATTGGTGCTTTAAGCACCAATTTGGGCAGGAAATACCAAACAATTCGCGCTACAATAGCGCCACTATTAGCGTTGACTGACCGCAGCCGGTGGCTCAACTGGCTGGGACAAAAAAGGGGTTAACATGAGCGACAAAATTAAAACACAGGTAGTAGTGTTAGGTTCAGGCCCGGGCGGCTATTCGGCTGCCTTTCGTGCGGCTGACTTGGGTCTTGACGTTGTTTTGATTGAACGTTACAGCACCTTAGGCGGCGTCTGCCTTAATGTGGGCTGCATCCCGTCAAAAGCACTATTGCATATGACCAAGCACATCGAAGAAGCTCAGCATCTAGCGGCAGAAGGGATTGAGTTCGGTGAGCCAAAAATCGATCTGGATAAGCTGCGCAAACACAAAGAAAAAGTGGTTGGGCAGTTAACCGGTGGTCTTAACCAGATGTCGAAAATGCGTAAAGTGAAAGTCGTTAATGGTTACGGTAAATTCACTGGCAGCAACACCATTAAAGTAGAAGGTGACGACGGTGATAGCGAAGTCGAGTTTGATAACGCAATTGTCGCCGCTGGCTCACAAGCCATCAAGTTACCGTTTATTCCACATGACGACGACCGTGTGTGGGACTCTACCGATGCACTAGAACTTAAAGAAATTCCAGAGAAAATGCTGTTGTTAGGCGGTGGCATTATTGCACTGGAAATGGGGCAGGTATATAGCTCGCTAGGTTCTAAAGTTGATGTTGTCGAAATGACAGACCAGCTGGTTCCACCAGCAGACGCTGACATTATTAAAAGCTTTAACAAACAGGTTAAAGGTCGCTTCGAAAAGGTTATGTTGAGCACGAAAGCAACTAATGTCGAAGCTAAGAAAGACGGAATTTATGTAACCTTCGAAGGCAAAAATGCGCCTGAAAAGCCAGTTAAATACGACGTGGTTCTGGTCGCTGTTGGGCGAGCGCCAAACGGCAACAAAATTGACGCTGACAAGGCTGGCGTTAAGGTTGACGACCGTGGCTTCATTAATGTTGATAGCCAGATGCGTACTAACGTTGACCACATTTTCGCGATTGGCGACATCGTTGGACAGCCAATGCTCGCGCATAAAGGTGTGCACGAAGGCCATGTAGCAGCAGAGGTTATTTCTGGTAAAAAACACTTCTTTGAGCCGAAAGTTATTCCGTCAATCATGTACACCAATCCTGAAGTGGCTTGGGCAGGTTTGACCGAAAAAGAGGCCAAAGAGCAGGGCATCGAATATGATGCGGTAACATTCCCATGGTCAGCATCCGGTCGCGCGATTGCATCAAATGCACAGCAAGGTATGACTAAGCTAATCTTTGATAAAAACAACCGTATTATCGGTGGCTCTATGTGCGGCACTAACGCCGGCGAGCTGCTTGGTGAGGTTTGTTTGGCTATCGAAATGGGCTGTGATGCGGAAGATATCGCCTTAACTGTGCATGCTCACCCAACCTTGCATGAGTCGGTTGGTTTAGCGGCAGAAGTTCATGAAGGTTCGATTACTGATATGCCAAATCCAAAGGCGAAAAAGAAGAAGTAATTAATCGTTACTGATTCTTTACAAGTAAATCATCATTAAAACGGCTGTATTCATCGCGAATACAGCCGTTTTTCTTTGCGTGTTGCTTAACAATGCGATAATTTTAACAAGTTAACTAAATTGCAAAACAAGGAGTTCTCTATGGCAAACGAGGGATACCACGAACCGTATGAACTTCTGTCGGATGAAACGCGCGATATGCATCGGGCAATTATTTCATTGATGGAAGAGCTCGAAGCCGTTGATTGGTATAACCAACGCATTGATGTGTGCAAAGACGACGAGCTAAAAGCTGTGCTTATCCATAATAGAGACGAAGAAAAAGAGCACGCTGCGATGATGCTTGAGTGGATTCGCCGCAAAGATCCTAAGTTTGATGATGAGCTCAAAGACTATTTGTTTACCGACAAAACGCTAAAACACGACTAGAACAATAAAGGTAAAAACGATGAAATTAAAATTAGCGACAGTAGCCGCCAGCGTTTCTATGGCGCTAGCCTTAACGGCCTGTTCACCGCAACAATCACAGAATGAATCCAATCAACAAGCAACCTCAGAAGAACAGCAACAGCAGTTGCCGTCAGGTGTTGTTTTGGAAAACTTTGATCACAGCGTAAAGCCACAGGATGACCTGTATCAGCACGTAAATGGCGCCTGGATTGATCGTACCGAAATCCCATCGGACAGGTCATCGATCGGCTCTTTCTACGACTTGCGTCAGCAAAACCAAAAACGCTTGCGCGACATTATCGAGAAAGCGGCGGCGTCGAATCCTGAACCCGGTTCGAGCGAAAGGAAAGTGGGCGACTTCTTTAACGCCTATATGGACGTTGAGACCTTAAACGAACTGGGCGCTAAGCCAATTGCCAGCGATTTAGATGCGATTGCCGCGTTGGATAGCCACTCAGCGGTCGCGGAACACATGGCACGAATGACACGCCAAAGTGTTTCCATGCCATTTGCATTTTATGTTTACCCTGACGCGAAAGATCCACAAACCAATGCAATGTACGTATCGCAATCAGGTTTAGGCCTTCCAGACCGGGATTACTACCTGAAAGACGATGAAAAATTTGAAGAATTTCGTGAAGCCTATACAGAATACGCTGCCGATGTACTGGAGATGGCGGGTGTTGAGGATGCTGGAGAAGCCGCTGAACGAATTCTTGAGTTGGAAACGAAACTTGCTGAAGTTCAGTGGTCTCGTGTTGAAAGCCGTAACGCCGATAAAACCTATAATAAGAAGTCAGCGGGCGAAGTGGCCGAACTGATGGGTGAGTTTGACTTTGCCAGTTGGGTGAATGCAGCTGATCTTGGTAAAGTCGAGGAAATGGTTATTCGTCAACCCTCCTATTTCGAGAACTTCGGAGCGATGTTCAGCGATGTTGACCTGCAGACCTGGAAGGACTACATGAGCTTCCGTATGGTTAACGATGCGGCTTCTATTTTAAGCGAAGACTTTGCCGAACGGCGCTTCGAATTTTATGGAAAAACGTTGCGTGGCACACCGGAACAAGAACCCCGCTGGAAACGTGGAGTTGATGCTACGGACAGTATTCTTGGCGAGGTTCTGGGCCAAGTCTATGTTAAAGAATACTTCCCGCCTGAAGCCAAAACCAAAATGGAATCATTGATCGAAAACCTGCGCGTAGCCTATGCAGAATCGATTAAGAATCTGGAGTGGATGACCGACGAAACCAAAGAAAAAGCATTGGGTAAGTTGGCTAAATTTGATCCTAAAGTTGGTTACCCGAACGAATGGCGTGACTATAGCGATTTACAAATTTCCGCAACTGATCTGGTAGGCAACTATAAAGCCTATGCTGAATTCAACTATCAGGAAGAGATCGCTAAAATTGGTGGTCCAGTCGATGAGGAAGACTGGGGCATGACGCCGCAGACGGTTAACGCCTATTACAGCCCGGTGCGCAACGAAATTGTATTCCCTGCGGGCATTTTACAGCCTCCATTCTTCGATATGGACGCAGAAATGGCGGTTAACTATGGCGGCATTGGTGCTGTAATTGGCCATGAAATGGGCCACGGTTTTGATGACCAGGGGTCTAAGTATGATGGCGACGGCAACCTTGAAAGCTGGTGGACCGAAGCCGACCGTGAAGCGTTCGATAAACGCGGTCAAAAACTGTCGGAGCAATTCAGCGCGTATGAACCTATCGAGGGTTTAAATATTAAAGGTGACTTAACTCTGGGTGAGAACATTGGTGACCTGGCCGGTTTAACCATCGCTTATGATGCCTACCTGCAGTCGTTGAACGGCGAATCATCACCTAAGATTGATGGCTTTACCGGCGAACAACGTGTGTTTATCGGCTGGGCACAGGTCTGGCGCGGTAAATATCGTGAAGACGCGATCCGTGAACAGGTAATGAGCGATCCGCATTCGCCTGCTGAGTACCGGGTTAACGGTACTGTGGTTAACGTTCCGGCCTTTTATGAAGCCTTTGACGTTACCGAAGGCGACGAGCTTTACGTAGCGCCTGAAAATCGTGTGACCATTTGGTAATGGTTTTGCTATACTGATTGGCATGAAAGCACTAACGGTCATTCTGACATTTATAGTAACGCTGCTGGCAGGGAGCTTCTCTCTGCCAGCAGCGCACGCTATGCCGATGTCAGATACCGTTAGTTCTGTTGCCGCTCATGAGTGTTGTGATGAACAACAAAGTCAGCAGGAAGCGACACCCTGTGAGCAGGAAAGCTCATTTTGCCAACATTGTGAACAACACTGTGCTGGCCAAATTGGCTTAGTGAATAAGCTCTCCCCCTGGTTGTCTCAAGCAACCGAATCATTAACGAGTAAATCCTTAGCGACTCTATTAAAGCGCAGCGAGCGCTTAATTCGTCCTCCCAAACCACTATTTGCTTAACCGATTAAATGCCTGAATAGGCGCCCTGGTTTCTAAGTAAAGGTGGATCTATCCATGAAATTGTATATCTATGCAGTATTGGTGCTGCTATTAGCTGTTGCTTTTGTTCAACCCGTGCAGGCACTGCAGGATCATAGCGAACATCAGCACTCAGCCGACCCGTCTGACGAGCAGACCCAGTATGTTTGTCCGATGCACAGCCAAATTGTCAGAGATGAGCCTGGAACCTGCCCCATCTGTGGTATGGATCTGGTTAAAAAGGAACCCAGTAAAAGGGTAAGTTCCGAAGGAGCGCCATCACCTGAGTTTACGGTTAACCAGCAGCAACAGCAGGCAATTCGGGTGACGACGGCTCAGGTAAAACGTAAGACATTACAGCCACAGTTATCCGCTCAGGCGCAGGTTAATTGGCAGCAGTCTGCCCAATATCATGTGCATTCGCGTGCAGAGGGTTGGGTCGAACAGCTGTATGCTGATATCGAAGGTCAATGGGTAGAAAAGGGTGAGAAACTATACCGGGTCTATGCGCCCGATTTAGTGGTTGCGCAAGATGACTATCTACAGTTACTGGACTCGTTGACGGAAGTCGGCGATCAACAAAGCCAACAGTCATTTAAGCGTCGGGGTCGACAGCGGCTGCAACTGTTGGGGATGACCGAACAGCAGATTGAACAGCTTGAACAGAGTCGGCAATCCCAGTATGAAGTTGACTATTACGCACCAAAAGCAGGCTACTTGACCAACCTCAACATTCAACAAGGCATGTATGTTAATCCAGGCCAGGAACTGATGACAATTAGTGGTGATCAAGGATTGTGGTTCTTGCTGGATATCCCCGTACGCTATGCGGATCAGGTGAAAGTGGGGCAAATGGCGCATGTCAGCTCGGACCAAGTCGATGGCCACTGGATGAATCGGATTGACTATATATATCCAAAAATGGATGAGCAAACCCAGACCTTAACCGCAAGGGTTCCGGTTAGTGACTCGATAAATCGATTAAGAGAGGGTTTATGGGCAACGGCGCATGTTGAGCTGGCCGAGATTGAAGATGCGCTGACTATTCCGGTAGCAAGCTTGATCCAGACGGCGCAAAACAATCGCGTCGTTGTACAGACCAGTGAACAGGCGTTTGCGGTACGCGAAATAAAAACAGGCCTACGAGTCGGTGATGAAATAGAAGTAAAAAGCGGTTTAAGTGCTGGTGAGCGGGTAGTGACCAACGGCCAGTTTTTACTGGATTCGGAAGCGTCGTTACAAGGGCTGCAACCAAACGCAGACAAGCAGCCTGAAATGAGCACCCACGACCACGGGAGTCACTAATGCTAGCGCGAATTATTCAAGCGTCATTACGAAACCCTTTATTAGTGATTGTCCTGTTCGCGGCATTAACTTTTTTAGCCTGGCAATCATTACAACGCACTAAATTGGATGCGATTCCTGATCTTTCGGATGTTCAGGTTATCATCAAGACCAATTATCCGGGTCAAGCGCCCGCGGTGGTTGAGGAACAAGTTACCTATCCACTATCCAGTGTGATGCTGTCGGTTCCTAAGACCGAATCAGTGCGCGGTTTCTCTTTTTTTGGTGACTCTTACGTTTACGTCATTTTCGAAGAAGGAACGGACCCATACTGGGCACGCAGCCGCGTTATTGAATACCTGGATCAGGCTCAAAGTCAGTTGCCCGAACAAGTTCAACCCAGCCTTGGTCCCGACGCTACCGGCGTTGGTTGGATTTTTCAGTACGCGCTGGTCGACAACTCGGGGCAAAAAAATCTTGGCGAATTAACACGCCTGCAAAATTGGTTCTTGCAACAAGAGCTACAAAGCGTCGATGGTGTCGCTGAAGTCGCTCGGGTCGGCGGTATGGTTGAAACCTATCAAGTGGTTATTGATCCCGCGAAGCTACGCCAATACCAATTAACGCTTGATGATATAGAGACGAGTATAGAGCAGGCAAATGCCGAGGTTGGCGGTTCCGTGGTCGAAATGGCGGAAGCCGAATACATGGTCAGGGGCCTTGGTTACCTGCAGTCACTCGACGATTTAAGAGAGTTACCGGTATTGCCAAACAGCCCTGCTAACCGCTCGCAGCAACAGGGAGTCATTTTACTCGAAGATATTGCGACGGTACGGATTGGTCCGCAGGTTCGTCGTGGTGTGGCTGAGCTAGACGGTGAAGGCGAGGTTGTCGGTGGTATTATCGTTATGCGCTATGGCGCCAATGCGTTGCAAACCATCGAACGGGTAAAAAATAAACTGAAGCAATTGCAGCAAGGTTTACCGCAAGGCGTAGAAATTGTGACAACGTACGACCGCTCGCAGTTGATTCAAGCATCTGTGGATAACTTAACCAGTAAGTTACTGGAAGAAATGGCCCTAGTGGCGATTGTCTGTGTGCTATTCCTTTGGCATGCGCGCTCAGCGTTGGTTGCGGTCATCAGTTTACCGTTGTCCGTATTGTTCGCTATCTGGGTTATGAATGGACTCGGTATTAGTGCCAACATCATGAGTCTGGGCGGTATTGCGATTGCCATCGGTGCGTTAGTCGATGCGGCTATTGTTATGATCGAAAATGCACACCGACATTTATACAAGCACCAACAACATTCTGGCGAAGTCGTAAAAGGCGCGCAGCGTTGGCGTATTATTACCGACGCCTGTCGCGAAGTAGGGCCCTCTTTATTTTTCTCACTGCTGGTGATAACGGTGAGCTTTATTCCGGTGTTCGCATTGCAAGGCCAGCAAGGGCGCCTTTTTGAGCCGTTAGCCTACACCAAAACACTGGCTATGGGGGCGGCCGCTATCTTAGCGATTACGCTTATTCCGGTGCTAATGGGTCTGCTGGTGCGAGGCAAAATACCTGCTGAGAATAAAAACCCTCTGACTGCCTTTTTGATTTGGCTTTACCGGCCGTTGCTCAATTTTACCTTGGGCTGGCCAAAACTGATTATTGTGCTCGCTATCGGACTAACCGCCAGCGCCTGGTATCCATTAAAGAACCTGGATACGGAACTGATGCCGCCCTTGTACGAAGGCGACTTAATGTATATGCCAACGACATTGCCCGGCATCAGTGTTAATGAAGCCTCGGACTTGCTGCAGCAAACCGACGCACTGATTGCGGAGCATCCGCAAGTAGAGCGTGTTTTTGGTAAAGTCGGACGGGCCGATACCGCAACCGACCCCGCCCCGTTAACCATGATTGAAACCAGCATTACTCTGACTCCGGAATCGGAATGGCCAGAAGGTAAGACGGTCGACGATGTGATTGCCGAGCTGGAGCAACAAGTTCAGGTGCCCGGCGTGACAAATGCCTGGGTTATGCCGATCCGTACCCGTATTGAGATGCTTGCGACCGGGGTTAAAACGCCGCTGGCGATAAAGGTCAGCGGGGCTGATTTTCAGCAGCTGCAGCAGGTTGCTACCCGTATCGAGGGCACTTTGGGTGAACACTCTGCGACCGGTTCAGTGATTGCTGAGCGGGCAGCCGCTGGACGTTATATCGAAATAACACCCAACTTGCGGGCCGCCGCGCGTTTTGGATTGAGTCAGGCGGATATTCAGCAACATATCACTACGGCAATTGGTGGCAGTAATATTGCTATTTCCGTGCAGGGGAATGAACGCTTCCCTATTAACTTACGTTACCCACGCGTCGACCGCGATCATCTGAGTAAGCTTACGGAGCTACCAATACGCAGTGATAGTGGCAAATGGCTAACCTTAGCTGACGTCGCCTCGGTTGAGTTGACGCAGGGTCCAGCGCTGCTGAAAAGTGAAAATGCCCGGCCCAGTAGTTGGATCTTTATCGAGCCGGCGGCTGGAGTGAGTGTTGCTAATTATATTGAGCAAGTTTCCCCGCTGCTGTCGGAGATTGAGCTGCCAACAGGCTATAACTGGAGCTGGACAGGTCAGTATGAGGCAATGCAACAAGTAGAGAGCGATTTGCAGGAAATCATCCCGTTAACGTTAGCGGTAATCGTTATTTTGTTGTATCTGACCTTTCGTTCGATGAGTCAGGCGCTACTGGTTATTGCTACATTGCCATTGGCGCTAACCGGAAGCCTGTGGTTGCTATTCTGGCTAGATTATAACCTGTCACTGGCGGTTGTCGTTGGTATGATTGCTCTAGCCGGAGTGGCGGCGGAGTTTGGCGTGGTCATGCTACTCTACTTAAACAATGCCTGGAAAGGAGTTGGCGAAGATAAGCAGCAGCTTGTAGCTGCGATTGAGGAAGGCGCCTTATTGCGAGTCAGGCCAAAGGCAATGACCGTTGCAACGATTATCATTGGTTTATTGCCGATTATGTTAGGTAGTGGTATTGGTAATGAAGTGATGCAACGCATTGCGGCGCCGATGGTTGGCGGCATGATCCTGGCACCGCTGGTCTCAATGCTATTAATCCCCGCCGTGTTCTATCTGCGCCACAAACGGTAGCGTGCGTCCCTGACGCACGCTGTTTTTAGCAGACATAAAAAAAGCTCCCGGTTGGGAGCTTTTTACTATCGGGCAAATTAAGCCACGTTAATGGTTGGAATGATATTTTCCTTAGCGGCCTTTTCGGCGCTGCGGAAGGCATCCATTTGGTCAAAGTTTAGATACTTATAAACTTCACCCGCCATGGCATTGATGTCTTGTGCGTACTCCATATATTCCTGTGGAGTCGGCAGCCGACCGATAATAGCACCAACCGCGGCCAATTCCGCTGAGGTTAAGTAAACGTTAGCACCGTCGCCTAAACGATTCGGGAAGTTACGAGTCGAGGTTGATAGTACGGTTGAATTAGGCTCAACACGCGCCTGGTTACCCATGCACAGTGAACAACCCGGCATCTCTGTACGCACACCGTTACGCTCATAAATGTCGTAGTAACCTTCGGTTTCTAACTGCGCTTTATCCATCTTAGTTGGCGGCGCAATCCACAACCGTGTGTTCAGTGGGTCAGAGTTCTTCTCCAACAGTTTACCGGCAGCACGGAAGTGACCGATGTTGGTCATACAAGAACCAATGAATACTTCGTCTACTTTATCACCGGCAACTTCGCTTAAGAACTTAGCGTCATCCGGATCGTTCGGGCAACAGACGATTGGCTCTTTAATTTCGTCCAGGTCAATTTCGATAACTTCTGTGTACTCAGCATCTTTATCAGCACGAGTAAGCTCTGGGTTTGCTAACCAATCTTCCATTTTGCGAGCACGGCGCTCGAGTGTGCGCGCGTCACCATAGCCTTCGTTGATCATCCAACGCAACATGGTAATGTTTGAGCGTAGGTACTCAGCCACAGACTCTTCTGACAGGTTAATAGTACAACCCGCGGCAGAGCGCTCTGCAGACGCATCAGAAAGTTCGAAAGCTTGTTCTACGGTTAAGTGTTCAAGACCTTCAATCTCCAGGATTCGGCCGGAAAATGCGTTTTTCTTGCCGCGCTTCTCAACCGTTAACAGACCTTCCTTGATAGCGAACGCAGGAATGGCATGAACCAAGTCACGCAGGGTAATACCTGGCTGCATTTTGCCTTTAAAGCGAACCAGTACGGATTCTGGCATATCCAATGGCATTACGCCGGTTGCTGCCGCAAAGGCTACTAAGCCAGAGCCAGCCGGGAATGAGATGCCTAGTGGGAAACGCGTATGTGAGTCACCGCCAGTACCGACAGTATCGGGCAACAGCATACGGTTCAACCAGCTGTGAATGATTCCGTCGTTAGGACGTAACGAGACACCACCGCGGTTCATAATAAAATCAGGTAATGTGTGCTGTGTTTCTACATCGACCGGCTTTGGATAAGCAGAGGTATGACAGAAAGACTGCATCACTAAATCGGAATTAAAGCCCAGGCAAGCCAGGTCTTTTAATTCGTCACGAGTCATTGGCCCGGTGGTATCCTGAGAGCCTACGGTCGTCATTTTCGGCTCTACGTATGTTCCCGGACGAACGCCTTCCATACCACAAGCCTTACCGACCAGCTTTTGTGCCAGACTGTAGCCTTTATTGCTGTCTTCTGGCTGCTCTGGAGTAAGGAATAAATCGCTGTGGCCTAAACCGAGTGACTCACGGGCCTTACTGGTTAAGCCACGACCGATAATCAAATTGATTCGACCGCCAGCACGAACTTCGTCGAGAATGACTCGCGAGGCGTAGTCATACTCAGCGACGATCTCGCCTGCTTCATTTTCGATTTTTCCTTGGTAAGGGTAAATCGTAATGATATCGCCCATTTCAATTTTATCGACGTCGGCTTCAAATACTAAGGCACCGGCATCTTTCATGGTGTTAAAAAAGATCGGTGCAACTTTACCGCCAATGCAGATACCACCGGCACGTTTGTTAGGCGTTCCTGGCATATCTTCGCCAATGTTCCATAACACCGAGTTGGTCGCTGATTTCCGCGAAGAGCCAGTGCCGACCACGTCGCCGACAAAAGCCACCGGGTGGCCTTTCTGTTTTAACTCGTCAATCTGCTTACCGGCGTCGGTGATGCCTTCGCGTGGCATTTTATACATCGCTTTAGCATGCAGTGGAATATCAGGCCGTGACCAGGCATCAGGCGCTGGTGATAAATCATCGGTATTGGTCTCGCCGGTCACTTTAAAGACGGTTGCTGTAATGCTGTCCGCCAATTTGTCACGGCTGGTAAACCATTCTGCATCTGCCCACGACTGGACTACTTCTTTAGCCAGTGTATTGCCAGCTTTCATTTTCTCTTCCACGTCGTGGAAGGCGTCGAACATTAGTATCGTGTGCTTTAACTCTTCGGCAGCAAGCTCGGCGAGCTCTTCATCATCAAGCAACTCAACCAGTGTTACTATGTTATAGCCACCGTGCATGTTACCCAGTAACTTCACCGCGTCTTGTTTGCTAATAACAGGGCTGTTGATTTCACCTTTTACTAACGCACTCAAAAAGCCCGCTTTAACATAAGCTGCTTCGTCAACACCCGGTGGTACGCGTTCAGCCAGTAGTTCAACTAAAAACTGTTCTTCACCAGCTGGCGGGTTTTTTAGCAACTCAATTAAGTCTGCGACTTGCTCGGCGGTTAGTGGTTTTGGAGGGATCCCCTCTGCGGCACGTTCTTCGACGTGCTGGCGATATTCATTAAGCACTCGTAATACCTCTTATTTGCTTGCATCGAATGATGGCGGTTCACTAGTGGCGCGCATTATACGGATTTTGCTGGCAAATGCCCATGGCATTGAGGTATTCGGGTAATAAATAGGGTGAATGGCCAGTAACGTGCGTTTAGCACGTTACTGGTTTCAGGAGCGATTTATTGTTGTTTTTGTTGTTTAATCCAGTCGTTAATGTGTGCCTCTAAAATATCGAGCGGCACACTGCCATTTTCTAAAATAGCATCGTGGAATTCGCGGATATCAAAATCATTACCTAACTGTTCCTCGGCATTCGTGCGTAGCCGTTTTATGGTTAACTCGCCTAATTTATAGGACAACGCTTGTCCCGGCCAAGTGATGTAACGATCAATTTCGGTGGTTACGTTGTGCAAAGACAGCGCTGTGTTGTCCGCCATAAAGTCTATGGCTCGCTGCCGGCTCCAGCCCATCGCATGCATTCCGGTATCAACGACTAACCGAGCGGCCCGCCACATTTCATAACTTAGCCGGCCAAAATCACTGTATGGGTCTTGGTAGAAACCTGCCTCGATACCAAGGTATTCCGAATACAGTCCCCAGCCTTCACCAAATGCTGAAATATAGGTCTGCTGCCGATATTCAGGAACATCTTTCATTTCGCCAGCCAACGCATTTTGTAGATGGTGGCCTGGAACTGCTTCGTGCAGAGTCAGGGCTTCCATTTGATACAATGGGCGACGATCGAGGGCGTAGGTATTGACCCAGTAGAAGCCAGCGCGATCGTCACGATTCGAGCCACTGTAGCGGCCGGTAGTGTATTTAGGAGCTATCTCGGCAGGGACCGGAGCGACACCGTATGGTTTGCGAGGCAGAGTCTTAAATAAGCCAGGCAATTTACCATCCATCTTCTTGGAAATATAAGCAGCTTCTTTTAGCAGTTCTTCCGCAGTTTCCGGGTAAAACTGTTCGTCAGTTCTTAAAAACTCAACAAACTCATCAAAATTACCGTCAAACCCTGATTCCTCGATAACTTCCAGCATTTCGGCACGGATTCGGGCAACTTCTTGTCGTCCAATTTGATGAATTTCGGAGGCGCTTAAGTCGGTTGTGGTGTAGTGTTCAATACGGTTTTTGTAAAACGCATCGCCGTTTGGCAGTGCAGATGCTCCAACCGTCTCGCGAGAACTTGGTAAGTACTCACCAACCATAAAGCTAAAGTAGCTGTCGTAAGCAGGCATTATTTGCTCATCAATGATTTGCTTAGCTTGCTCTTTCAATTCTTGCCAGTTGTCGTCGTCAACAAATTTTGGCTGGCGCTCAAAGGGATCAAAGAAGACGCTGTCTTCGGCATCCTGCACAATATAAGCAAGAATACTCTCTTCAAACCCGGCCATTGCTGCCTGAGGCTGGGTGTAACCTTGCTCAATAGCCTCTCTTAACCAATTAACCTGCTGTTTCATATAACGGTTAACGGTACTCAGTTTGGCGATGTAATCAAGATAGTCCTGCTTTTCTGCAAAACGTGTGTAGCTTGGCAAAAAGGCAAGCCGACTGTGAAATGAGCCTTCGGCAGTAAGCGGCATCAGGTGAGCTTTAAATCGGTAGTTATCCACTTTGTTTTTAACCACATAATGAATCATTGCGTGATTAATACGGTCTTGTTTGGATAGCTGCTCTACGGCTATTGCGTCTAGCTTTTCAAGCCATTGGCTATCACGCTGGTAGCGTTGTTCAAGCGCTTCTGGCGACATGTCATCCAGGGCGGTATCATCAGACTCGGACAACGTCTCCCAGATGCTATCGGCTAACTGATGAAACTGCTCCGATTGTGAGCTAGCCGTTACCGCGTTATTGTTAGTTGTTTGAACAGTAGACGTATTATTCGGTTGAGTGGCACAAGCGGCCAGTGACATAACCGCTAAAGCGATAATCGTTTTACGCATAAATTTTCCTTGCGAAGCAGTGGTACGTACAGGCATTCTATAATGCCTGCAGTGAACGGCAATGTAAAAGAACTGAAAAACCGCACAAGATGTCGCAGATACTATAAAAATAACGGGGAAACAGTTTGCTTAAAGCACAATCAGGCGTTTGCGCCGAACCTAATCTGCACGGGTTAACGTTATTCTGTAATGTGATGACTGACGATGTCGACTCGATGCGGCGAAAATTAGCACGTATCCCGGCGATCATTACCGAATTAGATGACCGCTTTTCGGAATCCATGTTGAATGGCTTTGTTGCTATAGGAGCCGACTATTGGGATGTCATTTATCCGGAAACTAAGCCTGTCTATTTACATCGCTTTCCCGAGCTTCAGCAAGCTGACCGAGAAGCACCGCGACAACCTTTTGACCTGCTACTGCAAATTCGCTCAGATCGATTTGATGCCAACTACCTGGCTGGCCGAACGCTATTAGAATGGCTTGGTTATGATATTGAGGTAGTCGATCAACTACGCACTTTTCGCTACCTCGACGGGCGTGATTTAACGGGCTTCATCGACGCTCCGGATAATCCTAAGGGCCTGCGAAAACGGGCAGTAGCCCTGTTAGATAAAGAGCAGGATCAGGAGTTTGCCGGCGGCAGCTATTTGTTGTTACAAAAATTTCGGCATGACTTGCGCCACTGGGACCATTTGGGCGGCGATAGACAGCAGCAAATAATGGGTCGTGATAAAGTGACTGGCGAGCGACTTCCGGAAGCTGAAATAGAAGGTGTTACACACGCCAGTAAGACTCGTTTGATAAGCGACGATGAGCAGCCCATTCCGTTGCTACGACAAAATATGCCCTGGGGCGACCTGCGTGAGCAAGGGTTATTAGCTCTTTACTTAAGCCAACAGCCTAAAGCAGTGAACGACTGGTTAAAGCAGCGTTATTACGAAGACGAGCAGGGTAATTACGACCCGTTGCTTGATTATACCCAAGCAGTGACCAACGCCAGTTTTTTTGTGCCATCGCCGGACTTTTTAAACCAGCACAGCTATCCGGCGCAGCCGGAGCATAATCAGGGTTCGGATACTACCGAGTGAGTGGCAAACAACTCTTTAACCTTATTTAAGGTAAAGTCAATTTCAGAGACTTTTAGCGGCGCGATGAAAATAGTGTCGTCACCAGCAATGGTGCCAAGTACGCCTTCTTTCTTACCGACCGAGTCGAGTAATCGCGCGATTAACTGAGCGGCGCCGGGACTGGTGCGAATGATGATCATGACATCATTATGCTGAATATCCAGTACCAGTTGGTTTAATGGCGCTTTTGCAGAGGGTACGCTAATCTCCGAGGGTAAACAGTAGACCATTTCTTGTTTCGCATTCCTGGTTCGCACGGCACCATGTTTGCTGAGCATTCGCGAAACCTTAGACTGACTGACATTATTAAAGCCCTGAGCTTTAAGGGTGTTTACAATTTCGGTCTGTGAGCCGTAGCGTTCTTCTTTAAGTAACGCTTTAAAAGCGTCGAGTAGTTTCTCTTGAGTCATGGTTTATCGAGTTTCCCGAGCTGTCGTTTAAATTTGTAATTTTTACCCTATTAGAGTACAGTTTTGCGCCAAATATTGCATAACTATTCTATCTTTATGCAATACCTTATCAAACAGTCAAATGGAGTCTGAGATGAAAGTAGCCGTATTAGGTGCGGCCGGTGGTATCGGCCAGGCATTATCATTACTTCTAAAAACTCAATTACCAGCGGGTACTGAGTTATCTTTATACGACGTAGCACCAGTAGTACCAGGAGTGGCTGTTGATCTAAGTCACATTCCTACGGACGTCAAAGTTCAGGGCTTCGGCAAAGACGATTTAGCGTCAGCACTTGTTGGCAGCGATATCGTTTTGATTCCAGCAGGTGTCCCGCGTAAACCTGGGATGGACCGTTCTGACTTGTTTAACATGAACGCCGGTATTGTAAAAAACCTGGTTCAGGGTGTTGCTGACAATTGTCCAAACGCCTGTGTTGGTATTATCACTAACCCGGTAAACACAACGGTTCCAATTGCCAAACAAGTTCTGCAGAACAATGGTTGTTACGACAAACGTCGTCTGTTTGGGGTAACAACACTGGATGTTATCCGTTCAGAAGCATTCGTTGCTGAATTGCGTGGTTTAAATCCTGAGAACGTGAATGTTCCGGTTATTGGTGGGCACAGTGGTACAACGATTCTGCCATTACTATCCCAGGTAGAGAATGTTGAGTTTACGGAGCAAGAGATTAAAGACTTAACACACCGTATTCAAAACGCCGGCACTGAAGTTGTAGAAGCAAAAGCGGGCGGCGGTTCAGCAACCTTATCAATGGGTCAGGCAGCGGCTCGGTTCTGCTTGTCGTTAGTTAAAGGCTTGCAAGGTCAGGACACTATTGAGTGCACCTATGTTGAAGGACCTGGCGATCACGCGACTTTCTTCGCGCAGCCAGTACGTCTTGGAAAAAACGGCGCAGAAGAAGTTCTGCCGTATGGCGACATCAGTGCCTTCGAGAAAAAGTGCATGGATGACATGCTGGATGGCCTGAAAGGCGATATCCAGAAGGGTGTTGAATTCGTTAAATAATCGGCGTTTTGGGGCCTTCGGCCGGTTTGGGCTCGTGCTACGTACTCGCGGTGTAGCTTGCTGCCCTCGGCGCGAGGGTTTAACGCGCGAAGCGCCTAAACCGCCGAAGGCCTAAACCGGCGGAGCCCCACACCGCTAATTAATTCGATTCACCGATAAATCAGCCAACGATAACAACGCTTGTTTGTAATCAGATTCCGGAATATCAGCCAACGCATTTTTTGCCTGTTGGGCTGCTTCTAAGGCTTTATCTCTAGTGTAAGTTAGGGCGCCAGTTCTCTCCATTGCGCTAAGCACCGTTTGTAAGTGCTCACGTCCATCACCATTTTCGATTGCTTTTCGAATCAACTGTTGTTCTGTCTCATTGCCATGCCACATGGCGTAAAGCAGCGGTAAAGTCGGTTTGCCTTCGGCTAAATCGTCACCGGCATTTTTCCCCATAGTCTCTGTATCAGCCGTATAGTCCAGCAAGTCATCGACCAATTGAAACGCGGTACCTAGGTAGCGGCCATAGTCGGCCATCGAAGCGGTAATTGCAGATGGTTGTTTGGTGAGGATTCCGGCAAGCTGAGTTGCAGCTTCGAATAGTTTTGCGGTTTTACCGTAAATCACTTCAAAATACTGGGTTTCAGACGTGTCCGGTTCATTGCAGTTCATTAACTGCAGAACCTCACCCTCGGCAATAATGTTGGTGGCATCAGCTAAAATACTCAGTATTTCCAGGGAATCCAGCTGTACCATCATTTGGAACGCGCGAGTATATAGAAAGTCGCCCACCAACACCGATGCTTCGTTACCAAATACGGCATTAGCGGTTTTGCGGCCGCGCCGGAGCTCTGATTCATCAACGACATCATCGTGCAGGAGAGTAGCGGTATGAATGAATTCAATAATCGCTGCCAGCTTGTGGTGGTGGTCGCCGTCGTAGCCTAGAGCGCGGGCCGCGATAACCGTTAATAAAGGGCGTAAACGTTTGCCGCCACTATTAACGATATAAAGCCCAAGCTGATTAATTAACGCCACGTCCGACGTAAGTTGTTCACCAATTAGCGCATTAACACCCAGCATGTCTTGCTTGGCTAACGCATTAATGGACTGCATATCCATCATAGCTATCTGTTTTTTTACAAAATTTAACGGAGCCGACATAGTACACACTTTCGCTTAACACTGAAAGTGTGTAAGGCTATTTACCTTGCTGCGCAAGTGGCTGTTTGACGCCTTGCGCCGGCTATTTACGACATTGCTTTGCTCGAAACAGCCTTAACAAGCGTAGCGCCGTTGTAAATAGCCGCGAGCGGAGCGAGCAAAAAGCCGCCCGCCACGCGGGCAAATAGCCGAAATAACTGCTTGCGTTCATTTTAGCTTTTGCGTACAATTCGCGGCCTGATTTAAATTCGGATGCCCATAAGGGTTGTGGAGATTACTATGTACGCAGTATTCCAAAGTGGCGGTAAGCAGCACCGTGTGACTGAAGGCCAAATCGTCCGCCTGGAAAAACTGGAAGCAGCTACCGGAGACGTAGTTGAATTCGACCAGGTTTTGATGGTTTCAGACGGCAGCGATGTAAAAATCGGTGCTCCGTTCGTATCAGGTGGCAAAGTGAAGGCAGAGATTGTCGATCACGGTCGTGGCGATAAAGTAAAAATCGTCAAGTTCCGTCGTCGTAAGCACTCTCGTACTCAACAAGGTCACCGTCAGTGGTTCACAGAAGTGAAAATCACTGGTATCAACAGCTAATTAAGGAGTAACGACATGGCACATAAAAAGGCTGGTGGTTCTACTAAAAACGGTCGCGATTCAGAGAGTAAACGTCTTGGTGTAAAGCGCTTCGGCGGAGAGTCTGTTTTAGCAGGCAACATCCTGGTTCGTCAGCGTGGTACTAAGTTCCATGCTGGTAGCAACGTAGGTATGGGCAAAGACCACACGTTGTTCGCGACAAGCGAAGGCAAAGTGTCTTTTGAAACAAAAGGCAGCAAAAATCGTAAATATATTAGCGTCGTTTCTGACTAATAAATTGCGATAAACTGTCGCTTTCTAAATTAAGCGTCGGATTATAGAAGCCCTGCCAAATCGGCGGGGCTTTTTCATATGTGCTAGAATTTTATACAAAGCATTTAACCAAAGTAAGTAATCAATGAAATTTGTCGATGAAGCAGAGATCCGCGTCGAAGCGGGTGATGGCGGTAATGGTACTATTAGCTTCCGCCGCGAAAAATATATTCCTAAAGGCGGCCCTGACGGCGGTGATGGCGGTGATGGCGGCGATGTTTATTTAGAAGCGGATGAAAACCTCAATACCCTAATTGACTACCGCTTTGAACGGTTTCACCGTGCCCAGCGTGGGCAAAACGGTATGGGGAAAAACTGTACTGGAAAACGTGGCGAAGATATAACCTTGTATGTGCCTCCGGGTACGCGTGCCATGGATCAGGATACCGGGGAAGTTCTGGGAGACTTAACCCGACACGGGCAACGTCTGATCGTGGCTAAAGGTGGCTTTCACGGATTAGGTAATACACGGTTCAAAAGCAGTGTTAACCGTGCGCCGCGGAAAAAAACAGACGGTACCCCGGGCGAGATCAGGCAGTTAAAGCTGGAGTTAATGCTACTAGCTGATGTGGGCTTACTGGGTATGCCAAATGCTGGTAAGTCGACCTTTATTCGCTCTGTCTCCGCGGCCAAACCAAAAGTTGCTGACTACCCATTTACAACGCTAGTGCCAAATCTTGGTGTCGTGCGTCCAGCTGCTCATCAGAGCTTTGTTATCGCAGATATTCCTGGCTTGATTGAGGGCGCCGCAGAAGGAGCTGGGCTAGGCATTCAATTTTTAAAACACCTGGAACGTTGCCGGTTATTGTTGCACTTAGTGGATTTAGCGCCTTACGACGAAACTGACCCTGCCGAACAAGCGCGAATTATTATTGATGAGCTGGAAAAGTACAGTCCTAAATTGGCCGATAAACCACGTTGGCTGGTTATTAATAAAATTGATCTGGTGCTTGAAGAAGAACGTCAGGAGCTTGTCGATGCGTTAGTAAAAGAGCTGGATTGGGATGGCCCCGTTTATCAAATTGCAGCTTTGGAAGGACGTGATACGGACAAACTGTGTCGTGATGTTATGGCGTTTATCGAGACAATGCCGTCGCCTCACGAAGAAGCCGAAAGAGCCACCGAGGCTGACCCGGTAGACTTTAAATGGGATAGTTATCATGAAGAGGCCATGGAGCAGGCCGAAGACGATGACGACGATGATGATTTTGATGATGACGACTACGACGTCGAAGTCGTTTACGAACGGTAGCTTAGGGCTCGCTGCGCTCGCAGGTTTGGGCCTAAGGCAGGGTTGGGCGCTTTGCGCGGGTTGGGGCCTACGGCCGGTGTAGAGTCGCTGCGCTCTTGGTTTGACGGGCGCAGCCCCTAAACCCTTGCGCCGAAGGCTGCAAGCCACACCGGCCGTAGGACCCACACCACACCGAGAGGGGTAGCCGAAGCCTAAAAAGGAGATTTAATGAAAGTTTCACTTGTCGCCGCGATGGCTAATAATCGGGTTATTGGTAAAGACAATAAAATGCCCTGGCATATCCCCGGTGAATTAAAGTATTTCAAAAAAATTACCTTAGGTAAGCCAATTGTTATGGGGCGAAAAACCTTTGAGTCTTTGGGGCGACCCTTACCGGGCCGTAAAAATATTGTTTTATCAAGTCAGTCCCATCTTGCTGAAAGCCAGGATAATCAAGTGGTCTGGGTCTCTGGGGTTAAGCAGGCATTAGCGGCTGCCGGACCGGTGGAAGAGGTCATGGTTATTGGTGGCGGAAAAATTTATGAAATTTTTTTGCCGTATGCAGACCGGCTTTATGTTACTAAAATCGAACTGGATGTTGCCGGCGACACTTACTTCCCAGACTACACTCAAATAGCTGATTGGGTTGAGGTTGAGCGGCAAGAAGTTGCCCCCAGTAGCCCAGAACAGCCCGCCTATACTACCCTTATTCTCGAAAAGGTAAGTTAATAAATTGTTAATATATCATAGAGTTAGGGTTAAACAGGGCATTGATGATGGGGTTAAATCGTAGTATCATTCTGATGAAAATTTGAGCAATTGATGAGTGGTAGAGGTCACATTAATGAAAGCACTATTATTAGGCTCGCTGATTGCAGCGGTTGCTGCGACTGGGGTAACATATTCGAAAACCGCAGAAGCAAATGAATTAGCGTTAAGTCTGTGTACTTACGTGCAAGGCGACGACACTATGCGTATGCGTAAGAAACTTCGTGACTCACGCGTTCGTATCCGCGACGTGTACTCTGGTATTCAGTGTAACGGTCAAAGCCTGCTTCAGTTCGCAATGAGCAATGGCTCAACAGATATTGGCACGTTTATGGTTGGTCGCCTGTCAGTTGAAGATCTGAAAGCGTCAGGTGATTATGAATGGGCGCAAGCGAATGGCCACGGCGGCACCAAAATCGCAAGCGAAATTAAAGAGCGTGCTGGCCTTTAACTAACGGCGAGACGTTTTAATAATGAAAAAAGGCTTCCTACGGGAGGCCTTTTTCATATTTGCTAACAATTAATCCGCATAACTTCTTTGCTATATGGTTCAGGCTGGGTAACATAACTCAATAGCAGCATATTGACAGGGAAAGAAAATGCGAACTCGTTGGAGCTTTATACTCATTGTACCGATGGCATTGTTGTTGTCGGCGGTAGCCAAAGCCACGCCAGATAATTTAGCGGAACCGTCTTCTGGTAGCTGTTTTATCGATGGTATTCAGGAACAACTCACCTGTGGTTATGTACCGGTGCCGGAAAACTATCAGCAACCGGGCGCTAAGCAGATAAAGATCCACTACGCTATCTTGCCGGCTATTAGCGAGGGTGCAAAACCCGATCCTCTGTTGATATTAGCCGGCGGGCCCGGACAGGCTGCGACCGAGCTTGCTCCAATGATTTCCCGCATCTTTGATGCTGTCCGCCCGCAGCGGGATATTGTGCTTATCGATCAACGGGGCACCGGTAAAAGTAATCCTTTGGAATGCGACATATCGCACGCCGATGAACTCATTCAGTCCGATGAAGAGCAGAATCTGACTGAAACTGCCCGCAAGTGTCTGGCCAATTTTTCTGACACTGATACCTTACAGTACTCAACTCATAACAGCATTCGTGACTTTGAACGAGTTCGCAAAGAACTGGGCGTTGAGCAATTTAATTTGTACGGCGGCTCTTATGGCTCGCGCGCGGCATTAAAATATCTACAACTCTATCCTGACTCGGTTCGCACAGCGACTTTGGACGCAGTGGCGCCCCCACAGGTGATTATTGGCCCCTTTGGGCTGCACGGTAGCCTTGCGTTTGACCAGTTATTAGAAGACTGCCAGCAGCAACTGTCGTGCAGCGACGCATTCCCCGAGCTGGGAGATGACTATCAGCAAGTTATGAGTCGTTTGGGCAATGAGCAAGTCATTTTAGAAACCACCGACCCGTTGTCTCATCAGCCACTAACCATTCGACTAACACCAGGGCGGTTTAGCTCTATCATTCGAATGGCACTATACAGCCCAATGACGAGGCAATTATTACCTTACGCGATTCACTCGGCCGCAAAAAATAATTTCAAACCAGTTTTAGGGCTGATGGGTGGTACCACCATTGCCACGCAAAATTCAATTTACCTTGGTTTGATGTTGTCAGTGGTATGTAGCGAGGACTTACCGCGAGCCACTGATTCGTTATTTCAACAAGACGCTAATAACGATTTTATCGGTGGCCGCACTGGTGACGCTTTTAAGGCTCTATGTGCGGGCTGGGAGTCTAAGCCGGTAGCTGACGACTGGGACAAACCAGTAAAGTCTGAAAAGCCTGTTCTGTTGCTATCGGGAACGCAGGATCCTGTAACTCCGCCGCGCTGGGGAGATATCGCCGCGAGAACGTTGCCAAACAGTCGCCATATTGTGGCTGAACATGCAAGTCATACCATTGCGAGCCATACCTGCGCCAATACGTTGATAGCTAATTTTATTGAGCAGGGTAGCGTGCAGCAACTCAATGCCGAATGTTTAAAAAATAGAATACCACAGCCGTTCGTGCTGAATGTCAACGGCGAGGGGTTATAATCGTGATTGAAGTTAAACAGCTTAGTAAATCGTTTAAGGATATCCAGGCGCTTGATAAACTTACCTTTTCTGCGCCCGACGGGAAAATTACTGGCTTGTTGGGTCCGAACGGAGCAGGTAAAACAACCTGTTTAAGAATTATCTACGGGCTTTTGCAGGCACAAAGCGGCGAGGCTTTAATTAACCAGATTGATGCGAACCAGGATCCGATTAACGCCCGTCGGCAAATTGGCATTTTTCCCGATAAGTTTGGTTTATATGAACGACTGACAGTACGCGAGCAGCTAACTTATTTCGCGGCGCTGCACAACTTATCTGGCGACCACCTTGAACAACGAGTTAATAAAGTCATTGAACAGCTCGATATGCAGTCGTTAAGTGACCGCCGATCAGCTGGGTTTTCTCAGGGTCAGCGTATGAAAGTCGCGTTGGCGCAGTCGTTAGTGCATGACCCCAAGCATCTTATTTTAGACGAACCAAGCCGCGGACTGGATGTAATGAGTACTCGTATTTTGCGAGATATACTACGAGAACAGCGACAGCAGGGCACCTGTATTTTGTTTTCGAGTCATGTCATGCAAGAAGTCGCCGCACTATGTGACCGCGTAGTCGTCATGGCAAATGGTAGAGTTGCCGCCGAGGGAACCCCCGAAGAGTTATGCGAGATGACCGGCGAATCCGCGCTGGAAGAGGCGTTTGTCAAAATAATAGGTAGCGACGAGGGGATTGCAGCATAATGAGTAAGATAGTAACCATTTGGCGAAAGGAATTTCGTGATGCCCTTCGTGATAAGCGTTCGGTATTGGCGGCAATGTCTTACGCATTTTTTGGGCCCATGTTAATGGCCGTTGCGTTTTTCTTTTTAATCAATCAACTGACCGACCCCTCCGACGTTGAGATTACCATCGACGGGAAACAGCACGCGCCTCAGTTGGTGGAACACCTTAAAACTCAAGGTGTTGTTCAGCGGCAGGAACCGTGGCCTGATACCGTTAATCCGATTAAGTTAACGATTCCCGAAAGCTGGGACCAGCAGCTGAAGTCAGCAGAACCGGTTACTGTCATTTTAAGAGCCGATTGGTCAGCGCAAAAACAACAAACGGAAATCAAAAGAGTAGAACGAGCGGTCCAGAGTTATGCGGCCAAGGTTACCAACTATCGTTTATTGCTACGGGGGCTTGACCCACGAGTGGTACAGCCCATTAACCTAAGTAAGCAGGACGTTGCTACGCGAGGTTCAAAAGCAGCACTGATCATGGGTAGTGTCTTGGTGTTTATTTTGCTTTCTGTTTTTTGGTCAGGAATGAACGTGGCTATTGATATTAGCGCCGGTGAAAGAGAGCGCAACTCTTTAGAGCTATTATTATCGCAACCGTTAAGTACCGAGTCGATCGTCTGGGGTAAAACATTGGCGGCAGCTAGCTTTGCGATATTTGGGGGAGCTTTGTCACTGATTTTAATACCGGTCATTTTTCAGTTTGTGCCATTACAAGAAATCGGTATGAGTGTCGAGTTCTCAGCGTTCATGATCATATTGATGTTCGTGTTATTGATACCGCTGGCGCTGTTGGCGACGACGTTGCAGCTGTTTGTGTCATTTAGGGCGAAAAACTTCAAAGAGGCACAGACTTACATAAGCTTTTTGTTAATCATTCCAATGGCTGCGTCTTTTGGTGTTGAATTTGCCCGTTTGAAAACTCCTATTTTGTACTACCTGCCACTTACGGGTCAGCACCAGGCATTTTTATCACTGATTCGTGGAGAAGCTGTTAACTGGTTTGGAATTGGCGTTAGTGCATTAACGACCTTGGTGTTTGCTTACCTATTAGCTTTATTTATTAGTCGCATGCTAAACAGCGAAAAAACGGTGTTCGGTCTTTAAACAGCGGCTTCGATGGCGCTCCTTCATTCGGTCAGGCGGGCATAATGATAGTATGCCCACTGACCAACACGACGCATGGACGGCATAGGGAAACGTTTTAGCGGGCTTTGATAATAAGGCAGTCGCGGTAACTCCTCACCCATGGCTGCCTGCGCTAACCGTTTTCCTGCCAGGCTGCTAAAACTGACTCCAGCTCCGCAATACCCCATAGCCGCATATAAATTGTCGCCGATAGCCCCGACTCGCGGGTAGTCATCTAAAGACACACTAACCCAGCCACTCCAAAAGTGTTGCCAGTGGTCAATTGTGGCTAGTCCGGGGAACGATTGCTTGAGCGCTTTTAGGAGTTGCTTGGCGTAACTAGGATGGTGGGCTTGTTTACCGCGTATTGCTCCGCGTCCGCCCATCAATAATCGGTTATCCGGTAGTAAACGGAAATAATATTTTAGTATCCGCGTATCCATATAAGATTGAGCCGGCGTTAGGCCTGTATCGGCCAACTGCTGCTGCGTTAGCGGCGGCGTGGTAATAATACTGGAAAGGGCGGGAAGAGAGCGGCCTGTTAAGGCGGGAACTAACTTATTAGCAGTGTAAGCGTTGGTACAAATTAACAACTTGCTGCAGCTTACAGCGCCTTCCGTAGTCTCTACTTGCCAGCCGTCAGCGAGCCGCTTTACCGATAACGCACTACAGTTTTCCACTAGGTCGACGCCAGCTTTAGCGGTTTGCTGAGCAGTCACTGCAGCTAGTTTTAACGGGTTAACACTAACGCAGTCATCAAACTTGAGTCCGGCCAGCGCATGGCGGTTGTTTAGCTGCTCACTGAGCTGTTCGCCGGACAGCCAGGACACTGGCTGGTTAAACTGTTTAAGGGTCTGATACTGTTGCCGTAACGGCTCAATTGCTTTAGCTCGGTGTGCCAGCTTAATGTAGCCGCCGCGCTGAACATCACATTGGTCAGGAGACTGGCTTATCCACTGCTTCACCAGCTCTAATGCTGTCTGGTGTTCGTCGGCGATAGCCTTTGCCGTCTTGTCACCAAGCCGGTCGGCCCATTGTGACAGACCCAGGCGGCCGGTACTTTTCATCACGAAGCCGGCATTACGACTGGAGCATCCCCAGGCAATCCGGTTTGCATCAATAACGGTGACTTGTTGTTGATAACTCTCGGCTAGGGTCTTGGCAGCATTAAGTCCGGTATAGCCGGCGCCGATGATTAACACATCAGAATGTTTCGGCATCGATGCCGTGTCCGGCCAGCGTACTTTTGTGTGCTTTTCCCAATAACTGTCTACGGCATGCTGCGCTGGGGGCAAATGTTTATCACTAAGCGGATCATACATAACACTTAAGTATCAAACATCAGAATCATTTCGCCCGCGTCACAACGACAGTTGCCATCACAAACAGGGCAGTAGTAGCCGTCTTCAAGGGAAGCTTGTAACCAACGATCGGGATGGCGATTAACCAGCACGCCACCACACCGGGAAAAATATTCATAAGCACTGTTTGCCGGACTTTGCAGCCAAATATGAGCAAGTCCAGCGCGACAGCCAAGGTCTGCTGCGGCATTAATACTTTTTTGCAAAAGCTGTTTGCCGATACCTAAGCCGCGAGCGCTTTCGGCAACTGCTGCACACTTAAAATAACAAATATGCTCGGGTTCAACGGGCCATTCCTCAGGCGTGCAGGCTTGGTCAATAGACCAGTTACCGGGCGCTAGCGTCAAACGTACGCCAACCACTTTCCCCTGTTTCTCGGCTAAGAAATTAAGCTTTTTGTTACCAACAGTGCCGCCTTCTAGCAGTGCTGCCAACGATTCGCTATTTAGGTAATTGTCGCCATGAACCTGGTTAGCTAAATCAATAACGGCCGCCGAATCGGCAGCCGTTATTTCGCGATAAACGATGTCGTTATCTATCATTAGTAGCGATACTCATCAGTTTTGAACGGGCCATCCACGTCAACATGGATGTAGCCTGCCTGTTCAGAAGTAAGCTTAGTAATAACGCCACCAAAACCCTGGACCATGTAACGAGCTACTTCTTCATCCAGTTGCTTAGGTAGTACCTCTACGCGCAAGTACTCTTTTTGCTGTTCCAAAGTCATATCAGCAAATTTTTGTCCGAACAGATGCAGTTGTGCCAATACCTGGTTTGCAAAAGAACCGTCCATAATACGGCTTGGGTGACCGGTCGCGTTACCCAGGTTTACCAAGCGGCCTTCGGCCAACAACAGGATATAATCTTTGTCGTCGTCCGAGCGGTAAATTTTATGAACCTGAGGTTTAATTTCTTCCCAGCGCCAGTTATCGCGCATAAACTTAGTATCAATTTCGTTATCAAAATGACCAATGTTGCAGACAACCGCCGTCGACTTAATCGCGGCCAGCATGTGGCGGTCACAGACATCCATGTTGCCGGTGGTGGTAACCAGTAGGTCAGTATTTTCTAACAACGCCTTATCGATAGTGCTGCCGCTGCCATCGTTAACGCCACCAATGTACGGAGAGACAACTTCAAATCCGTCCATACAGGCTTGCATTGCGCAAATTGGATCAATCTCCGACACTTTAACGATCATGCCTTCCTGGCGTAAGCTGGCAGCAGAACCTTTGCCAACATCCCCATAACCAATGACGAGGGCTTTTTTGCCGGACATCAAGTGGTCAGTGGAGCGTTTTATCGCGTCATTTAACGAATGGCGACAGCCGTACTTGTTATCGTTCTTAGATTTCGTCACCGCGTCGTTCACGTTGATAGCAGGAACCCGAAGTGTACCTTTTTCCAACATGTCCAGCAGGCGGTGAACACCGGTGGTGGTTTCCTCAGTGATGCCATGAATTTTTTCTAACATCTGTGGGAACTTGTCGTGGATCATTAACGTTAAGTCGCCACCGTCATCCAAGATCATATTAGCGTCCCAAGGCTTACCGTCTTTATGACAGGTTTGCTCCAGGCACCATTCATATTCTTCTTCGGTTTCGCCTTTCCAGGCAAAAACAGGAACACCGGCTGCAGCCATTGCTGCGGCAGCATGGTCTTGAGTGGAGAAGATGTTGCACGATGACCAGCGCACTTCCGCGCCAAGTTCCAACAACGTTTCAATTAGGACAGCCGTTTGAATCGTCATGTGAATACAGCCAATAATGCGAGCCCCTTGCAGCGGCTTTTCTGCGGCATATTTGCGGCGAATAGTCATCAGCGCTGGCATTTCAGATTCAGCAATCGCGATTTCTTTGCGGCCCCAGTCGGCTAAACTAATGTCCGCGACTTTATAGTCAGTGTGCTTTGGATCGTTCAAACTCATAATAGCTCTCTCAATGATTGAATAAGCGTTTAATCAGTTGTTGTTGGCGCTCTTTATCGAGACGTGCACCAAACTCAGTCACTAATTCAGCAGCAGCATGACTGGCCAAATGGCCGGCATCTGCCAACGACATGCCCTGGGTTAATCCGTATAACATGGCTCCGGCAAACATGTCGCCTGCTCCGTTAGTATCAACGGCCTTAACTTTTACTCCGGGTATATGAACCTGACGCTCGTTATCGACGATTAATGCACCGTCTTTGCCTAATGTAATTGCCACCGTGTTAGCTAGTTTTAACAAAGCTTTAGCCGCTGTTTCTGGATCGGCTTCACCGGTCAATAATTCGGCTTCTTCACGGTTGCAGAACATTAGGTCGACACCGCCATCAAGTATTTGGTCAATGCCATCGCGAAAATATTTGACCATCGCTGGATCAGAGCAGGTCATCACCAACTTGGTATTGTTTTCACGAGCGACGCGCTTTGCTTCAGCAATAGCGCCACGGGCAATTTCCGAAGTAATCAAATACCCTTCGATATAGAGGTACTCGGCAGCAGCAATAGCGTCCCGATCCAGTTCGGCAGTAGATAAATCGGCGGTAATACCCAGGTGCGTTCGCATCGTGCGCTCTGCATCAGGAGTTACCATCACCAGACAACGACCGGTAGTACCGGGGTGCTGTTGTTGCTCAAGGTTAGTACGAATACCAACCTGTTCTAGATCTTGTCGATAAAACTGACCAGCTTCGTCGTCGGCGACTTTACAACAATAGAAAGCGTTACCGCCAAATTGGGCAAAGGCTACCAGTGAATTGGCCGCTGAACCACCGCCACATTGTTTTTTCAAATCACCAAGTTTACTCAATTCAGCGATTAATCTGTTTTGGTCTTGCTCTTCAATTAGGGCCATCATGCCCTTTTCTAACTGATGCTGCTGCAGAAACTCGTCCGACACTTCGAACTCTTGATCTACCAGCGCGTTGCCAATACCAATTACGTCAATGGTTTTCATAGCTATTTAGGGTTGTTAATTAGGCGCATATTATATACCAACTGAATCTCAGGGTCGATAAATGTACGACAGGACAATACCCGTTGTTACGATGATTGTTGGTAACCACTGCCAGCGCATGATGGCCGCCGCCGCAGCCTGCCAGACCTGTTCAGCAGGCCGCCCCGGGAAGCGCTGTCGGGCGATTCTTACTCCCTGAGTTTTAATCGGGCCACCCAATGAAACGTTGTGCAGACGACTGAGTGAATCCAGCCACCAGCCAGTGGTCCAGAGCCAGCCCTGAGTCGCTTGTAGGGACAGGCGTTTGCGGCATGGTTTAACAACGCATAAAGCCGACGCTAGCAGCGCCACTACAGCGGTAACCCAGCAAACGGTCATGGCATAAGCCGCGCGTGTCGCCAGTCCGAAATGACGATAGCGACGTTGCTCAGTTGGCCAGAGCTGACTTAACTCGGTAACTAGCCTTAATCCCAGACATAAGATAGGGCCGCCGATTAGAAATGCACTAATCGGCACCATCCGGTGATGAAGAATGCTAAGGGCTCTTAATTCCAGAGTACTTTTTGCAAGCCCGTGCAAGCTAAGCTCATGAGTGTCGCGATAATCAATGCGCGCTAGCCAGGCACGAGCGGCACCCTTTTGCCTCTTAGTGGCGAGTCTATGCACCTTATCCAGAGTTTTAAGGTAGTTCGATTGTCGCAAACAAGCTAACAATACTAATGCGCCAATAATTTGTGAAAATTCAGCAGCATAAATAACGATTGCGGTGGGGGTTAAACTAAGAACTAATAAGGTGATTAAAGCCAACCACCCTGCAACTTGTTGTTGATTAGCGGCATAGCCAGGTTTATTAACTTTGTATTGCAGGTAGTTGGCAAATAGCCGGAAAATGGCCAGTGGATGCCATTGTTCCGGCCAGGGTAACCAACGCTCCAGCAATAAGGCCAGAGCCGCCAGTACCCAGGAGGAGGTTAAAAATTCATACCAGTGATTCGCACTCATTGCCTCATAATGCCGAAAATTGGCTTACGCGGCAACTGGCGACGACTGCTGTGAATCTTTGCTGTCCTGATCGTGCGAGGTGGTAGGTGTCGCTGCGCGGATATGTTCTGCTTGACGAATTTTACCGTGAATGTAGTCGTGCAGGTCAGCAACTCGATAACCAGGCTTGGCTTTAAAGCGCAAGAACGGAAGACCAGCAGCGGCCAGAGTATTCTTTAAAAACAGGTTACGTTTTTGTTGCTGCAGGTTACTAGTCGCTGGCTCTAGTTCGATAACGCCTTTAATTTCCATGGTTTCGATATCGCATAGCACGTAGTCTAGAATGCGTTGATTGGCTTTGTTCTGTGCGTCTTTCTGAACACTGCCGGAAACACCTTTCTTAACAGCGACTATGTCACTTAAGCGTACTTTAGTAAAAATACGAAAATCATTGCCAACCGCTTTATCCAGTAGCGTCATAAACTGTGCTTCCTGGGGTGTACAAAAGCTCATATCTTTCAGCTTGTACGGGTAGGGCACGTAATTTTCAGACATGCGGCTGGCGATAAGCGCTACGGCAATTAACACCACAACAAATAATAAAAGCACGAATTCCATAACTCACCTCAGCAAAAAATTGACAGATCAAACTTTGTATCAAATTAAATGCAAAGGGCATGCCATAAAAAAGGCCCAGTACCTTTTAAGTGACTGGGCCTCGTCTTTGTCGCTATTAGAAATTAGGAGCGGTAACCACTTTCGATGCCTTTTGTCGCGATAGCTACCGCGTCGTGAGCATGCAACGATTCGTAATGATTAACGCGTAGCCAGAAGTCTTTAAAAATTGGCATTTGGTTAAGCTGATGTTTCAGTCGGCGTGAGGCGTCCTCGCAGAACATTAAGTTTTGTCCATTCAGACGCGCAAACTCTTGTTCATCTTCGCGCTTAACGGCTGCTTGAACCGGAGTTTTTAAGGCCGCTTCAACGGCGTCGACAAGCGCGACAATCGGAAATTCTTCCAGTTCTTCCGATAGCTTTACTTTAACTTGCGCGGTTGAACGCTGACTATGAGGCGTTGCCACGATTCCCTCAGTTGAGCCAAGCCATTCATGGATAGTCGCCTTGTCCACCACCTCTTGATCAGAGAACTTATCAACAAAGGCCTCTTGAATCAGCTGTCGAGCCAGAGCGGCTGAACATGGACAGGTCGATGAGTAAGGTACGTCTACTGCCAGTTCCAATGAGAGTTTACCCGCATCATAGCGACCAGTTAGAGTAACCGGGTAAGCTTTCCAGCCTTTTTTGCGGCTTATTAAAGACTCACGGCGTAAATGATAATCGAAATCAAACTTAATAAAGGCCTGATCACTAATATCGTTGTGGCTCTCAATAAAGTCGAGCAGTAGTTGCTTCAGCGACGCGTGGCTAAGTTCACCGTCAGTCGACAATTTATCCAGCAACAAGTAAAGACGCGACATGTGAATGCCTTTGGTCTTCGGGTCTTTTAAATTAACGAATGCCTCCACATGAGCTGCAACTGGACGCTCAGCGGCATCAGAAGCGGCGACCATTAGAGGCACTTCAATATTGCTCATGCCAACCCAATCCAGGGTACCTTCGGTCTGCGCCTGGCTTTGGTTAGCTACGTCGGGCATGCTATTAGGCATTCGTTTAGAACTCCGATCTGTTTGTAAAGTATCAAGCATAACTGTCGAATCCGCTATTGTATCGTAGATGCATGGATGATTTCATTCCCGAAGCTAAAATTTAATCAGAATTAATCGATTATCAGTATCGGTTGACTGAATCAAAGTTTACGCACACGATAGGATTTTGGATTTTAAGGAGCAGCAATAATGGCGCAGCAAGAAATTCTGGATAAGCAATTATTAACTCAGTACCGCGAAAGTTTAGGGGACGAGGGGTTAAAGTCGACGCTTACAACCTTTGATCAAATAATACAAAGCTACGCCAATTTATTGCACGAGGCCGCTAAACAAAAACATGAAGAGCAGCTGCGCAGTCAGGCGCACAAAGTAAAAGGAGCCTGTAACTCGGTCGGTTTGATCAAACTGGCGGCGTTAATGGAACAGCTGGAAAAAGAAAGCTGGGAATGGCCACAGGCAGAGCGGCTGTTGATTGAATGGGCAGATTCAGTCATCCCCCACCGTCAACAGCTGCAACAATGGCTGGACGAGGAAGCTCATTGAGCTTCCTGCGTGACCTCTCCAATAAACCGGTAACCTTCACCGTGTATCGTGGTGATTAGGTTAGGAGTTTCCGGGTGCGATTCGAAATGACGACGGATACGGCGAATGGCGACATCGACGGTCCGGTCGTTCGGTCTCAGTTCACGGTCGAGCATTCGTTTAACCAATGTTTCGCGATCCAAAATGCGTCCCGCATTATTTAGGAATAATTCTAAAGCCCGATATTCACTTTTTGGTAACCGAAACATTTGATTATCAGGTGAATATAGGCAGCGACTATCGCTATTCAGGCACCAACCATGAAAATGGAATTGAACACTGTCAGTTTCTACCGGGTTACTGTTGCGTGAAGCTTCTATACGGCGGCATAAATTGCGCACCCGAATAGTCAGTTCTTTAGGGTTATATGGTTTAATTAAATAATCATCAGCCCCTAACTCTAACGCGAGCAAGCGGTCATCTTCGCTATCGCGTCCGGTCAAAAAGATAAGGCCGATATTGTCCCGTTCACGCAGCGATTCCGCTAGTTCCAATCCATTTTTACCGGGTAAGTTAACATCCATGATGACCACGTCGATGCGCTCTTGGCGCATAATGTTTTCCATCTGCAGGCCATCAGCCGCGTCAAAAACTTCGTAATCTTCTTGTTGAAATAAGCGGGTTAACGTTTGGCGGGTGACAACCTCGTCTTCCACAATTAATAATCTGGCGTTCATAGCGTTCCGCATTCCTGGCAAATAGTAGGCTAGCGTCTATCCTGGTAAAACCTGCTAGCGCTGACGAATAATTATAGGTTGTTGACGTCATATTATGACTTTCGTTCAAAATTTTTCAAGCGAAAGCCGAGTAAATGCGATCGATTGTCGTTATCTATTCGATGTTTTAATGACCGTTACCGGGAATCGGACGATAAATTCAACACCGTGTTTCTCTTCACTGAAAAAGTGAATGTTCCCTCCCAGCACCTGAGTCACCAGATTATAGACTAAGTGTAAGCCTAAACCACTGCCGCCGGAACCGCGTTTGGTGGTGACGAAGGGATCAAATATTTTGCGGCGAATATCAAAGGGCACCCCATTGCCGTCATCTCGATAGGTAATCTCGAGTTCGCTTCCGACCATCTCAAAATTGATATCAATAGTACCAGACTCTTTGCCGTCGAAGCCGTGTATCATTGAATTTATAATTAAATTAATAAGTATTTGATTGAGCGGACCTGGTTTAGTGGTCACCGATAGCTGCTCAGGGCAATGAACATTAATTGGAAATTTCTCATGGTCCAAACGTCGGGGTTTTACCGAGGTCAGCACATCGTGCATAAAAGTTCTAATTTCGATGGTTCGGTCAATCTCTGAGGATTGGTCAACGGCCACCTGCTTGAAGCTAGTTACCAATTCTGCCGCACGGTTCAGGTTGCGATAAATAATGGCTAAATTCTCGCCGCAGTCATCCAGAAAACGGGCAAACTCATTGGTTGAGATACGTTTTTCATCGAACTTCTCCTGCATCACTGCAAGCTTGTCCTGCAACAGCGTCGACGCGGTTACCGACAGTCCGATCGGCGTATTAACTTCGTGTGCAATGCCCGCTACCATATCACCCAGTGAAGCCATTTTCTCCGATTCGACTAACTGTCCTTGATATTGGTGCAACTGCTCCAGTGTCGCCAGTAACTCCTGATTGGATTCACGCAGGGCCTTAGTACGCTGGGTCACTTGTTGTTCAAGTTCTGCATTTAACTGGCTTGCTTCGCGTTCTGCTCTTTGCTGTCGGGTTATCTGATGCTGAATCCGCTCGAGCATGATGTTGAGTGACTGGGCCAGATCATTAAATTCAGCAATGGTCGAGTCTGGCACTCGTAACGTGTAATTCTTGTCGCGCGCGATTTGGCTGGCTATATCGACAATGCGGTCAAGGGGGCGACTAATCCGTTGTCGCAACTGCAGGGTGATTAACCAGCAAGCGATAAGGGTTATTAGAAATACGCCAACGGCAATCGCGATGGCCCGCCACATAAATAAACGGACTTCGCTGGTAGCGCCGCGCAGATAAACGTAACCAATCACCGAGTTATCTAAAATAATGGGTTCAGAAACCTCGATGTAGGCGTCTTTGATATTTGGCGTTGTAAGTTGCTCAACTTTAGAAAATTTAGCCGGAATTGGGGCTAAACCTTCCTTGTTGTAACTGGAAAAGAAAGACAACTCGCCGCTACCAGGATCAACCCGGTAGATATGGACATGTTGCACAAATTTACTATGGGATAATGGCGCTAACCGCTGTGACTCATCATTGTTGTCGTTTAGTGCCACGCTCTCGGTGGCGTTGCCGGCGACGATTTTTGCATAGGAAGAAACGCGCGCGACCATTGAATTTTTGTATTGCGATACCTGACTGATTACATTAATGCTGAAGCCCACAGCCAACGCTGCCGTTGTTACAATTAAAACAACTGCAATGAGTCCGCGTTTTAGGGAGATCGTCTGCATGGAAACCGGCGTAATCAGTCCGTTAATTTATAGCGACATGTTATCAAATGGTTAAGTGATCTGCACCCGTTAAATGACGCTGCCCTTCGATTACTTGCGGTGTGCATGGTAAACACAAAATTTACCGTTATCAGCAATTGTCTGGCAGTTTCCAAACACCTGCTGAATAGCGTCAGGCCAGGGTAAAAATCGATTCGCTACGATGTAGAGCTGACCCTTATTTCGCAACTTAGCATAAGCACTTTGAATGAACTGACGAGCAATACTGTAATCTGTTTTTAGACCCGTGTGAAAGGGCGGGTTGCTGACGATGCAGTTCTGCGGTGGTAATTCTTCAGGCAATCCGTCATTGAGGTAAAATGTACAGTTTGCCCCGGTTAAATTAATTTGCGCGGCGGCAATTGCCATTGGATTAACATCGGTTAAAGTTAATTGCGGTTGTTGGCGTTGCTGCAGCACCGCCGCAATTACGCCGTTGCCGCAGGCAAAGTCAGTAATCGGTCCTGGTAATTTGGCCGGCAATGCAGTAAGTAATAGCTCGGTACCGGCATCAAGTCGCTCGCGACTGAATACACCGGGCAGGCTTTGTAGCTGCAGTTTACAATCAGGCAGCTCTACATTGACTGAGTGCAAATAACTGTCTAGTGGCGGCGCTGTGGTTGGCTCCAAAATACTGGTTTGATAAAGCTGGCAGTGATTACCAGAGGCAACTTTTTGTGCCGCTTGGTAGCCTTTTGGAAGCTTTTTGACCAATGATGCGACACCACCTCGTTTTTCGCCAGCTAACCAGATAGGACGGCCTGGTGCCAACGATAATAGCTGTTGCAATACGTATTGGTTAAGCGGCTGCTCTTTAGCGACAATTAACAACACTCCCTGATAACTTTCTAATGCTGGCGGCTCAGGTTGGCAGTAATGCACTGACCAGTGTTGTGCGTGACCGGCATGGAAACACCAGGCAGCAGCGGGCAGGTCGGTCAACGCTTGACCGTCGGGGTTTATAACCAGCAGTGGATGACCGTCTTGTTGATCAAATAACCACGGCTGCTGAGGCTGCCGCTGTAATAGTTTGGCGACCGCCTGAGAGGTTGTTTGTGCAGGCATAGGTTAGCGTAAAATATCCATTCTTAATTGATGATCCTGAAGCATAAAGAGTGTACCACCACGCCGTTCTTTCATCTGCAGCTTTTTATTGTTGTAGACAAATTTAACGCCCGGGAAGACTTCTTTTCCGGCTATAACCCGAAGCGTGGGGTGATTTTCGGTACTTGCTTTAATGACCGCAATGTCGTCCTTGCAAGCCTTTAGTTTGTTTTGCTCTATGCGAATCGCCTTAATCAGTGTTTGGCTATGCTGTTTTCGTTTACTGTCATCTTCTAACGCCTGACAGCGTTTTAATCCAAGTTGCAGGCGTTTTAGTTTGTTCAACGTCGACTTAAAGCTCTCGGTCAGGCTAGAGAGTGCATCTAAGGTTTGCTCGTCCGCGGGCGGAGGTGATAACACAAAACGGGTTCGGGTGCCTGCTCGCGCGCCTAGCTGACCAGCAAATACCGGAGCACAGGTTTCAAAAGTACCACCAATAATTTTTCCTCTGGCTTGTTTATCATTACCGCCTATTTCTGCCTGACCCGAGGTAATAACATGGCAGTGAGTTAGCTGTTTATCGACAGTTAGCCCGGTGCCACTCTCCAGATAGGCATATTGTGCATAGGCACACCAAATGGATCCCTCGCTGGATAATTTGCTGGACAGTGTTGGTATAAAATTTTCATTGTCTAATACCAGCTGTTCGTCTTCTTTAGAGATGTGTCCAATACAGCCTTTACGCACGGTGATATTGCCACCTGCTCTTAGCTCAGCGGAATCGACATATCCGGCGACAGTAATATCGCCGGAGGAAGTAACGCGCATTCCCTCAGTAACACTACCCGAAACAATAACCGAGCCTTTGAAGTCGACATGGCCGGTAGAAACATCAACGGATTTTAAGGTCAAAACATCGTCTACGTTGGCCGAGTTGTGAGTAAACCAGGGCATCCCGCGCTTTGTTGCGATCAGTATATCCGGTTGCTCTTCACTGAACTGCGATCCTTGCCCCTCAACCAACGCCTGGTCATCACCCGCTTCGGCCAGCAGTTTTTCGCCTTTAACGGTAAAACCGTCACGGCCTCCCTCCGGCGGAAGGCGGCGCATCAACGGGTCACCGACATCAACGGTTATTTGTTTGCCGAGGTCGCGCATATCAACGGTACCGTCAGCCCGCTCCTGCGGCCGCAGCACCCGTTGCCTGGCATCCTCAACTAATCGTTCAAAGCGGGCGTTTTTACCATTTTTAGGCGGACGTCCACGAGCGATAATAACTTCAATAGTGGTGCCGGGAGGCGCCTCAATGCAATGCTGTAAAACCTGATCGATACCACTGCGCTGGATCCCGGTGGATATGCCGCAAGCTTTTAACTCTGCTAGTAGTTGCGGTCGACTAACTGGTTCGCCACCATATGGGGTGGTTACTTCAGCGGTGGCCTGCATGTCGTCATCGTCTAAGGTAACTGACAGTTCAGCGTCGATAACCTGGGCGATTTCTTCGCTGTAATTTTTTTCAGGGGATTGTTCACGCTGCAACCACTCAGAAAAATGCTTGGCAACGGCCTCAAAAATATTGGTGTCCAACAGTCGCGCACTGGCAAACTCAGACAACTGAAAGGCCTGTTTTAAATGCTCTGGCTTGATGGATTTATTCGATGCCGGAATAAAGACATAAATATCGTTCCCATCACGCTGCAAGCGAACGTTTTCGGACGGCTTACCAGACATAACACCTGTTAAATGTTTTATAGTTATTGTTATATCGGCTCAGTTTATCGAAAAATAAGCCGTCTGTGGTTAATTTTTTAACGACAAATTACTATTTAGATACAGATCAATTTGTTGTATCACTTGCTGTAACCGAGTTTCGAGTGTTAACAGGTTTTTTTGTCGCTCATCCGGCTCCAGCGTTGACCAATTTTGATACGCACCTAGCGCTCCTGCGCTTAACTGTTGCGCACCAATGGTTGCTCCTAAGCCCTTTAGTGTATGCAATTGAAGTTGCGCGTACTGAGCATCATTCAACATCGACTGGATGTTGAGACCCAGTTTATATTGCTGCCGAAATTGTTCCAGTACAGCGCTAAAAATGCTGAGTTGATTATCGCAGTGACGCAAGCCCTGATTAAAATCGATAGCGGTATTCATTAGTTCGTTTTATTGTCAAACTCTTCGGTGAAGGAGCCAACCACTTCGGTGGCCTCCGAAATATCTTCCTTTTCAAACTGGGCGACGTTAAATAGCGCTTCACCTTCATTTGCTACAGGAATATTACTGCACCCAATAATAATTCCCCGTACCGGTGAACTAATAACGTCGGCGCCTTTTGCATGAGGACTGACGCTATGTGCTAATACCTGGCCTTTTTGAATGGTCTGGCCTAACTCAACTTTGCGTAATACTAAGCCATCTTTCTCCGCCCGTACCCAGGTCGAGCGGCGGGCAATAACGGGTGTAATTCGCTTGCCTTTACGTCGTCCTTTAAGCATTTTTAAGTACTTCATAACGTTCTGCACACCAGTAACACCAGCGTTAATACAAGACTCATCAAAGCGCAAGGCTTCGCCCGCTTCATATAAAATCAGCGGGATACCCAATTCATTTGCGAAAGCGCGCAAGGAGCCATCTCGCTCTTTCGAATGCAGAATAACCGGCGAGCCGAAGGCTTTTGCCATGTCCAGAGCTGACTGGTTTTCTACATCAACACGAATTTGCGGCAAATTACTGCGATGAATTGCGCCGGTATGAAGGTCCAATACGTGAGTCGATTTTTTGACCAGTTCTTCGCTAAACAAGTACGCCATGCGTGAGCCTAAGGCTCCGCGTTCAGAACCGGGGAAACAACGGTTAAGGTCGCGCCGATCCGGTAAATAACGGGACTGCTGAATGAAACCAAATAGATTAACGATGGGAACCACAATTAACGTGCCATGCAGCTTCAATGCGTCGGTCTGGTCAATTATTTGCCGACACACTTCAATACCGTTCAGTTCATCACCATGGATGGCTGCACACAGCAGCATAACTGGACCTGGCCGGGTGCCGTGAAACACATCAATGCGAAGATCCAACGGCGCGTCGTTATAAAGCCGCACCGCCGGTAACAGAATATGCTGGTGTGAGCCGGGCTCGATTCGCTCTCCAGCCAGTTCAAAAGCAGTAACTGGCTTGCGACTGGGGCTGCGCGGCACCATTAACCTTGACCCTTAGTGCGCGTTTTATGCGCTTTTGCATTTTTTTCCAGAAAAGTAATAATCTGTCCGGCCACGTCTTTGCCAGAGGCTGATTCGATGCCTTCCAGCCCAGGCGAAGAATTAACTTCCATGACCAGCGGTCCATGATTAGAGCGTAAGATGTCGACACCGGCAACGTTTAAGCCCATCGTTTTGGCGGCTTTTATTGCCGTTTGACGCTCGGCAGGGGTAAGTTTTACCAGACTGGCACTACCGCCTCGGTGTAAGTTAGATCGAAACTCACCTTCTTTCGCCTGACGCTTCATGGAGGCGATAACTTTATCACCAATGACAAAGCAGCGGATGTCTGCACCGCCGGCTTCGCGAATGTATTCCTGCACCATTATGTTCGATTTCATACCCATGAAAGCTTCGATGACGCTTTCTGCTGCCTGGGCTGTTTCTGCTAACACAACACCAATGCCCTGAGTACCTTCCAGTAATTTGATGACCAAAGGCGCGCCGCCGACCATGTCGATCAGATCGGGAATGTCTTTGGGTTGATCAGCAAAGCCGGTAATCGGCAAACCAATGCCTTTGCGCGACAGTAACTGCATAGAACGCAGTTTGTCACGGCTACGTGAGATTGCTACGGATTCGTTAAGTGGGTAGGTACCCATCATCTCGAACTGGCGCAATACGGCCGTACCGTAAAAAGTGATCGATGCGCCAATTCGTGGGATCACACAGTCGTAGTGAGGCAGTTCTTTACCATGCCGGTGAATTGAGTTTTCCCGCGCATTAATGTTCATGTAGCAACTTAGCGGATTCATCACGTCCACATCATGGCCGCGTTCATGGGCTGCTTCAACCAGACGGCGAGTGGAATAAAGGTTGCTGTTGCGCGATAAAATGGCAATTCGCATGGCTATTCTCCTAGTAAGTGGGCGGCTGCCGGATCAACCATAAAGTTATGACGCATAGCTTGTCGGCCAAGCAACATTCTAAATTTCATGGTGTCCCGGTTAGTTAACGTTAATTCGACGGTTTGGTCAAACTTGCCGAGTTTTAATTGTGAACGAATAACATACCTGACCTCGGTATGTCCCCCAGAGTCGGTAACTTCACGTTGTTCGTAGACAGGAACCTGAAACGAATGCTCATACAATGAGTCCTGATGAGGATGCATATAAACGTTTAGCCATTGCTGTCCATCGCGTTCAAAAGGCTCTAATTTAAAGGCGTGTAAGCAGGAGGTCTTGGCACCGGTATCTACTTTCATGCGAATACGTTCGATACCCAGTTGCGGAAGCGACCCCCATTCTTTCCATCCCAATGTTTGCATCAAAATCTCCAGCAAATAGAAAATCCAGTCGCTTAATGCCACTATTTTTAGATTAGCGCAATCCTATTTTTTCTAAAGTGTTAAATTGATCTTCGTGTGTATAATGTTCGTTTCATACAGTAACGTGTTTATAAATTGAGCACGAGCGAGGAGGAAATAAATGGCGGCGTGCCCATCATGTGATTGCGAGACCCCGTTGGGTTTTGATATTAAAATGGCTTTTCAGCCCATCGTAAATGTTAAAACCAAGGACGTATTTGCGTTCGAAGCCTTGGTCCGTGGCAGTAACGGTGAAGGGGCTGGTGAAGTTCTATCGCGCGTTACTGAAGCCAACAAATACACTTTTGATCAAACCTGTCGGATGCGGGCAATAGAGACAGCATCGGCAATCGAACTGCCGTCGATGTTGAGCATAAATTTCATGCCAAATGCCATTTACGATCCTGAGACCTGTTTGTCGAAAACCTTAAAAACCGCACGCAAAACGGGGTTCCCGCGTGAGCGAATTATCTTTGAGGTGACCGAGCACGAACGGGTAAAAGACAATGATTTCTTGGTCGATATCTTTAAAGAATATCGTAAGCACGGCTTTTTAACTGCTATTGATGATTTTGGCGAAGGCTATGCGGGACTCAACTTATTGGCAGATTTCCAGCCTGATATTTTAAAAATGGATATCAAGCTGGTTCGCGATATCCATCGAGATCGTGTTAAACAGGCCTTATTCAAAGCAATGCACGGTCTGGCTGAAGAGTTAGGCATTTTGTTAATCGCCGAGGGCGTAGAAACCGAAGATGAATACAAGTACCTACGCGATAGCGGTGTTGAGTTAATGCAGGGTTACTACTTTCAGCGGCCTCAGATAGAAGCCTTTACGATTCCACAGTATGATTAGTCCGGAGTAGCGTCAGTCGCTTCATTGCGGCTGGCCTGCAATTTCTGTAGGTGCGCCTTAAACTCATAGACCTCCCTATCCAACGCCGTTGCACTGACATACAGGTCATAACCTAACAGGTCACGCATTTGTTCCATGCGTAAGCCAAAAGATGCAATCAGACCCTTATAAACTGTACCTGAGGGACTGACGTATTGATTGGGAATATCAAAATATTGAGAATAGTCGTTTTGGTCAGGGCGTTCATGACGCAATGCCATAGTTAGCAGCTGACGTTGCTCAAACAATAAGGCAGACGCCAGACGTGGTGATATCGAGTTCAGTACTTCGTCTACATTGTACAGACGAAAGCCTAAGAATGGCGCATCTTCCAAGTCCAGAATACGGCTCAAACGAGGAACGTCATAACGGATAATATTGTCCCAGCTGATTTCCCAACTGCCACGCCGATGCAAGTAACGAATCTGATCAGGAGTGATGACCAACGACACCGGTGGCTCAATCAGTTTACCCACTCCCAACAGCATAAAGATGAAAGCAGTGGCTCCAAAAATGACGGTAATACCGGTAGGTACCTGCTCCAGCACTAAATGAATAAACATAAGTAGCACCAACGACAATAGTCCGATGCCACAAAAGGCAATGGCGTTACGCTTGGCGTATGGAGTGACATTAAATTGCATTGAACACCTGTTGGATAATTTGTTCAGTAAAGCTCTTTTTCAGATAAAAACCGCGTGGGCGTACCTTTATTAGGCCACCATCAGGACCAATAGCGTCGGTTACTACGGAACCGTCGGCGGCTTTAGGCCTTATTTGTAGGGCCGTGCCCTGGCGTGCACTTATCGACTCGACCTGACCCAGCGCTATCCGGTCCATATGCTCTTCCCAATCATTTTGCAGTACCAACTGTTGCTCAGCCGATGGCTGCCAGATAAACGCACTACCGACCACTCGGTCGGCCAACGGTATTTCACGACGTCCGTCTATGGGTAACCATAAGACACATTGTAATTTATTACGCACATTACTGGTGTTCCAGTTTACTCCATCAAGCTGAGTTAAGGGAGCAACGCAAACAAACGTAGTTTCCAGCGGTTTACCGGCTGCGTCGACGGGCAGGGTCTTGAGCTCAACGCCCAGTTCCGGAAAGTCCTGAATCGGTTTTGAACCAGCGGTGGCGCCCAGATAATGTTCAAGTAACATCCCAACCCACCCTTTGTCGCGGCGCAGATCTTTTGGAATAGGTAGCCGCGCGTTTGCCGCCAGATCAGCAAAACGCTGGCCAGCCAGAGCACTGGCGCGCTCAAATAATTCATCAATGGTGTCAGGACGAGAAAGAGCCATTGTCATATTTACCCGTAAATCGTTTGCCCAACGCGGGCCTTTATGGAAAAATCAATGCTAACAGAGAATAATTGAGGATGCTCGAGTGATAGATGCAGAAGGATTCCGGCCAAATGTGGGAATCGTCATCTGTAACGGGCATGGGCAGGTATTTTGGGCTCGCCGAATTAACCAGCACAGCTGGCAATTTCCACAAGGTGGAATTGATGACGGCGAGACTCCTGAACAGGCGATGTACCGCGAACTTTGGGAAGAGGTCGGGTTAAAGCCAGAGCAGGTTGAAATTCTGTACACCAGCCGTCACTGGTTGCGCTACCGATTGCCAAAACGGCTTATTCGACGCGAACAACGGCCCATGTGTGTTGGTCAGAAGCAAAAATGGTTTTTATTACGGCTAAAATGCCGTGAGGAAGACGTTGACGTATTAAAATCCGGTCACCCGGAGTTTGACGGATGGCGCTGGGTCAGTTTTTGGTACCCCGTGCGGCAGGTAGTGTCATTTAAGCGCGATGTCTATCGGCGTGTGATGAAAGAATTTGTCAGTCACGCGATGCCTTTTTCCAGCGGCGGACGCTCGTCACGTCACCACCGTGCTAATAAACGAAGACGCTAAGTTATGTTGATAACACTGCAGCGAATCGTAGAAACCGTCAATAAGTCGCCAGATTTTAAGCTGGCGCTGCATACGATGGTGGGTCAAGTTCGAGAAGCTCTGGGTACAGATAGCTGCAGCGTGTTTATTGCCGATGACGATACTCATCAGTTTGTTATGACCGCCAGTGATGGACTCAGTGCCGCGCAGGGTGAGCAAGTCAGAGTCGATTTTGGTGAAGGCATTATTTCGTTGGCGGCACAGCGAGAAGAACCACTGAATATTGCCGACGCCAGTCGGCATCCAGCCAACAAAAAACTGACAGAAACGAATGAATCGGAATACCGAGGGTTATTAGCAGCACCGATTATTCACCGGCGTAAAGTGCTGGGTATTATCGTGGTCCACCAAAGTGAGGCTAGAAGCTTTACCCGAGAAGAAGAAGCCTTTGTAGTGACACTGGCTGCTCAGTTAGCAGTGGTTATTGCACACGCTAGCTCTAAAGGCCTGCTGGCCAACGAAAACTCGCCCTGGATTCATAGTTTGCAAGGACTGCCCGGTTCGCCCGGAGTGGCTATTGGTGATGCTTATGTATCGCGACCGGAAGTCACACTTAAAGAAATATCGCCGCAGCGCACAGACAAACCCCAACATGAAATTCGGAAATTTCGACAGGCCGTAGCGCGGACCAGAGCCGATTTAAAACATCTGTCAGAACGGATGTTGGGACAAGTGCCGGATGACACTCTGGCGATATTCGATGTTTATCAGGGAATGCTGGACGCCGCCAGCCTGGGTAATGCTGTTGAGTCAATGATCAACGATGGCTGGCGTGCGCAAACGGCACTGAAGCATGTAGTTGAGCAGTTTATTGACCAGTTTGAAGCTCTGGACGACTCCTATTTGCGCGAGCGTGCCACCGACGTGCGCGACATTGGTCAGCGAGTTTTACTGCACCTGCAAAAACGACAGCGCAAGGCTCGGCAATTTCCCGAAGATGGCATCTTAATTGCCGATGAAGTGACAGCGTCAATGCTGGCTGAGTTACCTCAGGAAAAGATCGCAGGTATTATTTCGCTGCGGGGGTCGAGCAACTCTCATGCAGCTATTATGGCCCGGAGCGTGGGTATACCAGCGGTGCTTGGTGTGGATGACATCGAACTGCACTTTTTTGCTGAGAAGCAGCTGATTGTTGATGGCTACACCGGAGAAATATACATAAACCCTCCACCTCAGGTGAGAGAGCAATACCAGCACCTGGCTGAAGAGGAAGAAGAACTTAAGCAGGTTGTTAGCCAACATGCGCACTTGCCCGCCGAAACTCAGGACGGCCAACGTGTCAGTTTACACCTGAACCTTGGGTTAGATCTGAAACAGTCCTATTTACAAGGACTGAACATCGATGGCATTGGTCTGTATCGCTCTGAAATACCTTTTATGATGCGTGACCAGTTGCCGACCGAAGATGAGCAGGTCGAGATGTACACCGAAGTGCTGGAGCAGTTTCCCGATAAGCCAGTGGTGATGAGGACGCTTGATGTTGGCGGAGACAAACCCTTACCGTATTTATCGCTGCAAGAAGACAATCCTTTTTTAGGCTGGCGCGGCATTAGGCTAACACTCGATCATCCGGAAATATTTTTGGTGCAGGTACGAGCCATGCTTCGCGCCAGTATTGGTCGTAGTAATTTACGTATTTTACTGCCAATGGTGACCAGTGTTAGCGAAGTCGAAGAAGCCTCGCGGCTAATTAAACAGGCCTATTTTGAAGTGGCTGAAGAGCAGGGGTGTGCGGTCGGTATTAATCTCGTGCAGCCGCAGCTTGGTGTGATGATAGAAGTTCCGGCGATTATTTATCAGTTACCTGCACTGGCTAGTAAAGTCGACTTTTTCTCCGTCGGCTCTAACGATTTGACGCAATATTTGCTAGCGGTGGACCGTAATAACCGACGCGTAGCAAATTTGTACGATGCCTACCATCCCGCGGTATTGGCCAGTCTCGACGAAATCGCCCGGCGGTGTGAGGAACTGGGTAAGCCAGTCAGCGTCTGCGGTGAACTGGCCGGCGATCCAGGCGGAGCCTTGCTATTGGTGGCAATGGGTTATCGTCAGCTCAGTATGAACAGCTATAACATCGATAGAGTGCGTTGGATCTTACGCAACGTCCGCTCAAGTACCTTGCAGGTTATGTTGGCAAAAGCACTGCAAGCTCGACATCCCGAACAGATTCGAAAAATGATTTCGAATAAAATGGAAAGTATTGGGCTCGGTGGCTTTGTAAGGGCAGGTAAATAAGATGGAACTTGGCCTTTGGCTTTGGTACTTGGGGGGCGGCGCTCTGGCGGGGCTGCTGGCTGGATTGCTTGGTATCGGCGGTGGTTTGGTGGTGGTTCCGTTATTGATTTACTTGCTGCCAATTGTTGGGGTCAGTCCAGAGCTGGTGGTGCCTAGTGCCATCGCAACCAGCTTAGCAACGATTTGTATGACCACTGCATCGGCAGCACTAACACACGCGCGCACCGGCTTGCTGGATAACTTTTGGTTAATTAGAGTGCTGCCAGGGCTAGCAGTTGGTGCTGTGCTTGGGGCTTATCTGGTTACGGTCGTCAATCCGGACTGGCTGAAAGTGATTTTCGCGCTGGTGTTAGTGGTATTATCGATTCGTATGTTGGTGCCAGTTCCTGAGGGCGAGCCTAAGACAACAGTATCAAAACGCTTGCTGGCAGTAGGGGCAACAGCGATTGGTACCTTGTCAGGGTTGGTCGGTATTGGTGGTGGTGCGCTTACGGTGCCATTTTTGCAACGAGTTAGGCTACCGGTACATCAGGCGATAGCGATCTCGTCGCTGGGCAGCTTCGTTATTGGCTGTAGTTCGGTGGTCATGTTTATTGTCAGTGGCTGGGTGTCTAACGCCGGCGATGGTGCATTAGGCTTAATTAATGTGCAGGCCTGGGTTGCTCTATCGATGGCTTCGGTACTACTGGCCCCGGTCGGTGCAAAATTGGCGCACCGATTGCCGATTAAATTATTACGTCGCTTCTTTGCCGCTTTTTTAGTGGTGGTCGCTATTAACTTATTAATAAAGTAGGAGAGAACAGTGCCCCCGACGGATTTTTGGCAGTTTCCAGCAATAGACCCGGTTATCATTGGTTTTGGCCCACTTGCTATTCGTTGGTATGGGCTTGCCTATTTGGCGGGGTTTGCGTTTGCCTATTGGTGGGGTAATCGTCAGGCTGAACGCAGTCAGCATTGGAATAAACAGCAGTTCTCGGATTTACTGTTTTGGTGCTTTTTAGGCGTTATTATCGGCGGTCGCTTTGGTTACGTCCTGTTTTATCAATTTGAACGCTTTATTCAGGATCCTCTTTATTTGTTCATGATCACTGAAGGGGGGATGTCATTCCATGGCGGCCTGCTCGGTGTCATTGGCGCCATGTATCTTTACGCCCGCTTTAAGCAACGGAAGTTTCTACAGGTCAGCGACTTTATCGCACCGCTGGTACCGATGGGGCTATTTTTCGGCCGTATCGGTAACTTTATCAATGGCGAACTATGGGGCCGCTCAACAGACGTGCCCTGGGCAATCGTGTTCCCGAGTGGTGGCCCTGTTCCGCGTCATCCGTCACAACTTTACGAGGCTATACTCGAGGGTTTGTTATTATTTGGCTTATTGTGGTGGTATCAGAAAAAGCCTCGTGGAGTCGGCGCGGTCAGTGGATTATTTCTGCTCGGCTACGGCGTAGCACGTTTTGTCGTCGAGTTTTTCCGTGAGCCAGATGCCCATCTTGGGTTGCTATCCCTCGGTATGTCCATGGGTCAGTGGTTGACCATACCAATGATTATCTTGGGTATTGCGTTAATTGTTAACGCGGGCAAAAAACAGCAGGCTGAGCAGTTATGATTAATCGCCCTGAACATCAATATTTAGAGCTTTGCCGCCGCATTGTTGAACAAGGTACGTGGGTTAATAATGAACGTACGGGAATTAATTGCCTAACGGTTGTAAATGCCGATCTGGAATATGATGTTGGCAATAACGAGTTTCCGCTAATTACTACCCGAAAAAGCTTTTACAAAGCCGCGATAGCAGAATTATTAGGCTACTTAAGAGGCTATGACAGCGCAGCCCAGTTTCGCGAGATAGGCTGTAACACCTGGAATGCTAATGCCAACGAAAACCAGGCGTGGCTGAATAATCCTCACCGTAAAGGCGAAGATGATATGGGGAGGGTTTATGGCGTGCAGGGACGCTCCTGGCAAAAGCCTGATGGTAGCCACTTAGATCAGCTGCAAAAAGTTATCGATAATTTAACCCGAGGAATCGATGATCGAGGCGAAATTATCAGCTTTTATAACCCCGGCGAATTTGAGCTAGGATGTCTGCGCCCGTGCATGCACACACACACGTTTTCGTTATTAGGCGATACTCTGCACTTAACGTCTTACCAGCGTAGTTGCGATGTGCCGCTAGGTCTTAATTTTAATCAAATACAGTGCTTTGTGTTGCTGGCGCTGGTGGCTCAAATCACCGGTCACAAGCCGGGCATGGCGTACCATAAAATTGTTAACGCCCATATTTATGAGAACCAGCTATCGCAGATGCGTGATGTACAGCTTAAGCGGCAGCCTTATGCGGCGCCAAAGTTGACCATTAATCCAGCAATTAAATCGTTGCAGGATATTGAGACCTGGGTCAGTCGCGATGACTTTTCAGTCAGCGATTATAAGTCTCACCCGCCGATTAAATATCCGTTTGCAGTATAGAGAAAGTTATGACATTGCGAGTCACTATTTGCGACGACTCAGGGATGGCGCGCAAGCAATTACTACGAACCCTGCCTAAGGATTGGGATGCTCAAGTCTATCAGGCTGAGCATGGGCAGCAGGCATTAGATCGAGTCAAGGCCGGTAACGCCGAAGTCTTGTTCCTGGACCTAAATATGCCGGTGATGGATGGTTACCAAACATTAGAAGCCATTCAACAGCAGCAGCTTCAGTGTCTGGTGATTGTGGTGTCCGGCGACATTCAGCCACAAGCTCATAGTCGTGTTACAGAGTTGGGCGCCATGGCGTTCGTGAAAAAGCCGATGGGAGGTGGCGAACTGCGTGAGTTGTTGCAGCAGTTCGGTCTGTACCAGCCAGCTTCCGGTCACTTGCAACTGGTGGACGAGCAACAAGACCAGCCCGAGAATCCGCTGGATGTTTATCGCGAAGTCAGTAACGTGGCGATGGGCCAGGCTGGTGACCATTTAGCGCGAGTTTTAGATACTTTTATTGAATTACCGGTGCCTAATGTCAATTTTATTGCTCCGTCGGAATTACATATGGCGCTGCAAACTATCGACAACACTGAACGCGTGTCAGCCATTAGCCAGGGCTTTGCGGGCAGCGGTATTCTTGGCGAAGCACTCACCTTATTTAGTGACACATCGATTGACGATGTCTGCCAGCTATTAGGTAGTCAGCTTAGTGGCTCTTTACGGCAGCAACGAATAGAAGCACTAATGGATATTGCTTCTATTATCTCGTCGGCTTGCCTGAATGGTCTAGGGCAACAATTACATGTCGACTTTACCGCCTCACAACCTGTGTTGTTGGGTGAACATAAAGCGGTTAGCGAACTGTTGAAAGAGTCAGAGCAGCGTTGGCAAAATATTCTGGCCATCGAAATTGGTTATCAACTGCAGCAACATCAGGTAGGTTTTGATTTACTGTTATTGTTCCCGGCTGACGCTGTTAAAGTGCTTGATCAGCAATTAGCACATTGGCTGGCGGGGCAGGAGGACTAACATGACCGAAATGGATGAGTTGCACGCCAAAATGAGTATCCTCGGTGCGATTGATGTCGGCATCGTCGTGCTGGACAGGGACTATCGGATTAATATGTGGAATGAGTTTATGCAGAACCACAGCGGTCTGCGGCCCAGTCAGGTGCGCGATAAAAACCTATTTAAAATGTGCCCTGAAGTCGATCAGGCGTGGCTGGAGCGCAAAGTAGAGCGAGTCTGGGAGCTTGATGCACGGGTATTTATTACCTGGGAACAGCGGCCTTATGTGTTTCGCTTTCGCAACAGTCGGCCGGTCAGCGGGTATAGCGAGTGGATGTATCAAAATCTGACTATTATTCCGCTGCATAATACCCGCGGCGAGGTCTATCAGGTGTGTTTAATTCTTTATGATGTGAGTGAGCAGGTTCGTGAGCGATAAAACAGCAGAAGCCTTTGGCGGTACCGAACGTGTTTACGGCAAAACCGCATTAACTGCTTTTACCCAAACCCATATTGTGGTGGCTGGCCTGGGCGGTGTTGGCTCGTGGGCAGTTGAGGCGCTGGCGCGCAGTGGCGTCGGAAAGCTTACTCTCATCGATCTGGACGATATTTGCGTCAGTAATATCAACCGCCAGTTGCCAGCAACCTTCGATACGGTAGGGGAACTAAAAACAGAAGTGCTAGCTGAGCGTGTTAAGGCGATCAATCCTCAATGCCAGGTGACCGTTATTGATGACTTTTTATTAGCGGACAATTTTGATCAACACCTGACTGGCGCCGATGCTGTGCTCGATGCCATTGATAGTGTTAAAACCAAGGCGGCGTTGGTGGCCTGGTGTAAACGTCGAAAAATACGACTGGTGGTTTGTGGTGGCGCTGGTGGGCAAATCGATCCCACTCAAATCCGGGTCTCAGATTTGGCCAAAGCTAAACAGGACCCATTATTAGCCAAGGTTCGTTCCGATCTACGCCGTAATTATGGTTTTTCAAAGAACCCCAAACGCAAATGGGGTGTCGACTGCATATATTCCGAGGAGCAACTGCGCTATCCCATCGTCAGTGGCGAGCAAGCCGGAGAAGTTACCCTGCAAAAGCCCGGTAGCGGGAGCGCACCCATGAATTGCTCCAGCGGCTTCGGCGCCGCCATGACCGTCACCTGCAGCTTCGCCATGCACGCCGTCGCCGTTATCTTACGTCGGCTGTGATACCCGATAAAAATCGGCATCGTGGACGCGAATAGCGGTATTTCATAGCGGCCGCCGAGGAACACGAATGGCTCCGCCCCATCGGCAAGCCGATGGCTACCCACGATCTGAACGATATCCAGGATGGCTGGGGATGCTGCTTTTTGAACCAAGGTCGGTGTTAAAATCTCGATGCCCTCGGCTACCGGAAAACACCTTCATATCGTCGGTAGCCTTCGGCTCGCCGAAGGGGCAGGAGGTCATCGGTTACCCCGATGATCGGATCCGTCGCACCTTCACCCGACATCCTCGGTGCGGATAAAAAAACCTCCACCCGGCATCTGCGATCCCTCAGAATCCCGTTTTTGAACAACCATCGGTGTTAAATGCACCAATGCCCACGGCTACCGGAAAACACCTTCATATCGTGGGTAGCCTTCGGCTCGCCGAAGGGGCAGGAGGTCATCGGCCACCCCGTCAATCAAGCCCGTCGCGAAAGCTCGCGGGCGACCTGGGTGAGGCCGTTTGTGCGTGAGGGGGTTAGGTGGCCTTCGAGGCCTTCTTCGCGAAATAAAGCATCGATATTAAATTGCCGGATAGCTTGTTGGGGCTTACCGTCTAAGCGTTGTTGAATCAAGGCTAACAGACCTTTAATAATGCGCGATCCGCTATCAAACCGAATCACCACCGCATCCGGATCAGAATTGTCCACGTATAACCAGACCTTAGCCTCGCAACCGCTGACAAGGTGCTCGTCATCCTTAGCGGAGTCCGGGTATGGAGAGAGCTCTCGTGATAGTTTTACTAAGCGGCGGTATTGCTGTTCCCAGTTCAAAACGTAAACTCTCCCTTACATTCGATAAACTAAATTGTCGCATAACTTGTGAGATCGATGCTAGTTAAGGATAATAACGACTATCTAACAGCAAATCACAAGAGTAACTTTTACAAAAGTTCCAACAAAAGGAAGTTAACATGAAGATACTTGTCGCGGTGAAGCGCGTTATTGACTACAACGTCAAGGTACGCGTTAAGCCAGATCAGTCAGATGTCGATTTGGCCAATGTCAAAATGGCCCTCAACCCGTTTTGCGAAATCGCGGTAGAAGAAGCGGTACGGCTTAAAGAAGCGGGTACAGCGGATGAGGTTGTGGTGGTGTCGATTGGGCCTAAAGCAGTTCAGGAACAACTGCGTACTGCATTGGCGTTGGGCGCTGACCGCGCTATTCAAGTCGAGACCGATGATATGCCGGACTCGCTGTCAGTAGCCAAGATTTTAAAAGGTGTGGTCGAGAAAGAAGGCCCGGATATGGTAATACTGGGTAAACAGTCGATCGACTCGGATAACAACCAAACCGGACAAATGCTGGGTGCATTAACTGGTATGCCGCAGGGTACTTTTGCATCAAAAGTAGAAGTGGGTGACGGCTTTATTAACGTCACGCGCGAAGTTGATGGTGGTCTGCAAACGGTTAAACTGAACCTGCCAGCCATTGTTACTACCGACTTGCGCCTTAATGAGCCACGTTACGCTTCGTTGCCAAACATTATGAAGGCCAAGCGTAAGCCTCTGGAAACTATCAGCACTGACGATCTAGGTGTCGAAGTTAAGCGCAGCGTTAAGTTACTTAAAGTTGAGACACCGGCAGAACGCAGTGCAGGTGTGAAAGTGGCTGACGTCGATGAACTTGTCGAAAAATTGAAAAACGAGGCCAAAGTACTATGAGTATTTTAGTAGTTGCAGAACACGACAATAACGCCGTTGATCCGGCAACGCTGAAGACCTTGGCAGCCGCACAAAAAATTGGTGGTGATATTCACGTTTTGGTCGCTGGCATGGGTTGTTCAACAGTTGCAGAAAATGTCGCCAAAGCCGAAGGCGTCAGCAAAGTATTATTGGCCGACAATGCTGTTTATGAGCATCAGTTAGCCGAAAACGTGGGTGCTTTGGTTGCAGAATTGGGCAAGGGTTATAGCCATGTGCTTGCGCCGGCCACCACAACGGGTAAAAACTTTATGCCACGCGTAGCGGCGCTGCTGGATGTAGCCCAGGTATCTGACATTATCTCCGTTGAAAGTGACGATACCTTTAAGCGTCCGATATACGCAGGTAATGCGATTGCCACGGTGCAGTCTGAAGATGCGATTAAGGTCATCACTGTCCGTGCAACGGCGTTTGACGCTGTGGCGGCCGAAGGCGGTAGTGGTAACGTCGAAAGTATTGATAATGCGATTGATAACGATAAGTCTGAGTTCGTCGGCGAACAGCTGGCTGAGTCAGAGCGGCCTGATCTGACCGCGGCTGAAATCGTTATTTCCGGTGGCCGCGGTATGCAAAATGGCGAGAACTTCAAACTGCTTGAAGATATCGCTGATAAGCTCGGTGCTGCGGTTGGCGCATCAAGAGCTGCGGTTGATGCGGGCTTTGTACCGAACGATATGCAAGTTGGACAAACCGGTAAAATTGTCGCCCCTCAGTTGTATATTGCTGTCGGTATCAGCGGCGCTATCCAGCATTTAGCGGGCATGAAAGACTCTAAAATCATCGTTGCTATTAATAAGGACGAAGAAGCACCCATCTTTCAGGTTGCCGACTATGGCTTAGTCGCTGATTTATTTGAAGTGCTGCCAGAATTAGAGCAAAAGCTGTAATCGCACTTCTCCTGCCTGTTAAGACGCTGCCTGTATTAAAACTCTGATAAAAGGCAGCGTCATTTTCCTCACTTTTCGCGCCGATACACTTGCATATTTTTAACTCATCGGACATGATTCAGTCATAACCGCCGTAAAAGTTAAAAATAGTAGGTGGCTCACAATGAAAAGAAGAACAACTATGCTAAAAAAATTACCTCTAGCGTCGGCCATTGCGCTGGCCGTTACACTGCCGACCCAGGCAGCAGATTTTGAAGTCGGTGATTTCGATATCAAATTCGATTCTATCTTGTCCTATGGTGCCGCATGGCGCATGGAAGATCCGTCTCTGCATTTAATCCATCCGGGCAACCGTGCTGGTGGAACCGCCGGCTCAAGTGTTGGTGACGACGGCAACCTGAACTTCGATAAAGGCGATCTGGTCAGCTCGGTATTTAAGGGCGTGCACGACTTGAGTATCGATGGCGGTGACTACGGTGCCTTTATCCGTTTTAACTACTGGTACGACTATGTGGTGTCAGAAGAAGAAATGGCACACGGACATCCGGGCAATAACTATATTCCTAACACCACCCTAAATGATGAAATCTTTGATGATTACTCTCAGGGTAGCGGCGCCGAGCTGCTTGATGCCTTCGTCTGGGCAAACTTCGATATGGGTGATATCCCAACCAGTTTGCGAGTCGGTCGGCAGGTTTTGAGCTGGGGTGAAAGCACCTTCGTTTTTAACGGTATCAATGACATTAATCCGCTTGATGTGAACGCAGCACGCCGCCCTGGTGCTGAAATTAAAGAAGCTTTGTTACCGGTTGGTATGGTTAGCGTGAATATGGGCTTAACCAATGACATCAACATGGAAGCCTTTTATCAGTACGAGTGGGATAACACTAAGCTTGATGGCTGTGGTACCTATTTCTCAAGTGTTGATATCATTGGCGGCCCTGGCTGCGGTAAAGTTACTCTTAACCCACAATTGGATGAGCCTGGCAGTGAATTAAGTGACCGTGAATCGGTAATGGCTGGTGCTTACATTGGCAGTAATCCAATGTTAGAAGCCTCCGACAGCGGTCAATGGGGTGTTAACTTCCGTTATTACTCGCTGGATCTGGGCACTGAATTCGGTTTCTACTTCTTAAATCTGCACAACAATACACCCATTATCTCGGCGTATAACTGGACCGTTGATCCAGAGCAGTATATGTCAGCCGAAGATCGGATGAATCCAGGTTATACCTACGCAACACCTAACGGCTATCCGGTTGACGGGCCGCGTCTGGTTATCGAATACCCTGAAGATACCGAAGTCTATGGCGCGAGCTTTAGCACGAATCTTGGGTTGTGGTCGGTTTCCGGTGAATACAGCTTCCGTAAAGATACGCCAGTACAAATTAATACCACAGAAATTTTGACCGCAGGTCTGCGTCCTAACGTGCCAAGCACTTTTGGTGACCGTGTTCAAAGTACTGAACTGGGTGGTTTAGCCAATGGTTACGATCGTTTAGACGTCAGTCAGGCACAAGCAAGCTTCGTGCGTTTCCTGGATCGTTTATGGGGTTCTGACCGCATGACCTTTGTCGGTGAACTGGCGATGAATCAGGTGCATGACATGCCAGGGCTGGAAGAGCAACGTTATGGGCGTTTACCCTTGTTTGGTAAATGTTTGTTGCCTTCTGAAGTGGGTCCAGCGGCAGCGGGCAACTGCGACGGCTTTGTCACTGAAAACTCATGGGGCTATCGCACTCGCTTCCAGTTTGAGTACAGCAACGTATGGCAGGGCTGGGGCTTAACACCAGTGGTTCAGTTCAATCACGACGTTGATGGTTATTCACCGAACAGCAACTTTATCGAAGATCGTAAATCGTTAGGTCTTAACCTGACGGCGAGCTACTTAACTACTTATAAAGTGAGCTTAGGCTACACGCAATTTAGTGGCGGCGATTACGACGCGACAACCGACCGCGATTTCGCGTCTGTCAGTTTCTCTTACGCTTTCTAATTCTTGCTGTAGTAAGTACCTTAAAAAGGCCACGCTAAAACGTGGCTTTTTTGAATCTAAACGGCGAAATATTCCGTAATCAAAGGCTCCACACCTTTATGGAATAATCACATGTTTGGTTTATTCAAAAAAAATCCCACCAAAAAACTCAGAAAAGAACTGCAAAGTTTGCAGGAAAAGTCGATGAACTTGCAACGCAACGGTGATATTCGAGGCAGCTCTATGATCAGTCAGGAAGCTGACGAGCTATGGAAAAAAATTCAGCAGATCGAAGCCTCTCAAAACAACAAATAGCGGCAGCGTACCAGTAATCGACATCGCTTGTGGTTCCATCGAAATTTTCTGTTGGTCCCTTGCTAAAAAAGACATAGAAGGCTACAACTGATGAAATGTTTAAGCAGAGTTCTGGCTCCACTGTCATAAAAGGGCACACCATGAAATATACTTTATCAATATTGGCGGGAGTACTGTTGTCTGCATCCGCGTCGGCGGATGATCATCAACAGCACTTACAACTTGAAGATGTGTTCACGCTGGAATATGCGTCATCACCAACCATTCATCCAAGCGGTGACTGGAGCGTGTTTGTTCGCCAGTCGATGGATATTAATAATGACCGTAAAGTGGGTCGGTTATGGAAAATCTTACCCGACGGCGATATTCGACCGTTAACCGGCGATAAAGCGAATGAGAGCCAGCCTGTCTGGTCTCCCGATGGCAAGCGGCTGGCGTTTGTTTCTACGGCAACGGGTAGTCCGCAAATTCATATATATTGGGCAGATAGCGGCGAGCACGCCGCGGTCACCGATTTAACCCAGGCCCCCTCAGGTTTATCCTGGTCACCGGATGGTCAGCACTTAGCCTTTTCTATGTTCACTCCTGAAGCGAAGCCGGCCCCTGTTTCGCTGCCGGGGAAACCCGAGGGTGCGGACTGGACAGAGTCGCCCAAATATATCGATAAAGACAACTATCGCTATGATGGCGGTGGTTATGCCCGCGATGGCTTCCAGCATATATACGTAGTACCGACTAAAGGTGGAACACCTCGGCAGCTAACAGAAGGCGATTATAACCACGGTGGTGAGTTGGACTGGAGTGCCGACGGTAATTCTATTTTGTTCTCTGCTAACCGCCGCGAGGATGCATTCCGTCAACCAACCAACAGTGAGTTGTATCAAGTATCCGTAAGCAACAGTGAAATTAAGCAAGTCACCGATCGTAAGGGACCGGATCGTTCGCCCTCAGTATCTCCTAATGGTGACTATATCGCTTACCTGGGAAATGACGACAATGGCAAAAGTTTTCAGGTAACCCGGCTTTATGTGATGGCCGCCGACGGTTCAGACAGCAAGCTACTCACGGCAGATTTAGATCGTAGCGTTACCGGCTTTGAGTGGGATAGCGATGGCGACGGTATTTATTTTAGCTATGACGACCATGGCCTTGGTTATCTGGCCCGTACCGATTTAGATGGCGAGATGGAAACACTGACCGACCGGGTGGGTGGTTTGTCCTATAGTCGTCCCTACGGTGGTGGAGACTTTTCAGTAGCCGATAATGATGAAATTCTTTATACACTATCAAACCCACTGCTTCCTGCCGAGCTAAGTATCTGGGACGACGGTGATACGCAGCAGATAACACAGCTGAACGAAGACGCGCTGGGCCACAAGCAACTGGCTAAGGTTGAAGAAATTAACTATAAATCGAGCGTCGACGGGCTGGATTTACAAGGCTGGGTTGCATACCCACCTAATTTTGATCCCAGCAAAGAATATCCTTTGATGCTAGAAATTCATGGCGGACCGCATACTAATTATGGACCTCGGTTTGCGGCGGAAGTGCAGTTATTTGCCGCAGCCGGCTATGTGGTGTTGTATACCAACCCGCGCGGTAGCACCAGCTATGGCGACGAATTTGCGAATGAAATCAGCCAAAATTACCCGAGCCATGATTACGACGATCTGATGGACGGTGTTGATGCGGTTATTGATAAAGGCTTTATCGATGAAGATCAACTGTTTGTTACCGGTGGTAGTGGCGGTGGTGTATTAACCGCCTGGATTGTTGGTCATACCGATCGCTTTAAAGCTGCTGTGGTCGCTAAGCCGGTGATTAACTGGTACAGCTTTGTGTTAACCGCAGATATGTACAATTACTTTTATCAGTATTGGTTCCCCGGCCTGCCATGGGAAAACATGGAACATTACATGAAGTACTCACCGATCAGTTACGTCGGCAATGTAACGACGCCAACCATGTTGCTAACAGGTGAGAATGACTACCGCACGCCAATGTCTGAGACCGAGCAGTACTATCAGGCACTTAAACTTGCCGGGGTCGAAACCGCAATGGTGCGTATTCAGGATTCTGGTCATGGTATCTACGCGCGGCCAAGTAACCTGATGAATAAAGTCGCATATATTTTGCATTGGTTTGATAAATATAAAGACGAATAGCTTGTTGTTCTCAAGAAAAAGCCCAGCCTGTTCAGACTGGGCTTTTTTTATAAGTTGTAGCCGAACAAATAAAAATCGGTATCGTAATACTCTCGTAAACGCTCGCTGCGTTCTGCATCCAGCGATAGCCGCTGGAGCTGTTTATTGACATTCAATTGCGGTAATTCTCGGCTCACGCCGAGTTGCTGACAAACGGTTGCAAAGTCCTCGTCGATAGACTCAAAACGGCCAATATAGTCAACCCCAATTTGCTTGTCTTTGCGGTTACCTGTATAGCTTAAAAATTGATACTGAGGCACAAAATGCAAGCTGCTGTAGCTTTTGGGATCCGCTAAAAAGGCGTCACAAAAAGCATTAATATCAGCAAATTTAGCGAGCTGTTGTTGCATGCCTTTATCGCTTAGAAAAGGACTGTTGCTGCGTAAAAAGTGAAAGCTCGATTCAAACCGAGTTATCGGATGGCGAACAAAGGCGAATTTAAATAGCGAGGCGGTGCCTTGGTAATCGCTAAAATAATAATCGGCAATTTTTTTATGCCCCACCTGATGTCCAAACAAAGACATACAAACAGCACTGCCTGCAGCCTTGGGAATATGTACAAATAGTCCATTACGGCTTTTAAAAGTCGCGTGTAAAGGCGTTGCCTTAAGTTTGCGAGGAAACTTGCGTGCTATCAGTTTGTTCAGAAAATAGGTCATAGTGTTATATCTTTAATTTAAAGCGCAATAATTCTTTTAGTTTTACCCAGCGTCGTTGTTTCAGCGCTTTGCGTGTGGCTAATTGCTGGATCTCGCTAGGCGCATCTGCATTATCGGCAATGTAGGGCAATAGACCAAAAGTATCTAGTGTTAATTCGTGTTGCCACTGAATGTCTACGTCAATTGGTCTAAAGAACGGCGGGCGCTGCTGTAATAAACGCTGAGCGCCGCGATAGCTGATCACTTGCGCTACCGTTCCCGACGGTATTTTTTGGCGATAGCGAACCAACGAAATGGTGGGATTCGATTGAGTTAATTGCTCTACGATATGATAAGGACGAAATTTATAAGGTGAGGCGAGCTTTATATAATCCCACTCCGTTGTTATTTTTCGCAGTTGATCAAGCACCTTGGGTGTATCGGCGTTCAAGCACAGATCATCTTCCAGAATAACGGCAAAGTCGAGTTTGTGGTCAACAATGTACTGCCAACATTTTACATGACTCAGATAACAGCCAATTTCACCGATAGTTAAGTCGTAGGGATAACGGCAGCGAGCATTATCCTCATCAAATACGCGCTTAACTGTATTCTCGTCCAGACTTTTGCCGTCAACCGCGCTAATTCGTGTAAAGGGCAACCTCCATTGATTTAATTGTTCAGTTGCTGACTGTAAGCGCTGTTTTGAGCGATCTAAATTGATCAGCAGAATAGGGACGTCAGAATGCATTAGGATTTCCGTTGTGGCTAATAAGTTGTTGGAATAACTGATAGTAGCGGTGATTCATTTGTTCTTGAGAATACTCACTAAGCGCCTGCTCACGGGCCCGAACAGCAAGCTGCTGCGCAAAATCATCGTTATCGAGTAATCGCTTTATTTTCTGCGCAAGGTCATCGGCACTAGCGTGGCGATGGAGGAGGCCATTAAAGTTTTCCTCAATGGTTTCTTGTACCCCGGGTACCTCGCTACCGATAACCGCACAGCCAGCCGCCATCGCTTCAATAAGTGTTAATGGCATACCTTCGTAGTGGGTGCATTGTACAAAAATGCGGCTTTCATTCAGCAGTTTTGGTACATCACTTCGATAACCACAAAACTGAACCAGTGAGTCAACACCCAGCGCTTGGGTCAGCTCAGTTAACTGTTTAGTGATTTTACTTTTGCCCTTGCCAACCAATAGTAGCGGCAATTCTATACCGGCAGATTTGAGTTGGGCAACAGCGCGAATAAGCGTGGCGTGGTCCTTTTGTTTGGCTATCCGCGAAATCATTATGATTTGTCGCTTACGCTCGACAAGTGGTGCGGGAGTTTCAACAAAAGGTCGGGTGTTAATGCCATTGCTAATGGCTATGCACTTAGCTTGCGGGTAGCCTCGTTTTAGTAGGACCTGGCGCACACCTTCCGAGCAACCAACCAGTGCATCGGTATAGCGATTTAACCAGCGAGAAAGCGCTAGGCGTAAGCGTGTATAGCGCTCCCGAGTGTTATGTTCCACCTGCACGATATGAGGCACCTTGGCGATAATAGCCGCTATGCGTCCCCAAATATGTTCGCTAAATCCGTGGGCGACAAAAATATCCGGTCGCAACTGTAGGCACAATCTAATTAACGCCATAATAGTGGTTATGTGCGACCAGTTATTAACGATATGAACACGCACACCCATTTGTTTAAGGTGTTCAACCTTAGCTGTTGGCATATGCGCCTTTTTACGTAACACAAGTATTGGTTCAACTTGTGGGTATAGGTTATGCATTTGCGCCAAGTTTGCGGCTACCTGGGTTGCTCCCCCAGAAAACCCGCCGGTTACAAAATGAATTACTCGCACGTTGCGTGAAGTCCGATTATTGCCAATAATGGCATCAGTCTACTACAACAACAAAGCAGGCTTAAGTGATTCCAGAGAAACAGCAAAGTTGGAGACCGTTGCTTGGCAATGAAAAAACCAAGCCGTACTTTACCGATTTAATGGCAAAAGTCGCAGCAGCGCGGCAGCAGGGCACGGTATACCCTGAACAAGAAGACGTTTTTAATGCATTAACGCAGACGCCGCCGGATAACGTAAAAGTTGTTATTCTGGGTCAGGATCCGTACCATGGTCCAGGCCAGGCCCACGGGCTGAGTTTTTCTGTGCCAGAGGGTGTAAAGCTGCCGCCATCGCTGCGCAATATTTTAAAAGCCATTCAGCTTGACTACCCGGATAGTCAGCCTCCGCAAAACGGCGATTTGACGCGTTGGGCAGAGCAAGGTGTTTTGTTACTGAATACGGTACTGACGGTGGAGCAGGGCAAAGCGCATAGTCATGCAAAATGGGGCTGGGAGACTTTCACCGATACGGTGATTCAAAAACTGGCTGATAAGCATCAGCATATCGTGTTTATGTTGTGGGGAGCCCACGCGCAGAAGAAAGCCGAGCTGATTGATGGCTCTAAACATTGCATTCTAAAAACGGTACACCCATCGCCCCTATCCGCCCACCGTGGTTTTTTCGACGCTCACCACTTCCGCAAAGCCAATGACTACCTGCAAAGCGTAGGGCGTCAGCCGATTAATTGGGGCGCTTGATGGCATCGCGGGGGGCGGGTGGAGGTTTTTTTATCCGCACCGAAGGTGACGGGTAAAGGTGCGACGGATCCGACCATCGGAGTTGCCGATGACCTCCTGCCCCTTCGGCGAGCCGAAGGCTACCCAAGATCTGAAGGGACTTCCCGGTAGCCATGGACATCAGAGCATTTAACACCAATCGTTTTTAAAAAATCGATATTTCGGGATTGCTGGATATTGTTCATATCGTGGGTAGCCATCGGCTTGCCGATGGGGCGAAGCCATTCGTGTTCCTCGGCGGCCCAATTGGAATGCCGCTATTCGCGTCCGCGGTGTGCAATGGGAACGATGTTATTGGTATCGGGGATGCCGAAAAAAGGCTCTTTATTCGGTTCTCAGATAGCGGATGGCGGTTTTTTTTTATCCGCACCGAGGGTGACGGGTAAAGGTGCGACGGATCCGACCATCGGAGTTGTCGACGACCTCCTGCCCCTTCGGCGAGCCGAAGGCTACCCAAGATCTGAAGGGACTTCCCGGTAGCCATGGACATCAGAGCATTTAACACCAATCGTTTTTAAAAACGTGACTCTGAGGGATCGCGGGTGGAGGTTTTTTTATCCGCACCGAGGGTGACGGGTAAAGGTGCGACGGATCCGACCATCGGCTTGCCGATGGGGCGAAGCCATTCGTGTTCCTCGGCGGCTGCTATGGAATGCCGCTCGTCGCTCCCTTGATTCGGAATAAAATGGTCATCGAAAGATGATGAATTTGCAACATTTTCGTAACAAATATCTTTTAATCTCACCGCTGTTATGGTATTAAGTTAGTTGTGAATTAATTGTTAACAGAAACATTTTTCTGACAATTGGTTCGCGTGCGCTAAATTGATAATTATAAAAGCTGAGAGGCAAGTATGGATCATTCAGAAGAGCTTCAGAAAGTCAGTGAAAAGTCATCTAAAGGACGCGCAGCCAAGCGCAAGTGGCGTGAGATAGAACAAATTAAAGAAAAATACCAACTGCGGGAAGAGCTCGCTGAAATCGATTATTCCTACGACCTGGATCTAGAAGAAATCGACCTGCAGTAAGTCGCGTCTATAACGCGGTTTAATTGTAACGTGCGTCAAGGACGCACGTTACAGTCGTCTTTTTACAGACGCATCAATGGCAGCATTTGCTTCAGGACTTTAGGTGCGCCGGCGGCTACGTTGCCAGTTTGTACGTAGTTGTGACCGCCGTTAAAGTCGCAGATGATACCTCCGGCTTCGCGAATCAATAATTCGCCAGCCAGCATATCCCAAGGTTTTAATCCCATTTCGAAGAAACCGTCATGGCGGCTAGCTGCTACATAGGCTAAATCTAAAGCGGCAGAGCCCGCACGGCGCATGTCTGCGCAATGTTCAAATAGGTTATTAAACATTTGCTGGTATTCCGGCAACTTATGTTTTGCCTTAAATGGAAAGCCTGTCGCCAGTATTGAATCTTTTAATTCAACTTTCGGAGAAATCCGCAAACGACGGCCATTCAATTGCGCACCGGCGCCGCGTGATGCGGTATATAACTCTTCACGAATCGGATCGTAGACCACGCCCTGCTGCACAGAGCCTTTATGTAACAACGCAATAGAAATACAGAAGTGAGGGATACCGCGCAGGTAATTTGTGGTGCCATCCAGCGGATCAATAACCCATTGGAAATCATTATCCGAACCGGCTTGTTGGCCGCTCTCTTCCGCAATAATTCCATGGTCTGGATACGATTTACGAATAGTGCTAATGATTGCTTGTTCGGCCGCCTTGTCCATCTCTGATACCCAATCATTAGGGCCTTTCGAGACTGCGTCGATCGGTTGACCTTGATCAAACTGCTTGACTAAAATTTTGCCGGCTGCACGCGCTGCGCGCACCGCAATGTTTAACATCGGATGCATATTCAAATTACCTGTGCTGTCAAAGAACGATTTTTCGGTCGCGGATAATACCAGTAATGCGCTATCATGCACAACTTTTATTCAGCAGCAGACAGTCAACAAACAGACCAAACATCATGCTTGATACTATTAAAATTGTACTCGTAAATACCTCACACACCGGCAACATAGGCTCTGTAGCCAGAGCGATGAAGACGATGGGCTTAAAGCAATTAACGCTGGTCGATCCGGTGCAAGCGCCAGACAGTCACGCCTCTGCATTAGCTGCCGGAGCGACTGATATTCTGGCCAATGCCAACACTGTTGATACCCTACAAGAGGCCATTAGTGATTGCTCGTTGGTATTAGCAACCAGCGCTCGTAACCGCACCTTGGACTGGCCTGTTTTAGGACCGCGGGAGGCCGCGGCAAAAGTATTGTCGGAGGCTCCAAAGCATAAGGTGGCGATTGTATTCGGGCGTGAGAACAATGGCCTGACCAACGAAGAGTTGCAATTGAGCCATTATCATTTGCATATCCCGACTAATCCAGATTACAGCTCGCTGAACTTGGCGATGGCAGTGCAAACGGTGTGTTATGAATTGCGTTTGCAGCATCTTGAGGCAGAGGCCGAACAATCGCGTTATCAGCAACAACAAGATATCGGCGATTATCCGCGGGCTGAAGAGCTAGAACGGTTTTATCAACACCTTGAAACAACGCTTTATAACACTGGGTTTATTGTTAAAAGCCATCCAGGGCAAGTGATGACTAAGTTGCGACGCTTGTACAATCGGGCGCGACCGGAAGAGAGCGAACTTAACATTTTGCGCGGCATTCTCGCTTCGATCGACAAGAAATGCTAATACTTGACTAATTTAGTCAGGAAAGTAAACTTGGCGAATACGCGAAGCGAAGAGGATTAGATCATGCGCCTGACGTCAAAAGGCCGGTATGCCGTAACGGCTATGCTGGATGTAGCTATGTTTGCTAAGGAAAATCCAGTACCGCTGGCCGATATTTCAGAACGACAAGGTATCTCACTTTCTTACCTTGAACAGCTGTTTGCACGACTGCGTAAACGCGGTTTAGTACATAGTGTTCGGGGTCCCGGCGGCGGCTATCAGTTGGGTAAAAATGCTCAAGTAATCTCTGTTGGCGCGGTTATTGATGCTGTGGACGAGTCGATAGATGCGACCCGTTGTCAGGGTAAAGCCAATTGTCAGGGAGGTGAACGCTGCTTAACTCATTCACTATGGGAAGGTTTGAGCGACCGCATTGCTGAGTTCTTAAATGGCATTACGTTGGCGGAGCTGATGGATAGCAAAGACGTCGCTTTTATGAGCGAACGTCAGGCGAGTGATAAAATAGAACTTAACGTTATTTAGCACTACCGATAAACACTAAAGGAGTCATTGCGCAGTGAAATTGCCTATTTATCTGGATTACGCGGCAACCACACCGGTCGACAAGCAGGTGGCCGAGAAGATGATGCAATTTCTTACCAGCGATGGCGTCTATGCCAATCCTGCCTCGCGCTCTCACCGGTATGGTTGGCAAGCCGAAGAAGCAGTTGATATAGCCCGCAATCAGGTCGCCGATCTTATTCATGCCGATGCGCGTGAAATTGTTTTCACCTCGGGAGCGACTGAATCTGACAATTTGGCGCTGAAAGGCGTTGCGCACTTTTTGAAAGAGAAAGGCAAACATTTGATCACCGTCAAAAGTGAGCATAAGGCGGTATTAGACCCAGCGACTCAATTGGTTAAAGAAGGGTACGAGGTTACCTATTTAGAGATTGATCAAGATGGTCGTATCGATTTAGACGAACTGCGCTCAGCATTGCGATCAGACACGGTTTTGGTCAGTGTTATGCATGTTAATAACGAGCTTGGGGTGCAGCAGGATATTGAGGCGATTGGTCAAATCTGCCGTGATAATGACACTCTATTTCATGTCGACGCGGCGCAAAGCGTCGGCAAATTACCGATTGATGTCAGTCGCCTGCCAATTGATCTACTATCGCTGTCCGCGCATAAAATGTACGGTCCTAAGGGCATTGGTGCGTTATATGTTCGTCGGCAACCAAGAGTACGAATCGAGGCTCAAATTCATGGCGGTGGACACGAGCGGGGAATGCGTTCCGGAACTCTTGCTACTCACCAGATCGTGGGGCTGGGCGAAGCCGCAGAAGTGGCGGCGAACAGAATGCAGCAAGATATCGAGTACTTTGAGCAGCTACGATCTAAGTTTTTACAACCACTACTAGCAACCGATGGCATTGAGCTTAACGGCAGCGACCAATATCGAGTACCTAACATTGTTAATTTGCGTTTCGCCGGGGTTGAAGGCGAAGTCTTATTAATGTCGTTAAAAGATTTAGCGATTTCGTCCGGGTCAGCCTGTACTTCTGCCAGCGTCGAACCATCCCACGTGCTTAGAGCTCTTGGCATTAACGACCAGTTGGCGCACGCCTCGCTGCGCTTCAGTTTTGGTCGGCAAACCAGCGAAGCAGACGTCGAGCACGCCATAGAACATATTTTGCAGGTTTATAATAAGCTCAAGGCAGTCGCGTCATAGACGTAACTGCCTTGAGTGTTGACTTGCGTCAGCGACGCAAGCTATTTCAGCAAACTGGAAAACGTTTTCCGAAACTTCGCCAGCTTCGGTGATATAACCGCCTGACAGTAGGGGTTTTCAGGATTACGATTAAAATAGTTTTCGTGATAGTCCTCAGCTGCCCAAAACGTTTCTAACGTTGATACTTCTGTCACGATCGGATCAGCGAACGCATCGTCTTCTTCAAGTTCTTTTATAACTTGCTCAGCCTCATGCTTTTGTTCGTCGTCGTGGTAAAAAATCGAGCTGCGGTACTGAGTACCAACATCATTACCTTGTCGATTCAGCTGTGTCGGATCATGCAGGGTAAAGAAAATTTCTAAGATTTGGCGGTAAGAAATTACCTCCGGGTTATAGGTTAGCTGAGCGACTTCTGCATGTCCGGTGGTGCCGGTACATACCAGTTTGTAAGTTGGGTTCTCAGTATCTCCACCGGTATATCCCGACTGAACTTTCTCAATGCCTTTAACCTGTAGAAAGGCTGATTCTATACACCAAAAACAACCGCCACCTAATGTTGCCTGGGCCATGTTTACAACTCCTTACGTCAAATGGACGTCTATATGGCTATATAATAATGTCATCCTAACTCAGAAAGCAGTTGGAAACAATCAATCGGTAGTCGATTTTTAAACAAATATCCCGTATAATTCGCGCGGAAAATTTAATCACAGGTTAAAACCTTTTTTGGAGTAAGAAAATGGCTTTAGAGCGCACTTTATCAATCATCAAGCCCGACGCAGTTGCTAAAAACTTAGTTGGCGCTATCTATACTCGTTTTGAAAGCGCGGGTCTTCGCATTGTTGCAGCTAAAATGATGCACCTGAGCAAAGAGCAAGCAGAAGGTTTTTACGCAGAACACAAAGAGCGTCCTTTCTTCGGCGCGCTAGTTGAGTTTATGACGTCTGGCCCAATCGTTGTACAAGTGCTGGAAGGCGAAGACGCGGTATTAAAAAATCGTGAAATTATGGGTGCTACTAACCCAGCAGAAGCACTGGCAGGAACGCTACGCGCAGACTATGCTGAAACTATTGACGAAAACGCAGTCCACGGCTCAGATGCCGTTGAATCAGCAGCACGTGAAATTGCTTACTTCTTCAGCGACGAAGAAATCTGCCCACGTACACGCTAAAAGATAGGCCCGCTTCGTTCGCGGGGTGGGCTCCGGCTGCGCCCTCGCGGTGTGGCGCTTCGCGGGTATAGACTCGCTACGCTCGTGTTTAATTATTGACGGGCGAAGCCCCTAAACCCGTGCGCCGAAAGGCGGCACGCCACGCCGCGACGGCATAGCCGGAGCCCATACCGCAAGCGCAAAGCGTGAGTCTACACCGCCGCAGGCCCACAACAGGATTTATATGACCAATACCATCGACAAAAAAGTGAATCTTCTCAACCTAAACCGCGAGGGACTGAAAGAGTTTTTCAGCGACATCGGTGAGAAACCATTTCGTGCCGACCAGGTCATGAAGTGGCTGTACCATTTTTGTGTCGACGACTTTGACGAAATGACCAACTTGAACAAAGCATTGCGTCAAAAGTTACAGCAAGTTGCAGAGATTAGGGCGCCTGAAATTAGAGAACAGCAGCAGTCCTCTGATGGTACCATTAAGTTTGTAATGACTCTATTTGACGGGCAAGACGTTGAGACAGTGTGGATTCCTGAACGCGATCGTGCCACGTTGTGTGTTTCATCACAGGTTGGTTGCGCACTCGAATGTACATTTTGCTCAACCGGTGCACAGGGCTTTAACCGTAACCTGAACGTGGCTGAAATTATCGGTCAGGTTTGGCGTGTTAACCAGTTACTTGGTGCTTACGGCAAGACAGGAATTAAACCGGTAACCAATGTGGTGATGATGGGCATGGGTGAACCCTTGCTTAATCTGAACAATGTGGTTCCGGCGATGCAACTTATGCTGGATGATTACGGTTTTGGCCTGTCCAAACGCAGGGTTACAGTCAGTACTTCCGGCGTAGTTCCTGCTCTGGATAAACTGCGTGAACAAATTGATGTGATGTTAGCGATATCGCTGCATGCACCGGACGATGAATTGCGTAATGAAATCGTACCGATTAATAAAAAGTATAATATTGAAGAATTTCTGGCGTCTAGCCGGCGCTACGTTGAGCAGTCAAAAGCGCAACATAAAGTGACGATCGAGTACGTCATGTTGGATCATGTCAACGACTCGACCGATCAAGCGCACGCATTAGCGCGCACTTTAAAAGACACGCCCAGCAAGATTAATCTTATCCCTTTTAATCCGTTTCCGGGTTCCGGCTATGGTCGTTCCAGTAACTCGCGGATTGACCGTTTTGCCAAGGTTTTAATGGAGTATGGCTTTACCGTCATGGTTCGTAAAACACGCGGCGACGATATCGATGCTGCCTGCGGTCAACTGGTCGGCGACGTTATCGACCGGACCAAGCGTATTTTAAAACGTCAGCAGGCTGCCCGCGGCGACGAAATAGGCGTGAAAAGCGCCTAACAGCTATACTAGTGCTCTAATTGGTGCCGTTTAATTTGAACAAGGATTGTTTGAATGAAAAAGTTTATCGTGGTGAGCCTGCTAGTGGCTGGTTGCGCGGGTTCCCCAAACGCGCAGCTTAGCGAAGCCGGAGAAAGCCGGCTGCAGCTGGCAATTGAATATATGAAGCGCGACCAATTAGAGCGGGCGCGCACTCATCTTGATAAAGCCTATAGCGATGCGCCGCGCGCAGAAAGCGTTATAATAGCCTTAGGGCAGTGGTATTTACGCAAAGAAAACGTCAAATCTGCGTTGCTACTTTACCAACAAGCGTTATCATGGCAACCTAAGAGTGGCGCATTGTATAACAATTACGCTATCGCGCTGTGCTTGTCCGGTGATACGCAACAGGCGCTGGCTATGTTTGATCAGGCAGAACGTTTCCAGCAGACCGTTGCAGCTAACCGCGCACAGTGCCTTTCCCATCGCTAAGCCAAGGCGAAAGGGGGTAGCGAACTAACAGGGAAATACCCAATTAACATGACTGCTGATAACCAATCGAATGAGACTGAGGAAAACGCGGTAGATAACACCAATCAAGAAGCCACCGCACAACAGCAGAAGGAACCTGTCAAAGGACCCGGTCATCTTTTAAAAGAAGCTAGGGAAGCGAAGAACTTAAGTCAGCGAGAAGTAGCTGACCGCCTGCGTTTGCGACTGCAAATTATCGAGTTGCTCGAAGCCGATGAGTACGATTCATTCTCCACCCCAACTTTTATCAAGGGCTACCTTCGCTCTTACGCAAAACTGTTAGATGCTGATGATGAAAAAATCTTTGCCGCATACCGGCAGCTAGGGATCAAAGAACCCGATACAACGGCTATGCAAAGTTTTTCCCGCCGAGTTAAGCATCAAGAAAGCGACAATCGACTGATGCTGATCACTTATGCCGTCATCGTGGTCGTTATTGCTCTGGTAATTTGGTGGTGGCAAGACAGTGATTTAAGCTTTAACCAATTGAGCGACGATGTTCAGGATGCTGTTGAACAGCCGCAGTCCAGTACCAACACAACAATTAACCAACCGGTAACTGAACAATCCAGCGGTGAGCAGCAGCCGCAAGAGAGAGCAGAGCCATTGTTGGAGTCCGAAGTCGATAGCAGTGACACCAGTACCTCCTTATCCGCGAACGATCCTGAGACGCGGTCGGAACAACCACAACAATCCGACCAACCGATGACGGTTACTGATACTGAGCAAGTTGATACTGCTCTGGAGTCGGTCAATCAACCAGTAGCTGAAGACCAAGAGCCCGAACAGCAAACCTCGGGACAAGATTCGGCCACAACAGTTACCGATGCTGCCGCGACGGAAAGCGAGTTAGCCGAAGTTAACGAACCGGTGGCTGAGCCCTCGCCAGCAGTTGAGCCACAGTTAGTTTTTGAGTTTAACGAGGAGTGCTGGGTAAAAGTTGATGATGCAGCCGGTGAAACTCAGGCAGTTGGTGTTAAAGCTCAGGGGTACCAAATGCCAGTGCCGGGCGAAGCGCCGTTCTCTGTTACGGTCTGCAAACCAGAAGCCGTTTCTATCAGTTATCAGGGTGAAACGGTCGATTTGAGTAGTTTCAGACAAGCACGCGTTGCTCGATTTACCATTCCTTTAAGTAATTAAGTTGTAGGAAGTACCTGTTATGATGCACGACACTCCAATTAAGCGTAGACCGTCACGTCGTATTTATGTCGGTGATGTGCCAATTGGTGATAGCGCGCCAATCGCCGTGCAATCAATGACCAATACCGAAACCACAGATGTGGCGGCAACGGTGGCTCAAATAGAGCAGTTGGCTGCGGCAGGTGCAGACATTGTCCGCGTGTCGGTGCCGACTATGGACGCCGCAGAAGCGTTCAAATTAATTAAACAAAAAAGCCCAGTCCCATTAGTTACCGATATCCATTTTGATTATCGAATCGCCTTAAAAGTGGCTGAGTACGGTGCTGATTGTTTGCGTATTAATCCTGGGAATATCGGCCGTGAAGATCGTATTCGCGCCGTAGTAGATGCCGCTCGCGATAAAAACATTCCCATTCGAATTGGCGTTAATGGCGGCTCACTGGAAAAAGACCTGCAGGAAAAATATGGCGAGCCGACAGCTGAGGCGTTGGTAGAGTCAGCAATGCGTCATGTCGAAATATTGCAACGACTAGACTTTCACGACTTTAAGGTGAGTGTTAAAGCCTCGGATGTATTTTTAGCTGTCGAATCGTATCGGTTGTTGGCCGACAAGATTGAGCAACCCCTGCACCTTGGCATTACTGAAGCCGGAGGAAAACGCAGCGGCGCTGTTAAGTCGTCAATCGGTTTGGGCATGTTGTTAGCCGAAGGTATCGGCGATACGTTGCGAGTCTCTCTGGCCGCCGACCCGGTGGAAGAAATTAAAGTAGGCTTTGATATTCTCAAGTCGCTGCGCATCCGGGCCCGCGGTATTAACTTTATTGCTTGCCCTAGCTGCTCGCGGCAAGAGTTCGACGTTATTAGTACGGTTAATGAGCTGGAACAGCGACTGGAAGATATTACTGTGCCGATGGATGTTTCCGTGATTGGTTGTGTGGTTAATGGTCCTGGCGAAGCGTTAATCGCCGAAGTGGGTTTGGCTGGGGCAAAAAATAAAAGCGGGCTTTATATTGGAGGCGAGCGTCAAAAATTGCGGCTGGATAACAAAAATCTGGTTGATCAACTAGAGCAACAAATCCGTGAACGCGTCGAATTTGTGAAAAAACATCAAATTGATGTAAAAGAAATTTAGCAACGCGTTTTACCCGTGGTTGTAAAGTCCCTATAATACGCGCTCATTTTGTAAGCTAGCAAACAGATAATGGAAGTACCACCCGTGGCAAAATCCATCCAGGCAATCCGAGGCATGAATGACCTGTTACCAGACCAAAGTCCGGCCTGGCAGCAAGTCGAATCGGTTATCCGTCAAGTAGCAGCCAGTTATGGCTATAGTGAAATCCGTATGCCGGTGCTGGAAAGCACAGCACTATTTAAGCGCTCTATTGGCGAAGTTACCGATATTGTCGAAAAGGAAATGTACACTTTTGATGACCGCAATGGTGACAGTGTTACGCTGCGCCCAGAAGGGACTGCTAGTTGTGTGCGGGCGGGCAATCAACACGGCTTACTCTATAATCAAATCCAGCGACTTTGGTACATGGGACCAATGTTTCGCTATGAACGCCCGCAAAAAGGTCGCTATCGCCAGTTCCACCAGTTTGGTATCGAAACCTTTGGGTTGGAAGGTGCTGATGCCGATGCAGAAGTTATTTTGCTGTCAGCGCGTTTATGGAAAGCCTTTGGCATTGCCGATCAGGTTGAGTTACAGCTTAACTCTCTAGGCTCTAACCAAGCTCGGGCAAACTACCGCGACGCTTTGCATGACTACTTGCTGCAGTACCAGGATCAATTGGACGAAGACAGCAAACGTCGATTAGAGACCAATCCTCTGCGGATATTGGACAGTAAAGACGCTGCCACACAGGCGTTATTAGTGGACGCACCCAAACTGTCGGAGTACTGGGACGACGAGTCGCGTGAGCATTTTGATCAACTATGTGCGCGCTTGCGGGAAGCTGGCATCGAGTATAGCTTAAATGAGCGCCTAGTCCGTGGCCTTGATTATTACAATCGGACCGTGTTTGAGTGGGTAACTACAGCTTTAGGTGCTCAGGGTACAGTCTGTGCCGGTGGCCGTTACGACGGATTAGTCGAACAGTTAGGTGGTAAGTCAACGCCAGCTGTGGGATTTGCGATGGGCATGGAACGTTTTGTGTTGCTGTTACAAGAACAAGAAAAGCTATCTCCGCGGCGGGTGGTCGATGCCTACTTAATGCCGTTAGGTGAGCAAACGGAACTTAAAGCGCAGGCAATTGCCGAACAGCTGAGAGATGCCTTGCCGGAGTTGCGGCTGGTCGTGCATTGTGGCGGCGGGGCGATGAAAAAACAAATTAAAAAAGCGGATAAATCCGGTGCTGAAGTGGCGCTGATTATCGGTGAAAACGAGCTAGCAGAGCAGCAGGTTACGGTGAAACCGTTACGCAGTGATGCTGAACAAAAAACCTTAGGACACGCAGAATTGATAGAATATTTGCGGCCACTGACAGAAGCGTAAGAGGTGACCCTGTGGATCAGACAGAAGAACAACAAGTTGAGCGAATTAAAGATTTTTGGGCGGAGCATGGCAAAGGCATCATTGCTGGTGCAGTAATCGGTTTTGGTCTGTTTTTTGGTTGGCGCTACTACGATAGTGCACAAATTAGTGCACAAAATGCGGCTTCTGCCGGCTATCAGCAAGTGGCGAATCAGTTGCAGCAAGGTTCCGAAAATGCGCTGGCTAATACACAACAGTTTATTAGTGAGCACCAGGGATCGCAGTACGCTCATTTGGCGTCATTGCAGTTGGCTCAGTACGCTGCTTCCGAAGCTGATCTGGCGACTGCAGTAACTGCGCTACAGCAAGTTGTTGATGGCAGCGATGATAACAACTTGAAGGCGGTCGCACGTATCCGTTTAGCGCGGGTGTTATTGGCGCAGCAGCAGTACGATGCTGCCTTAGCGAATGTTCAGGCAGAAGTGCCAAGTGCCTATCAGGCCGCGGCAGCTGAGCTAGAAGGAGATATTTACGGTGCGCAGGGTAATAACCAGCAGGCTCGTGAAGCTTACCAACGGGCACTGGCTGCCGACGGAGAGGCATTAACACCGGCTCTGGAACTTAAACTCAACAGTCTGGCGACATCATAATGCAGGTATTTAAGCAGCTTAAAAAAGCGGCATCAATGCTCACGGTAGGTCTAATGACCGTTACCTTGAGTGGTTGTTCGATTTTTAGTGATGACGACGAAGAAATCAAAATTGCGCCGTTACAGCCAATTAATCAAAGCGTTGCTGCCAAAGTTAAGTGGCAGCGCAGTGTTGGTGATGGGGTCGGCGATTACTTTTCACGCCTGAACCCGGTCGTCTACGGTGACACAATTTTTGCCGCTGACCGGCAGGGGCGTATTAAGGCATTTAACAAGAACAACGGCAAAACGATCTGGACACAAGATCTACACAGCTTAATCAATGTTAATGAAGCGACCGAAGAGAGTTGGTTCAGCGGTATTTTTTCGCAAACATTCTCAGCGCGTATTTCCGGTGGCTTGGTTGCCTCTTATGACAAACTCTATTTGGGCACCGAGAACGGTGACCTGATAGCCTTGGAAGCGGAAACTGGCGAACTGGCATGGCACACCGAAGTGGGTAATGAGATTAACTCTGATCCGGCCGTGGGCGAGAATCGGGTAGTTGTTCATACCACAGGCGGTAAAGTTATTAGTTTTGATGCGGCCAGCGGCGAACAGCAGTGGTTCTATGAATATCAGACACCCATGCTGAGTATACGAGGCTCATCAGCCCCGACCATCGCGAACGGTGGTGTTATGGTCGGTGATGACAATGGCTCTGCAACGGTGCTGATTGCCAAAAATGGTCAACAGGCTTGGAGCCAGCGAGTTGGGCAGCCGACCGGATCGACCGAACTAGAAGCTTTAGCCGATATCGATGCTAACCCGGTACTCGTCGGTTCGGTAGTGTATATGATTGCATATAATGGCGAGCTGGCAGCGCTCGAATTGCGCAGCGGCGAAGTGCGCTGGAAGCGAGACTACAGTGCTTTCGAAAACTTACTGGTGCACGGTGGGCGTATCTACTTAACAAACCACGAAAGCCATATTTATGCACTGAACCAACAAGGTGGTATTGAGCTTTGGAGTAACAACCAAATGTTCGGGCGCAAGCTCACCGGCCCGGTTTGGCACGATGGCTTTATTGCGTTAGGCGATTTAGAAGGCTACCTGCATTGGATAGACCCAGCTAGTGGAAATATCGAAGGTCGCTACGAAATTGGCGGCGACGGCATTTATGCGCAGCCGATTGTGGATGGCAACACACTTTATACTCAAACTCGAGATGGCGATTTAGTCGCTATTGAATTGACTGCAGGAAATTAAATAGCATGTTACCAGTCGTCGCCTTAGTTGGGCGCCCGAATGTGGGTAAATCCACACTGTTCAATCGTTTAACCCGTAGCCGTGATGCACTGGTAGCAGACTTCCCAGGCCTGACCCGCGATCGTAAATATGGTCAGGCTAATTACGATGGTTATCAATTCATTGTCGTCGACACCGGTGGTATTCATGGTGACGAAGAAGGCATTGACGAGGTGATGGCTAAGCAGTCATTGCAGGCCATCGAAGAAGCCGATGTGGTGTTATTTTTAGTCGATGCCCGCGACGGAGTGACTGTCGGTGATCAGGCCATTGCTGAACATCTGCGCAAGCAACAGCAGCAGAAAAAAGTCTACATGGTTTGTAATAAAATTGACGGCATCGATTCGCAATCCGCTATGGCAGACTTTTACTCCATTGCTCTCGGTAGCTTATATGGTATTGCGGCCGCTCATGGCCGAGGTGTTGAACAGCTGCTGGAAAGTTGTTTTAAGCCATTAGCCGATGACTACCCAGAGGTGATTGTTGGGCAGGGGGAGGTTTCCGAAGACCTTGCCCATGACGAAATTGATTACGATGCGTTGCCACTTAAGTTGGCCATCGTTGGTCGTCCTAACGTAGGTAAGTCCACACTCACTAACCGTATTTTGGGTGAAGAACGGGTGGTTGTATATGATTTGCCGGGAACTACCCGCGACTCGGTTTATATCCCGATGCAGCGCGATGAACGCGAGTATATTCTAATTGATACCGCCGGTGTGCGGCGTCGCGGACGTATCGACGAATCCATCGAAAAATACTCGGTAGTAAAAACGCTGCAGGCTATCGAAGAAGCTAACGTCGTATTAATTATCATTGATGCACGGGAAACCATCACTGATCAGGATTTAAACTTGATTGGTTTTGCCCTTAACGCCGGACGCTCAATCGTAATAGCGGTGAATAAGTGGGATGGCTTAAGCAATGACCATAAAGAAGAAATAAAGCGCGAACTGGATCGACGCTTAGGTTTTGTCGATTTTGCACGCTTGCACTTTATTTCTGCGCTACATGGAACCGGCGTTGGACATTTGTTTGAAAGTGTCGAAGAAGCTTACGCCAGTGCCACTCGTCGGGTAAGTACGGCCAAGCTGACCCAAATTATGGAAATGGCGCAGGAAGAACATCAACCGCCCCTAGTCAGTGGTCGTCGGGTAAAACTTAAATACGCCCACGCCGGTGGTTACAACCCTCCACGGATTGTTATCCACGGCAGTCAGGTGACAAAGTTACCTGGCTCCTATCAGCGCTATTTGATCAATTACTTCCGCAAAGCATTAGGAGTGATGGGGACACCGATAAAAGTTGAGTTCCGCGAACCGACCAACCCGTACGAAGGCAAGAAAAACCAACTGACTCTGTCGCAGCAGCGCAAACGCCGCCGCCTGATGAAGTTTATTAAGAACAAGAAGTAATCGGTAGCGTGCGTCTTTGACGCACGTTAACCAAAATCTTCTTGGCTAAACCGATACTCTGTCAGACAGTAATCGCAGGTCATAACAATTTCCCCATCTTGTTCTAAAATTTCTTTTATTTGCTCCACCGGCACGCTGGCTAATGCTTCAAGGGTGCGTTCACGGGAACAGCCGCAGACAAACGAGACTGACTGTGGTGGATAAATATGAACGGTCTCTTCATGGTATAAACGATGTAGCAGTTGTTCTGCCGGCAAGGTATATAGTTCCTGCTCGGTGATAGTTTCTGTTAGCGTCGTTAAATGCTCAAAGCCGGTCATATCTTTACCAGAGGCAGGCATACGCTGCAATAGCATGCCAGCGGCATGTTCACCATCAGCGTTAAGCCAAATCTTGGTGGCAAGTTGTTCGGACTGCATAAAATAGTTTTCTAACATCTCTGCAATAGAATCGGCATCGGCACTGGTTACGCCCTGGTAACGTTCACCCTGTTCCGGCTCCAGCGTGATAACTAATTGGCCTTTGCCAATCATGTCACGAATATTGGTCGATTTAATCTCGTCCCGAATCCGGGCAATGCCACGCAATTGCTGCTGATGATTACCATTAACAGCAATGAAGTTTAATGGGCCGTCGCCCTGCAGCTGAACCGCAATATGCCCTTCGAACTTTAGCGTTGCCGTTAACAGTGATACTGCCGCCATCATTTCACCCAACGCCTGTTGCACTAACGGTGGGTATTGGTGGCCGCGAATTAAACTTTGGTAACTACTGGTCAACTGCACTAATTCGCCGCGCACATCCTGGTCAGCAAAGGTATAGCGAACCAATTGATCGGTCGGGTATTCGATTGCCTGTTGTGTCATGACTCTCCACCGTCTTTAAATTTGATCAGCTGACGCCGCTGCTTTTTGTCCGGGCGCCCTTTAGGGTGCGGATTATACATGGCATTTAGCTTTCGCGCTTGAGCGTTTTCTTCACGCTTTTCCACACTGGCATCAGTTTCCCGGTATAGCTGTTGTGCATCTGGTGCACCGCGCCGCTGTTCGCTTAACGCCAATACCTCGACCTCTTTGCTGTCGAAGCCCTGCCGCAGCTTTAGCATCGCCCCAACTTGTACCATCTTGGCTGGCTTAGCCCGCTGTCCGTCGTAGTGTACCTTACCCGACTGGATCATTTGCCGGGCAATCGCCCGCGTCTTATAAAAGCGCGCCGCCCAAAGCCATTTGTCTAATCTTACTGCGTTAGAAGTTGTCATAAGTTTGTCATGCTAATATCATAAAATGTCTGTTAATGGATTGTTGAAAAATGAACCCTAGGGTATGATAAGTTAAAATGCCTGTGGGCCCATGACTCTATTAAAACAATAAAAAAGTGGCGCGCGAATTGTCAAAACTTCAAATACGCTCAGTAGCGAACAGTCAACTTATTTCTATCGCTCTTAATATTGCTACCACTGTCGCCTGGCTGCTGGTGGCTGCTTTAGCGGTGCAATTAATTTGGTGGTTAATAACACCGGTAAGTAATAATTCTGATACGCTTGAGTTACCAGCTTATCACGTATCTGGCCGGGCCGAGAATCGTGTAAATCTTACCCAGATTAAGTCTCATAATATATTTGGTACGGCCGCAGAGCAGCGAAGCCGTAGCCGTATAGAGTCGGCTCCCGAGACGCAGCTTAATGTAAGATTAATTGGTGTTTCAGCCAGCAGCAACCCATTGCGCTCCGCAGCGATTATTGAACAGCGCGGCCAACAGCAAACCTATATTGTCGGCGAGGAGCTAGCAAATTCCAATGTGACTATCGAAGATATCTACGCAGATCGCGTTATTTTGGATAACTCAGGCTCGTTAGAAGTTCTCAAGCTGGAAGATATTGGTGAAAGTCGACCCGCTCTATCACTAAAAATTGGTGGGTCAGACTCTGAAGCCGCAGAGCTTAGTCCTGACAATGTTAGCGAAGCTCGCGAAAAACTGACCGCCAATCCTGAGTCGATGTTGGATTATGTCGAGATCTCGCCGATTGTGGTCAATGGGTCTCTTAAAGGCTATCGGTTACGCCCGGGCAATCAACCAGAATTGTTCAATCAAGCTGGCTTTCAAAGCGGAGACATTGCTGTCTCTATCAACGGCTTAGATTTGACCAACATGCAACAAGCGATGGAAGCAGGGCAGCTGCTTCAAAACGCGCGTCAACTAACAGTGACGATCCTGCGCAATGACGAACAAATGGAGCTAGACATTGAGCTCTAATAAAACAATAGGTAATACCATGGCAGCGAAGCAGAATTCGTTAAGACGTTGGCTTTTGGCCGCGTTCTTTGGAGTAAGTTTAACGACCATCCCATTGATACAGCAACAAGCTGTAGCAGAAGAATACGCCGCAAGCTTTAAGAATACTGACATAACAGAGTTTATTCAGGTAGTCGGTCGTAACTTGGGTCGCACAATCATTATCGATCCTAATGTGCGCGGTAAGATTGACGTCCGTAGCTACGACGTGATGAATACCGAACAGTATTACCAGTTTTTCCAAAATGTACTGGAAGTCTATGGCTTTGCAGCCATCGAAATGGACTCTGGGGTGATCAAGGTTATTCGCGATAAAGACGCCCAGCATTCGCCATTGCCGGTTGTTTCAGGAGAGGCGGCTTCTCGCGGTGATGTCATGATAACGCGCGTGGTGCCGGTCGAAAATGTTTCGGTACGCGAGTTGGCTCCGCTGTTACGTCAGTTAAATGACCAAACGGGTGGTGGCATGGTGGTCAGCTACGATCCGTCTAATGTGATTATGATGACAGGTCGTTCAGAAACTATCTCGCGGCTGGTCGAAATTATTGAGCGTGTCGACCGTGCAGGTGATCAGGATGTTGATATGATCAAGCTGGATTATGCGTCTGCAAGCGAGCTGGTTCGTATTGCTCAGTCAATTTTTGAAAAAGCGAATGACGGTACCCCACAGTTATTAATCCCGAAGATTGTCGCCGATGAGCGTAGCAATAGTGTTGTCATTAGTGGCGAGCCGCGCGCCCGTGAACGGGTTAAAAAGCTTATTCGTCAGCTCGACCAAGACTTAAAAACTGAGGGTAACACTCGGGTTTTCTATCTTAAGTACGCCAAATCTGAAGAGCTGGTAGGGGTACTGGAGAATGTCAGCCGTTCCATTCAGGCAGAAACTGAACAGCAAACTGGCACAGCTTCTCAGAGCAGAAGATCACGATCAGGTGATACCGTCAGCATCAGTGCGCATGAATCAACTAATACCGTGGTGATAACTGCAGAACCGGATATGTTGGCATCGTTGGCAAATGTTATTCGGGATCTCGATATTCGTCGCGCCCAGGTCCAGGTCGAAGCAATCATCGTCGAGGTTATGGAAGGTGATAATGTTAACTTTGGTATTCAGTGGATTAGCGAAGACGGTGGCCTGGTGCAATATAACAATGGCAACAATGTGCCGATTGGCGGTCTCGCAGCAGCGGCTTACCAGGCTCGACCCAGAGAAGGCTCGACAGTCATTTCCGAGAATGGGGCGGAAACTCAGAACCCCGATCAACCCGGTGATGTTAGCTTGTTGGCTAATTTATTAGGCAGTGTTAACGGTATGATGTTCGGTACCATCAAAAATGATTGGGCCGCTGTGGTGCAAGCGGTATCTCAGGACACCAACTCAAATATTTTGGCAACACCGAGTATCGTAACTGTTGATAACGAAGAGGCGAGCTTCCTGGTTGGCCAGGAAGTGCCGACTATAACTGGCTCAACCGTCGGCAATAACAACGATAATCCGTTTCAAACGGTTGACCGGCAGGAAGTCGGTATTAAGTTAAAAGTCACCCCGCAGATTAACGAAGGCGATGCCGTACAGATGACCATTGAACAAGAGGTCTCTAGTTTAAGTGGTGCGACTTCAGTCGATATCATCGTCAACAAACGTGAATTAAAAACCACCGTTATGGCGAATGATGGCGAAACCATCGTGCTTGGTGGTTTAATTGACGAAGACGTTCAAGAGTCGGTACAAAAAATCCCGTTATTAGGTGATATTCCGTTCTTGGGTAAATTGTTTAGCTCTACGTCGACGTCAACGCAAAAGCGTAATCTGATGGTGTTTTTGCGGCCAACTATCGTCCGCGACGGCTCTAAATTGGGACAAATTAGCAAGCAGAAATACAATTACATGCGAGCTTTACAGTTAGATGAACGTGCTCGAGGCGTTGATTTAATGCCAACTAAAGACACTCCGGTAATGCCAGAATGGGATGGTGAATTGACGTTACCACCAAGCTTTGATGAATATATGGACGAGCGTCAACCCGATAAAAAGTCGCAGCAGGAGTCATCTAAAGATGACTAGTACACCTGAGATAGCAACTCAACGGCTGCCGTTTAGTTTCGCCAAGCGCCATGGCATTGTTGTGGAGCAGGGCGAGTACCCGAGCCTACATGTCAGAGAAGGTGTCTCACTAAACAGCTTGCGCGAAGTTCGGCGTAAGCTCGGCAGCGGATTTACTCTCACCGAGCATAGTCCTGCCGAATTCGAAAGTTTGTTAGCTAAGTCGTACCAACGCGATTCGTCCGAAGCCAAGCAGTTGATGGAAGATATTGGTAATGAGTCTGATTTGTTCTCATTGGCCGACGAACTACCGCAGACAGAAGATTTGCTGGAAAGTGAAGATGATGCGCCAATCATCAAGTTAATTAACGCGATGCTGAGTGAAGCGATCAAAGAAGGCGCCTCTGACATTCATATCGAGACGTTTGAGAAAGAGTTGTTAATTCGGTTTCGAATTGATGGCGTGTTACAGGAAGTGTTAAAGCCAAACCGCAAACTGTCGTCATTATTAATTTCTCGAATAAAAGTTATGGCGCAGCTCGACATCGCCGAAAAACGTGTCCCTCAGGATGGCCGTATTTCCTTGCTGATTGCGGGGCGGGCAGTGGATGTTCGTGTTTCAACAATGCCCTCTAACCATGGCGAACGGGTGGTATTGCGTTTATTAGATAAAAACAACGCGCGGCTGAGCCTTGAACAGCTGGGGATGACAGACGCTAATCGCGCAATTTTTGAGCAACTTATCCACAAGCCGCATGGCATTATTTTGGTAACCGGCCCTACCGGGTCCGGTAAGTCGACAACGTTATATGCCGGGCTAACCGAAATAAACTCCAAAGATCGCAATATCCTGACGGTTGAAGACCCGATCGAATACGCCATAGATGGTATTGGTCAAACTCAGGTCAACCCGCGGGTTGATATGACTTTTGCGCGTGGCTTAAGAGCGATCCTTCGACAGGACCCGGATGTCGTTATGGTCGGTGAAATTCGTGACGTCGAGACCGCGCAGATTGCAGTTCAGGCCTCGTTGACCGGTCACTTAGTATTATCCACGTTGCACACTAATACAGCGTCCGGTGCTATTACCCGGCTGGAAGATATGGGGGTTGAATCCTTCCTATTGTCTTCGAGTCTGCTGGCCGTTGTATCGCAACGATTGGTTCGAACCTTATGTCATCATTGTAAACAAAGCAGACATCCAGATGCTGAGGAAAAACAGCTACTGGGACTGCCTGCCGAGGATCAGGAAAGTGTTATATACCGGGCCGCCGGATGTGAACATTGTAACCAGAGTGGCTATCGTGGCCGTACCGGTATTCACGAGTTGCTGGTGGTCGATGATCATGTTCGCGAACTTATCCACAATGGCCACGGCGAACAAGCCATAGAAAAGCACGCGCGCAAAGCTCACCCGGGCATCCGTCGTGACGGCTTAGATAAAGTGTTGAAAGGTAAGACAACACTCGAAGAAGTAGTGCGCGTAACGCGCGAGGAGTAATTGTGGCAGCCTTTGAGTATCAAGCAGTCACCGCCAATGGACGAAAGAAGCGTGGGGTACTGGAAGCGGACACGATACGACAAGTTCGACAACAGTTGCGCGAACAGGGGTTAATGCCGTTATCGGTAGAAATAGCCTCACAGCAAGAAAAAAGTAATCAAAAAACCACCCGCTGGAGCTTTAAACGCAAAGTAAAAGCACAAGACTTAGCATTACTTACCCGACAACTATCAACACTGGTCGGCTCGGCGTTGCCAATTGAACAAGCGTTGTTGGCGGTGGCCGATCAGACAGAAAAAACTCGTTTAAAAAACCTGCTCATGTCAGTTCGCAGCAAGGTGGTGGAAGGTTATAGCCTTGCCGAAGCAATGCGCGACTACTCCCATGTATTCGACAATCTGTACACGGCAATGGTCGCGGCTGGCGAGAAGTCTGGCCATCTGGATCAGGTATTGACCGAATTGGCCGATTATACCGAACAGCGCCAACATATGCGCAGTCAGTTAACCCAGGCCTCAGTTTATCCACTGATGTTAACCCTGGTAGCGATAGGTATTGTCATATTCTTACTGGTGTCAATTGTGCCACAGATCGTTGACAACTTTTCAACGATGGGACAGTCGTTGCCACCGACAACTACCGCGATGCTCAGTATTTCTGAATTTTTGCAGAACTATGGGCTTTGGATGCTGGTCATATTGGCAGTAGCGATGGTTATCTTTAAACAATGGCTTAGAGTGGATAAGAACAAGTACAGATATCATTTAATGTTATTGCGCTTGCCGTTTTTGGGGAAGATTATTAGAGGCGTAAGCACCGCTCGCTTTGCACGCACACTCAGTATATTGACGTCTTCCGCGGTACCACTGCTAACGGGGTTACAAATTACAGCGAAAGTGATTGGTAATCTTGCGATTCGAGAAGCCATTGAAACGGCCGCAACACACGTAAAAGAAGGCTCGTCTTTAAGGGCAGCGTTACAGCAAACGGGACTATTTCCGCCGATGATGCTACATATGATTGCCGCTGGCGAAAAATCAGGTGAGCTGGAGCAAATGTTGCGCCGCACAGCGGACAATCAGGACCGCGAATTTGAAGGCTTGGTACAAGTATCTTTGAAAGTCTTCGAGCCCGCATTAATTGTCACTATGGCGGGTATTGTGTTCTTTATTGTATTGGCGATTATCCAGCCAATACTTCAGTTAAATAATAGCGTAGGGTTGTAGTTATGAAAGGTAAATCACAAGGTTTTTCACTGGTAGAAGTGATGGTGGTAATCGCCATTATTGGCATTCTGGCGACCATGGTATTACCCAATGTTTTGGGTAACCAGCAGCGCGCTAACGAGCAAAAAGTCATTGCCGATATTGTCGCGTTAGAAAACGCGTTAGCGCAGTATCATCTTGATAACTCTTCTTATCCAACCACCGAGCAAGGCCTGGAAGCATTGGTGGAACGTCCCAACCTGGACCCGCAACCTCGCAACTATCGCCAGGGCGGTTACATTCGGCGTTTGCCACAAGACCCTTATGGTAACGACTACTTACTGTTGAACCCAGGTGAATACAGCGATATCGATATTTTTTCGCCCGGGCCAGATGGGCAGCCGGGTACCGATGATGACTTTGGTAGCTGGATGATTGGAGAACAAAACAGTAACTAAATGATGGCACGCGCGCGTGGTTTTACCTTAATAGAAATATTACTGGTAATGGCTATTATCGCCATTATGGCCAGCGCCGTGGTAATGACTTTACCGTCGTCTAAAGACAATGATAATCAGGCACGCGAGCTGGCCGGCCGCTTAAAGCTGCAGCTAGATATCGCGCGACAGTATGCGATGTTAAGGCAACGGCCAGTCGGGTTGTTTTTAGACTCAGAAAACAGACGTTATGAGTTTTTACAATGGCAGCAACAACAATGGCAGCCACTGAGACAGCGCGGCCTAAAACCACAGTCACTGGATGATTATGAGTGGAATTTTAATCGCAATTTAGGCTTTGCTGTTCAAGCTAATGAACAACAAAACGATGACTTTTTATTGGCAGAGTCCGATGATTCTGATGAGCAGGAAGACGAGTTAAAACAGCCTCAGGTTATGATTTTGCCAAGCGGAGAAATCGCTGATTTTTCACTGACGTTTCGAGTTATTGGCGGGCTTAGGTCGGTGCAGTTAGAAACTGAAACAGCATGGCAGATAAATGTGACTGAGGGAGATGGCAATGGCGCTTAAAAGTCCCCCGCAATCAGGTTTTACCTTAATTGAGGTGATGGTCGCTTTAGCGATATTTGCACTGGCTGCCGTGGCTGCGTTACAAGCCGCAAGTGGCCATATTAGTGGGCTTAGCTCGTTGCAGGATAAGACCTATGCGCAGTATGTTGCTTCTAACCGTTTAGCAGAACTCGCGTTACAGCGTAGCTGGCCGATTAGTGACAATAAGACCGGTGAAGCGATGATGGGGGATCAGCGCTGGCGCTGGCAGCAGCAAGTGACGGAAACGGTGACGCCGAATGTAGTGGCGGTAACGGTGAGCGTCGGCAGGGCGGGTGACGAAGGCGAAGCCATTCAATTAGTCAGTTACCTGCGTAAACCGGTCAGCAAAACAGAATCTTCGGTAGCACCGCAATGAAAAATAACGGCGGTTTTACCCTGGTAGAAGTACTGGTCACAATAGCAATTTTCGCATTGCTCGGGCTCGGCAGCTTTTCTATTCTGGACCAGGTGTTAAGTACTAAAAAACAATCGGAACAACGTTTTGAAAAAATTGAACAGCTACAGTTTAGTTGGCTATTAATAGAGCAGGATGTACGGCAGGCAGTTGCTAAGCCAACTCGACCCAATATGGGCGAGGTCATCCATCAGTACGTGACTAATAATGTCGATAATATTGACTCGGAAAGCGGTGTATTAGCTTTTGTACGCAGTGGCTTTGATAACCCCGGGTTGCGATTGCCACGCAGCGAATTGCAGCCAATTGTGTATCGAGTAAGGGATGGGGAGTTACAACGGCTTAGCTTTACCTTCGTTAACGACACGTCAGGCGAGCCTCAGGTACAGACATTGCTGACAGACATCGAGAGTTTTCAGGTTCGGTTTTATCGGCAGTCAGGTCAAGCGGATGATAATAGTGGGATGCAGCAAGGTTGGAATAGCAACTGGTCGACGACGGGAGATATGCCCGCTGCAATAGAAGTCACCATTATATCCCGGGTTTTTGGTGAAATGTATCGAGTATTTTTAACCAGTGGCGTTGCTTCATCAGGCAAGGGCTCTGATGATGAAAGCTAAGCAACATAAACAGCATGGCGCGGCTCTTATAACAGTGCTACTGGTCGTAGCTATTGTATCCGTGGTTGCTGTGCAGCTGGGGACCCAATTACAAAACCATGTCAGTCGAAGCAGCAGCGCCTATCAGGCGGAACAAAGCTACTGGATGTGGCTCAGTGCAGAAGAGGTGCTGAGCGAGGTGTTAACCCAAGAGCTCGATGCAAACGATGGGATTCCTCATCTAAAGCAGGCTTGGGCGACAGAAACGGGTCCGTTCCAATTAGCCGGCGGTGGACAGTTGTCGGCAGCAGTGAGAGATCTGCACAGTTGTTTTAACGCCAACAGTCTGGCCGGTGGCGAACAGGACGAAAGCTTAAAAGAACTGCGCATAAAGCAGTTTACAGCGTTAATGGTCGCGTTAGATATTGATGCTTACCAAGCTCAGAGGCTGGCTCACGCGCTGAGTGACTTTGTCGATTCGGACCTTAAATTATCGGCTCAGGGAGCCGAGGATGCCGATTATGAATCGCTACCGTTACCTTATCAGACAGCTAATAGCGGGCTACTTGATATTAGTGAGTTACGGTTGATTAGAGGCTTTTCTGCTGAGATAGTAGATAAGATTCGGCCCCTGGTTTGTGTGATACCAAACAACCAAGAGCTAACCATCAATATAAATACGATTGATTTGGATAACGCTGAGCTGCTGGTGGGTATGACTCAGGGCAACATGTCTGTTTCAGCCGCTGAAGATGTACTCCGAGGACGCCCTGAAAAAGGGTATGAAGAAATTTCGACGGTTTTATCGGAAGGCAGTCTGGGTTCGTTAAAGACAGAAACTGAAGGCGGTTTGTCGGAGTTGACTGTAAATAGTCAATTCTTTCAGCTAACCGCTTTTTTAAAATGGAAAGACAGTGAAATACAAGCTCGCTCGGTACTACAACTGGACGGCAAACATACAACAGTAATTTACCGAGCGATGGGAGACTAAATATGCAGGAACGGCTGATTCTCCGTTTACCCGCGTCAATGCAAGAGCAAAAAGTTCACTGGTTTATCGTTAACACTGAATTAAACGAGACTATAGCAAGTGGTGAGTTAAATTCGCTCGATGACCTTAAGCAACTAGCAGCTCAAGCCGAACGTTGTTTTGTAACCGTGGCTATTCCGGGACAGGACGCAGTGTTACAGCATGTGACGCTGCCAAGCGGCGCCCGTCGTCATCTTGACAAAGTAATCCCGTTCGCGCTCGAAGAGGAGCTCGCCAGCGATATTGAAAAATTGCATTTTGCCTGGTCTAAGCCCGGTAAGTCGTCGCTGCCATTGCCCGTGGTTGTAACAGAACGCCGCCATATGCAGCAATGGCAATCGGTCTTAAATAAAGCACAAATTAGCGCCGATGAGTGGATTCCTGATTATCTTTTACTGCCGTATGCAGAAGGTGAATGGCATTGCTTAACTTTGGGCAACGATACCATTGTTAGAGTCTCTCATTGGCACGGTTTTACCCTGGAAAATGACTTGTTTGGTGAGGTGCTTAGCGCTTCTGCGGTAGAACGTGAAACCCCAATGAAGTTGGTTCATTACGGCGAGCTTGGCTGGCTAGAGCCAACGGTACTAACAGAAGCCGCCGATATCGAGCTGCCTGTTACTGCGTTGGCGAAGGGTACCGGTGGATTTGATATTCGTCAGCGAGAATTTAGACCGAAGACCCCACGTAAAACATTGAATCTAAACTGGCGTCCTTTGGCTGTGGCGGCCGCGTGTTGCTTTGTGGTCGCGGTCAGCTATAACTGGCTGCGCGCGGTTAGCTTAAATAGTCAGGCGGACGCGATGCAGCAACAGGCATTAGCGCTGTATCAAGAACAGTTTCCAGCGCAGCAGCGGGTGGTCAATTTGCGGGTGCAGTTACAACGCCAAATTGATCAGTTAGGCCTGAATGAGGGGCAGCAAGCCTCAATGCTGCGCACACTTGACCAGTTGGGCGCTGCATTTAGTAGCGCTCCCTCGTTAACCTTGGAGCTACTCAAATTCCAGCGTGGCGAACTGCGCTTACATGCTATAGCGAAGTCGTTTGCCGAACTGGAAACATTTCAGCAAAGCGCCAAGGATTCGGGCTTAGTGGTTGAGCAGGGCACCCTAAGCAATCGTGGGTCGCAAGTTGCGGGTACTATAACAGTGAGTCTGGAGGAACGATCGTGAGCGTAATAAACCAGCTGCAGCAGCGACTACAGAATCACTCGTTTTATCAGCAAGCCCAGCAGCGCTGGTTGGCTTTAAATGAGCGCGAGCAACGGCTGCTGCGTGTATTGACCATTGTGTTAGGCATCGCCGTACTTTATTTTGTTATCTGGCAACCCAGTGTTAGTGCCCTTCAACAAGCCAACCAACGAGTTGCAGCTCAGCAGCAGCAGCTAAGCTGGGTCCAGCAAACATTGGCACGCTATCAGGCAGCAAAAGACAGGGCGCCGCAGCGAACGCGTAACGATGAGTCGGTGAGTCAGCGGATAAATTCAGCCGCGCGCGCTTTAGAGCTTGATATCGCCCGCTTGCAGCCACAGCAGGATAGCGTTCTGGTCAGTATTGACGATGCTGACTTTAAACAAGTTTTAGAACTTATTGCGCAGCTCGAAAGCCGTTTTCAGCTGCAAGTAGAAACCGCCGATATCGCTAAACTGGACAGTCCCGGACAAGTGCGAGTACGGCAATTATTGGTAACGGAAGCCCTATGAAGCGTTGGATACTTTGGATAATAATTACGCTGGTATTACTGGTTGTGTACGCGCCTGCAAGAGCTTTGTATTGGGTACAATTACCCGCTGGTATATCGCTTAATCAAGTATCTGGCTCGCTCTGGAACGGTTCTGCCGGACAGCTAAAAGTTAACCAACAATGGTTTTACGATGTTAGTTGGTCATTAAGTCCGACTCAACTACTAGCCGGGCGTGTCGCATTGCAGCTTAACGTGCCAGCAACCGAAAATGACATAGCCGGACAGGGTGAATTGACCTATTCGACGGCAGGCTTAAAGCTTAATGAACTCGAGGTGGCGGGCCAGTTAGCACCGCTGTTAGCTCTGACCGATGTCGCTATGCCAATCGAGACACGAGGTAACTGGCAGCTCACTTTAAAAGAGTACCAGCTTCAGCTTCCCTTAGAGCAACGTTGGTGCGAACAGCTCACCGGATCAGCCGAGGGACAAAACATAGAAGTGCTGGTTAATAACCAATGGTTGTCATTGGGTGAGTTTCCGTTGCAATTAGGCTGCTCCGAACAGGGGGCAATAAAGCTCGCAATGGCAGGCAATAATAGCCTGGGGCTAAACTTTAATGGCACTATCGATAGCAACGATGTGTCTATTTCAGGTACAGTGCGGCCAAATCCGCGCACTCCTGAAGGGTTGGCAGAAATGTTCACTTACTTGGGGCAAGCTGATAGTCAGGGTCGCTATCGATTTAGCATTTGAGCTTGCTAATCTAGCGTACGCTGGGATAGTCTTTTAAAAACACGCTGTTAAATAAGGAATTCTTCCAATGCAGACGATTCTTGATTGGATCAACAATAACCAAGACATGTTGATCGAGTACAGTATCAAAGTAATTATTGCGATCGTCATTTTGATCGCTTCCCGTATCGCGTCCAAGATCGTTACCGGCATCATGCGCAGAGGCATGGAGAAGAAAGAAGTCGACGGCGCCGTGATTAGCTTTTTATCGGCGATCGTTAAATCGATTATTTTCATTACCGCACTATTGGTTGCATTAAGCCAGATTGGCGTTCAGACAACCTCGTTTATCGCTATTTTAGGTGCAGCCGGTTTAGCCATTGGCCTGGCCTTACAGGGGTCGTTATCCAATATCGCGTCAGGCGTATTGTTAATTATGTTCCGGCCATTGCGGGCGGGTGAATACGTTGAGTGTGGCGGTACTGCGGGTACTGTGGAAGAGATTAATATCTTCCAGACCATACTAATGACCCCGGATCGTAAAGTGGTGTATGTACCGAACTCACAAGTGATTGGTAGCGCTATTGTTAACTATAATCGTGAGCCGTTGCGTCGTATCGATCTGGTGATCGGCGTTAGCTATTCAGCGAACTTACAGCACACCAAAAAGGTGCTGATGGAAGAATTAGAAAAGGATGAACGGATTCTGGAGGATCCCGCACCGGTGGTAACGGTTACTGCGTTGAACAGCTCGTCAGTCGACTTTAACGTACGTCCATGGACCAAGACCGAAGATCACTGGCCAACCCGCTGGGATCTGCTGGAGCGTATTAAAGACCGTTTAGACGAAGAAGGCATCGGCATTCCATTCCCACAAATGGATGTGCACATGAAGAAGGACCAGTAACAGGGTTTGGGCTCCCGTTGGTCGCGGTTTAGACTCACTAGCGTTCGCGGAGTGGGATTGCCCTCCGGGCTTCGCGGGATGGATTCGCTACGCTCATGATAAATCGCGAGCAACGCGATCCCAGACCGTGCGCAGCACCCATACCGCGAGCGCAGAGAGCCTAAACCGCGACCAACGGGAGCCCAATCCCTTCAAAGCGCCTGCTCCAAATCAGCGATAATATCGTCGATATGTTCAATGCCCACGCACAGGCGGATAGCTTCGGGCTTAACGCCAACCTGAATCTGCTCGTCCACGGTTAGCTGCCGGTGCGTCGTCGACGCAGGATGACAGGCCAGACTTTTTGCGTCCCCGATATTAACCAGTCTTTTAAACAGCTTTAATTTATCGTAAAACGCGACACCGGCTGCAAAACCTCCCTTGATACCAAAGGTTAACAGCGAGGCCGGTATTCCGCCTTTAAGATAATGTTGAGCCCGTTGATAATCTGGGTGTTGTGGTAATCCGGCAAAATTAACCCATTCCACCTGAGGGTGCTGTTGTAAGTAATCCACCACTTTTTCAGCATTCTGGCAATGCCGTTCTAAACGCAGCGATAACGTTTCCAGGCCCTGTAACAGCAAAAATGCATTAAATGGCGACAACGCGGCGCCGGTGTTACGCAAGGCTACGGTTCTTACTCGGGCAATAAAAGCCGCAGCTTCAAATGCCTCCGTGTATACAACACCGTGATAAGCGGGTTCCGGACTGCTGAACTGAGGAAAACGCTGTTTATGTTGAAGCCAGTCGAACCGCCCAGAGTCAACGATAAGGCCACCCACCGAGTTACCGTGCCCGCCGATATACTTGGTCAGCGAATGCACCACAATGTCGGCACCAAAGTCGATAGGTTTGCAAAGCACTGGACTTGCCACGGTATTATCCACCACTAGCGGTACACCGGCTTGATGGGCAACTTTTGCCAGCCCTTCCAGGTCAGCAATATTGCCAGCTGGATTACCAATCGTTTCGCAGTAAAGCGCTTTGGTTTTATCATCAATTAGGTGTGCCAGATCCTCCGGTTTGTCACCGTCGGCAAACCGAACCTCGATACCAAATGACGGCAACATATGTCGGAAGAGCGTGTAAGTGCCGCCGTATAGTTGAGGGGTAGTAACAATATTATCGCCTTGCGAGGCAAGCGTAATAATTGCATATTCAATGGCCGCCATGCCGGACGCTACCGCCAGAGCAGCCACGCCATGCTCAAGTTCTGCAATGCGCTGCTCAAGCACATCATTGGTCGGGTTCATAATGCGCGAGTAGATATTTCCGGGAACCGACAAATCAAACAAGTCAGCGCCGTGCTGTGCGTCGTCAAATTCAAAGGCTACTGATTGATAAATAGGAGTAGCGACCGCTTTTGTGGTGGGGTCGGTTTGGTAGCCGTGATGAATGGCCAGCGTCTCATCTTTCATACATGGGTCTCCGCAAGTTGAGGAAGATATTGGCTTAACGAGGTTTGATAATCGGCCACGTTCTTGATAAACCCGTCATGGCCAAACGGCGTTTCGATACTGACGTAACTATCGCAGTCGGGCAGCAGCGCCTCCAGCTCACTCACCAGCGCTGGTGGTGCTATAGTGTCCGAACTAAAACTCACCAGTTGCACCGGACAGGTTATTTGTCGCACATCAATGTGGTAGTCATTTAATATTGGCGTCAGGTGGGTAAATAACTTATTCGCCTGCTTGCCATGCCGCTGCAATAACCGCTCGCCTTGTGCCAGCAGATACTCCAGTGCGTCATCGGGGTGCTCAAAGCGACGCTCAAATTCGTCTGCGTTGCGATAACTCAGCATGGCCAAAGCGCGGGCTAGCACCACACCTTGCTGTTCGCAGTCGCAGTTCTGTAGCAGTAACTGCTGGAACGAACGCAGTAAGGATGACTGAATGGACGGTTTATGGGCCGCGCCGATGACTGTTAGCCGATCGATCGGCGGCCCTTGTTTAAGACTTGCAGCTTGCAGCCCGAGCACTCCACCAAAGGAGCCACCAACCCAGCCATGAATTCGATCCACCCCAAGTTTTTCTAGTGCCTGCAAGTAGGCAAGGGCATGCTGCTCAACCGTTAACGGCTGCTCCGGCGTAGTAGAGCCGCCAAGCCCGCCCAAATAGTCGAAGCTAATCACTTGCAAATCTTCGGTCTCAGCAAATGCGTCATACAGAGATTGCCACCAACCGCTGCCATCCAGCCGCCACAGCTGCCCGGTGCCACTAATGCCACCTTGCACCACGACCACTGGAGCATCCGGCCGACCATTATCCGCCGCATAGCGAAAGCCTTTTACCCGACCATAATCGGTTGTGACATAAAAAGAACGACCTACCGGCAAAACCATAAACACCTCCAAAACGCTATTCACGGAACATAGCAGTCCAGCATGTAAGCCGTCAAGACATTTAGACGTCTAAAAATGGGTTCGCTACGCTCACGGTTTTGGGCATTGCCGGTGTAGACGCTACGCGTGGTTTAGCCCCCAGACCAGCGAAGCTCCAAACCCGAACGCCGAAGGCCGTTCGCTAAAGCGGGCGAAGCCCCCATACCGCGAGCGCAGCGAGCCTAAAAAAGCTTGCGCGAAATAACATTCCTATGTATAATCCACGCGCAACATGAATCCAGTCACGGAGTGTTGCAATGCTGCGAATCGCCCAAGAAGCCCTTACCTTTGACGACGTTTTACTCGTCCCCGGACATTCAACTGTCCTACCCCATCAAGCCGATTTACGTACTCAGTTAACGCGCGATATTCGCTTGAATATTCCGTTAATCTCGGCCGCTATGGACACCGTTACCGAAGCTCCGTTAGCGATAGCGCTGGCGCAAGAGGGCGGAATTGGTTTTATTCATAAAAACATGACCGCAGAACAGCAAGCCGCGCACGTCCGTAAAGTGAAAAAATACGAAAGCGGCATTGTGGCCGATCCGGTAACCATTCATCCGGATACCACCATCGGCGAAATCAAAGCTTTGACCGCTGAACACGGCTTCCAGGGCTTTCCTGTCATCGAGAAAAATGGCGACTTAGTCGGTATTGTTACCGGCCGTGATACGCGTTTTGAAGACGACGACAGCAAGCAAATTACCGAAATTATGACCGGCAAAGACCGCCTGGTAACCGTGCACGAAACCGCGGAAAGCGAAGAAATCCTGCAGTTGATGCATCAACACCGCATCGAAAAAATATTGGTGGTCGATGATGCCTACAAGCTAAAAGGCATGATCACTCTTAAAGACTTTGAAAAAGCCGAAAACAAACCAAATGCCTGCAAAGACGAATTGGGTTCTTTGCGAGTAGGTGCTGCCGTTGGTGTGGGCCCGGGCACCGAAGAACGCATTCAGTTGTTGGTAGAAGCCGGCGTTGATGTGTTGCTAATCGATACCTCGCACGGCCATTCGCAAGGCGTGATCGAACGTGTTTCGCAAACCCGCAAAGACTTCCCTAAGTTGCAAATTATTGCCGGTAACGTAGCTACGGCCTCTGGTGCTAAAGCACTGGCTGACGCCGGTGTTGACGCCGTTAAAGTTGGTATCGGCCCAGGCTCAATTTGTACCACGCGTATCGTAACTGGCTGTGGTGTTCCGCAGATTACCGCTATCAGCGAAGCCGTTGATGCGCTAAAAGGCTCGGGTATTCCAGTTATTGCCGACGGCGGCATCCGTTTTTCCGGTGACATCGCCAAAGCCATCGCGGCTGGCGCTAACTGTGTCATGGTTGGCAGCATGTTAGCCGGTACCGAAGAGTCTCCGGGAGAAGTCGAGCTGTACCAGGGGCGTTACTACAAATCGTACCGTGGCATGGGCAGCTTAGGTGCTATGGGACAACGTAACGGGTCTTCGGATCGTTATTTCCAAAGCTCCAACGAAGCGGAAAAACTGGTACCTGAAGGTATCGAAGGGCGGATTGCTTACAAAGGTCCGATTTCGGCGATTATTCACCAGCAGATGGGTGGCGTCCGTTCAGCAATGGGGCTGACTGGCTGTGCTGATATCGACGAAATGCGCACTAAGCCTCAGTTTGTCAAAGTAACGGCAGCTGGCATGGGTGAGTCTCATGTTCATGATGTGCAAATTACCAAAGAAGCGCCTAACTACCGTAGCTCTTAAGCCTTTTTAATCGAATAACGGAACTTATAACCAATGACTAGAGATATTCACGACCACCGAATCCTTATTTTAGACTTCGGGTCGCAGTACACCCAGTTAATTGCCCGCCGTATCCGCGAAATCGGCGTGTATTGCGAACTCTGGGCCTGGGACGTTGATGAACAAGATATTAAGGACTTTGCACCGAAGGGGATTATCCTCTCAGGTGGGCCGGAAAGTGTCGCTGAAGAGAACTCGCCGCGTGCGCCGGATTATGTGTTTGAAGCCGGCGTACCGGTATTTGGTGTGTGCTATGGCATGCAAACCATGGCTCACCAGCTAGGTGGTTCAGTGCAATGCTCGTTAGAGCGTGAATTTGGCTATGCGCAAATCGAATTGGTCGAGAGCAGCCCATTATTCGAAGCTATTGAAGACGCAGTCAGTGACGATGGTGCTCCATTGCTTGATGTATGGATGAGTCACGGTGATAAAGTAGAGACTATCCCCGAGGGTTTCCACACGGTCGCTAAGACCTCCTATTGCCCTTACGCGGCAATGGCTGACGAGCGTCGTCAGTTTTACGGTGTTCAGTTTCACCCGGAAGTGACTCACACGCGCCAGGGCATGCGCATGCTCGAACACTTTGTAAGTAATATTTGTGGTTGTGAAAAGCAATGGACTCCGGCAAAAATTATCGATGACGCAATAGAGCGCATTCGTGAGCAAGTTGGTAGCGATAAAGTTATCTTAGGCTTGTCTGGCGGGGTCGATTCGTCAGTGACCGCCATGTTACTGCATCGCGCTATCGGCGAGCAGCTGACTTGTATTTTCGTCGACAATGGCTTATTACGCCTAAACGAAGCCGAGCAGGTGATGGAAATGTTCGGTGATCACTATGGTCTGAACATCCTACCGATTCGCGCCGAAGATCGCTTCTTAGATGCTTTACAGGGCGAAAACGATCCAGAGAAAAAGCGTAAAATCATTGGTAACACCTTCATTCATATTTTTGATGAAGAAGCCGCTAAGCTGACCGAAGTTGACTGGTTAGCTCAGGGCACAATCTATCCAGATGTGATTGAATCGGCAGGTTCAAAAACCGGTAAAGCACATGTAATCAAATCGCACCACAATGTCGGTGGTCTGCCGGAAGACATGAAGCTTGGTCTGGTCGAACCGCTGCGCGAGTTGTTCAAAGACGAAGTGCGTAAAATTGGGCTTGAGCTGGGTTTACCCTACAACATGCTGTATCGCCATCCATTCCCGGGGCCAGGTCTTGGCGTGCGTGTGCTGGGCGAAATTAAGAAAGAGTACTGCGACTTACTGCGTCGTGCCGATGCGATCTTCATTGAAGAGCTGCACAAAGCTGATTGGTATAATAAAGTCAGTCAGGCTTTTGCGGTGTTCTTACCAGTGCGCTCGGTCGGTGTTATGGGCGATCAGCGTAAGTATGACTGGGTTGTTTCACTGCGTGCCGTCGAAACCATCGACTTTATGACCGCACGCTGGGCGCACCTGCCGTACGAGTTATTAGAAAAAGTGTCGAACCGGATCATTAACGAAGTCAGCGGCATCTCCCGCGTCACCTACGACATTTCCGGCAAACCACCAGCTACTATTGAGTGGGAGTAGGCCCTGCGGGCGGTTTGGGCTTCGCGGTTTAGGCTTGCCCTCCGGGCTTCGCGGTTTGGATTCGCTGCGCTCATGATAAACCGCGAGCAAAGCGAGCCTAAACCGTTCTTGCTTTAATCTCGCCTTTGGCCAGTTTAATCGATAGCCCGGTTCCGGACGGGGCCTCTTCGGCGGCGTGGATAACCTTGCCTTGCTGGTCGCGCACGATGGCGTAGCCGCGCTCTAAAGTGTTCAGTGGACTGACGATGTTAAGTGCCTGCATTAACGCCCGCTGCCTTTCTGACTTCTGCTTTAACAGTCGCGTCACCGCTGGGTTTAACCGCTCCTGAGCATCAACGAGGCGCTGTTGGTAACGGTCAATATCCTTTTGCGGATGCAGTGCCTGCAGCCGGCTTTTCACATAGCTTTGGCGCTGACTTACACGTTGCAGCTGGCTGCTGATCGCGCGCATTGCCCGTGCTTGTAATTCATCCGCACGCTGCGATTGTTGTAGCAATTGTCTTTGCGGATGTTGTTGTTGCAATCGTGCCGCTAAAAACTGGTGTTGCTGCCGGGACTGTTGCAGCCTGCGTTGTTGCGCTAACACCAGGCGTTGTTGCAGAGACTGCAACTGCTGCCGGGTTTGCGCACGATCTTTAGTAACCAGTTCAGCCGCTGCGGATGGTGTGGGAGCACGCAAGTCGGCGACGAAATCACAAATGGTAAAGTCCACCTCGTGGCCGACAGCGCTGATCACCGGCATCGGCGCGTCCAATAATAAACGGGCAACAGATTCGTCGTTAAAACACCAGAGGTCTTCAATCGAACCGCCGCCACGGCTTACCAGCAGCACATCCACTTCGTTGCGCTGATAGGCATTTGTCAGCATTTGCTTTAATTGGGGGATAGCCGCTTCACCCTGTACAACGCTGGGATAAATAATCACTTCGACCTGCGGGTCGCGACGTTTCATCACCGCTAGAATATCCTGAATAGCGGCACCGGTCGGCGAGGTGATAACCCCAACCCGGCGAATATCATCGGGAAGCGGGCGCTTGCGCTCGTTGGCAAATAGACCTTCGGCGGCAAGTTTTACTTTTAACTGTTCAAACTGTTGCTGCAGGAGTCCCTGACCAGCATCCTCGATATGTTCGATAATTAGCTGGTAGTCGCCGCGTGGCGCATAAACTGTTACCCGCGCCCGAACCATCACCTGCACACCGTTCTGGGGCCTAATTTTAGCGCGTTGGTTGTTACCACGGAACATGGCGCAACGAATTTGGGCTTTGTCGTCTTTTAGGGTAAAGTACCAGTGCCCGGAGCCCGGCGCTGCAAAGTTTGATACCTCACCCATCAGCCAGATATTGCCAAAGCCCTGCTCCAGCAGCAGCCGTATATCGTTGTTAAGCTTAGAGACCGAATAGATATCCATGGGTACTCACTTTGTTCGTGGTTTAGACAATGCGCTTGGTTTGGACGCTGCGCGTGGTGTGGGGCTGCGCCGGTTTGGGCTCGCTTCGCTCGCGGCGTAACTTGCTGCCTTCGACGAAGCCCCACACCGCCGCAGGCCCAACCCGCGAAGCCCATCCCAGCCGAAGGCTCTACAACCTAATATCAATCCACACCAGGCGGTGGTCCGAAGAGGCGCCACGCTCAGCCATTAACCGATAGCCCTGCTGTCCTTTAATTGGCCAAAAGACACCGGCGTCTTTTACGATCAAGTCGTCAGACGGTAACACGTAGTCGACACGCTTGCGCCATGCGGCGGTATGGTATTCTGAATTGTCGTGATCCGGAGAGTGCCGTTTGCCGCCTTTACTCATCGGTTTAACGTCATTAACCCGAGGGTGCTCTAGCAATTGTTCAATAGCACCGTCGATACCACCTGAATCGGGCGCGGCATTTAAGTCACCCAGCACCACGAAAGATGCATCTTTCTGCAAACCACCACGCACGCCTTTATCGTCGTATAGATAGTGGTTCAGCCCTGGTGTCAGATAGTCACGTAATAACCGAATTTCGTCGTAGTTCTTCATGCCATTCCGGTTTTCCGGGCCGTCAAACCCAGGCGGAGTCGGATGGGCTGCTAACAAATGAATGACTTTGTTACCTACTTTTACCGGTACATCCCAATGTGATTTTGAGCTTAACGGAAACTGACCCATGACCTCGTCGGAGTACCAGTGCTGTTCGGTTAGTTCGCCGTTTTCGTCAGGTACTTTTGGCACGTGGTGCCCCGGCATATCCTTCCACAAAAAGTGTTGGAAGGTTCGTGCTTGCTCGGTCAGTAACGGGTAACGCGACAAAATGACCATGCCATACTGGCCTGGATACCAGCCAAAGCCCCAGGCATCGTTACCACGGCCGGTTGCTTCGCCGTCACGGTTCAGATCGAAGGGCGAGGGCAATCCGGTGTTCACCGGTGCCATATAAACATGCGGGTAATTAATCGGGTCGAGGCCGTTTTGCGACTGCCTCAGGTAATCACGGATAAACACGTTAATGCCGCGTTCGGCGTCAACATAATCAAATTCATTAAGCAGTACAATATCGGGACGCACGCGCTGCAGAATTTCGGCAATACCGGCAATCTGCGGGTGACCGTCGGCTAGCTTTGCCGGTACCGGCGACTCGGTTACCTTCGGTAGTTGCTCGTACTCGACATAGTTACTGGCATCCATACTGACGTTAAAAGTTGCGATCCGGATGCGATCGGATGCAAAGCTCGAGTTAGAAGTCATTAAAAAAATCGCTAAACTAAGAAGAAATGAACGCATAAAGCCCATCGTTACGCCTTTTGAGGAACCGCTAAGACAATTTTTTACAATAAAGGTTCTATTGACTCTAGGCAAGTGCTCATTAATTGATTAAAATATGTCACATATCTGACACAAAATGTCCTAGAAGCGTAATGATATCAATGGCATCTCACACAGCTCCTACCAGTTATCGCACGCGCGAAGCCTGTCTCGTTATGAGCTTCCCGGTGATTAATCAGCTTTTGTGTCGCGGGTCTTCATCGGATCGAAAGCGACCATTTTCTTGCTCTCTTGTCGTATCAAAACTCGCTTCCTTCAGAAAAAGTTCCCTCTTTTTTCAATATTTCATCAAATTGTCATCTTTCTACGATAAAACCTTTTATCGTCAACACAGATTTCTTTCAATCGTCACTCGAAAATCAGGAAATAAAGCATGAAATTTAATGCCAAGATGAGCCTGCTCTCGGCAGCTATCTCTGTAGCTATTGGAATGTCTAGCGTTGCTTATTCGCAAGAGACATCGTCTTCAATGCGCGGTGTTATCACCGGTCCGGAAGGTAATCCGGCAGCTAACACCAAAGTTATTTTGATTCACCAGCCTACGGGTACTGTTAGTGAGTTTGTCACTAACGAAGCGGGTCAGTTCTCAGCTAAAGGTCTGCGAGTTGGCGGCCCTTATCAAGTCATCCTAGACTCGGATCAGTATCGCGATGCGGTGTTAGAAGATCTTTATTTAAATCTAGGGGATACCTACCGTCTGTCGCGTGAACTTGAAGCGGCCGATATGGAGCGTTTGGTCGTTTCAGGTTCAGTGTTGTTAACTGAAACAGGTGGTGCCAGCAGCAGCTTTGGTGAAGATACCATCGATAACATGCCGAGCATGACCCGCGACCTGAAAGACATCGCGCGTATAAACCCACTAGTGACTATCAACGGTGCGGGTGAAATGACTATCGCCGGTGGTGATCCGCGGATGAACAGTATCACCGTTGACGGTATTGGCCAAAATGATGATTTTGGTCTGAACTACGGCGGCTATCCGACCGAGCAAGCACCAGTTTCGTTAAGTGCGATTGAACAGATTTCTGTTGACGCAGCACCTTTTTCAGTCAAAAAAGGTGATTTCTCCGGTGGTACTATTAACGCCATAACAAAGTCAGGTACTAATGACTTTTCAGGTGAGCTTTTCTACGAATACTCCGGTCCAAGTATGAAGGGTGATGTTGATAACCTAGTAGAAAATCGTGGTGAACTAGATGATAACGGTTACAGGACTTATCGCACAGAAGAAGTTGAGCCGATTCAAACCATGTCTACTCTCGGCTTATCGCTGGGTGGTCCCATTATTGAAGATAAACTGTTCTTTTTCACTAGCTATGAAGAGTGGAGCAGTGAGCTTGATTTAGACTACGGATTTGAAGGCAGCGGCGCGGCGAATGAGTTTTTCATTTCCGAAGCTGACTATAACGAGTTTTTGCGTATTCTCGACGAACAATACGGCATGACGGACTCGCTAGGAGGCGATCCAGAAGACAGCGATCGTAAATGGTTAACCAAACTAAGCTGGAACATCAACCAGGACCAGCGCCTTGATTTAACCTATCAGTGGCAGGATAACGGTGATCAGCGTAATTACGCCACTGGCGGTGATTACATTGCGTTAAACTCGCGCCGGTACGAATACCACACTCGTATGAACAACATCAGTCTGCGTTTATACAGTGATTGGTCTTCAAACTTTGTCACAGAGATGGGCTTAACTTATAAAGACGTTGAGTCGAATTCTCTAACCAATTCCGACATTGGTGCGGTAAGCGTCGACCAGTACTTCCGTGGCCCAACTTTCGCAATTGGAAGAGACCGCTACCGTCATTCGAACGTTGCTAAAAACGATAACCTTACGTTCAATTACGATGCAACCTATTTAACCGGTGATCACGAAATTGTGTTCGGCACAGAGATTGAGCAGCTTAACCTTTACAATAAATTCGTTCCCGACTCACGTGGTAACTGGGAATTTGATAGTTTTGAAGGTTTCGAGCAGGGCATTGTCGGAAACTTCCGCGGTAACTGGGACTTCGTCTACCAAAACGCGTACACCAATAATTCAGAAGACGCTGCTTATGAAGTGGAACGTACGACATTAGCGCTGTATGTTGGTGATACCTTCTATGCGACGCCTAACTTAGAAATTAACGCCGGCTTGCGCTATGAACGTTTATATTCTTCGGATACTCCGACACTGAATACTAACTTCCAGGAAGCGTACAATGGAATAACAAACCAGGAAAACTTAGATGGTTTGGACATTATATTGCCGCGTATTGGTTTTAAATATTACACCGACAGCAGCTTGGTAGTACGTGGAGGTCTGGGCCGCTTCTATGGTGGTATTCCAAACGTTTGGTACACCAACCCATTCACTAAAGACGGTGTTACCTTAGTTCAGGCCCCTAAAAGTGTTATCGTAGATTACTATGATGGCCGCACTGACGTTGATATTAGCGATGTTCCTGAAGAAATTCAGGCAGCAATGGAACGAGGTAACGGTAGTACTAACTACACCGATCCAAACTTCGAATTGCCAAATGACTGGCGCGCTCAGTTAGCGCTTGATTACGAGTTTGCCATTCCGATGGTAGGGGATGACTTCCGGGCAACTTCATCACTATTGTATATTCGCAAGCAAGATGAACCGGTTTGGTATAATACTGCACTGATAGAAGATGGTCGTGCCGCGGACGGAGAGCGTATTATCTACGAATCTCGCTACGACGGTGATGGTGCTCAAAACTATGACATCATGCTAACCAATGCGCCAGAAGATGGACGCAGCTTTATTTTCTCCCAGTCGGTGGCCAAACAGTGGGAAAACGGCGTTAGCTTTACTGCAAGCTATACTCACCAAGACATCGAGAACAATGGTGCTGGCTCTTCTTCGCAAGCGGCAAGTAACTATAAGCACTACGTCGCTAAGAGTCGTAACCAGGCCTTTAGTGCAACGGGTAACTTTGAAATTGAGCATAGCTTAAAGGTAACCCTAGGTTACGAAACTGAGTTCTTCGCTGACTATGAAACGCGCTTCAATCTGTTCTACGAACGCCGTTCAGGTCGTCCATTTAGTTATGCAATGGGTATGTATGAAGACGATGACTTTGGGGATAATAAAGCCGGAGGCGATAATTTCTTTAGTCAGTCAGCCTACCTGCCTTATATTCCTTCAGGTGCGAGCGATCCGAATGTTGACTGGGATAACTCAATTTCTTGGGACGAGTTAAAGATGTTGCTGGACAACGCTGGTATTTCGTATGGTGGTGAAGGCTACATCCTTGATCGCAATACCCACAACCAGCCGTGGGTCACGGATTTGGATTTGAGTATCCAGCAAGAAGTGCCTGGATTTATGGATGAACACAAAGGCATCTTGTACTTAACCATCGATAACTTTGCGAACCTGTTAAACGAGGACTGGGGTGTTGAGCGTCGGTTATCGTATCCACAAATCAACCTATATGACTTAGGTGGTCTATCTGACACAGGACAATACCAGATAGATCCGGTGTACCAAGGATATTATCCGAACAACTACAATAGGGTTGAATTGGGTAGTTCATCCTGGAGCGCGAAAATCGGTATTCGTTACACCTTCTAAACAGCATCCTGAAGGGACTCCATAAAACTGGACACTTTGGTTAAACGAATATAAAAGCCTGATTTCGGTAATTCACCGAAATCAGGCTTTTTTTTCACATAATTGTCATAAATAGACTATAGGATTAAGAGGAGTACAAAAAAACAACAACACTGGGGAAGAACATCATGTTGAATTTAACTTTCAAGCGCACTGCTATTGCTGCAGCAGTCGCTGTTACTTTGTCCGGTACTGCCATCGCGCAGGATACCTCGTCGGCCTTACGCGGGAGCGTGGCGACTGAGTCAGGCGAGGTGGTTAGCAATGCAAAAGTACAGGTACGTGATGAACGTACTGGCTCAACCCGCACCTATACCACCAACGAAGAGGGCGCGTTTTCCGCTCGCGGCCTTAGTGTGGGTGGTCCCTATACAATAATCGCTGAAGGCCCTAACGGACGCCGCGATGTTGCGCAGAATGTCTACTTAACCTTAGGTGACCTGGAGTCTGTGTCATTGACGGTTCGCGCCGATATCGAAACGATTCAGGTGACCGGCAGCTCCATGGCCAATTCAATGTATGGCAGTAATAGTCCGGCCGCCAATTTTAATTTGTCTGACTTGCAAGATGCACCAGCGATTAACCGCGATTTAAAAGACGTCATCCGCGCCGACCCACGCATATACGTAGATCGTAGCTTTGGTGATGGCGTGCAGTGTGTGGGTGGTAGTCCACGCTTTAACAGCCTGACCGTTGATGGTGTTCGGTTAAACGATAACTTTGGTCTTAACTCAAACGGTTACCCGACCCAACAAATGCCATTTTCTTACGACGCGATTGAACAAGTGGCGGTCGAATTCGCTCCGTTTGATGTGCAATACGGCGGCTTTACTGCTTGTAATATCAACGCGGTGACTAAGTCAGGCAGTAATGAACTCAAAGGTGGTTTCTTTTACGATTACACCAGTGATAGCTTTCGCGGCGACGAACTCGAAGGTGTCCAGCTGGATAACGGCGATTATTCCGAAGACCGGTACGGCTTTAATGTCGGTGGGGCAATTTTAAAAGATAAGCTGTTCTTTTTTGCCGCTTATGAGAAGTTTGAAGGGGTTACCAACTTCACCCGCGGTCCGGCCGATTCTAATGCAGGTACTCCAGTACAGGGTGTCTCGCAGGCACAGTTAGATGAAATTCGCCAAATCGCCCAGGATATTTATAACTACGATGTTGGCTCACCGATCAGCTCAGCACCTGTTGAAGACGAAAAATTATTGCTTAAGTTGGATTGGGTTATTACCGACGCCCACCGGGCTTCATTAACCTACAACTGGAATGATGGCGGTAATCTGTCAAATTCAGACGGTGATAATGATGAGTATGAGTTTTCTAACCACCGCTATTTCCGCGGCGCAGAATCTACCTCTTACGTTGGTCAGCTGTTCTCAGACTGGACCGATAACTTTTCTACCGAAGTGCGGGTTGGCTATTCTGAGTTAGACAATACTCAGGAAACCGTCGGGCCTAAAGGTTTTGGCGACTTTCAAATTGTAACCCTGAACGACCCCGACGGCGATGGCGTTGACTCACGAGCCACGGTTTATCTGGGGGCGGATGACTCGCGTCAGGCGAACGACCTGTACTACGACAATCTGTTCTATAAAATTCGTGGTACCTACTTCTTCGGCGATCACGTGATCTCCGGTGGTTTTGAACGCGAAGACCTGGACGTTTTTAACATGTTCGTGCAGCACTCACGCGGCGGTGAGTACGACGTAACCGGTATCGATAACTTCCGTAACGGTATTATCGACCGTCTTTATTATGGTTCCGGTGCCAATACGAACGACCCACGTGATGCTGCCGGCGAGTTCGGTTATGCCGTTAACACTGCTTATTTGCAGGATGAGTATTATTACGCAGACATGGATATGACCATCACTGCCGGTTTACGGTATGACTGGTATACCAGCAGCGATCAGCCAACCTTAAACCCGAAATTTCAGCAGCGTTATGGTTACGCCAATACCAATACTTTTGACGGTGAAGGGCTGATACAGCCGCGTTTAGGTATTAACTGGGTGGTATCACCAGAGCTTGAGGTTCGCGGTGGTTTTGGTCTTTATTCGGGCGGTAATCCAAACGTCTGGCTAGCGAATAACTTTCAAAATAACGGTATCTCGCAGGCGCAGGTGCGGCTAGATAACGTCGACTTGTTTAATACGGCGCTAACCGGCGAAGGCCGCCCGGGCTATGACGTACCGCAAGAGTTGTTTGACCAGGTAGCGAATGCTGACGGTGATTCAGCGGTGAATGCACTAGATCCAAACTTTGAGATTCCGAGCGAATGGAAGTATGCATTAGGTGCTACTTACAGACTGCCGGCGGACTACATTCTGCAAACCGATTTAATGTATACGGTTAAGCAGGACGAGCCGATGATCAAAAACATCGCCATTGAACCGGTCCGCACCCTAGATGATGGCCGCGTGATCTATGAGCGCAGAGACCCGGATCGTGGCGAAGATTTACTGCTGACCAATGCCAGTGAGGACTCTAATGTTCTATCAGCCTCGTTTGCAGTCAGTAAGTCCTACGACTTCGGACTGGATGCAACGCTGGCTTATGCTTATGCGGACGCAGAAGACTCTCACCCAATGACCAGCTCAGTAGCTTATTCAAACTACACCAATGTTGCTTTGTCAGATTTGAATGACCCGCGTCCGGCCACGTCAAATTATGAGATTCCTCATCGTTTCACGTTCCGCGCAACCTATAAAAAGGAGTTCTTTGACGGCTACGACACCACTATTAGCCTGTTCGGTTCAGCTAACAAAGGCCGGCCTTACAGCTTTACTTTCGCCGAACCTCGTGGCACCAGCATCGGTGGCGCTGATATCACCGACGGTCGTCAGCTAATGTACATCCCAACCGGTGCTGATGACAGTAATGTTGTATTTGAAGATGGTTTTAATCAGCAGGCATTCTTTAGCTTTGTTGAGCAATCAGGGCTGGACGAATTTTCCGGCCGCATAGCACCCAGAAACGAGTTTTACAGTGACTGGTGGCATAAAGTCGATATCCGCGTAGAGCAGGAATTGCCGGGCTTAATGGACGGTCATAAAGCTAGCTTGTTCTTTGTTATTGATAACTTCACCAACATGTTAAACGACGACTGGGGTGTGTTGTATCAAGCCGGATTCCCGCAGTATCAGGAAGTGGTCGAAGCCACGGTGGATGCTCAAGGCCGTTACGTGTTCTCCGAGTTCTTTGAACCTGCCGGTCAGAGCCGTGTGACTAACGCGTCTTTGTGGGAAGCACGCATTGGCTTTGAATATAAATTCTAGTAGCTTGCGTCTCTGACGCAAGTGCTCTGCCTTATATCTCCGACGCAAGCAATCGGTCTTGCGGCGGAGATTACTTGCGTCGAAGACGCAAGCTACGGTACTCTTTGCACATCACTCCGAACATCACAAGCCCCATGGAACTTAGCTGGACCAGCTTACTGCCGTCGTTACTGGCCATTATTTTTGCGATAATTACCCGCAAAGTGTTACTGGCACTGATTGGCGGTATTATCTTAGCCAATGTACTGCTGTTTTTACCGTCCTCTGCCAATATCGCAGAAGGCGTCTGGTTAAGTAGCTGGAGTACGCTGGTCGATCCCAGCAATATGTTGGTGTGGTTTTTCACGCTCGGCATCGGTGCCTTATTTGGAGTCTTAGAAAAAGGCGGTACCTTTAAGCAATTTGTGCTTAAGCTGGAGCAAAAACAGTGGGTCGAATCCAAGCGTCGAGCGCGGGTAATGACCTGGGTACTCGGCGTTATCGTGTTTATCGAGTCCAACGTCACCATTATGATCTCCGGAACTACCTCAAGGCCGATTTATGATCGGTTGGGTATCTCGCGAGAAAAACTGGCCTACATTGTCGACTCGACTTGTGCGGCTATTTGTATCTTAATTCCATTAAACGCCTGGGGCGCTTTCAATTTAACCTTAATCTCTAACCAGGGTGTCGAGCAGCCTTTATTAACCTTTATTCAGTCGCTGGCCTTTAACTTTTATGCCATTTTTTCGGTACTGCTGGCGCTGATTGTCGCCTGGTTCGACTGGAATATCGGACCAATGCGCAAGTTTGAACAAAACGCGAAACCGAATCGGGTCTCCCAAAATACCTGGAGCGATGGCCCTAACGAGGACGTTTCCTTTGGTAAAGGCACGGCGGTGGTGCTGCTCAGCTTATGCTCGTTGGTGGTTATGGTACCGGTGATCTTGTTAATTACCGGTAACGGTGTACTGGTTGAAGGTAACGGAACGCTGAGCGTGTTTATAGCCATTTATATTGCGCTGGCTATCGCTATTGTCGGTACACTGGTTACCGGCTCAGCAGGACTGGTGAAGGTGCTCAAAAGTGCCTTGCTGGGTGCCTGGAATATCCTGCCGCTGGCCATTATATTATGGCTTTCGATTACCCTGGGTGGGCTTACCCGCGATCTCGGTACCGGTGAATTCTTAGCCGCAGCGCTGGATGGTACGGTTAGCTTGTGGATGTTACTGCCGCTGATTTTTATCTTGTCGGCAATCACTGGTTTTTCTATCGGTTCCAGTTGGGGAACTTTTGCAATTATGCTGCCGTTGGCAATTCCGATTGCTATGACGTTAGGGCTGCCGGCGGCACCGTTTATTGCCGCTGCGATTTCCGGCGGTATTTTTGGCGATCATGCATCGCCGATTTCTGACACCACGATCATAGCCTCGATGGCCAGTGGTACTGAGCATATTGACCATGTGCGCACGCAGCTACCCTATGCCCTGTTAGCAGGTGTAGCCGCAACCATCGGCTACGCAATAACCGGAACAATGCTGTAGCTTGCGTCTTAGACGCAAGTTACGGCTGGAAAGAAAAATGCAGCAAGACGACTATTACATGCAACGGGCGCTGGAGCTTGCAGCGCAGGCGGCAGCTGACGACGAAGTGCCGGTTGGCGCAGTGCTGGTGCTCAACGATGAGATAATCGGCGAGGGCTATAATCAGGTGATTACCTTGTCCGATGCCTCGGCGCATGCCGAGGCGCAGGCGATTCGCGCCGCCGGCAGGTCATTAAATAACTATCGGCTGGTCGACTCCACCCTCTATGTAACGCTGGAGCCCTGTGCGATGTGTGCCGGGCTGATCACCCATGCTCGGGTAAAGCGGCTGGTGTTTGGCGCTACCGATCCACGCACCGGCGCTACTGGTACTGCTATCGAGGTGCTCAATCATGGCACCATGAACCATAAAGTCGAGGTGCAGAGTGGCGTTCTCGCCGAGCAATGCGGCGACATCCTCCGCCAGTTCTTCCGCGCCCGCCGCTAGCTCGCGTCCCTGACGCGACATTGCGACATAACTTGCGTCAAAGACGCAAGCTACATACTATGGTTAAAAAACCTCCATGGAGAATCCGATGAAAAAATTATTAATCGCGTTGGCGGTGGGTGCCAGCGCATTTGCACTGCCTGCGGCTCATGCGCAGCAATCCCCTGTAGCCATAGACGACAACTTAGAAAGTAAAGTCATCGAGTGGCGTCGACATGTGCACGCCAACCCAGAACTCAGTAACCGCGAGTACGAAACCGCCAAGTATATTACCCAGCACCTTGAATCACTGGGGCTAGAAGTAAAAACCGGCATTGCCCATACCGGCGTTGCAGCGCTATTGAAGGGTAACGGCGATGGTCCTACAGTGGCACTGCGTGCCGATATCGACGCGTTGCCGGTGACCGAGCAAACCGATGTGCCCTTTAAATCAACAGTGACCTCGACCTACCGCGGCAACGAAGTGGGCGTTATGCATGCCTGTGGTCACGATACTCACGTCGCCATGTTAATGGGGGCAGCCGAACAATTGGTCGCCATGCAAGACGAACTGAATGGTAATGTACTGTTTATTTTCCAGCCAGCCGAAGAGGGCGCTCCGGGAGGTGAAGAAGGCGGTGCAGAGCTGATGCTTGAAGAAGGTCTGTTTAGCGATGTATTCCCGGGCTATACCCCAGAACGAGTGTTCGGTATTCACGTGTGGGCGGGCATGCCAACCGGCCATATCGGTTATCGTAAAGGCCCGCTAATGGCTTCTTCCGATCAATTTGAAATTACCGTAAAAGGTCGTCAAACCCATGGCTCACGCCCTTGGGGCGGGGTCGATCCTATTGTCACGTCAGCGCAAATTATTAACAGCGCGCAGACCATCATCAGCCGTCAGACCAACATAACCAAAGCCCCGGCGGTACTGTCGTTTGGTATTGTTGAAGGTGGCGTGCGTAATAATATTATTCCGGATGAGGTTACCCTAATCGGAACGATTCGTAACTTCGATATGGATATCCGGGCTGACATTCACGATAAGTTAGAGCACACCGCCAAGCATGTAGCACAGGCCAATGGTGCCGAAGCCGATGTCGAGATTGACCTGGGCTATCCGGTAACCGTCAATAACCCGGATCTGGTGGATCAAATGCTGCCGATAACCAAAGCGGTTGCTGGTGACAAAGCGGTAAAAGAGGTTCCGCTTGTAACAGGTGCCGAAGACTTTTCATATTACGCATTAGAAGTGCCCGGTATGTTTGTATTTCTAGGGGTAACGCCGCCGGATCAGGATATGGACCAAGCACCGTCGAATCACTCACCGCACTTTTTCGCAGACGAAGATGCATTGCGCACTGGCGTCAACCTTTACGTCAACTGGGCGTTAGAATCGTTCAAATAGACGTCACGTAACACTCATAAAAAGAGGAGTTTGACGCACGTCAAATTCCTCTTAATTACCTCTCAATATAACGTTTTTTTAACTTTAATCCTCAAGTAAATTAACAAGTCCCTACAAACCGTATGGATTACTCATAGGATTAAAGCCTGCATGAAGAAAAATCTTCCGGTGACAGATGTCGAGCAGAACTACGATGAGCGCGCTAATATTCTGTCGACAACAAATTTAAAAGGGCATATCACCTACGTAAACCAAGACTTTGTCGATATCAGTGGGTTTACTCGTGATGAACTACTCGGCCACGGGCACAATATGGTCCGGCATCCGGATATGCCGGCAACAGCCTTTAAAATGCTGTGGGACGACCTTAAAGCCGAACGTTCCTGGATGGGAATGGTTAAAAATCGATGTAAGAACGGCGATCACTATTGGGTCGACGCTTATGTCACACCGATCAAGCACGAAGGTAAAGTCGTCGAGTATCAGTCGGTGCGGCGCAAACCGAGCAAACAGTTTGTACAGCGGGCGACAAAAGCCTATCGCTCAATTAACCAGAATAAACCGCTGAGAAAACTGAAGCCGGCGTTGTCGACTCGCTATACTCTGCTGCTGTGTGCGTTACTGCCTTATTTATTGCCCCTTATAATATTACTCGCCGGTTTCGGCACCGCGACGCTGATAGCCAGTCTGGTGGTAGCTGCGATCCTGTCGGCAGCAACGTTGAGCGCGATCTGGCAGCCTTACCAGCAGGCGATTACTAAGGCCAAACGAGTGATAAACGATCCAGTCGCGCGCTACGTCTATACCGGCAAAAATAACGAGGCCGGAGCGCTGTTGCTGGCAATGAAAAAACTGGAGTCAGAAAATTCAGCGCTGATTGGTCGCATTCACGATACCGCCTTGTCATTGTCCGACAGTGCCTCGAGTTTGAGCAGTGCGGTCATGCAATCAGAAACCGGCACCAATACTCAATTTCAGCAAACCGATTCGGTAGCATCGGCTATCTCACAGATGACGCAGGGAGTCGATGAAGTCGCGCAAAGCACCCGCGAAACCTCTTCTGCTACTCAACAAGGACTGCAAACAGCAACAGCCGGTAAAGCCTTGATTGGCGAGACGGCACAGTCAATCGGTCAGCTGACCGCACAAATACAGACCGCCTCGCAGGTTATTGGTGCGGTATCACAACGCAGTCAGGACATCGAAAAAATCCTGGATGTTATTTTAGGCATTGCCGAGCAAACCAATCTATTAGCCTTAAACGCGGCGATTGAGGCTGCCCGGGCCGGTGAAACCGGGCGCGGCTTTGCCGTGGTAGCTGATGAAGTGCGATCGTTGGCCACTCGTACTCAGCAATCGACCGAAGAAATCCACAACGTTATCGACCAGCTGCAGGACTCGGTTAAGCAGGCAGTACAAACCATGCAGCAGGGTGAAACAATGGCCGACAATAGTGTCACCAAAAGCAAGCAGGCGGCGGATAACCTGCAAACTATCGTACAAGCGATTGAGCGTGTCGCCGTAATGACTGATCAGATCGTCAGCTCCGCATCGCAGCAACAACAGGCCTGCGAAAGCGTCAAATCTAGTATCGACGGCATTAAACACAGTGCTCAAGAAAACCTGGATGCGGTTAAGTTAAGCCGTCAGGTCAGTCATACCACCGTCGATATTGCCAATCAGCTAGATAAGCTGACGGTTCAGTTCTGGCATGCACAGCAGGGATCAAGTGATGAAACAGCTGGCTGAGTGCAGAGATAGCCTGACATCACTCACCGAATTTATTCAGCAGCCGCAAGACGGCTGCTCGGTCGAAGTGATGCAGCAATTTTTGATGGCACTGAATTTAAGCGCTATCGTCTCAATAACCGATGCCAACGGAGTGATTACTTACGTTAACGAACACTTTGAGCGCACTAGTGGCTACTCGAAACACGAATTAATCGGCAAAAAGCACAATATTGTTCGTCACCCGGATATGTCCGAACAAGTATTTTCGAATCTTTGGAAAACCATTACCGATAAGCAACCGTGGCGCGGGTTGATAAAAAACCGCCGCAAAGACGGCCGAGCTTACTACGTTAAAAGTGTTATTCTGCCGGTCACAGATAGTCAGGGAAACATCAGTCAGTTTCTGAGTATTCGTAACGACGTTACCGATATTGTCGAGGCCAAAAACCGAGTGCGTGAACAGCTAACCGACGAACTCACCGGCTTGCCTAATCGGTTAGCGTTATTAAAAGATTTAAAAAAGCTGCAAATTAATACCACGGCGGTGTTAGACCTGCGCAACTTTAAAATTTTTAATGACTACTGGGGCATTGATATTGGTGATGTCTATATTAAAAAGTTGGCGCAGGTAATAGCAGAGTGCCAGCGAGAGTTCAGTTTTAAGTTGTACCGTTTAGGCGGTGCCTGTTTCGCGATACGACCCAATTACTCAATGAGCACAGAGCAGTTCTGCTTAATGGCAGAGCAACTAAAATACCAGTTAGAACACTTTGACATGGTGTTTAACGATATTGACTGTGATATTCAGCTAACCGTGGGTGTGGGTGTTTCTGAAAACAGAGCATTGGCTTACGCAGAGAGCGCGATAGCTGACTCTAAAGAAAAATTCTACGGGCGTTCAATTGTGATTAAAGACGACGTAAACAGTCGTGACGATACCTTCTACTGGGTTGAACAAATAAAAGAAGCGTTAAAAGAGGGGCGGGTCATCGCCTGTTTCCAGCAGATAAAATCGACCACCTCCGGAGCGCTCAAATACGAGGCGCTAGCCCGGCTTAAGTTAAAAAACGGCCGTGTTGTCTCGCCGGCTGATTTTTTAGGTCCTCTTAAAAAAACACGTTACTACTCCGAACTGACTAAAACCATACTGACTCTGGCGCTTAACTTTGCCTGGCAACGGCATTGCCGGGTAGCGGTTAACCTCTCGATTCAGGACATTCTGGACCAAGACACCGTCGAGTTTATTATGCAACAGTTAAAACAACAGGGTGGCAGTTCGGTGATTTTTGAAATAACCGAATCAGAAGCGGTTAACGACTTTGACCAGGTCAGTGGTTTTATTAAAAAAGTGCGTGACTTAGGCGCCACTATCGCGATCGATGATTTTGGCAGTGGCTACTCCAACTTTGTGTATTTGGTGCAATTAAAACCCGAATTTATAAAAATTGATGGCTCTATTATCAATTCTATTGTGGACAGTGAACAAAGCTACCTGGTTACCCAAAGCATTGTCGATATGGCGCGCAACTTAAAGGTAAAAACCATTGCCGAATTTGTCAGTAGTGAGCAAATACTTACGCGCTTAAAGCCGCTGAATATCGATTTTTTACAGGGGTTCCACATTCATCAACCCGAAACTTACTGCTAACTGCTTACTGCTAACTGTAAGATTAAATTATTTGTCAAAATAATTTGATTTTTATTTACACAAACTTTACATTACTCACATTCTTAATCATAAGAACATGTTACTAAATTGTAATCTATTTAAGGGTATTAAAATGAACAAATGGATCTTGGCACCAACATTTGCTGCAATCCTCGCGACTTCCGGCTGTATGTCTACAGGAAATGATCAACAAGCGGCAACAATGGACCGTAATCAGGCTATTGCGTCTTTGTCCACCGAAATGGAAGAGTTAGGTTTTAACAAAGTTGAAATTCAACCGGGTGTCGACGACGTTTTGAATATCTGCGCATCAGTATTGGAGCGTCAATACAGTGTAATGGAACAATATCGTACTCAGGCCGAGAATCATGCTGACGTTCAGGCTTTCCTATTTGCGCATAAAGACAAAAAACCAGAACAGTTGAAGCTTGCTATCGCTGAATTTGATGCAGGAGCGACAAAAGAAGACGAAAAAATAGGTCCAAAAATTAATGCCTATCAAGCGGCAATTGATGAAGTCGCTGATCAAAATGCTGAGCTAGCGATTGAAATAGGTAAGCACTTAGTTCAAGTGGGCTACCTGACCACCGAATACGGCCCTCAAATTGCTCAAATGACTGCTGCTAATACATTAAAAAGTATGTTTGGCTCAGAAGACGAGAAAACTGCAGATAATGATTTAGTAAAAGCCATCGTCCGCGCAAAAGATCAGATTATGTTAGCGCGTGATGCGAATAAGTTGATCACTTTAGAGCAAGAAACCATCGAAGCGATTGACGGCTTACAAGCAGAACTTGACGCAAAAAGCTAATGCGTACAGCAGGATTAGCTGCGGCCTTATTTACGGTCGCTTTGCTATGTAGCGGTGGTGCGTCGGCACAACCGCCATCATGGTTAGCGCAGCCTCCGGTCGCAACTACCGATGACTATTTTGCCGTTGCTACCGGCGAGTCAATAGTTCGGGCACGGCAATCAGCGCTTGCTGAGGTTGCTCAACAAGTAGCGGTAAACCTACAGTCCAGGACGACTCAGCGATTGCAAAAAGCCAGCGGCGAAAGCAACAGTCAGTTTGTCTTACAGGTTAACGGCCAATCTTTACCGCTTCAATTTTCAAATGCTGAGGTTATTAGGCAGTATCAGCATCAGAATAGCCCTAAAGTTTCAGTATTAGTGAAAGTACCCAAGCAGCAGGTGCGAAATTTCTTAATCGACCAACTGCGATTGGCCAACCAGTTACAGTTTCCTGAGACAAGTCAACCACCAGAACAGTTGTTATGGGTATTGCGGTATAAAGGAACCTTGAAACAAGCGGCAGCCTATAAACTCGCATTACAGCAACTTGATACCGATGTCAGCGCGTTTAGTAGCATAAACAGTCAGCTTGAGAACCTTTTAGCAGCAGAACAAAACCTGGGTGTGCGAGTGATCGCCAGTCGCGAGTTACAACCGCTTGCCAATAGTATTGCTCAACAACTTCCAAATGCAGCACAGGCTGATTTATGGCTGCAATTAGAGCAACAGACTCAACACCGAAATACCGGTAATAGCTTCCAGCAACGCCGTCAATTATCCGTATCTTTAACCTCACCAAAATCGCCATTTCGCGAGTATCACGGGATGACATTAGAAGTCATTGGTAAGGGTAGGACAAGCCAACAGGCGGCTCAGAATGCGGAACAGCAATTAATCGTAAAACTTAATCGCCCTTTCAGTGATTGGTTGTTTCAATCAAATTAAAACGTAGGAATAAATTCGATGAAAACCTCTTTCAAAGTCACCCTATCAGCTGTCGCCCTCTGTGTTCTTAGTGCCTGTCAAAGCACTGGACCGGCGCAGCAAACAGAAGCAGGAAAAGTCAGTAACCGGGCGTCTAATGCGATAATCGCGAAGAGTGCCTATAGTTTTGAGCAGGACGATATAAAAGTTCCTGCGTTTTTTGACACGCAAGGTTTGTCTAACTGTAACTTTGATCGCGCTGACGAAAATGACAATTGCCCATTAAAAAAACCTATCGTCAGAATGTACTTTGGAGGCACTGACGTTGGGGGACAAGGGCAAGGGGTGGATGCCCTGCGTGAATACGACGACCATCAGTTATTGATGATGCTCGAAAATCAATTTGCCGGTATCAACCGTTTTCGTATCGTTACTCGTGATGACGAGACAGTCTCGCAGGAGCAGCAGATCCAGCTTGAACAACAAGGAGCCAAAAATGTTGCCCGCCGCGCAGCAGAGCGTCGAACATTGCAGCCCGATTATATTGTCAAACTCGATACTCTGAGAACGGTAAAGAATGAAGGCAGCATTACTGGTTGGATGGATTACACCTTGGAAATTACGTCGGCCATAATTGACCCTTATACCAGAGAGCTTATGCCTTACCCCAACTTAGGAAAAATTCGGGTTAAGTCAGAGGATGTCCGTGAGCGCAATGAACTCAAATACGTTATGGCGAATAACCGTTACGTAAGTGGTTACCGGTATTTTGACAGCGCTCACGTTAATGCGGTTATCAACGATATGGCCTCGCGCGGTATCGATATTCTGCTCACGCGGATGTTATCGGAAATGCCAGCAACGGCTCAGGTGCTGGGTATAAAAGGTAACCAAGTGAGTTTAGATCGCGGTCAAAATGCCGGAGTGCTGGCTAATGAAACGATGATCATTTTTGAATACAGTGCGGGCTTTGTTGAGCCTATTGGGGTTGCTAATGTAAACCCTTCGCGCAATAGCGCGACCGGCGAAATCACCTTATGGAAAAATACACAACGTGCCGAATCTATTGAGGCCCAGGCTGCGGCAGGAATTTACCGTCCATCAAGCCAAGGAAAAATTTTCGCCGTATCGGTGGGCACGCCAGCAAACTTCCTGGAGAACCGTACATGATAAAAGCATCGGCGGTTGGGCTGGCGTTGTTATTACCAACCTGGGCAACAGTCGCGCAAGATTTTAGTTTAAGCGGTAACGGGGATATCTCCGTTAACCGCTGCGCATATGGGCGCGGCGCCCCGGCTATCGAACAAGCCAAAGCAAGCGCATTGGCAGAAATTTCTCGTGTTGTCAGTTCCAGTAAGGTGCTAAGTGTTGCAACGACACGAGAAGAGTTGTCATCGGCGACGATGGAGTGGCTGCAGCAATTAACCACGCTACAACAAGAAGGTATAGATCTGCGGGGGTTGCGCACGCAGGTCTCGACGCCAGAATTAATGGGAAGCGATACGTGCGTGACAGTGACCTTAGTCAAACAACCGGTATCAAAAAATAGCTCAGCAACAGCTTGGGATAATGCTGAAACAACCGTATCGGTAACCGTTGTTGGCGAAGGTTGGCGAGACAATAAACAGGGCATCAGTGCGCGTGAGAACGCAGAGTTAGATGCCTTGCGGCGGGCTATTTCACAAGTTGTCGGCGTCTGGTTAACGGAACAACGGACTCAGTATTCCAATAGCGCAGCCTACACGTCAGAAACCCAGAACAGCATGGCGATGAGTGATTTTGTCGCGCAGCAACTGCAAACCAAATCGTCGGGAATGGTGAAACAATGGCGACTGGTGGACTCTAAAGCCCTGCCCAATAACGGTGTCGAGGTCACTATTAGAGCGGATGTAGAAAAACAAAAAATTGCGCTCGCTACGGCGAATATAATGCAGCAAATTGGTTCCCCACGAGTATCAGTAACTGCGCCATCACCATTAGACAATGAGCTTAAACAGTGGTTATCCAAGCAAGGTGTTGAGTTAAGCGACAAGGCCAATTTATTACTGGTCGCTGAACCCCGGATGATTGAACGAAATGGAACCTCACGACTGGATTTGAGAGTGACGGTCAATGATCGCGCGGGTAATCAGTATGGCAGCTGGCGTAATGACTCGAGCCTGATTGCGCTGCCAAGTTCAGACACTGTGTTGTATGACCTGATTGACGTTCACTTGTCGCTCGAGGAACAAAGCAAAGGCTTACGTAAGCAACTCGGCGATGCGTTCGTACGAGTGGTCCAGGAAGGTGGCTTATTGCATGATATCTGGATCAACAGCGATTACCTAGCACAACCCGATAGGCTCTCCAGCGTTTTATCAACGCTAGGAGGGGCAAAAGATGTCAGCGTCGCCCACGATGGTCAATTTTACAAGGCACAATTGCGCTTCAGCGGTAAAACAGGCGATTTGGTCGCTGCTCTAAGGCAATCTCTGAAACCGATTATTGCCGTCGATTTACCCAAAGCGACAGTGGCTAACGAATTTTCGATCCGCTTTAACTAAGCGTTCTAATAAATAAGGGAATTACTATGAAACGCACGATGATAGGAATGGCAGTACTCCTTGGCTTAAGTACTCAAGTACAGGCACAAGATTTTGATTTAACTGATATGGCACCAGCGCGCCCGGGACAGTCAGTTGACAGCGGTGACACAGTTACAGACGGTAATGTCGTGGTCGGAAGCAATGAGAACCAAGCGGTTGCAGTAGCTCATCAGCAACTAGTAGACAATAACGAAGACGGTATTCGCCTAATACAAGTCGGTAGTGGAACCGGAATTCTGTCAATCGGAAGTGCTTTTTATCAAACTTACGACAATCTAAATGCCACACTGCTATCCAAACGTGCCGCTTACAACCAAGCGGCGTTAATTGCAAAGCGTCAATTGGTAAGCAACATGAAAGGCTCCGATGTCATGTGTGATAATTTGGCTAAAGTCACTATGGATTATATTGATACCGGAACCGATAGTGTTGGCAATGAAAGTTCACAGATGCGTGAGCGTTGTGTCGAGTCTGTTAACGGTTCAATCGCGGGTTATGTTACCTATGATGTGTACGATCAAGTTGACGAAAACATGGTTCGTATCAGTTTTATTTCAACACCGAAAACACGTTCGCAGATTCGCCAGAACACCGGCGCGGTGGCAGTAACAACCGATCCTAATGATATTTTTAGACAGGTACTGCAAGATGTAAAAACTGGTGTGTTACCACCAATGGGCGCAAAAGTCTTAACGCATCCAGAAACCGACGAAGTCTACGTAATGGGTTATGGCTCATCTATCGTGCGTAAAAATGACAACCCGCGGATGAGTAAGAGACTAAAAGATGTGGCCAAACGTCAGTCTGAAACTCGAGCACGCGCTGCACTTCTTGGAACTTTACAAGGTGAAGAAGTATATTGGCAGGGTAGCTTTAGTGAAGACCAATTTGAAAGCACGCAGCAATTTGAATATACCGATCCGAATCTCGAGGATCCAGAGCAAGTGAAGAAGCTGGATAACGATCGGGTACAATTTTTAAATCAGGTAAAAGCCACTGATGAATATCAGTCTGTAACGCGCGGGCAACTGCCTGCAGGGGTAAACAGTAATAACTTTTTAAGTGATGATGGCAACTGGCACTACACCGTTGCGGTTTACTCACCAAGCCTCGAAGCCACGGCTAACCAAGCTAAACGTGAAATGGAGGGCCGGGGTAGCTCACAGAAAGACAGTTCAGGCCGGTCGATTAACGTGTACGGTGGTCAGAATGACCAGGCAGAGAACCCACAAGGGGCCTCTGGTAAGGTATCAGACGACGATAACTTATGAAAAAGCTGCTCTTAATCGTTGCCCTGGCTGTTTTCAGCCAGGGCATAATGGCTGATGAAATGTCATTACTTGAACGTTTTGAGGTACGTTGGCAAGACGAAGAGACGGCAGCCGTTAGAGCCCGCCAAGAGTTACCACAATCGCTACAAAAAAAGGCCTGTCGCTTGCAGCTTAGTTCGCCGCAACGCGGGAAACTAAGACAACAACTGGCCGATCAAGTGGGCTTCCCAATTGCTGATTCAGTAAGTTATTTTCAAGGAGAGATTAACGGCGAGCAAATGTGGCGTGATGACGATTGGCAATATTGCCGTGGTAAAGTCACTTTAACGGATGAGCCTGCTAATCTAGCCAATCTAGCGGTTCGGGCTGCCTGGACGATGGCGTCTGATTTAGACCAGGTTCAGTTAAAAAGCTTATTAAGATTGAGCTTATCACATCAAGGTAGTAGCGCTGACGCAGTGTCATTAATAGCGTTTTTAGCACCTTCCGAACGTCAGTTGACTTACCTAGATAACAACCTAAAACCAGAGCATTTGACGTTAAATGTAGCCCAATTGGCAGCGGCAAAAATCTATTTTGACGCGCAACGCTGGCAAACTACATTAACGATTTTGAAACATTGCTCAACGCTCGAGTGCCGTCGTTTGCAATTACAGGCAGAGCAAGAAAAGGAAAAGCAAGATGCTAATAAAGCCTTTGATCTCGGCAACTATTTTAGCGGTTAGCTCCGTTGGTTCCGCGCAACAAACGGAATTTGAACAGTTTACTGCTAAACAGCAAGCGGAGTTTGAGAATTTTGAAGCACAGCGGCAAACAGAGTTTGAAGAATTTGTTAAACAATGGCGTGCTGCTGAACAAGCTTACGCAAAACAGCTTTCAAAAACCTGGGAACAACCAGAGTTGGCTAGTAAGAAGCGCTGGGTGAGTTATTCGGACGATGCTCATCAGAAAACGGTAATCGATTACCAAGACAATACAGTTACGGTAGAAGTGCAGGGGCAAGTTAACCAACAACAGTTGTTGCAACGACTGAATCGACGAATTGACCAGCTGCGAAATACCACGGTGGGGCAAGCGATAGCCAACGATCCGGTGGTAAAAAGATTACCTAAGCCAATAGCTATTAACGTCGGACGTGACAATAACACCCGCTTAATTGACGGCGTCGGTCAGCTGACAAAGAAGGAAATAGTGGAACACTTAGTGACCGAGAAAAATACTAAGCGGACCACTAAAATTACCGTTAAACTACCGGACAGTAGTTATCAAGAAAGAGTTCAGCGAGTCCTCCCTTCAGCGCAAACCTACGCTCAAAAGCATGGCTTATCGGTCCCGTTAATGCTGGCCATAATACATACTGAATCGAGCTTTAACCCGCTAGCGCGCTCACATATACCGGCGTTTGGTTTAATGCAAATTGTACCAACCTCGGCGGGCAAAGATGTTAGTCAGTTTCTCTACGGTGAACAGCGATTATTTGCGCCTGCCTATTTATTTGATCAAGATAACAATCTAGAGGCTGGAAGTGTCTATTTTTACCTGTTGACCCGTCGTTACTTTAAAAATATTAGCGATGATACTAAGCGCGAACTAATGGCTATCGCAGCTTATAATACTGGGCCGGGTAATGTTGCAAATACTTTTGGCGTTGGTACTTCGCTGACCGAGGCTAGTCTTCAAGCTAACCAAATGACAAGTGACCAGCTAAAGCAACATTTAATGACCTATTTGCCAGCTCAGGAAACAAAAAATTATTTAACGAAAGTACTTAAGCGAAAAAAATATTATCAACAACTATTGGATGCATCCTAATGAAAAAAGCAATAATAACGGCTTGCGTGTGTGCCGGTTTAACGGCTTGTTCATCACAGCCTGAGATAACATCACAGCAACAGCAACAGGCAGAAACTAATCAATCAGTGCAACAAATAACGGGTAACTTAAAGGACTCAACCCCCGCTTGGGTCTTTTCGCCCCAATCAAACAAAGGCCTGGCAGCATCCTCCTGTGTGGACTGGTCGGGGAATATGGCGGTTGATAAACCTCAGTCAATAGCTGCGGCACGAGCCGATTTGGCTCAACAAATACAGGTTAAAGCTAGCGTTCTGGATAAGATGTATAATCGCAAGCTTCAAGCTGAAGGTGGCAGTTCGGTCGGTGCAAGTTTCGAACAGGTTTCTAAACAAGTAGCCAGCGAAACATTGGTTGGTTCAACTGCTGAGAAAATGTCGTTAGCTCGTATTGATGGCAAAAAATACTTTTGTTCAATGGTCGTCTTAGACCAAACTCGTGATACTTTCGAGGCATTGGTCGATGCATCAAAACGCACTATCGACCCACAGTCCAAAGCGGCCATGTACGAGGAGTTCCGTGCCCAAAAAGCAATGAAAGAATTGGAAGCCGAATTACAGTAGCTTGCGTCTGTGCTACCAGCCAACGTAGAATAAGCGGGTCGAAATAATAAAGAGAGCTGAATGCCAAATTTGCTCGTGCGCTACCTACTATTATTGGTTGTTGCCGCAATGCTTGCGGGCTGTAGCCCGCAGCCGCGGCCTGATCATCTAAGCATTATCAAAGAACGCGAAGTGCTGCGCGTTGGTACTTTGATGAATCCCACCAGTTATTATTTCGATCATGATCGGGAGCAAGGCTTTGAGTACGATTTGGCCAAACGCTTTGCCGGCCGTCTGGGCGTCGAGTTACAAATGGTACCTCGGTTTGACGTCAACGATCTGTTTACTATGCTGCGCCGTGGCGAAGTCGATGTCATTGCAGCGGGCCTGGACCGCACCCGGTCACGCAGCACTCTCTACCGTTTTGGACCACCCTACGACATCATTAGCCAAAAGCTGGTGTTTAAACAAGGCTCACGACAACGCCCCCGCGACTTGCAACAGGTTACCGACGGCGAAATTGTTGTCGTAGAGGGCAGTTCTCATCATGAGTATCTAAAAAGTCTGGGCGAGAGTATTCCAACGCTGAAATGGCGGGCAACTCGGGATTACGACGCGGTCGAACTATTACGGATGGTGGCTCGCAATGAAATAGATTACACCATTGCCGATAGTAACCAGTTAGAGGTTCAGCGCCGCGGTAACCCCGGTTTGAGTGTGGCTTTTACGGTCAAACACGATCAACCGGTAGCCTGGGCGCTGCCGCAGGGCACCGACGATTCGTTATTTAGCGCGGTGGTGCAGTACTTTGGCGAAATACGCAGCAGTGGCCGCCTCGCGTACATTAAAGAGCGTCACTTTGGTCACGTAAAACAATTTAACTATGTGACGACCAGCTTATTTATCGAAGCCGTCAACAATAAGCTACCGGAGTATGAAGCGATGTTCAAAGAGCACGCTGGAACTCTCGACTGGCGACTGCTGGCGGCCATCTCTTATCAAGAATCTTTGTGGAATCCCAGGGCCGTTTCGCCTACAGGTGTGCGCGGCATGATGATGCTGACGCTACCGACCGCTAAAGCCATGGGCGTTAAAAGTCGTTTAAATGCCGAGCAGAGTATTCGCGGCGGTGCCCGGTACCTCGAGCGCATGCTGCGGCGGGTGCCAGCGCGTATTCCCGAGCCGGATCGTACCTGGTTTGCACTGGCCGCCTATAACATTGGCTTCGGGCATCTGGAAGACGCGCGTATTTTAACCGAAAAGCAGGGCGGAAATCCGGATCGCTGGCTGGATGTAAAACAGCGCCTGCCGCTGCTACGGCAAAAACAATTTTATCGGCAAACCCGTTTTGGTTTCGCCCGCGGTAACGAACCGGTTACCTACGTCGGCAATATCCGCCGCTTTTACGACACCCTAAAATGGCTGGATGAACAAGGGCGACTGTAGGTCGCGTCCCTGACGCGACAATAATTTCGACTTGCGTCAAAGACGCAAGCTACGGCACAATGACACTAGGCACACTAGATAGGAAACCGCTATGCGTCGAATCCGTAAAACCGCCAATGACGCTCGCCGTCGAGCAGTCGTCCGTAAACGCAAACAACGCATCATCGAGCGCCGCGAAAAATGGTTCCGCATAGTGCAAAAGGACGGCACCGCCAAGTGCGAGTAGCTTGCGTCCTTGACGCAAGTAACAGTTCGGACCCAAACGGAGTAACGCATTAAATGGAAGCTAATGCCTGGTACGTACTAAAAACCAAGCCCAAACAGGAAGTTAGAGCCGTTCAAAACCTTGAAAACCAGGGCTTTGAGGGCTATTGCCCGCAACTTGTGGTCGAAAAGATCCGCCGTGGCAGTCGCAAAAAAGTGGTCGAACCCATGTTTCCGGGGTATGTATTTGTGCACCCCGACAATCTAATCGAGCAGTTTTATAAATTACGCAGTACTTACGGCATAGCCTCGGTCGTGCGCTTTGGCGACAACATCCCGCAAATCCCCGACAGTTTTATTCAGCAACTGAAGAACTTGGATAACCACGAAGAAGATCAAGCCCCCAGTATTGGCGATGAAGTGGAAATAAAAACCGGCCCGTTCAAAGGCTTCCTGGCCAAAGTTGTAAAACTGGACGGTGAATCCCGCTGCTTCGTCATGCTCGAATGGATGCAAAAAGAAATCACCGCCCACTTTAGCTACAACGACCTTTCTATTTAGACTCCGCCTTCGGCTTCGCGGTTTGGGCGCTTCGCGCGGGATGGGACTTCCGGTCGGTTTGGGCTCGCCTTCGGCTTCGCGGTTTGGGCGCTTCGCGCGGTGTGGGGCCTGCGGCCGGGGTAGACTCGCTGCGCTCGTGTTTTACGTGAGCGAAGCGAACCCACACCGCGAAGCCGAAGGCAAGCCCACACCGCGCGAAGCGCCCAAACCGACCGAAGGTCCCATCCCGCGAGCGAAGCGAGCCTACCCCCGCCGAAGGCGCAGCTAGCCATATTCCATTAGCACGAGCTTTACTGTATACTTCGCACGCAAAAATCCCCCCGAGCGTTGGAGATCAGGAACGTGGAAATTTTTCGTGGCGCACCGGCTTTATCAGCCTTTAAAACGACTAAAAAGTTAGAGCAACTCAAGCAAGCGGGGATACCCGTTAAAGGGCTCAGCGCCGAATACCGGCACTTTGTCGATTTGCATTCGCCACTTTCTGACCAACAACGCCAGGTGCTCGAGAAGTTGCTGACTTATGGGCCCGATTCAACTGCTGGGGACGCAAAATCCGATGCGCCTGAATCCTCCACCGAGGACGCACGCTACATCCTGGTTACCCCGCGCTTGGGTACTATCAGCCCGTGGGCATCGAAAGCCACCGATATTGCTCATAACTGCGATCTCACCAACGTGCACCGCATCGAGCGTGGTATTGCCTACTCGCTGCAGGGTGATTTATCCGGTGACGAATTAAAACAAGCCGCCGCGCTATTGCACGACCGCATGACCGAGAGCGTGTTGTATCACCAGGCCGACGCGGAAAAGCTGTTTGAAAAGCATCAGCCGAAGCCATTATCCAGTGTCGATATCCTCGCCGGTGGGCGCGCCGCACTGGCCGACGCCAATATCAAACTCGGTCTGGCGCTAGCCGATGATGAAATTGACTATCTGGTCGAGAATTTTAACAAGCTGGATCGCAACCCCAACGACATCGAGCTTTACATGTTTGCGCAGGCCAACTCAGAGCATTGCCGGCATAAAATCTTTAACGCCGACTGGACCATCGACGGCGAAAAACAGCCAAAATCGCTGTTTAAGATGATCAAAAACACCTACGAAACCACGCCGGACTATGTGTTGTCGGCCTACAAAGACAACGCTGCGGTTATGGAAGGCTTCGACGCCGGCCGTTTTTATCCCGCACCTGTACCGGGCGTAGCCCCCAAACCGCAAGCGCAAAGCGCGAGCCCAGACCGCCCGCAGGGCCCAAACCGCGAAGCCGAAGGCGGAGCCTACACCTACTCTTATAGTCATGAACCCATCCACATCCTGATGAAAGTCGAGACGCACAACCATCCGACGGCGATCTCCCCGTATCCCGGGGCTGCAACCGGCTCCGGCGGCGAAATTCGTGACGAAGGTGCAACCGGTGTTGGTTCTAAGCCTAAAGCAGGTCTTGTTGGCTTCAGCGTGTCTAACCTGAATATCCCGGGCTTCAAACAGCCGTGGGAAGAAAACTACGGCAAACCATCACGCATTGTGACCGCACTCGACATCATGCTCGACGGACCCTTAGGTGGCGCTGCGTTTAACAACGAGTTTGGTCGTCCGGCCCTGACCGGTTATTTCCGTACCTTTGAACAAACCGTGAACAGTCACAATGGCCGCGAAATGCGCGGTTATCACAAACCCATTATGATTGCCGGTGGCTTAGGTAATATCCGCGAAGCCCATGTGCAAAAAAGTGATATCCCGGTCGGCGCCAAACTTGTGGTACTGGGCGGACCGGCAATGAACATTGGTCTTGGCGGCAGTGCCGCTTCATCCATGGCCAGCGGTGAGTCTGCTGAAGATCTGGATTTTGCCTCGGTGCAGCGGGATAACCCGGAAATGGAGCGTCGCTGTCAGGAAGTTATCGACCGCTGCTGGCAGCTTGGTGCTGATAATCCGATTGCCTTTATTCACGACGTCGGTGCCGGTGGTTTGTCCAACGCGATGCCGGAACTAGTCGGTGATGGCGGCCGTGGTGGTCGCTTTGAGCTGCGCGACATTCCAAACGACGAACCGGGCATGACCCCGCTGGAAATCTGGTGTAACGAATCGCAAGAACGTTACGTGATGGCGATTGCGCCGGAAAATCTGCAAACTTTTGAACAAATCTGTGCCCGCGAACGCGCCGAGTACGCGGTTATCGGCGAGGCGACAGAAGAGCTGACGATATTGCTGAACGATGCGAAGTTCAGTAATCAGCCAATCGATATGCCGTTGGATGTGCTGCTGGGTAAACCACCGAAAATGCATCGTGACGTGCAGAGCAAAAAAGCTGAGGGCGAAGCAATCAATTTTGCCGGCGTTGATGCTATGGAAGCGGCTGAGCGTTTAATGCGCTTGCCGAGCATCGCCGAAAAAACCTTCTTAATTACCATTGGCGACCGTTCGGTAACCGGCTTGGTCAATCGCGATCAGATGGTTGGCCCGTGGCAGATCCCGGTGGCAGATGTTGCAGTTACCGCACAGAGCTACGACACCTATCACGGCGAAGCGATGGCCATGGGCGAACGCACGCCATTGGCATTATTAAACTATGGCGCATCCGCGCGGATGGCCGTAGGTGAAGCACTGACTAACCTGGCCGCCGCCGATGTTGGCGAACTTAAGCGTATTAAAATGTCGGCTAACTGGATGGCTGCTGCCGGTCACCCGGGTGAAGACGCGGGCTTGTACGAGGCCGTTAAAGCGGTTGGCGAAGAGCTCTGCCCGGCGCTGGGTATTACCATTCCGGTCGGCAAAGATTCAATGTCGATGAAAACTCAGTGGCAGGATGACGGCGAAGACAAAGCAGTAACCGCTCCCATGTCGCTGGTGATCACCTCGTTTGCCCGGGTCAATGACATCCGCAACACCTTAACCCCGCAGCTACGCCTTGATAAGGGAAGTACGCAACTACTGCTGGTGGATCTAGGTAACGGTAAAAACCGGTTAGGCGCATCGTCGCTGGCGCAGGTGTTCCAGCAGTTCGGTACCGAAACACCAGACCTGGACGATGCCGCACAATTTAAAGCGTTCTTCGAAACCACCCAGCGGCTGATCGCCGAGGGTCGCATTGTCGCCTATCACGATCGCTCCGACGGCGGCTTATTCACCACCGTCGCCGAAATGGCCTTCGCCGGTCATTGCGGGGCAGAGGTTACATTGGATAAAGTTGGTGGTGACGCACTTGCTGGTCTGTTCTCCGAAGAACTCGGCGCGGTATTACAAATAACCGACGAGCAGCTGGAGCATGTGACTAACGCGTATCAAGAAGCCGGACTTGGCAATATCGTCCATAACATCGGTCAGCCGACAGAAAAAGACGAGTTAAGCTTTAGCTTAAACGGTAAGCAAGTACTTACTGGTTCACGCACTCACTTCCGCACATTATGGGCCGAAACCACCCATCAAATGCAGCGCTTGCGTGACAACCCAGTATCCGCCGACGAAGAGTTCAAACTTAAACAGCGCGCCGATAACCCGGGGCTGCAAGCCGATTTAACCTTCGATCTTAACGAAGACGTGGCAGCGCCTTACATCAGCAAAGGCGTAGCACCGAAAGTCGCCATTCTGCGCGAGCAGGGCGTCAACTCTCATTACGAGATGGCCGCTGCCTGGGATCGGGCAGGATTCGAAGCCATCGACGTGCACATGAGTGATATTCTTGCCGGCCGTGTTGAACTGAACGATATGCAGGCACTGGCCGCCTGTGGTGGTTTCTCCTACGGCGACGTATTAGGCGCCGGTGAGGGCTGGGCTAAGTCGATTCTGTTTAATCAGCGCGCCCGAGAGCAGTTCCAACGCTTCTTCGACCGCAACGACACGCTGGCGCTTGGCGTCTGTAACGGCTGCCAAATGCTCACCGCGTTAAAAGAGTTAATTCCGGGCACCGAACACTGGCCACGGTTTGTGACCAACCGCAGCGAGCGGTTTGAAGCGCGCTTTAGCCTGGTCGAAGTACCAGAATCCAATTCTGCGTTCTTTAGCGGCATGGCCGGCTCACGCATGCCAATCGCCGTATCGCACGGCGAAGGCCGCGCCGAGTTTCAGCATCCGGCTCAGCAAAGTCGCTTAGAAAATGCCGGACAAGTGGCACTGCGTTATATCAATAACTGGGGCGAAGTCACCGAAAGCTACCCATGCAATCCAAACGGCAGCCCCAACGGTATCACCGCAGTCACCAACGACGACGGCCGCTTCACCGCAATGATGCCGCACCCGGAACGCGTCTTCCGCACCGTCGCCAACAGCTGGCACCCAGACGAGTGGAGCGAAGACAGCCCGTGGATGCGCCTCTTCCGCAACGCTCGCACTCGGTTTTAGGGGCGGGCGTTACGGCGTTAGTTAACGCTAAAAGCTAAAAACTGGACTTCCGTACAATACTAATTGACCTGAGAAAAGATACTCTAATATCAGTATTTTTGTCGAAATTAGGGTCAAGTTATGATTGCAACGGTTGTTTCAGTAGTAGGCACTGCCTATGTTCAGCGCAGTAACGGTGAGGTTGAGCCTCTGCAACCTGGCGACGAACTGAACCTAGGCGATACCCTGGTCACCGAAAATGGTGCTCAGGCAACAATTACCTATGAAAATGGTGATGAGTTACTTGTTACAGAAAACACCTCCCTCGCTCTAAACAACGAGCAGGACAATCAAGACCCACCAAGCCGAACTGGTTCGGAAACGTCCGAGCAATCCGCAGAAGATGTTCTAAGCCTTTTAGAGCAAGACGACACAGACTTACTGGATCAGTTCGAAGAAACAGCCGCTGGCATAGAAGGCGGCTTTGATACCGCAGGAAATGACTTTATTCGACTGTCTCGGATAGTTGAGGAAGTTTATGACACGCCTATTGGATTCAACCCCATTACCGTAGAAAATACTATTCTCCCAGACGATACCCAGCAACGGTCTACTGCGAACCAAACTGACGATACCGGTGCGATAACTGTTACAGCTCAAGTGGTCGACGACTCAGTTATAGTGACTGGGCAAACCACTAATTTGGTGCCGGGAAGTAACGTCACGCTAATTTTGACCGACAGCAACGGTAATCAAGTAACAGTCAATGTTGCTATTCAGGCCGACGGCTCCTACTCAACTCAGATTCAAAATAATGGTCAGCTAACTGATGGCACCATTACCGTAGAAGCTACTGGAGTTGATTTCAATGGCGATAGTGTATCGGCAGATGACGCGGTTGTGCTTGATGCTGTTTCAGGGTCCATTAGTGTCGATGCAATAGTCAATAATGGTGATTCAACCGTCGACATCAGCGGCAGTACGACTGATGTGGCGGAGGGTGCAACAGTGACCCTAACGATTACAGACCAAAACAGTCAGGTTATAACGGTAACAGCGACTGTCGCTGCGGATGGCAGTTATAACCTTGATAATGTCGACGTTAGTGGACTAACCGATGGTAATCTGATCATTGAAGCAAGTACGGTAGACAACAATGATGAAACGGTAACAGATACTGATATCGAGGCGCTGGATGCCATCAATGGCAATGTAACAGTTGATGGTGTTATTGATAATGCCTCAGCAACGATGTCAATTTCCGGCAACACTGAGGATGTGGCTGAAGGATCAACGGTTACGTTAACCATTACCGATCAAAGCGGTGTCTCCGTCACAGTTACAGCCACAGTAAACGCTGATGGCTCGTACAATACCACGGGTGTCGATATCAGCTCACTTGCCGATGGCATACTATCTATTAGTGCGGCGACTCAAGATAATAGCGGTAATACGTTAACGGCAACAGACATCGAAATGTTGGATGCTGTCCAAGGCGAATTAACGGTGAGTGGAGAGTTAAACGGAGAGACATTGTCGATTTCCGGACTCACTGCCGATGTTGAATCTGGCGACACGGTCAACATCACCATTACCGACCAGGACGGAAACACCGTCACTACCACCGCAACGGTTGCAGCGGATGGTTCCTACACCATTGACGCCGATGTAACCGGACTTGTTGATGGCCCGCTAACGATTGATGCAACGGCGACGGACAATAATGGCAATGATTTAGCCGCCGACGATTCAGTGACTTTAGATCTTGTCGATGGTGCATTGACCGTTTCTGGCGAGCTGGACGGCTCGACCTTAGCTGTCTCTGGTACAACCCAGGATCTCGAAGAAGGTGATACGGTTAACATCACCATTACTGACCAGGATGGCAATATCGTTACGACGACTGCCACTGTTGCAGCGGATGGTTCTTATACAATCACCGAAGATGTTTCAGGTTTAGTCGATGGTCCGCTGACTATCGTAGCAACCGCAAGTGACAACAACGGCAATGATCTGTCTGCTAATGATTCCGTTGTGCTGGATGTTGTCGAAGGGGCATTAACCGTATCCGGCGAGCTGGACGGCTCGACCTTAGCTGTCTCTGGTACGACCCAGGATCTCGAAGAAGGTGACACGGTCAACATCACTATTACCGACCAGGATGCTGGCGAGCTGGACGGTTCAACCTTAACACTGACAGGTACTTCTGCTGATTTAGAAGAAAACGATACGGTCAACATCAGCATTACCGACCAGGACGGTAACGAGGTAACTATCACCGCAACCGTAGCAGCAGATGGAACCTATAGCGTTGATACAGAAGTTGACGATTTAGTCGATGGTCCGCTGACTATCCAAGCAACCGCAAGTGACAACAACGGCAATGATCTAGATGCCAACGATTCAGTGACTTTAGATCTTGTCGAAGGCGAAATTTCTATAGATGGATTTGTTAATAAGGCGGCTAAGCAACTCAATATTATTGGTTCTTCTGAAGATCTAACCCCAGGCACAGAAGTTGAAATCAATATTACTGATTCAGCCGGCGTTACTATTACCGTATATACGAATATTGATGCAGATGGCTCTTACGAACTCAATAATATTGATATTTCGTCTTTGACGGATGGTAGCGTTAGTGTGTCGGTTGTAGGCCAGGACCGGAACGATAATGAAGTAACGGATACCGACAACATCACACTTGATCTTGTCAATGGCAGGGTGAATGTCGATGGGTATGTTAACAACCAAGGAGATCTATTCGTATTTGGGAACACTCAAGACGTAGCAGAAGGTGAAGAGGTTACGATTACCATAACCGACCAATTTGGTGTTTCCCTAACTGTAACTACTGAAGTCTCCGCGAATGGCACATACAGCTTACCTAGCGTCGATATCTCAACGTTAGCGGATGGTGAGTTAACACTGAAAGCAACGACAATTGATAACAACGGCAACACCGTTACTGGAATAGATTCGATTGAATTAGACAATATCGCCGGGAGTATCACCGTCAGCAGCGCGGTAACTGACGGTACTATCGACATCAGCGGTTCAACCAACGATGTCGAGCCGGACAGCATAGTTACGGTTACTATCAATGATAACGATGAAGCAACGCCTGCGGTTACAGTAACCGCGACGGTCGACGGCAATGGCAACTACAGCATAGAAGGTGTGGATATCTCGAGTCTGACAGACGGAGATATTACGGTGAACGTCAGTGCAATTGACAATAATGAAAATACAGTATCCAACTCAACAGAATCAGTATTAGACACCACCGCCCCCGGCGACGAGTCCGGCGATGGCAACAGCATTGGTTTTGCAGACGCTCTTATCAACGCGGCTGAAAGTACGGGTGTTGAACTGACGGGTGCGGTTGAAGAGGATGCCACGGTCGACAGTATCGTCATTACTGACGAAGATGGTAATACGGTCACAGTAGCGGGTACAGCGATCAATGTTGATGCGAACGGCAATATTACTATCAACGGTCAATCATTAGCAGGTCTTAACGATGGCACGTTAACCGTGACCATGACCGTCACGGATAGCTCAGGTAACCAGGGTACGGTGACAAGCACAACAGAATTAGATACCACCGCACCGACGCTAACGGTTAATACAGAAAGCGGGAGTGACGCGACGCCAAGTATCAGTGGAACCTCGGATGAAGAGGGTGCAACGGTAACGGTTGTCATCACGGATGCCA
>NZ_PIQF01000001.1 GCF_003987275.1 Idiomarina seosinensis | reverse complement strand
CTAAAGGGTTGTTGAAGACTACAACGTTGATAGGCGGGGTGTGGAAGCGTAGTAATGCGTTGAGCTAACCCGTACTAATTGCCCGTGAGGCTTAACCATACAACACCCAAGGTGTTTGGAATTGTTAGGACAAGTTTGAACGCTCTACAAAGACATAGGTTGCGCTAAGAGCGACAAAGCGAGTGGCATTAACAATCAGTTTCCCCATGTTGTGACAGTTTTTGTCTGGCGGCCATAGCGGTATGGCACCACCTGGCTCCATCCCGAACCCAGTAGTGAAACATACCAGCGCCGATGGTAGTGTGGGGTCTCCCCATGTGAGAGTAGGACACCGCCAGACTTCAAATTAAGAAGCCCCAAGCTAACGCTTGGGGCTTTTTTTATGCCCGTCGTTAAACCAACGGGTACCCACGATTTGAATAATATCCCGGAGCCCCAACATATCGATTTTTGAACAACGATTGGTGTTAAATGCTCGGATGTCCATGGCTACCGGGTCCTCCTTCATATCGTGGGTAGCCTTCGGCTCGCCGAAGGGCAGGTGGTCATCGGCAACGCCGATGGACGGATCCGTCGCACCGCTATTCGGTATCCTGGATCCGGATAAAGCCCGCCTTGCCGATGGGGTAAATAAACGGGTACAATCATCGACCAATCGAAATAAATAAAGAGAGCATGCAAAAATCACCCCCCAACCTAGAGCCGATAGGCAACGCAGCGAAATTAGCTTCTGAGAAAGCTTATGCGCCTTATAGCGACTTTAAAGTAGGCGCTGCAATGCAACTACATGATGGCAGTATAATTAGCGGTTGTAATGTTGAGAATGTTTCTTACGGGCTATCGAATTGCGCTGAGAGAACGGCAATATTTCGGGCGGTCGCGGAAGGTCATGATCTATCTAAAGTGGAGCACTTAGCACTCTATACTCCTACCGATACAGTGCACTCTCCTTGTGGCGCGTGTCGACAAGTTATGGTTGAGTTCTTCGACGCTAACACTCGAGTTAGTTCTTATAGCAGAGGTGGCAGTGAACATTGGACCGTCGCTGAATTATTGCCGAACAGTTTTAATTTTAAATAACTGGGCTTCACTTCTCGATACTATAAATTAAATCGCCACCCTGACTTTCGGAAGAAGAGTTAGACTCTAACGATAGATGGTCGGTTAACTGGTAACGCAAGAAAAATGACGACGTCGATTCAATTAAACCAATACCGTATTTGATATACAGTCGAGGTGTCAGGTATTTACCAATATACAGCGAGGTATCATTCACATCGTTAGAGGATGAATCTAAAGCGACCTCGTCAAAACCAAAGGTATCTTTTATGTTCTGGGTAACCGACTGGGTGATATCGCCTGTCAACAGCAGAGCTGCCTGTAATTCAAGGTTACTGGATTCAGCGCCCGAGTTAGGGGGACGTCCGAACATCAAATAAGAAAGTATAGACGCATCCGGCATACTGGGATCTGAAAATAAGTTAAGCTCCGGTTCGGTTAGTGTTCCCGTGACTTGTGCGCCGACTTTTTTCGGCGCGTTAACTGCCTCAGATGGCGTGCGCACCACTTGTAGATTGAGCCCGGGGTTGTCGACAGGGCCGCCATTATAAATAAGCTGACCCTTCTCTATGGTTAACTCCTGGCCGTAGATCTCATAAGTACCGGTTTTAACCCCTATCTGACCATTAGCACGAGCAACTGAACCGCTTGATTGAACAATATTCACGCCTCCTGTTAAACGCCCTTCAAAGCCATAGGCCGCAACCTTAACGTCATCTCCAAGCGTGACAGTGACATCGGTATTGCTTGTGCAAGCAGGCTTTGAGTCAGTCTGGCGTTGTTTGACTATAACGTCAGAGGACGGGCTGACCACGTTTGACATTTGCGGTGGAGTAATGAGTGCTTTAGGAACATTTACTGTTCCGCCTACATCGATGTGTCGGTCTTCGATAGACAGTGTTAATTGGGGACTGGCGACAATACTTAACTTAGGGGTATCCATAAGTTGTAAGTCATTCCCGCTTAATTCCACATTTAAGGATTGCGTCGGTATATCTAAAGCGCCTGATAAGGAGAACTTGCCTGTGCCGATTGCCCCGCCGCCAACTAATTTAAATGATTGGCCCGTTTCGCTACCGGGCTGAAGATTCAATTCGGTTGCGGTGATAAACGTACCGGTTTGATTAATTAACAATTGGTCGATACTGGCTGACATCTCGGGTCGGAGTTTCGGGTTAGCTAAGGAGCCGCTAATACCGATATCTAACCGCATACTTCCTTCGGCCTGACTTAGTGCGGGGGTTATTATTTGCAAAAGTCGAATATCCTCAAGCACACCTTCTAGCTGGCCTGAAACCGCGCTATTAGCGGACAATTGTTCAGCTGTGATTGAACCTTCAAGTTGCAAGCCAATATCACTAGCATCCGCGCTAACTCTAACGGTAGTAGCCGTATTTTCCGGCATTATATTAAGGTCTACCTTATCGATCAGCACTGACTCTTCCAATCCGACTAGCTCCGCATTCTCAACGGATACCTGACCACTTATACGGGACGCCGCAAGACTGTTTAAATCTAATTTTGCATTTAATTGAGCAGCGCCCCAGCCTTCAAGTTTGAGACTGCTTGTCGGAAATAAGTAATTAAGGAGCTGTAAGGGAACCTTGGGAGCATGCACATTAATTAGAGCGACGGAAGGCGTATCACGTTGCTTGTCAACGGCAATGCAGACTGGCGCGGCAAAACTCTCTTGCGAAACACAGAAGTCACTAACAGACAAGCTAGGTTGTTGCCACTGATAAACAACTGTGGCTGTGTCATCCAAACTAAATTCGGCGAGACTCGCTGGCTTTATCGACAACCTTTTAATCTTGGCTGTAGCCTCGTTGGTATCTAGCGCATTATCTAATTCGAGCAGAATATCTGCATCGTTAGTGGTTGTCTGCAGGCGCATTGACTGAGAGTTTTTTCCGCCTTCAGCGGTTAAAGAAAAGTCGGTGAATGGTTGCCCCGCAATAGCAAACTGGTCGCTAGTTAACGTTACGTCGGCCCAAGGCGATGTTAAGTCTCCCTCTATTTGGGCTTTTACAGCGATGGCACCGGATGACTTAGCCGGTAGTAACGGCAGGTCCGCCAGCGATGGTATTGTTGCGGCAATATCGAGTTGCCGACCAGGAGCCATCATGCCAGATGCTTGCAGGGAACTGTCCTGCCACTTTAAATTCAATGAGTTAACCTGCAAGTACGGGGCATCGTACCTGACATCAGCAATGAGAGAGGTTGGTTTGCCAAATAGTTGTCCGTCGATGTCAGAATTTATCAGTAATTCGTCAGCCCAGTTTATGCGGGCACTGCCTGAGACAGATCCGTTAAACGCTGACTCATGTATGCGGATGTTGCTAAGGTTTATTCCTGTACTGCTAAGCTGTCCTTGGCTGGTAAACTGTACCTCGTTCAAATCTTCAAGTTGCGCTTTAATATCAGTTTGTAAATTTAGCGCTTCCAGGGAACCTTGCATCACAAGGCTACCCGACCCGGTTATCGCTTGATAACTTAAAGCGTCTGTCGTTAAGGTCAGATCTAAATTGGTTGGCTGTGTCAGCTCAATAATACCTGCAAGCTGCAAGAGACCATTCAGCTCACCGCTTAACTGAGCCGTAAGTGTCTCAATATTAATGACTTGTTGCTGCAGATTTGCTTTTCCGTCTAATACAGCTGTTTGTTCTTTGGTGATTAATTCAAGCGCTGGTTGAAGCTTAACAGAACCTGCTCCATCGCCACTTAAATACATGTTGCCATCAATACTCAGGTCGGGTATACCGGTGACGTTAAATGCGTTTAGCCAAGGCATCGGGGCAGTATCAGCGAATGTGATCTTTGAGTTCCAGCTAAGTTGTTTTAGCGGTTCGTCAATTGCAAAATTACCGTTAATATTGAGTTTCTTGTCGGTTTTGAAGTTACCTTTAGTTTGTTTAATGTTGCCGCTTAGAGCAGCTTCAACTGATGTTTCTGGGTAATCGGGTGAATGCAATTTCAGACTTGTGGTTATTTGATGTTGTAATGGAAAACTCAGAGAGAGGTTACCTGCTACAGACACTGTTACGTATTGGTGCTCCAGTAATAGTTGAGACAATTTAAGTTGGCCATTCTTCGATATTTTCAGCGAACTTGTTATTGCAACCTGCTGTGCAGGCGCATCGTTAACAAATAACCAGCTGTTATCCAGTTTAAACCGTTTAAGCTCTAATTCAATCGGGAGTTCAACCGAAAAATCCTCGATCGAAGTAGCGTCCGCGGAGGTTTCGTGTCCAGCATCGGCAGACCGCAGTCTGACCTCACCTGCCCCAAGGTGAAGCTTACTAATGGTCAATTTTCCCGACAGTAAGTCGCCGGGTGACCAGGTCATTGAAAGGCTCTTAAGTTCGCTGGAAAAACGCTCTGACTGAAAAGAGACATCGGTAAAAGTAAATGAGTCGGCCAATGTACCAGAAAAAGCTTGATAAGCGACTGTGTCAGGGAATAGTGATTGTCCGGCTTTAATGACCCAGGAACTTCCCGTCTCAGTATTAATAAGACTGAACAAAGTAATAGGTAAGACCACGAATATCAATGTCGCCAAAGTTAGCAACGCGTAAGCAAGGCGCCGATAAGTACTCATAAGTCAGGCCCCAAGGTAAAATGCAAACGCCATGGGTTCCCTGGCTCGTCAATAGCTTGCGCGAGGTCTAAGCGGATAGAGCCTACCGGGGATATCCAGCGGATCCCAAAGCCAACACTTTGCTTTAAGGCTTTATTAGGCTCAATCATACTATTACCTACGTCAGTAAATAATGCTACCCGCCAACTCTCTGCAAACCGATAATCAACTTCAGCGCTTGCTACTGCTAAATACTGGCCGCCAATAACGGCTCCGGTATCGTCTTCTGGACCTAGTTGCTCGTAGGCGTAGCCGCGAACACTATTGTCACCACCAGCAAAAAAACGAAGTGACGGTGGAAGTTCTGCAAACCGGTCGGTATAGGTGGCGCCAATTTCTGCCCGCGTTAACAGTCTCCAACGATTGGTTAGAGACCAGACGGATTTTAATTCAGCATATCCACTCAACACATCGACATCGGATAAAAGTTCGTCAGCGGCTCCCTTGAGACCTAAGTTTAAGCGCCAACCATTGGTGATATTGACTCGGTCGTTGGCGCTTATATAACGCCATTCCATACCTGGTATCAGTACCTTGGAAACATCTCGCTGCTCACCAAAAGAATAATCTTCTCTAAGCCAACTCAGGTTGTACTCGCGCTGCCAACTTCGGTAACTGTAAACATCCAGAGCTTTCAATCGGTAGGTGCGAGTATCCAGACTGTCGTTTTCCTTGTTACCAAGTTCAGCTCTCAGTTGGTAATAATCGGTCTGCGGCTTCTCGCCCGGGATATTATAAATTGCCGTAGCACGACTTTCATACTGAGCTAACTGCACGGTCGAGCGAAACTGATGGCCTCGGTCATTTACCCACCGACGATCGATACCGGCGGTAATACGAGCTCCGGTATCAGTACCATAGCCAATGCCATAGCGATAATGGGTTTGCTCGTTCGCTTCGGTTTCAACTCGTACCGGAACTTGATTGTTTTCATCGGCACGCTGCCAGTCGCTGCTAACCTGTACCTGCTCAAAGTACTCGCTGTTGCCTAAGTCCACCTGAAAGCGACTTAACTCAGAGGTTAGGTATGGATCGCCACGATTAAAGCGAGCATAGCGTTCAAGTAAATCCTGATTAAGATGGCTGTCGACTATCGTGAGTTCACCGAAGCGAAACCTCGGTCCACTATCAAACCGCACCTGGATATCCGCTGAGTTATTGTCAGTATCAATAGTAACTTGTGACTGGTCAAAGCTTGCCTGATGATAACCACGCTGTATGGCACGACTCATTAAGGCTGATTTTTGTGACTCGTAATTACTGTGTACAAAAGCATCACCGGCTGTTAAGGCACTCTTTTTAATCAATTGCTTTAGTTGCGGATCATCCCGACCTTCGCCGTCAATCGTCCATTGATTCTCGTTAATCGTAACAGGTTGATTAAGCGTTATATTATAGACGGCCTGCCAGCGGTTGTTAGCAGAGCTTTGCAATTCTGAATTAACGTCAACGTTATAGTAGCCGAAGGGCTCTAACGCTTTCTTTATTTCACGCGGTGCTTGGCGGTGTAGGTAACGTACTTGATAGTTGCGGTAGTTGCGATCGGTTTCTAAATTTGCAATTTGCAGGTAGGCTCTGACATTATTCAAGAGCTTGCCACTAACGCCGTTTACTTGCACACTAACATCCGCCTCGCTATTCGCTTGAACAGATAGCGAAAGACAAAGTAAAAAGGCGACGGTAAGGCTTTTGGCAAAACAGAATTTAGCCAGTTTCATCATTAGGTTTACGTCTCCAGAGCATGTGCTCATAGTCGCACGGCTTTAGTGGAAAAGTAAAATGATAGTTTATACAGGGAGTTGGTCATGGCCATTGTGGTCACTGCAGCAGAAAAACGATTATTACAAGATGTCACTATCCCACCACGTCCTCAGACATTACTTACCGTTAGTGCCGAAGGTAAGAAGGAACACCCGGACGTTGGCGTAATCGCGGATGCGATTGCGAGTGACATGGGGATTGCTGCGGCAGTGCTGCAAGTTGTTAATTCAGCTGCCTATCGTCGCAGCCGACAAATAGACTCTATTCAGCAGGCAGTAATGACGCTTGGTTTTCGACGCGTTTTCCCGATTGTTAGAGCTGTTGCCCTAAAGCGCGCTGTTTCTGGTGGCTACGATTTGTCAGAGTTTTGGCGTTACAACGAATGGGTAGCCGGAGCCTGTGCGCTGGTCGCTGACGCTGTAAAACTCAGTAGTATTAAAGATCATGCTTACATGCTGGGTTTGTTCCAGAGTAGTGGTGTTCCTGTGATGTTAGAGCAGTTTGAAGATTATCAAACATTTATAAAAAAAGCCGACACGACTTCTTGGTATCAATTGCAGCAGCAGGAACAACAGCAGTTTGAAACCACTCATACCACGGTCGGAGCATTGTTAGCGCAACAATGGAAGCTACCAAACCTGTTAGTCGAAGCAATTTACTATCTCTACGATGACAGTTCCATTCTTGGTAGTGATTCAGAATTACACCCAATGGCGGTTAATTTGTTAGCTATTTCGAAACTTGCAAAGTACGCCGTCGATCTCAAAACCCGCAGTTTAGCCGGGAAAGAAGAATGGCAACAGGTCGAAGATGCGATACTCGGGCGTTTTGGGCTGGATGAAGTGGAAGTCGAGTCGCTGGTCGGGGAAGTGCACGAGGTACTTTTTGATAGCGAGTCTTGATGATTGGTTATTTTCTCTTCAGTCAGTTGTTAATTAATCAGTTTCTGCTTGCGCGAATAGTATAGCTCGGTATAATTCGTGGCTTCAGACTTAGGGGCGTAGTTCCAACGGCAGAACAGCGGTCTCCAAAACCGACGGTTGGGGGTTCGAATCCCTCCGCCCCTGCCAGTCTGAATACCCACCTACAGATCTCTGGTACATTTGAGCCTCATTCAGTACACTAAGTCATATCTAAGTAAACTAATATCCAGTCGGTTGGGAAGTCTATGCAAGTACAATGGCGTTCACAGCAACAAGCTGTTTTGCAGGCGATGCAGGTACCACTTTACCAAGCTCGGCAGAAAACGGCACCAACATCAGCGCCTGAAAACGATGACTTTTTTTATCGAATTGGCCCGCTTTATCTAAGTTCAGCACAACCGTTGCCAGTAGCCTTACCTCGTTGGCTGGAGGATTTGTGTATTGTGCTGGATAGTCGTCCGGTAGCGGTAAAAGAGGCGACGACAGAGGCGGGTGTATGGACTCTCCAGCAATGTCACCAACAACTACAAAATGCACAAGGGAAGCGTCAGTTTTGGCAGCAACTCAGCAACGTCTTAATGTCGCGATAATTGATTCAAATCCGTCATCGGCTTTGTATCAGGTCGAGCTGCTCGCTCATGAGTTCCCCTGGTCGGAAGCAATATTCATGCAAAGCAGCGGTAATGGCTACCGTTGGCGGGAATTGATTCACCAGGGTAAAACCTGTGGCTTTACTACCTGCCAGCAGGTGGTCGATGAGCTGACACTGCACAATATAGCAGTTGCACCTGAACACCAGGGGCTTGGCTTAGGCGGCCAGCTACTTGATGACGTATTACGTTATGCTCAGAATGATGATTTAACGGTATTTTTAGAAGTTCGCTTGTCGAACACAAAAGCTCTGCATTTGTATGAGAAGTCAGGTTTTGTCATTGTTGGACGGCGAGCTAATTACTACCGCACAGCAGCAGGCTTTGAAGATGGTTTGGTAATGCGTTGGCAACCCACCGAAAATTAATGGAACAGGAAATAGTTATGCGCGCGAAGTTAGAGCAGATTGCATCGTTTATCGATTTAACCACCTTAAACAATGACGACACCGTAGATAGTATTGCTGCGCTATGCGATAAAGCGACTGTGGGTCAGGCTAAAGTGGCCGCCCTGTGTGTCTTTCCTGAGCTGATAGTGGCGGCTAAGCAACAGCTTGCACAACGGCAGCTCAGCATTCCGGTGGCGACAGTCACAAATTTCCCGGAAGGTAACACCAATATTAATCGCGTGGTAGCAGAAACAGAACGCGCCATTGCTGTTGGTGCCGACGAAATTGATGTTGTAATGCCGTACCAGGCTCTACTGGCGGGAGATGAACAGTTAGCAAAAGACTTGGTGGTGGCGGTAAAGAATACCTGCGAAGGGCGTGCTCGATTAAAAGTTATCATTGAGTCTGGGCAGTTAAGTGATCAGGGATTAATCCGCCAGGCCAGTGAGCTTTCAATCGCAGCAGGGGCTGATTTTATAAAAACATCGACTGGCAAGGTTCCGGTAAATGCGACTCTGGAAGCAGCCGAAATTATGCTGAAAGCTATTTTGGAATCAGGATCGAAATGCGGTTTTAAGGCCGCTGGAGGCATTCGGACAGTCGACGATGCCGATAAATATATCGAGTTAGCCACCCGGATAATGGGCAATGACTGGTTGGTACCAGCAAACTTTCGTATTGGTGCGAGTAGTTTGGTTGACGACCTAAAACAACAATTAACCTAACGGATTTATTATGTTTATTGCACAGGAAGCGATACGCGCTAAGCGAGATGGCAAACAGCTTCAGGATCAGCAAATAAAGCAGTTTGTGGACGGAATAACTCAGCAAAGCATCAGTGAGGGTCAAATTGCTGCTATGGCTATGGCAATTTATTTCCAAGGAATGGACGACCGGGAGAAAGCTACTTTGACATTAGCGATGCGAGACTCGGGAGATGTTCTCGACTGGCGCTCAATGGATCTGGGAGGCCCGGTACTGGATAAGCATTCGACCGGCGGTGTTGGCGATGTTGTCAGTTTGATGCTGGGACCTATCGTAGCGGCTTGTGGCGGTTTTGTGCCAATGATTTCAGGCCGCGGCTTGGGTCATACCGGCGGTACCTTAGATAAATTCGATTCAATCCCTGGATATCAAACAGCCCCTGATAATCAACTCTTTCGAAAAACGGTGAAGCAAGCGGGTGTTGCAATTATTGGGCAAACCGGACAGTTAGCGCCGGCTGACCAACGCTTTTATGCAACTCGCGATATAACTGCAACAGTTGAGTCGGTGCCATTGATAACGGCTTCTATTCTGGCAAAAAAGCTGGCAGAGGGGCTCGATGGACTGGTATTGGACGTAAAAACTGGCAGTGGCGCTTTTATGGCCGAATATGCGCAGGCAAAGGAACTTGCTAACAGTATTACGTCGGTCGCCAATAGTGTTGGTGTAAAAACCACGGCCTTAATTACTGATATGAATGAGCCTTTAGCTTCTGCGGCAGGCAATGCAGTTGAAGTGAAGCTAGCAATTGATTATCTGACCGGTAACCACCGTGATCCTCGTCTGCATGAAGTCACCCAGGCATTAGCGGTGGAAATGCTATTGAGCGGTGGGCTGGCCAGCACTCAGCAACAGGCATCAACCATGGTGGATGATGCTCTTAACTCAGGACGTGCAGCAGAGCGGTTTGCGCGCATGGTGACGGAGCTAGGCGGGCCGGCAGATTTACTCGAGAATCCTGAGCAACATCTGCCCAAGGCAAAAGTTATTCGCCCGCTACTTGTTAAGGATACTGAGTTAGTAGCTGATGGTTATATTCAGGCGATTGATACCCGGGCCCTGGGTATGGCGGTTGTTGGTCTAGGGGGCGGCCGAAGGATGGCGACTGATTCGTTAAATTATGCCGTGGGTTTATCGCAGCTGTCGGGGCTAAACCGACTCGCAACTGGCGATACTGAATTGGCGATGATACACGCCGATAGCGACGAACAATGGCGGCAGGCAGCCACTGCGGTGGCGAATGCTTATACCGTAGGTAGCAAACCGGCGAAAGCACAGCCAGTCATTTATCAGCGAATAGAGGAGTGATCTGAGTATGGCTCGGGCGATAGTAGTAGTTCTGGATTCGTTTGGTATTGGCAGTGCCCCGGATGCTGCCAGTTTTTCTGACGAAGGCGCCGACACTTTCGGCCACATTGCCCGCTTCAGGGCCCAGTCGGGAAGGCCTTTGCAGTTGCCTAACCTAGTAAAAATGGGATTGGCAAAAGCACACAAGGGCGCTACCGGTAATTACGCGGCTGGCTTTGAAACAAGTAACGAGGCTGAGCATAGCTACGCGTGGGCCGCAGAAATATCATCAGGTAAAGATACACCGTCCGGCCATTGGGAGTTGATGGGTGTCCCTGTTCATTTTGAATGGGGGTATTTTGAGAAAACCGAACAGTCATTTCCGCAGCAACTACTGACTGAATTAATCGCTAAAAGTGATATTCCAGGTGTTCTCGGTAATTGCCACGCTTCAGGCACGGAAATTATTAAACAACTTGGCGAAGAGCACATTCGGACTGGCAAACCTATTGTTTATACGTCCGCTGATTCGGTATTTCAAATTGCCGCCCACGAGCGGCATTTTGGCCTCGATAAACTCTATCAAGTGTGTGAGATAACTCGCGACCTATTGGACGATTACAATATCGGCCGCGTCATTGCACGACCTTTTGTCGGAGAGAATGCGAACACTTTCGAGCGTACCCAACAGCGTCGCGATTATGCCGTTGAACCGCCGGCGGCAACAGTCTTAGACAAATTACAAGCTGCCGGTGGCGAGGTAATAGCTATTGGTAAGATCGCTGATATTTTTGCTCACAAAGGTATAACAACCACATTAAAAGCGGCTGGAACCGATGCCTTGCTCGATACAACATTGCAAGCGATGCAAAAGGCGGGTCCACAAAGTTTAATTTTTACCAATCTTGTCGACTTTGACACGCTTTACGGTCACCGCCGTGATATCGATGGCTACGCGGATGAGCTGGAAAAGTTTGACGCCCGTTTGGCAGAATTGCTGGAAGCGATGGAAGCTGACGATATGTTGGTGTTAACGGCTGACCACGGCTGTGACCCAAGTTGGTCAGGCTCTGATCATACCCGCGAGTTTGTACCGCTGCTAATGGCGGGGCAAATGCTTGAAAAAGGCAGTTACGGACAACGTAGTAGCTTTGCTGATTTGGGTCAGACCTTGTGTCAGCTGTTTGCTTTATCTCCAATGGACGAGGGCAAAGCCATGAAAATAGAGCAATCTTCTTAAGCGGCTAGTGTCTATCATTGTTAATCGCTGTCAGATCAGCGAAAATAGGGCGATTGCCAAATTCATTTAGTATTGAGTAGAGTCAATGTCAGACGTCAGTAAACAGAAAAAAATTGCTCAAGAAGTCGCTAAGCGTCGTACCTTTGCGATTATTTCGCATCCGGACGCGGGTAAAACCACGATCACTGAAAAAGTTTTGTTGCACGGGCAACAGATACAAAAAGCAGGCACCATAAAAGGTAAAAAGTCCGGTCAGCATGCAAAGTCAGACTGGATGCAAATGGAGCAGGAGCGTGGCATCTCTGTAACCACCTCGGTAATGCAGTTTCCGTATCACGAGAGTCTTGTAAACTTATTGGATACTCCCGGCCACGAAGACTTTTCGGAAGATACTTATCGTACACTAACGGCGGTTGACTCCTGCCTTATGGTAATTGATGGCGCTAAAGGTGTCGAAGACCGGACCATTAAACTGATGGAAGTCACGCGTTTGCGTGACACACCGATTATCACCTTCATGAACAAGCTGGATCGTGATATCCGCGATCCATTAGAGTTGTTGGATGAAGTTGAGGATGTCCTGAAAATTATGTGCGCTCCCATTACCTGGCCGATAGGTTCTGGTAAAAACTTTAAAGGGGTTTACCACCTACTGCGTGACGAGACGATTTTATATAAAACCGGGCAAGGTCATAAAATTCAGGATGTTGCTACGATAAAAGGTCTAGATAATCCAGACCTAGACGAAGCCATTGGCGTTTGGGCAGAAGATTTGCGAGAGCAAATCGAGCTGGTTAAAGGCGCATCTAATGAGTTTGATAAAGAGCTCTTTTTGGAAGGCGAACTAACGCCGGTGTTTTTTGGTACGGCATTGGGTAACTTTGGTGTCGACCATATGTTGGATGGTCTTGTTGACTGGGCGCCGCAGCCTCAGCCAAGGGAGATTGATGACGGTACTATGGTGGCTGCAGATGAACCTGATTTCTCAGGCTTCATCTTTAAAATCCAGGCCAATATGGATCCTCGCCACAGGGACCGTATTGCATTCTTGCGCATCGTTTCAGGTCAGTATGAAAAAGGTATGAAAATGCGCCAGGCCAGAACCGGTAAAGACGTGCGCATTAGTGATGCCTTAACATTTTTAGCCGGTGACCGTGACCATGTAGAGCAGGCGTATCCGGGAGATATTATCGGGTTACATAACCACGGTACGATTCAAATCGGTGATACCTTTACCGCTGGCACGGAATTCAAATTTAGCGGAATACCTAACTTTGCCCCAGAGCTATTCCGTCGTATCCGCCTGAAAGATCCACTTAAGCAGAAGCAGCTGTTAAAAGGCTTGGTTCAGCTTTCTGAAGAGGGCGCTGTACAGGTATTCCGGCCATTAATTAGTAACGATCTTATTGTTGGTGCCGTTGGTGTATTGCAGTTTGATGTTGTCGTGCATCGGTTAAGAACCGAGTATAAGGTAGATGCTATGTATGAAAATATTAATGTAGCGACTGCTCGCTGGGTTTCAGGAGATGAGCGAAAAGTTGATGAATTCCGGCGAAAAGCGGAAGCGAATCTAGCACTTGATGGTGGTGATAATCTCACTTATATAGCGCCAACGATGGTTAACTTAAATTTAGCACAAGAACGCTATCCGGATATTACCTTCACCCATACCAGAGAGCATTAAGTCGCGCTTATGGCATTGTTTGATACTCATTGCCACCTTGATTTTGATGCGTTTGATAAAGACAGAGCTGAAGTATTAGACCGTGCGCAGGCGACCGGCATCAACTATTTTATGGTGCCGGGCGTAACTATTGATAGCTGCTCCAGATTGCTAGCACTGTCTGAAGAACATTCGAGTTGTTACTTTGGTTTGGGCTTGCACCCTTATTTCATCGAAAAGCACCAATTCTCTTATATACAGCAGCTTGAGCAACAAGTTGATCAGTTGTTGCAGCAAAATAACTGCTGCTTTAAATCCATCGGCGAAATTGGATTAGATGCAACCTGCGCGGATCTGGAATTTCAGCAGCAGCTATTAAGAGAGCAGTTGCAGATTGCTAAACAGCGACACTTGCCGGTAATTCTTCATCACCGCAAGACGCTGGATAAAACACTTAAGTTAGTCCGCGAGTCTGGTCCGGAGACAGGGGTGGTGCATGCCTTTTCGGGCAGTTATGAACAAGGTAAGGCCTGGATTGACGAGGGCTATTTTCTGGGAATTGGTGGTACTATCACTTACCAAAGAGCGGAAAAGACCCGTGATGCAATTGCGCGGTTACCACTTGAGTCGATGGTGTTGGAAACGGACTGCCCAGATATGCCGGTTGTGGGGCATCAGGGAGAGCGCAATGAGCCGGCTAGAATGTTAACGACTTTGGAAAGCCTCGCCCAGCTAAAGAAAATAAGCAAAGAAGTAGTGACTGAAAAGTGCTTCAAAAACAGTCAGCGACTTTTTAACCTTTAGCTTTTTGCTGATTCCAAAAGCGGTCTCGGATACGGTTAAAGCCCAACATCAAAAATACCCCAGCCAGCATAGCCAATAATAACAATACGCGCCCTTGCTGCATTAAACCATCATGAGCGGACTTACTGGTCGCCAGCAATTGCCGACGATCAAAAATAACTTGAACGTAGCCTATAACTGAGCCACTGTCGTTTAATTCTCGAGTCATAATCCACGGCTCTAATTCGGCTTTAGTTGGCCAGTCGATAACGCTTTTTAAAGCGCCGGTACTGACTACTGGTTCTCCGAGTGGATTACGAAACACCACTGATAATACAGTCTGCTGTTGATTCAGTTTATCAGCGCTGCGTTGCAGGCGATCAATATTTTGAGCTTGTAACGCTTCAATGGCATGGAACTCAACTTGGTCTAAAGCAAGGTTGGTTAGTTGACGGGTATGATCGTTAAGTTGCTGTTGCGATTGTAAGCTGGCAATATTCCAGACATTGTAAATGATTAATAACAGGGCGGCCGCAGTCGCTAACCGCAGCAGCCGCTTAGCAATAAAGCGCAGCCAGGCACGAGTCTTGGTGTTCGGGTTAAGTATAGACTGTAACCCTTTGTTAATAATCGTTTTTATCATCACCTTCCAACTTGAGGAATTGTTGTGACGCAAGCCACCGGTCTTATTGTCTTTGATATGGATTCTACCTTAATTCAGATTGAGTGTATCGACGAAATTGCATCTTTAACAGGGGCCGGAGAAAAAGTTGCAGCGATAACCGAACAGGCAATGCAAGGTCAGCTGGATTTCGAACAAAGTCTTAGGCAACGAGTGAAGTGCTTAAACGGCGTTAGTGAAGCTGATTTTGAAGAGTTATTTTCACCAATCCCACTGACTCCAGGGGCCACTGAGTTGGTTAGTCAGCTAGGGCGAATGGGTTGGAAAACGGCTTTAGTATCCGGTGGCTTTAGTTGGTTTGCTGAGCGTGTTACTAAACAATTAAAGCTTGATGACTACAAGGCTAACGAGTTAGCGATTGTGGAGAAAAAGTTAAATGGAGAGCTGCTAGGAGATATTGTCGATGCTCAATATAAGGCAGACCAACTTCGCCGGTTACAGCATCGCTGGTCTATTCCTGCAGGGAAAACCGTCGCGGTAGGGGACGGAGCGAACGATGCGTTGATGTTACAAGCAGCTGATATAGGAATTGCTTTTTGTGCCAAACCTGCGTTGCGTAGCCAAGCAGACTATTGTGTCGATGAACCAGACTTAAGGTTATTAATACCGATTTTGACGAGGGCGGGATTAATCCCGCCTAGTTACATGTTAAGCCAATCGTAGAGCCTTTTTTGTTGTTGTAAACGCTGTTCGTTATCGACATCCGCAAACTTAAGCAGATCACTGGTTATATCCTGGGTATCTGCAATACCATAGACTTGCCAGAGCTCTTCTTCTAATTCGGTTGCGCGGTGTGATGCATACAGCGATAGATAGGTCATCTCCGCTTGCACAAACTGAATATCTGGCCGCCCGGTGCGACATAGTTCTACTTGAATAGCCATAAATACGGCGTTGGGTAAGCATTGATCGATAAAAGCGTTAATCAATGCGGTATCTGCATTAGACACAGCTAACCATTCGGTCTGTAAAATTGATTCGCCTTGCTCACGGTATAATTTAACTAATAATAGCTTACGAACCGGCCGGTCAGAGCGAGATAGCTGTTGCAGTTCTGGTATTAGTTGAGTTTCAAAACTGCTACCCCGCAATACCGGTTGAATGTTTAAACTGGTCTCAGTGCTGCCGGGCAAAGACAGTAAAAACTGGTGCCAGAAGGTAGACCAGTTAGAGTGTCCGGCACGGCGTAGCGTAATGTGCCGTTTATTGTTTTGGTAGAGGAACAGCGGTACAGTTGGCGGCGCCTGACAATACAAATTGCGAAGGCATAACTCTATGCCATTTAACGAGGTATTCTCGTGCAGTAGTCGCAACTGGTCACGGTGCTCTTTAATTAGGTAACGGAAGAACTCTGCACCCTCATGCGGTTCATTACTGTGCGGTACCTTAAGGTTTAAAGTGGTACGGCTCATATCAGCGTTAACCACAAGATAAGGCAGCTCTTTTAGCTGATGCTTCTTGTGATGTTTTTCGAAGCCACTCAGTGTGATTAGTGCCGTTTCGTTGTCATTAATGTTAACCGCGTCATCCAGTTGAACTTTTAGCCCGTTCACCGACAGGTCCAGGATCATCCCTTCACGAATCGACTTGCCGACTCTGACCCGACAGCGGCTGCGGTAGCTAAAGCGCTGCTCTTTACGTAAGTCGACAAACTCCAGCCGCACATCTTTGGTGCGCACTGGCACAGAAGGCGGATGCAGGAAAGCCTTTAGCGCTTTTACTTTGTTTGTGTCGTAACTAGAACCGGCAAAACGACTCATACTGTCGGTAATATCGGTCAGAACGCCTAAGTATTGGATCGGTTCGATAGCTTGTTTTACTCTCGGGCTTGGCGGCTGGAGCCGAAACGGTATTTGTACTTCCAACGGAATGCTTTGTGGTTGCCAGGCATCATCGCTATTAACCTCGCGGAGTCGAAACTGGTAAACCCGAAAGCTGGATTTTTGGGACGCGAAATTAACAAAAGTATCCCAATAGCCATTTTTTATCAGCTCTTCTGCCAGCGCTGAGTAATAATAGATTTTACCGCGCGCCGTCAGACTGAAGGTTAACAGTGTCATCGACGCGGGTGGTTGTTCGGGTAAACGTTTAATAAAATGCTGAGAACGGCGTTGATTAAAAATTGAGCCAATCGACAGTTGATTATTTTCGTTGATCCAATCTTCTAAAATATGTCGGTTATTGTCGGTCGTTAATACGTAATCCGCATGTAATTGCTTATTCCGTAAGGAAAAGTAGATCGGTAAAGACCCCAGCCGGGGCATCAGAAACTGCTCGTGTCCCTTATTGAGTAGGGTTTGGTAAGTGTTGTCGATATTTACCCGGTAACGCTTCTTGTAGCCATTGATAAACTTCCGAAGGAATTCATCAAATTGATCAGACTCGAATTGAGGTTGACGATTTAAGCTTAGATAGGTTTTGTCGCCCTGCTGGTCCACCGTTACTACGGTGTATGGAATCGGCAAGTTAGGATCCAGGGTAAACTCTTTCGCCAACCCCGTGTAATAAACAGACACTTTTTCACCGCGCTGACCTATTTGATTCTTATTAACTCTTAGGCGCAAACCAGTAATTGAAATGTCGCTGGTAACGGCCTTAACCTGCTTCTGACTCGAGTCCTCAATGGTGACTTCTACGGTAAAATTCATGCGCTCTTCGGCACGATAGGGGTACTCACCAAAGTTAAATGTGTCGACCAGATAAGGGGACCGTATCTCTTCATCATTGTCACTCAGCTCTTCGCGGGTCGCTACACGCTCTGCATGTTGCTCCTTGCGGGATAAGGCTAGCTCTCGTTCTTTTTCTTGCATGACCCGATTGTTATTTTCTGCGGTCATGATTTGTTCGTAGGTGTCCTGAGTGAAAACACCGTTATAGGTTTTAAGGCCGCGTTCGAAGATGTCCAGAGCAACCTCATCCAAGTAGTGGCGACGGCCCAAAAACTCATACGGCTGGCACCTGCCAGCCACGCGATTTCTTAAATCAACAACTTGCAAACAGGGGGCTGTGAGACGACGCAACTCCATTTTTAACTGGAATTTTGTCGGCCCATCTTCTCCTTCGGTTAACGAGCGAAATATTTTGTCAAAGTCAGGCTCATTAACGACCGGTTTTAGCTGCTCAATGAGTTGCTCAAAATGGTCATTCGGCATTATGGTATTTTGTTCTTATAATAGATGACTTTATTGTTACGCATAATAGAACGAGTTGACGGCTAATGGCAAAAACAAAAAGCGCGTATGTGTGCTCCGATTGTGGAGCTGACTTTCCAAGGTGGTTGGGGCAGTGCACTGAGTGCAAGGCCTGGAATACTTTGTCAGAGATTCGGTTAAGTAATCCGAAAAGCCACCCGAGGGTGGCCGAGCGCAGTGGTTTTTCGGGGGCTACTCAGGCACGTGTACAAACCCTTAATGAGGTGTCTTTAGATGAACTGCCCCGGTTCAGTACCAGTTTTAAAGAGTTTGACCGGGTGCTTGGTGGTGGCGTAGTGCCAGGTTCGGCAATTTTAATTGGTGGTTCGCCGGGCGCGGGTAAAAGTACTTTGTTATTGCAAACGCTGTGTCGTTTAGCAGAAAACAAAAAAACACTATATGTCACCGGAGAGGAGTCTTTACAGCAAGTTGCCATGCGTGCCCAGCGACTTAACCTGCCAACCGATAAGTTACGGATGCTGGCGGAGACCTCAGTAGAGACTATCTGTCAACTGGCTGATCAGGAAAAACCGCAAGTGATGGTCATCGATTCCATTCAGGTGATGCACCTCAGTGATCTTTCGTCGGCTCCCGGTAGTGTTTCTCAAGTTCGCGAAACGGCCGCTTTTCTGACACGCTATGCCAAACAAAATGGGGTTGCTATTATCATGGTTGGACATGTAACCAAAGATGGTTCCTTGGCAGGCCCAAAGGTTTTAGAGCATTGTATCGATTGCTCGGTGATGCTGGATGGCTCGTCGGATTCCCGTTATCGCACCTTGCGTGGCACCAAAAACCGCTTTGGAGCGGTCAATGAGCTGGGCGTTTTTGCGATGACTGAAGGAGGGCTGAAAGAGGTGTCTAACCCTTCCGCAATATTCTTGCAACGCGGTGAAGAACAGGGTAATGGCTCGGTGGTAATGGTCGTGTGGGAAGGCACTCGACCGCTGTTAGTAGAAATTCAGGCGTTGGTTGATTACTCAGCCTTAGCTAACCCGCGCCGCGTTGCTGTTGGCCTTGAGCCTACCCGGCTGGCACTTTTACTGGCAGTCTTACACCGTCATGGCGGGTTGCAAATTTCTGACCAGGACGTATTCGTCAATGTTGTTGGCGGAGTAAAAGTAACGGAAACCTCGGCTGACCTGGCGTTGCTGTTAGCCATTGTATCTAGCTTTAAAGGCGAGCCACTAGCGCGGGAGCTAATCGTCTTCGGGGAAGTTGGCTTAGCAGGGGAAATACGGCCGGTACCCAATGGCTTAGAACGTCTTAACGAAGCGGCAAAACATGGCTTTCAGCGGGCGATAGTGCCAATAGCTAACAAGCCAAAGCAAGCACCCGAAGGAATGTCGGTTATCGGCGTGAAAAATTTACAGGAAGCGCTGGATGCGATTTAGCCTATTAGGATTGTTGTTGTTATGTCCTTTATCGGTGATGGCAGAACAACGTTGGGTGTCGCTGAATCAATGTGTTGATGAACTTTTGATGCGCTGGGCCCCGGAAAAGCTAAGTGCGGTCACTTATTTAACCAAACTCGATAATCAGCAAAGCTGGCAGCAGCATAACGGTTCGCTGGAAGCTATTTTAGCGTTGCAGCCGACACGGGTGATAGCGACCCGCTTTAGTAATTCAACCCTGGTGTCCAGGTTGCGTGATTACACCGAGGTTACGGTTTTAGAGCAGCCTCAGAACTGGCAGCAGTATCAGCACTGGTTAACACAACTACGGGAACTCGGGCTAGAAAAACAAGTTGAGCAACACCAGCAACAAACCAAACAGCTATTTGAGCAGTTAAAGCAACAGCCAAAACAGGTATTATTTGTGATGCCCAACCAGTGGAGCTGGGGAGGCGACACTTGGGCTGATGAGATCATACAGCGGGCTGGCGCAGATAATCTGGCGGCCGGGCTGGGTCAGGGCCTGGTCGGTCTGGACTTAGAAACCATCTGGAGCTGGCAACCTGAGCAGGTAGTGATGGAGGGTTTTAGTCGATCTGGCGACCAGCATAACGCGTTTGCATTGGCGAATCAGTGGCGGCACCATCCATTATTTAAACAGTGGGTATCAACTCAACAGGTGACATTTATCGATAATCAGACGGCCGCTTGCCCGGTGGTTAATTTAGCCGACTACCTGGAGGCGTTGAAACCATGACTGAAAAATTGTGGGTTACCAGTTTAACGGTATGTTTGATACTGCTACTGAGCGCTTGGCACCTTAGTCAGGGCAGTGCTGATATCGACTGGCTGGCTGTGACCGAGTTGCAGCGAACCATCATTTGGGATATTCGCTTGCCGCGTTGGTTGCTGGCGGTAGTGAATGGTATCGCTCTGGGGCTATCTGGAGCTGCACTGCAGTTATTATTGCGCAACCCGTTGGCAGAGCCTGGTTTAATCGGTGTGTCGTCGATGTCAGCCTTATTCACTGTAACTGTTTTATACTTCGGCTGGGCAGCCGCCAGCTCCTGGTTTTTACCGCTGCTGGCGTTGGTCGGCGGACTTTCCGGTTTGCTGTTAGTGGTCCTCATGGCGGGTCGCACCTACGACATTCACCGCGTCATTTTGGCCGGTGTTGCAGTATCTTCGCTAGCCGCTGCCGCAATGGGTTTAATCTTGTATTTGGCGCCTAATCCGTTCGCTTTTCAGGAATGGAGTTTATGGACACTGGGGTCGCTGGCGAACCGAAGTTGGCCGCAGTTGTATTTAGTGCTGCCAGTCGTAGTTGTTGGTATTGCGTTACTGGCTTTTTGGCGCCAGTTGCTGACCGCGCTGACTTTGTCAGAGAATACCGTGGCAAGCATGGGCTTTAAATTAGTCAGTCAGCGAAACGGTATTTTGTTAGCGGTCGCGACAATGGTGTCTGGTAGCGTGGTGAGCGTTGGGATTATTGGATTTATTGGTCTGCTGGCACCGCATACAGTTCGGTTGTTAGGAGTACAGCACCCACAGAAGGTACTTTGGTATAGCGCACCAGCGGGAGCTTTGCTGCTACTGGCGATGGACATATTAACAAGATTGATCAGTGGGCCGAGAGAATTACCTATCGGTATCGTTAGCGCGTTAGTTGGGGCGCCGTTACTGATTGCTTTACTGTTCAGACAGCAGCACGCCAGGAAGTTAACCGGATGAGTTTAAAGCTAACCGATGTCAGCTTGAGTGGTATAGCGCGAGACCGCCTGCATGAAATAAACCTTGCCTTAACAAAACCTGGCCTGGTGGGCGTTATTGGCGCCAATGGAGCGGGTAAAAGTTCTTTGTTAAAGGTTATTGCGGGGCTTGAAAAAGTGGCGCACGGAGAAGTAGTTGTAGGTGGCAAGCGCCTCTCAGACTTAAATAGTAAGCAGCGAGCGGCTTTACTCTCGTATTTGCCACAAAATGAACAGGCACAATGGGATATTACCGTCACTGAACTGCTAGCAATTGGTTTGTTGCAGCATTCACTGGGTAAACAGCAACGAGCTCAGCGGCTGCAGAAATGGTTAAACTATTGTGACTTAACTGGCTTAGCAGAGCGTCGGTTGTCGACTTTGTCCGGTGGTGAAAGGCAGCGGGCGTTTTTGGCCCGGGCATTAATTTCTGAGCCACAGCTGTTGCTGTGTGATGAGCCTACAGCCGCTTTGGATATTCAGCATCAACTACAAACTCTGAAGTTACTTAAAGAACAAAGTAGGGCGGGCCGCTTAGTGGTTTGTAGTTTACATGACTTGTCGCTTGCCGCGCGTTACTGCGACCGGCTGATATTGATTGAAGAGGGGAAATTGTTAGCGACAGGGGCGCCGGCTAGTGTGTTAACCGATACTAACCTGGCCCGGGCTTTTTCTGTGTCAGCCGAATGGTTTTGCCACTCAAGCGGCGTGGCGTGGATACCACAGCCGCTGAGTGAAGGAGATTAACCGATCGGCTTGTACTTGATACGGTGTGGCTCCATCGCTTGCTCACCGAATTTATCTTTCATGTAGGCCTCGTAATCGCTGTAGTTACCCTCGTAGAAGACGACTTCGCCTTCGTCACGGTAATCCAGGATATGAGTTGCAACACGGTCAAGGAACCAACGGTCGTGCGAGATAACCATTACTGAACCAGGGAATTCTAAAATAGCTTCCTCCAGTGCCCGTAATGTTTCTACGTCGAGGTCGTTGGTCGGCTCATCGAGCAGTAATACGTTGCCGCCTGCTCGCAATAATTTGGCCAGGTGAACACGGTTGCGTTCGCCGCCGGACAAATCACCGATGCGTTTTTGTTGGTCGGTACCGCGAAAGTTAAAGCGACCGACATAGGCACGACCATTCACCTCAAAGTTACCAATTTTTAAAATGTCATTACCGTCAGCGACTTCTTCAAACACGGTTTTACTGTCATCCATGTCGTCACGGAACTGATCAACACTCGCTAATTCGACCGTTTCACCAACCTCGATACTGCCGCTATCCGGTTGCTCTTGCCCGCTAATCATTCGGAACAAGGTGGATTTACCGGCACCATTCGGGCCGATAATGCCGACGATAGCACCCTTAGGAACGCTAAAGCTCAGGTCATCTATAAGCTGACGCCCGTCATAGGCTTTACTGATGCCATTAACGTCGATGACTTTATCACCCAGGCGCGGACCTGGCGGAATAAACAGTTCATTCGTTTCGTTCCGTTTTTGATAGTCGCCACTTTGTAACTCTTCAAACCGGTTAAGACGAGCTTTGCTTTTAGCCTGGCGGCCTTTCGGGTTAGTACGTACCCACTCCAGCTCTTGTTTGATAGTCCGTTGACGAGCTTTCTCCTGGCGTTCTTCGTTTGCCAGACGTTTTTCCTTTTGCTCCAGCCAGCTGGAATAGTTACCTTCCCACGGAATACCATAACCACGGTCTAGCTCAAGGATCCAGCCAGCAACGTTATCGAGGAAGTAACGATCGTGGGTAATAGCAACGACGGTGCCAGTATAGTCGTGCAGGAACCGTTCTAGCCAGGCTACTGACTCAGCGTCCAGGTGGTTGGTTGGCTCGTCCAGTAGCAACATATCTGGTTTGGATAATAACAAACGGCAGATAGCAACACGACGACGTTCACCGCCAGATAACACGCCAATCTTAGAATCCCAGGGTGGAAGACGGAGAGCATCGGCTGCGCGCTCTAGAATATTATCAATATTATGCCCATCTTTGGCTTGCAGTAAGGCTTCTAATTCCCCTTGCTCTTTAGATAATGCATCAAAGTCGGCGTTTTCGTCGGCATAGGCCGCGTAGATTTCGTCGAGTCGGGTCAGGGCTTGTTTTACGTCTTCAACCGCTTCTTCAACAGTTTCTCTGACACTTTTCGCTTCGTCTAGTTGAGGTTCCTGAGGCAGGTAACCAATCTGAATGCCGGCTAATGGCCGAGCTTCACCTTCAAATTCGGTATCGACGCCTGCCATAATTCTTAATAGCGTTGATTTACCGGCGCCATTAAGGCCGAGCACGCCAATCTTAGCGCCCGGAAAAAAGGATAAGGAGATATCTTTTAAAATAGTCTTTTTAGGGGGAACAACTTTGCTCACCCGAGACATGGAATAAATATATTGCGCCATGCGACGAACATTCCTTAGGTTACAGTTAATGATTTGCCGATAGTTTAATCCCAAAAGGGGGTAATGCCCAAACTTGTTAGTAAAATTTGTTTGTGTTTACTAACTAGGCATTGCAAGTGATTTTAAGTTAAAATGCCAGCAATCTGGGCACTTGCCCCAAGTAAAAACGTAAAGTGGGAGCTGTAATGCAAAAATCGCAACACAACATCGCCGAATTTGATGCCGAATTATGGGATGCCATGAGCAAGGAAGTTGAGCGTCAGGAACAGCACATAGAGCTGATTGCCTCAGAAAACTACACCAGCCCTCGGGTACTGGAAGCTCAGGGTTCACAGCTGACCAATAAATATGCAGAGGGCTACCCACACAAACGTTACTATGGCGGCTGTGAATACGTTGATATTGTCGAGGACTTAGCTATTGAACGTGCTAAGGAATTATTTGGTGCTAAGTATGCAAATGTGCAGCCACACTCAGGCTCACAAGCTAACACCGCAGCCTTTATGGCGCTGATGGAAGCTGGCGATACTTTTTTAGGGATGAGTCTTGCTCATGGTGGCCACTTAACTCACGGCGCTAGCGTAAACTTTTCCGGTAAACTATATAAGGCCGTTCAGTATGGCTTGTCGGAAGAAACTGGCGAGATTGATTATGAAGAAGTCGCGCGGTTAGCGAAAGAACATCAGCCAAAAGTAATCGTTGCTGGCTTTTCAGCTTATTCGGGTGTTATCGACTGGCAGCGTTTTCGCGAGATTGCCGACGAAGTAGGTGCTTACTTGATGGTCGATATGGCCCATGTTGCTGGCCTTGTTGCTGCTGGGGTTTATCCAAGCCCAGTTCCATTTGCTGACGTAATCACAACGACCACGCATAAAACTCTGGCAGGTCCACGCAGTGGTTTGATTCTTTCTGGTAAAGACGATGAAAAACTGCATAAAAAGCTAAATAGTGCTGTATTCCCTGGTAATCAGGGTGGCCCGTTGATGCATGTTATCGCGGCTAAAGCGGTGGCATTTAAAGAAGCGTTGCAGCCAGAGTTTAAAGACTATCAAACGCAGGTTTTGAAAAATGCCAACACCATGGTAGAAACGTTGCAGCAGCGTGGTTACAAAATCGTATCTAATGGTACACAGAACCACCTGTTCTTGGTTGATTTAATTGATAAAGATATTACCGGCAAAGATGCTGATGCGGCGCTGGGACGTGCATTTATTACGGTGAATAAAAACGCCGTGCCGAATGACCCACGTTCGCCATTTGTCACGTCAGGACTGCGTTTAGGTACGCCAGCTATCACCCGTCGTGGTTTTAAAGAAACCGAAGCGAAACAGGTGGCTAACTGGATCTGTGACGTACTGGATGATATCAACAATGAACAAACTATCGACAGTGTACGTGAACAGGTTAAAGCGCTTTGCGCAAACTTTCCGGTTTATCAATAAGCTGTTGGCTAAGGTTCTGATTTATTAACGGAGAGCATCGATGCATTGTCCCTTTTGCGGAACGCAAGACACCAAAGTGATAGATTCTCGTTTGGTTGCGGACGGCGCATCGGTTCGCCGGCGTCGTGAGTGCAACCACTGTAAAGAGCGCTTCACCACGTTTGAAACTGCCGAGCTTATTATGCCGCGGGTGATTAAATCTGATGGTAGCCGGGAACCGTTTAACGAAGACAAGTTACGTAACGGCTTGCTACGAGCGTTAGAAAAACGTCCGGTTAGTCTAGAATTAATGGAACAGGCAATAAACAGAATCAAGTCAGCGATTCGAGCTACCGGTGAGCGTGAAATTAGTAGCGATTTTGTTGGTAACCAGGTTATGGATAACTTAAAACAATTGGATAAAGTGGCTTACGTTCGGTTTGCCTCTGTTTATCGTTCGTTCGAAGATATCCGCGAGTTTGGAGAGGAAATTGCCCGCCTCAATGACTAGTTCTGAGCAAGCTAGAATCGATCATTTGATGATGCACCAGGCCTTGCAGTTAGCGCGCAAAGGGGTTCTTACTACTGCGCCAAACCCTGCTGTAGGGTGCGTGCTGACAAAAAATAATCAGATTGTTGGTAGCGGCTGGCATCAGCGTGCTGGCGCTGCTCACGCCGAAGTAAATGCAATAGCCGACGCGGGCGATGCAGCCGTTGGTGCCACAGCTTACGTTACGCTTGAACCCTGTAGCCACTTTGGACGTACTCCTCCCTGTGTTAACGCATTAATTGACGCTAAAATTGCACGAGTTGTAGTGGCGATGCAGGATCCAAACCCACAAGTGGCAGGCAACGGTATTTCCCGTTTGCGGGATGCTGGTATTGAGGTTGATGTTGGGGTATTGGAGTCGGCAGCAGCTAACTTGAATCCTGGCTTTATTCATCGAATGATGACTCAGCTGCCCTGGGTTCGAGTGAAATTAGCCGCTTCTATGGACGCTCGCACGGCCTTAGCGAACGGTCAAAGCCAATGGATAACATCGCCTCAGTCTCGTGCTGATGTTCAATACTGGCGAGCTCACTCAGACGCTATATTGTCCGGGGCTGACACTGTTCTTGCTGATAACCCACGGTTAACAGTTCGGGCGGCTCAATGGCCTGAATCGCGGCCAATACCGACGCAATTAAAACAGCCGGTGCGTATTATTATCGATAGTCAGAATCGTATTCATGACGAGTTATCGTTGTTTGATGAATTAAGCCCAGTTTGGCTAATTCGTACCCAGGAGACTGATGCCAGCCGCCACCCACATTGTCATCAGGTTATCGTAAAAGCCGCTGAAAATGGCAAAGTGGACCTACACGATATGCTGGTGGAGCTGGCGCTCCGCGAAATAAACCTTATCTGGACTGAGTGCGGCGCTACGTTGGCCGGAGTGTTACTGCAGCAGCAGTTGGTTAATGAACTGTATCTTTATCAGTCCAGCCAGTTACTTGGCCATCAGGCGAGAGCTATGCTGGAGTTATCAGAGCTGACAATTTTGCAGCAAGCGCAGCAGATACAAGTGACTGATTGGCGGCAAGTAGGTAATGATCGTCGAATTATTGGTGTACCGATGCCACAACAAATAAAAGGTTAGCTATGGGTTTACATACCACAGAAGAGATTATTGAAGATATCAGTCAGGGGAAAATGGTGATCCTGATGGACGATGAGGATCGCGAGAACGAGGGCGATCTGATTATTGCTGCGGATACCGTGACGCCGGAAGCGATCAACTTCATGGCGCGTTATGGCAGAGGTTTGATTTGTCTAACGCTGACTGAGCAACGTTGTAAGCAGTTAAGTTTACCGCTGATGGTGGATAAGAATAATGCGCCTTACGCGACCAACTTTACCGTATCAATTGAAGCAGCCGAAGGCGTAACAACTGGAATTTCAGCCGCTGACCGTGCAAAAACCGTAAAAGACGCGGTGGCAAAAAATGCAAAGCCAGAAGATTTAGTAATGCCGGGACATATTTTTCCTTTAAAAGCGAAATCGGGTGGTGTTTTAAATCGTGCCGGACACACAGAGGCAGGCTGCGATCTGGCTCGGTTAGCAGGCTTTGAACCCGCAGCGGTGATTGTCGAAATACTTAACGAAGATGGGACTATGGCTCGTCGTCCGGATCTGGAAAAGTTTGCGGCTCAGCATGACATCAAAATAGGCACCATCGCTGATCTTATTGAATACCGTTCAATGAAAGAAAAAACCGTGGTAAGAGTTGCCGAATGTCGATTGCCCACCAGCTTTGGTGAATTTCAGTTAATTACTTATCAGGACTCGATTGACCAACAAGTGCACCATGCACTGGTGCATGGTGATATCGATGAACGTAATGAAACCAATGTTCGGGTACATTTGCAGGATACCTTTCATGACAGCTTGCTAACTGAACGAGCCGCGAAACGCAGTTGGCCAATTTATAAAGCGATGCAGTACTTAGCCAATAACGATGGTGTGTTAGTGCTAATCGGTCGCCAGCAAACTCCCGCTGATATTATTGCGCAAGTTAAAGAGTTTGAAGCAGAGGATCATGGCGAGCATAAACCAACAGCATCGGCATCTAATGTATCAAGGAATGTGGGCGTTGGTTCACAGATACTGGCTGATTTGGGCGTTCATAAAATGAACCTTATGAGCTCACCGAAGCGCTATTCGGCACTTTCCGGGTTTGGTCTGGAAGTGGTTGGTTTTATAGAAGATAAGTGATTGGTATGCGCAGTTAGCTAATTAAGCTAGCTGTTTAACCACCCAGTGGTGCATCGGCACATTAATATTGTGCTGCTGCGCCTGGCGTAAAATAAAGCCATTCATAGCATCAATTTCGGTGGGGCGGTTATTCTCAACGTCGACCAGCATTGAAGAACGATTGTTGGCAGTGGCTGCTATAACCCTCTCTACCGATTGTTGTGCGGATTCAAACTCAAACTGGTGCTCGCAGGCACTGGCCACCTTTATAAACTCCTCAATCAAAGCCTGTTTCTGTTGACCGTATTGCTGCTCTGCAAGTTCTCCGTTGGTTATTCGGTAAATGGCGGTTAGCGGGTTAATAACACAGTTAATCAATAACTTTTGCCAGCGTCGCTGCTCAATATCGGTAACTAAAGTTATCGGTGCAAAGCTATCGTCCATTATTTTTGTGATGTGTTCAGGTAACGCTTTGGGCTGATTGATCGCGGTGCTTGCTAACCAACTTTCGCCCTTACCATTTTGGTCTATATTACGACCGCTGCGATTTGCCGCATGAGTTGTGATGAGCGGAAAAAGCGGTCGCTCAGTGGTTACCGATACAATCCCATTGTGACTAATAATAACCGGACAATCGGTAGCAATAGCCAGCTCATCCAACTGTTTGAGAGCTGCGTTAAGCTGGTACGATTTAACCGCCAAAATAACCGCGTCAGGTTGCCACTGGTGTTGATAGGTGGGGGTTGTGAACCGTTGTTGAACGGCGCTATCGCGCAGCGTCCAATGCACGCTTGACGAAGCGGCCGCCGACATTGTTTTAAAGGCGACCTGTTGCTGTTGGCGTATTAACCCGGCAGCTATTAACCCACTGATAGCACCAGGTCCAAAAACAAGCCATTGATAACTGTTAGTCTGCATCACGTTCAGGGCTGTTTCGCATTGACTCTAAGTCCGTTAGCGGGCGTCGAATAAACCATAAAAATACCAGGCTGGGTATCACCATTAGTGCGGTTAGTAAAAAGAACAGTGCCCAGCTACCGTCCAGGGCATCAACCATAACTCCGCTATAAGAAGATAGCAGGGTACGCCCAAGTGTTCCTAATGATGCCATTAGTGCGTACTGAGATGCGGTAAATGTTCGGTTACAGAGAAGACTAATAAAGGCAACAAAAGCTACGGTTGACCAGGCACTGGTAAATCCGTCAATAATAACAGCACTTAAAAATAATGATTCGCTGGGTCCGACTAACGCGATCCAGGAGAACATTAAATTGGAGGCAGCCATGGCGATACCACCGAATAATAAGCCTTTGACAATACCGACGCGTAAATTGACAGCACTACCCAGTAGCGCGAATAAAATGGTGACCCACCAGGTCACGAGTTTAGAGTAAGTGCCTATTTCTTCGTTGCTGAAACCAATCTCTTTATAAAATACGATCGACATTCGGCCTAAAAACGCTTCACCAATCTTAAACAGGAAAATAAATACCAATACCGATACCGCGAAGCGAACGCCGCTACGGGTAAAAAATTCGCGAATTGGAGCGACAACTATTTCGTTGATTCTTCCAACAATGTTCGTTGTAGCTGAAGCCGGACTGAACTCCTGATGATAGGTTGATTTGCGTACCACCAGAACAATACAGGCAATAGCTAACATCAGTAGTCCCAATACCCAGTATGCGTCCTGCCACAGCCATTCATTGCTATCGACAATAAAAAACGGAATGGCGCCCATGCCGGCATAACCGGTCCACCAGCCGGCAGTGGCCATTGCAGCTCCGGCACTTTGTAAGCGGCCCTCGGAGACGGCAAATGACTCAATCCGATAAGCATCAATGGCAATATCCTGCGTGGCAGAACTGACGGCAATGGCCATTGCCAATAAACCGACGAGGTGGAGATTGTCTATGACGGACAATTGTGACAGTGAAAAGCAGGCCGCAACAATCAGCAGCTGACAGAGTAAAATCCAGCTACGTCTTTGTCCGAGCCAGCGCGTCAAAAGAGGGATTTTGCAGCCATCGATCAGCGGTGACCATAAAAAATTAATCGAGTAGGCACCAAAGACTGCGCCAAAATAGCCAATCACCGAGCGAGTGAGCCCGGCTTCTTGCAACCAGGCGGACAAAGCAGAGCCAATCATTACCCAGGGAAAGCCACTGGCGACCCCTAGAATAAATATCACTAACACTCTGGGCTGGGCATAAACTCGCAGATCTTGCCAAAAGCTGGGGGAATTTGGCATTAGTCGGCGGGAACCACTTCAACGCGCTTTAAAATTGGAGGTTTGGCCGGAACATCGCGCCACCCGGTTTTATCGTCGAACGGCATTGATTCTAGTTTAGCTAGCGCTTCCAGCACCTCTATCCCCTCGACCACTCGACCGAAAACCGTGTAACCCCAGTCGCCATTATCAGGGTTTAGCGATTTGTTGTCGTTCAGGTTGAAGAAAAACTGTCGGGTAGCGGAATGTGGCTCACGTTCCCGGGCCATAGCAATAGTGCCGTACTCGTTGAGTAAACCATTACCGGCCTCGTTCACCACTTTCCCGTAACTAGGCTTTGCTTGAAAATCTTTATCATAGCCGCCCCCTTGAATAACAAAGTCGGGAACCAGGCGGTGAAAAATTGTACCGTTGTATTGGGCTTTCTTAACATAACGAAAAAAATTCTTTACTGTTATCGGTGCCGCTTCGCGATTCAGTTCTACCGTTATATCTCCCTCAGAGGTGACCAATACAACTCGTGGAAAAGGATTGTCTGGCTGAATTTGAGCATGACTAACGGGGCTCAATAAAAAGGGTGTAATAGCAGTCAACAAAAACAAAACTGTCGATTTAATCCAGGCGTTTGCCATTAGTTATTCTCCTGCCGATTTATTCGTAACTTTGGATCGTTGCTAATATCAGATAATACTGACCGCAATAACTGTGTAAACTCTCGTTCAATAACGGCCTCATCAGGCTGGCCAACACCAGTCGACTGCATACGGCCACGGTAACTGTTACTGTAACTTCGATTAGCCTGTTGTGCCTGAACCCTTATTACAATAGTGTGCTCGAGCTGGTATTTTAAACCACTTAATGTTGCTTCTACCAACCCTTGCTCAAGACTGACGTACCATTTAAGCCCCATACCACTCTCTGTTTCGCTAACTAAGTTTTGCAACGATTCGGCAATGATGTCTGTTAGCGGTTGTTGTGGTGAAGCAAACTGTGCTTTGTCTTGGTTGCGCTTTACTCGGTAGAGATAAGCATGAGTCCGCTGATCTTGCACCTTGATATTGGCAACTTTAGCTGATAGCGAATCATCTATCGTCACTGGTGCAATCAGCAACGGATCTGGCGCACTTTGGCAGGCCCCTAAAAGTAGCGTAAAACAGCTTGCCAGCATCACTGACTTAACACATCGGATCATTAGCAATCCTCCAACACGATCATTCAACTAAATAACAATCGTGCTATCATACGGTAAAAGAGGGTTGTGCTTAAACGCTTTAACTTTGTTTTTACCCAAGTTAACGTAACAAGTGCAGATAACTGCAGAAGTAATAAGGTTTAGCCGTGAATAAATACGCAGAAATTACCGGATGGGGCAAATGTTTGCCTCCGGCAGTGATGACAAACGATGATTTAGCCACTTTTTTGGACACGTCCGACGAATGGATTGTTTCCCGAACCGGCATTTCTGAAAGACGAGTTAGTCACGTAGGAACCTCAAAGTTGGCGACTATCGCGGCGAAAAATGCCTTGGCAGCAGCAGATCTTGACCCTGCTAGCATCGACTTAATTATTGTTGGAACCTGTACCCCGGACGAAATAATTCCTAATGTTGCCTCGGCCGTGCAACGTGATATTGGTGCTAAAGATGCGGCGGCGTTTGACTTAAATGCGGCTTGTAGCAGCTTTCTTTATGCCATGCATATGGCAACACAGGCAATTCGTACCGGTGCTCATCAACGCGTGTTGCTGATTGGCGCTGAAAGGTTAACTCGTATTTTAGACTGGACCAAGCGTGAAAGTGCTGTGTTATTCGGCGATGGCGCAGGCGCTATGGTATTACAGGCGTCTGATAAAGAAACCGGCCTACTAGCTAGCCATATTAGTTGTGACGCCGATGCGCGTGACGTATTGAGTCTGGACTTTGGGCTGAGCTTTGACCGTTTTGGATTCGACGGAATTATGCAATTCGACTTCGTTGGTCAGGAAATATTTAAACGAGCGGTTAAAGGTATGAATGCCGCCGTAGAAAATGTATTCCAGCAGACCGGCTTAACCACCGATGATATAGATGCGTTGATACCGCACCAGGCTAATAAACGGTTAATCGATTATCTGGGCAAATTGTGCAAGGTACCCAGTGAAAAAACCGTTATCAATATCCAAAAATATGGCAACACCTCTTCAGCAACCTTGCCGATAGCGTTTGCAGAAGCGGCTGATAACGGCACCATTAAACCGGGCGACAAGATTATGTCGGCGGTGTTTGGTGGTGGACTAACCTGTGGAGCCGGGCTGATCCAGTGGGGTGAGCGAGTAACACCGAAGCAGGATAACCAGTTGCAGCTCGAACCCGGGGATAAATCGGCGCTTGAATTGATCCGGCCATTGCATGAACAAACGGCAGCAGCCTGGCGCAAACGTGAAGTCTGATTAAAAAGCTGATAACCTCGCTTGTAAGGTGGTACAACCAGTTGCAAGCGAGGATTAAATGTCAGAACAACACGTAGAGCTTATCCAACAAGACGGTATTGTTCGTATTCGTCTAAACCGACCTGAGAAGAAAAACGCGTTTACGCAAGCGATGTATGACACTTGCGAGCAAGCGTTGTCAGACGCTGATAAAGACGAATCGGTAGCTGTGGTAATTTTTGAGAGTAGCGGTGATAGCTTTTCTTCAGGGAACGATCTTAATGATTTTCTGGCCGTTGAAAATTTAGATGAAACGGCACCGCCTTTCCGTTTTTTACACACCTTAAATCGTGTCAATGTTCCCATCGTGGCCAAAGTTAATGGCCTTGCTATTGGCATTGGTACTACGCTACTGCTTCACTGTGACTTGGTTTATGCGAGTGAGGAAGCATTATTTGCGTTGCCGTTTGTTAAGCTTGGGTTGCTCCCGGAAGCGGCGTCGAGCCTATTGTTGCCTCGGTTGTGTGGGCATCAGCTCGCTTCCGAGTTGCTACTGTTAGGTGATAATTTCACCGCAGAAAAAGCCCAGCAGTTAGGATTGGTTAATGCGGTTTTACCTGCTGAGCAGCTAACTAAACATGTAGACGGCGTTTTAGAAAAACTCTCGTCGCAGTCACGCCAAGCTTTGCGTACCAGCAAAAAGCTGATAAAAGCACCGCAACAAACGGTAGCTGAGCGAATTAGTCACGAGGCCGGCTACTTTGCTAAAGCACTCAGTTCTGATGCCGCCAGACAGGCTATTGCGGCTAAGCTGAAGAAAAAGTAAGCAGTCATCAGTTAGGTACTTGTAACGCAACGGCGAGTGCGCCATAATGCGCTCGCTTATTCGTAAGCGTTATGGTGACTCTGCGGGTCCCCTCGCAACGCTAACTGGCGAACCCGGTCAGGCCCGGAAGGGAGCAGCCGTAGTCAGGGATGTGTGTGCCGGGGTGTGGCTGGTGGAGTCGCCACCCATCTTTTTACTATCTCTTGTATTAATTCCAGATATGATATGCAGCGCGAAGTAACTGCGCGTGCGCTCTGATCAGCCGCTCTAAATTGCGTTGATAACCGCCCCCAATAACGGCAGCTAAACTGATATTATTGCGTCGGGCAACATTTAGTACTAAATGATCGCGTTTATATAAGCCATTCAAACTGATCGATAAATGGCCCAGTTCATCCTGCCGATAAATATCAACTCCAGCGTCGTATAAAATCAAATCTGGTTGGGATTGCTTTATTGCGCTGTCCAGCGTTTGTTCAACAACCTGTAAGTAATGTTCGTCTGTGGTGCCTTTAGCAAGCTCGATATCTATATCAGAGCGAGATTTCGTAAAGGGAAAGTTTTTTTCGCCGTGAATTGAGCAGGTAGTAACGCGTGGCTGGTTCTCGAACAGCGTGGCAGTGCCGTCACCCTGATGCACATCAGTGTCAAAAATCAGCACCCGGGCGCTACCATTTTCGTCAACTATTTGTTGGGCAGCCAGCGCAAGGTCATTAACGATACAAAAGCCACTTCCCCAGTCATGGTGAGCATGATGGTAGCCCCCGGAAAAATGGATGGCACAACCTTCGGTTAGAGCCAGTTGTGCTGTCTGGCATGTGCCTGCAGCCGAAGTCAGGGTGCGTAACAATAATTGCTCTGACCAGGGAAAGCCGACGCGACGCCAGCGTGACTTTTCGATCCGATTATTCACTAGTTCGTCGATGTAATGTTGCGCATGAACCGACCTGACTTGCTGCCAATTGAGTGGTGAAGGCGTAAACCATTGCGAACTTTTGGCGCCATGCTGGTCTGCCCATTGTTTTAGCATACGATATTTTTGTATTGGATAGCGGTGGCGAGCAGGTAAATCTAGTTGACTGTAGCGAGAATGATAAACAAAAGGTACCGGCATTAACGTCCCTCTTCGTGCCGTTGAATTTTATGTTCAAGGTCGATAATTGCTTGTTGGCATCTATTCAGCCTTTTTTCCTGCTGCTGTGCGGCTTCGGTATCTTGCTGCTGTTGCAGGCTTTCTACCCGCTGCTGTAGGCGGTGCTCATAATCACGGTAAGTGACTAGTTGTTGGTGTAAAGCGGCCAAGTGTGATTGTCGACTTAATCGACGATCTTTACCTTCTACGGGCAATGAACTCCCATTTAGAGCGGTGGTCAAAGCTAACAGCTGTTGACTGATTTGCTCAGCAAGAAAGTCTTTAGCATTGGTGTTTTGCGTACTTTGCAGCTGTTTCCACAAGCTTTGCGTCTCAGCAACGTAGTCAATCGCTAGGCTTGAGCGGCATTTAAACAGTCCGGCAGAAAACCATTGTTCGCTTAACTGTCGCGCGCGACGACGATTTTGCTGATCAAGTTGTTCAGCTTGTTGTGTCAGAGTGGACAAAATGTTGTCAAGTTGTTGCAAAAGGATAACGCCTTGCTAGGTAATGATTGCCAAGAGGTTTTATAGTAACCGTGCTAAGCGGCGAAACAAAGCGATCTTTACAATCGACATAGCAATAACGCAAAGATGTTTAAATTACGTTGAAATTTGTAACAGCCTGTTGTCCGCCGATCAAAAAGTGATACTATGCAGGTAGGAGTAGTATCCCGAAGTAGGCATTCAAAGCTGTCGCCTGAGTCGGGAATGTTACAAAATTAAAATGACAGGATGTCGTTTAATGACTGCTCTTATACTGAGAAAAATGCAATGAAACGACTCGTTTCACGGCTGTTATAACGCAGTTGACTTTGGCGGTAGTCAGGTTGACAGCGTATAGCCATCGTGGGAATATTCGTGAGTTATTGCTTAGTTGTAAGAGACAGGCAAGAGTTGGATTTGATCTTTTCGTCACTCAAAAACTGGTGTTTCGCGCTATTAAGCGTCGGAGCGAAAGTTAATCAAAATTGGTTGGGAACTATGACCAAAGTAATCAAGAGAACCAAACTCGCTGCAGCCCTAATGGGCGTGATGGCGTTTGCTGGCACCAGCGTAGCTGCTGCTCAGCAAGTTGATGTAGCTAAGCTGCAGAACGAAGAACAGAAGATTCTGAATGCTCAAGAGCAATCTCAAGAGAAGATTAATTCTCTGTTTGAGCAAAGTCAGGACCTATTAATCGAGTATCGCTCAGTTGTTGCAGAGTATGAGAACCTAAAGGTCTACAACGACCACGTCGCTAAACTGGTTGCAGACCAGCAAGCAACGATCGACTCTCTGCAAAGACAAATTAATGGTATCGAAGAGACCAAGCAAGGTGTCGTGCCATTGATGTATGAGATGATCGACTCGCTGGAAGAGTTTGTTAAACTCGATTTGCCTATCCATAAAGAGAAGCGTTTAGAACGCGTTGAGCGTCTGCGCACCATTATGGAAAACGCTAACGTTTCCACGTCGGAGAAATTCCGTCAGATCATCGAAGCGTACCAAACTGAAATGGACTACGGGTCAGGCTTGATTTCTTATCAAGGCAACCTGAATGTTGATGGTCAGGAAATGGCAGTTGATTTCTTCCACATGGGCCGTGTGGCTTTCTTAGCTCAGTCTTTGGATCTAAAAAATGCTTGGATCTATAACAACGAGACAAACGAGTGGACAGAATTGGAAGATGAGTTCCTAAATCCTCTAACTACGGCGATTCGTATGTCGCGTAAGCAAACTGCTTACGATCTGGTGAAACTTCCAGTATTCGCAGCGGAGAGTGCAGAATGAAAAATTTAGTTAAATCGTTAATGATTGCAGCAGCAGTCAGCCTTTCTGCAGGTACGACTCTCGCTGCCAATGCGCAAAGCGCAAATGATACCGAAGCAAAAAGCTTGGAAGAGCTGCTGCAGTTGGTAGAACGTAATCGTATCTCGTCTCGTCAGCTGAGCGCTGAACGAGAGCGTGAATTTACCGAAGCTCGTGCTGATAAACAAGCACTGCTGAATCAAGCTAAGCAACAGCTTAGCGATGAGAAAGCACGTGGTAAGCGTTTACAGAACCAGTTTTCTGAGAACGAAATTACCTTAGCGAATAAAGAGCAAGAGCTTGAAAACGCGAAAGGTACGCTGGGTGAAATGTTCGGTGTTGTTCGTGGTGCTGCATCAGAGACTATCGGCCGTATCGGCACGTCGATCATCAGCTCACAGTATCCAGGTCGTGAAGATGTTCTGGAAAGCTTAGCAGAGGCTAAGGAACTACCAACATTGGCCGAACTAGAAGAGCTTTGGATGGCATTGCTGACCGAAATGGTTCAACAAGGCAAAGTTGTTCAGTTTGACGCAGATGTCTATCAGTTAGATGGCGGCGTTGAGAACAAGCAAGTAACTCGAGTGGGTGTCTTTAACCTAATGTCGGGTGGTAACTACTTGATCTACAACGATAGTAGTGAGCAAATCCAGCCGCTTGGCCGTCAGCCAGAAGGCTTTATCACTAGCCAAACTGAAACCTTTACCGAAACTGAAAGCGGCTACGAAGGTGTTTACCTTGATCCGTCGCGTGGCCAAATCTTGGGTCTGTTAACTCAGAAAGCAACGCTTGAAGAGCGTTATCACCAAGGTGGCACAGTTGGTTATGTAATTACTGTTGTATTAATTATTGGTTTGATTATCGCAGTTTATAAGCTGGTTACTCTTACTGCCGTTGGCGGCAAGATGCGTTCACAGCTTAAGAACATTGATAATCCTTCAGACAAAAACCCACTGGGTCGTGTACTGAAAGTTTACCAAGAGAACAAGAACAGCGATGCTGAAAACCTTGAGCTGAAACTGGATGAAGCAATTCTGAAAGAAACGCCTAAGATCGAAAGTGGCATTAACGTTGTGAAAATCTTTGCAGCCATCGCGCCGCTATTGGGTCTATTGGGTACGGTTGTTGGTATGATTGGTACCTTCCAGTCAATTACCTTGTTCGGTACCGGTGATCCGAAGATCATGGCAGGCGATATCTCAATGGCGTTGGTAACAACGGCTATGGGTCTAATTGCAGCTATTCCATTGATTTTGGCTCACAGTATTGTGGCAGGTCGCAGCAAGTCTATCGTTCACCTACTGGATGAACAGGCTGCTGGTATCGTAGCTGCTCACTCGGAGAAGGAGTAATCCCATGCTTTACCTGATGGAACTTTGGGAATCTGTCAGGGATTTTATTGCGACCGGTGGCGATGTTTTATACATCGTCATGGCGGTACTCTTTCTCATGTGGGTACTGATGATTGAGCGTTATTGGTTCCTCTCAGGCGTATTCCCTAAAATTCGTAGTAAAATTATTACGAATTGGGATGCGCGGAAAGATACCACCTCATGGTACGCACATAGAATCCGTGAAGCATGGATTTCCGAAGCTAACGATAAACTGAATGCACGTATTCTGTTGATTAAAACCTGTGTTGCTTTATGCCCACTTGTTGGGTTGTTAGGTACTGTGACCGGTATGATTACGGTATTTGAAATCATGGCAGTGCAGGGTACGGGTAACCCCCGTTTGATGGCGTCCGGTATCTCGATGGCGACTATCCCGACAATGGCGGGAATGGTTGCAGCATTATCGGGAATGTTTTTCGCAACTCGCCTTGAAAGCAAGGTTCGTCGCGCGAAACAAAGCCTGGTCGACAGTCTGCCACATCACTAAGAGAGTAAAATTATGGCACGTAATCGTAATCGTGAAGAGGAAGATGCGGCGATTGACATGACGCCGATGCTAGACATCGTCTTCATAATGTTGATCTTCTTTATCGTGACAACCTCTTTTGTTAAAGAAGCTGGTATTCAGGTGAATAAACCTGAAGCTAACCAAGCTAACAAGGAGCCTTCAGCTAACATCTTTATCGCTATTCGCGATACCGGTGAAGTCTGGATGGATAAACGCCAAGTTGACGTTAAGCGCGTGGCAGCAAACCTTGAACGGATGCTGGCCGAGCAGCCAACTGATTTGGTGGTTATTCAGGCAGATAAAGAAGCTGAGCATGGTCGCGTTGTCGAAGTTATGGACCAGATTAAGGAAGCGGGTATCGATAAGATATCCATAGCAGCGGAGAATAACTAATATGGTGCGCTTTTTAGTATCTTTACTACTAGGTGCGGCCGTTACGTTTGCTCTGTTTGCTTTTATGGCTTACTTAATCGGCGGGGGGGCGAAGAGTAACGAAGCTCCGCCTCCAACGCCGGTCATTGACATCGTAACGTCGCCGCCTGACGCAGATGTTCAGGAACGGCAGAGAACGCCGCCGCCACCACCACCGCCGCCCGAGCAGCCGCCTGAGACGCCACAGTCTGAGCCGGATACAAATGACTCAGGTGGTATGAACATGAACATGGGTTTTGATGTTGATGTTGGTGGAGCGGATACGGGATTATCCGGTCCTGGCAACATGATGAACCAAGATGGCGAGGCTACGCCTATTGTTCGAATTGAACCTCGTTATCCACCAGCAGCTGCCCGTAACGGCACTGAAGGTTGGGTGCAATTAAGGTTTACGATCGATAAGCAAGGTGGCGTAACTGACATCGAAGTAATTGACTCTGAACCTCGTCGAGTATTTGATCGTGAGGCCCGCCGTGCGTTGATGCGGTGGAAGTACAAGCCTAAGATCGTCGATGGTAAGCCTATCCGTCAGGAAGGTATGACCGTTCAGCTCGACTTTAATATGGATGGGCAATAAGAAATGAAAGCAGCAATGAAGACATTTGTTAGTGCCCTTGCCTTTGCCTCTGTGTTGGTAGCTGTTCCAGCTACCGCACAGGATCTCGGTTTCGAGATCCCAAGCAAAGAAACCGTAAAAGCACAGAAGGAAAATCGTGATAACCAGGCCGCCAGTCAAGGTGTGGGTCGGGCGATTATGGATGCCTTTGAGCTGTACGAGCAAGAGCAATTAAAAGAAGCGATCGCGGTATTAGAAGAAGAGTACCCGGAAGTCGATGGTGGCTACGACAAAGCCTACATGGGTCGGTTTTTAGGTACTCTTTATGCTCAGGATGAGCAGCTTGACCGCGCACTTCCGATATTAAAAGCCGCGGCAGATGCTGACGTGCTTGGTTGGAATGACCAAGCTGCATCGCTTAAATTAGCCGGTCAACTGGCGTTGCAAGATGAGCAGTATGAGAACTCAATCGATTATCTTGTGCGTTGGATCAAGTTCACTGGTGAAAAAGATCCGCAGATCTTCATGTTTATTGCTAACGCGTATTATCAGCAGAAAGAGTTTGAAAAAATCGTTCCGTTTGCACGCGCAGCATTAAATAATGCAGATGAACCAAATAAGAACGTCTATACCTTGTTAATGGCCTCTTACTATGAGCGCAAGATGTATTCACAAGCGATAGAGATTCTTGAAGAAGGTTTGAATAGGTTGCCAGAAGTCTCTCAATGGTGGACTCAGTTAGCTCAGTTTTACATGATTGAGGAAAACCTTGAGAAAGCGCTTGCGACGATAGAGATTGCCTATTTGGCGGATTACCTTGATAAAGAAGACCAGTTCAAAATGTTGGTCCAGCTTTATGATAATGAAGGTATTCCCTACAAAGCAGCAGTAACTATGGCCAAGCATATTGATAGCGGTGATATTGAAGCTACCGCTAAAAATATGGCGACCGCGGCTAACAGCTTTCACCGTGCGAAAGAATTCGCAGAAGCGGTAAACTGGTATGAGCGAGCCGCTGCAGCAACTGACGACGCTGAAGACAAAGGTGAGTACCTGCGTAAACAGGGTAGTTTATTGTTGCAGAATGAACAGTACATTGCGGCTGCAACACCGTTGCGAGAAGCGCTCGACTACCTGGAAGGTAACGATCAGGGACGTGTTTACATGTCGCTGGCAGAAGCTTACTTCTACGGTGGAGAATATCGTGAAGCTATGCGTTACGTTAACCGTGCAGCAGAATTTGACGGCCAACGACGCAGTGCACGTAGCTGGAGAGGTTATATCCAGTCAACGGCGAAACGCAAAGGTGTGGATCTCTAAGCTAATAGAGTAAAGCTAACCTGTTTAAAAAGACTCTACCAGCTTGCTGGCAGGGTCTTTTTTTATTTTCATGGGATTTGTTAATTAGTTTTTTATCGAGTATGATCAGCGCCGTGATTTTTACGAGGAGTTAATCATGGCAGTAGAGAACCAAAAAGATCCTTCAGGTTTTCCTTTTCTATTAGTTGGCCTAGTGCTGTTCATAGCAATTAGTTGTTTACCGCTGGTGCTGCGTTTCGTGCAGTTATTTACTGCCTGAAGTCCCAAGTATTTCCCACTTAAATTTAGGGTGAATGACAGGTATGTCAGTCTCGTTGCTCGTTGTCGAGGATAAAGACAAAACCTTACAGCAAGTACTTAACTTACTGGAGCCGTTACAATTTAAAGTAACCACAGCCACAGACGGCTTAGATGGATTGAGTAAAGCTAAAGATAGTTTTTTCGACATGGTTTTAGTCGATCATAAAATGCCGGTTATGGATGGCATTAGTTTGATAAAAAGCCTAAGAGATCTTGTTGACTATCAAGAGCAACCTATATTCTTTATGACGACTCAAGAGCTTACGGAAATAGAACCGAGAGCGCTGAAGGCGGGTGCTACTGCGTGTTTTAGTAAGCCCTTGAATGCAAACGTGGTAGAGACATTACGTTCGTATATGGCTCGTTCGGTTGCATAAAAATTGGCCCTAATTTAAAGGCTCAAAAGATGACTCCAGACCAGTTAAAAAAGACTATCGGTGCCATTCCCGATTATCCAAAGCCTGGCATAACCTTCCGTGATATTACGCCGTTGTTGCAGGATAGAGAGGCTTTTGCCGCTGCAATTGATTTATTTGCTGAACGCTACAGAGACTCAGGAATTACTCAGATTGCAGCGATAGAAGCACGCGGTTTTATCTTTGGCGCGGCTTTAGCAAAACAAATTGGTTGTGGTGTCACTTTGCTTCGTAAACCTGGAAAATTACCAGGCGCAACTGTTTCGCAAAGTTATCAGCTGGAATACGGAGAAGATAGCTTAGAAATGCGGGCCGATTCATTGAACTCTAATGATAACGTTTTGATAGTAGATGATTTGCTGGCAACGGGCGGCACAGCCGAAGCAGCAGCAATACTGATTAAAAAAGCTAAAGCTGTAATCGTAGAGGCAGCCTTTCTAGTTAGCTTAAATGACTTACCCGGCGAACAAAAATTGCAGCAACAGGGTGTTGCATGCTATACCTTGTGTCGTTTTTAATGATTCAGGAATAAGCAAAAGTCCATGAGCTATCAAGTGCTTGCACGCAAGTGGCGGCCATCCCAGTTTTCTCAGGTGGTAGGTCAAACCCATGTACTAAAACCACTCCAGCATGCGTTGGACAGTAATCGCCTACATCATGCGTATTTATTTACCGGTACCCGTGGTGTCGGTAAGACGACTATTGCGCGACTACTGGCTAAAGCACTGAATTGCGTCGAGGGTGTGTCTTCGGCGCCTTGCGGAAAATGTGATACTTGCCAGGCAATTGAGCAAGGCCGATTTGTCGATTTACTCGAGATTGACGCTGCGTCCCGGACCAAAGTAGAAGACACACGGGAATTACTTGACAATGTCCAGTACCGGCCGACTCACGGGCGATACAAGGTCTACTTGATCGACGAAGTGCATATGCTATCAAGGCATAGTTTTAATGCCTTACTGAAAACCCTTGAAGAACCCCCTGAACATGTCAAGTTTCTGTTGGCCACAACTGACCCACAGAAACTGCCGGTAACAGTCATCTCCCGCTGTTTACAATTTAATTTACGTGCACTTACTACAGATTTAATTGCCGGTCAGTTACAACATGTACTCGAGGAAGAGCATGTTACTGCCAATTCGGAAGCTTTAACCATGCTTGCACGTGCCGCTAGAGGCAGTATGCGTGATGGCCTTAGTTTGACCGATCAGGCGATTGCTCAAGGGGATGGCGCGGTAAATCTTGAAAGTGTGCAACAGATGCTTGGCAACGTGCCGAAAGCGGATATCGCCGCCTTACTTAACGCTGTGGCTGACGGCAGTAGTAACCAAGTGTTTACATTGTTAGAGCAAATGGCTGCGGTTGTGCCTGATATGGGAGCCGTATTAACTGAGTTACAAGCCTTACTGCACCGCTTAGCGCTAGTCCAACAGTTGCCGGAATTGGCAACTGCAGAAGAACAGCAAGACAATATTAAACAGTTACTTCGTAAGCTACCGGCTGAGGTCATTCAGCTTTATTATCGTTTGGTTATCGAGGGGCGCAAAGAGCAACCCTATGCAGTCGATGAGCGAGCCGGCGTTGAGATGACCTTATTGCGTTTGTTGGCTTTTGAGCCTATTTCGAACAATAGCGCTGAGCAGGTTACCGAGCAGCCTTCAGAACCCGTCCCAGCATTAAATGAACCGGTATCTGATAACGTTGCTGCAGATGTCGTTGCTGAATCGTTAGAGCAGGAGCCGCCGCTTGCTGAACCGCCGGATTATCATCAAGCTGATGAACCGGAGCCCGCCCCCGAATCCGTAACAGAACCATCCTCAGCGGACATTAGTGATTTGTTGAAAATGCGCGAGCAATTGGTTTCCGGGGACGCCAAGCCAACGACTGCTAACACTGTAGCGGATCAAAAAAAAAACGCTGAAGTAGCGCCTAAAAGCGAGTCTGAAGCGATACCACAGTCGTTTGATGGAGAGTTGCCCGAGCTAAATCCGAATATCCGGTTAGCCGAGGAAGTTGACGAATGGTCAGCAATGATTGCAGCGATGGACGTGAGTGGGCTGGCCCGGCAACTGCTGTTAAATTCCAACTTACACAAGGTGGCGGACCAGAATTGGCAGGTGCGTGTCGCGCCGGCTCAGCAAAGTTTATTAAGTGAAGCGACCGAGCAGGCGGTTACTGAAGCACTTCGGCAGACCTTAAGTCAACAAGGAAAATTTGAGTTTACGGTTGAAGAACCACAACAGCCGACCCCATTAATGATACAGCAACATATTAATTCGTATCGCCATCAACTTGCGGTAGAATGGTTGCAACAAGACCCGGGTGCTAATGAGTTGCAGCAACGCTTTGCGGCGCAGCTTAACGAGTCAACGATTAAAGCAGTTTAATAAGAGGACAAGATAATGTTTAAAGGTGGTATGGGAAACATGATGAAGCAGGCGCAACAAATGCAAGAGCGCATGCAACAGACCCAGGAAGAAATTGCAAACCTTGAAGTAACCGGCGAAGCGGGTGCAGGTTTGGTTAAAGTGACGATGCTGGGTAACCACAACGTAAAAAGAGTCAATATCGACCCGAGTTTGATGGAAGACGATCAGGAAATGCTGGAAGATCTGATTGCAGCGGCAACCAACGATGCGGTGCGTCGTGTTGAAGAAACCAGCAAGGAAAAAATGTCTGAAGTTACCGGTGGTATGGACTTACCGCCTGGCTTTAAAATGCCATTTTAAAGCTGAGGTAATTTATGGCACAGGGTCTCAGCCCGGCAATTGACGCTTTAGTTGACGATCTTAAGCGGTTACCCGGGGTCGGTCAAAAAACGGCCCAGCGAATGGCTTTTCATTTGCTGGAACGTGACCGCGACGGTGCCTCAGCACTGGCTAAGGCGTTGCAACACGCCGTTGACAAAGTCGGCCATTGTCAACAATGCCGCACGTTAACTGAAGAAGCACTGTGCCGCATTTGCATCAACCCTACACGTCGCGATAGCGGCGTGTTATGTGTGGTGGAAACGCCGGCAGATGTATTGGCGATTGAACAAACATCGCAATTTAAAGGCCGCTACTTTGTATTGATGGGGCACCTGTCGCCGTTAGACGGTATTGGCCCGGCCGATATTGGTTTGGATGAGCTAGAGCAACAGTTAAAGCAGGGTCCAATTAGTGAGATTATTCTTGCGACCAATCCCACTGTCGAAGGTGATGCAACGGCACATTTTATTGCTGATATAGCCGAGCAGCTTGGAGTCAACACCACCCGTATTGCACATGGCGTGCCAGTCGGTGGTGAGCTGGGCTACGTTGATCAAACAACTCTTGGCCATGCATTCAGTGGTCGTAAACAATTCTCTCGCTAAACGCTTGAAATTCTCCTGATCATCCCCATCTCTTTTCCAGATTGGTAAATAGATAGGAGATACATACTATGGCGGAAGCCGGCCAAACCGAAAAGCATGGGTTTCAAACAGAAGTAAAACAACTTCTGCATTTAATGATCCATTCTCTTTATTCCAATAAAGAAATATTCCTGCGTGAGCTGGTGTCTAATGCCTCGGACGCTGCTGACAAACTTCGTTTTAAAGCGCTAAGTGATAATTCACTTTACGGTGATGATAGTGAGTTGCACGTTCGCATTTCATTGGATAAGGACGCGCGCACCATTACTATTAGTGACAATGGTGTGGGCATGACCCGTGACGAAGTGATGAATAACCTGGGTACTATCGCGAAGTCGGGTACGGCTGAGTTTTTCGGTCAATTATCAGGTGATCAAGCTAAAGATAGTCAGTTGATCGGTCAGTTTGGTGTGGGTTTTTATTCCTCCTTCATTGTCGCTGACGAAGTGACTGTACGTACTCGTTCTGCTTTTGAAAAAGGCAGTATCGGTGTCGAGTGGCATTCTCAAGGAGAAGGTGAATTCGAGCTGGCTGAAACTGAAAAAGCGCGTCGTGGTACAGACATTATTCTGCATCTTAAAGAGGGTGAAGATGAGTTCTTAGACGAGCACCGGTTGCGCGGTATCATTAATAAATACTCAGAACACCTCAGCATTCCTGTGCAGATGTGGAAAGCACCTGTTGCTGAGCAGGAAAATGAAGACGGTGAAAAAATACCGGCAGAGCCCGGTCAGTGGCAAACCGTCAATTCAGGCCAGGCTCTTTGGACACGGGATAAAGCCGACATCTCTGACGAGGAATATAAGGAATTTTATAAAACCGTAGCCCACGACTTTGATGATCCGTTGCTTTGGAGCCACAACAAAGTAGAAGGAACCACAGAGTACACGAGTCTGCTTTATGTGCCTAAACGGGCGCCCTGGGATCTTTGGAACCGGGAGCAGCAGCATGGCGTCAAGTTGTACGTAAAACGTGTCTTTATTATGGACGATGCTGATCAGTTGATGCCGACCTACCTACGCTTTGTTAAAGGTCTTATCGACACTAACGATTTGCCGCTTAATGTGTCGCGCGAAATATTACAAGACAACAAAATTACTCGGGCAATGCGTAACGGTAGCACCAAAAAAGTGCTGCAAATGCTGAAGAAATTAGCAAAAGACGATACTGAACAATATCAACAGTTCTGGGATACCTTCGGTAATGTCTTAAAAGAGGGCCCTGCTGAAGATAACGGTAATCAAGAGCGTATTGCTGAATTGCTGCGTTTTGCATCAACTCACTCGGAATCCGCAGCGCAAACTGTCAGTCTTGATGATTATCTGCAACGGATGAAAGAAGGTCAGGACAAGATTTACTACATTGTCGCGGACAGCTACGAAGCGGCTAAGAATAATCCTGCACTGGAGATCTTCCGCAAGAAAGGTGTCGAGGTTCTGTTGTTGTCTGACCGTATTGACGAGTGGTTAATGAGCCACCTTACCGAGTTTAAAGACAAACAACTGCAATCAGTAACTCGCGGTGACTTAGATCTGGGTGAACTGGATGACGAGCAAGATAAGGAACAGCAGGAACAAGCTGAAGAAGCCTTTAAAGAACAGCTGAAACGGTTTGAGACAGCTTTAGGTGACCGCGTTAAGAAAGTCCGCGTTACGCATCGTTTGACTGATTCACCGGCCTGTATTATCACCGATGAAAATGACATGAGCACACAAATGGCGAAGCTAATGGAAGCTGCTGGTCAGCAGGTACCGGAAACTAAGTACATTTTTGAGGTAAATCCAAATCATCCTTTAGTCGTAAAGATGACTGAAAAAGATGATACGGCATTTAACCAGTGGGCTGACGTTTTATTGGATCAGGCGACCCTGGCTGAGCGTGGCAGTTTAAAAGACCCCGCGTCATTTGTGACGAAACTTAATAAGCTGATGTTAGACGCTTAATTGGTCATTAAAAACGCCGCAGTTCAGACCACTGCGGCGTTTCTTGTTGCTTGTAATAAAGCCTTCATCGGGGTAAAGTTCCCAACAAACTTTTAAATACAAAATGAGGCTGTATATGCGCATCATTCTACTAGGCGCTCCCGGGGCCGGGAAGGGAACTCAAGCTCAGTTTTTAATGAATACTTTTGGTATTCCACAGATCTCAACGGGCGACATGCTGCGCTCTGCAATTAAATCGGGATCGGAGCTGGGTAAAAAAGCAAAGCAGGTTATGGATGCCGGGCAACTGGTTTCTGATGAAATTATTATTGAGTTGGTAAAAGAACGTATTGCTGAGCCAGACTGTCAGAATGGTTTTTTACTCGACGGCTTTCCGCGCACGATTCCTCAAGCAGATGCAATGCTGGAGCACGGTATCCAGGTGGATTACGTACTCGAATTTGCTGTGCCGGACGAGGTTATTGTGCAGCGTATGAGTGGTCGTCGTGTTCACCCTGGTTCAGGCCGTGTCTATCATGTAGAGCACAACCCGCCAAAAGAAGAAGGCAAGGACGACGAGACTGGCGAAGAACTGGTTATACGCCCAGACGACCAAGAGCAGACTGTGCGCAAACGTCTGGCGGTATATCACGAGCAAACCGAGCCGTTGGTAGAATATTATCAAAAGCTGGCCGAAAAGACTGACACTGAGTATCATAAGATTGATGGTACTAAGCCCGTTGAACAGGTCAGCAAAGAGCTTGGCGAATTGCTACAGTAGTAGCAACTACTTTGACTGCTGTTGAACAACAGGGCTCACCGTGGGTGGGCCTTTTTTATTTTAGCGATAAAATAACAAGGATAAAAAAATGCTAAACAGTCTTCTTATTACCGGTTTTTATGCCGCACTATTAACGTTGGTCTATCTGGTGCTGGCAATCCGTATTATTCGTTTACGCTGGAAGCACCGAGTCGGTATTGGTACCGGCGATGCAGCGGATTTAATGGCTGCTGTCAGAATACATGGAAATTTTATCGAGTACGTTCCGTTGGCCCTCATTCTGCTGGCCGCAATTGAGATGAGTGGCGTCTCAACAGCATTAATTCACGGACTTGGTATTACGTTACTGGTCGCTCGCCTTTGTCATGCTATTGGATTAACCCGGTCGGTTGGGGTGTCATTGCCAAGAACTATTGGTGTGATTGGAACGTTTGCGGTGTTATTGCTGGAAGCAGGAATTCTGATTGGCCGTTATATTGGTGTTGCGGTAACTCTAAATAGTTAAAGGATGGGCTATGAAAGATCTTGCTGACGGTATTCACTATTGGCCCGCTAAATCCGCAGAGGCCGGCGTGGTGGTATTGCTGCACAGCTCACAAAGCGCCAGTTCGCAGTGGCGTGAATTAATTCAGCAGCTGGCCGGTTCGACGCATGTTATTGCAGTTGATTTACTAGGGTACGGCAAAGCGCCGGCGGCTAAATCTAGTGCTCATTTTCGGTTGGAGCAGGAAATCCCGCGAATAAAAGAGTCTCTGGAGAAGCTGGATATTAGTCAACCGGTCACCCTAATTGGGCATTCTTACGGTGGCGCGTTAGCTTTAAAGCTGGCAGCAGAACAATGGCTGGATGTCCACAGTTTGGCGCTATACGAACCTGTATCGTTTCATGTATTACCAGAAGACTCTCCGGGAATGCTGGAGATTCGTGAAGTCAGCGAGGCTATGCATGGTAAGGATGCGACTGAGTGCACTCGGCACTTTGTCGATTATTGGAATCAAGCTGGCTATTTTGACGCGTTACCGGCAAAAATTCAGGGGTTAATGGTAGGGCAAGCGGCGAAGGTCGCTTTAGACTTTGATGCGTTGTTAAATGAACCACTAACTTTAGACGATTACCAACAGGTGCATCAGCCGGTGTTGTTGTTGACCGGTGAATATACTCGGCGTAGCGCTAAAGCAGTGGTTCGGGCGCTAGCAGCGACCCTACCTAAAGTACAAGAACGAGAAGTTGCAGCGGGTCATATGGGGCCTTTAACCCACCCCGTAGAAGTTAATCCGTTAATCACTGACTTTATAAAAGGCGCATTGTAAATAAATGGCGACAACCACACGAGAGATCACAAAGTTAGCTCGCCTAACCGGGCCAATTCTGGTTGCTCAGCTAACTCAGATGTTAATGAGTGTGGTAGATACGGTAATGGCTGGGCGCAAGGGGGCCATTGACTTGGCTGCAGTGTCTGTCGGCGGCAGTATCTTTATACCGGTGACATTACTTATTTTTGGACTGGCCTTAGCATTAGCGCCTGTCATTTCTCATTTTGATGGATCTGGCCGTCACCGCCGTATTGCGAATATTTTGCAACAGGGATTCTACGCTTGCGCTTTGATTGGCGTATTAACGTTGTTGGCAATGAGCGGTTCACCCTATGTGCTGGACGCTATGGAGGTTGAACCGCAGTTCCGACAAACCACTCTGGACTACCTTTACTATATTGCTTTTGGTGTACCTGCCTTTGTTATTTATGCGGTACTCAGAAACTTTTGCGAGGGGCTGTCTAATACCATGCCCTCTCTGGTTATTGGCTTTATTGGGCTATTGATCAATATTCCAGCGAACTACATTTTTATCTATGGTCATTTTGGCGCTCCGGAGCTCGGTGGCGCAGGCTGTGGCCTGGCATCTGCATTGGTATTTTGGGGAATGGCGATATCCATGGCGGTTTATGTGTTTACCACGAAACGCTATAAGCGATTGCGTTTACTCAGGCGTTGGTATCCACCAAACTTTGACGACGTCACCTACATTAGCCGGCTGGGCTTTCCTATTTCCATGTCGCTGTTTTTCGAAGTCAGTTTATTTGCGGCGGTGGCCTTATTGATTTCTCCATTGGGGCCAACGGTCGTATCAGCGCATCAAATTGCGTTAAATATAAGCTCTTTGGTATATATGGTCCCTCTTAGCATTTCCATGGCGGTTACTTTAAGAGTTGGCTTTGCGTTGGGAGCAGGAGATCCGAAAAACGCTATGTTAAGTTTTAAAATGGCGCTGTGGATTGGCGGCGTATTTGCTGCCGTAAACGGTTTGATTATGTGGCTTGGAGGGCAATGGCTGGCGAGTTTATATACCCCTGACCGCGAAATTATTGAATTAGCGGGTACGCTTATGGGGCTGGCCGCTATTTTCACCCTGTCTGATACCTTCCAGGTAGTTGCGATGGGGACGTTGAGAGGCTACAAAGACACCAAATATCCTATGATTATGGCATTTATTGCCTACTGGCCGTTTGGTTTGTCGGTCGGTATTATTTTAGGACGTACCGACTGGGTTGTGCCGGCAATGGGAGCCGCTGGATTTTGGATAGGTTTTATCAGCGGTCTGTCGGTTGCCGCTATTTTAATGAGTATACGCTTAAGGTATGTGGCGAAAAAATATCAGCGCCAACAGTTTCAACAGCAGTTAAACAACGCCGCTTAGCTGCGGCGTTGTTGCAGTACTCTCAATACTGCTTCCAGATTTGTGTCAGAAGCTTGTAGTACAACCAGCAAGTGATAAAGCAGGTCAGCACTTTCATTAACCAATTCTTTTTGATCTCTGACTGCTGCGGCTAATGCTACTTCAACGCCTTCTTCCCCGACCTTTTGAGCGGCACGTTTTACCCCGGCTGCAAACAGCTTAGCGGTGTAACTATGTTCCGGGTCGGCGTCTTTACGTGATGCAAGTAGCTCATCCAGTTGTTGTAACAGTGGCGCTGGAGCTTCTGCAAAACAAGAACGGGTACCTAAATGACAGGTGGGTCCGTGTGGGATAGCCTGCACCAGCAGTGCATCATTATCGCAGTCGGCATAAATGCCGTGTAACTGCAGAACATTGCCGGAGCTCTCCCCTTTGGTCCATAAGCGTTGTTTGCTGCGACTGTAAAATGTCACTTTAGCACTTTCCAAAGAAGCGCTAACGGCATCGCGGTTCATATAGCCTAGCATCAGTACTTCGCCGGTCAGTGGATGTTGTACGGTGCAAGGCAATAATCCGTCCATTTTATCCCAGTCGAGCTGTTCTATCGTCGCTGTCGTTAATTGCATTACATTATTTCCTATTGTTGGCTCGGCTCAATCGGGCGAATAGCGATACCATGCTCGGCAAGCTGTTGTTTCAGCTCAGCCATGCGAATGATATTTTTATGAAATACCGAAGCCGCTAGTGCTCCGTCAACATTCGCTTGTTCAAATACTTGCCGGAAATGCTCAATTGCACCGGCACCGCCAGAAGCAATCAGCGGAATAGTGCATTGCTGCCTAATGCTGGCTAGTTGTTCCACGTCATACCCACTGCGTACGCCGTCCTGGTTCATACAGTTCAGGACAATTTCGCCGGCACCCCGACTAATAACTTCCTTAACCCAGTCTTTGGTTTGCCAGGTCGAGCGCCTTGACTTGCTTTCATCACCGGTAAATTGATGAACCTCGTATTCGCCTGATTGACTGTTATAAAAGCTATCGATACCGATGACCACACATTGTTGACCAAATTCATCAACCAATTGATTAATAAGTTCCGGGTTTTGCAGTGCTGGGGAATTAATTGAAATTTTATCGGCGCCCATTGATAGTAATGTTTGCGCGTGCTCTTTACTGCGGATACCACCGGCAACGGTAAAGGGGATATCAATCACACGAGCGACTCGTTCAACCCAGGATTTGTCGATGGTACGACCATCAGCTGAAGCGGTAATATCGTAAAACACTAGCTCATCGGCACCAATTTCGGCGTACCGGCGTGCCAGCGGTAATATATCGCCAACGATTTCATGGTTACGAAATTGAACGCCTTTGACAACCTGTCCATCACGCACGTCAAGACAGGGGATTATGCGTTTTGCCAGCATTGCAGTGCCTCCGTTAAATCAAACTGTGCGGTTAACAACGATTTACCTAAAATGGCGGAATCGCAATTGGCTTGTTTTAAGTCAACCAGGTCTTGCAACGTGCTGACTCCGCCGGAAGCTTGCCAGATAACTTCTGGATACAATGCCTTGTAACGGCGGTAGAGTTCTACGTTCGAGCCACTGAGAGTGCCGTCTTTACTTATATCAGTGCATAAAACATGACGACAGCCAACATCCAGATAGCGTGTTAACACGTTATCTAAAGTGAGCTGACTGGTTTGCTGCCAGCCATGGGTCGCAACCATGGCCTGACCTTGTTGGTTAATATTAACGTCTAACGCTAATACGATAGCGTCGCCGCCATATTCGGTAAACCAGTGTCTTACTAACTCTGGCGAACTAACCGCAGTGGAGCCGATTACGGCGCGCTCAATGCCCGCTGCGAACAGCTGTTCTAAATCGGTTTGAGAGCGAATGCCACCTCCGGCCTGGCAACGTAACCCAGATTCCTTAGTGATCTTCTGTAGCAGTTGTTGCTGCCGTTTAGCAGGATCCTTCGCGCCGTCTAAATCAACCAGGTGCAGCCATTCAGCTCCTGCCGCGCGATAACTTTTGGCCTGCTCGACAGGGTCAAAGGAATATTCGGTTTTCTGTTCAAAGTCACCTTGATACAAACGAACAACGCGACCATCAATTAAATCAAGCGCCGGAATTATCATAAAGAGCACTCCAAAAACTGTTTTAATAAAGCGCTGCCAGCGCTACCGGAGCGCTCCGGATGAAACTGCGCACCAATAAAGTTATCTTTTTTTATCATCGCCGCAAACGACTGGTGATAGCCGCAACGGGCAATTGTGTGCTGATCTTCAGCAACCGCAAAGCTATGTACAAAATAACAATATGGCTGACTATCGGAGGCAACCAGTGGGTTATTGTTAATTGGTTGAATTTGATTCCAACCCATGTGTGGAGACGGCAGTTTGCCGGTATCCATGCGTTTAGTTTGCGCTGGAATAACGCCCAGGCAGTTTACGTCGCCTTCTTCAGAGTGGGCGGTCAGCAACTGCATGCCTAAGCAGATGCCTAGCACGGGTTGCTGTAGTGACTGTAACGGCTCAATTAATTGCTTGCGACGTAAATTCCGCATAGCAGCTGCAGCGGTACCAACCCCGGGTAATACGACGCGGTCGGCGGCGATAATTTTGTCGGCATTATCTGTGATGGTTGGATTAATTCCCAGCCGCTCAAAGGCAAACCGAACTGAGGTCAGGTTGGCGCATTCTGTATCGACAATAACCACATTCATGCCAGCATTCCTTTACTCGACGGCAGCTGGTTATCACCGGTGCGAGCTATAGCTTGCCGCAAGGCGCGGCCAAACACTTTGAATAAGCTTTCCACTTGATGGTGGCTGTTACCCTCGGTGGTTGATAAATGTAGGCTCATGGCCATGGCGTCGGTTAATGAACGGAAGAAGTGCTCGACCATTTCAGTTGATAATTCTCCGACTCTGTCACGGCTAAAATCAGCTTGCCACTTCAGGTAAGGCCGGCCGGATAAATCGATCAGGCATTCTGCCCGACACTCATCCATGGGCAATGCAAAACCGAAGCGGCCAATGCCGCGCTTATCACCAAGTGCATCGCGTAGTGCCTGACCCAGAGCTAAGGCAGTGTCTTCGACCGTGTGGTGGTCATCGATGTGCAAATCTCCACTTACTTTTACGCTTAAGGCAAAACCGGCGTGAGTAGCAATTTGCTCCAGCATGTGATCGAAAAAACCAATGCCGGTGGCGAACTCGCGTGGACCCTGGGCATCCAGGTCCAGTGAGATGTTAATATCTGTTTCACTGGTTGTGCGAGTAACCTGAGCGGTACGTGGGCGGGTTACTAACTGCTGACAAATAGCGTTCCAGTCCAGCTGCTGGCGATCATAACGCAAACCTCGTATCCCCATACTTTTAGCAAGTTGCATATCGGTCTCACGGTCGCCAATCACATAGCTGTCAGTAAAGTCGATAAGCCCCTGTTGCAGATAGGATTGAACCAAGCCTAATTTAGGCTTTCTGCAGCTGCAATTATCACGTTCAAAGTGCGGGCAGATAAGAACTTCGTTAAAGCGAATGCCTTGCGACTCGAAAACTTGCATCATCAGTTGATGGGGAGCATCAAAATCCTGTTGCGGGAAGCTGTCAGTGCCGAGTCCATCCTGATTAGATATCATCACTAACTGATAACCTGCCTGTTGCAGCTTAAGTAATGCAGGAACAACATTAGGTTCAAATACCAGTTTGTCGAGGCTATCCAGTTGTTTGTCAACCGGTGGCTCTTCGACCAGGGTTCCGTCGCGGTCAATAAATAACCAGCGCTGCTTGTTAACAGACGCGTTACTCATAAGGACTCTCCATAAAAAGAATTTAATGCAGCAATCAGCTGACGATTTTCGGTGTTGTTGCCAACACTGATGCGGACACATTCAGCTAGCCCGACTTGTGCTGATTGATTACGTATTAACACGCCTTGTTGTTTTACGTAATCGATTAATTCCGATGCGTTATCGACTTGCAGCAGGATAAAGTTAGTATCACTGTCGGCAACTATTTGCATTGGTAACGCGCTTAGTTGCTGGAGTAATTGGGCGCGTTGCTCCAGTATTGAGCTTACCTGTTGCTGCAGTCGTTGTAAGCCGGTTCTGCTTAAGGCCTGCACAGCGACCTGCACGGTTAAGTCGGGCAGCGGATAAGGTGCCAATACTTTCTTTAGCACTTCAATGATGTCGCTATTTGCTAATGCAAAACCACAGCGGGCGCCGGCTAAAGCAAAAGCTTTTGACAGGGTTCGCAATATCACTAGATTCGGATAACGCTCTAGCCAAGTCGCCAATGTCGCATCTGGACAAAACTCGATATAGGCTTCGTCAACGACAACGAGAGTATTTTTAGCCGTTTCCAGCACTTGCTGAATGTCGGCTGAGGCTAGGGTATTGCCTAGCGGATTAGAGGGCGAGCATAGGAAAACCAGCTTGGTTTGTTGTAAAGCCGGCAGCAGTGCTTCTAAATCCAGCTGCCAATCCGCTGTTCTTAACGGAATTTGCTTTACCGCAGCGCCGTGGGTCTGTGCCGAAATCGCGTACATGCCATAGGTTGGCGGGCAAACGATTATCTGATCACTACCGGGTTCGCAGAAGGCGCGAATTAATAGCTCGATGGCTTCGTCAGAACCGCGGCAGCTCATCACTTGTTGCTCGTTAACCCCGGCATATTCAGCATAGGACTGATTAAGCTCTGTTGACTGGAAAGCCGGGTAGCGGTTCAGGTTGTCGCTGTTGAGCTGATAGTCATTGCTGTAGGGAGACTCATTAGCGTTCAGCCAAACCGAACCGCCACTCATTGTGCGTCGAGCTGACGCATAAGGGACGACCTCGGCAAGGTGTTCTCTTTGCAATTTTTGGGCGATGCTCATGAACTTGCCTCCAAACGAATGGTAACGGCGCGCTTGTGTGCATCGAGTCCCTCAACATCGCACAATGTGGTTATCGCATCTGCCAATCCAGCCAATCCTTGTGCCGTTGACTCTTGTACCGTGTAGCGGCGATAAAAGTCGAGTAAACCAAGGCTGCTATAGTTACGTGCATAGCCATAAGTTGGCAACACATGATTAGTGCCCGTTGCATAGTCACCACCAGACTCTGGTGTGTAATGTCCAACAAAGATCGAGCCGGCGCGCGTTAACTGTGGCAAGTAGTCACGAGCTTGGTTAAATTGCAGGGATAAGTGCTCTGGGGCGTACTGCTCAGACAGCGAAATAGCCTGATTTAACGAGTCCGTGACAATCAGGCGACTGTTAGCTAAAGCTTCAGCTGCGGTCTCCTGTCTTGACAGCTCGGAGCACTGTTGCTGTAGCTGCCGCTGAACTTGAGTCGCTAGCTGCTCTGATGGCGTTAATAAAATAACTTGAGAGTCGGCGCCATGCTCGGCTTGCGACAGCAAGTCGGATGCAACAAAAGCCGGGTTGGCGGTTTCATCAGCGATAACCAGTAGCTCCGATGGGCCGGCAGGCATATCAATAGCAACGCCACTGGCGTCTTGGCTGACTTGTTGTTTGGCCTCGGTTACAAACGCATTGCCCGGCCCGAAAATTTTATCAACCGCGGATACCGACTCAGTTCCATAAGCAAGGGCAGCGATTGCCTGTGCTCCACCACAAAGGATAATATCATCAATGCCACATAGTTCGGCAACATAGACCACCGCGGCTGGAATCCCGCCGCTTGCCGTTGGAGGTGTAGCCAGAACTTTTCGTGGGCACCCAGCTAGCTGTGCGGGAACACCCAGCATCAGTGCTGTTGAGGGAAGTGTTGCTGAACCTCCAGGGATGTAGAGCCCGACTGACTGCAAGGGCGTATAGCGTTGCTCACAGACGACACCGGGCGCAGTCTCAACTCTAATGTCGCGCGGTTGCTGCTGGCGGTGAAACTCAGTGATAGTGCTGTAAGCCTTATCGATGGCTGCTTTAACAGTGGCAGTTAAGTCTTTTAAAGTCTCTGCCTTTTGTTCAGCGGACATCACTAACTGCGTTGCGCTGGGGTTATCAAATTTTTGTGTCAGTTTAATCACCGCGGCATCACCCTGTTCGCGCACCTGGGACAGAATATCAGTGACTGCCTCACGTAACGACAGCGAGCGGCTCTGCTCAGGCCGCATTAAACGCTCGGTGCGTTTTTGTTCAGAGAGCTCGCTCCAGCGTTCAACACGAATATTCAGGCTTGGCATAAGTTGACTCCTTAGCCCATCATCTTTTCAATGGGTAATACCAAAATCGAACTACAACCAATGGCTTTCAGATCTTCCATGGTCTCCCAGAATAGCTTTTCGGTGCTAACCATGTGGATAGCCACCTGCTGGTCGGTGTGGCTAAGGGGTAACACGGTTGGTGTTTCAGCGCCTGGTAGCAAAGCGATGACTTCATCTAGCACTGATTTCGGCGAGTGCAACATAATATATTTGCTTTCTTTCGCCATTTGTACACCGTCGATACGTGGTAGCAGCTGGTCAATCATGGCTTGCTTATCAGCAGTTAGCTTATCACTGCGCTGAATGAGCTGTGCTTGAGAACGGAAAATGACTTCTTTTTCAACCAAACCGTTTGCCTCAAGAGTAGCTCCGGTTGAAACCAAATCACAAATAGCGTCGGCCAGACCAGCGCGAGGTGCGACTTCAACAGAACCTGTTAAGTTAACGTTTTTAACGTTTATTCCGTTATTTTTTAAGTAGCGCTGCATTAAGTAGGGGTAAGTGCTGGCAATTCTTTTGCCATTTAAATCTTCAAGTTTTTCAAAGTCAGATTCGCGCGGTACCGCAATAGATAAACGACAGCCACCAAAATCGAGCGGGCGTAAAGCTTTGTAGTCAGCAGCCTCGCCGACGGCCTGACGTTCTAAACGAACTTCCTCCAGAACGTTTTCGCCAACCAAACCAAGATCAACTACGCCATCCATAACTAACCCGGGAATATCGTCATCGCGCACTCTTAACAGGTCGATGGGGTGGCTGGTGCTGTGCGCAATTAAGCGCGCTTCATTAAGGCTAAACTTAACGCCGCAGGCATTAAGCAGCGAAATAGACTCTTTACTCAGTCGGCCTGATTTTTGGATTGCGATAGTTAAACGTTCAGTCATGTTAGCTCCTAAATAAAAAACCCTTCGAAAGTTGCCTTTCGAAGGGTTGTATAGTCATGCGAAAGGCTAGCGATAAACAGCTAGCCCAATAACAAACTATCGGCTAGCTCATGTAAAACCAATGATGGTGATGCTGCTGGCGCTGATTAGCTTGCATTGTTGACTCCGCAAAAGTTTAATAACAAATAAGTTGTATAGCATGATACTAAAATCAGCGCAGAAAGCAACCCCTTAAGTTTATTTTAACCGTTGCCGATAACCTGGTTAAAGTTTGTTCAATTAACGTAGAGCGGTATATACTGAGATTGTGGTGAACGAACACTGACTAACTATCATAGTGAGAGATAACAGTGGCTAACTTTGATGCAATGGTGCCTCTTATTCCAAGAGAGACACGAATACCGATAGACCATGACCGTGATCAGTGGCGGATAAATCAGGTCGAAAAGACCGAAGAAATGAAAAAGATAAGTGATGATGAGGGCAATACCATTACGGCCAACGAAGACCGTCAACGGAAACAGCAGCAACAGCAGCAACAGCAACATTCGTCAGCTGATGCGGATGAAGACAACGACGGGCACATTGACACCTATGCGTAAATTGTTGAACAGTCACGGCTAAAGATACACAGTAGCGGTTGGCTGTGTCATAATATTTCGCTTTCACTCTGCAGTTGTTGGATGTCACCTCCGTTATGACCAAAGTCGCCAACGTATTTGAGCCTGAAGGTCCGCTATCTTCAGCCATTAAGGGTTTTCAGCCCCGGCATGCCCAGTTGCAAATGGCGACAGCCATTGAGGCCACCATAAAAAATGGCAAGCAGCTGGTGGTTGAAGCCGAAACGGGAACTGGTAAAACCTTTGCGTATTTGGCGCCAATTTTGCTGGCAAAAGACAAAGCAATTGTGTCGACCGGCACTAAAAATCTGCAAGAGCAGTTATTTCATCGAGATCTTCCCACGCTACGTAAAATTCTGTCGCCGAAAAAGGTCATTGCGTTGCTAAAAGGCCGGGCTAACTACCTATGTTTGTATCGGCTAGAGCAAGCGCAGCAGCAAGCGGGGCAGTTTGCACCCGGAGTGCAAAATCAACTCCTAAAAGTAAAGCGTTGGTCGACGATGACCCGCAGTGGCGATATCGGCGAATTAAACGAGCTGCAGGAAGATGCACAGGTAATGCCGCTGGTCACCAGCACCAAAGATAATTGTCTGGGCAGAGACTGTCCGGTTTATGACGAGTGTCACTTAGTTAAGGCTCGCGAAGAAGCTAAAAAGGCCGATATCGTGGTGGTTAATCATCATTTGTTCTTCGCCGACTTAGCGCTTAAAGATACAGGCTTCGGTGAAATAATCCCCGATAGTGACGTTGTCGTGTTTGATGAAGCACACCAAGTGCCCGATATTGCCAGTCAATATTTTGGTGAAGCAATCTCCAGTCGACAACTAATGGAGATGGCCGAAGAAATTACCCGATTGTGTCTGACCGAATTAAAAGACTTGTCGCAAGCCACTCAGATGGCAAGGATGTTTGAGCAAGTTGTCAAAGACTGGCGTTTACAGTTCCCACGTGAACCGATGCGCGGTAATTGGCGCGACTGGCGTCAGCAAGCTGACATGCCGAGCGCGACTCAACGGCTCGAAGAAAAGCTAGAGTTGTTGGTTGAGGTATTAAAAACTGCTCGTGGACGTCATAAGGAGATGGATAACCTAATTGAACGTGGGGAAGAGTATCTAAGCCTTTGGCAGCAGTTGATGAATACCGAGCAGACAGGTTTCAGTTACTGGTTCGAAACGACGAGTCGGCATGTGGTGCTGCATCAGACGCCGCTTAGCGTAGCAAAAAAGTTTGGTGGCTTAGTTCGGCATAGCCAGCGAGCATGGGTATTTACCTCGGCGACGATTGCCGTTAACGAAAAGTTTGAGCACTTTACCCATCGCTTGGGTCTATTTGATGCGGAAACCCTGCTACTAGCGAGCCCTTTTGATTTTTCGACACAAGCACTGCTGTGCTTGCCGCGCTATTTACCAGAAGCGAATGATTATAATAGACACAGTCATTTAGCTGATATTGCGCAGAAATGCATTAGTCATAATCGCGGTGGTACCTTTTTGTTGTTTACCAGCCATCGAATGTTGCAGCAAATGGCTGACTATTTACGCGATATTTTAGACAGAAAAGTGTTCGTCCAGGGCGATGCTGGTAAAACTGAGTTATTAAAACAATTTACCGAGGCGGGTAATGCGGTATTACTGGGAACTGCTTCCTTTTGGGAAGGGGTAGATGTCCGCGGGGATGCTTTGCGTTGTGTGATTATTGATAAACTACCCTTTGCATCTCCAGACGATCCCTTATTGAATGCGCGGGTGGAAGATGCGCGTCTGCGTGGTGTTGATGCATTCAATACAATTCAACTTCCGCAGGCTATTATCGCTTTAAAACAGGGGGCGGGTCGATTGATTAGGGATAAACATGATCGTGGCGTATTGTTAGTATGTGATAACCGCATGGTTAACCGTTATTATGGCGCACGCTTTTTGAATAGTTTACCGCCGATGGCACGAACCCGCGATTTAAATCAGGCATTGAATTTTTTGCAAGAGACCGATGATGACTAAAAAGCTATTGGCAATCGATACCTCAACTGAGAACTGTTCAGCAGCACTGCAACTGAATGGAAAGCTTTTTACGCGCGTATTAGAAAGTCCCAGAGAACACTCACAGCGACTATTGCCGTTTGTACAGCAGTTGTTGGATGAAGCCGAAGCCTCACTAAAACAGTTGGATGGCTTAGCTGTAGGTTGCGGCCCAGGAAGTTTTACCGGCGTCAGAATTGGTGTTTCAGTAGCGCAAGGTCTTGCTTTTAGTCAACAGCTACCGGTGTATCCGGTCTGTACCTTACAAGCATTAGCGCAGCAGCGTATTCGCCGTAGCAACCCTGCAGTGGTGCTCGCGTGTATTGATGCTCGTATGGCTGAAGTCTATTACGCCCTTTATGAAAACATCAACGGTGTTGCCACGGCACTAACCGAACCAGCTGTCGCAAAACCCGATAGTCAGCTGTTGAAACAGCCGTTGGCCGAATTAAAGGTAACGGACTATGGACGAGTAGCGACGGCAGGCAGCGGTTGGGATAATTATGCAGATATTTTACTGGCTGAGTTGCCGATGATAACGGTTAGTGATCAGCTTTGCCGTTTACCCGAGGCTCAGGATATGCTTGCGTTAGTAACTGCCGGGCAAGTGCAAGCGGTTGACGCGAGCGAACTAGAACCGCTTTATGTTCGTAATGAAGTTACCTGGAAAAAATTACCGGGCAGATAATTTATTATCGGCGGCTTGGCAATCTTAATGGAACCCGCCATAATAAAGACAGTCAAATAAACATGGGTAGTCAACGGTGAGATTAAACGGCTTAGCCATTCAGCCTTATGATCGTTATCCGTCGCAACAGCCTGACAGGGCTAGAGCAACGGATGCTATTGATACGGGACGCAATAATGAAACTGCGTCGCGCGCTGAGGTTGTGCCTGGTGCCGAAAATAGCCGTCAACGAGCTCAACGTTGGCAAAAACTGAATACCTTCTACGATGAGCCGCCGCAATTGTCGCGGCGTGCACTAGAAGCTTATCAGGGCGTGCAGCTGAATGAACGCCGAGAAGAAGTTAAATCCATGTTTGGCGTCGACTTGTACGCCTAAATCGATCAAGGTGGTGAATTATGAAATACGGTATCTTTGTATTAGCTGCGCTCTTGTTAGCCGGCTGTAGTGCGATCCCGGAGCCTATTGCCACAGATGATGAGCAAACCTTAGTTAGCTATCAGGCTGCAGCCAACAACTCTGGACAGGTTATTGGTGAGCAAGCGCGCTGGGGTGGCGTTATCGCCGATGTCCGTAATGGTGAAGAATACACGGTTATCGAAGTGGTCAATTTTCCGTTGAAAAGCTGGGGACGACCATTGGTCAGTGACGATAGTAACGGTCGCTTTTTAGCATTAGTAGATGGTTTTGTTGATCCCGAAGTCTATAAACAAGGTCGCAGCCTGACGGTTCTTGGTACTCTAGAAGAAACGCAAACCGGAAAAATTGATGATTACACTTATACGTATCCGGTGCTTAAAGCTGAAGGCTATTACTTGTGGGAAAAGCAAAAAGAGCGGATTAATACCGAAATAAATTATGCGCCATTGTGGTTTCGTCACAACTTCTATGCGCCTTTCCCATACCACCCCTACCGGTATCCAGTCCGAGTGATAAAATCTGACGATAACTCAGGAACCCCTGACAAAGATCGTCAATAATGGCTGGATTGCACAGTGAAACGCTGGCAGCCGCTACGGCTGTCAGCTATAAGCTCCCATGGGGAACTCTACGCGGACTGTGCTGGGGTAACCCCAAAGATATTGCAGCTGTCGCAACCCATGGTTGGTTAGATAATGCTCACAGCTTTTTACCTCTTGCTAAACACTGGGATACTGCTAACGGCGCTTTATTAGCGTTAGACTGGGCGGGTCATGGTTTGTCCGATCATAGACCTGTTGGTAATCACTATCATTTTATTGATTACGCTTATGATTTGTGGTCGCTGTTTGAGCAACAAGCCTGGCAGGATGTCATTTTAGTTGGACACTCGATGGGTGGTTTTGTTGCCAATGTTGTCGCCAGCTTGTGCCCGGCTCGGGTCAAGCATCTCGTGTTAATTGAGGCGTTCGGCTTGCTAGTCAGTGATGGAGAAGACGCTCACCAACAGCTACTCAATGGCTTTCAGTCCCGACAAAAATTAGTGGGTTCTCGCTGGCGCGATTATGGTGAATTGTCTAGTGCCGTAGAAGCGCGCGCGAAAACTGCCGACTTTTCTCGTCAACTGGTCGAAATATTGGTGCAACGGGGCTGTTTCAGAAACCCTCACGGCCGTTGGCAATGGCGAGCAGATCCTCGTGTCAAATCAACCTCTCCTTATCGTTTGCCAGCTGCCACTGTTGAGCAATTTCTACAGAACATAGATTCGCCTATCACCTTGATTAGAGGGGAAAAAGGTTACGACAAAGTAGAGCCAGCTATTCGCCAATGGCAACACTGCGTTAAACAGCTAAAAGTAGAAACAATGCCTGGCGGTCACCATTTGCATATGGAAACACCGGCACCACTTGCCGCTATTTTGCTAGATATCGCCAGCTCTTAGCGACTAGGATTCACTGGTCGGATATGCGATGATTAGTCGATATACAACACTATAATAAAAAAGCATTTTTATTCGGAGCTCTATATGGACAAAATTTGGCTGAAAAATTACCCGGCCGGGGTGCCAGAAACGATTGATCCAGACCATTTTTCTTCGTTGGTCGACATTCTTGAGATGAGTGTCGAGAAATACGCGGATAAAACGGCGTTCGTGAACATGGACCGCGAAATGAGTTTTAGTGAACTCGGTCAAAAAGTGGAACAATTCGCGGCATATCTTCAAGGCACCGGTCTTAAGAAGGGCGATGCTGTCGCTGTTATGATGCCGAATATTCTACAATATCCTGTTGCTTTATTCGGGATCTTGGCAGCTGGCATGACAGTGGTTAATGTTAACCCGCTATATACTCCGAGAGAACTTAAGCATCAGCTGACCGATTCTCAATCAAAAGGTATCGTCATTCTTGAGAACTTTGCGCATACGCTTGAAAAAGTTAGTGCTGAGGTTCCGGATCTTGAGCTTATCATCACCACCCAAATTGGCGATATGCTGCCAGCCCCCAAACGCTGGGTGGTGAACTTTGTGGTGAAGTACGTTAAACGTATGGTAGAAAGCCATAACTTAAAGAATACGGTTGACTTTAATCACGCGTTGACGAAAGGCAAAGCAAGTACTTACCAGCGGCCTGAATTAAATGGCGACGACTTGGCTTTTTTACAATATACCGGTGGAACCACTGGGGTGGCAAAAGGCGCGATGCTATCGCACCGCAATATGGTGGCCAACCTTGAGCAAGTGTCTTCAGTAATAACGCCAATTATGAGCGATGGTGAAGAGATCATTATCACTGCGTTACCGCTTTACCATATTTTTGCCCTTACGGCGAACTGCTTGACCTTTCTTAAGCATGGTGGCCGCAATATTTTAATTACCAATCCACGCGACATGAATGGATTTGTAAAAGAATTAGAGAAGTATAAGTTTTCAATGATTTCAGGCGTAAATACACTGTTTAATGGACTTCTCAACACCCGCGGCTTCAAAGATCTTGATTTTTCTAATTTGAAGGTAGCTCTGGGTGGCGGTATGGCCGTGCAAAAAGCAGTTGCAGAACATTGGGAAAGAGTGACTAAATCGCGCCTGCTCGAGGGTTACGGTTTGACTGAATGTGCACCTGTTGTCACAGTAAATCCATACGATATCGAACATTACACGGGGAGTATTGGCCTGCCAGTACCGAGTACGGAAATGAAGATATGTGACTCGGAGACTGGCGAAGAAGTACCTCTGGGTGAACCCGGTGAGCTACATGTTAAAGGCCCACAAGTGATGGTGGGTTATTTAAACCGGCCAGACGCTACGGCTGAATCAATGCAAGATGGTTGGTTTGCCACTGGTGATATGGCGACGTGTGATGAACGCGGCTACTTTAAGATTGTTGACCGTAAAAAAGACATGATATTGGTTTCCGGCTTTAACGTTTACCCCAACGAAATCGAAGATGTGTTAGCAGACCATCCGAAGATCCTAGAGTCCGCAGCTGTTGGAGTGCCGCATGAGTCGTCGGGTGAGGTGGTCAAAGTATTTATTGTCGCAAAAGATAAGTCTCTGACTGAGCGTGAAGTTATCGATTTCTCTCGAGAAAACATGACTGGCTACAAGGTTCCGAAGTTAGTTGAATTCAGGGACGAGTTGCCGAAGTCGAATGTTGGCAAAATTCTGCGTAAAGAATTGCGCGACGAGAGCGACGCTTGAGTCTTATTCAAGTTGCCGACTCGGTGCTGTCGTACCGGGTTATCGATACCACGGACGATCTTCAACAGTTTTGTCAATCAGCCCGAACCGCGGGTTGGTTGGCAATTGACACTGAATTTGTGCGGCAACGTACTTATTACGCCAAGTTAGGATTGTTGCAAGCACATGCTAATGGTCAGACCGTTATTATCGATCCGCTAAAAGATGTTGAACTTGAGCCACTCTGGTCGCTGATTTGTGATGCAGAAGTGGTGAAAGTTGTACATGCGGGTGGCGAAGACATTGAACTGTTTTACCACCAGGCGGGACAACATCAACCTCAGGCCATTTTTGATAGCCAAATTGCTGCTGGTTTTTGTGGTTTAGGCTCGTCGATCGGTTATGCAAAATTAGTCGAGCAATTGTGTGGTGGGGTTGAGCTGGATAAAAGCTTATCACGCACAGATTGGTTAAAACGCCCGTTAACACCGGAACAACTGGATTACGCAGCCGCTGATGCGAGTTATCTGTCTGCGATGTATCCCTATCTATTAGAAAAGTGTCAACAGCGTCAGGTACTCGATATTGTGCTGGCAGAGAGTCGCTTACAGGTTGATAAGCGTACCCAGTCGATTGCCGATGATTTGCTCTACCTTTTTGTTGGCAACGCATGGCAATGTAATCAGCAACAACTTGGTGTACTGCGCGAATTGGCAGCCTGGCGTCAGCATAAAGCCCAGCAACGTGATATGCCATTGGGATTTATTTTTAAAGATGGTGTGTTACTAGAGCTAGCACGTCGTCAGCCGACGACTGAAAAACAATTATTCGCAGTCAGTGACTTGCCGCCGTTAACTCGTAAATATTCGGGGACTGAGATTGTTTCCGTTATTCAGCGGGCAGTTCGCCAGGAGCCCGAGCAATTGCCGGCTACGTTACAACGGCTGGATGATATGGAAGGCTATAAAGCGACAGTGAAAACGATTAAAGCCGCTGTTCAGCGTGTCGCGGAGGAACTGGATGTTGATACCGTATTGGTCGCATCGCGCAAACAAATAAATGACTTTCTAAACTTCCACTGGCAATTCTCCGAGCAGCAACAGCAACGTTTGCCAAAGCCCGATTTAAACCAGGGTTGGCGTTGGCAGTTTCTTAAGGCAGAATTACAAACTTTGATGTAAATTGTGGGGAGCCACGTAACATGCTGTGTGACGTTTTTAGCAGCCGGCGCAAAGCCGATACCTACTTATATTTGCCATTAGGCGCCGATTTCAATGAATTACCAGAAGCATTGCAGCAGCACTTTGGTTCACCGACTAAAATAATGACAGTGAATTTAGCGAAGCGTAAGCAGCTTGCTCGAATTTCAGCGGACGAGTTAATCGTACATTTAACAGATCCTGGCTATTACTTACAACTGCCCCCTAAGCAGGAGCCCTTATTGTGAAAAAATTAACCACACTTAGTTCTGTCGTTGCGCTTACCAGCCAACTGCTATTGGCTTTACCGGGCACAGCGATAGCTCATGAAGAAGAGTCCAAAAAAGAACATAGCCATGAACAACAACAAATCGAGCAGAAATTTAACGACTATGTTGAAGCATTAAAAGAAGAGGCAATTGCCAGCGGTTATAAGCCTGAAACCCTGGAGAGGGCATTTGCTGACGTTGAATATTATCAGCGAGCTGTTGAACTTGATAAAAACCAGCCCGAATTTAAATTAACGCTGGACACCTATTTACCCCGTGCAGTACCTGAATGGAAAGCGGACAAAGCGTTAGAAAAGTATCGTGAACACGAGCAATTGTTAGAGAAAATAGGTCAAGAATACGGAGTACAACCGCGCTTTATTGTTGCCTTGTGGGGAATAGAAACTAATTTTGGCTCGTTTACCGGAGGCTTCAAAGTTGTTTCGGCGTTAACGACTTTGGCGTTTGACGGGCGCCGTGAAGCGTTCTTTAAGAAACAGCTTTGGGAAGCTTTAACAATTATCGAAGACGGTCATATTAAGCCTGAACAGATGAAAGGCTCCTGGGCTGGAGCAATGGGACAAACACAGTTTATGCCGAGCTCTTTTATGAGCTATGCCGTTGATTATGATGGCGATGGTCGAAAGGATATCTGGAATAGTCACGGTGACGTTTTTGCCTCAGCGGCTAACTACCTTAAGTCAGTTGGCTGGCGCGATGATGTTACCTGGGGTCGACAGGTACAAATTCCTGCTGAGTTTGATACAACCCTCGCCGATCTAGATGTGAAAAAGACACTACAGGACTGGCAGGCGTTAGGTGTAACTCGTATGGACGGCTCTGACTTACCCAACAGAACCGACATCAAAGCGTCGGTCGTAATTCCTGACGATAAGCAAGGACGCGTTTATTTAGCCTATGCGAATTACGATGCTCTGATGCGCTGGAACCGCTCCCATTATTTTGTTGCGGCGGTAGGCTATTTGTCGGACCGTATTCGTTTTCCACGTTAATGGCGTTAATGGCTTGGTACGATAAACCGATAGAGAGTCTCAACCACGAGCAATGGGAGGCCCTTTGCGATGGCTGCGGGCAATGTTGTCTAAATCAGTTGTTAGATGAGGACGATAACCTATATCAAACTGACGTTGCTTGCTCGCTACTGGATACCGATAAGGCGTTATGCCGGGATTATGCTAACAGGACTCAGCAAGTTCCTGATTGTGTGCGGTTAACTCCGGATAACCTGGAGCAAGTATACTTTATGCCTAAAACCTGTGCCTACCGTGTACGGGCGCAGGGGCAGCCATTGCCTGATTGGCATCCGCTAAGGCACGGTGGCGACAAGTCAGCAATGAAAAAGGCTGGCTATCACGTTGCCGGCCAATGTATCAGCGAAAAAACCTTTCGCGGTGAACTGGAAGAGAGAATAGTAACCTGGCCGTTATCCTCGTCCACGGAATAAATGTAAAATAGTCACCAGTATTCCAATCGCTAGCAGGGTGCCAAAAATAAAAGTCATCCAGCCTGGCATGCCGAGCCCCAGAAATTCCCAGTCGATATCACCACAAAGCCCGGGGGCTGCAAATAAACCCGGTAACCATTGGTGTAGTGGTAGCCAGTCCGGAAAATTCGGGTGACTTTCGCAAACGGCGAAAAAGGCATTCTTCGAGGTTTGTAAATCCCAGTGATCATAGGCTACGCGCAAGCCCTCATAAGCGGCATAAATCCAACCGATAAGTGCAGCCCAGCGCAATGGCCAGAAGCGGCAGCCAAACAAACCAATAATAGCGGCTAACATGATGCCGATCACGGCAGTCCGTTGATAAACGCACTTAACACAAGGTTCTAAGCCCATTTCATATTGAAAATACAGGGCCAGCACATAAAGCAGGGTGCTTCCTGTAAACAGTAACAGCCAGGGGAGCTGTCGGGTCGGCCAACGAGAAATTGGTGTCATCATGTTACCTATAGTCAGTTTGTGCTAGTTATTGGTAAAATTTGCGTGAACAATACCGAAATGCGGTCAACTTGTCGATATAAAGGCGTTTGTTAGCTTGTCCGACCTGATAGAAGGCTGATAGAATTTCGCTATTGTTCAACAGACAGGCATCGGAATGATTATAAAAGCAAAAAGCCCGGCGGGTTTTGCCGAGGAATATATCGTAAAGTCGATTTGGAACGGTCACTTTGCACCCGGCACTATTCTACCGGCAGAGCGGGAGCTGTCTGAATTAATCGGTGTAACGCGCACCACACTGCGCGAAGTGCTGCAACGTCTAGCCCGAGATGGCTGGCTGACGATCCAACATGGAAAGCCAACCAAGGTAAATAATTTCTGGGAAACGTCGGGACTTAATATCCTGGAAACTTTGGCACGGCTGGATGAAGATGGCATGCCCGAGCTCGTTGACCAATTACTGTCTGCGCGAACCAATATCAGTGCTATCTACATCCGTGCGGCAATCCGGCATAACCCGGATAAGGCGTTGGCATTACTGGAGCAGGCCAGTGAGCTGAAAGATGGCGAGCGAGAATTCGCGGAGTTTGACTATCAACTGAATCATGACATGGCGATGGCAGCGGACAACCCGATTTACGTGCTAATTCTAAATGGCTTTAAGGGCTTATACTCGCGCATTGGTCAGTACTATTTTTCATCCCCCGAAGCACGTCAGTTAGCGCGTGACTATTATGCGAATTTAGCAGAAGTAGCGAAAAAGGGGGACTACAACGAGTCCGTTAATTTGGTTCGCCGGTACGGTTACGAGTCTGCAGAAATTTGGCATAGTCTACGCGGTGATATGCCGAATGACCTGGTGGACTAATAGCACCGGCAATTTATGTTAAAGCGACTACGCCGCTGGCTTGAAGACAGGCGCATTAAAAAAATGGGCTTTACCGCAAGCGAGTGGGAGTCAGCTGTCTCAGACTGGCCAGTCATCGCGCGTTATCAAGGTGCGGAACGTGATGCTCTGCGGGCTATGACCTTTCGTTTTCTGGCCCGCAAAAACTTCTCAGCAGGTGGTGATTTTCAGCTGACCGATGCGATGTGTCTTAAAGTTGCAACGATGGCCTGTGTACCTGTGCTGCAGCTCGGACTGGATTGGTACGATAACTTCTATTCCATCATTATTTATGGCGACGACTTTGTGCCCAACCGCGTTTATCGTACCGATGACGGCGTTGTTCATACCAATAACCCGGGATTGAGTGGCGAAGCATGGTTGCGTGGTCCTTTGATTTTGTCGTGGCAGTCAGTATGTCAGACCGGACCGGATGTTCGTCATGGAAAAGCGGGTAATGTGGTGATTCACGAGTTTGCACATAAACTGGATATGTTGCGCGACGGTGCCAATGGCGCACCGCCTATGCATCCGGATATGAAGCCTGGCGAATGGCACGATATTTTTTCGGCTGCCTGGGAGCGTTTGCAGAGTGATTCGAACCATCATCGAGCATTACCTCTTGATGGCTACTCATTGACCAGTCCGGCTGAATTTTTCGCGGTATGCAGCGAAACGTTTTTCGAAGATCCCGATAATATGAAAGCACAGCTGCCCGATGTCTACCGGTTACTTTGTCAGTTTTACCGACAGCAGCCCGCTTAATCAGCACTGATACCCACTTTCATAGCGATGCGTTCGTTGTCGAGCGTGTCAGCTTGTTGAGGCTCGAGAATACGCACGCGGTCAGCGGCGATAGTGCTGTCTGAATGCTCAATCAAGGCAATTTTTACCGCTTCTGCTCTCGCATTGGCCAACGTTTTAAGATCTTCTGCTGCCACCGATTGAGCTTCTACAACCTGCCTTGCCAGATAACTACGGTAAGCGAGCGCATCAAACGTTACTGCACTGTCGAACTCATTTTGATCCTCAGTAAAACGTGCTTGCACGGATTCCAACTCAGTGTCCGGATAATAGCGGGTAAATAAAGCTTCAACAGCGGACTGATTGGCTTCGGCGGTCAGACTTGGCTTGTTGCTAACCTCGCTATCTTTTTCGGCAAGGTGCTGGCGTAAAGCTTCAATGGCTTTTTGCTGTTGCAGCGCCGGACCATCAAAATTCGGGTTGAAAGGGCCCGCCAGTTCAAGCACTAACTTTGGCCGCTGCTTAAGAGCTTCGCGTAGATTCTCGATGCGCTGTCGTTGTGGTGGCAATAGGTCAGCACGTCCATTTATAAATTCAACCTGGGCAAGCTCTTCCGAGTCAGCACCTATTAGGTTTGCTAAAAAGCTAAAAGGAGCGGTGACGATAGATGAAATGGCGTCTCCTATGGCCTGTTGAATAACCTTGCCGAAGTCGAACTGTGGGTTGCCCACATCGCCGCTCACGGGTAGAGTCAGATCAATAACACCGTCATTGTCTTGTAGCAGGGCAATGGCAAGGTCCAGTGGTAGATCCATGGCGTCACTGGAGGCCATTTTTTCGCCAAGCTTCAGGTCATGTAGTAATAGGTTATTTTCTCCATCAAGTTGGTTATTGTCGACCCTATAGTTCAGGTCCAGATCCATGGTGCCGCCGGCAATCTTGCGGCCGGCAAAATTTACGGTATAAGGCGAATATTCCGGAATCTGGAGATTACGGAATCGTAGATGCACATTGGTCTGGCGCATCGGATGCCAGGCGTGCACAGCCCCATCGACTTGCGCCAGGCCGTAGTTTGCTACTTCGCCCTCGAGCTTGATTGTTGCAGGCTCCGAAGAACTAGAGCTCAAGGTCGATAGTTCGCCTTTCAAAGTATGAATGCGGGTCGAAAAGGGCAGCGGCAGAGAATTATCTGCAAACTGCAGAATTCCTTCTGCCAGCTCAATACCTTGAATAGTGATATTAAATGGGTCAGATTTGTCGCCTTGGCTGGTATTGGTCTCAGCTTGCTCAGGAGCTTCAGTCAAAAGCTGGCTGAAATTAGTGGTCTGATCCTCACGAATCACGATTCGCCCGGAAAGCTCCTTAATGGTTATTGGATCAGTCTCTATCTGGTTATCTGCCAGGTTCAAGTCGAGCCGCTCCGTGCTAAGACTTTGCCAGCCAATAAGAGCCTGGTCGTTAGCTCTGTCCCGAAGGCTTAACGAATCGATGATCGCAAGGCCCAGAAATGCAAAAGGCTGCTGTTGATCGATATTAATTTGACCGTTCACAGTTAGCTGTCCACTATCGAGCTGCACATTTGCAAACTGTTGCAGGTAGGGCTCGGCTTGCTTTAGAGCGAGCTTACTAATACTGGCAGTGCCTTCCAGCGCAGGGGCTGGCAGTAGCTTAACTTTGCCATCGAAAGCCAGCCTACCACCGGCTGCGAGTTGGCCGGTGAGATGTAGCGGCGAGCTTGAATCTTGCTGGAGCGCAACATTTTTTAGGGAAATTGAAAGTTGTTGCAGAGCCAGTAATACTTGTTCGGATTCATCAGTATCACTGCCTGTCTGTTGCAGGTTATCAGTAAAGCGCAAGGTACTGTTATTGACAGCTAGTTGTTTGATTTGTAGCGCTGGTGGCGAACCGGCCTGCCCGTCATTCGAAGGTTCAGAAGCGAGCTCTTCGGCCAATAGCGAGAAGCGGGTCGTGCCATCGATAAAGCGCTCCTCTTGAAGAGTCGCGTTATCGAATTGGATGGACTGAAAGGTCCATGCTTTGTTGGTAATACTGTTCCAGTTAAGGTCGACTCGCAGCCGTTCCCACGCAAGCAGTTGATGACTATCACGATCAGCTAGCTGAAGTCCGTTGACCTGAAGCGTCAGCGTGTAAGGGTTAGTTTTTACTGACTCAATCCGAAGTTCTCGACCAAAATCCTCTTTAATGGTATTCACTGCAAAGTATTGGATAATCCACGGCAAGCCAAAAAAGCCCAGCAGGGTATATAGAGTCAGTAACACCAGCAGCCAGAATCGAATTCGGTGGGGGGAGACCCATCGTGTGCGTAGGTAGTTGCCAACTCGTTGTAGTGAACTGCTGGACATAAATCACTCTCCATTAGATTTTGTCATAGTCGACAGTGTAGACGCCTCAGTGCTCAGCGTCACTTCTTAGACGTGGTCTAGAATTAGCTGTTGAATGAGTGAGGGGACCGAGATAATGTCGATCAATAATTAACGTCAAGGAGTTAACTATGCGCCGTTGGATTTATATCCTACTTACAGCCTTCCCTTTCGGAATGACTTACTCAGCTTTTGCGGATGATCACGGTCCGCAATACGATGCACGCCTGAGTAGTTATGATTATCCTTTTGCTGTTCATACCTATGAGTTTGATAGTCAGCGACAAAAACTTGAAATGGCTTATATGCATTTACCAGCAAAAGATAATCGACCAACGGTGTTGCTGCTACATGGAAAAAACTTCGCGGCTGACTATTGGCAGGCAACAGCGAGTTATCTTCATGACAAAGGCTATGGGGTATTGATGCCGGATCAGATCGGCTTTGGCAAGTCGTCGAAACCAGCACATTATCAGTTTTCTTTTGAAGCACTCGCTAATAATACAAAAGCATTGGCGGAGTCGCTGGGAATTGAGCAAATAATTGTTATGGGGCACTCAATGGGCGGTATGCTAGCCACCCGCTATGCGCTGAATCACGCCGATAGAGTTGAGAAATTGGTATTGGTTAATCCGGTTGGCCTGGAAGATTATTTACGCTATGTGCAATATAAGGATCCTGCCTTTTTTTATACGAACGAGCAGGGCAAAACTATTGATCAAATCCGCGCCTATCAGCGCAAAAATTACTATGATGGAAAATGGTCTGAGGAATATGAAGCGCTAATTCAAATTCATGCCGGCTGGATAAATGGAGCGGATTGGGAACAGGTCGCCTGGAACAACGCATTAACCTACGACATGATTTTTACTGGCAATGTATCTAATGAGTTTGACCAATTGACGGTGCCAACTCACTTGATTTTAGGTACTCGCGATACCACAGGCCCCGGCCGTGGTTGGAAAAAAGAAGGTGAGGATTACCCGTTGGGTCGCTATGACCGGCTTGGTGAGACGGTCATTGAGCAAATCCCGGATGGGTATTTGTATGAACTAGAGGGAGTTGGTCACATGCCTCAGTTCGAGGCGTTCGACCGTTATCGTCAGCAGCTAAATAAGATCTTTTAATAAAAAAAGGCGCCAAATGGCGCCTTTTTAAACTAATTTACCAGTTTGCTTTAGGCAAAGTTCTTGTTCACAAAGTCCCAATTCACCAGCTTCCAGAAAGCTTCTAAGTAGTTAGGACGAGAGTTACGATAGTCGATGTAATATGCGTGTTCCCAAACATCTACTGTTAACAGCGGCTCTACACCACCGTGAGCAACAGGAGTGTCTGCGTCATCAGTGTTCATGATCTCAACAGAACCGTCAGACTTCTTAACTAACCAAGTCCAGCCTGAACCGAAGTTGCCAGCAGCGCTTGCGTTAAACTCTTCCTGAAACTTCTCAAAAGAGCCCCACTTATCATTGATAGCTTCGGCTACTGCGCCAGATGCGGCACCGCCGCCATTTGGGCTTAAGCAATTCCAGTAAAAGGTGTGGTTCCAGACTTGAGCCGCGTTGTTAAACAAGCCACCTTTCTCTGACTTAATAATATCTTCAAGCGATTTGCTTTCAAGATCGGTACCTTTTACTGCGTCATTTAGCTTGCTAACGTATGTTGCATGGTGTTTGCCATAATGATACTCAAGGGTCTCTTCTGAGATATGCGGTTCCAGAGCGTTCTTCTCATATGGAAGAGCAGGAAGTTCAAATGCCATGATGTCCTCTCCTTAGTTTTCTTTTTTGCAAAAGCCACTTGCACATAACTTTGTGCAAGTTAATTATAGTTCTACCTACGACATATAGGGGCGACTGGTTCTCTTTTCAAGGGGAACTTTTAATTTTCACTGAATAGATCGACTATTTTAGATGCAGAAAATCTGGCTTGCGTCTGGTATAATACTTGAGTATTTTAATCAACCATTAACTCCGAAGGCAGAGACAGAGGTCCTATGGAAACCATCGATAAAATTAAGCAACAAATCTCTGAAAATCCAATTCTTCTTTATATGAAGGGGTCGCCTAAGCTTCCTAGCTGTGGTTTTTCGTCGCAAGCGTCACAAGCACTTATGGGCTGTGGTCAGCCATTTGCCTATGTCGACATTTTGCAGAACCCAGATATCCGTGCAGAATTACCAGTTTACGCCGACTGGCCAACTTTTCCTCAATTGTGGGTAGAGGGTGAGTTAATCGGTGGCTGTGATATTATTATGGAGATGTTCCAGAATGGCGAGTTACAACAACTGATATCTGAAGTTGCTGAGCGCCACCCGGAGCCGACTGAAAAGGAATAAATTAGAATACTGTCGATGGGTTACCCTTGAAATGAATCCGGCTAACCCCAAAATACGTAGTGTTCTTATTTAAAGCTTTGGTTAAAGCAAATTTCATATCAACAAATGGAGAGAATTAATGTCTGTATTAGTAGGTCGTAAAGCACCCGATTTTACTGCAGCAGCAGTCTTGGGTTCAGGCGAAATCGTTGAAGACTTCAAACTGTCTGACGCTATCAAAGGCAAAAAAGCAGTAATTTTCTTCTACCCACTGGACTTCACTTTTGTATGTCCTTCTGAGCTGATCGCATTTGACAAGCGTCTGGATGAATTCAAAAAACGTGGCGTAGAAGTTATCGGTGTTTCAATCGATTCTCAGTTTACTCACAGCGCGTGGCGTAATACTTCTACTGACGCTGGTGGTATCGGTCAGGTTAAATATCCGCTGGTAGCTGACGTTCGTCACAGCATCTGTAAAGCGTACGACGTAGAGCACCCAGAAGCCGGTGTTGCTTTCCGCGGTTCTTTCTTGATCGACGAAGAAGGCATGGTACGTCACCAGGTCGTCAATGACCTGCCGTTGGGTCGTAACATCGACGAGATGCTGCGTATGGTTGACGCACTGAACTTCCACGAGAAGCACGGCGAAGTATGCCCTGCAGGCTGGGAAGAAGGTAAAGAAGGTATGAAAGAAAACGCAGAAGGCGTTGCATCATACTTATCGAAAAATGCCGACAAACTGTAAGTCTGTCAACGCATTAAAAAAGCCGCTAATATAGCGGCTTTTTTTGTATCTCGACACGATTGTTCAGGTACGTGGCCAACCGCCTAAAGTTTTCCACTCATTCACCATCCAACAAAACAGTTCTGCCGTTCTCTCCGTGTCATATAGCGCTGAATGGGCTTGTTTTTGGTCGAATTCTATACCCGCTGCCTGACAAGCTTTTATTAATACCGTTTGGCCCAAAGTTAACGCGGCTAATGATGTTGTATCAAAGCTGACAAAAGGGTGGAAAGGGTTACGTTTGATGCCGCTCCGCTCCGCTGCTGCCATCATAAAGCTGTGATCAAAGTTTGCATTGTGGCCAACTAATACTGAGCGCTGACAACCCGCTGCTTTTTGCGCTTTGCGAATCGGTTTAAACATCTCTTTAAGGGCAACATCCTCTGAAACAGCGCCTCTCAACGGAGAGTCTGGATCAATACCGTTAAAGTCGATAGCCGCCTGTTCTATATTTGCACCGGAAAATGGTTCCACATGATAATGCAGGCTTTGCACCGGCTTTAGTAAACCATCATCGTCGAAATTAACGATGACTGCAGCAATTTCTAGTAGGGCGTCCTGCTGCGAGTTAAACCCTCCGGTCTCAACGTCGATGACAACCGGTAAGTAACCTCGAAAACGCTGCTTCATTAATGACTCACTGGAGTCTGACATGAACTCTCCTGTTAGCGTCGTGGTAGTTTAAATCGGCCTCTAGTATGCCAAAAATAACTGTCGGTTGTCGCCTATTAAGGTTAAAGCATTATGATTAGCCGCCGATAATAGCTAATAGATTAAAGCTCCAACCGATCGCTACCGCAGGGGATGATATGGCGTTGACAGATTCGTTCGCGTTTAAACGCAAGTTAGTACCGATAGTTGCTGTATCTGTCGCAGCTGCACTGTCTTATGCGCCTATCGCATCAGCTAATGCTATCCGCCATTATAGTGCAAATCTCGATAATTCGATGTGGTACCTGGCCGAAAACTCGCGTTTAGAGTGCGGTTTAGAGCACACCATACCACGTTACGGGAAAGTGGAGTTTAGTAGCGAGGCGGGAAAAAAATTAAATTTGCGCATGCAAATCGATATGCATCAGTTACCGGACGATTATGGTGTTGCAAAAATTGAGTCGGTAGCCCCCCGCTGGCAACCGGGCCAGGCGACCTACGAGCTGGGAGAGATGCCTCTTTACAAACAATTCGACGGTGAACTGCAAAAGCAAATGGCCTGGCAGCTTCTGTCTGAACTGGAGAAAGGTCGTTATCCCACTTTTTACTACCAAGATTGGTATCAACCTAAAGATACTGTCGCTGTAGCCTTGTCATCAGTCAATTTTCGCTCTGCCTATGATGCCTTTAGAGGGTGCATCAACGCGCTATTGCCGTTTAGCTTTAAAGATATAGCCTACACCGTGCTGAACCACGAAAATGATAGTGAGAAGCTAACCAATGCCTCACAAAGCAAACTTGAACAGATTAGTCAGTATCTGGCTGTTGATGATGAGCTCGAGTTAGTCTTAGTTAATGCTTACACCGATGCTCTTGGGGCACGTGGTCCCAATCAGGAGCTGTCGGAACAACGAGCGCAAGAAATAAAAGACTTTTTTGTTGAGCGTGGTATCGAAGAAAACCGCATTGAAACAGTCGGTCATGGTGAAGATCGTCCGGTTGCAGGTAATGCCAACGAACTCGATCGTGCCAAGAACCGTCGAGTCGTGGTGCGTCTATCTAAGCCGTCAGGGTTTCAGCTTTAATCGCTGGTTTTATCTTTAAATTCGCATAGGTCCTCAATGATGCAAGAGCCGCAGCGTGGCTTGCGAGCAATGCAGGTATAGCGGCCGTGCAGGATTAACCAGTGGTGGACATCCACTTTAAACTCTTTTGGCACTACCTTAATGAGTTTCTCTTCGACCTCTTTTACATTTTTTCCAGGCGCCAACTTGGTTCGGTTAGATACCCTAAAAATATGCGTATCAACCGCGATAGTTGGCCAGCCAAACGCGGTATTAAGCACCACGTTTGCGGTTTTTCGACCTACCCCGGGCAAGGCTTCCAGTGCCTCACGACTTTCCGGGACCTCGCCATTATAACGTTCGACCAAAGCCTGACATGTTTTGTAGGCGTTTTCGGCCTTTGAGTTAAATAGACCAATGGTTTTGATGTATTGTTTAATGCCATCAACGCCAAGCGCCACCATTGCTTCTGCGGTCGGAGCCACTGGGAACAATTTGCGGGTGGCTTTGTTAACACCAACATCCGTGGCTTGGGCCGATAAAAGTACTGCTATCAATAACTGGAAAGGAGATTCATATTCCAGCTCCGTGGTTGGCTTTGGATTGTTGTCTCGTAACCGGCTTAAAATTTGATAGCGTTTTTCTTTATTCATAACGTCCCTATTAGGATTCGGCTGTTACTCGTGCTCTGGTGACGGATTTCTCTGCTTTTTCCGCCTTTGCCTCGAGCTTTGCATCGATGAGATTTTTTAAGGCAATGATAAAACCCATGCCAATGAATGCTCCGGGCGGCAAAATAGCCAATAGTAGCGGGTAGTCTACCTGAAACAATTCAAGCCTTAATTGTGCGGCCCAGTCACCCAATAATAATTCGGCGCCATCAAACAACGTACCGTTACCGATAATTTCCCGCATTGCTCCTAGCACAGCTAATACCAGGGCGAAACCAACGCCCATTGCTAAACCGTCAAAGGCTGCTTTTTGAACAGAGTTCTTTGAGGCGTAGGCTTCTGCGCGGCCAATGATTGCGCAGTTAGTGACGATTAGCGGTATAAAAATACCGAGTGACTGGTAAAGCTCAAACACGTAGGCGTTCATCAGTAGCTGAATAATGGTAACGAAAGTGGCAATTACCATGACAAACACGGGAATACGGATTTCCTGCGGCACCCACTGACGAACCAAAGATACGGTAATGTTAGAGCCAATTAAAACAAATAGTGTGGCCAGTCCTAACCCAAGCGCATTGGTAACTGATGCGGTGACAGCCAGTAATGGACACAAACCTAACAGTTGCACCAGCGCTGGATTGTTTTCCCAGAGACCTTGCCGGGTCAGTTGCTTATATTCATTCATCATTACTCTCCAGGCAGCGGGGTAAGTCTGCGTTAAACAAACTACTGCTGTTATTCTTTAAATATAGGGTGGCGCTTTTTACCGCTTGTACAACGGCGCGCGGCGTTATAGTTGCGCCAGTGAACTGATCGAACATACCGCCATCCCGTTGTACAGCCCAACGGTCATCATCCTCATTACGTACCTGCTTACCATTAAACGATAAAATCCAATCGCTCTTTTGCCGTTCTATTTTATCCCCCAGGCCAGGTGTCTCCTGATGAGCCAGCGTGCGTACTCCGAGTATTTCGCCACCGGGGCGCACCGTCAGCAGTAAGCGGATACTCCCTGAATAGCCATTGGGAGCGACTATTTCAGCGGCTAACGCTGTCGGATTACCATTTAACTCGGCACGATAAAGAGCTGTTGGTTCGGTTACCCCTAATGCTTCGTGTTGCAGTTGCCGACAGGACTGATAAAGGTCATTGTCGTGCAATGCTGGCGGCACCAATTCGTTCAAGCTGCGTAGTGTTTGTGCACGCTTTTGCTCGGCGATACGATCAGCAGTAAGTGCCTCAACGGCTAATACTAAAAATGTTGCTACTACGGCGAATAGGGCAAGCAGCAAACCGTTCCTTTGCATACTCTTCTTAGCCATTTTGCCCTCCGGACTGGTGGCCATAAACTTTGGGGCGGGTGTATTGGTCAATCAACGGCACACTCAAGTTTGCAAGCAATACGGCAAATGCAACAGCATCGGGGTATCCGCCCCAACTACGAATGACCCAAACCAGCAAGCCAATCATCAAACCAAAGATAAAGCGGCCTTTGTTAGAAGTTGCAGCCGACACCGGATCTGTTGCTATAAAGAAAGCACCCAGCATAGTGGCACCACTTAGGGCGTGGAAAATAGGCCCGGGCATTATTGACGGCGCAAATAGGTGAGCCAGTAATGCGGGCACTAATAAGCCAGCTAGCAGTCCACCTGGAATGTGCCAGCTGATAATCCGCTGTTGCAACAAAATAAAACCGCCCAGCAGGAAGGCAAGATTAACCCATTGCCAGCCGACGCCTGCCAGTACTGAAAACTGCGGGCGCTGATAGATTTCGCTCAACGTGTAGCTTTGATCCAGCGCTGTCTTGACCGTGTCCAGCGGGGTTGCCATAGTTATCCCATCAATGGTGGTACGCAGTTGTTCTACGCTATAACCGGCTGGGGTGTATTCAAATAAAATTGTGTGTAAGGTTTGCCACAAAGTTAAATCGTATTGACTGATGGTAGTTGGTGGTAGCCAGTTGGTCATTTGCACCGGAAACGAGACTAACAATAAAACATAGCCGGCCATCGCCGGGTTAAATAAATTTTGGCCCATCCCACCGTAGATATGCTTAACCACCACAATAGCAAACGCGGTACCCAATACAATAATCCACCAAGGAGCCAGAGTGGGTATCGAGATAGCCAATAATACTGCGGTTACCAGGGCGGTGTTATCGCGCAGACCGGATCGCGCATCGCGGTTGCGTGCAACCAGACAAAGGCTTTCAGTGACGTAGGCAGTAATGATGGCTAGCATAATTTGCATCCATACCCCGGCACCAAAAAAGTAGCTTTGTACTAATACGCCGGGAATTAATGCATAGCAAACCCAACGCATCATATCGCTCGTGCGGCGCTGACTATGGCCATGGGGTGCGGCGGCAATACGAAAACTCATGATGAAGTATCCTTAGGGTCGTGGTCCTCAGCCGCTTGTTGTGCGGCTTTTTTAGCTTTGGCGCGGGCAATCGCGGCAGCCACCGCACTCGATTTATCCTGAGCCGGTTTTTTGTTAGCTTCCGCTGGCTGAGATTCGTTTTCGTTGGTTGCTTGTTGTTTTTCTTGCTGCATCTTTTTGCGCGCCTCGGCGGCCTTACGGTGGCGTTCCAGGCGCTCTTGTTTTTCGCGCTCTAACCGTTGTTGGCGTTTTTCAAAACGTTGCCGCGCCAGTTCGGCCTTAGCTTTTTCACGCGCGATATTACGGATCTCTGCTTTGGCTTTGCGATAGTAGTGGACCAGTGGGATCTCACTGGGACAAACATAAGCACAGGCGCCGCACTCAATACAGTCGAACAAATTCTGCTGCTCCAGCGCATCGTAATCCCTGGCTTTTGCCAACCATTGCAGTTGCTGAGGCTGAAGGCTAGCAGGACAAACATCGGCACAGGCGCCGCATCGAATGCATGCCATCTCTGGTCCCGCTGCAGGCAGCTCTTGCGAGGTTGGGGTTAAAATGCAGTTGGTTGTTTTAATCACTGGTACCTGGGTGATGGGTAGAGTGAACCCCATCATTGGCCCACCCATAATCACGCGCGGAGACTTAGTGGCTTTAAATCCGCCTTGTTCTAACAGGTGTTCAATTGGTGTGCCTAATAAAGCCCACACGTTACCAGGTTGGGTCATTTGTTCGCCGGTTAATGTCACCACTCGTTCGAGTAATGGCTCACCGTCAATAATGGCTCGCTTAACCGCGTAGGCGGTACCGGTATTTTGCATTAATAAGCCAATATCCAGAGGCAGCTGATGGTGAGGGACTTGTTGGCCGGTTAGCAGCTCAATCAGCTGTTTTTCGCCGCCTGACGGATATTTAGTAGGGATTATGCGTAAGCTGATGTGTTGCTTGCCATCGATAGCCTCTTGCATGGCTGCGATGGCTTCCGGTTTATTGTCTTCAATTGCCAGCAATATGTGCTCGGCGGAACTGATGAATTGCAGAATTTCCATGCCAGCGACAATCTCATCGGCTTTTTCGCGCATTAATCGGTCGTCAGCGCAGATATACGGCTCACATTCAACACCGTTAATAATCAGGTATTGGATAGGCTTTTGCGGTGCCAGTTTTTGCGCAGTCGGGAAACCAGCACCACCGAGGCCGGCGATCCCGGCCGACTGTATACGTTCAATTAATGAGGCTTTGTCTTGTTGCCGGTAGTCCGGTAACGGTTGCGATGTTGACCATCGTTCCTCGCCATCGGGTGTTAATACCACAGCCATTTCGGGAAGCCCGGACGCGTGAGCGGTCGGTCTCTCTTCGATTGCGGTAATCACTCCCGAAGTGGGTGCATGTAGCGGCAGCCCTTGACTCAAATGAGCTTCAGTCAGCTGTTGACCCTTTAATACCTGATCGCCAACTTTAACCAGGCATTCACCGGAAGGTCCAATATGTTGGCGCAGCGGTAATACTAATTCAGCGGGTAGCGGTAACCGTCTTAGCGGTATTGCATTAGCCGGCTGTTTACGTTCAGGCGGATGAATGCCTCCGGGAAACTGACCTATTACACCAGCGTCGACAAACGACTTAATATCTCGCATAGCGCTCTCTTACTCCACCAGTTTGACTGGGATATTATCCGCCGATGACAAATTCTTTTTGACCTCGTCTAAGTCCCACTGCCAGGTCTCAGGTTGTGCCTTCACAGGTACCATATCGATACAATCTACGGGGCATGGTTCGACGCATAGGTCACAACCGGTGCATTCGTGCTCAATGATCGTATGCATTTGCTTGGCAGCACCTAAAATGGCGTCAACAGGACAGGCCTGAATACACTTAGTGCAGCCAATGCATTCGTCTTCGCGAATCACTGCAACCTTTTTGACGTCTTCTTTGCCGTGTGCCGAATCTAATGGCTTGGCCTCGACACCCATAAGATCGGCGAGTTGCTTAATGGTTGCTTCGCCACCAGGAGGGCACTTGTTAATGTCGTCACCATTAGCAATGGCTTCCGCGTATGGCTTGCAACCTGGATAACCACACTGACCGCATTGGGTCTGGGGTAAAATGTTGTCAATTTGCTCGACAATAGGGTCGCTTTCTACTTTAAACTTTACTGCAGCAAAGCCTAAAATAATTCCAAATATCAGTGCCAGGGCACCAATCGCTATTAAACCTGCGACAATACTCATTAGTTCGTCACCAAACCGCTAAAGCCCATAAACGCTAACGACATTAGTCCGGCAGTTACCATTGCTATGGCGGAGCCCTTGAAAACCTGAGGCACATCGGCAGCAGCTAGCCGTTCACGCATGGCAGAAAATAAAATTAATACCAACGAGAAGCCTACGGCGGCGCCAAAACCATAAACAATAGACTGAACGAAATTATGCTGTTCATTGATATTTAACAGTGCCACACCTAATACTGCGCAATTGGTGGTTATTAGAGGCAAGAAAATCCCTAATAGTCGGTAAAGCGTAGGACTAGTTTTATGAACCACCATCTCAGTAAACTGAACCACTACCGCGATCACTAAAATAAAGCTAAGCGTCTGTAGCGCCATCAGATCCAGAGGCTCCAGCAAATAGGCATTGACTAAATAGCTACATACCGACGCCAGGGTTAAGACGAAAGTAGTCGCTGCTGACATTCCAATCGCAGTATCGAGCTTATTCGACACACCCATAAAAGGGCATAAACCAAGAAACTTAACCAGTACAAAGTTGTTGACCAGCACGGTTCCTATCAGTAGCAGCAAGTAGTCGGTCATGGCTGTTTCCGTAGGCTAAAAAAACAGGGGCTATTATCGGTGTTTTGGCGCTGATAAACAACAGACAGAAGCTAAGGGAATTGGCTTTTCCTGTATTTTGTCATGGTTCTGTCAACGAAATGTCGTCGCAATGCAATATATTGCCGACATAGTAGCATCTGGGTGACAAAACGAGCTCAAGAGGAATTAGCGACAGATGCTATCTTTAACGCTTCTGCAGCGTGGTGTTAATAATATTGATCGTTATTGCTACACGCTATGTTCTTCGCTTAGATCGCGTTATCTATTCGCGACGACTGCGCGGTGGGTATCGGCCTCCGGGGACGGATATTGTTACTTAGCCGTCGCGTACTGCTTAGCGTGGGCGAGTGGCAGTTATTGGGATTATATGACAGCGTTAGCGGTAACTTTTGCTGTCGAACGACCAACATACTGGTTGCTTAAGAATAGTTTTCGCCGCGACAGGCCAGCCAATTGCGCGCCAATCCCTTTACTCATTGCACATGATAAATTTAGTTTCCCTTCCGGCCATACGTGTGCAGCTTTTGTTTTCGCAACAGTGACTTCTTCGTACTTCCCTACATTGGCGACTCCATTATTTCTCTGGGCGGCAATGATTGGTGTTTCCCGAATTGTGGTGGGAGTTCATTATCCAACAGACATTATGGCCGGAATGGGTCTGGGTCTTCTGCTTTCGGAGTGGACATTAACTCTTGTTTAGCGAAAGGACGTGCTATGAAAATATTATTTGGAATACAGGGAACCGGGAACGGTCATTTAAGTCGATGTCACCGAATTGCAACTGAGTTAAAAAAGCATGCGGTACAAGTTGATTACTTGATTTCTGGGCGTCGTCCAGAAAGTTTATTCAATGTTGACGTATTCGGTGATTTTGTATGCCGCAGGGGGCTAAGTTTTGTTACGCGGCAGGGCCAGGTTAGCCACCTTAAAACCTTATTGAGTAACTCTTTTTCCGAGTTTGTTAGTGATGTGCGCAGATTAGATGTTAGCTCATATGATCTGGTGGTCTCTGATTTTGAACCAATAACGGCTTGGGCGGCTAAGCGTGCCGGTAAACGATGCATCGGAATAGGGCGACAATATGCGTTTAAAGAAAAACCGTTGTATCAGCATTTAAATCTTTTTCAGCGAACTATTATTGACCATTTTGCCCCTGCTAACGAGTGGCTTGGTATGCATTGGAGTCCACTGGGTGACTGCTTGCCACCCGTTGTCAGAAAATCAGAAGACGATACGCCTAATGTTAGACAGGTACTGGTCTATTTACCCTTTGAAGAACTTTACCATGTCGTCGATTCGCTATTAGCTGTTGAAGATTATACGTTTTCCGTCTTTCATCCGGATATAAAACAGGTAAAGTATTTTGCCAGCGACCATGTCATTGGCTTTCCGGCTTCACGAAAAACTTTTGCTGAGCAACTTTCGGTGTCGACAGCCGTAATCGCCAACGCGGGTTTCGAAACTACCTGCGAAGCTTTAAATAGAGCTAAACATTTAGCCGTTAAACCCGTTAACGGACAATTTGAGCAATATTGGAATGCAAAGCTGTTGCAGCAGAAAGGACTAGCGACAGTATTTAGCGAGTTAAATGAAGAAAGCCTATTAGTCTGGCTTGCTGAAATAAATGGAAAGCCTTGCCCGGCTAAGACTGAATGGGGCAACGTTGCGGCTTCTTTAGGCAACTGGCTGTCAGCAGGGGCGACCCAAGCTAAACAAGAATTAATCGACGAGCTTTGGAGTGGCTCCCCAGGTTGGATTCGAACCAACGACACATGGATTAACAGTCCACCGCTCTAACCAACTGAGCTACTGGGGAATCGTAATTTGGGAGTTATTGAAAGTTGATTGGCTCCCCAGGTTGGATTCGAACCAACGACACATGGATTAACAGTCCACCGCTCTAACCAACTGAGCTACTGGGGAACAACTCTCAACGGCGACGAATATTAAAGAGGTTGCGCAGGGGTGTCAACTATTAGTATTGGTTTTTTGGGCAAATTAGGTTTGATTGGTGAATTATTCTACGTTGGTTAAGTAGAGTTGTGCCTTAAATAAGACTTTTATGGCTTTTTAAAGCGTTTAGCACGAATGGCCTGCTAACTCGACTCTCCGCACATGTCAACTTTTGTTCATGTTTCCGGTTATGCCTTTTGTAATAGTTGCTTTCCAATCTCGATTATCCACAGATCGCTGTATCCGTTATCAGCTAAAGCCTACAGGATCTTATCCACGGATTCTGTGGATAACCCTGTGTTTAAGTCTGTGTAATAGCTTATTTGATGCGTGTTCCAGCCACAATTGTCGGTTGGTCAGAATTTAACTTATAAAAAATAAATATAATAAAAACAATAGGTTAGTAAATTCCGGGGAATTTAGCTATTGACTAAATTAGAATAGCAAATGCGTTGTTTGAAGATTCAACAGGTTGTGTATTTCTTGGCTGCTTTGTGCAAAATATAGGCCTGTTTGTTAATTCATATTGCTTGATTTTCTTTAAGAAAAAGAGTAGCCGCTAATTCGGAATAGGAAGTTGAAAAGCCGTTAATTTTTGTTAAGTTGTAATAAAATTGTCTTTTAAAAATTAACAGGTATCTACGGCAGTTGTTACTGTAACGTTTAATCAAAAATAGGTATTTGAGGACTCTATAAGAAAAATCACTCAAATACCTTATTTTAGGATGTTTAGCAGAGCTATTTGACGCTGGAGGCAGAAAATTCAGCAATTCTCTTTACTGCTTCGCGCAGCACATCCAGGCTGGTAGCGAAGGATAGGCGACAATAACCATCAGTTCCGAAGGCTGATCCTGGCACCAATGCAACTTTGGCATCTGTTAGCAATTTTTCACATAGTTCGACATCAGTTGCAGCGCCTACTTTTTGCATGAGTTCCTCAATATGGGCGAACACATAGAACGTTCCGTCGCCAGCAACGCAGTTGATACCGTCAATTTTATTTAGGGCGTCGATTAAATAGTCGTGTCGATGTCTAAATTCATTCACCATGGTGTCGATACAGGATTGATCGCCAGAAAGAGCGGCTACGGCTGCATGTTGACTGATGCTTGCGGGGTTCGACGTGCTTTGCGATTGAATCTTTTTCATTGCCGCGACTATTTTTTTCGGCCCTGCGGCATAACCAATACGCCAGCCTGTCATCGCGTATGCTTTTGAAACCCCAGATAATATAACGGTGCGCTCCTTCAAGTCAGGGGCCACCATCGGCAGGTTGGCGAAGGGCTCTTGTGACCAGAGAATCTTTTCGTACATATCGTCGGTCGCGATGAGTACATTAGGATAATCACGCAGAACTTCGGCTAATGCGCGTAACTCATCTGCCGAATAAGCGGTGCCGCTTGGATTAGACGGACTGTTAATGAACATTAAGCGGGTTTTATCGGTTATCGCAGCGCGCAATTGTTGCGGAGTAATTTTAAAACGCTGTTCGATACCAGCTTGAACAATTACAGGTTTAGCACCGACCAATTTCGTCATGTCAGGATATGAAACCCAGTAGGGTGCAGGAATAATTACCTCGTCACCTGGGTTGAGCCAGGCACTAAGCAAATTAAAGATACTGTGTTTACCGCCAGCCGAGACGATGATTTCATCGGCCTGATAATCAAGTTTGTTATCACGTTTAAACTTGTCAATAACAGCTTGTTTTAACTCGGCAATACCATCAACTGCTGTATATTTTGTTTTGCCATCGTGAATCGCTTGAATTGCAGCCTGTTTGATGAATTCGGGAGTATCAAAGTCGGGTTCACCGACTCCCAGACCAATTACATCGTGACCTTGTTGTTTTAATTCATTGGCTTTTTGAGTGACCGCTAACGTCGGTGATGGCTGAATCGAGTTGACGCGATCGGACAGTTGATATTCCACGGCATATCCTTTCATCAAAATGAGTTTGTTATAACGCAGTATGATACGTAGGCTGCCAGGGAAAGTCTATCAACATAGCCAAAGCAAGCCCATTTAAGGTACACTACACGGCCTATTTCCAGAGGAGGTATTCATGTCTACAGCCGACGCTTCACGAAGTCTTATTCATGCGCCGGTTGGCAAAACCCTGTGGGAAATGACATGGCCAGTAATCTTTGGCGTAGCCACCTTAATTAGCTTTAATGTGGTTGATACTTTCTTTATCAGTTTGCTCGGCACCGATCCTCTGGCCGCGGTTAGTTTTACCTTTCCCGTCACCTTTACGGTAGTTAGTCTGACCATTGGCCTCGGCATTGGTACCTCTGCGGTGATTGCCAGAAAGTATGGCAGTGTTCGACCTCAGGAAGCGCACTTTGACGCCTTTGGTGCACTATCAGTATCAGCTATATTGGTACTGGTATTAGCGCTGGTTGGTTACTTATTGATGGAGCCGATTTTTTCGTTATTGCAAGCGCATGAGCGCTTAATGCCACTGATTAGAGAGTACATGACACTGTGGTACGCCGGTTGTGTGATGTTGGTAACACCGATGGTGGGAAATGCAGTTTTGCGTGCTTCCGGGGACACCAGAACACCTTCCGTTATCATGGCCTCAGGCGGTCTGGCGAATGCCATTTTCGATCCAATCTTTATTTTTGGCTTGGGCCCGATACCGGCAATGGGGGTACAGGGAGCTGCATTGGCCAGTGTCATCTCGTGGGCCAGCGGCTTAATACTTATTTTCTGGCTACTGAATCGCAAAAAGCTAGTATCGATGAAACCGGCCAACGAGCTGCTATTTATCACCGCCTGGATAAAATCAGCACGGGAAATATTGAAAATAGGTTTACCCGCGGCGGGAGCTAATATTCTTACGCCTTTGGCGATGGCGGTAATGACTGCCATTATAGCGGCTTACGGTGCGCCCGCGGTAGCAGCATTTGGTGTAGGAACACGACTCGAGTCGTTGGCAAGTATCGTGATTTTGGCGTTATCTATGTCGCTGCCACCGTTAATCAGTCAAAATTTCGGTGCCGATAAAATCAAGCGAGTGCGCTATGCCTACGCGACCGCGTTAAAAGCTGTAATGATTATCCAGGCAGTTATTTATGTGCTGATGGCCCTGACCGCACACTGGATTGCAGCGGCGTTCGCAGAAGAGCAGGAAGTTGCCGAAATTGTCCAACTATTTATCTATATCATGCCTCTCGGCTATGGCTTGCAAGGCTGGATTATTCTGACCAACTCAAGTTTTAATGCGATTCATAGGCCGATGAACGCTTTATGGTTAAGCGTCATCCGCTTATTTGTGTTTTTCGTACCTTTATCCTACTTGGGTAGCTTACTCGCCGATATTACCGGTCTATTTATTGGTGGTGTAGTGGCTAATTTAATTACAGCAACCCTCGCGTACTTCTGGTTTTCGCGCGAATTGAGGAGGTTTGGTGAGTAAATCTTTTGAACTAGTTTCCAAATACCAGCCTGCCGGTGATCAGCCTAAGGCTATCCAGCAGTTACTGGATAATCTCGATGCCGGGTTGGCCCACCAAACGTTGCTTGGAGTTACGGGGTCTGGCAAAACTTTTACTATGGCCAACGTTATTTCCAAGTCACAACGGCCGACATTGATTCTGGCGCACAACAAAACATTAGCTGCACAGTTGTATGGTGAAATGAAAGAGTACTTCCCGAATAACTCGGTTGAGTATTTTGTGTCTTATTACGACTACTATCAGCCCGAAGCTTATGTGCCAACTACCGATACCTTTATTGAGAAAGACGCATCAATTAACGACCATATTGAGCAAATGCGGTTGTCAGCAACCAAGGCTCTAATGGAACGGCGTGATGTCGTGTTGGTCGCATCAGTGTCTGCCATCTATGGTCTTGGTGATCCTGAATCATACATGAAAATGATGTTACATCTGCGTCGCGGCGATATTATCGATCAACGTGATATTTTGCGACGCCTGGCCCAGTTGCAATACAAACGTAACGATGCTGCATTTGAACGGGCCACTTATCGGGTTCGTGGTGAAGTTATCGATATTTTCCCGGCGGAATCAGAAGAGATGGCGGTACGGGTTGAACTGTTTGATAACGAGATCGATAGAATTAGCTATTTTGAACCGTTAACCGGTAAAGTGACTGACGCTGATGTGGCTCGTACGACTATTTACCCCAAAACACACTATGTAACGCCGCGCGAAGTATTGGTCGAGGCGATCGAACATATTAAAGAAGAACTAAAAGATCGTCGCGAAATTCTACTGAAACAGAATAAACTGATAGAAGAGCAACGCATCGCGCAGCGTACTCAGTTTGATATTGAAATGATGCTGGAACTTGGCTATTGCTCAGGGATAGAGAACTACTCACGCTACCTGTCGCGTCGTGCTACCGGCGAGCCACCACCGACCTTGATGGATTATCTGCCCGATGACGCTTTACTGATTATCGATGAGTCGCACGTTACTGTTTCGCAGGTTGGAGCTATGTATAAGGGCGACAGGTCACGCAAAGAAAACCTGGTGGAGTATGGGTTTAGACTACCGTCAGCACTGGATAACCGGCCGTTAAAATTTGACGAGTTCGAAGCAATTTCTCCGCAGACACTGTATGTTTCTGCAACTCCGGGAAAATACGAGTTAGAGCGCTGCAGTGGTGAAGTTATCGAGCAAGTAGTAAGGCCAACAGGGTTAGTCGATCCCACTATTGAAGTGCGGCCTGTTGCTACGCAAGTAGACGACCTAATGTCGGAAGTTCGGTTACGGGTGGAACAGGGAGAACGGGTACTTGCAACTACGCTAACTAAGCGTATGGCTGAGGATCTGAGTGACTACCTGGATGAACATGGAATTAAGGTGCGCTATTTACACTCGGATATTGATACCGTGGAGCGCATGGAAATTATACGAGACTTACGCCTAGGTGAGTTCGATGTCATCGTTGGAATTAATTTGCTTCGCGAAGGACTGGATATGCCGGAAGTCTCTTTGGTGGCCATTTTGGATGCTGATAAAGAAGGGTTCCTGCGCTCAGACCGTTCTCTTATTCAGACCATCGGTCGGGCAGCGCGTAACGTTAACGGCAAAGCGATTCTTTACGGCGATCGAATTACCGGCTCGATGCAACGGGCTATTGATGAAACGGAGCGTCGCCGGGAAAAGCAGATTGCCTACAATAAAGAACACGGAATTACACCAAAAGGATTGAACAAGTCGATTACTGACGTGATGGATCTGGGGCAGGGACCCGGCAAGCAACGCAAGTCAAAATCCTCGGAAGCTCTCGCCGAAGTCGCTGCCGGTTACGATCCGCGAGTTACCGTGGTTAAAGATGCCAAAGCGCTAATGAAGGAAATAGAGAGTAAAGAGAAAGCAATGTACGAAGCTGCTCAGAACCTTGAATTTGAGCAAGCTGGGCAGTTGCGTGATGAAATTGGTAAATTACGAGAACAGTTGAAGCGAGCTGTTTAAGCCGGTAAGCCGAACACGGCCATCGGTTTTTACAATTAGATTAGAAAGGTTTAATCGATAATAATTATCCTCATAGACGAGTCCTGATAACAAGGACTAGGGGATTATTATGAAAAAGACCGCTTCATTTGCGCTGATGCACTTTACCATTGCTTTTGGTATTGTCTGGATTATGACGGGTGATGTGCTGCTTGGCGGTGCCATCGCATTGATTGAGCCGTTAGCAAACACAATAGGTTACTATTTTCATGAAAAGCTCTGGCAGCGCAACAACATTCGTCGAGAAGGTGCGTTATCTGGATAAAGAAGGGCGGGCTAAAATCCCGCTCTCTTTACTCGTTATTTTCTTATACCAAATGCGTGGCTACGTGGCCGGTATCATTTCATTAACCTTTTCTGAAGATCGAACTCGCCTACTTAATCTTTTTTATAATTCGACGGAGCAGTTCGGTCTCATGCTGTTGGTCGGTTTACCCTCATTCCTGGTGCTACTCGCAACGACCTTCGCCGCTGAAGATGACCGCAATTGGGCGAACCGACTGATGGGCTTGGCTCAGCCGTTATTGTTGCTGTCGTTAGCGTTCGACGGGGTTTTAATTGGTTGGCTGTTTGTGGAGCAGCACGGACATTTTTCGTTCGTCCGTGCTGCTATTATCATGGGTTGGTTAGTAACGCTCTGGTATTTGCTAAAGTCACGGCAGTGGCGTTTTTACCGACGCCATATTGCCAGCCGTGAGGCTCAGTCTAGTCATTAAAGCAAATGTTTAGCATGAAACCGCAGCTGTGCTTCAATAAACGATGCAATAAAGTAATAACTATGGTCATAGCCTTCGTGTAAATGCACTGACCCATCACCATTAGCCTCAGCAATAGCTTGTTTTAACCGCTCGGGTTTCAGCTGTTCTTCGAGAAAGCCATCGTCAAGACCTTGATCAACTCGTATTGGTAACGTCTGACCATTTTTATTAATGAGTTCAACTGCATCGTACGGCTTCCATTGTTCGCGATCATTGCCTAAGTAGTTCGAAAATGCTTTTTCTCCCCAAGGGCAACTTGTCGGGTTAGTTACCGGCGAAAAGGCTGAAATACTAGTGTAACGGTCGCTGTTACGTAATCCGATAACTAATGCGCCATGTCCGCCCATTGAATGTCCGGCAATCGCCCGCTTGTCGGTCAGTGGCAGTTGTTGTTCCACTAATGCAGGTAACTCAGAGACGATGTAGTTATACATCTGATAATGCTTAGCCCAGGGTGTTTCGGTCGCGTTAAGATAAAATCCAGCTCCTTTACCAAAATCATAAGCCTGCTCTGCATCATCCGGTACCTGGTCACCGCGTGGGCTGGTGTCGGGTATAATGAGCGCTAAACCGAGCTCATTAGCAACTCGCTGAGCGCCGGACTTACTGGAAAAGTTTTCGTCGGTGCAGGTAAGTCCGGATAAAAAATAAAGAGCAGGTACTTTGGTTTTCTCTGCTCGTATCGGTAGGAAAACACTGAACTGCATACGACAGTTCAGGCTATCAGAGTCGTGCTCGAAGCGAATTTGACGCCCGCCAAAGCAGCGGGCTTCAGTGACTTTTTCCATCGTTAGCTCCATTAATAATGAATCACGGAACGAATTGATTTGCCTTCATGCATCAAATCGAATGCTTCGTTAATGTCTTCTAACGGCATAGTGTGAGTAATAAACGTGTCTAAATCGAACTTACCGTGCATGTATTGTTGAACATAATCTGGCAATTCAGAACGGCCTTTTACTCCGCCAAAGGCGCTACCACGCCAGACACGGCCGGTAACAAGCTGGAACGGGCGCGTTGAGATTTCTTCGCCGGCACCGGCAACACCGATAATCACGGATTCGCCCCAGCCTTTATGGCAGCACTCAAGTGCAGCACGCATTACATCGACATTACCTATACACTCGAAGGAGAAGTCCACCCCACCATCGGTCATGTCTACAATGACTTCCTGAATGGGTTTATCGTGCTTGCTGGGATTGACAAAATCGGTGGCGCCCAGTTGTTTGGCGATGTCGAATTTGTCGTCGTTCACGTCAATGGCAATAATGCGTGAGGCTTTTGCTTGTACTGCGCCGATGATAACAGCCAGGCCAATGCCGCCGAGACCAAAGACAGCGACCGTATCGCCTTCCTGAACGTCCGCAGTATTTTTTACCGCACCCATTCCGGTAGTAACACCACAGCCCAACAAGCAGACTTTTTCGAGCGGCGCTTGCTTAGGGATCTTGGCCAATGAGATTTCCGGCAATACGGTATACTCGGAAAAAGTCGAGGTTCCCATGTAGTGATAAATGGTCTCGCCGTTCTTGGAAAAACGACTAGTGCCGTCAGGCATCAGGCCTTTGCCTTGGGTCGCGCGTACTGCCTGACATAAATTAGTTTTACCAGAAGTACAGAACTTACATTCTCCGCACTCAGCGGTATATAGGGGAATAACGTGATCACCAACTGTAACAGAAGTGACGCCTTCTCCAACCGCTTCTACAATACCGCCACCTTCGTGGCCTAGTACCGAAGGAAAGATGCCTTCAGGGTCTTTACCCGACAATGTATAGGCATCGGTATGGCAAACACCGGTGGCTACAATACGCACTCGAACTTCGCCTTTCTTCGGTGGTGCGACATCAATGGTTTCTTCTTTTAGCGGCTCGCCCGGACCCCAGGCGACCATGGCGCGAGACTTAATTGTTTCCATGATGATTCCCTTTTGCTGATGAATGGTTAGTAGTACGTATAACTATAGCTAAAGTTTAACTTTTTCTGATTTAAAGGTAATCTAGGTTTTATACAAATAACTTTTGCATAAATGAAATTATAATGAAAGATTGGCAAGGTATTAGTGAGTTTGTCGCAACCGCCGAAACACAAAGCTTTACTGCTGCTGCGCGGCGACTTAATTTATCAATCGCGCAGGTGAGCAGAAATATTGCGGCGTTAGAGCAGCGGCTGCAAATGCAGTTGTTGTATCGTTCCACCCGCAGCACTCGATTAACCGAGGAGGGCAAACTCTACCTGCCACATTGCCAGCATTTAGTGGCTTCGTTGCGGGAGGCCAACCAATTAATTCAGCAGCGTAACGAGCAGCCGCAGGGATTAATTCGGGTGACTGCCCCAGTGTATTACGGGGAGCAAGTAGCGGCACCGTTATTAAATGATTTTTTACAACAATACCCGGATTGCCGGCTGGAGCTGAACCTAACCAATGACACCCTGGATTTGGTAGAAGGCAGCTATGATCTTGCAATTCGGCTCGGGCATTTAGGTAACCCGCGCTTGAGAGCACGCCGATTGAGTACCAGACGCCATTATGTGGTTGGTTCTGCCGCTTACTTTTCGACTTTTGGCGTTCCTCAGTCTATCGAACAGCTGGAGCAACATCGTTGTTTTACCGGCACCGTCAAACACTGGCGCTTTCAGGTTGAGGGAAAACCACAGTCAATTGTGCCGCAAAGCTATTTGCATTGTAATAACGGACTGACTTTACGAGACGCAGCAGTAAAGGGGCTAGGTTTAGCGATGTTGCCTGATTACTATGTGCAGCAGGATCTGCAGCAAGGAGTTTTACAAGAAGTATTGGCAGCCTATCGACAGCCGGATGATGGTATTTGGGCGTTGTATCCTGAGAGTCGGCAGCAAATTCCCCGGGTTCGGGTTTTACTGGACTTTTTAATTGATGCGCTGAAATAAAAAAATGGTGGTTGCTACTGGGCTCGAACCAGTGACCCTCGCCTTGTAAGGGCGATGCTCTCCCAACTGAGCTAAGCAACCACTCTAAAGGGTCGACAACGAAGGGGAAAGAAGAAGTGGTGGTTGCTACTGGGCTCGAACCAGTGACCCTCGCCTTGTAAGGGCGATGCTCTCCCAACTGAGCTAAGCAACCATCTTCACTGTGACACTTCTGCGTCGTTGCGAGGTGGCATTATAGGGCGCAGATAGAAACTGTCAAATAAAAATTTAAAAGATTGGTTCGTTTGCTGACAATTTAATCGTTTTTGCTTTTCTTTCGTCCTATTTCATAGCATTGCTGATGCGCAACAGGCTTAGTCTTGATAAACTCGCTACTCATACAATTAGGTTTTACATCGAACGAATGAAAGGATAACAGCATGAGTGTGGTTACGCGTTTCGCGCCCAGTCCAACAGGGTATTTACACGTTGGTGGTGCCCGTACGGCATTATATTCTTGGTTAGTTGCCAAGGCGCAGGGTGGAGAGTTTGTTCTGCGAATTGAAGACACCGACCGTGAACGCTCAACTCAGCCTGCAATCGATGCGATTTTGGAAGGGATGAACTGGTTGGGTTTGAACTGGGATCAGGGACCTTTTTACCAGACTCAGCGGTTTGACCGCTATCAGCAGTTGATTGATAAGCTACTGGAAGAAGATAAAGCTTATAAGTGTTATTGCTCTGCAGAACGTTTAGAAGCAATGCGTGAAGAACAGATGGCTGCCGGCGAAAAACCTCGTTACGACGGCCACTGTCGTGATAATCCTGACGTCGGTGGTGATAAATACGTCGTGCGTTTTCGCAATCCGCAACAGGGCAGTGTGGTATTTGATGACCATATTCGTGGTCGTATTGAGTTTTCCAACCAGGAACTTGATGACCTGATTATTGCCCGTACTGACGGTACCCCAACCTATAACTTTTGCGTGGTGGTAGATGACTGGGATATGAATATCACCCACGTCGTACGTGGCGAAGATCATATCAATAACACCCCGCGTCAGATTAACATCTTAAAAGCATTGGGAGCTCCGGTACCTGACTATGCTCATGTATCGATGATCTTAGGCGATGATGGGAAAAAACTGTCGAAGCGTCATGGTGCTGTAAGTGTTATGCAATATCGTGATGATGGTTATGTTCCCGAAGCGGTGATTAATTATTTAGCGCGGCTGGGTTGGTCGCACGGTGATCAGGAAATCTTTAGCGTCGACGAGCTGATTGAATACTTTAAACTGGATGATGTTAATAAGGCTGCATCTGCTTTTAATACCGATAAGTTAAATTGGCTGAATCAACATTACATGAAAACATTACCGGTCGAGCAAGTTGCACCACAACTGCAATGGCAGTTTGATCAGGTAGATGTTGATACCAGCTCAGGTCCAAGTTTAGAAAAAATTGTTGGCTTGCAGGCGGATCGGGTAAAAACCTTAAAAGAAATGGCTGACATTAGCCGTTACTTTTTCGAACCGGTTACTGAATTTGACGAAAAAGCGGCGAAAAAGCATTTACGGCCTGTGGCCAAAGAACCCCTGCAAAAAGCTAAGCAACTGCTCGGAGCAATAACCGACTGGAATGCTGCTAATATCCAAGCCGCGATTAATCAGACAGCAGAAGTGCTAGAAGTTGGTATGGGCAAAGTAGGTATGCCGTTGCGGGTAGCTGCAACCGGAGGAGGTAACTCTCCATCGCTAGATGTTACCCTGGAATTAATACCTCAACAGAGTGTATTGCAGCGTATTGACCTTGCGCTAGAATTTATAGCCGAGCGTGAAGCGAATAGCTGATGGACAACGAGGCCTTATGCCAGACATAAAACATTTAATCGAAAACAACCGTGAATGGGCGAAGCAACAAGTTGAGCGAGATCCAGAGTTTTTTAAACGATTGGTCGGGCAGCAGTCGCCGGAATATTTGTGGATTGGTTGTTCTGATAGCCGGGTGCCAGCCAACCAGATAGTTGGGATGGACCCGGGAGAACTGTTTGTACATCGAAACGTTGCAAATCAGGTGATACAAACTGATTTTAATTGTTTGTCCGTTATTCAGTTTGCTATCGAAGCGCTTAAAGTAAAACATGTGCTGGTTGTTGGGCATTATGGCTGCGGTGGGGTAAAAGCTGCGATTGAATCAAAACCGCATGGCTTGGTTGATCACTGGTTGTATCCGATTCGGGACGTTTATCGCGAACACGCTGTCGAGCTCGAGCAGTTAGCGGATAGTGAACAAGTCGATCGCCTGTGCGAATTGAATGTTATTGAGCAAGTGAAAAACCTAGCCAAAACAAACGTTGTGCAGGAAGCCTGGGATCGAGAGCAGCCATTGCAGATTCATGGCTGGGTTTATCGTCTGGATAACGGTTTGGTTAACGATATGAATGTATCGGTGTCTAGTCGCGAAGGGTTGGAGAAGGTGTATCACGTATACCACCAAAACCTGCCAAAAGGCGTTCGTTAGTGCCGGTTGAGCGTTAATTGTGCAGATTGCCATATTTTTCATCAAACAGATGATTTTTTTCAAAAAACAGTTGACACATTAACGCTGCTCACAATAGAATGCGCCCCGCTGTCAGGGCAGTTTTACTGCCAAGGTAGAGGGGCTATAGCTCAGCTGGGAGAGCGCTTGCATGGCATGCAAGAGGTCAGCGGTTCGATCCCGCTTAGCTCCACCAAACAAGCTTTGGTTACCTTTCTGATAGTTTGTAATAAGTAATTGCGTCCCCTTCGTCTAGAGGCCTAGGACACTGCCCTTTCACGGCAGTAACAGGGGTTCGAATCCCCTAGGGGACGCCAACTTACTAATTACACGATGCAACACGATATTGCGTCCCCTTCGTCTAGAGGCCTAGGACACTGCCCTTTCACGGCAGTAACAGGGGTTCGAATCCCCTAGGGGACGCCACTTCGTATCGCATCAACCAATTCAGTCCGGGTCCCCTTCGTCTAGAGGCCTAGGACACTGCCCTTTCACGGCAGTAACAGGGGTTCGAATCCCCTAGGGGACGCCATACTGCACTAACCGCCATCCGGCGGTTTTTTTATGCCCGCATTTTGTCCATTCGCCGGCAACAGCCTACCCCGCTTATTTGTAATACGACCCACTGCCCTGAGGGGGACGCGTTAGAGCAATGGCTGGTGCTTGACACCCCTCTTTCGAAAGACGCCCGTAAACCCATCCCTGGGGGGCTTGGGTGGCGCCATCCTTGGCGCCACACACTTTCGAAAAAGGGGCTGTTCAAGCACTTGGCGCCATTGCTCCAACGCGACCCCGTTAATTCCGGGGAGGGCTGATATGCGTTTGGAATATGACTGGTTCCGTAGAGGGGGTGTCGAAGGCCATGGATGGCCTGACTCAAGCCCACACGGATGTGCTTGTGGCGTCCCCCTCTACGGAATCGGTCGTATTCCAAGAGGGCCTATAAGCCTTCCCCGGAACGGAACCCAAAGCTCGCGTCGGGGACGCGAGTTACTTGGCTTTTTGCATTAGGTCGAGTAGGTAGGGTTCGAGGAAGTCGGCGATTTTGGGTTGTGCTTCGGCGGTGGGGTGGATGCCGTCGTCCTGGACGTAGTCAGAACTTTCCTCAATTAATGGCTCCATGAAAAATGGAATTAAACGTACGTCTTCTTGTTCCGCGACTTCTTTATACAAATCGGTGAACTGTTGGGCAAAACGCTGGCCATAGTTTGGAGGCACCATTACCTGGCTTAATGCCACTTCAACGTTTTCAGCACGAGCTTTATCGATAATTTGTTTTAGGTTGGAACGGACTGTGTTGAGGTTGAAGCCACGTAAACCGTCATTGCCACCCAGCTCGATGAATAACGCATCCGGTTGATGCCGCTGGAGTATTCCTTCCAGCCGGCGTAAACCACCAGTGGTGGTCTCGCCACTGATACTGGCGTTAATAATATTAAAATTAGGGTGTGTTTTTTGCCAGCGATTATCCAGTTCAGCTACCCAGGTTTGTTCACTGGAAAGCCCATAACCTGCGCTTAAACTATCTCCTAATACAACAAGTGAAACATTTGCCGAAACTGTACGTATAGATAACAACAAAACGACAATAAGACTTAATTTCAAAAGGAAGTTTTTCATCATATGCTCATTCAAGCCCAAAAACTGGAAAAAATCGTCGATACCTCGGAAGGCCCATTACAGATTCTGCAACCGGTAGAGGTTGCGATCAATGCAGGAGAGACAGTTGCCGTTGTCGGCGCGTCAGGCTCCGGTAAATCAACGTTGCTGTCCTTGCTTGCCGGATTAGACCTTGCAACCAAGGGTGAAGTTCTTATAGATAACGAAAAACTGAGTGATTTGGATGAAGAGCAGCGTGCAAAAGTTCGCGCTGACAAAATTGGCTTCATCTTCCAACAATTTTTGTTAGTGCCCAGTTTAACAGCTTTGGAGAACGTCATGTTACCGGCCGAGTTGGCGGGTCACAAAGGCGCCGAAAAAGAAGCTCGGGAACTGCTTGCCAAAGTAGGTTTGGACGATCGCTGGCACCACTACCCGAATCAGTTATCGGGCGGCGAGCAGCAACGCGTAGCGATTGCTCGTGCGTTTGTGGGACAGCCAAAAATCTTATTTGCCGATGAGCCGACCGGAAATCTTGACTCAAAAACAGGCGGTAAGGTTGAACAGCTGCTGTTCGATTTGAACAAAGATTATGGTACGACACTGATTATGGTGACGCATGATAATCAGCTGGCGGAACGTTGCCAACGCGTGTTGCGCATGGATGCAGGTAAGCTAGAGGAGGCAACACAAGATGTGGCATAAAATTTCGTTTCGGTTGTTAAAGCAGGAGCTGAAACGAGGCGAACTAACGATTATGGCGTTAGCCATAATTCTGTCGGTAACAGCGGTACTGTCGTTATCGCTGTTCAGTGAACGCTTGCAATCCGGCTTGCTGGAACGCAGTAGTGAGTTTTTGGCGGCCGACAGAGTATTAAGTTCGCGGCGGGACATTCCGACAGACTGGCTAGAACGAGCAGAACAGGAAAATTTAAAGACGGCCTGGCGGGTTGTTTTCAACTCGATGGCATTTGCTAATGATAAGTTGCAGCTTATCGATGTTAAGGCGGTATCCGATGGCTACCCATTACGTGGTGAGCTAAAAGTTGCTGATACTCCTTTTGTCGAAGGCGAAGTTGCTGAGGGGCTGCCGGCAGCCGGTGAGGCTTGGGTTGCCTCATCGCTTTTTCAGGCTTTGCAGATCGATTTAGGTGATAGCATAGAGGTTGGTAATAGCGAATTTAAAGTCACTAAAGTAGTGACGTATGAACCAGATGTCGGGTTCTCAGTCTTTACCGATAGCCCCAATGTCATTATTCCTTATTCGCAACTCGATGAGACAGGCCTGATTCAACCGGGCAGTCGGGTGCGCTATAACGTGCTCATGGCAGGCAGTCAGGATGACCTGAATCGCTATGAGGAATGGCTTTTACCACGATTGAATGATGATACTCACAGCTGGCGCAGTATCGAAGACGGCGATAGCCCTCTGGCTCGCTCATTGAACCGCGCTGAGCGCTTTATGATGCTAGCCAGCTTGCTCGGTGTGGTGTTGGCAGCAACAGCAGTAGCGGTCGCGGCACAAAGGTACTGTCAACGCAATTATGATGTCGTTGCCATTTTTAAAACGCTGGGTGCAAGCCGACAGCAGATTCGCCGAATTTTCATCCTGCACTTACTCTTTTTAACCGCAATAAGTGTTGCGATAGGCATGGTCTTGGGCTGGCTGATTCAGTTATTTGTTATTGATTGGGTTGCTCAACAGCTAGATGCGACCTTACCAGGGGCTACCTGGAAGCCTTATGTATTAGCGGCTGCAACAGGTATTATTAGTGCGGTCATGTTTACTCTGTACCCATTATTTAGGCTAGTTTCGATTCCGCCGTTACGAGTGCTGCACCGGCAGCTGGTGGGTGCACAGGCGATTCGCTGGTTACAGTGGGTGCTGAGCGGCGGAACCATTTATGCCTTGCTGGTTTTATATTCGCAGCAGTGGTGGTTGTCCACTGCATTATTTGCCGGCGGGGCCTTCGCCGCCATTCTATTATTGGGTATTGGCCGGTTATTGATTGGCGCTAGCCGCAAAGCGGGCATGCAGGCAGGTAGTGCGTGGCGGCTAGCAATGGCCGGGTTGCAAAGGCGTGCCGCGGCTAACAGTGTGCAGATGCTATCGTTCTCAACGGCTATCATGTTGTTGCTGTTGGTCATTGTGTTGCGTAATGATTTGTTGGCTGATTGGCAACGACAGCTTCCGGACGACGCACCTAATTACTTCGCTCTTAATATTTCAGAGGAAAAAGTCTCTGACCTTAAATCGATGTTTGAGGGTGAAGATATTCGTTCCACCGATCAGTACCCGATTGTTCCCGGGCGGGTGACCTACCATAATGGCGAAAAGCTGTTAGCTGAGGTGACAAAAGAAGATCGGGATGATGAAGAGCAGCAAGAAGGGCGCGAAGGTTTCGGCCGCGAACTGTCGATGACCTGGCGTGATACGGTTCCTCCCAACAATGAAATTGTGGAAGGCAGCTGGTGGGGCGAAGACGCGAAACCTCAGGTTTCAGTGGAACTTAATGCTGCGGAACGACTAGATATTCAGGTTGGTGATGAGCTCACCTTTAATATCGGTGGAGAAGAGTTTACCGCTCCTGTGACCAGTTTGCGCGAGGCTGACTGGAGTTCATTACAGCCTAATTTTTATATGGTCTTCAATCCGAGTACCCTATCGGACTTTCCGGCAACCTATATTACTAGCTTTCACCTGGATACTGATCGCAAAGACGAGTTGTATCAGTTGTTTAGCGATTTTCCAGAAGTCTCGTTGATTGACTTGGACGCGATTATGGATCAAATTCGAGAGGTTATCTCGCAGGTGAGCCTGGCTATATTGTTCGTGTTGGTGCTTGTTATTATCGCTGGTTCCCTGGTGCTGATTGCGCAAGTTCAGGCGAGTATGGAAGAGCGCCAAAAAGAGCTGGTTATTCTGAGAACCTTAGGAGCTCCCGGTAAACTATTGAGTCGTAGTATTACCTATGAGTTTTTGGTGCTGGGGGCCATTAGCGGATTTATTGCGACCATCGCAATGGATATCGCGTTGCTGATTTTACAAACTCAGGCCTTTAATATGGATGCGACCTGGCACTGGCGACTGTGGTTAGTAGGACCTCTCTCAGGTGCTATAGTTGTTGGTATTTTAGGGCGTTTATCGTGCTCTCGACTTATTAGGCGCAACACCGCTCAGTTAATCCGGAAGTTAGCTTAATCAGTCTTAAAAGTGCAGGTTGGATAATCGACAGGAGGTGACTATGAAAATTTTGATGACAGGTGGGACCGGTCTTATTGGCTCACACTTTATCGCTAAATATCGCGATAAATATGAGTTTACGGTCACCTCCCGCACGCCGAAAATGGCGCAGGCAAAACTCGGCGAGGATGTCACTGTTATTGGTTCGGTGGACGATATCGGTGACATTGGTCAGTTTGATGCCGTTATTAACCTGCAGGGTGCTGGTATTGCCGACAAGCGATGGACAGCTCAGCGCAAACAGGAATTGCAGAATAGTCGTTGGCAAGTAACCGAAAAACTCGCCAGCAAAATTAATTCGACTGAAAAGCCCCCCAAGGTGTTCGTCAGTGGTTCGGCAATTGGTGTTTATGGTCCCCGGGACAGCGAGCCGGTTAACGAAGAGGGCAATGCAAAAACCGTCGATTTTGCGGTTGACCTGTGTCGGCAATGGGAGCACCGCGCCTTAGACGCCGAAGCAAATACCCGAGTTGTGCTATTGCGTACCGGAGTAGTCTTAGCGGAAGGGCAGGGTGCTCTGGCTAAAATGGTTTTACCCTATAAGATTGGCCTCGGCGGACCCATGGGATCGGGCGAACAAATGATGTCGTGGATACACATCGAAGATATGATCCGGGGCATTGATTATGTGCTTGAGCAGCCTGATTTAGCCGGGCCGGTTAATATGACCGCTCCTGGTCCTGTAGCTAATAAAGCGTTTAGTCGCACTTTAGCTTCGGTACTCAACCGACCGCATATTTTCAAGGTGCCGGCGTTCGTACTGAAGCTGGCGATGGGAGAAATGTCCAGTATGCTGTTAGAAGGGCAAGCGGTGGTGCCTGATAAACTTCGTCAGCATGGTTTTGAATTTAACTACCCGACAGTGCGTGAAGCACTATCGGATGTGACTTAAGGTAATAGTTACCAACCTTGAATTCGCTCCCATGTGTTGTGTGAGCCGTCACTCATCAGCACATGGTATCCTTGGTGCATAGCAGCAGTGGCACAGGCATGGTTGGGGAAAATCCGTAATTTAAGACCTACTGGAAAGTCCTTTAACTCGGCGTGGCCGGGTAATTCAATAATGCCGTGCTCTTGTGATGTGCTGCTGACGTAAATATCTGTCAAGGGCTCGCCGGCTATTGTGCAAACCTGGCCGTAGCCAAAATCTTGTTGTTGGTTGGCTGTGCCGCGATCCCGGGATAGAGCCATCCAGCCACTATCGACTAACACCCAATTCTTTTCCTGATTATAACCAATGACAGTGGTTACCACTGACATGGCAATGTCTTTAAAGTCGCAGACACCAATATTTTTCATGACCAGGTCAAAGGTGGTGTAAACGCCGGCTCTAACCTCGCTAATACCGTTAAAATCTTCACCAAAGTGAGCGGTAGGGGTAGAACCAACACTGGTTTTAGGGCACTTAATACCCGCTTTGTTAAGTTGCTGCTTGGCTTTCAACACGGCGTTACATTCTGTTGCCGCAAATTCACGTAGTGCCAGGTCTGTTGTGCAGCCATATGAGCCTCCGGCGTGAGTCATTAAGCCGTTAAAGTGAACGCCTAATTTACGAGCGATGTCTATTAACCGTGGGTCAGCTGGCTCAATGCCGCCGCGATGACCGTCACTATCTATCTCGATAAATACCGAAAAAGTCTGCTGTTGCTTGTCCGCATAGCTTATAACTGCGTTAGCTTGTTCCAGGTTATCCAGCAGAATATGCAAATTAATCCCTTGCTGGCGAAGCTTTGCAACACGGCTTAGTTTTGATGGAGCAATGCCTACTGCGTAAAGCAGGTCAGTATAACCGGCTTCTGCATAGGCTTCTGCTTCAGCTAAAGTCGAAACTGTGGCAGGAGAGGTTTTACTATCCAGTAAGTAGTCTGCCGCAGCCAGCGTGCGCAGCGTTTTAAGGTGAGGCCGCAACCGACTCCCACGGGCTTCCACACGTTGCTTAAGGTAGCCTATGTTTTGCTTCAATCGTGTCTCATCAATCAGCAAATAAGGCGTATCAAGTTCTGTTAACCAAGTTGGGTTTATCGTCATCGTTGTTAGCCTTGATCGTTAATCTGTAACAATAACCGGGCGTAGCGTTGGATATCCACATTACCACCACTAATGATGATGCCAACACGTTTGCCATGCAGTTCAGGAATTAGCTGGCGCGCAGCAGCAAATCCAAGGCAGCCTGTTGGTTCGACCACGGTTTTCATCCGTTCGGCAAAAAAGTGCATAGCATCGATTAGCTGATTATCAGCTACAGTCAAAACGTCATCGACGTTATCGCGGATTATAGGAAATGTATACTGGCCGAGAAATTGGGTTTGTGCCCCGTCAGCGATAGTTTTAGGGGTCTCAATACGAACGATCTTGCCTTGCCGGAGTGATTGTTGACCGTCATTACCCGCTTCAGGCTCAACTCCATAAATTTTGCAGGCTGGTGAGTAATGTCGGGCGGCGAGGGCGCAACCAGACAGTAGACCGCCACCCCCTAAACAGACAAATAGCGCATCAAGCTCGCTGACTTCTTCAAATAACTCTTTGGCTGCAGTACCTTGTCCGGCCAATACATGGGGATGATCGTAGGGTGGAATTAATGTATAGCCATATTGTTCCGCAAGATCACGTCCAATTTTTTCGCGATCTTCACTGTAGCGGTCGTAGCTTACCACGGTGGCGCCGTAGCCTTGAGTTGCCTCTACTTTTGCTCTGGGGGCATCCTCAGGCATAATAATAGTGGCTTTGATACCGAGTATTTGGGCTGCCAGTGCGATTGCCTGTGCATGATTGCCGGAAGAAAAAGCGATAACGCCTGCCGCTTTTTGTGGCTCGCTAAATTGCAGTAACGAGTTCATGGCACCGCGAAACTTAAATGCGCCCATGCGTTGCAAATTTTCAGCCTTAAAGAAAACTTCCCCACCAAAGGATTCATTGACCGTCTGCGAGGTAAGCACGGGGGTTTTATGAACGTAGGGTTTGATTCGATGAGCAGCGGCTTCGACATCTTTATAAGTAGGCAAACACAGGGTCATGACGCATCCATTGGTTGGTGATATAAAGGAGACAGTATAACGTGAATGGCAAAGGAATATTTAGTGTCAAAGGCTATTAAATGCACATTGTGCGCCTCTGAATCGCAATTTTTTTGTAGCGATCGCAGACGTCGATATTACCGCTGTGGTAATTGCGATCTGATCATTGCTGACCCGGAGAGTCAGCTGAGTGCAGCGGAAGAAAAAAAGTTGTACGACTTTCACGAAAATGGTCCTGATGACCAAGGTTACCGGAAATTTTTAGCGCAATTAAGTGAACCCTTAGTAGCCCGGCTTAAGCCAGGAATGGAGGGGCTGGACTACGGCTGTGGTCCCGGGCCAACTTTAAGTTTAATGTTAGAGCAGCAGGGTATGGCAGTGTCGTTGTACGATATTTACTATGCTAATGATAAACAGGCATTGCAGCGCAAGTATGATTTCGTGACCTGCACTGAGGTGGTTGAGCACTTTAGACAGCCATCACAGAGCTGGCCGGAGTTGGTTAGTCTGTTACAACCTGGAGGATGGCTTGGTATTATGACGGGACTGTTTAGCAAAACGACAGAAGAGGATTTTTGTCGCTGGAGTTACATTGGCGACCCCACGCATATCAGCTTTTATACATCGACAACGATGGAATGGATTGCTAAGCAATTTAATTTACAGTTCGAAAAACTGTCTGATCGGGTTGTCTTGTTTAAAAAGCAAATGTCTTAAATGTCTGGTTGAATGGGAGGAGCCATGAATTACGAATGTATACAGGGCGATATCAGTCAACAAAATAATATTGATGCGGTAGTCAATGCCGCCAATGCCGAGTTACAAACCGGTGGCGGTGTTGCCGGGGCTATCCATCGTGCAGCCGGCCCCGAGCTAACTGAAGCAACCAGGCCATTAGCACCGATCGAACCGGGGCAAGCGGTCATCACGGAAGCCTTTAATTTGCCGAACGACTACGTCATCCATTGCCTGGGACCTGTCTATGGTAAAGATGAGCCCAGCGATGAGCTATTAGCAGACTGCTACCGAAATGCTCTGGAGTTAACTGAAAAATATAAAATAAAGTCGATTGCTTTTCCGGCTATTTCAACCGGCGCTTTTGGCTTCCCGTTTGAGCAAGCGACTAAAATTGCGCTTGATACTTTAGCCGGGCACGTTAGTACGCTGAGTCACCTGAAGACAATTCGTTTTGTCTTGTTTAGTGACAAAGATTATCAGCGTTACCAACATGCGCTAGAGCAATTTAGTTAAATGTAACGCCAGCTGCTTCCAGCTCGGAGTAGGCTTTTTCGGCATCGGCTTTATCGATAAAGCGGGTGCCGTCTTTAACCAGTATCGTTTCGTAATTGTTATTAGCTGCGTCCAGAGCAGTGGCTTTTACGCACACCTCCAGCGCCAGACCAACCACCCAGACTCGTCTTATGTCTAAATGCACCAGCTCTGAAGTGAGCCCCGTTTTATCGAAGGCGGAGTACTGATCCACGTCAAAACGAGCGCCTTTTGAAATGAGCCGGGTTTCACTGGGCAAACTTAACTCAGGATGAAATTCTGCACCTTCTGTATCTTGTACACAATGTTCTGGCCAGGGGCCTCCTCGTTCATCAAAGCTCACGTGGTGGCGTGGGTGCCAGTCACGAGAAGCAAAGATAGGAATATCCGCTTGCCGGGCTTGTGCCATCATTGCATTAATAACAGGAACCACTTCGTCCCCCTCATCTAGCGCTAATTTTCCCCCGGGGCAGAAGTCATTCTGTACGTCGACAACAATAAGAGCATCACCTTGTTCAAATGTAAGATTCATGATGTTCCTCCTTTTTTAACTTGCTCCGTGACTTGTTGCTGGTAGTCAGAGAGTCTGTCGCTAATATGGACTTGGTAAGAGTCGCTTTTTTCAATGGTTCGGATTGACGGTGGCAGTTGCTGCAATTGCTGTTGGGCATGTTCGCAGATTTTTTCAAAGTCGCGTTGATGAGAGGGCAGACGCTTACCTTTGGTCATCACTTTTTGTAGCAATGGATGGCCGGGTAACTGCTCGTCGTAACGGGCAATGGTATCCTGACTGAATTGGCCGTCTTTAGTTTCGCGGAAAACTTGTTTCTCGCCCGGTAACACAGGTTTGCCACTGGATAGTTTTAAGCGACCTTTGCCAGCATACTCAACCAATTTATAGGCGATATCCAGTGCCGGTGCATCATCTGAAACGCCCATTCCGGTGCCTACTCCGAAGCTGTCTATGGGCGCTTTATTATTTTCAAGCTCACTAATCTTGTATTCGTCCAGACCGCCGCTGGCGACAATATCCAGATGCTCCAGGCCGTTGTCATCCAATAGCTTTCGCGATTGCTTGGCAAGCTCACCAAGATCGCCCGAATCCAACCGTATACCTTTTACTTTAAACTCATCGCCCAGCTGCTTAGCCAGTTTAATTACTTTCTTAACGCCCTCTATGGTATCGATAGTATCAACCAGTAGAATGGTGTCCGGAAAACGCTCAGTAAATCGCTTAAAGGCATCAAATTCTGAGTCGTGAGCCTGAATGTAGCTATGTGCCATGGTCCCGGCAACCGGTAAGGAATAGTGATGGCCGGCCAGCATATTGGACGTGGCCCTAATGCCACCGAGGAGCATGGCGCGGCTGCCTTTAACCCCAGCATCGATACCATGCACCCGGCGTGCGCCAAAATCTAAAATGGGTTTGTCGCCGGCAGCAAGCGCGATACGAGCAGCCTTCGAGGCTAGTAGGGTTTGTAGATGCAGTTGGTTCATCACCAGCGTTTCGATCAACTGCGCTTGTGGTAACGGTGCTCTAACTTCAACCATGGGCTCGTTTTCGAAAAAAACCGTCCCCTCAGGGAGGGCGCGAACCTGACCGCTAAATTCAAACTCCCGGAGGTAGTTGATCAACTGATCAGAAAAGCCCTGGTCAGCAAGGTAATCAAACTGCTTTTCACTGAAACTTAAATTTTCTAATAACTCTAACAATGGATCGAGTCCAGCCGCGAGCAAAAACTTACGGTTGTCAGGCAATCGTCGGACAAACAAGGTAAACACAGCTTCTTCATGCATATCTTCGTTAAGATATGCATCAAGCATAGTGAGCTGATATAAGTCGGTAAATAATCCTAGATCGTCCTGCTCCGTTCCAGTCATGCTGTTCCCCTTTTACCGTGTCTAACTTATAGTCTAGAAAACGTATAACAATTTTGTAGTCTAAACATTTATAGTGATTTTATTGGAGAACAGACCAATAGTTTCAGGACAACCAATAGCGTTAAAACGTTTACAGTTCGATCCCACCCAGACCCGCTGCATTGATTGCAGTGAGGCGACCGATGGATAATCCCTGTTGATACCCTGCCTCTAGGCGCTCGCGGTCGCGGGTAAAACGACCCACTTTAAAGTCATCGGGAGGCGCTATGACATGTATTTGGCAGTCAGCGGGTGGGTTATTAATAAACTCCAGCGCCTGATTGTAATTTTCGTTACGGCCAATAATAGCGTCTTGTAACTCGGGCAACTCTTTAAATAGCTGTCGTACTAACACACTATTTTTACTAACTTTCTTTTTATAACCTAAGGCCCGGGAGAGTACTACGGTAATATCCCGCGCACCTTGTTGGTAGGCTTTGATAACGGGAATCGAGTCGCCAACACCGCCATCGGTCATGGGCTCGCCGTTAACTTTTGGAAAATCGCGATAAGCCAACGGGATTGCGCACGAAGCCGGGAACAGTTGATGCATATTGTCCGGTGTGACTTTGAGGTAGCATGGCTTGCCAGTCGTGACACTGGTGGTAACCACGTACAATGGGATACCGAGCTGTTGGTAGTGCTCTACATCTAACCAGATATCATCGAATGACTGACGCCATAACCAGTCTACGTCACAAAAATGGCCACCGCGCAGCCAACGCACCATATCAATAAAGTCCGCACTGGTAGCAAACTCAGTGATGATTTTATGACTACGCCCTAGTTGTCCGCATAGGTAGCCAATGCCATTGGTTGAACCTGCAGAAACACCAATAACAAAATCAAATGGATTGTACTGCTGCTCTAAAAAACCATCCAGTACGCCCGCGGTAAAAATACCGCGCATGGCGCCACCTTCAAGGACCAGGGCTCTTTTAGGCACTGACTAACTCCTAACGTAAAATCAATAGTGGCGTTTTGCTGGCTTCGAGCATGTTGGTGGTGGTACTGCCAACCAAAAATTGACGAATCTTCGAATGCCCGTAAGCTCCCATGATCATTACACCAATATCGTGTTGATCTTGATACTGATGCAATGCGGGTTCGACATCACCAGCAACAATGGCTGTTTCAACATCATGGCCGCCTTGTTCCAGTGTTTTACGCGCCCAGTCCAGTTCTGCCTGATTGGTTTCAGAATCCGCTCCTACCATGACGACATGCACTGGCATTCTGGAAAATAGCGGACTGTTAGCCAACAACTCGACACTTTTTTTAGTGCTGTTACTGGCATCATAAGCCAACATAGCCGATTGCGGTGCTTTAAACTGATCCGGGCACAACATAATCGGCTTATGCACACGGCGTAGAACCGTTTCTAGCTGGCTACCAATGTGAGAGCCATCACTGTGATCCTCGCCGTGCAGCCCCAGCACCAACAACCGTGTCTCAGGTTCAAGCTTTAGCAGGGACTCGACTAACTCGCCGTGGCGTTGACGCATAGAGACATCGGTGACATTGTCTTGTTGCAAGGCTTTTTGTTTCGCCTGCTCCAGCAGCTGGTGGCCGTGTTCTAGCAGAAGTTTACTCTTCCGGGCATCCAGTTCGGCCAACTCATCCAATAGTTTCTCACGGCTACCAAGGCCGATATTACCGGTCATATCCTGACGAGCTGCTGCGTGACCTTCTTCGATCACGTGCAGCAAGGTGAGTGGGGCGGACATTTGTGAGGCCGCCCAGGCAGCGGATTCAACCACACCGTTTGCGGCGCTAGAGCCATCAATACAAGCAATGACATTACTCATGGTTATTCTCCTTTATTGTGGTTGCCCACATTAGTGTCCGCCTAAGATATCTTCGGCATTGGCTTTGTCATGGACACCAAACCGGTCAACGATAGTGGCACTGGCTTCGTTCAATCCAATCACTTCAACTTCGGCACCTTCACGACGGAATTTAACCACAATTCTGTCCAGCGCGTTGACCGCGGTAATGTCCCAGAAGTGCGCATGGGTAAGGTCAATGACTACCTTATCAACCGCTTCTTTCAAGTCAAAGGAAGCAATGAACTTTTCCGAGGAGCTGAAGAACACCTGACCAATGACCTGATAACGACGGGTTGTTCCTTCATTATCAATTGACGAGCGTACATGCATATAATGTCCAACCTTGTTGGCAAAGAACAAGGCGGCCAATAGCACACCAACCGCAACACCAATCGCCAGGTTATGGGTTGCGACTACTACAACCACGGTAGCGACCATCACGATATTGGTCGAAAGCGGATGCTTTTTCAGGTCGCGGATTGAGCCCCAGCTAAAGGTACCAATTGATACCATAATCATGACAGCAACTAATGCGGCCATTGGAATGACTTTCAGCCATTCATCTAATACCAAAATCATAATCAGCAAGAATACGCCCGCAGTTAGAGTTGATAAACGCCCACGCCCGCCTGATTTTACATTAATAATTGACTGTCCAATCATGGCGCAACCTGCCATACCACCCAGCAAACCGGAACCAATGTTAGCAATACCCTGGCCACGGCATTCTTTGTTGCGGTCACTACTGGTGTCCGTTAAGTCATCAACAATAGTGGCAGTCATCATAGACTCCAATAAACCAACTACTGTCAGGCCAATCGCGTAAGGCAAAATGATCCACAATGTCTCCAGGTTTAATGGCACATCAGGCCATAAAAATACCGGTAAGGTGTCTGGTAACTGACCCATATCGCCGACGGTGCGAATATCCAGACCTAATGCGACAGCAATGACGGTTAATGTAATAATACAAACCAACGGTGACGGAATTGCCTTACCGATGTAGGGAACATAAGGAAAGCCATAAATAATAGCTAAGCCGGCTGCCGTCATTGCGTAGACGTGCCAGGTAACGTCCGTTAATTCCGGTAGCTGTGCCATAAAAATAAGAATGGCCAGAGCGTTAACAAAGCCGGTAACGACAGAGCGGGAAACGAAACGCATCAGCTCGCCTAAACGCAGATAACCGGCGACGATTTGTAGCACACCAGTAAGTAGGGTAGCCGCTAACAAGTATTCGAGGCCATGCTCTTTGACCAGTGTCACCATTAGCAATGCCATGGCACCAGTGGCGGCACTGATCATACCCGGACGACCACCGACGAAGGCAATAACAACAGCGATACAAAATGAGGCGTATAATCCTACTTTAGGGTCAACGCCGGCGATAATTGAGAAGGCGATGGCTTCAGGAATTAGGGCTAGTGCCACCACAATACCTGATAGCAGATCGCCTTTTAGGTTAAAGAACCAGTGTTCTTTTAGATACTTAATCATAGGGAAATAAGTCCAGTTAATTAACGATTCAGTAAAATTCAACTGCCGTGTTGGCAGTTAAAAAAGTATTGGAATTATAGAAGGCATGCAGTGAGTGGACCATGACGATTGCCCACAACTATGCGCCAAAACTCTCCAGGGGATGGAGCGTCTAGGGTGGCGTAATCAAATTGTTGTTAGCAATTTGGGGGCTCATAAGATCCAGGAAATAGGTTAAAATAGAAATTCGCGCGGATAATACATTGATATACCTCATAAGTAAAACTTTTCGGTTAGATGACAGCCTATTACGGGGTATAGAATCTAGAAAGGGTAACAATTAATGCAGTACTTTCGGTTGTTAAAAGCCTACCCCGGCTTTTTAATGTTTGGCTTTATAGCGACCTTTGCTTCAAGTTTCGGCCAAACCTTTTTTATCTCGCTATTTGTGGATGACATTGTTGCTGCTAATCAGTTGAGTTATGGCGACTTTGGTAGTTTGTATGCAATTACCACCGCGGTCGGTGGTTTATTTTTGATGCGCGTGGGTAAACGACTGGACGTCGTCCCACTCAAATATTTCGTCCATTTTGTGGTACTGGGTCTGGCCGTTTCTGCTGCGGTAATGGCGTTAAGTATGCAAGCCTCCTCCTGGTTGTTATTGATTGCTGCCCTGTTTGGATTGCGGCTATTTGGGCAGGGTTTGATGGGCCATATGGCAGTGACCAGCATGGGTCGTTATTTTGATGAGCTGCGCGGTCGCGCTGTCGCCTTTTCCGGGACCGGCTTTCCGGCAGGCGAAATACTGTTACCCAGCCTAATATTATTGTTGCTGGCTCAGTTGGGCTATATTAACACTTGGTGGGTAATTACTGCGGCTATCATATTGCTGCTTTGGCCAACCTTGATACTTTTGCATAGCCGCCATCCGGCGGTGTCAGTTGCCGATAGTCAAGACTCAGTAGAACAACCGTTGGCATTACTACGACAACGTGACTTAATTCGGGATCGTCGGTTTATTGGCGTATTGCCGGCGATGTTGGCACTGCCGTTTGTAATGACCGGTATTTTGATCAATCAGACCTGGTTTGCTGACCAAAACGGTTGGTCGGCAGCAGTTATTGCCGGAGGCATTGCGCTGTTTTCGGTGAGCCGGGTTATTACTTCTATCGCCGCAGGTAGCCTGATCGACAAGGTGGGCTCTTATAAGCTTATTGGGGTCAATGTCTTGCCAGTCGCCATTGGCTTAGTTTTCCTGAGCTTTATCGATGCGGCCTGGGGCTGGTTTGTGTTTATGGCATTATCTGGATTAAGTGCCGGTTTTAATTCGGCGATTTCCGGTACCTTATGGCCGGAACTTTTTGGGGTTCGTAGCTTAGCAACGGTTCGCGCTTTGTATCACGCGCTGATGGTTTTCAGTACCGCCTTGGCACCGCTAATTTACGGCTACTTGATCGATTTCGAATTAACTCGGAGTATCTGGCTGAGTAGCACCGCTGTGCTACTCATTTTGACATGGTTAATAGCCTGGCTTAGCTTAAAAAGGAATTAATAATGAAATACTTAGTATTTTTAGGAACGGTGCGAGACAGCACTCCACCAAAACCCCCTCGGGTGGGTGAGCGAGTGGCTAAAGCTTGTGTGCACTATCTTGAAAAAACATTTGAGGACGCAGACGTTGAGTTGATTGATCCCCTGGATTACGAGTTAGATCGAGTGTTCAAGCCCCACTTTTCGTACCATCAGAATAAGGTTCCGGAAGCACTTCAAACGTTGGCTGAGAAAATTGAACAGGCCGATGCTTATGTGATGGTCAGCCCGGAGTATAATCATTCCATGAGCCCGGCTCTCGCCAACTTACTCAATCATTTTGGGGCGTCACTTTACTCTTATAAACCCAGCGCAATAGTTACCTACTCTGCCGGACAGTGGGGCGGTACTCGGGCCGCAGTTAATATGCGGACCTTTTTAAGTGAACTGGGCTGTTTGCCTGTGTCAGCCATGATTCATGTGCCCAAAGCTCAGGAAGTCTTTGAGGAAAGCGGCAAGTTTGCAGCTCATGTAAAAGATGTTGAGCGTTGGGTGGGGTATTTCGGCCGTACTTTAAATCAGCTCTGCTGGTGGGGTCAGGCAGCGAAAGAGCAGCGCCAGGCGTATGACCCCAGAAAACTGGTAAAAGACTTTAAACGTGATCCGTCGCAGCGCAATGCTCCAAATGGAGATAGTGATTAACCGTATGACGAATTAAACTCTTTGATTAAATAATATATTCGGATTACCATATATATGGATAGGCATATATATGGTGTTTCGATGGAAACTCAGCAAAAATTCAAAATCCTTTTTCTATGTACCGCCAATTCGGCTCGTTCGCTAATGGCTGAAGCTATCTTTCGACAGTTTGCCGATGATAGCTTTGAAGTTACTAGTGCCGGGACTGAACCAACCCAGCCGGAACCGGAAGCTCTAAAGGCCTTGTCGGCTATTGGTGTTACAACTGATGGACTGCGCTCTAAAAGTTTAACCGAAATTGATCTGCCGGCTTACGACTACATTATCAGTTTGTGCGATAGAGCTCGCACTGAATGTCAGTTACTGTGTAGCGACGATCAGTTTATCGCCTGGGACTTTCCCGATCCGGTCACTAGCAAAAAAACTGATGCATTTCGAAAGACGGCTCACGAATTGTCAGAGCGGATAAAAATGTTGTTATTGATCCTGCGCAAACGCAGTGATCGTCCACAATTGTTTGATGCGCCCAACGAATTTTTCAAAATTCTCTCAGATCCGTTACGTCTGCAAATGATTTTGATGCTGCATAAACATGGTGAGTTGTGTGTTTGTCAGTTTGTCGACGCAACCGGTAAGTCGCAGCCAAAAGTGTCGCAGCCAAAAGTGTCGCGGCACTTGGCGCAGTTGCGCGAATATGGGCTGCTGAGTGATCGCAAAGATCAACGTTGGGTTTATTACCGAATTAACCCGGCTTTACCCGACTGGATGGCGGCAGTGATAGCTACGACTGCAGAGTATCATCCTCAACAAACCTCGCAACCAATTAAGGATATCAATAATGGGTGTGTTTGAGCGCTACTTATCAATTTGGGTTGCTGTTGCAATTATCGCGGGCACTCTTCTGGGGAATATCTTCCCACCGGTGTTTGAGTGGTTGTCCTCGTTTGAGTTTGCTCAAGTGAACTTAATTATTGCGGTGTTGGTTTGGTTAATGATCTACCCGGTGATGGTACAGGTAAACTTTGAATCAATCACCCAAATAGCGAGAGAACCAAAGGGATTGGTATTAACGGTAATTATTAATTGGTTAGTAAAACCCTTTACCATGGCATTGGTTGGTTGGCTATTCTTTAAAGGAATTTTTGCCGATTTTATTCAGCCCGAAACGGCCAACGAGTATTTAGCAGGGGTTATTTTACTCGGGGTTGCACCCTGCACAGCAATGGTTTTTATCTGGAGCCAGCTGACTAAAGGCGATGCCAACTACACTCTGGTGCAAGTTTCCGTGAACGACGTCATTATGATTTTTGCGTTTGCTCCGATAGCGGCTTTGTTGCTGGGAGTCACGGATATTGTGGTGCCATGGCAAACGTTGCTACTGAGTGTCGGCTTATATGTGGTCGCTCCGTTAATTGCCGGACTGCTGACGCGCAGAGTCATTATTAATAACGCACGGAAAGATCCTACGGCCAGCGACCGCTCGTTGCAGAATTTTGATCAGCGCATGAAGCCCTGGTCAATCCTGGGTTTACTGATGACGGTATTGCTATTGTTTGGATTTCAGGCAGAAGTACTGCTGACCCGACCGCTCGATATAGCCATGATTGCAACTCCTTTACTGGTGCAGACTTATGGCATCTTTGCGATAACTTTTATCATTGCGCTGCTGATCAAGCTACCTTACCGGATTGCTGCTCCCGCTTGTCTCATCGGCACCTCTAACTTTTTTGAGCTGGCGGTAGCCGTCGCTATTTCGCTATTTGGTTTAAAGTCCGGGGCCGCATTAGCAACGGTTGTCGGGGTGCTAGTCGAAGTACCAGTGATGTTGTCGCTGGTATGGTTTGCTAATCGCACACAGCATTGGTTTAAAACTAAGTAAGGGGAAAGTTATGACGATAAAAGTCGGTATTAACGGATTAGGCCGTATTGGCCGTTTAGCGCTGCGCATTGCGTGGGAAAATCCAGAGCTGCAAATTGTAAAGGTTAATGACCCTGGTGCCGATGCTGCAACCTTTGCGCATCTGCTTAATTTTGATTCTGTCCATGGTCGCTGGGGCTACGAAGCGACTGGTAAAGAAAAGCAACTGACTATTGGCGATGAGGTCATTGAGTTCAGCCAAGCTAAAACTATTGCTGAAAATGACTGGAGCGGCTGCGACGTTGTGTTAGAAGCTTCGGGTAAGATGAAAACAGTGGATGTGTTGAATGACTACCTGAAGCAGGGTGTTAAACGAGTGGTGGTTTCGGCGCCAGTAAAAGAAACCGGAGCGTTGAACATTGTTATGGGCGTTAACGACCACTTGTATGATCCTGAACAGCATCAAATTGTAACGGCTGCCTCTTGCACCACAAACTGTCTGGCACCGGTTGTTAAAGTATTGCAGGAAAAGATTGGCATTAAGCATGCATCAATTACCACTATCCATGACCTGACTAATACGCAAAGCATTTTGGATGCGCCGCACAAAGATTTACGTCGTGCCAGAGCTTGTGGCATGAACCTGATTCCAACCTCAACGGGTTCGGCCACGGCAATCGTCGAAATCTTTCCAGAATTAAAAGACAAAATTGATGGTCACGCCGTGCGTGTGCCGTTAGCTAACGCTTCATTAACTGATTGTGTATTTGAAGTTGAAAAACCGACATCGGTGGAGGAAGTTAACGGTTGGATGGAGCAGGCTGCGGCTAATGAGCTTAACGGCATTTTAGGTTATGAAGAGCGACCATTAGTCTCTATCGATTATAAAACGGATCCCCGTTCGAGTATCGTCGACGCGTTATCGACTAAGGTTATTAACGGCACTCACGTTAAAATTTATGCCTGGTATGACAATGAGTGGGGCTATGCCAACCGGGCCGTTGAATTGGTCGAGAAGGTGGGTTAATGCTGGCGCAGTTATCACCCGCTATTCGTCAGTACCTGCTGGTTACTGGTAACTATTGGGCTTTTACCTTAACAGACGGCGCGCTGAGGATGCTGGTGGTGCTGCATTTTCACCAGCTTGGCTATAGCGCGCTGGAAGTTGCCATGTTGTTCTTGTTTTACGAATTTTTTGGCGTGGTGACCAACTTATTCGGCGGCTGGTTAGGCGCACGTTGGGGCCTTAACCGAACCATGAATATTGGTTTGGGAATACAAATAGTAGCACTGGCAATGTTACTGGTGCCGGCGTCAATGTTGACGGTACTTTGGGTGATGGCAGCGCAGGCGCTGTCCGGTATCGCCAAAGACTTAAACAAAATGAGTGCAAAAAGCACGATTAAACTGCTGGTACCCGACGAGCAACAAAGTCAGCTTTATAAATGGGTGGCTATTCTAACTGGCTCTAAAAACACCCTGAAAGGCGTTGGCTTTTTCCTCGGCGGTTTGCTGCTAACGCTGATTGGTTTTCAGGGAGCCGTATTGGCGATGTCAGTGATGCTGACATTGGTGTGGATAGCTAGCCTGATATTTCTGGGTAAGGAGTCGGGCAAAGCTAAGTTCAAACCAAAGTTTAAGGAAATTCTGTCAAAGAGTCGGCCAATCAATATCCTGTCGGTTGCCCGGTTTTTGTTATTTGGAGCGCGCGACGTATGGTTTGTAGTGGCATTACCGGTATTTTTGGCCAGTCAGCTCGACTGGAATCACTGGCAGGTTGGTAGTTTTCTCGCGCTTTGGGTTATTGGTTACGGCGTGGTACAAAGCGTGGCTCCGCGTTTTACCCGCAGTCAGAAAATAGCACCGAATCGGCAGGCTGTTATTTGGGGAGCATTATTAACACTGAGCCCATTAATTCTGGCTATATCGCTATGGCAGCAATTGCCGGTTGCGGCGAGTATTATGCTTGGGCTGGGCGTGTTTGGGGTACTGTTTGCGATTAACTCTTCATTACACAGTTATCTTATTGTGTCCTATTCACGCGCCGATGGCGTATCCCTGGACGTTGGTTTTTATTACATGGCGAATGCAGCAGGGCGTTTGTTGGGAACCATACTGTCAGGTTGGATCTATCAGCAGTATGGACTGGCTGCCTGCTTGCTGATCTCCTGCGCACTGGTGTTGGCCTCGACGGTTGCTATTAATCGTTTACCAGCAAGGAGTGGCCGGGCATAAGCCCGGCTAGTCTTGCTAGTGTTTGCTGCTAAAACGTTGGATTAATTTGTAAAGCTCGTCAGTGGTGTTTTGCAAACGCTCACTGGCTTGCATTGTTTCCTGTGCGTTTTCTGCGGCCACTTTAGAACCATCAGCAATACTTGTTACCTGCTCATTAATATGCTCAGCGACATTACTTTGCTGCTCTACGGCTGAGGACATTTGAACCGTCATATCGTTAATCGACTGGACAGCAGCACGTATTTCTTCCAGTGCATGTTCTGTCTTGCCAACCATAGTGACACCGACCTTCGCAGCCTCCTCACCTTGCTGAGACACATGTACAGCATTCTGAGCTTTATTCACTAAGTTCTCGACGATACGATGAATACTTTCAGTGGAATCGCGAGTGCGGGTTGCTAAAGTGCGAACCTCGTCAGCGACGACACTAAAACCGCGGCCATGTTCACCGGCCCGCGCAGCTTCAATTGCAGCGTTAAGTGCCAGCAAATTGGTTTGTTCGGCGATAGCGGTAATGAGGTCGGCAGCCTTACCGATTTCGTCGGTTGAGGTTGATAGTTCGTCTACGGTGGCAGCAATGGCTGCTACCGATTCGCTTAACTGGTTAATCGCCTGTAATGCCTCGCCGGCAACCTGAGCACCAGTATTTACATTGTTTGTGGCTAAGTCCGATTTCTCCGCGTTACTCTCGACACTGTCAGATACCTCCTGGATCGAGGTCGACATTTCGTTAATCGCCGAGGCAACATCTTGCGTCGCTGAGTTTTGTTCTTCGATCAGAGCACTACTAGAGTTGGCTTGCTCACGCGTGGCATGGACAATCGCGCCAAGACTGGCAACCGAGTCTTCGACCCGGGTGATTGCTGTTCGGGCGCGAGCGGCTTCGCTGCGAATCATCATTTCTAACTGTGCCTTGCTGCCCCCATCTTTAGAGTAGGTGTAGGCCACTAATCGATTAGTGAATGCATCGGGACGTAACTGCATCAGCTCTTTAAACTCTCGCTCCTGCTGCCAGCAATTCCAGCTACAGGTGACAACACCGACAGCGACTATTATGGCGCTAGTGGGCCAGCCGATTAACAATAAACTAATGATGGCAGCAACTAATGCCGGTAACCAAATCGGGAGTAGCTTTTTGCTGTAGTAGTGAGCGAGTTGTGTCACAGAAAATGGAGTTTTACCGTCACGAATGCGGCGATAGACTTTTTCTGCGCGTTGCTTTTGCTGCTCTTCCGGAACCACCCGAACCGACTCGTATCCGACAATAGTGTCACTTTCAAAAATCGGAGTGACGTAGGCGCTGACCCAGTAATGGTCACCGTCTTTACGACGATTTTTAACCAGCCCCATCCATGGATGACCCTGACTGATGGTCTTCCACATATTCTGGTAAACCGCCGGTGGCATATCGGGGTGACGTACAATATTGTGCGGCGCACCTAACAGTTCATCCCTAGAAAATCCACTAACTTCCAGAAAGGCGTCGTTAAAATACTCTATCTTTCCCGATTTGTCGGTTGATGAGATCAGTCGTTGCTGTTCAGAAAAACGATACTCTTGTTGCGTGACCGGCTGATTATTTCGCATCCAAACCTCTGACGGAAAATGACCTATATCAATATAGTAACTATATCGTCAGATTAACAGTTTGTTTTAAATGCATTTTTTATGCATCAAAAGACTCCGATTAAGTCAATCTGTTTTTCTAATTGATTCTCAGCCCCCAAAAAACCGGGCATGTTCTATAGTAACAGGGCACTTGTAACCATTTAATAATAAAGGTCAGAAAATGTTAAACACAAAGTTACCTATTATATCCGCGGTAGCCGTTGCGGTTTCGATGGCAATGTCAGCTGGCGCTGCACAAGCGCAGGAACGCCCTTCGTATCATGTCAATAAGCCTGCGGAAGAGGCTAAAGAGAACAGTTTCTGGTGGCCGAATATGCTGAATTTGGAACCACTACGTCAGCATAGCCCGGAATCTAATCCGTTAGATGATGATTTTGATTATGCAAAAGCGTTTTCTCAGCTAGATCTGGATCAAGTTAAAAAAGATATTGAGCAACTCATGACTTCCGATCAGGATTGGTGGCCTGCTGATTACGGCCACTATGGTCCATTTTTTATTCGTATGGCCTGGCACGGAGCCGGAACCTACCGGGTACAGGACGGCCGTGGTGGCGGTGCAGGTGCACAGCAACGGTTTGAACCGTTGAATAGCTGGCCGGATAATGTCAGCCTGGATAAAGCTCGTCGTTTATTGTGGCCCGTTAAGCAGAAGTATGGTCGTAGCTTATCCTGGGGAGACTTAATGGCGCTAACCGGTAATGTTGCGCTGGAGAGTATGGGTTTTGAAACATATGGTTTTGCAGGCGGTCGAGAAGATGCCTGGGAGCCGGATATTGTTTACTGGGGCCCAGAGTCTGAATGGCTGGGTGATAAACGCTACGAGGGTGATCGAAAGCTTGAAAACCCATTAGCCGCTGTACAAATGGGTCTTATTTACGTTAACCCGGAAGGTCCTAACGGCAAGCCCGATCCGGTGTTAGCTGCCAAAGACATACGTGATACCTTTGCTCGCATGGCAATGAACGATGAGGAAACTGTCGCCTTGATCGCCGGCGGACATACGTTCGGAAAGGCCCACGGTGCGCATGATCCAGAAGAATGTTTAGAGGCAGAACCAGCAGCAGCACCGGTTGAACAGCAGGGTCTGGGCTGGAAAAATAATTGTGGTAAAGGCAATGCCGAAGACACCATAACCAGTGGCCTGGAAGGCGCCTGGACGGTAACACCAACACAATGGACGAGCCAGTACCTGGACAACCTGTTCGGTTTTGAATGGGAACAAACTCAAAGTCCGGCCGGTGCTATCCAGTGGATTCCAAAAGATGGTCAGGCGTCTAATATGGTACCGGATGCGCATGTGGAAGGTAAGCGTCACGCGCCGATCATGTTTACCACGGATTTGTCACTTAAATTTGATCCTGACTACCGAAAAATTGCGAAACGCTTCCAGCAAAACCCGGAGGAGTTCGAATTAGCCTTTGCCAAAGCCTGGTTTAAATTGACTCACCGCGATATGGGTCCAAAATCACGTTATTTAGGTGATATGGCGCCTAAAGAAGACTTAGCGTGGCAAGATCCGATTCCTGAGATTGATTACCAGCTAATTGATGATAACGACGTTAGTGAGTTAAAAGCCCGTATTCTGGATTCGGACTTAACCATACCAGAGCTGGTTCGCACCGCCTGGGCGGCAGCTTCTAGTTTCCGTGCCACTGATATGCGTGGGGGGGCCAATGGTGCGAGGGTTGCATTAGAGCCTCAAGTTAACTGGGAGGCCAATAATCCGGAAGAACTGAAGCGTGTGTTGGGTGTGTTAAAAGACATTCGTACCGACTTTAACGACGACTTGTCGGGCGATAAGCAAGTTTCATTGGCTGATACTATTGTGCTGGCGGGCGCTGCAGCGATTGAACAAGCCGCAGCGGATGCGGGCCACGAGGTAAATGTCGCCTTTGTTCCGGGTCGCAACGATGCGACGCAGGAGATGACTGACGTGCAGTCATTTTCATTCCTTGAGCCCACTGCAGATGCATTCCGTAACTATTACAGTGAAGAGAGTCGTCTAAATCCGGCACAGATGATGGTCGATAAAGCTGATTTATTGGATCTAACCGTGCCTGAAATGACCGTATTACTGGGCGGTATGCGCTCACTGGATGCGAATTATCAAGGGCTCGATCATGGCGTATTTACTGACCAGCCAGGAACATTGAATAATGACTTCTTTGTAAACCTGATGAGTATGGATACTGAGTGGTCTAAGTCAGCCGATGATGAAGCTATCTTTATAGGAAAAGATCGTGAAACGGGCGAACAGAAGTACACTGCCACAACAGTAGACCTTATCTTTGGCTCTAATTCAGAGTTACGAGCAGTCGCTGAAATATACGCGTTGAGCGATTCACAAGATAAGTTTGTTGATGACTTTGTTAAAGCCTGGACTAAAGTGATGCAGCTTGATCATTTTGATCTTGAGAAGTCATAGTCGTTCTAGCAAAAAAAAGCCCCTCACATTGGTGAGGGGCAATAGGTCTAATCCAGGGAGTGGATTGTCCGTTCAGGCAATATAATGCCTGTCGTTTATTACAGAAAAACGACAACCCAGTCACTTATTGAATACTTTTTAAGCAAAGAGTTGGATCACCGCGTAAAATAATCCGGGAGCTATTCCTAGTAACATATAAAAGGCATAACGCATGTTCGTTTTAACCCCCGCAATTCCTGCAAACAGCAAACCCTTTAGTAGAGTGTTACTGGCACAAGCCAGCACAATTCCTAGCGCTGCCACCGTACTTGCTAAGTCACCCTGGGCTGATTTAGCCAACGATAAAGTTATTGCATCTACGTCCATTAAACCGGAAATAATAGCTAATGCATAAACACCGGTATCACCAAACCAGTCTTTCATCGCTTCGGACAGTAACAAAATAAGTGCTAAAAAAAGGCCGAATTTTAAAGCGGTAGCTAATTGCAGAGGATTAGTTAGTTCCAGTTGATTCGCTGTGTGTTGACCATTTTTATATTGCTCCCTATGTAACAGTAGCAACACGATAATCATCCCCAGTAGCATTAGGCAAACAGGCAGCCACACTAATTCTAATAGGCCGCGATTGACAATGAATACTTCGACCAACACGCGGGGGAACATAATGCTGGAAGCCAGTAGCATAGCCGCCGCGTATAAGGTAGTTGCGGGCTGTTTTTTGGCAAACCGGGCCATGGTAATAGTAACTGCTGTCGAAGACGCCAGGCCACCAGCAATGGCGGTAATTAAGGTGCCACGTTTTTGTCCGAGCAATTGAGTAAACAAATAACCAATAAAGGACAGCCCTGAAATTAGTACCACCATCCACCACGTCCAGTAAGGATTGAGTGCTTGCCAGGGACCGTAACCTTTATCAGGTAATAGTGGCAAAATGACGACTGAAATAAGCAGTAGTGTAATAGCCGAGTAGAAGGTCTGCGGTGAAATCTTTTTAAGTAGGCTATGCAGTCGTTGCTTATGACCTAACAAGGCGACCACTACAGCGGCGACGCTTAATGCGGGTAAGGGATCTCCGGAAGCAGCCCAAACAGCCAGGCTGAAGGTTAGTAGCATAGAAAATTCAGTGGTAATTCCTGAATCTTGGGACAGGCGCGAATGACCCACATAGGAAACCCCGATAAGCGCGGTGGTGACGATAAAGCCGGTAATGACAACTGCCTGGCCAAACTGTTGTCCCAGTATTGCAAAGGTACCACCGGACAGACCTATCAAACTAAAGGTTCTGACTCCGGCGACCCGTTCGCCGTCATCACTTTCGCGACCGCTCCAGCCTCGCTCTATACCAATCATCAAGCCAATAGTCAGGGCTGCTAAAAGTGATAATGCCAATTCCATTTGGTAGTCCATGAGATCAAGCCTTGCGAATAAGAGGAGTAATGATGAATCTAATCGATTTGCAGGGCCTCAAGCAAATGCTTTTGCCATAAGCTATGCTTAAATTGACTGCGAAAGAAATTGAAGTGACCGATGCGGTTACTGTCGGTCATATCTGCCGCTAAATCATTAAGCTGGTGTGGGGCATTAGGATAATGAGCGAGTAAGTTTTGAATGTTCTCGCGCTTTAATAGCTCATCATCGGTGATATTAAAAGCTCTAATAGGAGCTCTAAATCGTTGATATTTGGCCTGCTGTTCCGCGCTTAGGTGATCAAATAAATAATCTTTACTACGGCACCATTGGCTCCATTGACGCATTGCTTTAGCCGGCATATCACCAACCATATTTAATCGCTTGCCCGGGAAGTAACCGGCAATAGGAGTCGCCAAAGGCACGGCAAAATACCACAAGAGCCAGGAGGTTCGTTGCACCTGCTTACTGGCATTACGCCAATAACCGGTACCGCTTGCAACAGTGACCATCTTATCAATAGCCGTTGCGTTTTCCGCGAGCGCCACAATTTGCCCACCGAGGCTATGAGCTAACCAGATAAGAGGCTCATCTTGTTGGCAGCTTTGTGCGTGCTGGAGGACAGTACTAATGTCTTTTTCGGCCCAGTCGATGATGCTGCTGTCTATTTGCTTAAGTGGCTTATCTTGTGACTGACCGATGCCGTAGTAATCAAAGGTGAAAACTCGATAACCTTGTTCACTAAGCCATTTAGCAATAGGTTGGTAAAACCGTTGTTTTACGCCCAAAGCGGCGGCAATCACTATGGTTGCCCGGGCTGTTTCGTTGGGTTCAAAACGAACGCAGTGAAGGTAACGTTGGTTTTCCGTTAATTCAATACTTTGCATAGGTGGCTAAGGAAGTACTGCGTTAAAGGGTTTAACCGTTACTTTAGCGTATACTCCAGCATCCCAGTAAGGGTCATCGTTTGCCCATTGCTCTGCTTGTTGCTGAGAGTCAAATTCGGCAATAACGACAGAGCCGGTAAAACCAAGCAGCCCCGGATCCTGCTCCGCAATAGCAGGACAAGGACCCGCGACCAAAAGCCTACCATCAGCTTGTAATGACTTTAACCGGTTTAAATGAGCAGGGCGGGCTTGTCTGCGAGCCTCTAAAGACCCCTCATGGTCCTCAGCTATAATAACAAACCACATTAGTCTGCAGTTCCTTCTTTTTCGGCGTGTCGATACATGTAAACGCCGGTACCGATAGTGAATATTAAAGTAATCCCGAGTATGCCGAAAACTTTAAAATTAACCCAGGCTTCCTGAGTCCAGTATTTGGCAATGTACAAATTAACCGCTGCCAGTGCACCACAGAAAATAACCCAAGCATAAGTTAACCGGCTCCAGACCGGTTCCGGTAACTTGATATCCTGTCCCATCATTGATTGCAACGGGCTTCGTTTTTTCCAGATTAAGCCACCTAATAATAAGCCGGCAATTGCCAGGTATACGATTGACACCTTTAGCTTAATAAACCAATCATCGCGCAGTAATATGGTGACCGCACCAAATACCATCACGACGGCTAATATTACCCAGTGACGATTAGTGATGGGTTGCTTCAATAACTTTAAACCGAGCAGCTGAATAACAGTACCGGCCATTAAGACGCCAGTAGCGACATAAATATCTGCCAGTTTATAAAACACAAAAAAAGCAATAATTGGCAAATATTCCAACACTAGCGCCATTATATTCTCCGTTACATCTGCTGGATTTAGGTGGCGGCTTTCATCGAAGCCACAAACTCAGTTAGCTGGTTAACTTGTTGCTGTTCATTGTCGAGGTTTTTCTCAATAATGGCAACTACTGCAGAGCCACTGATAGCTCCGTCAGCACCAGCAGTAAATGCGGCCTGTACGTGTTCTGGTTTAGAGATTCCAAAGCCGAGCAAAACGGGTGGAGCGCCATGTTGCTTAAGCTTGTCGATTAAGGCAGATGCCGGGAGCTGCATCTGTGTTTCAGCACCAGTAACACCGGCTCGACTCAGCAGATAAACATAACCTGAACAATTTTTTGCAACTCGTTCAATTAACTCGTCACTGCCATCTGGCGGACAAATAAAGACGGCATCAATAGAGTGTTGTTTGGCAATGTCGGCAAATCTAGCGGCTTCCTTAGTTGGCACGTCTGCAATAAGTACGGAGTCGACCCCTGCTTCATGCATTTGCCGATAAAAACTATCCGCTCCCTTGGCATAAATAAGGTTGGCATAAACTAACAGCCCGATCGGAATTTCCGGTGCATAGGCACGAACTTCTCGTAGAATTCGCAAAATATCATTAAAAGAAGTGCCAGCCTGCAAGGCTCGTAAATTGGCTCGCTGGATAACCGGTCCGTCTGCGACCGGATCAGAAAATGGCAAACCGAGTTCTAACGCATCAGCACCGCCATCAATAAGGGCTTTAATAACATTCAGGCTCTGTTCAGGGGAGGGGTCGCCCAGTGTAACAAAGGGCACGAATGCGCCTTTATTATTGCTTGATAATCCCTTGAATAGCGCTTCATAACGACTCATGACTGAGACTCCTTCTCTTCAGCGGCAAAAATGCGGCGCACATGATCAATGTCTTTATCGCCCCGACCTGATAAATTAATTAATAAAACTTTTGGCGCATCGGGTTCGGCAGCACGTTTTAGTGCGTAGGCGAGTGCATGAGCAGACTCCAGTGCCGGGATAATTCCCTCGTGCCGTGATAGCAGCTTAAATGCCTCCAATGCTTCCTCGTCAGTGACCGATTCGTAGCGCGCCCGGCCAATCGATTTTAGGTGAGCATGCTGTGGTCCAACACCCGGGTAATCGAGTCCCGCTGATACCGAATAGGATTCTTCTATTTGCCCCTCGTCGGTTTGCATCAGGTAGGATAAACAGCCGTGCAAAATCCCCGGTTTACCAGCGGTTAAAGTCGCACCGTGATGGAGTGTATTAACGCCTTTACCTGCAGGCTCTACACCGACCAGTTGCACGTCTTTCTCATCGATAAAGTCGGCAAACATACCAATGGCATTGGAGCCGCCGCCGACGCAGGCAATAACCTCGTCGGGCATGCAGCCAGCCTGATCCATAATCTGCGCTTTAGACTCCTCACCAATCATCCGGTGAAACTCTCTCACAATAGTCGGGAATGGGTGGGCTCCGGCAGCTGTTCCTAGTAGGTAATGCGTGGTCGGATAGCTGGCGGTCCAGTCGCGCAATGCCTCATTAACTGCATCTTTCAAGGTACCACTGCCGGTATCGACCGGGACCACTTTTGCGCCCATCAGCTCCATCCGGAACACGTTAGGTTGCTGTCTTTCGACGTCTTTCTTGCCCATGTAGATAATGCATTCCAGGTCGAGCAAGGCGCAGGCCAGCGCTGTGGCAGTTCCGTGTTGACCGGCACCTGTTTCGGCGATAATCCGATGTTTGCCCATGCGCTTAGCAAGCAGTGCCTGACCCAAAACTTGATTTGTTTTGTGTGCACCACCGTGCAGTAAATCTTCTCTTTTTAAGTATATTTTGGTTCCGTTCGGCGATTTTAAAGGAAGATTACGGCATAAACTAAGCGGCGTTGGCCGCCCCAAGTAGTTTTTTAACAAACCGCGAAACTCGCTCTGAAATTCTTCGTCACTTTGTGCATCAATAAATGCTTGTTCGAGTTGCTCCAGTGCGGGCAACAGAATTTCAGGCACAAACTGACCACCAAAATCGCCAAAATAGGCTGAAAGGTTACGGCTCATATGGCCTCCTGATAATTACTTTTCGAAGAAGTTACAGGTTTTTTGCGCCCATAACTGCGAATATTTACGAATAACTGTTGAATTTTATGGGTATCTTTAACACCCGCACTAACTTCCAGCTGTGAACTGCTGTCAATGCCGGATAATCGCTGTTGTGCAGCGCCGCTCACATTTTCGACGCTAATACCACCAGCCAATAAACATCGGCTGCGTTGTTGCTCAGTGAGTGCGCTCAATAGCGACCAGTCAAACCGAGCACCAGTTCCGCCAGCTCCATTATCTAATACGATACGATCGATTAAATCGGTTGTTGGCAATAGTTCGATGTCGCCAATCGAGTCGACTCTGATAGCTCGCCATATCTGTGTGCGTTCGGCTCCAGCGTGCTTCAACTTGGTTTTAAGCTGACTGATAAAATCAATGTCTTCGTGGCCATGCAATTGAATCGCGAACAGCTGTAAATCCAACGCAGTACGCACCACATCCTCCAGTGGTTGATCCGCAAATACACCAACCCAGCGTAATGTGGGTACTGCAGTGATAACTTGCTGGGCTTGTGTTAGCTCAACCTTGCGCGGCGAGTGAGGCGCAAAAATAAGTCCACCAAAAACGGCACCGGCAGCTTCGGCATTTATTGCGTCTTCGGCGCGGGTTAAACCGCAAATTTTATTCTCGCCATAAAGTAAGGATCGGCAGGCGTAGTCGACATCATTTTGTGCGCTTAATGCGCTGCCGATTAGAAAGCCATTCACATGAGGTGCTACGCGGCGGATTTCCTGATGGTTTGAAAAGCCTGACTCGGCCACCAGCAGCGCATCTTTGGCAGCCAGCGGGGCAAGTTCCGCACTGCGATTCGGGTTGATGGTTAAATTGGTTAAATCGCGATGGTTAATACCAATTATTTTTGCCCCAAGTGCGTTCGCACGGTGCATTTCTTCCTCATTGGCCACTTCCGTAAGAACGTCCATGTGCAGCTTATTGGCGATATTGGCGAGTCGTGTGTAAGTGTCATCATCAAGTACAGACAACATCAATAAAATAGCATCAGCACCAAAATAACGGGCGCGGTACACTTGTTGCTCTTCAACAAAAAAGTCTTTGCACAGCACCGGTTGATGCACTTTAGCCCTCACTGCACTGAGGTACTCCAGCCGGCCCTGAAAATAGTCGGGCTCAGTCAGCACTGAGATAGCCGCGGCATAAGGTTGATAGTCACGAGCCAATTTGACCGGGTCAAAATTGCTGCGAATCAGCCCTTTAGAAGGCGACGCTTTTTTGCATTCCAGGATAAACCCCGCTGCGGTTTGATTCAGCGCCTCATACAAGCTGCGATCGCTCAGTTGCAAGGAACTCTTTATCTGCTCAAGCGGGTACTGTTGTGCCTGCTGTTCATTCTGCGCTGCTTTGTCGTCAACAATTCGGGCTAAAATATTATCAGACATGATACGTCTCCTGTGCCTGCTGAACCTGTTGTAGGTGTTGTAGTGCCTGACCACTGGAAATGTGATCCAGAGCCGCCTCAGTAGCCTCTCGTAACTGACCAAACTGGCCACTCATATAGAGTAGCGCAGCAACGTTCATAGCGACGGCTTGCTGTTGTGCAGGCTCGCCTTTACCCGCTAGGGTTTGTTGCAAAATACGTGCGTTAAAGTCCGCATCACCGCCTTTAAGATCACTGAGCGGCATGGTTTGTAAGCCGAAGTCGGCTACGGATAGTTGATATTCGGTTAGTTCCCCATCTTCCAATTCAATCACCTGACTCGGCCCATGCAACGCTAATTCATCAAGGCCACTACCGTGTACGACCATAGCTCGTTTCACCCCTAGCCGTTGTAATGTTTCGGCCATTGGACGCAGCCATTCTGGACTGTATACACCAAGTAACTGCACATCGGGGCGGGCGGGGTTAACCAGCGGCCCGATGAGATTGAACAAAGTACGCGTTTTTAACGTTTGCCGAACTGGCATGGCGTATTTTACACCTGGGTGATAGTGCGGAGCGAATAAAAAGCAAAATCTATTTTCTTGCAATTGAAGAGCCGCATCACGTGGGTCAAGGTTGGTTCTTAGTTTTAATGACTCGAGAACGTCGGCGGAGCCCGAGCGAGATGACACACTGCGATTACCGTGCTTAGCAACACATAACCCCATCGATGCGGCAATTAGTGCCGCAGTGGTGGATATATTAATGGTATTGCTGCCATCACCCCCAGTTCCACAACTATCAAATACCAGTTGTTGCGGCCGTTGAAAGGGTTTACAGACATCAAGCACCGCCTGCGCCGCGCCAGCGAGTTCAGCAGAGGTCTCGCCGCGCATTTTCATAGCCACTAAAGCAGCACTAATTTGGGTGTCGTTTAACTCGCCTTTAACCAGATGCTGGAAAAATAACTTACTTTCCTGTTGCGATAGCCGTTCGCCGTCGAGTAACTTCTTTAACTTATTCATGGCCGATTTCCTGCAAGTTCTTGTGTCTGTGATAAAAGCAAACTAACGCTGTTTGCGAGTATTTGCTTTCCTTTTGGTGTTAGTAAAGATTCTGGATGGAACTGGAAGCCTAATGCTGCCGCCTGTTTAAATTCAGCCGCCATTGGTATGCCGTTAACGTCGCCAATGACAGAGACTGAAGCGGGCAAATCATAGCCGCTTAGAGAATGATAGCGCGCTACGACACATTGGTTGTTGACGGCAATGTCATTGAATAACGGGTGTTCGGTGACATTCATCACCGCTGTTTTACCGTGAACTACTTCGCCGCAACGGGCGACTCGACCTCCGGAAAACTCGATCAAAGCCTGGAAACCAAGACAAATACCGAGCATGGGATAGCGGCCGCTGGCGAACTCAATAATTGCCATTAGATTACCGGCTGCGTTGGGGTGGCCCGGTCCTGGAGAAAGGCATACGACCTGAGGCCCCTGGTAGCTTTGCAAATCGTTGATAACGGTGTCGGCGGGAACCTGATTGCGGTACACCACCAGCTCAAAATTTAGTTGGCGTAATTCGTCGACTAAGTTATAAGAAAACGAATCGACGTTGTCTATTAACACGATTCTTGCCGGGCTAATACTCATACGGATACCCCTTTAGCACTTTGCTGAATCGCCAGTATTACGGCTTTTGCTTTATTTTCAGTCTCAGCAACTTCGGCAGCAGGGTCAGAATCATAAACGACGCCTGCACCTGCCTGAACAATGGCTTGCTGGTTGCTGACATAAGCAGAGCGGATAACGATACAGGTATCCATGTCACCGTTACCGGCTAAATAACCAACGGCTCCGCCGTAGCTGCCACGGCCTTGCTGTTCAACTTGCCGGATTAAGCTGGCGGCACTGACTTTGGGGGCGCCAGTTAAGGTGCCCATATTCATACAGGCGCGGTAGGCATGCAACGCATCGCAATCCTTACGTAGTTGACCTACCACTCGTGACACGAGGTGCATAACCTGCGAGTAGCGGTCAACTTTCAACAGGTCAGCTACATAACGACTGCCGGGCTGACAAATTCGTGCTAAATCATTACGCGCCAGATCCACCAACATCAAATGCTCTGATAGCTCTTTTTCGTCTAACCTCAGCTCTAACTCTAAGCGTCCATCGATATCCAGGTTGATACTACCATCAGCATTACGTCCGCGCGGTCTTGTTCCGGCTATCGGGTAAAGCTCAACCTGATTGGTCTCGGTTTGGTACTTAAGCGCTGACTCAGGCGATGCGCCAAACAAGCAAAAATCTGGGTGGCTAAAGTAAAACATATAAGGTGATGGGTTATTACGTTTTAGCTGCTGATAGGCTGCCAGCGAGTCGGGGCAAGGCAATTTAAACTGTCTGGAGGGCACCACCTGAAAAATATCGCCGTCCAGAATGTGTTCTTTAAGGGACTCTACTGTGGTAGCAAAATCGTTGGCCGAAGGGGTTGCTATTACATTAGCAAAAACATCGTCGATTAGTGCAGCCGCTGGAGTTTGTTGACTTGTTCGGCCAGGTAGTTGGCAGCGAGCGGCAAGCTCGCCAATGCGCTGAGTGAGCTGATGATAGCGAGCGTTTTCGTTTTCACCACTAAAAAGACTACCTAATAGCTCGCACGACTGCTTTTCATGATCGATAAGTAATAGCGTTTCAGCAAGGTAAAAGACATAGTCGGGACAAGCATTGTCGCCTTTAGCAACTTCGGGTAATTGCTCGTAGCTAGCAACAAAATCATAACCAAAAACACCACCGAGGAAGACAGAAAACGGATTTTTTTTAGCTTCGTCACTAGCCTTAAACAGCTGTTGCTGTAACAACCGCAGGGGCTCCATATTACTTAGCGACTTTAATCTTGAGTCTTCGTCCTGGTGAATTCCGCTGCGACTGAAATCGGCCACTAAAACAGTCGCTGACTGTTGTTGAAAGAGTGGCTGGGGAAGCTGGTCGGCGATAAATGCGATCAGCTGCTGACCATTGTCGGTAAGTGCTTCTATCGTAACTTGTTGGCCTTCGCAAGTGAGCTTTACTGCAGCATCGACTAATAGCAGGCTTTTTACGGCACGTTTAGTACCTATATCAGCTGAATCCAGCAACAGATGGTGGCCAGAATCCTGGCATAAGGCCTGAAAGACACTGAGCGTATCTGGTTGATAGGGAATTTCAACTTTCAGGCTTTCTAGCTGTCCCCGCACGACTGATGTTTGCACAATTACTACTCCAAAGTTTAACTGACAGCTCCACCGGCGGGGCATAAAAAAACCCGCTCGATGGAGCGGGTTCTAGTTGACTGGTTACGAAAAAATCACACGCACACTGCCACTACCCGCTCTTGCGAGAAGTTCCACCACCAATGTTGTACTGTCGTGCGTAATGTAAGTGTCATCGTTTATCCAGTCACTCGTTGTATCATGGTTAGTTGTATAATCAACAAAAGGCGCTTCAGGGCCTGCAATAGGTGACAAGCTAACGACTTACCGCCAGCTTGTCAAGCACTGTTTATTGATATTCGGCCGGAACTCCGCGCTCGGGTAATGCCTTGATAATAAAGTCGCGAACATCGTCATTAGCCGTTTCAAGATCGGCACGACGTAGGTACATCATGTGGCCACTGCGATAACCTTTAAAGTCGATGCGATTTTTCATCAAGGTGCTGCGGTCTAAATGCCAGGTTGTGTATTTAGCATCAAAATAATTGGTAGCACCGTCGAAATACCCTGACTGTACCAGCACATTCAAATAGGGGTTAGCGGCCATCGCTTCGCGTAGCTGCTCGCCGGTATTATTATTGCTGCGATCCCATGGGTGAACCGGACCAAACATGTTGTATTTCACATCGGTGACAAAGTCGAGTTCTTCGCGCAAATAGTAATTAATGGCTGGGGTAAAAGAGTGCAACCAAGACGTCAGTTCAGCGTTGTAGTCTGGGCGGTCACCGGCACGACGACCGTCAATACCGAGGTAACGCGAGTCTAAGCGACCAACCGTGCGATCTTTATCACGTAATAATTCTTTCCAGAAATACCAAGTGCCCGGCGCCAGGTTATTAGAAAGTACCGCTTCCTTAGATAAACCCGAATAGCGCGACACTGTTTCGGCCACTTGTTGGCGCTCACTGTCGCTCAACATGGCTCCTTTTGCTAATGCCGGCAGGTAGTTATCTAACGTATACTGTTCTACTTCGGCCAAAACTTCTAATAAGTCTTTACTTTGTAGGTCCTGTGGCAACGCGTCATGATACCAGGCAGCCGCTGCATAGTAAGGCAACTGATTGGCTTCCTTTACCGGGCCTTCTCGGTCAATGCCAATATCTGTCGGTGACACCAATACTACCCCGTTAATGTACATCCATTCGCGGTTTTGCAGCGCATGAGCAAGACCCGAAACACGGGTGGTGCCGTAACTCTCACCAATTAAAAACTTGGGTGACCGCCAGCGGTTATAGCGGCTGGTGAATGTGGTCATCCATTCTGCCAGGTATTGAACGTCAGAGTTAACGCCAAAGAACATTTCCTGCTGTTTCTTTTTTGAAGGCATTTCGCCGTCTGCATTCGGTAAAACGCGGGAGTAGCCGGTGTTTACTGGGTTAACGAAGACAATATCTGCCACGTCTAAAATTGAATGAGGGTTATCCTGCACACCGTAAGGCTGCACCGGGTAGCCCTCATCGCTCAGGTTAAGCACCTTGGGGCCTGTATAAGCAAGGTGCATCCAAACGGATGCTGAGCCGGGTCCGCCGTTAAAAGAGAACACGACGGGACGTTCGGCACGATTATCGACATCTTCTCGCTGGTAATAGGTATAAAACAAGGTGGCTGTTGGGTGTCCTTCGTCATTCCAGACCGGTAATGTGCCTGCAGTTGCTGAGTAATCAACGCTTTCACCGTTTATTTCAACACTGTGTTCAGTAACCGAAGTGGTTTCTATAGGAATTTGACGTAAGTGTTCGCTAGGGTCCTGCTGTGCGTATGCGGCACTAGAGGCAACCGAGCCTAACAATGACAACCCAGCGACTAACGCGACTGACTGTTTCATGAGTTTCTCCTTTGTTTTGTTGCTCAAGATTAACAAACTTTTTTAACTGATAGTCAAAGAATATGCGATTATTACCCGAGCATTTACGATACTTGACGGAGAACTTGAGCTATCGCTGCTTAACGAGTAAAGTGAGAAAGAAATCAAACACCCGTTTAAAAAAGAGGCTGTTGTGACCCAATCATCGTATCCAAAGTTATTAGAGCCACTGGATCTTGGTTTTACCCAGTTAAAAAATCGAGTGCTGATGGGCTCAATGCATACTGGGCTGGAAGAAGAAAAAGGTGGTTTTGACAAGTTAGCGGCGTTTTATGAAGAACGTGCAAAAGGTGGTGTTGGGCTTATCGTTACGGGTGGGATCAGCCCAAACTTTCGCGGACGACTAGCTCCTTTTGGCAGTGAGATGTCAAAGCCATGGCATGTTAGCAAACACCGTAAAGTGACCGACCGGGTTCATCAATACGGTGCTAAAATTTGCATGCAAATTCTTCATGCCGGACGTTATAGCTACCATCCATTCAGTTTGGCCCCAAGTGCGATAAAAGCGCCTATTAATCCGTTTAAACCTAAAGTCATGAGCGAACGGCAGATTAAAACAACCATCAAGCACTATGCTCGCTCGGCAAGGTTGGCGCAGAAAGCTGGTTATGACGGAGTCGAAATTATGGGCTCTGAAGGCTATTTAATTAATCAGTTTTTATGTCCCCGGACCAATGAAAGAACCGACCAATGGGGTGGCAGTTTTGAGAACCGGATGCGGCTGCCGTTGGAAATAATGAAGCAGGTACGGCAGCGCGTTGGTGACAAGTTTATTATTATTTTCCGGTTGTCGATGCTGGACTTAGTGGATGACGGACATACTTTGGATGAAGTGCTGCAGCTGGGTAAAGCATTAGAGCAAGCCGGAGTTACAATCATTAATACTGGTATTGGTTGGCATGAAGCACGAGTGCCAACTATCGTAACATCGGTGCCGCGGGCGGCATTTAGTTGGATTACAGAACGGGTAAGACGCGAATTAAGTGTACCGGTTGTTGCCGTTAATCGTATTAACACACCGGACATAGCCGAGCATATTCTGGCCTCAAATCAAGCCGATATGGTATCGATGGCACGGCCTTTATTAGCGGATGCGGAGCTGGTCAATAAAGCAGCCCAAAATCAACCAGAAAAAATTAATACCTGCATTGCCTGCAATCAGGCCTGTCTGGATCATGTTTTTGCCAACAAACGGGCAAGTTGTCTGGTTAATCCCAGAGCCTGTTATGAGACTGAACTAGTTGTGACGCCAGCCACTGATAAAAAACGTGTGGCAGTTATTGGCGCAGGTCCGGCAGGGTTGGCATTTGCCTGTACCGCTGCGGAACGTGGTCACCATGTTGATCTCTACGATAAAGCCAACGAAATTGGTGGTCAGTTTAATTATGCTAAGCAAATTCCGGGCAAAGAAGAATTTCATGAGACGCTGCGTTACTTTGCGGAGCGTATTAAAGATACCGGGGTTAACGTCAAGTTAGGTCAAGCTCAATCAGCGGACGGCTTAGCGGCAGGTAACTATGACGAAATCGTGCTGGCGACAGGGGTAAAACCGCGGCAAGTAGACATTCCAGGAATTGAGTTACCCCATGTGTTGGGCTATCTGGATGTGTTAAGAGACCACAAACCAGTTGGTAATAAAGTCGCCGTTATCGGCGCTGGGGGTATTGGCTTTGATGTCTCTGAATATCTGACCACCGAAAAATCGTTAACGATTGATGAACCAGAATGGTCTGAGCGCTGGGGAATTGATAAATCGTATCAAGAACGGGGTGGTTTAAAACAACCACAGCCGGAATCGAGTCCACGTCAGGTCTGGTTATTACAGCGCAAGCCGACAAAAGTTGGCAAAGGTTTGGGTAAAACTTCGGGCTGGGTGCATCGGGCTGAGCTTAAGAGCAAGTCGGTACACATGTGGAATTCGGTTACTTATCACCAGATTGTGCCGGAGGGTATCGAAATAGAGCGCGATGGTAAACGCGAGCTGTTACAGGTCGATAATATTGTCATATGTGCGGGTCAGCTTCCGCTAAAAGATCTACAGCAGCAGCTAATTGATGCCGGGCAGTCTGTGCACTTAATAGGCGGTGCCGATGTAGCGGCCGAGCTCGATGCTAAGAGAGCCATCCGCCAAGGCACCGAGCTGGCAGCTAAGATTTAATATGAGAGTTGATTTGCATTGCCACACACGTCACTCGGACGGCGAACTCGCCGTCCCTGACTTATTGCATCGAGCCGTTGCTAATCAGGTCGATATGTTAGCGATTACGGATCATGACACCATCGCCGGTAGCATTGAGGCTGCAGAATATCTTGACCAGAATAAGTTGCCATTGCAACTTATTAGTGGTGTTGAGATAAGCTGCCAGTGGCATGCCTTCGAAATTCATATTGTTGGGTTAAATGTGGACGTAAACGACAGCGCATTAGCTCAATTACTCCAGCAACAATTGGCAGCCCGCGAGCAACGCTTTGAACGAATGCTGGAAAAGTTGTTTCAGCGTGGCGTACATGTGACCCGCGAAGAATGTTTGATTACCGGGATGCCTACCCGTAAACACATCGCCGACGCAATGGTGGCAAAAGGCGTGGTCGAACATCCACAGCAAGCATTTGACCGGTATATCGGTAAAGGTAATAGCGCCTACGTTAAAGCTCAATGGTGTGATATCGAAGCTGCAATAACGGCAATTCAGGCTGCGGGCGGGGTCGCAGTACTGGCCCATCCGCATGCTTATAAATTGTCGAATAAGTGGTTACGTAAGCTGTGTGTTGAAGCTAAACAATGGGGGCTTGACGCGATCGAGGTGAGTCTAAGCCAGCAACCGATTGGACAGCGTAAGGCACTTGCCGAGTTTGCAAGCGATTATGAGCTTAAAGCTTCGCAAGGGTCAGACTTTCATCATCCTCACGGTTGGCGTGATTTAGGCAAAAACCTTTGTCTGCCAGAGCAGTGTGTGCCAATATGGAGTGCATGGTCGCCCACCTGAAGCAGGAGGCTTAAATGAGCCAGTACTTTGAGATACATCCAGAAAATCCGCAAAAAAGATTAATACAGCAAGCTACCGAAATTATTCGTCGTGGCGGTGTTGTAGTATACCCGACCGACTCTGGCTATGCTATAGGCTGTCAGCTCGGGAATAAACAAGGCGTTGATCGCATTTGCCAGATTAGGGATATTGATAAAGAGCATAATTTCACCCTAATGTGCCGTGACTTGTCAGAGCTTTCAATATACGCACGGGTTGATAATGATGCCTTTCGGTTGTTAAAAAATAATACCCCGGGGCCTTATACTTTTATCCTTAAAGGGACTAAGGAAGTGCCTAAGCGGTTATTGAATCCGAAACGTAAAACCATTGGTATTCGTGTTCCGACCAACAAAGTCGCGTTAGCTTTACTTGAGGATATGAACGAGCCATTGATGTCGACCAGCCTTATCCTGGGTAAGAATGAGCTTGCAGAGTCTGATCCCAATGACATACGCGAACAATTGGAAAAGCGCGTTGAGTTAATCATTGATGGCGGTAATCAGCCAGAACACCCAACAACGGTGGTTGATTTGTCCGAAGGAGCGCCGGTCGTGCGTCGCGAGGGGGCTGGCAATACAGATCCCTTTGATTTTTAGGCGTTTAACCTTCTATGGCTGAGCAAAAATCGTTAGCTCTGGGATTTGTTCGTGGCGAACCGGTGGTCGAGAAACCGGAGGATTTATACATCCCCCCAGACGCGCTGGAAGTTATACTGGAGACCTTTTCCGGGCCGATGGATTTGCTGTTGTACTTGATCCGTCGACAAAAGCTCGAGATGGTTGATATTCCGGTGCTAACCATTACCCGGCAGTACGTTGAGTACGTCGACATGATGAAAGAATTAAAGCTAGAACTGGCCGCTGATTACCTGGTCATGGCAGCGATGCTGGCGGAAATAAAAAGCCGATTACTGCTGCCTAAACCGCCGCAGGAAGATGATGAAGAAGAAGATCCGCGTGCGGAGCTAGTGCGACGCCTGCAAGAATACGAGGCAATTCGTCATGGTGCAGAATACATTGAACAACAACCGCAGGTCGGTCGAGATACCTGGCTAAGCGAAGTTGCAACAGATGCCCGGGATTATGTCACTATACCGCCACCAGCAGTGACACTCGAAGATTTGACCCTTGCCTTTAGCCGGGTATTAAAGAATGTGGAGTTGCAGGCTCACCACCAAATAAAACGAGAACAACTCTCAACCCGGGCTAGAATGAGTCATGTGCTCGAATTGCTGCAGCATCAAACTTATATTAGCTTTAGTCGGCTATTCGTTCGCAGTGAAGGACGAGCGGGAGCAGTGGTTAGTTTTTTAGCAATTTTGGAACTTGTGAAGGAATCAATGATAGAATTGTCACAGATGGAACCGATGAGTGACATTCATATTCGTTTAAAAAGACAACATGATGAATTCGACCCAGCTTAAACAGCTCCTGGAGGCCGCGTTATTTGCGCATCCTCAGCCGTTATCGGCAGAGCAACTACAGCAGCTACTGCTAACTGAATCGGATGCGTCGCTGGCGGCTGTGAAAGCGGCACTTACTAATTTGCAGCAGGACTATAGCGAACGCGGTGTCGAGTTGGTTAAAGTTGCTTCGGGTTATCGTTTTCAAACACGCGCTGAGTTGGGTCAACGACTAGCCGGTTTATGGCAGGAAAAACCCCCGCGTTACTCGCAGGCATTGTTAGAAACGCTGGCGCTAATCGTTTATCGGCAGCCGATAACCCGGGGTGAGATTGAGCAAGTTCGGGGCGTTAGCGTTAGCAGTAATATTATTAAGACACTGCAAGAACGTAACTGGATAAAGGTTATTGGTGTTAAAGAAGTGCCGGGCAGGCCTCAACTTTATGCAACAACGGCCGAATTTTTAGATGATTTTAATTTGAATAACCTGGAACAATTGCCGGATATTGATAGTCAACCGGCAGCAGACCGTACCGCTGAGACAGCGACTAACGAGAGAGACACATTGAATGACTGAGAAGTTACAAAAGGTATTAGCCCGTTCAGGACACGGTTCACGCCGTGAGATCGAGGCGAAAATTTCCGCTGGCCGTATCCGTGTTAATGGCAAAGTAGCGCGTTTAGGGGAGCGTATTGATGCGGATGCTCAGGTTCGTATCGATGGCCATGAGGCTCAGATAAAGCCTGAAGAAGCGGTGATTTGTCGAGTTTTAATGTACCACAAACCCGAAGGCGAACTTTGCACCCGCAAAGACCCAGAAGGGCGGCCGACCGTTTACGACCGCTTACCACGTATGTCCGGGGCGCGTTGGGTTGCGGTTGGAAGACTCGATGTTAATACTTCGGGTTTGTTGTTATTTACTACCGATGGCGAATTAGCTAATCGGTTAATGCACCCAAGCCAACAAATTGAACGTGAATATGCCGTGCGAATTTTCGGCGAAGTTGACGAAGCCATGCTGCAACGTTTGCAAAAAGGTGTGCAGTTAGAAGATGGTCCGGCAAAATTTAACGCGATTAAAGTTGCTGGCGGCGACGGCATGAATCGCTGGTTCCATGTTACTTTAAGCGAAGGCAGGAACCGCGAAGTTCGTCGTTTGTGGGAGTCGCAGGAAGTTCAGGTCAGCCGGTTGATTCGTGTACGTTATGGTGACATTCCACTAGAGTCTGGTTTGCCCCAGGGGGGCTGGGCTGAGTTGTCTTTAGAAGAAGTAAACTATTTACGTAAGGAAGTAAAACTGCCGCCGGAAAAGCGTTCCTTTGTCGACCCCAGGCATCAGGAGTCCAAACAACGTCGGTTTGGTAAAATCAGAAAAGCGACCGCCAGAAGAAAACAGGATATCAAACAAAGACCTCGTTCTTCGGCCAAAAAGTCGCCACCTAACAAAAAGTAGCATGCGGCGATGGTTTAAAGAATACTCGGCCGGGCAAGTATGTTTGCTGGCCGAGCCCTACCGTAGCGACGTCTGGCGTAAGAATGGCGAACCCGCTCAAGCCCGAATTAAACAGTTACAACAATCTATATCGCAGTTCCAACCCTGCAGTATTTTGCCCTCGACTATTGGTTACGACGATATTTGGCTACGCGATACTTTACCGTTATGGCACACCATCGAAACCTGTCCTGAAGCTGCTGATTGGCGCGGCTGGCAACCTCGTTTTAATGGTTGGGGTGGAGTGCAGTCAGCTTATGATAAAGACGCAACGTTAGCCACGCGGTTATTTAAAGAAAGAGTTATTTCCCAGAGTTTCTGGGTTGCTGAAAATGGTACTTTTAGTCACAACGGGGAATGGCTATTAATTGGCTTTAACAGTATTAAGTCGCGCAATCCTCAGCTCAACGAAAGCCAACTCAAAAGACTGTTGGCGGATACTTTTGAGCCACTTAAACCTATTTTTATCGAAACCCAGTTAGTGGCAGATGAAACGGGGGGGCATATTGATAATCTGGTCTTATTTGTAAATGATAATACCGTGATTTATAGCGCCACTAATGAGCCGCAACACCCCGACTTTGTTGCCTGCCAACAGTTAGAAAAGCAATTGCAGGAATTACCCGACAGCATCAACAAAATTGCTTTACCGCTGCCGTCCCCGCAGCCAAGCCGATATTTTGAGCGTTGCAATATTACACATTCTTCCGGCTCGTTAGCTAGAACGACCGAGCTACCATTGTTATGCAGCTATGTGAATTGCATCGTATTAAATCAGGCACTGATTGTGCCGCAGTATGACTTGCCTGAAGATCAACAAGTGCTGGAGCGACTACAAAAGGCTGTGCCTGACACCCGGATGATCCCGTTTAATGCTCGGGAGCTGGTGCTTGGCGGTGGCGGCTTACATTGTGTTAGCTATCAGCTACCATTGGCTCTGGCGCCACTTGTAAACGCTGACGTCCCTTGTGCTTAGCATCGTATAGGACATCATCAGCACGTTTATAGAGAGATTCGAAGTCGTCTTGCTGGGTGGCAGCAGCAAACCCCATACTAAAGGTTACACGATAATCTTGTGGTAACCCCTGAATAGGTTTTTTATTAATCATCTCCAATAGCCGACCAAATATTAATTCGGCGTCGTTTTCATCGGCGTCGAAAAATACCAGTAGCCATTCTTCGCCACCCATTCGGCCAAATTTATCGTTGCTGCGTAAACAGTTTTGCGTGACTTCGGCAAACCTTTGTAATACATGATCGCCGACGTCATGACCAAAATTATCATTAATCTGTTTAAAGTAATCAAAATCAATAATGGCTAAGGCTAAACGACGCTGATTCTGTTTAACTTGTGCTAATCCCTGTTTACAGAATCGCACGATAGCACGGCGGTTAGGAGCTCCCGTTAAATCATCTTTAAGAGCCAGTTCCGCGTATCGCTTACGGGATTTCATTTGTTGGAACAAAAAGTAACTGATTAATAGAAAGATGGCAGCGCCTGAGAGCAGCAACCAGACCATCAAATAGTTAGACGTTTGTTGTTCTTTTAATTGCAGTTGCTGTACTTGATTTTCTTTTTTCAGAAGTTCGTTAGTGGCTTCTTGTTCACGAATTTCCAGCCGCACCATAATTTCCTGAATTTGTTTTTGCTGTATTGCTCGTTGATGCTCTAAAAGAAACTGTACTGATTGTTTATAGTCTGTTAGCGCTCGCTCAAAGTTACCTGTCTGTTGATGATACTCAGACAATAATTCATGCAGCGACTGTTTTAACTCAGGGTCACTTAGTGTATTAATCAGTGATTCAGCCGCAGTCAACGATGCCTTAAGCTTAGTTAACTCTTTATTCACCAAGTGAATTCTACTGATGCCAAGCCTGATTTCGGCCTCCATCGGGTGGGCACCAACTTTTTTGAATACCGGTAATGCTTGCTGCATAAGTTCAAGCGCTGGTCGAGTTCTTCCTTCGATTTGTTCGATTTCGGCGAGTCGGTATAAAGCATAAGCGATACCTAAATCATCGTTAATCGAACGGCTTAGCGATAATGCAGTTTTTAGGTGTTGACTGGCTTGCTGGTATTCTTGATTGGATAGGTAAGCTCGGCCCATGTTGTACTCCAGTACCGAAACGTCCCACTTGCCGAGCTTATCTCTGGCTATTTGCAGTGCGTTTAACATGTGGTCAAGAGCAATGTTAGTAGCCCCAACATCAAGGTAAATAGCGCCAATCAAGCTGTGGTATTCAACTTGTAGCCGGGCCATATCAGAGTACTGTTGTTGCTCTAAAGACTCTAAAATTTCCAGTGCCCTGCTGATATCTCCAGACTTGTGAAAAACTTGGGCGTGAAGCATATCAGCTTCTATCAGCAAATTATCATTGTTGGTTTTTTTTGCCGCTTCGGCAGCATACACAGCACTGGTTGCTGCCTGACCAAGCAATCCTCGTTGCAGGTAATACCAAGTCTGGTTAATTCGCAACAAACTTTTTGCTACCGGGGACTCCGATAGCTCGGCAAAGCGAAGTCCTTCTTCAATAGTCTCCTGTGCTTGGTTTTCGTTGCCAACATAACGCAGAGCTTCAGAACGAATGGCATAGGCCATCGCCAACTCGCTATATTGACGTTGGTTATTATAAGTTTCTATCCATTCGCTGGTTGTTTGTAACCAGCGCTCGGGTGAGCTACTGGCATCCACGCGCCACTGCTGCCATGGTTCGGCGGCACTGGCAGTGTAACTGGCAAGAATAATTAATAGAAATGCGACGTAGCGCAATGGCTAACCCCAGGCTAAAACTGTTTATTAATGTTAATTAATTGTATGACAAACTACGGTTCAAGTCTTTATTAATCTTTGGATAAAAGTTCAAACTGAACCTGCAGTCTTGCATCAATGGACTGCTCGCCTGGCAAAGAAGGTGATTGGCTGCGAGAGCTCATTTCTGCCATTTGAAAGGCGACCGGTCGCGACATTGACTGTTCATCGATGCGCAGGGTTGCGCCAATCTCGAGCTGCGCCGTGGTAGCAAGGAACTGTGCTTTTTCAAAAGCGCTTTGATAGGCTTTTTGTAAGGCTTGCTGATACAACGCGTCTTGATCGGAAACTTCGAAGCGAATTTGTCCGACTCGAGTCACGCCTTGAGCTAACGCTAAATCGATAATCTGGTCATAACTTTCTAGAGAAGGCAGGGTGATATCGATAGAACGCATTACGACAAAGCCACTTTGGCGTTGCTTACCGTTGTCCGCGTTTTCATAACGTGGATAAACATGAAGTTGAAATGAGCGAATATTTTTTTCTGCGATATCAAGGCCCAACAAATCGTCGATAAGTCGACGGCTGGCCTGATCAACTTGTGTTTTAAGTGAACTTAGCTTGTTGCCTCGTTGTTCTATAGTAAACGACAGCGATGCGCGGTCGGGAACCGCAGATACCGTAGCAGAGCCAGAAACAGTAATCGAATTAGTAGGAGAAGATTGCGCCTGTGATGTAAACGATATGAGTATTAACAAGCAAGCTGTTAAAATAAGTGTAGGCTTCCAGAATGGATCCGAGTGTTTCATACGTTATCCTGTGCAATGACTTTCATCTTTGGAGTGAACCAATGAGTAAAAGTTCCGGAGTGTCGCAAGATGCGAGCCAAAATAGCGACAAGCAAACGTTGAAAGATGCAGCGTTTCGGTTACTAACCCGACGTGAACATAGCCAGTTTGAACTGCGCCATAAATTAACCCAAAAAGGCTGGCCTGACGCTGACGTTGATGAATTAATACAGGAGTTAGCAACCAAGGGGTGGCAGAGTGACGAGCGCTTTATTGGTAGTTTTATTCGGGAAAAACTAATGCAAGGTCAGGGACGTATTAAGATAGTAGCCCAGGCCACCCAGCAACGCGGTGTTGATCGGCAGCTGGTCGAAGCGGCACTGGCCGAACATTCGGTTGACTGGCAGCAGCGCTGTCGCGAGCTGCATCAACGTAAGTTTGGAGAACGACCACCAGTAGACCGGAAGGAGTGGTCAAAGAGAGTTCGCTACCTTCAACAAAGAGGCTTTAGCGGCGATCAAATTTTTGCGGTGCTGGGCGAGCTGGAAAGCTAGGCGAGCCAAACGCTTCGTGATAATCTAGACAGTTATATTCGGTAAAAAAACAGAAGTTCAATAGGATGTTAAATGAGCATGAATAGCGCCCAAATTCGTGAGAAGTTTTTACAGTTCTTTGCGGACCGTGGTCATCAACGCGTTCCATCCGCGTCAATGATTCCGGGGAATGACCCAACCTTGCTGTTTACTAATGCCGGTATGGTGCCGTTCAAAGATGTCTTTTTAGGGACTGACAAGCGGCGTTATACACGCGCTACCTCCGCCCAGCGCTGTTTGCGTGCTGGTGGCAAGCATAACGATTTAGAAAACGTCGGATATACAGCGCGGCATCACACCTTTTTCGAAATGTTAGGTAACTTTAGCTTCGGCGACTACTTTAAGCGCGAAGCGATTCAGTATGCCTGGCACTTCCTAACCGAGGAACTTCAGCTACCTGCAGAAAAATTATGGGTAACCGTTTTTACCGAAGATGATGAAGCTTACGACATTTGGGTGAAAGAAATCGGTATTCCGGAGAGTCGTATATCTCGTATCGGTGAGTCCGATAACTTTTGGTCGATGGGCGATACCGGGCCGTGTGGTCCGTGCTCTGAGGTATTCTATGATCATGGCCCCGAAGTTTGGGGAGGACCTCCTGGCACTCCAGAAGAGGACGGAGACCGTTATATTGAGATCTGGAACCTGGTCTTTATGCAATACAACCGTCAGGCAGACGGGAGTTTTGAGCCACTGCCGGATCCATCGATTGATACCGGTATGGGGCTTGAGCGCATTGCGGCAATTCTGCAAGGCGTCCACAGCAACTACGAAACGGATACTTTTCAGGCTCTAATTCATGCAGCAGCGAAAGCGGTTGGTGTCACCGACACGGAGAGCAAGTCGTTGCGAGTGATTGCCGATCATATTCGCTCGTGTTCATTCCTGATAGTCGATGGTGTAATGCCGTCTAACGAGGGGCGTGGTTATGTGCTGCGTCGAATTATTCGTCGGGCAGTACGGCATGGTCACTTGCTAGGTGCAAAGGGGGCTTTCTTTTACCAACTCGTCGACGAGCTTATTCAGCAAATGGGTGATGCATATCCAGAGTTGGAGCAGAAGCGCCAGGTTATTGAAGACGCTCTGCAGCGAGAAGAACAACAGTTTGCCAGAACCTTAGAACGTGGATTGGCGATACTGAACGAAGAAATTAAGACACTGCAGGATACGGTGATACCCGGCGATGTAGTCTTCAAGCTCTATGATACTTATGGATTTCCGGTTGACTTAACCGCTGATATTGCCCGTGAGCAAGAGTTGACCATTGACGAACCAGGTTTCCAGCAAGCAATGGATCAACAGCGGCAACGCGCTCAGCAGTCGTCGCAGTTTGGTGTTGATTACAACAGTCAGCTGAAGTCGTCGCAACAAAGTAAATTTTTGGGCTACAGCGATGATCAGGGGCAGGCAGCCATTGTTGAATTATTTAAAGAAGGGCAACCAGTAGAGCAATTAGCCACTGGTGAGGAGGGGATTGTAGTTCTTTCCGAAACTCCTTTTTATGCTGAAAGTGGCGGTCAAGTTGGAGATACCGGCAAATTAGTTGCTAATGGCGGAGAGTTTTTTGTAACCGATACTCAATATATTGGTAAGGCAATCGCGCACCATGGTAAAGCAACGACCACTTTAACGCTGAACGATACGGTTGAGGCATTGGTTGATGCTGAGCGGCGTAATAACATTCGTCGTAATCACTCTGCTACCCATCTACTTCATGCTGCACTGAGGAACCTTTTAGGAGACCATGTTAACCAGAAAGGTTCACTGGTCGAAGCAGACAGAATGCGGTTTGATTTCTCTCACTTCGAGCCATTAACTCAGCAACAAATTACTCAGTTAGAACAAGAAGTTAACACGCAGATTCGAGCTAACATTGTATTAGATACCGAGCTGATGAGCATTGACCAAGCTAAAGCAGCCGGCGCTATGGCTTTGTTTGGTGAAAAATATGATGAACAGGTACGAGTGGTCACCATGGGCGACTTTTCAATGGAGCTCTGTGGTGGTACTCACGTTCGTGAAACCGGCGATATAGGCTTGTTCCGTATTATCAACGAGACCGGTATTGCTTCTGGCGTTCGTCGGCTGGAGGTTATGACTGGTGCTGCTGCGATAAATTATACTCAGACTCAACAACAGTTGCTGAACCAGCTGGCTGCTGAGTTCAAAACCGATACGGAATCAGTGCCGGAAAAAGTGGCTCAACTGCAGGCAAAAAATAAAGAATTAGAACGGCAAAAAGAACAGTTACAGCAAAAGCTTGCGCAACAGGCTGGTGGCGGCTTAATCAGCCAAGCTACTGAAATTAATGGGGTTAAAGCGATTATTGCTGAGTTAGAGGATGCTGATCCAAAAGCTCTGCGTGGTTTAGTTGATGACTTAAAGAACCAATTGAGCTCGGGCATCGTATTATTAGCGACGTCACAAGCAAATAAAGTCAGTTTAATTGCTGGAGTGACAAAAGATTTAACCGCTCGTGTAAAAGCGGGTGACCTGGTCAATCAAGCCGCAAACGTGGTTGGTGGAAAAGGTGGCGGGCGTCCGGATATGGCTCAGGCCGGTGGCTCTAATCCAGAACACCTAAGTGAGGCTTTGGCGACGGCAACAACATGGCTGGAACAAACGCTGAATAGTTAACGAGAGGTTATTAGGTTCGTTATAGTGTATTTGTTGCGGATATTGTTAGACTGCCAGTTACTGACTTAGGGAAATGTTCTTAATTGTGGTTAAGCGGAACAGTATTGAAGGAGCAACTTATGTTAATTTTAACGCGCCGTGTCGGTGAGACACTCATGATCGGTGATGATGTATCTGTAACAGTGCTGGGTGTCAAAGGCAACCAGGTACGAATTGGCGTCAACGCACCAAAAGAAGTCTCGGTTCACAGAGAAGAAATTTATATGCGTATTCAGTCTGAACAAGATGACGAGGGAAATCCTCCGAACGAATAACATATAAGTAATACCGTTCCGCGACAGGTTAAGACAAAAGCCAGCTTATGCTGGCTTTTGTCTTTTTTAGGGTTTTTGCGGGAAAATTGGTCGAGATGGTCAAATATCCCACACTTAACCACAGAAAAAGAAAAAAGCGATTGACATTATTGCCAACATCGCTAGAATTCACGCCACAACGTTAAGGAGAGGTGGCCGAGTGGCTGAAGGCGCTCCCCTGCTAAGGGAGTATAGGGTTTGTAGCCCTATCGAGGGTTCGAATCCCTCCCTCTCCGCCATGTTTTTTCGGCATCTGCTGTAGAGAACAAACGTTAGAAATGCAACGCGCTCGTAGCTCAACTGGATAGAGTACCTGGCTACGAACCAGGCGGTTGGAGGTTCGAGTCCTCCCGAGCGCGCCATGTTTCTGCCCATCAAAATGCAACGCGCTCGTAGCTCAACTGGATAGAGTACCTGGCTACGAACCAGGCGGTTGGAGGTTCGAGTCCTCCCGAGCGCGCCATTTCATCTATTTATACCGATTATATTCCCCTTTATATCTGCTTGCTAACCCTGCTACCATAGTATTTAATATTTTTATAACAATCTATTGGCTGCAACAGCAGGAGATGTCGTGTCAGAGTTATTTGCGAATGCCGCTGAAATCATGTTGGTAGGAATGGCTGCCGTACTGGCTTTTCTGTTACTGCTTATTTTAGCGATGACCGTTATGGGTCGTTTAATTCCGACTCCAAAACCTGTACCTCAAGCTACGCCCTCAGCGCCACAAGGATCCAGTGGTAGTGATGACCAAGTACCCAGTTCAGTCATTGCTGCAATCAGTGCCGCTGTACACCGCTACCGTCAGTCGAAAGATTGATGGTCTGAGTGCCAATTCGGTAGTGGCAGCCTGCCGCATTTAGATAAAGGAGAATCCCAATGAGTAACCCGCTTAAATTGACGGAGTTGGTGTTGCGTGATGCACACCAGTCATTGCTTGCGACACGAATGCGTATCGACGATATGTTGCCGATAGCAGAAAAACTGGATGAAGTTGGCTACTGGTCAATGGAATCCTGGGGCGGAGCAACCTTTGATTCATGTATCCGCTATCTCGGGGAAGATCCATGGGAGCGTATCCGTGAATTAAGTAAAGCGATGCCAAACACTCGCCAACAGATGTTATTGCGTGGACAAAATTTATTAGGCTACAGGCATTACGCGGATGATGTAGTTAAGCGTTTTGTAGAGCGCGCTAAGGATAATGGCGTTGATGTTTTTCGTATTTTTGATGCGATGAACGATGTTCGTAATTTAAAAACTGCGATAAAAGCGACGAAAGACGTCGAAGGGCATGCACAAGGCACATTAGCCTATACCGTGAGTCCTGTTCATACGCTGGAAAAGTGGGTCGAAATGGCTCAGGAGCTTGAAGACTTGGGTTGCGACTCGCTTTGTATTAAAGACATGGCTGGATTACTGCGACCTGAGCATGCCTATGAACTAGTATCAGCGTTAAAGAAAAAGACTGACTTGCCAATAGCGATGCAATGTCATGCGACTACCGGCTTGAGCGTAGCGACCTACCAAAAATCGATTGATGCCGGTATTGATATGCTGGATACCGCAATCTCCTCAATGAGTATGACCTATGGCCATTCGCCGACTGAAACGCTGGTAGCTATGACCGAGGATACTGAGCGTGACACAGGCCTTAAGCTGCCATTGCTGGCGGAGATTGCGAGCTATTTCCGTGATGTTCGTAAAAAATACGCCCAGTTCGAAGGTTCGTTGAAAGGTGTCGATGCGCGCATTCTGTTGGCACAGGTCCCGGGCGGTATGTTAACTAACATGGAGAGTCAGCTTAAAGAGCAGGGAGCTATCGAGAAGTTCGATGAGGTACTAGAAGAAATACCAAAGGTCAGAGAAGATCTGGGTTATATTCCTTTAGTTACGCCAACCTCACAAATTGTTGGGACCCAGGCTGTGCTTAATGTCCTCAGTGGTGAACGTTATGCCAATATCTCGAAAGAAACGGCAGCAGTTCTGAAAGGCGAATACGGAGCCACGGCAGCACCGGTTAACGAAGAGCTGCAGAAAAAAGTGTTGGATGGCGATAAACCTATCACTCAACGTCCCGCCGACTTGCTCGACAATGAGCTGGAAAAGCTGACTGATGAGCTAAAACAAAAAGCCAAAGATGAAGACATCCGGCTGGCTGACGATGTGGTTGATGATGTTTTGACTTATGCGTTGTTCCCGCAAATTGGTCTTAAGTTTCTTAAGAACCGCGATAATCCAGATGCTTTTGAACCTGAGCCGCAAGCAGAGACAAACCAATCCGGCAAAGATAGTAAAAAGCCGACCGGCAAATCGTCAGCCAGCGGCCCTGAACAATACGATGTAGATGTCGATGGTAAGCGCTACCGTGTTACTGTTGGTGCTGCAGGTGAACTGGAAAACGTGGAGCCGCAAAAGCAATCTGCTGAGTCAGACCAGCAAGCTGATACCGCTAAGCAAAGCAACGACAACGGTGATGGTGACGTGATTAAAGCGCCATTAGCTGGCAACATTTTTAAAATTGTTGCTAAACAGGGCAGCGAGGTTAAAGCCGGTGATGTAGTTATTGTGCTGGAAGCGATGAAAATGGAAACCGATATAAAAGCCGAGTCCGACGGCACCATAAAGGAATTTCACGTAAAAGAAGGCGATGCAGTAACGGTCGGCGATGACTTGGTAACTGTGGGTTAATTTATGGATAGATTACTGACTTTATGGGAAACCACGGGGATTTCGGCGATGACCTTGGGTCAAGCCGGGATGATCGTGGTCGGCGGTTTGTTGTTGTATCTAGCCATTGCTAAAAAGTTTGAGCCACTGCTGCTGTTACCGATTGGTTTTGGCGCGATCCTTGCCAATATTCCGCTAGGGGGCTTTAACGAGCCCGGCGGCGTGCTCTACTACGTTTACAACGTCGGCATAGACACAGGCATGTTCCCCCTGTTGATTTTTATGGGGGTCGGCGCGTTAACTGACTTTGGTCCGTTATTAGCTAACCCGAAGATGATGTTACTGGGTGGAGCAGCTCAATTTGGTATTTTCGCTACTTTATTTGGCGCCATTGGGCTTAATTTAATACCCGGTATTGAGTTCACTCTTGCTGATGCTGCTGCTATCTCAATAATTGGCGGAGCAGATGGGCCAACAGCTATTTTCCTGGCCTCAAGACTTGCGCCTGACTTGCTGGGGGCAATTGCTGTTGCCGCTTATTCGTACATGGCACTGGTGCCTATTATTCAGCCACCAATCATGAAATTGTTGACCAGCGAAAAAGAGCGGCAGATTAAGATGGAGCAGTTGCGTCCAGTAGCTGGTCGAGAGAAGCTGTTCTTTCCGTTGGCCGTGATCCTGCTCACGCTATTACTGTTACCTAGTGCGACACCATTAGTTGGTATGTTCTGCCTCGGTAACCTGATGCGCGAATCCGGCGTAGTAGAGCGGCTAACTAAGACCACCCAAAATGAATTGATTAACATTGTTACTATCTTTCTGGGATTGGCTGTTGGCTCAAAATTGCAGGCTGAGCAGTTCTTAAGTTTTACTACCCTAGGGATTTTAGTATTGGGCGCGGTCGCATTTTCAATAGGTACTGCGAGCGGCATTCTAATGGCTAAAGTCATGGGCCGTTTCAGTAGTAGTCCGATAAATCCGCTGATTGGAGCCGCTGGCGTTTCGGCAGTACCAATGGCTGCGCGGGTTGTTAATAAAGTCGGTTTAGATGCTAACCAGAGTAATTTCTTGCTGATGCATGCGATGGGACCTAATGTAGCAGGCGTTTTGGGCTCGGCCGTAGCGGCAGGCGTATTATTGGCGTTGGTTTAGCAGCGACGATCGTAGCAATAATAAACGGGGGCCGGTTAGCGACCGGTCACCCACATCATTAGGGTATAGAATATCGCTATCGCTGTACTAAAAATAGCGATATAGCCAAATCCTTTCAACCCCTGCCTGATGGTCCAGCCATTAAGGTGTAAATATGCCAGCCAAATTAAGCTCAGTAGTAACGGAATTAAGAATAAAAAACGAGTCATAGTCGTCCTAGGATTGATGGTGCTGAATAGCGTCTAAGTCGCTGGCAGCCTGATAGGCGTGTTGCAAACGCTTTTCTAACACAGTTATCTGATCTGCTACCTTATCAATATTACCGGCTGCCATAAACTGTTCAAGCTCGCCTGCTTTGTGCTGCAACGATTCCAGCCCCAGATTGCCTGCTGCCCCCTTCAACGAGTGAAAGTAACGGCGCGCACTGTCATGCTGACCGCGGGTGATGAAGTCGGATACTTTCATGGCACTGTTTTGATATTGCTCATGCAGCTGCTCGACTAGTTTTAAATAAAGTGGCACATTGTTGCCCAACCGTGACAGCGCTGCATCAAAATTAACGCCTTTGGCCTGCGGATATTTAAGCTTTGTAGTTTGAGGTTCAGATTGCTGAGACTGTTCCGGCACGTTGTTAACATTGTCCGCATTCTCTGAATAGTTGCCGGGAACGCACCATTTGATGATTGCTTTCAATAGCTGCTGTTCATCTATCGGTTTCGATATATGGCCTTGCATACCCGCAGCGAGAGAGCGTTCCTCATCACCACTCATTGCATTAGCAGTCATCGCCAGCACAGGTAACTGCTGATAGTTGTAATGAGCCCTAATCTGGCGTGTCGCTGTCAGTCCGTCCATGACCGGCATCTGGATATCCATGAGTACCATGGCATAATTTTTACGTTCAATAGCCTCTAATGCGCTCTGTCCATGCTCGGCAATATCAACATTAAACTGATGGCTGCTGAGTAACTCTTTGGCAACTTGCTGATTAATTTCATTATCTTCTACAACCAATATCGGAGCGTAGAGAATGCTATCCGGAATGTTGATGGCCTGACCGGAGTTAGCAGTTGCACTCTCGCTGGACGGGAATAGCGTGGAGCTCAGGCTGCGGCCCAGGCTTGAAGCCGTGTAAGGTTTAGAAAGGATATCTGCTACTCCCGCTTGGCGGGCTTTTTCGTTAAGTTCTTCGATATAGTAGCCAGTTGCCAACACCAGTTTGGGCGAATGTTGTTCTCCGTATGTGGTACGAATTTTGTGGCAGAATTCCAGTCCATCCATACCTGGCAGTCGCCAGTCTACCAAGATTAATTGATAAGGCTCGTGTTGCTCGACAGACTGTTGGTAGAGTTCGAGCGCCTGTTCGGCTGTTCGGCAAACGCGCACATCAACTCGGTAGCTCTTTAACATCTCCTGAATCATTTCGCGGGTACTTAAGTTATCGTCGATAGCCAGTACCTTGACGCCCTCAAGCTTCTGCATCAAATATTGATGGTGAGAATCATCTTGTTCGTCCTGTAAAGGCAAGGTCAGCTCAATGTAAAAGGTTGAGCCCTGGCCAACACCACTGGTTACCCCGATATCACCTTGCATTAAATGAATTAAGCGCCTTGATATGGCCAGACCAAGGCCTGTGCCACCGTATTTCCGCGTGGTTGAAGTGTCAGCTTGGGTAAATGCCTGGAATAGGTTGGCTCTTTGTTCTTCGTCCATACCGATGCCTGTATCGGTAACAGAGATTCTTAACCAAACTTTGCTGGAAGACTTTTCGAGCAAGGTAACTGCAACGTTTATTTCACCTTCGTCGGTAAATTTTATCGCATTGCTGACTAAGTTCACCAAAACTTGATTTAAGCGCAGAGGATCACCTAACAGTCGCGATGGAATATTCGCCGGAAGGTTGATGATAAACTCCAGATCCTTGTCATAAGCTTTATAGGCAAACATGTCGGCCAGTGACGTCAGCACATCCTGCAAATCAAATGGAATGCGTTCAATGGTTAATTTACCCGCGTCAATTTTTGAAAAGTCGAGAATGTCGTTTATAACACCGAGCAACGCTTGCGAGGACGAATCGATAACTTTTAGATAGCGCTTTTGTTTTTGATTAAGTTCGGTTTTTAAACACAAATTTGCCATCCCTACAATGGCATTAATTGGTGTACGAATCTCGTGACTCATATTGGCCAGAAACTCACCTTTTGCCAGATTGGCCTGCTCAGCGGTTTCTTTTGCCTTTTCCATTTGTTCAGCCACCGACTTGATACTGGATATGTCGTAATAGCTTCCTAAAATACCAATCACATTACGGTCTTCGTCGTACAGAGGGACGCTAGAGTGCTCTACCCAACGATTGCCGTTGGTCAATTGCAGTTCAATCTCGTCATTGCATGAGGCGCACTGATTCTGAAAGGTTTGTTGATCTCTTTCTAGTAAAGTTTCGTTGTTAGCGAGGACAGTTATCTGCTCATCTGATTTTCCGCTAATATCGTCGTCAGCGACGCCCATATCAGTGCAGAAAGCATGGTTACCACCCAATAGCTTTAGGTTGTTGTCTCGCCAATAAACTCGAGTCGGCAGGTCATTAAAAACCTGCTCGAACAGATGCAACGAGTCGGATGATAAAAAAGGCTGTTGCAACGGTGACGTTAACGAAGTACGGCGTGTCCAAAACCAGACTGTTACGGCGACTATCAGGCCAAGCGCGACAGTAACTAGCAAAGCTGAAGCGTTCCATGGGGCGGGTAGCAAAAAATAGAGAATGAGACTTATCGATTGCAGCGCGATAAAAGCGAACTGCAGGAACGTCCAAAATGAAGTCATTATATAGCGCCAACGTCTGTATTAATTATTGCTGGGTAGCTAGCGATAGCTGCGTATTATTTCTTCGCGTAGTTTGCCACGTTGTTCGATATTCGCCAAGTTATTGCGAAAAGCAGGTAGAGCAGGCATGGACGTTTTTACTAATTCCCAGTAAGCTTTGGGGTTAGCCAGATTACACAGGTTTGATGGAGTTGTACTTTGCAAAAATCATTAGAAGCGCTCGTACAGGCACTTAACCAGTCGCAACAAGGAGTTGCCTGGTCAGGAATTCAACGCGGTATCGAACGGGAAACGCTTCGCATAAAAGAAGATGGAACTCTCGCCACCAGCGATCACCCAGAAGTGTTGGGTAAAACTTTAACGCACCCAACAATCACTACCGATTATTCGGAAAACCTGCTGGAATTTATTACTCCGGTGGCAACTCAAGTTAATGATACCCTGGCGCAGCTTCGTGATATCCATCGTGTAACTTACCGGGCTATTGGCGAAGAGTTATTATGGCCGTTGAGTATGCCTTGTTACATTGGATCAGATCAGGACATTCGTATCGCAAAATATGGAGACTCTCATTCTGGCCGGATGAAAAGCTTGTATCGTAAAGGGTTAACCAATCGCTACGGTGCAACCATGCAGGTTATTGCTGGCGTACACTACAACTTTTCGGTGTCCGAAGCGATGTGGAAGCAGCTGGCTGAGCAATTGCAACGAGATGATAATGCTGAATTCCGCTCGGAAAAATACTTTGCTCTTATTCGAAACTTTAAACGTGTGGCCTGGGTGATTCCATATTTGTTCGGTGCATCGCCGGCGTTATGTCAGTCTTTTTTCCAACAAACCGGTACTGAGCATAAAGACGTCGACTGGAACTTTCAGAAAATAGCCAAGGGAACTAAGTTCTTACCTTATGCAACGTCATTGCGTATGAGCGACCTTGGTTATACCAACAAAGAACAGGCAAGTCTGGGAATTACGTATAACTCGCTGGGAGAATACGTTACCGGGTTACGAAAAGCGATAACTACTCCGTCGCGGCAGTTTGCCAAAATTGGCGTTAAGGTAGCTGGTGAGTACCAGCAGCTTAATGACAATATTTTACAAATAGAAAATGAGTTTTATTCTCCAATTCGGCCGAAAAGAACCGCCGAGAATGGAGAAACACCGAGTCAAGCGCTTGAACGTGGTGGAGTGGAATACATCGAGATAAGAGCGCTCGACGTAAATCCCTTTAGCGACGTAGGAATTACTGAACAGCAAATTTATTTTCTTGATATGTTATTGATATATTGTTTGCTGAATGACAGTCCGGATATGTCCTGGGAAGCTCAGCAGCAGTACGATAAGAACTTTACCAAAGTGGTTTTAGAAGGCCGCAATCCAAGCCTTGAACTGTGGCAAGATGGGCAGCCAAGATTAATGGCTGATTGGTTAGAAGAACTATTCGCGGACTTTGCTACGCTGAGCCGCTCGCTCGATCTTTACTCAGATAATCCAGCAAGCTACCAAAATCACTTAAATGAACTGTATCAGGGGGTGCTAAACCCAGAACTGACGTTATCCGGGCAAATTATGTCTATTTTAAAAGAGAACCAGTGGGACTTTAGTGCTTTAGGTATGGATTTGGCTCATAAGTATCGTAGTCGAATGGTTGCTGAACCGTTAGAATTTTATCAGGATAGTGACTTTGAACGATGGCGTTCTGACTCGCAACAAGCGTTTAATGCTCGTAAAGAAGCTGATAATTCTGTTGATTTCGATACGTTTTTGGACAACTATTTTAGTCAAGCAGCCAGATCAGGTAAGACGGCATAAAAAAACGCAGCCATCGCTGGCTGCGTTAAAAAACAATATTCAGGGGATGAACACAACATCTCTGCTCATCTACTAAGAGTAGAGGTCGTGTTAAAAGTTCAATAATGATGAAAAAAAAATCAAAAAATCGTGTTTTATACGGTGCGGCAACGGTTATAGCGTTGTCGCTCTCCGGTTGTGCCAGCCCGCCTCCGAAGTCTCCCGATAATATTTGTCATATTTTTGAAGAAAAAGAAGATTGGTATCACGCTGCTGCAGATGTCAGAGATAAATGGGGGGTGCCAATTCATGTGCCAATGGCCATGATGTATCAAGAAAGTTCGTTCAAGCATGATGCGTTGCCCCCCAGAGATTACATTCTTGGGATTATCCCTTGGGGAAGGGTCAGCAGTGCTTATGGCTATTCACAAGCCAAAACCATGACTTGGGAAGATTATCAGCGCGAAACAGGTAATGGTTGGGCGAGCCGCAGCGATTTTGAAGATGCGATAGACTTTATGGGATGGTTTATTAATAAAACCTATAAGGTAAATGGCGTTTCCAAATGGGATGCTTATGGTCAGTACCTGAACTACCATGAGGGGTGGGGAGGTTACCAACAGAAGAGCTATTTAAAGAAGCCTTGGCTGGTACGCGTATCTAAAATAGTCAAACGTCGCTCGATGACCTATGCGGCACAACTTAATAAATGCGAAGAAGATCTTCAGCATGGCTGGTTCTGGAATCTGTTTTTCGGCTAATCTTCGTGGTTTTCATTTGGAGCCCGGAAGAATTTAGGTAGCACACGAACTTGTTTAATCATAGTGTCGCCAACCTCAATTAATTCGACCGGGTAGCCACCTAAACGCAGCCCCATTCGGGCCGAAGGAATATCCCCATACTGCTCTATGATTAACCCGCTTAACGTTTTTGGTCCGTCAGTTGGGAACACCCAATTCATCTCTTTGTTTAACTCTCGAAGGTTGGCACCGCCCTCGACCAGATAGCTGCCGTCCGGTTGTACTGTTACCGTTTCACTAGGTGGTGGAGCCATCGAGGTGGTAAAGTCACCAACAATTTCTTCCAGTATATCCTCTAGTGTTACCAATCCCTGGATATCACCATATTCATCAACAACCAGACCAATGCGTTGTTTACTGCGCTGAAATTTAAGCAGTTGAACATTTAGCGGAGTACCTTCAGGAATGTAATAAATATCCCGAACAGCTCGGACTAACAACGACTTATCCGCTTCAAATTGGTTTTTAGTCATTAGTCGCATGATATCGCGGGCATGTAAAAAGCCAACAGCATCATCAATGTCGTTGCGAAATAGCAGAACTCGGGTGTGTTGGGCATGTTCAATTTGCTTGATAATTTTCGACCAGTCATCGTTGATATCAATGCCAATGATCTCATTGCGAGGAATCATCACATCTTCAACGGTAACTTTTTCCAGATCGAGAATACTAATTAGCATCTCTTGGTGCGACGTTGGAATTAAGTTGCCGGCGTCATTGACCACGGTGCGCAACTCGTCAGAATTCAAAGCATCGCCGACATGAGCTCGTTTTGGATCCACGCCTAATAAACGCATAAACGAGTTAGTAATAAAGTTAACGCTACTAACAACGGGGTAGAGCACAGTCAGTAGTGGTCTTAAAATAAAAGAGCTGGGAAATGCCACCCGTTCTGGATGTAAAGCAGCGATAGTCTTAGGTGTTACTTCCGCAAAAATTAAGATAATTAAAGTTAAGCCAAATGTGGCAATGACAATACCGGCATCTCCAAACCAGCGCATGCATAATATAGTTGCTATCGCAGATGCAGCGATATTGACCAGGTTATTACCAATCAGGATAAGACCAATAAGCCGATCGGGGCGATCAAGCAAGTACTGAACGCGGTTTGCGCCTTTATGTTGGTTTTGGACAAGGTGCCGCAGTCGATACCGGTTTATCGACATCATTCCAGTCTCAGAACCGGAGAAATAGGCAGATAGAGTGATAAGTACAACCAAAATAACGAGCAACATGCTCGTCGAGATCTCGTCCAAGATTAATTTCCTTTGATTAAAACCGAATGTGACAATTTAGAGGGCCTATAAATTTAGTCAAGTAGCGATTAGCTCAACAGAATGTCTTTGACAAAACGACTGCCAAAGTAACCCAACGTCAACAGGATACTGCCAATGATGGTTAAAGAGATCATAAGCTTGCCACGCGAGCCGGTAACCCGGTGGGTAACATTGGCGGTGATATAAGCTGCCGCCGCGGCTAAACTGAGAAACGTCTTATGGGCAACATTTTGCGCGAACATATTGTCAAGAAACGCAAACCCCGAAATTAAGGACAATATTAGCAACAATGTGCCTGTCATCAATAACCGGAAAAAGTAACGTTCTACCGTCATTAACGGCGGCAACCGACTAAATAGCGCATTGTTCTTGCGTTGTTTTAAAACTTTGCTGACATAAGCAGCCTGAATTGCATAGAGAGTTGCCAGGATCAGCACTCCATAAGCAACTAATGATAAAACAATATGTATTAGCAGGCCGACATTCATTGAGATGTACGCGCCCCAGCTTGCAGGAGCAAAAGCGAGCAGTACACAGGTAAGGGCGGAAAACAAATAAATGACTGGTTTTAACAGCAAATTGCCAGATTGAGGACCACGGAAAAAAGAAAACAGTGCTATAAGCCAGGCAACTGAGGCGAGGCTAGAGGCGATATTGATATGATGAAAACTGTCGCCGGATAATTCGCCAAACAGCAATAAACCATGGCTAATGATAGCCAGCGCTGCAGGGATCATACTGAAAGCTGGGTGTGTCAGCTGATTTTTCACTACATGCTGTATAATTACAACCGCACTAGAGATGTACCCAACCAGAGCTATGATCAACAAAAATGTGAGCATCACGGGCTCGCAATCCTCAATTGAAATGATAATTTAAAGCGAGTATACGATCATGATGCAACAAACCCAAGCGCCAAAGGGCGAAAGTTGCTTGCAAATCAGATATAATAGCCCCATTACATTAGGCAACTAACAAGCTAAGAGCTGAGATAACGAGAGATCGCCCCTATGTTTGAGAATTTAAGCGAACGACTGTCGCAATCGTTACGTAATATCGGCGGCCGTGGTCGATTAACTGACGACAATATTAAAGAGACTTTACGAGAAGTCCGAATGGCACTGTTGGAAGCCGATGTGGCATTGCCGGTAGTGAAGGAGTTCATTGCTAAAGTTAAGCAACGGGCTGTTGGCACAGAAGTTAACAAAAGTCTGACCCCTGGCCAGGTTTTCGTCAAAATAGTTCAGTCTGAACTAGAAGCAGCCATGGGTGAGGCAAATGTACCGCTAAACCTTAATACCCAACCTCCGGCGGTTATCTTGATGGCTGGCCTGCAAGGTGCGGGTAAAACCACCAGTGTCGGTAAGTTAGCGAAGTATTTAAAAGAACGGCATAAAAAGAAAGTAATGGTGGTGAGTGCCGACGTATACCGTCCGGCTGCCATTAAACAGCTGGAGACATTGGCACAACAAACCGAAGTTGAATTCTTCCCCTCGGATACCTCACAAAAACCTGTCGATATTGCTCAGGCGGCAATAGCTCAGGCGAAAAAGCAGTTCGTTGACGTGGTATTAGTGGATACTGCCGGTCGTTTGTCGATTGATGAAGACATGATGCAGGAAATTCAACAACTGCACGCTTCTATTAAGCCCATTGAAACGCTATTTGTGGTTGATTCGATGACCGGCCAGGATGCCGCTAATACCGCGAAAGCCTTTAACGATGCATTGCCATTAACCGGTGTCGTTCTTACTAAAACGGATGGTGACGCGCGCGGTGGTGCGGCTCTGTCAATTCGTCATATTACCGGTAAGCCGATTAAGTTTCTTGGTGTCGGCGAAAAGAACGATGCGTTAGAACCTTTCCACCCCGACCGTGTTGCCTCACGGATCCTGGGCATGGGCGATGTGCTGTCGCTGGTGGAAGAAGTCGAACGTAAGGTGGATAAGGATAAGGCCGAAAAAGTTGCCCGCAAGGTGATGAAAAAAGGTCAGTTCTCGCTGGAGGATTTCCGTGACCAGCTAGCGCAAATGCGTGATATGGGCGGCATGATGGGGCTTATGGATAAGTTGCCAGGCATGGGCAAGATGTCGGATCAAATAAAAGGTCAGATGGACGATAAAATGACTTCTCGAATGGAAGCTATCATTAACTCCATGACCGCGCAGGAGCGCCATCACCCTGACGTCATTAAAGGTTCTCGTAAACGTCGTATTGCGGCTGGTTCAGGGGTTCAGGTGCAGGACGTGAATAAACTGCTAAAACAGTTTCAGCAAATGCAAAAAATGATGAAAAAAATGAAAGGCGGCGGCATGAAAAAAATGATGCGCGGCATGGGCGGGAAATTACCACCAGGGAGCTTTCCGGGGGGTTAATAAATAAGCGAACTGAAAAGCGCTTAAAACGCCTTCAATACTTGCATTTGAGGAAAAAATCAGTAGAATTGCCGAGCCTTCCGACTCTGTCGGAGGGCTTTGCTGTTTTTACAGATACGTTTTACATTTACACAATTGAAAATTGAGGAACGCAATGGTAACCATTCGTTTACAACGCAGCGGCGCTAAAAAACGCCCCTTCTACCAAATGGTAGTTGCTGACAGTCGCAATGCCCGCGACGGTCGCTTTATCGAAAATGTTGGCTTCTTTAACCCGGTTGCTCGTGGTCAAGAAGAAAAACTTCGCATCGACCTAGATCGCATTGAACACTGGGTAGGTCATGGCGCAACTCTGTCTGATCGCGTCTCGAAGTTAGTAAAAGATGCTCGCGCTGTAGCGTAAGCATTAAGACTTGTTAAATAAGTCATAGGGTCGTCGGAATATGGCACAGTCGGATAAAGTCGTCATTGGTTGCATTGGTGCTGTCTATGGCGTGAAAGGCTGGTTGAAAATTCAGTCATACACCGAAAGCCCGGAAGATATTTTTGAATACAGCCCCTGGTACCTGCAGTCTTCTGCAGCGCGTCAGCAAAGCGAGCAAACTGTGAAGGTCGTTGAATGGCGGCATCACAATAAAGGTTTAATTGCACACATCGACGGTATTAATGATCGCGATCAAGCAAGCCGCTTAACTGGCATGGAAATCAGTATTAGTACTGAGGAGTTACCAGCGTTAGCCGAAGATGAGTTTTATTGGCGTGACTTAATTGGTCTGCGCGTGAAAAACCAGCAAGGCTACGATATGGGTGTGGTTGAACAGATTATGCCAACGCCAGCTAATGATGTGCTGGTAGTGAAAGCAAACACTAACGATGCATTTGGAAAGTCTGAGCGACTGATTCCGTTTATTCAGAGTCAATATATTATTGATGTGGATAACGACAATCAGCTGATTCAGGTGGACTGGCCATCGGACTTTTGACGAGCTCACCGATGCAGGTAGGCGTCATTAGTTTATTTCCTGAAATGTTTGCGGCGATCACCGATTACGGTGTCACCCGTCGGGCAATTAAGGAAGGTTTGCTGGACATAAAGGTGTGGAATCCGCGTGAGTTTACTCATGATAAGCACCGTACGGTTGATGATAGACCTTATGGTGGTGGGCCTGGAATGCTGATGATGGTGCAGCCGTTAGTGGATGCAATACAGGCAGCAAAACAGGAGCTCGGCGAGCAAACACCGGTTATTTATCTGTCACCCCAAGGGCAAAAACTCGATCATCAAGGGGTAACTCAGTTAGCCCGGCATGAACGATTAATTTTGATTGCTGGTCGGTACGAAGGCATCGACGAACGTGTCATTCAACAACACGTTGATGCGGAATGGTCGATAGGGGACTTTGTCCTAAGCGGTGGGGAACTGCCGGCAATGGTGGTTATTGACGCTGTTGCCAGATTGGTTCCAGGCGTTCTAGGTCATCAAGACTCGGCGGCAGAAGATTCTTTTGCGGACGGGTTATTGGATTGTCCTCATTATACGAGGCCGGAGTTTTACAACGAGCAGCAGGTTCCCTCAGTATTGCTGAGTGGAGACCACGAAAAAATACGTCGCTGGCGGTTGCAACAGTCACTGGGTAAAACCTGGTTGCAACGCCGAGATTTAATTAATGGCCTAGCTCTGACTGACGAGCAGCAATTGTTGTTGGATGAGTTTATCGCTCAGCAGCAAGCCGAGAAATAACGTACAGTTTATCTAGGATAGGAGAATAACCATGGCAAAAGTTAGCCAAAATATCATTAAGGCTCTTGAAGAAGAGCAAATGAAACAAGATTTACCGGAATTCGCTCCAGGCGATACGGTTAGTGTAAATGTAAAAGTAAAAGAAGGTAACCGTGAGCGTCTTCAGGCATTTGAAGGTGTGGTTATCCGCGTACGTAACCGCGGCTTGCACTCTGCATTCACGGTTCGTAAAGTATCAAATGGTGAAGGCGTTGAGCGTACCTTCCAAACGCACAGCCCATTGATCGACAGCATTAACGTTAAGCGTCGCGGTGCCGTCCGTCGCGCGAAACTGTACTACTTGCGTGAGCGTTCAGGTAAATCTGCACGTATCCGCGAGAAACTTACCAGCAAATAAGCTGGCAGGTTTACAGAAAAACCCGGCTCCGGCCGGGTTTTTTTATGCTAAGCTGCTGCCATGGACGAAGATATACAGATACTGTGCGCGGCCCTTTCCGAGTTACTAAAGAGCCAGCCACAGTGGACTGAACACCAACTTATTGAACAACTGAAACAACCCCCGTATCAACTTTTTGATGAGCAGGCGTTGCGTGATCCGCTGTCACTTTTTCGAACTCACTTTTTAATCTTTCACTGCCTCTACCGATTGCAGGCCGAGTGGCGCAATCAACAGATCGCAGAGCTTGAAATCCATACTCTTGCGATTAAAAAGCTGACGTGGCAGCCGGGTATAGAAGGTTTGCAGGCGAGAGACCCTTTAGCCAGCTATTATTTGGATTTAACGCAGCTAACGGACACCTCAAAAGTCGACGTAGAGCAACTATTGAACGATTTTTGGGATTCTATGGGACAAACGAATGCTGTAAAAAAAACGGCAATGCCTTATCAGCAAGCCTGTCAAACAATGCAGCTGACACCTCCAGTGTCTAAACACTCTCTTAAGCGTCAGTACCGGCGTTTGATCCATAAGCATCATCCGGATAAAGGGGGTAGTCTGAGGAAAATGCAGACCGTTAAAGCCGCCTATCAGGTATTAGTCAACCATCTTTAAAGTTTTTGTAGTGAGCGAGTTGTAGTCATGCCATCAGATAAAAAAGTAACAGATAACCCTCAGCAACAATTGGAACATTTACGTGATGCGATTGATGCAGTCGATACGCAGTTGGTCGAACTTATTGCACAACGCGCTCAAATAACGGCGAAAGTGGGTGAGGTAAAGCGCGCGTTAAAGCAACCGCTTTACGTGCCGGCGAGAGAACAACAACTTATTGAGGCTCGTCGTCAATTTGCCCAACAGTGTGGTCTCGAACCTGAATTGATAGAAGATGTGTTACGACGGATTATTAGAGAGTCTTATAAAACTCAATCGACACAGGCAACGGCGACTTCCAGCGATTTATCACGGCCAGTCGTTATAGTTGGTGGCAATGGTCGCCTTGGTCAGCTTTTAACAAGGTTTTTTAGCAATACTGGATATCCCGTCACTATCATTGAAAAGGGTGATAAATTTGATCGACAACTAGCACAGCGAGCGCAGCTAGTGTTAATTGTGGTGCCGGTTAATAGCACTGTTGCAGTGATTGAGCAATTGCCTGAGCTCGCCGCTGATTGTGTGCTGGCGGATGTCACCAGTATTAAACAACCACCGCTGGCAGCGATGTTGAAGAAGCATGCGGGACCTGTGGTAGGCTTACATCCAATGTTTGGGCCGTCAGTTCACAACCTGGCAAAACAGTTGGTTGTAGTGACGCCGGGCCGGGCCGCTGACAATTGCCAGTGGGTCATTGACCAATTTGTTAACTGGGGTGCGCATGTAGAGACCATCCGCGCAGAACAACACGATGATGCGATGGGATGGATCCAGGCGATGCGGCATTTGAGCACCTTCACTTACGGTCTACATATGGCTGAAGAAAACGCTGACATTGAATCATTACTCCAGCTTAGTTCACCGATTTATCGAATGGAGTTAATGATGGTTGGCCGATTATTTGCTCAAAATGCGGAGCTTTACGCGGACATTATAACGGCTAATCAGCGTCAGTTTGGCACTATCAGCCGCTATTTAAATCGGTTCGCCGAGGCTATTCAATTATTAGAGCAAGGTAAAAAAGAGGCGTTCGTCGAGCAATTTGAGCAGGTTAAAAACTATTTTGGTGAATATGCCTCACAATTCCTAGAGGAGAGTGAAGCGTTGGTGCAATTGGCGGATGATCAACGCTTCCGCCAACAGTAACTCAATAATCAATTACTAAACTGTTGAATTAACTCACTCAAAGCATCGGGTGCAACCGGTTTGTGCAAGGTCGCGTTCATACCTGCCGCGCGGCACGCGTCCATTTCAGTTGCACTTTGATGGCTGGTTACAGCTATTACAGGAACCGTTGCGAATTGCTCATATTGGCGTATCTGACGACAAACATCAGCACCCGACATATCAGGCATTTCATAGTCAAGAAATATTAGCTGGGGCTGTTGTCGCAAAGCCGCTAATGCCTGCTCGCCAGTTTCAGCAGTCACTACATCGACTTGATGTTGACTTAGCATTGCTTTAAAAACTTCCAGGCTGATAACGTCATCATCAGCCACTAATACCGTTATTCGGTTATTATCACTCATACAACTACCGTTTTTCTTACAATACCTTTACCCTAGCATTGTCGGTTTTATTTGCCTAGTACGGAGGAGAGTGGTGATGAGCAGTAGCAGACCAAGGATTAAGGTGTGGGATAGCTTTATTCGCTTGTATCATTGGGTCATGGTTGGGCTGTTTGGAGCTCTTTGGTGGAGTGGAAAAAATGGCGAAATGTCTTTGCATATTGAGTTTGCCATAGTCTTAGCCGCTTTATTAATTGTCAGAATTGGTTGGGGGTTGTTCGGCAGTGAAAATGCCCGGTTTAGTTACTTTGTCCAGAACCCGGCTAAAATTCCAGCGCATTTTTCAAGCTTATTCCGGCGTCGTTATCAAAACGGGAATACGCACAGCAGCGCCGGCAGCTGGGCAATCGTGGCTATGCTGACGTTGTTAGTTGCGCAAATTATTACTGGACTATTCAGTACTGATGGAATTTTATTTTCCGGACCACTCAACCCATATGTTAGTTCAGATACCGCTGCTTGGCTGACAGACTGGCATAAAGCTCAATTTGACTACATCCTGGCCATTGTTGGATTGCATGTTCTGGCAGTTGTTGTGTATCGCTTGATGGGCGTGCCGTTACTGAGTGCTATGATTACGGGTTATCGTAACAGTAAGGCCCGACAACCGTCACTAAAGTCCGGTTGGCAGGCGATACTGCTGACAGTTGCAGTCTGGTTTATTTTAACCTTAGTGCTTAAGTAACCAACTAATCTTTATAGTTATCATGGCAGCCTTTACAGTTTTTGGCTGCCTCTTTAAAGGCGGGTGCAATATCGCTCATTGAGCCGGTGGAGGCGACAGTCGCTAATTGCTCAGCGCCCTGGATAAAGTCTTCACTGCGCTGTTTAAAATCATCCCAGTTGTCCCATATTTCAGGTAATGCATCGGTGTTTTCACCGGGCATTGCACCTTCTACGGAAAAGCCATCCCAGGGAATGTGACTCAAACGAGCAAAGTCATCGGCGCGCTGGCTAAAAATCGCAGCGTCATACTCCACTTCGCCTTTTACCATTTCTGCCATTGCGACAAAATTATCGCGCATTATAGACAGTGCATTTTGGCGATAATCGACAGCAGATTCTGCGTCATTAAAGGCGTGTTTGTCAGCATTAGCACTGGCAGTTAAGCCAACACTTATTAAAGCCGCAGTAGTAGCAATAATCAGGTTTCTCATAATAACTTCCTTAAGTTGTTATTGTTGGTGAAACTTAACGATAATTTCACACTATCTATCGGTTAACACTTGTTACTTTACATCAATACGAATAGTTTGGGGAAGTGGGTTAAAACCCTACTAATTAATAACAAACGGGGAACCAAGAATGAAAACTAAGCATCAGTTGAGTGCTTTGGCGTTAGCGTTTACCACCGCGTTTTCGGCCTCGGCAGTAGCTGATCAGACTTCTCGCACAAACGGTATGCGAGATAATACGCCGAGTCTGATCGCAGTGCAAAATGCGACGGTGGTTACGGAACCAGGAAAGCAGGTTAGTAACGCCACCCTAGTAATAAGAGACGGTAAAGTAGTATCGGTGCAGCAAAATAATCGTGCTCCTGAGGGTGCCCGCATTATCGACGCTACCGGCTACACCTTGTATCCGGGATTTATTGACGCCTATGCAAATTATGGTGTGCCGCAAGCTGAGAAAACATCGCGTCCCGATGCTCCAATTTATAATAATGAACGGGAAGGTGGTAACGCGGCCAATGACGCTATTCATGCCGAACAAAATTGGTACAGTCAGTTTAAAACGGATAGCGAAGCTGCTCGTTCCTATATTGACGCGGGCTTCACTAGCGTCCAGTCGGCTCGGCTAGATGGCATTTTTCAGGGGCGTGCGTTAACGGTCTCTTTAGCAGACAAAATACCCAACGATGTTATTTATCAGTCGAAGAGCCGGCATTTTGGTTCGTTTGACAAAGGCGAATCACAGCAGCAGTACCCGAGTTCATTAATGGGTAGTATTGCATTGGTCAGGCAAACTCTGTCAGACGCGAATTGGTACCAGCAGGCGCAAGGTAAGCAAGCGCAGAATGGTCCGGTGGAGTTTAATGCCGCGCTCGAATCGCTGACTGATATAGAACAGACCGGCATCGTATTTAAAGTTCAGGATGAAAAATCCTTGCTACGTGCCGACTCTGTGTTTGACCAGTTTGAAGTACCGACGGTATATGTTGGCTCGGGTTATGAGTATGCACGGCTAAATGATGTGAAAAACGCCGGCAGTCGCTTAATTTTACCATTAAATTTCCCAGCGGCGCCTGATGTCTCTGGGGTAGATGCACACTTGGACGTCGACTTGGCTAAGTTACGTCACTGGGAACGAGCACCGGCTAACCCTGCAATGCTGGCACAAGCCGGAGTTGATTTTGCGTTAACAATGCATGGCCTCGATAAAGCAGATTCGTTCTGGCCGAATGTTAAAAAAGCTATCCGTCACGGCTTAACCAAAGAGCAGGCGCTAGCAGCCTTAACCACTATTCCGGCAACCATTGCCGGGGTTGAGGAAAAAGTTGGCAAGCTGAGTAGTGGCTATATGGCTGACTTTGTCATGGTAAAAGGTGACGTGTTTGAAGACGGTGTTATTCAATCTGTCTGGACGCAGGGGCAAGAGCAGGAGTTATTGCCGCGCCATGAGGTCAATTTTGCCGGTGATTATCAAATTGACTGGCAGGGCACTGCTGTCGCATTAAACATAACCGCAGAGCCTACCGCTGGTGGTGAATTCACCTGGGGTGAAGAGAACATTAAGTTACGTCATGTTGCCAGCGAACACGATGAGATGCAGTTTGTTGCTGATTTGCCACAGGCTGAACCTGCCGGCACCTGGCGATTCAAATTAGCTCCCAGCGCACAGCAACAATTCACTCTGACCGCCAAAGCACCAAACGGTCAGGAACAGCAACTTACCGCTGAATACTCGGCCGCCGAATCAAACGACCAGAAATTGACGGAAACAGAGGTTGATTATGTCGGTGACTTGACCTTCCCAAATGTTGCTTATGGAGTTAATGGTTTACCGGAACGTCAGGATGTGTTGATTCGAAACACGACGGTATGGACTGCAACAAGCGACGGCATTTTAGAGGGTGCCGATGTACTCATTCGCAATGGCGAATTTGCCGAAGTTGGTAAAAACATCAACGCCGGCAATGTTGATTTAATCATCGACGGGTCCGGTATGCATCTGACCCCCGGCATTATCGATGAACACTCGCATATTGCTATTGATCGCGGTGTCAACGAAGGCTCCGAAGCAATTACTTCAGAGGTCCGCATTGGTGATGTTGTTAATTCCGATGATATCCATATTTACCGTTCATTAGCGGGTGGCGCGACGATGGCACAGTTGCTACATGGTTCGGCTAACCCAATCGGTGGACAAGCGCAGGTGATAAAGCTGCGGTGGGGTGCTAATGCCGACTTGATGAAATTTGACGCAGCGCCGGAAAGCATCAAATTTGCTTTAGGCGAAAACGTCAAACAAAGCAACTGGGGTGACGATATGACAATTCGTTATCCGCAGACTCGTATGGGTGTCGAGACAATCATGCGTGATGGCTTTCAGGCAGCACTGGAATATCAACAGCAACAACGGGCCTATGAACGGTTAAGCCGCTCAGAAAAATCAAAGCAGGCAGCTCCGCGACCCGATAAGCGCCTGGATGCGTTAATCGAGATTCTAAATAGTGATCGTTTCGTACACGCTCATTCTTACGTTGCTTCAGAAATTTTGATGTTGATGGAAGTGGCGGAAGACTTTGGCTTTACCCTGGATACCTTTACCCACATTTTAGAGGGTTATAAGGTCGCTGACGAAATGGCAGCACATGGCGCTAGTGGTTCTACGTTTGCCGACTGGTGGGCTTATAAGTTTGAGGTGTACGATGCAATTCCGCACAACGCCTGCTTAATGAATGAGCGCGGCGTATTGACCAGTATTAATTCGGACAGTAATGACCTGCAACGGCGACTGAATACAGAAGCGGCAAAATCGGTTCGCTATTGTGGTATGGATCCACACGAAGCGTTAAAAATGGTCACCATTAATCCTGCTAAACAACTCAAAGTTGAACAGTACGTAGGGAGCATCGAGGAAGGTAAACACGCCGACTTTGTGCTTTGGAATAATTATCCATTAAGTGCCTATGCTCGGGCGCAACAAACCTGGATTAACGGTCGTAAATACTTCGATCGTCAGTTGGACGAACAACTTCAACAACAGGTTCAGGCTGAGAAAAATGCACTGATTCAGAAGGTTCTGGCCGCTGGCGATAAAGCTATGATCGGCGCTGATGACGTGTATAAAGAAGACCAGCCAACTTGGCATTGCAATACCGATCACGATGTCTGGCTTGATCATTTTGCAGCAGGCGCGCATAGCCACGGAGGAAAACACTAATGAAATACTTGACTCATACATTAGCTGCTGCTGTGCTCAGTACACTGGTGGCGGCGCCAACGGCTTTAGCGAATGACCAGGTACCTGGTGAAAAGCAACAACAGCCGATAGTGCTGCAGGGTGGAACCTTGCACACGGTGGCAAACGGTACCTTAACGGATACCGATTTGGTCTTCAGCGACGGTAAAATTACCGCCATTGGTAAGGATGTTGATGTTCCGGCACAAGCCCAGGTTGTCGATATCTCAGGGCAACATGTCTATCCAGGCGTTATTGCAATGGATACTACGTTAGGGCTTAACGAAATAGAGGCAGTGCGGGCTACTCGCGATGCTCGAGAGGTCGGCGAAGTTACTCCAGAAGTGGCGGGGCATATTGCCTATAACGCCGATTCGGAAATTATTCCGACCGTTCGCTATCATGGTATTACCCACGCACAAGTGGTGCCGGAGGGTTCTCTAGTAACTGGCCAATCTTCGTTGATGCAGTTGGATGCCTGGAACTGGGAAGATGGCTTAGTGAGTGCTGAGTTGGGCGTCCATGTCAGTTGGCCTCGCACCTATATTGTGGATACCTGGTGGGAACGGCGTTCGCCAAAAGAACAACGAGAAGCAAACGCTAAAGCGCTGAAACACTTAAAGCAAGTGTTTATTGATGCGAAAGCATACTACGATGCGAAGCAGGCAGACTTAAACATTGAACAGGACCAGCGTTGGGAAGCTATGTTGGGCTTATTCGATGGAAGTAAAAAGCTGTTTGTGCAGGCCGAAGACAAGCGGCAGCTGGAACAGGCGTTAGATCTCGCACAAGAGTATGGTTTTAAATTGGTGCTCATGGGGGCTCGTGATTCATGGCGCATTGCAGAGCGTTTAGCTGAAACACAAACACCAGTTGTGTTCGGCTCTCCATATGGTCTGCCAGCGCGTGATGATGAAGGTTACGATCAAGCTTTCTCCACGCCAGCGAAGCTTGCTGAAGCCGGAGTTAATTTTGCAATCGCCTATCCGGGTTATTGGGATGTTCGTAATTTACCCTTTGCTGCAGGCCAGTCAGTTGCATTTGGACTTGGAGTCGACGAGGCAATAAAGGCCATCACCCTGAAACCAGCAGAGTTTCTTGGTGTGGCAGATCGGTTAGGCTCCATTGAAGTTGGTAAGAGCGCATCTTTCAGCGTTTCGAAAGGGGACTTGCTGGACCCAATTAGTCAGGATCTAACCCATTTATTTATTGATGGGCGTAAAGTAGAGCTGGAAAGCCGGCATACTGAACTGTATGAAAAATATCAGCAGAAGCCGGCGAAATAGTCGTTAGTAATAATTAATAAAAACCGCTCTTGATGGGCGGTTTTTTTATCTTTAACGATCGAGCAGCTTACTTAAAATCGCTTTCAATGTCGCCGGTTCAAATGGCTTATCAGTTAGTGCATCAACACCACTCTGTTTGACATTTGCCAATTGCGGCTCGTTAGCCCGTGCGGTTACCATTAATAGTGGCGTGTGTGAATGAGCCGAGCTATTACGGACATATTGTGCCAACTCACTGCCATTAATCTGTGGCATGTGAAAATCGGTTACAATAAGATCGAATTGCTGTTCATTTAGAATATCAATCGCTTGCTGACCATTTTCTGCTTCGACACAATGCTCAACGCCCATGTTCTCCAGCACTCGTCGTAGTACGTGACGCGAAGTGATACTGTCATCAACAATCAGTACCCGTAAGTCCTCAACGTCGTACAAGTCGAGCTGCAAGTAGTCGGGTTCGAGCAGATCGACGGTTGCAGTAATAGCCCGCTGCAGCTGTTCGGGTGAGAAAGGCTTTGGTAAAATGGCGACAATGCCTGCTTGTTTAAACTGCTCGAGCTGATCAGCACGATGCTCACTCGATACCAGCATAAAATGCACCGTGTCTTGCAGCTGATGCTCATGTACATAATCGATAAGTTGGTGCGCGGTACCGTCTTCGAAATACATGGCACTGGTAATGATGTCTGGTTGCCAGCTTTGCATTAATGCTTTAGCTTGGTCCAGAGTCGATGCCCCCTGGGTTTGCTTAAGCCCCGCTTGGTTAAGGTGTTGAGTAATGACCTTGCGTTGCACATCGGAGGGTTCTACCAACAAAATTCTTAGTTGGTCTAGCGCTACAGACATAATTGAGTGAAAGTTAATTAATGATGCGAAAAGATTATGGGATTTAGCAGACAAACTCAATCAAAAAAATATATGCTAAAACAAATAAACGTAAAGTAAGGGGTTGTCATGGGCGTAACAAGAGAGTTTTCCACTGATCAGAAGCAATTAGTGATAGCTATTAAAGGCAAGTTTGACTTTAGCCTGGTGCAGGAATTCCGGCAGGCCTATAGTCACATTGGTGAGACTCAGCCAACGGTAATTATAGATTTACGCGAAACCGAATACTTAGATAGCTCTGCGCTGGGTATGTTACTGAATATGCGAAAATCTTTGGGCAGCAGTGTGCGCGGGATCCAATTAATTAATGCCCGACCAGAGGTTAAGCGGATATTAGATATTTCTCGATTCGATAAGATGTTTACGATTAGCTGATGAAAATACTGGTTGTAGATGATCAAAAAGCCAATCAAATTATGCTTGAGGGGTTATTAACCGGCATTGGCCATGAGGTTTGTTGCGTTGATAACGGACAGCTGGCGCTTGATGTATTTGAACAGTTTCAGCCCCAAATTGTTCTGCTCGATGTCATGATGCCGCACATGAATGGTTTTGAGACCGCTCCTAAGTTGAAACAATTGAGCGGTAATGTTCACCTTCCTATTATTTTTATTACGGCACTGGATGCAAAAGATACATTGCTGAAATGTTTGCAGGTAGGTGGCGATGATTTCTTAAGCATTCCTTTTGAGCCGGTTGTATTGCAAGCAAAAATTAATGCGCATGCGCGGGTGCGAGAGTTAAGTTACTCGCTGGCAGAAAAAAATAGAACATTAAATTGGCATTCCAATCGCATGGAGCGTGAGCAAAACATCGTCCAGCACATGTTGCGCAATGCATTGCGTGAAAACGAGCTGGAGCAACCCTTTATTCAAACGTTTTTGCGCTCCGCCTCCACCTTTAATGGTGATCTCTGTTTGGGCAAACAAGGTCCGTTTGGCAACTATTATTTATTTTTAGGCGACTTTACAGGTCATGGTCTAGCGCCGGCCACCGGTACTTTACCTATATCGCAGGCATTTTTTGGTATGGCAGCGCGCGGCTTATCGGTTAGCGATATGGCGACTGAGTTTAATCGGCGGCTGATTAACTTGCTACCGGACGATATGTTCTGCGCTGGTTTGATCGTTGAAATTTCGCCCGGCGGTGAACGACTGACTTGCTGGAATGGCGGTATTCCAGACGCCGTGGTGATGAATAAAGAAGGTCATATTGAGCATTATTTACAGCCGCGGCACATGGCGTTGGGGATTTTACCAATGCAGCAGTTCGACAGTCAGGTAGAGCATATATTTGTGCGGCCGGATGATTTCTTAGTCGCGTTTACGGACGGCGTGGTTGAGATGGAAGTGCAACCCGGCAAACTGTTAGGCGAAAAAGGCTTTTTATCGATGCTCTCGCAAGCCTGGCAGTCAAACGGCAAGCAGGGCTTTGATTCGGTCCGTGAGCAGTTGCAGGATCTGGCCTTTCGACAGCAGGACCAAGACGATATTTCATTGATTGCAATGCAGTTTAGTAACGAGTCGGCGCCAAAGCTGCAGGAACAGGTAGCGCATAACCACCTGCCATTTACGTTGCAGATAGATATTGGTAAAGCTGAGATGGATCGTCTAGATCCGGTGCAGCAGCTGGTTGACTCATTGGGTAAACTCGATGCTCTAAAACCACACAAAACAACGTTGTATTTGTTGTTTGCAGAGTGTTTTAACAATATCTTAGACCATAATGTATTGCAGCTGGATTCGGGCTTAAAAGAGCAGTTGGGGTTCGAGCGTTACTATCAGGAACGTGAGCAGCGGCTGAATAAATACGCTGACTTTAAAATCGAACTAGTGATTCGTTATGACCCAACTTCAAAAATGGTTAACTTTGAAATTGGATCAAACGGAAAGCGACCCTATATGACCACCGGTAACGCGGATGGGCCCCCAAAAAGCTGTGAGGAACAACTGTTTGGTCGTGGTTTACAGTTGGTTGAGACATTTGCGGATAAGGTCGAGTGGCGGCGACAGGGTCAGCGCTTATTTGTTCAGTACGACGTTAGCCGCCCGCCCGTTTAACGCGGTAACCTTGTTTGCTGAGCCATTGTTCGGCGGCGTCACGCTGGTCGCCTTGCAGTTCAATCTCATAGTCTTTGACCGCGCCGCCAACACCGCAAAACTGTTTAAGCTTTTTAGCAATCGTTTTTAACTCCTGTTGAGGTTTCGCAATACCAGAGACAATGGTTACGCCTTTACCTTTACGGCCCTTTGTTTGTCGTTGAAGGCGGACCACTCCATCTCCTTCAGGGATCTCCTCAGGTTCGGGCTCAGGGTCTATTTTGCCTTGTTCGGTCGAATAGACGACCTGGCTTAATTGGTCTTTCCAGTCACTCATTCCTACCACTTCTTTTTCGGCTGAAATAATTCTTCTAATTCATCTTGCTTGCGGTTGGCAGCATCACGCGAATTAACGTCTTTCAGTTCACTGGTAATTTGTTCTAATGCCTGACTGACGCTTTGTTGCCGTTCATCTATATATTCGTCGCTGTAATTTTGGTCCTCAAGCGAACGTAAGGCTTTTTCATAGTATTGCCGCGCAGAACCCAGCATTTGACCCTGATAGGCATTCTGGCCACGACGTATCAGTGTTTCTACGCTAATTTTCAGTTGTAGTTTTTGTAAGCGCGCGTCTTCAGTGGTGTAAACGTGGCTATCAACTTTGCCGCGAGCGTGTTCTGAACGTAATGCGCTGCGCAGTCTTTTAAGCGCATTGATCATGGCAATAATTTGTTTGTCGTTATGAGGTAATTCAAACTCTTCTGTAATCAGTGAGGTGTCAGAACGATCCATTTGCTGTAACCGCTGATCATAATCATTGATGCGTTCTTTATAATCGTTGCTTGGACTAACGTCGTTCATATTTGCCAGTAACTCACGCGCACGCGAATTCAGTACGGCCAGCATCGACTTACCGATTGGAAAGTAACTGGCCATATTTAACAAGTCTTCAACTTGCTCCAGTGCCGCGCGAAACTTTGCGAGCTTCTGACGGCGGGCGATATCCTGCTTTTGTTTGTGCTGCTGAACAGCGCCAATCATTATCGCCAAAATCGCTAGTAAAATTATCAGCGAAATGATGATGGTGTATAACATGCGTTTTCCGGTTGTCTCATATTTTTTATTTTTAAGGCAAAGTTAATTTAAACACACTGCCACCTAAGTGTCCGCCATTTTCCAGTTCAATGAAACCCTTTTTCCCCGCGCGTTGGTGTGCCGCTGCTATTTGCTGAGCAAAATAAATGCCCAGTCCTGTTCTGGAGCTTTCATTAGGCTCGATTAAAGCGGTTGTCACTGCGGCAAGCATTTGTTCTGGGTAACCCGGTCCATTATCGGCTATTTCGACAGTAACCTGGCCGTCATCTCGATGCACTGCTGTAATAACTAACTTATCGGCGGTATATCGCATGGCATTAATGACAATGTCATTCAGCAGGTTAATGATAAGATCCCGGTCGCAATAAACGTAACAGTCCTCGCTAATGTTAACTTCAAGAGTTATCGCTTTTTGTTCCAGGTAGAGCTGGTTATTCATTACCAACTCTTCGACAATTTCATCAACATAATGACAGTCGACGTTAAGCGAGCTATTTTGTTGTTGATAACGATATAAGTGTAATAGGTGAACCAAATTTGAATTGATTCGCTGCGCCTCGTAGTAAAGCTGAGCCACCTTGGGCCCAACCGTTAAATCCTGGGTTTCTTCTGCAACGTTCTCTAACTGTTGTAGTACTAGCGCCAGCGAGTTCTTCATATCGTGCACAGAACTGGCCAGTACGGTAGAAAAGTCAATTTCACGGTTCATAATTGTCGAACTATATTTAGTTATTGGCATAGATAATTAAATTACTATACTATTTTGGCATAAACCAGTTTGGTATAAACCAATGCGGCAACATCAGGTAGCTTAGGTATGAAATTACAGCAACTACGGTACATTGTCGAAGTGATGAATCACAACCTAAATGTATCTTCGACGGCAGAGAGTTTGTTTACATCGCAGCCCGGTATCAGCAAACAAGTCCGAATGTTGGAAGACGAATTGGGTATCCAGATATTTGGCCGTACTGGCAAGCATTTAACGCATATTACTGCTGCCGGGCAAGAAGTTATCGATATTGCTCAGAATGTATTAGAGCAGGTTAACGCTATTAAAGCGGTAGCGTCAGAACATAACCAACCAGATTGTGGCAAGCTCAATATCGCGACCACCCATACTCAGGCTCGTTATGCGCTGCCTTCGATAATCAAAGGTTTTATTCAACAGTATCCAAAAGTCTCTTTGCATATGCACCAGGGGTCCCCCCAGCAAATTAGCGAAGCGGCTGCAAAGGGGCGAGCCGATTTTGCAATTGCAACTGAGGCTCTGCACTTGTACCAGGATTTGATCATGCTGCCGTGTTATCACTGGAATCGCTCTATTATTGTCCCAAAAGATCATCCTTTAGCGCAGGTTAGCAAATTGGCTATTGCTGATATTGCAGATTATCCGTTGGTAACATACGTTCATGGTTTTACCGGTCGTTCCGAGCTCGATAAAGCGTTCGCAGGGGCGGGCAAGGAGCCACGAATTGTATTTACTGCAACCGACGCTGATGTAATCAAAACCTATGTGCGTATGGGAATAGGTATTGGTGTGGTCGCCAGTATGGCTTATAACGCGGATGAAGATAAAGATTTAGTGGCGATTCCTGCACATCACTTGTTTGATCCAAGTACCACCAAAATCGGGTTTCGTCGCGGCACCTTTTTGCGAACGTATATGTACGACTTTATCGAGAACTTCGCACCGCATTTGACCAAGTCTAAAGTAGAAGAAGCAATGCGCTTAAAGACTCACGAGGAAATTGAGCAGTTGTTTGCTCATCAACAATTACCGACGCTTTAAAGCGTCGGTAATCTGCCGACTAAATTCATTAGCATTCGATAATATTAACCGCAAGACCGCCACGGGCGGTTTCTTTGTATTTGGTTTTCATATCATTGCCAGTATCCCACATTGTTTTTATAACTTTATCCAGAGATACTTTGTGGTTGCCATCGCCACGCATGGCCAGACGCGCCGCATTAATTGCTTTTATTGCGCCCATTGCGTTGCGTTCAATGCATGGTACCTGCACCAGGCCCCCGACGGGGTCACAGGTCAGTCCTAAATTGTGCTCCATACCAATTTCCGCGGCATTTTCAACGGTCGATGGTGGTCCTCCGGTAAACTCTGCTAATGCTCCAGCTGCCATTGAACAGGCTACGCCGACTTCGCCTTGGCAGCCAACTTCGGCGCCCGAAATTGATGCGTTTTTCTTGTAAAGAATACCGATCGCTGCTGAGGTTAGCAGGAACCGAACCACAGCATCATCATCGAGTTTTTCGATAAACTTGTCGGCATAACTCATTACTGCTGGAATAATGCCTGCTGCACCGTTCGTTGGCGCAGTTACAATTCTGCCGCCGGCTGCATTTTCTTCATTAACAGCAAGTGCAAACAAATCGACCCAGTCCATAAATTGCATCGGTTCACTGGTTTTTTCTTTTTTCAGGCGCTGATAGAGTGCTGATGCGCGACGTCTTACTTTTAAGCCGCCGGGTAAAATGCCCTCGGTGGTGATGCCGTTATCGATGCTTTGCTGCATGGTTTTCCAGATTTTCAGCAAACCTTCGCGTATTTCAGACTCTGATCGAAATACCTTCTCGTTAGCCATCATTAACGAGCTAATGCGAAGTCCATGCTCATCGCAGTGTTGCAGTAATTCTGCAGCGGTATCAAATGGGTAGGGAATGGGTTTGCTGGACTGCTCGATAGCTTCTTCTAAAGTTTCATCAAAGTCTTCGTCGCGAACGATAAAGCCACCGCCAATCGAGTAGTAAAGATCTTTGTACACCACCTCATTATTCTTCAGCAAACGTAATTCCATCGCATTGGCATGTTTTGGCATTGTTTTGCGGCGATGAAATATAATAGCCCCTTCGCGAGGAAAATTAACTTCATATTCACCCAGCAAATTGAGTTTTTGGGTGTCGTTAGTTTTGGCTAAGAAATTTTCGACGTTGTCGGTGTCGACAGTCTCCGGTAACTCGCCAGCTAAACCTAAAATAACGGCCTTGCCGGTGCCGTGACCTTTACCGGTCTGGCCAAGAGAACCAAACAGTTCAACCTCTACCGCGTCCGCCTGTTCAATATGGCCAGCCTGTTGGGCTGCTCGCAGAAATTCGTAGGCTGCGCGCATAGGTCCAACGGTATGAGAGCTGGAAGGACCGATACCAATTTTATAAATATCAAAAACACTGATCATTAGTGGGACCTGTCTTTATATAAAATGTATTTACAAGCTATTGTCGCATGGAGAGCCAGGGTTTTGGCAAGATTTCTGCGTAATTAATTTAGCGGTCTGACCTGCTGTCGGTATTCTGGTTGTAGTTGTTCGGCCAGCTCTCTCAGTATACCTGCGGTTGCGCCCCAGATATTGCGGTGTTGCCAGGGAATAAAATAAACCCGGTCGTAAATAAACTTGCGGATTCGATAGGCATAATGATTGTTCATATTAAGAATATCCGCCAGTGGTACTTCAAAAATTTCAGCAACTTCGCCAGCCTCAGGAACTAATGGTTGTCGGGGAGTTACGAAGCCTACGTAGGGGCGAATCATAAAATTACTCAATACCGGATAGTCTTGCAGGCGTCCGATAACTTCGACCTGGTCACGCGGCAGTCCGATTTCCTCCTCGGTCTCGCGTAAGGCTGTGGTTAAAAGGTGTTTATCCTGTTGCTCGTAGCGGCCACCCGGAAAACTAATCTGCCCAGCGTGCTGTCGTAATTTCGCTGAACGTTGAGTTAAGATAAGTGATAACCCATGCTCCCGTTCGACAAGAGGAATGAGCACAGCCGCCGGTCGCAGTCGTTTGCGCAGAGGCTCATCGACTCGCCGCGATACTGGCGCGTGTGGGTGTAAGTTAAAACGGCGAATAAAGTCGGCACGGCTTCTAATGCTCATACTGACTCCAGTACCGGCAGAATTCGGGCTACTTTGTCTAATGTTTCTTGATATTCTGCAGGCTCTTCAGAGTCTATCACTAAGCCGCCGCCAGCCCAGCAGTATAGATGTTGGCGCTCTGCTAATACGGTGCGAATAGTAATACTGCTGTCACAATTTCCGTCTATTGAGAAGTAGGCCATAGAACCGCAGTAAACAGAGCGCCGGTTGGGTTCAAGCTCTTCGATAATTTCCATGGCTCGTATTTTGGGAGCGCCTGTTATCGAACCACCGGGAAAAGCAGCCCGGACAAGATCTATTGCGGTCTTATCCGGGTTAAGTTGACCAATCACCGTCGAAACCAAATGATGTACCGCGGGAAAGCTCTCGATGGCGAACAACTGAGGGACATCAATAGTACCGGGTTGGCAGCTTCGCGATAAATCATTACGCAGTAAATCAACGATCATAAGATTTTCCGCGCGATCTTTTTCTGATGCCTGCAGTTGCTCACGTTGTGCTGCATCTTGTTCGGTATCGCTAGCGCGGGGGCGAGTTCCTTTTATTGGTTTGGTCTGTACTTGCCCGCTACTGTCAACGGCTAAAAAACGTTCTGGCGAAACGCTTAAAATACAGCCTTCCGGCAGTCGCATAAACGCCGAAAAAGGGGCATCATTAACCGTACGTAATTGCTGGTAGGCATGCCACTCGTTGCCTTGATACTGTGCGCGAAATCGTTGCGCCAGATTGATTTGATAACAATCGCCAGCGAGTAAATAGTTTCTGACTTGTTGAAAGCATCGCTGATAGTAGCTGCGTGTCATATTGCTCTGCCAGTTCGAGGTTAACCTGAACGGTTCAGTATGACGGGTGGAGTTGCTTAACCAGCTTTCAATTAAATCTGAGTGCCTGCCCTCAGCTGCCAGCACCCATAACTGAGCGGTGTGCTTATCAATCATAAGGGCTTCGGTATAAAAGCCCAGACAGGCATCCGGTATCTGATATTCTGCTAAATTATCAGCTGGCAGCGTTTCTAATTGGCGACCCAAATCGTAGCCCAGTATACCGGCAAAGCCGCCGCTAAATGGCAGTTCCTGCGGGTTACTAATTACAATGTTTGGCTGGCACTGTCGCATAATTTGAGAGGCCGCTTCCAACATCGATGTTTGCTCAATGCTTGACGGCTCCGGTAATAATTCTGACCAGCGCTGGCGTGCTTGGGTTAAATGGGTTCCGTGTGAGTCGGCAGATAATACAAACTCAGGCGCCTTCAGGAGGATATGGTAGCGGCTATCAGAGTGCGCCGCAGCCGCCGAATCAAGCCATAGTGAGTAGTTTTCGTGTTGATGCTTAGCAAAGCAGTGACTAACCCAGAGGTCTAACTCTAATGATTCGCTGCGCGCACGATCGGGTAATCGTGAGGAAAATTCCTGCCATGACAACTGTAAACGCTTGGGCACCGTTAAATCATCCTTATCTGATTATTCTGCTTAGTGTATCACAGCCCTTGGTGGCTGGTCATAAGGGCATTAAAACGCTATCATGAGCAGGTTATGTTTCCAATTCTCGAGGTGTTGTTGGATGGCCACCATTCGTCAAAGTGATTTTATCGAAAGCATCGCTGATGCGCTGCAATATATTTCTTATTACCACCCGCTAGACTTTATCCAGGCACTCGATCAAGCCTATCAGCGCGAGCAGAGTGAAGCAGCAAAAAATGCGATTGCGCAAGTGCTGACCAACTCCAGGATGTCTGCTCAGGGACACCGTCCTATTTGTCAGGATACGGGAATAGTAACCTGCTTTGTAAAAGTGGGTATGGCGGTGCAATGGGACAAAGTCGACCTGACTGTCCAACAAATGGTTGATGAAGGAACGCGCAGGGCTTATACCAACCCAGATAACCCGCTACGCGCATCAATCGTTGCAGATCCTGCTGGCGCCCGTAGAAATACCGGTGATAATACGCCGGCTGTGGTGCACTTAGATATGGTGCCAGGTGATCAGGTTGAGGTGATGATTGCAGCCAAAGGCGGTGGTTCTGAGAACAAATCGAAAATGGCTATGTTAAATCCCAGTGATTCAATTGCCGACTGGGTAGTCGAAACATTACCTAAAATGGGGGCTGGCTGGTGCCCACCGGGAATGCTGGGTATTGGTGTTGGTGGTACCGCAGAAAAGTCAGCCGTATTGGCGAAGGAATCGTTAATGGATCCCGTTGATATTCATGAGCTTGTCGAACGTGGACCGCAAAATGCAGAGGAAGAGCTGCGTTTAGAAATTTTTAATCGGGTTAACGATTTGGGGATTGGTGCGCAAGGACTCGGCGGGTTAACAACGGTACTGGACGTTAAAATCAAATCGCTTCCTACGCATGCCGCCTCTAAACCGGTGACATTAATTCCTAACTGTGCGGCAACCCGGCATGTGCATTTCACTCTGGATGGCAGCGGTGTTGCTGATTTGACACCACCAAAATTAGAAGACTGGCCGGATGTGACCTTCGAACTTGGTGATGACGCACGTCGAGTAAACCTGGATGAAGTGACTAAAGAAGACATTCAGGACTGGAAAATGGGCGAAACAGTATTGTTGTCGGGGAAATTATTAACCGGGCGTGATGCGGCTCATAAGCGTATTAAAGATATGCTGGAGAAGGGCGAAGAGCTTCCTGTTGATTTTAATAATCGATTTATCTATTACGTTGGGCCTGTTGACCCGGTTGGTGACGAAGTTGTTGGGCCTGCGGGGCCGACGACCTCAACGCGGATGGATAAGTTTACCGATATGATGCTAGAACAGGCTGGTATTACTGGCATGATAGGCAAGGCGGAGCGTGGCCCTGCTGCAGTCGAGAGTATTCGTCAGCATAAGGCGGTTTACTTAATGGCTGTCGGTGGTGCGGCATATTTAGTCGCCAAGGCAATTAAGCAAGCCAAGGTTGTAGCATTTGAAGATTTGGGCATGGAAGCTATCTACGAATTTGAAGTAGAAGACATGCCGGTAACTGTCGCAGTGGATAGTGATGGTAATAATGCTCACACCGAAGGGCCTGCCATCTGGAAAGTAAAAATAGCCGATATGCACGAAAAAGCAGGAGCTTAATTAGTGGGGGCTATTAGCTTAAACGAGGGTATCACCGCTTGGGTGATACCCTTATTTTTTGCATTGTTGCTGGTTTTTGCCGGGGTTGCGGTTTGGTTGTTATTACGTCAGCAAGTAAAGCAATTAAGGCAAGAGTTGCAGCAACAGCAGCAACAAAACCAAGCATTACTAGAACGCGCTCAATACGCTGAATCGCAATTACAGACGCAGCGTGCCACAGCCTTGCATGAACGCCGTAGTGCCGAGGAAAAAGTACGATTGTTGCAGGCCTCAGAAGAACGGCTTACTCAGCAGTTTGAAAATTTAGCGAATAAGATTTTTGAACAAAAATCACAAGGCTTTCAGCAGCAAAATCAACAGACATTAGCTGCCACCCTGGAACCTTTTAAACAACAGTTAGATGCATTTAAACGTCAGGTGCAACAACAGTATACCGACGAAACTAAAGAGCGCAGTGCGTTAAAAACTGAATTGGTGTCGTTGCGAGAGTTAAACCGACAGATGGCACAGGAAGCTGAAGCGCTGACCAAGGCTTTAAAAGGAGATACGAAACAGCAGGGTAACTGGGGGGAGTTGGTGTTGGAACGTATTCTGGAGCAATCCGGACTACGAGAGGGGCATGAGTACAATACCCAAAGTCATCATCGTGATGACCAGGGCCGCGCCTTTAAACCTGATGTTTTGGTGCATTTGCCCAACCAAAAAGATGTGGTGATCGATTCTAAAGTCAGTCTATCCGCTTATGAACGTTATTTTAACTCTGATGATCAAGCTCAGAAAGAGCAACTATTGCAAGAACATGTGCAGTCATTGAAACAGCATATAAAGCAGTTAGGAAAAAAGAACTATCAAAACCTCGAAGGTATTCGCACGCTCGATTATGTATTGATGTTTATTCCTGTGGAACCCGCTTTTTTGTTGGCGGTAGATCGTGAGCCGCAATTAATTAGGCTGGCATTGGATCATCAAATAATGCTGGTCAGCCCAACTAATTTATTGGTTGCTTTACGGACTATTCACAATATTTGGCAATACGAATATCAGAACCGAAATGCCGAAAAAATTGCGATCGAGGCCGCCAAGCTCTATGACAAGTTTGTCGGCTTTATCGATGATTTAGAAAAGGTTGGTAGTAGTCTGCAAACTCTGGATAACCGCTATCAAGATGCCATGAAAAAGCTGAGCAGCGGGCGTGGTAATCTGGTTAGCCGCATTGAGAAGTTCCGCGAAATGGGAGTGCAGACGAGTAAGCGGATTGGCGATAACTGGCTGGATGACGAGTCGGAGGATTCGAAATCGGATTCACTCGACCGCAAATAAACCGCACCGAATTAATCAACACCACGCATAACTGATGCTCTACCGGGCGTTGTGCTCCCTGACGGCTGAAGCTATTGAGTCTTAGTGACAGTTGTAATTGGTTATTTTTATTGGCCAGCAATAGCGCGTTAAAGGCTTGCTTTAAGCGGCTTTGGTCGAGCGATGAGTAACAATTTAACCAGCGCCGGGGTGGGCATAGGCGTTGGTTTTGCGGTAACGAATATAATGCCTGCAGGGCGTCGCTGAGCAATAGTATCCCGCTGTCCGCCTGATATAAATAAACATAGGGAGTGTGAGCTTCTGTCATGTCGCTGTTCCTTAGCCAAAGTTTTAATCACTAACTATCTGTAGTTTAAAAACAGCGACATGAATTACTACGCTTGGAGAGCCTATCTGCTTGTATTATTGCAGCGCTTTATTGCGGTAGTGATCAACCCATAATGAGGTGGCACCGGCAATTGCGACAGGCATAACGATTAAGTTAACGAGTGGGATCATAGTAAGCACGATGACACCAAAGCCAAAGCTTAACGACTTCCCTTTTTGTGCTCGTAATTCAAAGCGCATGCGGGTGAATGGCAGTTTATGGTTATCAAAGGGATAGTCCAGGTATTGAATTGACATCATCCAACAGACCCAAATAAACCAGATAACCTGACCGATTACGGGAACTACTAGTGACAATAAGAAAAAGCCCAGAGCTCGTGGCAGGTAGTACCACATTTTTTGAAACTCGCGTCCCAGAGTTCGCGGAATGTCTTTGACTAGACCGGCTAAGCCCTCGTCGCTTATGGTTTGGCCACTCTCATATTGCTCTACTTTTTCAGCCAGTAAGCCGTTAAACGGGGCTGCGATCAAGTTAGTAATGGAAGTAAATAAAAAATAAAACATGGCCAGAATAAACAGCACTAAAATCGGGTATACCAGATATTCAAGCCACTGAAAGTAAGAGGGTAACCACTCGGTTAGCCGCTCGGTTAGCTGCTGTGTGGTCGCGGTTAGCCAATAGACTGCACCACTAAAAAGAACCAAATTAACTAAGATAGGGATAATAACGAAGCGCTTTAGGCCTTTGCTCTGAATTAATTTAAAGCCACGCGCTAGATAGGCAAGACCATTGTCACTGTAGAGGTGCTGCTGCATTTTATCGGTTCCTTATTAGAAACAACTTTTCATTGCTAAAGTGTATCGCGTGTCAGTCTGTTCTGCAGCTTTGAAATTGTTACAAAAACCTAATGAATCTGCTACAGTCAAAGCTCTATAATAGCAGCCGTGTTTATGCCCTAACTACAATTATAATGCGCTTAAAACATATAAAACTGGTTGGCTTTAAATCCTTTGTCGACCCTACAAAAGTTCCCTTCCCAGACCAAATGACTTGTGTCGTTGGGCCGAACGGCTGTGGCAAATCGAATGTTATTGACGCGGTGCGCTGGGTGTTGGGAGAAAGCTCTGCCAAAAACCTGCGTGGCGATGCCATGAGCGACGTTATTTTTAATGGTTCAGCATCGCGTAAGCCAGTGTCACAGGCTAGTGTGGAGCTGGTTTTTGATAATGAGAGTGGGCGGATTCAGGGTGAATATGCGGCTTTCAAAGAAATATCCGTTAAGCGTCAGGTGAGTCGTGATGGCCAGTCCAATTATTTTTTAAACAATAGCAAATGTCGCCGCCGTGATATTACCGATTTATTTTTAGGCACGGGGTTAGGGCCACGCAGCTACGCCATCATAGAGCAGGGCATGATCTCGCGTTTAATCGAGTCAAAGCCTCAGGAACTAAGAGTTTTTATCGAAGAGGCGGCAGGCATTTCTAAATATAAAGAGCGTCGCCGGGAAACTGAAAGCCGTATTAAACACACCCGCGAAAACCTGGAGCGGATAGCGGATGTTCGTGAGGAGCTGGGACAACAGCTCGAAAAGTTGCAACGCCAGGCTTCTGCGGCAAAGCGTTTTAAAGAACTAAAAGCGCAGGAACGGCAATTAAAGGGTGAGCTTTATGCGTTACGTTGGCAGCAATTGGAACAAAAACGGCAACAACTGCAAACAGAGCTTGAACAGCAGCGGACGGAATTGGAGCGTTGGCAGGCCGAACAGACGGGAGACGAGCGTGGTGTTATTGAACGCCGTGAGCTGGCGCAACAGCTAAAACAAACGGTTGACGACCATCAGCAGCAACTCTTTAAGATATCGAATCAGGTCACCAGACTAGAACAGTCCATCCAGCATCAGCAACAACTGACAGAACAACGCAAGCTTCGTCATCAGCAATTACAACAAGAGCTTGAGGAATTGCAGCAGCAGGGTGAAGAAGATAGCCAGCAGCAGCAACGCCTAGAGCAACAACAACAAGCGTTAGAACCGCAAGCAGAGCAGCTTGAGGAGCAATTGTTATTGGTCGAGGATCAGTTGCAGGACGCGGACGAGCAATGGCAACAATATCAGCAGCAACAACGTGAACATCAGCAACAGCAACGACATGTACAACAGCAATTGCAACAGACTGAATTGCAACATCAGCGCTTGCAGCAGCAACTAAGCTATTTGCAGGAACAACAACAGCAACTGGCTGAACAACAATCTGAACTTGATCTGGCGACGGCGAAAAGTGAACAGCAGCAACATAAGCAACTGTTGCAAGAATGTGAGAATAAAGTCACAGAAACTGAGCAACAACAGCAGCAACATCGGTCACAGTTACTGCAATTACAGCAACAATTGGAGCAAGCCCGACAGCAGCAACTGGAATGTCAGCAGCGCAGTCAGCAACAGCAGACACGCTTGCAGACATTGCAGCAGTTGTTGCAAAACCAACAGTCAGAACTATCTGCCGCTGCAGAGAATTGGCTGGAGCAGCAGGCTGCTCAGCCGCTGCGTGAAGTGTTAAAGGTTGAACCAGAATGGCGACGTGCTTTAGAAAAAGTTTTAAAGCCTTGGTTAGATAGCTATTGGTTATCAAAGTCAGTAAGCGCTAGTGAACTTCCTAAGGGCATTAGTGTGTTGTGGGCAGAGGACAGTGCGCCTGGTGCGGATGACAACACTGCTGCAGCGGTTGTTTCTGGCCCGGCCCGGCAATGGTCGTTACTGCGCTACTGCATACTGGTCGACGCGTTAGAGCAGGCACCACGATTGTTCGCACAGTTACCGCAAACTATATTGGCGCTAACCAAAGAAGGTCACTGGTGTACTCCTCAATCGTTGGCTGTGGACGGCTTGAGTGAGGGTGACAGTATTCTTGAAATTCAGCAGCAAGTACGAGAGTTAGAACAGCAATTGGTGCCGTTACAATCAGATTATGATGATGCTTGTAAACAAGTTATTGCTGCTGAACAGAAATTTCAGCAGGCAGAAAGTGACCAACAGCAGTTACAGCAAGCGCTGCAGGTACAGCAAACTGAGCTGACTAAGCAACAGCAACGTTATAGCTACAGCCAGCAGCACTATCAACAGCGACAACAGCAGCAGCAAAAATTAGTCGAACAACAACAGCAATTAGAGCAACAACAAGCCCTCGCAGAAGAACAGTTAGAACAGCTGCAACAGCAGCAGGATGAGTGGCAGCAACGACTTGATCAGTTTCCGGAGCTGCAGCCAGAGCAGCAAGCCGAGTTAGAGCAGCAATTACGGCAAGCGCAACAGCAGCAACAACAATTGAGTAGTCGGCAACAGCAAGTACAGTTAGAGCGACAGCATTTACTCACCCAGCGACAACAGCTGGAAAAATTAAATGAGCGTCATCAACAGCGTATTCAAGCTTTGCAGGATGAGTTGCAAACAGTGTCTGAGCAGGAGCTGACAGAGCAGCAGGAGAGTGATCGAGAGCAGTTGCAGCAATTGCTTGAGCAGCGTGAGCAGGCAAGTGAACAGTTGCAACAGCAACGTGAGCAACTTGCAGAGGTCGAAAACGAACTGCATGAATTGACTCAGGGAAGTTCTGCGTTGCGCGAGAAAATAGCGCAGATCCAGCAGCAGATGCAGTCGACAGAAATAGAATTGGCCAAGTTGCAAGAGCGCACCCAAGCAGTACTAGAGTCGTTGGCTGAAACCCGGCTTAGCTTAAAACAGCTGCTGCAAGAAATCGATGAACAAGCGGATGAAAAACGTTGGGAACAACAGCTGGAGCGAGTGCAGAGTCAGATTAAACGGCTGGGCGCGATAAACTTAGCCGCGATTGACGAGGCTGAAACGCAAAAACAGCGTAAAGATTATCTTGATCAGCAGTACGATGACTTATTCTCGGCACTTGAAACGCTGGAAGAAGCAATACGCAAAATTGATAAAGAGACGCGTCAGCGATTCAAAACAACCTTTGAAGCGGTTAACCGCGATCTGCAGTTATTGTTTCCTAAGGTGTTCGGCGGCGGCAGTGCGCAGTTGCAGTTGACCGATGATGACTTACTGGAAACCGGGGTCGCTATTATGGCTCAACCTCCGGGAAAGAAAAACAGTACGATCCACTTGTTAAGTGGTGGAGAAAAGGCGCTAACCGCTTTATCATTGGTGTTTGCTATATTTCGTCTGAACCCCGCACCATTTTGCTTACTGGATGAAGTGGATGCACCTTTGGATGATGCCAATGTTGGACGGTTTTGTCGCCTGGTTAACGAAATGTCAGAATCGGTTCAGTTTATTTATATTAGTCACAATAAGGTAGCAATGGAAATGGCATCACACTTAGCCGGTGTTACTATGCAAGAGGCAGGCGTATCACGACTGGTTGCAGTCGATGTTGAACAAGCGGTCGCTATGACCGAAGGCGAATAACTATAACCACAAAGGGTTGGCAACTGAATGAGCAATCTACAGATAACCTTAAGTATCGTCGGTGTACTGCTAATTATCGCCATTGTTGCACACGGCTTATGGACCATGCGAAAAAATAATCAGCAAGTCGACCAGCAAAAGCAGCGTGTGGCAGAACAACGTCAGCAATCGTCACAACCGGAAAGCTTTGATGACGATGATATCGGCGAAGTTCGGGTGGTGAAGCGTGCCGCCCAAGAAAAGACCGATAATGCTGATGCTGAGGTCGAACAAATGTCCATGAATCTGGATTTGGATAACGATGATAATACGCCGCTTCCCTCTATGCGAGTTGATAAAGACGACGAGGAATCCTTACAGCAGGCTGAACTAGAATTAAGCGAAGAAAAAGAACCAGAACCACAGACCCAGCAAGACACTGACAGTGAGTCGGCTCCGGCTAAACAGGAGAAGCCTGGGCAGCCAATCAATTCGGATAAGCCGCTACCGCCGAAGCAACAAGTTATTTCATTGTTTGTGAAAGGCTCAGTGCAGGGCTCGGTGTTATTACAAATGATGACTGAGTTAGGCTGTAAATTTGGCGATATGGGAATTTTTCATCGTTATGAGCAAACATCGGGTAATGGCCCAATGATTTTCAGTGTCGCCAATATGTTTAACCCAGGTACTTTCGATCTTGATAATATAGAAAACTTTGAAACCGAGGGTGTTGCATTATTTATGGCATTGCCGCTCGATTATGATGGTCAGCAGGCATTTAATATGATGCTGAATGCCGCTAAGAAGTTAGCAATGGAAATCCCGCAGGGCCAGGTTTTAGACGGCAATAGACAGCTGTTATCGCGCCAATCAATCCAACAAGCTCATCAAACTATCCGAGAATATGAAAAAGCGTATACGTGAACTAGAAGACTTGCTGACCCGATATAACCGGGAATATTACGAATTAGATGAACCTTCGGTACCTGACAGCGAATACGATCGCTTATTTCGCGAATTGCAAGCGCTGGAGCAACAACATCCCGAATTAGCATCGCCGCATTCACCCACGCAAAAAGTGGGTAGCAAACCTTTGGATAAATTTGAGCCGGTAAAGCACGAAGTGCCGATGTTGTCGTTGGACAATGCTTTTTCTGAGGACGAATTTGAAGCCTTTAGTCAGCGAGTGCAACAACGGTTAGATAGCAGCGCGACTATTGTTTATTGCTGTGAGCCTAAACTGGATGGTCTGGCGGTTAGTATTTTGTATGAGCAAGGCCAACTAGTGCGGGCCGCGACTCGAGGTGATGGTTATACCGGGGAAAATATTACCGAAAATGTTAAGACTATTCGTAATGTTCCCCTCAAACTGGCAGACGGTGCTCCGCAAAAGCTGGAGGTTCGGGGTGAAGTCTTTATGCCCACCGCGGCATTTGATGCGCTTAACGAACGGGCCCGTCAACAAGACGGAAAAGTGTTTGCGAACCCAAGAAATGCAGCTGCAGGTAGTTTGCGACAGCTGGACTCTAGAGTCACTGCTAAACGGCCGCTACATTTTTATGCCTATAGCCTGGGCTTGATTGATGCCGACGCAGAGCAGCAGTTGCCGGCTAGTCACTACCAACGTTTGCAGCAATTAAAGCAATGGGGGTTGCCGGTTAGCGATGAAGTGAAACAAGCGAATTCTGTTACTGCTTGTGAAGCTTTCTTTGATGATATTTTAGCGCGGCGGGAGCAACTCAAATACGAGATTGACGGCATTGTCTATAAAGTCGACTCGATCGCTTTGCAGCAGGATTTAGGCTTTGTCGCGCGGGCACCGCGCTGGGCTATTGCCCGTAAATTCCCTGCTCAGGAACAACTGACCACTATTACCGGTGTTGACTTTCAAGTGGGCCGCACGGGTGCGATAACGCCGGTGGCTAGGCTAGAGCCAGTCACGGTTGGTGGGGTAACTGTATCTAACGCAACGCTACACAACGCTGACGAAATCCATCGGCTCGGGGTTCGGATTGGCGACAGGGTAAGTGTTCGTCGCGCCGGCGATGTTATCCCGCAAGTGGTCAGTGTGATTGAGGAGCAGCGGCCCGAGCAAACACAGCCAATTGAGTTCCCGCAGCATTGTCCGGTATGTGATTCTGATATTGAAAAAATAGCTGGAGAGGCGGTTGCTCGCTGTACTGGTGGGTTATTTTGCGCTGCACAGCGAAAAGAGGCGATAAAGCACTTCGCCTCTCGCAAGGCCATGGACATAGATGGTATGGGCGATAAGATCGTTGAACAGCTAATTGAGCGCGATTGGGTGAAGTCCCCAGCGGATCTATATCGGCTGACTGAACCTATGCTTGCGTCATTGCCGAGGATGGGACAAAAATCAGCGAAAAATTTAGTCAACGCCATTACGAATACGCGAGAGACCACCTTGGCGAAATTTATTTACGCGCTAGGTATCAGAGAAGTGGGTGAAGCGACTGCTGCTGGCCTGGCAAGTTATTTCCAGCAATTTGAGCGTATTATTGAAGCTTCTGTTGAGCAGTTGCAGGAAGTTGACGATATCGGCGCTGTGGTAGCGCAACATGTCCATAGCTTTTTCGCTGAACCACATAATCAAAAAGTAGTTGCAGAACTACGCGAATTTATTGCTTGGCCCGAAGGTGAAGCGATAGCCGTAAAAGACGACCGCTTAGCGGGCAATACCTACGTGCTAACGGGTACTTTATCGTCAATGACTCGAGATGATGCAAAGCAGGCTTTAGAGGCATTAGGGGCTAAAGTCACGGGCTCGGTGTCAAAGAAAACAACTGCAGTAATTGCCGGTGAAAGTGCTGGCTCAAAACTGACTAAAGCCGAAAAGCTGGGTGTTACTGTTGTTACCGAAGATGAGCTGCAACAACTGCTCGCCGGCGCCAATTAGCGCCGGTGAGAACTTAAGTCCCGAATCAGACCTTTGCCGTTGATTTTTTCTATACCAGATTCGTTAAAGTGAAACTTGAGCGATGGGTGAGTCGTGTCCAGTAAATAGCTGGTGTCGTCGATAAAAACGACTAAGTGTTTATAAGGTTCTTCTTCATTAAAGTCTTTACGCGGCTTTATAGCCACATAATGACCGCCGATATTCAATTCAAACGATTGAAAATAGCCATCAGCGAACTCACCGATATAAATCAGGCCTTCTTTATTAATAATTGTATTAAGAATATAGTTAGGCGGCATTTCGTCGGTACGCATCTTAGCCTTTCCGGCTTTAAACTGATAAGTATCAAATGTTTTCTCGTAGCCGAATCCAAAGCTAAGTGCTTCGCTGCGGCCGCTAGGATATATAACCTTGCCGTTACCTTCAGCTGTCCACTCTTGTGCTTGCGCTCCAGTCGTTGTTATTAACAGTAAGAAGGCGAGTGAGTTAAGCAACCCACTTTTAACTTGTTTTATTATTTTTTTCATACCACTAACCACTGACGTTGGTGACGTCTACTTTTAAAGTAAGACGTTGCCCTGGTTGTAAATAACGGTTTCGACTAATATCGTTCCATTGCTCTATGTCACGGATGGATACATTAAATTTATTAGCGATACGTGCGAGTGAGTCGCCGTTCCTTACTTGATAAATAACAGTCCTTATCAAGCCCACCTGACGGCGTTCAGGTTGTTTACCCTCTTGCCAGATTACCAGTTTTTGACCTGGACGCAAGAAGTCACCGGGAGCCATCCCATTCCACTTGGCCAGTTCCCGCGTGCCTACCTGGTAGGTGCGGCTAATGTCCCATAAAGTGTCACCTGTTTGCACAATATAGTCGATCTTCTTACCATCCCGTTTACGTTGTTGAGTTGACTGTAAACGTTGGCCCTTGGATAAGGAGTAGTCACTCAGTTCAGCTGTAGCAACCGGAATTAATAAATGCTCGCCAGCACGAATCACGTGGCTGCTAATGTCATTTGCCTGCTGAATCACATCAACAGAACTATGATACTTTTTAGCGATGGTGAGCAGGCTCTCACCAGAGCGCACTTGGTGCCGCTTCCAGCTCAGCCATTGCTTGGGATCAGAGTTTTCTATAGCTTCCAAAAAGAGTTTGGCATTGTGTTCGGGTAATAATAAACGATGTGGCCCCTCAGGCGCTGTCGACCAACGGTTATAAGCAGCGTTATAGGTATGTAAAGTATCGAGCGGCAAGTCTGCCATTTCTGCTGCTTTGGCTAAATCAATTTGCGCTGGGACTTCGACTACGTTCAACTTGGGTTGGTTTTCGATCGGGTACCAAACAATACCGTAGGTTTCAGCGTTCGCCAAAATATCAGATAGAGCGAGTAATTTAGGCACATAAGCGCGTGTTTCCCGGGGCAGGTCCAGTGACCAAAAGTCGGTTGATTTGCCAGCCCGCTTGTTTTTCCGGATCGCAGCACCTACTCGGCCTTGCCCGGAGTTGTATGCTGCCAACGCGTGCAACCAGTTGCCATCAAAGTAATCGTATAAATCTTCCAGATAATCCAATGCTGCATGGGTTGCTGCATAGACATCACGACGTCCGTCGTACCACCAGTTAATATCCAGACCATAGTAGCGGGCAGTGCCGGGAATGAATTGCCAAACACCGGAAGCGCTGCCATGACTGTAAGCAAATGGGTCGAACGCACTTTCTACGATGGGCAGTAGCACTAAATCCATTGGCAAGTCGCGCTTTTCGATCTCTTCAACGATGAGATGCAAAAACGGTTCGGAGCGCTTACCGACCCTGTTTAAGTATTCGGGATGACTAACATACCAATTGCGTTGGGCGCGTAAGCGAGGATTATCGGGTGCCTTAAACTCGAGTTTTTGTCGAATACGTTGCCATAAATCCTTTGGTGGTAACGGTTCATCTGCGGTGTCACCGGAGTTAAACTCTGTGCCTAACGCCAGTTCTGGGACGGCGTCGAATGTCTCAGGCGAGTTCTGCTGCTCAGCTACTGGCTGCTCAGCACTAGTCTCCGGTTCCGCTACGCTACTGGTGTCGGTAAGCCAGGAGTTGTCTAAAGTGCTCTTGCAACCACTGATTACCACAGTGGCTAATGCCGCGACGGCGAAACGTTGTATTATCAGGTTCATGCGGCCTGGAATTCTCTATTGTTTAAAATTCGCACCGAGTTTAAAGAATTATGCGTCATCTTTCCACTGTCTAATCACTGCAAATACCTCAATTTTGTTACTTAATTCACGTTTAGCGTGGTTTTCGGCAGCGTCTGTGACGGGAGGTTGGTCAAATCGTAAAAAGGGATTAATCGCAAGCTCTAACTGCAGACTGCTTGGCAGGGTTATCTGATCCTGTTGCCGCATAAGCTTTACTTTTTCTAAGTAGCTTTTTAGCACTGCGTTATCTGGTTCGACTAACGACGCAAATGTCAGGTTTGCCTGGGTGTATTCGTGAGCACAAAATACTCGAGTGTCGCCGGGCAATTGACGTAATTTTGATAGGGAATCGACAAATTGCTCAGGAGTGCCTTCGAACATGCGGCCGCAGCCGCCAGAAAATAAAGTATCGCCGCAGAACAAATGGCCGGGCGTATAAAAACTAATATGGTCTAGCGTATGACCAGGTGTCTCTAACACCTCAAAGCTTAGACCTAAGCGGTTGAATTTATCGAATTCTTGCAGCGGCTGCGATATTTGTGAAATTTTACTGTCTTTGGGTCCATAAACTGGGGCAGGGAAGTCATCTAAGAGCGGTTGCAGGCCGTCGGTATGGTCCCAGTGATGGTGAGTAATTAGGTAGCTGTCAACACTGGCATCGTGCTCCTTTAACCACGCTTTTACCGGGCCGGAATCACCAGGATCTACAACAATAACTTGTTTTTCTGCTGTTGGTTGAATAAGCCAGATGTAGTTATCTGAATAGGCTTTAATCGGATGCACTCGCATAGTGACCTCTTTACCGCTAGGATAGAATTAGTTTATTTAACCCTAACATAAAGGATGTCTCCGTGCTGTTAAAGCCCGCGTATAGTCCCTCACGTATCCCGGCTCCCATCGGTTGGCAGGAGCTGGCATGCGGCGACTATATTAGAACGCAAACGCAACTGCTGATAAATGATTATGGGCGGCGGCTACGCTGTGGGACTACCGTTTTGTTGGGACCATTGAGTGCGCAGCTTAATTGCCAGCGATTCAGTGTAAGACAGCCACTTACTATTTCTCCGAATAAGGGAACGGCCAATGTTCGGGCTCAGCTTGAACATTTGCCACTTAAAAATGGCTCGGTCGATCAAATTATTTTACCGTTTGTCCTTGAATTTGGCCGCGACCCACATCAGATATTAAGGGAAGTGAATCGAGTTTTAGCCGATGACGGTTACTTATTATTGACCGGTTTTAATCCATTAAGTCCCGCTTTAATAAGTGGTTGGAATCCGAAACAGAAGAAAGCGTTTCCATGGGCCGGACGTTACTTTACCGCGTTGCGGGTTAAAGATTGGTTATCACTGCTTGGCTACGAGATAGTGCAACACGACTATTTTATCGGGCGTTTCCTGAACAGCGAGGATAATCAGTCTCATCTTGGTTCAGAGATGACGTGGACTGAAAAATTATGTCGTAAGGCGCCATTGTTGAATGCCAGTTATGCGATATTAGCTCGTAAGTGTGTTTACCATAAAGTATCAAAATTAAGAGCCGGTCAGCCTTCAACGGTTATGCAAAGACCGGTTGCGGCGGCTCGGATAGAATCAACGCTAGAACAAAACAAAGAGGTATTGCATGATTGATGCTATGAAACTTTGCCAGATGGCAAAAAATAACGTTAACGAAGTAACCACAGAACAGCTTCAGCAAGCAATCCGAGATGGTGCTCGGGTAATCGATGTACGCGAACCGGCAGAATACACCCAAAGCCATATTCGTGAAGCAGTCAATATGCCACGTGGTGTGTTAGAAATGCAGTTGAGCCAACACCCAGATGTTGCCGGTTACGATGATGCCCTGCAACGTATCGCGGATAAACCGCTGTATTTGATCTGTAAAACTGGTGGGCGCTCAGCATTAGCTGCCGAGAGCCTCGAGCGTATGGGGTTAGACAAAGTATACAGTGTTGCCGGGGGGATGAGTGCCTGGGCCGAAGAAAAACGTCCGGTGGCGGCCGGAGAAAGTTAATTTTAACCGGTGATGTAGCCTTTATCCTCCGATAACGATGAACCGCTTGCCGCCTGGCGGGCGAGTTCATCACAGCGCTCATTTTCGGCATGACCTGAATGACCTTTAACCCAGTCCCAGCGGACTTTATGGCGTTGTATTTCGCTATCTAGCTGCTGCCAGAGGTCTTTATTTTTAACCGGTTTTTTAGCGGATGTCTTCCAACCATTGCGCTTCCAGCCCGTTATCCATTGTTCGATACCATGTTTAACGTACTGACTGTCGGTGGTGATAACCACCGCACAATCGCGCTTGAGTGCTTTTAGCCCTTTAATACAGGCTAGCATCTCCATACGGTTATTAGTGGTCGAGCGAAAACCTCCGCTTAGTTCTTTTTCATGTCCATTATATTTTAGTACGACTCCGTAGCCGCCTGGACCTGGATTTCCAAGACAGGAACCGTCGGTGTATAAATGAACTACTTTTGTATTGGTCATAATTATTGCTACTATTGGCGTTACTTCAGAACAGAGTATATCAGGAATTTAGCATGCGTCAGGTGGTATTAGATACGGAAACAACCGGTATTAACCCAGCTGAGGGCCACCGAATTATTGAAATTGGTTGTGTTGAGTTAATCGATCGAAAATTAACCGGTAACCATTACCATGTTTACATTAATCCTCAGCGAGTGGTTGAAGACGAAGCGATTGCCGTGCATGGCATCACCAATGACTTTCTTGCTGACAAGCCGGTATATGCCCAGATAGTCGATCAATTTATTGATTTTATCAGAGATTCGCAACTGGTAATTCATAATGCACCGTTTGATGTTGGTCATATGGATGCAGAGTTTGAACGACTGCGAGCGGGGTATGGCGCGACTGAAGATTACTGCACTGTACTCGACTCGTTAAAATTAGCGCGTGAAATGCGCCCAGGCCAGCGTAATAGCTTAGACGCCTTGTGCAAAGCATACGGCGTTGATAATTCCGCGCGTGATTTACACGGCGCTTTATTAGATGCGGAAATTTTAGCTGACGTATACCTGACCATGACGGGTGGTCAAACGGACCTCAACTTATACAATCAGCAGCAACGTGGGCAGCAGGCAGGCCCGGGTCAAATACAACACCAACCAATAAAAAACCGTCCCGCGCTTAAGGTTTTAGCCGCATCGGCCGATGAATTAGAACAACATCAACAACGGTTAGAGCTTGTAAAAAGCGAGGGTGGTAAGTGCCTGTGGCTCGAACACTAGCGGTTCTTTTTGGCTTTTGCCTAATAGCTGTAAATTCTGCAGCTTGGGGGCAGCAACAGAGCCAGAATAATGATTCGGCAATGGAATTGCTGGATAGCTCAATGGATAACCTGTTGCCGATCAAAGGCCAGCGTTTTCGAATTGATCCAAATGTGGACGAAATTACTCTGCTATTTTTTCGCGAGCCGGAAAGTGCGCCACTGATTATTATAAAGCCCGACGGCAGCAAATGGTACGACAGTGATTACCCAGTAGACAAGGTTACCTGGTACACCGACCCCAATTTTGACATGGTGAAAATTGTAAATCCCGATGCTGGCCCCTGGCAGGTCGCGGGGCGGGTTGATGAGAACAATAAAGCGGTAGTTGTATCGGAAATCCGGTTTGAGGCAGAGCCATTACCCTCACAGTTATTCGAAAACGAGCAACTGAAGGTAGAAGGTGTGCTCTATAACGGTGAAGAGCGAGTCGATACTGCGCGCTTCCGCGAAACAGTATTACTTGATGTATTGTTTGTAAGCAGCAATAACCCCGACTTTGATAATTTTGGGGCATCGGCGACCCGGGTCGCCGAATTTGCTGATAACGGCCGTGCTTACGATGAACAGCAAGGTGATGGTGTGTTTACCGGACGTTTTTCGCTAGAGGTCGTGCCGGGTGAATATATTCCTACGTATCAGTTGCAAACACCACTGTATGAACGTTCCTTCGAAGATAAAGCAGTAGTTGTCGAGCATCAACCAATTACCTTTGACTTTGCTCTGGCAGAGGAACGTGGTCAGGATAATACGCTTGAAGTGAGTGTTGACCAGTCGTTGGTAAAACCAGAAACCGTTGCGGTAAATGGTCAAGTGAGTTACCCCAATGGCGAGGAACGCCGATTTTCGGTTACTCAAATGGAGTCATTCCCTCATGACATTCCGTTGGTTAACCTCGCTTATGGCAAGCACTTAGTCGAGCTGACTGTGTTCGCAACGTCTCAGCAGGGACGTGAGTTTGAAATGAAACTTGATGATCTTAGCTTTATCTCAGTGGAACCGGTTGTAGAGCCGACGGCTGAAGAACTGGCAGAACAGGCTCGGCAGGAAGCTGAGCGTAAGGCCGAATTAGAGCGTCAGCGGCAACAAGCGGAAGAGCGGCAACTAATGATCAACTTGGTGGTTGTGGTTGTTATCAATCTTATTTTAGTGGCTGGCGCTGTTTTTTTAGTCTGGTGGAAGCGCCGTCAAAAAACATCTAAAACCAAGAAAGCTGATTAAAAAAGCACTAATCTGCATATTATTCAGCCAAACGGTCATAATGATTTAAAAATTATGAAAAAAAGGGTTGACTGTAGTGCCCCTCGCTCGTAATATTCACGCCGCGTTGAGGGGACAAGCCTTAACGTTGGTTAAAGTGGAGCGGTAGTTCAGTTGGTTAGAATGCCGGCCTGTCACGCCGGAGGTCGCGGGTTCGAGTCCCGTCCGCTCCGCCACTTAACCAAGACCTATTATTCGAAAGAATAAAGGTCGACACATCTTTGATGTGGAGCGGTAGTTCAGTTGGTTAGAATGCCGGCCTGTCACGCCGGAGGTCGCGGGTTCGAGTCCCGTCCGCTCCGCCATCTAAGAAAACACGCCATCGAGCGTGTTTTTTTGTTTTATTCCCCAAGAAAGTACCAGCACAGCTCTGTGTTACATTCATTTACCGTTTATTTAGGCATTTTTGCCGAGTAGCTCTTGAGCCTTTCCCTCAGCAGGTCTAGAGTAATACCCACCGTAACTTCTTACAACAAAGTGTCATTAATTAAATAATAATCTAGCGGGAGCTTAGCAATGCGTAAAACTATAGTCGCTGTTGCCATTGGCGCAGCCTTATCACTGAGCGCGTGTAGTGATAATGAACAACAGGGAACTGCTAATCAGGCAGAGTCTGAAGCATCAACAGAACAAGCACAACAACAAGCAGCAGAGCAACAGAATCCTTTCTTTGAAGCAAGTTCTCTGCAGTATCAAGCCCCTGACTTTAATGCGATCGAGTTTGCACACTTTAAGCCGGCGTTTGAGCGAGGCATGGAAGAACATTTAGCAGAAATTGGCGAGATTGCATCAAACTCGGCACAACCCACGTTTGAAAATACGATTGTAGCAATGGAAAAAGCCGGTGCTATCTTAGGTCGTGTCAGTTCGGTTTTCTATAACTTATCTTCGTCTCACTCAAACGATCAGATTCGTGAATTGCAGGCGGAACTAGCTCCAAAAATGGCGGCCCACCAAGACAATATTCGTTTGAATCCTGAGCTATTTGCCCGTATTGAGGCTTTATATGAACAGCGTGACGCAATTGAATTAGATGCTGAAGAAGTACGTTTGGTCGAGGAATACTACAAAGACTTCGTACGAGCTGGTGCGCGTTTAACTGATGCTGAGAAAGAACAGATTCGCGAAATTAATGAACAGTTATCCAGCCTGACCAATGAATTCCGTGATGGCTTAATGTCGCTAACACAGGAAACTGTTATTTTCGTGGAAGATGAAGAACAGCTTGCTGGACTTAGCGACAGCCGCATTAAGAGTTTAGCCAATGCAGCAGAAAGTCGTGATAAAGAAGGACAGTACGCGATTGTGTTGACCAACACTACTCGTCAATCAATTTTGGCTGAGCTGGAAAATCGCGAATTGCGTGAGCGTATCTGGAAAGCGTCCTCTGAACGCGGTACCGGCAATACGGAAACCGATCAGCGCCCATTGGTACAGCAGTTGGTGCAACTGCGCGCGGACAAAGCACAATTGCTTGGCTATAACTCATGGGGTGACTATGTGTTAGAAACCAACATGGCAGGAAATCCAGAAGCCGCTAAAAAAATGCTGACCGACTTGGTACCAGCAGTGGTCTCTAATGTAGAAAAAGAAGCAGAAGCTATTCAAGCTGCAATTGACGCCGATGGCAAAGACTTCGAACTGGAGCCGTGGGACTGGTTCTACTACGCAGAAAAAGTGCGTGCTGAAAAATATGCTATCGATTCAGACGAAGTTAAAAAGTACTTTGAATTTGATCGTGTACTAAAAGATGGCGTGTTCTATGCCATGGGTGAACTGTTCGGTATTACCTTCGAAGAGCGCAATGATATTCCGATTTATCAGGAAGATGTCGAAGTCTACGAAGTATTTGACGTTGACGGTACTAGCATTGGCTTATTCTATGCGGACTATTTTGCGCGTGACAGTAAGCGTGGTGGTGCATGGATGAGTTCATTCCGTTCACAGTCTGAACTGATGGAACAAAAGCCGGTTATTTTGAATAACATGAACATCACTAAAGCGCCGGAAGGTGAGCCGACCTTATTGAGCTTTGGTGAAGTATCTACCATGTTCCACGAAATGGGTCATGCGTTGCACGGTATGTTCTCTGATGTCACTTATCCGTCGTTGGCAGGTACGTCAGTATCTCGCGACTACGTAGAGTTTCCATCGACTTTCCAGGAAGACTGGATGTTAAACGAGAAGGTCATTGCCAGCTTTGCAAAGCACCATGAGACTGGTGAGCAGATCCCTGACGAGCTGCTGAGCAAAGTTCTTGATGCGCGTAACTTTAACCAAGGTTTTGATACGTTAGAGTATGTGTCAGCAGCGTTGCTTGACCTTGAATATCATACCGTTGAGGCAGGTACTGAAATCGATGATGTTGAAGCGTTTGAGAAAGACGCGCTGGAACGCAATGGAGTTTTAGTCGAAGCGGTACCACCGCGCTATCGTTCAACTTACTTTGCCCACGTATTTGCCGGAGGCTACTCTGCTGGCTACTACGCTTACATGTGGAGTGAAGTGTTGGCAGCTGATGCGTTCAAACACATGAACAATAATGGCGGCTTAACCTTAGAAAATGGACAAGCGTTCCGTAAAGAGATTTTGTCTCAAGGTAACAGCAAAGATCCAATGCAACAGTACATCGACTGGCGTGGACAAGAGCCAACCGTTGAAGCGTTGCTAGAACGCCGTGGTTTGACAGACCCTGCTATCGATTAATACCGATAAGCATAGTCCGAAAAGTTGGATGCAGAATAAAGCCACTGGCGTTACTATCGTCAGTGGCTTTTTTATTTTTAACAGAGTGCTAAGGAACAGTGATGCCGGAACGTATTGTGATTGTCGGGGGCGGCGCCGGAGGCCTTGAGCTGGCGACAAAACTTGGTAAAAAGCTTGGTCGTAAGAATAAAGCGGAAATTATTTTAATCGACCGCGACAGTACTCATGTCTGGAAACCGCTGTTGCATGAAGTCGCGTCTGGGGCCTTAGATTCACGCCTGGCTGAGGTCGATTACCGTGGACAGGGAGCGCGTTCTGGATTTCGTTTCCTGGTTGGGACTCTTAGCTCGATTGACCGTGATACTAAACAGCTAACACTGGCGCCGATTGAAGAAGATGGTGATGTTGTGTTGGCGTCACGTAAAGTATCTTACGATAAACTCATATTAGCTGTTGGTAGTGTTACCGCAGACTTTGGTATCGAAGGCGTTGCCGAGCATTGCTACTTTTTGGACTCCACTGAGCAAGCTGATCGCTTTCACCATGAATTATTAAATGAATTTTTGAGAGTAAACCAAGCACTTGAAGAAGGAACCGACGAAAATCTTAATATTACTATTGTTGGCGGTGGCGCCACCGGTGTTGAGCTAGCGGCTGAGCTGGTTCACTCGGTGTCATTACTGAATATTTATGGCTTAAGCCATTTAAGTCGTAACCACTTAAAAGTGACTTTAATTGAAGCCGGCGGTCGGTTGTTGCCGGCTTTACCCGAAACTCTAGCGAATAAGGTTCAGAAGAAGCTGGAGTCGCTGGGGATTAAAGTGATGGTCGGTAATCCAGCGGTAAAAGCTGAACATCGTCAGCTAACACTAAAAGATGATAGTAAAATCCCCGCCAATTTAATGGTCTGGGCAGCGGGAGTTCGTGGGCCTAATTTCCTTTCAGAGCTTGGCCTGGAAACGCGTAAGAATAACCAAATATTGGTTAATGACTATTTGCAGTCAACGGATGATGAATCAATTTACGCACTGGGTGATTGCGCTGGCTCGCGTATTGACGAACAACGTTGGGTGCCTCCGCGGGCTCAGTCGGCTCATCAAATGTCCGAATGTCTCTATAAAAACATGGTTAGGGCTACGAAAGGAAAATCTCCCAAGTGTTTTACCTACAAAGATCGCGGTTCATTGGTATCACTTAGCCGTTTTAGTGCAGTTGGCAATTTAATGCAAAGTAAGAGTCTGTCGATGTCGATTGAGGGCACTATCGCGCGTTATGCGTACGCTAGTCTCTACCGGATGCATCAACGCGCCCTGCACGGTTGGTGGAAGATGCTACTAGTTATCGCCATCGACAAGTTAAATCATGCGGTTAAGCCGCGGTTAAAGCTGCATTAGCACTTAAGTTTTAGCAAGCCTTCAGGCACAATAAGCAGCAACGATAAAAAATAAAAGTGGCTCATGACTAGCGAAACGAACTTCGTTCACCTGCGTATCCACAGTGACTTCTCGATGGTAGATGGGCTGGCAAAAGTCGGCCCTGTCTGCGAAGCCGTTGCGGATGCCGGTATGCCGGCTATGGCGCTAACCGACCAAATGAATTTTTGTGGGTTGGTACAGTACTACGGCGCTGCCCATCAGCAAGGCTTAAAGCCCATTGTGGGGGTTGATCTTTGGGTGCGTGCCGACTACCCAAAAGATGAAACCTTCCGGTTAACAGCACTGGCGTTAAACAATGATGGCTATCAACAGCTTATTCAATTGATCTCTAAGGCCTATCTGCGAGGTCATGTTGACGGTAAACCGGTGATTGATAAGCAGTGGTTAGCGGAGCATAACGAGGGCGTCCTGTTGTTGTCAGGTGCTCGCGAAGGGGACGTCGGACGAGCATTACTAAAGCAGCACAGCCAGGCACTGGACGAGTGTTTGTTATTTTATCAGCAGTATTTTCCTAATCGCTATTATTTGGAGCTCATTCGAACCGGACGTCCCGATGAAGAGGATTATCTGCATAAAGCAGTGGCGCTAGCGGGTGAGCGACAACTGCCAGTAGTCGCAACCAACGAAGTGGTGTTTTTAAAAGAGGAAAATTTTGACGCACACGATATCCGGGTCTCAATCAATGACGGTTATCAACTGGGCGACAAGCGGCGGCCGAAAAAGTATTCGGCGCAGCAGTATCTGCGGACACCGGAACAGATGCAGGAGTTATTTCAGGATATTCCGGAGGCGCTTGAGAACACCGTAGAGATCGCCAAACGTTGCAACGTCACAGTGCGATTGGGTGAGTATTTCCTACCTGAGTTTCCAACCGGAGACTTAACCACGGCTGAATTCCTGATTAAGAAGTCACGTGAGGGACTGGAGCAACGACTAGAATTTTTGTTTACCGATCCGGAGCAACGTCAACAGCAGCGCAAGCCTTATGACGAACGCTTGCAAATCGAGCTGGATGTTATTAACCAAATGGGATTCCCAGGCTACTTTCTAATCGTCATGGAGTTTATCCAGTGGAGTAAGGATAATAATATCCCGGTCGGTCCGGGCCGTGGTTCAGGTGCGGGTTCATTAGTTGCCTATGCGTTAAAGATAACGGATCTTGATCCGCTAGAGTTTGATTTACTATTTGAACGCTTTTTGAACCCCGAACGTGTCTCTATGCCGGACTTCGACGTCGACTTTTGCATGGATCGTCGTGATGAAGTTATCGACCACGTCGCAGATTTATACGGTCGTAATGCGGTATCGCAGATTATTACCTTTGGTACCATGGCCGCGAAAGCATCGATTCGCGACGTCGGTCGAGTATTGGGGCATCCATACGGTTTTGTTGATGGCATCTCGAAGCTAGTTCCCGGCGATCCCGGGATGACGCTAAAAAAGGCATTCGCTCAGGTTCCTGAACTGCAGGAGCGTTACGATCAGGACGAAGAAGTTGAAGAGCTGATTAACTTTGCCCGAATTCTGGAAGGCGTTACCCGCAATGCGGGTAAGCACGCCGGCGGTGTCGTTATTTCGCCGACTAAGATAACCGATTTTGCCGCACTGTATTGCGATGATGAAGGCCAGAACCCAGTCACTCAGTTTGATAAAAACGATGTTGAGTCCGCGGGTTTAGTTAAGTTCGACTTTCTGGGACTGCGCACGTTAACCATTATCCAATGGGCTGTTGATATGGTGAATCACCGGCATCGCCAGCAGGACAAACCGTTAATCGACATCAATGCCATCCCACTAAATGATCCGGAATGTTTTAAAATTCTTAAGCGGGCAGAAACCACCGCCGTATTTCAGCTTGAGTCGGCTGGTATGAAGAAGTTGATTTTACGACTATTACCGGACAGCTTCGAGGATATTATCGCATTAGTGGCATTGTTCCGGCCGGGCCCACTCGAATCAGGCATGGTCGATAACTTTATCGACCGAAAACACGGCCGTGAAGAAGTTTCCTATCCGGATGCGACTTATCAACACGATTGCTTAGAACCTATTCTGGAACCGACTTACGGGGTTATTCTGTATCAAGAGCAGGTCATGCAGGTAGCCCAGGTTATGGCGGGCTATTCATTGGGAGCTGCTGACTTATTGCGCCGTGCTATGGGTAAAAAGAAACCCGAGGAAATGGCAAAACAGCGCGAGTTTTTCCGGGAAGGCGCTGCGGCTAATAATATTGATCCTGAACTGGCGATGAAGATCTTTGACTTAGTGGAAAAGTTCGCTGGTTATGGCTTTAACAAATCGCATTCAGCCGCCTATGCATTGGTGTCTTACCAAACGCTGTGGATGAAAACACACTATCCGTCCGAGTTTATGGCCGCGGTAATGTCGGCGGATATGGACAATACCGATAAGATTGTAACGCTGGCGGATGAATGTGAGCGTATGGGTCTAACCTTATTGCCGCCGGACGTTAATAAGGGTCTGTATAAGTTTACCGTTGATGATGAAGGGCGGGTTGTCTACGGCATTGGTGCGATAAAAGGTGTGGGTGAAGCCCCCATCGAAGCAATAATCGAAGCACGCAGCAAAGGCGGTGCTTTCACCGATTTATTCGACTTTTGTTGTAGAGTTGATCTTAAGCGGTTGAATAAACGCGTTATGGAACGACTTATTCGCGGCGGTGCGCTTGATGCACTCGGGCCACACCGGGCAACCTTAATGGCGTCGTTAGAAAAGGCTATGCGTCAGGCCGAGCAGCATCGGCAAGCAGAAAGTATTGGTCAAAGCGATATGTTCGGTGTGTTGACCACTGAGCCCGAAGCCGTAGAGCATGAGTTTGTTAATGTGCGTCCCTGGGCAGAAGCTGTTTGGCTAGAAGGAGAACGCGAGACGCTGGGGCTATACTTAACCGGGCATCCGATTAATCGCTTTCGTAAAGAATTACGGCATTATGTGGTTGGCTTTTTATCCGAAGTTAACGAAACCAAAAAGAACGAACTGGTTGCTATTGCTGGTCTGGTGATTGATGTTCGGGTTATTGTCAACAAACGAGGCCAGCGTTTTGCGGTGGTTACTCTCGACGATAAGAGCGCACGAATGGACGTAATGCTCTATAGTGGTGAGTACGACAACTATCAACACTTGCTCGAAAAAGACCGAATTTTGTGGGCAAAAGGAGAGGTACGATTTGATAACTTCTCTGGTGGTAATAGAATGATAGCGCGAGAGGTAATGACCATTGAACAGGCACGCGAAAGTTTTCTGCGGAACGTGTCGATTACCTTAACCAGCGAACAGCTGCAAAACGGACTGGCAGAAAAGCTGCAACAAGAGTTGCAGCCATACGCAGAAGGAACCTGCCCACTGCTGATACATTACCGCGGTGACAAAGCAAATGCGACGTTTAAAGTAGGGCCGCAGTGGTATCTGCGTCCCTCAGACGAATTGATACATCATTTACAGGATCTGCTGGGTGAACAGTGGGTGACTCTCGAGTTTTAAAGGAATGGGTAGCGAATGAGCCTTAGATTTTTGGATTTTGAACAGCCAATCGCCGAATTAGAAGCACAAATCGACGAACTTAAAAGTGTTGGCGAGCGCGGTGAGCTGGATATCAATATTGAAGAAGAAATCCAGCGTTTAACCAATAAAAGTCATGAACTGACAGAAAAAATATTTTCTGATTTAGGGGCATGGCAGGTGGCACAATTAGCTCGTCATCCGCTGCGACCTTATACACTGGATTACATTCCGCGTGTGTTTACCGAGTTTGACGAATTGGCAGGCGACAGAACTTACGCCAATGACGAGGCGATAGTTGGCGGCATTGCGCGACTTAATGATAAGCCGGTGATGGTGATTGGTCAGCAAAAAGGGCGCGAAACCAAAGACAAGATACGCCGTAATTTTGGTATGCCGAAGCCCGAGGGATATCGTAAAGCGTTGCGGCTAATGGAAACGGCTGAGCGGTTTAAAATGCCGATTGTTACTTTTATCGATACTCCGGGTGCTTATCCTGGGATCGGTGCCGAGGAACGTGGCCAAAGCGAGGCTATTGCGCGCAACTTAAAAGTGATGTCGCGGCTAGGCGTGCCGATTGTCTGTACTGTTATTGGTGAAGGTGGCTCTGGTGGTGCTCTGGCCATTGGTGTCGGTGACCGGGTTAATATGCTTCAATACAGTACCTACTCGGTAATTTCACCGGAAGGTTGTGCATCTATTTTATGGAAAAGTGCCAGTAAAGCGCCGTTGGCGGCAGAAGCCATGGGGGTTACCGCTCAGCGCAGTAAAGAGTTAGGGTTAATCGACACCATTATTAAGGAGCCGTTAGGTGGCGCTCATCGTAACATGGATGAAATGGCTGCTGCTTTAAAACAACGTTTGCAGTCCGACTTGGATGAGTTGAGTGGTCTTGACCGCAGCGAACTATTGGACCGTCGCTATCAAAAGTTGATGTCATTCGGCTATTGTTAAGCAGAGCCAATGAGTGACTCTCTCTACCAGCGCTTTAAGGAGGTCTTAAAGCGCTTGTCGTTGGCCCCCAACCAACAAATTGTGATTGCTCTCGGCGGCGGTGCTGACTCGCAAACGCTACTTGATTGCACCATGCGCTTTCGTCAGGATAACCCCACCTACCGCTATCTGGCGGTGCATCTTGATCACAGCTTTCACCCTGATTCAGCAGTCTGGTCAAGCTCCATTGAAAATGCGGTGAAAAAGTATTCAGTGGATACCATCTTTGAGCCATTAACAGTTAAGGTAGAACCGCGTCAGTCTAAAGAAGCTGCTGGCCGGGAGCGGCGCTACCAACGGCTTTATGAACTATCCGACGATGACGCCGTTATATTATTAGGTCAGCATCGCAATGATCAAATTGAAACATTTTTGTTGCAATTAAACCGGGGTAGTGGACCCAAAGGACTCTCTGCAATGGCTGAGGTGCACGGTTGGCATCAGCAACGACGGCTTGTGCGGCCACTGTTAACGGTGAGTAAAACAGAGATCTATCAATACGCAAAGCAACACCAGCTGCATTGGATAGAAGACGATACTAATTATGACACTCGCATTGAGCGTAACTTTTTGCGTCACAATGTTATTCCTTTACTAGAGCAGCGTTGGCCGCAGTTTGGCGACAGTGTGTTACGTTCCGCCAACCTTTGTGCGGAACAGCAACAGGTGCTAGAGCAATTAATCGACGACAAGTTAAAACAACAACTTATAACACATCGGTTGTTGGGGTTGGGATTACCCGTTGATGCGCTACGTAATAACGACGACGCTATGCAAAGAGCGTTAATAAGACGCTGGATTGAACGCACAAGTGATGGTGTGGTTAGTTTGCCAAGTTATCAACAGCTGGAGCAGATTAGGCAGCAGGCGATCGCAGCCAGGGCAGATACCAAGATGCAAGTTCAGTGCGCGGAATATACGGTGCATTGCTATCAAATGGCGCTGTGGGTTAGTGCGGTGGTAAGTCTGCAGATTAGCGACTCAGTTAGAGTTAATGAACCAGGCTACGTTCAATTACCATCGCCATGGGGATGTTTATTGGTTACTCAGTCGTTGTTGTCATTGGGGCCGGTAGCGATCCTCGCGAACAAGCCTGTAGGTAAGTTCGCTCATCCGCGGCGAAAAGGGCGTAAAACTCTTAATGACTGGCTTAAACAAGCTCAGGTTCCGTCGTGGTTAAGACAATCAGCTCCTTTACTACAGGTGGGTGACGAATGGCTATGGAACCCGCTGGTTGGCTGGCTATGCAATACCGGCGAGCCAAAAATTGAGGCTGCTCAGCTTGAACAGTCCGAACCAACCTGGCTAAGCGCAGCCGATTGAACCGCAATGGCGATTTTTTCCGCCATGTTTTGCCTGATAAAGTCGTTGATCTGCTTCTTCGATGGTTTGCTCTATGGTTAAGAACGACTCGAGCTGGGCAGTGCCTGCGCTGGTGCTTAAGTTAAAGCTAGACATGATCTTAGACTTAGCTAATGCGTTTCTAATACGAATATAAACGTCCTGGGCCTGGAACAGGTTGGTGTCTTCCATAACAACGACGAATTCATCACCACCAAACCGAAACACCTGATCGCTATCACGGACAGTTTCTTTTAACAAGCTAGCAAAGGCGCAAAGGATGTCATCGCCCTGATTATGACCGTATTCGTCATTAACTGCTTTAAAGCCATCCAGGTCGAGCACCATGATAGAATGACTTCGGTCGGTTTCTCGTTGTAATTTAACGTGCAAATGGTCCAGAACCTCGTCTAAAAGCGCGCGATTTCCAAGGCCTGTTAAATGATCGCGAACCGCCATTCTGTGCAGTTTGGAAAACTTTAATGCATTGCGCAGAGGGAAAGTAAGTTCACGGTGATACTGTTCTAAACGCATTTTTTGAGGCATCGTTAACGGACGGATTAAGTCGTAAACCAGCTGGCCTAGGTAGTCTTGATCAGCATAGAGCATGACGACATGTTGGTAATCGCTTGCGGTGTAGTCGCCAATCAGATTAAATATTTGATCGTCGGACACGAATTGTAGTGAGTCCACTGGTAATCGCGCGGCGATAAATTCTGCATAAACGGAAAGTAGCTGGTGCGTATCCAGCGTGGTTTGTAATACTTCAGTCAATGCTTCTGAGCGCGATAAGTCACGGCTACTGGTCAGTTGACTGACTTGCGACTGCGAACGAACGGCGCTCTGACTTTTTGTTTTCCCGAATGCGACTTTACTTAACATGTCATGTTCCTAAACAGGTTGGCTCGACAATTTTTAGAATTAATAACACGCAAGAGCTATACAAAATTTATGCCAACCCTATTATTTCGATTAAAAACAATGGGTTAATTATTTAATGTTATCGTCACAGTCTGAGTGTTATTATTTTGACGGTAAACTTTTGCCACCCGAATGAACCAGGGAGAGGATGATGTACGGTACTTTTACTAGCTTGCTTTTATTGCTAGGAGTCGCGGTTATCTTAGTGTGGGCGTTTCGCCGAATAAAACTACCGGCAATTTTGGCGTATCTATGTGCTGGTATTATCGCCGGGCCTCATGTGATGGCATGGATTCCCGATCCTGACGAATACCACCTGATTGCTGAACTGGGCATCGTACTACTGCTGTTTTCGCTTGGGCTGGAGTTTTCATTACCAAAGATGATTGCGATGCGGCGCTGGGTATTTGGTCTTGGTGCTGCGCAAGTGCTTGGTTGTCTACTGATCTTCCTGTTGGTTGGTTTTCTAATACTCGGTAACTGGGGCTCGGCGTTAGCCATTGCCGGTGCGCTGGCGCTGTCGTCGACAGCGGTGGTTATTAAACAGCTTACAGAGAGCTCACAGACAGCCACCCGTCGCGGTCAAATGACGGTTGCTGTGTTGCTGTTTCAGGACATCGCCGTCGTTCCATTATTGATTGTAATTCCTCTATTGGCGGGCAGTGGCGATGGCAATATTGGCTACCTACTACTGATGGCTATGGTCAAAGGTGCGGCTGTTATAGCGGTACTAATGGGAGTTGGTAAGTGGATACTGCCTTTTGTTTTTCGTGAGATCGCTAACCAGCGCACCGATGAGCTGTTTGTATTAGCGACACTTCTAGTTGCCTTAGTAGCCGGTGGCGTTACTCATTTGTTTGGTTTGTCGATGGCACTGGGTGCCTTTTTAGCTGGTATGATGCTGGGCGAAAGCAAGTATAAACATCAGTTAGAAGCCGATATTCGCCCGTTTCGAGATATTTTGATGGGGTTGTTTTTTACCACCGTGGGCATGCAACTTGCGCTTAACTCGTTTATTCAGTCAATCCACTGGATTCTGTTAATCATGCTGGCGATGACGTTGACTAAATTAGTTATTATTCGGTATGTCGCTAAAGCAATGGGGGAACGCGATAAAGATGCCTGGGGTAGCGCGATATCGCTATTTCAAATGGGTGAGTTTGGCTTTGTTATTGTATCGTTAGCCGGAACTCATGGACTGTTGGATAGCGAAATGGCAACCACCCTAGTGGGTATTGGTGTGTTCAGTATGGCCCTCACGCCAATCGTTATTCAGAAGTTACAGCCACTGGTATCAATAATGGTTAAGGAAGACAGTGGATCATCGGCCAATATTGAGCAACATTTCAATCAACATCAATCAGAAGAAAAAGATCACCCGGTGCTTATCTGCGGTTTTGGACGGGTCGGGCAAACGATAAGCCGCTTCCTGAATGCAGAGGGAATTCGTCATATTGCTGTCGATAATGATCCAATGCGGGTTCAGGAAGCCGTTGCCGGTGGGGCTCCCGTTTACTTTGGTGATTCCGCCAAACGCGATATTCTGCGCGCTGTTGGCGCTGCCAAAACGCCGTTGGTGATTATTAGTTTTGCTGATGACATTCGAGCTACTGAGGTATTAAAAGGCATTCGCGAAATGAATGAGGATGCCTATATTATTGTCCGTAGTCGCGATGATCTTAATCTGGATGTGCTACAAAATGCGGGCGCTTCACAGGTGGTGCCGGATACTTTAGAAGCAAGCTTGATGCTAATTTCTCACGTAATGAGCCGCAGCGGCATACCTATTCGTCGAATATTATCGAGACTTGATCAAGAGCGACGCAACCATTACGGCGATATGCATGGGTTTTATCCGGGCTCGCAAACATCGTTAGACTCAGAAACCGCCGACAAACTGGAGTTTTTACACGCGGTTAACTTGCCCGAAGGTGCCTGGGCGGTGGGTAAAGCGATTGATGCACTCGACTGGGAACGGCATCACGTAAAATTAAAAGCATTACGTCGCGACGATGTTGAAGTTTCTGAGCCAGAAAGTCATTTCGAGCTGCGCTCTGACGATGTTGTGTTGTTAAGCGGAAGGCCCCGGCATGTGGAGGCTGCAGAGCGGTGGCTGCTAGAAGGCTAATGCTTTTGTAATAGTCAGTTACAACTTATCCGTAAAAAAACACAGTTCGCAATAGTTAAGGTCTAACAATTTACATTTGATAAGACGATAATACACGGTATTAGAACTAGGATTCCTTAACTTTGAGCGAACTGTGATGAAAATAAAAAAACGCGCTTTTATACCACCACTTATTATCATTGTTGCAATCGCATTAGCGGTCGTTGCCAGTATGTCGGCAAAGCCGCCCGAGCAGAAACAGCAACAAAAACCCGGTGCTATGGTCGAAGTGAAAGAAGTGTCGCCTCGCGACATGACTTTTTTAGTCGACTCGCAAGGCACTGCAGTGCCGAAGTACTCCACCACACTACTAGCAGAAGTCAGTGGTCAAATTATTGAGGTCTCGGATAAGTATAACGCCGGTGGCTTCTTTAAAAAGGGTGAGATGCTATTGCAAATTGACCCGTCCGACTACCAAGTTGCGGTGCAACAGGCTCGTGCTCAGCTGTTGCAAGCTCAGGCGTCACTAGAAGAAGAAAGGGCCCGCTCTAAGGTAGCGGAAGAAGAATGGTCGCAGTTTACCGACGGTGAAGCGCCGGCGCTGGGCCTGCGTAAACCGCAGTTAGCCAGTGCATTGGCCTCGTTAGAGTCGGCCGAAGCTAATCTGGCGATGGCCCAACGTAACCTGGAGCGAACTACTATTAAAGCGCCTTATGACAGTGTGCTGCGTTCTAAACAAGCTGGATTAGGTCAGTTTGTCGGTGCTGGTGCTCAGATTGCAACACTGTTTGGTACTGAAGTCGCCGAGGTAAGACTGCCGCTAAGTGACTTAGATGTGACTTATCTAAACTTGCCCGAAGAAGGCTCAGAACATCCCAAAGTACTACTTGAATCGCAAGTTTCAGGGGTTGATACCGAATGGCTTGGGAGCTTGGTGCGCACTGAGGGTGTTTTGGACGAAAACAGTCGGGTTATTTATGGTGTGGTCGAAGTACAAGACCCCTATAACCTAAGTGCCGATAGTCATGAGCAACCGTTGCGTTTTGGTCGGTTTGTGCAGGCACAAGTTAAAGGGCAGCAGGTTAGCGATGTGATGGAAGTGCCCACTTATGCGATTAATCCTGATGACACGGTATGGGTCGTCGGCGACGAACGGCAATTAAATAAAAAGCCAGTAGAGGTTATTCGTACTCAGCAAAATACCAGCATTGTCGGTTCCGGCTTAGAAAAAGGCGATAAAGTCGTATTAACGCAGCTGAAAAATGCGTTGACGGGTATGAAAGTGCGCTTGCCCGGAGACCCATTGCCGGAGCAGATGGAGTCGAGCGAAGTGGCAGAGAAATCTAATCAAGTGGCTGAAAATGCCAATAGTGAAAGCGAGTAATAACCATGACAATAGATACCAATAAAGGAATCATTGCCTGGTTCGCACGCAACACTGTTGCCGCTAACCTGTTAATGATTCTAATTCTGGTGGCAGGCGTTATGTCGGTATTTTCCGTCCGTAAGCAAATGTTCCCGGAAATAGAACTTAATATTATCAGTATTCAGGTGCCATTCCCGGGCGCCGCTCCGCAAGAAGTTGAACAAGGCGTCATCATGCTCATCGAAGATGCCATCGAGGATGTTGATGGCATCGAAGAGATGACCTCGCGCTCTCGCGAGGGCGGAGGTAGTGTCACTCTTGAAGTCGAACCGGACTATGACGTTCAGGTGGTGATGGATGAAGTTAAAATGCTGGTTGATGCTATTCCTAACTTCCCGCAACAAATTGAAAAGCCCAATATTTATCGGGTTCGGCCAAACCGTGAAGTGATCTGGATGACCGTTTACGGTGATGTTAACGAGCGAACCCGCAAGGAGCTCGCGAAAAGCTTTCGCGATGAATTAAAATCGGTAGGCGGCATTACTAAGGTTGACGTGATTGGTGACCGCAACTATGAGATCGCTATTGAAATATCGCAACAGGATCTAGAACGCTACGGATTAACCTTTCAAGAGATTGTCAATGCGGTTCGCGGAACCTCGATTGATGTGGCCGGCGGTTCCATAAAAACACCGAACGGCGATATTTTGCTGCGTGCTAATAACCAGGCCTACGAAGGCGATGAGTTCGAGAAAATTGTTTTAGTAAGCCGTCCTGACGGCACGCGGTTAACGCTGGGTGATATTGCAACTGTTAACGATGGGTTTGTCGAGACGGAAGCATTTACCCGCTTTGATGGAAAGCCGGCAACCTTTATCCGGGTTAACTCAGTCGGTGATCAAAACGATTTAAAAATTGCCGAATACGTTAAGAACTTTGTCGAGCGTAAGCAAAAAGAGCTACCTAACGATGTTCAGCTCGCTCAGTGGGGCGACTCTTCCTATTATTTACAGGGCCGGCTGGATCTGATGTTGAATAACATGTGGATCGGTGGTCTGTTAGTGTTCCTGATGCTGTCGCTTTTCTTGCAGTTACGACTAGCATTTTGGGTAATGTTGGGGATTCCGGTCTGTTTCCTGGGTACCATCGCCTTGATGCCGCTACCAATGTTCGACATATCAATAAATATGATTTCGCTGTTTGGTTTCATATTGGTACTGGGGATAGTGGTGGATGACGCCATTGTTATTGGTGAAAGTGCTTATACTGAAATCGAAGAAAAGGGCAAAAGCGTCGATAACGTCGTCGCAGGCGCCAAACGCGTGGCTATGCCAGCAACCTTTGGAGTGCTGACAACCATGGTCGCTTTTATCCCGATGTTAATGGTAGAAGGCGGGATGGGAGCTATATGGCAGTCAATCGCGTGGGTCGTCATTTTATGTTTGGGTTTCTCTTTGGTTGAATCCAAGCTGATTTTGCCAGCCCACATTGCCAACATGAAATACTCAAAAAGCCAGGGCGAAAAAGAAAACAGGTTCCAGCGTTTTCGTAATGGCTTTGCCAAGGCGGTACAACACTTTGTAAATACTAAGTACCGCCCGTTCCTGAAAAAATGTCTGCATTATCGTTACACCACCTTGGCTAGTTTTGTTGGCCTACTAATACTAATGATTGGACTGATTAGTGGTGGCATTGTGCGTTGGGTACTTTTCCCCGATATCCCGAGTGATTTTATCCGCGCCAACGTCGAAATGCAGCCAGGTAGCTCTGAAGAACGTACGATAGAAGTTGTATCGCGGGTATCAGAAGCACTGACTGCGGTTAATAACAAAATCAAGGACGAGGAAGGTGACGGCGTTGTTCGCCACACCAATATTTGGTTAAACGGTACTGAACAAGGGACTATTTTTGCTGAGTTGAAAAAAGGCGAAGACCGCAACATTGACGGTTATGAAATCGTTAATCAGTGGCGTGAATCAGTGCCTGAGTTGGCGGGTGTGCGGGCTATCAACTTTCAGGGCGGAATCGGAGGAGGCAGTGGCTTTGATCTCGAGTTCCGTCTGACCGGTGATAATCTGGACGCTTTAAAGGCGGCCGCTGACGAATTGAAATCGGTATTAGGTGATTACGATGGGGTATTCGATATAGAAGATACCTTTGGAGATGGTAAGGATGAAATCCTGTTGACCACCAAACCGTTAGCCGAGGCGATGGGGATAAATCTGGCCGAACTTGCAACTCAGGTACGCTACGCGTTTTATGGCGCCGAAGCACAAAGGATTCAGCGTGGTGACGAAGAAATTAAAGTGATGGTCCGTTACCCAGAATCGCAGCGTCAGTCGGTCGGCAACTTGCAGGATATGAAGCTGCGCACTGCCGATGGCTCTGAGATTCCATTCACAGAACTGGCTGACATTGAGTTTGCCGAAGGGTATGACACCATTACCCGGATTGACCGTGAACGCTCAGTGAATGTCAGAGCTCGGGTGGATAAAGAGTCGGTCGAACCGTTCCGTATTGTAAAAGAAGTGCGCGAACAGAAAATTCAGGAAATTCTGGACCAGTATCCGAGCGTTGGCTTCCAGCTACAGGGCGCGACTCAGGACGAAGCAGAAGCGACCGGTTCGTTAGCTTTAGGCGGTCTGCTGGCGATGTTTGCAGTGTACGCCTTGATGGCTATTCCGCTGCGCTCATACAGTCAGCCGTTAATCATTATGTCGGTTATTCCGTTTGGTATGATCGGTGCCATTATTGGGCACTGGATCATCGGGATGCCAGTCAGCATATTGAGCTTATTCGGCATTATCGCGTTGGCCGGGGTGGTCGTTAATGACAGTCTGGTTATGGTTGACTATGTCAACAAAGCGCGGGCGGTCGGAACCGATTTACGCCACGCTGTGCTAGACGCAGGTTGTCGCCGTTTCCGCGCGATTACGTTAACCTCGTTAACGACTTTCTTTGGTCTGTTACCGATAGTGTTAGAAAAGAGCTTACAAGCAAAAATTGTTATTCCAATGGCAATTTCGCTGGCTTTCGGTATCGTGTTTGCCACGGTAATAACACTGCTACTAATTCCATGTTTGTATCTTATTTTGGCGGATGCAAAACGTGGCATGCAGAGCTTTTTATCCTGGTATGGGCTGGCTAAACCGCCCGAGCCTAAAGACATGAGTACAAAAGAAGCGTTGGAAGACTACTAGTCAACCAGCTATAAACTGCACTGTAAAAAAGCCGCTTTGCGGCTTTTTTACCTTTCGTCCGTCATATTTTGTTAATATAGCACTATTAGACTGTGCAAAAGCTCAAGGAAATGATGGCATGCTGCTCTCACTGCTCGATTTTATCGCGTTAGTCTTTTTCTTTTTTTGCTGGATCGGCTATTCGCTATTTGCTCATAAACGAGCAAAAACTACGCATAGCCTATCAAGTATCCTCTGTACTCTTCGTATTGACTGGATGCAGACGGTGATGCACAAAGACAATCAAATCGCGGATGCTTCGCTGATTGGAAACGTCGAGCGCACGGTGACCTTTTTTGCCTCCTCAACTGTATTAGTGCTAGCTGGTGTGATTACCGTTCTCGCTAATTCTGAGGAAGTGGTGCAAGTACTTAATGAACTTCCGCTAACGCCAGCCACCAGTGCCATCATGGTACAGTTTCAATTGGCGGTATTGGCACTTATTTTCATTTATGCCTTCTTTAAGTTTACCTGGTCAATTCGTCAGTTTGGCTTTGTTTCTGTGTTATTGGGCGCGTCTGTAAAGTATCAACAGCAGAATCGCGGCGAAGAAGAACGCGTGAGATTTGCTCACCACGCGGCCAAAGTTCTTGATCAGTCAGGTCACGAATACAATAAAGGTCTACGTACGTACTATTTTGCATTAGCGTATTTAACCTGGTTTTTGCATCCAGCATTATTAATTGTTGCCAGCAGCCTGGTGGTGTTTATTCTTTACCGGCGTGAATATAACTCTCGAGTTTTGCGAGAATTACTGGCAACCCATGGATTTACACCCGGTAAAAAGAACAGGAGTTAGTTTTGGAAACGGTATTCAACGACTTTCTCGGTTGGACTCGTGAGCACCAGTGGGGCTATAACGGCCGCTTTGATAAAACATTGGACAATGGCACAGAATTAACGGTTTGGGATAGCGGTGTGCTGCTGGTTGAACCTAAGTCATCCAGCGACAAAGATATTGTTATTTCCTGTGCGGTGCATGGTAACGAAACGGCTCCCATTGAAATATGCCGCGATATTATTCAGGATATTATTGAACAACGACAACCGGTTCAGCATCGTAGCTTATTCTTAATCGCCAATCCGGCTTCGATTAATGTTGGTCGCCGGTTTGTTGAAGAAAATATGAACCGTTTATTCAGCGGAGCTCATAGCCGCGGCGAAGTTATTAATCCAGAGCGGGAACGGGCGGCAAAGATAGAACAATACGTCGAGCGTTTTTTTAATGAGGCGCCGACGGGTAAGCGGCGTCGTTATCATTATGATTTACACACGGCTATCAGAGACTCAAAACGCGAAAAGTTTGCGGTCTATCCCTATACTCATGGTAAGCCGTACAATAAGCAACAACTGCAGTTTCTGTTAGCCTGTGGCGTTGATACAGTATTGCTCAATCAGGCACCAACGACAACTTTTTCGTACTTTAGCGCACATCAGTTTAACGCTCATGCATTTACCGTAGAGTTGGGCAAAGTACGCCCCTTTGGCGACAATAAACGCGATGATTTTGCTGCTGCGGAAAATGCATTTAGACAGCTTATAGGGCAGCCGGAACCCGATCTAGAGCCTTTTAAACCGGAACAACATTATGTCTTCGCAGAAGCGCAGACAATTAATCGTCAGAACCAAAATTTCGAACTTAACTTTGATGATAACACCGCTAATTTTACTGCCTTTGATAAAGGCGAGGTATTAGCCGTCGATGGCGGTAAAGAGGTGCGAGCTATACATGATAACGAGCATATTATCTTTCCTAACGCTAAGGTCGCGCTGGGGCAACGAGCGTTACTTACCGTTGTGCGGGTGCCGACTGAGTCGCTGGAACTGGTCTAATTTGCGTCGATAGATTGTTAAAACTGTTCGTTTCTATTTACACTTAGCGCACTGATTAAACAGCAGTGCGCTATTTGCATAGCACTTTACGTAAAGGTAAAGTAGCGGCAATTTTCCACCCTGCTGACAACCGAAAGAGAAGGTTATGGCCAAGGATAAAAAACACAATACAGAGATTGTGACCAAGCCGAAATGGTTTGATAAAGATTCTGTCACAATTCCGATGCTGCAAATTTTAAAAGAAGATGGCAGCTTTCATAAAGATGCCGATATGCCGGAATATGATAAAGAGCTGATCGTGAAGATTCACGACACCATGCAATTTATTCGTATTCTTGATGAGCGCATGATTGCGGCACAACGTCAGGGGCGTATTAGCTTTTACCTCGCTTCCCGTGGTGAGGAAGCAGAGAGCGTTGCTTCTGCGGCAGCACTTGATGCCGGCGACATGATCATGGGTCAATATCGTGAGCAAGGCGCGTTGGCCTATCGGGGCTTTACCGTTGAACAATTTATGAATCAACTGTTCTCTAACGAGAAAGACCTAGGTAAAGGTCGTCAGATGCCAGTTCACTACGGCTGTGCTGACTTGAACTTTATGACCATCTCTTCGCCATTGGGTACGCAGATACCGCAAGCTACCGGCTATGCGTTTGGCCAGAAGATGGACAAAACCGGCAAGTGCACTATTTGCTACTTTGGTGAAGGCGCGGCCTCGGAAGGTGACTTCCACGCGGCGTTGAATATGGCCTCGGTTTACAAAGTACCTGTTATCTTTTTCTGTCGTAATAATGGCTACGCCATTTCGACGCCTGCAGAAGGTGAACAGTACGCCGGTGACGGTATCGCGCCACGCGGCATTGGCTACGGTATGAAAACCATCCGCATCGACGGCAATGATGTGTTTGCAGTACTCAAGGCGACCCAGGAAGCGCGGCGTCTGGCGGTAGAAGAAGACGAGCCAGTTCTTATCGAGGCTATGTCCTATCGTATGTCTGGCCACTCAACCTCGGATGATCCAACCGGTTATCGTACGCGTGATGAAGAATCTGAATGGCAGGCGAAAGATCCGCTTGATCGTTTACAAAAGTGGATGATGAACGAAGGCTGGTTGGATAAAGACCATGTTGAAGAGCATCATGCTGAAGTAAAAGCCAAAGTTCTGGCGGCGTTAAAAGAATCAGAAAAAGTGCCGGTACCTCACATCGATGAGCTGATCAACGATGTTTATGACCAACCGACTGAGCTGTTAAAAGAACAGTTAGAAGAGCTAAAAGAACACATTCGTAAGTATCCGGATGCCTACAGCAAAACGTCAGGGAGAATGGACTAATGGCTAAAATGAATTTACTACAAGCCATCAACAGCGCATTAGACCTGGCGATGGCCAAGCATGACAACGTATATAGCTTTGGTGAAGACACCGGTGGTTTTGGTGGTGTATTCCGTGCAACTTCTGGTCTTACCGAGAAATACGGTAAGCACCGTAATTTTAATACACCATTGGTTGAGCAGGGCATTATTGGTTTTGCCAATGGCCTTGCGTCTCAGGGAAGCTACGCCATTGCCGAAATTCAATTTGGCGATTATATCTTTCCGGCGTTTGACCAAATAGTTAACGAAACGGCTAAGTTCCGCTACCGTTCAGGTAACGAATTTAACGTAGGCGGTTTAACCATCCGTACACCATACGGCGGTGGTATCGCCGGCGGTCATTATCATTCACAGTCACCAGAAGCGTATTTTGCCCATACTCCGGGAATTAAAATTGTCACGCCGCGTAATCCTTATGAAGCAAAAGGATTATTGCTCAGCGCTATTTTTGATAAAAACCCGGTATTGTTCATGGAGCCGAAGCGCTTATACCGTGCTTCGACCGGCGAAGTTCCCGAAGAAGAATACACCATTCCATTAGGCAAAGCCGAAGTGGTTAAAGAAGGTAATGACATTACCGTTCTGGGCTGGGGTGCGCAGATGGAAATGACTGAGAAAGCAGTCGAACAAGCCGAAAAAGATGGTGTTTCGTGTGAAGTTATTGACCTGCGCACTATCTCTCCGTGGGACGTTGAAACGGTAACTCAATCGGTATTAAAAACTGGACGTTTGGTGATCAGCCAGGAAGCTCCGATTACTGGTGGTTTTGCCAGTGAAATCGCGGCAACGGTCCAGGATAAATGCTTTTTATACCTAGAGTCGCCGATTGCCCGAGTCAGTGGCATCGACGTACCTTATCCGTTATGTCATGAGAAAGAATACATGGCGGATCATTTAAAAATTTATGAAGCGATCAAACGCTCAATGAATTACTAAGGACCCATCGACATGAGTAAAGACTTTATTCTGCCCGATATCGGCGAAGGGATCGTAGAGTGCGAAATCGTTGAGTGGCTGGTTGCCGAGGGTGACGAGGTAAAAGAAGACCAACCTGTGGTTGAAGTCATGACTGATAAGGCCATGGTTGAAATTCCTGCTAAAGACGACGGCGTTGTGGAGAAGCTTTATTATTCAAAAGGGGATATCGCCAAGGTTCACGAACCCTTGTTTGCTATTAACCCAGCTGATGGCTCTTCTGATAACGATGTAGCTCGCGCCTCTGACGCAAGTGAAGACGCACCAGAAAAGACCACAGGTTCCGCCGACAGCACCAACGGTGATAACAGCGCCGGTACCACCGACTTTATTCTACCTGATATTGGTGAAGGGATTGTCGAGTGCGAAATCGTTGAATGGTTAGTGTCTGAAGGTGATGAAGTAAAAGAAGATCAGCCGGTGGTCGAAGTGATGACCGATAAAGCAACGGTTGAGATTCCGGCGAAAGACGACGGTACCGTGGTTAAGCTGTATCACAAGAAGGGTGATATTGCCGAAGTCCACAAGCCGTTGTTTGCCTTGAAGCCTGCGGGCGGCGTTCAAGAATCGGGTTCAAATGCCCCTCAGAGTCATGTTGAACCTGAGTCTAAGACTCCGTCATCTGACTCCAAAGCAGAAGCTGAACCACCGGCGAAAGCGCGTCAGGGTAAAGCGATTGCCAGCCCTGCTGTGCGCCGTTTAGCACGCGAAAACGATATCAATATTGCGGACGTCGATGGCTCCGGCAAAAAGGGCCGGGTATTAAAGCAAGATATCAAAGACTTTGTTGCTGGCGATTCAGCTGAAAAACCGGAAACAGCAGCAGCTCCTGCAGCAGCTCAGACAACCGGTGGCACTCGTACCGAAGCAATTCGTGGCGTTAAAGCTGCAATGGCGAAGCAGATGATGAAGTCGGTTAGTACTATTCCGCACTTTACTTATGCGGATGAATTTGACGTTACCGACTTGATTGCCTTGCGTGAAAAGCTGAAAGAACAATATAAAGAGAAAGGCATTCGTTTAACCGTTATGCCGTTCTTTATAAAAGCTCTGTCGCTGGCGCTTAAAGAGTTTCCGATAATGAATGCTCAGGTTAACGAAGACTGCACTGAAATTACCTATTTTGACGACCACAACATTGGAATGGCTGTGGATACTAAGATAGGTCTGCTAGTGCCGAATGTTAAACAGGTGCAAAATAAGAGCATTATTGATGTGGCCAACGAAGTGACACGTCTGACCCAGGCGTCGCGCGAGGGTAAATTGCCACAGGCGGATATGAAGCAGGGCACCATCAGTATCTCCAATATTGGAGTTATTGGCGGCACTGTCGCAACGCCGATTATCAATAAGCCAGAAGCGGCGATTGTTGCCTTAGGTAAGGTGCAGGAACTGCCTCGCTTTGATGCCAATGGCAATGTGGTTGCACGTAAGATCATGACAGTAAGCTGGTCAGGTGACCACCGCATTATTGATGGCGGTACCATAGCTCGCTTTAACAAACGCTGGCAGGAATTCCTGGAAGATCCCACCAGTATGTTAGTCAATATGGTGTAGGTGGCGTCTTTGACGCAACTTTTACCGTAGCTCGGCTCTCACCGGGCTACGGTAAAGTACTTACGAACGTAGACGCTGGAAGATTAAACCGCTGATGATCAGCACTAAGCCTAAGATAGTGCTTAGATGGATTGTTTCACCGATAATCTGGTTTAACAGTAATAGCGAGATAAACGGCGATAAGAAGATTAAATTACTGATCAGTGATGTATTGCTGGCGGTTTTCATCGCCGTCATCCAGAGCAGGAAAGTAACCCCCATTTCGAATAACCCAACATAACTAACCGCTAACCAGCCTTGCCAGGGAATCCCGCTCCAGTCAGTGGTCATTAAACTTAACACGATTAAAAAAGGCAGTGCCAGACCAAAGGCTAAGACCAGTTGTACGATCGATTCGGCATTGCGCTTTGTATTGATAATCCAGTAACTGGCCCACAAAAAGGTCGACAGTAGCGCCCAGAAAACGCCCCAGGGGTTAGAAAAGCTTAATCCCAGAATATCTCCGCGCGTCGCTATTATTAATACGCCTAAATAACCAAAAGCACTGGCAATCCAGTCGCGTTTGCGAATCTTTTGCTTCAAAAAAAATGCGGCCATAAAGGTTAAGGCAATAGCCCAGGTATAATTTAATGGCTGAGCTTCTGAAGCCGGCAGTAACTGATACGCCTGAAACAGCACCAAATAGTAGAGAGTTGGATTGAGCAGCCCAATCAACAGGTAATACAGCGGCATGCGACGTAGCTCAAGCAGCAATAACTGTTGTTTACCACGCGATAGTGCAATAGCTAGCAAAATAAAAAAGGATACCGTGCTGGCGGCGGTGACCATTTGCAGCGGTGTTAAGTAGTTGAGGGTTATTTTAAAAGCAGTGGCGACGGTGGACCACAGTAATACTGCAGCCAACGCAAATATCATTGCCCGTTTGTCGTTTGCGGTTAATGCCACTGAACCTCCGTGCGAACTTCTACCCCTGCTGATTATCCGCGAGGATAGCGTAAATTGCGTCTTAATGCGTATTTAAAATCGTTATACTGTGTGCTGAAACAAGGAGTCGATATGCAACCATCTATTTCGGTGATCACCCTCGCGGTTGATGACTTAGCAAAAGCAGTAGCGTTTTATCAAGAAGGTCTTGGATTACCCACAAAAGGCATTGTTGGTAATGCGGAGCGGGACACTCAGGTCGCTTTTTTTAAGCTCAATAACAATCTTAAACTGGCCTTATGGCCGCGGCAAAGCCTGCAGCGTCAAACCGGCTGTTCGGTAACAGGACACGGCGTTTTACTCAGCCACAATGTAGCCACACGCGCTGACGTGGAGTTGATATTAAACACGGTCTCAGCAGCCGGAGGTGTTATTAATAAACCCGCCCATGAACAGCCATGGGGTTGTTTTGGCGGGTATTTCACTGATCCTGAAGGATACACTTGGGAGGTAACGTTTAATCCGAAAACAGTGGGGTAAGCTGATCATATGATCCTTCTCTATATATTGAATGTATAATCAAAAAGATTTTTAGGATTCGATATAAGGTTATACTTAATGCTTTGTGGAAAGGTTAAAACCCAGCTTAATAGTGCACGCGAAGAACTTACCCAATATCAGCAGTTATTGAGCGCTATTGATGCCAATGTTGCTCGTATAGATTTTTCTCCCGACGGGCATATTATTAATGCAAACACTATTTTTTTGGCGACTATGGGTTATGACCTTGAGCAAGTTGTAGCACAACATCACCGGATATTTTGTGATACGGAGCATGTGAACAGCCAGACCTATAAAGAGTTTTGGCAAGACTTAGCGGCAGGTGACTCGCACCATGGGCGGTTTAAAAGACGCCGTAAAAATGGTGAAGAGATCTGGCTAGAGGCGACCTACTTTCCAATTAAAGATGAGCAGGGTCGGGTAAAGTCAGTAACTAAAATTGCAACTGATGTCACTTCCGAGACCAAAGAGCTTGAGCACCAAAGGGCGTTGAGCGTTGCTATTAAGCGATCTATGGCTACCATCGAATTTACTCCTGAAGGAGAAATTATCTGGGCTAACGATCATTTTTTAAATGCGGTTGGCTATGCTTTGGAGGAAGTACGAGGGCAGCATCACCAGATATTTTGCGACGAAAAGTTTTATGCCGATAATCCTCACTTTTGGCAGCAACTCGCTGCTGGTGAATATAAAACCGGGCAATTTAAACGGCTTACACAGGACGCGCAAGTTATCTGGTTAGAAGCGACTTACAATCCAATTTTTGATGATACAGGCAAAGTAGAAAAAGTGGTTAAATTTGCTACTGATGTGACTGAGCGGGTGGAGCAGGCCGATAATGCGGCTAAAGCGGCCGAGATTGCTCATAGCACATCGACGCAAACGGCTTCTATTGTAAAAGATGGATTGGAGAATATCGCGATATCAGTAGATACATCGTCGGTAATAGCCGATAAGAGTAGTGAAGCCGACGAAGTTATTGAACGCTTAAAAGGCCAGTCTGAAAATATTGAAGCGATTGTAAAAACCATTAATGGGTTGGCGGATCAAACTAATTTATTAGCATTAAATGCGGCTATCGAAGCCGCACGCGCCGGTGAACACGGACGTGGCTTTGCGGTTGTCGCCGAAGAAGTTCGTGATCTGGCCAGCCGTACAACAGAGGCAACGTCCGGCATATCCAAGGTTATGGAACAAAGTTCGGAAGTCTCTAACGCGGTCTCTGATCAGATCGATGATATCCAGCAACAGGCGTTGTTAAGTAAACAGCAAATTGAGAAAGCCAAGTTGATTATGGATGAAATTGATCAAGGTGCGACTGACGTGGTTAATGCTGTCAGTCGCTTAACTTGATTAAGCTTTCCGTTTAGCAGTAATACGTCGTACCAGAGTCGGGAAAAAACGCTGTAAAGTAGGGGCTAAAGCACTCAACCCTTTGCCGATAATGGCTTCTGCTTTATTTCTTTCTATCGCGTTGATAATTCCCTCAGCACAAGTGTTCGCGCTAATACCTGATTCAATTTCTGGGTCGTTATGGCCTTGCTGATTACCGTCGGCTTGTAACGCGTTAATGGCAATTTGAGTGTTTACGAATCCAGGTAAAATACTGGTTACCTGAACATTATGCTCTGCCATCTCTGCACGTAAACAGTCCATATAGCCGACTACCGCAAATTTAGCCCCAGAGTAGCCACTCCGGAGCTTACTGCCCACTTTGCCAGCAACACTAGCAACGGTAACAATATGACCTTGCTGACGCTTCACCATTTGCGGCAGAGCAACCTGATTGAGTGCGATCACGCCAAAATAATCAATTTCCATCAATCGCCGGTAAACAGCCAAATCTGTTTCCAGCGCTTCGCTACGCTGAGAAATGCCTGCGTTGTTAATCAGCACATCGATAGTTTGCCCAGATAAGGCTGTTTGCGCATCGGTTTTTGCCTGTTCCGGGTTAGATAGGTCAAGTGCCAAAACCTGATGTGACTCGGAGTTGGCCAGCGATTGTCTCAACTCTTCTAATTGCACTGGTCGGCGTGAGGTTAGAATAAGCCTTGCGCCGCGCTCGGCAAGTTGTTGAGCAAGAGCAAGACCGATGCCTGAGGAGGCACCGGTTAGCCAAATCGTTTTGTCTTTAATGGCTGTCATTGCTTAACCCGCTGGGTACACGTAATTTGCCTGAATTCCCAAAGGCAAGCCAATAGTCCAGTAAAGGATTAAGAACGCTGACCATAATATCAACAGTGCGATGGTATACGGCAGCATCATCGCGACCAGAGTACCGATCCCGGTTCCTTTAACGTAGCGTTGACAATAAAGCACGACTAACGGGAAATAGGGCAGCAGTGGCGTAATAATATTACTGCTCGAATCGCCGACACGATAGGCCGCCTGGGTTAAATCGGGTGAGTATCCTAGTTGCATCAACATCGGCACAAAAATCGGCGATATCAGCGCCCATTTAGCCGAAGCAGAACCGACAAATAGGTTAATAAAGGCCACCAGGTAAACAATACCGACCATCGTTACGCCGCCGGATAGCTCCAGACTGGCCAGGAAGTTTGCGCCTTTAACCGAGATTAAGGTTCCCAGTTGTGAGTCGCCAAAGGCCTTAATGAACAGCGCACAGAAGAAGGCCATAACCATATAGTAGGCCATGTCTTCCATCGACTTGCTCATTGCGCCAATAACGTCCTGCGAATTGGTGAAGTTACCGGATATATAACCGTGAACGATGCCAGGAATAATAAACAGCAGGAAAATAAGCGGCACAATCATACCCATTAGCGGGGCTGAATACGAGGCCAGTTCGCCCGTTGCAGGATCGGCAAGCGGCGTATTGTCTGCACTCGCCCAAAAGTACAATCCAGCCAGGCCTATCACCATGGTAATGACACCTGCGTAAAAGGCTTTCCGGTCTTTCGGTGATACATCATCCAGTGCTGGCATATCTTCGGCGTCGCCATCAATTTCAGCACCGCGTAAACGTGGCTCAACAACTTTATCGGTTAAAAACCAACCGATGGCAATGACTATAATTGAAGAGGCTGCGGTAAAGTAATAGTTATTCAGCGGATTTAATTGCATATCTGCATCGATTATTTGCGCTGCACTCTCGGTAAAGCCCTGCAGTAACGGGTCAATGGCTGACGGCACAAAGTTAGCACTAAACCCACCGGAAACACCGGCAAAGGCAGCTGCAATACCCGCTAATGGGTGTCGACCTGCGGCATAGAAAATAACTCCGCCGAGCGGAATAACCAGCACGTAACCGGCGTCGACCGCAGTATGGCTAACAATAGCCACTAAAATAAGCACCGGTGTCAGCAATGCCTGTGGTGTTACGTTTAGCATTAACTTAATGGCGACGTTGATAAACCCGGAGCGCTCAGCGACCCCCACACCCAACATCGCAACCAATACCACACCCAGCGGCGCAAAGCCCATGAAGGTATCGACCAGATTGGCTAAAAAGCTGGCCATTTCCGGGCCGCTTAGCAGATTGGTGACATTAATCGCTTCGCCGGTCAGCGGATGTTTTTCGTCGAAAGACACGCCGGAAAAGAGCCACGACATAATCCAGACGATAACCAACAAACCAAAGAACATAACCGCGGGATCGGGTAATTTATTACCTACTCGCTCGACGCCGTCAAGCAGGCGATTAAGCAAACCACCCGGTTTTTCCATTGACTCGCGATCGGGTTGTGGAGTTTCAGCCATGAGAACCTCTAATTGTTATTATATAATGTTCGCTTAGGCGGTTATCATAACCATTATTTATACAAGTAACCAAGAGAGAATCGATGATTTGTGGTACCGATGAAGCTGGGCGCGGACCAATTGCCGGTCCGGTTGTTGCAGCAGCCGTTATTCTAGACCCGGAAAACCTGATCGAAGGGCTTAATGACTCAAAAAAGTTAAGTGAAAAAAAACGCAATGCGCTGAGTCTGGAAATCAAAGAAAAAGCCCTGTTTTGGGCGATTGCTCAGGCCGACGTTGATGAAATTGATCAAATTAATATTCTGTGGGCATCGATGAATGCAATGACCCGAGCTGTAGAGGCGCTGCCGGTGGCGCCATCGAAGGTTTTGGTGGACGGTAACCGTGTACCGAAGTTGCAAGTTCCGGCCGAAGCCATTATCGGCGGGGATGCCAGCCAACCCTGTATTGCAGCCGCTTCAATTCTGGCCAAGGTAGAGCGGGATCGACAGATGTTGGAATGGCACCAACACTACCCTCAATATGAATTTGATAAACATAAGGCGTACGGCACCAGCAAACATCTTGAATTGCTTAAATTGCACGGGCCGTGTCCGATTCACCGGAAAAGTTTTCGGCCGGTTAAGGAAATGCTGGCTAACTTGTGAAAACACGGCAATCGGCTTAAAATACGCATCTATTTTACTTCAAAATTACCAACTGATGGACAATCGCATGCAGTCTGCTTCTCATTCTATCCCTCACGTCGATATGCGTCGCTATGACGAAAACTTTGATGCATTTACCCAGGAAGTGGGTAATGGGTATGACAAATATGGTTTTATTGCATTAACGCATCACGGTATCGACACCGCGCTTATTGAACGGGCGCTGGATACCTGTCGGGAGCTATTTGCGCTGCCAGAAGAGGTTAAGATGCAGTACCATCGCCCTGGTCAGGGCGGGGCGCGAGGTTATACCCCGTTCGGCACCGAAATTGCGAAAGATGCTAAGCATGTTGACCTTAAAGAGTTCTGGCATGTCGGCCGGGAAGTTGAGGGTGAACCTGAATACCCGCAGTTGTTGCCTAATGTTTGGCCGCAGGAATTGCCAAAGTTTAAAGATGACATGATCGCGATATACCGCGAACTGGATAAGCTGGGTAATAAAGTGCTGGAAGCTTTGGCCGTATTCCTGGAACAGCCGCAAGACTTCTTCCGCGACAAAGTCAACAACGGTAACTCTATTTTACGGCCGCTGCACTATCCGCCGATTATAGACGAGGGAACGCCGTCGGTGCGGGCTGGTGCGCATGAAGACATTAATGTGTTGACGCTACTGGTGGGCTCACGCGAACCCGGACTCGAAGTGTTAGCAAAAGACGGTAGTTGGGTACCGGTAACGATTATTGAGGGCGCTATCATTTGTAATGTCGGTGATATGCTGCAACGTCTGACCAATCATGTGTTGCCGTCAACCACACACCGTGTGGTTAATCCGCCGGCACCGTATAATGCAAAGTCGCGTTATTCGATTCCTTTTTTCCTGCATTTTAATCCAGATGTCATGATAACGCCGTTGTCTTCCTGTATTAGTGATGACAATCCACAACGTGATCCGGCAATTACCGCAGATGATTACTTAATGGAACGGTTACGTGAAATTGGTTTGGTTAAAGACTAACAAACGGCTCAGGAAGCAAACATGACTTTACGTCGACTATCAGTTTTATGGGTGGGTTCATTGCTTTTGGCGGGTTGCGCTTCGCAACAGCCACAAGCACCGCAGGACTTCTCGCTGACGGTGTTACATATTAATGATCACCACTCTAATTTGGCGGCAAAACAACGTGAGCTAAGTTGGGATGGCCAGCAGTGGCAGCTCGAAAGTGGCGGCTTCGCCCGGGTTGCTCAGCAAATCTCACTGCTCCGCGAACAACATGACAATGTACTTACATTGCATGCCGGCGATGCCATTACTGGTAGTCTTTTCTTTACTCTGTTTGGTAGCGAAGTCGACGCTGCAGTAATGAACGAAGTCTGCTTTGATGCGTTTACTATTGGTAATCATGAGTTTGATAAAGGTGATGCTGGACTAAAAGAGTTTTTAGATAAGCTAGGAACACCAGCATGTCCGACCGCGAAACTGTCTGCCAATGTTAAACCGGAGTTAGGTGTGTCGCCGCTAACGCCCACGACCATGACTGATTCCTTTTCTCCGTACGCGGTGTTTCAGCGCGGCGGCAATTCCATTGGTGTGGTCGGGCTGACCATCGGGACGAAAACTAAGAAATCATCTCAACCCGATGAAACTACCGAGTTTGAAGATGAACTTGTGGCTACCCGCCGGGCAATTACCGAGCTGCGGTCAAAAGGTATCGAGAAAATCGTTTTATTGAGTCATATTCAATACTTACGCGACCTGGAACTGATCCAGCAGTTACCGGCGGTAGATGTTGTGATTGGTGGTGATTCACATACATTACTAGGTGACTTTTCTGAGTTTGGAATGGAGCCAGTAGGTCCGTACCCGACAGTTGTTAGTAATGCAGACGGCGACACGGTTTGTTTAGCCCATGCTTATCAATACAGCCAGGTAGTGGGTGAGTTACAGGTTCAGTTTATCGGTGACCGGGTTGCGAACTGCGGTGGACGCCCCCACTTTCTTTTGGGTGAAGATATTCAACCTGCCGAAGGTGCCGTGACAACGTTAGAGCCTCTAAAAACAGCGCTAAAGCAAAGCGGTGTGTACAGTTTTGTGGAGCCGGACGGCAACGTTCAGCGCCTGTTAGATCGTTACCAGGACAAGGTAAGAGAGTTTTCTGTGGAGGTGTTAGCAGAGGTTCCTGAAACCATATGTAGTCAGGAAATTGATCAGCCGAGACGTTCTGGTTGCGCCGATGTTATCAGTTCTGGTGCGCATCGGCTGACGGCTGAAGCCTTTTTACATGCGGTACCGCAGGCCGACTTTGCACTGCAAAATGGTGGTGGAGTGCGTGGTGACATTGAGGCTGGTGAATTCACCATTGGCGATGCGTTTAACGTACTACCTTTCGCCAATAGCTTAGTCTCGATTGAAATTAGTGGCTCTGAACTTAAGCAGGTCATGGAAGAAGCACTGGCATACTCAGTATCCGATGGTGGCTCGAAAAGCGCTTATCCGTACGGCGCTGGTATCCGTTACCGGGTTGACTTGAGTCAGGGGTTTGGCGATCGGGTGTCAGCTATTCAGGTATGGGATAAAGCAACTGAGAGTTGGCAACCGGTGCGACCGCGAGAAACTTATACCGTGGTGACAAACAGCTTTATCGCCGGTGGGCAGGACGGCTACGAGACGTTCTATAACCTGACAGAGCGAGGGCGCGCTAAAAATACTGGAATCGACTATGCCAAAGCACTGGCCGATTACGCGCGGGAGCAGGGCACATTGCAGCGTCCCGACGAATTTGCCACCCAAGCCTACCAAGGCAATAAATAGTGGCTCGTGTTAACGAGTCACACCCCGTCTCTGATAAAGCCAGATTTGACATAACCGTTGTCGTACTGGCGTTGCTTACAGCATTCGCGCCACTCTCCATTGACATGTATTTGCCGGCATTCACGGCGATTGCTAAAGACTATGCGACTGACACCCACCGGGTAGAGCTGTCGTTAACCGCGTTTTTCTTTGGTTTGTTTATTGGCCAGCTGCTCTATGGCACAGCAACTGATAAATTTGGTCGTAAAAAACCGCTGTACATAGGTTTGGCAATTTACGTAGTGACTTCGGTTGCTTGCGCCTGGGCGCCTACCATTGAATGGCTAATTACAATGCGCTTTTTTCAGGCGATTGGTGCCTGTGCCGGCATCGTCATTGCTCGAGCGGTTGTACGCGATTTGTATACGCCGCAAGCTTCTGCCCGGGTGTTTTCCTTTCTTATTTTAGTGATGGGCGTGGCGCCTATCTTAGCGCCTCTATTTGGTGCTTATGTAACGAGCTTCCTGGGCTGGCGCGCGCTATTCTGGATCGTTGCCGCGCTGGGAATAGCCTGCGCGCTGACTATTCATTTAGTGTTACCGGAAACTCGCGGGCGTCGCTACGACGTGCGCATGCGGCACAGTGGTAAAACTTACTGGAGTGTTTTAAAAGATCCGGACTTTCTGCGCTATTCGTTGACCGGTGGTATCGCCCAATCCGGGCTATTTGCCTATATTACCGGTTCGCCACTATTGTTTATCGAAGTATTTGGGCTCAGCCCGACCAGCTACAGTTGGCTGTTTGGCGCTAACGCGATTGGTATTATTGGCTTTGCACAGCTCAACGGTTGGTTATTGAAGCGGTTTGCATCGCGTAAAATTTTGAATTTCTCGTTACCCGTATTAGCCACTGTGTCGGTTGGTATGGCGGTAGCTGCCTATAGTCAGGCGCCACTGTGGGGCGTGCTTATTCCATTATTTGCCTATATCTCGACTCTGGGGTTGGTGTTTCCTAATGCTATGGCTGGCGCTTTAGCGAATCAACAGGAGCGGGCAGGTTCAGCATCGGCAGTTACCGGTAGCTTACAGTTTTTAATTGCCGGATTAGTTTCTATGGGGGTTAATTATGTGAGTGTGGTCAGTGACTACGCGATGGCCTGGGTGATAAGCGGGGCAGGCATATTGGCTGTTGCCTGCTACCGCTTAATGAGAAAACCGGAATTAACTTCCGCTTAACCCCCGTAGTAGGTTGGAGCGCTGGGGCCTACAGGTAGACCAAAACCGAACACCCAGATAAAGAACAAAATAGTCCAGCCAATAAAGAAGATCATCGAGTAAGGCAACATCATGGCAATTAGTGTGCCTATTCCCAGGTCCTTCTTATATTTAGCGGCGACCGCAAGTATCAGGCCAAAGTAACTCATCATTGGGGTAATGACGTTAGTGACGGAATCACCAATACGATAAGCTGCCTGAATCACTTCCGGAGAGTAGCCAACCAACATTAGCATTGGCACAAATATTGGAGCCGTAATTGCCCACTGAGCGGAGGCAGAGCCCAGCATCAGATTAACGAAGCCGCAGATCATAATGAAGAATACGAACAACAAGGGGCCGGTTAACCCCATATTGGTCAGAAACTCGGCACCGTTAATGGCGAAAATAGTACCGAAGTTGGTCCATTTAAAAAAGTTAACGAACTGCGCTGCAAAAAACACCAGCACAATGTACATTCCCATAGTACTCATGCTGTGCGACATTGCGTCGATAACGTCGCGGTCGTTCTTCATAGTCTCTACTGTACGGCCATAAACAAAGCCAGGGATAGCAAAGGCAAAAAAGATGTAAACCACGACCCCTTTTAAAAATGGCGAGCCTTTAACATCACCGGTCTCGGGATGACGTAAAATGCCCCACTCCGGAACCACTGTCAGCGCTAAAATTGCGGCAATAACGACAACACTCAATCCGGCGTAAACTAGCCCACGCTTTTCCAGAGCATTCAACGGCTCCATCGAGGACTGATCGCTTAAATCAACCGATGCTTCGTCGTTATTGTATTTACCCAGTTTCGGTTCGACAATTTTGTCGGTAATTAACGCACCAAGAATAGCGATCATAAAGGTACTAACCATCATAAAGTACCAGTTAGCTTCAGCGCCAACGGTGTATTCAGGGTCGATAATTTTAGCGGCTTCGGCGGTGATACCCGACAGCAAAGGGTCCACAGTACCAATTAATAGGTTGGCGCTATAACCCGCAGATACACCAGCAAAGGCGGCGGCCAGGCCTGCCAACGGATGACGGCCAAGACCGTAAAAGATCATCGCGGCTAATGGCACCAATACCACATAACCCAGCTCTGAAGCGGTATTCGAAATAACCCCGGCAAACACGACAGTTACGGTAATCAATTGCGGTGGCGCTTTCATGACCAGGCCGCGCATTGCAGCAGAAATAAGTCCCGAACGCTCGGCAACACCAACCCCCAACAAAGCAACCAACACCGTTCCTAACGGTGTAAAGCCGGTAAAGTTAGTGACCAGGTTGGTCACCATGCGTTGCACGCCTTCAGCAGTCATTAAACTGACGGCAGGGATGACCGTTTCGCCATCACGCGGGTCAATAGCACTAACGTCAAAAAACGCAGCTACACCGCTAGCAACGATAATGAACACACAAAAGATAGCAAACAGGGTAATCGGGTGGGGCAACAAGTTGCCTAGCCATTCAACGCTATCAAGAAAGCGGGTAAACCAACCGCGCTTGCTGGTAGCGTCATAGCTATTATTGGGAGACTGCATAAAAGGGACTCTGTTTATAATGTTTTAATTAGGCGCTTGATTCTACCCAATTTTAGGACATAAAAAAACGGCACTGTAATAAGTGCCGTTTTTCAAACTTGATTAAACGCTGATAGCTTTAAGCAGCTTCGCCTTTAGCTAAGTTTTTTAAAGCATAGTCAAAGGCTGCTTTGCCAGCCAATAGGTCGGCAGGGTCAAAGTCATCAACATTGATGGTGCGCAGGCGACCTTCTTCAGTACGACGCATTAAGTCTGCCTCGTCTTCACTGATAACACCCAGTTCCAAGCCTTTGTCGGCTAGGGCGTCTAGCTGTGTAAAGCTAAAGCGTTCACCGGCTGCCTTGCAGATTTTGCTATGCAATGGCTCACACGCAATCATGTTTTCTAAGGTTTGTTCTAAGAAACCAAATGGACCTTCTGCGCTTAAGAACTGACCGTCACCTAAGCGGCTACGAGTGCTGCTTGGTTCCATCAGGATACGCGCGACCTTGTGGTCAGTCTTATCACTTGGACGCTTAGCAATGCGACCAAATGGATACATGATAGTGCGTAACACGGTACCGATAGCACCAAAGTTTTCCAGCATCGCCAACTGTGATTCTTGTAACTTATACAAGGTGTCCTGCATCGCCCAATGCATCAGTGGTTTGTCACCGTCTAAACGACCTTGATCTTCAAACCGTTTGACCGTTGCAGATGCCAGATACAAGTAACTCAACATATCGCCTAAGCGAGCAGAGATGCGCTCTTTACGCTTTAAGCTACCGCCCAGTACACCCATTGCAACGTCGGATAACAATGCTAAGTTGGCACTAAAGCGGTTCATTTGCTGGTAGTAGATCTTAGTCGAATCTGTGGTTGGTGCGGCGCTTAAACGATAGCCACCAAAGCCAAAGAAGATTGAGCGAATAAAGTTGCTCGCCGCAAAGCCAATATGACCGAAGATGGCTTTGTCGAACTCAGCTAATGCTTTTGAACCTTCTTGCGCCGATGCTTCCATCTCTTTTAAGACATAAGGATGGCAGCGAATTGCGCCCTGGCCGTATATCATCATGCTGCGGGTCAGGATGTTAGCGCCTTCTACTGTAATAGCGACAGGCACGCCTTGGTAACCACGGCCCAGATAGTTATTTGGACCTAAACAGATACCTTTACCACCATGAATATCCATTGCGTCGTCCATACAGGCACGCAGCTTTTCAGTCATGTGGTATTTGGCGATAGCTGAAATAACTGACGGCTTCTCACCGAGATCGATGCCTTTCGTCGACAACGTCGTAACAGCATCCATTAAGTAGGCATTGCCGCCGATACGTGCCATTGGCTCTTCAACGCCTTCCATTTTACCAATCGGTAATTTGAACTGACGACGAATGCGTGAATAAGCGCCTGTTGCCAAGGCCATTTGTTTAATACCACCGGCACTGTTAGACGGCAATGTAATGGCACGACCAACAGACAGACATTCAACCAGCATACGCCAGCCTTTACCGGCCATTTGCTGACCACCGATAATGTAATCCAGTGGCACAAACACATCGTTACCGCGGATTGGACCATTCTGGAATGGAACGTTTAGTGGGAAGTGGCGACGGCCAATTTCGACACCATCGGTATCGCGTGGAATTAACGCGCAGGTAATTCCCAGTTCTTGTTGCTCACCGATCAGGCCATCCGGATCGTACATTTTAAAGGCCAGACCAAGTACAGTAGCGACCGGTGCCAGAGTAATATAACGCTTATTAAAGTTAAGCTTAATGCCGACGATTTCTTCGCCGTTCCAGTTACCCTTACAGACCACACCCGAATCAGGGATAGCACCCGCATCTGAGCCAGCCTCAGGACTGGTTAGCGCGAAACATGGAATCTCATCACCGTTAGCAAGACGCGGTAAGTAATGGTCCTGCTGTTCTTTGGTACCATAATGCTGTAACAATTCGCCCGGACCTAGAGAGTTAGGTACACCAACGGTTGATGCCAGTACAGTACTGACGCCCGCTAGCTTTTGCAGTACCCGCGATTGTGCGTAGGCTGAGAATTCTAAGCCGCCGTATTCTTTCTTGATGATCATGGCAAAGAACTTATGGTCTTTCAGATATTGCCAGACATCGTCAGGCATATCGGTCAGTTCATGGGTAACCTGCCAGTCGTCGAGCATCTTGCAGACTTCATCGCAAGGTCCGTCTAAGAACGCTTGTTCTTCTTCACTAAGCTCGGCTTTTGGAATGTCGTGCAGCTTTTTCCAGTCTGGATTGCCACCAAACAGTTCGCCTTCCCACCACACGGTACCGGCTTCTAACGCATCACGTTCAGTATCCGACATTTCCGGCATGACTTTACGGTATGCTTTTAAAATTGGCTTCGTCATGAAGTTTTGACGGATGCTGGTAATATTCAGCGGAACCAGGGCAATGGCAAGCAAAACCCATAGCACAGGGCCGACGATATTGAATATATTGCCGACAGCAAACATAATAACCATGCCTAAGCTGAAACCGATTAGGCTGGCTCGTTTGTACGTTAAAACACCAGCAACGATTATCGTTGCGATGATCCATAATGCGACACTCATAGTGATACTCCAAATTAGAGGTCTGACCAGTAATACATGCAAGTTAGATCATGCGAGGATTATTTTCAAGAGAAAATTGAACGCGCGTTTGAAAAAGAAGTCTGATGGAGTGGAAAGTGAACTTTGCGGCAGGAGATAGGCTGATGAAATGGTTAGTGGCTGCAGTAGCTCTGCTGAGTTTTAGTACCGCTGCTGAACAAATAGAACTGGAACCTTACGAAGCCGAGTATCAAGTCACTCGGGGAGGAAGTGAGTATGGTGAAGGTTACCGGAAACTAGAAGTTTCCCCCGAAGGAGAATGGCAGTTACGCGGTAAAACAGATATTTCCTGGTTTATTTTGTCGGATACCCGCGAGACTAGGTCGGTATTCACTTATAACGAAGATAAGCAGCGTTTCATTCCTATAGAGTTTTTGTATATGCGTAGCGGCACAGGTTCGGATAAATCATTTCATGCCAGCTTTGACGCGCAACAAAAACAGGTGAAAAACGTTGATAGTGGCAGGCTGTTGGAGATTGGCTGGAATAATGGACTGTACGACGAAGCGAGTGTCATAGAAAAGCTGCGGCTGGATGTTGCTGCGGGCAGTGAGGATCTAACCTATTCTATTATCGATGAAAAAGGTCGAGAGGATACCTACCGTTTTGCGATAGTCGGCAATGAACAGCTGAAAACACCATACGGTAGCTTTAAGACCGTTAAAGTAGAACGTGTGCGTGATAACAACCGACGCCAAACGTACTTCTGGTTGGCGCCGGAATTGAATTATTTATTGGTTCAAATGCAGCAATTTAAAGAAGGTGACGAGCAAGCCAAAATGACCCTGCGGTCATTAACTCAGTAGCTTGCGCCATTGGTTGTAGCTTGCGTCCCTGACGGTAGCTTGCGTCCTTGACGCAAGTACAAACTACTCCGCAGCGTAGCCACTCTCACCCAAGGGTTGGCCTTCAAGAGTCGCACGGCCACCTTCCAGTTTAAGCCGGTCCTGGCAGAACCAGTTAACCACCATCGGGTAAATACGGTGTTCCTGCTCATGTACGCGCGCCTGCAAGTCATCCGTGCTATCGCCGTCAAAAATTGGGACTTTTGCCTGTAGCACGACCGGCCCGCCATCGAGCTCTTCGGTGACAAAGTGCACACTAACCCCATGCTCCTCATCGCCAGCATCTAATGCTCGCTGGTGGGTATTAATACCTTTGTACTTCGGTAATAAAGACGGGTGAATGTTAAGCATGCGGCCTTCGTAATGGCGGGTGAATTCGCCAGTAAGAATACGCATAAATCCTGCTAGTACCACTAAGTCTGGCTGATAGCTGTCAATCAGAGTTTTAAGCTCTGTGTCGTAAGCTTCACGGCTGGCGAATGACTTATGTGATAAAACGTCGGTATCAATGCCTTTAGCTGCCGCTTTTTCAAGGCCTTTTGCGGACGCTTTATTAGAAACTACGGCAACAATGCGCCCGGCAATTTTGTGCTCTTCACACGCTTTTTGAAGGGCGAGCATGTTGGAGCCCGTGCCGGAAATAAGTACCACAATGCGCTTCATTATTCAGCCTTAGCGAGTTTCGTCAGCTAAAATTTCAACTTGCTCATCAGCATCAGTTGCAGTTGCTATATGGCCGATATTCCAGGCAGTTTCTCCGGCGGCAGTAAGTACTTCGACCGCACGCTCAGCATGCTCATGGGGAACGGCAATGACCATACCAACACCACAGTTGAAGGTTCGGTACATCTCTTTCATGTTGACGTTGCCGTTGTCTTTTAACCAATCAAAAATAACCGGCCAGTCCCAGCTGTTACCATCAATCACCGCTTTTGTGCCTGCCGGCAGCACACGTGGGATGTTTTCCCAGAAGCCACCACCGGTAATGTGAGAAAGAGCGTGCACAGGGACTTGCTTGATTAACTCTAGTACCGACTTAACATAAATTCGGGTTGGCTCAAGTAAATGCTGAGCTAAACTGCGGCCGTGTAGGTCTGATTCAAGGTCGGCTTCGCTCACTTCGATAATTTTGCGAATAAGTGAGTAACCATTTGAATGAGGTCCACTTGATGCCAGGGCTATTAATGCGTCGCCTTCAGCAACTTTTGAGCCGTCAATAATTTCTTCTTTTTCGACCACGCCGACACAAAAGCCTGCTAGATCGTAATCGCCATGCTCGTACATGCCCGGCATTTCGGCGGTTTCGCCACCAATTAAGGCACAGCCTGACTGCTCACAGCCATCGCCGATGCCGGTGACGACGTCCGCTGCAACATCAACGTCGAGTTTGCCTGTGGCATAATAATCGAGGAAAAATAGTGGTTCAGCACCTTGTACGATCAAGTCGTTAACACACATTGCAACTAAGTCGATGCCGACGCCGCGATGCTGCTTAAGGTCTATTGCTAAGCGTAATTTAGTGCCAACGCCGTCGGTGCCGGCAACCAGTACTGGCTTTTTATAACCCTCAGGAAGTTCGCACAGCGCTCCAAAACCACCAATGCTGCCCATGACCTCCGGGCGACTTGTCCGTTTTGTGACCCCTTTAATGCGGTCAACTAGGGCATTGCCGGCGTCAATATCGACCCCTGCGTCTTTGTAGCTAAGAGATGGTTTGTTATTGCTCACGAAAATTCCTCAACAGGCGCAAAATTTGCGCGCAAGTTTACCACGAATTGTGGTACAAAAGGTACTCCAAAACCGGTTGGATTTTAGGCCCCGCGAAATGCTTACAGTTATGCCCGCCACAAAGCTGCATTTAGACGCTGTGGTAGCGTTAGAAAAACAAACCTTTCCTGAAGATGCAATCAGTCGTCGCAGCTTTAAGCGTTTTATTGAGTCAGTATCGGCCGACTTCCAGGTGGCGCTGATTGACGATGATGTCGTTGGCTACTTCGTGGTGTTATACCGAAACAATACCAATCTGGCTCGATTATACGCATTAGTTATAGCGCCCGGCCATCGTCAGGCTGGATACGGACAGCAGTTGCTCGTAACAGCAGAGGAGGCCGCCGACACGCGTCACTGCTTATTCTTACGAACCGAAATTGCCACCTCGAATCAAATTGCAGAGCAGCTTTTAGTAAAGGAGGGGTTCCGTACTATCGAACTACGCGAAGCCTACTTCCCACCCAGTCATAGTCAATCGCGCGATGCGCTGGTGATGCAAAAATTATTGCCGCGTTACGAAATTGGCGATGATTCGGGCGTGGGTGCGACCGAAGAATATGTACCAATGTTAACGCAAACCACAGAGTTTACCTGTGGTCCGGCGAGCTTATTGATGGCGATGGACTATTTTGACCGACCGAGTACCGATCCCGCCGCTGAAGAGCTAGAAATTTGGCGCGAAGCAACCACTATTTATATGACTTCAGGGCATGGTGGTTGTGGTCCTCATGGTCTGGCGCGCGCAGCTCTCAAAAGGGGGTTGTCGGTAACAGTAGAAGTGAATGCTGATGGGCCGCTGTTTATTGATTCTGTGCGGCAGGCACAGAAAAAAGAGGTGATGCAGCGGATACAAGAAGCCGATCGCACCTTTTTAATGGAGCAGGGCGTTGCAATTAATGTACGTGACTATACGACAGCTCTATTAAAAGCCGATTTAGCCAACGGTGCCTTGGTCATGGCACTCATTTCGACCTACTCGTTTGACGGTATCAGAGCGCCGCATTGGGTACTTATTTGTGCCGCCGACGATGATTTTGTTTATATTAATGACCCTGATTACGACACCTTACCCTGGGAGTCCTCCACCCAGCGGCAGTATCTTCCTATTCCTATTGGCACCTTTAATAAGGCCTTTGGTTACGGTGGTCGTAAGCAAAAAGCGGCGGTGGTATTAACGGAAAAGTGATCAATCAGGCTTGAATTCGCCGTATTACATCGCAACAGCTATGCTTAACCGCATATATCGATAGCCAAGCGAAAAGGATTGAAGTATGAGTTCAGCATTTGACGATTTCGAAGTAAACGGCCATAAATTAGATAATCGTTTTGTGGTGGCGCCAATGACGCGTACCAGTGCGGAAAAGAAAGGTAAGCCCACGGAATTGATGGGCGACTATTACGAACGCTTCGCCAAAGGCGGCTGGAGCATGATCATCAGTGAAGGCGTGTATACCGACCGCCAGGCAAGCCAAGGCTACGCAAACCAACCAGGCATTACTGATGCGCCACAAACAGATGCCTGGAAAAACATTGTAGAACGCGTTCATAAGCACGACTGCAAATTTATTTTGCAGTTAATGCACGCCGGTGCGCAGTTCCAACATAACGAATATACCGACACACCAATTGCTCCAAGTGCGGTAATGCCGAAAGGTGAGCCGCTGGATATGTATGGCAAAACCGATGGCTGGACCGAGGTTAAAGCCATGGATGAATCAGATTTTGATGCGGTTATGCAAGGTTTTGTCGGTGCAGTAAACCGCGCCGAAGAAGCAGGTTTTGACGGTGTTGAGTTACATGCCGCGAATGGCTATTTGCTGAACGAGTTTTTAAGTGATTATTTTAACCAGCGCGGCGACCAGTGGGGCGGAGCTATTGGTAACCGTTTAAAGTTTGTGGCGATGGTGGCTAAGGCGGCGAAGTCCGCAGCAAAAGATAACTTTATCGTCGGCATTCGGTTAAGCCAAATCACAGTAACCGACCCCGACTATCAGTGGCCTGAAGGCGAAGATGCCATGATCAAAATTGTCAAAGCCTTGAAAGACGCGGGTGTCGACTATATCCATACCACAGACACTGACGTTAACCGTAAACCTTTCAAAGGCGGTAGCAATAAATCGTTAGCTGAAATTGTTCAGGAATTTAGCGATATTCCGTTGATTGTGAATGGCGGTATCGATGAATCAAATTACGAACACGTTGCGGCGCATTATCCAAATGCACTGCTAGCTATTGCCAAAAAAGCACTGGCTAACCCAGAATTACCGAAACGCCTGAAGTCGGGCGACCCGGTTGAAGACTTAGACTTCGCCATGCTGCAGCCGACTGCTACCCTGGAGAATGAATGGCAGTGGCGTGATCAGCACGACCAGCATGTCGAAGCCGAATAACGAGCTGAGAAGCGGAGGTTTGTGATGAAAAACGTAGCGGTATTATTGTCAGGCTCTGGCGCTTTTGATGGTGCTGAAATTAATGAGGCCGTACTAACGCTCCTGCATATTAGTAAGCAGGGGGCGAGTTACCAGTGTTTTGCGCCGGACACTCAGCAAACACAAGTGATTAATCACCTAAAGGGCGAAGAAGCCAGCGACAAACGCAACGTGCTGGAAGAGTCTGCGCGAATTGCGCGCGGCGAAATTAAACCTTTGCACGAACTGAATGTTGATGAATTTGATGCGCTGATTTTGCCGGGAGGCTTTGGAGTTGCTAAAAACTTCTGTGACTTTGCGGTTAATGGTGCACAGATGACCATTAATGAGCAAGTACTGAAAGTAGGCGAAGCATTTCGCGATGCGCACAAGCCAGCCGGATACATGTGTATAGCACCGGTATTGTTGCCATATATCTATGGTGATGGCGTTAAAGTAACCGTCGGCAACGACGCTGATGTGTCGTCAGCCATTAATGAAATGGGCGGTGAGCATATCGACTGTGATGTGCGAGATATTGTGGTTGATGATAAACACCAGTTGGTCACCACGCCCGCCTATATGCTGGCGCAAAATATCCCCGACGCTGAAGCAGGTATCAGCAAACTGGTCGAAAAAGTACTTTATATGGCTTAGTTTTTGCTAAAAGCCTAATAAATAACCGCTTAAGTGCGGAACTTATAGCACTTAAGCGGTGTCTCAGGTATAGTAATAAATGTTCTATCAGTAAGACTTTGGGGCTGATTAGGATTCGACGGGATACACGAAACCCAAGGTGCATGCCGAGGTGAGGCAGGCCTCGTAAAAAGCCTCAACTTTATAGTTGCAAACGACGACAACTACGCTCTAGCGGCTTAATAACCCGCTAAGCCCATCCCCCGGCGCTTTGTCTGTGAGACCGGACCAGGATGGCTCAAACTAAAGCAGACTCGCGTGGATGCTTTGTCCGGAGCTGAAGCGTTAAAACCAATCGGACTCGTCAGTTGTGAAGCCTGTCAGTCGGCGTCACACTGATTAATTAAAAGACTGAATAAGCATGTAGGACCGAGGATGTAGGTATTGCGGACGCGGGTTCAAATCCCGCCAGCTCCACCAATTCCATAAAAGGGGATGTCTCACGACATCCCCTTTTTTCTTTCTATTTCACGGAAAACAAGGCTTTCAGAGGAGTTTCTCCTCCCAGTTCTTCCCAAGAAAATTGCTAGCAGCCTGAGTTTTTAGTATTCCAATTTGTATTCCAAGCGATTTGGGATACACTCTTTGGAATACAACGAAGGGAGATCTGCTTATGGCGCGCTCTACTATTGGGCTCACGGATACAGCCGTCAGACAACTCAAACCAAAAGACAAGGACTACGTTAAGTCCGATGGGAAGGGCTTGCAGCTGCGAGTGAGAGTCAATGGCTCTAAGCTTTGGAACTTCAATTACATTCACCCTATTACCAAAAAACGCGTGAACATGGGGTTGGGTAGTTATCCCGATGTGAGCCTTAAACGAGCTCGTGAGTTTACAGAAGCTGCTAGAAGTCAAGTTGCTGAAGGAGTAGACCCTAAGCTCGCCAGAGAGGAAGAAAAGGCGGCACAACGCTATTCAGAGAACGCGACTTTGATAAAAGTCGCTGAAGAGTGGTTCGAGATTAAAAAGAGCGAGGTCACTGCTGACTACGCCGATGATATTTGGCGGTCGTTAGAGCTACATGTATTTAACCGTTTAGGTGAAACGCCGGTTAGCCAGATTAGCGCTCAAACGATAATTGACGTGCTACGACCGGTTGAGAAAACAGGGCGGTTGGAAACCGTTAAGCGTGTGATTCAACGATTAAGCGAGATAATGAATTACGCTGTCATTAAGAACTTAATCACCGGAAATCCAATCGTTGCAATTAAATCTGCGTTTAAAAAGCCTAAAAAGCAGCATTTACCGACAATTACAGCAAAAGAGCTTCCTGACTTCTTAAAAAAGCTCCACGAAACAAATGTTACGTATATTACTCGCCAGGTTATTAAATGGCAGTTGCTGACAATGACCAGGCCATCTGAAGCGGCTGGCGCTAAATGGAGCGAGATCCAATGGCTTGATGACGGCCAAGCAAATTGGGTGATTCCGGCTGAACGGATGAAAAAGCGTCGTCAGCACACCGTCCCCCTGTGTGAACAAGCATTGAAGGTACTGGACGACATGAAGAGCGTAAGCGATCAGTATGAACATATATTCATCTCTTTACGAAAGCCACAAACGCCCATTAACAGCCAAACGGCCAATATGGCGTTAAGACGCATGGGTTACCAGGACAAACTCGTTAGCCACGGTTTAAGAGCCTTAGCAAGCACTATTATGAACGAAGAGGGCAAAGATCCCGACTTGATCGAGTCAGCGCTGGCGCATGGCGACCCCAACCAAGTACGAAGTGCTTATAATCGCGCGGATTATTTAGAGCGTCGTCGCGAGTTGATGCAGTGGTGGGGAGGTTATTTGGATGAGGCTTTTAGAATGGGGTTTGTATAATCAAATCAATTAGGTAAATAAGCTCAACCTGTTCATATTACCCCACCTTAGGTAGGCTTAAAAAGTGCACTCTATAAGTTTCGGATAGTTGTTTTAAACTGTGGGACCGCAACTTTTCAGCTATAGATTTTTTATCAATAAGTTGGATTGAATACTTCTTTGTGGCATCAGCTGCTTTTTTTATTTTTTCGAAAGATTCACTTGATAGGTTTGCGGTTGTCCATAACTGAAATATTAGTTGCTTATTTTGTAAATCTGGATGTTCAAGGCAGTACTTTCTAATTGTACTGATTCTGGTAAATAACCACTTATCTACCTCTTCATCTGACAGTGTTGCATTTGGATTGAGACCCTTGCATTCAGCAAAGATAACTTCGTTATTCGTGTGTTGAGGTGAAAAAACGTCAATCTCTGCCTGTTTTGCGTCACTTGTTCTAACTATCTTGTTTAATTCAACGGTTACTGGTTGAGTAGTAGATCTTATTACTTCAGCTACTAAAAACTCAAATAACGCCCCCCTCACTAGGGATGAAGCACCCTCTAGCTTTCCCAGCTTGTCGAAAAGTTCATTTATTTTTTCGGGGCTATCGATGGTATTGGCTGCTACCGTGAGCGTATAAATTAGATTTGATAGTCCTTCAGCGATATCGACGCCGAAAAGATTTTTAACTGTGGCAGCAGAAACGCCAGATTTTTTCAAAAGATTGAAAGCTTCGGCAGTGTATTCAAAGGCGACGAAAAAATGGATTGAAGAGCCTACATTTTTAAGTTGCTTTAAAGAATTTAGTTTTTTCAGATAAGGAGCAATGTCGTGCTCTGATACAATATAGTTTAGCAGTATATCGATAGCGATAAAGCCAGACTTAATTTCATCGCTACCTTTTTTAAAGCTAGTGATTCCAGAAAGGTATGATGGGCCGGCTAAATCCCAAGCTGTTGTAGAAATAACAGGTAGCTCTCCTTTATCTCTTATTTTAAGCTGATTAAAACTTGCCAGGCCCAAATTTCGGCACCAGCTATATAAGCCTTTTAGTAACATGCTTTCAGCTAGCAATCGCCCTTGAAGCTCTGATAGACGAAGCTCTTTATGATTTTCATCTCGAACTAAGTAGAGTACTTCTCTACTATTGAATGTCATAGTGCGGACGATTCCGGCATCAAGTAATCTTTTCTTTATTTGATCTGGGGACAGGTGCCGTTTTTGTCTCAATGGCGCCCCACAAGCTATCTTAAAATGCTCATAGGGCATCATTCCTTGTCTAGCCGTAAGGGCTGATATTGCTAAACCATATGCTGATTTGGTCTTTAATAGGGATTCGTGTAAGGCAGTCCAATAATCTGGAGAACCGTATTGCGACTTGAGGTAAACGAAAGTCGCATTTCTTGGGAAGGGAAGGTTTTTTAGCTTGTATACATCGCCACTTGCTCTACTAATTTTTTGACGCGCGGCTGCAGGCGAAAGTCCATACTGATTGACTAAGATATCTTTCAAGTCGGAGCTTAGGCTCGGGCCGTGAACTAGTAGTATTTTTTCAATTGAAATGGCCATGTCACACTGCGCTATATATATTAATTGAATCTATCTCGCGAAAAGTTTAATACTTCCTACAAAAGGAGCCCGTTTTTAAAGGTCTGCAGGCTAGGAATCTTTTTTCATTTTGAGTTTTTGTCACAGTGGCAATTATCCTTTTATAAAAGTTATAATTTTTGAGCCCAATTTTGAAGCAATCTGTGAAGGTATTAAGCTTCGACAATTAAGTTAAAATTCAAAGAAAAATAGAGCGACAGCCATCAGCTTACACAACGAACTCAAATGCCAGTAAAGCCCTATAGTAGCTGAATTCTCCACCCGTTTGTCTCCAGTGCTTCTCTGTGCTTACTTTGAACATGGTTTTGATGGATTGCCATGCAGAGTAACTTTCTAGGTCTGCTAGCCGCTACATACACTTGTCGCGCAAACTTAATTTTTCTAACCCCTTTAAGTTTACTACTTTCAGTTAGGGATAACCGGTTTACAAGCACCCCTAAATCGAATTGATGGTTTTTCGTTTCTAAAACCAAGGTAGCATCATGTGTTTCGCCCTTGACTGAGTGAATGGTCGATACCTCTACCTCTCGACCCGAAGAAGCTCTGTAAATATTAGCTTTTGGTGTCGTTTCTATATTTGATGCATTGTTATCGCTTCGTGAATAAGTTAAGTAATCTGTGGCGTCAGTATTGTCGGATGATATATCGAACAAGGACATTAACCGAGCGCAGTCTTCGTTCCATTTAACTTCGTTGCCAGCGCCATTTAGTATCCATGAAGTCAAGAGGGTTCGAAACTCCTCGTACTTATTAGATTCCCTGAGAAAGTTAGTCAAACTGGTGTGTGTATGGAAGCGGTTTGGAGTGACGTTTTGGTTGAAAATTTTTGACCTTTTAAGCAAGTCGAGTATGCATTGCACTAGAAGAGAGTATTGTTGTCCGGATTCTTGCTCAAAATCCCACCAGCACCGAGATACCGCATCTATAAATAACTGTGGCTTTGGATTTTTAATTGATTTGTTCTTGTCGTATGAGGTCCAATACGAGCTGATATAACCTCCGGTCCCTTCTGTTGCGCCAACAGCCTTTACAGAACCCATTAAACGATTAGGGTCAATTGTGTCAATCAGCTCACAGAACTTCTCAAGAACCATATTCTTTGTGGAATCTGTATAAAGAAAAATCGTATGTGGCATGTTATGGTCTTCGGCGCATTTGAGTGATTCAAGTTGGCCGATATCTGTAACGCTCAAACCATGTATTTTCTTAGCGATAGAACTTGTAAACCGGTGTGTGCTTTTTAAGGGAACGAGATTGTGGTTACTATTAAATGTTTGGTTTGGACTGCTGCCCCCCATATTATCAAAAATGGCCTGGTCGGGATCTCCCAACCGCTGTACTGATACATCACAATCAGAAAATATAGCTCCGATAAGCTCGTCCTGAAAGTCTTGTGTATCCTGCATTTCATCAATCAAAACATATGGAAACCTCTTTCGTATTGCTGAGAGCATACCATTATTGTTCTCAAGGCTCCGTTGAGCGAAACAGTACATTTCACTATAAAAGAAATAACCACGTCTAATGCGTTCTTTTAATACCTTTAAAAGATCCTTGTAGGTTTTAGATTCGGATTGTTTTTTGAAACCCGGTATTGAAGCTTTTCCAGTTTGATGGCTTATCTTCAAGTCGAAAAGTGATGCTCTCTTTCTATCTAAATATTGCTGTGTCCCATAAGTTACTAAGCCATGCATTAACGTAACGCATGAGTCATCATCAATTCTAGTTGGTTTCCGGTCTATTGAACGTAAATAAGGCACAGCTAAAAATCTATTTACAAACTCCTGAATGGTTCCGATAAAGTTAGGATACTTCGTTAACCTGTAACCTGCGGGGCTATGTCTTATTTTTGATAGGATTTCATGTTTTGCTACATTCGTGTGAGTAAGAACACAAACTCCAGCATCGGAAAGAGGCAGCTTATTTGCGAGAATTAATAATTTAACCGCTACAAGAGTAGTCTTTCCACTACCTGGGCATGCTTGAACATCACTCCAAGATTTTAATATTCTGCGCCTTTCTCTATCCAAAAATAATTGATTTGACGAATCATCAATCTTTCTATTGAAATAATTTAGAAAATTATCAATATCTTGGTCATCAATTATGGTGTGTTGCAAAACCTATTCTCCACTAGTTTGAAGCTTTGGCGATTGTGCAGCTCTTCTTGAGGGATGTGTTGAATCGGTTACATACTCAAGCGCTGACTTTATGTATTCAGGCAGCTTCTTATATAGCTGGTTGGTAAGCGAAGAGCTTGAATAGACATCTATTAGTTTTTGGCTTAATAGATAAGCGAGCTCTGTCTTTCGATGGTTAGATTCGATCAGACGATATATCTGTATTGCCCTTATTTCGTCATCATCAGATAGCTCGCTATAATCGCAGTCGGCTTTAGTCTTCAAAATTTGGTAGATCTCCTTGCCCAATCCGCTCCGAATAAGACAGTACTCAAATGTCCACTCATCTGAGACAAAGACACGTATATTCTCTGGTTCAGTGATAGACTGTGTTTTCTCATTATGAAGGACGTCAAATGACTTTAGGTCGTCCCTTTTATCCTGGGGAGCAGTGCCGATTTTCTTACCCTCTTCGTTTTCTCGAGGTAACCAGTAAATTTCATTTTTCTTTTTTAACTCTTTAAATCCAAATTTCGGATATTTAACTTTGTCGGATCTTTCCGGCCAAAGATCAAGATCTCTCAAACAAGCAACTTTGACTGGTATAGATGGAGCTTCTGCTTCAATTAAAGAATCCCGCCTTAGAAATATCTTGGCATATCGTGTATATGCAGTATTGCCAACGTTTACAATACTGACACCATAGTCTTCTAATGGCTTGCCAATTAATTTAGCGATTGTCGGTAATAAGATATTTTCAGCATCTCCCTCTACAATTAGGACAGACCTAGCAAAAAATAAGTTAGATTTCGTTATGTCAAGAAATTTCTCTAAAAAAACATAATCTTCGTCATCGAGTAGAGTATCGGTTTTTTTAAGTGGAAAGGCTTCGCCATTAGATAGCAGTATTATGCTCTCCAAAGGAGCTTTAGATGCTAGATTTGGGCTATGAGTTGTCATTATGGTTTGTAACGCGGGAGATTTTGTGTCGCGAATAAATTTTAAAAGCTTCATTTGCAACTGAGGGTGTAAGTGGGCTTCCGGCTCTTCTATCAATAGCAAAGGAAACTCGTCACTTTCCTGCTCTAGTAATATTAACTCTGTGGCCATAAACAGGATGTTATTATAGCCAAGCCCTTGGGTAGGTTGTGACTCATCTAAAACCAAGCTTAGCCTATGCAAAATATCCTGAAAGGCTCGTTCTTTCTCAAGTGTATCTAAATTCTCAAACTCTTTGCTTCCGAGCATTTCTATTGATAACTCAAACCTATCGGTATTAAACGTGAGCTCTTTTATATATTTGTCGATATCAGATTTATTGTTTTGTAATCCGTCGTTTTTCTTTGCCTCTATGCTGGCAGCAATAAGTCCCTCTAAGAGGGTTTTGAAAGATTCGCCATCTCGTTTAAAGTGTTTAGAAGATGACAGAATTTGAGCTAGTCTCGAACCACGTCCTGAAGACAACTCTGCTTCCGCATCGCGTAAAGGTTTGAGATAAGTCGCGGCCAAGTACTCACGAACTTCTCTTTCAACTGAAGGTCCATTACCATTTATTCCTGAGCGCCAGTCACTACGGATTATACGCCGACCTCTGCGTATGGCCTCTGTGCGGTGAGCGGTAAGAGTTATGTATAAAGCTAATTGCTTGTCGCCTTCCTCACCTTTCTCATATGTGAGGTGCTCAACAAACCTTCTCGCATGATCAGGAGTAATACCAGAAAACTTTAGTGTTATATGAAAGTTATCAGCGTCATCGTGAAAATCTGTTTCTGTTATTCTGGTCCACTCCGAAGATTTTGTATCTAAAGTAACTCTTATCGCGTCTATTAAAGCGGACTTCCCTGAATTGTTTTCACCTACTATGACATTTAGCCCCGAGTTCAAAGTTAAATATAGCTCTTCAAATATTCTAAAACGCTGGATATAGATTTGGGATACGTACATCGGCTGACATCCTTTTCCTTTGAGCCTTAACTGACTCCATTAAAAAGTTCTGCTAAAAAACTTTAGTAGCGGGCCCAGTTGTCATTTAAAACGAGTCATCAAATTTTAAGAAATATATCATAGTCGAAATTAAAGCTTGTTCCCGAAATACAATAACGGGAACAAGAAAAACCACTAAAAACGGGCTATTTCCCCCTTTATACCCTCTTAAGTACTCAAAATCACGTTTTACAGCAAAAAAGGAACTAGACTATGGCCGAAGTGCAAGCGGTTAAAGATCTGGATACCGTAAAGCTGATTAGCTACCTTCTCAAACGAACATACGGTCAGCAAATTGCTGATGTTTGGGATGTGGGCTTGAACCTGGCATTACGGATCTCAGATTTACTGTCCATCAAGTTTGAAAACATTAACGACGAACGTCTTACCCTGGTTGAAGGGAAGACGTCGAAACAAGCAACCATTAAATTGAACGACAAAGCACGATCTATTATTGCTCGTATAAAGGATGAGCACCCCGAGCATATTTACCTGTTTCAGTCCTACCGGAACCAATGGTCTAAAGGTTTGGACGAGGCCCCGATTAGCCGCCGTTACGTTTCGCGGGCGTTCGCGGCGATAGGGGAGGAGGTTGGCATTAAACTGGGTACTCACTCAATGCGGAAGACACGAGGTTATCATCTTTACAAGAACACCAACGACATCGCCAGGGTAATGAAGATGCTACGTCATAGCTCTGAGGCTGTGACGCTGCGTTATATTGGCATTACTCAGGAAGATGTTGACCGTGACTTTGTGGAGTTGGAACTATAGGGGCCTAGTAAGCCCCTATTTTATTTTTTGTTTGGTTAAAAAGGTTTGAGTTAATGCAACTTACTGTTTAATGCATCGAGGGCTACGGATATAGCCTTGTGATCAAACATATTGAGTTTGCGTTGTGCCCACTGTTCGCCCGCAGGCCGTTGACGTAATGCTGCAAGGACTTTCTCAGGATTGGGCTCTACACTTCCTTCTGTTATGAGCCAGTCAACGGTTGCAAGTAGTTCTAGTCCGTATGGCGACTCAAATCCCTCAATGACGTCTGTTGCTTTTCTCAATGCACTATCGTATTCCATGGCTTCAGTTTTTAGGTAAGCTTCGACTGTTTGGCGTTTGTTATCATTGAATGCAATGATATCTGTTGGTTTTGCATCTGGAATACGTTTGTCAGATTGCAAATAGCTTCCGTCTAGCCGGTTTAATAAGTGAGTTAGGTTGTTGGCATACGGGCCAAACTTCTCTGGCTGGAAGTCCAACTTTAACGGATTAGCGGTTCCTTCTTTTTGCAGTGCACGCTGCAGAAACCATGCTAATTTTTGTACTTCTAGCAAAGTGCATTCGTTGCCAAGTACCCAATAGCGTCTGATTAACTCAGCAACCATGGCTCTGGCTGCTGTTAATTGCTCTACACCGGTTTGCTTACTGACATTCTGATACTGCTCGGTTGGTTGATAAATTTGAATATCAACATCGCTCAGGTCAGCTAAATGCTGTTCAATCAATGGGAGAACAGAATTCCAGCTTAACCCGCCGTTTCCAGCTCCAAGAGGGGGGATAGCAATAGAGCGAACGTTATTGTTAACAATGAATGCTCGAAGATCTTTAAGCCCCTCATCGATCCATTCAATTTTCGACTTGGCTCGCCAGTGCTGTTTGGTAGGGAAGTTGACGATCCACTGGGGGTTAACCAGTTCATTACTATGGGTAAAGAACATTTTGCCGGTGGCTACTTTGTTTTCTTTACAAGCTCGAGCGTAGGCTTCCATATTTGCAGGGAACCGTTCTTTAAACATCAAAGCGATCCCCTTACCCATGACACCGACTGTATTGACGGTGTTGACGAGGGCTTCAGCATCAGACTCTAAGAGGTTTCCTGTCTTAAAATTTAACATTTAAAAGTACCATTCCGAACGAGCTATTATCTTTAGGTTTTGACCGTGCTTGTCTGCTTTTTGTTCAGCTGACTGTTTTACGCTTTCATTAAAGCACACAATACCCTTTAACAGCGAGGTAGGGAAGTGTCGGTGTATCAAAGCCTCTGCCTGATATCTGTCTAACTTGCCAAGATCATCAGGTGCTCTCTTAAAATCCCGCTTTTGAATCAGCTCCCAATCAATCTCCGATAATGAGTCCGGCTCATTGTAATAATTAGCTAAGGCGGAGTAAGCATGACAGTCAGTGTAAACATAGCTTAACCCAGCCTGATAAACGTCATGCAAGCTAGAAACGAGTATTACAATTTCTTCGTTATTGCGCCGAATCACACCGCCACGGCCTGTCTTTATGTTGTAGAGCATTGGTGAAAAGGGGGTGAAATAAAATGGAACGTAATCACTCAGTGTTCCTCCCGGTGCTACTGGAACTTCACGTCGAGACCGTTTATCAATTAGTTCATCACTACCTATGCTCACCCAGTCATCTGATCGGTGATTGCTGCTTGAAGCATAAACACCGTGTTCAAGAATCCAGTCTAGATTATCTCGATGAACAATTCGCCATATTAGCGCCTTGTCAGGATTTAGGTTTTTATACATTAGGTACGTTGTCCAGCACTAAACATTTGTTGATTTAGGTTTACATGAATATTTAATCTGTATTGTTCGGCCAAGCTAGAAACTAGTTGCCTTTGCTCCGGCGTCTTAGTGTAAATACTCGCAAAGTATCGAGGCTCAACTGTTGCTGGAGCCAAACACTCTGCCATACATATATTTTTGCAGTTTTGGTCGGAATAATCACGTCGATCCATTGTATTCCAATCAATAACTTCCATTCCTTGGTCAAATTCATAAATTTCGAAAGGTTGAGCAAGAGGATGACGAGGTATTATCTGCCAATTTTTCTTCTGGGCTAAGGCTCTGTGAACAGCAATAAGGACGAATGCTTTTTCAGCGTTATTTGCCTGCACGTTTCCATCAAAAGGGTTTTTAGCAAAAAAATGAAAAGGAACCTTGCTATCAAGCTGATGTAACTGACGATGGCCTATGATCTCTCGGTCAGCAACATCGTCAAAGTTGTCGAGTTCTGCTCGGGGGATAAGCCCATGGCGTATTATTCCCTCGATGTTATCGATAGATGTTAGGTGGTAGAGAAGCCTTCCATTACGGATGCTCATAAATCGCCCTCGGTAGAGGTTGGCCTGGACGGACTTATTAAATAGCGACTAATTTCTTCGTCACCCACCTTAACTGTTGAATCTAGTACTCCTCCACATGATTCTATCATTGCTTTCGATGAACTATTCGTCGAGTGACAATGAATGTGAACTTCGTTAATGCCAAGTTCTCGTGCCTTGTTGAGACTCATGTTGAGCAATATTTTTCCTAGCCCTTTGCTTCTGTATGAAGGTCGAATACTTAAGCCTATGTGCCCGCCGGCATGCTCTATTTGTTCGTTGAGTGTGTGCCGAATATTGGTACAGCCAAGTATTTCGTTATTATCAATTAGCCAAAACGTTGAACTACTTACCATACCTACTGGAACGGTTTCACCGGATCTGAAACCTTCGATGCGATCTAGCATTCCAAGGAAATCAGTGTGATCGAAATCAAGCGGGAAAGGGTACCGTTCCTCGTCGCCAAGTTCGTCAATGTAATCGCGATAACTCGATTCAAATTTTGGGTTGGGTAGGTCAAGTTTGAGCACGGTATATTTCCCTATATCAGCCGTTTGCTCCAGATTACCCATCATTTTACGAAATCACAAACCTATATCACCTAATGGCAGTTACGGCTGCAGTTAATTAACTGTCAATTAGGAGAATATTTATGTCGAACGTAACGGTCGTACACACCAAGTCAGAGCTAAAGCGGGCTATCGAAAGGCAGGAGAAGACAATTGCCGTAAGAAGTGCCTCGTTGGCTGATGACGTGAAAACATTAAAGTCAGCATCATCCGGTGCTTTTGCGTTAGCTGTCGGCTCAGCAGGAGTCTTTGCCACCAACTTCTGGAATCCGTTGGGGTGGGGCTCAGGTATTATTGGGACGTTATCTACAGGGACACTAGTCACTGCGATTATAGCCATTGGTCTCAGCTCGACATTGCTATTCGCTATCTACAACGATTACTCGATTAAGGGGCGAACATCGATTCAGCTGGCTGGTGGTAACAGCATTGATGCGGATTTGGTCATGGAGAGGGACTAACTATGGCTAGCATGAAACGAAACATTATTGCTGTTAAAACGCGCCCCGGTGAAGTCCGTTTTGTTGCTGTTGCATCCATAGAGCGTGTGGAAGCGTTTGGTAACTACGTGAAGCTCTACTTCGGTAGTGAGCGCGTTCTTCATAGAGCGACTTTATCTGATATGGAAGAATTACTGGACGATAGATTCATTCGCATTCATCGCAGTCACATAGTTAAGCGTGACCAGTTAAGAAAGCTTCTGTCGGAGCTAGGCCGATACCAGGAAGTAGAATTAGCTGACGAGACGGTTCTCCCGTTGGGAGGCCATTATAAGCGCCAGCTAATGTTTGATATTGGCTTGTAATGGGTAAGTCCAGGGAATACCAACCCTGGGCTTATTTTTTGTCTCGATATTTAGTTGTTTTTATTGTGTCTTATGAGAGCTGATACTTTTTAGTAATTTTTGAAATTGAGGGTTTTCCCTTAGTAGCTTTCGGCCTGTACCAATAAGCAACTCAACTTCCTCTTCTGGTAAGCCGAGAGTTGTCGGGATTAAATTGAGGCGATTTCTTAGACGGTCTGATGATACCGATTTCAACTCGATAGATATTAGGTGCGCTTCGACAGGTATTCCTTGTGTTTTTGTTTCATCGACCCACTGCTCTAATTTAAGCTTTATTAAATCGGTTGTTTCATTATTGTACAATTGAAGTTGCGCATCAGTAACCGCGTTTAACGTTTGACGCATTGATGGAGGGGTCGAACTCTTATCCATGCTTGAGTCGACTTTTACTGATGCGTTTACGGCTATGATGGCAAAATGTCGTGGGATTGAATAACTATCCTCTCCATGGATCATGCTAAAGTAATTTACTATACCTCCTGTTAGCTCAACAGGGTCAGTTATAATCCTGAGACCCAAATTGTCCGATACACCTCCGTCTACGAGGTGAACAAAAGGACGTTCTTTTTTATTGGAATAAGAAAGTGCTGCAGAGGCAGTATTCCGAATACTGTGTTTCCCAATGGAAGTTTTACTGGATAAAAAGTTGATGGAATCCGTAATGTCACATGTATCGTAATTCTTCAGTACGATGGGGTCGAACAGTAAAGGCATAGCTGCTGAAGCTGCTACTGCTCTGGCTACGGGGAAGGTAGATAGATCTGAGCATATTAAATTGAAGTAGTCCTGTAGAAAGGAAAATCTAGCACCTTGAGATAAGTCTGTGGCATTGATGGCTATATAGGGCGGACCTTTTTCGAGCATGTCGCCAAATGTATATTCTCCAAATCCTGCATCAGCATATATTCCGACAGTATGATCAGTTATTCCTAAATTTGAAAACCAACGAAGGGGGTTTAAAACTGTTGAGATTATTTGCTCCTTTAAATCCCGTGTTAGAAGCTTATCTTTGAAATCATAAAAAATTTTGTCTCGAAACAAACCATAGTAAGCCGCCGTTATGCTGCCGCCCGAAACAGATGAAATAAAATCAACTTCATCTAAAAGTCTTGTCGATTTGCCACCTATAGTGACATTAGTATCTCTTAGTTCTTCTAATACGCCATAAGACAGAGCAGAAGCCCGTGTTCCACCTCCGGAAAAAGCCAAAATAAGAGTTATTCCCTTGGGGTTTCCAGCTCGAGCCGCTGAGAATAATGTACCAGAAGTTAATTCAGTATCATTTTTTCCAGAAATAGGCTCATTTTTAATTTGCCCTACTGTGCTGCAGCCTAAGCTGGTAACAGAAGCTGATAGGATTACGAGAAGTCTAATTTTATAAAAAAGAAGCTTCATTTAAACTATTCGCTCTATGGTTTTGAACCGTTAGTGTTTTTTTGTAAACTGTGCTTTTGAGACTTTAGTTGTAATGAGAATAGCACTGCCGCTATAAGCATTGGTATAAAGAAAGTTCCTAATAACGCCTGGAAAGCGGCCAATAAGCGCAAGCTTTCAGTGGGTTGAAAGTCTCCATAACCTAAAGTGGTCCATGTCACTACTGAAAAGTACAGGGCGTCAACAGGACTAAAAGAGATTTCCTGACCGTATAAAATCCCAGCTCTTTGATAAAGAGTGGCAAACGCAAAAATAGTTACATAGATGGCTAAAAACATCTTGCTAAGTTGGAGCCCAACCTTGTACTCGCGATACTTTTTGAAGATATTCCAAAGTGAAGTGATGAATACTGTAGAGATAAAAAAAATAGTGACCGACATATTTATTTCTGCATCAGAGGCGAATAGTAATGCGGTATAAGCAATGGGAACAAAAACAAAAATAATAACCATCCACGCTATACCTAGATACTTTAGTATTCTATTTAGCATTTTTATGACCTATAGCATTCCAACAAAAAAACCGACTAATATGACCATGGTTCGTACATAAAGTGATTAAGAAAAAATGGCGCTTTACCGAGTAAGCCAACTCACTTTTCAAAGCAACCAATCAATGGGTAACAATGAAAAAAATCCGGCCGAAAACCTTTGAAACCAGGTTGTTCCTGGCTCTGTATCGTATCGGCGATGATGGCTGCCGTTTTGCTCAAGCCAGTATAGCGAACCGGATGGAGCTAAGCGCACTTCATAGGCGCTGTAAGGGACTTCTTCGATAAAGACATCTGCCATCGTTGATGCTATTTCGGGGCTCTCAATAACAAAGCCAAGCTCAGTATTGAGCCTTGCTGAGCGAGGGTCAAAGTTAAATGAGCCAACAAAAACACGTTGTCCGTCAACGGCAAACGTTTTTGCATGAAGGCTGCTTGCTGAACTGGAGAAACTTGTTTCGACAGATTCATAGATAGTGGTATCGGTGCCAACAGTACCTGGGCGCATCTCAAATAAGCGTATATCAGCTTCTAAGAGACGTTTCCTCCACTTTGCGTATCCCGAGTGCACAACGGCAACATCGGTAGCGGCAAAGGAATTTGTTAACACACTAATACTCACCCCGTTTTCCGCAATGCTCTCTAGCGCTTTTACTCCCGACAGGGTTGGTACGAAATAGGGAGAAACCAGTAATAATTGCTTTTTAGGTTGACCAATTATCTTTCGGAGTGCGTGAACAATGAGTTGATCCGGCTCCGCTTTACCTAAGGCTTTAAGCGGGCTATCACTCACGATTTGAGTTTCAGCCCAAATAATTGAATCGTTATCCAATAACTCACTGAGATCGGATGGTTGATCAATATTAGTTTGATGAATAAATAAAGGGGAGTCTGATGGCGTCGTCGATTGAGAAATAAGTTCATAGGGGTAAGCTGAGTTACTGTTCCAAAAAGCGTCAAAATCGCTGGATACTTTCGCAACTACATCTCCTATCGCAAGAACATCCAGATCAGCAAAAAGAATACCATCAGAGCGGTAAAAATAGTCATCACCGATGTTTCTTCCCCCGACTATCGTAGCTTGATTGTCCACGGTAAGAGACTTGTTGTGCATGCGTCTGTTTGCTCGTGGGAAGTCGGTTATAAACCCCAGTACTCGAGAGCTTCTGGGGAGAAAGGGGTTAAATAATCGCACTTCTATACTAGGATGACCATTTAGTCTTTGTAAGGGCTCGTCGATATCCCGGGAGTGAAGATCGTCCAATAACAACCTAACCTTTACACCACGATTAGCAGCTCGGAAAATGGCTTTAGTTAAACGTTGCCCAGACTTATCGTCACGCCAGATATAATATTGAATGTCCAGTGCAACTTGTGCATTGTTGATTAATATCAGCCTGGCATCTAAGGACGGCTCTGCTTCGGCTAAAGGTATTATACCGGTACTTTGGGGGGAGTTTCGAAGTACCGGAGATAAGAACTGACCAAGCCGAGTGCTTTGAGTTTTTGAAACTGGCACAGAGTAGCTTGGCGTTCGCTGTTCTAAGTCGGGCAGACTGCTGCAGGCGATACAGCTAGAACAAATAATGACCGTTAACACGATATGGTGTAAGCGCATAGTGAAGCCAAGTTTAATTGGCTTTCTCCCTTCTTTGGCCGTCCCAGGCAAGCATTGCCGGAGTTAATAGAAGCGTAATAAACGTCGCAACTAGCAGTCCGCCAACCAGTGCGGTAGATAACTGGATCCAGTATTGTCCCGAAGGTGCTCCCATAAAAATATCACGCTCAAAAAAGTCGACAGTTAAACCCAAGACCATGGGTAACAATCCAACTATCGTTGTCGTTGCGGTGAGAAGCACAGGGTTTAAACGTTGCATTGCTGCTTTCACTGCTGCGTCCATCGGTGATAATCCATCTGAGCGGTACTCGTTATATGCGTCGATTAGAACGATGTTATTATTCACCACAATACCCGCGAGTGCCATAATGCCAATACCACTCATGACCACGGAAAAAGGCTCTTGTCGAACCAGCAGCGCAAGCAGTACGCCAGCTAGAGAAAAGACAATGGCGGATAGCACTAAAGCCCCCTGAAAAAAGCTATTCAACTGTAATAGTAAAACGAAGAGCATTAAGAAAATGGCTAAGGCAAATGCCAATAGTAAAAAGCTCATGGCTTCATTTTGGTCGTCAAGCTCTCCGGTAAAATCAAATTCCACACCTTTGGCAAAATCACTCTGCTTGATTTTTTGTCGCAACGTTTCCGTTGCTTCGACGACGGTAACCCCGGGAACAAGGCCTGATTCTACAGTTTGTACATTGCGCGAATTGACACGAGTTATAATTGTTGGACTTAAACTCGGCGATAACTGGACAAAGTTCTCTATCGGCATCAGACCCCGGCTCGCGGGGATGCGCAAATTGGCTAGGTCGGCCATTGAGCGCTCTTCCCAGGGATAGCGTATACGAATATCAACCTGCTCTGGCGCCGATTCAGGAAGGTAAGTACCAACTAAGACACCGTCGGTCAATAGACGCGCTAAGGTACCTAAGGTCGCGACATCGACGCCATACTCGGCAGCTTTTTCGCGGTCCACATCAATTTTTATCTGTGGCTTAGGGGTCGCCATGTCACTGGATGTATCGATAAATTCATCTGATTCTTTCATCATTTTGAGCAAGTTGTCTACGGCTTCAGGCAATAAGCTCCGATCTTTCGCTGATACTTCTACAGAGACCGGACGAGAAGAGGACGGACCGCTTTGTTGTTTTTCAATCTTTAGCGCTATCCCGGGTAAGTTGTCTGTTTTAGTACGGATGTTTTGTATAATTTTTGTGGCAGAATCACGCTCCTGCCAATCCAGCAAATCGATTTGTAGTGTACCAATAATTTCAGAATCCAGGTTCGCTTTCAGCCTTTCCTCAACTGATCCGATGGTACGAGAATAAATGCGTTCAATGCCTGCGACTGGTGCAACGGTCTTATCGACGAGCTTAACCAGATTGTCGGCTTCACTTACTGATAAATTACCATCGGCTTGAACTTGTATTTGTATCCGGTCGGCTTCGATGTCAGGGAAAAAGTTTATGCCTTGCCCGAGCTTGCTGTAGAGGAAAAATGAAAGTAATAAGACAAACAGGCTGACCAGCAAAGCAAGTAACGGCTTATCCACCATATAGCTAACCAAAGACTGGAGTTTTGAACCGTTGTCTGCTGCATTTGCTGATTGTGAGGTCACTGATACTTTGCTTTTTACTGAGGAGCCAATTATCGGAACGAAAACCAGTGCCATGAGCAAAGACATGAGCAGTGTTATGATAACAGTGGCGGGCAGATAAAACATAAATTGCCCGGCCATACCTGGCCAAAAGAGCAGTGGTATAAATACGGCGAGGGTGGTCATTGTCGACGCAATAATAGGCCACGCCATGCGTTGGGAAGCTGCCAGATAAGCTTGTAATCGGTCTTGTCCTTGTCGACGATAGCGCTCTGCAAGGTCGACCACGACAATGGCACCATCCACTAACATACCAATAACTAAAATGAGTGCGAACAGGACCACGATGTTCAGTGTAATACCCAGCAATTGCAGCGTTAAAATGCCACCAAGAAATGAGCCTGGAATAGCAAGAGCAACGAGCAGGGAAGCTTTTACACCCAAAGCCACCACGACCGTTAGTATGACCAGAATAATGGCGAGTATGACATTGTTTTCAAGGTCGCCCAGAAATTGCTTAACATCGTCTGCCTGGTTTTGCATATAAGCGACATTAACGGTTGTCGGCCATTCAGTGCGCTGCTGCTCGACCATTTGGGTTACACGATCGACAACGTCAATGACATTAGCGCTACTCAGTTTTTTAATATCGAGTGCTATCGACGGTTGACCATCAATGCGGGCGTAACTGACGGGGTCTTTAAAAGTTCGCCTGACTTCGGCGACATCGCTGACCCGTACCACATTATTGGGCGTAGTTTTTATAGGCATCTCGAGTACATCGACAATGTTTTCAATGGTGCCGGGGATGGCGACGCTGATGCGTCCTGCCCCGGTATCCATCGCGCCTGCGGTAACTAAAAGGTTGTTATTACTAATAGCTCTCGACACTTCCGTTAAAGAAATGTTGTAAGACTGCATGGCTAAAGGTTTGATGATGATCTCTAACAGATCTTCACGATCACCTGACATATCGATTTCGAGTACGCCATTAAGTGTTTCAAGTTTATCTTCTAAATTACGTGCCAGTTGGATTAAGTCCCGTTCGGGAATATTGCCTGAGAGCGCAACCGTTAAAATGGGGAATAAAGACAGATCAACCTCTTGCACCGTGGGCTTCTCAGCATCGGACGGTAAATCTTGTTCTGCTTTTTCAGTTTCGTCCTTTACATCACGTAGTGCTTTTTCATTGTCGAAGCCTGCGGCAAACTCCAGTTGTAACATGGCAAAGCCTTCACCGGCTTGAGCGGTTAAAGTATCTAAACCGTCGATGCTTTGTAATTTTCGCTCAAGCGGCTCGACTAATAAACGTGCGCTGTCTTCCGTTGAAATGCCGGGGTAGCTTACGGTGACGGTGAATACCGGAATGTCAATTTCGGGTGCAGCTTCTTTAGGAATTGTGGCGTAGGCAATGCTGCCCATTATCAACAATACAGCGAGTAACAGAATCGCTGCGCGATTGCGTGAGAAAGCGGCGGCAATAAAGGCTTTCATTATAACTCCTCGCCCTTGTCATAATCAGCAGGTACGGGTTTGGGGGTAACTTTTTGACCAGCGGTTAAAGAACTATGGCTAATGATGACTAACCGCGTTTGGTCATCCAGCCCGCTGACCCATAAGGCATTAACGTCTGCCCGCTCCACAGTAACGGGAGAAAAACGTGTTTCGTTATTGTCATTAATGGTTAAAACACCCATGCGCCCAGATGCATCTATTTTGATTTGGGCCGCAGAAATTTTGTGTGCTTTAACTTTGCTCGTTTCTATCGTCACTTCGGCACTCATACCGGAGGGGATAGGATCGTTTTGGTTAGGAATAGTTATTTCAACACGAAATGTCCGGGTCTGCGGGTCGGCAATAGGAGCGATAAAGCTGACCTGCCCTTGACGATCATTACCACCAATGAGTTTGACCGTTGCGGGCATATTGAGTTTGAGCCTGTGAATTTGGCTTTGCTGCACATTGATGATGGCAATTAACGGATCGTTATCGATAAGCTCTAGTACTTGATTGCCGGCTGAGACATAAGCGCCTTGCTCAATAAAGCGTTGATTGATAACGCCGCTGACCGGTGCTATCAGTTCGGTATTTTCAATATCAAATGTAATACGACGAAGCTGTGCCCGTGCTGCTTCTAGTTGTGCTTCTAACGCCTGGAGTTGGGACTGAGATGACAAATTTTGTTCTATGAGCTTTCTCGTCGCATTGAAGTCGCTTTGAGCCTTTTTTAATTGAGCTTCTGCCTGAGTGCGTTGCACTTCGCGATCATCAATGGACAGTTTTGCTATGACATCGCCTTGATCAACGTCAGTGCCACTATCGGTAATCATTTCAAGCATGCCGTCGGTACGTGCACGAATATTAAGTTGCTGATTTGGTTTGATTTCGCCGTTTAGTGTCAACTCGCGAGCCACAAGCTGGGCTTGACTATTTTTTACTGCAACTGATGGTAAATCGCTTTTAGTTGCGCTTGTCTTTTCTGTGTCGCCTCTGAAGATGAAACCACTGGCTATCCACAAAAAAACCAAGGTTACGATGGCAATAAATACGGCTGTAGAGCTACTGATTTGGCCCTGCTGCTTATGCAGTGAACCACGTGATGATGAGGTCATTGATGTTGTACCTAAATTATTTAAATGTTTTCGTCAAACGTCAACTTTTCTGACTATTGAGCATGGCCTAGCGTTCCGACTTCAATTCCAACAGCAATTTTTTCACGCTTTCATCGTAGAGCGTATTAAACCTCTCCAGCTCAGTAATTTTCTCCTGAGCTTTCGAATTCTTAATACTTGCTTTGGCTTCAGTTATTATCTTTTTCGCTTCTTTATGCTGCTTTATCTTTAATTCCAGTAGCGAATCATAAGGGTTGGTGCGCATAACAAAATAGTTTTGGCGCTTACCAGGCAGCGCTCTGCGTTCGACCAGCTGAAGCATTTCCAAAAAGCGAATATTGGTGCTGACACTTCCTTTACTTATTTCAAGTAAGCTCATGAGGTCGGCGGTATTTAGCGGGGCATCAGATATGATAAGAGCCGCAACTATTTGCCCGGCAATGCGAGAAAGACCATAGCCCTGAGTGTGCATGCCCATATCAGTAATAAACTGTAATTCTGCTTCGGTAAGCTTATTCATAGTAAAAACTTGTTAATTTGGATGATTTAAGGCTAAGCTGTTTAATTCGTTCAGTCAAGACTGAACAAGATAAATAAACTTTTCAAGAGATATTAGAGTGATGATTAACCGGTTTTCAGTATTTTCAATTCTTAACCTAACGTTGTTCGCGATACCTATTTGTCATGGTGAGCAACTTAGTGAATATGAACTCTGCATTTTAGATCGAGTGAAGGGCTCCGGTTCTATCGATACTGTTGAAGCTATAAAAAAAGAGTGTCGTAAACATGTTGAAAACGACAAAAGACAGAACTTATCAAGTGTGGATGTTCCTAAAAGAGAGAACGGCGTATTAACTCAGCGTTTGAGGGAAGAGCAACAGACGGAGTTTGAACCTTATGTTATTACTCCCCATCGCAGAAATTATATTCAACCCATGCTTACTACAAATGACATCAACCACGAGCAATACGCTCAAATTGAAGGTTATGAGAGGAATCTGGAAGATTATGAAGCTAAGTTTCAACTGAGTTTAAAAGTTCCCTTAAGCAAATCTAGTCTGCTATTTGAAGAGGACAAACTATATTTTGGTTTTACTATTCAGTCATGGTGGCAGATCTACTCTGACGGCATATCCAAGCCGTTTCGGGAAACGAACTATATGCCGGAAATAGTGTATGCCATTAAGACCGACTGGGAGCCTTTTAACGCTAATACCGGTGTTATTTTTGGCGCAGAGCATTTGTCAAACGGTCGGAGCCAGTTACTGTCTCGTAGCTGGAATCGCCTGTATACACAGTTCGTGGTTGAAAAAGGGAGCTGGGTATTTTCGCTTAAACCGTGGGTTCGGTTGCAAGAGGACGCTAAAGAAAATCCAATAGCATCACGAGGCGACGATAACCCGAATATAGAAGATTATGTCGGAAACTATGAGTTTTCGGCTGGGTATAATGATGGTCAATTTGAATACGGCTTTAGATTAAATCATGCGATTGAGACTGGTCGAGGCTCCGCAGAAGTAAGTTTTTCATTCCCTTTGTGGGGTAAGTTTTATGGGTACGCGAGCGTTTTCACTGGCTATGGTGAGAGTTTAATTGACTATAATCATAAGCAAACACGGTTTGGCTTGGGAATAGCTTTAAATAACCTTTTGTAGTGCGTGGACGAAATTCGTCCACTTAAAATCGGCTATCAAGTTGTACGTTTTACTAGGCCTTTACCACTGCCTTTAGCGCGCTTATTCACACAAGTTAATTACTCATGAAACTATCGCAGCTGTTAATAGCTCCTTTGGAGTTTTTATACTGGTGGTGTTCCTAGGCTTCGAAAGTGGTGTACCAGCACAGATATTAATACCTGATGTTTGGCACCGATAGACCACGCTTTTCATCAATACGGTCCATCATCCATTCATCAATCTCCGAGTCTACCCAGGCGACGTTCCTACCCAGGATATGAACAGGCTTGGGGAATTTGCTTTCACCAATCAGTTTGTAAATTGAGGTGCGTCCCAGCCCGACGCGCTCTTGAACCTCGTTTAACCTTAGAAACCTCATGTGCTCCTCCTTCTTTTGTGTCATAGCATTAGTAAGAATTGAGATGAATGAGTACGAACAATAGACCACAAAAACTGCGGTCACGATGGAGCGTAGGCGCTTCCACTAACCCAGCTCCCACACCCAACAGGCACGCAAAGGCGCACCTGTCAGGTGTTGTCATGCAAGTTAAGGGTATGTTGGGGACTAGACGTTGAATGTGATGTCAGTGGCTATATGCGCTGCTATTTGAGCCGTTATGTGGTTTGAGTCATCGCATTCGTTGGTTTCATGTGCATCGCTAATTACCTGCCGCTTGGTCTCTCCTACGTACTTGCCATGTGCATGAGGACTGATACCTAATAGGTTCGACTTGATGACACGATGAATGATACCGGCTTCCTGGCGTTGAATAGCTGCAAGCAGCTCAGGCCGGACTACTTTGGGCATGTTTTGCCCTTGAGCTCTGAGGTAGACCGTTATTAGCTTGCCGATAAATAGCGCCAGCTCCTTGTTATCGTCTTCGTTATCGCTGGAGACAAAGTAATATATTTCCCTCGCAGTAGATGCAATGTGAAGCGTTGGGTCGCCCGCGTGGGCAGCGACCTTAAAGCTGCTAATCACGATGGGTAACATGTATTGTCGAAGCTTGCGGTCGTTAGCCTCGCTCCACTGGTTGATATGGGTTGTTGCCAGTATCGAGTCAAGCAGCTCGAATGTTACTGGCGGCATGTTTAACCATTGCCTAAACCTTTGCTCGTCATACACTTCGTGCATTTGAACTGAGTTAGTGCGACCCGTTAATGGGTCGCGTTGGCTGACGGTGCAAATACCTAATTTACGAATGGTATCGGTGTATCCTGTTGTAAAATCAAACCGCATGACGTGGTTCCTCCCAGTCTGATCCACGAACCTCGCGAACCTGCTGCAAAATCCAATCATCAATCTCTGATTCAATCCAAGCTGCTGACCGGCCTGCCAGGATAATTGACTTAGGAAAGCTATCTTCCTGCATCAGTCGGTAGATTGTTGAGCGGCTTAGACCAACTTTGGCTTTGACTTGGTTTAATCGTATTAATCGCATGAGTTTTCTCCATATCTTGGTTTCTCTCATGGGATGAGTTGATCCTGTAAGAAATAACCATGGACTGAGATTCCAACCGATTTCAGGCCTATATCACGCACGTGCATTCAAGAATCGAAAACATGGAGACACAAAATGCACGAGCAAAACGCTGAGTATGTAACGAATGGGCCGATGACTGAGGTTGATGTGTTGAATAAAGCGTCTGAGATCTTGGAGACGAAGTTTTTGAAGGGGGAGGGCTTTACCAGCCCGTCTGCAGCAAAAGACTTCCTTAGGTACAAGCTGGCGCATCAAAAGCGTGAGGTGTTCGCCATACTGCTGATGGACTCACAGCATCGCCTGATTGAGTACAAAGAGTTGTTCTTTGGGACCATTAACGCGGCCCCGGTGTATCCCCGTGAGGTGATGAAGGAAGTGCTTCAGCAAAACGCTGCTGCTGTCATCCTGGCACACAACCATCCATCGGGTGTGACTGAGCCTTCGGAAGCAGACAAGCGTGTGACGACGCGTATCAAGGACGCACTCAATCACATAGACGTCCCCGTGCTTGACCACATCGTAGTAGGCCAAGACACGGTTTCGTTTGCCGAAAGGGGATTATTGTAGGTGAATGTCGCTAAGCACGTAGAAGAGGTTTTCCCTGGGCCTTTTCTACGTTGCTTAATGGCTTATGCTGGCGCTTTATTTTTTGCATTACTGCTGTAAAACGACTGGTGTCGTCCCTGATACTTGGTTGTCGCTTCTTTGCACAGATAACTGATACGCTTAAACACCACCTCGTGTTGCTTATTAAGGCAGGTTAACGGTCCTTCCAATGAATAACTGACGGGATTTGAAGCATGTAGTAACGCCGCTGTTGAATCAGTGGATATCCCGTGTACTTTCAACCAAGCATGACGAATGATTCTACCGAGCTGAGTCCTGTCCTCATGGCTTAAGTTACCGACATTGTAAAAGGTATCCTTGTTGAGGAACAAAACGACGTGGTAATGCTCTAGCGGGCTCTCAATGGTTTGCTCTACCTTGGCGACATACTCGATTTGCGTATGGTGTATCCGTTTCTTTTCCCGTTGCTGCTTTAGTTGATAACTTTTGATGCCTCGTTTGATGTTCTCAATGAACTCCGTTATTGGATTCCGAACCAAGCTATGCTGACTGTAGAAAGGTAAGTGCAAGTCAAAACACACCACTAGTGTTCGAGGATGATTGTAAAAGCTTCTTTGGAACACCTCGTACAACTTATCCAGGTACTGCTCAATGTAAGGGGCATTCTGCTTCCACATATCGAAGCCTTTATATCGGGAGCCGTAGCAAAGGATGTGGTTAGGATTGTATTTACTGCGTTTGGGTTGATTCATTTTGACCTCCTAGATCGTTGTTGAGTCATAGGAGATCTGATCCTGTAATTTTTAACCATGAGTCAGACGGTAAGCTTTGGGGCTTACCTCATCTCTGGCTAAGTATTGGTTACTAGACGTACCAATGAATGATGTAAACAGTGGTAGTAGTGATTGTTGTATATATTATTATTACCGACAAACCACACGTATAGCTCCGCCTAATTTCCAACCGTAAATCTTCATTTAACTTTATTATTTTTTATGATCTTATTGTGTGATAGTTTATAATTTTCGTGTACCTATGGCTGCGCAAAAGTATTGATAATAGTGGTTATAAGACTTAATGAAAAACTTGTTTGCAACAAGTTGTCAACTTTGTTGAAAACTTTTAAATTCTTTATAAATGAATTTTTTATTGACCTTTTTCTAAGGGAGTAGACTGGACTAATGAAGGAAGATGTACATGGTGATGAAGTACCAGAGTGGATCAAAAAGCTTGACCCCAAAAAGGACCAGGATGGTGCCTGGTTGGTTCGGTACTTAACTAGTAGGAATATATCGATTCACAGGAATTCAGGAGAGGACACTCGGGAAGCAGCTAAACGGATTGTCATTAAGTTTTATCAGCAGGCTGACCCAATACATTATCAGCTTCTCAGAAATCTTTCTGAGTCCTACCGGCAAAGGCAAAAGAGACGCGATAAGAGAGAGTATGTTGATAGGACTTACCGCTTATCAAAATCTGCGGTCGACAAGTTAGATGGCTTAGCAGCTAAGCTTGAGGTTCCAAAAGAGAAGATAGTAGAGGCCTTGATTGAGGAACAAGCTAATGTCGACTCTCTTTATGACCTTTCTGATAAAAAGGGGGCTAAGCTGACCTCAGAGCAAATAGCCCGCTCATATGCGAAGTTCAATCGAGTAGGGGATTTAATCTTTGGCACACGAGCATTTCCTAACGAAGAACAGCTGGTTCAGCGTATAAAAGCTATCGTTAAGAAGCTAAACATTTCAATTGCAAGAAGAAGAGACAGTAAACCACTTCTTACGACTCATGAGTTTGTCCGAGTCATGGAGAAAGAAGGGGTATTATACGACGTTGGAAAGTCTGTCGCTAACACAGATAGTTTTGAACGTTTAAAAGACCCGATATCAGACACTAGACTAGGTGATTACTCTGATGATTTGATGATAGAAGACTTCATTTACTTGAGTGAGACGATTGAGTCCCGATTGAGACAATACAGAAGTGCTGTATATAAGCATGATGATATCAGATCAGAGGAGCTGCTGATTGGTAAGCTGGTCGACGATGCATACAGTTGGTATCGTGAAAACGTGGAGACGAAAAGCCTAAGACAAGAGTGTGATCATTTGAGAAGGCAAGTGAACTCTCACAGGAGCGAACTGGCTAAGCAAGTTAAAGATATTGAGTTTGATGATGAGCGGTTTTCTGAGATAGTGAAACTGTGTGAGAATCTTCAGTCTATGGTCATAAAGCTCTTTGAAGAATATGATTTAGAAAAGCTTAATCACTACCTTGATGTAGAGGGGCTAAAAGGTAATGCGCCAAGTCGCCGACCAAATAGGTTCCAAGATATTGAAAGGATGAGATCAATCAAAAAATTCCGAGAAACAGTTGCCCTGGCAATAACGGGAAACGTCGAACCTGACTCTGTTTTAGATCATGAGTTTCGGTGGATAAGCGAAAGATGATTTACGTTTGATGAAAATAGTATTTGCTGGCTAGGGCTTAGAATAGATTTTAGTATTCCAGATTGTATTCCAAAATCTTTAGCTTTATTAAAATATTTAATATTATCAAGTAATTAAATCTAAAATAAGACTCCCGCCAGCTCCACCAATTCCATAAAAAGCCGCTCAACCGAGCGGCTTTTTTGTTTGCGTAGCTTGCGTCTTTGACGCAAGACCACTCCTTTGTGGTAACCTCAAGTTATCGAAACGACTCCGCACAGTATTACCATGAAAAAACTCTTCTTAACCTATATTGGAGGCTCGGCCCCGGGTGCAAATATCGAACTGCATGATGTTCGGTTTGTGGTGGGCGAGAGCATGGAGCAGGCCTATCCGGCGGTGCGCGCGGGCTGGTTCGGCACACAGAAAGGCTTACACTTAGATAGCTATGTACACCTGCACCATGTTGATGGTTATCGAATTGAGTTAAAAGAGGCACCTTCAGAAAACTCAGGCAAAAAATTGTTCTTCGTGAACTTTGGCGGATACTTCGAGGGTAAGTTAGCCGAGTTCCATGATTTTACCGTAGTGGTTGCTGATTCAGCTCAATCGGCTAAGCAACTGGCGAAGGCGCAGGTCCTTAAAAGCGGCCTGGCTGGTGCCGAGCAAGTCCATAAAGACGATCTCATTGAGGTTGATAATTGTTTATGTCTGGATTTGATCGATAACTATTACATTCATTTGCATTATGATGGTCAGCAACAGCCGCTTTTACCGGACTGGAAAGGTTATCAGCCGTTAAATTAGTTTGATCAAATAACGACAAACCACAACATCGCCATCTTGGACGGTAGAGCTTAATACACCGCCACAGGCTTCGATCATCGCTCGCGATGAATGATTGTTCGAATAGCAATGAATATGGATGTCATCAATCCCTAACGTCTGCGCTTTCTTAAGGCTCATGTTGAGCAAGATCTTGCCCAGTCCTTTGCCTCTATGCGATGGACGAATGCTCAGTCCTATGTGCCCACCAGCATGTTCTATTTGTTGGTTCAGTCGGTGTCGGATATTACTGCAGCCAAGTATTTGGTCATTATCAATTAACCAATAGGTGGAGCTTTGCACCATTCCGGCAGGAACGGCCTCACCAGATCGAAACCTTTCAATACGGGCAAGCATTTCGGCAAAATTACGGTGGTCAAAATCAAGCGGGAAAGGGTAGCGTTCTTCGTAACCCAGTTCATCAATGTAGTCGCGATAACTTACTTCAAATTTGGACGTTGGCAAAATAAGCTTAAGCACGCTCGATTCCTTTACCGGTCAAAACGCGTTCAATATCTGCATCTATTTTCAGCGTCGCAATGTTGTCTGCGCGCGTTTTTCCGCGGGTTAAAATTGCGATTGGCTGGCCATGTTCGTCGGCCTGGCGGGCGAATCGATAACCGGAGAATACCATTAGTGATGAGCCGACCACCAACAATCCGCCGCTTTCTGAGAGAGCCTGCCGGGCTTCGGCCACCCGTGTTTTCGGCACTGTGTCTCCAAAATACACGACGTCGGGCTTTAAAATGCCCCCGCAATTCAGGCAGTCGGCAATATTAAACTGCGAAAAATCGGTCTCAACATCGGCATCGCCGTCAGGCAGGGCAGTGGCATTGAGCTCGGCGAACTCGGGATTTAGCGCTAAGCAGCGCTCATGCATGTCGATACGTGGCGATTGAGCGCCGCAACTCATACACACCATTTCGTTGGCGTAGCCGTGCAGGTTGATAACATCGGTGGCGCCGGCTTTTTGATGCAAGCCGTCGACATTTTGGGTAATGATGGTGCCAATTAAACCTTGCTGCTGCATGTTGGCCAGTGCAACATGCGATTCATTAGGTTGAGCATTATAAAGCACTGGCCAGCCATGCAGTGCGCGCGCCCAGTAACGCTTCCTAAGCAGTTCGTTGGTCATAAAGTCTCGGTGCTGAACCGGCGGCGCACTTTTCCAGTTGCCGTCGCTGTCCCGATAGTCAGGGATGCCTGATGCGGTGCTTAAGCCGGCTCCGGTTAATACCGTAACGGGTTTATTTGTTTCTAAAAAGCGTTCAAGTTCGCGGATATTTGATTGCATGACTTCATTGATCATCTGCCGATACGTTCAAAGCCTATATGATCAGAGAAAATAAATGAACCAAAGTAGCGATAATAAATGGCAAAACCGTGCAGTTATTGCACGGTCATCTTAGCCAGTTGGGTTACTAATTGGGCAGGCTTTTCCATCGGCTGGCTTAGGCCTTCTATGCGTTCAGCAATAACCCCGTGCTTATCAAGAATAGAAACTAAATTACTATGGTCAAAATCACCGTCCGGGCGCTGGCGATATCTAACACCAAGCACCGTCGCTAATGTCCTGATGTCTTGTTCAGAGCCATTCAAAAACAGCCAGTTGTTGTTTAGGTTATATTGCTTCGCATAGTCGGCGAGTGCTTCGGGAGTATCGCGAGCTGTGTCAAAGCTGACCATAACAAGCTTAACTTGTTTTTGTGTGGCTTCATCCAGACTGTTGTATAAGCGTTTGGCATCATGAACCAGCACCGGACAGGCGGTGGTGCAACTGCCGTAAATCATCGAAATAATAACCGGTGTGCCTGCAAGCTCGGACAGCTTTAATGAGCTTTGTTGATGAGTATTCCATAACGCATCAATTTGGTATATCGACTGAGAGTGTGACACTTCTGCCGCATTCATCGTTGTATGATCGGTATGATCGCCGTGCTGAGTGTGGTGTGAATGATCTTGAGCCATAAGTGGTGCAGAAAACACCAGTGATGCCAGAGCGGTAACTTGCAGTAATCTATTCATCGTGATTCTCCAGATCGTATGCGCAGCGAAACCCCATGGTGCTGGTTGTACTTTGTGGGGCATAATCACTGCGCGACTGATAACGAAAAAATGTGGCGTAATTGGCGTTAGTAAAACTGGACATAAAGCGCGCTCCGTCGCCACAGGAACCGGAAAGCAAATCGACATCATCACCGTTACTAAGCAATAGTTGATAGTCGTCAACCCATTCATTGACCCGGTCGTGCATATGCATCAATTGATCAGCATTGGGATTAACGGTCTGTTGTTTACTGTGAGGCTGGCTGTACCAGGCAAATAGCTTACGTGCATAATCATTGTCGCTAATGTTCTGCTGCTGCCGATATTGCATAGACGCATATTCCCATTCATTAAGACTGGGCAGCCGACCGCCTTGGGCCGCGCAGTATTCTCGCGCAGTAAACCAGGACACATAAGTAACCGGTTCGTTTTCTTTCCCCTGAGCAAAAGCGGTATTGTTGTCCCAGTGTTTCAGGTAGTTGCCATCATGGAATAGGGCAGCGATGTTATCTCGCTGCCAGCGAGGGTTGCTACTCACAAACTCCAGATAAGCTTGGTTAGTGACCGGAGTTGCATCCAGCATGAAACTGTTCATTTCTATACTGAGTCGCTGTTTGTCCAGCAATACCGGAGGTTCGAAAGTACCCCCGGTTACCAGCACAGGGTCAGCCAGTATTAACGGAGAAAATAAAACACCGGCAACTCCGAGCCACTTAACCATAACCTTCCCCTTACTTCTGTTGACGAGGGCCAGCGATTAACGCACCGGCGGCACCTAATTCTGCGTCTGCAAATTCGTGATCAACCAGTTTATAAATACCTTCTTCCGGTACAATAAAGTCCATGGTCGCACTGTTACTGGCGCCTAACAGAACGGTTTGCATTCCGTACCACTCGTTGCGAGGGTCACCTTCGTACCAGATACGGTCAAAAATGGCACCGATCACGTGGAAGCTGGAAGTACCGGACGGACCGGCATTTAGTACGTGCAGTCGTACCCGATCGCCTTCGTTAGCGCGCAGAGGAGTGTCGCTAAGAGCTGCAACATGACCGTTAAAAGTGACATGGCTTGGCTTACGATCCAGTGCTGCACCATGGTTATAGATATAATTACCTTCTGCTGCTTCTTCTAAATAGTGCTCTGACTGAACCAGCACGTATTCGTGATCCACATCACTGTCGGTTGGGTAACCGTCTTTTGGAGACACAACCACGGCACCGTACTGACCCATAGCGGTGTGCATCAGTACACTTGAGGTACCACAGTGATACATATAAGTACCGGGGTAGTTTGCGATCCATTCAAACTCGATAGTCTCGCCCGGAGAAATAGTACGCCACTTATCTTCCGCCGCTACGGTGCCGCTATGAAAATCCATAGAATGTGGCATAGGGTTAATTACAGGTTGGTTTTTCTGATAAGGGTTGTCCTGTATCTGCTGGAAGAATGGCGCGCCATTTTTAACCGGCTTAGTAATGACTACGTCTTCATCAGAGCGGTTTTTCATTTTGAAAATTACACGGTCGCCTTCGCGCACATGCAATACAGGACCGGGGACTGAGCCGCCGAAGGTCCAGGCTGAATAACTAACGCCCGGCGCAACCTCAACTTGTTGAGAGAAAACATCCATGCGTACGTCGTGAGTTTTATTACCTTCATAGTCCAGTTTCGCTAAATGCGGAACCGAAGTCAGGTAGTCACCAACTACTGCCGGGCCATTGTATTCTTCGCGATAAACCTTAGCTTCTGGTAAACCATAGATTTTACCGTCGATAACGTACTCGCTGTCGTGTTTAAGTTTCATATCAGTAGCTGTGGCAGGAGCAGAGACAGAAGCCATAGCGGCGAGCAAAGAAGCACTAATAATGGATAAGCTGAGAGTTTTCATCGTGTTTTTCCTTTAACAACTAATAAATTGATTTAACGTAAACTGCTAACCGCATCGGCAGTTGTTTCTTGGCTGCCTTGCGATAGTTGGGTGTTGATGTAATTCACTAACGCAGCAATGTCTGCATCTTTTAGGTAGCCCATTGCTGGCATTGAACCGTTATACTGAGTTCCGTTGACTGTGATAGGTCCTGACTTACCTTTAATGATGACTTCGGCAATATAATGCGGGTTATCTTTCAGGTTTGAATTACTAGCAAGCGGCGGGAAAACGCCTTGCATGCCTTTGCCGCTTGGCTGATGACAGGCCTGGCAGTATTTTTTGTAAAGGTTTTCACCGCTACTGGCATCGGCGGGTTGAGTGAAAAATAGTCCCGCGATGGAGGCAGCGATAAGTGAAACCTTAATAAGAGAATGAATGCTCATGATGACCTCTTAGTGACTTGCTTAAGATGTCTCTAGAATATCGCTATGGCGGGGTTTAGCTAGTGATATGAGGAGGTACCAAAAAGCTACTCCTTTGTGTATAAGAAGAGTGATAAACTAGGCCACTATACGGGTAAACATAAAGAGGTTTTATGAGTGAAGAACAACAGATAATGCAAAGCAAACATACGCAACAGTATAGTGCCGAAGGTAAAACGGTAGATATTGATATTTACCGCACGGAAGACAGTAGCTGGATTTTAGAAATTGTCGATCAGGACAATAACTCGACATTGTGGGAAGACCAGTTTGAACAAGAAGACGACGCTCTTGCCGAAGCACTGGATGCTTTGAAAGAAGAAGGCATAGGTAGTTTTATTGGAGCCGCCGAATAAAATGATTCAGGTTTCACAGCGCGTTGAATTTGCTGAACATGAAATCGAATGGCAATTTATCCGTTCTAGTGGCGCCGGCGGTCAAAACGTAAATAAAGTGGCGACCGCTGCTCAGCTTATTTTTGATATTAATGCATCCTCTTTACCAGACTTTTATAAACAGCGCTTGCTAAAAAAAGCGGACCACCGTATTACCCAAAGCGGTAAAGTGATTATCAAATGTCAGGAAACCCGCAGTCAGGCGCGCAACCGGGAGTTGGCGTTGGAACAGCTGATTGAGCTAATCCGCAGTGTTGGCCAGGTGCAGAAAAAGCGCATTCCAACCAAGCCGAGTCGCTCTGCTAAAGAACGACGATTGACTGGCAAAAAGCAGTTAGGACAGAAAAAGGCGCTGAGGAAAAAAGATTTTTAAGCTTTTTTCAAAAAGGCGTCCAGTTCATTTTCCTGCATCGGTTTTGCAATGTAGAAGCCTTGAATACGGTCACAGCCCAGTTCGGTAAGTTTATCTAAGGTTTGTTTATCTTCAACGCCCTCGGCGACGGTTTTCAGTCCCAGATCATGGGCTAGATTGATGGTCGATTTAACAATCGTTAAGCTGCGCCGACTATTACAAAGTGCCTGAACAAACACCTGGTCCAGCTTAATTTCCTGTACCGACAGCTCATTCAGATAATACAGCGACGAATAACCCGTGCCAAAGTCATCGACGGCACAACCAATACCCATTGAAGCAAGGCTATAGATAACCTCTTTGGCATGAGAAGACTCTTCAATAAGACCACTCTCAGTAATTTCAAATAGTAATTGAGATGGATTTATATCAGTGATTGCACTGCGAACGAAGGCTAAAAAAGCCTCATCTAATAAGTCGTGAGAACTGATGTTAACACTCAGTTTTAACGGGTTTTGCGGATCGCTGCGAGCAGCTCTCTGGATTTTATTGACCGCTTGCTGAATAACCCAGCAAGTTAATTGCTTAATGCCACCGGATTCTTCCAGCAACGGAATGAACTTATTGGGTGGTACCAGGCCAAGCGACGGGTGCTGCCAGCGAATAAGGGCTTCTGCGTGAGAAATATTCTGCCGGGCAATATCGAGCTGCGGTTGAAAATAAAGAACAAATTGTTGGCAACCAAATTTATGAAAATCATTCAGTAACTGCAAATTTTGTACATCGGGTTCATCTGCATCACTGTAGATACAATATTGAATTTTTCTTTTTTGTGCAGCGGTTAATGCGGTAATAGCACGTCGTACAAGTTCTGCTCCATCTATGTTTTCGACCGCGCAGTGGGATTGAGCGATCCCGAAGGCGAGCTGAGGTTCAATTTCACCGGCCTTGGAAAATAGTGGCTCACGCAATGCATCAATTACATTGCCCATTTTCGATTCGTCTCTCAATGTTAACCCGAATAGACCTGAACCAAAGTGTGCAGACGTATACTGACGCATTGCTTTAAGACGTTCACCAAACTTGGCAACGGTGTTAAAAGCAGTTTCATAACCAAATACCGTTATCATCGATTCTATATTCGTAATTTGTATGGTGACTAGGGTAACGGCGTGGGCGTGATCGTTAGCGTCCGGTTCTAACTGTTTATCCAGCTCTCTGAAAAATGCAGTTCGGGTATAAAGACCCGTAATATTGTCGTGCGCAGCATTAAATTCTATTTGTTGCTGTAACGCTTTATTCTGTTGTAATTCTATTCTTAGCGCGGCGGTTTTTTCGCGAACCTTGTAACGTAGTGTGACGGACCAGTATAGCCCGATAAAAGCTAATAAGGTTAATGGAATGATAAACCATAGTGCATTGAGTATCGCATTCCAGACGCCATGCGCACGTGGTTCGAGCAAATGCTCCCAGCGTTTATAGATGGCTTCGTATTGGCCGTTAACAATAATAGTGGCCAGTTTATTATTCAAGTGGTTGAGTAGCTCATCATTGCCTTTTTTTACGCCAAAGGCATAGGGTTGAGGCCAAAACTGTATTCCAGCAGAGGTGACGGGTAGGTCGTACCGGTTAATCAGTTGGTCCGAGGTGATATTGACTTCGATACAGGCATCAGCCGCTTTGTTGGCTACTTTGCTCAGGCAGTCAAGTTCGTCGGCGGCGATGAGCATGGTTAGATCCAGGTTTAGCGAACGTAATTTGTTCGCGGCAAAGGCACCTTCAGCGACGGCGACTGTTTGCCCGGCAAGTTGCGACAACTGCGTGTACTGTGAACCGTTGGTGTGCGAAAAAATACCGTGACTTAAGTAATGTATAGGCTGAGTGAAGCTAAAGAAATCTCTTCGGTCATCAGATGGAATTAGTGCCACGGCATCGGCCTCACCCTCGATGACTGCATCTAGAGCAGCCCTCCATGAGGACAGCTGAAATTCAATGTTTGTGTTATCTGTTGCAGCCATGGCGCGCTGTAAATCGGTAATAAACCCATGCGCATCGCCATTATCGTCCAACCATTCAAAAGGCGGGTAATATTCCGAGCCAGCATACAAAATAGTATTGTTTTGTAGGGGGGATTCAGAGTTCGAACGAGTATTCCCGGAACTCGGTAAAAAAGTGGCTGCGACTAAAGCGATAAGACCGACTGCGTTAATGAGTGATCTCATCTATGAATATCCATGAGTTAAAATTTTTTTTGTGTTTATATTATCATTAATAAAGCTTAGTGCATTTTGTCATATGTGCAATTTTAATAGGAAGGAAGAGATAATAAATGAACCAAAAACCAGGCATTTACCAGCACTATAAAGGTAATCGTTATCGTGTTATTGATACGGTAACGCACAGTGAGACCGAAGAGGTTCTGGTGCTATATCAACCGCTTTATGGTGATCAGAAACTGTGGGTGCGGCCCTATGCTATGTTTAATGAGTTGGTGGAAGTTGCGGGTGAAGAGCTGCCACGATTTCGGTTTATTAGCGAATTATGAGGTTCGCTAACATAAAGTTTAGGGTGCTAAACCATGACTGATGTCGATTTTTCTGTGTTTTATGATCGGGCCTGTGAGCGCAAAGGCGGCGAAAAAGCGATGCTGCAGCGGTTACCCAGAGTTGCGTCGAATGAGGAAATTGCTCAGACTCCGGATGATCGTGTTTTATCGTTGCTGACTCGTTGTGTTTTTCGGGCCGGGTTTGTCTGGCAGATTATCGACAATAAATGGCCCTCGTTCGAAGAGGCATTTAAAGGTTTTGTCCCTTTATACTGGCAACAGGCGTCGCCGGAAGTATTAGAAGAGCTTGCGCAGGATCCAAGGGTGGTACGTAACTTTCAAAAGATAATGACGGTGCCGGTTAATGCCAGAATGATTGTTGAGGTAGCAGAAGAATACGGTAGTTTTGGCCAGTTTTTGGCGCAGTGGCCTAACTCAGAACAAGCCGAATTACTGGTTTACTTGAAAAAGAATGGCGCCAGGCTGGGTGGCAATACTTCGCAATACGCATTGCGTGCCATGGGTTGGGACGGCTTTGTGCTTTCCAGTGACGTAATTACAGCGTTAACCAACTATCGGTTGCTCGATGCTTCAGTAACTAGTCAAAAGGGGCTTAAACAGGTACAGACTGCGATCAATCACTGGCACCAACAGACAGGTTTGCCGCGCAGTCATATTTCCAGAATTCTCTCATACAGTGTTGGATAGTAGGGTATTACATGAACGCACAAATGGTTTTGGAGTTTTGGTTCCAACAACTAACACCCAAGCAATGGTTTATAAAAAGTAAGGAGCTAGATAGCACGATTAAAGAGCGATTCACGAATACTTTGATCGCAGCCGCTAAAGGTGAATGTTGGCAGTGGCGCGAGACTGCAAAAGGACGTTTGGCTGAAATTATCGTGCTTGATCAGTTTTCTCGTAACATCTATCGTGACACAGCAGATGCTTTTTCACAGGACACAATCGCGCTGGTGCTGGCGCAGGAAGCGGTGGCGCGAGGAGCCGATAATTCACTCAATGCGGACGAAAAAGCATTTTTATATATGCCCTATATGCACAGCGAGTCAAAGCTGATTCACCAACAGGCAATGTCACTGTTCCAGCAGCCCGGTCTTGAAAACAATTACAAGTTTGAGGTAAGGCATAAGGAGATAATCGACCAGTTTGGTCGGTACCCGCATCGAAATGAGGCGTTAGGGCGTGAGTCGACATCCGCCGAAAAAGAGTTTTTAAAACAGCCCGGCTCCAGCTTTTAAAGTGCCGGGCTTATGTCGATTATTGTAATACCATTGCGGGGTTACAGGTCGTTGCGCTTCCATTTACTAAAGGCAATGAAGTACAACAGCGCAAGATTAGCGAATGGAACCAACATTAATAATGAAAGCGGTGCCGGGTAACCAATGCGTTGGCAAATCCGCCAAACAGGAACGACCAATAAAATGGCACCAACCAGCATCCAGAGAAATCCCATTCCGGCAAACATTTCGTGACCCATAATAATTTCCTTATTTGCTAACTGTATGTTTTACCTTAGACTGCTCGCTTTGAAGTTGCAAAGGTGAAATTACCGATGAGCTCGCCAGAACTCTGCCCCTGCGGCAGTCAAAAAGAGTATCAGCATTGCTGCCAGTTACTGCATAACGGACATGCCAATGCCGAAACGCCGGAGCAATTGATGCGCTCGCGTTACAGCGCGTTTGTGAAAAAACTGTCGCAGTACCTGTTAAAAACCTGGCATACCAGTACTCGGCCAATGACCCTGGACTTAACGGATTCACCAGACTGGGTAGGGCTGCAGGTAGTGTCGTCCGCTGCGCATGGTGATAAGGGCCAGGTGCACTTCCGCGCTTTTTATAAGGACGGCGGTGCCACTGGCTTTATGGAAGAACATTCAGAGTTCGTTCGCGAAAACCAACAGTGGCTTTATCTGAACGGCAAGGTCAGTTAGTTGCTATTGAATTAACGAATCAAATGCCATTCGGTTTGCCGGCTTGCTGCATAGATAACACGACGACCGTCAAAGTAGGCCGTTTGCTCTAGCATAATCTGTACGGTTTGATCGCCCCATTCCGGCACTGTTTGCTTAATATTACCTTCGATCGCGTAGGCGGTATTCGGGTACAACAACCAGTCACCAGTAACGTCGGTGGGGCCTTGATTATCCCACATGCCGATAGTTGGCCCGGGTGCGTGGCCAAAGAAACCAATAGGGTGTGTGTAGGTACTGCTGTCGATACCTGCCTGCTGGCTGGCATGCATTGTTGCGGCGAGTATTTCATTGCCAGTGCGGCCGCTGATAAACTCATTAGTTAACAGGTCCTGCCATTGGTTACCGGTTGCCAGTGCATTTTTTAATCCCGCAGGGGCGCTGTCTTCATCGACCTTCAAAACGTAGCCCATCTCCTGGGTGTCGGTGCACATTTTCAAGTAACAGATGCCTACGTCTGTATGCAGCACATCGCCGCGTTTAATGACTCCTTTGCCAACACTGCAAAACGGCATATCGCTAGTGCAGTCATTGCCTTCACGCTGAAAGGTGACATAAGGCATAAACCAGGCATCCAGCCCGAGCTCTTCAAAACGCTGACGAATGAACCAGGCCACATCTTCGGTGGTTGTCGCATTTGGGGTAATGGCTTTTGCACTAAATGCTTCGGCGATAACGCCGCGGGCGAGGGATACTGCCGTACTCAGTACGCTAAGTTCGCTGTCAGTGCGGGTTTCTAACCAACGTACCGTGAGGTTCTCAGCGGGCTGTAAACGGTTTTGATAAGTCTCCGGAAGTACTGCGACCAGGCGATCATAAAGGCCTTTGGTTAAACCGTCTGCCTCGGGCCAATGTTCAGATTGATTAATACCGATAGTCTGCGGATCTTTTTCCTGAATCAGTTTAGCTAAAGCCTGCCACTGCTCATTTAAATCGCCTCCTGACCAATACGATTGGTAGGGGTCTCCGAATGGATAGGTATTAACCGAGAGTTTCTCAACGGTGCCATCGTCTAGCCGGTTAAAAATCAGCATCGTTGTTCGACGAGCGGCAAAAGTAGGCTGTGGCACCAGTGAAAAATACACCGGATCTTCGGCATACTCGCGATTAATAACAAGCCACATATCCAGCTGCGCTGACTCCATCAATTGCGGCAGTAGCTTTTCCAGTCGCTCGTTCAGCATACGGTTTTGCGGCGCTACCCGCTCCCGGTGTTCAAGCACTTGTCCTTGCTGCGCTGCGCTGGCCGTGCTGGTTAATAGGAATAAACCGGCCACTGCACTGAATAAAGAAAACTGTTTTCGAAAAGACATGGGAAAATCCTTTAAGGTTACTCTGTTTACTCAGTGCGTCTATTTACGACGTAGGAAAAAGGCAACAATAGCGCTGGTGATGGCGCCCATACCGATCGCACCTGCTACAGCCTGAAACATATAGGCATTCAGGTTAAAATATTTTTCAGCTCGTGTTTCGCTCATCATATCTGAGGCGACACTGTATTCACGCATGTTCTGGAAAAAGTCCGGCGAAATTACATGGTGCGTTAATAGCTGCACTAGTGGCGAGAGTATGGCAACCACAATGGCGATCTTTAAACCGCTGATAAAACCTTGTAGCCAGGTCATTTTTTGATCGGGCAACGCGGCACGCTTATCCCTTAAAGCCAAAATGTAAATAATCACGGCAACCACCGCAAAAAAGTTTGAAACGACAGCGTGGTAGTTAATGTTTTCGTCGTGCAGTCCGGTCGCGCGTTCGAGCAACATCCAGCCAAGCAGTGCCAGCGCAAAAATGACGCCCCATTTAATTTCCTTCATTGGTGTTATCCTTTTTTTATTAAACCGGTAGCCAGTTTAGCCTGACTTTTCGAGCTTAGCCAACAGGCTAAGCGCCTCCCGGAACAGGTTAAGTTGAGTAAATTCCATGCAATTGCCGTCAAGCAGTGTTAATTTCGGACATTATGACTTAAACCGGGTTAAAACGCTGTTATGAAAACTATTATTCAGTCTTTATTAAAAGGCTTTGCAATTTTGCTGCCGATTATTGTTACCGTGTTTTTGGTGCAGTGGCTGTTGGTCACTATAGAAACCTGGCTTAGCCCAATATGGCTGGCTATTCTCGGTGAAACCTATTACTTCCCTGGATTAGCGTTCATTAGCTTTTTGGGACTTGCTATTTTGATCGGGTTTAGTGCCCGCTGGCGCTTTATGAACTGGATCTGGCAACTGCCGGGCATTTTAATGAATAAACTGCCGTTGCTGCGCAGTCTGTACGGTACCGTTAACGATATCTTTGAAATGATGTCGGGTAAGGACTTTGCTGATGAATCGGTGGTGATGGTGACCTTACCGGGCAGCAATATGCGCTTAATCGGTATTGTTACCAAAAAAAGTGGTAAAAAAGACGATCGCTTATCAAAAACATTAAAAGACGATCAGGTCGCGGTTTTCTTACCAATGAGCTATAACGTCGGCGGTTACATGGTGATTGTGCCCAGTGACTGCGTTGAGTCGTTAGATATGAAGCCGGCCGACGCGCTGCAATTAACCATTAGTGCGGGCCTCGGTAAAAATCGGGATTACCGTTGAGTCATTATTCATATACTTTTGATCCAAATGCGCTCTTATTCGCTAAAACACAATGAATGTGTTTTTATGAGGAGAATATGATGGAAATTGTGCAGTTTGGATCGAACGATATTGAGAATAAATTAGCCTCTATGGACAAGGGTCAGTTAGATGATGTAGCGTTTGGCGCAATACAACTGGATGGGTCAGGTAAGATCATTCAATATAACGCTGCTGAGGGTGATATCACAGGCCGTGATCCATCGGCAGTTGTTGGTAAGAACTTTTTTACTGATGTAGCGCCTTGCACCAATAGTTCTGAGTTTAAAGGCAAGTTTGACGAAGGTGTTAAAAACGGTGACTTAAATACCATGTTTGAGTACACCTTCGATTATGAAATGAAGCCAACCAAAGTAAAAGTCCATATGAAAAAAGCGCTGTCCGGTGACAGCTACTGGGTGTTTGTAAAACGCCTGTAATGCTTGAATTATCACAAACTTCGATTGTAAGTCTCATTGGCGCTTTAGCCGCCGATGAGCTTACCCGCATACGCAAACAAGATAACCAACTGTGGAAAGGCCGGCAATGGCTACCCGATACCGTTATTACCACCGCAGGCAAAGCAAAAGGTGATGACGACGAGGTGGTTGTTGATTCGTTCGAATGGATGTCGATTGCCAGTCGGGTGGTTGATTTTTTTCAGATAGAAAGCAGCGGACTGGAAGACTACTTATTGCGCGTTGCCCGCCTTGGCGATTGGGCCGATGTGGTTGCAACCAGCCGCAGCAAAGCCAGCAGTAATATCAGCTTCTCGACATCAGGCTCGACCGGCCAGCCACAACGGCATCAGCAGCAGTGGTCACATTTGGTCGCAGAAGCCCAATTTTTTGCTGAGTACTTAAAGCAAAATCAGATTCAACCCCAACGTGTTATTGGTGTGGTGCCACCGCATCACATATATGGCTTTATTTTTTCTGTATTACTTCCCGAACTTCTAGACGTTTCAGTGGTGCGTGGGCTTAAAGCTTTTTCCCAGGTGCAGGGACAGCGCTTGCAAAACGATGATTTGATCGTGGGCTTTCCGAGTTGGTATGAACAGCTGGCGCAGCAACCCATTGGGTTTCCTGAGCGAGCGAGTGCAGTTTGCTCGGGTGGTCCAGTTGAACAACAGGCGCTCACTACGCTGCAAAAGAAAGGGTTGGACACTGTTGTTGAAGTTTACGGTAGCACAGAAACGTCGGGCATTGGAGTGCGCACTGAGCGGCAGGGACTTTATCAGCTTTTGCCAAGCTGGCAACGGTTGTCAATAAAACAGCTGGCCCGGCTCGGTACGGACGAGACGGTGGCACTACCAGATTCTCTGGAGTGGCATGATCAACGGCATTTTCGTCCTTTAGCGCGTCATGATCAAGCCGTTCAGGTTAATGGGATCAATGTATATCCCCGAAGAATCGCTGAAGTAATTGTCGCGCACCCGGGGATTAAAACGGCGCGAGTCAGAACCTTGGCCTCTAACGACAGTAGTGGTCTGAAAGCGCTACTGGTTCCAACATCGACGTTATCAGATCAAACTGATGAAATGCTTATTACGAAGCTTCAAGAATGGTTGCGAGACAAGCTTGAATCGCATGAAATACCAAAACAATTTAGAGTCGCCAGTCAGGTTCCTACTAACGATATGGGTAAGGAAATTGACTGGGATTTACAACCGGATTTAATGAGTCGTTAATTGAATGTGTCAATCCATCATTTTTAGTCGTAGTCCGCTGTCAGTCGCCGATGTAGTTAACTTAAGCCAGGCAAAATCGTCCGCAGTACTCGATGACTCCGCTGATTTTATCGAGTGGATAGAAGCGGGCGCTCGTGTTATTGATGATGTTCTGCGTAAAGACGGAAAAATTTACGGCGTTACCACCGGCTATGGTGATAGCTGCGAGGTAAGCGTGCCGCTTGAATCGGTGAATCAGTTACCCGTTAATTTGACTCGTTTCCATGGTTGCGGCTTGGGTAAATATTTTTCTGAAGCTGAAACTCGGGCCATTCTTGCGGTTAGGTTAGGCTCGTTATGCCAAGGCTATTCGGGTGTCAGCTATAAGCTATTACAGCGCCTTAGTTTGATGTTACAGCATGATATTTTACCGCTAATCCCTGAAGAAGGCAGTGTTGGAGCAAGTGGTGATTTGACACCGTTGTCTTACATCGCGGGCGCGTTAATTGGTGAGCGAGAGGTGCGCTTCCAAGGCAAAACAATGCTCAGCTCCGAAGCTTTTTCGGCATTGGGTATCGAGCCCTACCAGTTACGCCCGAAAGAAGCATTGGCGTTAATGAATGGCACGGCTGTAATGACCGCTTTAGCTTGTTTGGCTTACGATAGTGCGCGCTATTTGTGTCAGCTTTCTAGCCGCATTACCAGCCTCACTCTGGCCGCTGTTGGTGGCAATCCGTATCATTTTGATGAGCAACTGCATGCGGTAAAACCCCACGCAGGACAACAGCAAGTCGCTGCTTGGATACGCAGTGATCTCGTAGTGGCCGAAACGCACCCGACACAGACGCGTTTACAAGATCGTTATTCAATTCGATGCGCGCCACATATTGTTGGTGCTGTACAGGACGCGTTGCCGTTTATAGAGAGAACGCTACTGGATGAGCTGAATAGCGCTAACGATAACCCTATTGTTGACAGCCAAGCGCAGCGAATTCATCACGGCGGGCATTTTTACGGCGGTCACATTGCCATGGTAATGGACTTGCTAAAAACTCAGGTGGCTAACCTTGCGGATCTGCACGATCGGCAGATGGCTTTGATGCTGGATGAAAAAAGTAATAACGGCTTGCCGGCTAATTTATCTGCTGCGACGGGTGAAGAAAAACCATTAAGCCACGGCTTTAAGGCGGTACAAATAGGCTGTTCCGCCTGGACCGCTGAGGCTTTAAAGCTGACCATGCCAGCCAGCGTGTTTTCCCGCTCTACTGAGTGCCACAATCAAGATAAAGTGAGTATGGGGACCATTGCCGCCAGAGACTGCAGACGTGTTATAGAACTGACAGAGCAAGTAGCTGCAGCGGCTTTCATGGCAGCATCGCACGGCTGTCTGTTAAGAAAAAATATATCTGAGTTGGTGCTTACGGAACCACTGCAAGCTTTCTTAGAGCAGCAACAAACAGAGTTTCCGTTGCTGACTAAAGACCGGCCGTTGGAGATGGAATTACGAAAGATGCTGAATTATATAGCACAACAGCATTGGCAGTTTTATAAGGCGACGTAATGGCTCAGCTACAGTAAAGGAATCGTAAACCTGTCTCCAGAATTTGAGGCACGTGCTATGTTTATGATGAGTTGTTGATAATAAGGATATGTGACTATGAAAAAATTGATTCTTGTTACCGCTCTGTCTGCGTTTGTCGTAGCTGGTTGCGCTAATATGAATAATACCCAGAAAGGTGCGGCGATTGGTGCAGTCACTGGTGCTTTGCTGGGTAAAGGCACCGGCGATCACGATAAAAGTCGGTACATCTGGGGGGCCGCTGTAGGTGCGCTGGCAGGCAGCGCCATTGGTAACTACATGGACAAGCAAGAGCAGGAGTTTCGTGATGAACTGTCCGGCAGCGGTGTTCAGGTGATTCGTGATGGCGATAATATTCGTTTGCAGTTGCCGGGGAACATTACCTTTGCCACGGACAGTGCTTCTATCTCGCAGAACTTCTATCCGGTCTTAAACGACGTAGCGAAGGTGCTGAAAAAATATGAAAAAACCACAATGATGGTGGAAGGTCATACAGACAGTACTGGCGCTGCAGAATACAATCAACAGTTGTCCTTAAATCGGGCAATGGCGGTTCGTAATTACCTGACAGGAAATGGCGTTGATCAGCGTCGTTTAACGACTTACGGCTATGGCGAAAGCCAGCCAATTGCCGATAATAATACCGCAAGTGGTCGCGAACAGAATCGTCGTGTTGAACTAAAAATTATTCCAAATACCGAACAATAAAGCTGATTACTTGTTCTGAGCGTTGCGCTGTCGGCGACAGCGTTCGGAACAATACTTTACCTCGTTCCAGCAGTCTTTCCATTTTTTTCTCCAATTGAACGATCTCTCACAGACCGGGCACAGCTTACTGGGAAGGTGACTTTTTTGGTGCGACATGTCGGTTAAGTATCCTTTTTCTGGAGTTTCTCACTTGTGGTTTTTTGCGCCATTGCCATAGCCTCTCGCGCGCGTCTTTTGCGGCTTGTTCAAGGTTGATTACAGGCTCGGGGTAGTGTTCGCCCAACTTAAAGTCGTATAGCTGTTGCTCTAAGGCCGTTACTTGCCAGGGTTGGTGCACTAAATAGTCGGGGAGATCGGTTAATTCGGGACACCATCGTTTGATAAATTCGCCCTGCGGGTCTTTGTCTTCACCTTGCTTTACAGGATTATAGATACGGATAGTATTAATTCCGGTCACGCCAGCCTGCATTTGAAATTGGGCGTAATGAATGCCCGGCTCAAAATCTAAAAATAATTGGGCTAAATGAGTGACTCCCTCCCGCCAGTCAAGTGCCAGGTGGTGCGTTAAAAAGCTAACCAACATCGCACGCATACGGAAATTTATGTAGCCGGTATGGTGCAGACAGCGCATGCAGGCATCAATCATAGGTACACCGGTTTGACCGTTTTTCCATGCGTGCAAATAGTGGTCTTTGGTGTTTCCTTTATTGACCGGCATATCGCGATAGCCTGGGTTAAGGTGGTCAAATTCCATACTGGGTTCACTTTCAAACTTTTGAATAAAGTGGCAGTGCCAATGTAACCGTGATGAAAGTGCTCGTAGTGAACGACTCCAGCCGGGTCGTTTGCGCGACCGTAAAACTGTATGGTAGACCTGCCGCAGACTAATATTGCCCCAGGCGATATAGGGCGACAATCGTGAGCAGGCGGTTTCTGCAGTCAATGGGCTCGATAGTTCACGATAGTAATTTTTACCACGTCCGGCATAAAATGAGTTCAGTGTGGACCACGCGTTTATTTCCCCACCTTGTTGGAAATGGTGGTTTGATTGTTGCCACTGATCAGGGAGTGAATCAGATTGTGGTGTCGGCTGTAGCCACTGAATTTGCTCTAATTGAGGATGTTGGGCAGAAGCACGCATCTGTTGGTGCCAGCGTTTATCCCAATCGTGACGGTGGGTTAATCCACGGATAACGGCGCCGCTCGAAGATTCAGCCCAATTGATCTGGTTATTCCGGCACCACTGGCCTACTTCAATGTCTCGCTGAAAGGTATAATTTAATCCAATCTCCTGGTGGCTCAATAACTGGTTGATACCAAATTCGCAATGCAGCTCCGTTAAAATGTTTAGAATCGAATCGCGTTTAACCAGTAACGCGGCTTCGGGGTTTTGCTGCTTGATGTCGTTTAGGCTCTCGATAATAAATCTAAAATGACGTTCGCTTAGATGAGGATCGGCTTCCATACCCGGTTCGAAGGCATATAGCAAAAGCGCAGGAAAAGTCGATTCAGACGCTTTCTTTAACGGTTCATGATCGTGCAAACGAAGATCACGTTTTAACCAGATAACATTGATCGGCATGAGGTCTATAGAGCGAAAAGTCGTTATCTGATAAACGGCAAAAGAGTACCGTTCGGATCAATTACCTATATTAGCGCTCGAATTCCAATAACTGATTATTTGCTGGCATTTTATGGTCGGCGACTAAACGGAATCCGCACTCTTTAGCCAGGCTGACAATCCATTGCTGATCACGCAAACCCATGCTTGGGTCTTGCTGTTTCAGTGATTGATCAAACGCAGCATTGCTGTCGCTGGTATAGTCACCGTTGTTGTTAAAAGGCCCGTAAATACAAAGTTTACTAACGTTAACAAGCGACTGTTCAAGGTGCTTAAATAGGGCTTCCACCGCCAACTTCGGCATTATGTGGCAAGTGTTTGCGGTAAACAGTGCGTCGAAACTTCCCTGAGGAGCAGCATCAAAAACATTAAATTCTAAAGGCGGCCGTAAATTAGCGACAGGCTGCTGTTGTATTCGAGCGGTTACAGCCGGTAGATATTCACCTTGATCAGATGGCTGCCAAACCAAGTGTGGCAGCTGTTCAGCAAAGTACGTGGCATGTTGTCCGGTGCCACTGCCTACTTCAAGAACCGCTGATGATTTGGCAAACGCCGACGTTAATACACTTAAAATTGGCTGCTTATTGTTCTCGCAGGCTTGCGAAAAGGGAAGACTCATGTTCATCTCATTTTTGCTACGCTGTTATCAGGATACATTACCATAACGAGATGGAGTTACCGATGAAATATCTATTTCTGGTTCACATCAACGAGGGATACACAGCTGAAGATTATGCCGACGCGTGGGTCAGAGCTAGTGAGCTAATTCAACAAGCTCCGGGGGCGCGAGGCACAGAATTGCATCGGAAAATTGGCGATGATAAGACGTTAATAGCGATTGCCAGCTGGGACAGCAAAGCCCAGCGTGATGCAATGGAAAACAAGGATAATTCGGAAGTCAGCAGGATCATTAAAAGCGCGGCACCGTTTTGTGAGATAACCCCATTAGGCGAGTTTGAAGATCCCGAGTGGGTGGTTAACCCGTCTGAATAATTAAGTGATACGGGCAAATTGGTGTTTGGTCAAGGTTATTCAGCAATCTGTATTGATCCAATAGCCTAGCCTTATAACTACTTAATTAAACACTCTGGTTAGGTAATAGGACGATCAATATGGCGAACAACATTAAAGCATTGCGACTAAAAGACCCGTTTGGATTGAATAACATTGAGGTTACAGAGATAGAGGACCCGGGTCAGCCAGGGCCGGGTGAAATTCGGGTGAAGATTAAAGCAAGTTCGCTGAATTTCCATGATTATGGAGTCGCAAGTGGCTTTATTCCGACTGACGATGGCCGTATTCCAATGTCAGACGGTGCCGGCGTGGTGGAGGCCATTGGCGAAGGCGTCCAGGAATTCTCAGTTGGTGATAAGGTAGTATCCACGTTCTTTCCACAGTGGTTGAGCGGTCCCGCTCCGGTTGGTGACTTTAGTAATACCCCCGGTGACGGCATCGATGGCTATGCGCGCGAAGTGGTGGTAAAACCTACCGAATTTTTTACTCATCAACCTAGCGGCTATAGCCATGCAGAATCAGCAACATTAACGACTGCTGGACTTACCGCTTGGCGGGCCTTGGTGGTTGATGGTCAGATTAAGCCTGGTAATTCGGTACTGGTATTAGGCAGTGGTGGTGTTTCTGTATTCGCTTGCCAGTTAGCAAAAAGCCTGGGAGCGACTGTCTATGCAACTTCTTCATCGAACGAGAAACTTGACCGCTATAAACAACTCGGCGCTGATCATTTGATTAACTATAAAGAAGATCCGGAGTGGGGCAAAACAGTGCGTAAGCTAACCGGAGGTCGTGGCGTCGATCATGTGATTGAGGTTGGCGGACCAGGAACTTTACCGCAGTCCATTAATGCGGTTGCAATTGCCGGTCATATTGCTTTGATTGGCGTATTAACCGGTAGCGAGGGACAAGTACCTACTGCTAAGTTGATGGCCAAACAAGCGCGCTTGCAAGGCTTAATTGTTGGTAGTCGGGATAACCAAAAAGACTTTGTCCGAGCGTTGGAAACCAATGGTATTAAGCCGGTGGTCGATAAGGTCTTTGCGTTGGAAGACTTAGCTGATGCATTTCGTTATGAAGAGACGGGTCAACACTTTGGTAAAATTTGTCTGGAGTTTTAAAAGAATAGGGGCCAGCGTGTGCTGGCCCCTAATTAGATAGTATTAATAATTACCGGATACCATAATATCGTTTTCTACGTCTTCAACGCCATCGACGCCTTCCGCTAGTTGGCCTGCGGTTTCAGCATCAACATCTGAGCTGACAGTTCCCGATAAATAGACCACCCGATCTCGGGTTTCGACGCTGATATTGCTGCTGTTTAGACCACCATTATCAAATAAAGCCGTTTTTACCTTGGCTGTAATAGCTGCGTCGCTGAGGTACTCACTCGCTTCTTCCATTTGCGCTTCAGCAGCTTCGCCCATTTCATCTGCTGTTTGTTCGGCCGATTGCATTGCATCCTCGGTTTTGCTGTCCGCAGATTCTTGGCTGCAACCAACGATTGTAAACAAACTGAGTGCAACTACGGTTGGTAACCATACGTTTTTCATAGTAATTTCCTCTTTCCTTGAAACCTGTAAAAAACTATAGTTGATTTAATTTATTTCGCCACAACCTTTACGCCAGTTTTACGTAGGAAAACATGAATTTACAAGAACTCTTGAACGCATTGCTAGAGGAGCTTAAGAGCTCGGACTCGTTATTACGGCTAGTGATTAGCACCGTTGTTTTGATCTGTGTGGTGATTTTTGCACGCTGGATATTGCGACGTTATATTCGCCGTAACGTCAATTCGACCGACCTTCGTCGGCGTTGGCTAGTTCAGCTACGCAATGGACTGTTGTTGGTCCTGCTGCTTGGTTTGGTAATGATTTGGGGCAACGAGCTGCGAACATTTGCTTTGTCATTAGTGGCTATTGCGGTGGCGTTGGTGATTGCCACCAAAGAGCTGATTATTTGTGTCAGTGGCACTTTAATAAAAAGTGGGTCGAATGCATTTCAGTTGGGTGACCGTATTCAAATAAAGGAATATCGTGGCGATGTTATCGATCAGAACCTACTAACCACGACTATTCTGGAAGTAGGGCCCGGTAAGAATATGCAACAACGAAGTGGTCGCATGGTTGTGATTCCTAACTCGTTATTTGCGATGGAGCCACTAATTAACGAGAGTTATAGTAAGGACTTTGTGCTACATACATTTGCAATCCCATTCTTACGAACAGACGACTGGCAGCGAGCGCAAAAAGAATTATTACGTGTTGCGCAGATCTACTGTGACGAATACCTGAGCGACGTAAAACGTCATTTTGATCGGATCAGTTATCGTACAGGCCTGGATTCGCCAGCAGTCGAACCGCGCGTAACGTTACAATTTGAAGAAGCAGAAGATATTACCTTGGTGGTTCGAATTCCAGCCCGAGCCGAAAGTCGTAACTGGGTTGAGCAAAACATTCTGAACGATGTTTTCTCAAATAATGATTTTTCTAGCAAGCAGGACGCTTAAGAGTCCTGCTTTTCATTCTTTTGCTTACGCCGAAGGCTCGCGCCGTAACCAATGCCGAACGCGACGCCTAAAGCGATACCCAGCGCTAGTTGATCCATAGCGACACCAATGCCAATGCCGACACCAACGCCGATTGCGATGGACACTCCCATAGGGTTGTTATCACTGGCTTTTTTACTTTCACTCATAATGATTGATCCACATCAAGTTGAAAAGGGCGGCTCTTTAATACACTAAAACCATAAACGATGTAGGGGGATAGAACCATGAGTTTATGGCAAGAGTTTTTTAAAGACCCAGTTATTTTTATTTCTTTTGTAGGCCTGGGTATCGTTATTGGCCTGTGTGTTTTTTATGGTATTTTCTTTTACAAGAAAATGATTGAAGCAGAAAAAAATCATTAACTGCTAACCGTCAGCTAAGCATTTTTTAACGCTGACGGTTCTTTACCTCATACATTGCCTGGTCCGCGCGTTTTAATAAATCGTTAACCGACAACTGGGTAGTTGCCCGATAGTAGCCAATGCTTGTTGATACGGTTAACGACAGATCCCGGCGCACCTGAATCGGTTGATTAAGGTGTTTTTGCAGACGTTCAATAAACTGGGTTATTTCAGCATCGTCATGCAAACTGTCAGTGACAATAATAAACTCATCACCGCCAAAACGTGCAGCCACATCACAGTCGCGGATTGCACTTTGGATTCTATCAGCTAACACGATGAGTACCTTATCCCCAACGTCATGACCATAGTTGTCGTTAATCGGTTTAAACTCATCAACGTCTAACATAAATAATGTCACTGGTGTCGCCGCCGAATCGCAGCTTTGCATGACTTTAGAGAGTATTTCGTTAAGTCCATTACGGTTAAATAGGTTGGTTAAGCCATCATGCTTTGCCATTTGCTCAAGTTCGTAGGTCCGTTGAGCAATTCTATTTTCAAGTTGCTCTTCGTTGGTTTTTAGTGCGGTTAACATGCCTTCCTGGGCTCGTTCTTTGTCTTGTTTTAGTTGGTTAAATTTGGCGGCGATAGCAAATGACAACAGAATCATTTCCAGCGCGGACCCTATTTGCATTCCGTACAAAGTGAAGAAGTGCGTTGGCAGAACTCCCAGGTTGCGCAGCGCGTGAATGGTTGCCCCTGAGAGTAACAATGTCCAGGCGATGACAAACAGTGTTGAACCGGGTACCCGTTTTATTAAACAACCAATGCCGCAGCTCAGCAGTACCACCCCGGCGACTAACCCGTTGAAATCGGATAATAGCAATGCGTTTTGTGCGGAGAGCAGGATGGCACCGATCAGTCCGCTGCCGGATACAAACAATGGCAAGTATGTAACTCGATACCAAAATCGATTGTTTTGTTTTAGGTTTAAAAAATCCCGTGCAAATAACGTTGCAGTAAACCCAGCGGCACAGAAACCAAACGCCATAACTCGGTTAACGTTTAAGGCGCTGTGGTCCCAAAATAGTTGCGGGCCAATACCGTTCATTGACAACGTGCCAATCAGGAAGCTGGATACAAAAAGGGAATAAAAAAGAAAGGTTTTTTGTTTTAACGAGATAAAGAGTAAAAGGTTATAAAGCCCCAGCGCAAATAGCATGCCGCAGTATAGTGATATCCAGAATAGTTCGGTACTGAAGGTGGAATCGTAGACTGCCGGAGAGTAGAGCCGGTGAAAAGCGGTTAAACTACCATTGCTCTCAATTTTTGTGTACACCTGAACTGTTTGTTTTGCCGGTATGGTTAAAGGAAACGAGGGGTGACGGTTTTGTAAGGTACGTTTGTCGCTCGCCACGTGCGACCCGGACTGCATTTCTCTGGCTAACTTACCGTTTTCGTTTACAACATATACCGAGACTTTATCCAGGTTAGCGTAATCAAAGGATAAAACTTTTAATAGCTCATCGTCTGAAGTATTGGTAATAACATTTGAAAGCCAGACAGTACCGTCATAGTAGCCAAGGTGTAATTGGGCTGGCTTTAACACGGGGACAAATTGCTCAGTATTTTTCTGAATATCGGCTAATGACAGTTGCCCGCGATCGTCATAGAGTACGCGTGAATAGTGAGTCAACTGAACTTCGTCGAGGCTGCCGCTCAAATACAAGTTGGCGCTGTTTGCCGAGGCCCAGGTCGACGCAGCGACAAAAGGACTGACTAAAACAAGCATGAATAGAACAAAAAGTTTGCGTACGTCGATCATGTCTAAATGATATATTTTTGTTAATGAGCCGATACTAGCAGTAATCTAACAGTTTAAAAACTGTCATTTAAATATTAATTGATGACTTAAAGGCTTTCCGCGTAGCTGTTTTTGCGACTGTGATGTTTGGTAATAAAAAATAAAACAAGCCCGGAGCCAGCAAGCAGTGCGCCGACCCAACCAGTGCCTTGCCATTGCCAGGGGGAAACGATAGCCAGCCCACCCAAGTAGGCACCCAGACCGTTGGCGATATTAAAAGCCGCATGATTTAACGACGCCGCTAATGTTTGTGCTTCACCAGCGACATCCATCAGGCGAACTTGTAAGGTTGGAACAAGGGCTGCGGTAGATCCCAGCAAAAATACCATGGGTAAAATAGTTGCCAGTTTTTCGATACTAAAAGGAAAAACTAATAGCACCAGCATTGACCAGCCTAGCGACCCGCCAATGGCCCATTTTATATTGACATCAGTGGCCCAACCGCCAACCAAACTGCCCGTTAGCGAGCCAATACCATAAACTAATAGCGCAACGGGTATCCAGGCGGCAGAAACTTGAGTTGCTTCGAGTAGCGTAGGTGCTAGGTAGCTTAATACTGCAAACATACCACCAAATCCAATGCTGCCTATTGCAAGTGTTAGCAGAACCTGATGGTTCTTTAGGGCGCTAAGTTCTGTGCGTGTTCGAGTGCGATTTTTTTCTGGGTAGGCTGGCACCACCAGCAGAATTAAAACTGCGGCGGCTAAAGCGGTAATACCGACCCCCTGGTACACCCAACGCCAGTCCAAAAGCTGACCAAACCAAGTGGCTACCGGATTGCCGACTAAAATAGCAATGGTTAAGCCCATCATTACCATGGTTACCGCCATGCCTCGTTGATCCTTCCGCACCATTGCCGCCGCCATTAAACAGACGATACCGCCATAAGCACCATGCGGTAATCCAGTGAGAAACCGCCACCATTGCAACTCGATAAAACTCGAGGCATTAGCACTTGCGATGTTGCCTGCCGCATAAATCAGCATCAGTATCAGCAACAGCAGTTTTTTAGGAACACGGGCAAAAATAACGGTGATTAGTGGTGCTCCAATAACCACCCCTAATGCGTATAAACTAACCAGGTAGCCGGTTTGTTGTGAGTTGGTGGAAAACTCCTGACCAACATCCGGCAGTAAACCCATCATGACGAATTCGCCAATACCAATAGCAAAGGTACCGATGGCCATAGCAAAAATGGCGAAACCGATTGTTAATTTTGAATTGGGCATTGGTGGCTAATAGGGCTATTGATTAATGGCCGCAAAGTTTATCGCAGAACAGCTATTAGCGCTATCCACTTTGTTGTTTATGATAGAGTGAGCGATATTATTAGTAGTAACGAGGTATATTGTAATGAACGATAAGACAGCGATTTATCCAATTGGAACGCAAGGTAAACCTTGGGGTGAACAAGAAAAGGCTGAGTGGCTTGCCCAGCAAACTAAAAAACGCTCGTATCAAGAGCAAGTCGTGGCAAAAATCGACGCGTTAAAAGACCGCTTTCAAGTAGAACAATACGGCGAGTTAAATTATCAGGACGCTACGTTTCCACTGTTTGTTATCAAAACTAAAAACTGGGATGAAGAAAAGCCAGCTGTGTTAGTGACTGGCGGTGTGCATGGGTATGAAACCAGTGGAGTGCAGGGAGCATTACTATTTGCTGAAGAACAAATGCAGGAGTACAGCGATGATTTTAATATTGTTGTGTTTCCCTGCCTGAGTCCATGGGGATACGAAACCATTAATCGCTGGAATCCAGATACTGTCGATCCGAATCGTTCGTTCATACAGGACAGCCCGGCGCAGGAATGTGCGTTGGTTATGTCTTATCTTGACCAGCTAGGTGTGGACTTCTTAGCTCATATTGATTTGCATGAGACAACCGATACTGATAACTCCGAGTTTCGCCCTGCTAAAGCGGCTAGAGAAGGAGAGGTGAACACCAACTGGAATATTCCAGACGGATTTTACCTGGTGGGTAATTCAGAAAATTTACAGCAAGAATTTCAGATAGCGGTGCTAGAAGAAGTGTCCGAGGTTACTCATATCGCGGACGCCGATGAGGAGGACAAACTAATTGGTGCGCCGGTTGATCTGCATGGGTTAATTAGCTTTCCGGTTAATCAATTAGGTCTATGTATCAGCTTAACCAATGCTATGTACACAACCACCACCGAAGTGTATCCAGATAGTCCTAAAGCGACGCCAGAAGAGTGCAACCGGGCGCAGGTTGCCGCAGTCGTAGGCGCGTTAAAATTCTTACAATAAAATCTAGGTAACTACCTAACAAAGTGCTACGTTATGAATTATAGCATTCAACTAACCTATAATTCATAACGTGCGTTTACTATTTCGATCACTGCTTCTTTTAGTTTTATGGCTAGCCCTGTGGCGGCTGTCCGCGTTAATGGAGTACAGTGAGCACGCCAGTCTGTGGTTTCCGCCAGCTGGCTTAACATTTGCTGCATTGCTGGTAATGAGCTGGCGGGCTATCCCCACACTATTTGTCGCCAGTATTGTCTCAACATTCTGGATGGCTTCTCTTTACCAGTTGGACGCCGGCCCACTAAGCCTGGCTAAGGCTGGAGTCGGATTCTTTTTTGCACATGTGGTCCCTTATTTCGTCGGTGCCTTGCTGCTACGATGGCAAATGACCCGTTTGCAAGATAGTGGAATCACCACCACCGTCCTTAACTTTTTATTACTTGCCTGTTTAAGTTCTTTGGTGGTTTCCTGGTTAGGAACATTAACCATCGCTGAAAGTGGCTTATTGAGCCGGGCAGAAATATGGGATACCTGGTTGCCTTGGTGGATTGGTGACTTAACCGAAGTGATTGTATTAGCGCCTATATTTATAGCTGTTATTAGCTGGCGCTATCCGCAACTCGAGGAATGGCTGGGAGGGCTTACCTTTGCAGTCTCCGACAGAAACTACCGTTCATTTGTTGGCAAACTTTCTCTCATCCTTGGTCTATTGTTTGTCAGTCTGCTGCTGGTTAATTACAGCCAGCGTGAGGAAGCGGCGTTTGCCGTATTCTTCTTAATTTTACCTTTTTTATGGATCGCCTATACAGAACCGGCGATCTATACCGCTCTGGCGATAACCTTGTTTAGTTTTCTACTCGCGAGTCTGGTGCCATTGTTGCAGTTAATGAATTATGCGCTGGTGTTTCAGTTTGCCATTACCGTGATTGCTGCCAGCGCCTGGTTCGGAGTTTCGGTACCAACGCTGGTAGCAAGTAATTTAGTGTTAACTGAACGAGTGTCTAAAGACGGACTCACTCAGGCATCTTCGCGTGAGTTTTTTATGCAGCGGTTGCAGCAGCAACTGCGCCAGGCAAAGTATCAACAAAAACCAACCGCATTGTTGTTGTTTGATGTTGATAAATTTAAGCATATTAATGACAACTTCGGTCATATTGTTGGCGACGAAGTTCTGGTCGGCGTTACCGCAACGGTTAAACAACAATTGCGTGATGGAGATTTACTTGGGCGTTTTGGCGGCGATGAGTTTATGGTGATGCTAAACACTACAAATTTAGGCGAAGCGTTAGAAACCGCCGAACGTCTGCGAAAAGCAATCGCTTGCCTTAAAGTGTCGGTTCCAGACATTCATGTAAGTTGCAGTTTTGGCATTGTTGAGATTGCGGCTGGTGAGCATATTATGGAAGCAGTCGATAGAGCCGATCAGGCGCTACTGAATGCCAAACGCGCAGGCAGAAATTGCGTAGCAAGGGGATAAGGTTCGATGAAGATTATTTTTTTAGGCGGTACAGAAACGGTAACTGGCTCTAAATATCTGGTTGAGACTGAAAATACCCGGTTATTGGTTGATTGCGGTTTATTTCAAGGCTACAAATGGCTACGAAAACGTAATTGGCAGCCCTTGCCAATGGGAATTAATGAAGTTGACGGGGTGGTCCTAACCCACGCGCATCTTGACCACTCAGGCTTTATTCCGGTGCTTTATAAAGAAGGTTACCGTGGTCCCATTTTTGCGCAAGAGGCGACCACTGCTTTATGCGATATTTTGTTGGCCGACAGCGGCCGTATCCAGGAAGAGGATGCTAAATTCCTGGGTAAGCACGGATTGAGCAAACATAAGACCCCACAACCGCTGTATGACGAAGCCATGGCACTGGCCAGCATGAAGTTATTTCAATCGGTGAGTTTTGGTCAAAGTTTTGCCGTTGGTGATATTAATATAACATTACAACCAGCAGGACATATCTTAGGAGCCAGCTCGGTCATCATTGAGGCAGAAGGCAAGCGCGTTGCATTTTCAGGAGATGTAGGACGGCCGCAAGACGTTATGATGTATCCGGCCGCACCATTGCCTGAGGTCGACTTGCTATTATTGGAGTCGACCTATGGCGACCGCCAGCATGATAAAACTGAGAGTGCAGAAAAGCAGCTGGCTGATGTAGTCAATGAATGTAGCAGTAGCGGTGGTGTTTTGTTGATTCCCGCCTTTTCAGTAGGTCGCGCACAATTGCTACAGTATTTGTTGGTTAAATTAATGGATCAGGGGGACATTCCGCGTCAGCCAATCTTCCTGGATTCGCCCATGGCCATTAATGTATCTCAGATCTATCGTCGTCATCACCAACTGCACAAACTATCAGACAGCGTATGTCAGCATTCTTTTGATAAAGTTATTTACACGCGGTCGGTGGATGAGTCTAAGGCTATTGCCTCGCAGTCGGGGCCGCATATCGTTATTGCGGGTAGTGGCATGGCCACTGGCGGACGTATTTTGCATCATTTTAAACGCTGGCTTACTGACCATCGTTGTACCGTGCTGTTTAGCGGACATCAAGCGGGTGGTACACGGGGTGCGAAGATGCTGCAGGGCGTTGAGTCGATTAAACTGCACGGCCAGTGGTTACCGGTAAAAGCGCGGGTACGGCAACTCGATGGGTTGTCTGCTCATGCAGACTATAGTGAGTTAAGCGACTGGCTAAAACAATCGGATTTGCGAGCGGGAACTCCAATTCAACTAATTCATGGCGAACCGGATGCAATGGAATCCTTCCGCGACCATTTAAATCAGACCACTAACTTTGATGTTGATATTGCCGACTATCAGGGGGTTTATCATCTATAGGTGGGTTAAAAAAACATCTACAAATATACTAGGTAATTAATCCAGTCACTGAGTTATTTACGTACTAGCCTCTGACTTTAACGCAGTGAGGTTATTTAATGTCTGCTTATCCCTGGACTCTGTCCGCCAACCGTGTCTTTACCGGTGTATTGTTAAGTCAGTTGGCGATTACCGTCCTGATTTGTTTTTTCACGGGCGAATGGTTATTACCCGTTGGTCTGTCATTGGTGATTGTTTCCTTGCCTCTTGCGTTAATCCGCTGGTTGCCGCATCAGCCAATAACCCGGCATACGGTAGCTGCGGCGATACAGCTAATTACCGCGCTGCATATTGACCAGACGATGGGGCTGGTTGAAATGCACTTTGAAATTTTTGCGGTATTAGCATTTTTGATTTACTACCGAGACTGGAAAGTTTTGGTAACCAGCGTGACGGTTGTTGCCGTTCATCATGTACTGTTTTTTGTTCTGCAGCTAAACGATGTTGGTGTTTATATTTTTGCTGAAGGCTATGTGACGCTGGGTATTTTAGCCATTCATGCGAGCTTTGCCGTTGCCGAGGGCGCAGTTTTAGCCTTTATTTCGCATAAGAGCTATGTTGAGGCGAAAACGGCAATAACGATAAAGTCAGCGATAGAAACTATTGTCAGTGATAAGCAACGGATAAACCTAAAGACCTCAATAGTTGCCGATAATCCCGAAACACAGCGATTTGCTGACTTAATTAATACCGTCCGCGAGAGTATTGCTGAGACGTATGATCTGAGTTCTACGGTTAATCAGAACTCTGATGAATTGACAACTAACACGCGGACCCTAACCGGTAAACGCGAAAATTCAGCGGCACAAATCGAACGAATCGTTAGCGCTATTGATGAGATGGGCAGTACCATTGCCTCGATTTCGGATCAGGCGCAGCAAGCCCGGGAAGCAGCCAATGAATCTTTAGACACAAGCAGTCAGGCCGTTGACTACACGCAACAGGTTAATGCAGAGATCGTCTCAGCTCGCGAAACGATCGATCAGGCGAATCAACACATTCAGTCTCTGGAGCAAAAAAGCAGCCGTATCAATACGGTGGTTACAGCGATTAATGACATTACCAAACAAACTAATTTGTTGGCGTTAAATGCAGCCATTGAGGCCGCGCGAGCCGGTGAACATGGTCGTGGCTTTGCTGTGGTTGCGGATGAAGTGAGAAGTTTGGCTCAGACGACTGAACGCAACGCCAAAGAAATTAGCGATATTTCTCAGCAAATACTTGAGGAAGTAGAGCTGTCGGTTAGCAAAGTGAGTAATGCGTCGAGTAAAATAGACCAGAGCGTATCATTGTCTTCAGACTTAAAGGAATTAATTGAACGCGTGAGTGAGCGAGTGGCGAGTATGGCAGACCGCATCGAGCAAGTGGCATTTGCGACCGAACAACAAAATTCGGCTACGGGAGAAATGTCGAATTCGGCCCAGGCCCTTACCGCTTTATCACACGAGGAACTGCAGTTGGTTGAGGCCAATGATGATAAAGCCAGAGAATTAGCGGATGTTGCAAAGCGCTTAAAACAGCGTGTTTCCAGGTTTGATGTGTAATAGAAAGCGAAACCAACCATGGCTGGTGGTGCTGGTGGTAAGCTGGTTTGCTATCATTTTGGTTGGATTGTGGTGGCTGCTCGATGCTCGACTGACCTGGTTTGATGGCTCTGGCCGGCTGCAAACACGAATAGCTGACGAGGGGTTTACTGAGCAGCTAAAAGCTCAATTAAGAAAACATACCGATGAATTAGCTGGCGCAGTTTTTCACATTAATCAGAAAGATTGTCGCTGTAACTGGCGAACTCAAGGCCACCAGGCTCAAGTAAAACGACAAGTCAGCGCTAATAAGGGCCATAATTATCAGCTCGATATCGACCAAATATCTGCTTTACAAAATTATATTCCAGCCACGCCAGCTATTATAATTTTTAATCAAAACGAACATTTAGTCTATTTGGGACCTTATGCCGATGGTGCTTTTTGTAATACCGAAACCAGTTTTGTTGAGCAGTTGATACCGCTGGTAAACGCGCGGCATAGCCAAAAGCAGTCTGGTTGGATCAACCTCGCGGCAAAAGGCTGTTATTGTCCAGTCGCATTTTAATGACTCTCAGGTTACAGTAACGATATAATAACAATTTACGCATTTAAGGGATCGTGTGGTGCGAAATCATCATTTGTTGAGCCAGTATGTGTCAGCATTGGAGTCATCAGCTTTGTGTATTCGCTTAGATGCGCAGGGCAGAGTCATCTTCATTAGTGAGTCTTTACAAAACCGGCTGAATACCGATCAGCCGCTTGTCGGTAAGGCGCTCAAACAATTTGTTGATCCCGCCCATCGCGAGCAGCTCGAAGATCGTATTAAGTATACCGTTAGTAACCAGCAGAGCTGGAATGGCATTATAAAATTAGCGACACAGCAAACCCAGGGTGCTTGGTTTCAGTGCCTTACAATTCCTTTGTTCGATACGCAGGATAAACTTTCTGAAATTGTGCTGCTATTGCAAGATGTGTCGCGAGAGGTATACCTGGATGAGTTGCTTAGCGAGACTCGTTTCGATTCGGTCACAGGTTTAGCTACTCGGGTGGATTTATTGAACGATATAAAAACCACCAATGCGCAATGTTTGGCCATTCTGGATATTAGAAAGTTTCGTTCATTTGCCGATTTTTACGGGCTGGAATTTGGTGATGAATTGCTACGTGCTTTTAGTCTTTGGTCTGCGCAATTTTTAAATGACAGACACTTAAAGATTTATCGCTTATACGGGGATAAATTCGCTATTGTCGCCGACTTTAGAATGATCCCCAGCGTTTTCGAATTGCATTTAAAACATTATTATCAGGCACTATCGTCCACTCAGTTTCAGATAAACGGTGGCGACGTGGCGATTGATATTGCGCTGGGCATGGGGGTAGGTCGCAAAAAGTTAGTGCAGTTGGCTGAAAGTGCGCTGGCAAAGGCGAAAAAAGTGTTTTCCGGCGATCGCATTGAATGTGTTAAGGAGCGCGAATTCGTTAACAGCAACAAAGTTAACTGGATGCCAAAAATACAGGCGGCGCTGGATAACCACGATTTTATTAACTATTACCAACCGATCAAAAGCAGTGATGGCAAGAATGTTGATTATTTCGAAGCTTTGGTAAGAATGCGTGACAATGGCATTGATTTGCCTCCGGGTATGTTCCTCGACAAAGCAAAGACGACCCGTTACTACAGTCAGATAACCCGCTCAGTGATAGAGCAAGCGGTGATTCAATCCGAACAACATAATGTCGCGATTTCGGTTAATATATCCATCGAAGATATTCTTAATCCACAAACTGTTGAATTTATGCTTGATACACTGGAGGCGCATAAATCTGCTCAGCTCATCTTTGAAATTACTGAGACTGAGTCAACTGAAGATTTTAGCGCCGTTGAGGACTTTGCCAAGCAAGTTCGCCTGCGTAACGGAAAAATCGCCATTGACGATTTCGGAGTTGGCTACTCGAATTTTTCCCGGCTTATTCAGTTGCATCCGGATTATTTGAAAATCGATGGTAGTATTATTCGCAATATTTTAAGTGATAAGAGTAATGCCAGTATTTTGACTGGAATGATTAGTATTTGCCGAGAAATGAATATTCCGATGGTGGCTGAATTCGTTGAAGATGAGGCGGTTAATGGTTATTTGACGCAACAGCAAATCGAGTTTTTGCAGGGCTATTACATCGGCAAGCCGGCTCCGCAGTTATCTAAATGGCTTAATTAAAGGGAAGTTTGGTCAATGGAAGTAAAAAGGACATTCCGGGAGTTTCTAGAAATCATTCCTGATGGAGCTATCGTTATTAATTGTGAAGGCAATATTGTAGCGGCTAATGAAGCGGCGGCAAACATGTTCGATTATACGTCGAGCACTCTTATTGACTTGCCATTAAATCAATTGATTCCGGAACAGTTTCGTAAGCAGCATGATCAACATTTGAGCAGTTTTTTCTCACACCCGGGTAAACGTTCAATGGGTAACGGTTTACGTTTTCCCGCTGTAAGACGTAATGGTGCCGAGTTTTATGTGGACATTATGCTGAATCAAATGGATGTCGATGGTGAGTTATTCGGGGTCGCCATTGTGCGTGACTATACGCTGCAACAACAGGCTGAAGAAAAGATTCGCCGCGAACTTGAGTATGAGAAGCGTCAGGCCCTGACGGATCACTTAACTGGGGTAATGAATCGCAGAGCATTTGTCGCTCAGTTAAACGATGAATTACAACAGTTGGCAGAGCAGGGCACGCCATTTGCTGTTGGGTTTATTGATCTGGACGACTTTAAAGAGGTTAATGACAAGTTTGGTCACCAATACGGTGACGAGGTGCTGCAGTCTATTGCCCGGCTTATTACTAATTGCAGTCGTCATTCGGACCATATTGCCCGGATAGGTGGTGACGAGTTTGCCACAATCCACCCGATGATTTCAGCTGATAATGCGTTGCAAATGATGGAACGGCTGCGCTCTCAGCTAGTCACCGGCATTGAATCGGAACATTTGCCGGTAACTTTATCGATTGGCCTGTGTCAGTGTGACCAGCTATCAAAATGCTATACCGTAGAAAACATTATCGATATGGCGGATAAAGCCATGTATCAGGCGAAAAGTGAGGGGAAAAACGCAGTAGTACTGGCGCAATCCCAATAAATCGCAGTTAATTATTAACCACCGGCCAATCAGCCGCGTCATTATGATCGAGCACTGATGTTTTATCGCCTCGCCAGCGCGCTATAAATTCACCCTCAGGGTCGAATTGACTGGTCTGCTTTTGCAAATTAAATTGACGCCCCCCTCGAGGGTCCGCGCCAACGCCTGCTATATACTGCCAGTTGCACCAGTTTGAGGCTACATCATAGTCAATAAGTTGCTGCTCGAAATAGGCTGCCCCGTAACGCCAGTCGATACCCAATTCGTTAATCAAACAACTGGCCACGATTTGACGGCTACGATTTGACAGATAGCCGGTTTCATTTAATTGCTTCATACAGGCATTCACTAAAGGATAGGGAGTATTACCCTCACACCATTGTTTAAAACGGCCCGGATAAAAACTGGTTTTGGGTCGTTTATCACTCAAACCTTTAAAGCTAAAAACTTTGTGCTGGTGACGGATCAGATACCAAAAAAAGTAATCTCTCCAGAGTAATTCAAATAGTATCCAATAGGTTGAGTCGTTAGCCTCATATTGTTGTTCATAGTCACGCACCCGATTAACCACTTGTTGTGGAGAAAGATTACCAGCAGCCAGCCATGCGGAAAGTTTGGTTGATTGATCAAAACCTTCTAAGGCATTCCTGGTTTGTTTATAACGGGCAGGGGCGGAGCTGCTAAAGTACTGCTGTAAATGCTGGGCTGCGGCAAGTTCGCCACCCTCGACTAAAGCTCCGGATGGTTCCGGCAGTTGCGGCAGTTGATGATGCTTGTTGATCACCAGCGTCTTGTGGTTAAAGTTCGGGTTATAAAGTTGCTTGCTGGGCAGTGAGTCTGAAAGCGGCTCGACCAGTTTACGAAACTGGCTAAAACTAGCGGGCAGTTCATTAGTGGAACAAGGCAGCTGCTGTTCTGCAAATAAGGTGGAGTTGTCAATTTGCTGAAAGCTCAGATAGGGAAACCTTTTCGCCAGTTGTTGCCAACGACGTTGTTCGTAAATACCGGCAGTCCTTGCTCCAAACACCGCGTCCAGACTGTACTGGCTAATTAACGCACTAAGCTCCTCAAGTGGTTCGCCGTTAAGCACGATAAGTTGGTGCCCGGCCTCGGCTAATTGCTGCTTTAGCTCGGCTAATGACTGCATAATAAAACGCAGACGATGCTTACCTAAAGAGGGCATACCGTAGCGCCCCCTAGTGAGGGCTTGCCTATCGATAACATAACAGTAAGCGAGTCGCTCACATTGCTGCTGTGCTATGGTTAGAGCAGCATTGTCGTTGAGTCGTAGATCGTGCGAGAACCAATATAGGGCGCGCTGGTATTTTTTTGTCATAATTTAAACTTAACTAGCGGAATTATCGTTATAAATTACGAAATAAAAACCAAAATGGACGTGTGATATGGGTACAGCAAAAACAAAAATTATGCAGCTACTCGGCTTTGCCGGGTTAATTCCCTTTCTGGTGTTTTCCTTAGCCCAGTTAATGGGGGTTAAGTTACCTTTACCGGTTGCACCAATGACACTGCTGCTCACTTACGGGGCTATTATTTTAAGCTTTTTAGCGGGGATTTTGTGGGGAAGAGCGATTCACCGCGCTGACAGTGAACCGACCAATAGTTTACTGGTGTTAAGTAATGCGTTCGCGTTGCTGGCTTGGTTTAGCTTGCTGCTTGATAGTGTGTTTTGGGCGCTACTGATTCAAATGGTTGGGTTTGCTCTGGTACTCACGTTCGAACGGGTGCTTGCCAGAGGCAGTCTGATGACGACGCAGTCCGGTTATTATCCTATGCGTCTAATTTTGACCGCAGGTGTAATTGTTTGCCAGCTATTGGTACTGGGTAATCATATTTTCTAACGACCAAGAAAAAAGCGGCACCAGTGTTTAGCTGATGCCGCTTTAAAAATATAACTAACTAATGGTTATTTTACGCCATCTAAGATAGTCACTTCGCCTAAATTTAGGTTCCGGACTTTGTCTTCGATTTGTTCTAAATCACCAACAATAACCCAAGTCATTGCACCAGGACGCAGCACTGAATCGGCTGTCTGCTTAACGCTGTCCAGGTCAATAGCCTCGATGCGTTGGGCATAAGCTTCAAGGTACTGCATGTCCTTACCTTTATTTAAGGTCTCGGTAACAGCTCCAATAAGCGCGCCTTTGGTTTCATAAGCGCCTGGCAACTTCGCCGTTTTGTTGGCTTTAACTTTTGCCAGTTCGTCCGCGGTTGCAGGATCAGAACCTTCGTACTGAGTAAACTCCTTAACAATTTCCTCAATAGACTCTTTAGTCTTATCGGTTTGTACAGGGGCTAACGCAATCAGCAAACCCGGTCCCAAATTATCCAACCATATTGACCGAGCACCATAGGACCAGCCTTTATCTTCGCGCAGGTTCATGTTCAAACGGCTGGTAAAGCTGCCGCCCAATATGGTGTTCATAACATCAATAGTGTCTGCGTTCTCTACGGTACCTGAAGGTGCCAACTGACCTGCAATGATCAGCGACTGTGGTGTTCCGGGCTTATCGATCAAGAACACACGCGCGTCTGACTGCGGCTCAGGAGTATCAAGCTGCTTGGTTGGTAAGGCCGACTCTGGCGCCTGCCAGCTGCTGAACTTTTGCTCGAGCAATGGCTTAACTTGATCTTCTGTGGTGTCGCCGACAATAACCAGACGTGCATTATCCGGACGCATCCAGGTATTTGCATGTTGCACCAAATCATCACGGGTTAATGACTCAATCGATTCGACCGTGCCAGAACCTGTTAATGGCTGGCTATACGCGTGGTTTTCACCAAACATTAGCCCTGGTACTACGCGCAGCGCCTGAGTTTGTGGCCTCGCTTGCTCTTTACGGATGTTCTCTATCCAGTTAGAGCGTTTGCGTTCAATTTCTTCTGCAGGGAAGGTTGCAGACTGCAGTACTTCATTCATTAGGTCCAGACTTTCGTTTAGATTTACTGTTAGTGTATCCATACGAACATTTGAACTATCCAGTGACGCGCCGGCTGACAGACTTGTTCCCAGGCTGTCAAGACGTGCTGAAAGCTCCATTGGACCATAATTTTCGGTGCCTTCTTTTAACATCGACATGGTAAAACTGGCGGTTCCCGGTTTGTTACCGGCATCTGCAGCGTAGCCAGCATCGAATACCAGGTTCATTTCGACGGTTGGTGTATCGCTGCGCTCGGCGAGGTAGACTTCCAACCCGTTAGACAGTTCAAACGTCTTAAGCTCTGGCAAATCGAGCATTGGCAAATCGCCAATTTCCGGTAGTTGCTCACGGCTTGCTTGAGCTTCGCCTGCCTGATAGTCACCGCGTGGTTCTACGTGCAAGACAAAATCGCCATCAGTTAACCAACGTTGTCCGGCTTTTTGTAGGTTGGCAACGGTAGCCCCTTTAATCCAATCCATTTCTTGTTGGTAAAAACCGGGATCGTTATGATAGACCGCGCCTGACGCTAAAATGTCAGATTTGCCACCAAACCCACCGACTTTCTCGGCCTGGCGAACAAATTGTGCCGTGGTACTGAATTTAGTTCGGCTCAGTTCTTCTTGAGTCGGACCTTCGGTTAATAGCTTATTCAGTTCTTCATCAATAATTGCTTCGATGCGGTCAAGCTCGACTCCTGCCTTGGCATCGGCGGTAATAAAGAACTGACCTGCTAAATCACGACTAAACTGAAAGCCGCCAACAGAGCTTGCTAGTTGTTCGTCATAAACTAACCGTTGATATAGGCGAGAGTTTTTACCATTCGCTAAAATATCGGATAACAATCCTAAATACTCAGCATCTGCGGTGCCAATCTGGGCCGTATTCCAAACACGATAAATGCGCGATGCAGGAACATCATCTTTCATTGAAGCGCGTTTTGAGCCTTCACGTTTGGCTACCCACGCTTGCAGCTTTTGCAGTGGTTTTCCGGGGTCGATATCGGCAAAATACTTCTCGACTTTTTCTTTGGCTGTCTCGACATCGATATCGCCGGCTAGAACAACGACCGCGTTGGACGCACCATAGTAGTCTTTAAACCACTGGTGAACGTCATCCAAAGAAGCATTATTTAAATCTTCCATTGACCCGATGACGGACCATGAGTAGGGGTGCCCCTCAGGGAATGTCTGTTCTGCCAGGTATCCCCATACTCTTCCGTAAGGTTGTGCTTCGCCTTGACGTTTTTCGTTTTGAACGACACCACGTTGCTCATCGAGTTTATCTTGAGTAACGGCGCCTAAGAGATGACCCATCCGGTCAGATTCCATCCATAACGCCATATCTAGAGCTGGAGTCGGTACATTCTGGAAATAGTTGGTACGGTCATTATTGGTGGTACCATTCATTTCGGTGGCACCAGCGCGTTCAAACGGGCCGAAATACTCATCATCGTAGTTTTCAGTACCATTGAACATTAAGTGCTCAAACAAGTGAGCGAAACCCGTTTTGCCGGGCTTTTCATCCTTAGAGCCAACGGCGTACCAAACATTAACGGCAACAATTGGTGCTTTACGATCTTCGTGGACCACGACCGTTAGACCATTATCCAAAGTAAACGTCTCGTAGTTTACTTCTACTTGCGGGAATTGTTGTTGGCTTGTTTGTTGAGATGTTGACGGTTCGCCAGCTGTCGACTGGGTCATCTGGCAACCACCTAATAGCGCCGTACTAACGGCCACCGCGGTTAAAGTTTTAATCATTTTCATCGTTATTTGTTGTCCTTAATGAAATTGTGCGTTGTTACTATAACGAGGGTGCTTGTATAACTATAGGTAAATGGGTTAAAAAATTGTAACGAAATTAGACAAAGCAAATTTACCGCTAGGCTTTTAATTGTCATCACAATCAAGGATAATTGCGCGCGGTCTGAAACGCTAAAGGGAAAACACACGCTTGTGAGTAAAACGACAGTTATTGCAATTGCTGGTGCGTCAGCTTCTGGCAAAAGCTTGTTCGCTTCTACCGTATACCAGGAGCTGGTAGCGGAGCTTGGCACCGATGGCATCGCAATTTTAGCCGAGGATGCGTACTACCGCGATCAGAGCCACATGACGATGGAACAGCGCGTGTTGACTAATTATGATCAGCCCTCTGCGTTCGAACATGATTTGTTGTTACAGCATATTCAGCAGTTACGAGCGGGTAAATCTGTCGAGATGCCACAATACAGCCATACGTCGCATACGCGAATGGAAGACACGATTAAAGTTGCTTCGGCAAAAGTCATCATGGTCGAAGGCATTTTATTGTTGACTGATCCTGCGTTAAGAGAAGAATTTGATATTGCAGTATTTATGGACACACCCTTAGACGTGTGTTTACTGCGTCGAATAAAACGGGATATCGAAGAACGTGGTCGTACCTTGCAGTCGGTAACAGAGCAATACGAACAGTATGTACGCCCGGCCTTTTTTGATCATATTTTCCCGTCGAAGCAATATGCAGATTTGGTGGTAACTCGTGGTGGTCAAAATGAAATCGCTATCGACATTATAAAAACAAAAATACGCCAGTTATTGGCGGAATAAAGTTGGTCTTCTATGAATAGTTTGCTCGGCATTGCTGTAATTCTTTTTGTTGCGTATTTATTCTCAACAAACCGAAAAATGATTCGCTGGCGCACCGTTATCGGTGCGTTTTCTATACAGGTGGCACTGGCCGGGTTTGTTCTGTATGTACCTATTGGCCGCGAAATGCTGTTTAGTTTTGCGCAAGGGGTATCGACGGTAATTGGCTACACCCAGGCTGGGATAAACTTTCTGTTTGGCGGTCTAGCGTCAGAGGAGTTTGGCTTTGTATTCGCCATTCAGGTTCTCAGCGTCATCGTATTTTTCTCCTCTTTAATTTCGGTTCTTTATTACCTGGGGATCATGAAGTGGATCATTCGCGTGCTTGGCGGCGGTCTGCAAAAATTGCTAAAAACCAGTCGGCCAGAATCAATGTCGGCAGCGGCAAATATTTTCGTGGGGCAGACCGAAGCGCCGATGATGGTGCGGCCTTTCATCGGTACCATGACGCGCAGTGAGTTGTTTGCGGTCATGGTCGGTGGTATGAGTTCGGTATCGGGTTCGGTGTTAGCCGGTTATGCGGGTGTTGGTGTCGAACTTAAATACCTTATTGCAGCAAGCTTTATGGCAGCACCTGCTGGCTTTCTGATGGCTAAAATGATGATTCCGGAATGCGAGCAGCCGCGTAATGATCTGGAAGAAGTTGAAGTAAAAGATAATTCGGCCAATGTTATTGATGCAGCGGCCTCTGGCGCATCAAGTGGCCTGCAGTTAGCGATGAACGTAGGTGCCATGTTGCTGGCGTTTGTTGCCTTAATTGCTCTGGTTAACGGCATGTTTGGCTGGGTTGGTGGCTGGTTTGGTTATCCTGAACTGACCATGCAGGAAATTTTTGGTTACGTATTCCGGCCGGTTGCATATGTGTTGGGCGTAAGCTGGGACGAAGCTCAGTTAGCGGGCAGCTTTATTGGTCAAAAGCTGGTAATCAATGAGTTTGTCGCATATTTAGATTTCGTGAATTACAAAGAGCAATTGAGTCAGAACTCTCAAGTCATTATCACCTTTGTACTGTGTGGCTTTGCGAACTTCTCGTCTATTGCAATTTTATTAGGTGGACTTGGCGGAATGGCACCTAGTCGTCGGCATGATATTGCCCGGCTGGGTATGCGGGCATTGTTAGCGGCGACCATGGCTAACATGATGAGTGCTGCTATCGCCGGTTTCTTTGTGTCCTTGACCTAATTGACTCAGGCACGCAAAAAGAAGCAGCCTAGCGCTGCTTCTTACGCATAACCCCTTCTTGTATGGTTGACGCGACCAGAGTACCGTCGCGACTATAAATCTGGCCCCGTACGAGTCCGCGTGAACCGCTCGCTGACGGACTATCAATAGCATAGAGTAACCATTCATCCATCCGAAAAGGACGATGGAACCACATCGCGTGGTCGACTGTGGCAACTTGCATATCAGGTTGAGCGAAGCTAACGCCATGTGGCTGCAATGCTGTTGGTAAAAAATTAAAATCGGACGCATAAGCCAGCATATATTTATGGACCCGGGGGTCATCCGGCATATCTCCGTTAGCTTTTAGCCACACGTAACGTTTTGGCTCATCTTTTTCTGGTTTAAACGGGTTATAAGCAGTAACAAACCGCATCTCGATGGGCTTTTCACATATAAACTTGTTGCGAATCGGGGCTGGGATTAAGTCCTGATGCTGTCGATAAATATCCATATCGGACACCAATCCTTCAGGTCCCGGAACCTCGGGCATGGTATCCTGGTGCTCAAAGCCAGGCTCGTCGCTCTGAAACGAGGCTGTCATATAAAAGATTGGTTTACCGTTTTGAATGGCTTTGACGCGACGGGTAGAGATACTGTTACCGTCACGGATAACTTCGACATCGTAGACAATCGGTTTTTTTGCATCACCGGGACGCAAAAAATAACTATGAAATGAATGAGCAACCCGTTCAGAAGGCAAAGTTTCTTTTGCGGCAGACAGCGCCTGGCCGATAACCTGCCCACCAAAAACCGCGCCGAAGCCTAAATCCTGGCTATTACCGCGATAAAGTCCTTGCTCGATCGTTTCTAACTTTAATAAGTTTAATAAATTATCCAATACTTGGCTCATTGACGCTGTTCCTGTGACCCTGAAATCCTTTGTCTAGTGTATCGAATTGATCTGATTTCGTCTTTAACGACTATCCAATATAAACACAATTAATAGTAAAAATAGGTATTTATCTTCAAACAAGAGGGCCGACGCGGCTGGCGTGATACGGTCGTTTATGTTTGACTGTAAACAATAAAAGGTATGGCTGAAGAGGTTTCCTTTGGCTATATTAAAGTCAGGATTCAAATAAAAACCTTTCAGCACAATCAACGCTCAATGCGAATGGGAGAGTACTATGTCAGGCAAAAATAGTCTGGATACGTTAAGTACATTGGATGTTAAGGGCAAAAGTTACGACTATTACAGCTTGCCTAAGGCAGCCAAGTCATTAGGAAATATCGACAAGCTTCCAGCGTCGATGAAGGTCTTGCTAGAGAATTTATTGCGTAATGAGGACGGTGAAACGGTTACTCATGACGATCTGCAGGCAATGGTCGACTGGCTCAAGAAGAAGAAGATCGATCGTGAAATTCAATATCGTCCAGCTCGCGTATTGATGCAGGATTTCACCGGTGTGCCCGGAATCGTCGACTTGGCGGCAATGAGAGATGCCGTCAATAAAGCAGGTCACAATCCAGAGATTATAAATCCATTGTCGCCAGTGGATCTTGTTATTGACCACTCGGTTATGGTGGATAAGTATGCCACACCAGAAGCGTTTAAACAGAACGTGCGGATGGAGATGGACCGCAATAAAGAACGCTATGAGTTCCTAAAATGGGGGCAGGGCGCGTTCGAGAACTTCCGGGTAGTGCCGCCAGGCACCGGTATATGCCACCAGGTTAATTTAGAATACCTTGGTAAAAGCGTCTGGACCAAAGAAGAAGACGGTAAAACAGTCGCGTATCCGGATACCTTGGTTGGTACTGACTCTCACACCACCATGATTAACGCGCTTGGCGTGCTAGGCTGGGGTGTTGGTGGTATCGAAGCCGAAGCAGCAATGCTGGGCCAGCCGGTATCGATGTTGATTCCAGAAGTGGTTGGTTTCCGGATGACCGGAAAACTTCCAGAAGGCGTCACCGCTACTGACTTGGTATTAACGGTAACGCAAATGCTGCGTGAGAAAGGCGTGGTGGGTAAATTCGTCGAATTCTATGGTCCTGGCTTAGATAACTTGCCATTAGCAGACCGTGCGACTATTTCAAACATGGCACCTGAGTACGGTGCGACCTGTGGCTTCTTCCCAGTCGATGACGAAACCATTAATTACATGCGTTTGTCTGGTCGCGATGAAGAAACACTGAATCTGGTCGAAGCTTACTGTAAAGAGCAAGGGTTATGGCGCCGTAACGACAACGAGCCTGAGTTTACTGACGGCATGGAACTAGATCTAGGGACGGTAACAGCGTCACTGGCAGGTCCAAAACGTCCTCAGGATCGGGTGAACATGGAGCAACTGGGTAGCAACTTTGATCTAATCCTCGAAAACAATGGACAAGCGAACGAAACGGATAAGGAAGTGCCGGTTAAAGGACAGGATTACAGTCTAAGCCACGGCGATGTCGTGATTGCTGCCATTACCTCCTGTACTAATACGTCGAACCCGAGTGTGCTAATGGCCGCAGGCTTATTAGCGAAAAAAGCGATTGAAAAAGGGTTAGATCGGAAGCCTTGGGTCAAGTCATCTTTTGCTCCAGGCTCGAAAGTAGTCACCGACTACCTGAAGAAAGCAGGGTTTACGCCATATATGGAAGACCTTGGCTTTCACTTAGTTGGCTACGGCTGCACAACTTGTATTGGTAACTCGGGTCCTCTGGACGATGAAATTACCGAGGCTATTAACGAGGGCAACTTAACAGTGTCGTCAGTACTTTCGGGTAACCGTAACTTTGAGGGTCGTGTGCACCCAGAAGTGAAGGCCAACTGGTTGGCTTCACCACCATTAGTTGTGGCTTATGCACTGGCGGGTACAACTCGTACTGACTTAAGCAAAGATCCGCTGGGTACCGATAAAGACGGCAACGATGTCTATCTTAAAGACATCTGGCCGACGACCAGTGAAATCGCTGAAGCGGTCAAAACTGTCGACAACGAAATGTTCCGAAAAGAATATGCGGAAGTGTTCGAAGGTGATGAAGAGTGGCGTGAAATTAACGTTGCCGAAGGCAAGGTATATGATTGGCAGGATGACTCCACCTACGTTAAAAATCCGCCGTTCTTTGAGGGCATTGATAAACCACTTGAAGAGCTGCAGGACATTAAAGGTGCTAATGTATTAGCCGTGTTTGCTGATTCTATTACCACTGACCATATTTCGCCAGCAGGTGCGATTAAAGCAGACGCTCCGGCGGGTAAATACCTGCAGGAGAATGGGGTTGCCGTTAAAGACTTTAACTCTTATGGTTCGCGCCGTGGTAATCACGAAGTCATGATGCGCGGCACCTTTGCCAACATTCGTATTAAGAACCAAATGTTGGATGATGTCGAAGGCGGCTACACTAAGTATATCCCTACGGGCGAGCAGATGGCCATCTATGATGCGGCCATGAAGTATATGGAAAATGATACGCCACTTGTCGTGCTTGCCGGTAAGGAATATGGCACCGGTTCTAGCCGTGACTGGGCTGCTAAAGGTACTCGTCTGCTCGGTGTAAAAGCCGTTATTGCTGAAAGCTATGAGCGTATTCACCGCTCTAATCTGATTGGCATGGGCGTTTTACCACTGCAGTTCGACGAAGCTGAGGGTGTCGAAGAGCATGGCCTTACTGGTGAAGAGGAAATCTCAATTTTAGGATTGAATAAAGATTTGAAGCCAGGTCAGATACTCGATGTAGTGGCTAAGCGCAACAACGGTGAGGAAGTGAAATTCCAGGTTAAATGCCGTATTGATACCGGAAACGAAATGCGTTACTACAAAAATGGTGGTATTTTGCATTACGTGTTGCGGCAAATGCTTAAAGACTAAAAGTTTAAGCTGTAACAAGAAAAAGGCCTTCGTAAAGAGGGCCTTTTTTTATGCGTGTTGGGCTAAATTTTTAATGCTCGGCCGCCATCCACTTTAATCGATTCGCCGGTCAAAAATGTATTGTCGCGTAAAAAGCGCACGGTATCTATCATTGGCTGCAAACCACCTTCCACCGTCAACGGGGTTTGTTCTAAAATTTGTTGTTTGTGCGCGCTATCATGTTCCGGTAAAAATAAAATTGGACCTGGCTGGATAGCATTTACCCGAACCTCCGGAGCTAACGATTTTGCGAATGCCTGGGTCATATTGGCTAACGCGGCTTTGGCACCGCAATAGGCAATATAGTCAGTTGATGGGCGGTCGCTATATATATCGGTAATATTGATGACCAGCCCATCGTTGGCTTTGGCTAACAGTGACGACAAGCCTGTTATTAACTTATAGGGGGCGACAGCATGCACCTGGTACACAGCGTTTAATGCATTGTCGTTCTGATCCACGGTGTCATTATTAAAAAAGCATGATGCATTGTTGACCAGCAAGTCTAGATGATTGGCTTGGGCCAATACAGCGTCAACCATTTGGTCAATCTGTTGGTTATCACTAAAGTCAGCCTGCAGGCCGATGGCACCGCTTTTCTCAAGTTTCTCGACACCTTGTTTCGAACTATTATAGTGGGCAAATACAGTATAGCCCTCGTTAAGAAGACTCTCAGCCAGTTCATAACCAAACCGTCTTCCGGCTCCGGTAATTAGGGCGACTTTATTCATTGTTTTAGGCTCATCAGTTCTTGTTGTAAATGGTGCAAGTATTCAGGAACTTGCGGTTGTTCGCTTAAAGGACCTAATATATCAATATCGATGGGACGGTCCTTAATACTACTCTGTGGGTCAGAGCGGTCGCGCCCTAATAGTTCCTCTATTTCGTTAAAATGTTGCTTTAACTCGTTAGCAGGCAATGTAGTTTCTAACGTGAAAAGGGCATTTAAAAAGGGCTTGTTGGTATTTATTCCAACCGGTTGAGTGACAATATCCCGGGAAAACTCAAGCTTTTCAGAGAGCTTAGCGAGATAGTGTTTTGCTCTGGAAAAATGGAGCTCAGGCTCTATATTTGAGCCTAGACTGCAAAGATACATCATAAGTAAGCAGCTTCCTGTAGTTAATCACGTTAAAGCAGTACGTTAGCTTGCGGGAAACGGATTGTTGATGCAATTATAAGATAAAATGTTAATAAAAATGAACGTTCAAACAACAACCTGCTTGTTAAGTTGAAATCGTTCTAACGGGCTGATAGCCTGATAATTCAAGTTACTCAAGAGAGCAATCCAACGCATGGTGAAACCCTCGATAGGTGCCGGACGTATGATTAAAATGTTGAGTTTGTGTTTCTTGTTAACACTGGCTGCGCCGTCGGCCGCGCAATCACTGCAGTTAAATGGGCCGGATTCAACCGTCAGAGAGGGATATTTCACGGTAAACGTGTCGTCGACTACTGATGCTTCAGAGCCTATTGCTTCTCTTGTAATAGAAGCTTCCTCAAGTAAAGATTTTAAGCAAAACCTGCAAACTTTCCCCGCATTAGGTGATTTTAAGAAACTCTCGCTAACTGGCTTTAGCGATGGCACATATTATTTGCGAGCACGCAGCGAAGATGTTTCTGAATACAGTAATGTAATTCAGGTTCGAGTTCAGCATTACCCATTGTGGCAAGCGCTTGGCTTATTTGTGGTTGGTTTTTTAATATTTACTGCTCTGGTTGTAACAATAATTCGGTTTCATCAAAAATCTGAAGCGGAGCCTGCAGATGACTGAGTTTGCTCTGGATACGTCGGTTGGTTTAACCATCGTCGTATTATTCGGTATTGGCTGGATCTTGTTTGGCTACTGGTTAGGCCGTAAAAACAAAACCCACGAAGACTTTGCCCTGGCCGGGCGTAATGTAGGCTTTGCTTTTGCGGCAGCAACGGCAATGGCCACCTGGGTCACCAGTAATACGACCCTGGTAGCACCACAACTAACCTACCAGTTTGGTCTTTGGGGGATGATTGGTTACTCCTTTGCCGCTCTGGGGCTATTGTTATTTGCACCTATGGCTAAACGTATTAAACAATTGCTACCCAACGGGTATACCTCAGGCGACTTTGTAAGGTTGCGTTATGGTCAGGTGGCATGGTGGGTATTTATTATTATCTCGGTGGTTTACGCGTTCGGCTGGCTGATAAGTTTGGGGATGGCGGGCGGTATTTTGCTCGAGTCGCTGAGTGGCCTTGATTATCACATTGGTATGACCGCTATTTTAATTATTTGTGTGGGTTATACATTGTTTGGTGGAATGCGAGCGGTCATTGCGACCGATTTTATTCAGGCGTTAATCATTATTGTCGGTGTTAGTGTTATTGCTTACTGGCTTATTGATAATGTTGGGCTGGACAGTATTCACCAAAACTTATCCGCTGAGCACCCACAGTTATTGGACGTATTATTTCCGGCAGCTGTGATGTTTTTGTTTAATAATATTTTCTTTGGTTTGGGTGAAATTTTTCATTCCAATGTTTGGTGGTCGCGAGCACTATCCTTTAAAAAAGATGTTGCCTACAAAGCCTATTTAACGGGTGGTTTAATGTGGTTGCCGATCCCAATTGTTACTGGGTTTATTGCATTGGCGGCACCGCAGTTGGGTATTTTTCCACCAAGCGCTGATATGATTGGTCCGACAGTCGCTGCAGCGGTACTCGGTAAGGCGGGCGCGATTGTTGTCTTTATTGTTATCTTTTCGGCTTTAGCTTCCAGTCTGGATTCGTTATTGGCGGCTACATCAGATTTAGTCACTCAAGATTTATTCCATAAAAAATTCAAACCCAAGGCTTCTGACAAAACGCTGATGCGGTTTAACCGTTACTGCATTTTAGGACTTGGGATAATGACTTGGTTGTTTTGCTTACCTCGCATTGCCACCTTAGGCGCTTTATTAAACTTTGCCGGTGCCTTTGTAGCCAGTACTATCTGGCCAATTGTACTTGGTCTTTATCAACGGAAGTTAAGCGGTAGCTATGCTGCGGCAGCAATGGCATTTGGTACTTTAAGTGGGCTCGTTGGCTACTTTGCTATTGGTTTTTACGTCGCGGCACTGATCTCTTGCGCTGTTTCCGGTGTTATTTGTTGGGTTGGCGTAGTAAACAGTCAGCGCCTATTCGACTGGCGGCAGCTAAACGAGGAGAACTAAAAATGCAAATTCCTGAACTGTTTTTCTCGGTATTAATTATCGCTGCGCTGGTAATCACTTGTTTAACTCCGGTGATTTTGCTGGCACTGTTTATCAAAGACTATTTTTCTAAAACAATATGGTAACCCTATGAACATAAAAGATGTGTCGTTTGAAAGGGAGCGGCCGGATGTTTGTGGTAACGCCCATCCTAAGGCGTTACTTAGAGCTATTCAGGAAGATGGCGATTATTTGTTGAAGCTGTCCAATCAGCACATTGTGTCTTCGGATCAGTTTACCCAAAACGGTCTGCTGCAGTTGTTTCGGCTAGCCGCAAAATATGAAGCTAACCCGCGGCGGTTTAGTACCTCATTGCAGGGTAAGATTTTGATTTCTGCCTTTTATGAGCCCAGCACTAGAACCAGACTCTCGTTTGAGAGCGCCTGGCATCGTCTGGGTGGCGATATTATGTCAATTACCGACCGATCTACCACAGGTATTGCGAAAGGTGAATGCTTAGCGGATGTGGCCGAAATGTTTAATAATTACGGCGACTGTGTGGTACTGCGAGATAACAACGAAACGTCGCTAGAAGAAATGGTCGACTCGTTGCGTATCCCGATTATTAATGCCGGTAATGGGAGCGATGAGCATCCAACGCAAGCACTGGCTGATCTTTATGCGATGTTCAAATGGCGGCCGGAATTGGTTACCGAGGAGGCTGCAGAGCATGCTGTCAGTGTTGGTATCATTGGTGTGCCGAATAAAATGCGCACGGTACGCAGTTTGATAAAGCTGTTGTGTAAGTTTCCCAATGCCATAAAAGAGTTGGTTATTATTCACGACGACTCGGTGCAGGATGAGTTATTCGGCCAGCAACAACGAGAACAAATTGAGCAAGCGGGTATTAGTATCCGTACCGCAACCGATCTGGATAAAACTTTACCCGATCTGGACGTTATTTATATTAATGCTATTTCCTGGGAGGGAGAGACGTTTAATACCTATGGTAAAACATTTAGTCTAACGGCTAAATCGCCGCTTAAAGAGGGGGCTATTATCTTGCACCCATTGGCTCGTGGCGCAGAATTGAGTACCGATCTTGATCATACACCGCATAATTGGTATTTCAGCCAAGCCCGTGGTGCCGTGTTTTTACGCATGGCGTTACTAACATGTATGGTTCAGCGCGCGGAGCGCGTTATCGATGTTGTCTAATAGAAGGAAAAGCAAAGAATGTGCGGAATTGCTGGAGTTTTTCATCACCAAACGGAACGTCCGATAAACGCTCAAACGCTGGTTAACATGGCCGCGATTATGCACCATCGGGGCCCCGATGGTTATGGCTACCAAATTAATCAAGAACAGGGGGTCGGTTTTAGTCACGCACGACTTTCAATTATCGATTTGGATGAACAGCGCGGTCGACAGCCTTTTTTATCAGCCGACAACCGGCTGCTGCTAACACATAACGGCGAATTTTATGACTTTAAACGGATCCGTGCGGATCTGACTGCTAGAGGCGCTCAATTCCGTAGCAAAAGTGACTCCGAGATTGTATTGCACCTGTTCGAACGTTATGGCTTAGAGGCCACTTTAAAAGAGCTACGTGGAGAATTCGCGTTTGGCCTTTTTGATAGTCAGGAAGACAGTCTCTATCTAGTCCGCGATCGATTCGGCATCAAGCCGTTGTATTGGACAGAAACAGAGCACGGGATAGTGTTTGGATCCGAACTGAAAGTGTTGTTTGCCCACCCAGATGTCAAGCGGGAGTTTTCTGCTGAAGGCTTGTACCATCAGTTAATTCAGGTAATGGTTCCAGGTTCAACCGCATTCTCGGGGATTAATCAGGTGCAGCCGGGCTATGTGGTAAAAGTAACTCGGGTTAACGGTAAATTACAGATCACGGAACATAAGTACTGGGACGTTAACTTCCCGGATGAGAGAGATTACCCCGGCGACGACGTTGACGAAGAACAATACATTGAGGGAGTTCGAGCCCAACTGTTGGAAGCGGTACAACACCGGATGACGGCTGATGTGCCAGTGGGCTGCTATCTATCCGGTGGTATCGACTCATGTGCCATCCTTGGTCTGGCTTCTGCGTCGACGCAAACTTCAGTTAAGGCATTTACTATCGGCTTTGATTCTGACGACTACGACGAAACACCAATAGCTAAAGAAATGGCCGAAGCAACTAATGCTGACCACCATATCATGGCACTGAAAGCGAATGACTTATACGACCATTTTGTGAAAACCTTATGGCATACGGAACGCACGATATACAACACTCTGGGTGTTGCTAAGTACCTGATGAGTCAAGCGGTGCATGAGGCTGGTTATAAAGTGGTGATGACCGGGGAAGGCTCGGATGAGCTCTTTGCCGGATATCCTGCTTTCCGTAAAGATATGTTCTTGCATGGTCTGGATCATTTACCGGAAATCGAGCGTGTGGAGTGGCAGGAGTTACTTGAAAAAAACAATAAGTTGTTTAAAGGCGCAATGTTGGCGCGCGAAGAGTTTGTCAGCGATGCGTTTAATCAAAAAGTGGGCTTTACTCCAAGCTGCGTTCAACCCTGGTTATCGTGCAGCTCGGTTGCCTTGCCACTGATGTCTAATACCATGCGACAAAAGGTAGAGAGTTATGATCCTAGCACGGCGATAGCCGATACTCTCGACCAAAACATGTTAGAAGGGCGTCATCCGCTCGACCGCGCTCAATATGTCTGGATTAAAACCATGCTGGAGGGGCAGATTCTGACCTGGGGCGGTGATCGGGTTGATATGGCAAACTCAATGGAAGCACGACCTGCATTTCTGGACCACCATTTAGCGGAGTATGCTTTTTCTGTACCGCCGCATTTGCGAATTAAAGGGAACAAAGAAAAATATGTGCTGCGTGAGGCGATGAAGGGCTTGTTACCGGAAACGCTGTATAAGCGAGAGAAATTTGCGTTTATGGCACCACCGGCGCATACCGACCCTGAAAAATGGAAGGCGGTGGAAAAGCTGGCTGAACAGTTTCTCAATAAGAAAGCCGTCGAAGATGCCGGTTTGCTCGACTATGAGCAAGTGGTAAAAACTTTTGAAAGGCATCAGGACTCGGCGGTTCCGGCTGAGGAACATGTGCAATTAGATGCAGTGATCAATCATATGCTGGGTGTTCAGGTTTTGCATCACCATTTTGTTGCGACGGATGTGCCGAAACAAGCGGCACAGCGAGCTCAGGAACTAGGCTGGGTAGCCTAGCTCCTACTGAGCACCTTTTGAGGACTCGGTGACTGCGTCGATATAGTCACCGTAGCCTCTTTCTTGCATTTTATCGAGCGGGACAAACTCCATTGCCGCTGAATTCATACAATAGCGCAAGCCTGTTGGTTCGGGTCCGTCGTTAAACACGTGGCCTAAGTGCGAGTCGGCATAGCGACTGCGGATTTCGGTACGGGTATAAAACCAACTGTTGTCTTCCTTTTCGACCACAGCGTTCGGTGTAATGGGGCGAGTGAAGCTTGGCCAGCCGCTGCCCGATTTGTACTGATCTGCCGATGAAAACAGCGGTTCACCACTAACAATGTCAACGTATATACCGGCACGCTTATTATCCCAGTAGGCATTGTTAAAGGCTTGCTCGGTTTCATCTTCCTGAGTGACGGCGTACTGAATTGGTGTTAATTGCTTTTTTAGTTGCTGTTTTGACGGTTTGCTAAAGTCTTGCCAAGGGTTACTACCTGCCGTTTTTTCACCGCCGGGGTTATCATTGGTGAATCGATGGTAATCAATGTTGTTTGTTTCTCCCCAATGCTTTTCTACAAAGTCGTAGCGACCGGAATTGTATGTATAAACTCTATATCGAATTGGGTTTTTGTCGTAATAGTCCTGATGGTAATCTTCTGCTGGATAAAACGATGTAAAGTCTGTTATTGGCACAACAATCGGTTGTTGAAACGGGCCGTTTTCGGATAACCACTGTTTAGAGGCCTCTGCAACACGTCGCTGAGTATCGTTATGGACGAATATTTCTGGACGATATTGCTGTCCACGATCAACAAATTGGCCTTGGTTATCGGTAGGGTCCATAATTCGCCAAAACTTTTGTAATAGACCAGCGTAGCTGATAACACTGGGGTCGTAGTAAATCTGCGCAGCTTCGGTGTGCTCGGTCTGGCCCGACGAAACTTGCTCATAACTCGGGTTTGGCTGGTTACCGCCGGCATAACCAGAAACAACTTCTCGGACACCATCAAGTTGTTCAAAGGCTTCCTCTACACACCAAAAACAGCCACCGGCGAGTGTCGCGACCGCTTCATTTTGTTGCTTTTCTGTTACTTCATTTTGTGCGATGCTGAAATTACTGACTAACAGCAGGCAGGTGAAAGTTAAAATGATTCGCATGTGCTCTCCAGATAATACGACTATTATAATGTAATAGGTGTATTTTGGTGAAAAAGTTCTCTATCGGTCTGCTTTTATTATTAACGCCATTGGTACAGGCACAAACAGAGGAGCCCGGGCAGCACTCTGATAAACAGTGGTACGACAGCTTCCGTGAAGGACTCGCTGGCACTGTCGATGCATCCGCTCGCTGGGTTGACGGTTTTTTTGCCGAAGACAGATTGTCAGATAGCTACAGTTCATACGGTCGACTGTCATTAGCGCCTCAATGGAGCGCTTACGACGGCTTTGAGTTAAAGTCTCGGTTTCGGGCAAAAGTAAATTTACCTCACGCCAAGGATGAGTTATCCGCGTTTATCGGTCGAGTCGATAGTGATGAATTTTTGGATGATGCATCCGCCGGACGACCTTCCGTTATTCGCTCCACAGCTACCGACGAGGAATGGTTAGTCGGCCTGGGTTTCGACCCTCATATGAACGAGCAGCACCGGCTGTCTTACAGCGTCGGCATTCGTGGTGGTCTCGACTTTGATAGCTACCTAAGAGCGCGCTACAGAACCGATGCTGCGCTGGGGGAGAGCGCCTTGGTGAGACTGCAAAGTTCAGCCTTTTGGCGGGATAGTGATGGCTTTGGAGTCGCGCAACGGTTTGACTTTGAAGCGAACGTTACCGATAGCATTCTGGCGCGCTGGTCGGCATTGGGAACCTTTGCGCAGGAAACTAATGGTTTGCGTTGGAGTAGTTCAGCTCGTGCTTATAAACTTTATGCTGAAGACAAGGCGATGGCGGTTGAAACCTGGATTGAAGGACAAACCGATCATGCTGTGCCGATAAATGACTATGGAGTACGGCTACTCAATCGGCAACGTTATTTGCGTGAATGGCTGTTTGTGGAAACTTGGGTGGGCTATCACAGGCCCCGAGAGACTGTTAATGAAGTTCGTCGGGGCCACTGGATGCTGGGATTAGAGATTGAAATCCATTTTGGTACTGACAATGCCTACTTGCCAGATTCGCGCCAATCGAAGTCAACGACAAGTGGATCATGATCTGATGACCGATAGGGGCCGGGTTGATAGTACGTTTTATCACGGTAGTCGTAAAAGCCCGGTTCATCGGCATTAAAATTGATATGTTGCACCAAGTCGATAGAGGGCACCAATTCATCAGCCACTAAAATATGGTCTAATGCACCGGCCTGACTGTCATAAACGTATGAGTAGTCATGTTCGGAGGAAACATTTTTGTACCCGTTAGAGGTCATGTATTGGATCGGATCTTCGTGATAATAAGCATTAAAATCCCCCAATAAAACCGGTGCCGGGAATTGCTCGTTAGCCACCCATGACAGTAGTGACTCGGCTGACTCTAGTCGCAGAGAATTCCAACATGCCTGACCATCATGTTGGTTAGCATTAGAGCCGCTATCAGGACAACTTCCTTTTGATTTAAAATGATTAACTACCGCAGTAAAGGTTTTATCGTTGTTTTTATCAACAAATACCTGTGCTAATGGTACCCGGCTACCCCATGTAAAAGGGCCCTGTACCAAAGTTTTAGCATGCGAGCCTGGAGTTAGCCGCTCGGAGTTATAGATAATAGCAACACTAATTTGATCGCTTCCCACCCGCTCTGAGCGCGGCTGAGCGATAGCGTAAGTTTTACTCTGGGCTTGGTTTAATGCCTTTGTTAGTTGAGTAATAGCGCTGTACTGACTAAAACCATCATTTTCTACTTCCATTAAACCCAACACGTCTGCATCAAGTGCAACCAGTGCGGCGATAATCTTTTGTTGCTGACGCTTTAATTGCTCCGGTGAGTGAGCGCCGCGTTCAGTTGGAAAGCCGCCACCCTTGCCGTCGCCGTTAAAATAATTCAGCACATTAAAGCTAGCAACCCGAAGATGCTCGGTGCGCTTAGGATATATTGGTGTTATCTTGGAGCGCTCTGCAAGTTGCAGATCGACAGTCGGTTGCAACCGGTAAATGTCATTATACTGCGATAAAATTCCGCTGATCGGCTTTAGTCTCGCGCCACTTCGTAAACTGTTTTGTGGGCCATGAAATAAACTTTGATGTGGCAGCACGTCGGGTTGCTGGTTGCTGTTGTCGTCCACTTGTAGTCGGTTTAGCCGATTGCTGGCGCGTCGCGCGTTAGCGGCACTTCCGGGTTTAGCGACTTGAGTTGGGGTCCAGAGACGTCCGGCAGAAACATCAAAGTAGCCATGACGAGGAAATTGGTAATGGCCAGAAATCGTCAACGGTTCATCGCCTTCTACGATAACCTGCATTCCTTCCAACGCTTCGGCTTGAGCGCGCGAGTCAAACGGCAAGCTTACAGTAATAGTCGATGGCTGTTGCTCCGCCGGGCCGCAGTCATAGATGGCACTTGGATTGGTTAGTTGAGTAAGACCGTTTATTTCACTAACTGTGCCGGTTACCCGAACCTGAGTACCAACCTCCGCTTTATGACTTATATTTTGGGTTGCAACAAACAGACCTTGAGATGTTAACGGATCATCATCGACATGGTCCGTTGGCGACTGGATAAAAAAACCACTTAGCTGATTTTTATTACTCCAGTTGGCTGTGACAATACCGGATACGGTGGCTTGTTTACCTTCCATCGGTGAGCTTTCAGCTGCTCCCTGAACATCATGAATCGCGACCAACTGGGCGTTGTTTTCGCAGCTTTGAGCAGTAACGCCAGCGCTAAAAAGTATTGCTGAGGCAATAAGGGTAAGTTGTTTCATTGACCTGAATCCATTTTGTGATAACTGCCAACCTCCAGTACTGGAGCGGCGTCGAGTCTTTCCGCGTCCATCATAGCCGCAATTCTTTGCATAGAGGACAATAATAAAGATTGTTCCCATTCATCTAATGCCTGAAACTTCTCGATAAAGTCCTCTTGCAGAGGTTGTGGAGCTTTACTCAGGAGCGCACGGCCTTGTTCGGTTAGATATAGCAAAACTCGGCGTTTATCGGTAGCACTGCGGTGTCTATGGATAAGTTGCCGATGCTCCATCCTTTCAATGACGTTAGATACGGTAGCTGGGCTTAGGGTAATATTTTGCGCAACTTCACTGGCAGTAATTCCGTCGCGAGCAACAATTTCTCTGAGAATTAAAAGTTGAGGAGCAGTCAATCCGGAATATTTATTAAGCTGTTTGGAATAAAGGTCGATAGCGCGAATAACTTTACGCAACGCCAATAATAGTTCCTCGTACTTTTCCATAAGCCAATCCTTGTTTAATGAATTAGTAACGACGAGCCGACAAGTCTGTTCGACGAATTTGGATAACCATGCCCATTTTTGGATGGTCAAAATAGTGTGTTTCGTGGCTAATAACCCGACGTCGCTGCTTAAACGGGTAAGCTCTTAAAAAAGGTTGCTCTGAGGACTTTCCGGATAGGGCGTGTTGCGCCTGTTGCTTTAAGTCAGACATTGCCGATTCGATTGCTGTTGTTTCGCGTAAGTTAAAATCACTGTCTATATGCAAGTAATTGCCGATTAAGAATATATGCAGGAGGCCGTCTAACTCCCAGATAAGCTCTGGTAATTGGCTGGTGTCATCCAGTGGTTTAGGGGCCTGCGAGTCGGCGTTAGTAAAGATAACTTGTTCAGCATCTACTTTCTGCAGTAACGTTTCTACTTGTTCTACTAACGAGCCTTGTTGCAGGCGTCGCTCAACTGAAGTTCCACCGAGCGACTGTTTGGTAAGGCCGTCGTAATTAAATTCATTAGTAAATTGTTCGCCGGCAAACAGTCGTATTGTTTTATTATCCCGTTCGCTAAAAACAGGCTGTCGCCAGGCAACGTGTAGCAGCGGCTTCACCAGCCCTTTATTCACTAATTGCTGGCGCGTTTCAGTCAGTTCGTGGACACTTTCCGGCATCAAAAATGCCTGTCTTGCAGAGTTAATATCACCGCCTCTGCCGTCAATAATAACGTCTGTTTTGGCGAGTTCTTGCGTTCGTGTTGGTGGTGTTAACGGGTTACCGGGAATCGGGATCCAAACATCCTCATGCTCAAACTGGCAGTCAATTCGCAGATTTAATTCAGACTGTTCAGCGAGCGGCTCACAGCTGTCTAAACCGCCGCGTAGCGCAGGGTAGCTTCGATTGTGATAGGGCGTAAGAAGATCATTACCCAGCGTAATCGGGATAGCGGAGACCTGGAGCGGGAATTGCTCACGAATAGTTTGTTCCGAAGTGTGTTTAAACAAAACAACTTCTACTTCGAACCAACGCCAATACTCTCTATCTGGAACCTGTGCATGAGCCGTCGTCACACTCAATGTTGACAGGGTTAGAGCAATAGCTGTTGTTAAAATACGCGTCAGCGCCACCTTATTCACTCCTGAGAAAAGTCATTCAACAGCGACTCTATCAGTTTTAACCGGCTTTGAGTATCCTCTATAGGCTGACTGATGCGGAGCCGGTTTGGTCCATCAAGCTTGTAATTATTCGGTGCCTGTTGCATCAAACCAATAATCACTTCGGGTTTAACCTTGGTGTTGTCGGAAAACTCGATAACGCCACCTTGATTACCCATTTCAATTTTTCGAATTCCTAACAATTCGGCGTGATTTCGCACACTGGTTTGTCGGATTAGGTTTTTCGCAGCATCCGGGAGTAACCCAAAACGGTCAATTAATTCAACCTGAATGTCTTGCAGCTGCTGTTCGCTGTCACTGCTGGCGATGCGCTTATATAAACTTAAGCGGTTATTGACGTCGGGAATATAGTCATTAGGTAACAGAGCGGGAATGCGTAAGTCGACCTCGGTACGAGTTCTGGATAAATTTTCCAGCGAGGGTTGTTTACCGTCCTTAAGCGATTGTACTGCCTGTTCCAGCATGTCCATGTACAAAGTAAAGCCAATGCTTTCAATTTGTCCGCTTTGTTCATCACCTAGTAGTTCACCGGCGCCGCGGATTTCTAGGTCGTGCGTAGCGAGCATAAAGCCAGCTCCCAAGTCTTCAAGCTGTGAGATAGCTTCAAGCCGCTTAGCGGCATCCTTGGTCATACGCTTAGGATTGGGTGTTAATAAATAGGCGTAGGCTTGGTGATGTGAACGGCCGACCCGTCCCCGAAGCTGATGCATCTGTGCCAATCCCAGGTGATCGGCCCGGTTCATAATGATGGTATTAGCACTGGGAACATCGATACCGGTTTCGATAATAGTCGTGCAAACCAATACATTAAATCGTTGATGATAAAAGTCGGACATAATACGCTCGAGTTCGCGTTCGCGCATTTGCCCATGAGCGACTGTAATACGAGCTTCAGGAACCAGGGTTTCCAGATCACGGGCAATCTTATCGATGGTCTCAACGTTATTGTGTAAAAAGTAAACCTGACCACCGCGCAAAATCTCGCGCAACACGGCTTCGCGCACGGTGGCATCGTCAGATTCACGGACAAAGGTTTTTACGGCAAGGCGTTTCGCTGGCGGAGTAGCGATAATGGATAAATCACGAATGTTATGCATCGCCATGTTGAGCGTCCGCGGGATTGGTGTTGCGGTCAACGTCAGAATATCGACATCGGCGCGCATTCGTTTAATCGTCTCCTTTTGGCGAACACCAAACCGGTGCTCTTCGTCGACCACGAGCAAGCCAAGGTCATTACATTTAATATTATCCTGCAGCAACTTGTGGGTACCGATAATGATATCCACCTGGCCTGACTCCAGATCTTCTAAAATCTGTTTGGACTGCTTAGTTGTCTTAAAACGTGACAACACTTCGACTCTGACCGGCCAGTCAGCAAAACGATCTTTAAAGTTTTCATAATGCTGCTGCGCTAGCAAAGTAGTGGGAACCAAGACCATTACCTGTTTGCTGTCATTCACGGCAATGAAAGCAGCGCGCATGGCAACTTCGGTTTTACCAAAGCCAACATCACCGCACACTAACCTGTCCATAGCCCGTGGCGCCTGCATATCGGCGTTAACAGCTTCAATCGCTTGTTGCTGGTCAATGGTTTCCTCAAACGGAAAGCCGTTCGAAAATCTTTGGTAGTCGTCTTGATTAATGGTAAATGGGTAACCGGGCTTCGCTTCACGCTGCGCGTACACATCAAGCAGCTCGGCGGCGACATCCCGGATCTTTTCGGCAGCGCGCTTTTTCGCTTTTTCCCAACTGTCATTACCTAATTTGTGCAATGGCGCATGATTATCTTCGCCACCGCTGTAGCGGCTCAATACATCGAGTGCAGAAACCGGAACATAGAGCTTTGAAGCGCCGGCATATTCGATAGTCACAAACTCAGTGGTGACGTTACCTGCATCCAGAGTTGTTAGCCCTTGATAACGACCGATACCGTGATCGATATGCACTACCGGCTGTCCTACTTGTAACTCTGCTAGATTACGGATTAAGGTATCTGGACTGACAGTGGCTTTTTGCTCGCGGCGACGTCGCTGCGCTACCTTATTACCAAACAATTCCGTTTCGGTAATAAACCAGACGCCTTCCTCTACCAGATGGAATGAGTTGACGATAGGGCTGACCAGCAGTCCAATCGGTTCATCCGACGCTAAAAACTCATTCAGACTGGTGAAGTTGGCGAGCTGCCAGCCTAAACGGGCGGCAATTTCACGTAAGGTTTCTTTGCGGCCTGCGCTCTCGGCGGAAAAAATGACGCGTTCATTATCATTTAGTGCTTGCTCAATAGTTTTTGCTAACTTTGCAAATGGCTGCTTGTGCTGATGATCTGCAGCAATGTCCGTTACAATCTCGGTATTAAATTGGACAGCGCCTGGGGTTGGTTTATCCGCAGGGATAGCTGTGCGGATACGGTGCAGTTTTTTAAAGCCCCGGTGAACTTCGTTGGCAGGCAAGAACAGTTCGTTGGGGTGTAGTAATGGTCGCTGTTTATCGTATCGACGTTGTTCATAGCGGTGGTTAATATCGGTCCATAAGCGCTCTAAGGCACCCTGGATGTCGCCAAAAGTAACTAACACCGTGTCATCCGGCAAGTAATCAAAAAGGGTTGCGGTTTCTTCAAAAAATAACGGTAAATAATACTCGATGCCGCCGGGAAGTTGAGATTTACTGACTTGCTGATACACCGAGTCGCGCTCGGTGGTTACTTCGAAACGCTCGCGAAACTGGCTACGAAACTGCTCGATACCGGCTTTCGTTAGTGGGAATTCATGCGCTGGTAACAGTCGAACTTCATTAACCGGTTGTTGAGATAACTGAGTTTCTGGGTCGAATGGCCGAATGCTATCAATCTCATCATCGAAAAAGTCCAGCCGATAGGGCAGCTGACTGCCCATTGGGAACAGATCAAGGATAGACCCCCGGGCACTAAATTCACCGTGCTCCATAACCTGATTGACGTGTCGGTAGCCAGCTTTCTCAAGCTCCTCACGCAAAGCAATACTATTGAGTTTTTGACCGACGGTAAATTCAAGTGCCTGACTTTTAACGAAGGTTTTGGGAGCGATGCGTTGCATTAATGTATTAACGCTAACAATTAAAGCGCCGCGCTTCGCAGCGGGGAGACGGGCTAACACGCTCAACCGTTCAGAGATTATATCCTGATGTGGAGAAAAACTATCGTAAGGCAAAGTCTCCCAGTCAGGGAATAGGGTTATATCGTCGTGGTATTCTGTATTTTCACCCGCAAAAAACCGCACTTCCTGCTCGATTCGATGGGCTTGATTTGCATCAGGGGTAACGATTAATACCCGGCCTGGGGTATGGTCAATGAGCTTGGCCAGTGCCAGTGCCTCGGAACTGCCGCGCAAATTTATCCAGCTAATATCGCGTTCGGACGACTTCGGAAACGGTGGATGTAATACAGAAATTTCAGCCATGACTACTCAATTGCCGGTTAAAATACGTGGGCATTATACCGATCTATGCGTGTTTTTGGATGAGTCTCAGTGACAATTTATCCATTTTCGTCAGTTTTTTGCTGGCGTTGTTGGGCGCGCCGTTTTAAGTGGCGACTTTGGGAATGCAGACTGGCCCGAATTAAGTGTTCCTGATCTTGTTCTAAGATTTGCTCAAACTCGAAAGTGATTTTGTAGCTGCCTGATGGCTCATGCGGCTCACTGGCGACACAGCGCAGGTAGCAAAAGATAGCTAACGACTCCGCTTTAAAGAACAGCTTAGCTCGAACAACCTGATCAAAATCAAACGAGTGTGGGGATATAATGCGTATGCCACCACCGCCAAACTCAGTTCCTTCGAAGCGGTGGTTGGGGTCGTCTTCGTAACGCAACAAATAACCTAGCATGGTGATCATTCGCTGGTTCATATGGTCGAGTAGGCCGATTAGCGCAGGCGACTGTTGATTGTCCATTTTAAGTCTTTCGAGCATATCCTGATCGGAACCCGCCATACTGGATGCCATTTTAAACAGCTCCGGCATAGTGTCTTCAAACTCAAACTGATCCGGCACTATAAAGTCGTTATCGACGATTTCCAGGTTGACCGGAAATGACTCGCTAACGGTGAAGAAATCGCCGATTTGTTGTGTCTGTGTTAATGGGGAATCTGTCATAATCTGCCCTTTTAGTTGTCAGGCTTACTACAACTCATTATCCTTGCTCGATACTATTACGCAACAATTGATTTTGAGAGGGTAATGTTCCAACCCGTTACGCTGTTTATCGCGCTTCGCTATGGACGAGCGCAAAAAAGCTCAGCTTTCACCCGGTTTATCAACCGTTTCGCGCTTGGCGGCATTGCCCTGGGGTTAATGGCGCTAATTGTGGTGATGTCGGTAATGAATGGCTTTGAAGGTGAGCTTAAACAACGCATTTTAGGGGCTGTGCCACAGGTCACGTTAACCCATTCCGATCCCATTGATAACTGGCAGCAGCAACGTCAACAGCTGCCTAAACACGCAGCTGTTGAGTCAGTGTTTCCGTTCGTTCAGACTCAGGCGTTGCTGCAATCTGGCGGCGACATGATGGTGGCGATAGCAAGGGGGCGGATGAATTCGACCGCGGCGGCTGACTCGCAAGGGCTCCCGCAAATGCTGCAGAAGTCATTACAAGTGGGACGCTGGACGGACTTAAAAGCTGGCGACTACCAGTTGATTATTGGTCAGGGTATTGCGCATCGGTTGGGGCTTACTGTTGGCGACAGAGTTCGGCTTATAGCCTCTAGAGGTGGCGTGTACACGCCATTTGGTATGGTTCCGGCTCAACGACAGTTTACGGTTACTGGTGTTTTTGCGTTGCAATCCGAAGTTGATAATGGGCTAGTTGTTGCTGATGCCGCGGATTTAAACCGTTTGACCCGCCAACCAGAAAATTCGGTAATGGGCTTTCAGCTGCAACTGGAGGATGCTTTTATGGCACCGGAAGTCGCCGCCAGTTACCGAGAACAAACCTCTTATCAGGTTAGTGACTGGCGTCAGCAGTTTGGTCAGTTATTCGATGCTGTGGCCATGGAAAAGCGGATGATGTGGCTAATGTTAGCACTGATTATTGCGGTGGCTGCATTTAACACCTTGTCGGCACTGGTTATGGTAATCAACGAAAAGCGACACGACATTGCGATATTACAAACTTTGGGGTTAACACAAGTACAAATACGTCGTGTGTTTTTATTGCAGGGGGCTTATAACGGTGTCATAGGAACATTGTTAGGTCTATTAATGGGATTGTTATTAAGCTATTACCTAAACCCTATATTGTTGTTTTTCGGTGTTAACTTAATGAGCATAAGTCCTGCCGGATTACCGGTTATGATTGACCCTTTACAAATTACTATGGTGGCGTTGGCATCACTTACCTTATGTTTAGGTGCTACCGTCTATCCGGCGTTGATGGCCGCTAAAACTCAACCATCGGAGGCGTTACGCTATGACTAATGCGTTGCTGCAGGGCTCGCAGCTGAGTAAGATATTTAATGATGGAAGTGGCCAGGTGACCGTGCTAGATGACGTTGACTTTACCGTTAATAAGGGTGAAATGGTAGCGATTGTGGGAGCGTCAGGCTCAGGTAAAAGCACGCTGATGCACATCCTCGCAGGGCTGGATAAGCCGACTTCGGGCAAAGTGCTTTTTAGCGGCGATGAAATAACCCACTGGTCAGCTAGCCAGTTGGCGCGTTGGCGTAATCAGCATTTAGGGTTCGTGTACCAGTTTCATCACCTGTTGCCCGAATTTGATGCGCTGGAAAATGTCGCTATGCCATTATTAATTGCGGGCGCAAGCAAAGAACAAGCTCTGCAACGCGCTCAGTCACTACTGCAACGGGTTGGTTTGGCGGACCGTGTCAACCATCGTCCAGCCCAGCTTTCAGGTGGAGAGAGACAACGAGTTGCGGTGGCACGAGCGTTTGCTAATCAGCCTCAGCTAATTATTGCTGATGAACCGACCGGGAACCTTGACGGTGAGGCTGCGGAGGCGGTGTATCAGCTAATGTTGCAGTTAAACCAGGAGCAAGGGACTGCTTTTGTTGTGGTCACTCACGATGAGCGCATGGCTGATCAGCTACAACGGGTTGAACGATTACAGCGAGGTAAATTGTGCTGAGCTGGGATATTGCCTATCGTTTTAGGAAAAATACAGCACATAACGGCTTTTTATCGTTTATATCGGCTTCGTCGACCATTGGTATTGTGCTCGGGTGTGCGGTTTTGATCACAGCACTGTCGATGATGAATGGTTTTCAACTGGCGCTGCAAAATAAACTGCTGAAGGTGGTTCCACACGTCGAGTACCAACGCGTAGATGGTCCATTTGAAGATTGGTCTGCGATCGCGGAATTAGCTATGCAAGACAATGCTGTGACTGGTGTAAGTCCAGTCATCCAACAAACAGCAATGGTGCAGTCGGGGCAAGAATTTAAAGGAATAATGCTGCAAGGCATTGATCCGGAAACCTCTGGTAATGGTATTAGCGACTTTATTAAAAACGATGCACTGCAGGCACTGCAGCAGGCGGAGCCGACTATGGTGTTAGGTGCAGGCCTCGCCAGAGAGCTAGGACTGTCTTTCGGTGACCGCTTAACATTGCTGATTGCAGAGCAGGGGAATCGAGCTTTTCAGGCACCCAAACGGCATCAACTAAGAATTGTTGGTTTGTTTAATTTTGGAGGGGAAGTCGATCACAAAAATGCTTATGTATCGTTACCTACGGCTCGTCGGTTAGCAGGTATAGAAAGAGGAGTCACGGGGATACAGCTATCGGTGCGTGATGTGTTTAATGCCGATGCAGTGGCAAAGCGCGTTGGTAATCGACTGCCGGAATTAGTTTATGTTAATCACTGGATGCGTACACATGGGCATTTGTATAGGGATATAGAACTGGTACGGACTGTCATTTATTTGGTGCTAGTGCTCGTTATGGCAGTCGCTTGCTTTAATATTGTGTCGACGTTGGTGTTAACTGTCACTAAAAAACGGGCGCAAATTGCGATGCTGAAGACGATGGGTCTTGAGGACCGGAAAATTGTGATGATATTTATCTGGCAGGGCCTTCAAAATGGCTTGTGGGGAGCTTTTCTGGGAACCATAGTCGGTGCTGTTCTGGCTTTAAGTTTACCCCAGTTAATGCTTTGGCTAGAACAATTACTGTCACTACAAATGCTCAATGATGACGTTTACTTTGTCAGCCAAATTCCTTCGGAACTTCGTTGGCAGGACCTTGCCCTTGTTGCTGGAGTGGCCATAGTAATGAGCTTGTTAGCGACAATTTATCCCGCCTGGCGAGCGACTCAGGTAGCTCCGGCTAAAGCGTTACACGGCTCCCACTAGTTTGTGTGATTAGCCTGAGTGGCGTGAGCCCGGACGTCTGCGCCATGCTCTAACAACCGACTGCCGCCAAAGCAGTCGGATGCCTAAATATCCGGTCAGACTGGCGAGCGTACCTAGCACCAGGCAACCAAGCAGTAATGATGGGCCGATAGTTGAAATGCTGGCAATTAACCAAGTCCAGCTGAGTTCAAATGAAAACGGTTGAGGCGGCGCAGCCAGTAACCAATTACCTAACCGATAAGCTAAGTAAAACATCGGGGGCATGGTAATAGGATTAGATATCCAGACTAACCCTACCGACAGCGGCAAGTTGACTCTAAAAGGAATCGCGACAGCTGCCGCTAAAACCATTTGAAAGGGCACAGGGATAAATGCGGTGAATAAGCCAACCGCAAACGCGCCCGAGGCAGAACGCCGGTTTAGGTGCCAGAGGTTGGCGTCATGTAACAGACTGCCAAACAGGCGCATAACCTTAGTTTGCCTAATCGTTTCATGATTAGGTACTAGTTTTTTGATTACCCGTCGAGCCATGGAACTACCTGCTAAATTTAATTAACCGCTGACCGGGAGCAACGATGGACCGTTGTTTACTCATGTTTATTATAGGTGTTGGGCTGAGTTTAAACATTTCAAGCGCCGGTACCTTTTGGTGGAGCTGCGCTGCCGTAAGCCTTGCTCTTGCGGTTATCCTGGTCTCATCGCAAGCGCTGCCGCGAGCGCGACTACTGGCAATGTTAGTTTTAAGCGTATTTTGCGGTATTGCGTTAACGACTGCAAATCTAAATTGGCAGCACTATCAGAGAAAGCAAGTTGATGAGTTGACTGAAACAACCCAAGTTAAGTTGTTGATCAGCAGTATTCCAGAGCAATACGCGACTCATAGCCGCTTTGTTGGAACGGTTTTATCGATAACTGGTAAGCAGCAAACATTTTTGAATCCGCCCAAAATACAAGCTTCATGGTATGGAAACTTTCCTCGGCAATTGAAGCTGGGTCAGCTTTGGCTGTTAAAGGTAAAGTTTAAGCAGGCGCAAAACTACTGGAATGAGGGCAGCAGGGATTACCGCCTGCGCTTGAGTCGGCAGGGAATTATTGCTCTGGCCTCTGTAACCGAGGGGCACCTAATCGAACAGTCCAATAACATTCGAGCGCGGTTGGCACAAAGGTTCGCCGATGACGCTAACCGTTACAATGGCGTGTTGGCTGCATTAAGCATTGGGGTCAGAAGTTTTTTAACGGCTGAGGATAAACGGCAGTGGCAACACAATGGATTGACTCATGCGCTGGCTATTTCAGGACTTCACTTAAGTTTAGTGGGTTGGGCGGGCCTTATGCTAGGTCGAGTTTTACTCAGTCGTATCTTTTGCTTAACGCTGTCGATGGAAAGACTAGAAAAAATCAACATCAAATGGCTTAGCCTGTTACTGGCATTACTCATAGCAACTGGTTATGCCTGGTTGGCCGACTTTGCTATCGCTACTGTTAGAGCGTTAATTATGTTTTCGGTGATTGTGTTGCATCAGGTGTTGGCGCTGCGTGTTAGCAGCTGGCAGTTGTTGTTGCGAACAGCCGCGCTGCTGTTCGTCATCGATCCTCTCGCTTGGCTTGACGCCGGGTTTTGGCTGTCGGTAACTGCACTTGGCACTATTTTTTCGACGCTTTGGCGCTGGCAGCAAGGGCCTGAGGTTAACCCTACTTACCAGTTGTTTAGGCTACAGTTAATGTTTTTACTGGTTATGGCGCCTTTATCGTTATACTGGTTTGGAGGAGTCTCCTTACTTGCGCCGCTGGTCAATTTGTTGTTTTTACCGGTTATTAGTTGTTGGATTTTACCGTTTACCTTGTTGGGCTCTTTATCCGAGCTTGTTTACGCCCACACATTTGCTGATAACCTCTGGTATATGGCGACATTACCATTAATGGCGGTTACACCTGTGTTACAGGAGACTGCCAGTTGGTCGTTTACCTGGTGGCAACCTAAACAACCCGTTCCTTTGCCTGCTTTATTATCGTTACTCCTAATTGTTATGACACCGATATCGAAGCGCCTGGTTAAATGGCTGTTGGCTGTTAGTGTTCCATTGACTATTACGGCGCTGGCGGATAGTCGAGAGCGGGATAGCAACATCAAGCTGCACGTGCTGGACGTTGGGCAGTCACAGGCCGTGGTTATTGAAAGAGCCGGGCGAGCCTGGTTAGTTGATACCGGCATGGGGTATAGCAGTGGTTATACTTTAGCGGCAACGGTCATTGAACCTTTTTTGCAAGCTCGAAACTTACAGTTAGAAGGGGTTTGGGTTAGCCATAAAGATCGCGATCATAGCGGCGGTGTTGCTTATTTAAAACAGCATTATAGCGATATTGCCTGGTTTGGAGCTCTGACTAATCGGCCATGTCAGCGGGGGATGCAGGGCAACTGGAACAATATTAATTGGTCCGTGGTATGGCCGTCAGCAGAGCCAATTGACGAGGTGGCGATGGGTTCCAATAATCAATCCTGTGTGCTGTTGTTTCGTTATAAAGATTTTTCGCTATTATTACCTGGCGATATTGAGTTTCCTGCTGAACGTCAAATCGCCGAGAAGCATGGTTTTCCGTCAGTCGATGTGTTGGTAGCGGCACATCATGGCAGCAAAACATCCAGTGGCTGGCTAAAGCTAAAACAGACACAACCGTCAATTATCTTAATCAGTAATGGCGAACATAAGGGGTTTAACTTTCCCCACCGTTATACCACCGAACGTTTTCGAACAATGGTACGCCCTTGGTTTAACACAAAAGATGTTGGGCAGTTAACTGTCGTATCCGATGGGCACCGTTGGCACTTAGAGTTACCCTTTGCAGCAAAGCGGGAAAGGCTAATCTATACTGAGGATGACTAGCCACCGACGGTATAATGCAGGTAGAATAACAGAATATTTAGCAACTTAATGAGACTTCATGGATTCTCAGAGCCTAAAGAAAAGTACCTTTAAACGTCTGCTCGGTTATATAAAACCTTATAAACTAGCGTTTGCAGTAGCGGTTATTGGCATGATCGGTTATGCCGGTGTCGATACCTTATTCTTTTCTCAGATCGAAACCCTTATTGACGAAGGGCTAACCAAACAAGACCCGACAATACTGCTTTATGGCGGCATTTTCGTCCCGGTCTTTTTTATTATCCGGGGACTTTTTAATTTTGCCAGCACTTATTTTTTGAACTGGGTTGGGTTCAAAGTAGTAACCCGCATGCGACAGCAGCTTTTCGACCATTTAATGAAGCTTCCTGTCGCTTTCCACGACCAACACTCAACCGGCGATTTAATCTCGAAAATAACCTATGACACGCAACAAGTTGCTGAAGCCAGCAGTCGGGCGTTATTAGTATTAATTCGAGAAGGTGCTTTTGTAATAGGGTTGCTGGGTTTAATGTTTTACCAAAGCTGGCAACTGTCGTTGGTATTTTTGGTGGTAGGTCCATTGATTGCCAAAGTTGTAGCGGTCGTTTCTAAACGGTTCCGCACGGTTAGTAGCCGTATTCAGACGGCGATGGGTAATGTCACTACAACCGCTGAGCAAATGATTAATGGTCATAAAGTGGTTGTCATGCACGAAGGCCAAAATGCCGAATCAAAGCGCTTTAGTGAAATTAATAACATAACCCGTAATCAAAACATGAAACTGGTCAACACTCGAGCTATTAGCACGTCGGTAATCCAGTTTATTGCTTCGCTGAGCCTTGCCATGGTTTTGGTTATTGCGAGCTACCCGCAGATGCTCGAAAGTTTGTCAGCAGGAGCATTTACTACCTTATTAACGGCAATGATCATGCTGTTGCGTCCATTAAAGCAGCTTACCAACGTAAACAGTGACTTCCAGCGCGGTATTGCGGCTGCAACCAGTGTCTTTACCATCTTGGATGAGCCCGTTGAGGTGGATAACGGCACTAAGGTAGTGGATCGGGTAAAAGGCGACATTAAATTGGAGAATGTCACCTTTGCCTATAACGAAGGTGATGAACCTGCACTGCAAGAAATTAGCTTTAATTTGAGCGAGGGCAAAACGATCGCTTTGGTGGGTCGATCCGGCAGCGGCAAGTCAACTATCTCGAGTTTATTAACGCGCTTTTATGATGTAAATGACGGACAAATTCTACTTGATGGTCATAACATCAAAGACTATAAACTCAAATGCTTACGGCGACAATTCGCTTTAGTATCGCAACATGTCACGTTGTTTAACGATACTATTGCTAATAACATTGCTTACGGCGCTGGGCGTTCAGTATCTCGTGATGACATTATTCAGGCTGCGGAACAAGCTTATGTGACTGAGTTTACTGACAGTATGCCGAATGGTTTAGAGACGATGGTCGGCGAAAATGGGGTGATGTTGTCAGGCGGACAACGCCAGCGTATCGCCATTGCCCGCGCGCTACTGCAGGACGCACCTATTTTGATTCTGGATGAGGCAACTTCAGCACTGGATACTGAATCGGAACGGCATATTCAACAGGCCCTGGGTGCATTGCGTAAAGATCGAACCTCGTTAGTTATTGCACATCGTTTATCGACTATCGAGAATGCCGACGAGATTTTGGTGATGGACGACGGTCGTATTATTGAACGAGGCAGTCACAGCGACTTATTGGAACAAGAGGGCGCTTACTACCAGCTTTATAACTTACAATTTAGTGGTGGCTGAGAATGTGGTTACAACACCGCTGGTACGATAAACGGCTGCACCCATTACTGTATTTGTTAACGCCGCTATCGCTGTTGTTCTGGTTGCTGACCAACGTAAGACGGTCGCTCTATTGGTTACGGGTGTTACCTAGCTACCGCGCAGGTATACCGGTGATTGTTGTCGGTAACATCAGTGTTGGTGGAACCGGTAAAACGCCAATGACGTTGGCTTTGGTTAAATTTTTGCGAGAGGAAGGTTTTAATCCTGGCATAGTTAGCCGTGGTTATGGAGCAAACACGAAATATCCACACGATGTGCAGCCTAACGAGTCAGCCAAAGTTGTTGGTGACGAACCGTTAATGCTTCGTAAAAAAAGTGACTGCCCGGTAGTTATCTCTCCGAAACGCGGAGCCGCGATTAAAGAGCTGCGACGGCTGCATTCCAAGGTTGATATTATAGTCAGCGATGACGGTCTTCAACATTACGCCATGAAACGCGATATAGAGCTTATTCTAATTGATGCAGAGCGCGGTGTCGGCAATGGTTGGTTACTGCCTTGCGGGCCTTTAAGAGAGGGCCCTTGGCGACTAAAAGGTGCAGAGTGGGTAGTGTCACTCTATGCTCAACATCCGTTTGCCCGTTATGTTTGCAAAGTCGAGTCGAAAGATTGGTATCGGGTAAAGGATGACAAGCAGGTCGAGAAGCCCACGCAACAGTGTTATGCCGTTGCAGGTATTGGAAATCCGCACCGGTTTTTTCATAGCCTACGACAACAACAATTAGATTTGGCCGACTGTATCGAGTTTGCTGACCATCATGAGTTTAGTGCTGATGACTTTGCTAAGTTAGGTGATAAACCGGTATTGATGACTGAAAAGGACGCCGCAAAGTGTCGAGATTTTGCCGCATCAAATTGGTACTATCAGCCTATAGAAACACGATTACCGGACGACTTTACGGCGAGCCTGGCTAAACGCTTGCGTAAATTCAAAGATTAAGGAATAAACCATGAGTCTAGATCCCAGTACCTTGCAAATAATTGCCTGCCCGAGTTGTAAAGGCAAGCTGGTGTATGCGGAACAAAAGGAAGAGCTTGTATGCCGCGGCGAGCGCTTAGCTTATCTCATCGAAGAGGGAATTCCAGTGCTTATCACTGATAGCGCACGCACGCTGGATGCGAAAGAGTTGGAGCAGCTACCGTCATGAGTTTTACTGTGATCATTCCGGCTCGCTACCAATCTTCTCGGTTGCCCGGCAAGCCCTTGGTTGATATTGGTGGTAAACCAATGATTCAACATGTGGTAGAGCGAGCAGAGCTAAGTGGTGCTGCAGAAGTAATAGTAGCTACCGACGATGAACGGATTGAACGCGAAGTGACTCGCTTTGGTGGTCGGGCGATGATGACCGGAAGCGAGCATCAATCGGGTACCGAGCGATTGGCTGAGATCACCGAGCAGCTGGCACTGGCGGAAAACGAGATTGTAGTTAATGTGCAGGGCGACGAGCCATTTATTCCGCCAGAGATAATTCGACAGGTCGCGGATAATTTAGCGAATCAGCGACAAGCGCCGATGGCAACGTTGTCAGTGCCGATAGACGATGCCGAAGATGTGTTTAACCCTAATGTGGTTAAAGTGGTACGCGATTCGGCGGGCTATGCATTGTACTTTAGTCGCGCAGCGATCCCCTGGGATAGGGATCGCTTTAATGCTGAGCGAACGACTGCTTCATTAAACCACGATTTTTACCATCGTCACATTGGTCTATATGCTTATCGGGCAGGCTTTGTGCGACGTTATATTGAATGGCCAGAGTCGCCACTGGAGAAACTGGAATCGCTGGAACAGTTGCGAGTACTGTGGCATGGCGAGCGAATTCATGTTGCAGAGGCGATTAAACCACCAGCGGCTGGTATTGATACGCCGGACGATTTGGAAAAAGCCCGGCGTTTGATCGGTTAATTGAGCGCTCAAGCGATGGACGACTTAGTCCATCGCTGACATTTGCGCATACTCATCTTCAAAGAAGAACTTCTGTTCGCCAAATGCAGGCTTCAGATCGTTTAACCAGGTCGCATTGGGATCATATTTCGCAAAGAATGGGCGTTGCACCCAATCCGGGTTGCGGCCTTGAATGAATCTCAGCGCGAAGACTTTTTCACCAGCAATTTCGGTAACGCCCTGAACTTCTACTTTACCGGGTCCGGCGCTCATTGACGGGCCGCGAACGGTACGAGCAATTCCGGAGACTTGCTGATAGGCCTTACGGAAAATCTCCCAAGTCTGCTCTAACGGTACTTCGAAATATCGCTTGGCGCCAGTGTCCCGCTCAACAAACATGTAATACGGAATCATGCCCAGACTGACTTGTTTCTGCCACATTGTCGCCCAATCATCAGGGTCGTCATTAATATGGCGCAATAGCGGGGCCTGACAGCGAATTTGGACACCAGTGTTGCGTAACCGGCGAACGGCCTCTTGGCAGACTTCGGTACGCAATTCATTAGGGTGATTTAGATGTGCCATAATCGACACATGTTTACCTGCACTAACCAGTTTCTCCAGCAAGCGCAGTAAATCATCAGCATCGGGGTCAGTGATAAAACGATACGGCCAGAAGGTCAGCGACTTGGTGCCAATACGAATGGTCTTCAGGTGTTCAAATTCGGGCTTAAGCAGGTTTTCCAAATAGTGTTGAAGTTTCCGGGTACGCATCACCATAGGATCGCCACCGGTCACCAGCAAATCGGTTACTTCTTTATGCTGCGCCAGATATCGGTGTAACTGGTCGGCATCGTTAGAATTGAAACGAGTTGCTTTACCGACAAACTGCGCCCAGCGGAAACAGAACGTGCAATACGAATGACAGTACTGACCCTGCGCCGGGAAAAACAGTACCGTTTCCCGGTACTTATGTTGCATCCCAGGTAACGGTTCGCCGTCAACGTGCGGCACGTTCATTTGCATTTGTCCCGCAGGGTGTGGATTCATTTCGTCGCGTAACTGGGTCGCTAAATCGAATACTTCGTTGGTCGTGTGTTTACCTGACATTAAGTCAGCCATGCGCTGGAAAGCGCTCGGCTCAAGCATGTCTTTTTGTGGGAATGTCAGCTGAAACAGTGGGTCGTTGGGTACATTTTCCCAGTCGATTAATTCATTAAAAACATATTCATTGACACGAAAAGGCAGTACGTTGGCTACCACTTTCATTTCAAAGCGCATGTCCGCCGGAACTTTGTTTAAGGCTTCGATCTTATCGAGCTGTCTATGCTGATAAACTTTGAAGCGACGCGGAGTAATGACGGGTTCTTGTACGTTAACTACTTGCTGCATAAGCCTCTCTGTTTTCTACTGAGCTAAATTGCGCGCTAGTATAAATAAAAAGAGGTGTCATTGCCATGCAACTGACCATTTATAATAGACTGTAGTCTAACTAACTGATTCGTTGTGAATTGCTTGAGCTTAATGTGTTATTCCGTATTATCATAACAATATCTGAACCACTAACAGCAGTCAGGCAAAATGAGCCAAAAAATTCAAACTAAGTTAAATGACAGTGCCCATATCTGTCGCCAACAGGGAGATAAAATTAGCCCCTGTGGGTATCATCACAGCAGAGTTCACTGTCAGTTCGCAGGCATTACAGAGGATCTGTTAGAAACTTCACAGGACAGTTTTCACGGTTTCTTGAAGCAGGGCGCAGCAACCACTGAATTGGCAAAGTGGTTTTCCGCTACTTATTTACCGGCTGGCAGCTGGTATTTGGTGAAGGAACAACGATTGTGGTTAAAGCAACGTCTGATCGAACAATTTAGAGCTCACCAATCCGCTCAACCTTTACAAGTAATGATTGCTGGCGTTGCCGGTTATGTGCACGCGCTGGGGCAACTATTAATTTATCTTGAAGCATTGGAGCAGTCCCAGGCTGAGATTAATATTGCTATTACCTTTGTTGATCGCTGCGATTTTCCATTAAAACAGATTGCAGGCTTTTTAGAGGCTATAAAAAGTAAGTCGTTTTTTCGCTACAAGTTTCAGATTGGCGAAGATAAGTACGCTTGTGCAAAAGGACTTGATAAAGCCATCCGTGACAAACGACAAGCGCTTGCACGAATTTCCGTTGACTACCGGTTAGGTGACTTAAGCGATCCCATGCTATTTGCTGGTGAGCAGTTCGATTTAATCACTGAACATTTTATGACGTCATTGCTCTATAAAAATTTCGACGTTATACAACCAATCCGTGCAAACTATGCACATTGGTTAAAACACCAGGGACGTTTGCTAAGCGCTGATGGTTTGCGGGCTGACTCAGATGCCTATCAAACCTTTGTTGAGCTTAATCGTGATGCTGGCCTGGTGGTTAACCAGCAGGCCAGATTACCCGTGTGGGATCCATACGGCCTGCAACAAGAGGTGTTTCAAAATATCCTCGAAGGCAATACTCAACGGCGAGTTGCTGTTGAGCTTGATAACACGTTATCGGAGTTCATTAAACAATGACTCGGCAGACATTCCATGGTGATGAGCTAAAAGGTAAGAACTTAAGTCGGCAAGATCTCAGTGGCTGTGTTTTTGATGAATGTGATTTCACCAACACCGCGTTTACAGAGACAAATTTAGAGGGAGCGACTTTTAATCGGTGTAGCAGCGACAGTGATAGTTATAGCAAGTTTTCGATGGCTAATTTAACCAATACACGCTGGCATGGCTGTCAGTTAGAAAATGCCGACTTTGACGATGCCAACCTTACTGGAGCTAAGCTACGTAATACCAGCATAAAAGGCGCTACGGCCCGCAATTCGCAGTGGGATGATTCACGCCTGGACGACGTTGACTTTTCCAGCGTTGACTTTGACTTAGCCAGCTTTCGAGACGTTAAAGTGATACGAGTAAAGTTTCGACCCGCGTTGGTTACTGGCACACGTCATTTTTTGCGGTTATTGAAACAAAAGCGCACTGCCAAACATACTATTTTTACGTCAGGAACCGAGCTTTCACCATTTATTGAGTATTGCTCACGTGAATATCGGTTGTCGTTATTGCTGTTAGAAATTGAGCAGTTACCCTTCTACAAGAAGTTGCCGAGGGTGTTGTTTGCTGCGGTAATCGGTCTGGTCTCAGACTTTGGCCATTCACTATCCCGTTGGCTATTATCATCGCTGCTTATTGTTAGCCTTTTTGGTGGCTACTTTGCGATCGCTAAAAAAGCTGCATTTGGCGACTTTAGCAGCGCCTGGCACCATGCTTTGCTGCACTTTATTAACCAGGGGAGTTTTACCCCGGCGACTGATGGTGTCGCGCAGACCGTGCTCAATGTTCTAGGTTACTTTATGCTTGGCATATTGATATCAATTATTACTAATCGCTTCGTTAGTCGCTGGTAAAACGGCATAAAAAAAGCGCCTCCAAAAAAATGGGGCGCTTTTTGCATTAAGTGCCAGGCACTTGTTACTTCTTAATCGGCTTAAACTCACGCTCAGTATGGCCGGTATAAAGCTGACGAGGACGACCAATTTTTTGACTTTGCTCGCTCATCATTTCGTGCCAGTGCGATACCCAACCGACCGTCCGCGACAAGGCAAAAATGACGGTGAACATATTGGTTGGAATGCCAATCGCTTTCAATACGATACCTGAGTAGAAATCCACATTCGGGAATAGTTTCTTCTCAACAAAGTAGTCGTCTGACAGCGCGATACGCTCTAGCTCCATTGCTACATCTAATAATGGATCGTCACGGTTAAGCTCTTTCAATACTTCATGACATGATTCGCGCATGACAGTAGCTCGAGGGTCCATGTTTTTGTATACACGGTGACCAAAGCCCATCAAGCGGAACGGGTCATTTTTGTCTTTGGCTTTCTCAATGTACTTAGGAATATTTTCAACCGAACCAATTTCCGCCAACATACGCAGACATGCTTCGTTTGCGCCGCCGTGTGCAGGGCCCCATAACGAAGCCACACCCGCGGCAACACATGCATATGGGTTTGCACCAGATGAACCAGCCAGACGGACGGTAGAGGTTGATGCATTTTGCTCATGGTCCGCATGCAGGATAAAGATACGGTCCATAGCTTTTGCAACCGCCGGACTGATTTCATAATCTTCTGCCGGTACTGAGAACATCATATTCAGGAAGTTCTCTGCGTAGCCTAAATCGTTGCGAGGGTATACGAACGGTTGGCCAATGCTAAATTTGTAAGCCATCGCCGCGATTGTCGGAATTTTAGCGATTAAGCGGTATGCACTGCGTAAACGTTGATCTGCATCATGAATGTCTAAATCATCGTGATAAAACGATGATAACGCACCGGTTACCGCGCATAACATCGCCATTGGGTGGGCGTCACGGCGGAACCCATTAAAGAAGTTATGCAGACCTTGATGAACCATTGTGTGCTTAGTAATGGTGCTCTTAAAGTCTTGATACTCTTGCTCACTGGGTGCTTCACCGTGCAACAGCATATAACAAACTTCTAAATAATCTGCCTGAGTTGCCAGCTCACCAATGGGGTAGCCGCGGTGCAACAACATGCCCTGTTCGCCGTCGATGTAGGTGATAGCCGACTCGCAAGAACCCGTTGCCAGAAAGCCTGGATCAAAGGTGAAATAACCATGTTTTCCAAGAGTGCGGACATCGACTACATCTTTACCTGCAGTAGGTGATAACACAGGCAGTTCGATTGACTGTCCATCAATCTGTAATGTGGCTTTACGATCAGCCATAAGGAATTCTCCTTGCTTCAACTTTTGAAAAGTGCGCTAATTTAACTCTAAATTGGTGCCAAATGTCAATTTATGTAAAGAACGTTTGGCGTTCTGTCACATTAGTAATACGAGTAAATGGGGCAAAGAAGATTACCACAAAATGGTAAAATTAGACTTTAGTCTTAATCAGCTGGCAGATCCAAATATTGTGCTTCACCGTTACTAGTTTTGTCATTGTAATTGACTGTCAGGCTAGATATACTCACTGCCGTCAAGGTGGCATTTGACTCTTTTAAAGATGCACCGGGCATACTTTACATTTCTTTAGTGCTTTAGTGAAAGGCAATCTATCGTGAAAAAAGAAAGACCTGTAAACTTAGACTTATCAACCATAAAACTTCCTGCCGCTGCCAAAGCATCCATTATACATCGCGTATCCGGTGTGGTTATGTTGATTGCACTGGCCTTCCTGATTTGGGCTTTCGCCACATCTTTAAGTGGTGCTGAAGGATTTGCCCAAGTTGAAAGCTTGATGACTGGCTTTATTGCTAAGTTCATTGGCTGGGGTATTTTGACAGCGTTAGGATTCCATTTAATTATCGGTGTTCGCCATTGGATGATGGATTTAGGACATTGGGAAGAGCTTGATTCAGGACGCATGAGTGCAAATGTCTCCTTTGTCCTGTCAATTATCTGGGCTGTACTGGTAGGAGTTTGGTTATGGTAAAAGCAGCTGGAACCTTCGGACGTAGTGGCTCGCACGATTACATTTTGTTGCGTGCTTCATCAGTCGTTATCTTTTTATTCACTCTTTTTATGATTGGGTTTTTTGCTTCTACAGCGAATGTTACCTATGAAATCTGGAGTGGATTGTTTTCGAACTTATGGATGAAAGTGTTCACGTTATTAACCCTGACTGCAGTGCTTATCCATGGCTGGATCGGTATTTGGCAGGTGCTGACGGATTACGTTAAAGCAACAGGTGTACGAGCTTTCATTCAATTCCTGTTCAGCGTCGGATTAATCGTCGTTTGGCTCGCTGGCTTGTTTGTACTGTGGGGTGTTTAAGTGAACGTTAAAACTCTAGAATATGATGCAGTGGTGATTGGTGCTGGCGGGGCCGGCATGCGAGCAGCGCTGCAAATTTCCCAAGAGGGATTAAGTTGTGCGTTGATGTCCAAAGTGTTTCCAACGCGCTCACACACAGTTTCAGCGCAGGGCGGTATTACGGTTGCGCTAGGCAATGCGCACGAAGATGATTGGCAATGGCACATGTTTGATACCGTTAAAGGGTCAGACTATATCGGTGACCAGGATGCTATCGAATACATGTGTAAAGCTGGCCCTGAAGCGATTCTTGAAATGGAAAACTTAGGTTTACCATTCTCTCGCTTTGAAAACGGTAAAGTGTATCAACGTCCATTTGGTGGTCAGTCGAAAAACTTTGGCGGTGAGCAGGCAGCTCGTACAGCGGCAGCAGCCGACCGTACCGGTCATGCATTACTGCACTTGCTTTATCAGCAAAACGTAAAAAATAAAACAACTGTGTTTTCCGAATGGTATGCACTGGATATCGTCAAGAACCAAGACGGTGCTGTGTGTGGTGTTACCACAATGGATATCGAAACCGGTGAAGTTTACTTTGTAAAAGCCAAAGCGGTTGTTTTAGCAACCGGCGGAGCAGGTCGTATCTATTCATCGACTACTAATGCTCACATCAACACCGGTGACGGCGTTGGTATGGCGTTGCGTGCTGGCGTTCCAGTACAAGACATGGAAATGTGGCAGTTCCACCCAACCGGTATCGCCGGTGCCGGCTCGCTGGTAACAGAGGGTTGTCGTGGTGAGGGCGGTTACTTGCTGAATAAAGACGGTGAGCGCTTTATGGAACGTTACGCGCCAAACGCTAAAGACTTAGCGTCACGTGATGTTGTTTCGCGCGCCATGATGACTGAAATCCGCGAAGGCCGTGGCTGTGAAGGTCCTTGGGGGACTCACATCAAACTTAAGCTTGACCATTTAGGCAAAGAAACGTTGGAAAGCCGTTTGCCGGGTGTGTGTGATTTATCACGGACGTTCGCCCATGTTGATCCAGTAAAAGAACCTATCCCGGTTATTCCAACCTGCCATTATATGATGGGTGGTATTCCCACCGACGTTAATGGTCAGGTGTTGTCTGTTGATGACAACGGTCAGACCTCTCACGTACAAGGCTTGTTTGCTTGTGGTGAAATCGCTTGTGTATCTGTACACGGTGCGAACCGACTCGGCGGTAACTCATTACTTGATTTGGTTGTATTTGGGCGTTCAACCGGTATGCACTTAGGTGAAAACCTTGCTGCCAACGTTGAAGCTCGTGAAGCAACCAGCGATGATGTGGATGCAGCATTGACACGCTATAATCGTTGGGAAAACACACAGAAAGGTGAAGACCCGGCGCAAATCAAGAAAGATTTACAACAGTGCATGCAGCTTAACTTCTCGGTTTTCCGTGAAGGCGATTCAATGAAAGAAGGCTTGAAAGAGCTTCAGGAAATTCGCGAACGTCTGAAAAATGCACGTCTTGATGACACGTCCAAAGAGTTTAATACTCAACGTGTCGAATGCCTTGAGTTGGATAACTTGATGGAAACTGCATACTCAACAGCAGTTGCTGCTAGCTTCCGTACCGAAAGCCGCGGTGCTCACAGTCGTGCTGATTATCCCGATCGTGATGATGAGAAGTGGTTAGTGCACACAGTATATCGCCCTGAGAAGGAAGATATGGTGACACGAGAAGTGAATATGGCACCTAAACTGCGTGAAGCTTTCCCTCCGAAAGCTCGTACCTACTAAGTTGGAGGGTGATATGAAAAAATATACATTTTCAGTTTATCGCTATAACCCTGATGTCGACAACGCGCCTCACATGAAAGAGTACACGTTAGAAGTCGAAGATAATCAGGACCTTATGGTTCTGGAAGCTTTAATAAAACTGAAAGAGAAAGATCCAACGCTGTCTTTCCGTCGCTCATGCCGGGAAGGTGTTTGTGGCTCGGATGGCATGAGTATCAATGGTAAAAATGGCTTAGCCTGTATCACGCACTTGTCTTCGTTAAAGTCTGACAAAATTGTGATCCGTCCATTGCCCGGGCTGCCTGTTATCCGTGATTTAATTGTGGATATGAGTCAGTTCTACCAGCAGTATGAAAAAATTAAACCATATCTGATTAACGACGATAAAACGCCACCGGCGAGAGAGCGTCTGCAATCACCAGAAGAGCGTGCTAAGCTTGATGGTTTATACGAGTGTATCTTGTGTGCTTGTTGTTCAACGTCTTGCCCATCTTTCTGGTGGAATCCAGATAAATTTGTCGGGCCGGCTGGGTTGCTACACGCCTATCGTTTCTTAATCGATAGCCGTGATACGGCAACCGAAGAACGACTTGACGAGTTGGACGATGCCTTTAGTGTATTCCGTTGCCACGGTATCATGAACTGTGTCAATGTGTGCCCGAAAGGTCTAAACCCAACAAAGGCCATTGGCCATATTAAGTCAATGCTATTGAGCCGTGCTGTTTAATACAGTTGACAGGTTCAGCAAGTACAAACAAGTGATGTTGTGAGTAGCTGTTCTTATTGAGTAGCTACTCATTCATAGTTTGAGCAGAATTTAGTGTAAAGGAAACGCAATGCAAGAGGGTGTAATGCGTGAATGGCTGGAATCATCGCATCTAGCCGGAGGAAACGTCGCCTACATCGAACAATTGTTCGAGGCGTACCTGGATGATCCTACTGCTGTCAGTGACGAGTGGCGTGAGATATTTGACTCACTGCCAAAAGGTGACCATGCAGTAGATGTAAAACTTAGCGATGTTCGCGATGAATTCCGAACGTTAGCCAAGAACAAGCTTAAGCAGTCAGGCACTAGTGCCCCCGCCGATCAAAAGCAAGTCAAAGTACTGCAGCTGATTAACGCATACCGATTCCGCGGTCATCAACACGCAAACTTAGACCCGCTTGGATTGTGGAAGCAAGAACAAACTCCCGATTTATCATTAGACTTTCATGACCTAAGTAAAGATGACTTAGAACGTGAGTTTAATGTTGGGTCGTTAGCGGTAGGCACCGAAACAATGAAGCTTAAGGACATCCACAATGTTCTTGAGTCAATTTATTGTGGTTCTATCGGTGCAGAGTACATGCACATTGTTTCGACCGAAGAGAAACGTTGGATCCAACAGCGTTTAGAGGGTGTCAAGGGACAACCCAAATTTGAAAAAGAGCAGCAAATTAAGATCCTGAGGGAGCTTATTTCTGCTGATGGTTTAGAAAAGTATTTGGGCTCAAAATTCCCGGGTGCTAAGCGTTTCTCACTAGAAGGCGGCGATAGTTTAGTGCCGCTATTAAAAGAGTTAATCACTCGTTCAGGTGAGCAGGGCGCTAAAGAAGTGGTTATCGGTATGGCCCACCGAGGTCGTTTAAATGTGTTAGTTAACGTCTTGGGGAAAAAACCACAAGACTTGTTTGACGAATTCGCCGGTAAGCATGCTAATAATAAAGGGTCGGGTGATGTTAAATATCACATGGGCTTCTCGTCGGACTTTGAAACACCAGGTGGTGACGTTCACTTAGCGTTGGCATTTAACCCTTCGCATTTGGAAATCGTTAATCCGGTAGTTATGGGCTCAGTCAGAGCTCGGATGGACCGTCTTGACGACCCGCAAGGCAAAAAAGTATTGCCAATTACCATTCATGGCGATGCAGCCGTTGCCGGCCAGGGTGTGGTTCAGGAAACCTTTAACATGTCCAAAACCCGCGCTTACCAAGTAGGTGGGTCGGTACGTATTGTTATTAATAATCAGGTTGGTTTTACCACATCCAAGCGCGAAGATGCTCGTTCCACGCAATACTGTACTGATATTGCAAAAATGGTGCAGGCGCCTATTTTCCATGTAAATGCAGATGATCCTGAAGCTGTCGTGTTTGTTACACAACTGGCACTGGACTATCGCAATGCGTTTAAGCGTGACGTTGTTATCGACCTTGTCTGTTACCGTCGGCACGGACATAACGAAGCTGACGAGCCTAGTGCAACTCAGCCGGTGATGTACAGTAAGATTAAAAAGCAGCCGGTCGCGCGCGAGCTATATACCAAGCGGTTAGCCGATAAAGGCGTGGTAAAAGAAGACGATGCTAAACAATGGACTCAGGACTACCGGGATGCTCTCGACAAAGGCGAAGTCGTCGTCGATGAGCACCGTCCAATGCGTCAGCATTCAGTAGACTGGTCTCCCTATATTGGTAATGACTGGGACGTTGAATATAATTTCAAAATTAGTGCCGATAAACTGCAAGAGTTAGGCAAAAAGATTACTGCCTTCCCTGAGGACCATAAACTCAATTCACGAGTGGCAAAGGTTTATCAGGAACGCCGAAAAATGGCAAAAGGTGATAAGTCAATGGATTGGGGGTTCGCAGAGACCCTTGCCTATGCAACCTTGGTAGATGAAGGAATCCATATTCGTTTAACGGGTCAGGATTCAGGTCGTGGTACGTTCTTCCACCGCCATGCTGTGTTGCATAATCAAGATGATGCAAGCACCTATATGCCATTGAACAACATAAGAGATGAGCAGGGTCAGATTGAAATTTATGACTCTGTTTTATCAGAGGCAGCGGTTGTTGCGTTTGAATATGGTTACGCGACGGCAGAGCCCAAGTCGCTGATTATGTGGGAAGCACAATTTGGTGACTTTGCCAATGGCGCTCAAGTCGTCATTGATCAGTTCTTAAGTTCCGGTGAGCAAAAGTGGGGCCGTTTCTGTGGTCTTACTCTGTTATTACCTCATGGGTACGAGGGACAGGGGCCTGAACACTCATCCGCTCGGCTAGAGCGTTTTCTGCAGCTATCGGCTGACCATAACTGGTCGGTTTGTGTGCCAACAACGCCGGCCCAAGTATTTCACATGATTCGTCGTCAACAGTTGCGACCGGTGCGTCGTCCGCTAGTGGTAATGACGCCGAAATCGCTGCTGCGTCATCCTTTGGCAATTTCTGAGATGGATGACCTGGCGAACTCAGGTTTCCAGAATGCGATTGGCGAAATAGATGACCTGAATCCGAAGAAAGTAAAACGCGTAGTTATGTGTGCCGGTAAGGTCTATTACGACTTACTGCAAGAGCGCCGCAAGCGTGAGCAAGAAGATGTTGCGATTATTCGGATTGAACAGTTGTATCCGTTCCCGGCTGAAGAAGTAGCCGAGATAATGAAAGATTATCAGCACGTTAAAGAGTTTGTCTGGTGTCAGGAAGAGCCGCAAAACCAGGGGGCCTGGTATAATAGCCAGCATAACTTCTGGGCTGCGATTCCAGCTGGAGCTCAACTAACTTACCGTGGTCGTGACGCGTCAGCGGCACCGGCGGTAGGCTATTTAACTGAGCACAATAAACAGCAACAAAAACTCGTTGACGAAGCGCTAACCATTAAATAGGTGAAGATTAACCATGGCGATTGATATTAAAGTTCCTCAATTACCCGAATCTGTTGCCGATGCTACCATCGCAACATGGCACGTAAAACCAGGCGATAAAGTGTCGCGTGACCAGAATCTGGTTGATATCGAAACCGATAAGGTAGTGCTTGAAGTGTCTGCAGAGGCTGATGGTGTGCTGGGCGAAATAACAGCAGAAGAGGGCACTACGGTAACTGCAGAAGAAGTTATCGGTAAAATTGAAGAAGGCGACGGTAACGGCGCTGACGATTCTGAAGACAAATCTGACGACAAATCGGACGACAAAAAAGAGTCTGAGTCGAAAGAGAAGTCGGATGATAAAAAGGAATCGAAATCAGACAACAGCGACGCTGGTGAAAAGATCGATGTTAAGGTCCCGCAGCTGCCAGAATCAGTTTCTGATGCGACGATTTCTGCCTGGCACTTTAAAGAAGGTGACGAAGTAAAACGCGATCAGAACTTGGTTGATATAGAAACCGATAAAGTAGTTCTGGAAGTCGTGGCTCCGGCTGACGGCGTGCTAGTGAAAATTAAGCACGACGAAGGTGCAACAGTCGGCGCTGATGATGTTATCGGCGTGGTTGAATCTGGTGCTGGCTCTGGTAGCAGCTCGTCAAGCTCTGATGAGTCTAAAGCAGACAGCAAGTCAGACAGTAAAGACGACAGCGGCGAAGGCAGTGACGGAGAAGTTGCTGGCCCGGCAGTACGTCGCTTATTAGGAGAGCATGGCCTGAAACCAAGTGATGTAAAAGGCACTGGTAAAGGTGGTCGGGTAACCAAAGAAGACGTTGAAAAACACGTTAAAGGTGGTTCGTCGAAAGCAGAGTCATCTAAGTCCTCAGACACTAGTAAGCAACAGTCTAAGCAACCTGAAACATCGGGCGACCGCGATCAGAAGCGGGTGCCAATGACTCGTTTGCGGAAACGTATCGCGGAACGTTTGCTGCAGGCTAAAAATGACACGGCGATGTTGACTACGTTTAACGAGATCAACATGAAGCCAATCATGGACTTACGTAAAAAATACAAAGATGTGTTTGAAGAAACACATGGCACTCGTCTTGGCTTTATGGGCTTCTATGTAAAAGCAGTTACTGAAGCTTTAAAACGTTTCCCTGACGTTAATGCTTCAATTGATGGCGATGATATTGTTTATCACAACTATTTTGATGTCAGTATTGCTGTTTCCACGCCGCGCGGCTTGGTAACGCCTGTTTTACGTGACACAGATAAGCTGTCGATTGCAGATATGGAAAACGGTATCCGTGATTTAGCGATTAAAGGTCGTGACGGCAAACTGACCCTGGATGAAATGCAGGGTGGTAATTTCACCATCACTAACGGTGGTGTGTTTGGTTCGCTGTTGTCGACGCCAATTCTTAACCCGCCGCAAAGTGCGATCTTGGGAATGCACAAAATCCAGGAGCGGGCGATGGTTGTTGATGGCAAGATTGAAGTTTTGCCAATGATGTACTTAGCTCTGTCTTATGACCATCGTATTATTGATGGTAAGCAATCGGTCGGCTTCCTGGTCACCGTTAAAGAGTTATTAGAAGATCCTCAACGTCTTATCCTGGATATCTAAGGGACGCTGAGAACCAGCCGCATTGCTAATTTAGCCTTGCGGCTGTTATTTTTGCGCCGATCACGTTAAAATTCGGCGCGGTATTCGGGTAGGCAGCGTTTAAGCTGTTTTTGTTGTTTCAACGAATCGGAAGAGCATCATGAATTTGCATGAGTATCAGGGTAAGCAACTCTTTAAAGAGTTTGGTTTGCCAGTATCTGAAGGTTTTGCCTGCGACACTGCTGATGAAGCGGTAGAAGCGGCAAAACGTATTGGTGGTGACATTTGGGTTGTCAAATGTCAGGTTCACGCTGGTGGCCGCGGTAAAGCGGGCGGCGTAAAATTAGTAAAAAGTTTAGACGAAGTTCGTGCGTTTGCAGAGCAGTGGTTAGGCAAAAACTTAGTAACTTTTCAGACCGACGAAAAAGGTCAGCCGGTTGCTAAGATTTTGGTTGAAAGTTGCACTGACATCGCGGACGAGCTTTATTTAGGTGCGGTTGTTGACCGTGGTTCACGTAAAATTGTGTTCATGGCATCGACTGAAGGCGGCGTAGAAATCGAAAAAGTCGCTGAAGAAACACCTGAAAAAATCTTGAAAGCTGAAATCGATCCTACCGTAGGCGCGCAGCCATACCAAGGTCGTGAGTTAGGCTTTAAGCTAGGCTTGAACCCAGATCAGGTTAAGCAATTTACCAAGATCTTTTTAGGTCTGGCAAAAATGTTCGAACAGTACGACTTAGCGCTGTTGGAAATTAACCCATTGGTTATTACTGATGAAGGCAACATGCACTGTCTGGATGCGAAAGTTGGTATCGACAGCAACGCATTGTACCGTCAGCCTAAAATCCGTGAAATGCACGATCCGTCGCAAGACGACTCGCGTGAAGCAGAAGCGGCTAAATGGGAACTGAACTACGTAGCTCTGGACGGCAACATTGGCTGTATGGTCAACGGTGCAGGTCTTGCTATGGGCACCATGGATATCGTTAAGCTGAGTGGCGGTGAACCTGCTAACTTCCTTGACGTTGGTGGTGGTGCGACGAAAGAGCGTGTTTCAGAAGCGTTCAAAATCATCCTGTCTGATAGCTCTGTTAAAGCCGTATTGGTTAACATCTTCGGTGGAATCGTCCGTTGTGACATGATCGCTGAAGGTATCATTGGCGCGGTAGAAGAAGTTGGCGTTAAGGTTCCTGTCGTGGTTCGCCTGGAAGGTAACAACGCAGAACTGGGTACAGACAAATTGAATGAAAGTGGCCTTAACATTATCGCAGCAGAAAGTTTGTCTGATGCTGCTGATAAAGTGGTTGCTGCGGCAGGAGGTCAATAATGAGCATTTTGATCGATAAAAATACCAAAGTAATCTGCCAGGGCTTTACTGGTGGACAGGGTACATTCCACTCTGAGCAAGCGATTGCCTACGGCACGCAAATGGTCGGTGGTGTTACTCCTGGTAAAGGTGGTCAAGAGCATTTAGGCCTGCCTGTATTCAACACCGTAAAAGAAGCAGTAGAAGCAACAGGCGCAACAGCCTCTGTTATCTACGTTCCGGCTCCTTTTTGTAAAGACTCAATCATCGAAGCTGCTGATGCAGGTATCGAACTGATTGTTTGTATTACTGAAGGTATCCCAACGCTGGATATGCTTTACGTTAAAGAATACCTGACGCACAAAGGCGTGCGTATGATCGGTCCAAACTGCCCGGGTGTTATCACTCCGGACGAGTGTAAGATTGGTATCATGCCTGGTCATATCCACAAGAAAGGTAAAGTGGGTATTGTGTCACGTTCAGGTACATTAACGTACGAAGCCGTTAAGCAAACAACAGACGCCGGTTTCGGTCAGTCTACTTGTGTTGGTATCGGTGGCGACCCTATCCCGGGTTCTAACTTCATCGATATTCTGGAACTGTTCGAAAAAGATCCAGAAACCGAAGCTATCGTTATGATCGGTGAGATCGGTGGTACTGCAGAAGAAGAAGCGGCAGAGTACATTAAAAACAATGTTACTAAACCAGTTGTTTCTTACATTGCAGGTGTTACTGCTCCTCCAGGTAAACGTATGGGCCACGCTGGTGCTATCATTGCTGGTGGTAAAGGTACCGCAGATGAGAAGTTTGCTGCGCTAGAAGCGGCAGGCGTTAAGACAGTACGCAGCCTTGCAGAAATCGGCAAAGCCGTAGCTGAAAAAACAGGCTGGTAATTCCGCCCGTTTAAGAAATCGAAACCCGGCCTCGCGCCGGGTTTTTTTATACCTAAAACGTAGCTCGCGTCCACGACGCGAGATGTCTTACCTTGAAAGCTTAAAAAGCTGGTAGTAATCTGGCATTCTCAACAATTAAAAGGGATTTTATACGTTATGGATCTTAATGCCACGCTTATCGGACAGCTCATTTTTGTACTTGCGATTATTATGGCTGTGATTAGCTATTATCTTGGCAAGCGTAAAACGCAAACTCCGCTAGTAACAACTATTGTTGGTTTGGTATCGGCTTTCGTACCACCTCTGGCGATTATCTTTTTGATGGCGCTGGTGTTGAAAAATGACGTCACCGAGACCCCTTAACGAAGAACTTCTAATGCTTGATAAAAATAAAATTGGCCACCCAGAAACACAATGTAATGGTTGTCAGATTAATGACCACACGCAGGAGCCATGATTTACCTGCGTATTGAAATCTAAAACGCTCAGAGATGACCACCCAAACGCCCATGACCGCAAACCAGGGTGTAAATAACAACCATAACTTTTGGCCAGCAATATTCATTGCCAAATCATGAATGGCGCCGCTGGCGGTGAAGGTTATAATAATCGCGAGCCCGGCCGGTACATATTGCTTACTAGGCTTAAAAATGTGCGTTGTCAGGTAATAGCTCCAAATTGGATTCCAGTAACGCCAGAAGCCGGCGAAAGAGCCCGCTCCTAATGAGCGATATAGCATATTGCGCAGCGAACCCTTAGCCCCTAAAGCAACACCAGTTCGACGTTTTACGTAGTTTGCCAATGTCACGGTTGCAACCAATCATTCAGATGTTGATCAACGGCATAATCAAACAGCATCATTTCTATCTATATCCAACGACTATTGTTTATAATAGTTTTTATTAGTTTGACTTGAATCCATTCGGTTAAGCTGCAAAGTAAGGTATGTTAAGATATTGTACAAAAATTATTGCTAAGACAAGTACACGCCGATGAAATTAGTAATTTGTGATGATTCAAAGCTCGCCAGAAAAAGCATTGAGAAGGCATTACCCAGTGACTGGGATGTCGATATCAACTTTGCCGAAAACGGCGAACAAGCCTTGGCGTTAATCGAGGATGGCCAAGCAGAGTTGCTGTTTTTGGATTTGACCATGCCAGTGATGGACGGCTTTGACGTTCTCAAAGAAATTCGTGATCGGCAATTAGACTGCTTATCTATTGTTATTTCCGGAGATGTTCAGCAAGCATCACAACAGCGCGCAAAGCAGCTAGGCGCGTTGGGTTTTATTAAAAAACCGATCGACAATGATGAACTGCATGAGTTACTAGCTGAATACGGTCTTATCCGTGAATTGCTACCGGAACATCAGCAACGGCGCTCAGTAGAATCAGAACCTGTCGAAGTTACGGATATTTTAAACGAAGTCACCAATGTAGCTTTGGGCGATGCGGCAAAATTACTGAGCGATATGTTGGGAACGTATATCCACCTTCCGCTGCCTAAGGTAACGGTAACTCCGTACCAGGATCTTCCGCGAGTGTTGCAGTTTGACGCAGATACTCATGTTAATGCGGTTTCCGAGGGGTTTGTTGGCAACTCGGTAGCAGGAGAAGCCATTTTATTTGTCGATAACCGCACACTGCACGACTTACCCGATAAGTTGTCACGTTATCATCAGCACAAGTTTGAAGATGACTACCAGAGTATCTTCTTAGATATAGCCTCGGTGCTTATTGCCGCATTCTTGCAACGTTTTGCATCGCAATTGGATCTGGAACTAAATATAAGTCAGCCGTCAGTGATTGGTATGAGCGAACCGGTTAACCAGCTGTTTAAAGAGGCGGTTAAAGATAAACAGGTATTGGTTATTGATATTGATTACGACATTCCTGACTATCATTTAGCATGTGATTTATTTGTCATATTTACAGAGAGTTCTATTGCAGTGCTTGAAGAGCGAGCGGGGTATCTGAATAATGCATAAAACAGAATTGTCGGTTGGGAACCTGCATTGGATTTTACAGATACTTCATAATATTGAAGTCGGTTTGGTGGTTTTTGACCGAGATTACAAAGTTGAAGTTTGGAACGGCTTTATGGAGAATCACAGCGGCATTAGTAGTGTGGCCGCGCGCGATAAAGACCTATTTAAACTATTGCCGACACTGCCTAAAAGTTGGTTTGAATATAAAACTGATGCGGTTTTGAAATTAGGTATCCAGGCGCATTGTAATTGGCAACAAGAAGCTCATAGTTTGTTTTTTGATAATGTTCGGCCATTTACTGCGCAGTCAGAATTTATGTTCCAAAACATTACTCTGTTCCCATTATACTCTACAGAGAAAAAAGTCGAACGCGTCTGTGCTCTCATATACGATGTTAGCGAGGAGGCTAACAACCTGTTGCAGTTGCAGTCGATAAGTCGTACAGATGCATTAAGTCAGCTTTTTAATCGTGGCTACTGGCAGGAGTCATTTGAGCAGGAGTTTGCCCGCTGTCGTCGCTATGGAGATAGCGCATCGGTTATTTTATTAGATATTGATCACTTTAAACCGGTAAACGATAACTACGGCCATCAAGCGGGTGATAAAGCAATTCAATTAATTGCTGATATTATTAAGGAAAACCAACGAGAGACAGATATTTGTGGCCGATACGGCGGAGAGGAGTTTGCTATTACTCTGCCTAAAACCTCGCTGGATGAGGCAGAAATGGTGGCGGAGCGGCTTCGTCAGCAGATTGAAAAAACACCTCTAGAGTTTACTGAGGGCAATAAAAAACAATCCATTCAGTTAACGGTGAGCCTGGGTGTGGCTGAGTTTTCATCGTCATTTCCGAACGCAGATGAATGGCTGCAACAAGCCGACAATGCACTCTATAGCGCTAAAAAGAGCGGCAGAAACAAAGTGGTCGCTAAGTAATAAGCGCCATCTGCACTGCCTGCTCTGAATGTATTTCGGTGGTGTCGTAAAGTGCTAAGTCGGTATCCGACTGCTGTAGCAACAATCCTATTTCGGTACAGCCCAAAATAACGGCTTCGGCACCTTGCTCGCCCAAATCTCTTATTATTTCTTGATAAGCTGCTTTTGAAGAGGAGGTGGTAATACCCTGGCAGAGCTCTTCAAAAATAACCGAATGAATTTGCTCTCGCTGTTTTGCTCCAGGAATTACAACCTCAAGGCCATGCTGTTGCAGACGGTCCCGATAAAAGTCTTGTTCCATAGTAAACTTTGTTCCGAGCAGACCAACGCGTGTAATACTATCTTTTTGCAAAGCCTTGGCCGTTGCGTCGGCAATATGTAGCAGTGGTATTTGCACCGAATGCTCGATTTGCGGCGCAACCTTGTGCATGGTGTTGGTACAAATCAGCAAAAAGTCCACACCTGCTGATTGTAGCGACTGTGCCGCCGAACAAAGAATCTTGGCTGTCGCTTGCCAGTCGCCATTGCGCTGCAATGGTTCAATTTCGGCAAAATCCAGGCTATTGAGAATGACTTTAGCCGAATGAAGCCCACCCAATTGAGACCTTATTTTCTGGTTTATTAACCGGTAATAAGTCTGAGTGGACTCCCAGCTCATGCCACCAATTAGCCCAATCGTCTTCATTTAATACCTCAAGCGTCAACAATCTTGTTTAAACGCTATCAGCTTTTTCTAAATTAATCTATTGAGCACTACTAGCTGGCCTGTCGGTCCTCCCAAAACTGATTTGTCAGCTGATCCAAGCGGCGGGTTATGTTAACCGTTTTGTCGGTTACGTCGCTGCTTAGCTTAGCGGCATCCAGGTTTTGCTCAGAGCTGGTTTTAATAGTGGTAATACTTTCACTAATATTCTGAGAGACTTTGCTTTGCTCCTCAACTGCCTGAGCGATTTGGTCGCTCATTTTTGAGACCGTATTGATAACTTCTAAAATTTCTTCCAGATAAGAGGCGGTTTCCTGGCTTTTTTCGACGCTTTCCTGAGCCATTTTCTCGCCAGATTCCATTGCGTCGACCGCGTTCTTAACGCCGCCCTGAAGATTCTCAATCACGCCTCGAATCTCTTTAGTTGACTCTTGTGTGCGAGTCGCCAACGAGCGCACCTCGTCTGCAACCACAGCAAAGCCGCGGCCCTGTTCGCCAGCTCTGGCTGCTTCGATAGCAGCATTCAATGCCAATAGGTTGGTTTGATCAGCAATTCCCAGAATTACGTCGAGTATTTTCTCAATGTCGTCGCTGCTTCTTGATACTTGATTAATGACCTGCGCGGCACTATTAATCTGAGTTTTTAATTGCGCGATCGAAGCCGCATTAGTGTCAACGACCTGCTTACCGGTGCTTACTGTCGCTAGCCCTTGAGTGGACGCGGCTGATGCTTCCTTAGCGCTTTCAGCGACACTATTAATACTGACGGACATTTGATCAACGGCAGTAGCAACGTGTTCTGTTTGTTCAAATTGCTGCATAGTCCCGGTTTTCGACTGACTGACTGCCGTACTAAGACTGGAGGCATTATCACTCAGGGTATATGACATATCGTTAATTCGACCAATTAACGCGGCATTTTCCGACTCGAGTTTTTTGATGGTAAGCAAGATTGAGCCCGACTCGTCAGAGCGACCGGTGTAAACGTATCGGGCCACTTTATCATCAGTAATATCTTTGACCTGACTGATGGCCTGCTGCAAGGGCTTTAGCCACCAAAAAATAGCACTTACACTAATAATGGTAGCTAGCATGCAGGCAATTAATAGGGCGGTGCCAGAACCAAGTGATAGATAACTCAACAAGGTTGCCAGCAGCGGCAGTAGGGCGCTGGCTAGTAACTTGCTGGTTAGCGATAAAGAGTCTTTAACGCTTGCTGGGCTTTTGCCATTATTGATAGCGGCGTAAGCCGCTCGAGCCCGCTTTACATATTGAGGGTGTGCTTTACGTCGAACCGATTGGTACTCTTGCACGCTGCCGTCTTTCTTAATGGGTGTTGCATAAGCATCGACCCAATAGTGGTCACCGTTTTTGCAGCGGTTTTTGACAATGCCCATCCAGGACTTTTCGGCTTTAAGGTCGGCCCAGAACATCTTGAACACGGGGGATGGCATGTCCGGGTGGCGAACGATATGATGGTTTTTTCCGATTAACTCTTCTTTGGAGAATCCACTAATGTCGATAAAATCATGGTTTATATAAGTAATCTGGCCTTTCAGATTGGTGGTAGAGAGGATATTTGCACGGCTTGAAAATTCTTGTTCAACACCCGTGATAGGTAGATTTTTTTTCATAACTGCCTTGTTACAACTAACAGTGATACCAGTTATCACTGAATGATAGAAAAGTGTTCACACTTAAAAAACGGACATAATATAATCTAATTGATTAGAAACCTGAACAAAAATTCAAAAAAAATGTGAGTGAGGTTCCGTGCACAGATTATTGATGCCGTTACTTGCGCCCTGGCTTATTTTGCAAGGTAAGCGCGTACACAGAAGCACTCTTCGGCTACCTGAGGCCGAGGGGGAGAAACAGGGCAGCTGCGGAACGGGCACAGATTTGAACTTGCTGATCGTCGGAGATTCGGCTGCGGCAGGCGTTGGCTGTAAAACACAGGATGATGCGTTAGCGGGACAGCTGGCTGGTTTACTGTCTAAACACCACCAGGTGAATTGGCAGTTAGTGGCACAGTCATCCAGAACTTGTGCTGGAGTGTTAGACATGGTGCGCAACACCAAACTTAGTCTATCCTCTGTTGACGCAGTCGTTATCTCTGTGGGGGTCAATGACGTGACAAAGCGCACGAGTTATAGGCAGTGGCAACGTGACTTAAATGAACTCACTGGTTATTTACGAGATACACTTGGCGGCGCGCAAATTATTTATACCGGTTTACCGCCAATGCATCATTTTCCGGCGCTGCCGCAGCCGCTGCGTTGGTTTATCGGTCAACAGGCGCGGCAGCTCGATAAGTTGCTGGCTCGACATTGCCTGACAAATGCAAAGGTACACTACCTAAAACTCGATCTGCCGTTTAGTGCAAAATATATGGCCAGAGACGGCTTTCATCCCAATCCAACTGCGGCAAAGATATGGGCCCAACGGGCGGCTGATATTATTCGATCATAGCGAACCATAATAATTAACAGTATGAGGCAGAGATGACGTATTTTTTATTGGTAATAGGCTTGGTTCTTCTGATTGTTGGTGCAGACGGGCTCGTTAAAGGTGCTTCGCGTCTGGCTGAAAAAATGGGTATTCCTGCGGTTGTCATTGGGCTGACTGTGGTCGCCTTTGGTACTAGCGCCCCCGAATTGGCGGTGAGTATTAACTCAGCAGTTGCCGATAAAACCGAACTGGCAATGGCAAACGTTGTTGGCAGCAACATTTTTAACCTGCTTTTTATTTTAGGACTAGCGGCTGTTATCACGCCGCTGGCAATTTCAAAGCAGCTAATACGGCAAGACGTGCCGATAATGGTGCTTGTCACTGGACTTGTGTTTTATATGGCAATGGATGGCCTACTGAGTCTGTGGGAGTCTGTTGTTTTAGTGATCCTGTTAGTGGTTTACACCGGCTTCTTATTTATTCAGGGAAAAAAGTCTGAACCTCTCGCTACGAGATCAAACAGCTCTGACAAGGCCGCTGCCGTTGCGGTAAAAAATTATCCAGTTTGGCAAAGCCTGCTCTGGTTAATCGTTGGTTTGGCGCTACTGATTGTCGGTGCCAATCTGTTAGTCAGCAGTGCTGTCGATATCGCCAGAGCTTTTGGCGTAAGCGAAGCGATTATAGGGCTAACTATCTTAGCGATTGGGACCTCGTTACCCGAAGTTGTTACCTCCATTGTTGCCAGCATTAAAGGCCAAAAGGATATAGCAGTGGGCAATGTGGTAGGTAGTAATACGTTTAATTTACTTGCTGTGCTTGGTATTTCTGGCTTAGTTAGCGGGCAAGGGTTGGTTGGTAATGCACAGTTAATCGAACAGGACTTGCTGGTCATGTTGGGCGTTGCTGTATTGGCTCTACCACTGGTAATAACAGGCAACACTTTAAGCCGTTTAGAGGGCGGTCTCTTTTTTGGTTTGTACGTTCTCTACACGACCTTGTTGATCGGCGCCGCTAAAAATGAAGTCTGGGTTGGTACATTAAGCGCGATAACCTGGTATGTCGTGTTTCCAGTTATTCTTTTAATAGTTACCGTGTCATTGGCCCGGCACCTTAGTAAACAAGACATAAATTAACGCCCTAGATCCAACGGGGCGTTTCAAGCGTAGCCCATAGATAGTTGCTTGATAAACAGTAGGAGGAATAATGCATAAGAGCGAGAAACCAGAAACATTAGCTGAGTTTACTGCTCCGGGTATGAAGAGCGAATCTGCGAAAGAAACAATCGCATTGCTCGACAATCGCATGGTTGCGCTTATTGATTTACAACTGACCCTAAAACACATCCACTGGAACGTTGTTGGGCCTAATTTTATCGGTGTACACGAAATGCTCGACCCGCAAGTTGAGTCAGTTCGAGAAATGACCGATACCATTGCTGAACGTATTGCCACCTTGGGCGGTGTGCCGCTCGGCACGCCTCAATCAATTGTCGACCGTCGCTCATGGCAGGATTATTCGGTTGGCAGAGGTCTGGTTACCGAACATTTAGCCGAATTGGATAAAGTATATAGCGGCATTAATAAAGACCACCGTGACGCACTTAACGCATTAGCTGAGCTGGATCCGGTATCCGAAGATATGTTGATAGGTCAATTGGCCGAACTGGAGCAGTACCAATGGTTTGTTCGGGCCCATATTGAGTCAGCTACCGGTGAGCTTAAAAGCTGAGTTTATAGTAACTCGACTTAATTCAAGCCCGGCCTTCTGATGTCGGGCTTTTTCTATTAATATAGAGCTGGTTTCGCATTAAAAGGAAGTTGTGTGAATTTATTCATAAAAAGAACGCTAAAGATTGGATTGGTTTTGAACGCTCCCCCCGTGTTATTGGTGCTGTCCGATCTTGTAAACCTGGATATTGTTCCGGTTATATTTGCCGGCCTTTTGTGGATGAACATTCCGCTCCAATACCTAGGCATGGCATCCCTGTTTGAGCCAACTCAACTGCAATTTGAAGAGTTTGGCGTCACTGCAGCTGCGCCCACTGTTTGGTGCTCTGTTGTTGCGTTCTGGGTGGTTATATCAGCTCTTATTAGTTATCTGAGCTTGCTTCGTGTTGTGAAAAGCCAAGCTTAAATTTTTAGAAACTCTCTGCCTGGAAAAAGCTTTTGAGTTTTATAATCTCAGCATGAGCTGGGGCTAGAGGTGGTCGCCGCAACTGTAATGGCAGGCATAATAGCGGCGACCATTACTGCTGCTTCGATCGCAGCCACCGCCTCTTTGGCGGCTGTCGAAATCAATTCACCTTTTTCCAGCTGTTTAATGCGTTCTTTGCGGTCCTTTAATTCTTGTTTACTGAATACTTGTGGCAATAGGTGGGCACTATTGGCTAGCGCCACTGTAATAGCTGTGCGGGGCTCAATAGCCTCCTCGTTAGAGAGCACGACATCGCGTAATTCATCGCGTAGTCGTTGCTCGGGCTCAGGATTAATTTCTGGATAAACTCGACGTTCGAACAGCCACAAGACCTTTTCTTTCTCGGCGGCAACAATACCATCATTAGCTAACGCGGCAGCGACCTTGTGCTTTAGGTCTTTGATAGTACCCAGTTCCTGGACCCAGTCATCCAGTGTAAGAGGGCGCTTGGCCTCTAGAATGGTTTGTAAAGCTTCATCCAGTAACGCGTCCCCGGTAGCAGAGCTATCAACAACGGCAACTTTATCTTTATTGTCACTGTCGACCTTAATATGACCTTGTAGTAACAGCTCAGCCAGCAGCGCACCTGCTGTCGCATATTCCACATAGGCACCGCTCATCGTGCCTTGCTCTTCGCGAAGAGCAAGTAGCATAATGGCTTCGTAAAGTGTTAAATCATTAGGGGTAGTCATCATTTGGCTTTTTTGTCGAGTTATTGTTGTTTGAAGAATAAACCGATAGAGAAGGATTGCCAACCCGCCCGCCACAAGACAGTCGCAAAAGTGTCGTATCAACGCTACCATCGGCTTGGTAATGTTTTGCCGACATTCACTAACGGGTAAAAAAATGAAACGAAGCATCTTTGAACAACTGACTTTTCGGTTTAATTTTAACTTTGAACATGCCGGACATACTATCATCGCGTCGGGGAATAGCATCACCGGTAACGAGCTGGTGCGAGTAGATGGAAAATCTGTCAGCGAAAAACGTGTCATAGCTAAAGGGAGTGAGCACATATTCACGCTGAATGATGAGCAATATACGATTCGTTTTACTGTTACGGGCTCGTTCTTCTGTGAGGTAACCTGCGATCTAATTAAAAACGGTGAGGTTATCGCTTCACAGCATATGCGTTCGATAGAGAGTAAGGGTGACTTAGTAAAAATGGTCATAATTCTGTTTGGTGTTGGTCTGTTAACAGGATTTTTAGCGGCTAAAGCAGCTTTAATGGTAATGGGGTAAGGCATGTTAGTGGATAACAACCTCATTAGTGAAGAGCGCAAACGGCGTAACTGGACACAGCAACATTTAGCCGATGCTTGTGGCGTAAGCCTGCGAACTATCCAGCGGGCTGAACGTGATGGTCAGGTGTCTAACGAGACGGTACAGGCATTGAACGCTGTATTTGATATCAACTTGATGCAAGTTGATGCAGAAGTAGTGCTAAAGCAAACAGGTAATATCAAAAATGACAAGCCGGTTTGGTTACAAGCACTGCCACTTATGATTGCTCTGGTTACAGGGATATTTTTAGGAGCGTTTCTGGCCGTTGTGGTGCTGGCGCATTAGGTAACTTGCGCCTAGGGCGCAAGTTACTGTTATGTGCTAACAACCCTATTTAGTCGTTTCTTCGACCATTTCCACCTGGGCCTCGTGGTTTACGCGGTGGACGCTGAGCTTTTTTAGGAGCCGGCGTTCTGCCGGTGAGTTCAACGTCGGTAAAACCGTCCAGTTTATGTCGCTCGATTGGTTGGCCAATGACTTTTTCAATGGCTTTTAGTGTTTTAAATTCTTCGTCCATTACCAATGAAATAGCATGCCCAACTTGACCGGCACGACCGGTGCGGCCAATCCGATGCACATAGTCTTCAGCGACCTGAGGCAGGTCATAATTGATCACATAGGGCAGTTTTTCGATATCGAGGCCACGTGCAGCGATGTCGGTGGCGACAAGCACCTGTACCTTGCCTGCCTTAAAGTCGGCCAGTGCTTTGGTGCGGGCGCCCTGGCTTTTATTGCCGTGAATAGCAGCGGCCAGAAACCCGTCTTTATCCAGCTGTTTCACCAACCGATTAGCGCCGTGCTTGGTGCGTGAAAATACAAGAACTTGGGGCAAGTTTAGGTCGCGCAGTATTTGCATCAGCATGCGCGGCTTTTCGCTCTTCTGCGCGGCATACATGATTTGCTCGATACGTTCTGCGGTGGCGTTCGGTGGCGCTACGGACACTTCTACCGGATCATTGACCAAGCTTTTAGCGAGGGCACGAATGTCATTGGAAAACGTTGCCGAGAACATCAGCGTTTGTCGTTTAGCGGGGAGTAACTTAATAATTTTTTTAATGTCGTTAATGAAGCCCATATCGAGCATGCGGTCGGCTTCATCAAGGACTAATGTTTCTAGTTGCGGAAAGCGAATTGCATTTTGTTGGTAAAGGTCGAGCAGACGTCCCGGTGTGGCGACAAGAATATCAACGCCTTTGCGAAGCTTCATCATCTGCGGATTGATTTTTACACCGCCAAACACTACCGCATAATTTAATGGGAGACCGGCACCATATGTAGCAACGCTCTCGCCGACCTGAGCGGCTAGCTCACGAGTAGGTGTGAGAATTAGAACGCGTGCTGTATTCGCTTTAGCGCGTTCATTTCCCTTAAGCATCTCTAAAATCGGTAAAGTAAAACCTGCGGTTTTACCTGTGCCTGTTTGTGCAGCAGCCATCACGTCATTGCCTGCAAGCACGGCTGGAATAGCCTGGCTTTGAATGGGGGTGGGTTCTGTATAACCTTGGCGTGTTAGTGCGGCTAGAATTTCAGGGCAAAGTCCGAGTTCCGAAAAAGTCATGTATAAATATGCAACTCATTAGTGATAAGTCTGCATATTCTACCTTAGAGCAGCGCTCACTGCATTTTTTTAACTGCTTAATAAGGTTGCGCCTGGAGTTCAACAAGTAAATCGTCTTGATGCGAGGAGCTTTAATGCTGGTTGTACCAGCAAGGCTTTCGTGTCTACAATGCAGTTAATTATCGGCTACGGAACAGTGTTATGGACTTTTCCTACAGTGAAAAAACGAAGGACTACTTAGCGCGGCTTGATACCTTTATGGTTGAGTTTATTGAGCCGTATGAGAACCAATATCAAAAAGAAAATTACCGGCTTAATAGTACCTCGAATTGGCGAGAGTGGCAGGTACCACCGCGGGTTGCGGAGCTTAAACAAATGGCTCGCGAACAGGGACTTTGGAACTTGTTTTTACCCGATGACACATTGGGTGCTGGTTTGTCGACTTTAGAGTACGCGCCGCTCGCAGAGCGCATGGGCCGCAGTTTGCTGGCGCCGGAAATTTTTAATTGTAATGCACCGGATACCGGTAATATGGAAGTTTTGCATTACTTTGGTGACAAAGCTCAGCAAAAACGCTGGTTGCAACCATTACTTGATGGGGAGGTCCGGTCTGTATTCTGCATGACCGAACCTGATGTTGCCTCCTCGGATGCGACTAATATGCAAACCACCATTGTTGCTGAAGGTGATGAGTGGGTTATTAACGGACGTAAGTGGTGGAGCACTGGGTTAGGACATCCGGATGCTGAAATCGCTATCGTGATGGGATTGACTGATGAAGATGCCGATAAACATCATCAGCACTCGATGGTGCTGGTGCCGTTAGATACACCAGGCGTAAATATTGAACGCATGTTGCCGGCATTGGGTGAATATGATGCTCCGTATGGTCATGGGGAAGTTATTTTCGACAATGTGCGGGTTCCCAAAGAGAATATTATTGTTGGCCCGGGAGCTGGTTTTAAGATTGCACAAGGACGCTTGGGTCCAGGCCGTATTCATCATTGTATGCGAGCTATTGGCGCGGCCGAGCGCGCGTTGGAGTTGTTTATTGAGCGCGGAGTTTCGCGTATCGCGTTTGGTCAGCCGTTATTAAAGTTGGGGGGCAATACCGAGCGTTTGGCCGACATGCGGGTAGCGATTGATCAGGCTCGCTTAATGACCCTTTATGCTGCTTGGCAGATCGACAATATTGGCGCACTCAAAGCAATTAAGGAAATCTCGGCTATTAAACTGGTTGCACCAAGCGTGCTACAGCATGTGGTCGACGAAACCATGCAACTTTTTGGTGGCGCGTCTATGTGTCACGACACGCCTTTACCTGGCCTGCTTACCGTTGCCCGTTCGTTGCGTATTGCTGATGGGCCTGATGCTGTGCATCGAGCGACTATTGCGAAAACCGAATTAAAACAGTGGCAGGGACGTAATAATGACAGATAATGTTCTTGATAAAGCCAGTGATGTGCGTGAAGAAGAAGCGCTACCGATAGCGGAGCTTGATCAGTGGCTAACGGACAATATTGGTGACGAGCTGCCAGCCGAGCGCGGCGAACTTAAAATTACTCAATATACCGGTGGTGCTTCTAACTGGACCTACCGGCTGGACTACAATGGTTTAACTCTAGTGTTGCGGCGTCCGCCAGCAGGCACTAAGGCCAAGTCGGCACACGACATGGGTCGAGAGTATCGGTTGCAGAAAAAATTACGGCCTGAATTCCCTTATGTACCGCGTATGTTAGCGCATTGTACCGATGAGTCTGTGATTGGTGCAGAGTTCTATGTTATGGAACATATTACGGGGGTTATTCCACGTCGTCGCTTTCCCAAAGACTTGCAGCTAACGGCCGGACAAGCGCAGCAACTCAATACTAATGCGTTGGATAAGCTTATTGAGCTGCATCGAGTGGATCTCGACAGTACCGGGCTGCGTTCGATTGCTAAAGGTGCTGGTTATACTGACCGCCAGGTCAATGGTTGGTGCGGCCGCTATGAAAAGGCTAAGACCTGGAATGTGTTTGGTGCAGGGTCGGTCATGCGCTGGTTGAAAGAAAATAAACCCAAGCAAGAAACTATTTGTTTAACGCACAACGATTTTCGGTTGGATAATCTGATTTTGAACCCTGATGATGCTACTGAAATTATCGGTATTTTAGACTGGGAACTGGCGACTCTGGGTAATCCATTGATGGACTTGGGCAATGCTCTGGCGTATTGGATAGAGGCCGATGATGACCGGGTAGCGCGAGCAACAAAACGCCAACCTAGTGATTATCCTGGTATGTTAACCCGGCAACAAATTATTGATTATTACTGCCAGCATACCGGTACCAAAATGGATGACTTTGTCTTTTACGAAGTGTTCGGTATGTTCCGGTTGGCGGTTATTGCGCAGCAAATTTATTATCGTTATCACCATAAGCAAACCACCAATAAAACCTTTAAAAACTTTTGGTTTTTGGTCAATTATTTATTGTGGCGCTGTCGTCGTCGCATTGCTCAAACTAAATAAAAACAATAAGAGAGCGATAATATGTCTCAACAACGTAATACGATTTTAATTACTGGAGCTAGTTCTGGTCTGGGGCAAGGCATGGCCCGCGAGTTTGCAGCGCAGGGTAAAAACTTATGCCTGTGCGCACGTCGGCTTGATCGGCTGGAACAGTTAAAACAAGAGCTACAAAGCGAGCACCGCAACATTACTGTAAGCATTAAGACACTGGATGTGAATCAGCACGACGATGTATTTCGGGTGTTTCAGGAGTTTAAGCAAGAACTTGGTACTATCGACCGTTTTATTATTAATGCTGGTATGGGTAAAGGCGCTGCTATTGGTACCGGTTACTTTAAAGCGAATAAGGCGACGGCGGAAACCAACTTTGTTGCCGCTTTAGCGCAGTGTGAAGCAGCGATGGAGATTTTACGCGAGCAGGAAGCAGGACATCTGGTGACTATTTCCTCGATGAGTGCTTTTCGAGGCCTGCCGCGAGCAATGACGGTTTATGCTGCGACGAAAGCTGGTCTGGCCTCATTGACCGAGGGTATTCGGGCCGATTTGTTGAAAACCTATGGCAGTAACAGCCCGATTAAAGTTTCGACGATTTTTCCCGGCTATATTCGTTCAGAGATCAATGAGAAGGTTAAGAACACCCCCTTTATGATAGATACCAAAACCGGTTGTCGGCTATTGGCCAAAGCGATTAACAAAGAGCCGGTAATAGCCTATGTCCCACGTTGGCCTTGGGCTTTGATGGCCTTTCTGATGAAACGTCTACCGTTAAAGTGGGTACTGAAGCTAAGTTAACATAGACCTTAGCTTTCGCAGTTGGCGGTTGCTTGTTTGTCAATCGCCACCGCCACACTTTCACTTTTACCGGCTGGTGTGTGATACAAAAATACCGGCTCTGCCAGGTTCATTTCTAACCGATCGCCGTCGTGAATGACTCGCAAACGTTGGCTTTCCATGACTAAACTGATGCAGCTAGGGGATTGTGTGGTCATCATGCGCTGCCATTTATTGTTAGCAGGCTCCAGCAGCCACAGCTCGTGTCCTTGCCACTGCTTTTGCGCGCCACGTTGACACTGGTAGTGGTGGATTTCGGCCGCATTATCGTCGGTTTGCACTAACTGTTGCAGTTCACAGTCCTCTTCGTTCGGTAAATCCGGCGCCATCGCGGTATACTGATAAACGATGATGCTGATAACAATAACCGCAAAGGTTATACCGGCCGCTGCAATCAGTAGTGCCGCCTTTTTTAGTACTTTCATCATGTCCAACTTTTATGGTCTGCAAAAACACGCTATCGTAATGCTACGACCAAAGCACAATAACAACAAGGAGTCTTTATGTGGCAACGTGTATTTGCCATTTTAGTGGTCATTGTAGGGCTGTTAATGGCGGTATTGGGTGTGGTCAGTGAGGAGCTTGATACTTATATCCGTTCACTGGGCGCTTTAATTATGCTTGTCGGAATTATTTGGTTGTACCGTCAGCCGTCATCAAGGCTGGAGCGCGAAGGTGAAGTGCCACCGTTGCGTTGGTATCAGTCACCAATACTTTGGGTTCCGATTGTTGGCATCATTATTTTTCTTATTAGCTTGGCACTCTAGGACCTGGCAACAATGAATTTATCCAAACGTATTGTTATTTTAGCCGGTGCGGTCGGTTTGTTTTTTTACACCGCAACACAAGATCAGTTGGTTGCTGCAATTGCTGAATACCAACTGGGTTGGTACAAATTAGGTGTTCCAATCGCCTGGGGACTGGTGTTGGGCGGGGTGTTAGCACTGTTAAAACTGCGCAAGGCAGAGTCGTGGCTTGGGCCAATTACGCTGGTGTCTCAGGGCATAACAACGATGGGGATTATTGGCTCAATCGCGGTCTTCGCTAAGCATCAGTTGCTAGTGGTAACGCTGCCGAGCCTGCAAATAGCGACCATCGGTATTGGCCTGTACGTTTTTTGTATTAGTTTTAGCCGGTTGCTGGGCGATGTCGAAGCGCGCACAAGCAAAAAATAAAGGTGCTAAGATTAGTTTATGAATGACGCAAAGATTACCTTGAACGCAGATATTGGTGAAAGTTTTGGTGCCTGGAAAATGGGTGACGATCAACTGATCATGCCACACATTGACTGGGCTAATGTTGCCTGCGGCTTTCATGCCTCGGATCCGTTGACGATGTTGGAAACCGTAAAGCTGGCTAAACAGCACCAAGTGTCAATTGGAGCGCATCCTTCATACCCGGATTTAGTTGGGTTTGGGCGCCGCCACATGGCCTGTAAGCCAGACGAAATTACCGCTATGGTGCAGTATCAGGTTGGCGCGTTAAAGGCGATAGCCAATGGGCAACATATGTCAGTAAGCTACGTAAAGCCACATGGCGCGCTATACAACGATATGCTAAGTGATGGCAATATATTCGACGCCGTTTGTGGTGCGATAAGTGCTTTAAAGCAAAAGTCGGAACAGCCATTACCATTAATGATTATGGCAACTCCTGAAAACCATGCTTGGTTGATGCGAGCTGAAGAGCATGGCGTAGAGCTCATTTTTGAAGGGTTTGCCGATCGGGCATACGACGACAATGGTCGTTTACGCTCGCGTCAATATTCTGATGCTGTTTACGACAATGATGAACAAATTATTGAACAGGGGCGGCGTTTTAACGCGGGAGAGCCCATTATTAGTATTAATGGAAAATCATTGAACATTAAGATTGACTCGTTGTGCGTGCACGGCGATAACCCTAAAGCTATTTCAACCATCGAAAAACTTCGCTCACTACTCGTTGGTGATTAACGCTATGCGCGAAATGAATGACTTCCCGAAACTATTAAATGCCGGTGCTGATGCCTTAATTGTCTGTTTCTCTGAATCCATCAGTGAAAGGGATAACCAACAGGTAATAGCTCTTCAGCAGAGTTTGGCAGAGAGTGATTTGCCCATTTTTGATTTGGTACCAGCCTACTCATCGTTGATGGTTTACTACGATGTTACCCGTATTACCGAACAACCGTTGCGAGAGGCGTTACAGCCTTATATCGCAGATAGCCAGCTGACAAAGGGGCAAGAGCAGGGTCAGTTGCATACCATTGATGTCTATTATGGTGATGAAGTAGGTCCGGATTTAACCCGGGTGATGGAAAGACATGAATTGAGCCAGGAAGAAGTGGTTCGGCAGCATACCGAATCTCCATTTCGGGTTTACGCACTTGGTTTTGCGCCGGGCTTTGCCTACATGGGGACATTGCCTGAACCATTAGTCATGCCGCGGTTAGAGCGGCCGCGGGAACGAATCCCGGCGGGTAGCGTGGCAATTGCTGAGCAACAAACGTCAATTTATCCGCTACAATCACCCGGTGGCTGGAACATTATCGGCCGTACAGCGCAATCTCTTTATCAACCACAAAATGGCATTATTAGTTCATTAAATGTCGGTGATAGTGTGCAGTTCCGGGCAATCAGTAAACAACAGTTTGTCGACAGCGGTGGAGATTTGGAGGGGTTTGATGATTGAAGTTATTGAACCTGGCTTGCAAATGACGCTGCAGGACTTCGGTCGCTTTGGTTATTTAAGCAAGGGTCTGACGCGGGGTGGTCCTGCCGATGAAAGCTCGTTTTTGTGGGCGAATAAACTATTGGGCAATCGATTTGACGCCGCTCAATTAGAGGTCACTTTAGGCGGCGCTAAATTAAAGTTCCATAAGGATTGCAGCTTCGCCATTACTGGCGCTGAAGTTAGTGTAAAACTGGACGATGAAAGCTTAGAAAACTGGCAGAGTTATACCGCAAGAGCGGGGCAGGTGTTAAGTCTTGGTCAGGCACAACATGGCTTGCGAGCCTATCTCGCGATAGCCGGTGGGTTCGATCATGATCCTCAATGGGGGAGTGTTGCGACAGTGACTCGTGAACGGGTTGGTGGACCTAATAGCGACGGTAAACCGATTGCTGCTGGTCAGCAGTTGCACGGGGGCACTGTGGCCGACGTTGTCAATCGCCGAGTTAGCTGGCAGTACCGGCCAGACTACAGTAAAACCCCAGCTCTTGGGCTTATCCCTGGTAATCAATACGATCAGTTTCCGGACGAGTCGAGAGAAAAATTTTGTTATGGCGACTTTTCTATTGATAACAGCAGCAATCGGATGGGTGTACGGCTAAAAGGTGAAGAGCTGAAATATGAGGGTAAAGGTATTATTTCTGAAGGGATTAATATTGGTTCGGTACAGGTACCGCCGAATGGCGAGCCAATCATTATGTTGTGCGATCGTCAGACCTTAGGTGGTTATCCTAAGCTGGGCACCATCAGCCCATTGGACATTAGCCGACTGGCACAATGCCGACCGGGAGATAAAGTTCGCTTTACGCGAGTAAAAATAGACAAAGTACAACAGCAGTTAGCCCGCTATTACCGCTTTTTTGATGTCCAGCTAGCTTGTCAGAAGGCCTAGAAACTGCGATCATAGCCGGTTATTAACACCTTAATTTTAGCTTGTAGTTGGAGAAAGTAGTCTCATGGCAGATACCGAACACCGGCCGAGTAATTTTATTCGTCAGATTATTGATAAAGATTTGGCCTCTGGTAAGCACACACAAGTGCATACCCGCTTCCCGCCAGAACCTAATGGCTTTTTACACATTGGTCACGCGAAATCTATTGTGTTGAACTTTGGTATTGCCGAGGACTACCAGGGTAGCTGTAATCTGCGTTTTGACGACACTAACCCGCTAAAAGAAAAAGTGGATTACGTTGAATCGATCAAAAAAGATGTTGCCTGGCTTGGCTATGGCTGGGAAGGTGAACCGAGATATTCATCGAACTACTTTGAACAGTTGCATGCGTATGCAGTGGAACTGATCGAGAAGGGTCTGGCCTACGTCGATTTCTCTGACAAAGACGTTATGCGCGAGATGCGCGGCACTCTAAAAGAGCCGGGTGTTAACAGCCAGTATCGTGATACCTCAGTCGAAGAAAATCTTGAATTGTTCCAACGTATGACTGCTGGAGAATTTCAAGAGGGTGAATGTTCGTTACGCGCGAAAATCGATATGAGTTCGCCGTTCATGTGTATGCGCGATCCAGTTATTTATCGGGTTCGTTTTGCTCACCACCACCAGACCGGTGACAAGTGGTGCGTTTACCCAATGTACGACTTCACACATTGTATTTCTGATGCTCTGGAAGGTATTACCCACTCTTTATGTACGCTGGAGTTCCAGGATAACCGTCGCTTGTACGACTGGGTACTGGACAATATCAGTATTGATTGTCATCCGCAGCAAATTGAATTCTCCCGATTAAATCTGCAATACGCGGTAATGAGTAAGCGGATTATTAATACTCTGGTTGAAGAAGGTAAAGTTACCGGCTGGGACGACCCACGGGTACCAAGTATTGCTGGTTTGCGTCGTCGTGGTTACACACCGGCCTCTATTCGTGAGTTCTGCCGTCGTATTGGTGTTACCAAAATGGATAATCAGGTAGAAATGAGTATGCTCGAAGCCTGTATTCGCGATGATCTTAACGAAAATGCGCCGCGAGCTATGGCGGTGATGGAACCGATTAAACTGGTTATCGATAACTATCCGGCTGCCGAGACAGAATTGTTAGACGCACCTAACCATCCAAACAATCCGGATATGGGGTCACGTCAGGTCACATTCAGCAAAGAGCTCTACATTGAGCGCGAAGATTTTCGTGAGTCTGCGAATAAGAAGTTCAAGCGACTGGTGCTGGATAAAGAAGTGCGCTTGCGCAATGCTTACGTGGTACGCGCCGATCGTGTTGAGAAGGATTCGGATGGTAACGTAACTACCGTATACTGTACCTACGACCCCGACACTTTAGGTAAAGACCCAGCTGACGGAAGAAAAGTAAAAGGCGTCATTCACTGGGTTTCTGCAGAGACTGCAAAGGCTGCTGAATTTCGTGTTTATGATCGGTTGTTTCAGGTGCCAAATCCAGCCGCTGAGGAAGAGCTGTTTTCGACGTTAAATCCTGAATCGTTGATTCTTAAAAAGGGTTATGTCGAAGCTAATCTTGCAGCCGCAGAAGTTCAGCAAGCGTTTCAGTTTGAACGATTAGGCTATTATTGCCTGGATCAAGATGCCGAAAAGGAAGGTCGCTTGATTTTTAATCAGACGGTAGGCTTGCGCGATAGCTGGGCAAAAATAGAACAACAGCAAGCGGCTGAGTAAGCCGCTTTAATCAATCATGTAGTTATCTAAAAGCTTCGCGCCGTATAGGCGCGACGGCGTATAAAAGCCGCCTTTAGGTGAATGCTCCAGGGTATAAATAGCCAACTCGACAGCACCCTCTGCTGTCACTGAATAACCATTTTTTACTTTAACCCGCATCTGCCGGGTGTCACCCTTCGCATTGCTCACTTCACCCCAAACATAAGTTGGATTGTTGTCACGTTCCTTGGCATCGGGGCCTGCCGACTTGGCGTCAATTTTTGTTTTTAGTTTGCGTTGTATCCATTGCCAATTAAAGATAAAACGAACCAAATTCAGACGTTTAAGGCGCTTAATTAAGCGTGGGCTGGCTGGAATGAAAACTTCTATATTGGGAATTTCCGTGGTGTAATAAGCGGTTGAAACATCGCCCCAGGGGATGGTCATTGCCATTTTAGCGCCATGACCAAAATCGATCTCACGCGACTTCCAGGCTAACGGAACAGATTCTATCGCTCCATTAATACGCGCGGCACCACCTTGTCCAAGCCGTTCAACGCTGGTTTTAGCAGTTCCCCGGCTCATTCGAGAGCCTGAATCGAAGCCCAAAGCGAGGTACGTTGCATCTGGCATCTGTGCGTTAAGGCGGGCAGCAACACAATCTGTGGGAATTACGTCAAAGCCCACACCCGGACATATGACAACGCCGGCTTGTTCTGCTCGCTCGGCTAACTGATGTGCATATTCAAATACATCAATTTCGCCAGTGATATCAAGGTAGTGTGTGTTGCTATCAATACAGGCATGCATTAACGATGCGGCTGTTTGACTAAAAGGGCCAGCACAGTTAACCACAAGATCGACATCCGCCAGCTCTTGTTTAACCTGATCAACATCTTGTAGAGAGAAATCGCGGAACGTTAGTTTTAACTGCTCCGCCAGAGATTCAAGTTTGTCGGCGTTACGACCGGCAAGAACAGGAGAATAGCCGCGCTGTTTGGCTTGTCTGGCGATTAACTCACCCGAGTAGCCGTAGGCGCCGTATATCATCCAGCGCAATGCCACTATTCAGCCTCTGCTGCTAGCTTGTATTGGCAGGTATCGCCGCGCTGACATTCGCCATAGAGATAAAGACTGTGGTTGGTTAGCTTTATTTGGTTTTGTTCAGCGATTCGTAGCTGTCGATCTTCGATAATGTCATCTTCGAATTCGAACACATGGCCACAGGTTAAACATACCAAGTGGTCGTGGTGTTCTTTAGCGCTTAGTTCGAATACTGAGCGGCCGCCTTCAAAGTGATGGCGAGTGATAATACCAGCATCATCAAATTGGTTAAGTACTCGATACACCGTAGCCAGACCAATTTCGTCTTTCTGTTCCAGCAATATTTTGTAAACGTCTTCTGCACTTATATGCTGGTTGTCTGGCTGTTTTAGTATTTCCAGAATTTTCATCCGTGGAGAAGTGACCTTTAGGCCTGCTTTTTTCAACTGTTCGTCGTTGGTTGCCATAATATCAGTCGCCAATAAGTTACTTATATTTAAGATAAAGTGTTCTCAGCATACCTTGAACGACTAGTCGTTTGCTAGTTCTGCCAGACACATTTCGTCGTAAACTTGCTGACACCACTTGGTAACCCGTTCTTTAGTCAGCTCGGGTTGACGGTCTTCATCAATACCAAGACCAACAAAATGAGTATCGTCAGCCATACCTTTGGAAGCTTCGAAGTTGTAGCTATCGGTTGGCCAATGGCCAACGATAACGGCGCCACGCGCTTCAACAATATCGCGGATCATGCCCATCGCATCCAAAAAGTACTCTGCGTAATCTTCCTGATCGCCACAACCAAATATAGCAACAAGCTTATCGGTAAAGTCTATTTCTTCTAACTCAGGGAAAAAGTCGTCCCAATCGCACTGTGCTTCACCGTAGTACCAGGTTGGGATGCCCAGCAACAAAAGGTCGTAGCCAGCAATATCTTCTTTGCTCGACTTGGCAATATCTTTAACATCAACCAGCTTTTTACCCAATTCTTTCTGGATCATTTGAGCGACAGCTTCAGTGTTTCCTGTATCACTACCAAAGAAAATTCCAACGGTTGCCATAAATCAATTTTCACCTGATTTGATAAGGTTAACGACTGCTGGCATGACATCGTTGTCTTCCGCCAGCGTGACTTTTAATACGGCTTCAACCAACTCACCTCGACTACAGTCGAGTTGATCAGCGAGTGCTGTCAATTGCTGGTGAAGCTGTTGATCAGTTTTTAATTCTAGCCGCTTTTTGCCCTGTTGGCGGTCGCGTTGTAGCTGACGACGCTTATTGATGCGTAACTGCTCGTTGCGGGGCAACGGGTTAGTACGCGGGCGCCCGCGGCGGGGCTGTTCGACGAAAAGGTCGATAGTTACTTTATCGTTATTTTCTTTTGCCATGAGCTGATTATCTTAAGGTCAGTTCGGAGTTATATTCCAGCTTCCCAAAACACCTGGATAATGCCCTTGGCGATAAAGCCAAAACAGCCAAGAAACAACACCAGCCAGACGATGACGCGGCCAAACTTAGGCACCGCTGATTTTTTAAGTACATCACGGATTGCTAAGCCAATGAGTAAAAATAGGATACCCAAAGTGATGTTGGTCACGAGTATCTCAATTTGTTCATAGTATTCAGCCAACATGAATTATGTACACCTCAGGCTGGGTTAAAATCGCGCTCAGTTTAGCACAGCAGGGCTTAACTGACGACCTTTAGTGCTCAAGAAATTGTCGGACCAAACGGTTAAAGCTACGCGGCTTCTCGGCGTGCAACCAGTGGCCGGTGCCTTCGATCACTTTTACTTCTACATAATTAAACCGTTCTGTAATTGCATCCCGATGAGTCTCTCGCAGATAGTTAGAATCACCGCCTTTAATAAATAATACAGGGCCGGAATAATGGCCTTCGGTAACGGTGCCCGACAATGATTGGTAGTTATCGACGAGGGCATTCAAGTTAAGTCGCCACTGGTAGCTTTCGTCAGTCTTTTGTAAGTTTTTTAATAAAAATTGTCTAACCCCGGCGGTCTTAATAGATTCTTGCAGTTGTTGGTCTGCTGCTTTACGGCTACTTATCTGACCTAAATCCAACTCTGTTAAGGCAGTTAGGATATCATCATGGGTACCGTCGTAAGCAGCAGGGGCAATGTCGGCGAAGACGGCGCTAATGACGCGCTCTGAATAATCCATCGCGACCTGCATAGCTATTTTGCCGCCCATCGAGTGACCCACAACATGGAATTTATCTAATTTTAGCTGATCGCAGGTTGCGATCACGTCGGCCGCCATTTCTGAGTAGGTCATCGACTGACAGTGGGGAGAGTCACCGTGATTGCGGGCATCCACCATAACGCAGAAAAAATCGTCTTGCAGATCCCGGGCGAGGCTTTTTAAGTTGTCTTTATCACCAAATAATCCATGAATAATAATAACGGCTGTATTCGAATCGTCGCCTAAAGTCTGATATTCCAATGTTACTGACTCTGCCATCGTGCTGCCTTTAATGCTAAACTTTGCCATTATTCTCGGGACTTTATGCTGTGCATGCAAGTGCATTTAATGACGGGGTCAAAAAGCGAAATGAAACGCATCGAAGTGGAAGACGATTTATACGCCTATATTGCAGGCCATACGCAACAAATTGGAGAAAGTGCGTCCGATATTTTACGACGTTTACTGGGGTTGGAACCTGTAATCGCAGGTTCTCAGGAATCGGTACAAAGCAGTGTCGAAGACAATGTGTTTAATCGCCTGAACCAGCAGGACGTGAATGTGCAGAAAAGTGTGGTTGCGCGTTTTTTGCATATTTTGAGTATGCTGTACCGTTCCCATCCAGAGCAATTTGATCAGGTGTTGGCCATCCGCGGACGCGATCGTCAATATTTTGCCCGCTCAGAAGAAGAGTTATTGACCAGTGGCAACAGTACTAATCCAAAGCCGATTGAAGGCTCCCCTTATTGGGTGGTGACCAACAATAACACCACTAAGAAAAAATCAATGTTAACGCAAGTAGCAGAGCAGTTGGGTTACAGCAAACCGGAAGCAGAAAAAATCAGGGACTTTTTATAATGGCACTACATGAACGAGCGGGTACTCCAGCGACAACATCCGACTTGACCAATATTGCGCAGCTCACCAGCGCCTATTATGTGTACGAACCGAATCCTCGTAATCCCAAGCAAAAAGTAAGTTTTGGTACGTCCGGGCACCGTGGTAGTGCTTTAACCAGAAGTTTTAACGAAGCGCATATTTTAGCAATTGCGCAGGCAATCTGTGTCTATCGTGAAGAGCAGGGCATTAATGGCCCTATCTTGGTTGGCAAAGATACCCACGCATTGTCCGAATCCGCTTATTTAAGCGCATTGGATGTATTTCTAGGGAATGGCCTCGAAGTAAGAGTGCAAACAGAACATGAATACACACCGACTCCGGCTATTTCGCACGCCATTATTCGGCATAACCGCGACAGCCAGAATGTATGTGACGGGGTTGTGATTACACCTTCACACAATCCGCCTGAAGATGGTGGTTTTAAGTATAACCCACCACACGGCGGCCCGGCAGACAGCAATGCTACTAAGGCAATCGAGAAATACGCGAATGCGCTACTATCGTCGGGATTAATGGGCGTTAATACCTGTGAGTCGGAAGATGTGCTGGAACATCCTAAACTGGTTTTTTGTGACTGGCGAAAAGAGTATGTAGAAAGCCTGGATGACATTATTGATATGCAGGCAATTCAAGCCGCCGACCTTAAGCTGGGTATTGATGCTATGGGCGGCTCGGGTGCTCGCTACTGGCAACAAATTGCTGATTACTACCAGTTAAACATGGATATTCACAATGCTCATGTTGATCCTGCGTTCGGGTTTATGAGCCTGGATAAAGACGGCAAAATTCGCATGGACTGCTCTTCGCCACAAGCAATGGCCGGTTTACTAGCCTACAAAGATCATTACCAGCTGGCTGGCGGCAACGACCCAGATTACGATCGCCACGGTATTGTAACGCCAACTCATGGCTTGATGAATCCAAATCATTATCTGGCAGTTGCTATTGATTATCTGTGCTCTAGTCGCGACTGGGATACTTCGGTGGCCGTAGGTAAAACCTTAGTTTCCAGTGCCATGATCGACCGGGTGGTAGCCGCGCAACAGCGTGCGCTAATGGAAGTGCCGGTTGGCTTTAAATGGTTCGCGCCAGGTCTTGCTGATAATACAATCGGATTTGCCGGAGAAGAAAGCGCGGGAGCTACTTTCCTGGATAAGAAGGGCAAAGCCTGGACCACCGACAAAGACGGAATGGTAATGGTGTTGTTGGCGGCGGAGATTCTGGCTAAAACCGGTAAAAATCCAGGCCAGTATTACGATGAGCTGTGTCAGCAACATGGAACATCGTACTATCGCCGGGTTGATACCGCATCGACGGCTGAGCAAAACAAAGCATTCTCGGGGATTCGAGCTTATAAAATTAAACTGGCGGAGTTTGCTGGCGAAAGTGTTGAAACAATTAGCACTAAGGCACCGGGCAATGATGCCCAGTTTGGCGGTATCAAGCTGAGCACGGCAAACGGTTGGTTTGCCGCACGTCCTTCGGGTACTGAGCCGGTTTATAAGATCTACGCTGAGAGCTTTAATAGCGAAGAGCATCTGGAGCAGATTATTAATGAAGCCCAGCAGTGGGTTTCTAATCTGCTCAGTAATGATTAATTAGCGTTTTAGGACGGCGTTGCCATCAACGTCGTCACTTTCCTCAATATCATCATCCGGCACTTCTTCCGCCATAGACGTTAATAGCTCGTCCGAAGTTTGTGACGGCGCCAACACTGCAAAGCTGCTGTGTAATTGATCTTCTGCTTTGGCACGGCGAGTGATCCGATATAACGAGTACAAGGCTACCAACGCGGTTAGACCGCCCATTAATAAGAAGAAGAAACTAATTGCCCCAAACTGCATTAGAGCGGCTACCGCGGGCGCACCGATAATAGAGCCGGCACCACCAATTTTAATAATGGCTCCGGTGGCACCAACCATCTGATCTTTTTCCAGATAGTCGTTGGTGTGCGCCATGCCCAATGAATAAAGCGGCAAAATGAAGGCACCAAGAATAGCCACGGCGATATAAATTAACATGGCATTGCCAGCTCCCAACTGCGCCAACACGACCGCAGATAGTGCGCCGCCACTCGCACAAATAGCGATAACAAAGCGGCGGTCGATGCGGTCCGATAATAGCCCAAACGGGGTTTGTGATATTAAGCCACCAACAATAAAGGCCGACATAAAGAAGGTAATCTGCACGATGCTTAAGCCAATATAAGACGCATACATAGGGCCGATACCATAAAACATGGCATAGCAGGCCTGCATCACAAATGAGGTAACCACACCAAGCGGTACGGTTTGAAATAGCATTTTAATCGGTACTTTTTTGTTCTCGTGAGTCGTCGGCTCAGCTGTGACACTAATCAGAATTGGGATAAGCGCCAAATTAATCAGCAGAGCGACTATGGCAAAACCGACAAAGCCGGCAGGATCTGCGACACCCAAAATCAGTTGGCCGCCGATTAGACCGGTATAGATGATAACCAGATAGATAGATAACAAAGTGCCACGGCTGCGATTGTCTGCCATGGTGTTCAGCCAGCTTTCAGCAATTACAAATATCCCTGAAATAGCAAAGCCTGTAACAAAGCGCATGACAAACCAAACTACCGGATCGACCCAAATGGCCTGTATTAAAACACTGAATGCGGCAAGCGCCGCAAGGCCACCAAACGAGCGGATATAGCCAACCCGGCGAATATCTTTAGGAGCTCGGGTTGAACCAAACAGGTAGCCTATAAAATAGGCTGACATGATAAAACCGGTGACCAGGGTTCCGAAGTCTTCAATAGTCGCGCGCAAACTCAGCAGGGTACTGGTCATGCCCACACAGACACCGATTAAGCTGATGCTGGTTAGTAATGAACTGATTCCTCGTAGTTGCTTTTTAAGCATGGCCGACCCTGGTGATGAAATTTGCCTAGTATTCTAGCGATGCTGACCGTTTTTGACTAGCGTAACTTGGTTAATATCAGAACTTTACGATTCCCACAGGCTTATCCACAAGTTGTCACTTGCTGATTGTTAAGTGGCTGTTTAAGATGCTCACAGTAACGACAATAAGAGCGATGTCATGCAAACGAACAATCAGACTGATAAATCAAGACGTTGGCTGTTAAATACAACGTTAGCCCTGACGCTGCTTTTGGTTAGCGTGGTCAACGGCTGGCCAGTGCCAGCCCAGGCAAAATTGATTGAAGATTTATACAGTGCTGAGGTGAAAGTATCGTCGCAAGCAGGTCAACAGCGGCAACAGGCGATAAAACAGGCTTTCGACCAAGTGGTGATAAAGCTGACTGGCCGTTCTGAGCTAGTTGAGCATTCAGCAATAAAGCAGGCTAAATCTCAAGTCAGTGATTACCTGGTGCAGTATGGTTATCAAAATACTGACCAGCGACTGACGTTAAAAGCAACCTTTGACGGGCGTAAGCTACGCGAGTTGTTGGCCGATAATGAACTACCGTACTGGGGCAGCCGAAGACCACAGCTGTTGTTGTGGATAGCACGAGAAGACGAAGACGGAAGCCGCGAGCTAATTAGCAGTGGTGATGAATCGATTTTCTCGCAGCAATTGCGTTTTCTGACGACTCAAGCGGGTGTGCCTATGCAGTGGCCACTGCTGGATTTAACGGACAATATGATTATTTCTCCGACCGATGTATGGGGGCGCTTTTTACAGCCTATTAGAGAGGCCAGTGAACGGTACGCAAGTGACGGTATTGTTGTAGCTAAGATTGCTTCGATAGAAAACCCTGAGCAACCTGAAAAGAATTGGCGTCTTGATTGGTATGTTGAGATTGATTCTTTACGTCTTAGCAACGAAGTATACGCTGAGAGCCAGGATTGGCTGGCAGAGCCATTTGTTACCCAAGTTCAACAGCAACTGGCACAAGCCTACAGTGTCGTTAGAACGGAACAGCAAGAGATTGTTACGTTACCGATTATTGTGCAGCAATTGAGTGACTGGCGAGCGGTACTAGAATTGGAAAGCTTTTTAAAATCGATAGCGTCAGTGCAGTCGGTACGGCTGCAGCAGTACTCAGTTGAACAGTCTGAATTTGTAATCGAAGTACGTGGCAATGTTGATCATCTATTACAAAGCATTCAGCTAGACGGGCGCCTGATATCTCAGGAAATAGGGCCTTTTGTCGATCCGCAGCAACAGCAGGCTGCAACTTATAAATGGGATTCGGAATAACAATCAACGCTAATGACACTAACGTGAATATAAAAACGCCGCAGCAATTGCCGCTGCAAGTACAGTTGCCAGACGACGAGTTGTTCAGCACTTATTATGTTGCTGATAATCAGCAAGCAGTGCATTGGTTACACCAGCAGGCAACAGCCTTGGAGCAGCCAACACTCGCGGATCGCTATAGTTGGCTATCGGGGCCCGCGGGCAGCGGTAAAAGTCATTTGCTACACGCCACCGTGGCGGCTGCCAATAATGTCGGTAAACAGGTAATGTACTTGCCGATGAGTGAGTTGTTAGAAATGGAGCATCCTGGCGCTTTGTTGGAGGGATTAGAGCAGTTTGATCTGCTCTGCCTTGATGATATCGATCAGGTGTTGGACTCCGAGAGTTGGTGCTTTCAGCTGTTTGCTTTAATTAACCGGGTGACCGATAGTCAGCATTGCCGGTTACTAATGAGTGCCTCACAAGCAGCGATACAATGCGGGGTAAGATTGCCTGATCTTGAGTCGAGGTTACAGTGGGCTACGGCGTATCAGTTAGTGCCATTGGATGATACCGCTAAGGCAAAAGCTCTGTCATTACGGGCAAGTTGGCGAGGACTGCAGCTGCCAAATGATGTCTCGCAATTTATGCTACACCGGCTGGGCCGGGATATGCAGCAATTACTGGCTTATTTAAATGAACTGGATACAGCGTCGATGGCGCAGCAGCGCCGTTTAACCATTCCATTTGTTAAACAGACGCTGAAAATTTAGCGTTTCTCTTCGGACTTTTTCTTGAGTCCTAAGCCTTGAGCCTTCCCTTGCAGGCGTGCGTAGCCTGTAGCGCCAATGAATGCGCCAGTGGTCAACAACAGTTCGATAACGGCGTACCAAAACTCCTGCGGGTGGGTATAAATGGCGGTTAAACCGTGTAAAAAATAAAACATTAGAATGAAATTAAACCAAGCGTGCGTATATGCTTTTCCTTTTAGCAAGCCCGGCAAAGGCAATAGCAGCGGTACTACCCAGAATAGAAGAGCCAGTGATAGCGGCAGAGTTATAATGTCATCGCTTTGCAGTAGCGAGTGCCAAAGTACCACAAAGATCAATAGGGACCAGTAACATACCTGGGTTAGTACACGGTAAAAGCTGGGTTGTTGCGGCATAAATTTAGCCATAGGGCCCTCGTTAACTGTCAATATCTGAATCGCGACAAACACATGCCAATTGGCACACCCGACGGCCTAACGCCTGCGCCGATTTTTGTTCATTGTCACTGAGAGTTTGTGATTGCTGTAAATGACTAGCTCCGTATGGAGAGCCGCCAGCTTGATCGCCATGTAGGCTTGGTTGCGAGTATGGAATGCCGGTCAAAAACATACCATGGTGCAATAGTGGCAGCGCTAACGACAATAAGGTGGACTCCTGACCGCCGTGCAGCGACGAGGTGCTGGTAAAAACAGCGCCGGGCTTATTAATTAATGTTCCTTTAAGCCATTCATTTGAGGTTGACTCCCAGAATTTTTGTAGGCCTGAGGCCATGTGCCCAAACCGTGTTGGACTGCCCAGGATGAGCGCATCACAGCTGTCGATGTCCGCTTTGGTTATTGCCAAATCTCGTGAACTTGCTGCATCCTGGTCGCTCTCGATGGTGCGTAACAAAGGTTCTCCGTTGGCCTGAGTAACCCCTTCGGCGATGCTATCGGCAAGCCGCTGAGTAGCGCCGCCTCGGCTAAAATAGAGAATCAGAACTTTTGTGGTCGCCATTATAAAATATCCAATACTGATTCGGGAGGGCGACCTATTGCTGCTTTATTGCCGTTAATGACAATTGGACGCTCGATCAGTTTTGGATTATTAACCATGGCGGTGACTAATTTTTCCGGATCGTGCTCATCGGCTAAACCAAGGTCCTTATATATGGTTTCTTTTTTCCGCATCAGATCTTTGGGTTGTTTGTCCAGCATTGCTAAAATACGTTCAATTTCACTGGCATTAGGCGGAGTCTTTAAATACTCTACTACCTCAGGCTGATAGCCTTTTTCTTCTAATAACGCTAGAGTTTGCCGTGATTTAGAACAGCGTGGATTATGGAAAATAGACAAAGTGCTCATGCGATTGACTCTTTATTCGTTTTCGTTAAAGGTAGAGTAATGTTACCGCAATACTTTCTTTTTAGGCAAAAAACGAGAATAAAAAAATGCAAAGTAGGGTAGTAAAACCAACAGTTAGAGCAATAACAACGCGCTGGGCACTGGCCCTATCCATGTTTAGCGTCTTAACAGCTTGTTCACCGCAGCCCGATGTTAGTACAACTAGCGACGAGTCATTGAGTTGGCAGCAACAAGACGGAACCGTGGTAGTAAACTATTTTGCCGAGTGGTGTGCCCCTTGTTTGCGGGAGCTGCCCGAACTGAACGAGTTTTATCACGAGGATGTGGTCAATAATGATGAATTACAGTTAATTGGGGTTAGTTTTGACCCTTTGACCAATGAACAGGTTCATCAGTTAGCTGAACGTCACGGTATTGAATATCCGCTTGCGTTATCGAAACCAGCACCGGCTTTTCCTTTTGAACGACCTAAAATGTTACCCGCAACTTATATAATTAAAGCGGATGGCTCGGTGGAGGGCCCGTTAATGGGTGAGCAAAGTTTGTCTTCGCTACGAGCAGCCGTGGCTGATTAATGACAATCAATCACATCACATCTTCAGCGCGCTGCTGCTGTATTCGTAACTGGTCAATGCGTGCGTTAAGCCGTTTTTGAGTAATGTCGTTATCGGTATGGTTATGCGCGGTATGTAGTTGGTCAATGGCCAGTTTAAAGTTGCCGCGCAGCGCCAGCGCTTCCGCTCGAGTTTCGTACATAGCTGCTCGTGAGGCACTTTTCTCGTAAGCACTGGTGAGTAGATCCAGCGCCAGCACATGGTTTTTATTTTCTAACAGAAAATGCCGTAATAGCTCAATTGAACGCTGAGTTTCACCGGCTTCCATCGCTGCATTAGCGTAATTTAACGTAATGACAGGCTCGTTGGGACTGCGCTGATAAGCATTATTAAGCATATCTAGCGCATCTGAATAGCGCTCCTGAGCCAGCAGAATATCGGTTTGTACGTCTAAAAAGAAGCGATTGCGAGGGTCGGCGTTTAATAGTGGTGCCAGTATTTGTTCCGCTTGTTGCGCCTTGCCGTCGTCTAACGCTCTAATTGCCAACGCATATTGACCGTAGAATTGCATCATTGGGTCGTCAGATTGCGCGTGTTGTTGCAATTCTGAATTGGTATTTGCCTTGGTATAACGAGCATCTATTCGAGCTTTCGCCAGGAAAAACTCAAGACTGGAAGTAACATTAACCTGGCGCATATTTTCAGCCCGAGCCCGAGTATCGGCGATGCGCGACTCTGGCAGAGGGTGAGTCATCAGCATTTCTGGTGGTTTGCTGACGTAACGGTATTTTTCTGCCAAGCGCCCGAAAAAGCTGGGGACGCCGGCCGGGTCGTAGCCTGCGTCAGCTAATACACCCATCCCAATACGGTCTGCTTCTTGTTCGTACAGCCGTGTATAGTTAATTTGTGATTGATTGGACATACCGAGGGTTGTGTACAATCCGGCCGCGCCAGCCTCGGGGCTGGCCATTCCGAGCAGAATAGATCCAACAATGCCAGCAATAGTCATCGGCACATTACGTTGCTGTTCTTGCATGCGCCGCACTATGTGACGTTGAGTGACGTGAGCCACTTCGTGACCGATAACGGCGGCGAGCTCAGACTCGGTATGAGCTTCTTGTATCAAACCAGTATGTACGCCAACGTAACCGCCCATAAACGCGAACGCATTAATTTCTGAATTGTTAATCCAGAAAAAGTTAAATGGGTAACGGACATTGTCGGCATTACGAACCAAGCTTTGGCCAATTTCGGTTAAGTAGCTGTCGAGTACCGGATCAGCGATGATAGGCGCTCTGGCTCTTACCTGCCGCATATAGAAGTCGCCGATTAATTGCTCGCGTTCTATGCTCATAAAGCTGGCGCCGGTGGTGCCGATTTGTGGCAGGCGGTTATGCTCTTGCGCGGCCGCGGTAGTACACGCAATAGTCAGAACCATTGCGGTGAGTAAACTGGTTAAAAATTGACTGATGGCAGGCATCTACAGCTCTTAAATTACCAAAACATTAATGATGAGATAGAAAATACGATGTTTAGTTCCTTTTTTTAACTGTATGGGGTTATGGAAAGATTGCAAGGGCTGATACTATTTATCTATTGGCCTTAAGGTGAAAAAGCTATGATCAACTATATAAAGCAGTGGTACAACCGGAAATTTTCCGATCCCAACGCCGTTACACTGTTCCTGTTACTAGTATTTACTGTTGCTATTATTGTTTTTTTCGGCAGTTTAATGGCCCCGATTTTAATCGCGGTAGCACTCGCTTATTTACTGGACTGGCCGGTTATGCGGTTTATGTCGATAGGCATGTCCAGGCTTGCCGCAACCATTGTTACCTTTACTTTATTTATTGCTTTGGCTGTTGTCGTGTTTTTCACGCTTATTCCGCTTGTCTGGCAACAAAGCACGACTTTAATCACTGAATTACCGGATATGGTAACTAACCTGCAAGTCTGGTTGCACAAGCTGCCGGAGTTGTTTCCAACCATCGTCGATCAAAATCAAATAAACGAATTAATGCAAGGTTTAAAACGACGGGTAGTCGGTATGGGAGAGCAGCTATTAACGTTGTCACTTAACTCGTTGGTTAATGTAGTGACAATCATGGTGTATTTAATTGTAGTGCCGTTGTTAGTGTTCTTTATGCTTAAAGATCGCGATGAGTTGATGTCGCATTTTAGTCGGTTGCTTCCCTCAAATCGGCAATTAATTAGCCAGGTTGGACAAGAAATGAACCTGCAAATTATGAACTACATCCGTGGTAAAGCGATAGAAGTCGTTGTTGTTACGGTGGTCACCTTTTTTACCTTTTTCTTATTCGAGCTGCGCTACGCCTTATTACTGTCAATTCTAGTCGGATTGTCGGTTCTGATTCCATACATTGGTGCAGCGGTAGTTACGTTGCCAGTATTACTAGTGGCGTTATTTCAGTTTGGTCCTAGTGCTACTTTTGCCTGGATCGCAGTTGCCTACCTTATTATTCAGGCGCTGGACGGAAATCTTTTAGTACCTATTTTATTCTCTGAGGCGGTCAGTCTTAACCCCGTCTATATTATTGCCGCCGTAGTTATATTTGGCGGTATTTGGGGTTTTTGGGGAGTATTCTTTGCGATACCTCTGGCCAGCCTGGTTAAAGCCGTACTAACAGCGTGGTCCAGCGGTATCGAAGAACAACGAGCTAGCCCTTAAGCGTCTTCGCTTAGGGCTTCCAGCACCACTTCGTGGTGGTTTTTGGTTTTAAACTTATCAAAAACCTTGCTGATAGTTCCGTCTTGTTCGACTAAAAAGCTAATGCGATGAATACCATCGTACTCTTTGCCCATGAATTTCTTCGGACCCCAAACGCCAAACTCATCGGCGACTTTATGGTCTTCGTCACTTAATAAAGTAAAGTTTAACTCATCTCGTTCGGTAAATTTGGCGAGGCGCTTTGGCGCATCTGGGCTAATCCCCACCGAAATCACATTATGTTTGGCTAGCTGGTCGCGGGCATCCCGCAGATTTTGTGCCTGTACTGTGCAGCCAGGTGTCATCGCTTTCGGGTAAAAATAAACTAAAACCCGGTTTTGTTTAAGTAGTTCGCTTAATTCTACGGCTTCTTCTTTGGCATTAGGTAACTGAAATTGTGGGGCTTTATCACCCGCTTTTAAGCGTTCCATATATTTCTCCTCGGTTGAGTCCAGTAACTATAGGATACCTGAGCTGTTTCCGGATTAAAAATTCATGGAACCATTGGTGTTAACTGCGTTCCTAGTCTTGTCTTTATAATGGTGTGCCATTACCATTATAAACCGCAAATTTTGATACGGAGTGGTTATGCTTAAAGGTAGTATTGTTGCGTTAGTAACACCTTTCACCAAATACGGCAATATCGACTATAGCGAACTCGAATACTTGGTAGATCGGCATTGTGAGGCTGGAACGGATGCTATCGTCGCTGTTGGTACAACGGGCGAATCGACTACCTTAAGTCATGAAGAGCACATCGACGTGGTCGGTGCGATGGTTGAACTTAGTAAAGGCAGAATTCGGGTAATTGGTGGTAATGGCTCCAACTCTACTAGTGAGGCCGTGCAATTAACTGAAAAGATGATGCATTTGGGCGTTGATGGCTTTTTGAATGTAACCCCGTATTACAACAAACCGTCTATGGCCGGGTTATTAGCTCACTATCAAGCGTGTGCCGAAGCCAGCGATAAGCCGCAAATTCTTTACAATGTTCCCGGCCGCACGGCTTTAGATATGACGCCAGATATGGTTGAGCAGTTAGCCGCTATCGATAATATTATTGGTATAAAAGAAGCGACAGGTGACATTAGCCGGGTAGCAGAGCTAAAACGCCGTTGTGGGGATGACTTTATTTTACTCAGCGGGGATGATCCAACAGCTAGAGAATTCATGCTGGCGGGTGGTCATGGAGTTATTAGTGTTACGGCGAATGTGGCGCCGGCACAGATTAAAGCTTTGGTAGATTTAGCAACTCAAGGCGATCGTGAACAGGCAGAACTTATCGATAGCAAACTTGATGCACTGCATCAGGTGCTTTTTGTTGAATCTAATCCTATTCCGGTAAAATGGGCATTGGCTTTGATGGGCTGGTGCAGTGCTAATTACCGGTTGCCGCTAACACCTCCAGAAGCGCAGAACCAAGAAAAGATAGAAGCTGTGTTGGCCGAACTCGATTTATTAAATTCTCAGGAGTCGTAATGAAATTAACCCGCGTAGCTACCTTAGTAGCCGCCGCTCTTGCTGTTTCAGCTTGCAGTTCATCCCCTAAAGATCAAGCGAGTGGGGACTTCGACTACGCAAAGGCACAACAGCCTGGCAAGCTGGAAATACCGAGTCAACTGGATCGGCCATCAGGCCAATCTAACTATCAGATCCCAGTTGAGCGGGAGTTTGAAGGGCCTATCGGTCAGCAGGTCAATGTTAGTTCCCCACGTTTAATTCGCACGGTAGCCTCGGGCAGTCGAATGCTGGAAGACGAGCAACAATCAACGGTTTATTTTGATGTTGTTGATGGCATGGATAATGATGTTGTTAATTTTGTCTGGCAGGCTACTAATAACGTGTTGCAACGCCATAAGTTGCAATGGGAAAAAAATAACGAAGATACTTGGATAACGAAACCGGTAAATACTGTTTCTGAGTTTGAAATTGAAGATCAAGACGCCAGTTTCTGGAGCTTTTCTGATGAAACTGACTACAAAATTGAAAATAGCTTTCGTTATAAAATTCAGCAGAACCCCGCAGACCATCGTCGTACAACCGCGCTAACTATTGAATTGACAGACGCTGAACAGCTGAAAAATGGAAGTCCTCAGGCAATTCCCGAGTTAACTCGAAATAATATCGAAGTAGATTTGCTGAATAAGATTATCTCCGAAGTCAATCGTTTGCAGCAGCAGGCTGTTGCCGGGCAGAGGAATCAGCAAATACCGCTTGAATTGGCGGTTAATAAAAGTAACGAACCAGCGTTTATTATGGAGTTGGACTTTGATAACGCATGGCCGTTAACTGGTTTGGCGTTAGAGAAAATTGGGTTAAGGGTTGACGACCTTAATCGGGATACCGGTGTCTATTATGTAGAGTATAGCGAGCCGGAGTCCGGTTTCCTGTTTATCGGTGGCGACGATTACGAGCCGCTTGATATCGAAGAAGGCGATTATGAAGTTCGTCTGGTAGAATTTGGTGATGATACGTCAGTTACTGTAATGCTTGATGGTGAGCCGGTTTCAGAACAGTGGCTACAGGCGATTCAAGGCGCATTTGAAAACGCTCTACAAGAGCAAAATAAACGTTAATATAAGGTACTACCGAGTCATGGAAAAACGCAGCGAGTTGTATCGCGGAAAGGCAAAAACAGTTTATGAAACTGACGATAGCTCACGATTAGTGCTGGAGTTTCGTAACGATACATCGGCATTTGACGGCGAAAAAGTTGAGCAGTTAACGGATAAGGGAATGGTTAATAATCGTTTTAATCATTTTATTATGACGAAACTCGAAGAAGCGGGTATTCCGACGCAACTTGATAAGCTGCTAAGTGATAAGGAATCATTAGTTAAAAAATTGGATATGATTCCGGTCGAATGCGTGGTGCGTAATGTCGCTGCGGGCTCGTTAGTAAAACGCCTGGGGGTGAAGGAAGGCACGGACTTGAATCCTCCGACTTTTGAGTTTTTCTTAAAAAATGACGCGTTGCACGATCCTATGGTAAATGAATACCACATTCAGGCGTTTGGTTGGGCAAGCAAAGATCAAATCGAACAGATGAAAGTACTGACTTTTAAAGTTAACTCAGTACTGAAAGCGTTGTTTGAAGAAGCAGGTCTGATACTGGTCGATTATAAGCTTGAGTTTGGCGAATTTGACGGGCAAATCATGTTAGGTGATGAGTTTACACCTGACGGTTGCCGTTTGTGGGACGCTGAAACGCGTGAGAAGCTGGACAAAGACCGTTTCCGCCAAGGCCTTGGCGGAGTGGTAGAGGCATACCGCGAAGTCGCCAACCGGTTAGGGGTTGAATTCCCTGACTAACCCGAGCGTTTATCGTCGCGGTTTGTTTTTACTGAACCAACGTCGGTCGAGTCTTCGTCCGGCGTTTTTTCATTTCTATCGTTATCATCTTTTGGGGTTGGCCATTTGAACTTGCTGGTGTACTTAAGCACCATTAAATTACTGGCAATAACACCAACCACTAAAACGATGATGAGCCACACCAGGTGTTGGTCCATCCGTTGTCCTCGCAAATGTTGTTAATATAATTTTTGTAGATGTCGTTAATATGTTCGAGTATCGTCGATTGCCCCTCGATTTCAAGTGATCTAATCAGTTCAATTAACGCATCAACAGTTAATTGCTGCTGCAGTTTATTGGCAACCGGTCGATAGCTCAGGTGCCAGGGCTCTTGAGCTATCCCGCCTTGATAGCGAGCATAGGGAAAAAAGAAGCCATATTCATGTGCATGTTCGCTTAACCATACCCATAAATTGTAACAGGGACCCTTGGGGTCGCAATATTCAGCTGGTATCAGCTGTAAGCTGCTATCACTGTCGGCGAGCCCTCTGGCATCATAGATGTCAAGGTCGGTGCCCCAGTGGTGGCGACTAGCGCCGGGAAGTGCAGACCAATGAAGTATTGCGGTTAACTTCTCCCGGTTGGTTAATGAGTTAACATCTAAAGAGCTTCCGGTTTTGTCTAGCAGCGGTAACTCACCTCTCCATTTACGGTTCCAAATCGCGAGCTGGCGCTCTAGCGAGCGGAAGCCCGAGGCTATATTCATATTGATACTTTGTTCACTCGCAGCTTGCTTCAGGCGTTGATAAGCTGCTGCCGTATCGGCTTGCAACGAGTGCTGTTCCGATGGCACCGGTTGCAAGTGTGTCTGTGTCTGTCCGGTTAGTTCGGCAAAATTCAGCATGGCTTATTAGTCTCATCTTCTAATAGCTGCTGAAGACAAGCCACATAAACCTCTGTTAATAAATCCAGATCGCTGGCTTTAACGCATTCATTTACTTTATGAATGGTTGCGTTAACAGGCCCTAATTCAACGACCTGAGCGCCGGTCGGCGCGATAAAGCGACCGTCAGAGGTGCCGCCCGCAGTAGATAGTTGCGGGGTATAGGGGCAACATCGACTAATAGCTTGAGTTACCGCATTAACTAACGTGCCAGGCTCGGTCAAAAAGGGCGGCCCGTTAAGTGTCCAGTTGATATGGTAGTCCAGCGAATGCTCATCGAGAATACTTGCAACACGCTGCTTGAGCTGCTCGGCGGTGAGCTCTGTTGAAAAACGAAAGTTAAACTGTACGTCTAGCCGCCCCGGAATAACGTTACCTGCGCCAGTACCAGCATGAATATTGGATATCTGGAAAGTTGTTGACGGAAAATATTGATTGCCGTGGTCCCACTGTTCAGTGGCCAACTGGTGCAACGCAGCAGCTGCGGAATGCACTGGGTTACTGGCCAGATGAGGGTAGGCTACGTGACCCTGTACACCATGTACGGATAGGTCACCGGTTAAGCTGCCGCGTCGACCATTTTTGACCACATCACCTAACTGCTCAGTACTTGAAGGTTCGCCGACAATACACCAATCAATTTTTTCCTGGCGTTGCTCTAAGGTTTTAATGACGCGTTTGGTGCCATTAATAAAAGGCCCTTCCTCGTCACTGGTTATTAAAAAAGCAATATCAAAAGGCAGTTCAGGGTGTGCCTGGATAAACGTTTCTACTGCAACCACCATAGACGCCAAGCTGCCTTTCATGTCCGCTGCGCCGCGGCCAAAAAGATAACCATCTTTGAGTGTTGGCTCAAATGGCGGAGTATCCCAGTCAGCCGGATCGCCTGGGGGTACGACGTCGGTATGACCTGCAAAACAGAATAGCGGTTTGCCGTCTTTCGGTTCGCCACGGCGAGCCCACAAATTAGTGGTGTCTTCGAATACCATGGTTTCTAACCGAAAACCTAACGCCGCCAGTCGTTCTCCAATCATTTGCTGACAACCTTCATCAGCAGGTGTTACTGATGGCCTGGAAATCAGTGCTTTGGCTAAATCGATAGTCGCTGACTGCATAAATTATACGTACCTTTGTTGCCAACTAGCGTCGTTAAACCCGACGTGTGTGCCGTGCTCATCTTGTACCAGAGGTCGTTTAAAGAGAGTGGGCTGCGCTGCGATTAACTCTGCGACTGTGGTGTTGTCAGTTAACTCTTTTTGTTGTTCAGTTAATTGGCGCCAACTGGTGCTGCGTTTGTTAATTAACTGCTCGGCGGGCACTTGACGCAGCCATTGCTCAACTTCGTGGGCGGTCAGGGGCTCTTTTCTGACGTCCCGAAACTGGTAGGAAACATTGTTGTTATCCAGCCATTTAAGTGATTTCTTAACGGTGTCGCAATTACTAATACCATGCACTGTGATCATTTGGATTCCTGCTCTAGCTCGAAAATAGGGGATTCTTTAGCACTTACCGCGCCGCTGTCTCGCCAGCGAATGTTTAGTTTAGATGATGTGAATTGCGTCGGCACTTCAAGTAGTAATGTTAAATAACGCTGTTGTTTATTACCAGCTCGCAACAGTGGTTGATTAACTGCCAGTAGTGGTTGATTGCCCTCAATCGAGTGATTTTCTTTAACCAGCCGCTGCAACGCCGGATTATGGCTAAACTCACGGCCACTGCCAATTATCAGGGTCAGAGTAACGCCACTGTCGTGTCTTAAGCGAATAAAATCACCACTTGCGCTACTTGCCGTAATAGTTCCATTAAAAGGCGCGTAGAGTTTGCTGCCGCTCATCTCAAGCAGCGGACCCTCGCCAAAAATTTGGTTGGTTGCCATCGGTGACGGAGGCTCGTTAGTGGTAACGATACGGCCACTGGCAGGCGAAAAAATAGGAAATAACTCTGTCAACACGATTACGGCTCGGATAATGAATATGATCGTATCTTGGCAAACCTTGGATGGACCTGCAACTGTATCCACATTATCTGTGGATATCTTTGTGAACTACACGCATGTAACTCTATAAGGTGTTGTAAAATAACATAAAATTTCGATGACTAGTAAACGTACAATCGGCCTTTAATTGGTTATAATAACAGCACGCTGTTGATAGGAGAGGGCATGCGACGAAATTTTTTGCAGGTTATTAAAGACGGCCGGGATTACGCCAAAGAATGGCCTCATCATTCGGTTACTGCGGGGTTTACAGAGTCACGGGTAATACCGATGACACAGCACGGCGAACGCTGGACACCTGCAATTGCGGTTCTTAACGCCGTTCTGTTTTATCAATTTATGCCGGCGGAGCAATTAGCTCAAGGGGTTTTACTGTCTTTAATTATGTTGTCGTTACCGTTACAAGGTTTGTATTGGCTAGGTTGGCGTGCGAAACAGCCACTATCACCACGGTTAAAGCGATGGTATAAAGAATTACAGGAAAAATTAAAAGCAAGCGGTGAAAATTGCCGTCCGCAAGGGGGACATGGGCCAGATTATTATGATTTGGCGGTAATTATCCGCCGAGCGTTGGATACGCTACCGCCACACGAACACTAACGGTTGTGTGGCGGCCAATAGTCGTTAGCTAACGTTAAAGGTACTCCAGATCGGCGCGTGGTCCGATGGTTTCTCAATACCCCGTAAGTCGTAGTCAATACCTGTGTCGGTACACTGACTGGCAAGACCCTCTGTGGCCAAAATTAAGTCAATACGCAAGCCTCGGTTATCGTCAAAACCGCGCGAACGATAGTCAAACCAGCTGTATTCATTGGTGTTTTCTGGATTATGCTGACGGTAGGTGTCAGTTAAACCCCAATCTAACAAACGGTTCAGCCATTCCCGCTCTTCGGGTAAAAAGCTGCACTTACCGGTACGCAGCCAACGTTTAGCATTCTGCTCACCAATGCCGATATCTAAATCCTGATGAGAAATATTCATGTCTCCCATGATGACCACTGGGTCGTCCGGATTTAACTGGCTTTCTACATAATTCATTAAGTCCTGGTAAAATTTTTCTTTAGCCGGAAACTTAACCGGGTGGTCGCGACTCTCGCCTTGGGGGAAGTAGCCGTTTAGTACTCGAATGCGCTTACCGTCAGGCATTGGGTAATCACCCATAATCATCCGTCGCTGGGCATCTTCGTCGTCAGTTGGAAAACCGAATTGTGGATTTTCCAACGGCTTTTTACTGAGTAAGGCGACACCGTAGTGACCCTTCTGACCGTGGAAAATAACGTGATAACCCATAGCCTCAACATCTGCCAGTGGAAACTGGTCATCGTGAACTTTGGTTTCCTGTAACCCAATCACGTCGGGTTGATGTTTGTCGATTAGCGCCTGAAGTTGATGCAGTCGGGCACGAATTCCATTGATATTAAAAGAAATAAATTTCATAACGGATTTATTAACTGGGTTGCTATAGATAAATCACATAGTAACAGAGTCACTTGGTTGGCGCGATACGCAAGGGGTGCGCAGCTACTGTAAAAATCGTATACTTCGGTTACCAAAAAAATAATGGAATAGGTGAGTTGTGTTGCAGTTGCTGAATGAGCTGGGAATGATGGTACGCCCGCATTTGTATCAGATTGCGATGGCGATTGTCGCGACATTGTTGGTTATATACGGTAACGAGGTCAACCAACTGATCCGGCGACAAATCTCAGGTCTGCATTTTTTGCTGCGTGCATTAATTTTTGTGTTGGTGTGTGCGTTTGGGTATGGCTACTTATTGATTTGGTTTACGCCGTTGCTGGCTTCCTGGTTGCATCTTGTGCCGCTACATTTAATAGGTCCGGCAACGTTGGCTATTTTGCTGACGTTGGGGTTACTTGCTGAACGAAAGAAACAATTATAAAAGGTTCGTATGACTGACTCGTTATTATCAATAAAAGCCGGCGCACAGGCTTACCAGCAAATAAAAGATAACGGCCTGAGTGCTGACGACATTGATTTAATGCTTGGTGCTTCTGGTGGGCCCAAATGGTTTATTTTGCAGGGCATGGACAGGTGGCTATTTGGGGAGTTTTTTCGTCATAAAAAGCAGCCGTTAAATACGTTGGGAACATCAGCCGGGGCCTGGCGCTTTGCATCCTTAGGACAGCCAGATCCGGTTGCTGCCAGTGACTTGTTTGCACAGCTATATAGCACTCAAACCTACAGCGAAAACCCAGACCGTAAAGAGATAACTGACGAGGCACGGAAACTATTAGCCCGGTACGTACCCGATTCGGCGGTAACTTCAATATTAGCGCAGACCAAAGTTCGGCATCACTTTATTGTTGCGCGTTGTTTACGCAGCACCGCCGCAGAGGGTCGCAGACAAATGCTGGGACTGTTGTCGTCGGCGTTAGCGAATTCGGTTAACCGACGGTCTTTGGGGCGTTATTACGAGAGGGTTATGTTTCATCATCCGCAGTCTGACCTGAATTTTTGCCGTCACTGGAATGATTTGCCGACGCGCTTTGTCGGTCTAACGGAACAAAATTTTCAATCCGCGTTATTGGCGACCGGATCAATCCCTTTAGTATTAGAAGGGGTCAAAGATATTCCTGGTGCGCCGCCGGGGGTGTACCGCGACGGTGGAATTACCGATTACCATTTTGATGTTGATTTATCGCAAGTTAATGGGTTAGTACTTTATCCCCACTTTCATTCGGAAGCGATCCCCGGTTGGTTTGATAAGCGCCTTAAGCGCCGGCGCACAACCGGCAAAGATTGGCCGAATGTAGTCTTTATATCTCCCTCCGACGCATTCGTTAAGTCGCTGCCTTATGGAAAAATTCCCGATCGTACCGATTTCCAGAAGTTACCTGCACCGCAACGGATTAGATACTGGCAGCAGGCAATTGAGGCAGGTCAGCGGTTAGCTGACGAGTTACAGTCATTAGTCGAGACTGGAAATATTCGGAAAAGAGTAGAATTGTGGCGCTAGTTAATTGGCTCAATGACTAAAACTGGCATCGCAAAGTTGTTCAAAACGTTCTGCGGCTAAACGGCGAGCGCGATTGATATCGTGCGCGGTAAGCTGATGAGTTAGCTTTGACAAAACTTCGGTGGCTGACTGCTCTCCAGCTTTCTCCGCCAGTGATAGCCAGCAACAGGCATGAAAGGGACTGTGTGGGAGATGTTGGCCTTGCAAAAACATTTGCCCTAAATAAAGCATGGCTTTACCGTGCCCCAATAGTGCCGCCCGACGGAAGTGCTTAGCAGCCTCGAACGGTGTTTGTTTTATTAACTCTGCGGCCTTTACATAGTGGTGTTTGGCATAGCGCTGCCAATATTCCGGGCCTCTAATTTTAGGGTCACTAATCTGTTCTTGCTGAACCAACTGTTGCCTAGCAATAGCGATGAGTTTATCGACTTGCTCGAGCAGTTGGGTCTGCCATTGATTGACATCAGTTGCCATGGTTTTGCGCCATTTACTGTATGTGATTTATTTTTATTGTTAATCTCAGTGTACCTTAACCGAGTGAAGCAGCAAATAGCCAATGACAACAACTTTGTATCCTTATGAACCAGAACCGGTTACCGGCGAAAGTTTAGAAGAACTAATTAACGCCGGTACGGGTCTATCTGTGTTTGTTTGGGAAGACACAGAGCTGTGGCCGGTGCGATATGTTTCGGAAAATGTCAGTTCTGTTTTTGGTTACTCAAAAGAAGAATTTTTACGGCGTGACGTGCACTTTAAATTTCTTATTCATGAAGACGATCACGACCGTGTTAATCAAGAAGTAGAACTACTTAAATCTGGGGAAACGGGCTACCGGCTAACACATCAAGATTATCGGGTTAAGCACAAACAGGGGCATTATGTCTGGGTTACTGACACCACCGTTGTTAAAACCGATCATGAAAATAATGTTTACCTATTATTTGGGTATTTAATTGATATTACCGAACGTAAAGAGCTGGAACTTAGGCTTGAGACGGAACGTAATCGACTGAGCTTACTATTAGATGCGACTCGCCTGGGTACTTGGGAGTGGAATCCACAGACAGGTCGTACTGAATTTAATCAGCGTTGGGCAAATATTTTTGGGTTTGAGCTGGATGAGTTGGAACGAGATATTAAAACCTGGTCAAACCGCGTTCACGAAGAGGATTATCAACGAGTCATTGACGCGCTGACTGATCACTTACAGGGCAGAACGCCATTTTACGAAAGCGAATACCGGATGCTGCACCGCAATGGCCGCTGGATTTATGTGTTAGATCGCGGACGTATCATCGAACGTGACGGTAATGGCGATGTATTGCGCTATGCTGGCACAATTACCGACGTTACAGAGCAAAAGCAAGCAGAACTAGATGCGCGCCGCGCTGCTCATGCAAAAAACGTTTTTCTGGCTAATATGTCCCACGAAATAAGAACTCCTTTGCATGGCATTTTAGGACTGGCGTCGGTGCTTGAGGGAACGGATGTGACGCCATATCAACAGGGTTTGTTGACGACCATTAAAAATAGTGGTGACTATCTGCTGAATACCCTGAATGATCTACTCGATTTAACACGAGCGGAAGAAGGTCAGCTTAAAATAAAACTGGGAACGCACAGCATTGAGCATATATTGCAGCATGTTCGTTTGTTGTTTGAGCAACGTATAAAAGAAAAGTGCCTTAGTTTTTCGTTGCAGGTTGAAGGCGCACTGCCCAAGCAAACAATTACTGACCATTCCCGGCTTATTCAGATCATCAGCAACCTGGTAAGTAATGCCATTAAATTTACCGATGAAGGGCAAATAGCTATTAAAGCACAGTGGCTCGCCGAGAATAAGCGCAAAGGAGAGCTAGAGATTAAGATTATAGACAGTGGTAGCGGGATTCGTGATACGCGGAGAATCTGGCAACTGTTCGAACAGGAAGATGACGGCCTGAATAAATCACAACAGGGCAGCGGACTCGGCTTAGCGATCGTGCGTAATTTAGTACAATTACTTAGTGGCACTATTCAGGTTGATAGCGAGCTCGGTGAGGGATCGTGTTTTACGGTATGCTTACCCATGGCTGTTCATTTCGGCGGGTCGTTAAGTCATCAGCAGCTCGCCGAGTTGCCATTACCGGAACTTCCAACGATGAATATATTGGTAGTCGATGACAATACGATTAACCAAATGATTGTGCGTGAAATGCTGGTAAGTTTAGGCCAGCAGGTAGCTGCAGTAGAGAGCGGTCAACAAGCTCTGGAGCAACTAAGCGCAGAAGTATTTGACGCAATTTTTATGGATCTACACATGCCCGGTATGGACGGTATGCAGACCACTCAACAAATTCGTGCGCTCGAAATTCAGCAACCTTATATTATTGCGCTAACCGCCAATGCGTTTCACGATACACGAAGTCTGGCGTTACAATCGGGAATGGACGACTATCTCACTAAACCCTTTGTAAAAGAGGATTTGGCGCAAGTTTTAAATCGTATTAAGTAACAAACCAAAGGAATTAAAATGGCATTTAGTAGTACTGATAGCTACATCGTATCTGATCAACTGGCGGCGGCCGTGAATGCCGCAGTGACGCTGGAGAAGCCTTTATTGTTAAAGGGTGAGCCAGGTACCGGTAAAACTCGATTAGCTCAGGAGCTTGCGGATTCGTTAGACGCTGATTTGCTGCAATGGTCAATAAAGTCAACGACTAAAGCACAACAAGGGCTCTACGAGTATGATGCGGTGTCGCGTCTGCGTGATAGTCAGCTGGGTAGTGATAAAGTTCACGATATTAGTAATTATATTAAGCCCGGTAAATTGTGGCAGTCGTTTACCGCGAGTAAAAGGCCAGTATTGCTTATCGATGAGATTGATAAAGCGGATATAGAGTTTCCAAATGATCTGCTGCATGAGCTTGATCAAATGGCGTTTCATGTCTACGAAACAGGAGAACACATTGAGGCGCAACAACGGCCGATTGTGATTATTACATCAAATAATGAGAAGGCATTGCCAGATGCTTTTCTGCGTCGTTGTTTTTTCCATTTTATTCAATTTCCTGATGAGCAAACGTTGGCACAGATCGCGCAAGTTCACTTTCCTAACCTGCAGCCGCAGCTGTTAACTGAGGCGCTAGAGTTATTTTTTGACTTGCGGCAAATACCGGGGATGAAGAAAAAGCCGTCAACCTCTGAATTGCTCGACTGGATTCGCTTGTTGGTGGCCGAAGATATTGATGCTGAGCAATTGCGCCAGTCGCGCCAACAGGGCAGTGCGTTACCCTTGACCGGAGCTTTGTTAAAGCACGAACAAGATGTTGAATTAGTCGAACGAGTTCGCCGTGTTAATTGAATTTTTTCAACTACTTAGAAGCCACGGGGTAAAAACCACGATCACTGAGTGGCTCGATTTACTGGAGGCTTTAAGTCGGCGAGTGGTGTTTGCGGATGTCGACGAGTTTTATTACATCAGTCGCTTAATCTTAGTGAAAGATGAGAGTCTCTATGATCGCTTTGACCGCGCCTTCAGCGAATATGTCGAGCGGGTTGCGCAAGTGGATGTAACGGAGAAAATTCCCGCGGACTGGTTAGAAAATGCATTGAAACGAGAACTCAGTGACGAAGAAAAGGAGAAAGTTAAGCAGCTTGGAAGCTTGGATGAATTATTAAAAAGTTTTCACGAACGCTTGCAGGAGCAACAGGAGCGTCACCAGGGAGGCTCTAAATGGATAGGTACCGGCGGTACATCGCCTTATGGCGCCTATGGCTATCATCCTGGCGGTATTCGCATTGGGCAGCAGGGCAATCGCAATCGTAGCGCTGCAAAAGTTTGGGATAAGCGCGAATTTCGTGATTTGGATGAAGACGCGAGCCTGGAACAACGTAGCTATCAGATAGCGCTCCGCAACCTACGTCAATTTGCTCGCACCGGTGCTCCAACTGAGCTTGATATAGAAGGAACTTTAAAAGCGACGGCGCGCCAAGGTGGTTTGTTGGATTTGCAATGGCAGTCGGAACGACATAATGCTGTAAAAATTTTATTGTTATTGGATGTCGGTGGCTCAATGGATGATCATATTTATCAGGTTCAGCAGTTGTTTACAGCGCTAAAAGGCGAATTTCGCCATCTAGAGCTTTATTACTTCCATAATTGTCCATACGAGGGGTTGTGGCGAAGCAATCAGCGTCGACGCACAGAACAGGTACCGACCGAGCAGGTCATCCAAACTTATGGTGATGATTATAAATTAATTGTTGTTGGCGATGCGACTATGGGTCCATACGAAATTGCCTATCCCGGCGGCAGTGTTGAACACTGGAATGAAGAGCCTGGCGAAGTTTGGTTAAAACGCTTGCTTAAAAAGTTTACTAAAGCGGTTTGGCTTAATCCACAGCCGGAGAGATATTGGGGATATTATCATTCAGTGCGGATGATTAACCAATTGATGCAGGGAAGAATGCAACCATTAACGCTAAATGGCTTACAGCAAGCCACGGATACTATCAAGTAATGAAAAGCGCTAAGCTACTGTTACTTGATGGTGCTCACGACAGCTTACTGGAGCGAGTGAGGTTATGTCGTCAGGCGCAGCGCTCGATCAAGTTACAATATTATTTGTGGCGTGATGATATTAGCGGACTGACTTTACTGAACGAGTTGGTTAAGGCGAGCAAACGCGGAGTAAATATCTATTTGTTGTTGGATGACTTTCACAGCAAGACGCTAGAAACTCTGTTGCGCGACATACAACATTTAAGCAATATCAGTATCAAATTATTCAATCCATTAAAGCATCGCCGTATGCGCTGGCTTAACTGGATAACCGACTTTCGACGCTTAAACCGGCGTATGCATAATAAAGCGTTAATTATCGATGACCAGCTCGCCGTTGTCGGCGGACGTAATGTCGGTGACGAATACTTTGGCACCCACGCCGGTGAGCTGTTTTCCGATTTAGACGTGGCAGTGCGAGGCGAAGTGGTTAATTCGATCAGTCATGATTGGCAGAGCTATTGGGACTGTGACTTAGCGGTCGAGTTAAGCAATATTTCGGGTCGGAGCCAAACCGAGACTTTTTTGAACAGCTGGCGTCGCCACCAACTTAGGGACGAGGCTAAGCAATTGCGAGACTATGTGTTAAAAGAGCCGTTAAAAACGCAGCCTTCTGACGAGTCTTGGTTACCGGTTCGAGCGCACTGGGTTAGTGATGACCCGTTGAAAGCGACGATTGATCGAAAGCCACAACGGTTGTTAACACAGCAAATGACGCGCGTATTAGGGCAGGCTAAACGGCAAATACGGATGGTATCACCATACTTTGTTCCGACCAGTAATGGCGTTCGGGAACTCGAACAATTAAGTGATAGTGGTGTCGATATTCAGGTATTAACCAATTCTCTGTCAGCAACCGATGTGCCGGCAGTGCACGCTGGTTACCAACGCAGCAGACGTCGATTGTTGATGGCGGGGATTAAGCTGTATGAGCTGAGGCGGTTGCACGATGACCATCAAGATTCGAAAAAGCTACTGCCGTATTTTCGCCGCTCTGCTTCCAGTCTGCACGCGAAAACCGTGACCGTTGATGGCAAGTTGGTATTCGTGGGCTCATTCAACTTTGATCCCCGTTCAGCGCAAATAAATACGGAAGCTGGACTGGTTATCCAATCACCGAAGTTAGCCGATAAGATTAATGAAATTTTTGAGCATGAGTTACCGCTAAAGAGTTTTCAGCCAAGGTTGAACCGCTTTTATAAACTGTATTGGCTGGATAAAAGTCAGGTGCCTGCTAAACGTTATTATAAAGAACCGGAAGCCGGTTTGGCGCGCCGCATTGTGGTCTGGTTAACGGCGCGCTTGCCGGTGGAGCATTTACTTTAGCGCTAGATGCGCAGATTGATGATCCAACGTTTTACTTTTTGTTGCAACACAATCAGTGGCACAGCACCGTCTTCTAGTACAACCCGGTGGAACGCTTTAATATCAAATTTATCACCCAATTTGCGTTTCGCTTCACGGCGTAATTCAGCAATTTTCAACTGACCAATTTTATAACCCAACGCTTGTCCAGGTAACGCCATAAACCGCTCTGCTTCGGACACAGCCCGGGCTTCAGCAACCGGCGCATTTTGATACATATACTCAAGTACTTGCTGGCGGCTCCAGCCTTTACTGTGAATACCGGTGTCGGTAACCAGCCTAATTGAACGCCATAATTCTGCGGCTAAGGCGCCAAAATGTTGGTAGGGATCATCGTATAAGCCTAATTCCTGGCCCAGTGATTCGGCGTATAGTCCCCAGCCCTCTATGTAGGCCGTTTCACGGCCAAACTTTCTGAATTTAGGTAAGTCGTTTAGCTGTTGCTGAATAGAAATCTGAAAATGATGTCCAGGTGCGGCTTCGTGTAAAAATAACGCTGTCTTGGCCCAAGTCGGGCGAGATGCTAAATCGTAGGTATTCAGATAAAAGACGGCGGGCCGAGAATTATCGGTTGGTGCAGGTTGATAGGAGCCGGAGCTTGCTGATTGCTCGCGGAACTCTTCCACTTTACGAACTTCATAATTGGCTTCAGGGAATATATTAAAGAGCCGTGGAAGACGCTTATCCACTTTACTGCGTAACGACTTATAGTCTTCTATCATGGCTTCACCACTGTCATAGATAAACTGCGTGTCGTTGGTCATAAAGTCAAAAAAATCCTGCAAGTCGCCCTTAAAGTTAATTTTCTCCATAATATCGCGCATTTTATCTTGAATACGGTGAACCTCTGATTTGCCAAGGGCATGAATCTCGCTAGCGGTGAGGCTGGTCGAAGTATTTGCTTCAATTTGGTATTGATACCAGCCTTTGCCTGCTGGCAGTTGCCCAATACCAAATGATTCGGTGCGTGTATGGGGTAAATAATCATTGGCCAGGTAGTTACGCAACTGCTGGTAGGCCGGAATTACTTGCTGACTAATGATTGTTCGGTAGTGCTCGGTTATTTGCTGTTGCTCTCTGTCAGATAGCGTTGCGGGAAGGTCATTAATCGGATGCCAAAAAATACTCTGTTCAACGTCCTCTACAATATGTGCCCCTATTTGCGGGATAGCCTTTTCAATTAGAACTCGAGGTTGCACGATATCCCGTTCTATCCCCTGTTGCATGTTTTCGCGGGCCTGCTCCAACAGTGCGGGGATTTGTTGCATACGGCTCGCCCAATCGCTGTAATCCTGATAATCGGAAAAAGGTTGTGCCGATGTGCCTGAACCAAGCATAGCAAGCTGGTTGGCTAAGTTATAAAATTGATTAATGGGAATTAACTCGGAAGGAAACTGCATACCACGCAGCGCCATTTCCCGATCGCCTTTAAAAATGTTGTAACTGATTCGAGCTGAGTCTGTAAGCGTGGCCGGATCGACCGAATTAATTCTATCAAGGTATTTTTGTTCAAACTGGCGTTTTTTGCGTAAATGTTCTGGCGATAAAAAATTTGGTAATTGGTCGTTATAGCCTTTTTCGCCAATGTAGGTTGCCAGTAACGGATCAAGCTCAAATTGTTCATTAAAATAGTCGGCATAGAGCTGCTGCAATTTGTCACTGGTGGATACCTGAGTTATTGACGAACTGCTTTGACCAGAGCTACCTGAGTTGTTTCCGGCGGTATCACCACAGCTGCCGATAAAGCCAGCTACAGAGAGTGCCACTAGGGCTTTCTTTAGCATTATTTATACTCCGTTCTATTTCGACCATTAGCTTTTGCCTGATAGAGTGCCTGGTCCGCCGCTACCAGTAAGCTACTATGTTCTGCATAGTGTTGATTACTTGCAACGCCAATACTAACGGTTAATTGGCAATCATCCAGTAGCTTGGAAAAATCATGCTGTTCGACCGCGCGACGGATTCGGTCCGCTGCTTCTACCGCGTCTTCAAGGCCTGTATCAGGCATTAGAATGGCAAATTCCTCACCCCCCCAACGTGCTGCATAATCGACTTCTCTTAGCACGCGTCTCAATAATTGAGCAAGTTCGACCAGTACCTGGTCACCAACCGTGTGTAAAAAACGATCGTTAACTTGTTTGAAAAAGTCGATATCTAGTATCGCTAGGGAGAGTGTATGATGGTTCCGTTGGCTCCGTTTTATTTCATGTTGTAAATATTCATCAAAGGCACGCCGGTTACCTAGTCCTGTTAATGGATCCTGGCGTGCAATAGCCTCTAACTCTGTGGTTTTTTCTTTAACCATCAACTCAAGCTGGTGGCGACTTCGGTTTAAAAAACGAATACGAGTGCGAACAATAATAAAAGTAATTAATGCCAGCAGAAAAGCCGATAATACCCAGGTGGTCGGCCGTTGCCAAAAATGCTCTAACCGGGTAAAGGCAAAAGTAGCTGGCTCACTCCAACTACCACCAGGGTAGGAAGCCCGCACTTGAAACAAGTAGTCATTGGCGGGTAAGGAGGTATACTCGGCGGTCGTAACAGACTCTTTATTAACCCACCCCTCATCAAACCCCAATAACCGAACCTGGTAGCGAATATGGTCAGACATAAGGTAGCCAAGGCCTGCATAATCAAAGGTTATCCGTTGAATATCAGCCGGTAATTGTTCGCCATAACTTAATACTTGGCCATCGGCACTAACCTGTGCGATAACCGCTGGCGGCGCAGTTTCGGCCAGCCTTGACATGTTGTGCGGGTCAACCACTGAGGCTCCATTAGCTGTCGCGAACCACACTCGACCGGCACTGCTTTGAAACAAGGATGGGCCACCACTATTTATTTGTGAATTGCTCATCCCGTCCACCTCTGTGTAACGCTGGTATTCGAGCGGTACTGAGGGATCCTTAAGAGTTTTAGTAAAAGCATCATGGGGGATAAAAAGAGCTCCCCGGTTGGAGCCTATCCAAAGGTTTGCTTTGCCGTCAAATGCCACCGACATGAAGTTATCAAATGGTAGTCCAGTATCGCGATTAAAAATTCGCCAGTCGTCGGTACCCTGTTTGTGTGCAATCAGTCCCCGATCGGTGGCTAGCCATAAGTAACCCGACTGCTCCTCAATTTGAAACGCTAGTTGGGCGTCATTGAGTTGCGATAGGTCGACCGCTTCCGCCTGGTACTGAAAGCCATTATCGGTGTGTTGGATATCGATTTTAGCGACACCACTTACAGACCCGGACCAAAGTGTGCCGCTAGAGTCAAACGCTAGAGCAGTGGTGTAATTGTTGTGCAGGCCATGTTTGGTTGTTATAAGACCCAGAGTATCTGCTGTTACATGACTGATACCGGCCGGTCCCCCTAAAAATAATCCGTCGTCATTATTGGATGCAATTTTTCTAACTTCGTTGTCGGGCAAACCATTGGCTTGGTTATAGTGTTTAACGATTTGTTCGCCATCCCATACGAATGCACCCCCGGTATAAGTGCCAATAACTAGCTGTCCGTTATGCTCAGCGAAAGACAGCACTGACTGGTTTTCTAATTCGGTACCAACAGCTACCGGGTGGCTTCCGTTTTTATCAATCCGGGTGATGCCGTTACTGGTGCCTATGTATACGCCGCCTTGCCATTCAAAAATAGCGCGAACGTAATTGCCGGACAGCCCGTGAGCGGTTGTGTAGCTGGTAAATAAAGCATCGCGAAATTGAACTAAGCCGCCGTGGGTCGATACCCAAACACTGCCTTCGTGATCGTGCGTAATATCGAGTACGTGGTTATTCGGTAGCCCGGAGTCGACATCTAGTGACTCCATGTTACCGTCGCGGAAGCGCCACACACCTTGTCGATATGTACCGATCCATAAATCACCTGCTGGTGAATGATGCAGCGAGCTGATACTAGCAGTAAAATCAGGCAGGTAACGGTCAAAGTTAAAGCCTTTCGATTGTCGATACACGCCCTCTTGAGTACCGACCATAATGCGTCCGTCAGGCGCTCGATGAAGTTCACGGATTAACTTAGGCGGGATGCTATCAATGAGTTCAAACTGAGTGTTATTAGCTGCTTTTACGGCCAGGCCAAGGTTTGTTGCCGCCCACAAATTACCATCATCGTCGATTAGGCTTTGGTAGACGGCATTCGATGGTAAACCATTATCAATGGTAAATTCTGCTGTTCTTTGATCGTTTTCATAAAACAGTAAGCCTTGCTCACTGCTGGCAACCCAAAGGTTACATTGTTGGTCAACATTTACCTGGTTTACAAATGGCGGTGCCGCTTTTAATTCAAGCCACTGGCCTTCATCGTAGCGACTAATGCCGCCACGGGCACCAGCAACATAGAGACTGCCGTTGCAGGGGTTAATATCTAGCGTAAATATCCCAATATCGGGCAAGCCAGTAACCCGTAAGTCGTCATAAATGGTAAAGTCGCGGCCGTTAAAACGGGTTGGTCCCTGCCAGGTACCTAACCACAAGTACCCACTTTGATCCTGAACAATTGCATTGACTGAGTTGTGCGGCAAGCCCCGGCGAGTGGTCCAGGTTTCTCGAATAAAGTGCTCAAGTGATTCACCTTGTTGAACTTCGGGTAATGATAGGGAGTGACTGCTAAAAGGTGTTGCTGTAGCAACAATGAAGAGTAAGGCAAAGTAGTGACGTTTTAGCGCAGGCATTGTCGAGTATTCCGCTTTTAGTTGAACCGTCCGAATTTTATCTTAAGTGGTTGCCAGTAACGATGCAATTAATGTTACAAAAGGATCTAAAAGAGGCTAATACCAGTATTGAAATAACATCCAGTAAAAGGAGCACTACTATGGTTAAAGCGTACGCTGCGCAGTCGGAAAACTCTGGCTTAGCGCAACACGGTATCGAGCGGAGAACATTGCGAAGCGACGATGTGGCGATTGAAATAGATTACTGTGGTGTTTGTCATACCGATATTCACTATGTTGAGAACGATTGGGGTGGCACTATTTATCCAGTGGTACCCGGGCATGAGATCGTTGGCCGAGTAACGGCAGTCGGTGACAAGGTGACGCAGTACAAAGAAGGCGATGTGGTGGGGGTTGGCTGTTTGGTTGACTCCTGTCGGCAGTGTTCGGCCTGTGATCAGGGGCTTGAGCAATACTGCCTTAACGGTATGGTGCCTACTTATAATGGTGAAGACCTGCATGATGGTAGTGTCACATATGGTGGCTACTCAGAAAGCATTGTGGTTAGCGACCGGTTTGTGGTTAAAGTGCCTGATGCGCTGGATGCCGCTAAGGCAGCTCCATTGCTATGCGCCGGCATTACCACCTATTCGCCATTACGCCACTACGGCGTCAAAAAAGGCGACAAAGTCGGTGTTATTGGTATGGGTGGCCTCGGTCATATGGGCGTTAAATTCGCGAAAGCTTTGGGTGCCGAAGTGACTATTTTCACGCGTTCGGAGGCGAAGGTAAAAGAAGCCAAAAAACAGGGCGCTGATCACGTTGTTATTTCAACCGATCAAGAACAAATGCAGGCGGTCGCGGAAACATTTGACTTTATGCTGGATACCGTCCCGGTGAAGCATGATTTAAACCCGTATCTGAATTGTCTTAAATACGACGGTACACACATTATCGTTGGTTTACTGGAACCTGTTGAGCCAGCACTTGAAGCTGGTGCGTTGGTGTTGAAGCGCAGAGTTCTTGCTGGCTCGTTAATTGGCGGTTTGCCAGAAACTCAGGAGATGCTGGACTTCTGTGCTGAGCATGATATCCACTGTGATGTCGAAATGCTGGATATCGAGAATATTAACGAAGCCTATCAGCGCATGAAAAAAGGCGATGTGAAATACCGTTTTGTTATTGACATGCAAAGCCTAAAGCAATCCTAGTATTGAATCGATCCACCTAGTTGTGGTCTACTAAACTCTGGAAGAGGTGCGAGTCTCAGATAACTTAGTAATTTTCCTTTTTAAAAAGGACCTACCACAGGACTAAGTGAGGGGAGAGCTCGCCGAGGTGTTAGCACATGGTATGGCTGATATCGGCTGTAGGGTTTGAATACCCGCAGTTGTCACCGGTAGGTGGAGAGCTTCTGGAGTCTATCCTTATCAAGCTCTCTGAACGTAGTCGTAGTAGGTTCAGGGGATCTCATGTTACCCATTCAAGTTAATAAGTTCGGTGGCACCAGTATGGCTGACGCCGATGCTATTAAATCATGTGTCAGTGTCATCGAACGTCAGCCACAGCCAACGATGGTGGTGGTAAGTGCCTGTGCTGGTGTTACTAACCGGCTGGTAGCTATTAGTCAATCTCAAGCGCAGGTTGAGCGCCAGCGTTTGCTCGACGAAATAATAGTGATTCATCAAGGTATTGCTGAGCAACTTCCCGCTTCTTCAGCTAGTTGTCATCAGCGTCTACAGTCTTTACATGAACAACTGACTGAGCTGGCAGCAGCGCCTTTACCACAACAGCCATCTGAAATTAGTCGTCGACGAGATTTAATACTTAGTTTTGGTGAGCGCTGCTCGAGTGAGTTATTTACTGCGTTTTGGCGTTCGCATAGCGCAGCAGTAGAGATTGTCGATGCTCGCGATATTTTAGTTACTGATAGTTACCACGGTAATGCAACCCCTGACTTATCCGCTACCAAAGAGCGGTGCAAAAGCCTGTCAAGCTTGCTGCAGGAGGGCGTAGGTATAGTGACTCAAGGTTTTATTGGTGCTGACTTACAGGGTTACACGACAACGTTAGGCCGAGGTGGAAGTGATTATAGCGCCGCATTGTTTGCGGCTGCGCTCACTGCTGAGCAGTTAAATATCTGGACCGATGTTGCTGGCATATATACCACTGACCCGCGTATTTGCAGTGACGCTCAGCCGCTGCAGCAAATAAGTTTTGCTGAAGCCGCTGAGCTTGCGACGTTCGGCGCGAAAGTATTACATCCCAAGAGTCTTAAGCCCGCAATCGAACATGGCATAGCGGTTTTTGTTGGACACAGCAGACACCCTGAAAAGGGAGGGACTTTAGTTGTCCCAGAACCAACAACTCGACCTTCTATCAGAGCTCTGGCGAGGCGCCGTCATCAAACCTTGTTAACCGTCAATAGCATAGATATGTTGCATGCTACTGGCTTTTTAGCGCGGCTATTCGACGTATTGGCGCGTTATAACATTAGTGTGGACCTGGTAACCACTTCGGAAGTGAGTATTGCTCTGACGTTAGACGAGGATGGTAGCCGAGCTAATGGTCAATCGTTGCTGCCAGAACCTATGCTGGAAGAGCTGCGACAGTTTGCAACGATTGAGATTGAACAAGGACTCACGCTCATTGCCGTTATTGGCAATGACATTGGCCACTACGGTGATATTTCTCCAAAAGTATTACAAGCAGCGTCGCCTGATCCGGTGCGGATGATCTGCCAGGGAGCCAGCCGCCATAACTTGTGTTTTTTAGTGGCTGATAGCGGCGCTGAACGGATTATTAAAAATCTACACGCAAAGCTATGACGTGACTGGCTAAATCGGTCTATAATGCACGGCAATTTTTCCCGTTTGAATAACAATTAACGCAGAATAAGCGAGTCGTGCAATGGATTTATGGCAAGCCATCATACTAGGGATTGTGCAGGGCATTACTGAGTTTCTTCCGATTTCCAGCTCCGCCCATCTAATTCTGATGCCAGCTGTTACCGGGTGGAGTGATCAGGGCGTGGGCTTTGACTTGTCAGTTCATGTTGGCACCTTACTGGCGGTCATCATGTATTTTCGGAAAGACGTCACTGCACTACTGACCGATGGCATCCGTTCAATACCGGCCGGACAGAATGTTGGTCACAGTAAATTGGGGTGGATGGTCGTTATTGCGACGATTCCAGCCTGTGCAGCTGGCGTTTTTCTGTTGGATTACATTGACACTGTGTTACGAGCAGTATGGGTAATTATTACAACTACCGTGGTGTATGCGGTGTTACTTGCAATTGCTGATAAATGGGGGCGAGGCCAACGTCAACTCACCAATATTGGTTTATTAGATGCCGTGATTGTTGGTTTCGCGCAGGCATTAGCATTGGTGCCTGGTACCTCACGCTCGGGTGCGACTATCACCGCTGGCTTATTTATGGGCCTGAACCGCGAAACCGCGTCCAAGTTTTCATTTTACATGGCAATTCCAATTACGCTCGGCGCCGCATTAATCAAGCTGTTAAGTATTGCTAGTGATAATGTCGCGGTCGATTGGAACGGCTTTTTGATTGGTGGGATAGCATCGTTTGTTACTGCAATAACGGCTATTCATTTTTTCTTAAAGTGGCTCAATGACTTTGGCATGTGGCCTTATGTTATTTATCGGTTGGTACTTGCTGCAGTGTTGTATTGGGTGTTCGTCTAACTATGTATGAGAACTTAAAACAACGACTATTTTCGCTTAAGAATAACCGGTTGTTCGAATTTGCGGTTATTTCGGTGATTATTATTTCTGCATTAGAAATTGGCGCTAAGACCTACGAGCTGCCTGGTCTTACTAATCAGCTGTTGTTGGGACTGGACTGGTTCATCACGGTATTTTTTGTGGTTGAGATCACTATTCGGTATATAGCGGACCAGGATAAGAAAAACTTTTTTAAAGATGGCTGGAATGTGTTCGACACTTTAGTCGTTGTGGTCAGTTTAATTCCAGTCAACGACTCAGAGTTAGCGTTACTTGCGCGGTTGGTGCGAATCTTCCGTGTGCTTCGTATGATCTCTATCATTCCAGAGTTGCGCACGTTAATTACTTCGTTGTTAAAAGCATTGCCACAGATGGGCTATGTGGTGTTGCTGATGTTTATCATTTTCTACATCTATGCCGCTGTCGGTAGCTATTTGTTCGCTGAGATAAACCCATTTCTGTGGGATAACATTGCCACCTCAATGTTGACCTTATTCCGGGTAATGACGTTTGAAGATTGGACCGACATTCAGTATGAAACTATGGAAGTTTATCCCTGGAGTTGGTTTTACTATATGACCTTTATTTTCCTAACCGCTTTTGCCTTCTTAAATATGGTAATCGGCATTGTGGTTAATGTTATGGACAAGGAAAGCCGGCGCGAGGCGGAAGAGCTAAAACAACAACTGGAAGCAGAACAAGGTGAGCAAGTAACGCTTGAAGATTTACAGCAAGAAATAAAAGAGTTAAAACAGTTACTACAGACACAGCAGCCGAAAGGTTAAACATGCAAGTAGGTGGCCACTCGGTGGAAATTACGCGTAAGCGTATTAAACACCTGTACTTAAGAGTTAAGGCGCCGGGCACAGTGCAAGTTTCAGCCCCCAAGCATTGGCCTATGCTATACGTGCGGTCACTGGTCAAAGCGCGACAGAATTGGATAGAACAACAACTCGACAAGCTGGCGCAACAGCCAACGATGTTAGCCCCGTCCTATGAGGAGGGAGCTACTATCTATTTTACTGGTAAAGCGTATCAGCTACGCGCAGTCGCCACATCTCAGCGCGCGATGGTATCAATAAACGATCCACACATTACCCTGCAACTAAAACAGCCTACCGATCTAGTTGCCCGTGAACGGCTACTGGATAAATGGTACCGGCAGCAATTAAAGCAACGTATTGAACAACTATTGGATTACTGGCAACCCATTATGCGCGTTGCAGCTAGTGATTTTGGTGTGCGAAAAATGAAGACGCGCTGGGGAAGCTGTAATATCCGCAGCAAAAAAATTTGGCTAAACTTTGATTTGATCAAAAAGGCACCAGAAAGCCTCGAATACGTTGTGGTGCATGAGCTGACTCACCTATACGAACGTTATCATAACCAACGTTTTTACCGCTTAATGGATGAGTTTTTGCCCGACTGGCAAGCTCGTAAACATAGTCTTAACCATCATGAGTAAATTAATTGAACCTGCGACGACTGCCGATTATCGCAATTTGGCCAAAAAGCGACTACCGCAGCAAATTTTTGATTACTTAGACGGCGGCTCTTACCAGGAGCAAACGCGCTTTGCGAATGAACATGCTTTTACAGCAGTTCAGCTAAAACAGCGCGTGCTGAGAGACGTCAGTAGCGTTAATTTGAATACGACACTGCAGGGGCAGTTATTTTCGATGCCGCTTGCTCTTGGACCCGTTGGCTTGGCAGGACTAATGGCGCGCCGCGGAGAAACCTTGGCGCAGCGTGCTGCAGTTAAGCAGGGCGTCAGTTTTTGCGCATCGACGGTATCTCTCTGCGGAATTGAAGAAGTCGCTGCTGCGGATAATTCGAGGGCCCCCTGGTTTCAGCTGTACGTGATGAAAGATCGTGATTATGTGTTGCGATTACTGCAACGTGCGGAGCAAACCGGTGTGACCACGCTGGTAGTGACCGTAGATTTAGCTGTTTTGGGAAGCCGCTATCGCGACGTTCGTAATGGCTTTGATGGGGTTCAGACGTTGGCCAAGCGCTGGGCCCGAGTAAAGGACTTGGTGAGCCACCCGGCTTGGGTTATCGATGTTGCAGTCAAAGGTAAACCCTTGGTGTTTGGCAATTTAAACGAAGCCGTTCCGGATGCCCGGAGTTTGCCACAATTTAAGAGCTGGGTTGACGCACAGTTTGATGCGTCGGTTAGCTGGGATGACTTAATCTGGTTAAAGCACAACTGGTCCGGCAAGCTGTTAGTCAAAGGCATTATGGATAGTGAGGATGCACAGCAAGCCGCTAAGTTGGGTGCCGATGGCATTATCGTATCCAATCATGGTGGACGTCAGCTGGATGGAGTAAAGCCAACCTTGGAAAAGCTGCCTGAAATTCGTGCCGCTGTTGCAGGTACTAGCTCAGACTCATTTGAAATTTGGATGGATGGTGGGGTTAATAGTGGACTGGACGTTGTTAAGTCGCTGGCGCTTGGCGCTGATGGTTGCTTACTAGGCCGCGCATGGGCGTTCGCGCTGGCTGCTCAGGGTGAACAGGGTGTGGTAAAGTTGTTACAACGTATTGAGAATGAAATGAGAGTTGCCCTGGCATTAATGGGGGAAACTGATATTAATCAGATTGGACCTGACAACCTAGAATAGCAGGCGCACTTTAACCGATAACCGGAGTCGACGATGAAAAAGAATGCCGCAGAATTAACGGTCTTTGCCCTCGAGCAACTGGGGATCCGGCATACTTTCGGTATTCCTGGAGTGCACAACACTGAGCTCTACGACGCGCTGAACAGTAGTGAACAGATTGAACCAATATTGGTCACCCATGAGGGTGGCGCCGCATTTATGGCCGATGGTGTCAGTCGTGCCGCTAAACAACATGCCCAGCAGAATAGTGAGATCGGCGTTTTGGCGATTGTACCGGCGGCTGGTTTCACTCATGCTGCCAGCGGCATTGGTGAAGCATTCCTGGATGGTATACCAATGCTGGTTATTACCGGTGGTACCCGCACCGACACCGGTAATCGCTATCAATTACACGGTGTTGATCAACTTGAGTTAGCTAAACCAATTACCAAAGCGGCTTACCGGATAGAGCACCAGGATGACGTGATAGACACGATCTATCGGGCTTACCAACAAGCGACCGAGGGCAAACCCGGACCGGTACTGATTGAAATACCGGTTAACCTGCAGCTTTTTACCGATACAGTGAGCAAGCCACTTACTTATCAAAACTATTTAGATCGGCAGCCGTTAAAGGAGCCGCGGGAACTGCCTGAACTGACTGCAAAAGCGGTGGAGCTATTAGTCAATGCTAAGCGGCCCGGATTGTTTGTTGGTTGGGGGGCTCGAGGTGCTAAGAAACAATTGATTAACTTAGCTGATAAGCTACAAATTCCGGTCACGACTACGTTACAAGGCCTTTCTTCTTTTCCACACACACACCCGCTGCACGCTGGATTTGGTTTTAGTCCATCAGCAGTACCTGCGGCGCAATATGCGTTTAAGGACTGTGACGTGCTGCTTGCTATTGGTACGCGTTTTTCCGAAATACCAACGGGTAGCTTTAGCGCAGTAGTGCCGGACAACCTAATTCACGTTGATATTGATGGCTCAGTGTTTAATCAAAATTACGTGGCTAAACTGGCAATTGGCGCCGATGCGGAAGACTTTCTGGATGAGTTGCTGGCGCAGTTGAAGGATATCCCGGCGCGAAATGAAAATAAGGAGCTGATTAGTGGTATCGAAAAGCGCAAGTCCGACTATCATCAACAGTGGTTAGAACATGACAGCGGGGAAAGGGTAAATCCAGCGCGCTTCTTTAATCAGCTGCGACAGAAAATGGATGATGACGCGATTACGGTGCTGGATGATGGTAATCACACCTTTTTGACGGCGGAGTTATATCCGTTAGCAGAACCCGCCATACTGTTAACACCAACCGATTATAACGCGATGGGCTACGCTGTTCCTGCGGCGATTGGGGCTAAGTTTGCACAACCTGACAAACAGGTATTTGCGATCGTTGGTGATGGTTGCTTCATGATGACCTGCATGGAAATTTTAACGGCCGCCAGTAATAAATTGGGTGTCATGTATTTTGTGTTTAATGACGGCGAGCTGTCTCAAATAGCTCAAGCCCAACAAATGCCCTATAACCGTAAACCCTGTACTCAAATTGGCCAGGCTGATTTTGAAGGGGTAGCGCAAGCGACGGGCGCAGGCTATGTAGAAATTAAAGATGATTCCTCTATTAGTGACGGAATAACAGAGGCGTTGAAGATATCTGCGGAGGACCGCCCAGTTATTGTGAATGTTGCGATCGACTATAGCAAACAGACTGCCTTTACTTCTGGTACTACAAAATCAACGTTTAAACGTTTTCCGCTAAGTCAGCGTATACGCATTGGTACCCGAGCGGTGATGCGCAAACTGCGAGGTTAAAGGAATTTAGATCAAAAAAACTGTGAAAAGTTAAGGAGTAAATGATGCGGTATCTTCACACCATGGTACGGGTGCAAAACCTGGAGCAGTCGTTGCATTTTTATTGTGATCTATTGGGTCTTAAAGAAATGTATCGTAAAGACAACGAGAAAGGTCGCTTTACTCTAGTTTTTCTGGCTGCTCCGGACGATGTAGATCACGCGGAAAAGAATAAATCGCCGATGCTGGAACTGACTTACAATTGGGATCCTGAGACCTATGATGGCGGGCGTAATTTTGGTCATCTGGCATTTCGAGTAGAAGACATTTATCAGCTTTGCCAACATCTAAAAGACCATGGCGTGACGATCAACCGCCCGCCAAGAGATGGTCACATGGCGTTTGTGCGTTCGCCGGATAATATCTCGATTGAACTATTGCAGGAGGGCGAGCACCTAGCGCCACAAGAGCCTTGGGCGTCAATGGAAAATACCGGTGAATGGTAATTCAGGCCCGGAACCTGTATAATCTGCGCCACAAAATAGCAAACAAGTTATCAAGTTTTTACTTTGGTCCAATCAATAGGAATGACTATGTCGACTGATAAAGCAAAGATTATTTATACTGAAACTGATGAGGCGCCTCGGTTGGCGACTTACTCGCTGTTGCCGGTTATTAAGGCGTTTACTAAAGCAGCAGGTGTTTCGGTTGAGACCCGTGATATTTCTTTGGCAGGTCGCATTATTTCGCAGTTTCCAGGGTATCTGACCGAAGAGCAACGGCAGGCAGATGCTTTGGCGGAACTGGGCGAAATGGCGAAGACAGCAGAAGCAAACATTATCAAGCTGCCAAACATCAGTGCGTCGATCCCACAGATGACAGCCTGCATTAAAGAGTTACAAGCGCAAGGGTACAAGTTGCCAGACTTCCCGTTTGACCCTCAGACGGACGAAGAAAAAGATGCGCGTGCACGCTATGACAAAGTAAAGGGCAGCGCGGTTAACCCCGTTTTGCGTGAGGGCAATTCAGACCGTCGTGCTCCTAGTGCGGTGAAGAATTATGCGAAGAAGCATCCACACCGTATGGGTGAGTGGTCTAAAGACTCAAAATCGCACGTCGCGCACATGAATGACGGCGATTTTTACAGCAGTGAAAAGTCGATGACTTCAGCAGCGGCAGATACTTTCAAAATCGTTTTTGAGTCTAACGGCCAGCAACAAGTACTAAAAGAGTCAGTACCGGTACTGGCGGGCGAAGTTGTAGATGCTGCGGTAATGAGCAAGAAGCAACTTCAGTCGTTTTTCGAAAAAGAAACTGCCGCGGCAAAAGAGCAGGGCGTATTGCTGTCATTGCACTTGAAAGCGACAATGATGAAGGTTTCTGACCCTATTATGTTTGGTCATGCGGTTCGTGTTTTTTATAAGGATGTACTTGAAAAACACGCCGATTTAATGAAACAGATAGAGTTTGATCCAAGTAACGGAATTGGCGATCTGTACGGTAAATTAGACAAGCTAACAGCTGAACAGCGTGATGCGGTTGAGTCTGACCTGAACTCCGTTTATGCCAAGCAACCTGAACTGGCAATGGTTAACTCAGATAAAGGCATTACTAACCTGCACGTTCCTAGCGACATCATTATCGACGCTTCTATGCCGGCGATGATTCGTGATTCAGGCAAAATGTGGGATACCGAAGGTGGTCAGAAAGATGCCAAGGCGATGATCCCGGATCGTTGTTACGCAGGTGTTTATCAAGAAACTATCGACTTCTGTCGCGAGCATGGTGCGTTTGATCCATCGACCATGGGCACCGTGCCGAACGTTGGTTTGATGGCGCAAAAAGCAGAAGAGTATGGTTCGCACGATAAGACCTTTGAAATCCCTGCTGATGGCGTTGTTAAAGTATTTAACCAATCAGGTGATGTGGTATTTGAACACCAGGTTGGCGAAGGTGACATCTGGCGTATGTGTCAGGTTAAAGATGCGCCGATTCGCGACTGGGTGAAACTGGCCGTCAACCGCGCACGGTTAAGCGGTATGCCTGCGGTGTTCTGGTTGGATAGCAATCGGGCGCATGACGCACAGCTGATCAAGAAAGTCGAAGAGTATCTTAAAGAACACGATACTGATGGTTTAGATCTGCAAATTATGGCGCCTGTTGAAGCAACACGTCATACGTTGCAGCGTGTCAGTGAAGGTAAAGACACTATCTCGGTTACCGGTAACGTGCTGCGTGACTACTTAACAGACTTGTTCCCGATTTTAGAGCTAGGGACTTCTGCGAAAATGCTGTCTATTGTGCCATTGATGAACGGTGGTGGTTTGTTCGAAACGGGGGCAGGTGGCTCAGCGCCTAAGCACGTTCAACAGTTTGTAGAAGAAAACCACCTGCGTTGGGATTCATTGGGCGAGTTCCTGGCGTTGGCTGCTTCATTAGAGCACCTCAGCCGGACCTTTGATAATCAGCGGGCTAGAATTCTGGCAGAAACGTTGGATGTGGCTAATGCGAAGTTCCTGGAAGAAAACAAGTCGCCATCGCGTAAAGTTGGCGAAATTGATAACCGGGGCTCTCATTTTTATCTGGCTATGTATTGGGCAGAAGCGTTAGCGAATCAAGGCGATGATGCGGAGCTGAAAGAACGTTTTGCTAAGCTGTTTGAGCAGTTCTCAAGTAAAGAACAAGCAATCGTTCAGGAGCTTAACGATATTCAGGGTGCAAAAGTAGATATCGGTGGATACTACGAGCCAGATTCCAAGAAGGTTTCTGCTGCAATGCGTCCGTGTTCAGTATTGAATGATGCGTTAGCCAGTTTATAATTACCGTTAACAAGCGTAATCGTATAAAAAGCAGGCTTAGGCCTGCTTTTTTTGTTTCAATGGTTTGGAGAATTCATTTTGGCCAGTTCTAATTATTTATTAAATTTATACCAGCGCTGTCTGGCTCTGCCGTTTGGACGAAAAATATTTTCCATCATGTTTGCCCGGAAGGCACCGTACTTCGCTACTATTAAGCCGTTAATTACTGAATTAAGGCCCAATTATTGTCAGCTAACTTTTAACAAGCGAAAAGCGGTTCTCAACCATATCGGAACGGTTCACGCGATTGCCATATGTAACGGTATGGAGATGGCGATGGGAGCGGTAGCCGAAGCCTCGATTCCAAAACACCTGCGTTGGATACCGAAAGGAATGAATGTTCAGTACCTGGCTAAGACCAATAGCGATGTGACAATTACGGCAAAAGCCTCGGAGGATACCTGGCAGCCGGGAGAACAACCCATTCGGGTCGAAGCAAGGCGCGACGACGGCACGGTCGTTGCTGCGGGCGAAATTATAATTTACCTGTCGGAGAAACCGACGCGTTAAAGGGGATTAAAAAAGGGACCGAAAGGTCCCTTTTTAGTTTTAGCAAAACGCTATTCTATTTTAAGGCTTACCAACGGGTTCGTTGGCATCAATTACTGCACCAGGGTGGTCGTCGTCCTCGGCCAGTTTCTCCCATTTACGGGTAAACAAGGCAAGCACAAAGACAACAGCACCAACGCTGACACCAAACACAAATATGGTCCAGTAGAGTTCAGGCATTGCTGAAGGGTTTTCAGGGTCTAGCCCGCCCGCTAAAAGACCGGCAATTACATTACCCATCGCGTAGGTGAGTACGAAAACGCCCATCAGCTGACCGGCCATACGCTTCGGAGACAGTTTACTGACCGCACTTAGAGCAACCGGGCTCAGGCACAATTCACCCACTGTATGGATAAAGTAAACAGCTACCAGCCAATACGGAGCCACTTTTAAGCCACTGGCTGCAGCCTGAGAGGCGAAAAACATAACGATAAAACCGGTTGCCATAATGATTAGACCGAGCGCACTTTTAAAGCCATAAGACGGGTTAATCATACGCTTGCTTAGGTTTATCCAAAGCGCGGCGAAGAACGGTGACAAGGCGACCAGAAAAATCGAATTTAACGACTGGAACCAGGTGGTTGGTATTTCGAAGTCGCCCACCATGCGATCGGTTAAGTCGCGCGCAAACAAGTTAAAGGAAGAACCTGCTTGTTCAAAACCGGCCCAGAAGCAGGTTGAGGCAATACACACTAAAAACAGAGCTCCTAAGCGCTTCATTTCATTTCTGGTGAGCTTGCCAAACAGGAAAATGCTTAAGTAGTAAGCAAAGAAAATTATGGTGAATATTATTGCAACATTACCAGCGACGACGGTTGGATTAATAATAATAACATCGTTTAACGCTAGATAGGTGACCACGGCTAAACCAGCTAATAAGGCCCAAATAAGCATCCAACTGCGCTTCATTCCATTAGGGCCTAAAGGTTTTGGTGGTTCGGCACCAACACCTTTTAGTTTAGGTAAAGTCAGGCGGTACTGAATTAGGCCAAGGGCCATACCAACGGCTGCAGCGCCAAAACCCCAGTGATAACCGACATTAGTTTGTAGGTAGCCTGTTACAAAGTAACCGATGATGGAACCAATATTGATACCCATATAATAGAGGGTATAGCCGCCGTCGCGACGGTCGTCGTTAGGACCATAAAGCTGGCCGACCATCGCCGTAATATTGGGCTTTAACAAACCGGTGCCTAACACCACTAAGATCATGCCAATAAAAAAGCCGGCTTCGCTGGGAATGGCCAACACGATGTGGCCGAGCATAATGATGATACCACCATACCAAGTCGCTTTTTGGCCACCTAATAAACGGTCAGCAATCCAGCCACCAGGCAGGCCCATAAAGTACACCGCACCGGTGTAAAGACCATAAATAGCGGTTGCTGAGGCAACGGTTAGAGCGATACCACCTTCTTGCAGAGTGGCTGTCATAAATAGCACTAACAGCGCACGCATGCCGTAATAACTCATGCGCTCCCACATTTCGGTAAAGAATAGCGTTTGCAAGCCACCCGGCTGACCGAAGAAGCTTGCGTCTTTATCGACGATATTTTTAGGATCCATTCTTATTATCCATTTTGTTATTTAACATCAAATAGTTAGCGTCACTAGCAACTTGTTCGACTAAAGTATGAGTCGGAAAAAGTGGCCTTACTTTACTAGCCAGAACGGAAGAATGGAACCGAAAACGATGAATTCAATGGTTTTTAGGGTGTTTGCTGCTGAAACTCAACTGCAGGAACGGGTTTACTAAATAGAAAGCCCTGGAAAGAGTCACACCCCAACATCTGCAGATGTTGAAAGTGCTGCTCTGTTTCAACACCTTCGGCAACAACACTTAAGCCGAGGTTGTGAGATAGCTGCACGATGGTTCTCACTATCGCGTCCTTTTCAGGCGAACTTAACATTTCTCGGACAAAAGAAACGTCTATTTTGAGCAGGTCAAATGGCAGCTTCATTAAGTAAGACAGCGATGAGTACCCAGTACCGAAGTCATCCAATGCGAACTGAATACCTAATTGCTTAAGTTCATTTATTTTGCCGATAACCTCGTCGACATTCTGCATCAACACACTTTCAGTAAGTTCAATTTTCAGCGAACCTGGGGGAACATCATATTGCCGGATTAAATCATTCAGCTTGTCGACAAAATCGAGCTGCTGGAATTGTGGCGAGCTAACATTTATGGACAACACCAAATGAGCCATGCCCAACTGTTGCCATTGTTTTATGATTTTACAGGCCTGTTGGTTAACCCAGTCGCCGAGTGAAACAATTAAGCCGGTTTCTTCAGCAAGTGGGATAAATTCAGCCGGCGAAATAAAGCCTTGCTTTGGATGCTGCCAACGGATGAGAGCCTCAGCACCGATGACCTGACGGGAGCGGTTAAGCTGGGGCTGCAAATACAATTCTAACTGTTGATTGTTTTCTATCGCCCAACGCAAGTCAGACTCCATTCTGACGCGGTGCTCCATGGTATCAGCCATCTGTGGATGAAACAGTTGTATCTGGCCGAGTCCGCAACGCTTAGCCTCTGCTAACGCTAATGCGGCCTGAACCAAAACCTCATCGGCTGATTTATTTTGTTTATTAAGCAGCGTCATGCCAATACTCATTGAACAACGGTGACGGTAGTCTCTTAACGAATAAGGCTCCTCCAGTCGCTGCTGAATATGTTTTGCCATAGTCATTATGGCCGACTGTGCTTTGGCCGGATTGCCATCACAGGAAATGCGTGCAACGGCGGCAAACTCATTTGAACTCGGTCGCGCCACCATATGAATGTCCAGCGGTAACCGTTCAAGTCGGTGAGTGACAGATTGCAACAAGGTATCACCAAGGGTTGGCCCAAGGGTATTGTTAAGCACTTTGAACTTATCGATGTCGATTAAAAACAGTGCCAGGCATTCGCCGTCCGGCACTTCTTCTTGCTGGGAGTTTAAATACTCCAGCAGTGAGCGCCGATTCGGTAATCCAGTTAGGGTATCGTTATAAGCAAGCTCGCGAATTTTTTTACCAGACTGTTGAATTTGGCGTTGATTTAATTGCAAGCGATGGTCAACAACTGAAGATAGCCAGGCAACAATAGCAATAACAGCTACAGCAATAGCTATCGCATAAATTAGCCAATAATGTTGTTGATGACTTGATGACATAATTGCCGGAAGCGGTGTACTATCTTCATAAAAACGAGCCGCTAACATGGCAACATAATGCATTCCGGTTATTGCCGCAGCAATAATTAAAGCAGTCAGTAGCCGTATTCGCTTGGCCGGAGCTTGACGATTTTGCGGCGCGCGATACCTCCGGTAGGTCGACATTGCGAGCACACCGAGAACGACCGCAACAATAATGGAGCCGGCAAACCAGCCCGGGTGATAGCGCAAATCGGCAGCAAGTACCATAGCTTCCATTCCCAGGTAATGCATCAAACCTATACCGGCACCTAATATAGCGCCTGAGGTTAAGGTCAAAACTACTTTTTTGCGCGAGGACAGAGACTGTTGTTCTTGCAGCTGGTGCGCATAAAGATGTAACGAGTAGGCAATAAAGTTACCGATAATAGCGGGTAGCATAGAGAACAGCGTTAAACCGACAGAGTGAGACACCGAAATAGGGAGTTCAAACGCTAACATGCCGATAAAATGCATGCTCCAAACGCCAATACCGGCAATTACCGCGGTAGCCGCTACCCAACCCCGCTGGCGAACCTTTGAACGATATCCATAAGCTCGATCTAAAATTTTTAAAGCTGAAAGAGAGGCAATAAAAGCAATAACATAGGACAGCAGAACCAGCCAAATATCATAATCACCTTCTAGAGGCAGCTGTTGATGCTGACCTAAATCAAAAAACTGTCGCCAAAAATCGAGCATAGTTGGTGTCTTAAATCCTTTAAGAATATCCTAAAACGGGATATTGTCGACAATATTGGCATGCCCGCGTTGAAAAACAATCAATTTACGGGTATTCTTTACCTATTGTCGACAAACAGTGTCATTGCATGAATTCTACATACGATCCCCAGTATAACTTAAGATCACCAGTTACGTCCGCTGATCGGGTGCTGGTGTCGGTGCAGCAAGCCATTGTTGAAGGGCAGTTAGCTCCGGGTGCAAAGATCAGTGAAACTGGTTTAGCTAAGCAATTTAATGTAAGCCGCGCTCCGCTTCGCGAAGCTCTGGCTCGCTTAGAGCGTTGCCACCTTATCGAGCGAACTCCTAACGCAGGTGCTCGGGTCGTAACGTTAACTGCTGACGGTTTGACTGCACTGTATCAGATTCGCGAGGAACTTGAAGGGCTAGCTTGTCGGTTGGCGGCAGAAAGAATGGCCGATGAAGAAATTGATGCACTAGCCAAATTGCTGGAACAGCATCTAAACAGCCAACGAGTACGAGAAGGCGAAAGTTATTATCAGGAAGCTGGCGATGTCGACTTTCATTACCGCATCATTTTAGCCAGTAAAAATCAGTATTTGATCAACATGCTGTGTGATGAGCTATATTTTCTAGTTCGCATGTATCGCGTGCAATTAGGAATGAATGGTCCTCGTGTTTCTCGAGCTTTTGATGAGCACAAAGCAATTATTAATGCCATCGCCAATCGCGATGGTGAACTCGCCGATTTATTAATGCGTCGTCATATTAGTGCGTCGCGTAAAAATATCGAGAAGAAACTACAAGTAGATAAGGAAGTATCATGACTCAACCGCAAAGTCCGGGCGCTAAACTGCGTCAAGCAATTCAGGCAGAAACCCCCTTACAAATTGTCGGAACCATCAATGCTTATACCGCAATGATGGCGGAAAAAGTTGGCCACAAAGCCTTGTATTTATCGGGGGCAGGTGTCGCCAACGCCTCTTTCGGTTTGCCTGACCTGGGTATGACCTCGCTGAACGATGTATGTGAAGACATTCGTCGCATAACCGGAGCTAGTGATCTACCTTTATTAGTAGACGCAGACACCGGTTGGGGCGGCGCGTTCAATATCGCCCGTACAGTGCAAGAAATGACTCGCGCCGGTGCGGCAGGTATGCACATTGAAGATCAAGTGGCTCAAAAGCGCTGTGGCCATCGTCCGAATAAAGAGATTGTGACACAACAAGAGATGGTTGATCGGGTAAAAGCGGCAGTTGATGCGCGCATTGACGACCAATTTTTGATCATGGCGCGGACCGATGCATTGCAACAACAGGGGCTGGATGCTGCATTAGAACGCGCGCAGGCATGCGTTGACGCTGGAGCGGATGCTATTTTTGCCGAAGCTGTGCATACACTGGATCAATACAAAGCCTTTACTGAGGCATTGGATGTTCCAGTACTTGCAAACATTACCGAGTTTGGTGCGACTCCATTGTTCAATAAGCAAGAGCTGGCAGAGGTTGGTGTTGAGATTGTTTTATACCCACTCAGCGCATTCCGGGCAATGAATAAAGCCGCGCTTAACGTTTATAACAGTATTTTGCAAAATGGCGATCAGAAACAAGTGGTCGATGATATGCAGACGCGAGCAGAGCTATACGAATTTTTGAATTACCATGACTTTGAACAGAAGTTAGACGAGCTATTCAAGAAGTAAACTGCGCAGACAGCGCAGATTGCTATCGATAATAAAATTAAGAGGTAAAGAACTATGGCAGATAAGAAACTAAGTGGCGCAGGATTGCGTGGTCAGTCAGCGGGCGAGACAGCTCTGTGTACTGTTGGTAAATCAGGTTCTGGCTTAACTTACCGAGGCTATGACATCAAGGAACTGGCGGAAAAAGTAAGCTTTGAAGAAGTGGCTTATTTGTTGGCAAAAGGCGAACTTCCGAACCAGTCGCAGTTGGATGACTATAAAAAACGTTTGAAATCACTGCGCGTTTTACCGCAAGAGCTAAAAGACGTCTTAGAGCGTATTCCAAAAGACGCACATCCGATGGATGTTATGCGGACTGGCGCTTCAATGTTAGGCAATCTGGAAACAGAAGAAAGTTTTGACGAAGCTGACGCTCATATCGAGCGCTTGCTAGCAACATTCCCTGGTATGGTGCTTTATTGGTATCGCTTTACCCATGACGGCGTGCGGATTGATACCGACTCAGAAGAATTGTCTATCGGCGCTCATTTCCTGCGGTTATTGCATGACAAATCTCCGTCAAAACTGCATGCGGACGTAATGAACACATCATTAATTTTATACGCAGAGCACGAATTTAACGCGTCCACCTTTACTGCGCGAGTCTGTGCTTCAACGTTGTCTGATCTGCACTCATGTGTGACAGGTGCTATTGGCTCGTTACGCGGACCTCTTCATGGTGGTGCTAACGAAGCGGCAATGGAATTAATTGAAGACATGAAAGACGCTGATGATGCCGAGCAAAAACTGATGGGTATGCTTGAGCGTAAAGAGAAAATCATGGGCTTTGGTCACGCAATTTATCGTGATTTTGACCCTCGCAATGACATTATTAAAGCGTGGTCTAAAAAGCTGTCAGAAGAAGTTGGTGACAGCCGTTTATACGAGGTTTCAGCGCGCTGTGAAGAAGTTATGCGTCGTGAGAAAAACTTATTCCCGAATGCGGATTTCTTCCATGCATCAGCCTATAACTACATGGGCATTCCAACCAAGTTATTTACTCCAATTTTTGTTATGTCTCGTGTTACCGGGTGGACAGCCCACGTTAAAGAGCAACGCGCAAATAATCGGATTATTCGCCCATCGGCAGATTACACCGGGCCAGAATCGCGTGCAGTACCCGCTCTTAACGAACGATAAGCGAGGCTTGGTTGTATGAATTCTGAATACCGTAAAAAGTTAGCCGGCACTACGCTCGAGTATTTCGATACTCGGGCTGCCGTCGAAGCAATAGAGCCCGGCGCTTATGACAAACTGCCATACACATCACGGGTGCTGGCAGAAAACCTGGTTCGTCGTTGTCCTCCGGAAATTTTGACACAGTCACTGGAACAACTGGTGTACCGTAAAAGCGAACACGATTTTCCGTGGTATCCGGCCCGAGTTGTTTGCCATGACATTTTAGGCCAGACAGCGCTCGTTGACCTTGCCGGTCTACGCGATGCGATCAGTGAAAAGGGCGGTGATCCGGCGAAAGTAAATCCGGTCGTTCCAACTCAGCTCATTGTCGACCATTCGTTAGCGGTGGAACACGCAGGGTTTGAAGCCGATGCGTTCGAAAAGAACCGCGCGATTGAAGATCGTCGTAACGATGACCGGTTTCACTTTATCAACTGGACTAAAACCGCGTTTAAAAATGTCGATGTGATCCCGCCAGGCAATGGCATTATGCACCAAATCAACCTGGAGAAAATGTCTCCGGTGGTGCAGGTGCGCGATAATGTTGCCTTTGTCGATACCTGTGTCGGTACTGACAGTCATACACCGATGGTTGATGCACTGGGCGTCATCTCAATAGGCGTAGGTGGCTTAGAGGCAGAAAGTGTGATGTTAGGTCGTGCGTCGTATATGCGCCTGCCGGATATTGTTGGGGTTGAATTGACAGGGAAACTTCGCCCAGGGATTACCAGCACCGACTTAGTCTTGGCGATGACCGAGTTTTTACGTCGTGAACGAGTTGTTGGTGCATACCTGGAATTTTTCGGTGAGGGTGCCGAAGGATTAACAGTTGGTGACCGTGCGACAATTTCTAATATGACCCCAGAATATGGCGCAACTGCAGCCATGTTTTATATTGATGAGCAGACAATCGATTACTTAAAGCTCACGGGTCGTGATGATGACCAGGTTGAATTGGTCGAGAAGTTTGCAAAAGAAACCGGTCTTTGGGGGGACAGCCTTAAGCAGGTTGAGTATCAGCGAGTACTTAAGTTTGATCTGTCAAAGGTCGAACGTAACTTAGCGGGCCCTTCAAATCCTCACTCATTGCTGCCAGCAGCTGATTTGAGTGAGCGTGGTGTGGCAAAACACATTGAGCAACCAGAGCAGGATGAAATGCCTGATGGTGCGGTTATTATTGCCGCTATAACCAGTTGCACCAATACCAGTAATCCCAGAAATATGATTGCTGCGGGCCTTATTGCCCGTAATGCTAATAAGCTGGGCCTGACTCGTAAACCGTGGGTTAAATCTTCATTAGCGCCGGGTTCAAAGACCGTCAAAATGTATCTGGAAGAGGCTGACCTGCTACCCGAACTGGAGCAGCTTGGGTTTGGCGTCGTGGCGTTTGCCTGTACCACTTGTAATGGTATGAGTGGCGCCTTGGATCCAAAAATTCAGCAGGAAATAATCGATCGGGATTTATTTTCTACCGCGGTTTTATCAGGTAATCGTAATTTTGACGGACGAATTCATCCTTATGCCAAGCAGGCATTTTTAGCATCGCCGCCGTTGGTTGTTGCTTATGCAATTGCCGGCACCATCCGTTTTGATATCGAAAAAGACGTATTGGGCTATGACGCTGACGGTAACCCAGTGACGTTAAAAGACATTTGGCCGAGTGATGAAGAAATTGACGCAATGGTTAAACAGAACGTTAAGCCAGAACAGTTCCGTAAGGTTTACGATCCTATGTTTAATCTAAACGTGGACTACGGCGACAAGACAGACCCACTGTATGACTGGCGTCCTGATAGTACTTATATTCGTCGACCGCCCTATTGGGAAGGCACCTCAGCGGCTAAGCGCACGATGAAAGGGATGCGACCGTTAGCGGTATTAGGTGACAACATTACAACCGATCATTTGTCGCCGTCGAATGCCATCATGGCAGACAGCGCGGCCGGTGAGTATCTGGCGAAAATGGGTGTTCCGGAAGAAGACTTTAACTCGTACGCAACACATCGTGGTGATCACTTAACGGCGCAACGGGCGACCTTTGCCAACCCGAAACTGTTTAATGAGATGGTGCGGGATGAAAAAGGCGATGTGATTCAAGGCTCGATGGCTCGAATTGAACCTGAGGGCAAGCCGGTTCGCATGTGGGAAGCCATTGAGCATTACATGCAGAATAAACAGCCGTTAATTATTGTTGCGGGTGCTGATTACGGTCAGGGCTCATCGCGCGACTGGGCTGCCAAAGGTGTTCGTCTTGCTGGTGTTGAAGTTATTGTGGCGGAAGGTTTTGAACGGATTCATCGTACCAACTTAATTGGTATGGGGGTTCTACCGCTTCAATTTGAACAGGGGACGACGCGCAACACCTTAAATATTGATGGTACCGAAACCTTTGATGTTAAAGGTAAGCCCGAAGCCGGTGCTATGTTGACTTTAGTCATTCATCGCACAGACGGCAATAGCGAAGAAGTTCCTGTACATTGCCGACTTGATACCCGAGAAGAGGTGTCAATTTACGAAGCGGGTGGTGTACTGCAACGTTTCGCCCAGGACTTTCTTGAAGCGGAAGCGAGCTAAGGAGTAACTCACACTATGGCAAGCAAACCGCAAATAAAAATTCCCGCCACTTATATGCGTGGCGGGACATCTAAGGGGGTTTTTTTCCGCCTACAAGATTTGCCGGAAGCTGCTCAACAACCCGGTGCAGTGAGAGATGCTGTATTGATGAGGGTAATTGGCAGCCCAGATCCTTACGGTAAGCAAACTGACGGAATGGGTGGGGCGACCTCAAGTACGAGCAAGACGGTTATCGTGTCTAAAAGTGCACAGCCGGGTCATGATGTTGACTATTTATTTGGTCAGGTGTCGATTGATAAGCCTTTTGTCGACTGGAGTGGCAATTGCGGCAACTTATCCTCAGCAGTGGGACCCTTTGCGATAGAAAACGGTTTGGTAGATGCAGATAAAGTGCCAGATAACGGGGTTTGTGAAGTCCGTATTTGGCAAGCCAATATCGGTAAGACCATCGTGAATAAAGTGACTATGGTCAATGGTAGTGTTCAGGAAACGGGGGACTTTGAGCTGGACGGTGTCACTTTTGCGGCGGCTGAGGTTCCCGTTGAGTTTATGGACCCATCGGCCGATGGAGAGTCAATGTTTCCGACCGGTCATTTAGTTGATGACCTGGAAGTGCCCGGAATTGGCACTTTAAAAGCGACGCTGATCAATGCCGGTATTCCGACGATTTTCCTGAATGCTGAGGAAATTGGTTACGACGGAACTGAGCTGCAAGAGGCTATAAACAGTGATGCGGACGCCTTACAACGATTTGAGACGATTCGTGCCCACGGTGCCGTTAAAATGGGTCTGATTGATGACGTTGCTGAGGCAGCAAGTCGCCAACACACACCGAAGGTTGCCTTTGTCGCACCGCCTAAAAGCTATACAGCCTCCAGTGGTAAGCGAGTTAAAGAGTCTGAAGTGGATTTGCTGGTCAGGGCAATGTCGATGGGTAAACTGCACCATGCAATGATGGGCACGGCAGCAGTGGCTATAGGCACCGCTGCTGCAATTCCTGGTACAACCGTTAACCTGGCAGCAGGGGGGAATGACCGCACTATGGTGAACTTCGGTCACCCGTCGGGGACTTTGCAGGTTGGAGCAGAGTGCAAACTGGTCAATGGTCAGTGGACCGCGATTAAAGCCATTATGAGCCGCAGTGCGCGTGTGTTGATGGAAGGACAAGTGCGCATTCCGGGAGATGTCTTGTAACGATTTTAATTGGGCTAAACGGTCGTAAAATGAAACAAGCCACGCAAGTCAGGTTATTAAAAGTTGCCATGATTACCGGTATCAGCCTAATCCTATTGGGGCATGTGGTACTGGTTGTTACTTTTGGTAATGATAACATTGACTTTCGTGGCTATATTTTAGGCGCTGCGATGAATGCTGCTGGCGTTATCCTCTCACTTCCTACCAAAATCTATTTAACTTTGGTGTTAATGGAAAAAGAAGAAAGATCCAATAAAAACACTCATTGGAACGATCTCAATTAATCGGCGTAACCCCAGGGTGTTACCGGTGTTTCAACCGGTTCGGTCAAATCAAAATCGACTCGAAACTCCCGGCCTTCGCGAATTAACCGGTAAGTAAATGTTTCTTCGTGGATATACATTTGCCATATATTGGTATTTGATTGCGGTACACCCAGTTCAATGAATAGCTCTTGGGAATAGGCATCAACTGGAAAAGACTGAGCGCTAGCATAGCCGGCATCTTCAGTATGACCACCGTACATAGTTAGCTGGTCGTAATTGCCGTCAGGCTGGCGATGGTCGTGCTTTAGACTGATGCCGGAGCCTGTTTGAGTTAAGATCCACGTGCGGGAATGATCATCACCAACATGAAATGGAATTTCAATACGTTGATCGCTGCACTTACGGACGTGCATAATCAAGTCACCAGAAAAACCACCGCTGGCTGGTGTATCGACAGTCACTTCACCCTGGTAAGACTGCCCGCAATGCTGATTAATGGCATCAAAAAACTTGCTTTGAGCTTGCGTACTAACAGTAGGGGCAGGTTTAACAACCTCAGTTTCTGTTTGTGCGTAAATACTGCTCGAGGCAACGATAAAAGTTGTTGCTAATACAACCTGCTTCATTATTGTTTCTCCCGCAGACCGCGCTAATGCGCGGTCTTGTTTTAAAAGAGATCAGTCGCCAATATGTTGATCGAAGAATTTAATTAACCGAGGGTACAAATCAAATTTGTTTTCTTCTTTTTGAAAACCGTGACCTTCGTCGTCTTTGACGAGACTTTGATAAGGTTTACCGATTTTATCCAGTGCCGTGGTTAATTGCTCGTAGTGTGAAATTGGCACCCGAACATCCTTCGCGCCATGAACTAAAAACAAGTCCGCTTTAATATTGTTGACTAAATTAACCGGTGAATTAGCTTTAAGCTCTTGTTCATCTTCACCAAGCACACGACGCAAATACTTCTGGCCCGAATCGCGCTCAGCGATATCTCCGTCTTCATAAATGATTAAAATTATTATTATCACCGCACATTTGGTATGCGACTAATTTGCTTATTATGTCAGGTTTAAAACCTTACATTAATATGGACATGTTACAAAGTGTTAACGAGTAATTCTGAAAGTGGTGTGTCGGGATTAAAATGATGTGCTACTTGAGCTTGCAGCAACTCTGCAGATGCGATGGCGTCGGTCATTGCGTCGTGCGGAGCATAAAAAGGTAAGTTGTAGCGTTGGCGGCTATCAGCTAATCGAATCGAGGCTGGCTTTTTACCGGTTAATTTATCCCATAGGCTGGGTGGCTTACGATAGAAACGAGCTTCTATCTCCATGGTGTCAATAATTGGAAAATGTATGGTCTCGTTAATTCTATCTTGCAGTGCGCGCTGCAGGAATGGCCGTTCTATTCCCTGATAGTGTACCACCCAAACTTTTCCGGCCACTGCGTCCAATAGGGGGGCTATTAACTGCTCGAAATCTGGAGCCGCGGCTATAGCGCTGTGGGTTATGCCATGTATAGTAATCGATTCTTCAGTTAGTGTACGCCGCGGCTTTACGATCCATTGCTGCGCACCATTAAGTTCGATGCGGGCCAATGTCATCGGCACTATCGCTACGCTAATAATCCCATGTTGATTTGGGTCCATGCCGGTGGTTTCAAAATCAACTGCTACCAGGGGTACCTCTTTTATTGGTGTATCATTAGCTACAATTCCGGCTTGGTAGTATCGTTTTAATGCTGGTGAGTTGGCTTTTTTGGCCAGCTCAGGGAACCGTTTTCGCCAATCGACCCTCGCTGTTCTTTGCTTTTCTTTATCCGGCATTAAATAAAACATATTAAGCTCCAGAATACTTATAGCGAAGGTATTTTTGTGCGTTACTTAAGATCTGGAAGGCATCTTTTAGATTTTTCCGTTCAAAATCTGATAAATCCTCAGGCGCGACATTATTATCCGGTGGATCTCCCGCTTCTAGCGCTAGCGCCTGATGCCGAATACGGACCATCGAAATAAGTTCTAATGCGTCTCTTAAATCAGGCCCTCGTCCTTCGGGTAAAATACCTGCCTTGATGATGTCATCTAGACGAGCGAATGAGTTGCGTTGGCGTGAACCAATTGCGAGCGCGTGTACGCGAATTAAATCGGCTACTGGGCCAGTACCGCGGCGTTTAGTATTGATACTGTCGCGATGTTTGCCATCTTTCTCCATTAAGAAATCTTTAAAAAAACCAAGAGGAGGGGTTCGGTTCAGCGCGTTTCGAGCCATAGATCCCAAAAAGCGTTTATTACCCGCTGCTTTACTGCGTATAAGCTGGTTTAATTCGTCAGCATATTTGGTTTCACCTTTTACCCCTTCAAGATCAAAGAAAATTGACGCGTGCAGTAAAGTTTCAGGTGAGGGATCTTCGATCCAGTCGGTGAAATATTTTTTCCACTCTTTCAAGGGCTGTCGCCATTTTCGATTGGTGGCCATAATATCGCCGGTGCAATAGGTATAGCCACAGGCATTTAAACCGTCGGAGACGAACTGCGCGATATCTAAAAAGTATTGGTCGTGCTTTTTGACATCGTAATCATCGTGCAGCACCATCGCGTTATCTTGATCGGTAACCACAGTCTGTTCATCTCTGGCCATAGAGCCTAATGCGAGAAAGCAGTAGGGCACAGGGGGAGGGCCATACTTTTCCTCAGCCAACTCTAACAACCGTTGCTTAAAACTGCGACCGATAGTAGCCATGGCTGAGCCGATAATGCGCGAGTTTGCATCTTCTTCAACCATGCGCACATAACTTTTGTGGACATCGGGTACCAAAGTGGCAAGTTCTTCTATGGTGGTTTGCTTAAAGATACTGCTGACCACATACAAGCTACTTTGAGATTCGTGCCGAGCAACATCAGACAAGGCAATCACACCCACCACTTTAGCACTATCGAGCACGGGCAAGTGATGCAAATTGGTGCGCAACATGGTTAATAACGCTTCGAACACACGTTGGTTGCTATAAATAAAGGTAAGATCCTCAGACATAATGTCAGCGACAGCAGAATTTGGATCTTTGTCGACTGCGAGGACTCGTTTACGTAAGTCTTTATCGGTAATGATACCGACTGGTTTTTGCTGCTTTTCACCGTCATAAATTAATAATGATGACACTTTTTCGTTGGTCATCCTGGCAGCAGCTTCAGCGATAGTTGCCGATTTATCAATGGCGACCGGTTCTCTGGTAATCAGCTTTTCAACCTTGACCGCTAAAGTATTGTTGCGGCTTTCGCGCTCTTTGACGGCGCTGCTAACCCGGCGGTGTTCTTCTACCTCAACAGCGTCGGCAAATGCTTCGTATTCGTCAAAGAAACGATTAAACAGTTCGCCTGGAATGTAATAAATCAGAGTATCTTCGATGGTTTTTACCGGGTACCGAACTTTGCCTTTTCTTAATAATCCGGCTTCACCAAAAAAACCACCTTCACTGAGCCTATTATAGAGATCACCGTTGCGATGATAAGTCTCGACTGAGCCACTTCGAACAATATGCCAGTAGCTAATGGATTGGTTAAACTCCAGTACCTGGGAGTCGGCTTTAAAGTAGGCAATTGAAGTATTGCTAGCAGCAATTGAGAGCTCTTCTTCAGGAAGTTCGTTAAAAGGAGAGTAGCGTCTTAAAAAGTTTAGAATTTCTGTGTGCTCGGCTTCCATAAAAGCACCTCATGAGCGAAGGAGCAACACCCTTAAACAGAGGGTGTTGCTCTATTGACGTTATTTCGAAGCTTTACCAAGTCGAGGTTCCGAACGCAAGCCTTGTACAACGGAAATACAAGCGACCAGAAGCACGACGGTAAATGGCAATCCGGTAGAAATTGCCATTGCCTGAAGGGCAACCAGTCCGCCACCGAGGATTAGAGCGATAGCGACTAAGCCTTCAAAGCTACACCAGAATATGCGCTGGGATACGGGGGCTTCAGGCTTACCACCAGCGCTAATGGTATCAATAACCAGTGAACCAGAATCCGATGAAGTGATAAAGAACACCATCACCAAAATGATACCAATAAATGATGCAACTCCGGTCCAAGGGAAGCCTTCCAGCATTACAAATAATTGCAACGCTAACTCCGCATCAGCAATTTCCTTGGCGCCATTTAAGAATTGGTCCATTGCCGTGGTACCAAACACTGTCATCCAGAATACACAGGCCAAGGTAGGAATGATTAATACTGAGATTAAAAATTCACGCACTGTACGGCCGCGGGATACACGGGCAATGAACATACCGACAAATGGTGACCATGCTATCCACCAAGCCCAGTAAAATGCCGTCCAACCCTCTACGAAATTAGTGTCCTCACGTCCAAATGGATTTGAGAAACTGGGAAGCTCAACCACATAAGTGGCAAGGTTTTCGAAAAATCCGGTGAAAATTGCAATAGTAGGTCCTACTATAATGACAAACAGCATTAGCAGCGCAGCCAAAACCATATTTGCCTGAGATAATCGCTGCACACCCGCCTCAAGACCGGCTAATACTGAAATCAGAGCAATTGCCGTAATGCCAATAACCAGGAATACTTCGGTCATGTCACCTTTCGGGATATCAAACAGAAAGTTTAATCCCGCGGCAGCTTGTGAAGCACCCAGTCCTAACGAGGTGGCCAAACCGAATAAGGTGGCCAAAATAGCGATGATGTCGATAACGTGACCTGGCCATCCCCAAACTCGCTCGCCTAAGATAGGATAAAAAATAGAGCGGATGGTTAACGGTAAGCCTTTATTAAAGGCAAACAAGGCAAGCCCAAGAGCTAAGATCGCATAAATTGCCCAAGGGTGAAGTGCCCAGTGGAAAATTGTCGCCGCCATGCCCAGTCGCATTGCTTCGGCTTCGTTGCCACCAGCACCTCCTAATGGAGCCCAGTCGGTGCGAGCACCGCCTTCCATGCTGGTACCACCGAGCGCGCTGCTAAAGTGCGACATAGGTTCAGAAACACCATAAAACATTAGGCCAATGCCCATGCCCGCCGCAAACAACATCGAGAACCAACCCAAGTAGGAGAAATCGGGTTTGGCTTCGGTTCCGCCGAGTCTAACCCGGCCGAGCGGCGTAAAAATAAGTACAATAGCTAAAATAACAAAGATGTTGGCTGCAAGCATAAAGAACCAATCAAGGTTAGCTGTTAACCAGCCGCGTGCGCCAGTAAACAGAGGCTCTGCTTGGTTTTGAAACATCAACGTTAAGAAAACAAAGGCTATAATTGCCAATGCTGAAATTGCAAAAACGCGGTTGTGAAAGTCAAGACCCAATGGTCCAAGCTTCATCACTACGTTGTCTTGGCCGACTTGATAATCCGTGTTAATTGGATTGACTTCACCGTCAGGTATCATTGGATCGTTGGCTTTTCGCTCTCGTTCGAGATCTTTGTCTCCGCGAAGCACCTCTTCTTCTTTTTTATCGATCATCCCTTTCCCCTTAGAAATAAGTGTAAGGACTACTACGTCGTTTATTCTAAATAGATTACATAGATTTACAAATTCACTACTTCCAACCTCAGTATAGAGGTGAGCTTAAATAACTCAATAAAAAAACCAATAACCAAGTATTCGGATAAAATTACCGAACAGCTTCGACAAGAAGCCTTTTACCAAGGTTTGTAACAGTACGTGCTTGGTTACTTAAGATAATCACCCCGCGCTTGCTATCGGAAGTGAAACCAACAAAACTCGAAAAGCCAGCCGTTTGCCCATTATGCCAGACCAGTGTTTTTTCTTTATAGCCCTCTAAAATCCAGGCTAATCCCTGAGCAGTTCCTGGGCTCAAGGTGTGTTGCGGCGTTAGTAACCGGTCGACAACAGGTTGCCAGTTTTGATTAGGCTGCATTAATGCTTTGAGATAATTGACCATATCGTCAACCGTAGATACCACGGCGCCAGCACCTGCTAATGCATCGAAGTGCCAGTGGGGAACGGACTCTCCGTCGATACGATGACCGGCAATTAAGTTGCTATATTGATTAGGTTTGATGGCCAGACCAGTGTTGGTCATTTTCAAAGGTTCGAATAACTCTGACTGAATCAAATCTTTAAAGGTGGTTTGGTGCACTTTAGCCATTGTTTCAGCGAGTAAGCCATAACCAAAATTAGAGTATTGATAAGTTACATCAGGTGCTACTGTAGTTTGCTGCAGTGCTTGTTGTAGGCGTTCAAGTCCATAGGCGGCGTATGGGTCATTAATATTATCCAATGTTTGATTTTGATTGAGTAAGTTATCGGGTAGACGGGGTAGACCTGAATGGTGTGTCGCTAAGTCGATTAACTTAATGTCAGCGACATCCTGATTTGCCTCAGGCCATACATCACCTACAGTTTGCTCTGTTGGTAACTGGCCTTGTTGAATTGAATTGGCCAATAAGAAGGCGACCATTGTTTTTGAAACTGACCCAATTTCAAACTGTTTACCGCTATCAATATTGTAACTTTGCTTGGTTACCTGCCACTCATTATCAACTAATTCTATAATCGCAACTTCAGCCATGTGCTCTGCTAACTGCTCGCTCGCCGTCTTTTGCTCTGATTCGGCAGTAGCATCACCAGGACATAAAGTCAGCGGAAACTGCTGGCCCTGAGTAAACTGTCCGTGGTAACAGTCTGAATCATTAGACTGCCCGACAAAGGATGCCTGAATAATATCAGAGCTAAAGCTAAGTTTACTGCTATCAACATCTACCTGATCAACAGGGATTCCAAAAGAACCTTGGGCTGGACTATCGAGGGTAGCTACTAAATCGCCGCTCTGATTTAGTTTTAAATTGAGCTGTAATGGCAAAGACGATGTTTCATTGAGCACCAACTCTCCCTTATAAGTTCCAGTGAATTGGTCAGGTTCAGATGCTGCGGTAGCCGGCAAGCAGACAACGAGTAGCAATCCGGCTAGTAATTTTAGGGAGAGCATGGCAATGGTCCTTTTCGGCAATAAGTTCGATTTAGTTTTACACATTCGACGGTTGTTAACAAAGTGTTATTGAATTGACCGTTTGTGTCAAAACAACCCGACTGCAATAAATAACTTCAATAAACTCTATATATAGCGAAAATAAAGGCCTTTGGCTTTTTTTAAGGGGGGCCGCCGGGAGAAATAATGATTCGAGTTGAAACTGTCATTTGATTTTAATTGAACGGTCAATTAAAATAAACGCGACTGTAACATTCACTCATTAGTCTTAGATTGTCTCTAACACTAGAAAAATAGGACTTTAAGTCATGAAGTTATATGCACCAATGAAGCCAAGTTTATTGGCATTATCTGTATTCGCTGCGATGAGCACCTCAGCGGTTGCTCAGGAGCAGGAGAATAACGACGAGAAAAAGATCGAAGAAGAAAAAATTGAACAAATTTTGGTAACCGGTCGCAGTGTCTCGTACGCCAATAACACCACTGCCGAAGCAATGAAGCTTCAGCAAACCTCAATGACCAGTGCTCTTGGCGTCATTGACAACCTACCTGGCGTTCTGATTAACGAAGGTGACCCCTTTGGTTCTGATGAATGGTCAACCAGCATTTCAATGCGTGGTTTCCAAATTGATTTAAGTCACCAGCAGATCGGTATGACCATCGACGGTATTGCCAATGGTAACTCCAACTATGGTGGTGGTACTAAGGCTAACCGTTATATTGATACTGAAAACTTAGCTACAGCGCAGGTGTCTCAGGGTACCGCAGATATTGCGTCACGTTCGCACGAAGCGTTAGGCGGTACAATTAATTTTGAAACCATCGATCCTGGCTTTGAACAAAAGACTGTTGTCAGCACCACTTTAGGTGAGAACAACGCCCAAAAATTCTTTGTTCGCCACGAGACCGGTGAAATTGCAAAGGACACGTACGCTTGGGTAAGCTTTTCGAGCCAGGAAAATACTGACTGGATGGACGAAGTTGCGACCAACACTCGTGACCATTTTGCAGGCAAGCTGTTAAGTCGTATAGAAAACGTCGATTTAGAAGCCTATTTTACTTACGATGATGCCCGCGAATATACCTACCAGCGTGTTTACGGTGTTGAGCAATACGAATCAAACAAACAGTGGGACGGTTTGATTCCAAACTGGACTGGTGTTCCTTACCAGGATCAAGCCTACAGAAAAGGCTGGGTAACGCACCGTGAAAATATGTTTGGTTACTTAAAGGCATCGACCAATATTGGCAACTTGCAATTAAAAGGTAATGCTTACGTTCACCAAAACGAAGGCCGTGGCGATTGGATTCCATACTATGTGGCAGACGTAACCGATGATGGTGCCGGTAACCCGCACTCTGAATTGGATACTAGCACCACTGCTTATGGTGGCGCGGCTAATGGCTTTATCTATTTCGTAGACCGTGATGGGCGCTCATTACAGCCGGAAGCAGGCTGTGAAAGTTCGATCACCTTCCCTTATGGTGGCGCAGGCGCAGCACTTGACCCTGATTGCTATGGTCCAGGGGCCGTTCCAGTATCTTCTCACCGCCACACTAACTACGAAAAAGATCGTGTAGGTATTAACGGTGATTTTATTTGGGATACCAGTATCAACGGTATGGCTAACACGTTACGTGGTGGTTTTTGGTACGAAGATTACTCTCGTGAAGAATATCGCAGCTGGCATAAGCTGACAGATTCTGCAACCAGCGCTCGTTGGGAAAATAATCCATATTGGATTCAGTATAGCCGTGAGTTCCCAGTTGATACACTTATGTATTATTTGGAAAACGAAATTGATGCAGGCTTTGCTAAATTTCGTTTGGGTGCAAAAAAATTCGACGTAGACGTTGCTAAAGATGATCAATTTGATAGCAGCAATGATATCGACGTTGATTCAAGTTCGGATGTTTTATTGTCGGCCGGCTTTGTTGCTCCTATCCCAGCGGTTCGCGGTTTAGAGGTGTTCAGTGGCTATTCAGAAAACTTCGCAGCAGTTAAGGACGCGGTATTAGAGCGTGATGACACTGATGTTAGCCAGGTCGAGCCAGAAACGGCTGAAAATATCGATTTAGGTTTACGATATTCGTCGCCTGGTTTCAATGCCAGCTTAACCTACTACACCATTGAATTTGAAAATCGCATCACCTTTATCAGTAATGAAGATGTTGACGGTATCGACTTCTTAGAAGCTGCTGCTGGTGGTTATGTGAACGACGGTGGTGTTGAATCTGATGGCATCGAAGCATCGGTTGATTATCAGCTAAACGATCACTGGAGCGTCTACGGTTCTTATACCAATAACGATTCAACCTATATCGACAAAGACTTTGCCGGTAACCAGGTGGTTGGTAGTGCGGAAGACATGTTCTCAGTGAGCATCGACTACTCTAACGATAGCTATTTTGGTGGTTTCAGCACCAAGTATGTCGGCGAACGTTTTATGGACCAGTCTAATACTTCAAAGACTGATTCTTATACGGTCAGCGATCTCTATTTGGGAACTACTGCCTATGACATCGGTGGTGGTATTGACTCGGTAGAGTTCCGCTTTACTATCAACAACGTATTTGATGAAAGCTACTTGGGCACAATTGCACCAGGCGCAGCCTGGATTGGTGCTCCTCGAGTCGCTGCACTGAATGCCAAGTTTACTTTTTAAGTAGACTGTTATTAAGGAAGAGCCGGTCCGCTGGCTCTTCCTATTTTTTATTGTCACAAAAAGGATAAAGCAATGCGTAAATTTAGTTTAGCGGCAGCGTTGATATTGGCTGTGGCTCCAGCAGCTGCAACAGCTCAGCAGCACGTCTCGCATATTGCGTTTGGCTCGTGTTCTCATCAGGACAAAGACATGCCTATTCTCGATAGCATCATAGCGGATCAACCCGAGGTGTTCTTATTTCTCGGTGATAATGTTTATGGTGATACCGAGAATATGCAGGAACTGCAGGACAAGTACGAAAAACTGGGCGCTAAAGAACGTTTTAAACAGCTTCGTCATCAAACGCGTACGCTCGCTATCTGGGATGACCACGACTACGGAGCAAACGACGCTGGTAAGGATTACCCTAAAAAGGAAGAATCCCGGCAAGTCATGCTGGATTTTTGGGGCGCGTCTGACGACTCTAAACGACGCACGCGGGAAGACGGCATTTATACAGCCGAGATGTACGGCGAAGGTGAACAGAAAATTCACGTTATTATGCCGGATTTGCGTTGGAACCGAGACGACCTAAAACACGTTAGCCGCGACGAATACGCTAACGAACGTGCGCCTAATAACCTGGGTCCTTACGTAAAGCATGATGATATGACGAAAAGCATGCTTGGTGAAAAGCAATGGCAGTGGCTTGAACAGCAACTGCAAAAACCGTCACGAGTTAAAATTATTGCATCGAGCTTACAGCTACTGGCGGATTTTACCGGCTGGGAGGCGTGGGCAAACTTTCCAGCCGATCGTCAGCGACTGTTCAGCTTGATTAAGAAACATAAAGTTAATGGTGTCATTCTGGTCAGCGGTGACACTCATTGGGGTGAGGTTAGCTACTACGACGAAAACCTGGATTATCCATTGTGGGAAGTGACCAGTTCTGGCTTAACTCAGGAATGGAAGAACGTTAGCCCAAATAAACATCGTATTGGTCAATATACCGCCAACGTTAACTATGGCTCGGTAAAAATTGATTGGGAAAAAGACGATCCCTTAGTATCTTTGTCGCTCAAGGACGAAGCCGGTGATATCGTGACTAAACACAGCTTCCGTCTGTCAACGTTGGAGCCATACAAAGAATAGGAACTGAAATGCCAAAAGTAGGGATGCATCCGGTACGACGTCAACAACTTATAGATGCGACCATCGACGTGGTCGCCGAGTTAGGCCTTAAGTCGACGACGATTAATCTAATTGCTAAAAAAGCTGGTCTCTCGTCCGGTATTATTAGCCATTATTTTGGTGGTAAGCAGGCGTTAATTGAAGCGACAGTAAGGTACTTGCTGTCGCGCTTAAGGCTGGAGTCGTCACCAACCGATCCGGTCGCCCGCTTGCTTAAAATTGTCGATTTAAACTTTGCCGATATCCAGCAGTCGTTGCCAAGCACTAAAACCTGGCTAAGTTTTTGGGGTGAATCGATGCACGACGCCGGCTTGTCTCGTCTACAGGAAGTGAACAAACGGCGCTTGTTAACCAATTTACGATACAGCTATCGACAGTTATTAGCTAAGCAACAAGCTCATGAAGCGGCGGAAATGACGGCTGCTTTAATAGACGGTTTTTGGCTTCGGTGTGCTTTGAGTCAACGCCAAAACGACCGTTGCTTTGATATTGCTAAAGAACATTGTAAACGATTTATACTCACGACCTTGGAAACTCAAGGCGTCACTATTAACGATTAAAACGCTGACACGAGGAGTTCAAATTGCCTACTTCTGTACTAAAAAATTATATTGGTGGCGAATATGTTAATGCAGCCAGCGATCGCTGTTTTGACGTTATTTACCCAGCAACGGGTGAACGGATTTACGAAGTCGAGCAAGCGGGTGAAGCGTTATTGATTAATGCCATTCAAAGTGCACAACGTGGTTTTGCTAAGTGGTCAGCGATGGCGCCCGTTGAACGGGCTCGTATTTTACAGAAAGCCGCAAATTTGTTGCGTCAGCGTAATGATAAACTGGCAAAAATAGAAGTGCTGGATACCGGTAAACCGTGGCAGGAAGCGGTAGAAGTTGATGTGCAAACGGGAGCTGACTCGATCGAGTACTTCGCTAACCTGACGCAGTCAATGCTGGGTACTCAACAACCTATTGGTAACGATTTCTTTTACACTCGGCAAGAGCCTCTGGGCGTTTGTTTTGGTATTGGTGCCTGGAATTACCCATTGCAGATAGCCTGCTGGAAATCAGCTGCGGCATTAGCGGCCGGTAACGCCATGATTTTTAAGCCGTCTGAGGAAACGCCGCGCGGTGCAGCAATGTTGGCGGAGATCTTTACTGAAGCAGGGGTGCCGGATGGTGTGTTTAACGTTGTCCATGGTGACGGTGAAGTCGGGCGATATTTAACGGAGCATCCTGATATTGCCAAAGTATCGCTGACCGGCGAAGTTGGCACTGGTAAAAAAGTGATGGCGGCTGCGGCCGGAACGCTTAAGCAAGTGACAATGGAACTTGGCGGAAAATCGCCATTGATTGTATTTGACGATGCTGACATTGACGAAGCGGTTACCGGTGCGATGCTAGGTAACTTTTATACTCAGGGTGAAGTGTGTACCAATGGCACGCGGGTTTTTGTCCATGAGTCGGTGTACCAAAACTTTATTGAACGTTTGCTTGAGCGCACCGAGAACAATATCGTTGCTGGCGACCCCTTAGCTCCAGAGACCAATTTAGGCGCCTTGATTTCGGAATCACATATGAATTCAGTACTCGCCTATATTGATACTGCGAAACAGGAAGGCGCGAAATTATTAACCGGCGGAGAGCGGATCACGCCAGCTGGTTTTGAAAACGGCTATTATGTTGCGCCAACGGTGTTTACCGATTGTGATGATGATATGACCATCTGTCGGGAAGAGATTTTTGGGCCTGTGATGTCGGTAATGACGTTTACTGACGAGGATGACGTAGTAAAGCGAGCCAACAATACTGATTATGGTTTGGCCGCGGGGGTATTTACCACAGATATTCGTCGCGCACACCGTGTTATTGCTCAGATGCAAGCTGGTATATGTTGGATTAACGCATGGGGTAACTCGCCTGCTGAAATGCCGGTTGGTGGCTATAAGCAATCTGGAATCGGTCGTGAAAACGGCGTTGAGACGTTAAAGGCGTATACCCAGACTAAATCTGTCTACGTTGGTATGGATACACTTGAAGGGCCATTTTAATGTCTAGCCAGCATTATGATTACGTTATTGTCGGTGCTGGTTCTGCGGGTTGTGTGCTTGCGAACCGGTTAACTGAAGACAAAGCGGTGCGGGTGTTATTGCTGGAAACTGGTGGCTCGGATAAAAGTATTTTTATTCAAATGCCCACGGCGTTATCGATTCCGATGAATACCAAAAAATATGCCTGGCAGTTTCATAGCGAACCAGAGCCATACTTGAATAACCGTGAAATGCATTGCCCGCGAGGCAAGGTGCTGGGCGGATCTTCTTCGATAAACGGCATGGTCTATGTGCGAGGTCATGCGCGCGACTTTGACGAGTGGGCAGAGCTTGGTGCCGAAAACTGGGACTATCAGAACTGCTTACCTTACTTTAAGAAGTCAGAAGACTGGGCCTTTAATGCCGATGACTACCGTGCCAAAGGCGGTCCATTAGCAGTTAATAATGGCAATAATATGCGCAATCCATTGTATCGTGCATTTATCGATGCTGGAGAGCAAGCCGGCTATTGGCGCACCGAAGACTACAATGGTGGACAGCAGGAAGGCTTCGGTGCAATGCATATGACGGTGAAAAATGGACGTCGCTGGTCAACGGCGAATGCCTATTTACGCCCTGCGATGCAGCGTGACAACCTGACTGTGCGCACGAAGGTGCAGGTAGAACGCATTTTGTTGGAAGACAAAAAAGCGGTAGGTGTCGCGATTATCGGTGAGAATGGCAAAGAGACCATTAAAACTTCCGGTGAAGTGATATTAAGTGCCGGACCGATTGGTTCTCCGCAACTGCTGCAAGTATCAGGTATCGGTCCAAAATCAGTATTGGAACAAGCTAATATTGAGCTTAAGCATGAATTACCCGGTGTCGGTGAAAACTTGCAGGACCATCTGGAGTTTTACTTTCAGTACCGGTGTCAGCAACCCATTAGCCTTAACGGTAAACTAGGCCCACTCAGTAAGTTAGCCATTGGCGTTCGTTGGATCTTATTTAAAACCGGATTGGGCGCCACTAATCACTTTGAATCCTGTGGTTTTATTCGCTCGAAAGAGGGCGTTGAGTGGCCTGATTTGCAGTATCATTTTTTACCTGCTGCTATTCGTTATGACGGTAAAAGCGCTTTTAATGGCCATGGTTTCCAGCTGCATATTGGTCATAACAAACCTAAGAGTCGTGGCTGGGTGCGGGTGCAGTCGGATGACGTTACTGTGGCTCCTAAAATCCAGTTTAATTACCTACAGGCAGAAGAGGATATCGAGGCGTTTCGCGCTTGTGTTCGCTTATCCCGTGAAATTATTGCGCAGTCGGCTATGGACCCGTTTCGTGGAGACGAAATCCAGCCTGGTAAAGCGGTCCAGACCGATGAACAAATCGACGCTTTTGTTCGCGATGCTGTGGAAAGCGCTTATCACCCTTGTGGCAGTTGCCGGATGGGGGCGGTTGATGATCCAATGGCGGTGGTTGATCCTGAGACCAAAGTGCGTGGGATAAGCGGCTTGCGGGTGGTTGACTCTTCATTGTTTCCAACCATTCCAAATGGCAACCTGAATGCACCGACTATCATGTTGGCAGAGCGCGCAGCAGACCTTATAAAATCGGGTACAACGCTTGCAGCTGCTAATGTTTCGGTAGTGCAGGATTCGAACTGGAACTCGAAACAACGCCAGAATACGCCTGCTAGAGAGGTTAAATAATATGTTAACCCTGGTTGGTATTGGTATGGTGTTCTTCATGGTGATGGTTATTCTGATCCTGTGGCGTTGGGGTCAGTTGCCTTTGCAAGGAAAAATCCCGGTATCAACTTGGGTTTTTATCGCAATTTTGTTCACTTCTGGTCTGGATGTCGGCCTTATTATGTTCCCCTTGACCGAGTTTCCGGTTTACGCCGACATTGAAAATAATAAGGAATACGCATTTGCTAATCCTTTAGCAATCGAATTTGGCTTTTGGGGCTTTATGGTCTGGGCAATCTATTTTGTCACGTGCTTCTATTTCTGTGCATTAGAGCCAAAGCTGAAGTTCTTTCAAATTACCTGGGTCAAGTGGATTAACAACATTGTTATTATCGGCACCTGTGCTTTCACCGCCCACCTTTTATACGCGAATTTAAGCTGGTATCTACCAAGTATTGCTCCTGAGTCAGGCTTTCCATGGGTGTTCGCAACCCTGGTATTAGTAACGATTTGTGCGGCAGTATACTCCAGTACCGAGCTTAAATTTGTAAAATTACTGAGTGTCTCTTCCGGTGGCTTGTTTTTTGCCCTAATTATTGGTTTGGGGATCTATATTACGCAACAGCCTAATGTCGCAGCCGGTGATTATTTATCGACATTACCGTTGCTATCAGACTACTTTGTGCATTTACAGCGTTTTATATTACCGATCAATGATTATCACGCGTTCTATCTATTCTGGTGGTTTGCCTGGAGTATTATGATTGGGCAATTTACCGCGCGTTTCGTTGGTAATATGAAAACTGTTACCTTGTTTGCAAATATGCTGATTTGGCCTTCGCTGTCACTTGGGTTGTGGTTTAGTGTACTGTATTTGTTCTATACTAAAGGTATTGATACTGCGGGTTGGATTAACCGTTGTATGGTTGCCGTCGGAGTCGTTTTTGTACTTAACTCATTAGACTCTCTAATTCGACTGTATTCTGACAATTTAAACCTGACTGTGGAGCGTATGGGTAAACCCCGCTATTTTGTGCTGCATAGCGTTTTAATGGTTGGTTTAACGGTTTTATTCAGCCTTGAGTTTATTCGTATCCAATGGGTGGGCGCATTGGTTATCGGAATCGGGTTATGTTGTTTCTTGTATTTGTTAGCAGCTAAAAAGAGGCAATTGTTACCACCGTCTAGGCCAATCATTGGGGTGGCGCGCAAATAAAGACTTTATGAAAAAAAAGCTACTGGATGCCTATCATGAAGCTAAATATCGAGTGCTGACCGAGCCGCAGGTATGTGTTCAGGTTGGCGTCTCCCAGGTGGTTTTGATTGACCATTTTTTTGCCGCTGATAGTTTTTGTATCATTACCGCTTATAATCCGTTAAGTACCAAGCTGAATGATGATGAAAATAAACAGTCTAATGAAAAACTGCTGGACCAAATCAAACAACTATCAGATGTAAAAGTTTGCGCCGATACGGTGGCACAAGATCCAAACAACGAATGGCCCGATGAACGAGGTTTTTTAGTCGCCAACCTCAGCAAAGAACAGGCGTTGCAGCTAGGACGACTGTATCAGCAACATGCAGTGGTGTGGATGCCTTCCCCCGTTTATCGTGCTGAATTATTGCAATGCTCTCAGTCCTGAATCGATAAAATCTATCACTCCGACCGTTTTAATGACTTTGCTCAATCTCTCCATGAGCTGCTATAAATCTAACCAAGCTAATACACCGTAAGCTATATTAGATTTATAAAATTCTTACAGGAATAAAAGGAAGCAACATTATGAGTTCAGGCAAATGTCCGATCGTACATGGCAGTATGACCAGCGAAAAGAAAACCAACACTCACTGGTGGCCTAATTCTCTTAAATTGGAAATCCTGCGTCAGCATGACACCAAAGCAAATCCGATGGACGAAGACTTTGACTATGCTGAAGAGTTTAAGAAAATTGATTTAGAGCAGTTAAAACAAGATTTAAAAGAGTTTATGACCGATAGCCAGGAGTGGTGGCCAGCAGACTGGGGTCACTACGGCGGTTTGATGATACGTATGGCATGGCATTCAGCAGGCTCCTACCGCTTAGCCGACGGCCGCGGTGGCGGCGGTACCGGTAACCAACGGTTTGCACCGCTGAATAGTTGGCCAGACAACGTAAGCCTGGATAAGGCGCGGCGCTTGCTATGGCCGATCAAGAAAAAATACGGTAACAGTCTGTCCTGGGCTGACTTATTCATTCTTGCCGGCAACATGGCCTATGAATCTATGGGACTAAAAACCTTTGGTTTCGCTGGTGGTCGCGAAGATATTTGGCACCCGGAAGAAGACATTTATTGGGGCAGTGAGAAAGAGTGGCTAGCAGAGACTAAAAATCGTTACAGCCCTGACGAACAACGTGATTCTTTGGAAAACCCGCTGGCGGCAGTTCAAATGGGGCTTATCTATGTGAACCCAGAAGGGGTTGATGGGCAGCCAGATCCGTTAAAAACGGCAAAGGATATTCGCGAAACCTTTGCTCGCATGGCGATGAATGATGAAGAGACAGTTGCATTAACGGCGGGCGGCCACACTGTGGGGAAATGCCACGGTAATGGTAAAGAAGAGAATTTAGGGCCGGAGCCTGAGGCAGCAGACGTTGAAGAGCAGGGCATGGGTTGGCGTAATAGTGGCGGTAAAGGCAAAGGCAGAGACACTGTGACAAGCGGTATCGAGGGTGCCTGGACGACTAACCCAACGCAATGGGATAACGGCTATTTTTATCTACTGTTTAACTATGACTGGGAGCTGAAAAAGAGCCCCACGGGTGCCTGGCAGTGGGAACCGGTCGATATTAAAGAGGAAGATAAACCCGTTGATGTCGAAGATCCGTCTATTCGCCTGAACCCGATTATGACTGATGCGGACATGGCCATGGTGAAAGATCCTGAGTACCGTAAGATTTCAGAGAAGTTTTATAACAACCCTGAGTATCTTGCAGAGGTGTTTGCACGAGCCTGGTTCAAACTGACGCACCGCGACCTTGGTCCTAAAGATCGTTACCTAGGCCCGGATGTGCCGGACGAAGATCTCATTTGGCAAGATCCAATCCCGAAAGTTGAATACAGTTTGAGCGAACAAGAAATTGGTGAACTAAAAGAGAAACTGTTAAATAGCGGCTTATCTTCTTATGAACTGATTTCGACGGCGTGGGACAGTGCTCGTACATACCGGGGTTCTGATTTCCGGGGAGGAGCTAACGGCGCTCGTATTCGTTTGGCACCGCAGAAAGACTGGCACGGTAATGAGCCGGAAAAACTGCAGAAGGTGTTAGGTACATTGGAACAACTGCAATCAACATTGGATAAAAAAGTTAGTATTGCTGACCTAATTGTGCTCGGTGGTACTGCCGCTGTTGAAAAGGCTGCGCATGATGGTGGTGTCGATATTACCGTACCATTCACCCCAGGTCGCGGTGATGCCTCCGATGAATGGACCGATGCTGAAAGCTTTGAACCGCTGGAACCATTACATGATGGGTATCGCAATTATCTGAAAAAAGATTATGCAGTGCCGGCCGAGGAGTTGATGCTCGACAGAACTCAGTTAATGGGGCTAACTGCACCAGAAATGACCGTGTTGGTTGGTGGTATGCGAGCATTAGGGGCCAATTATGGTGAGTCCAAGCACGGCTTGTTTACCGATCGTGTGGGTACGCTAACTAATGACTTTTTTGTGAACTTGACCGATATGGACAATGTTTGGAAAAAGGCGGGTGACCACTACGAAGTGCGTGACCGTAGCACAGATGAACTAAAGTGGACTGCCAGCCGCATTGATCTTGTGTTTGGTTCTAACTCGATTTTACGGTCGTACTCAGAACTTTATGCTCAAGACGATAATCAGGAGAAGTTTGTCAAAGACTTTGTTAAGGCCTGGGTTAAAGTCATGGATGCGGACCGTTTTGATGTCTAGCTTGATTAAAACGCGTGCTTTTTAGCACGCGTTTTTTATTTCGCTGCGGCTGCCGAGTCGCGTTGAATGAGACGGGGTTCAAAGACGTTTTGAATGTCACCTAATTTTTGCTGGTAGACATTTTTTAATACCCAACGCGAGGCCATTTGACCCATTCCGCCAATAGGGTAGTCGACTGTGGTTAGTTTAGGGCACATATAGTGGGAAAAGTTAACGTTATCAAATCCAACTACCGATAATTGTTCGGGCAAAGAACGACCCAGCTCCCTGGCTGCAGTCATTGCACCCGCTGCCATCTCGTCATTAGCACATACAACTGCGGTTATTTGAGGATCGGTATTTAGTAGCTGAGTCATCCCGTCGGCACCGCCTTTTTCGTGGTAATCGCCCTCATAAAAAACGCTTTGACTGGAATTGATTGCAAACTCGGCAAGTGCTCTTAAGTGCCCGTTGTACCGCTGTTCGGCATCGTGCTTCCACATTGGACCAGAAATATAGCCGATATTAGTATGCCCAAGTTGTAACAGGTGTTGGGTAGCGAGGTAGCCGCCATGCTGATTATTAAGCGTAATACAACGTTGGTATAACGAGGGAACAAAACGATTTAATAACACAAAGGGGACATCTTTGTCGGCTAATTCTGTTAAATAATCATCGCTTACTGCTTCTACATGCAGTATCAGTGCGTCACAGTTACGACTTTGTAAAAAGGAAATACTCTCTTTTTCTAGTTTTTCATCACTGTGACCCGCCGCAATAATGACGTGTTTACCTGCCTTACGAAAGGCAGTCTCGATATCACTAAGTAGCGTACCGAAAAAAGGACCGTTTAATTCGGACACAACAATACCGATCGAGTTTGACCGGCTAGAAGCGAGTGACTGAGCCACGGAGTTTGGGTGATAACCCAACTTATCCATGGCTTCGAGAACCTTAATGCGGGTTGCTTCTCTAACTGGGGTATTATTATTTATCACCCGTGAAACGGTCGCTAATGACACGCCGGCAAGTTTAGAAACTTCGTAGATTGTCGCCATGTTATGAGTATTGCTCCAGCGCTCTGCTAATTTGTTGTACCCGTGGTTGCTTTAAAGTGTACCTGCGCATCACAAATGCAACAAGCAGAGATGCAATTGCTGGTAAAACGGTAAATGCGATTAAAATGCCAGTTTGTGTGTGGGGGCTTTGCAATTGGTCAGGTGAGTAGTCGTAAAATGCCAACCACCAGCCAGCTATAGCTCCTCCCATAGCAAGACCAAACTTAATAAAGAATACGACCGATGAGTAGACAAGCCCGGTTGCACGGATACCTGTCTTCCAATAACCATAATCGACCACATCAGCAATTTTAGCCCACAGCATAGGGGTTCCCATTTGTAAAAAAAGGCCCCATAAGAAGTACAATGTGAACGCCAAAATCAATTGATCGGGTGACACCCAGTAGGCGGCGACACAAATCAGTGCAGCGATAACCTGAACACTGATATAGGCGGTTACTTTATCGATATACCGACAAACAAATTGCGCCAGTGCGCAGCCGAGAATATTTCCGATCATACCGATGCTAATAAATAGGGTAATAAGATCTTCGCGAACTAAATAATATTTTACGTAATAAATCGCTAAGGTATTTTTCAGGGCAATCCCCGTGAGCACTAACGCTGCGGCAATGGATAGCCGTCGCCACTGTTCGTTAGACCACAACGTGTGCAAACCGTTGCTGAGCGATAAGTGCTGTTGCTTGGGCGGTATAAGCCGTTCACGGGTTCCCAGGAAACAAAGAATAAATAGCAATACGCCAAAAATGCTCAGTGCCAATATGGTTAGCTGGTAACCGAGAACTTTGTTGCCTTGCCCAATCCAGTCAACTAAAGGTAGCGTACAGGTCGCAACCAGTAACCCCCCAAGCATGCCAAATACAAAGCGATAAGATTGCACAGAAACACGCTCTAATGGGTCGGCGGTAAGTACACCTCCAAGCGCTGAATAGGGAATGTTAATAGCGGTATAAGCCAGCATTAGCAACGTATATGTCGCGTAGGCGTACAAAATTTTTGATGTCGTGTTCAGATCGGGAGTGGTAAATGCCAGTACGCTACAGATGGCAAAAGGAACTGCTACCCAGAGCAAGTAAGGTCGAAATTGACCGTATCGAGAGCGGGTTTTATCGGCAATAAGGCCCATCATTGGATCGGTAATAGCATCGATAAGCCTGACCACTAAAAACATAGTACCGACCGCTGCGGCAGGGATACCAAAAATATCGGTATAAAAAAAAGCCAGAAACAACATGACGGTCTGGAAAATGATGTTGCTGGCGGTGTCGCCCAAGCCATAAGCAACTTTTTCTTTGCGGCTTAACATAAGTCCTCCACAGCGGTAAGCTGTGATTGTCGTGTTAAGCACAGCTGCTGTAAAGCTTTTGCACTATTTTTTAGTGTGCGTTGCTGCGTCTGGTAATCAACATAGACGATTCCAAACCTTTGCGTGTAGCCTTCCGCCCATTCAAAATTATCCATTAAACTCCAGGCGAAATAACCGCGGACATCGACGCCGTCATTAATGGCGTCATCTACTGCCAATAGGTGAGACTGAAAATAATCAATTCGACGGGCATCATCGACAATGCCATTATCGATTTGGTCGTCGTAGGCTGCGCCATTCTCAGTGATATAGACTGGCGGTAAGTTTTGGTAGCGCTGATGGAGTCCAATCAGTATTTCAGTCAGGCCGGCCGGATAAACTTCCCAGCCCATAGTGGTTAATTCATCACCGGTTGCCGGAACATCGCTAAACCAGCCTCTTTGGTTTTCCCTAAAAACCGTTCTGGTATAGTAGTTAACGCCGAGGAAGTCTATCGGCTGACTAATAATGTCCATGTCTCCGGAACGTACCTCTGGTTGCTCGTTTGCCGCTAGTTGTTCGAATAAAGGCGGATAACCGCCTTTTAGTAAAGGCTCTATATACCAAAGGTTGTGGTATTGATGAGCAGACTCTGCGGCGAGTTTGTCCTGAACGCTGTCTGAGGCTGGATAACATGGGCTAAAATTTAATACGATGCCATGCTCCGCTAAAGGCGCGTGCTGTCTTAATTTAGGTAAAGCGAGCCCGTGCGCAAGCAATAAATGGTGAGCTGCCTGACGACCTTGCTGGCGACTTTGTTTGCCCGGGGCGTGAATACCGGCCTCGTAGCTTAAATAAGCGCTACAAAATGGCTCGTTCAAAGTTGCGTAACTGACTACCTTGTTACCCAACGCTTTGGCTACAACTTCAGCATAGTCAGCAAAGCGGTAGGCTGTATCCCGGTTTAACCAACCGCCTTGATCCTCTAGGTATTGGGGAAGATCCCAGTGATAAAGAGTCAGGTAACTTTTGATTCCTCTTTTTAATAAAGCATCAACTAAGTTGCTGTAGAACGCTAGCCCTGTCTGATTAACGCTACCATCCGAATTAATTACTCGGCCCCAGGCAATTGAAAATCGATAGGCATCGACTCCTAAAGAAGCTATAAGCTCGACGTCCTGCTGATAGTTCTCTATATGCTCGCAAGCAACATCGCCATTGGATTTATCTTTTATTTTTCCGGGCTTGCGGCAAAAAGTATCCCAGATGCACAGCTCTCGGCCAGCAATGTCTCCTTCAATTTGAAAGGACGATGTAGCGACCCCGAAGGTAAAGTCTTGAGACTTTAAATATGACTGTTTTGGCAGGGTTATTGTTTTCATAAGCGTCCATTCCAGAGTAGGTTTTCATTGCCATTAAATTCAATTATGCTATACATGAAAGCGCTTACATAATATTAGATGGTGTTGACACCATCGTCAAAAAAATAAAGCAAGAGGAAATTATGACAACACCGCAAACATCAGCGTTACATGGTGGCGGCAGTGACAACAACTATCGGTTTGCACTGACTGCGCTCACATCGCTGTTCTTCATTTGGGGCTTTATCACCTGCCTCAACGATATCCTTATTCCGTACCTACGACTGTTGTTTGACTTGAACTATGCGCAGTCGATGCTGATTCAGTTTTGCTTTTTTGGAGCCTATTTTATTATTTCAGTTCCGGCTGGATTGATGGTCGGTAAAATTGGTTACAAAATGGGCATTGTCACAGGTCTGTTGATCGCTGGGGCAGGGTGTGTGTTGTTCTATCCGGCAGCGATGATGGAGGTCTACGGGTTATTTCTGCTGGCATTATTTATCCTTGCCTCTGGTGTGACGATTTTGCAGGTGGCGGCTAATCCCTATGTGACCCGACTTGGTCCTGAGGAGACGTCATCGAGCCGACTGACCATGACCCAAGCGTTTAACTCATTAGGTACCACGGTTGCACCTTTCTTCGGCGCCTGGCTGATATTTGGTGGTGTTGCAGACCCGGAAGTTACTGGAGTGAGTAAAGACACGGTATCAACTCCGTACTTCATTTTAGCGGCAACCTTGGTTTTGATGGCGCTGATATTCGTAAAATTAAAACTCCCCAACATGGGTAAAGTGGATGCGGCAGCACCCTTGCCTACAAAAGGTGGGGCCTGGAGTCAACGCCACTTAGTGTTAGGTGCCATCGGTATTTTTGTTTACGTTGGGGCAGAAGTTGGTATCGGTAGCTTTTTAGCCATTTATTTGTCGCAATCGGATATAGGAAACATGTCGAGCTCACAAGCTTCGCATTATATTTCCTGGTACTTTGGTGGTGCGATGGTAGGCCGCTTTATAGGTGCAGCAGTGATGCAGAAGTTTGCCGGTAACAAGGTGTTGTTATTTAATGCCAGTATCGCAGTTGTTTTAGTGGCCACTACAATTAACAGTAGTGGTGCGTTGGCTATGTGGTCGCTGTTATTTGTCGGTCTATGCAACTCTATAATGTTCCCGACAATTTTCAGTCTGGCACTGCAAAACCTAAAAGAGAGTACCAGCCAAGGGTCTGGCATTCTGTGTTTGGCGATTGTTGGGGGAGCTATTGTTCCTTTATTACAAGGGGCGCTAGCCGATGCTACCAGTGTCCAATTCGCCTTTATTTTACCGTTACTGTGTTACGTGTATATCGCGTTTTACGGGTTTCGCGGTTATAAACCTCAGGCATTTAAATCTATCGCGCGCGCGCAGGAGGCCGAATCATGAAACGCGCTTATCTAACTACTGCCATTGCCTTGGCTTTGTCGGCGACAGTTGGCTGCTCTCCCGCGTCTAACCAACAGTCGGAGCAGGAGGTTTGGCCAAAACTAAACTTGCCGGTTAAGCAACAGCCTGACATGGAACAACGAATCGATACGTTGCTCGATAAAATGACATTAGAGCAAAAAGTCGCGCAAATGATTCAGCCGGAAATCCGTGATATTACCGTCGAGGACATGCGTAAATATGGTTTTGGTTCTTATCTAAACGGTGGTGGCGCATTCCCCAATAACGATAAATATGCGACACCACAAGACTGGATTGCATTGGCCGAGTCCCTTTATCAAGCATCCATTGATGACAGCGTCGATGGAATCGATATTCCAACGATGTGGGGCACCGATGCCGTGCACGGCCATAACAACGTTCTCGGCGCGACGATTTTTCCGCATAACATCGGCTTAGGTGCCGCTAAAAACCCAGAACTGATCAAAGATATTGCCGGTGTCACTGCGACCGAAGTAATGGTTACCGGTATCGATTGGGTGTTTGCACCGACAGTCGCTGTTGCCCGTGATGTTCGCTGGGGCCGTACCTATGAAAGTTATTCAGAAAACCCGCAAATTGTTCACGATTACGCAGCCGCAATTGTAGAGGGCTTGCAAGGTGACGTAGCGAAAAGCTTTCTCGATGAACGGCATGTTATCAGTACCGTAAAACACTTTATTGGTGACGGTGCGACTACCGATGGTATTGACCAGGGTAATGCCGAGATTAGTGAGCAGGAATTATTCGATTATCATGCGCAAGGGTATGTCGGCGGCTTGCAAGCTGGCGCGCAGAGCGTTATGGCCAGCTTTAATAGTTGGAATGGTAAAAAAATCCATGGTGACGAATATCTGCTTACCGATGTACTAAAAGAAAAGATGGGTTTCGACGGCTTTGTCGTTGGTGACTGGAACGGTCATGGTCAAATAGAAGGTTGCACCAACGCTGATTGCCCTCAGGCTGCTAATGCAGGTCTGGATATGTATATGGTGCCGACTGCCGCCTGGAAGCCGCTATATGAAAACCTAATTGCACAGGTGCAGGACGGCACTATCGCAATGGAGCGAATCAACGATGCAGTGCGCCGTATTTTGCGTGTAAAAATGCGGGCGGGGCTATTTGATAAGCCAAGCCCCGCTGAACGTCCTCTGTCCGGTAAGACAGAGCTTATAGGCGCTGAAGAACATCGCGAAGTTGCCCGCCAGGCTGTGCGTGAATCACTGGTGTTACTGAAAAACAAAGACAATGTATTACCGTTAAATCCGAATCAAAATATTTTGGTGGCCGGGCCTGCCGCTGACAATATCGGACAACAATCCGGTGGCTGGACTATTAGCTGGCAGGGTACTGGCAATAGTAATGAAGACTTCCCTGGCGGCACCTCAATTTATCAAGGGATTATGGATGCGGTAACCGCTATGGGCGGCCAAGTTGAGCTGGCCGAAAATGGTCAGTATCAGCAGAAGCCGGATGTCGCTGTCGTGGTTTACGGCGAAACACCGTATGCCGAGGGTAACGGTGACATTGACAACATCGATTATCAGCGCAATAACCCAGTTGATCAGCAGTTATTGGAAAGCTTAAAGGAGCAAGACATCCCGGTAGTATCGGTATTTATTAGTGGTCGCCCGATGTATGTTAACCCTGAGCTTAATGCCTCCGATGCGTTTGTCGCGGCTTGGCTGCCAGGCTCCGAAGGACAAGGTGTTGCGGATGTTATTATTGCCGATGAAAATGGTGAACCACGCCACCCAATGACCGGTGAACTGCCATTTTCCTGGCCAGCTGATCCTTCTCAAGGTCGATTGAATTCTGATCAGGACGATTACGCACCGCTATTGGAAGTCGGTTTTGGTTTGAACTATGGAGAGCAAAATACCTTGTCTGATGATTTGCAAACAGACTTTGTCGATCAGGATGCTCTGGCTGATATGGCGATCTTTGATCGTGCGCCGCAGAGCCCATGGCAGTTGCAAATTTTCAATGACGAGCAGCGTACCGCAGTTACCAGTAGTGTTCAGGAAATCGACAGCGTTGCAAGTTCGACCTTTGACGATCAAGTGCAGGAAGACGCTCGCGAATTCGTGTTTGATGGAACGGGATCGGGAGGGTTTAGCTTTATTAGTCCATTCAGCCGCGATTTACGAGCTTTTGCTGGTGACAACGGCACATTAGAATTATCCTACAAAGTCGATCGTATACCGCAACAGCCAGTGTATCTGCAGATGAACTGCTTGTCTGGTGACTGTCAGGTAAAAATTGACCTACAACACCAGCTGCAGCAGTCGCAACCGGGCGAGTGGGCGACATTGTCGTTGTCAATGCAGTGTTTGCAGCAAGCCGGTTTGGATACGGCAGCGGTAGGGGAGATATTCGGTATTTCTCACGCAGCCGCTTTAAGCTTTAGCATTAGAGATATTCGCTTAGTCGCTGAGCAAGCTGAAGACACTGAAGCGGTTTGTTTAGATTAAGCGACAAACCGTAGTTAAAAAAAAAGCTCCGATGCTAATTCATCGGAGCTTTTTTGTATCCCAGGAAGGATAATTAACGCTTAATTAAAAGCTGTAACGCGCTCCTAGCGCATAACGAGGACCGTACTGACGAGCAAATAAGAACTGCTCTTCGTAACGACCATAACCTTCTTCGGTTTCATTATTTAAGTTGATACCTTCAAAGAATACGGTCAGTTTCTCGTTTACGTCGTAATTGACGCTGAGGTCCCATTGACCAAACGAACGAGCAAACTGCGGCGGTGCATCAGAGGACCCCTGGGCTTGACCGACACCTAACAAATAGCTATCGCGCCATGCATAGGTGGCACGTACCGACCAGCCATGTTTCTCGTAAAATAACTGCAGGTTAGCGGAGTCGCTCAAGCCAACAAGTGGAGATTGTTGGTCTAAGCTATCGACATCAAAGCTGGTATCACCGTCTACTAGAGTCGCATTGGCCGCGGCGCCAAACCCGGTTTCTCCAAACAACTGTTGGATTGCTATTTCAAAACCATTAACTGACTTTTCATCGGTGTTACTCGGCCGGCTGATGTTCCAGACCATCAATGGGTCGTCAGAGTTTGGTTCAATTGCACCATCGGCGTTACCGTGACCATTTGCCAACATTTGTTCGAAAATTGCAGTGGAGGTCGCCTGTTCACCACGAGATTCTATATCGGAAATCGCCTGCTGATAGCGGGGACCTTGGAAAATGTCACGGATGCCGTCGATAGTGGTCTCGGTGATAGTATTTTGAATAAAGTTATCGACGTCTTTTTTAAAGTAGCCAATCGACGCATAGCTACCATCGCCGTAATAGTACTCCAATGACAAGTCGATATTAGTCGATTCAAAGGGCAATAGATTAGGGTTACCACTACTGCCGGTACGAGCGCCCGGTTTTGGACTGCCGCTTAAGCTACGGCCACCGTTGAGTGCGCCAAGTGGGGCACGCGCTATGGTCTTACCGGTAGAGAAACGACCAACCAGGTCTTCAGTGATATCGACTTTAACGTCAAGCATTGGCAAGAACACATCGTGTTCACCCGTCTGCGTTAAGAAGGTCGACTCATCGCCGCCGCCGACATACTGCATGATCCACTCAGAAGGGCTTACCCAGTTAACTTGTTGTTCAACACGCTGACGCACCATACTGGTAACATCCGTTTGCTCATAACGAGCGCCGAAGTTGACCTGGGTAAAGAAGCCAGCAACGTCAAATTCCCATTCAGACTGAATGAAAATGGCGTCGGTTTCTTCTAAAACACTACTACGACCGGTAATGTCGCCTGGACGGATGCCGACATAGTATTCGTCTGCGCCCATACGCTCTTCAGTTAAAAAAGCAGCCTGTCGCGCCAGTGCTTCTTCAATATCGTAGGTGTAGTAATAGTTCTGTGCTAGGTCACTACCACCACCAGCAAATTCGTCAAGAAACCCATCGGTGTTGTTGTAAACGAACATTCCATCGGGGAAAATTTGCGTGAAACTAGGGTTGAAACCCGGACCACCACGCAAACCACTCCAGGCATTATAACCGCCCATGTCTTGTTCTGTGCGAGTTACACCACCGGTAACCTTAACCAGGGGGACATCAAACACTGAGTTATACCAAGTTGCTTCTACTTGATACTGTTTAATGTTGGACTCACCGGGGCTACGCAAAAACTGGCTAAAGTTCGAATCTATTTCACCCCGACCCAGAACATTAGTGCCATTATTCCAAAGCACGCTGGCTTGTGGAATTTCGCCGTTGCGATAATCGTAAATCTTAGTGCGGAGCTGGTCTGAGCCTAAGATGATTTGGCCGGTTGAATGAATGCCTTTATCCGCACCATTATCAATCTTATTACTTGAGTCGTGTACATCGACCCAAAGATTAAGGTCAGGTGTGATATCCCAGCTAAGATTTAAACCAACGGAGTCCGCTTCGATCTCTGTAGTATCCCAGTTAGCGGTAAACGAGGAGTCGTTACCGGCTATATCGGCATAAACAGCGGTGCCGTTCTCGTCTAAAATATAAGAGTTGATGTTACCACCGAACTCATTCCAGATGCCCCAACCATAACCGACACGTCCTGAAGTCCTTCGAGAACCGGTGTAATCTGCGGTCAAGACTATGGTATCTGTTGGCGCAAATTGCAGAGTGACCTGGCCGTTGGTCCGTTCGTTTTGAACGTCGGTAAAGCCATAGTTCATGTCTTTAGGAAAGAAGTGGTTACCGATACGCTCGCCATCATCACCGACCGGACGCGGATCAGTAAACTCACCTTCTTCCAAATCAGGTAGGCCAACATTGGCCTGCCAGCCTTGAATATTGGCATATTGTTGCTGAAAGTCACGACGTTGTTGCGATAGCGATACAGCCACGCCAAACATGTCGTCTGCAAAGGTATCGCTATACAATGCCGCGAGCTCTGGCGTTACCGAATCACCGATATCAACCGAACTGTCGTGCATCGCTTTGCCCGAGATTACGAATTGACGCTCAGAAGTTTGAAAAGGCCGGGTCGTAACAATGTTTACTGTCGCACCCAGACCACCGCTAGGCATCGCCGCCCGAGCTGTTTTATAAACTTCCAGTGCCGTTACGTTTTCGGAAGACAAAGCTTCCATATTGTACGAACGGGAAAAACCGGTAGAAGGCATTTGCCGACCGTTTAAAGTCACCAGGTTGAATTCCGGACCAAAACCCCGAACCGTGATTTCGCTGCCTTCCCCGTCGTTACGGCTAATCGAAACACCAGTGATACGCTGTAACGATTCGGCTAAGTTGGTATCCGGGAATTTACCCATTTCTTCAGCGGAAATGCCGTCGACAACGCCAGAGGACTGGCGTTTAAACGCGGTAGCACGCGACAGACTGCCGCGGATCCCCTGCACATTGATGACTTCCATAGCGTTTTTTTCACGCTGCTGCAGTTGCTGTTCAGTTTGCTCGGTTTCTGCTGATTCTGCTGCCTGTTCTTGTGCAAAAGAGGGAAACATCAGGCCGGCACTCAGTACGACTGAGACGGCTGCCGCGACTGGGCTTTTGCTAAACATAAGTGGTTTTTTCATTATCTTATCCATTTCTGTTTGTCGTACTGATTAAAAATTTTCAATGCTAAGGTTATCAACTTGATAAACGGCGCCGGAAGACTGTCCCCAAGTCGGGAAGATCATAATGACACTGATGTCACTAATATCCAGGCCTGCATCGAATAACGACTGCAGCGTAAAGTTGTAAGTGGCCCATTCGCCGGCAACTGGTTCTTCATCATAATTACCGGCGGATAACGGTAGCTCCACAGCTGTGGCTGCGCCAGAAGATTCAACTTTTACTAGCCATTGTGCATCTGCGCCTGTGGGTTGATCGACGACACGCATGTCAAAGCTAATCGCGCCGTTAGCCAATAACGAAGATGCATCAAAGGTGGCCCCTTCATTCGCAAGGAATCCTAGAACAGTTTCTGGTGAACCCAGGATTTCAAACTGTGCGACATTATTATAGGGCGCATCAACTTCAACGACTTGTGGTTCTGAACCTGCACAGCAGTCCCAGAGCGACCAGTCTGCATTGACTTGTTCGTCGAAGATGGTGATTTCGTCAGAACCAGCACTTGGATCATAAATGCGTGCTTCGTCAACGCGGAATACGGCACCTTCGCCAGTGTCCCAGGCAGGGAATATCATAATAACGTCAATTGCTGAAAGGTCTAAACCGGCATCAGCAAGTTGCTGTAGTGGGAAGGTGTAGGTCTGCCATTCGCCGGTTACTGGCGACTCGCCACCGTTGCCGCTCGCTAAATCGATTTCAACGGCCGTTTCAGCCCCGTTTGATTCTACTTTAAATTTCCAGACCGAATCTTGATTATTCGGTGGCGAAACGACTTTCATATCGAATTCGACAACGCCCTCAACCATTAACGCAGAAGCATCAAATTGAATGCCTGAACCATCTGCTGGTTTAAAACCAACGACGGTTGGGGTCGCACCAATTTCAAACTCTCCAACGATGCCACGCTCTTCGTCAGTAACTTCTTGTGGTGTTGTACCTCCACAGCAGTCCCAAAGCGGCCAGTCAGGGTTTTGCTGGTCATCGAACAGTACTAATTCTGGCGCTTCAGCTTCTGGTGAGGTAATTTCTACGTTAGTTAAGGAGTATTCCGCACCGGCACCTAAGCCCCATGAAGGGAATACCATAAATGCGTCAATGGCATTAGGTTCAAGGCCTGCGTCAACTAATTGTTGTAACGGGTAGGTGTATGTCTGCCATTCCCCGACGGTTGGTGAAACGCCTTCTGAGCTTTCAGTTAAGGGTAACTCAGCAAAGGACGCATTGTTGTCGCTCTCTACCTTAAACAACCATGACGCGGATGAATCGCTTGGTGCAGAATTCAGCTTCATATCAAAACTAATACTGCCGGTTTCGATCATGCCGGTGGCATCAAAAGGTTGAGGCTCGCCACTTTCATCGGTGATGAACTCTTCACGCGAGATAAAGCCATTAACCGTTGGTGTATCGTTAACGACAAACTGATAGACCTGGCCTTTTTCAGCATCATCGATAAGTGCTGGTGTTGAGCCGCCGCAGCAGTCCCAGGCCGGCCAGTTCGGATTTGGTGTACCATCAAAAATAGTTAGGTTTTCAACGGTGGTAGAAGGAGGAGAGGGGATTGGTGCTTCGCCGGTAATCAGTGTTTCCTCATCGTCGTAACCAGCGCGCAGAGTTTCACAGCCTTTACCGGTGTCAGGGTTCTGATTACATTGATATACATTGATGTAGTCGATTTCTAACGTCTGACCATCAGCGAAAGCGCTTTCATCAATACCCAAGTTATTGGTGTTTTCTGGCCAATCACCACCGACAGCTAAGTTCATGATTAAATGAAATTGCTGATCGAATGGTGCAGGACCATAATCAACTGTGAGCTCTCCCGATGACTGGTCATAATACTCAGTAAACCATCCTTGATGATTCAGGCCAATCGCTTCGCCTTTACTGTTAAACCGAACTTGCGAGTCGCGCTGGGTTTGATAAAGGTAACCATCGACATACCAGCGAATTTCGCCTTGCTGCCATTCGATAGCGTAGGTATGGAATTCATCAGCAGGGTTCGCTCCGTCGGCTAATTCGTAAGCTTTCCCGGAAGAACTGTTATCTGGCCAGTCGCGACCGTAGTGCAAGGTGCCGTGTACATTATTTTCGACATTGCCGTCTTCATCGGTGGTTTTTAAGTTAACCGCTTCAACAATGTCGATTTCACCGGATTTTGGCCAGCCGCCATAGACTGAATCAGTTGGCATCATCCAAACCGCAGGCCAGGAACCTTGGCCTTCTGGCATTTTTGCCCGGACTTCGATGCGGCCGTATTTGAAATCACCTTTGTTCTTACTGTTTAATCGCGCAGAAGTATAAGGCAGGGGGCCGTCAGAGTCTTCTCCGGCTGGCATAGCAACAATTTTTAAGGTGCCATCCGAGACAAACGCATTGTCGGGCGAGTCGGTATAGCATTGTTGTTCATTGTTGCCACCACCCTGGCAATTGACTTCAAAGGTCCATTTACTGTCATCGATGCTACTACCTTCAAAGTCATCGCTCCAGACAAGCTCCCAATCGTTTACCGGTTCGGTAGTATCAATTTGGGTATAATCGGTATTCGTCTCGACACTGTCACCACCGCCGCAGCCGGACAGCCCTAGCGCAACGAGCGCTAGCGCTAATGGTTTAAGTGTTAGGTTTGTTGGCTTCATAACTGAATTCCTGGTTAGACATTCTTGTTGTTATTTATTGATTACATCGTTTTATACATTTTAATGTAAGCGCTTTCATAAAATAGAACAAGAAATTAACATCGTCAATTAGTCTCAGTAAAAACTTCTGCGCTTTTTGTTTCAGTTTGTGTTTTTACTGCTTCCATCAATCGTAAAGAATTATCCAGCATGCGGTTACTAAAGCCCCACTCGTTATCATACCAAGCCATAACTTTTACCAAACGACCGCTGACACGGGTTTGTCGACTATCAAAAATACTCGAATGGGGGTTATGGTTAAAGTCACGTGAAACCAAGGGTAGTTGATTGACCTGCAAGATCCCCTCAAGTTTTGGCTTGGTCGCATGTGAACTGATTATTTCGTTAACTTCCTCAACGCTGGTATCGCGACTAGCAATAAAACTTAAATCGACTAATGATACGTTGGGGGTAGGGACGCGAACAGCGAGGCCATCAAAGCGGCCAGCCAGTTCCGGAATAACTAGCCCAACTGCCGCAGCTGCCCCGGTTTTTGAGGGTATCATTGATTCTGTTGCGGCGCGTGCGCGTTGTAAGTCAGGATGGTACGAATCTGCTAGTCGTTGATCGTTAGTGTAAGCATGAACGGTGGTCATTAGGCCTGACTCGATACCCAGTTGTTGATGCAGTGGCTGAGCGACAGGCGCCAAACAGTTGGTGGTACATGAGGCGTTTGAAATAATTTGCATGTCAGCATTTAAGGTATGATCGTTAACTCCGGTCACAATGGTTGCATCAACGTCTTTACCCGGAGCCGAAATAATTACCTTTTTGGCACCTGCATCAATGTGTTTTTGTGCATCAGTTCTTTGCGTAAACAGACCAGTACATTCTAAAACGACATCAACTTCTAGCTCTGCCCAGGGTAACTTGGCTGGATCGCGCTCGCTACAAACCTTAATTGCCTGACCATCAACCATAATTGCTTGGTTACCATGGGTGACAGTTCGATTAAAGGTACCATGTACAGTGTCGTACTGTAGCAAGTGTGCCAGAACTTCCGGATCGCCAAGGTCATTGATGGCGACAACCTTTATTTTATCGGTTAGCTCACGCTCATATAGAGCTCTCAGTATGTTTTTTCCGATCCGACCAAAGCCATTGATGGCTACTTTTATTGTCATAATTACTCCTCGCTATTTGCGTCATTATTAATGTCTTGGGAATCGAGAGCCTTTTAAGCCCTGTTTTATTCTTGCAAGCTTTTCGCGAACTTCCGAGCCGCGCTTTAAGGTGTAGCCAGCGATAATCGCATCAATAAGTACCAGATGTGCGATACGTGATGCCATGGGCATATATTGATCGGTATCCTCAGGGACATTGGAGCTAACCACGTCGTTGCAGAATTCGGCCAAAGGACTATTGACTGTGGTTATGCCGATCACCGTTGCACCATTTTGCTGAGCAATCTCGGCGATTTCGCACAGAGCTTTAGTACGACCGGTATGGCTGATCGCAAACAATACGTCGTCCGGCTTACTATTAATCGCCCACATTCGCTGCATCAAAAGGTCGTCGGAAAACACGGAAGGGGTGTCAAAGCGGGCAAATTTGTTTTGAGCATCGTGTGCTACGGAGGCTGACGCGCCAAACCCAAAAAACGCAATCTTAGGTGCCTTGAGCAATGCGTCAATTGCCGCTTCTATTGGCTTACTGTCTAACTGCTGGCGGGCAATATTTAGTGCCGCCAGCGTCGAATCAAATATCTTATTAGTCAGTTCATCAACACTGTCATTTTCTTCCACGTGGCGGTTTAAAAAAGGCGTGCCTTTAGCCAGACTCTGTGCCAGCTTTAATTTAAAATCCGGGAATCCTTTGCAGTCTAACCTGCGACAAAAGCGATTGACTGTGGGTTCGCTAACATCTGCAATAGCTGCCATATTAGCAATACTGGTGTGGATTACAGACTCAGGGTTGCCGGTGGCAATGTCAGCCACTTTGCGTTCTGATTTGCTAAACTGACTTAGGTTTTCGGTGATGCGCTGTAGCAGGTCCATAGGTTTCGTTACTTTTGTAGTTTTATTACGTAAATGTTGGAATTTTTGCTAAACTATTGCTAGCATCCTAACTTAAATGTTGTAAAGTTACATAATCTTTTATCAATTACATTTATGAAATGTCAATGAGGACACCATGGAAAACCGCCAGCAAAGCTGTGATTTAATCTTATTTGGTGTAAAAGGCGACTTGGCTAGACGCAAATTGCTGCCTGCTATTTATCAACTTGATAAAGCGGGGCTGTTAGCTGCCGGCACGCGCGTTATTGGGGTGGCTCGTGAGTCTGCAAGCGACAGTGAATTCTGCGCTTCGGTAGAACAGACACTAAAGCAGTTTGTAGCTGTTGAGGAAATTGACAAAACAACATTTGAGCGTTTTTGTAAGCGCTTACAATATGTTTCTTTAGACTTCTCTAGTGATCAGTATCAGGCGTTGGCTGATAAGTTATCGGGATTTGACAATACGCCAGTTTATTACTTAGCAACACCGCCTTCGCTATACGCAGCAATCTGTAAGGGGCTAGAGCAAAGAGCGCTAAATTTAGAACCTGCAAGGGTTATTCTGGAAAAGCCAATTGGCCACGACTTAGCGTCATCAAAAGAAATTAACCAACAGGTTGGTCAGTATTTTAAAGAATCTCAGATTTACAGGATCGATCATTACTTAGGTAAAGAGACCGTTCTAAATCTGTTGGCGCTGCGCTTTGCAAATTCGTTGTTTTCATCGAACTGGGATCATAATGCGATTGACCATATTCAAATAACTGCAGCTGAACAGGTCGGTGTTGAAGGTCGCTGGAGCTACTATGATGATGCCGGTCAGCTGCGTGACATGGTGCAAAACCATCTGTTGCAAGTACTGGCGTTGATTGCCATGGAACCCCCGTCACGGCTAGATGCTGATAGTATCCGAGAAGAAAAGCTAAAAGTGCTTAAAGCGCTGCGGCCTATTGATGAAAGCAACAGTCACATTACCACGGTGCGCGGACAATACAGTGCTGGTTTTGTCGGCAGCAAACAAGTGCCTGCTTATTTGGGCGAGGAAGGGGCGCAAGCTGATAGTGACACAGAAACCTTTGTTGCTTTGAAAGCTCAACTGGATAACTGGCGTTGGTCCGGAGTGCCTTTCTATTTGCGCACTGGTAAAAGAATGCCGGAAAAACGCAGTGAGGTGGTGATCACCTTTAAAGAGCAGCCACACAATATTTTTCATGAAACCACCAGTAAATTGCCCGCCAATAAATTAATTATTCGACTGCAACCCGACGAGGGCGTGGAAGTGCAAATGCTCAATAAAATTCCAGGGTTGGGGAAGAATATGCAATTAAAGGCGACAACGCTCGACCTTAGCTTCGACGAAACCTTCGAGAAAAAGCGGATTGCAGACGCCTATGAGCGCCTATTATTAGAAGCAATTAACGGCAATCAATACTTATTTGTGCACCGTGATGAAGTCGAACATGCCTGGCGCTGGGTGGACGGCATCCTGGACGCATGGCAAACCACCGAAGAGAAGCCGAAGAGCTATCAAGCTGGCACCTGGGGGCCAGTAGCCGCTATATCTTTGTTAGCTCATGATGGTCGCCAGTGGGACGAATAAACGATTTAGAACAAGAAATAAAAAAGGAACAGAAGTTGGATACTTTTACCAATAATGAACAACTTAGTGAAACATTAAGCGTCGAAATTGCCGCCATTCTTGCGCAGGCGATTGAACAGCGAGGTCATGCTTATCTTGCGGTATCCGGTGGACGCACACCGCGAGCTCTGTTTGAAAAATTGTCGCGGCAAGATATTGACTGGCATAGGGTAACTATTACCTTAGCTGATGAGCGCTGGGTTTGGCCAGACTCTGACGATAGTAATGATAAGTTAGTCAAGACAACCTTGCTGAAAAACAAAGCTGCTCAGGCACAATTTATCAGCCTGTTGACTAACCATACAACAGCTCGAAGCGCCGAGGCTGCTGTTGCTGAAAAGTTGGCAGGGTTACCGACTTTTGATGCGGTGATTTTAGGAATGGGTGATGACGGTCACACTGCTTCATTGTTTCCTTGTAGCCAGCAATTTAGCGAGGGGCTAGATACCAGTGCGGCGGCCATAGCTGTAATGCCTGAGACAGCACCTTACGAACGCATCAGCCTAACAGCTTCCAGGTTGCTTAATAGCAGTAAGATTTTCTTTCATATAAACGGTGAAAGTAAGCTGCCAGTTCTACAGTCAGCGCTGGCTCAGGCACAACCTGGTAAACTTCCGATTAGTGCTTTTTTACACCAAACCGAAGTGCCGGTTAGCGTTTATTACGCGGCCGCCTAAGAGGTCATTATGAATCCTGTAATACAAAGAGTCACCGACCGTATAGAGCAACGCAGCCAAGCTACGCGCAAAGACTATCTTGCACGTATTGCACAGGCCCGTAAAAACGGTCCTCATAGAGGCGCGCTATCGTGCGGTAATTTGGCACACGGCTTTGCTGCCTGCGACAAGGGTGATAAAGGTGAATTGCGAAGCCTTACTAAAGCCAATATTGGTATCGTTACTGCTTACAATGACATGCTCTCTGCGCATCAGCCGTATCATGACTATCCAGAAAAGTTAAAGCAAGCAATTCGAGAAGTCGGTAGTGTTGCCCAAGTAGCTGGCGGCGTGCCTGCTATGTGTGATGGTGTCACCCAGGGACAGCCTGGTATGGAACTGAGTTTATTGAGCCGTGACGTGATTGCTATGGCAACAGCAGTGAGTCTCTCGCATAACATGTTTGACGGTGGCTTAATGCTTGGTATTTGCGACAAGATCGTACCAGGTTTGTTGATTGCTGCGTTGAGTTTTGGCCACTTGCCATTTGTGTTTGTACCTGCGGGACCCATGCCATCAGGTATCTCCAACAAAGAAAAAGCTCGGGTGCGAGAGCTGTATGCTGAGGGCAAAGTTGATAAAGAACAATTATTAGAAGCGGAGGCGGCCTCCTATCATACCGCAGGCACTTGTACCTTTTATGGCACCGCTAATTCCAATCAGTTAGTGGTTGAAATTATGGGGCTGCATTTGCCGGGAGCATCCTTCGTTAATCCGGGTAGCGAACTGCGCGAGCAGTTGACTCGAGTCGCCGCTCAACAAGCTACCCGAATAACCGATCTAGGTACCGACTATCGGCCGATAAGCCAGATAGTCACAGCAAAAAGTATCGTCAACGGTATTGTCGGTCTACTAGCGACTGGCGGCTCGACCAACCACACTATGCATCTGGTTGCTGTTGCGCGGGCTGCCGGTTACCACATCGACTGGGATGATTTTGCTGAGCTGTCCAGCGTAACGCCATTGCTTACCCGTATTTATCCGAATGGACAAGCAGATATTAATCACTTTCAGCGCGCAGGTGGTATGGCATTTCTGATTCGTGAGTTACTGAGCGCCGGCTTATTACACGAAGATGTGGAGACCATTGCAGGGCAAGGGTTAAGCCGTTATACCAAACGTCCGACGCTAGATGACAATGGCAAATTAACCTGGGTTGATATTGTTGATGAGTCTTTGGATACCGATGTATTGCGTAAGGCCACAAATCCTTTCAGTGATCACGGCGGCTTAGAGGTGTTATCAGGCAATCTTGGGCGTGCTGTCATCAAAACGTCGTCTTTACCCGAAGGTGCAAAATCGGTATCAGCACCGGCCGTGGTCTTTACCAGTCAGCATGAGTTAGATGCCGCTTTTAAGGCCGGTGACCTTAACAAAGATTGTGTTGTGGTTGTCCGTTTTCAGGGGCCCAAGGCAATCGGAATGCCCGAACTACACAAATTAACGCCGCCGCTTGGGGTACTACAAAAGCGTGGCTATAAGGTGGCATTGGTCACCGATGGGCGAATGTCTGGCGCATCGGGTAAGGTTCCTGCCGCTATTCACCTGACACCTGAGGCTGTTGACGGTGGGCTGATCGCCAAAATCAATGACGGGGACCTCGTCAATGTTGACTTCGAAAAAGGCAAGCTGGAATTGTTGGTGGATGAAGCCGAGCTAGCGCAACGTTCAGCTGCCCAAGTCGATTTAACGGACAGTCATTTCGGCATGGGGCGTGAGTTATTTGCGGGGATGCGTAATAACTTTAGCGGTGCCGAGTCAGGTGCTTGTGTGTTGTTCAAGGACGACGATAACCATGGTTAATGATGCAACAATAAAAACCGATGCGGATTATGCAGTAGTAGCCGACATTGGCGGAACTAATGCCCGCTTTGGCCGGATTAATCTCAAAACGTTTGAACTGGATAGAATTCAGGTTTTCCCCTGTGCCGACTATTTAAACTTGACGGATGCGATGATTGCTTATCGCGAGCAACAGCAGGTCGAGTTGATTCATGTGGCTATCGCAATTGCTTGTCCGGCTGAGAGCGATTCTATTCAAATGACCAATCATCACTGGCAGTTTTCAGTTAAAGGTACCCGAGAAGCGCTTAAGTTACAGAGTTTTATTGTGTTGAATGACTTTGCTGCAGCGGCAATGAGCCTGGTTACTCTGAATAAAAAAGAAGTGACTAAAATTGGCGGTGGTGCAGCTATTGATAGTGCTCCTAGAGCTGTTCTGGGCGCTGGCACAGGGCTAGGAGTAGGGCATCTAATCAAGTTGCCGAATGGTGATGCTATGCCGCTACCTGGAGAGGGTGGTCATGCGGACTGGGCCCCAATAAATGAAAAAGAATGGGCGATCCACGAATTTATGGCGCAACGCTTTGATGGCCGTGTATCAGCAGAGCGATTGTTGTCAGGCCCGGGACTAGAAACCCTCTATCAGGCGATAGCGCATTATCATGATCAGCCGGCTCCGCCAATGAGAGCAGCCACTATAGGTGCCCGCGCATTGAGTAATTGCGACGCGCTGGCTACTGAGACTGTTAACCAATTTTTTGCCAGTTTAGGGAGCTTTGCCGGTAATCTGGCGCTTACTCTAAATACCCGCGGAGGGGTTTACATAGCGGGTGGTGTGGTACCTAAGTTGTTGCCACTGATGGCCGCTTCAGAGTTTCGCACACGATTTGAACATAAAGGCCGTTTCTGCAACCTAGCGGAGGCGATTCCCTGCTACGTGATAACCGCAGAACACGCTGGTATGCGTGGGGTGGCCCAATATTTAAAACAGACATTAAAAAAGGACTAAAGCGATGGCCCTCTCGGCAAACGACATTTTTAACTCAGCGACGGTTATTCCGGTTATGGTGATTAACGACATTGAACAAGCCATGCCGTTAGCAGAGGTTCTGTACGAACAGGGGATGCGCGTACTTGAGATTACCCTGCGCACCGAATATGGGCTAGAAGCGATCAGCCTGTTACGCGAAAAAATGCCAGCCGACGCTATTATCGGGGCTGGTACAGTGACGACTGAGTCTCAGCTTCAGCAAGTGTCAGCAGCGGGGGCTCAATTTGCTATTAGCCCGGGTGCGACGCCGGGCTTGTTGCGTACCGCTTTACAATATGACCTACCATTAATTCCAGGTGTTGCTACCGTGTCAGAGGTTATGCAGGGGGTTGAACTGGGTTATCAAAACTTTAAACTGTTTCCGGCCGCGGCAGTTGGTGGTATTGCTTTACTAAAGGCAATTGCTGGTCCATTTCCGGATGTTCGATTTTGTCCGACAGGCGGTATCAACAGTAGTAACTATCAAGACTACCTGGCACTTGATAACGTAGCTTGTGTCGGTGGCTCGTGGGTTATTCCAGACTAAGTTGCGTTAGCTTGTGAGACATATTGGTAACCGTTACGTAGTCATAGATATTAACTGTCTGTTTATAGGTTTCTTATGTCGCAACCACAACTTATTATTTTTTACGATGGTGGCTGCCCATTGTGCATCAAGGAAATGCGTCATTTAAAAAAGCTCGATGCCGGTCAAAAAATCCAGTTTGAGAATATCAATGAGGATGATTTCAACCGACGTTTCCCCGAAGTTAATATTGAGAAAGCAAATGCGTATTTGCACGGGCGTTTAGATAGCGGGGAAATGGTCTACGGCCTGGACGTGACGCATGCAGCCTGGTCCCAGGTCGGCAAGGGTTGGTGTATTGCTCCGTTAAGGTGGCCGGTCATTGGTTGGTTTGCGGACAAGGCTTACTTGTTTTTTGCCAGGCACAGGAACCGTATTTCCAAGCTCCTTACCGGTGAGGCACGCTGCTCGCAATGCTCGATTGACTGACGTCACAGCGACTACAACTTAGCTTTTGTAGCGCTGTGAATAGATCCCTAACCCGGTAACGGTAATCAAAATAATAACCATCCCCAGTATTTGAGAGGAGACTAGTGTCTCACTTAAAATAGCGACCCCAAATACGGCTGCCGTCACGGGTTCCAGAGTTCCGGCGATTGAGGCTAGCGCTGGTGGTGTCTGCCGTAAGCCAATGATATAAAGAATAAAAGAGGCGCCAGCACCAAGTACCCCAAGAATCAGGAATAAAGGCCAGTCGACCGAACCGGGTACTCTTTTAATCTCCGTAAGATCAATAGTTGAGCCTAGTACAATGACCAGAGTGGTAAAGGCAATGGACAGGATGGCCTGAGGGCTGCCCTGCATGGCTGCGTATTTAAATGCAAAAATGAACAACGCCAGTGATAAACCGGACAGTAAACCAGTAATGACCGCAAACAGGCTTAGCGCACTGCCGTCAACCTGATAAATGCGGGTTAGCATGACCACGCCAACTAACACTAAAAAAATTGATGCCCACTTAACGGCACTAGGTCTCTCTAATCTCAACGCAAAAGAAATCAAATAAACAAATACTGGGGCGCAATACATTAGTGTCGCAGCAACGGCGACACTGCCTTTTTCGATGCTTAAGAAATAGAATGCGAAGTTACCTGCGACGCCTAGTCCGGCGAGGATGGACCAAAACCATAAGCGCAGGTAGACAAGACCACTGTTGCGTGACCTAACTGCTAACCATAACAACACAAATAGCAAACCGATTGCGCCTCGAATAAAGGACACAAGCAGAGGATCCCAACCGTTGTTTATTAAAACTCCGGCGATGCCGCCCGCCAGCCCCCAAAAAAGTGCCGCAAACGTCACCAGTATTACGCCTGAATTAGACATTCTAGGGTCAACTTCTAAGTGGAAAATTTAGTGCGGTTAATACTTTAAAGTTAGAAGACATGATGGGGATAATCAAATGGTGCGTCCGAGTAGACTCGAACTACCGACCTCTGCCATGTCAAGGCAGCGCTCTAACCAACTGAGCTACGGACGCACTTTATAGAGGATGTCGTTGAAGACGGGCGCTATATTATTCATTTAGGCGGGGTGACGCAAGTGTTTTTTGCTGACTATTGCACGACTGATTAGTTTTCGGACAATTCGCTAAAGCAGGAATAAAACTCCAATTCCACTCAGTGACAGCAGCGCCCCAAGAAGTGAGCGACGGGTCAGTTTTTGACGCTTTAGCAAAGCAATGGGAATTAAGAATAAAGGCGCCGTTGAGAGTAATGTTTGGGTTAAGCCCGGGTTGATATGAGCGATGGAAACTTGCTGTAACCAAATCGCTAAAAAAGTGCCAAATAGGATAGCTCCCAGCAAAGGCATTGGGTTAACGGCAGTAAGTTGACGGGCGATAGTTCGATAAGCGCCGCGTCGCGATAGACCAACTATAATAACCAGTAGTAACGAGCCTGCGGCCAACCTTACTAAAGCTGCGTCCACGGCGCTCATGTCCGAACTCATCAGTACCGCGAACGCCATGGTTAACCCGGTCGCCTGGCATAACGCAGCAGCGCAGCCAAACAACACACCGGACATCGATAAGCTAGGTGTGTGGTCGGGAGCCCGCTCGGTAACGACAAATAGTACACCACTGAGTGTTATTAAAGCGCCAGTAACTTCAATGACTGATAACCGGTCATTTAAAAATATCCACGCCATAAAAGCAGCAAGGGGAGGTGCCAGATACTCAAGCAGCATTGCATGCCATGGGCCTAAACGTCGTAGTGCGGAAAAATGGCAACTGTCGCCAATAGTTATACCGATAATACCGCTTAATGCTAATAGCCAGCCCCCTGAACTTGAAAGCAAAGAATTGCCAAATAATAGACTAACTATCAGCAACAACGGTGTTGCAACGACACCTTTCAGCAGGTTCATTTGTAGGGGTGAGAAATGGCTTCCGGCACGGTGGTATAAAAGCGTCGCCACAGCCCAAAAGCTGGCGGCTAGTAACGCGGCTAATTGACCGATAACTTCTGGTGACAAGAGGAATCCTACAGCGACGGTGTTGCGCGATTGATAATACCTGAGACATTCACGTTTTTGGGCAAGCCGCCATAATTCATAGGGTTACGCGCTTCTAGCCGTCCGGCAGAAAAAGCCTCAGCAACATAATCAGGAGCATGTTGCAGTAATAACGCTGCTTGGAGTGCTAATGCCATTCGATCCGCGAATTGGCGCGCATGATATTGCCACTGATCTTGGGGAGTCTGTTTAAAGTCACGCTGTAGCGCCTGGCAAAAGCTATCAAAGCGTTTATCCCTGCCTCGTGCTTTGCCAAGTTCAGCAAAAAAAACTTCAAGTACCTTAGGCTCTTTTTGTATTGCTCGCAGAATATCCAGACACTGTACGTTACCGCTGCCTTCCCAAATTGCGTTAATGGGCGATTCCCTTAATAAGCGGGGCATGATGGTGGTTTCCATAACGCCCATACCGCCAATGACTTCCATTGCTTCATAGGCATGATTCGGCGTGCGTTTACAGATCCAGTATTTGCCAATTGGTGTGGCAATGCGGGTTAGTAGCCGTTCGTGCTCATCATCCTGGTTATCGAAAGCCCTTGCCATACGAAATGCAAGCGTCATGGCAGCTTCGCTTTCCAGCGCTAAATCCGCCAGCAAGTTTTGCATTAGCGGTTGCTCGCTGAGCCGAGCTCCAAAGGCTGATCGGTAATGACAGTGATGTAGCGCTTGCACGGTTGCCTGGCGGATACCTGACGAAGAGCCAATCATGCAGTCATAGCGAGTCATTGCAACCATCTCAATAATAGTGCGAACACCGCGGCCCTCTTCACCAACCATCCAGCCCAGCGCTCCGCGCAGTTCGCATTCACTTGACGCATTAGCAACGTTGCCCATTTTGTCTTTTAACTGCTGTATCTGAAGTGGGTTTTTAGTACCGTCGGGCTGCCAGCGGGGCATTAAGAAGCAAGATAATCCGCCCGGTGCTTGCGCTAATACTAAAAATAAGTCACACATCGGTGCAGATACGAACCATTTGTGACCGACTAATTCGTAAGCCTCACCTGGCCCGTGTTGGCTGACGGGGTACGCTTTCGTTGTGTTGGTGCGAACGTCTGACCCTCCTTGTTTTTCGGTCATCGCCATGCCGACCGTTAATCCATGCTTTTGGCTATCGGGTACGTTTCGCGGGTCATAATGCGGTGCTAAAATCTTTTCACCGTATTGTTTAAATAGCTGGGGCTGATGTTTTAGTGCCGGGATGGCGGCAAAGCTCATTGTAATTGGACAACCGTGGGCCGCTTCTACCTGCGTGTGCAGATAATATTTGGCAGCACGGGCGACTTGAGCTCCGGCTTTCGGAGCAGACCAGGGACTACCGTGTAACCCTTCTGTCTTGGCAATATCCATCAATTGGTGATAACTAGGATGAAAGTCGATTTCGTCGATACGATGGCCAAAACGGTCGTGCGTTCTTAGCTGCGGTTTGTTGGCGTTGGCATCAAAACCCAATTTGATTCGTTCACTGAGTCCGCATTCAGCACCAAAACGGACCACATCTTGCTCGGCCCAGCTACCACCTTCGCGATTGAGTGCCTCTTGCAGGGCCTGATCTTCAGCGTATAGGTTATAGTTTTCCAGCACCGGCGGTTGATTTTCCACGTCGTGAGTAGAGGCGAGATAGCGATTGTCGTCCGTCATCGTATGGCTCCTGCGACAGAGTGCCGCTGTCTAGTTTCACGGATGTAGCACTTTCTTCATTCTATTGGCCAGGGGTAAATTCGCAAGCCTTAAATAGTTGTTGCCAGGGTTGTACAAAGCTTTTACTGCTGTCAGTCAGGAAATCTCCCTGTTTCGATAGCTGTTGTAGATATTGTCGCAGTTCAGGCTGTGGTAATCGCTGTTGCAGCTGCTCAAACACTGGCTGCAGTCGCTGATACTGTTGGGTGAGCTGGGCCAACGTAGGCTGCAGTTGTTCAATAAAAAAACTTAAAAACACATTTCTTAATACCGTAGCACGTTCCGGTACACCTTTCGTAGTGCAGCCAGCGGCTGCTGGTAAAGAGGGAAAGTGTTGTTCTAACTGAGTCAGGTAAAGGCGCATTTGCACCACGGAACGGTAGAGTTGTCCAAGATAATCGGACTGAGCTAATTGCTCACGCCAAACCGATAGCTCAGACGTTTCACTAGGTTGTGTTAGCCAATTCGCTAGCTGCTTTAATGCATTTAAATCGGTCGTAAATTGTTGTTCATTAACGTGTCGCAACGCATTGTTGCCATACGAGAGGGCATTACGTAAGGCATCGTCCGTAGCTACAGCAACGGCGAGATCGTAATCTTCCTGCCCAGCTTTAGCGTCGACCGCGGCTATTAACTCCTGTTTAATTTGAAGTGATTGTGGGTGTTCGGCACATTGATTAAGCGCAGCCAATAACCGAATGTCTTGTTGGTATCGCATTAAACCATCTTCTAGCCGTCCGAGTGAACTATTACGCTCAGCAATTAGTTGGCCAGCCTTACAGTGGCCTAGCCGCAGGCTGGTTAAAAAGTTCATACTGCTGACGTTGCCGCTCGGTTTAAGGGATCTAACCGGTGGCATTTGCTCAGGCCGTGGTTGATAGTCGAGTGAAGCTGGTTGGATACCGAGTGTATTCGAGATGCGCTCATTCAGTGAGTGTAATGGCGATAAAACCGAAGGCGCAGGAGAACAGCCCAATAGGGTCAGGCATAATAATGTAGCCGCTACGGTGTACTGGTAACTGCCGCGGATTCTCAGTAAACTGCTTTGCAACTTAATTACTCCCTTATTGTTCAGGTGCTGTTATGTTCACTGGTATTGTTCAAACACAAGCTCAGGTTCTCAATATTAAAGACTCTGGCGAATTTCGCCATTTGATCGTCCAGGTGTCGCCAGAATTTCTTAAGAAACTGGATATTGGCGCCAGTGTAGCGATAAACGGCTGTTGTTTGACAGTGGTTCACTATACCGAAAATACAGTAGAGTTTGATGTTATCGACGAGACCTTGCGGCTCACTAATCTCGGCGAGTTAAACAAGGGCAGCTCAGTAAATTTAGAGCGTTCATTGAAAGTCGGTGATGAAATTGGTGGTCACCATGTTTCAGGGCATATTCACTGCCAGGGCACTTTAGTGGAAGTGCAACAGAGCGATAACAACTGGGCCGGCTGGGTAGAAGTCCCTGAACAATACAGTGATTACTTATTTGCCAAGGGGTTTATCGCTGTTAACGGCGCCAGCTTAACCATCGGAGAGGTAACTGGTAATCGGTTTAGTTTACATTTAATACCGGAAACCCTTCGATTAACGAACTTGTCACACGCACAACCGGGCACTCAACTCAATATTGAGCTTGACCAACAGACCATTACTATCGTGGAAACGGTTGAACGCGTATTAAAGCAGCGCGGAACAACTTAGTAAAACTGCTCGTCGTTGCCGTCAATCTTTACTCGTGTTTTCTGTTGCAGTTCATCAACGGTGAGCTGCACGTGAAATAGTTCTCCGCAAGCGGAACACTCTTCCTGATAATCTTGATCCCCTTCAGATTGGTCGATTTCCAACGAGGTATTGTGGCCACAATGTGGGCAGCGCACCAGAATGCTTTTCAGGTCTTCTTCATGCATGTATAGACTCCTCCTATTTCTGCTTTAATTATAGAAACAAAAACGCAAGTTAGCCGACTATTTTTTGTCGCTAGAATCGCCGTATTAGGGTTGCTCAAAGAAAGGCCGTCGATTATAGTAACCGCTCGCGTTCGACTGTAACGAACGCAACAAATTTCGTATGGTTCTGAAGAATCAAATTAAGCGCATGTGGCACTTGGTAGGTGTCACCACTGTACAGAAAGGACGTTTCATGCCTGTAATCACTCTCCCTGACGGAAGTCAACGCGAATTTGCCCAACCCGTTTCTATTCTTGATGTCGCTGCAGATATCGGACCTGGCCTTGCTAAAGCGACCGTGGCCGGTCGTATTGACGGTGAACTGGTCGATGCTTGTGAAGTAATAGAACACGATGCTCGGGTCGAAATGGTCACTGCAAAGGACGATGACGGCGTTGATATCATTCGCCACTCTTGTGCTCATTTGTTGGGACACGCTGTTAAACAGTTATGGCCAGATGCAAAAATGGCCATTGGCCCAGTTATCGATAATGGCTTTTATTACGACATCGACGTTGATCACACCTTTACTCAAGATGATCTTGATAAACTCGAACAACGAATGAAAGAGTTGGCTAAAACTGAATATCGGGTAGAGAAAAACAAAGTGAGCTGGCAACAAGCTCGGGAAACTTTTGTTGATCGGCACGAACCCTATAAGGTGGAGATCCTCGACGAAAATATTCCGACGGATGCTCATCCTGCGTTATACCACCACCAAGAATATATTGATATGTGCCGGGGCCCGCATGTACCTAATATGAAGTTTTGCCAGCACTTTAAAGTCATGAAAATGGCCGGCGCCTATTGGCGTGGCGACTCTGACAACAAGATGTTGCAACGTATTTATGGTACTGCCTGGGCTGATAAAAAACAGCTAAAAGCATATTTGAAGCGCTTAGAAGAAGCGGAAAAACGCGATCATCGTAAAATTGGTAAAAATCAAGACTTATTCCACTGGCAGGAAGAAGCTCCGGGCATGGTGTTTTGGCACCATAATGGCTGGACTATTTTCCGTGAACTAGAAGAATATATTCGTGAAAAATTGCGCGAATATAACTACCAGGAAGTGAAGGGTCCGATGATGATGGACCGTGTACTTTGGGAAAAATCAGGTCATTGGGAGAAATTCTCTGAGTTGATGTTCACTACAGCCTCGGAAAACCGCGAGTATGCGGTAAAACCGATGAATTGCCCGGGTCATGTACAGATTTTTAATCAAGGCTTAAAGTCATACCGCGATTTGCCACTGCGTATGGCCGAATTTGGAAGCTGTCATCGGAATGAGCCATCCGGTGCATTACATGGCTTGATGCGAGTACGGGGTTTTACGCAGGATGACGCACACGTTTTCTGTACGGAAGATCAAGTACAGTCCGAAGTGGCCAGCTGTATTAAAATGGTTTACGAAACTTATCAAACATTCGGTTTTGATAAGGTCGATGTGAAATTATCGACTCGCCCGGAAAAACGTTTGGGTGATGATGCAACTTGGGATCGTAGCGAAAAAGCGCTGGCTGATGCGCTAAAAGCCCATGACATCGATTTTGAGTATTTACCAGGCGAGGGCGCTTTTTACGGTCCTAAAATTGAATTTACACTATTTGATTGCCTGGGCCGGGCATGGCAGTGCGGTACTATCCAGCTCGACTTTGCCTTGCCGGAACGATTGAATGCGACTTATGTCGGTGAGGATAACGAACGGCACACGCCAGTGATGATTCACCGTGCGATCTTAGGTTCGCTGGAACGTTTTATGGGAATTTTAATCGAAGAATATGCAGGTCATTTCCCAATTTGGTTAGCACCAACGCAGGTGGTATTAATGAATATCACTGATAATCAAAGCGATTATGTCAAAAATGTGGTAAAATCCCTGAATAAAAAGGGAATTCGTGCCACTGCCGACTTGAGAAATGAGAAGATTGGCTTTAAAATCCGTGAGCATACTCTTAAAAGAGTTCCCTATTTACTTGTAGTCGGCGATAAAGAAGTCGAAGCAGGTGAGGTTGCGGTTCGTACTCGTAGTGGTGAAGACTTGGGCAAATTCCCCTTGGAAGACTTCATTTCACGTATTGAAGACGAAGTACAGACACGCAAGATTTAATAAATTAAGTGGAGGAATAAACCATTAAAGGCGGAAAAAGAACTCAAAAAGCTGCAGATAAAAATCGTATCAACGAAGACATTACGGTTGATGAGGTTCGCTTAATCGGAACCGAAGGCGAACAGATTGGTGTTGTCAGTATAAAAGAAGCTCTTGACGCAGCAGCGGAAGCTGGCGTTGACTTGGTGGAAATGAGTCCGAACGCGGAACCACCGGTCTGCCGCTTAATGGATTACGGTAAATTCCTCTTCGAAAAGAGTAAAGAGCAGAAAGAACAGAAGAAGAAGCAAAAACAGATTCAGGTTAAGGAAGTTAAGTTCCGACCTGGAACTGACGAGGGCGATTACCAGGTAAAACTGCGCAACCTGCGTCGATTCCTCGAGGGAGGTGACAAAACTAAAGTCACTATTCGTTTCCGTGGCCGGGAAATGGCACACCAAGAGTTGGGTATTGAGTTATTAAATCGTATTAAAGACGATTTGGACGAAATCTCAACACTTGAGTCGTTCCCAAGACGTGCCGAAGGGCGCCAGATGATTATGGTCTTGGCACCCATCAAGAAGTGATCGTGGTCTACAAGTAGTCTGATTGTCAGGCTCACCCTTTCACACTTTTATCAACAATGCGGAGTTTTATTTCATGCCGAAAATGAAATCAAACAAAGGCGCTTCCAAGCGCTTTAAGAAGACTGCTTCTGGTGGTTTTAAGTGCAAGCAATCTCACTTGCGTCATATTCTGACAAAGAAGAGCCCTAAGCGTAAGCGTCAGCTTCGCGCGAAGAACATGGTCCATGAGGCCGACGTTCAATTAGTCGCTCGCATGTTACCGTACGCATAAGGGGAGATAGCAAATGGCACGAGTAAAACGTGGTGTAATCGCGAGAGCGCGTCACAAAAAAGTCCTGAAGCAGGCGAAAGGTTATTATGGTGCCCGTAGTCGCGTTTATCGCGTTGCGGTCCAGGCAGTCACTAAAGCAGGTCAATATGCATACCGTGACCGTCGCAACAAGAAACGTCAATTCCGTCAACTATGGATTGTTCGTATCAATGCTGCGGCTCGTCAAAACGGTTTGTCTTACAGCCGCTTTATCAATGGTCTGAAAAAAGCATCAATTGAAATCGATCGTAAAATCCTGGCCGACATCGCTGTTCACGATCAAAACGGCTTTGCCGCTTTGGTAGAGAAAGCGAAAGGTGCACTGTAACTGGTTAGATCATTCTGACGAATGAAATAATCTGAACAGATTTCAAAGGGAGCCAATAGGCTCCCTTTTTTGATCAAATTTCTGCTAGAATGAGCGCTTTCTAATTTCGCGTTTAAGCATTTGTGGGTGTTGAGGAAAACATGCAATTACAGGAAATCGTGGAACAAGCCGAAGCTGCTATTGCCAATGCGGACTCTCCGCAGGCATTGGACGAAGTTCGGGTCGAATATATGGGCAAGAAGGGCAAGCTAACCGAGCTTTTAAAGGGGTTAGGTAAGCTCGACCCCTCGGAACGCCGGGAAGCTGGCCAAAAGATAAATGAAGCTAAACAGCAGGTGCAGGCAAGTATTAACGCCCGTAAGGAACTGTTAAAAGCAGAAGAGTTAAAGGCCCAATTAGACGCGGAACGACTGGATGTAACACTACCCGGTCGAGCAACAACCGTAGGTGGTGTTCATCCGGTAACGCAAACGATTCGTCGAATTGAGCAATTCTTTGGTGACTTGGGCTTTAGTGTCAAAGAAGGCCCTGAAGTAGAAGACGGTTTCCATAACTTTGACGCTTTGAATATTCCTGCCAACCATCCGGCCAGGGCAGATCACGATACATTCTACTTTACGCCTTCAACAATGCTTAGAACTCAGACCTCCGGTGTGCAAATCCGTACGATGGAAGTTGAAGAGCCACCACTGCGTATTATATCGCCAGGTCGTGTCTACCGAAACGATTACGATCAGACACACACGCCGATGTTTCATCAGGTAGAAGGTCTGATGGTTGATACCGACGTATCATTTACTCAGCTAAAAGGTATTCTGGAAGATTTTCTTACGCATTTCTTTGAAGAGTCGTTGCAAGTTCGTTTTCGTCCTTCGTACTTTCCTTTTACAGAACCATCAGCTGAGGTTGATGTTATGGGCAAAGACGGCAAGTGGTTGGAAGTTTTAGGCTGCGGCATGGTACACCCAAATGTGCTTAAAGCGGTTGGAATTGACCCGGAGAAATATACCGGATTCGCCTTTGGTATGGGGGTAGAGCGTCTAACTATGCTGCGCTATGGCGTAACCGATCTGAGGGCGTTTTTTGAAAACGACCTGCGTTTCTTAAAGCAATTCAACTAATCAATGAAAGGGCAGTTGCAACGATGAAATTTAGTGAACAGTGGTTAAGAGAATGGGTTAACCCGTCGATTGACAGCAACGAATTGAGTGAACAGCTAAGTATGGCTGGCCTGGAAGTTGATGGTGTAGAGCCGGTAGCCGCCGATTTTCATACGGTGGTAGTTGGTGAAGTGGTTGAATGCGGTCCTCACCCAGATGCCGACAAGCTGCAAGTTACTAAGGTAAATACTAATGATGGTGAGCTGCTGGATATCGTTTGTGGCGCGCCAAACTGTCGTCAGGGGATAAAGGTTGTTGTGGCAAAAGTCGGAGCGGTATTACCGGGTGACTTTAAGATTAAGAAAGCCAAGCTACGCGGCCATCCGTCACACGGTATGCTCTGCTCATTTAAAGAGCTGGGATTGATTGACGATCATGACGGCATTATCGAGCTACCTACTGACGCGCCAATTGGCGAAGATTATCGCGCGTACCTGGGGCTGGATGATAGTAGTATCGATATCGATTTAACGCCTAACCGGGGGGACTGCTTAAGCATCCGTGGTATCGCTCGTGAAGTCGGCGTATTAAACGGGCTAGATGTCAAAGAGCCTGAGATCGTTGATACAGCATCGACCATTGAACAACAAAAAACGATACATTTAGACGCGCCAGAGTTATGCCCACGTTATTTAGGTCGGGTTATTGAGGGTATTGACGTTACTAAGCCAACGCCTATCTGGATGAGTGAAAAATTACGCCGCAGTGGTATTAGAAGCATTGATCCGGTGGTCGATATTACCAACTATGTGCTACTTGAACTGGGTCACCCAATGCACGCGTTTGATCTGGACAAAGTGAGTGGTGATATTCATGTGCGTCAGGCAGCTCACAAAGAGTCACTAACGTTGTTAGACGGCGAGTCGATTGAACTCGATGACGATGTGTTGGTTATTGCGGATGAACAAAAGGCGTTAGCAATTGCTGGAGTCTATGGCGGCAAAGAAAGTGGCGTCACTCTGCAAAGCAAAAATATCTTCTTAGAAAGTGCGTTCTTCTCGCCGGATGCTATTTTAGGTAAAGCGCGTCGCTATGGCCTACATACCGACGCATCGCATCGATACGAGCGAGGTGTTGATCCAGAGCTTCAGCGGACTGCTATTGAGCGGGCAACGCAGTTAATTATCGATATTTGCGGTGGCCAGGCTGGACCGGTTACCGAGGCTGTTGCTTCCGAGTATTTACCAAAACGCGGAACGGTCAACTTACGTGCGGCGCGGCTTGAGAAAATTTTAGGTGTGCATATCAAAGACGAGCAAGTGACAGAAATACTTAATCGTCTCGGTTTAAATGCCGCCTTTAATGATGGGGTATGGTCTGTAACGATCCCATCCCATCGATTTGATCTCGATATCGAAGAAGACTTAATCGAAGAGGTCGCCCGAATTTATGGCTATAATTCGATAACAGCGGCGGCGCCTGCCGCACAGCTTCGAATGACAGCGCATAAAGAGGCAGACGTTAGTAGACATCAATTGGTTAATGCACTGGTCGAGCGCGGTTATCAGGAAGCCATTACCTACAGCTTTGTTGATCCCAAACATCAGGCTCAGTTGTTTAACGAAGCAGCAGCGTTAACGCTGCCACATCCAATTTCTATCGATATGTCTTCGATGCGCGTTAGTTTATGGCCGGGACTTGCGGGAGCTGTTGCTCATAACCAGAAGCGGCAACAATCAGTATTAGCATTTGTTGAAACCGGTCTCCGCTTTATTCCGGATGAAACTGCCGAAAATGGTGTTCGTCAAGAAGCGATGCTGGCCGGTATTCGTGCGGGTAAAGCACAGTTGGAACATTGGTCAGACGGTGAGCGTGCTGTCGATTTTTATGACATTAAAGGCGATGTCGAGGCGTTGTTAGCAAAAACAGGTGAAGCACATTTATTCCGGTTTGTTGCGGATAGACATGACGCCTTACATCCGGGCCAGTCAGCAGCTATTTACAAGGGTGAGCAAAAAGTTGGCTTTGTCGGAGCGCTCCATCCACAACATCAGAAGGCGTTGGGGCTAAATCAGCGAGCGTTTGTTTTTGAAGTCGAACTTTCTGCAGTTGCTCAACGGCGATTGCCTCTGGCTCGACCGGTTTCACGTTTCCCCAGTATTCGACGCGACCTTGCGATTGTTTTAGATCAACATATTGCGGCCGGTGAGGTGCTGGCTGAGATGGAAAATGTTGGCGTAAAACAATTAGTTGGCCTAAACTTGTTTGATGTTTATGAAGGTGAAGGTGTACCGGAAGGAAAACGCAGTCTGGCACTAACATTAACGCTGCAAGACACCGACAAGACCTTGGAAGAAGCGGAAGTGAATGCTCTGATAGAGCAATTTGTCGAAAAGCTGAAAACCGAGTTTAATGCAACCTTGAGGGATTAAACCATGGCGCTGACGAAAGCAGAACTAGCCGAAGTACTCTTTGAAAAACACGGCATCAACAGGCAGGACGCGAAAACCTTAGTTGAAGATTTTTTTGAAGAAATTCGTTCTGCTTTGGAAAGCGGCGAGCAGGTTAAATTATCAGGTTTTGGTAACTTTGAACTGCGTAGTAAAAGTGAACGTCCAGGAAGAAATCCCAAAACTGGAGAGGACATCCCTATTTCGGCGCGGCGAGTGGTTACCTTTAAGCCAGGTCAGAAGTTTAAAAGTCGCGTAGAAAACACAAAACCCGAGGAGTAATTCCTCGGGTTTTATATTTTTTACAATGACACCGCGCTACTAAGTTCGAAAGAACAAGCTGCTAAACGGATTTAACAAACGGCTTATACCGGATGTGAAATGCAGTGGCGCATCTAGCGTCGCCAGAGTTAAGCAGTCATGATCCGTTGTTTGCGGTGTATGAGTGCGTTCACCATCCAACAAGATAAAATCACCGTTGTAATAAATATCTTTTTCATCATTGAACACACCATCAACCACTAATGTTGCTTCCTGGCCTTTATGGGTATGTTCCGGAACCTGAGTTCCAGGAGCCATATAAATAAGGTTGGTATGACCTTTAGGACCTACGTTAACCGGCGCTCGCCATAATTTACCGACCATGTTGGTCCAGTCACCAATACGGCTGCGGTTGTGTGCCAAGGTACGCGGCAAAATAAAGCGGCGTCCTTCCAGGCATATCAACTCTTCTGCTTTAACTGGAGGCTTCGCCTCGGAAGAAAATATTTCTTCCAGCATTTTGTCGCAGTGAGCTTTACTGATCCCCTCATGGTCAGAACTAGGGACGGTGAGAGTCTCGACGACAGTATCTAAGTGCTGACGGCACAAGTCCTCTTCTATCTCTCCTACAGTTTGCTGACAAACCGGGCACATATCTATGTGGGTGCCTACCACCAGGGTCATTGATGCACCTAAGTCGCCGGCGGCGTATTGATACAATATGGCTTCGCTAGGATGTGATTTAATCATGTTCTACTATTAACTCTTTCAGCTTCTTTAATGCCAGTCGGGTACGAGACTTCACAGTACCTAACGGGATCCCCAACGAATCCGATACTTCTTGCTGTGATTTGCCTTCGATATAAATTTTTTCTACGACAACGCGCTGAGCGTTAGGAAGTTGGCCATAGTAGTGGGCAATTTCTTGCATCAGGACATCGTTATCTAACGCGTAACCATCGTCAAGGCTATCATTTTTTTCAGCCAGGATAGGCCAAAGTTCATCGGCACTTATATCGTCTTTGCGTTTTTTATTCTTACGCAACAGATCAAAGCGGATATTCCGAGCAATGGTAAAAATCCAGGTGGATGGTGAGCCTCGATCGGGTTTAAATAGATGGGCTTTGTGCCAAACATTGGTCATCGTTTCCTGAACCAAGTCCATGGCGGTTTGTTCGTTACCAAACTGGCGAGTCCCATAGGCCTGCAGTTTGGGAGCGAAATGACTAAACAACTCACTAAACGCAGCTCTACTACGAGACTCTGCGACTTTCGCGAGAAGCTCAGCTGCCTTGTCGGCAGTGTCTTGCTGGGATGCTTTCATAACTCCCCGTTGCGAAGTTCTCTCTGACATCACTTGCATAATTAGACCTGCTTTTATTGCTTATTGTCTTACTATGAACGTGGTCCCGTAGTCAGTGGATCACCGAAATCAGAAAAAATGTTTAACTACGCAACCAATTGTAGCAGATATTCAGAAACTTTAAGCGAATTATCTTGCTTGATTAAATTTTGTTTTACGTGAACATCCAACGGCAAAATCTCTAACCAGCGCTGGCACAGCCAGCTGAGCTCATCAAACGCCTCTGCTTTATAGAGTGAGCCTAATTCTGGATATACCTGATAAATTTCTTTGAGTCTGTCTTTTAAAACGGTTTTATCGTCACTAACTGTGGCTGTCGGCCAGTCGTCTAAACGTTCGACGGAACCGATATGAAGTCCGTCGGCCTCTCGATGACGCTGCTTGATGCAAATCCGGCTCACTCCCTCTACGGTTATTCCAAGAAAACCATCATCAAGCATTTCAAAATCAATAATTTTTACGGCTGTTCCATAAGGCAAAATATAATTTTCTGAATCCTTGCCTTCGTTAGGGTCGAACATACATATTACGAAGTCAGATTGTTCTGACATGCAGCGTTTGACCAGACGGGTATAGCGCGGTTCAAAAATCCGCAAGCACAACTTGCCTTGCGGTAACACATGCGCTGTCAGTGGAAATAGCGGTAGTTCTTCGTACTGCGTCATAACACTTAACTGCCGTTTTAAAAGAAAGTTGCAGATGATTACGCAAGTAAATGGGTGTTGGATCTAAATAGTTTGGCTCGGATCAATCTTTTCTGACGCTATATACGTTATTAAAAAACAAAAGTTAATAGTAGTAGGAATTATGCAGCAACAAGCAAAATTAAAAGTAGGTATCAGCTCCTGTTTACTCGGCGATCAGGTGAGATTTGACGGCGGCCATAAGCGTTCCGCATTTTGTGATGATGAGCTGTCGCGACATGTCGAGTTTGTGCGGTTTTGCCCTGAAGTTGGTATCGGTTTGCCGATACCTCGTCCAACCATAAGGCTGGAAAAGCACGCCGAGCAGGTTCGAGCTGTGATTCCGAAAACCGGTGAAGATGTCAGCTTAAAATTGCGAGAGTTTGCTGATCGGATACAAATAAAGGCAGAACAACTTAGTGGTTATGTGCTGTGCGCAAAATCGCCGAGTTGTGGTATGGAAAGGGTAAAGCTTTACGACCCGGAAACTGGCCACGCTCGAAAAGAGGCGATGGGGTTATTTGCCGAACGTCTGCAGCAATTAAACCCAGCATTACCGCTCGAGGAAGACGGCCGGCTGAATGACCCTTATCTTCGCGAAAATTTTATCCTTCGTGTTTGGGTTTATGGTCATTGGCAAGCGCTGGAGCGGCCGCTTAAAAAGTCGACCCTGTTAGATTTTCACACGCGTTGTAAACTTTTGCTTTTGGCGCACAACCAAGCGCAGTACCGAGAACTCGGACGGCGGCTGGGTGAGCAGCAGCAAATAACAGAAAAGTTTGCAAAGGAGTATATCGAAAGCTTGATGAATGCTATTGGAGAGCCCGCCTCCAGACGAAATCACACCAACGTAATGCAACATATTCAAGGGTATTTCAAAGCAAAACTTAGTGCCGAGCAAAAAGCCGAGCTGAGTGACACTATTTTGCAGTATCACGATGGGGTATTGCCGTTGATAGCGCCATTGACGTTGATTCGCCACTACCTGCGCGAATTTCCTAATAGTTATTTGCAAAGCCAATGGTATATCCAGCCTTACCCAGATGATTTAAAACTGCGTTACGGACTTTAACATGACTGCAATTGTATGGTTTCGCCATGACTTAAGAGTACGAGATAACCCGGCTTTAGAAGCCGCGTGTGCCAACCACGATAACGTCGTCGGTGTCTATTTGGTGCCAAAGCACACCTTTGAAAAACATCTGTGGTCACCGCATAAAATGGATCTGCTGTGGCGCCATCTACAACAATTTAGGACTGAACTAGAGCAACTTGGTATATTACTAAAAGTTAAGGTGCATGACTCTTTTTCGCAATCAGGCTCTATTTTATCAAGTATTGCCGAGGAGTTTTTAGCAACTAACTTATACGCTAATGCTGAATATCCGTTGGATGAAGTGCGACGTGATCGGGCGGTTGCGGCGGCTTTAAAACAGCAGTCGATCGGCTGCTATTTCTCGCATGGTATGGTGCTAATACCACCAGCCCAAGTCAAAAATAAACAGGGTGAGTATTACAAGGTATTCACCCCCTTTAATAAAGCTTGGCGAAGTCGCGTCGCTGAGCTCAATGACTGGGCGCCATCACCCCCACCTTCAGTCGCTAAAAGCCTTGAAGGGCAGTCCGATGTGTTACCAGAATGTCCTTTACCCAGAGCCGATACATCGCATTGGCCGGTCGGCGAGCAGGCAGTGCTGAGTAAGTTTGGACAGTTTGTCGGCCATCAGGTCGAGGACTACCAGCAAAACAGGGATATTCCAGCCATTGATGGAACGTCAAAGTTGTCTGCTTACCTGGAGTTAGGTGTTATATCGCCGAAAACGGTAGCTCGCAGCCTACAGGCATTGTCCCCATCTTTCCCATATGGGCTTGAACCTGGCCCTGATACCTGGTTAACCGAGTTGGCCTGGCGAGAGTTTTATCAGCACTTGATGTATCACGAACCTCGTTTAAGTCGTGGCGAGAACTATCAACAGCAGACACAGAATATACCCTGGCGGGACGATAAGCAGCAGTTTAAGCGCTGGTGTGATGGGCAAACGGGATACCCGATTGTCGACGCAGGTATGCGTCAGCTCAATGCCACAGGCTGGATGCACAATCGGCTACGCATGATTACCGCTAATTTTCTGGTAAAAGATTTGCTTATCGACTGGCGTTGGGGTGAGCGCTATTTCATGAAAAAGCTAATAGACGGTAGTTTCCCCGCGAATAACGGTGGCTGGCAGTGGAGTGCATCGGTAGGAACCGATGCAGTGCCGTACTTTAGAGTATTCAATCCGATAAGGCAGAGCGAAAGATTTGATCCCGACGGTAGCTACATTCGTAATTGGGTTAAGGAACTGGAGGCTGTGCCTACAAAACACATTCATTGGCCGCATAGCTGGTTGAAACAGCAAGCTGAAAACTCATACCCACAGCCGATTGTTGATCATGGTGTGGCGCGAGAACGTTTTCTAACAACTTTCAAGCAGGTGAAAAATGGATAAACAAGAATTGGTCGATTCGCTCAAGTCGTTTTATGACGAGTTCAAAACAGAGAACCTGGACCAGCTCGATGAGATGTACCATGAAGAAGTAAGCTTCACGGATCCAATTCATCAACTGGTCGGTCTTGAAGACTTAAAGAAATACTTCGAACACTCGACGGAAAACGTTGATTATTGCCATTTTGCTTTTGATGATGAATTAGTCGGAGAGGATAAAGCCTTTTTAGCGTGGCAGATGCGATTTGCTCACCCCAAATTAGGTGATGGCATGGAGATTGTATTACCGGGAGTAAGCTACCTCAAATTCGAAGATGGCAAGATACGCGAACAACAGGATCATTATGACCTTGGAGCCATGCTCTACGAGCATGTCCCGCTGGTTGGTTATGTTATCGATAAAATTAAACAACGGTTGGTGGCAGAGTGAGAATATTAATTACCGGAGCAACGTCAGGTATCGGCTTTCAACTGGCAAAAGATTATGCGAAGCAAGGGCATCAAGTGATTGCTTGTGGTCGTCGGCAGCAGGCCTTGAACGAATTACAGCAACAGTTCCCGGAGCAAATACAAACACTTGCGTTCGATATTAGTGACCGTGCCCAGGCTGTCGATGTATTAAGTCAGCAAGCTGAAATTGATATTGCCATCCTCAGCGCAGGCGTCTGCGAGTACTTGGATGTCAGTAAATTTGACGCAGCAATGTTTGAACGTGTGTTTGGGGTCAACGTATTTGGCACCATGAATACCGTAGAAGGTTTACTGCCCGTGCTTAAGAAGGGGAGTAAGCTGGCTATTGTGGGCAGCTTAGCCCGCCTGTTACCGTTTACCAAAGCCGAGGCGTACGGTGGTTCCAAAGCAGCCATGCACTATATAACACGTGCCTTAGACGTTGATCTGGGTGAGCAATATGGCATTCAGGTTCTGGCCATCTCTCCGGGCTTTGTAAAAACGCCGATGACTGATGCCAATGACTTTGAAATGCCAATGCGTGTCTCCGTCGAATTTGCCTCCGAAACGATACGAAAAGGCATTGATAAAGGCAAAAGAGATATCTGCTTCCCACGTACTTTTAGTGCACTGTTAAAGTTAATGTCGCTGTTACCTCAAGGAGCTCAGGTAGCGTTATCTCGACGTATGGCAAGGAATCAGCAAGGATGAAAATAGCGGTAATCGGTAGTGGCATTTCCGGCTTAACAGCGGCCTACTATTTAAGCAAGAAACACACGGTGAGTGTGTTTGAAAAAAATGATTATATCGGCGGTCATACCAACACATCGGATGTAACCGTTAATAATAAGAGCTTTAGAGTAGATACTGGATTCATCGTCTTCAACGATCGCACCTACCCGAGGTTCAAACGGTTATTACGAGAGCTACAGGTTAACTGGCGTGACACAGAAATGAGTTTTAGCGTGACTGACCCAGTATCCGGACTTGAATACAACGGTCATACGCTAAATACCTTATTCGCGCAGAGAACGAACTTATTTAAGCCTTCGTTTTATAAATTATTGAACGGTATTTTATCGTTTAATAAAGCAGCAAAAAAAGCCATAGCCGACGGTGAGGATGTCGACCAGAAAACGTTAGGTGAGTTTCTTGGAGAACTGCAGATAAGTGATGATGTTGCAAAGCTGTATTTGTTGCCAATGATCTCGGCTATTTGGTCGTCCAGTATCGCCGAAGCCGAGCAATTTCCGCTGGGTTTTTTCTTGCGCTTTTTCGAACATCATGGGTTGCTCAATGTTGCGGATCGACCGCAGTGGCACACCATTAATGGGGGCTCAAAGTCTTATATTCCAGCCTTAATTAGACCGTTTCAGGAACGCGTAAGGCTTAATACAGAAATTACTCGCATTAATCGGCAGCAGGAACAAATTCAATTGCTATTTAGTAATGGCGAGAGTGAATATTTTGACGAGCTGATCATAGCAACGCATAGCGACCAGGCCTTGCACTTGCTAGGCGATGCGTCCGAGCAGGAACAGCAAGTTTTAGGCGCTATAGAGTACCAACCGAATGACGTTGTGTTGCATACCGACAAAAGCTTATTGCCGAACAATAAACGTGCCTGGGCTAGTTGGAATTACTTGCTGAGAACCGACGGTGATGCAGAATCTAAACCCAGTTCTGTCACCTATAACATGAACATTTTGCAAGGCATCGAGTGTGAAGAAACACTGTGTGTAACACTGAATAATACCGCGGCTATCGATCCAGCAAAGGTTCTACGCCGGTTTCGTTATGATCATCCGCAGTACTCTATTGCTTCTTTGCGCGCTCGTGAGCAGCGGCATACGATATGTGGACACAAGCATACTCACTACTGCGGTGCTTATTGGTATAACGGCTTCCATGAGGATGGTGTGCGTAGTGCAATCGATATCGTAAACCGTATTGATCCATTATTGGATATTGATAATGGCTCTGACAATGGATAGCGCGCTCTACTGGGGAAAAGTGTTTCACCGGCGCTTTCGACCCCGACAGCATGACTTTGATTATCAGTTTATGCAGTGGTTTTTGGCCCTGGATGAACTTGACCAGGCTAATAAGGTAAGCCGTTGGTTTTCAACCAAAGGTTTTGCCCCCCTATGGTTCAGGCGCAAAGATTACTTAAAGGGCGAAACGGGCGATTTACAGCACGCGGCCTTAACAAAGATGTCAGCATTAGCGGCGAAACCCTTGTCCGGTCGGGTTTTCTTTCTGGGTAATATCCGCACCTTCGGTATCTATTTTAGCCCAGTTAACTTTTACTATTTGCAGCAAGGTGGAGAATTTACCCACCTGCTGGCAGAGGTCAGCAATACACCATGGCTAGAACGCCATTATTATTTGATCGATTTGTCCGAGCAAAATCCCACCTCAAAAAAGGCGTTTCACGTATCGCCATTTAACCCACTGGAAATGACCTACCACTGGAAGTTAACTGATCCCGGCGAAAACCTTTTTATACAACTATCCGCAGCGACGGAAGAAAAGGATTTTGTGGCAGGAATGAATTTATCCCGTCACTCATTAAACCGTAGTGCGGTGAATCGCGTATTAAAGACATCACCAGTGATGGCTCTAAAAATTATTGGCGGCATTTATTGGCAAGCTTTGAAGCTGTTTATTAAACGCACGCCGTTTTACGGGCATCCTTAAAAAGTAGTTATACAAGAGGGTAAAAACCATGGCGAACGGTGAAAGCGCGCTAACCGCTCCATTTGAATTTAAGGGTTTAGATAAGGCGTTCCGGGTCGTTGCCTTGCGCTTGTTAAGTCATTTGAAACATGGCTGTTTAGTGGTCACCGAACAGGGTCATTTAGTTGGCCAGTTTGGTGATAAATACAGTGAGCTGCGGGCCGAGATTGACGTTAGAAAACCTAATTTCTATCGTACCCTGTTAATTGGTGGCAGCATCGGTGCTGCCGAGCTGTACATTGATAAGAGCTGGGAGACCAATGACTTAACCTCGGTGATTCAGGTGTTTGCACGTAACTTACCTGCTTTAGACCGATTGGAATCGAGGGTGGGTTGGCTAAGCTTTCCTTTTAATAAGGTGACTCACTGGGCAAACCGCAATCATAAGCAGCAGGCGCAGAAAAATATATCTGCACATTACGACTTAGGTAATGAGCTTTATTCGCGCTTTCTTGACCCTAATATGCAGTATTCTAGTGCTTTATTTGAGAGTTCTGACGACTCTCTAGAGCAAGCGCAGCTTAATAAAATGAACCGCCTATGTCAGCAATTGCAACTGCAACCGTCTGACCGGCTATTAGAGATAGGTACCGGCTGGGGCGGCCTGGCTATACATGCGGCAAAACATTTTGGTTGTCATGTTACTACTACCACTATTTCTGAAGAGCAGTATCGCTATACGCAACAACGAATAAAAGAAGAAGGTCTTGAGGATAGAATCGAATTACTGAAAGAGGACTATCGCGACCTGCGAGGGCAATACGATAAGTTAGTGTCGGTGGAAATGATTGAGGCTGTCGGTAAACAGTACCTACCAATCTTTTTCCGAACTTGTAATGAGCGGTTAAAGCCGGGCGGTAAGATGGCACTACAAGCCATAACGATTGCCGACCAGCGTTATAATAGCTACGCGCGGTCAGTCGACTTTATTCAAAAACACATATTCCCCGGTGGCTTTTTACCTTCACTGACACAAATGTCGAAGCTGTTTAAAGATCAGACCCAGATGGTGGTACGCGACGTGCATGATATGGGTAAAAGCTACGCCGAGACATTAAAGCGCTGGCAGTTAGATTTTAACGCCCGACGGGACGAATTAGAGCCGTTGGGTTATGACGAGCGCTTTACCCGACTCTGGAATTATTACTTTAGTTATTGTCAGGGTGGTTTTTTAGAGGAAACAGTGTCAGTCGTGCAGTTAACGGCAACTAAGGCGTGTTATGACTAATTCTATAAAGCATAAATTAATCAGTTTTGTTCTATTTAATATCCTTTGGTTGAGTGCTGTTGCAGGTCGGGACAGTTATATTCTGCTGACCGGTGCGCTGGTGTTAGCTCAGGTTGTATACAGCGTTTGGGTGGCAAGAGTTCGTCTGCGCTTGATTTTACAGCTATTTGCAGTTGGTTTGTTGTTAGAAGCGATAGCAACGGCTACGGGCGCTATTGACTTCAGTGGTGGATTATTCCCACTGTGGTTAGCTGTTTTATGGCTCGGATTCGCTTCGATGGCGCCCGTTGCTTTGGATTGGTTAGCGAAAACGCCATGGTTAGCGGCTTTATTGGGGGCGATTTCCGGGCCGTTCAGTTATTGGGTAGGACTGAATCTGGAAGCAGGGAATAGTGAATCGTTGCTACAAATGGTGATTACCTACGCATTAGTATGGTCGCTGTTTATGTTGTTCTTTTGTCGCGCGCTTAAGGCAAAAGCGGGAGAGAGGTTGGTTCTATGATCGGACGTATTAGCACGGTATTGGTGTCAGCGCTGGTTGCGACGAGTGCATGGGCGTCAACTTGTCAGCAGTCATTACCGGACAGTTTAAAAAAAGTAGGTGAAACGCGCTTGAGTGTCGTGTTTTGGGATGTATACGACGCACACCTCTATACAGACACCGGCAACTATGACTGGGAGCAACGAGATAAGCAGCAAAAAGCGTTATTGCTTAACTACCTGCGAGACATTAAAGCAGCAGATTTGGTTGAAACCACCGGAGAAGAATGGCAAGACCTGGGGTTAAAGCATGAGCAGCAGCAACAATGGTTAGAGCAACTGAATACTATCTGGCCAGACATTAAGGAAGGCGACTGTTTGTTGCTGCGCGAAAACGACCAGGGATATGCCGAATTTTATCAAGCCGATAAATTGCTGGGCACCATCGAAAACAAAACGTTCACGGACCAGTTTTTGGCAATCTGGCTGTCACCGGACTCACGTTTTAAGAGTGAACGCCAGGAATTGGTAGGAGAGAAACAATGAATATTTTATCTCGTTGGGCAGTTGTCGCCGTCACTAGCTTATTAGCATTAACGGCATGTTCCACTAGTATTGAGGAATATAAAGGACGCACTCCAGAGTTGAAGCTGGAAGAGTTCTTTAGCGGTGAATTGGTCGCTTACGGAACGGTGCAAGACTATTCCGATAATGTGATTCAGCGGTTTCGGGTGGAAATGGTCGGTACCTGGGAAGGCAATAAAGGTAAACTGGAAGAGCAGTTTTACTATGCTGACGGGAGCACTCAAGAGAGAATCTGGCATTTGACCAAAACCGGTCCTAATACCTATGAAGGCAGAGCCAGCGATGTAGATGGTGTAGCTGTTGGTACAACGGCGGGTAATGCACTTAACTGGCAGTATACACTGCAAGTCGAAATGGACGGTGACACGCTGGCACTAGCGCTTGACGACTGGATGTATCTGATCGATGAAAACAACATGATTAATCGAACTGAAATGTCTAAGTTTGGAGTGCCGGTCGGTGATATAACGCTATATATCGGTCGGCAATAATCCGACTTCGGGTTGTTAAGTAATCCTGTTAACTGCCGATAAAGTGCGTATAATTCCGCACTCTGCGTTCTGAGGATTAAGCAGTAATTATGAATGGACCGACGTTTGCTTATAACAACCCGAGAATTAACGGCCAGACTATCTTCGTTAAGCGCGGAGAGCATGCTGGCAAGTTAGGTATTGTTAAACAAGTATTAGAGAATGAAAAATTTCTCGTGTCGCAGGCAGATTTCGGCACCGAGCAGGTGGTATTAAAACGCGCGGAATTCTTGGTTTACCGCTATCGCAAAATTAGAGTTCCGATAGATAGAGTCGCTGGTAAAAATCCAGATGTACTTTAATAAAAAAGGCCGTCACGAATATCGTGACGGCCTTTTTAACGAATTGCCTAAGAACTCTAATTAGGAGCCTCTCGGTAGACGGCAGTCTGCGGCATCTTTTTCCAGTTTTTGTTTCCACAGCTCTTTTGCTGTTAGGCCTTTGCCCGAAGATACCGTCTTGGTTTTAGCTGCTTTAGCTTTACTGGCTGCAGGCTTTTTAGTGGCTGACTTCTTGGCCGGCGCTTTTTTCGGTGCCGCCTGTTTTGCTGCTGGTTTATCAGCTTTGCCAGAAGTCAGTTGTTCTGCTTCTTCCGCTAGCTGAGCTAAACGAACATTTTTGCCACCATCAACGCTGTACCAGCCGCTGCTGCTCTCAATTTTTGGCTCTTTACCGTGTGCTTTTTTATAAGCTTCGGTGAATTCCGCCAGTACTTTTTCTTTGTCCAGTTTGCTCATTCAATGATTCCTATTCGGTATCAGATTAAATAACATATTCGTACAAAAACTACGCTAACCCTGTGTTTATACCGTTTTTTCGGATTATTGTCTAATTTACGGTAGAATCTCGGGTATACACCGTAAAAATAGAGGAAAAAGCAATGGCAATCGCACGTAGCGAACTGGTTGACTACCTCAATAAACAGTTAAATGTTTCAGCAATTCGAGATTTCTGTCCTAACGGCTTACAAGTCGAAGGTGCTGATACCATACAACGGGTTATAACCGGCGTTACCGCCAGTCAGGCCTTGCTCGATAAAGCTGCGGAAAAAGGTGTTGATACGGTGCTGGTGCATCATGGTTATTTTTGGAAAAATGAGCCCGCCAATATCGTCGGTATGAAGCAGCGGCGAATAAAAACGTTACTGCAAAACAATATTAATCTATTGGCTTATCACTTGCCGTTGGACGTTCACCCAATCTGGGGCAACAACGCCCAGCTGGCGAACTTGATGGGCTGGCGTATTCAAGGTCCAGCTGATAGCAATGATGCTGGCTGTGCTTTAGTCATTGGTGATTGCGATGAAACTAATAGTGACGACTTGGCTGCTCAGCTCGAACACAAGCTGGAACGCCCGTTAACTTGCTACGTTAGCGCGAACAGAGCCATTAAAAAGCTTTCCTGGTGCACAGGGGGTGGACAGGGTTTTATCGATCAGGCAGCGGCATTAGGAGTTGATGCGTTTATTACCGGTGAAGTGTCTGAACAAACAGTACACAGCGCGCGTGAACAAGGCATGGCATTTTATGCGGCTGGGCATCATGCCACAGAACGGTATGGCGCAAAGGCACTTGGTGAACACCTGCAACAGCAGTTTCAACTCGACGTTGAATTTATTGATATCGACAATCCTGCATGAATAATCGGAACAAAACATCGCGCGGCGACTTTTCCGGAATCAGCAAAAAGTTTGCTGAAAACATCTATGGTAGCACCAAAGGGCGTCTCCGCATGGCCGTTTTAAAGCGCGATTTAGAGCCTTTTATTAACGGTGCTAAATGTTCGCTGTTAGATGTGGGAGCCGGACTCGGACAAGTTAACGAATGGTTTTTAGAGCGTGAACACCGGGTGGTACATACCGACATTTCAGAGCAGATGGTCGTGGAAGCGCAACAGCGTCATCAGCAGCTTGGGTTGGCACGTCATGCCCAATACTTGGTTGCCCCGCTGGATAAACTGACTGAACAACTTCCTGCACAGCAATTTTCTTTGGTGCTATGCCACGCTATGTTGGAATGGGTTGAAGATGGTGCTGCTGCAATAAGCCAGCTTAGTCAGTTGTTAAAGCCCGGTGCCACGCTGTCGTTAATGTTTTTTAACCGTAACGCCCAACTGATGGCCAACGCTGTTTATGGGAACTTTGATTATATTGCCCGGGACTTAAAGGTTAAAAAGACGGTCCGACTAAGCCCGCAAACGCCCCGTGATCCAGCACAGGTCGAAGATTGGTTGTTAGCTGAAGGGTTAACAATAAAGAGTAAGACAGGTGTCCGCTGTTTCCACGATTATCTGCGTGATATTGAGCATCAACGTCGGTTCGATGAGTTGCTGGAGTTAGAACTTCAATACAATCAGGTGTCTCCTTTTCGCGACCTTGGTCGTTATCAACATTGGTTAATCGAGAAGCCTAATGAATAGGGTGTGGCTGCAATGACAATATTGTTAATTGAACACACAGCAAGTCGTCGCTCTAAATACTGGAGCAGACGTTATTGTAAATGGTTTGAACAATGTCGCCAGCCGGTTCTTCGGTTGATTATAAGTCCAGAGAAAGACATTGATATTTTACAGTTGCACAGATATTTGGAACGGGCGAACGAAGTTGTGTTACTGGCGGGGGACGGCAGTTTACATTGGTTGGTTAATCAGCTGACTGAGGAACAAGCGCAGCGGTTAATCATTTCAGTGATTCCTTGTGGAACGGGTAATGATTTCGCGCGCGATTGCGGGTTAAATAAGCTTGACTGGCGTATGCGTGACGAGACCGAGCTTAGTCATCGACAGCTTGATATTGGCGAGGTTAACGGCATTCGGTTTGTTAACGCTGTTAGTGTTGGTTTGCCGGCTGACTTGGTGCAGAGCCAGTCGTTGCAGCAAAAAAAGTGGTTTGGTCGGTTGAGTTACTTAGTCGGTGTGCTCGGTTGGTGGTGTCGTTATCGGCCGGTTAAAAGCAACGCGCCAGTATTGCAATCAGTACTAGTGGGGCGATACTTAGGCGGTGGCATAAAGTTAGCGCCAATGGCTGCCCGTCAGGATGGTAATTTGACCCGTGTCAGCGTTGCGCCTGCTCCTAAATTAAAACTCTTAGGGGTGCTGTGGGCGGTACTTAGCGGTAAACACGAGAAACATCCGTTAGTGACCATAGAGCAAGCTGATAACTTCATTATAAAACCGGCGGCCTTAGAGATTGACGGTGAACTCTATCAGGATGTCGGTACTGAGGCAGTCGCTTGTGTATCCAGAGTGCGCTGTCGTGTTAGGACACAAAAATCAGAATAAAGGAGAAAAACACCATGAAATGTACATTTATTGGTTTGGGCGTTATGGGCTACCCCATGGCCCGTCATTTGCAACATGCTGGATTTGATGTGTGTGTTTATAACCGCACAGAAACCAAAGCAGAACAGTGGGTGAGTGAATATCAGGGACGCTCTGCAGAAACACCCGCAGCGGCTGCTAAAGACAGTGATTTTGTGATGGTCTGCGTTGGTAACGATGACGATGTACGAAGTGTCTTTTATGGTAATGACGGGCTGTTAAACAATCTTAAGCAAGGCGCGATTGTTATCGACCACACCACCGCGTCAGCGGAACTTGCCAAAGAGCTGGACCTGGCAGTGCGAGAAAAGGGTGGCGAGTTTTTGGATGCTCCGGTTTCTGGTGGCCAGGCTGGCGCCGAAAATGGTGTTATGACGACTATGGTCGGTGGTGAGCAAGAGACCTTTGATAAAGCGGAAAAGGTGCTTAAATGCTATGCTAAGACTCGTGTTTTAATGGGCCCTGCAGGTAGCGGACAACTGGCTAAAATGGTTAATCAGATTTGTATCGCTAATGTGGTGCAAGGGGTTTCTGAGGGGTTACACCTTGCACGCAAGGTTGGACTCGACCCGGATAGATTAGTTGAAGCAGTGAACGCAGGTTCTGCTGGCTCATGGCAATTGGCTAACCGCTATCGGACCATGTGGGATCAGGAATACGAGCATGGTTTTGCTGTTAACTGGATGCGCAAGGATTTAGGCATTGCATTAAAAGAAGCAGAAAGGCGCGGGGCAGCGTTACCAGTCACTGCACTGCTGGATCAATTTTATGGCGAAGTGCAGGCCATGGGAGGAGGTCGCTGGGATACTTCAAGCTTACTCGCACGGTTAGACAAGTTGGCTGGCGACTGGAAAGACTAACACCATATTGTCCTTCCCTGGACAGAAAAAAGGCCTCGAATGAGGCCTTTTTTGGTTTGTTTAACAGGGTATCAACCGAATCTTAACGGATACCAGCGCGACGTAATGCGTTGGTGCTGAAGTCTTCGCGCTCAGGCTCGATATCCCAAATCATGTATTCACTCTCTTCGTTGGCTAAGCCTAACGAGATGTAACGACCTGAACTTAAGTCATACAACGCTTCGGCAGCCATCCACGGCACGTTTACATTGTAAAACTGGGTGTTAATCGCCTCACCTACGCGCCATAGTTCGCCACGACCGTCGTAGTGGTCAACAATAGATGCGGTCCAGGTGTCTTCATCAAGATACATCGTGCGTTTTGAATAGATGTGACGCTCGCCGTCTTTCAGCGTACCTTCAACTTCCCAAACACGGTGCTTCTCATAACGGATAAGATCCTGATTCATGTGGCCTTCCTGGATAATATCGTCATAATCCAGCTCAGGGTTCATGATCTCGTAGTTGTTGTAAGGGATATAGACTTCTTTTTTACCCTTTAACTCCCAGTTGTACTTATCCGGCGCGCCATTGTACATATCCAGGTTATCAGATGTACGTAAGCCGTCAGAGGCAGTACCTGGTCCATCATAGGCTACGTTAGGTGCGCGGCGAACACGACGCTGACCGGCGTTATAAATCCACGCGCGACGGCCTTCTTTAACCTGGTTGATGGTTTCGTGTACTAATAGTACTGTTCCTGTCAGACGTGCAGGGGCTTCTACTTCCTGCAAGAAGTAAAACAGTACGTTGTCGTCAGCTTCTTCGCGACCCGTTGCCAGGTACTCAGGAAATACCAGAGTTTCTTTCAGTTCAACTGGCACGAAGTCGCCGTTAGACAACACTGGGAACTGCGCAACGTGACGTGTCACAGCACCGCCGCGGAAGCGAGTAATATGGTTCCATACAGCTTCTACGCCAGATTCTGGAATTGGGAAGGGGATAGTGGTTGTCTCGTAGTCTTGAATACCATTACCGCCAGCAACCAGCTCTGCGTTTTCAGCATTTTTTTGAATTTTTGGCCATAACTCGTCAGGGTAAGTCGCAGTACGACGAGTCTGATAAACATTCATTTTATAGTCAGGATACTTCTCGAACATAGCGATTTGGCCTGGTGTCAGGTTATCGCGATATTCGTTTAAGTTTGAGCTAGTGATGGTAAACAGAATTTTATCATCGGCAAATGGGTTAGTCCCACGTACCTGATCAACACTACTGTCTGAATATCCGCCACTCCATGCCGGGATAGAGCCGTCTGCGTTAGCTGCCTTTTCTGCACCAATTGGCGTTAGGTCTTGGCCTAAGCGTGCTGCTTCATCGGGACTCACTTTTGCGGCAACGCTAGCGGAAATGACCGATAGGGCAAAAACACCAGCTTTGAGCATCAGTTTGTTCATTGTATTTTTTCCTTGTTGTTCTACTTTCGTTCTCCACTTTGCCAGAGGTTTGACCTGTCAGGCAATAGTTTAATGAAAAAAAGCGAGAAATTGGACAAAAAAGGTTTTCAAATATTCTTAACCTTATACAATCCTATGACATCTTAGGTAAGCAGGAGGTTCCATGCGTTTGTCCCCAACCCATGTCGGGTTGTTGCTCACAGGACTGCTGAGCATGAATGCAATCGCACAGGAAGGCAGTACTGATACAGGTTCTGCCGCCGAGTACGACGTGATTGAAGCACCGGCAATTACAGCAAAAGTAGAAAAAATAAAACAATCAGCACTTATTGAAATTGCAGCTGCAGGCGACAAACTTGTCGCTGTTGGCGCCCACGGTAATATTATCCATCGTGAAAGTGATGGTAACACATGGCAACAGGCGTCTGTTCCGACCAGTGTTCTCCTAACCAGTGTTCAGTTTTTCAATGAGCAAATCGGTTGGGCAACGGGTCATCACGGGGTGCTGCTAAAAACCAAAGACGGCGGTAAAAGTTGGCAGCGGGTACTCGACGGGTTTCGGCTATTGGATTTAGAAATCGCTTTTTATAAGCAGCAAGTTTCTGAACTGGAGCAGCAACTAGAAACAGCAGAAGATGCCGAAGTCGGCGATTTAGAGTGGGATCTGGATACCGCTAAGTTTCAGTTAGAGACAGTACAACAAGCCAAGCAAGAAAGCGGGCCAACTAAGCCATTTTTGGATATCGTCGCCATTAATAAACAAACCGCGATTGCCGTTGGTGCTTACAACACGATTGTCAGAACCGATGACGGCGGGCAAAACTGGCAGTTGCTGAATGACCGACTGGATAATCCCAATGGCTTTCACCTTAACGCTATTACCGCTAGTCAGCAGCAGCTGTATATCGCCGGAGAAGCCGGAACGGCTTATCGCAGTAAAGACTCAGGTAATAGTTGGGAAGCAGTGGCGCCACCTTATCAGGGCTCGTTTTTTGGTGCTCACTTTGATAATCAGGACCGGCTCTGGGTCTATGGCTTGAGAGGAAACTTATTTTACTCCAACGACTTAGGCGACAGCTACCAACAAGTAGACTCTGCAGTTGACGTTAATTTATCAGCTGGTTTCAGTGATAGAGATGGACATCAGTGGCTGGTAGGGAACTCAGGTGTGATTGTAGAATTGGATACTGAGCTAAATGCAACTGAGCACAGGCACCCAAGTAGCTCAGTGTTAACCGATATTATTCCGTTACAAAATGAGAAAATTGTCATTGGCCGCAGTGGTTTAATGTATTGGCCCGCACGAATGAGCAAAGAAGAAGCAGTGATTACTGCTCAGGGAGCGCAATAACGTGGATAATAAAATAATAGAAAAAAAGCCCTCTTTGGTAGAAAGGGTTCTGTTTAAATTTCGTTTGCCCTGGCTACTTGTTTTTGCACTAATTACAGCTGTTTTGGGCTATAACGCGGCGCAGGTGCGTCCCGATGCGTCCTTTACCAAAATGATCCCTACGGAACATCCTTTCATTCAAAACTACTTTGAATATCAACGTGATTTATCCAGCCTGGGTAATGTGGTGCGGGTCGCTGTGGAACATACCGAAGGCGATATTTTCGATGCGGAGTTTCAGGAAACCGTTAAAAATATTACCGACGAAATCTTTTTCATCCCAGGCGTTAACCGTTCGGGGTTACGCAGCTTGTGGACACCTAACGTGCGTTGGATGGAGGTCACCGAGGAAGGTTTTGTCGGCGGACCGGTAATACCTGACTCCTATGATGGCTCTGAAGAGTCCATTGACAAGCTAAGAACTAACGTTTTGCGTTCCGGTGAAGTCGGTAACTTAGTCGCCAATAATTTTGAATCGACGATTATTTACGTGCCGCTCGATGAAGTAAATCCGGAAACGGGTGAAAAACTCGATTATGCAGATTTTTCACAAAAGCTGGAGAATCTGGTTCGGGATAAATATCAGTCGGACTCCGTAAAAATTCACATCACGGGTTTTGCTAAGTTAATCGGTGATCTTATTGATGGTGCTTACCAGGTTGGCTTGTTCTTTTTACTGGCCATCGCTATTACCTTGGTGATGCTGTTTATCTACAGTCGCTGCTGGCGTAGCACCTTCACCGTACTTAGCTGTTCGATAATTGCAGTGATTTGGCAACTGGGAATTATTCACTTAATTGGCAGCGGCATTAATCCTTATTCAATGCTGGTTCCGTTTTTGGTGTTTGCGATTGGGGTCTCGCACGGCGTTCAGATCATAAATGCGATCAGTTTTAACCGAACCCAGGGGCACGACAAACTTAAGTCTTCACGACTGGCGTTCCGCAGCTTGTATATAGCGGGTCTAACGGCTCTGGTCAGTGATGCGATTGGCTTTACCACCTTAATGGTCATTGATATCGAGGTGATAAAAGAGCTGGCCATCGCTGCCAGTATCGGTGTTGCGGTTGTCGTTCTAACCAATCTTGGTTTGTTGCCCATCTTGATGTCCTACTTCGGTGTCTCGGAGAAAGGTGTCAGCTATCAAAAAGCCGCACAGCAACAAAAGCATCCGATTGTTCACTTCTTCGAACAGTTTGCACGTCCTAAGTGGGCTTATACCGCTTTAGTAGTGGCGTTGGTGATGTTGAGTTGGGGCTTATATCAAAGCCAGAATCTGCAAATTGGCGATCTGGATAAGGGCGCTCCTGAATTACGACCTGACAGTCGCTACAATCAGGATAATGCGTTTATCGTCGATAATTACAGCTCCAGTACGGATATTTTTGTGGTAATGGCCGCTACCGAGCCACAGCAGTGTATTGCGTACCAGAATCTTGAGCTGATGGAGCGTTTTAGCTGGCATATGGAAAATACCGCCGGCGTACAGGACGTGAAATCAATCGTTTACGTGTCGAAAATGGGCATGTTTGCAATCAACGAGGGTAACCTTAAGTGGTTTAGTTTAAACCGCAATCAATACGTTACTAATGCGTCGTTAAGCCGAATTCCGGATGGACTGATTAATAACGATTGCTCAATGGCACCCATTATTATTTATCTGGATGACCATAAAGCAGAAACACTTAAAAACGTGGTAGCGTCCGTTGAACAGTTTAATGGTAAGCATCAGCAACCTGGTATTGAACTGTTAATGGCTGCTGGTAACTCAGGTATCGAGGCCGCGACTAACTCGGTTATTGAGGGTGCACAAATTAAGATGCTGTTATGGGTTTACGGCGTAGTGATAGCGCTTTGTCTGTTGACCTTCCGCAGTCTTCGCACCGTTGCCTGCATCGTACTGCCATTAATGCTGACCACAGTGATGAGTCAGGGGCTTATGGCGGTATTGGGAATAGGTATCAAAGTAGCAACATTACCGGTTATCGCACTGGGCGTCGGTATTGGTGTTGATTACGGTATTTATATTTACAGCAAGGTTAAAGAAGGCCTTGAGCAGGGTATGGACTTGCAGAATACTTACCATTACGCATTGGAAAACACCGGTAAAGCAGTTGCTTTCACAGGTATTACTTTAGCGATTGGTGTTGCCACCTGGATTTTCTCTCCGATTAAATTCCAGGCTGATATGGGTATTTTGCTGACCTTTATGTTCATCTGGAACATGCTCGGCGCACTTATCTTGATACCAGCACTGGCTCGCTTATTGCGAGTCGGCAATAAGGCGTAATTAGAAAAGTAATGAGACTAGGCGTCGGCTTTTATTAAGTCGGCGCCTTTTTCCGCAATCGCAATGGTCGGTGCATTGGTATTGCCGCTAATGACAGTCGGCATAATTGACGCATCAATCACTCGCAAGTTAGCTACACCATTAACCCTTAACGAGTCATCAACCACCGCAGCAGGGTCTGAGCCCATACGACAAGTTCCGACCGGGTGATAAATTAACCCGCATTGCTCACTGATCTGTTCAAGTAATTGCTGATCGGTGGCGTTTTTATCTGGAAACACAATACCGCCATTATGACCTGCTAAGCTGGGTTGGCCGAGTATGGCAATCGCTTTACGCAGTCCATTAATTAAGTCTTGTCGGTCATTAGCGTTGCTTAAAAAACCATAGCGAATATTCGGCGCCAACATGGGATCAACATGATTCAGGGAAACCTGACCGCGCGAGCGGGGACGGAGTAGGCAGACATGACAGGTAAAGCCATGTTTGAGGGTTGGCCACCAGCTATAACCGCTGTCATTGAACATTACGGGCAGTAAGTGACACTGAATATCGGGTTCAGCCACCGCCTCAGATGAACGATAAAAAGCCCCAACCTCGGCTAATGAGCGCGCTAATTGGCCTTTCTTAGTGGTGATATACTGCACCAACGCAGGAGCCAGTTTTAAAAGTCCCCAAGGGGTTAAGGTCATACCGTCTTTTTTGCGATTGCGGACGTGTATCGAAATATCGACATGCTCCTGCAAATTCTTACCGACTTCTGGATTATCAACCAGACACTCGATATTGTGCTTAGCTAAGTGCTGTCTATCGCCAATGCCGGAGCGCATCAATATCTGCGGCGAATTAAACGCGCCAGCCGCCACAATCACCTGCTTAGAAGCGCTTGCCACGTAACGATGACCGGCTCGACGGTAACAAACCCCCGTGGCCTTGTTGTTGGAAAATAGGACGCGTTCGGTTAAACACTCACTTAGCACCACTAAGTTTGTTCGCGTTAAGGCGGGCTTTAAGTAAGCATCGTAAGCACCAAAACGGCGTCCATTATGGATAGTAAATTGGTAAGCGCCATAACCTTCTAGCTTTGAACCATTAAAATCGGAATTATGCGGCAGGCCATAATCTTCGCAGGCGCTGAGGAATTGTCGTGAAACATTGTACCAAGGGGGAACATCGGAAACTTTAAGTGGACCACTGTCATTGTGGTGTTGGTCAGCACCGCGTCCGTTGCCTTCTGCCCGTCTAAAGTACGGTAATATGTCACTATAGCTCCAGCCGTGACAACCAAGAGCCGCCCAGTGGTCATAATCGGATGGTAGGCCGCGAGTGTAGATCATGGCATTGATGCCGCTGCTACCACCAAGCATCTTGCCTCTCGGTGTGTAGAGTCCTTGTCCCTGTCTCAGTTTAGGTTCGGGTTGACTGCGATAAAGCCAATTAAACTTGCGACTGTGCATAAAGCGGGCAAAGCCTGACGGCATTGATGAGAAGAATCCGCCGGTTCCGGGGCCTGCTTCAAGTAAAAGAACACGTTTACTGCTGTCTTCGGTTAGACGGTTGGCCAGCACACAGCCGGCAGAGCCAGCGCCGACAATAATATAATCATAGTGGTGCTGACTATAGGTTTTGGGCATAGTCGTACAACGATTTCAGCAAACTCATCTTGTGGGTTTTGTCGTGATGTTGTTCAGCTAGTTGCTCTAACCTCAGCATAAATGTCTCTGCTGATAACATGCCCGCTGGAGGTGACAGCATGCGTTGCTGACAAAAATGCCGCCAGCGATTTAATTCGCTATCGGACAAAGTAGCTGGAAAATTACGGGCACGATAGCGAAATAATAGCTCTGGCAACCTGGGATCAGCAGTGTTCAATTCGAGACCCGCTAATTGTTCTGGCCGGGCATCGCGTATTATTTCCATGTTGTTGCGATCCTGATCGCTAAAAAAACCTTGATAGAGCTGTTGATCGACATCGTCGGCTGCGACAAATTCCTTGGGCTGCTCGTAAACGGCGACTAGTTTATCTCGACTGGCTGCCTGCTGCTGTAATGCTTGTACATATTGATTCACTTGTTCGAGATTAAGAGCTGCTGCAGTTGCCGCCGCTGGTGAAACCGTACTAATAGGAGCCAGGAAAGGGCAGCGGCTAAGGTTAATAAGTTGCAACCCCAGCTCGGGGATATCTTGTTGTTGGCGCTGCTGTTTGCTGGCAAAGGCATATTCAGCTATTTGTTCAACCGTCAGTTCAGCCAGTATTGCCGGATCGTAACGCAGATCCCAGGCGACGATGGCATTGTTTTGGTGGGGGTGAAAACCAATCGGCAAAATAGCGCTTAGGTAGCGTTTATCGCTGCCGTAAAAGCCGCTGACATGCGCCAGTGGTTGCTGCTGCTGCCAGTTAAATAAATCCATGAGTGCAGCTTTGCGCCTAATCTTATAAGCCCATTGCCATAATTTTGGCTGTTTCTCTGCAATAAGCTTGGCCAAACCAATAGTCGCGTAGACATCTGACATCGCATCGTGAGCTTGTCCGTGCTCGATATTATTAGCGACGGTTAAGTGCTCCAGGCGCAAACTAACACGGCCATCTTCGTTATTGGGCCATTCGATACCATCAGGCCGAAGCGCGTAACAGGCACGAGTTACATCAATCAGATCCCAACGTGAATTGCCGTTCTGCCAAGCATACTGATAGGGGTCATAGAAGTTGCGATAGAATAGAGTACGGGTGACTTCATCGTCAAAACGAATATTGTTATACCCGATCACCGTTGTATTGGGCTGCGCAAACTCGGCATGAATCGCGCGCGCAAAGTCAGCTTCGTTAACCCCCTGATTAAGTGCTAATTGTGGCGTGATTCCCGTCACCAGAACAGCCTCGGGATTGGGCAAAAAGTCGGGAGTAGGCTGGGCATAGAGCTTTAGTGGCCGGCCAATAACATTAAACTGATTATCCGTGCGAACACCGGCAAATTGCGCGGCGCGATCAATATGTGGGTTGACCCCCCATGTCTCATAATCGTGAAAGTAGAAAGTTGGCTGATCATTTTGTTGTTTTGGGTAAGAAGAGCCCTGCATCCGTTATCCTACGCTCAGTTGTTATTAAATTATTATGACGACGGTAAAATAATCGACAATTGTTCACTATACCATGAGCCCGGATTATTACACCCGTTGATAGTCAGTGATAATCAAGTCGTAGGCTTTCTCTAGTTTTTCGGCAACATTACGACCATCGTCGTGGCGAATAGCCAACTCGGCGTGGGGTAATATGCGATCCGCAAGCCGTTTAGCAATTGCGTCTTCTAGTTGCTGCTTTGAGGCTGACGCAGAATCCGTTGGAATCTCCAGTGTCATTTCGTCGTTTGAGCCAATATGCTGGTAGTTAACTCGATAAGTTGGCATAAACCCTCCATCAGTCGCATTGCGATTTGTTGCGTTATCCCCTCTAATAAGACTAGTTGTAAAAAAACAAAATAACGAACAGGGGATTTTATGAAAAAACATTTGCTTACCTCATTACTGGCTGTCGCTGTATTTGGATCGACAGCTACAATGGCCGATGACCATAGTAACGATATTGCTATCGCTATTCATGGTGGCGCCGGCACTATCACTAAGGCCAACTTAACCGAACAGCAGGAACAAGCCTATCGCGACAAGTTAAATGAAGCGTTACAAGCCGGTTATGATTTGCTTGATAGAGGAGCCAGCAGCACCGATGCAGTAATTGCAGCAATTCAGGTGATGGAAGCCTCGCCGTTGTTTAACTCAGGCATTGGTGCGGTGTACACTTGGGACGGTGAACATGAATTAGATGCATCATTGATGGAAGGTCAAAATGGCAATGCAGGAGCCGTTGCCGGGGTAAAAACAGTGAAGAGTCCGATTGAGCTGGCGCGAGAAGTGATGGAGCAGTCGGTTCATGTGATGCTAAGCGGTGAAGGCGCAGCCCAGTTTGCGCAACAGCAGGGCTTAGAGATGGTCGATAACAGTTATTTTAATACCGATCGTCGCTATCAACAGTTGTTGCGTGCAAAACAGCAAATAAAACAAAGCGAGCAACCAGAGCAGCAAGCCTGGGAGTATCTTGATTTAGATTATAAATATGGCACCGTCGGCGCCGTTGCTGTGGATAAAGACGGTTTATTAAGCGCAGGAACCTCGACCGGCGGCATGACCGCCAAACGTTATGGTAGAATTGGTGATTCGCCAATTATAGGTGCCGGCACCTGGGCCGATAACGAAAGTTGTGCGGTATCTGCTACTGGCCATGGCGAGTATTTTATTCGCTATCACGTGGCCGCAGATATTTGCTCGCGAGTAAAATACAAAGGCTTATCGGTTGCCGAAGCAGGCGATGAAGTCATTCATGGTGTACTCGAGCAAGCGGGCGGTACTGGCGGTGTCATTATTATCGATGCCGAAGGTAACGTTGCCATGCCATTTAATACCGAGGGCATGTATCGCGGTTACATAAAAGGTGACGGCAGCCGCGAAATCTCTATCTATAACGATAAAAACTAAGTCGGGAGTTTATGGATCCACAAGCGCTGATTCAGCAGTATCAGGCCGAGCTTGAACAATGTACGTTACAACAGGCCGCGCAATTGCGCGGTCGTTTACGTGGGCTACGGAAAGTTAAAAAAGCTGAGCGACAACAACAAATTCTGCAGCGAATAAAGCAGGACCTGGAGGACGCTCAAATCAGCTACCTCGCCAGAGCGGAGCAGCGCTTCGTTATTGAGTATCCTGATCAGCTTCCGGTGGCGCAGCAACGAGAGCAAATAAAGCAGGCTATAGAACAGCACCAGGTAGTGGTGGTGGCCGGCGAAACAGGCTCCGGTAAAACCACTCAGTTGCCTAAGATGTTGTTAGAAATGGGTTACGGGCGGCGCGGAACCGTTGGCCATACTCAGCCAAGACGGCTAGCCGCGCGCAGTGTGGCGGCAAGGATTGCGGAAGAACTTAAGGACAGTCAACAACGACAAGTCGGCTATAAAATTCGCTTTCAGGATAAAACCGCCGAAACCACAGCTATTAAGCTCATGACCGACGGTATGTTGCTGTCGGAGCTACAGAATGACCCCTTATTATTGCAGTACGATGCAATTATTATCGATGAGGCGCACGAACGCAGTTTAAACATCGACTTTTTATTAGGTGTGCTGCATAAGTTATTACCAAAGCGCCGCGATTTAAAAATCATTATCACCTCAGCAACAATCGAAACCGAACGCTTTTCCAGTCATTTTAATGATGCACCGGTACTGACAGTCAGTGGCCGAACCTATCCAGTCGATGTGCGCTATCGACCGCCCACTGACGGTAAAGCCTCGGAGACAGATGTATTGCAGGGTTTGCTAGACGCTGTGCAGGAATTGCAGGCAGAAGGTCCCGGCGATATTCTAGTTTTTGCCAGTGGTGAACGCGAGATAAGAGATTACGCGGAAGCCATTAATGAATTGCAGCTGCGAGATACGGAAGTATTGCCGTTATACGCCCGGCTGTCGTCGCATGAACAAAACAGAGTGTTTCAGACACATTCCAATCGGCGTGTCGTTATCGCAACCAATGTGGCGGAAACCTCGCTGACGGTGCCCGGTATTCGTTATGTGGTCGATCCGGGAACGGTTCGTATTAGCCGCTACTCATATCGAACTAAAGTTCAGCGCTTACCGATTGAAGCGATTTCACAAGCTAGCGCTAATCAACGGAAAGGCCGTTGTGGCCGTATTGGTCCGGGTATTTGTATTCGCTTATACAGCGAAGAAGATTTTATCTCGCGTCCAGAATATACAGACCCCGAAATTTTAAGAACCAATCTGGCTGCCGTTATTTTACAAATGTCAGCGCTAAAATTAGGCGATATCCGTGAATTCCCGTTTGTACAAAAGCCCGATGAGCGGTTCGTTAAAGATGGACTTAATTTACTGGAAGAAATACACGCGATTGAAGCCGGTCGTAAACAGCATCAACCCAAATTGACAGAAATAGGCAGACAGCTGTCAAAGTTACCGCTGGATCCTCGGTTAGCCCGGATGGTTCTGGCCGGGCAGCAATACGGCTGTGTTCGTGAAATGTTGGTTATCACTGCAGCTTTAAGTATTCAGGACCCACGTGAACGTCCGCACGAAGCGAAACAAAAAGCAGACCAATGGCACCAGCGCTTTGAAGATAAAACGTCGGATTTTAATGCCTATCTGAACCTCTGGAACTATCTAACGGAGAAGCAAAAATCCCTGACCGGTAATCAGTTCCGGAAACAATTAGCGCGTGAGTTTCTGCATTTTATGCGTATTCGTGAATGGCAGGATATTTACACTCAAAGTCGGCAGGCCATCCGCGAAATGGGGCTACGAATTAATGAAGAGCCGGCAACTTTTGAACAAATTCACCGGGCTGTGATCAGTGGTTTGATTTCGCAGGTTGGTATAAAAGATCAAAAACATGAATATCAGGGAACTCGGCAGACCCGGTTTCATATTTTTCCAGGGTCTCATCTGTTTGGTAAACCACCCAAGTGGGTCGTCAGCGCTGAATTGGTTGAGACTTCCAAATTATTCGCACGAGTAAATGCAGCAGTGGAGCCCGAATGGATTGAGCAAGCTGCAAGCCACCTGGTAAAACATCAGTACTTAGAGCCGCATTATGAAGCCAAACAAGGTAGTGTTGTTGCCGATCAGCAAGTCACGCTATTGGGGCTTATTCTAGTCGGCAGGCGACGGGTACAGTATGGTCCGGTAGCACCAGTAAAAGCGCGTGAGCTCTTTATCCGTGAGGCATTAGTGCAGGGCCAAATAAAACGTCAGCTGCCGTTTATTAAGCATAACCTACAGTTAATCGAGAGTGTGCAGGAGCTTGAAGCTAAATCGCGGCGGCGCGACATTCTTGTGGACGAACAAGAGTTATTTGATGCCTACGACCGCTCAATTCCACAAGGTATTTTTACCGAGAAGTTGTTAGCGGGCTGGTGGCATAAAGCCAGCAAGCAGCAGCCAAAATTGTTATTTTTTGAGCGTGACGATTTAATTGGTGGAGATACCTCGCATATTACCGAACAGGAATACCCTGAATTCTGGCGTCAGGGGAACCTGCGCTTACCGCTCACCTATAACTTTGAGCCTAATGCCGAGGACGATGGTGTTAGCGTTAATATTCAGTTAGCTATCCTTAATCAGGTCAGCGAAGACGGATTTGACTGGCATATTCCCGCTTTACGCGAGGAGCGTATCGCTGCGCTAATAAAGTCGCTACCTAAGCCAATACGGCGTAACTTTGTCCCGGCACCAAACTACGCTGGCGCGGTAGTAGCTGATATCGAGCCAATGGAGGGTAGCCTGAAGGAAGCGATGAGTGACAAGCTACGCCGTATGAGCGGTGTCAGGGTCGAACCTGAGCACTGGAATGAAGAGGCTGTTCCGCTTCATCTACGAATGAATTTTAAGATTTTCGATGGAAAGAAATTGATCCGTGAGGGGCGCGACTTGCCACTACTAAAAGATCAGCTTGCCGGCCGGGTGCAAAAACGTCTGGATAAGTCAGCCGGCGAAGACGTTAAACGTAGCGATGTCGAAGACTGGGACTTTGAGCAATTACCCAAGGTTGTTAGTGAAAAGCAGCATGGTTTTGAAATAAAAGCATATCCGGCATTAACACCTGCTGAGGGTAAATTGTCGATACAAATGTACGACAGTCCTGAGGAGGCGCAACAGCAACATCAGCTGGGTGTGCGCGAGTTGTTGCTTAAACAGGTACCTTCACCGGTTAAATACTTACAGCAGTCACTTTCTAATAAAGCAAAGCTGTCGATGTATTTTAATCCGTGGGGGAAGGTTGATGTATTAATAAAAGACTGTATCGCAGCAGCCGTTGATGAAATTATTCAGGAAAATATTCAGCAAGGGCGAGATATTCGTGATCAACAGAGCTTTCTTCAAGTCAAAGAGCAGGTTAGAGCCGAGTTAAACCCGCGGGTTGAAAAGATCGCCAGCTTAGTTGAACGCTGTTTACTGCTAAATCAAAAGATTCGCAAACAGTTAAAGGGAAAAATCCCACTCGATCAAATTCAGTCTCGGGGAGACGTTCAGAAACAACTGGATGAATTAGTCTTTAAAGGTTTTGTTAGTCAGTTAGGGGCATCGCGGCTGACTGATGTGGAACGCTATTTAATGGCGCTGCTAAAACGGCTGGAGAAATTACCGGTGGATCCGAATAAGGACCGGTTACTGACAATTAGCCTGGATAGTCTGGAGCAAGATTACAAAAAGCTACAGAGAAAATATCCGAAAGTAGTACCAGAAGAGGTCAAAGAAGTTTACTGGATGTTACAGGAGCTACGCGTATCGTTCTTCGCGCAAACGCTTGGCACTAAATACCCGGTTTCCGAAAAACGTGTCCGCAATGCGATGGCGGAACTTTAAACCAAAAAGCCGAGGACTATTACGATGTTAGACAAATCGAGAGTGGTCCTCGGCTTCACTGCTTGAACGGTATCAATTACGCCGCGTACAAGCCTAAATGTTCTTTTGCGTAGGCTTCAAATTCTGTAAAGCCACCAACATGAGTTTCGTCGACGAAGATTTGAGGTACGGTGTGAACCGGGGCGCCGACTGTTTTTTCTAAGTCTGCTTTAGTAATCCCTTCGGCCTGGATATCCACATAACGGTAGTCAAAGTCATCGCGATCAGCTTTTAACTGATCAGCTACATCTTTGGCGCGGACACAAAATGGACAGCCTGGACGGCCAAAAATCACGGTAAACATAGTAAATCCTCTTTACTGCTAAATATAATTGAATGAAATCTCTAAAACTGACGAGCATTATCCATTTTTTTGACCCCATTAACAATGAATCGAAACGATAGGGGTTATCGATATTGTGAATACAGTTTTTTGGGCATTAATGATCAATTTCAAGATCTGATTCTGGAACACAACAGCATGGCAATATGTCGCCTTTACGAATATACGCCAGAGGATCGGTTAGGTAGCGTACACTACCGCTTTTTAAGGTTGACCGGCATGCACCGCAAAAACCGCTTTTGCAGTGATAGTTAACCTCTAATTTATGGGCTTCGAGTGCTTCTAATAGAGTACCTTCAGAAGCGTCAACGGCAAGCTCGTGCTCGCCGTTGACTATCACCTTAAATACCGACTGGGTCATTTGCGTTACAGGTCAAAGTCGCCTAAATCTGACGCATCGACGCTACTGTCGATTTGGCCAACTAAGTAGGAGCTAATTTCTGCTTCCTGCGGAGCAACCTGAACGTTATCGGAAACAAGATATTTGTTCATCCATGGCAGTGGGTTGGAACGCTGCTCAGGGAAGGGGGCGTCAAAGCCAATGGCTTGCATTCTTAAGTTGGCAATGTACTCGACGTATTGGCAGAGCATGCTTTCATTCAGACCAATCATCGAGCCATCTTTAAATAAGTAATGCGCCCACTGTTTTTCCTGCTTGACCGCAGTCATGAAGATCTCATAAGCATCGTCGCGAAGCTCTTCAGCAATTTCCTTCATTTCTGGGTCATCTTCGCCATATTGCCATAAGTTAATCATGTGCTGAGTCGACGTCAGGTGAACGTTTTCGTCGCGGGCGATTAAGCGAATGATTTTTGCATTACCTTCCATTAATTCACGTTCGGCGAATGCGAAAGTGCAGGCAAAGCTGACATAAAACCGAATTGCTTCTAACGCATTAACCGAGTTAATGCATAAAAACAGCTTCTTCTTGAGCTCGCGCATGGTGACATTGTAGATTTCACCGTCGACTTCAACCTCGCCTTCGCCATGGGTTTGCCATAGCTGGGTATAGAAGATCAGATTGTCATAGTATTGCGAGATGTCGTTGGCTCGCATTTTTATCTGTTCGTTAATGACAATGTCTTCAAACACTTCACTCGGGTCGCTAAATAAATTGCGCAGAATGTGAGTGTAAGAACGAGAGTGAATAGTTTCGAAAAATGACCAAGTCTCAATCCAGGTTTCTAACTCTGGCAGGGAGACTATTGGCAGGAGCGCGATATTCGGGCTACGCCCCTGGATCGAGTCAAGCAATGTTTGGTATTTCAAATTAGAGATAAAAACATGCTTTTCACTGGTCGTTAACTTATTAAAGTCGACACGATCACGACTGACGTCCACTTCTTCAGGGCGCCAGAAGAAACTGATTTGTTTTTCGATCAGTTTTTCAAAAATACTGTGTTTTTGCTGATCATAGCGCGCCACGTTAACTGAGTTACCAAAGTACATTGGTTCATTCAGCGGGTTTATTTGCGCTTGATTAAAGGTTGAATAAGACACTCGGTAAACTCCCTTATTAAATCTTGCAGGCACCACCAGCGCAGTCATCATCGTCTTCGATAACAACTTCAGCCGGGCTTTGTGCTTGTGGCTTATTCGCTTGACGCCGGTTTTCACCGATGTCCGCCTGATTATCTGCTGCACCATCACGGGTGTTATGGTAATACAGTGTTTTTACACCCATCTTATAGGCAGTCAGCAAGTCCTGAAGCAATTGCTTCATAGGAACTTTGCCGCCTTCAAATTTAGCGGGGTCGTAGTTGGTATTGGCTGAAATTGTCTGGTCGACAAATTTTTGCATGATACCTACCAGCTGCAGATAACCCTTATTATCCGGGATTTGCCACAGCAACTCGTACTTATCTTTAAGGTTCTCGTAGTCTGGGACCACTTGCTTGGTGACACCGTCTTTTGATGCTTTCACACTAACAAAGCCGCGTGGCGGCTCAATGCCGTTAGTGGCGTTAGATATTTGCGACGAGGTTTCTGACGGCATTAGTGCTGACAGTGTAGAGTTGCGCATGCCATATTGTTGGATATCTTTGCGCAACTGCTCCCAATCAAGGTGCAATGGCTCGCTACAAAATGCGTCCAGATCTTTCTTATAAGTATCTGTTGGCATAATGCCCTGCGAGTAGGTTGTTTCGTTGAACTTAGGACACTGACCTTTTTCTTTGGCCAGGTTCATCGAGGCTTTCATTAAATAGAACTGTATTGCCTCGAATGTCTTATGCACCAAGGAGTTGGCAGAGCCATCCGAATATTTAACACCGTGCTTAGCCAGATAATAAGCAAAGTTAATCACCCCAATTCCCAGGGTACGACGATTCATGGTTGCGTTATAAGCCGCTGGAACCGGGTACTCCTGATAATCAAGCAAACTGTCCAATGCTCGCACGGCTAGATCGGCCAGCTCTTCAAAATCTTCCAGTTTCTCGATTTGTCCCAAATTAAAGGCAGACAGAGTACATAACGCTATCTCGCCTTCCTCGTCATTCACATGACTGAGTGGCTTGGTGGGTAGAGCTATTTCTAAACAAAGGTTGCTTTGCCGGATAGGAGCAACCTTAGAATCGAACGGACTGTGGGTGTTGCAGTGGTCGACGTTTTGTACGTAAATACGGCCAGTGCTGGCACGTTCTTGCATAAACAGACCAAACAGCTCAATCGCCTTAATGCGTTTTTTGCGGATGCTTTCGTCTTGCTCATACTGCACGTATAAACGCTCGAATTCATCCTGGTCTTCAAAGAACGCGTCATATAGGCCAGGTACGTCCGATGGACTAAACAGAGTGATGTAACCGTCTTTAATCAGACGCTGATACATGGTCCGGTTAAATTGCACGCCATAGTCGAGGTGACGAACACGGTTTTCTTCGACCCCACGATTATTTTTCAATACCAATAGATTTTCGACTTCTAAGTGCCAAAGCGGGTAGAAGAGGGTGGCTGCACCACCGCGCACACCGCCTTGAGAGCAGCTTTTAACCGCTGTTTGAAAGTACTTATAAAACGGAATACAGCCGGTATGGAAGGCTTCACCATTGCGAATTGGGCTACCCAGTGCTCTGATGCGACCTGCATTAATACCGATACCAGCACGCTGTGATACATATTTTACAATGGCGCTGGCGGTGGCGTTAATCGAATCTAAACTATCACCTGTTTCTATTAGAACGCACGAAGAAAACTGACGTGTCGGAGTGCGGACACCTGACATAATTGGCGTAGGCAGCGATAACTTAAAAGTAGACACAGCGTCGTAAAAACGCTTGATGTAATCCATCCGCGTGGCTTTAGGGTAATTGCCGAATAAGCACGCAGCGACCAGCATGTATAAGAACTGAGCGCTTTCATAAATATCACCGGTCACTCTGTTTTGCACTAAGTACTTATTTTCTAACTGCTTGACCGCTGCATAAGAAAAATCCATGTCACGCCAGTGGTCGATAATCTCATCCATTTGATCAAACTCTTGCTCACTAAAGTCGTCTAGCAAGTGCTCATCATAACGGTGTTCCGCCACCATCTTTTTAACATGGTCGTACAAGCGGGGGGGCTCAAACTTCCCATAAGCGCGCTTGCGCAAATGGAAAATAGCCAGCCGTGCAGCCATATATTGATAATCCGGAGCTTCTTCGGATATCAAATCTGCTGCTGCTTTAATAATAGTTTCATGAATATCTTCGGTTTTAATACCGTCATAAAACTGAATATGGGATTTAATTTCGACCTGCGAGGCAGAAACATTATTTAGGCCTTCGGCAGCCCACATAATAACCCGGTGAATTTTATCAAGGTTGAGAGGTTCACGTTGACCACTGCGTTTCGTAACGAATAATTGATCGTTCATTTTAGCGCCGACTCTTATCTATTTGTTATATTGGTGTGGCCACAAGATATTGTGTAAAAAACCTTCTAATTAGAAAATCAACACAATATCTAGGGGTCTTTGATTTACCAGTATGCTAGAAGTAACGCCGTCAGTGATCAAGTCAAATTAGATGAAAAATCTAAGAAATAGCGGTTGCAAATTTGCCGGATTTGACGCAACGCTTTAGCGGCTTGCGTTTGCGATTAACTAACCGGCATATAATATTTTTGTCTTTTATTTTTTATTTTTAGTATTACTCATTCTATAGCGCTGGAGTCGCGGCCTAAATCATCAATTGAGAGTATCTTTAATAACTCCAGGGGTGTTTCAATCGTGTAGTCTGCACCCCAACGTTGGGGCTGGTCCTGATCACTGATGTAACCGTAACCGGCAAGCACGGTTACCATGCCGGCATTCCTGCCGGCTTCTATGTCACGTTCGGCGTCGCCCACATAAACACAACAGTCAGCAGCAACGCCTAATTGCTGTGCCGCATGCAGTAGCGGTTCAGGGTGAGGCTTAGAAACGTCCAGGGTATCACCTGATACAACCACGCTAATGGCATGCAAGTCTCTAAAATAAGGCAATAGCCTGGTAGTAAGTAGCTCCGGCTTATTAGTCACAATGGCGACTTCAACGGTGGCTTCTTTTAGCGCTTGCAGCAACTCGGCAACACCTTTAAAAGGCTGAGTAGCATGCGCGATATTGTCGTTATAGTAGCTGAGAAATTGTTCTCTTAGGTGTTTGGCTTGAGCGCCATCGGCAACTGCCATTTGCTCAGCAAAGGCCAGGTTCAGCAAACCGCGGGAACCGTGAGAAGCAATTGGTGTATAGGTTTCGGCGCTGATTTCAGGCTGTTGATACTGACGGCAGAGATAATTAAGCGCCGCGCCTAAATCGGGGGCCGTATCCAATAGGGTTCCATCAAGATCAAACAGCACTGCCTTAACCGGTTTATTGTCGATAGCGTTCATACAAAGGTGACCTTAATATTTTTTCAGGCTAACAATATAATTAACATCAACATCATGTGGGTGCAGATGGAAGCCTTTAAGCGGGTGATAAACAATGCCATTCATTGTTTCTGCTTGTAATCCTGCGTTATCGGCCATTGACAGTAGTTCTGACGGCTTAATAAATCGTTGGTGGTCATGAGTTCCTTTGGGTACCCAGCGCAAGACATGCTCTGCGGCAACAATGCCGAGCAACCAGGACTTGGTATTTCTATTTAACGTAGAAAAGAAAACCTGTCCGCCCGGGCGCACCATTTTCGCACAAGCGCGCACAATCGACTCCGGGTCTGGTACATGCTCGAGCATTTCCAGACAAGTCACCACATCAAATTGGCCACTATGTTGCTCGGCGAAATTCTCTGCAGCGATGCACTCGTAATCAATATTAAGCTGGCTCTCCAGTGCATGTAACCGCGCAACTTCTAATGACTGCTCGGCTAAATCGATACCTTTTACTTTAGCGCCTCGCTCAGCCAGACCCTCCGTTAACAAACCGCCGCCGCAGCCGACGTCAACCACCTGCTTACCGAATAAGCCTGCCACTTGTTGCTCGATAAAGTCCAGCCGCAGCGGGTTAATCTTATGCAGCGGTTTGAACTCGCCCTCGGGATCCCACCAGCGCGACGCTAACGCCGAAAACTTCTCTATTTCAGAGGGATCAACATTGTCATTGTTCGAAAATTGTTCGTTTTTGCTCATAGCTTGTACTCAAAAGAGGTTAGCGCCTTAGCGGCAACTTAAGGCTGATAATGGCCGATAGCATACCGCAGCCAGCGATTGTTAAAAAGAGGGTGCGAGATGGTGTTGGTATGGGTACAATGTCTAGATCATTATAAAAACGAACTAGCGGATCTTTTAGGGACAGAAATATGAGCGATCTTGCCAGAGAAGTGTCACCCGTCAACATTGAGGATGAACTGAAAAGTTCTTACCTTGATTACGCTATGAGCGTTATCGTTGGCCGGGCATTACCTGATGTACGCGACGGCTTAAAACCGGTTCATCGGCGCGTATTATTTGCGATGAACGAATTACGGAACGACTTTAACAAGCCTTACAAAAAATCGGCTCGTGTAGTCGGTGATGTTATTGGTAAGTATCACCCTCACGGTGATTCAGCAGTTTACGACACAATTGTACGGATGGCGCAGCCATTTTCCTTGCGCTACACCTTGGTCGATGGTCAGGGTAACTTCGGTTCGGTCGATGGTGATTCCGCAGCAGCTATGCGTTACACCGAAATCCGGATGGAAAAAATAGCCCATCAACTGTTAGCCGATCTCGACAAAGAAACCGTCGACTTCGTCGATAACTACGACGGCACAGAACGTATCCCCGATGTATTACCAACGCGGATTCCAAACCTGTTGGTTAACGGTTCTTCCGGTATTGCCGTTGGTATGGCGACCAATATTCCACCTCACAACTTAGTTGAAGTGGTTGATGGTACGCTGGCACTGATTGAAAATCCGGACATTACCATTGATGAATTGATGGAATACATTCCGGGTCCTGACTTTCCAACCGCAGCTAGTATATCCGGTCGTTCCGGCATTGTTGAAGCCTATAAAACTGGCCGTGGCCGTATCCATTTGCGCGCAACTGCAGAAATCGAAGTGGATGAAAAAAGCGGACGCGAAAGTATTATCGTTACGGAGATCCCGTATCAGGTTAACAAAGCCCGCCTTATCGAAAAAATCGCTGAACTGGTTAAGGAAAAACGACTAGAAGGCATCAGCGGACTGCGTGATGAGTCTGATAAAGACGGCATGCGGATTGTGATTGAAATCCGCCGCGGTGATGTGGCTGAAGTGGTGTTGAACCACCTTTATGCGAACACTCAAATGCAGGTTGTGTTCGGTATAAACATGGTAGCTCTGGATAAGGGCCAGCCTCGCTTATTTAACCTGTACGATATGTTGAACGCGTTTGTACGTCACCGTCGTGAAGTGGTTACCCGGCGGTCCGTGTATGAGTTACGCAAAGCTCGTGAACGTGCGCATACCTTAGAAGGCTTAGCAATTGCGCTGGCCAATATTGATGAAGTGATCGAGCTGATTCGGCGCTCGCCAACGCCAGCAGAGGCAAAAGCAGGATTAACTTCACGCAGTTGGAAATTGGGTGGCGTAAGCGCGATGCTAGAAGCCACCGGTGTTGATGCAGCGCGACCTGATCACTTGCCAGAAGAATACGGCATTCGCGATGGCCATTATTACCTGACCGAAGAACAGGCGCAGGCGATTCTCGATCTTCGTCTACATAAGTTAACAGGCCTTGAGCACGAAAAAATCCTGGAAGAATACAAAGGCATCTTGGATCAGATTGCTGAACTACTGAAAATCTTGCGTTCAACAGAACGTTTGATGGAAGTTATTCATGATGAACTGGTTGAAGTACGCGATAACTTTGGTGACCAGCGCCGCACAGAAATTACCGCCGCTGCGCACGACATCAGCATGGAAGATTTAATTAACGAAGAAGATGTCGTGTTAACCCTGTCACACGAAGGCTACGTTAAATATCAGCCATTAACTGAATACGAAGCGCAAAAACGGGGTGGTAAGGGAAAAGCTGCGACTAAGATGAAAGATGAAGATTTCGTCGAGCGCTTGTGGGTGGCAAACACACACGACACGATTCTTTGCTTCTCAACCCATGGCCGTATCTACTGGATGAAAGTATATCAGTTACCGCTGGCTAGCAGGGCGTCGCGTGGTAAACCGATTGTTAATTTATTGCCGCTGGAATCGAATGAACGGATCACGGCAATATTGCCAACGCGTGATTACCCCGATGATAAATTTGTCATTATGGCCACCAAAAACGGTACGGTGAAAAAGACTCCATTGGCAGATTACTCACGCCCACGTAATGGCGGCATCATTGCTCTTAATTTAAATGAAGGTGACGAGTTAATTGGTGTTGATATCACGGACGGCAACCAAGAAATTATGTTGTTCTCAGATGCCGGTAAAGTCGTGCGCTTTAAAGAGGATCAGGTTCGTTCTATGGGACGTACCGCGACCGGTGTACGCGGTATTCGCATGGAGCCGGGTCAACAGATGGTCTCGTTAATTGTGCCGCGTGAATACGAAGAACAGGAAGCGGCAATACTAACCGTGACTGAAAACGGCTTTGGTAAGCGTACGCCAGTGGGTGAGTATCCAACTAAGAGCCGTGCAACTAAAGGTGTTGTCTCAATTAAAGTCAGCGAACGTAATGGCCCTGTAGTTGGCGCGATGGAAGTTATCGATGGTAACGAAATCATGCTGATCAGTAACAAAGGTACGTTGGTTCGAACTCGTGTCCATGAAGTTTCTGTAGTCGGTCGAAACACGCAGGGCGTTCGCCTTATTAGAACGGCCGATGACGAGAAAGTAGTTGGTTTGCAGCGTATCGATGAGATGGAAGAAGAAGATGAAGTGATCGACGCAGAAGCAACGGAAACAACTGACACTGAAGAAAAGGCTGAAGGCAATAACGATGAGTGATCTGTTCAACTTTTCTGCCGGCCCGGCGATGCTTCCTAAGGAAGTCATGCAGCAGGCGCGGGAAGAACTTTTGAATTGGAATAATACCGGTGTCTCGGTGATGGAATTTTCGCATCGAGATCCGGCATACGTGAAAATGGCGCGTCAGGCCGAGCAAGACTTACGTGACTTATTGAATATCACGGACGATTACGAGGTCTTGTTTCTGCAAGGTGGTGGCCGTGGCCAGTTTTCTGCGGTACCACAAAATATCGCTGCAAAGAGCGCTACGGTTGACTACCTGGACACTGGTATCTGGTCGGGTTATGCCATTCGTGAAGCGGCGAAGTACGTTAGCAAGGTAAATGTAGCTGGCGGTTGCCTGGAAACAGGTAAGGGCAAGGCGATTGCGCCACAAGAGCAGTGGCAGTTGTCTGACAATGCGGCCTACTTTCACTATTGTACCAACGAAACGGTTGATGGTATTGCCTTGCATACACCACCCGCGGGAATTGAGGCTCCTTTAGTTGCAGATATGTCTTCCAATATACTGTCGGAGCCTTTAGATGTAAGCAAGTTTGGTATTATTTACGCGGGTGCGCAGAAAAATATTGGTCCGTCGGGGTTTGCGATTGCGATCGTAAAAAAGGATCTGTTAGGTGAGCCGCAGCCAGAGCTGAGTTCAATTATGGATTATCAGCTGCAGGCAAAAGATGGTTCTATGTACAACACGCCGAATACCTTTGCCTGGTATTTGTCAGGTCTGGTGTTCCAATGGTTAAAACGTCAGGGTGGGCTTGCAGGAATCGGTCAGCTTAATCAGCAAAAGGCCCAGCTGCTTTACGATTACGTCGATCAATCAGAGTTCTATCGCAATGAAGTACATCCTGATTATCGGTCGATAATGAATGTTCCATTCCAATTAGCAGACGATAGTTTAGACCAAAAGTTCTTACAGGAAGCAGCAGCGGCTGGCCTGATTGGCTTAAAAGGCCACCGGTTTGTCGGTGGTATGCGAGCCAGTCTCTACAACGCTATGCCAATAGCGGGCGTTCAAACCCTGATAGACTTTATGGATCAATTTCAGCGCAAACTATAAAAGACAAAACCCATATAAAAACAACAAGAATAGGTAGTGACTATGGCAGCTTTTGATGCAACAGCGGCGGCAAACTCTGGGGTTAAAAAATTACAACCCTATCAAGCCGGTAAACCAATGGATGAATTGCAACGGGAACTGGGATTATCCCATGTAGTTAAGCTTGCTTCTAATGAAAACCCTTTAGGTTTGAGTGAGAAGGTGCGTACTGCGTTACAGGCAGAACTCAGTAATTTAATTCGGTATCCCGATGCCAACGGTTTTTATCTAAAAAGTAAGCTGGCTGAACTGCACCGGGTTGAACCACAGCAGATTACCCTGGGCAACGGCTCTAACGATGTATTAGAGATTCTCGCTCGTACTTTTGTGAGTGCCGAAGAAGAGGTTATATTCTCCCAGCACGCCTTTGTTGTTTACCCATTAGTTACTCAGGCAATTGGGGCCAAAGGGGTGGCAGTTCCGGCAAAAGATTATGGTCACGACTTAGAGGCAATGGCCGCAGCCGTTACTGATAAAACTAAAATGATTTTTGTGGCTAACCCCAATAATCCAACCGGCACTTTTTTGACCACTGAACAGATAAAAGATTTCTTAGATAAAGTACCTCCGCATGTGATTGTCGTGCTTGATGAGGCTTATTACGAATATGTACCCGAGCCAGAACGCGCACCGTCTATTGACTGGCTGCAGCATTATCCTAATTTGGTGGTTTCACGCACCTTTTCTAAAGCCTACGGTTTAGCAGGACTTCGTGCTGGGTATGCAGTCAGTAGTACAGAAATAGCTGACCTTATGAATCGCATTCGTCAGCCGTTTAACGTCAATGCTTTATCGCTGAAGGCAGCAGAGGTGGTATTAGACGACCATGACTATCTGCAGCAGGCGGTTCAGGTCAATCAACAGGGTATGAAACAATTGGTCGAGTTTTGCCAGCAGCAGGGCTACGATTATATCCCATCGTACGGTAATTTCCTAACCATAGAGTTTGGTCCGAAGGCGATGGATATTTATGAAAAACTGTTGCACGAAGGGATTATTGTGCGGCCTGTCGGTGGTTACCAATTACCCAATCATTTACGCGTTAGTATTGGCTTAAAAGAAGAAAACCAGGCCTTTATTGATGCCATGTTAAAAATTGGGTAGCAGAGAGAAGATTAGTGAGTCGCCGTACAGAAAGTATTACTCTGAATTCTCGTCCGTCCTGTATTGGTGATGTCACCTTACCGGGTTCTAAAAGTATAGCTAATAGAGCTCTGTTGCTTGCGGCAATCAGCCCACGTCCAGTCATTTTACACAACCTGCTGCGCAGTGATGATACTGCGCGCATGTTGGAGGCGTTAGCCGCGTTGGGTGTTAAGGTTATCGAAGAGGACACTACGACGCTGCAAGTGTTTGGCTGCGGTGGTAGCTGGGAATCCATTCCTGAACGACTGTCACTGGGCAATGCAGGAACGGCAATGCGCCCTTTAATAGCCGTTCTTTCCGCAACATTGACTGAGCACTCAATCATTTTAGATGGTGACCAACGGATGCGAGAGCGTCCGGTAAAACACCTGGTCGACAGTCTGCAACAACAGCAAGCTAACATCCATTATCGTGAGCAACCGGGTTATCCGCCGTTGAGTATTGGGCCTGGTTTGCAAGCTGGAGACTTCGCTATTGATGGCAGTGTTTCCAGCCAGTTTATTAGTGCATTGCTAATGGCTTTACCGTTATTGAAGCGCGACTCTACGCTGAACTTAACCGGCGACATCGTCTCAAGGCCTTATATTGATTTAACGCTGGCGATGCTTGCTGAATTTGGAATTAGCATAGAGCCACTATCGGCCAGCAAATTTACTATTCCCGGTAACCAACAACTGCAACCGCCGCAAGACTACTATGTGGAAGGCGATGCCAGCGGTGCCAGCTACTGGATGGCCGCTGCCGCTATAACTGGCGGACCCATTACCATTCATGGTGTCGGTGAAGACTCGATCCAGGGCGATGTAGCTTTTGCCGAGGTGATCAAGGCGATGGGAGCTACGGTAGAGTTTCAGCAAAACGCTATTAAGGTGATGTCTGATGGTCCGTTAAAAGGCATCGACTTTGATGGTAATCAAATTCCTGACGCTGCTATGACTCTAGCGCCACTGGCCTTGTTTGCTAAGGGCCGTACTATCATTCGGAACGTGGCTAATTGGCGAGTTAAAGAGACCGATCGATTGCGTGCATTAGCTACGGAGTTACGCAAAACCGGAGCCAAGGTAGAAGAGGGTGAGGACTTTCTTGTTATTGAGCCGCCAGCGCAATGGCAGCATGCAATAGTGGATACCTATGATGACCACCGGATTGCCATGTGTATGGCACTAGCTGCTTTTTCTCCAGTTGGTGTAACCATAAATGATCCCCAATGTTGCGCAAAAACTTACCCGCAATTTTTTACCGAGTTTGCTCGGCTTTGTAATTGTTGATAAAGGTTTCTTGGTAAAGGGTGCAAAAAAATACCAAATGCGTATAATTGCGCCGCTAATAACTGCGATAGGCAGGGCAAATAGAGGATTTTATGGCAACGCAAATACCGGTTATCACGATCGATGGCCCGAGTGGCTCAGGAAAAGGAACCGTTAGCCGCCTTTTAGCAGAAAAGCTAGACTGGCACTTGCTTGATAGCGGTGCGATTTATCGAGTTTTAGCATTAGCGGCATTGCACCATGACTTCACCGTCGACGATGAACAGAGTCTGGCAGCGCTGGCCTCCGATCTGGATGTGAAGTTCGAAGCCGATAAGGAAGAGGCATTAACCCATATCATCCTTGAAGGCGAAGACGTCACTCTTACTATCCGTACTGAGAAAGTCGGTAATATGGCCTCAAAAATAGCCGCGCTGCCGCGGGTACGCGAAGCACTTCTAAGACGGCAACGTGCCTTTAAAGAGTTACCCGGATTGGTAGCTGATGGCCGTGACATGGGCACGGTAGTATTTACCGATGCGGATGCCAAGGTGTTTTTAACCGCATCTGCAGAGGAAAGGGCAGAGCGTCGCTACAAGCAATTGCTAGAGAAAGGCTTTGATGCTAATATTGACCAATTAATAACCGAAATTAAAGAGCGCGACGATCGCGATACTAATCGCCCTGTAGCGCCGTTAAAACCTGCTGACGATGCATTATATTTAGACTCAACCGAGTTAAGCGTAGAGCAGGTACTGGAACAGATTCTGACGTTTGCGCATAGCAAATTGTCTCAAGACTAGCTAACTCACAAGCAATTAGGCTTGTTGAGTTATTTAGGTGTCTGCCGTAAGGAAACACGCAGACTTTATTCATAACCCCGCTGTACAGGAAGTTCAGTGGACGTCATCTAAAAGCGAAGTTATTTAATATGTCAGAAAATTTTGCACAGCTGTTTGAAGAAAGCCTGAAAGAAGTCGAAACTCGCCCGGGCTCCATCGTTAAAGGTACTATCGTTGCCATCGAGAAAGATCTGGTATTGGTAGACGCAGGCCTTAAATCTGAAAGTGCTATCCCAGCCGAACAATTCCGTAATGCTGAAGGTGAGCTAGAAATCAGTGTTGGCGATCAAGTCGACGTTGCACTAGATGCAGTAGAAGATGGTTTCGGTGAAACGATTCTTTCACGCGAAAAAGCGAAGCGCTACGAAGCTTGGCTGCAGCTGGAAAAAGCATACGAAGACAACGCAACTGTTACCGGTATTATTTCTGGTAAAGTTAAAGGTGGCTTTACCGTTGATCTTGGCGGCGTTCGCGCATTCTTGCCAGGTTCATTGGTTGACGTACGTCCAGTACGTGAAACTGCTCACCTGGAAAACAAAGATCTTGAATTTAAAGTTATCAAGCTTGATCAGAAGCGCAACAACGTTGTGGTTTCTCGCCGTGCTGTTATCGAAAAAGAGAACAGTGCAGAGCGTGAAGAGCTGCTTGAAAACTTGCAAGAAGGTCAGGAAGTACAAGGTATCGTTAAGAACCTTACTGACTATGGTGCATTCGTTGATCTTGGTGGTGTTGACGGTTTGTTGCACATCACTGATATGGCTTGGAAACGCGTTAAGCACCCAAGTGAAATCGTTAACGTTGGCGATGAAATTACTGTCAAAGTACTTAAGTTCGACCGTGAGCGCACGCGCGTATCACTGGGTCTTAAGCAATTGGGTGAAGATCCATGGGCAGATATCGCTAATCGTTATCCTGAAGGCACCCGCCTGACCGGTCGTGTTACGAACCTGACTGATTACGGCTGCTTCGTAGAAATCGAAGAAGGTGTTGAAGGCTTAGTACACGTGTCTGAGATGGACTGGACAAACAAAAACGTTCACCCATCTAAAGTGGTTAACCTGGATGACTCTGTTGAGGTTATGGTACTTGAAATTGACGAAGAACGTCGTCGTATTTCACTTGGCCTGAAACAGTGCAAGCCTAACCCTTGGGAAGAGTTCGCTAAGAACCACAACAAGGGCGAGCAAGTTAGCGGTAAGATTAAGTCAATCACTGACTTCGGTATCTTCATCGGTCTAGATGGCGGTATTGACGGTTTGGTTCACTTGTCAGACATCAGCTGGAACGCAACTGGCGAAGAAGCTGTACGTGATTACAAGAAAGGCGAAGAAGTAACTGCCGTAGTCATGCAAGTTGACGCTGAGCGTGAGCGTATCTCTTTGGGCATTAAACAGCTTGAAGAAGACCCGTTCAACAACTACTTAGCAGCTAACAAAAAAGGTTCTCTTGTAACAGGTACTGTCAGCGAAGTTGACGCTAAAGGTGCTAAAGTAGAACTGGCTGACAGTGTTGAAGGTTATGTACGCGCAGCAGATATTTCTCGTGACCGCGTAGAAGACGCTTCAACTGTACTGAGTGTTGGCGATACCATTGAAGCTCGCTTCATGGGCGTTGACCGCAAAAACCGTACTCTGAGCTTGTCTATCCGTGCGAAAGACGAAGTGGAAGAGAAAGAAGCGGTTGAGCAGGTTAACAAGCAGCAGGACAGCTCAGGCATGAACAGCGCAATGGCTGAAGCCTTTAAAGCAGCGAAAAACGACGACTAATTTGGTGTAAACACCCAACGACCGGGAGGAGTAGGAATGACGAAATCGGAGTTAATTGAACGATTAGCACTGAGGTATCAAGACTTATCTCCTGCGGTCGTTGAGTCTGCTGTTAAAGATATCCTTGAGCAAATGGTCCAAAACCTTGCCCATGGTAAACGGATTGAGATTCGTGGCTTTGGCAGCTTTTCTCTGCACTATCGAGCACCTCGCGTTGGACGAAATCCAAAGACCGGTGAGAGGGTGGAGCTGAATGGTAAGTATGTTCCTCACTTTAAAGCTGGTAAAGAGTTAAGAGAACGAGTAGATAATTTAACGTGATCTTTGCGCTCGATTGATAAAAACGGCATGCTATAATGGCATGCCGTTTTTTTATGGCTGCACCAATACTCGATAAGCGCAGGTAAGGACACGCATGTTAAAAAAACTACTGTTTATCATTCCGGTTTTATTGATATTTTTTATCGCGCTCGCTTTTGGTGCGCAAAACGCAACCTTGGTTACCGTTAACTTTCTGATTTTAGAAAGTGAGCTGTCGGTAGCAGCCGTCGCCGGCATATTCTTAGGCCTTGGATTTATAATCGCACTCGCGTTTTATATCCTATCGCTGCTTAAATGGAAGCTGCGTTATCGCCGCTTGCTTAAAAAGTTCCATGCAAGCCGGTCAGCATCGAATACTATAGAGCATCATCAGGATCAACGTTAAATGCTTGAGCTGCTGTTTTTATTACTGCCTGTTGCCGCCGCCTATGGATGGTTCATGGGCAGAAACAGCGTGCGCAGTGAAGAACGTAAAGAACAACAACGTTTCTCTAAACAGTATGCGACGGGTTTAAACCTACTTCTCTCTGATCAACCTGATAAAGCGGTAGATTTATTTGTTGAGTTGTTAGACGTGGACAGCGATACGTTGGAAACTCATTGGACTCTAGGCAAGTTATTTCGTCGTCGTGGTGAAGTTGAGCGGGCCATAAAAATTCATCAAAATCTTACTTCGCGTCCCAATATTGCGGAAAATGACCGTTTGACTGCGATGTATGAATTGGGCAAAGATTATCTCGCCGCTGGTATTTATGACCGTGCTGAACAAATGTTTTCAGGACTCCAGCAGCATAAGGTGTTTCGCGAGAAAAGTCGCAAAAATTTACTTGAGCTATTTCAGGCTACCCATGAATGGGATAAAGCGATAAAAGTTGCTCTTAGGCTAACTAAGGACGATCGCAGTGTTGAAGCTGTTGTAGCGCAGCTGTTCTGCGAGCTAGCAGATAACGAACAGCACGTTGAATCGGCGATTAAACATTACAAAAAAGCACTCAAGCATGACCCACGCTGTGTCAGAGCCAGTATCTCGCTGGGTCAGTTATATTCCCGCCAGGGACAGCGTAGAGTAGCGAATAATTACTACGAAAAAGTCCTACAACAGGATAAAAGCTTTGTCTGTGAAGTATTGAAGCCGCTTGAGCAGTGTTATAGAGAGCAGGGCGATATGTTGCCCTATATTGAGTTTTTGCAGCACTGTGTAGAACAAGATGCAGGTACCAGCGCCACGATTGCGTTATCGGAGTATATTTTTCAAACGCAGGGCGGCGAGGCGGCAGAGCGATTTATCCGGACCAGTATGGAAACACACCCGACGATGCGCGGCTTTCATCAGTTAATGGACTTTCATATTAGAGCCGCGGATGTTGGCAATGCCCGGGAAAGTTTAAAAGTTTTGCAAACAATGGTCGCTGAACATATCAGTCAACGACCTAAATACAGTTGTCGGCACTGCGGCTTTGCGGGGCATACGCTGTACTGGCAATGTCCAAGTTGTAAGAGCTGGAGCACAACAAAACCTATCATAGGACTAGATGGTGAATAGCGTTATGAAACTTCCCCGAATTTATGTGGCACTTGATTATCATAATAGAATTCAGGCAGACGCCATGGTATCGCAGCTTGATCCGCAGCGAGTCGGCTTAAAAGTTGGCAAAGAGTTGTTTACCACAGAAGGGCCCGACTGGGTTGCTGAACAGGTGGAGCGCGGTTTCTCAGTATTTCTTGATTTAAAGTTCCATGACATACCGAATACGGTGGCTAAAGCAGTAGCTGCTGCCGCACGATTGAACGTAGATATTATTAATGTGCATGCCAGTGGCGGCTTAAAAATGATGCAGGCAGCCAAACAAGCATTAGCGGATGTTGAAAAGCCACCGCTATTAATAGCGGTTACTGTATTAACCTCTATGGATGAAACAGATCTTCAGGGTATTGGTATTGATCGTTCCGTTGAGCAGCAAGTTTTAAAGCTTGCGCAACTGGCCGAACAAGCGGGTCTGGATGGCGTAGTTTGCTCAGCGCAGGAAGCAGAAATGCTGCATCAACGGTTTGGTAATGAGTTTAAGTTAGTAACACCAGGTATACGACCGGCAGATGCTCAGCGTGATGATCAGAAGCGTACCTTAACGCCGTCAGAAGCGGTCGACAGGGGAGTGGACTACATGGTTATTGGTCGCCCAATAACACAGTCAGACAATCCACATCAGACGGTTTTACAGTTATTAGCTGAACTGGACAACGATTAATTCTTATAAGCCAGTAATCAATCTCTGCTTTTGCGGTTTGTTGCTGGCACTTTCGTTCCCCTTCACTATAGTAGGTATGCTGCATTGTGCAGTGAGATAAAAGGATATCTACTATGTTACGGAAAACATTTCTTGCACTATCAACTGGTACACTGCTAGTTGGTGCTATGTCAGTGTCAGCGTCACCGTTAAACCTGAACAACTCAATGGCGGCTCCTTTACCTATTCTGCAGCAAGGCCAGACGACCGAGCAAGCGGCTCCACTGCTTAATATCAATACGGCTACGGCACAACAGCTGGCTGCTGTGATGATTGGAGTTGGTGGGAAACGGGCTGAACAAATTATAGCTTTGCGTGAGCAGTTAGGCGGATTTACTGAATTTGAACAGTTGCTTGATGTAAAAGGGATCGGCTTAAAAACATTAGAAAAAAACCAATCTTTAATTCGACTTGATTAATTGCCTTCCAATAAAAAAAGCCCCAACCATTAAATGGGTTGGGGCTTTAAAGTCGTTATTATCGACTATCAACTACGAACATTTTGCCATATCGGCATTTGCCTGCGAAGTTGAAGAGTTAATGGACGCTACACGTTCATCTTTAGTAAAGGCAATACGCGCAGTGGCAGTTGCTACCGGGAAGGGTGAAAACTCGCTTTGACGATCTACCGCTGTCGCTTTAGTCATCTCTGAAAAAGCTTTATGATGCGCGTTAGCAGGGTAGATAGGCTGACTATTATGAGCTAGTTTGCTGTTTTCCTGCTTATCACGCTTGCGCTTTTGACCTGCTGCTCGCAAGTGACGCGGTGACCGACGAGAACGATTACGCTCCTGCTTTGGTTCTGCCTCAGGCTCAGCTGAAGTTTCTGCAGCCGCTTCGGGCTTAGGCTTAGGCTCAGGTTCAGGTTCAGCACCAGCCTTAGTCGGCGCTTCTGCTACTGGCTCTGGCTCAGATTCAGCTGGGACTTCGGATGCTGCTTCTGTCTTAGTTTCAGGCTTCGGCGGTACCACTTCGCCAGACTCTGGCTTAGATTCTGGTTTAGGCTCTGGTTTAGGCTCTGGTTTAGGTTCTGGTTTAGGTTCTGGCGTTGGCTCAGGTGTTACCGCGGCCTCGGATTCCGATACCGACTCTTGTTGCTGTTCCGCTTGTACAATTTCGGCAGCAGCCTGAAGGCGAGGGTCGCGAACTTTTGACGCTAATTTTTGCTGGCTTGGCTGACGTTGAGTCTGCTCTTCCGATTGCTCAGTCTTTTGCGTTTGCTCTGGAGCCTTGGTTTCAGGCTTAGGCTGTTCATCGGTAGCGGCCGACGCGTCGGCCTTCACCCGCACTGAACGTTCCAGCGGCTTCTGCTGACGACGTTTCTTCGGTGCTTGCTGAGTGGTCTCTGCTGATTTCTCTTTAGTAACAGACTCGTTTTGTACATTATCTGTTGCTGTTTCAGTCTGGGCTGTTTGCTCAGTCTCTTGCTTCCGACCTTGTGAACGATTACGGCCCCGGCCCCGGCGATTATTACGACGGTTGTTGGACGAACGGTTATCTTGACGTTCATCTTGTCGTTTATTGTCAGCACCATCTTGTTGCTGAGCCGGAGCTTCGGTTTCCTCAGCTTTCGGTTTGCGATTATCGGTATTACGGTTGCGGTTGCGAGTATTACTGCCACGATTATTGCGCCCACGGCGTTGCTGATTATTACCTGAGCGACGGTTGTTAGCGCGTTGGCGCCGCTGCTGTTCAGCTGTAGATTCTTTTTCTTCACTATCGCTGGCAAACAGCTCAGAGAACCACTTGCCGAGTCGGCTAAGCAATGACGGTCCCGCTTTTTTAACAGTCGGAGCCGCTGTAGTTGCAGCCACTGCCGGTGGCGGTGTGGTTGGAGCTTGTAAACCTTTTAAGGCAGGCTCCTCGATTTGCTGGCGATCTTTGGTTAACGTAATAGCTACGCTTTCGTCTTTTTCTTGCTTTTGCACTAATTGGAAACTTGCCGCTTCAGGAACTTCATCATCACGGATACGGATAACTTCAAAATGTGGCGTGTCCAGGTGGTGATTTGGAATAATCACCGCTTTCACATTATGGCGTTCTTCGATTTTATTAACGGCTGAGCGTTTTTCATTAAGCAAATAGGTAGCTACCGGAACGGGCACCTGGGCCTGAACCTGAACCGTATTATCTTTAATAGCCTCTTCTTCGATTAAACGCATTATCGACAGAGCTAAAGACTCACTAGAGCGAATGGTTCCCTGACCGTCGCAACGAGGGCAAACACTGTTTGCTGACTCGCCAAGAGAGGGGCGTAAACGCTGGCGTGACATTTCCAGCAAACCAAACCGCGAAATACGAGCAACTTGTATACGCGCCCGATCATGCGCAAGGCTATCGCGTAAGCGGTTTTCTACGTCACGTTGGTGACGTGCCGGTGTCATATCGATAAAATCAATAACAACCAATCCACCAAGATCTCGTAAGCGAAGCTGACGGGCAATCTCTTCCGCCGCCTCAAGGTTGGTTTGCAGCGCCGTCTCTTCTATGTCGCCACCTTTGGTAGCGCGTGAAGAGTTAATATCGATAGAGGTCAGAGCTTCAGTCGGATCAATAACGATAGAACCGCCAGACGGGAGTCTAACTTCACGTTGGAAGGCTGACTCAATCTGACTTTCAATTTGGTAGTGGCTGAATAATGGAACGTCGCCATCGTACAACTTAACGCGATTTAGAAAGTCCGGGCGAATTTGCTGAATGTGCGTGCGTACCTGCTCATAGACTTTCTTACTATCGATTAACACTTCACCAATGTCGCGGCGCAAGTAGTCGCGTAGAGCGCGGAAAATAACGTTGCTTTCCTGATGAATCAGAAACGGAGCAGGGCGGCCACTGGCGGCTTCGCTGATAGCTGTCCAGTGATGTAATAGAACATTGAGGTCCCACTCTAACTCTTCTTTCGACTTACCTACACCGGCAGTACGGACTATAAGGCCCATCTCCTTCGGTACATTCAAGTCACTTAATGCTTCTTTTAGCGCAGAACGCTCATCCCCTTCGATGCGACGTGATATGCCGCCAGCGCGAGGGTTGTTTGGCATTAGCACCAGATAGCTGCCTGCTAATGAGATAAAGGTAGTTAGCGCAGCGCCTTTTTGACCGCGTTCTTCTTTATCTATTTGAACAATAACTTCCTGGCCTTCAGAAACCACGTCCTTGATATTAGGACGGCCTTTAAAGGTATAACCTTCGGGGAAATAAGTTTTCGCGATTTCTTTGAGAGGCAGGAATCCATGGCGGTCAGCGCCATAGTCAACAAAGGCAGCTTCTAAGCTGGGTTCAATTCGAGTGATTTTTCCTTTGTAAATATTTGCTTTTTTCTGTTCGTGTCCCGGGCTCTCTATGTCCAGGTCGTATAACCGCTGGCCGTCGACCAGAGCGACACGCAATTCTTCTAATTGCGTGGCATTAATTAGCATTCTTTTCATTACTGTGACTCAATTTTTATTAGGCCACAGCATGACACGCTGTTCAGCAGCGCTATTGCACTATCGTTAAATTGTTGTCTGCAGCCCGCGATTTTTACAATCAGCGTCTGCGTTACCCGTTATTGAACGTGTAACAAAAATTGGTTTGACTGTGCGTATAACAAAGCGGCTAGGCTAGTTGTTACGTGTCATACTGTCGCGATTAACCATAATCAGCAACTGAAAATAACATTTTGCTTTGGCTTACTAACTCCGTGCATTCGACATCTCGGTGGTCAAGTCGTTCATCGTTAAAAACAAACTCATACCGTATACCGACGTGGAGAGGGTGCAAAATGCTTTCAATTGCGCGAACATAAATTTTTTTCTGTCTCTGTTCCCGCTGGGCGGCTATCTATTTAGCACGCTTTATACCTTCATGTCCCAGACAGGATATATTTTGACACTTCATTATTTCATATTTTCACTAACTAATACAAGCAACAATTTCGCTGCATGTTGCCTGGCTTAGTGATAAAATGACGGCATGAAAATGATTCAAACAAAAGTGACATTGCATCAGGTAAGCGACGAAGAGCAGGGGCAAAGGATTGATAACTTCCTAATGGCCAGGCTTAAGGGCGTCCCCAAATCTTTGGTCTACCGTATTGTTCGGAAAGGTGAGGTTCGGGCAAATAAAAAACGGATTAAACCAGACTATAAATTAAAGCTTGGTGACGAAATTCGTATTCCTCCGGTTAAGATTTCCGAACGTCCGGAGTTACCGTCGGCCAAACTTGAACAGGTGCAGGCGTTAGAAGCGGCAATAATTTACGAAGATGATGCGTTACTTGTGGTGAATAAGCCCGCAGGACTGGCTGTGCATGGTGGTTCGGGGTTAAGGTTCGGTGTTATCGAGGCACTAAGATCGTTACGCCCGGACGAAAAAAACCTGGAGTTAGCGCATCGTTTAGACCGTGATACTAGTGGTCTATTAATGGTGGCAAAAAAACGTTCAGTGTTAAAAGCATTGCACCAGCAGTTGCGTGAAAAAACCATGACTAAACAATATCTAGCGTTAGTCCGTGGTCAGTGGCAGAAAACTTGCCGGAACATCGAGGCGCCGTTGTTGAAAAATACGCTACAGTCAGGCGAACGCATGGTAAAAGTCGACGCTGAAGGGAAACCATCACACACACGTTTTAGAATTCAGCAGCGCTACCAGCAAGCAACCTTAGTAGAAGCCTCGCCGGTAACCGGCCGGACCCATCAGATTAGGGTGCACGCGTTGCACGCGGGGCATCCAATTGCTGGGGATCTAAAATACGGCGACGAAGAGTTTGATCAACAACTCAAAAAGTTGGGCTTAGAGCGCCTGTTCTTGCACGCCTGGAAGCTTAAACTAATGCACCCAAAGACTGAACAGGAAGTCTTCTTTGAAGCGCCTTTAGAGGCGTCACTGGAAAAACTGCTAACTCACCTTAAGGCGATTTAATCGATGACCTCGCCGCAGCTTATTATTTTTGACTGGGATGGCACCCTGATGGACTCGATAGCTCGGATAGTGTCATCAATGCAGGCCACTGCCAGTTTTTTAAAGCTTAAAGTACCGAGCGATAACGCGGTTAAAGATATTATTGGTTTAAGTCTAGAGCCCGCAATAGAACAACTATTTGGTACCTTACCAGCTGCGCAACATCAGTTGTTTTTAGAACGGTATCGTGATGAGTATATCGAGCTTAATACCACACCAACGCCGTTGTTTAGGGACGCGTTAGTGACTATAGAAAAGTTACGAACAGAGCAGCATTACTTAGCGGTTGCAACGGGTAAAGCGCGACGCGGTCTGGATCGGGTATGGGCTGAATTGGAAATAGCCGATCTTTTTCACGGTTCTCGCTGTGCCGACGAAACGAAAGGAAAGCCCGATCCAGAAATGCTCTACCAACTAATGTCAGAATTAGACTTTAGTCCGCAGCAAACGCTGATGGTCGGCGATTCAGTTCATGATATGCGGATGGCGAAAGCTGCTGGCGTTAAGGCTATTGGTGTTACTTTTGGTGTTCATAACGAGCCTTTACTACGCCAGGCCGGTGCCGATCATGTTATTCGACAGTTACACCAGCTTCCGGATTTAATAAAAGGATTACTATGTCGCAAAGAAATCTCGTACTAGCTTCTTCATCGCCTTATCGCCGCGCTATTCTAGATACCTTAAACTTAACTTATAGCGTATGTAAGCCCGATATTGATGAAACGCAGTTAGCGCAAGAAAAAGCGACTGAGCTAGTGATGCGGCTTGCTGAAGAAAAAGCGAAAGCGGTAGCGAAACGAGAAAGCTCTTATCAAACGGCACTTATTATTGGATCGGACCAGGTCGCCGTTTGTGAAGAACAAATTTTGGGAAAGCCGCACACTCAGGAAAATGCCGTTTCTCAGTTACAGCAATTTGTTGGAAAAACAGTAACCTTTTATACAGGGCTTGCTTTATATGATGCTGAGGAAGAATCGGTCGACACCGTTTGTGTTCCATTTTATGTCACTTTTCGAGATGATTTGACTCGTGCTGAGCTAGAACGTTATGTAGAATTAGAACAACCGCTAGATTGTGCCGGTAGCTTTAAAAGTGAAGGACTGGGAATCAGCTTATTTAAATCGCTGCAGGGTGATGATCCCAATACGTTGATCGGATTGCCCAGTATTGAACTATTAAAGATGTTGCGAAAACACGGAATAAACCCGCTGGCAAGCGACATTTAGCTTGCTTACATACTATTGATAAGGTAGACTGCGCCCGCTATGCAAAAGGTAAGAATTCCGGTAACGGCGGATCCCGTTAAAAGTGCGAATAAAAAGCAAACATTTGATGGGGTAGTGCCGGCCAGTACATTAAGCCGTTTTCAAGGGTTCCTGGCAGAAGTCAGTGAGCAAGATCCTGAGGTCGATGTTGAATTTGGGATTGACGAGCAGGGTGTGAGTTACTTCTCAGGTGTTGCATCAACATCAGTTAAGTTAACATGTCAACGCTGTAACGAACCTTTTGCGGTTGATATCACTGCGCGTTTTGCGTATGCTCCTGTTTCTTCTCAGCAGGACGCAGAGGAATTGCCCGAGCGCTACGAAGCAATCGAGGCTAATGAATTTGGTGAAATTAACCTGCACGGATTAATCGAAGATGAATTAATTCTGGCGATGCCTTTGGTTGCTAGACACGAACCGAAAAACTGCCGGATTGATCGCGACAATATGAGCTGGGGTGAAATAGAAGAACCTTCGGAAGAGTCTTCTGACAACCCGTTTTCTGTGTTGCAAGAATTAAAGCGTAAATAACTAGGAGATAGCGTAAATGGCTGTTCAAAAAAGTAAGAAAAGTCGTTCAAGACGCGACATGCGTCGTTCACACGATGCAATAAGCGGCCCTACACTGTCGGTTGACTCTACCTCTGGTGAGACTCATCGTCGCCACCATGTAACAGCTGATGGTTACTACAAAGGTCGTAAGGTCGTTAACAGTTAATTATCAGGCTATGCCTGAAATTAAGTTAGCGATTGATGCAATGGGGGGCGATAACGGCCCCTCTATTGTTATTGAGGCAATCACAGAGTGCTTAAAACACCCTGACTCCCCCCAGTTTTTGGTCGTCGGCCAAGACGACATATTGCAACCGCTGTTGCAGCATTATCAAATTGATAAACATCCTCAAATTAAAGTAGTTCATGCCGAGCAAGTCGTGGAAATGACCGATAAACCAGGTCAGGCTCTACGTGCTAAACAAAATTCCTCCATGAGTGTTGCGCTGCAGTTGCTTGCTAAAGGCGAAGCTGATGCTGTGGTCAGTGGTGGTAATACCGGCGCCCTGATGGCGAAAGCCTACTTTCAGTTAAAAACATTACCAGGCGTGCTGCGTCCAGCACTAATGGCAGCTTTACCCAACCAACAGGGTGGCCGTTCGTATTTACTCGATCTTGGTGCTAATGCCAGCTGTGATTCAGAAACACTGTTTCAGTTTGGTGTTATGGGAAGTGTTGCAGCACAAACTGTCGAACATATTCGCAGCCCTCGGGTCGCTTTATTAAATATGGGCGAAGAAGAAATTAAAGGAAACGACGTTGTAAAAAATGCAGCTAGTCGTTTGAGCGAATCTGAGCACGTGAATTACACTGGTTTTGTAGAAGGTAATCACTTATTCAGCGGTAAGGCGGACGTGATTGTCTGCGATGGTTTTGTTGGCAATATTGCGTTAAAAAGCTGCGAAGGACTTGCTACACTCATTTTTGAACAACTTAAATCAGCCTTAATGTCACACTGGATGTATCGCTGGTTCTTTCGTTTTCTGCAAAAGCGTACTGAAAAGTCCTGGGATCGATTGAAGCCCGACCACTATAACGGTGCAAGTCTGATAGGATTGCGTGGTGTGGTTATTAAAAGTCATGGTAGCGCCAGTGCAAAAGCATTTGCCAGTGCTATTCGACAAGCGATAACCGAAGCACAAGAGCAGCTACCTGAACGGATTAAAGATCGGGTAGAGTCGGTCCTGTTAGAACAACAGTAAGCATTGCTATGAGCTATTCCAAAATCGTTGGAACCGGTCACTTCTTACCGGAACAACGACTTACAAATACTGAACTTTCCCAACGTGTCGATACGTCTGACGAGTGGATCACAGAACGTACCGGTATTAAAGAGCGGCGTATTGCTAATGACCAGCAAAGCGCAGCTACGTTAGGTTTCGAAGCAGCACGAGAAGCACTTAAAGCCGCCAATTTGTCCGCTTCGTCGGTGGATATGATTGTGGTCGCCACAACTTCAGCAGAACATGCTTTCCCAAGTGCCGCCTGCGAAATTCAAGAAATGTTAGGTGTCAGCTCGATTCCAGCGTTCGATGTCGGTGCTGCCTGTTCAGGCTTTATTTATGCCTTGAGCATTGCCGATCAATTTATCCGTAGTGGCCAGCATCAACGTATTTTGGTAATCGGTACCGATGTTCTGGCGCGCTTATGCGATCCGGATGATCGCAACACCATTGTACTATTTGGTGATGGAGCTGGTGCGGTGGTGATAGAAGCTACCGATCAGGCGGGTATTATATCGACTCACTTATACAGCGCGGGAGAATATGGGCACTTACTTGGGGCTAAGCAACCTATCCGCACAGCCCGTGGGTTGACGGCTGAAGGTACTCCCGAAAGTAGCTGGATGTATATGAAAGGTAATGAAGTATTCCGGGTTGCGGTAGCAAAATTGAGTGATCTGGTCACGAAAACTCTTGCCGCTAATAATATGAGTGCAGAGCAACTTGATTGGTTGATTCCACACCAGGCAAATCTACGCATCATTAAGGCAACAGCAAAAAAATTAAAAATGCCGATGGAACAAGTGGTTGTTACATTGGACCAAACAGGTAACACTTCCGCGGCTTCTGTACCCATAGCTCTTGACTGGGCGGTGAAAGATGGTCGGATAAAACGTGGACAAACACTATTGCTGGAGGCCTTTGGCGGCGGTTTTGCCTGGGGCTCGGCACTGGTTAAGTATTAAGAGGATAAAATGACACAAACTGCATTATTGTTTCCAGGACAAGGCTCACAATCTGTGGGGATGTTGGCAGATCTAGCAAAAGACTTTGCACAAATTGAAGAGACATTTGCAGAGGCTAGCTCGGTACTGGGGTATGATCTTTGGGCATTGGTACAAAACGGCCCTGAGTCAGAATTAAATGATACACGCAAGACTCAGCCGGCTCTACTCAGTGCAAGTGTTGCGCTGTATCGCGTAGCGCAAGCTAAAGGTCTACAGCAACCGGCAGCAATGGCGGGGCATAGCCTTGGTGAATACTCAGCGCTGGTTTGTGCCGGTTGTATTGAGTTTAGCGACGCGGTTAGACTGGTCGCATTACGTGCAGAGGCAATGCAGAACGCTGTTGCTCCAGGCGCAGGGGCTATGGCGGCGGTCATTGGGCTGGATGATGATAAAATAGCCGAAGTTTGTCAGCAACAAGCTGCAGGCGAAGTGGTAACTCCGGTTAACTATAACTCGCCTGGCCAAGTGGTCATCGCTGGACATAAAGAGGCCGTTGGTCGTGCTGCAGAGGCATTAAAAGAGGCTGGGGCGAAGCGAGTATTGCCGCTACCCGTGAGCGTACCCTCACATTGTGAATTAATGAAACCAGCCGCAGAACAATTAAAAGCGGCGCTGGGTTCGTTAACGTTTAAGTCACCAAATGTGGCAGTTGTAAATAATGTGGATGTCAGTGCCAACGATGCTCCAGAAGCTATTAAGGATGGTTTAGTAAGACAGCTATATTATCCTGTACGCTGGACTGAAACGATTGAAAAACTGGCTGAAATGGGCATTGAAAAAGCGTACGAAGTAGGTCCAGGGAAAGTTTTGACCGGACTCAATAAGCGGATTACTAAAAACTTCAGTTGCTCGGCCTTAAATAGTGTCGAGGCGTTTAACAGTTTATAAAAAGAGGAACCATTATGCAGTCACTAACCGATAAAGTTGCATTGGTCACAGGTGCAAGCCGTGGCATTGGCCGGGCTATAGCAGAAGCGCTTGTTGCTCAAGGAGCCTTTGTTGTTGGTACAGCTACCTCAGAGGAAGGCGCTCAATCAATTTCCGCCTATTTAGCCGATAAAGGGCAGGGTCTGGCACTTAATGTGAATGATAGCGAAGCCATGGCAGCGTCGTTGAAAGACCTTGAGAAAGCGCATGGCTCGATTGATATTCTGGTTAACAACGCTGGAATTACCCGCGATAACCTAATGATGCGTATGAAAGATGATGAATGGGACGCTGTTATAAATACTAATTTATCGGCGGTATTCCGGGTCTGTAAAACAGTGATACGTGGCATGATGAAACGCCGTCAGGGGCGCATTATTAATATTAGCTCGGTCGTTGGAACCACCGGCAACCCAGGACAGGTTAACTATTGCGCCGCAAAAGCTGGGTTAGTTGGTTTTAGTAAGTCGCTGGCCAAAGAAGTCGCTGGCCGTGGTATTACCGTTAACTGTGTTGCCCCCGGCTTTATTGATACAGATATGACTAAGTCGCTAACTGATGAACAAAAGCAGACGATTTTTAATGGTATTCCAGCGGAACGTCTTGGTAAGCCAGAAGAAGTGGCGGCTGCTGTTAGCTTTTTAGCGTCGCCCGGAGCTGCTTATATTACCGGCGAGACCATTCATGTAAACGGTGGAATGGCGATGGTTTAGGCCCATTCGGCGTATTTTTTAACGGGTTATTAAAAAGTCAGGGGTACGACCTCTTCACTTTTAACCAATTTTTACTTTATTATTGAGGCTGGGTTCACTACACTACAGCCAATTTTCACACTCGTGACGACTATTGAAGGATTTAACTATCATGAGCAACATCGAAGAACGCGTAAAAAAAATCATCGTTGAGCAGTTGGGCGTTAAAGAAGAAGAAGTGAAACCAGAAGCTTCTTTTGAAAACGACCTGGGTGCTGATTCACTGGACACCGTTGAATTAGTTATGGCGCTGGAAGAAGAGTTTGAAACTGAAATTCCAGACGAAGAAGCAGAGAAGATTAAAACAGTTCAATCGGCTATCGATTACGTTTCTTCGCACTCTGACGACTAATCGACGCTTTTCTCAAAACGAGAAACAGCAATTAAAAGGCGGTCCACTGGGCTGCCTTTTTTGTGTCAACGATATATGTCAACAAAGTACTGGGCAAACGGTGAGCAACAGGCGGACGGCCTAGATCGCGGTCTGCAATTTGGCGATGGCCATTTTACTACGGTCAGGGTTAACCAGGGTAAGCCACTATGGTGGGAATACCATATTCAGCGTCTAGCTCATGCCAATAAGCAACTGCTTTTGCCAACGTTCGATAGAGATCAAGTCGAGCAATATATTCAGCAGGCAGTGGTCGGCGACGAGAGTTGCGCTGTAAAAATTATCGTCACCCGTGGCACCGGCGGTCGGGGTTATACCGCTCCAGCCGCAGCTAACCCTTGTATTTATCTGGTTAAGTCGCCACTGCCGAAGATAGAAACGTCGCTGCAGAATGTTGTCACGGCAGAAATTCAACTTGGCCAACAACCGCGACTTGCTGGTTTAAAGACATTAAATAGATTAGAACAGGTACTGTTAGCCTCGGAACGACAACAACGAGAGGTTGATGACCTTTTGGTGCTCGATCAACAAAATAGCATTATCGAGGCCTGTCAGGGCAATCTGTTTTGGCAGACAAATAAAGGGTGGTTTACACCAAAACTTGAAAAGTGTGGCGTCGATGGTGTTGCACGACAAGTTATTTTAGCCAATCAATGGTTAGGGTCAGTTACGCAAAGTGAATTCACAATAGCCGATATCGAAGCCGCTGAAACTGTGTTTGTGTGTAATTCATTACGGGGAGCCGTGCCAATCAAACGATTAAATGGTAAGGTTTTAAACACCTCATTGCCGTTACAATTAAATGCCTTAATTGAATGAAAAAACTTGTTTCTTTATTCCTCATTCTGGTTGTTGCTGCCATTGTCGCTTATACATTAGCAATAAACTATTTGCAGTCGCCCTTAGCAGAGGGTGATGCCCAACTATCGTCTGCTGATTTCTTACTGGAAATTGAGCGCGGTGACAGCGCGCGCGGCATCGTAACTAAAATAAGTGAACAACTGCAGCGTCCATATCCGCAACTGGATTACCGACTGAGCCAGCTAATCATTGGAATAGACACAATAAAAGCCGGGGTTTACCAGATTGACCCTAAGCAGAATTGGTTTGAGTTTTGGCGAGTGCTGGCCAACGGTGATGAAAAATTGTTTTCTGTGACTCTGATAGAAGGTCAAACACTGCAACAATGGCTATTAAAGTTGCAGCAACAACCTTATTTAACCAATACACTTGAGCCCACAGCAGTGCATTCATTGTCTGATAAGCTTAATCTTGTTTCCGGCTACCCAAGTGCAGAAGGGCTTTTTTTACCAGAGACCTACAGTTATAGTGCGTATACTAGCGACGTCGAGTTGCTCTCCCGGGCGCATCAGGCGTTACAGCGCAAGTTGTCGGAAGTTTGGGAACAACGTAGCCCCGATTGTCCGGTATCAAGCCCCTACGAGTTGTTGATTCTTGCCTCAATTATTGAAAAAGAAACCGGTTTGGATGGAGAGCGGGACTTAGTCGCAAGTGTATTCGCTAATAGGCTTAATATCGGTATGCGTTTGCAATCAGACCCGACAACCATATACGGCATTAATAACTTTGATGGTAACCTGACGCGTGCTCATTTAAGAGAGAAAACGGCTTATAACACATACCGTATCGATGGCTTGCCGCCAACTCCTATTGCGATGGTGTCAGAAGCCTCTTTACGCGCTGCAGCACGTCCGGCTGACTCCGATTATTTTTATTTCGTGGCTGACAAAAAAGGCAGCCACGTATTTTCGAAGACATTGGACGAACACCGTAAAGCGGTTAGGAAATATCAGTTAAACCAATAAGTAATCAGTAGTTCAGGGAGCAGAATGAACGGTAAATTTGTTGTTATTGAGGGTCTTGAGGGGGCTGGCAAAAGCTCTGCCATTGCCAGCGTGGTAAGCCATCTGCAAGCCAAGGGGATACGAGCCGAAACGGTTCGCGAGCCTGGCGGAACGCCGTTAGCAGAAGCTTTGCGTGATTTGGTAAAACGACAATGGGACGAGCATTTAAGTGCACAAACGGAACTGCTGCTAATGTATGCTAGCCGGGTGCAGCTGGTCGATAACGTTATTAAGCCAACTTTGGCTAAAGGTCGCTGGGTGATTGGAGATCGTCATGATCTCTCATCACAGGCATACCAGGGAGCCGGACGACAGTTAGGGCAGCAAACCTTAGCCGACTTAAAAAAGATAACCCTCGGAACCTTTAATCCAGACTTAACACTGTATTTGGATATTGATGCGAGAGTTGGGTTAGAACGGGCAAAAGGTCGAGGTGAGCTGGATCGGATTGAGCAGGAGGATGTTGCCTTTTTTGAACGAACTCGGAAACGATACCTGGAAATAGCCGCCAGCGACCCCAGTATTGTGGTCATTGATGCGTCTCAGCCAATGCAAAGTGTGCATCAGGATATCCTCCGGGCTATAGAGGAGAACTTGTTCTAATGAGTTTCCCTTGGTTGCGCGAACCCTGGATGCGTATGGTAAATAGCGCTAAGCAGCGGGGGTTATCGCACGCTTATTACATGCGCCATGCACCTGACCGAGGCAGCGAACAGTTCTTGGTGACGCTGGCAAATTATTTACTGTGTTCAAAACCGACCAATAGTGCCTGTGGTCAATGTAAATCCTGCCTGTTATTTAAAGCCGGTAACCACCCGGATTACTGGCCGGTAGACGGCACTGATGCCAGTAGTATTGGTATTGATCAAATGCGACAGATCCAACAAAAACTCACCCAGACAGCGAACCAGGGTGGCGCTCGTGTCGTTGTGATTAGACCAGCAGAAAAATTAACCGAACAGGCGGCTAATGCAATCTTAAAAGTATTGGAAGAGCCACCGGAAGAAATGTTCTGGTTGTTAGCTGTTGAGCAACCGGAGCATCTACTGCCAACTTTACGCAGCCGCATGCAATGGATAAACCTTAATTTACCGGACGTAGCTAATAACTCCGAGCAAGATGAACAAGCAGCAAGCCTGTTGCGTACGCTAATGGGTGAGGCACTACCTCCTGTTATGAAAAAGAAAGAAGAAGGTCTCGAGTGGTTAAATATTAGCGAGAAACTGTTGCTGGATGTGGCAAAATCAAAACATCATATTGCTTCTCAAACATATAATTTTCCCGCTCTCGCTGAACAATATCGGCAATTGCACCAGCAACGTAGAGTGTCTGTGCAAATGCTCAATCAAGCTGTTGCGGATAGCCGACAGTTACGTCAGAAGTATCAGTATTCCAAAGGCCTAAACTTGTCGTTATTGTTAAGTTTTTATTGGCAACAATGGGCGATTCATGTCTTTGAAAGCAATCCAGACACTGGTTTTTAGCGACGCAAATGATCTTGCTGAAAGTGTTTTAAACCGTTTTGAACAACTGATTTTGGTTATTCCCTGGACAGGAGAAGCTGAAATACCAGCATTAGATAGTCGCTTATTATTGTCCATTTCACTTCCTGATCAACGTCTTGTGCAACTCACATCGATTAAAGTTCAGTGCGTTGTCAACCCAACAAGAAATCCTCAAGAAGCTTGGCTTGGGGTTAGTTTTATTGATGAACACCAGTGCGATATCGAACAGCGAATTAAGAGCCTGACTGACGATAAACAGCAACACTATGGTAGACTACTCAGTAAAATTGTCGCCTAATAATCCGGCTTAGGAGTTAGAATGTTTGTCGATTCTCATTGTCATCTGGATAAGATTGATCCCAAAAAAATTGGCATAGAATTGCCACAAATTGTGGAAAATGCGCGGGCCCGGCAGGTTCAGCACATGCTGTGTGTTTGTGTCACGCTCGAGGACTTTGAACCAATGCGCTCCGCCGTTGCCGACTTTAACGATGTATCGGTGTCCTGTGGTGTGCACCCACTATACGTTAATGATAGCCAGACACCCGTCGCAGATGTCGCTAGTAAGCTAAGACAGCTCGCCGCACAACGGCAAGTGGTGGCTATTGGTGAAACGGGCCTGGATTATTTTTATCAGCCGGAAACCAAGCGGCTGCAACAGGATAATTTTTCAGCGCATATTGAAGTGGCACAAGAGATCAATAAGCCCCTGATTATTCATACTCGTGACGCTAGATCCGACACCTTAGGGCTGCTGAAAGAAGGTCGTGCGGAGCAAGCGGGCGGGGTATTGCATTGCTTTACAGAGTCATTGGAAATGGCAAAGCGGGCAATTGACGAACTGGGTTTTTATATTTCAATTTCGGGCATTGCTTCTTTTAATAACGCCAAAGAATTGCGTGAGGTGATTAAGGCGTTGCCGCTTGAGCACTTGTTGATAGAAACTGATAGTCCCTGGCTGGCTCCGGTGCCCAACCGCGGCAAACAAAATCAGCCGGCATATGTCGTGGATGTTGCTAAATGTGTTGCTGACGTTAAAGGAGTGAGCCTGGAAGAGGTAGCTAGGATAACGACTGCCAACTTTTACAAGCTGTTCAAAACAGCTGCATAACTGCCGTATAAGCTGTGCATAACTTTTGTAGAGACAAAAAACTTCCCGTCTCTCAAATAATTAAAAAAATGAGAAAAAAATTTAGTATTTTTTCAAATCTTAGCTAGACTAAAAAATACACAACGAGTTAGCGCACGGCTCATCCCATGAGCCATTCCCCTAGACCCGGAACAATCTGGATTGGTTCCGGGTTTTTTTTATCTCTCCCGATCAAAAATAGCTGTAATTGCGTAGCTATGAGTAATTAAAACACCACCAGGAGGGTAGTTATGAGTACAACGGTTGAGCGTAACGAGCGTCCCGATTATGACCCGGAAATTCAAGCAATTGCCGATTATGTATTGGATTACACCGTTGATTCTGCAGAAGCTTGGGATACCGCAAGACATTGCCTAGTTGATACCATAGGTTGTGGGTTATTAGCACTGAGATTTCCTGAATGTACCAAACACCTTGGCTCGTTAGTGCCCGGTACCACGGTACCGAACGGGTCACGAGTTCCTGGTACTTCGAGCATACTGGATCCGGTAAAAGCGGCTTGGGATATAGGCTGTATTGTCCGCTGGTTAGATTTTAATGACACCTGGTTAGCTGCTGAGTGGGGACATCCGTCTGATAATCTGGGCGCGATTTTAGCGCTGACCGATTACATTTCACAGCAACGAGTTGCGAAAGGGCTAGAACCGTTGACGATGAACACTGTATTGGAAGCAATGGTTAAAGCCCATGAAATCCAGGGTAATCTAGCGATTAAAAATAGTTTTAATCGAGTAGGGCTGGATCATGTAGTACTGGTAAAAGTCGCGTCTACTGCAGTTGCCACGTGGCTTTGGGGTGGCAACAGAGAGCAAATTATGTCAGCTATATCGCACGCCTGGGTAGATGGTCAATCCCTACGTACCTACAGGCACGCACCCAATGCCGGCTCTCGTAAATCGTGGGCTGCAGGTGATGCAACCTCTAGAGCCGTTCGTTTAGCTGATATTGCGATACGCGGAGAAATGGGCATTCCAGGCGCACTGAGTGCTCCGCAATGGGGTTTTTATGATGTTCTATTCAGTAAGACGAATAAGGATCAAAAGATTAAGCCAGATGATCAGCGACAATTTAGTTTTGAACGAGATTATGGCAGCTATGTTATGGAAAACATCTTGTTTAAACTGTCATTTCCGGCGGAATTTCACGCACAAACTGCCTGTGAAGCGGCGGTTGAGTTACACCCGCAAGTAAAAGGTAAATTGGAGCAAATTGAACGGGTCGAAATAACCACTCATGAATCGGCAATTCGGATTATTTCCAAAGAAGGTAAGCTGGCAAATCCCGCTGACCGCGACCATTGTCTGCAGTATATGGTGGCAGTTCCTTTAATGTTGGGAGAGCTAACGGCTGATCATTATGAAGATGAGTTCCATCACAATCATCCAGAAATTGATCAGTTACGCGAGAAAATGGTCATATCTGAAGAGCCCCGCTACAGTGAAGAATATCATCAGGCGGACAAACGCTCGATTGCTAATGCGGTACAAGTGTTCTTTAAAGACGGAAGCCAAACTGACAAAGTCGAAGTGGAATATCCGATTGGCCATAGACGTCGCCGCGAAGAGGGTATTCAGGTGCTTGAGCAGAAGTTCAAACGCAACCTCGAAACTCGCTTCCCGGCACAGCAAGTTGGAAAAATCATGGCGCTTTATCAAGCTCCGGAACGTTTAAAGCAACTGCCTGTGCATGAGTTCATGAACCTATTTGTCATTTAAATGGCAGGGTTTATCCCTGCCATATCACTAAAACGATCAACACTGGGCAAACAAATTTCACATACCAGGGCCAAATTTTCCAGAACCACGAGTTCTGGATATTTGGCGAACCTTTTTGCAGTGCTTTTAATAGATGATTTTGCCGTAAAACCCAAGTCAGCATTAGCCCAAACACCAGCGCCATTATTGGCTGCATGTAAACAGTGCTTATCGTAATCACCAGCGAAAACAAGCTTTCAAAATTATAAATAATAATGGACGACAGGGCTGTTACCACAAACGCAATAATCCAAACGCCGACATTACGCTCGCAATTTGCTTCTTCACGCAGCGCATTAACCGGTGCTTCTAGCATCGATATAGACGATGTAATTGCCGCTATAACCATTAATAAGAAAAAGCCGATAGCAACAAAAGGACCAGCGCTTCCCAGTGTATCAAACATGGCTGGAAGTACGGCAAAAACTAACGTATCAGCAGATAATAAGGAGCCATCGGCGCCATAAATAGCCACGCCATTATTTTGCGCGACAAACATTGCCGGTAAAATTAGTAAGCCCGCTAAAAACGCTACCGATGTGTCAATTCCAGCGACCCAGGCTGCCGTTTTCGGAATGTTTTCTTTATCCGATAAATAGGCACCGTAGGTCATCATTACACAAACGCCTAGTGACAAGGAGAAGAACGCTTGTCCCATCGCACGAATGATAAGTGTTGGTTCAGTAATCGCTGAAAAATCCGGGATTAAGTACATTTTCAACCCCTGCAAAGCACCATCAAGGGTCAAAATGTAAAGTGCCATACCGATTAACAATACGAACAACAATGGCATTAGCCGGCGAGACCAGCGCTCAATACCATCATTAACACCCGACCGAACCACATAAACCGTGAGCAACATAAAAAACAACATAGTCGTCAAATTGCGCGCGGTCGAAAAAGTTAGTAACCAGTCAGCAGTTTGAACCTGGCCGAGAAGCTGCATAAGTGGTGCCAGCATATAAGCGATCAACCAGCCGGAAACAATCGCATAAAAACTAAGGATAAGACTTAAAACAACAAGACTGACGATACCGCTTAAAGCACCAAAACGACGCCAATAGGATCGCCTAGAGAGGTTGCGCAGAGCTTTTATGGGGTTTTGCCGGCGTAACTGTCCAATGGTTACTTCGGCGACCAGCATTGGATAAGCCAGCAGTGCAATCATAATTAGATAGACCAGCAAAAACGCGCCGCCGCCATTACTGGCAGCCTGTGTGGGAAAACCCCAAATATTACCGACGCCAACTGCTGAGCCTGCGGCGGCAAGAATAAACCCAAGTCGTGTTGCAAAAGCCGGAGATTTTTTATCCATATAATAGTCTTATTATTATTGTTGTGTAGTCGCCGGTTAGGCTTCTAGTGTTAACTCACCGCGGAGGTTATCGATAACCCGTTCGGCAATTACCTCCGCCGTTAAATTTTGTGAAAGCAAATAATGTAGCTTAGTTAAAGCGGCTTCAATCGTCATATCAGACCCTGAAACAATACCCAACTCAGCTAGAGCGTTTCCGGTTGCGTAGCCCTCCATATTAACTCGTCCACGGAAACACTGAGTGCAATTGACAATGGTTATGCCTTGCTCAATACCACGCTTAAAACTTGCTAGCAACTCTTTGTCCTGAGGTGCATTACCAACACCGTAGCTTTGAATAACCATGGCCTTTACCGGCTGCCTTAACATATTATCCACCAGTTGCGCAGAAATCCCGGGGTAAAGCATGACTACCCCGATTGGTTGCGGCGTCATTTCGATGACTTTAAGGCTATTATTTTTGACCTCTTTTAATTTTCCTGCATTGACCGATATTTGAATTCCAGCTTCCAACAGAGACGGGTAATTGGGTGAGGAAAACGCATTAAAACCGTTAGCATCTGCCTTGGTCGAGCGGTTACCGCGAAACAAGGTGTTATTAAAAAACAAGCCCACTTCGTGTATGGGATAGTTAGCAGCAATATACAATGCGTTTAACAGATTGGTCTGGCCATCGCTACGTAGGGCTGACAAAGGTATTTGCGAACCGGTTACGATAACTGGCTTAGCCAGGTTCTGTAACATGAATGACAGCGCTGAGGCGGTATAGGCCATAGTGTCAGTGCCATGCAGGATAACAAAGCCATCGAACTGGTGGTAATGGGACTCAATGTCTCTTGCTATGGTTACCCAGTCTGAAGGCGACATATCAGAAGAGTCCATGAGTGGTGAGTACTCTTTGATAACAAATTCCGGCATTTCTTCTCGGTAGAATTCCGGCATTTGTTCAACGCATCGACTCAGGTGCCCCGATACAGGAACATAACCCTGAGCCGATTTTTGCATACCAATAGTACCGCCCGTGTAGGCGACATATATACGCTTACGTTCTGTTGCCATGATTATTGCCGTTAACCGCTGTTTATTGTTGGCCTTAGTTTATCGCGGTTGAGGGCAGAGTGCACAGTACGAGTATATATTTTTTGGATCGTTAAAATTCTGTAGCGAGTGCGTTTGGCGCAATACATTATTAAAGCTGCTCATCAGCCAATGCTCAGGGTTGTTACTGCCAGCCCAACTGGCCACGCCACCTAACGCTGAATCGCCTAGCATTTCCGCAATAAATTGTTGGCGTGCATTCAAACTCTGCTGAATGGTTTCCACTTGGTAGTCTTCAATTTCCGCAGCTTTTGCTGCCGCTTCAATGGCATCATTATAATCACCAAGGTAGTCGACCAGACCGCGTTGTTGGGCTTGAGTGCCGGTCCAAATGCGACCTTGAGCGACTTCATTAACTTGCTCTTTAGTCATGCCACGGGCATTGCTAACTACCTCCAGGAAGTACTCATAAAAGCTTTCAGTCGAACGCTGCAAAATTTGTCGTTGCGCATCGGTGATACCTTCCAGAGCATTCAGTGAAGGCAGTTCTGTTGTGCTGTATGACTCACTGTTTATGCCAATTGCCTGCATGCTGTCTTCAGCGGTGATCAACAAGCCGAAGACACCAATAGATCCGGTAATTGTAGTGGGTGCCGCCCAAATTTGATCGGCATCCGCTGCTATCCAGTAACCCCCGGAAGCGGCCACAGTGCTCATTGATGCTATTACCGGAATATTTTGTTTTTTCGCTTCTAAAATTTCCTGACGAATAATTTCTGACGCAAAACCACTGCCACCGGGGCTGTCGATTCTGAGTACAATGGCTTTAGTATTTTCGTCTTCGCGCGCTTTGCGAATAAGTTCTGCGGTACTATCACCGCCAATCATACCGGCTTGGCGGCTACCGTTGACAATTTGTCCACGCGCTACAACAACCGATATTTGGTTGATCTCTTTGGTCGGCAGTGCCACTTGCCCGGACTGATCGCGTTCACGTAAATAATCAACAAAAGCCACATGTCTGTAAGTGTCTTTATCTTCGTCAAAGCCGGCAAGGTTAATAAGCTCATTACGAACTTCGGCGCGGGTTTTGAGTGCGTCAACGAGACCACCTTGCAAAGCCATTTCTGCCATATTTCCTTCAGCTTTATTAAAGGCCGCCAGATAAGGTTCTAGCTCGCCGCTGGCAAGGGCAGGGGTCAAGTCTCTTTGGTTAAGTACATCGCGCTTAAAGGTTTGCCACAGCTCGTCGTATAAAAAGGCATTAGCTTCGCGAGCTTGTTCAGACATGCTATCTCGAGTAAACGGTTCAACCGCAGACTTATATTGACCAACTTTGAACACATGCGGCTTTAATTTTAGTTTTTCGAGCAACCCTTTAAAGTACAACTGACCGTAATCGAAACCATCAAAAGCAACGGCTCCAAGTGGGTTCAAGTACACCGAGTCAGCATGGGCAGCGACATAGTACTGATGCTGCGAGTAGGCATCTGCTGCGGCGATAATAGGCTTGTTGGTCGTTTGAAAGTCGACCAGAGCTTTAGCGAAGGTTTTTAACTTATTAATACCGCTTGGATAAAGCCCGGATAAATCCAGATAGATAGCGCCGATTCGGTCGTCTGCCTTAGCTCTGTCGATAGCATCCACGACATCACTTAACAGCACTTCTGGAATTTGATCATCGGAGCCGAGTGCTTCGTTCAGAAACTTGTCGATAGGGTCGACATAAGTTTCTTCTTCAACCAATATGCCGGTTGGATTAAGTACCAACAGACCATTTTCTGGTATTTCTACGGGCTCTTCTTCTTGCAGTAAGACAGCAATAAAGCCTATCAACAGCACAAAAAAGATAATATTCAGTAGAATTAGTCGAATACCATTGATAAAACGCCATAAATACCGGAACATTGTGCCTACAAACCGCATAAAATCTCGCTTCTTCTCGTATATTATGCGTTAGCTTATACAATCCATTAATAAGAAACCATAGTAATTATGTAACTAAGCGTGACAAATTTGTATCTTCCAGAGGGGAAACATGGACGCTATTGAATTATTGACGAAACGTTCTTCAATGCCGAGATTAACTGAGCCGGCTCCAACCGTAGAACAATTGGATGTCATACGGCGGTCGGCAATTCGGGTACCCGATCATATGAATTTATCGCCTTATCGATTTATTGAGTTTATGGGCAACGATCGACAGTTATTAGCCGATGTATACCAACAGGCAGCTCGATTAAACGACTTTGGCAATGAACGTATAGAGCAAGCCGGGCAGATCCCGTTTCGGGCGCCGATGATCATTGCCAGTTGTCTGCGTTACGTCGATAACGAAAAGGTTCCCCGTCATGAACAGTTGGCTTCTGTTGCCTGCGCAACAATGGCAATGCAGCAAGCGTGTTTTGCGCAAGGCCTGGGAGCCATCTGGAGAACTGGCTGGTTGACTGAGGACGACTATGTGCGGGAGCAGTTAGGCTGTGGCAGTGAAGATGAAATTGTTGGTTTTTTATACATTGGAACACCAGCGGTGCCAACCCCCATAAAGCCGCAAAAAGAAACCGATAGCTTTTTTAATCAAGCCAAAGACGTGCTGCTATTTTAAAGCCTGTTGAGATTAAAAAAGCCGACAAAATGTCGGCTTTTTCGGGCTAATTAAAACTGAGCAGATTTTGGCGCTCGTGGGAATGGAATCACATCTCGAATATTTTGTACTCCGGTCACATAAGCAACCAGCCGTTCAAAACCAAGCCCGAAGCCGGCGTGAGGAACAGTGCCATAACGACGTAGATCGCGATAGAAACCATACTCTTCTGCGGGCAAGTTCATTTCCTCGATACGTTTGTCGAGAATATCCAATCGTTCTTCGCGCGCACTACCACCGATGATCTCGCCAATTCCCGGCGCTAATACGTCCATTGCTGCAACTGTTTTACCGTCCTCATTCTGGCGCATGTAAAACGCTTTAATGTCACGTGGATAGTTTTTAAGAATTACCGGCGCACCGACATGTTCTTCTGCTAGGTAGCGTTCGTGCTCGGACTGCAAATCAACTCCCCATTCGACGGCGTACTCGAACTTCTTACCGCAGTTCTGAAGAATTTCAATTGCATCAGTATAATCCATATGCACAAAGTCAGCATTGACCATCTTTTCCATACGCTCAATCGCATCGGGATTAATACGCTGTTGGAAGAATGCCATATCATCCGGGCGTTCCTCTAATACGGCCTTAAAAACATACTTGAGCATATCCTCGGCAAGGTATGCAACATCGTCTAAGCTCGCGAACGCAAGTTCTGGTTCAACCATCCAGAACTCTGATAAGTGGCGGCTGGTGTTCGAGTTTTCCGCCCGAAACGTTGGACCAAACGTATAAACCTTACTTAACGAGCAGGCATAAGATTCAACATTGAGCTGGCCGGATACTGTCAAGAACGCTTCTTTACCGAAAAAGTCCTGACTATAATCAACTTCGCCTTGCTCAGTCTTCGGCACGTTTAACATATCCAGCGTCGAGACGCGGAACATCTCACCAGCACCTTCACAGTCCGAGGTAGTAATAATCGGCGTGCTAACCCATAAATAACCGTTTTCGTGAAAGAAACGGTGGATCGCCTGCGACAGCGTGTTACGCACCCGCATTACTGCGCCTGTCACATTAGTGCGTGGGCGAAGGTGCGCGTATTCCCGCAAGTACTCCATACTATGGCGTTTAGGCGCCATCGGGTAAGTGTCGGGATCATCAACCCATCCGTAAACTTTGACCGCTGTCGCCTGCAACTCATAGGACTGGCCTTTACCCTGTGACTCAACAACCACACCGGTAACTGCCACGGAGCAGCCGGTTGTTAGTTTTAATACTTCTGACTGATAATTAGACAGCTCTGCTGGAACAACAGCCTGGATTGCATCAAAACACGAACCATCGTGTATATTAATAAATGAGATGCCAGCTTTTGAGTCACGGCGGGTTCGCACCCAGCCACGCACGGTCACGGTGTCATCAACCGCTACTTTGCCTGCCAAAACATCAACTACAGAAGCGTACGACATGAGTTTCTGATCTCCGAAATGCAAATTTTGTGATAAAGGTTGCTATGTTACCTCGGTTTGGCGCAGACTCAAGAGTTAGAAACGTTTTAATGGGTTTTTAACATGAGAGTCGGATCTGTTCGGGAATTAAAGCAACTGTCTTTTTGGACTCGGGTACTGGGTTGGTTATCGATAGTAGGCTGGATTATCTTTATTGCAGCACTGGTCGTATACCATTATGCCAGACCCGAGCATGACACCTTATTAACAGAAATATTTGGTATCTCTGTGCGCGATTACTGGCATATAACGCTGGGCGAATTGTTTATCGTTTTGCTGATGTTTGGTTTGCTTATTAGCCTGATAGCTTTCACTATAAATTTGGTATTATTTAGCCAGAACCGGCAACACTTATGGCTGAATAACCTGATCTTAATTTTTACCTGTGTTGGCGGCCTGGCTTTATACTTTCTTACGACGGTTTGAGTGAGCTGACATAGTCTGCCATAGCTAATGTTAGTTGCTTTAACTGAGCAACCGAAATGGTATAGGGCGGCATTATATAGAGCAGCCGACCGAATGGCCGAATCCACACGCCATGCGCTATAAATTTTTTCTGCGCGGCGGCAACATCGATTGATTGCTCCATTTCCAAAACACCGATGGCGCCTAATACCCGAGCGTCTTTTACTGCCGGATGCTCTGCCAAAGATAACAGGTCATGTTGAAGCTGCTGTTCGATAGTAGCAACCTGCTGTCGCCAGTGACCTTCATTAATCATCGTTAATGATTCAGCCGCGACGGCGCAAGCTAAAGGGTTACCCATAAAGGTGGGACCATGCATTAATGCACCACCGCTATTTGCATGACTCACGGTCTCCGCCACATGCTGGTTGGTGATAGTTGCCGCCAACGTCATATAACCACTGGTCAGAGCTTTGCCAACACACATAATATCAGCAGTAATATCGGCATGTTCACAGGCGAACAATTTACCGGTACGGCCAAACCCTGTTGCTATTTCGTCGACAATTAATAACACCTCATACTGGTCACAGAGCAAGCGCAGCTGTTTAAGGTAGTTCGGATGGTACATGCGCATACCGCCAGCGCCTTGCACTATTGGCTCAACAACGACAGCCGCCAGCTGCTGATGATAGCGCTCAAACCAATGCCGTAATTCGCTCTCTTGCTCAGGTTGCCAGTCATCCCAAAAAGTTAACTTCGGTTTTTCCGCGAACAATTGATTACGTAAAGCATGCTTAAACAAATGGTGCATCCCATTAACCGGATCGCAGACTGACATTGCCGCAAAGGTATCCCCATGGTACCCGCCGCGAATCGTTAATAATTGATTTTTTTCGGGCCGCTGACGGGATACCCAATATTGCAGCGACATTTTAATCGCTACCTCGACACTTACCGAGCCAGAATCAGCGATAAACACTCGATCCATCCCCGCCGGGGTCAATTGGGTTAGCTGTTGCACCATATTTACCGCTGGCTGGTGGGTCAGTCCGCCAAACATGACATGTGACATGCGGTCGATTTGTTGATGAGCAGCCTGATTTAGACGTGAATGGTTGTAACCATGAATTGCCGCCCACCAGGATGACATCCCGTCAACCAACTGTTCACCACTGGATAATTTCAACTCACAGCCCGCTGCGGACTCGACATGATAGCAGGGCAGCGGGTCGATCATCGACGTGTAAGGGTGCCAAATGTGCTGTTGATCAAATTGCAGTTGTTGTTGCCAGTCGTCATTTACCATTGACTATATTTCAACCAGTTGTAAAGTTAATAAAGTGATTTTTGATTGACAGTGTAACGTTCACGAATACCCTAGTCGAGAATTAACCGCACAAACCAAGAGGCAATAGGCAGGCATGGCATCGATAAGAAACGATTGGACGGTAAACGAAGTCAGTGATTTACTGCAGCGTCCGCTAAACGATTTGATTTTTCAAGCACAGACCATTCATCGCCAATACTTTAACCCGAATCAAGTGCAGGTAAGCACGCTTTTATCTATAAAAACCGGAGCCTGCCCGGAAGATTGTAAATATTGTCCGCAGAGCGCGCATTATCATACAGGGCTTGATCGCGAGCGGTTAATGGAAGTGGAAAAAGTATTAGCCGAAGCCAATGCTGCGAAGCAGAAGGGCGCTAGTCGTTTTTGCATGGGAGCTGCCTGGCGTAACCCGAAAGATCGCGATATGCCATACCTCATCGAGATGATTAAAGGCGTCAAAGAGCTGGGCTTAGAAACTTGTATGACGCTCGGTATGCTCTCTGATACACAGGCTAAACTGTTACAGCAGTCCGGGCTGGATTACTACAATCACAACCTGGATACGTCACCTGAATTTTATGGCGACATCATTACCACTCGTACCTACGAAGACCGCTTGCAGACGCTTAAAAACGTGCGCGATGCGGGTATGAAAGTATGTGCAGGTGGTATTGTCGGAATGGGAGAGTCGATCGCTGATCGTGCATCACTATTGGTACAGCTGGCTAATTTGCCGAAACACCCGGAAAGCGTGCCGATTAATATGTTAGTTAAAGTCGCCGGCACACCGTTTGCAGATATTGAAGACATGGATCCGATTGAATTTGTGCGTACGGTAGCTGTAGCTCGTATTCTTATGCCGCAATCCCATGTACGGCTGTCGGCTGGACGCGAAGACATGAGTGATGAAATGCAATCGTTGTGTTTCTTAGCCGGAGCCAACTCTATTTTTTACGGTGAAAAACTACTAACTACCGCGAACCCTCAAGCGGATGCTGATTTACGGTTGTTCCAGCGGTTAGGGATTGAGCCTGAGCCACACCATGGCTACGACGATGATATTCATGAAGCCGTCATCAGTGACGCGGTGCAGGAGCAACACCAACCGGTACGCTACTACGATGCGTCTTGACGATTTGCGCCGTTCGTCGCGCTATCGTGTTCGTCAATCTCGCCAGCCAGCTGCAATTGAAAAACAGTTTGCTAGTAATGATTACTTATCTTTAAGCCAGCATCGGCGGCTCATTAAGGCCGCCACAGATGCGCTTGAGCAATGGGGCACAGGTAGTTCGGGTTCTCCCTTGTTGAGTGGCTACACCGAGCAACACCGATTGCTTGAAGAAGAGTTAGCAGACTGGCTGCAAGTTGATAGTGCGTTATTGTTCAGCAGTGGTTTCGCTGCCAATCATGGGGTAATAACTACACTGATAGAGCCCGCTAAAAAAATACACTGCGATCGGCTTTGTCATGCCTCTATTTTGGAGGGCGTTAAGCACAGTCAGCGAAGATTCAAGCGGTTTCCGCACAATCATCCCGAAACAATTAAGGCAACCGCCGATGATTGGTTAATTACTGAGGGAACCTTCAGTATGGATGGTGACTACGCGGTACAGCAGGCTGTAGCTCAGCAAGTGGAACAGCAACAGTTAAACTTAATGTTGGATGATGCGCACGGGCTAGGCGTCTGGGGAGAGCAGGGTCGAGCGAGCTATGATGAATTAAAGGGCCAGGTACGCGTGTTGACCGGAACCTTTGGCAAGGCATTTGGCGTTGGTGGTGCTTTTGTGGCTGGAACAACCGACGATATGGACGAGTTAATACAATTTTGTCGGGAATATATCTACTCAACTTCGTTTCCACCAGCTCAAGCCGCTTCGATTAGAGCCTCTTTGGCCATCATACGTTCCTCAGAAGGCGAGCAAAGGCGTCAGCAACTAGCTGGGAATATAGAGTTGTTCAAAACGCTGATTAGGGAACGTGGGTTAGACACGATCGAGTCTGATTCCCCCATTCAAGTCTGGGTTGTTAAAGATGACCAGAGCGCTTTAACTCTTAGCGAACAACTCAAAAAGCTGGGCTTTGTTGTTAGCGCAGTGCGTCCACCAACCGTTCCTGAAGGAACGTCAAGGCTGCGCTTTAGTCTTCAGGCAGATCACTCGCCGGAAGATATTAAACAACTTTTTTCGGCGATTGACCAATGTCAGGATATAACGATTAATGACTGAGTTAACTTATCACCAACAAGTGTCACGTCATTTTTCTCGTGCAGCGGCGCAATACCTGCAGCACCACGAAATTCAGCAATTTTTTGGTGAACAGCTATTGAAGCATAAACAACTCGGCTGTAAGCGCTTGCTTGATGTAGGGTGTGGTCCCGCAGCAATGTACCCAGTATTAGCACAGCAGTGCACCGATTATATTGGGCTCGATTTATCGCCGGCAATGCTGCAACAGGCTGCGCGAATAGCGCCCCATGGCAAATGGCTGCAAGGTGCTGCCGAGAACTTGCCACTAGCGCCACAGAGCATCGATTTCTATTTCGCAAACCTGTCATTGCAGTGGTCTGAATCGTTACAGCTGAGCCTGCAGGAAATGCAGCGCGTACTAAGTGATGATGGCGAAGCCGCGTTTAACCTACCAATTGCAGGGAGCTTTCATGAACTGCAGGAAAGTTTCCGGCAGTTAGATGAACAACCTCATACTCAATCATTTTTCAGCGTGCAACAGCTTAATAGTTTGATCGAGGCTAGTGGTTTACGAAGCTATCAATACCATATTAAAGAGCACCAGCAGTGGTTTCCCGATTTAAAGTCATTATTGGGCAGCATTAAAGGCGTGGGGGCTAACTATGTAAAACGCAAAGAGGGGGGAGGCTTGCTATCGCCCCGTCGCTTTAATCAGGTCATTGACGCTTATGAGTGCTACAGGACTGAAAAAGGACTACCTTTGACCTGGCGTGTGGCCTCCTTTCATTTTCTTAAGCAGGTTAACCTATAGTTTATTGGGAATAATTTTAAGTAATCATGAAACAGTATTTTATAACCGGAACAGACACCGATAGCGGGAAAACTGTCGCAGCAAAGGCTGTCCTCGACAGGCTTAAAAACGTTGGCTACAAAACACTGGCGATGAAGCCCGTCGCCTCAGGCTGCCACCAACACCAACATCAATTGCAAAACGTCGACGCAGAAACATTGCGTGAGGCGATGACGCTAGACTGCGACTACTCATTGACCAATCCGTATGCGTTTGAACCGGCTATTGCTCCTCACATAGCAGCCGCTGAAGCAGGTGTTAAGATCAGCGCTGAGGTGCTTAAGCGAACCCACCAACAGTTGCTGACTATGGATCCAGATGCGCTAGTTATAGAAGGTGCCGGGGGCTGGAAGTTACCGCTCTCCGAAACACTGATGATGCCGGAATTTGTCGCCGCCATAGATGCTGAGGTTATTTTGGTCGTTGGCCTTAAGCTCGGATGTTTAAATCATGCACTGTTATCGGCACAGGCTATTTTGGCCGACGGACTCTCTATAGCTGGCTGGATAGCGGTTAATACGCAGCCACAACCAATGCCTTATGTAGAGCAAAACCTAGAAACTTTAAGGCGTTGTTTGCCTGCGCCGTGTATCGGCGAGCTGCCATACCTGGCTGATTGGCAGCAACAAGATTTGAGCCGCTACATAAAAATATAAACGGCACTTGGAAAGGTTGTTACCAGACCCAATATAAGCGACAACAACGATATTTTGTAAAACGAGGCCAGTATGCAACGTATTGCTTTATTCTTAGCCACCAACCTAGCCATTTTGCTGGTTGTCAGCTTTGTTTATAACATCATCAGCAGTGCCACCGGTTACAGTCTAGGCAATACTGGCGGTTTACTTTTATTCTGTGCTTTATTCGGTTTTGGTGGCGCCTTTGTATCGCTGTGGATATCGCGTTGGATGGCCTTAAGAGCGACTGGCGCAAAGGTCATAGAAAGACCGACTAATGCCAGCGAAAAGTGGTTATTAGAGACGGTTAAGCGGCAGGCTCAACAAGCGGGCTTGCCAATGCCTCAAGTTGCTATCTATTCGTCTGCGGCACCCAACGCGTTTGCAACAGGGCGCAGCAAGAACAAATCATTAGTTGCGGTTAGCACAGGGTTAATGAACACGTTGAATGAAACGGAGGTTGAGGCCGTTCTTGCCCATGAAGTTAGTCATATCGCCAACGGGGATATGGTAACGATGACATTGATTCAGGGCATCGTGAATACCTTTGTGATGTTCTTCGCCCGATTGATCGCCTCGGCTATCAACAACGCCACGCGCGGTAATAATCAGCAGGGTGGACTAGGCACGTTTGCTTATTTTGGCATTGTCATGGCGTTAGAAGTGGTGTTTGGCCTGTTCGCCAGTATTATTGTTATGTGGTTCTCGCGTCAGCGCGAATTTCGGGCGGACGCTGGCTCTGCCGGTTTAGTGGGGGCGGATAAAATGATTGCTGCACTAGAACGGTTAAAACGTGGTCAGGAGTCAAAATTAGAGGGTTCGATGTTAGCTTTTGGGATTAATGGCAAACGCAGTGGTTTGAGCAAGTTATTTATGAGCCATCCACCATTGGATGAGCGAATTCATGCACTACAAAATCGATTTAAACGATAACTGATAAAATTCGCTGGGATAGCGTTGCTTTTAGGCGTTATCCCCGTTAGATTTGATGATTCCTAATCACCCTAGACTGGATACGCAGTTATGAGCCAGTGGAACGCCCACAGTTGGCGTGAAAAGCCAATAAAACAACAACCTAACTACGCCGATAAAAAGCAACTTAAACAGGTTGAACAAGAACTGAGTCAATTTCCGCCGCTGGTGTTTGCGGAAGAAATCCGCGCATTGCGCTCGCAGTTAACCGACGTCTGTCAGGGTAACGGTTTCCTACTTCAAGGTGGCGATTGTGCTGAGTCGTTCAGTGACTTTAATGCCCCTAAAATTCGCGACACCTTTAAAGTAATATTGCAAATGGCCATTGTTATGACCTTTGCCGGCTCTTGTCCCGTAACCAAGGTTGCACGTATGGCGGGGCAGTATGCGAAACCACGTTCCAGCGATTTAGAAACTATTGATGGTGTTAACTTACCTAGCTACCGTGGTGACATTATCAATGGTATGGCATTTACTGAGACTGACCGGCAACCCGACCCGCAGCGGATGCTTAAGGCTTATCATCACTCAGCAGCAACGTTAAATTTATTGCGCGCATTTGCACAAGGTGGTTTGGCGAACTTGCACAAAGTGCATAAGTGGAACCTTGGTTTTCTGGCTGCCAATCCATTAAAAGAGCGTTATCAACAAATGGCTGAACAAATTCAGTCAGCCCTGCAGTTTATGGAAGTTTTAGGTATCAATGCAGATAATAATGCAACGTTGCATGAAACTCAGTTGTTTACTTCTCATGAAGCTCTGCTGTTACCCTATGAACAGGCGTTAACCCGCACCGATACCCTGACCGGGCTTCCTTACGACTGCTCTGCCCATATGATTTGGATTGGCGAACGAACTCGTCAGCTGGACCATGCTCATGTGGAATTTATGCGCGGGATTCATAACCCGATAGGGGTCAAAGTAGGGCCAACAATGCCTGCTGATGAACTTATTCAGTTATTGGATGTTTTGAACCCGGATAATGAGGCAGGCAGAATTACTCTAATCACTCGCATGGGAGCTGATAATTTGGCCGGGAAGCTACCAGAGCTTGCCCGTCGGGTTAAAGCAGAAGGCCGACATGTGGTTTGGTCCAGTGATCCTATGCACGGCAATACGACCAAAGCTGATAATGGCCTGAAAACTCGTAACTTTGATGCCATCCATAAGGAACTGCGTCAATTCTTTGCAGTGCATCAGGCAGAAGGCACGTACGCTGGCGGCATACACCTGGAAATGACTGGAGAGGATGTTACTGAATGCACCGGCGGAGCTTACCAAATTAGTGAGTCTGATTTATCCAGTCGGTATAGGACGCAGTGCGATCCAAGACTTAACGCTGATCAGGTGTTAGAATTAGCGTTTTTGGTGGCCGAGTCATTGCGCGCAGCTCGCAATGGTCACGGCTAGATGTCACTTATAAGTATTAAAAGGATTCAGTTTTCATGTCTTTGCAAGTAGAGAAGTTGTTTGAACGGTTGTGGCAGGACTATATTTCACGTACTCCGTCCGCCCCTAAAGTACATCAAGTACTTGGCAAAGGGCACGAAATTGTTAATGACCATGTCGCGTTTCGTACCTTCGACATAGCTCCTGTAAGGTTAGAGGCTCTGGCACAACACTTTTTAGCACTAGGCTATAAAGAAGGTGGTGATTATCACTTCGAAGCAAAAAAGCTTCGCGCAAAGCACTTTGAACATGAAGATCCCAGCTTACCTAAAGTGTTCATTAGTGAGTTGATGACCGAGGAATTTAGTGACTCTTTACAACAAAAAGTGAAGGCAATGGTCGAGCAAGTTGACCCTGCGATTGTTGATAAAGACGAATTTTTATACTCAGGTACCCACTGGTCGGTTAGCCATGCAGATTATCTGGAATTGCTGGAAGAAAGCGAGTATGCAGCCTGGATGTCAGCTTTTGGTTTCTGCGCCAATCATTTCACTGTCAGCGTCAATCAATTACCCGGTTACGATTCACTAGAACAGGTTAATGAAACTCTGAAGCAAGAAGGCTTTAGACTAAATACTTCGGGTGGCGAAATTAAAGGTTCTCCGGAGGTATGCCTGGAACAATCTTCCACGATGGCAGACCGTCATCCGGTTGCTTTTAGCGATCAGACTGTTGAAATTCCATCTTGTTTTTATGAGTTCGCGAAACGTTATAAAACTGAAGAAGGTAAGCTTTACAGTGGCTTCGTTGCAGCTTCTGCGGACAAAATTTTTGAAAGCACCAACGCTAGCTAATAACCTCTTGTCATTAAGTTAATTAAGTCGCCTGCGGTGGACGTCAGTAACGACGTCGCTGCAGGTTCGTTTTAGCGAGTATTTTGGCCGCGATCTCTTCCACGGAAAAATGCGTCGAATTAATAAACGGCACTGCCTCTTTTCGATAAAGCTTTTCAACCTCTCGTAATTCAAACTGACACTGTTGCATCGAAGCATATTGGCTACCTTGACGGCGCTGACTGCGAATCTCGTGCAATCGCTGTGGGTCCAGGGTTAGACCAAACAATTTATGACGTTGCAGCTTTAACTCTTTGGGCAAGTCTAAATGCTCAAAATCATCATCGTCGGTGATTGGGTAATTGGCAGCTTTAATACCATATTGTAAAGCCAAATAGAGACTGGTTGGAGTTTTCCCGGTTCGCGATACACCCACTAAAATAATATCGGCTTGGTCAAGTTGATTTAGTTTTTTTCCATCGTCGTTATCTAATGCGTAATTAATTGCATCAACCCGGAAATTATAATTCTTATGAACGCCATGGGTACGGTGGGTTTTCGGTTCGGCTTGTACGCCAATTTGTTGTGCGACTGAGCCAACAAATTGATCCAGAAAATCGTAGGAAATGCCGCCGCAGTTAACCACTTTTTGTTTTAGCGTTTCATTGACAAAGGTATGAAATATTAAGGGTGGCTCACCATCTTTTTCAAATGCCTGGTTAATTTGTCGGCAAACTTTATCTGCTTTAGCTTCACTATCGATAAATGGCAGGGTCGTGTGCTGGAATTCAACCGGAAACATGGACAAGAGGGCATGGCCAAAAGCTTCGGCGGTGAGGGCTGTTCCGTCGGAAACATAAAACGCTGTACGCATAATTTACGCTTTTAATTTTTTTAATCTGTAGACAGATATTAACTTGTTCGACTGCAAAGTGTAAAATATCCAGCACTTTCACCTCCATCGACAAAATTTTGAGGACAGTGACGTGCAAGAATACGTATTGTGGTATCAACAGCTTGGCATGAATGACGTGAACCGGGTAGGCGGAAAAAACGCCTCTCTGGGCGAAATGATCAGTAACCTGGCTGGAGCTGGCGTAGAAGTGCCTGGTGGTTTTGCCACTACCGCTGATGCGTACAATCAGTTTCTTGAGCAAAGTGGGTTAAACGACCGTATTCATGACTTGCTCGACCAGCTGGATGTCGACGATGTTAGAGCTTTGACTGCTGCAGGCCAAAAGATACGCCAGTGGATCATCGATACGCCTTTCCAACCAGAGTTTGAGCAAGCGATTAAATCTGCGTTTTCGCAACTCAGCGAAGACAATGACGAATTCAGTTTTGCGGTGCGTAGTTCAGCGACAGCGGAGGATATGCCGGATGCTTCATTCGCTGGACAACAAGAGACCTTTCTAAACGTGCGCGGTCTGGATGCCGTAATGGAAGCTATTAAGCACGTATTTGCCTCACTATTTAACGATCGCGCTATTTCCTACCGGGTACACCAGGGCTACGACCATCGCGGTGTTGCGTTGTCGGCCGGGGTACAACGAATGGTGCGCAGTGACATCGCTTCTTCTGGTGTTATGTTCACCATTGATACTGAGTCAGGATTTGATGACGTCGTGTTTGTTACATCATCGTTTGGGCTTGGCGAAATGGTCGTACAAGGGGCAGTAAACCCAGATGAATTTTATGTTCATAAGCCAACTCTCGCTGCCAAACGACCGGCGGTTTTACGCCGTAACTTAGGTAGCAAACAAATACAGATGATTTTCTCTGAAGATCGGGCCCATGGGAAACAAACCCTGATAGAAGATGTTAATGCCTCAAAGTCTCTGTCGTTTTCCGTAACTGATCAGGAAGTTGAAGAGCTGGCCAAGCAGGCCGTAATTATCGAACAGCACTACGGCCGTCCAATGGATATCGAGTGGGCCAAAGATGGTATTGATGGTAAGTTATATATCGTTCAGGCTCGTCCGGAGACCGTACGTTCAAATCAAAAAGGCCAAGCGATAGAGCGCTTTGCATTAAAAGATAAGAGCGAAGTGGTGTGTGAAGGACGAGCAATTGGTCAGCGTATCGGTGCGGGTGTCGCTAAGGTACTTAACGACATCAGCGAAATGGACAAAGTGCAGCCTGGCGATGTGTTAGTGACCGATATGACCGACCCAGACTGGGAACCGGTAATGAAACGCGCTGCAGCGATCGTCACTAATCGTGGGGGCAGAACTTGTCACGCCGCTATCATTGCACGTGAATTAGGTATCCCTGCAGTCGTTGGCTGTGGTAATGCCGACCAATTAATCAGCAATGGGCGTAAGGTCACCGTGTCGTGTGCCGAGGGTGACACCGGCTATATTTACGATGGCGAACTCGAGTTTGATGTCACTTCTACCGCCGTTGATAAAATGCCTGACTTACCCATGAAAGTTATGATGAACGTAGGCAACCCGGATCGAGCGTTTGATTTTGCCAGCCTGCCACATGCCGGTATTGGCTTGGCACGGCTTGAGTTTATTATAAACCGCATGATTGGTGTTCATCCCAAGGCGCTATTGAACTTCGATGAGCAGAGTGACGAATTACAGGCGACTATCCGTGGCATGATGGCGGGCTATTCCAGTCCACGCGAATACTACGTGACCAAGCTCACCGAGGGCATCGCCACGTTGGGAGCTGCTTTTTCGCCCGAGCGCGTTATCGTGCGAATGTCAGATTTTAAATCAAACGAATACGCCAACTTAATTGGCGGTAGTCAGTACGAACCCGGCGAAGAAAACCCGATGCTTGGCTTCCGCGGTGCATCTCGCTACATTTCTGAGGAATTCAGAGATTGCTTCGCACTTGAGTGTGAGGCTATTAAACGGGTACGCAACGACATGGGACTGACCAATGTCGAAATTATGATCCCCTTCGTACGGACCCTGGAAGAAGGCCGTAAAGTGATTGAGTTGCTGGCAGAGCAGGGCCTCAAGCAGGGTGAAAACGGACTCCGTGTCATTATGATGTGTGAACTACCGTCAAATGCGCTGTTGGCTGATGAGTTTCTTGATATATTCGACGGCTTCTCAATTGGTTCCAACGACTTGACCCAGCTAACACTAGGATTGGATCGCGACTCTGGCGTTATCGCTCATTTATTTGATGAACGTAACGAGGCCGTTAAGAAAATGCTGGCGATGGCGATTAGTACGGCAAAAAAACGCGGTAAGTATGTTGGTATTTGCGGTCAGGGTCCCTCCGACCACCCAGACTTTGCGGCCTGGCTGGTTGAACACGGTATTGATTCAGTATCGTTAAATCCAGACACAGTCGTCGAAACCTGGATGTATTTATCAAAAAACCTATAACAGCATTGCATAACGACGGAAAAAGGGCAGCGAAAACGATATGACACATCTCCCGAAACTAGTTGCTGAAAGCGGTCTTCCTGCGGAATACCGTCAATTCTTAAAAGAGTTATCAAGCACAAGCTTTTCGGGAGATGTTGATGTTACTTACGGCGGTCGTTTGATTGCCGCAACTGACAACAGCGTCTATCAACAGCTTCCTCAAGGAGTTATCTACCCACGTACGACCAATGATTTAAAGCAGCTGCTGAAGTTGGCGGCCGAACCTGCCTATCAAACTATTCAGTTCTCTCCAAGGGGCGGTGGTACTGGTACAAATGGCCAGTCGCTAACACCCGGGTTAGTAGTCGACATGAGTCGCCACATGAACCGTGTGTTAGAAGTGAATGTTGAACAAGGCTGGGTAAGAGTGCAGGGAGGCGTGGTTAAAGATCAGCTAAACGATGCTTTAAGGCCTCATGGCTACTTCTTCTCACCCGACTTATCCACCAGCAACCGGGCCACTCTGGGCGGCATGATCAACACTGATGCGTCAGGCCAGGGGTCGCTGGTATACGGCAAAACCAGTGATCATATTTTAGCTTTATCAACTGTGTTAGTTGGTGGCGAGACTATGGATAGCCGGCCGGTTTCGTTGCAGCAAGCCCAGGAAACTAGCCAGAAAGAGGGTGCTGTAGGGCGCTTATACCGACAAGCACTGAATAGTTGTATTGGTTACCGAGAGCAAGTCGAAGAAAAATTTCCTGACCTTAATCGGTTTCTTACCGGTTACGACCTTAAAAACGCTTATGATCCCGAAAATAATACGCTAGATGTTTCACGTTTAATCGCTGGCTCAGAAGGCACGTTAGGGTTTGTTGCTGAAGCCCGGCTGAATATCACGCCGATCCCTAAATACCGCACGCTGGTTAACGTAAAATACAGTGATTTTCAGGCGGCTCTGAATAACGCACCTTTTTTAGTGGAAGCACAAGCCACATCTGTTGAAACCATCGACAGCAAGGTTTTGAATTTAGCCCGTCAGGACATTATCTGGCACTCAGTTGAACCGTTAATGACCGACGTCGAAGGGCAGACAATGAATGGCATTAACATGGTTGAATTCGCCAGCATTGACGCCGATGAAAATACTCAAAAAGTTAAGCAGCTATGTCAACGTTTGGATAAGCTGATTAAAAGCAAAAACAACCAAGGTGTGATCGGTTATCAAATTTGTGACGACTTAGAGAGTATTCAAAAAATTTACGCGATGCGTAAAAAGTCTGTGGGATTGCTTGGTGCAACCAAAGGCCGCCGCAAACCTGTCGCCTTTGCTGAGGATACCGCAGTTCCGCCCCACAAACTGGCTGAGTTCATTATAGAGTTCAGGCAGTTACTGGATGATGCCGGTCTCGACTATGGAATGTTTGGCCATGCCGATGCGGGGGTTTTGCATGTGCGTCCAGCGCTCGACTTAACCGAACCTAACGACGAATTATTATTGCGGGAAGTTAGCGATAAAGTAGCTGCTTTAACCGCGAAGTACGGTGGCTTGATGTGGGGGGAGCACGGAAAAGGATACCGCTCTGAGTACGCTCCCGAGTTTTTTGGAGAGGAGCTGTTTACTGAGTTACGCAAGATTAAGACGGCTGTTGATCCATTTAATCAATTAAATCCCGGCAAAATATGCACACCGATTGACGGAGACCATCAGTTAGTCTCTGTCGATGCGACTAAACGGGGTTTTTATGATCGCCAGATTCCCATTGAAACCCGTGATAGTTATCGCAACGCAATGGACTGTAATGGCAACGGTTTGTGTTTTAACTACGATACCAAAGCAGTAATGTGCCCAAGTTTTAAGGTAAGCGGTGATCGTCGATTTTCACCGAAAGGGCGTTCTTCGCTTATGCGTGAATGGTTAAGGCTTAATTCAAACGCAGGCTTTGATGCGCAGCACTCAGCAACTCAGCGTGCCTCCATGTTGCGGCGTTGGGTAAACCAATGGCGCGGCAAAAATGACTTTAGTCACGAAGTAAAACACTCAATGGATAAGTGCCTTGCGTGCAAAGCCTGCACCAACCAATGTCCGGTCAGTGTCGATGTTCCAATCTTCCGGGCAAGATTTCTAGAGCACTATTACAGCCGTTATTCACGCCCCCTTAAAGACTGGCTGGTTAAGAATATAGAAACCTCGGCAGCCCTAGGAGCCAAGTTACCGCGGTTAACCAATTTAGTCACCAATAACCGGCTATCGCAAACTTTTCTAAGTAATGTGGTTGGGTATGTCGACACGCCTCAGTTCTCAACGCCGAACCTGGATTCGCGGTGGCGCCGTCGAGGTTTCGATATATTAAATACCGAGCAAATACTGGCAACCGACCCGAAGCAGCGTGAATATTGGGTCGTTATAGTACAGGACCCATTTACCAGTTTTTACGAAGCTGAAGTGGTTGAAGCTTTTGCCGCCTTGGTTAAACGGCTTGGGTATACGCCGGTTTTATTACCCTTTAAAGGTCACGGAAAAGCGCAACACGTAAAAGGTTACTTAGCCGATTTTCAGCAAACAGCGGAACGAGTTGCCGACCAATTATTGCCGTTGTGTGAAAATGGGATTGACTTGGTGGGCGTAGACACATCAACTGCGCTAGTTTTCCGTGATGAATATCAACAGGCGCTTGGCAATAAAGCAGACGCTCTTTCAGTAAAAACTGTGGCTGAATGGTTTGAAGGTAAGCCACTCTCACCGATGGCAGAGACGTCGAGTCGTAGTTATGGCTTGTTGATGCATTGCACAGAGCAGAGCTTTATTCCTGAGTCGGCTAGACACTGGCAACAGCTGTTTGCTTCTTTTGGGTTACAGCTGGATGTTGTTAATGTTGGATGCTGCGGCATGGCAGGGACTTTCGGCCATGAACGCGACAACCAGCAAGAGAGCCGGGCGCTTTACCAGATGGGTTGGAAACAGGCAATTGATGCCTATGGCAGTAGCGGCATTGTGGCGACAGGATTTTCATGCCGTTCGCAAATCAAACGGTTGGAAGAAAAGCGGGTGAGGCACCCGCTTGAAGTCATTTTAAGTTGTTTTGACTAAGTCTTATTTGGCGTTAGCGATAATTTCGCGCGCCATTTGGTCCGCCAATTCACCCGTTGGGCGATCTTCATCCTTGGCTCGGGCAAACAACTTATCTAATGTATTATAGATATCACGCACGCGTTTCTCAGTCTCTTCCAACGACATGTTGGTTGCCTCTGAGCACACGTGAATAACGCCGCCAGCATTGATGACATAGTCCGGGGCATACAAAATACCCATGTCCTTAACTACTTTATCGTGTTCAGGCGTTGCCAGCTGGTTGTTCGCGCTACCCGCAATGATCTTGCACTTCAGCTGCTTTAAAGTGTCATCGTTAATCGTTGCACCCAAAGCACATGGCGCATAAACATCGGCATCGACAGAGTAGATTTCGTCCAGGCCGACAACGGTTGCACCGAATTCGTTTTTAGCACGCTCTAAAGCTTCTTCGTTAATGTCACTGACAATCAGCTCAGCGCCATCGTCATGGCAATACTTGGCAAAACCATAACCGACAGAGCCCAAGCCCTGAACTGCAATTTTAACGCCGTTAAGGTCATCACTGCCTAAGCGGTGCTTGGCCGCAGCTTTAAGACCCAAGTAGGTTCCCAGTGCGGTATGTGGTGACGGGTCGCCGGCTTTATCAGCAGTACCTGCAACGTGCTGAGTCTCCTGTGCGACAACATCAATATCGCTGGTCCGAATATTAACGTCTTCTGCAGTAATGTATTTGCCACCGAGAGAGTTAATAAAACGACCGTAAGCACGGAACAACTTGTCACTCTTAATGGTTTTTGCATCACCAATAATAACCGCTTTACCGCCGCCCAATGGCAAGCCGGCCATAGCACTTTTATAGGTCATGCCACGGGATAAACGCAGTACATCCGTTAGTGCCTCGGCTGATGAGCCATAATTCCAAAGCCGAGTACCACCTAAGCTTGGACCCAGAGTCGTATCGTGTACAGCAATAATGGCTTTCAAGCCAGATTCTTCGTCATGACAGAAGACCACTTCGTCATGATGATCAAATTCAGGATGCTCAAATAGAGACATGAATTTCCTTCCTCATTGGTTCTAGAAATTGCGCGCACATTACCATTATGGCAGGGGCTGCGCCACTTTGAGAATTAAATAAAACTACCGATTCAAACAGCTGTTTAGCAACTCTAGTTTACAGTTAACGTAAACTGCTAATCACTCTCCAAGAAAAGCTGAAATGTGCCTTGATTAAGTAACTCAGCCATCAGCTCGCGAGTTTTATCCGAATTAACGTAAGCTTGCAGCTCTTCGCCCGGGATTTCTTGCTGGATTGCAGCCAGCGCATGCGCAAGAGACTGGGTCTGTTCGCTAATCGGGTAGCATTCTCCGTTAGCATAAAAGGCATTATGCGGCTTACTATAAAGCCAGCGAGCACCTGGTGTCCTGCCAACTAACGCATTGGGTTGTAACAGCAAATCATTCACCTGCTCTGGCGCATAAGGCAACTCCGGCTCTACTAACGAGCGTTTACTCTGCGACATGACCCGCAATAAAATATCATCGATCGCTGAACTATCGAGTGCTTCGGCTAATAGTCGCTTGCACTGAGTTAACTCGGTATCAGTAACTTGATAGCTTGCTGGCTGCTGGTTTAAATCCGGATCCTGATAACGTGTTGTTAGTTGTTCCGTTTGTAGTGCTTGATCAGCGACTTGCATTAGCCACTCAGCTTGCGAGGGAGCCCGAAAACCAACTGAATAGTTTAGCGACGGTTCGAGAGCAATACCGTCATGTGGACAGCCGGCAGGGATATAGAGTACATCGCCAGGCTCTAGAACTTCGTCAATAACAGCTTCGAAAGGTTCTTTAACCAAGGTCAGGTCATCGCACGGCTGATAATTAGTCATTTGTTGACGTGAGCCTACTTTCCAGCGACGGCGCCCGGCTCCCTGAATAATAAATACGTCGTATTGGTCCAGGTGCGGGCCAACACCTCCACCTTCACACGAAAAACTGACCATGACGTCGTCAATCCGCCATTCGGGAAGAAAGTCAAAGGCTGTAAGTAACTCGCCAACCTGGGGCAGCCATTCATTCACCGACTGAACCAACAAAGTCCAGTCGGCTTCACCAAACTGCTCGTAATCTGCGAACGGCCCATGTTGTACTGACCAGCCCTCGGTCTGGTTACTACTGGCAGAGTGCTGAACGATACGCGCATCAACGCCTTCCTCCATAGCCAGTCCGGCCAGGACCTCTGGTTCAATCAGATCATCAAATTGGGCAAATCCCTGACGGATTAAGCAGGGCTGTTGTTGCCATTGCTCTTGCAGAAATTGTCGAGATTTAAGTACGTCGGTATTAAATTTCACGATAGCTCGTCCACAAATGCTTCAGCTCGGCCGATATAGGTTGCCGGCGACAATGCTTTCATCTCATCTTTGGCAGCCTGTGGTACTTCCAGATTATCAATAAAGTGTGCCAGATCCTCCGGAGTAATACGCTTACCACGGGTCAGTTCTTTTAATTTTTCATAGGGCTTTTCAACCCCATAGCGGCGCATAACTGTCTGTACCGGTTCAGCCAGTAATTCCCAGTTTGAATCCAGCTCCTTAGCTAATACCGACTCGTTGACCTCCAACTTGCTTAAGCCTTTGAGGCTGGCATGGTAGGCGATAACTGCATGCGCAACACCGACGCCTAAGTTACGCAATACCGTAGAGTCAGTTAAGTCACGCTGCCAACGTGAAATTGGTAACTTTTGCGCCAAATGTGTCATTACCGCATTAGCAATACCCAGGTTACCTTCGGAATTCTCAAAATCTATCGGGTTTACTTTGTGCGGCATAGTGGAAGAACCGACTTCGCCAGCAACAGTTTTCTGCTTAAAGTGGTTTAGTGCAATATAGCCCCAAACATCACGATCAAAATCCGTCAGTACCGTGTTGAATCGTGCCACAGCATCAAAGAACTCAGCAATATAATCGTGTGGTTCAATCTGTGTGGTATAGGCATTCCATTCTAAACCTAAACCGCTGACAAAATCCTCTGATAGGCCATGCCAGTCAACATTAGGGTAAGCCGCTAAGTGAGCATTGTAGTTGCCTACGGCACCATTAATTTTGCCCATGACACGAACCGCTTTTAGCTGATCCAATTGACGCTGTAACCGCACCGCCACGTTTGCGAATTCTTTACCCATCGTAGTAGGAGTAGCCGGTTGCCCGTGAGTCCGAGCCATCATAGCGACTGACTTATATTCTTTTGCCTTGCTCTTAACCAGATCGACTAATTGCTGCATGACTGGCACTAACACCTGATCGCGGGCAGTCGTTATCATTAATCCATGCGACAGGTTGTTAATATCTTCCGACGTGCAAGCAAAATGAATAAATTCAGACACTTTTGCCAGCTCAGGGTGATCAGCGACTTTTTCTTTCAATAGATACTCAACGGCTTTCACATCGTGATTGGTGGTACTTTCAATGTGTTTCACTCGTTCAGCATCGGCAACACCGAAGTTATCTACAATATCATCAAGTATCGCGTTAGCTTCCTGGCTTAAGCTGGGAACCTCCTGAATGGACTGTTCTTGTGCGAGTCGCTGTAACCAACGAACTTCAACAATGACGCGAAACTTTATTAGGCCATACTCACTAAAGATTGGGCGTAACGCCTCGACTTTATTGGCATAACGCCCGTCGACCGGCGACAGGGCAGTGAGGGTTGAAAATGGCAGCATAATGTCGTTCTCCAGGTAAAAAGCTTAACGTTTAAGATTAAATTAAGTGTAATTTTTAAAGCACTAAACAGCGCGAGATAACTGTTGGGCAGTTTCCAGCATGCGTTTACGCGACAGCAAAAAATGCCTGCGCTTACCGCCCACTTGTTGCCAAAGCACTGCACTGCGCACCCCCGCCAGCAACAAAGCACGAATGTGGTATTGATTGGCATCTGTTTTTAAATAAGTCGGGTTGCCATTAATACGAATAGGTTGTCCAAGAGGGCTGATCAGTTCGCGGTAGATACCAGCCAAACTTTGTAATATGCGATAGCGCTCAAAACCAAACTCGTTGTATTGCCGGTTAACTTGCTCAAGCCGCTTAGCAAGTTGGTTCATGCTCTCATCTTTGGCAAGCAGACGGCGAGACAAGTGGATCATGCCAACCATATAACGGGTTAGCTCCAAATCTTTTTGCTGACTATTTCCCATTTGCTGGATTAGCGTTTTTAAGCCGGGTCGAATGGCCTCCACCGACCCATAGACATCCAAAGTAGAGTCAGGTTGCAAATTTAGCACACTGTTGACCAGCGTATCGGTAACGGTGTCATGCAGCACTTGTCCTGAACGAGCAATTTGTTGTACCGCTGCTGCACTAAGTGCCATACCTGACAGCGCGAGTACTCTTTGCTGCCAGTCGTTCATAGCTTAACCTCATAATCAGTCAGTCGGCGTTCGATAATACCGCCCCCCAGACACACCTCGTCCAGATAGAATACTGCTGACTGGCCCGGAGTTACTGCCGCAACGGGTTCGTCGAAAAGAACCTTTACCTGACCGTCGGCTAAGGGCTCGAGCTGGCATGCAATATCTTGTTGCCGGTAACGCGTTTTTACCACGCATTTAAAGGAGGTTAACGGCTGTTTGCGATCAACCCAATGCAGCTGACCTGCAATTAGCCCATTTGCGTATAGGCGGGGGTGATCTTTGCCTTGGGCTACGAGCAAAACATTACGCTCAACATCCTTATCCACCACATACCAGGGATCGTCCGAAGCTTCTGCCAAGCCGCCTATATGCAGCCCCTTGCGTTGACCAATGGTGTGATACATCAAACCTTCATGTTGCCCCAGCACTTCGCCATCGACAGATTCAATATCTCCGGGTTGGGCCGGTAAATATTGCTGTAAAAAGTCTTTAAATTTACGTTCGCCAATAAAGCAAATGCCGGTTGAATCTTTTTTACCCGCTGTCACCAGGCCTTGTTGCTCGGCTATCCGGCGCACTTCTGGTTTTTCCAGTTCACCGACCGGGAACAGCGTTTGAGCAATATGCTCGTGGCTCAGTGTGTACAGAAAATAGCTTTGGTCTTTATTGGTATCGATACCACGTAGTAACTGCCACTGCTGACCGTTATAGGCACGCCGAACGTAGTGGCCGGTGGCAATATAATCGGCTCCCAGGGCTTCCGCAGCAAACTCCAAAAAGGCTTTAAATTTGATTTCTTTGTTGCACATGATATCGGGGTTTGGAGTACGGCCAGCTTTGTATTCTTGTAAAAAATGCTCGAACACGTTGTCCCAATATTCAGCGGCAAAGTTAACCGTATGCAGTTCTATTCCCAGTGTCTCACACACCTTCTCGGCGTCCGCTAAATCTTCTGCGGCCGCACAATATTCGTCAGAATCGTCCTCTTCCCAGTTCTTCATGAACAAACCTTCGACGATATATCCCTGTTGTTTTAACAGATACGCCGAAACGGACGAATCGACACCGCCGGACATACCGACAATGACTTTTTTGTTGGCTGGGCTAGGAACACTGTCTGTCATCGGTTACTTGCTACCTTTATCATCAACCTATTAATTGGCGCGTATTCTACCACAATGGCGGCTCTTCACGCCATTCTCCGGGTTGCAAAGTGGCTAATTTATAAGGACCGACCTGGGCCCGAATTAGTCGTAGCGTCGGTAGTCCAACATGCGCCGTCATACGGCGTACCTGACGGTTTTTACCTTCCCGAATACGAATACACAACCAGCTATCAGGAACTGACTGACGCTCTCGTACCGGCGGATTACGTGGCCAAAGGTTATTAGGCTCTGGCATGGAAAAAACTTCCGCCGGTCGAGTCATGCCGTCTTTGAGTTCAACGCCACTGCATAACTGTTTAAGCTGGTCTTCGCTAGGTTCACCTTCCACTTGAACCCAATACGTCTTCCATACTTTGTACTTAGGGTTCGCCAACCGGGCTTGATAGACGCCATCGTTAGTCAACAGCATTAAACCCTCACTGTCTTTATCAAGGCGTCCTGCCGGGTAGACTTCATTGTGCGGGATCCAGTTTTTTAAGGTAGCATCGCCAGGTTCTCCGGAAAATTGAGAAAGCACCCCGTAAGGTTTATTAAACACCACCAGTTTGGGGTTGGCAGGGCGCGGTCGTGAAGCGCGTTTTTTTATCGGCCGTTTCATCAATTGTTCCTTTTCATTGTTATCAAGGGCTAAGATCCTCTACTATATAGCGCGAGTGTTTCAAGCCTAACAGGTATTCATGCAAGCAAATAACGAAAATCAAGAAACAGTGGTCATTGGTGGTAACTTAAATGATGCAGTTAATGGCCAATACACGCTTAGTCTGAGTGATGCGTTTAAGCAGACGTTCGAGCTGACGAAAAAACATTGGGTTCCTATTTTTTTGGGCTTTTTAGCCTTTATGGGAATACTCATTATTGTATCTTTTATTACAGTAAGTTTCTTACCAGAAGCTTGGCTGGAAGAGTTCTCTACCCCAGATAAACCTTTATCAAAGCAGGCTTTACTGGCGCTTTCGCTCTTTGGCGCCGCCGTTGGCGCGCCATTTTGGGGTGGGTTGTTACTAATGGGAATACGGCACAGCGTCGATATTCCGACTAAGGCTGCTGATATCTTTAATGGCTTTAGTAAAGCCGGGCCGCTAATTCTGACATTGGTCATCACCAGCTTGATTACTCAGTCAAGTATTATGCTGCTGACCGAATTGCATTGGGCCACTGGCATTTTAGCGCAGGTGTACTTAACCACAGTGTTTGCTTTTTCTTTACCGCTGGTGGTCGAACGAGGCATTACACCGCTGAACGCTATCTTCTACTCTGTTCGAATTATTAACTACAAATTACCCGCGTTTGTAACTTTAATGCTTATCGTCACTGGGCTGATTATACTGAGCTTACTGATGTTTGGTATTCCACTGATCTATATCGTACCGCTGATCTTTAATTTAGTCGGTGTCGTTTATAAGGAGGTAGTCGGGGTAACCGTTAACCTTGATCAGGAACAACCCAAAGACGACAACAAGCCCTGGACGGCTTAGGAGATTCCAATAATGCGTGTGTTATTTATTGTATTTTTTATTGCGGTTAGTCTCGCATTCCTTATCGTGCCGTTTACGGTGGATTTTAAACCCGCTGAGCCCGCTGTAGTAGAGGTTGAAGGCTTGCCACCGGTACCCAAAGTAGGGGTGTATGATGAACTGCCTGACTTTTCAGAAATTACCAATGTTCGGGAAAAGAAGGCAGAATTTTTTGCCTATTTGCTACCGCTGATAGAGGCTGAGAATCTTCGTTTACTGCATACCCGGGCAAAAGTTTTAGAAATTGAAGAAAGAGCCGGACAAAACATGCTTAATGATGCCGATCGGCAACAACTGGCGCAGCTGATTGACTACTATGAAGTCGATCCGAGCCTGGGTGATGAGCAGATATTCGAGTTCTTAAAGCGTCGCATCGATATTGTTCCGGAAATGATGGTACTGGTTCAGGCGGCAAATGAATCAGCTTGGGGAACATCCCGGTTCGCACGAAAAGGTTTGAACCTATTCGGCCAATGGTGTTTCCGTGAAGGTTGCGGTATTGTTCCCGGTCAGCGGCCAGAAGGGCAAATTTACGAAGTGGCAAAGTTTGACTCAGTCAACCAGTCGGTTCGTAGCTACATGCGCAACATCAACACCCACCCGCCATATGCAGACCTGCGTTTGCTGCGTGAACAAAAGCGTTTGCGTGACCAGGAACTCAAGGCCGTAGAGTTGGTAGAAGGGCTTGGTAGCTATTCCGAGCGCGGTGATGAGTACATTGAAGAGTTACAAGCAATGATTCGGGTTAACCGCCCGATAGTTCAGGCGGTTAAAGAGCAATTGGACGAATCGCAAACAGCAAACTAAGCAATCTGAGTAATTTTAATCGCTTTATCAGGGTCGCTAGTCGGCCCTTTTTTTGTGTCTGCGGCAGGTAACGGAGGAGCATCAAAGGCCCAATCACCATCGTCATCTGCTTCGCCGGTAGCAATCACTGATTTAAAGTCGAATAAGCTGGCATCAACCAGATGTGACGGCGTTACATTCTGCATGGCCGTAAAGATGCTTTCGATGCGCCCTGGAGATTGTTTATCCCATTGGTTGAGCATCGCTTTTATTTGCTTACGTTGCAGATTTTCCTGCGAACCACATAAATTGCAGGGAATTATTGGGAACTGCTGAGCCTCTGAGTAACGGGCAATATCTTTTTCCCGACAAAAAGCCAATGGACGAATCACCACGTGCTCGCCATTGTCACTGACTAGTTTGGGAGGCATTGATTTTAACTTACCGCCGTGAAACAGGTTCAGGAACATGGTTTCGATCATATCATCGCGATGATGACCCAATGCGATTTTAGTGGCGCCCAGACGCTTAGCTGTCTTATATAAAATGCCGCGGCGCAGTCGTGAACATAGTGAACAGGTAGTTTTTCCCTCAGGAATCTTATCTTTAACAATGCTGTAGGTGTCCTCTTCAACAATTTGGTAATCCACACCAAGCTGCTGTAAATATTCGGGTAACACATGCTCGGGGAAGCCCGGCTGTTTTTGATCCAGATTGACCGCAATCAGTTCAAACTTAATCGGCGCTACCCGCTGCAAGTAGAGCAGGGTATCTAGCAGCGTGTAACTGTCTTTACCGCCCGACAGACACACCATTATTTTGTCGCCGCTTTCGATCATGCCAAATTGTTGAATGGCCTTACCGGTGTCGCGGCGGATACGCTTTTGTAGCTTATTAAAACTATAATCTTTTTCTGCTGTTACTGCCGTCATAGCATTATACCCATTAACTCAACATAGCCACATTTGTGTAGCCGGCGATTATACCCGAGTCGTCGCAGTGGGCAAAACGCGATTTTTTCCCGATTCAATTAGGCCAGGGGACTAACAAAACCCTCTGGTTTTAGCGCTAACACATCGCAATTCAACCGTTCGAGAACGTGTTCCGCAGTGTTACCCAGCAACGCAGCGGTCAGGCCGGTGCGACCAATAGTGCCAATAACGACCAGTTCAGCATCCAGTTTTTCAGAAAAATCGGGAATAACCTGCTCAGGTAAGCCCTGTGCAACATGCTGCTGATTTTCCGGAATATCGAAACGACGACCCAATTCCTGCATTTTATGTTGGTGGTGCTTTTCTAGCTCTTCAGTGTATTGGGTGACATCAAACTCAGGAATCTCAACGGCTACATTGACCGGTGCTCCGGGATACGCATTGACCAAATGGACACTGGCTTTCAGCACCTTACTCATGGTTTCCGCATGTTCAATAATACGAACATTAAGCTTGTCGTGATGGGCTTCATCCGAGCCACTGTGCACCGCTGCTATGATCTGGCCGTGCTCTGGCCATGCGTGCTCTTTAACTAACAACACGGCACAGGGGGCTTTCCTCAACAAATGCCAATCCGTTGGCGTGAATAACAAGTTCTGAATGCTGGAGGTAACCTGTGTGCCCTTAATAATTAAATCGTGCTGATGTTTTATCGCCGTTTCGATAATCGCCTCAAATGGACGGTTATGCCAGACCACTTCCAGGTCTATTCTTACATCAACGGTGTCATAATCAGCCAATAAGTCCGTTAACCAAGCCTTACGATCTGCAATTAAGTTAGCTCGCATGGTGTCACGCTCATCACTGGAAAGCATGGTGGTCATTTCGTAAGAGAAATCATAGATAGATAAGAAGAGTGTTAATCGAGCATCGCTTAAACGAGCCATGTGCAATGCTCTGTTAATGGCTTTATGTTGTTCGTCGGCGGGATCAACAACGACTAAAACGTGTCGGAAAGCGTCCATATATATACCCTGTGTCTTTGCCCTTAGTCCTGATGTAAGGTTAGCTCAGTTAAGCGCGAGTGCCTAATTAAAATAAGGGCGAACTAAGGTCAATGCAGTCCACAGGCTGTAAATGATTAATAACAAGCCAATAGCGGTTCTGAAGCCCTGAGCTTGCAGAATGGCGCGCATAGCATGGCTAAAATAACCGGCGCCAATCATTGCTGGAAATGTGCCGATAGCAAAGGCCGCCATAATTAAACCGCCACCGGTAGCGCTGCCACTAATTGCCGCGTAACTTAAGGCACTATAGACCAACCCGCAGGGTAACCAACCCCAGACTGCTCCGGCAAACAGAACCGCTACTCGGTTGGCTCCTGTTGAACTCTGCTGCGGTTTAGGAGCAAGTCGTTTAATCTGTTGCCAAACAGGCTTAGCTGCCTGCTCAAGTTTAGTCAAAACTGGCCACCAGCCGGTAAAGTAAAGCCCGAGAGCCAGCAGAAAAATCACCGCTAACCAGCGTAATAGCTTTGTTGTGTGCGGGGAGTCTGGTGCGATCAGAGCTACAGCACCACCAACAATGGCGCCTAAAAGAATGTAAGACAGCATCCGGCCAAAATTGTAGAGCACAATATTAGAGAGCCGGTTTTGCACTCCTATTGCACTGGCGATTCCACCACACATGGCTAAGCAGTGGCCGGCTCCGGCCAAGCCCATAATAAATGCAGTGAGAACATCGGCGTTATTTGTCATGGTTGCCGTTGTTGTCCTTCTTGTTTACCTGTTCTTCGTCGTCATCCAGTAGAATTCGCATTCCCTCGCGTTCGATGTCTTCAAACTGGTTAGATTTTACCGCCCAAAAAAATACAATGACCGCAATGATGACGAAAATAATGGCAACAGGAATTAGGGCATATATAACACTCATTCGCGATATAACCTCAGCGAGTTGGCAATGACCAACAATGAACTTAGCGACATACCCAAAGCGGCCGCCCAGGGAGCAATTAGTCCGAACGCGGCAACCGGCAGTATCGCAGTATTGTAGAGCACTGCCCAAGTAAAGTTCTGACGCATAATAGCACGTGATTGACGGGCACTTCGAATAACCTCGCCGACGCTAGTCAGTTGCTCTGACAAGATAACGACGTCAGCTGCGGTTTTTGCAAGGTCGGAGGCATTCGCAAAAGTCATCGATAAATGCGACTGAGCTAAAACCGGACCATCATTAAGTCCGTCTCCGACCATCCATACGGTATGTCCATTTGCTTGCAGATTTTTTATTAGTGCCAGCTTTTGTTCAGGTTTTTGCTCACTATGAGCTTCTTCTATGGCCATTTTTTCAGCCATATCCTGAACCCTTGGCTGACTGTCACCGCTAACCAGGATGGTCCGTATCCCTTGCGCCTGAAGTTGCTCTATCGTCTGTTTGGCATCGCTGCGAATATCATCTTCTATCCTAAACTGGGCCAATATCTGCTCTTGGTTAGCTAATACCACCGTGTAGCAATCGTCTAATTGAGCATCCGGATGCCACTCTCGAATAAAAGCGGGGCTACCGATACGGTATTGTTCATTTTCCGTAGGTTTAACCTCTAAGCCAGAGCCGGGAATATTATGAACCTGAGCCGAAAACTTACGCGGGTTTAGTGTCAATTGCTTTAACGGTACTGCCAAAGGGTGCTCGGAAAAGGCCTCAAGTCCTGCCGCAAGACGATTGATTTGTTCGCTATCAATAAAGTCTTTGCGCTGCGTTATTTTAAACTTGCCTTCGGTCAGGGTGCCGGTTTTGTCAAAACAGACAACATCAAGATTCTTAACCGATTCCAGCACTTGTGCGCCTTTTAGTAAAATACCGCGACGATTAAGTCGGTGAATAGTTCCGGTTATAGCGGTCGGCGCAGCCAGTGACAGTGCACAGGGACAAGTTGCTACCAACACAGCCAGGGTTACCCACAGTGCGTGTTCAGGTTCAATCCACCACCAACTGAAGAAAGTGATAGTTGCGATAACTAAGATACTACTGACAAAGTAGGTGGCCACACGGTCGATGACCTGCTGCACCTTAGGTTTATCCGCCAACGCCGAATCTTGCAGAGCGACAATTCCGGCTAATACTGTCTGCTGCGCGGCAGCAGTTACTTTTAACCGGATAGCTGACTGTTGGTTGATACTGCCAGCAACTAACAATTGTCCCTGTTGTTTAAAATTCGGTACGCTTTCACCACTCAATAAGCTTTCATCAACCCAGGCTGAATCAGATAGTAACTCACCATCTGCGGCTATCGTATCGCCGGGATTAACCACAATAACATCACCAACCTTTAACTGTTTAACCGCTACTGATTCAGATCCATCAGCAGTCTCCCGCGTTGCTAACTGAGGCATCAAGGTGAGTCGGTTAGTGGCAAATCGGAGGGCTTTTTCTTTTGCCAAAAGCTCCAGGTAGCGGCCAGATAACAAGAAAAATGTGAACATTGAAATAGATTCAAAATACACTTCTCCAGAACCTTTAGACACAGCATACAAACTAGCACTGTAGGCACCTAATAAGGCAATACTGACCGGCACGTCCATGTTCAGCGTGCGGGCTTGTAAGGCACGCATCGCCCCCATGTAAAATGGTTGAGCGCTGTATAAAATAACTGGCGTGGCAAATAGCAAGCTAACCACCCAAATATACTGGCGGGTTTCATCACTAAGATCGCTGACAACCCCAAAATAAAGGGCAAACGCCAACATCATAACTTGCATGGTGGCCAAGCCTGCAAGACCAAGCCGGCGGATGAACCCCTTGCGTTGCCGGCTAAATTGCTGCTCTTGTTGGTTCGCCTGAAACGGCAGTGCGTTATAACCGATCGCCGCCAAACGTTTAATCATGTCACTGATAGCAACTTGTTCTGGGTGCCAGGTTACCTGTAATCGTTGGCTGGATAGATTGACGACAGCACGCTCGACGCCTGGGGTTGCTTGTAACTCTCGCTCAATTAGCCAGGCGCAGGCGGAACAGGTCAGATTTGATACGGTAAGTGCTGCTTGTTGCAGATCGCCATTTAACTCGCGAACAAACTCCTTTTGCACGTCAGGATGATCGTAAACATCCAGATCTTTAAGCTCTTCCGGTAAAATCGGCGTTTGTTGAGGTTTGTCAGGATCCCGGTGCTTATAAAAGGCACTCAAACCGTGCTCAATAATCGTTTCAGCAACTGCCTGGCAACCGGCGCAACACACCGGCTGCTGTTGCTGCTGATAAGTCACTGTTAAATCGACTCCTTTGGGAATCGGCTGTAAACAATGAAAACAAGTAGATTGATTTGTTTTCATTGTTAAACACCATAGAGTAGGGGTTCAACAAGTGTCCATTCTGTTTTTGGTAAACGATATTTTTGGCTTACTTTCCATTGCCGGTCGAAAGGTTCAATCGTCACTGTCCATTTGCTATCGACATTGGCAGGGATGTCGGCTCGATAAATGCCGTCACTGGCGACAGTAACACGGCGAACAAAGTCTCTATCCTCGTCTGTCGCATGCACAAAGTTAACGGTTAACGCGCTAAGTTCTTCAGGCTCACCAGAATGATAACGAAGAGCTAGTTTGCCATCAGCCGCTTTAAACTGAAAACTAATATTCAGTTCCTGGGCCCGTTGCACGTTGGCAATAACTGCGTTTATTGTTTTACCGCGTTTGTAATAATCATCGACGACCATGGAGAAGTTGCCTTGCGTGACTGCAAGGTAAATGATGATCGCACATACAATCATAACCACAACCGGGACAGAAATTAGAAACCAAGGCCAAAACTGCTTATACCAGGGCTTCACCATAATTACTTACCTCATGTAAAAAACCCCGCCGTAGCGGGGTTTTGATGTTCAACGCTCGTTAATCGTTGGAAAGACTATAAATATAAGCCGAAACTACGTGGATTTTATCCTCACCGAGGATATCTTTCCAGGCCGGCATAACCCCGTTACGTCCATAGTGTAAGGTTTCTTCAATCTTATTGATTGAGCCGCCATACAACCAAACGTTGTCGGTTAAGTTAGGCGCGCCCAGCTGTTGATTGCCTTTACCATCCTGACCGTGACAAGCAGCACAAACGGCATAGTTTTGCTTGCCCGCTTCTGCCAGTTTCGGGTCAACACCGCGACCACTTAAGCTGGCGACATAGTTCGCCAATTCAGTGATTTCCTTATCGGAGAACTGTTCACCAAAGGCCGGCATATTACCCTGACGTCCATTTAGCAGCGTGTGCTTAATGTCCTCTGGCGCGCCACCATATAACCAGGCGTCATCCGTTAAGTTAGGGAAGCCGGGGCCGCCCATCGCATTAGAGCCATGGCATTGAGCACAGTTTTGCAGATACAGACGTTGACCAACGTCAAGCGCATCTTCATTCTTAGCCAGCTCAGGTATTGATTGCTCAGCAAAGGCTTCGAAGATTGGCCCGTATTTTTCTTCGGCATCACGTACTGCGCGATCATACTCTACGATAAGACCTTGCTCTTTTGCCTGTTCCATTGCCTGGCGTGATTCTTCCAGCGACTGCACGTCCTGATTAGAACTTTTCCAGCCTAACAGGCCCTGGAAATTACCCAGGCCCGGGTAAAGCGCCAGGTACAAGAAGCCCCAAACAAAGCAGGCCCAGAACAAATAGGTCCACCATTTTGGCAGCGGGTTATTAATTTCAACAATCCCATCGAATTCGTGGTCCATTTCCTGACCTTCTTCGATATGGGTGTAGTTTTTCATATTCCAACGCAGCAACCAAATTAGAACGACTAAGGTTCCTAACGTTAAAACGATTATCCATGCACTCCAGAAGCTACTCATCTTTCTTCGACTCCGGTTTGTCGCTGTCCTTTACTGATGAGGCATCCTCTTCTTCAAAAATTGAGTTAGCTGCTTCATCAAATTGTTTTTTTGCGCGTCGGCTAAAGAACGACCATAAAACGATGGCCAAAAACAAGACCAGTATTATGATCGTCCAAATGCCATGCCATTCACCAAATCCCATTACTTATCAGCCTGTGATAATGCGGTACCAAGTGACTGCAGATAAGCGATCAAGGCTTCCATTTCTGTCTTACCTTGAACAGCTTCACGAGCGCCGGCTATATCTTCTTCGGTATAGGGAACGCCCAGTTGCTTCATTACCTGCATCTTCTTCGCGGTATCTTCACCGGTTAGTTTATTCTCATCTAACCATGGAAACGCCGGCATATTAGATTCAGGAACCACGTTACGCGGATTCATTAAGTGAACGTGGTGCCACTCATCGCTGTAACGACCACCGACACGAGCCAGGTCAGGACCGGTACGCTTGGAGCCCCATAAAAATGGAAATTCCCAAACGTGCTCACCAGCTAATGAATAATGACCATAGCGTTCAGTTTCGGCACGGAAAGGTCGAATCATTTGGCTATGGCATTGGACACAGCCTTCACGCATGTAAATATCGCGGCCTTCAAGCTCCAAAGCAGTGTATGGTTCTAAACCATCAATAGGTTCCTGAACCTGACTTTGAAACAACAACGGTGTGATTTGAACGATACCACCAATGGATACCGCTAAAATCATTAGCACAGACAACCAGCCTAGGTGCTTTTCAACAAATTCGTGTTTAATGCGACTCATTGCTAACTCCCTTAGGCTGTTTGAACGATGTTACCGGCAGCCGTTTCGCGGCGACCTGCTTGGATAGTTTTGTAGCAGTTGTACGCCATTAACAGCATCCCAACAACAATGAAAACACCACCAACAAAACGTCCAGCCCAGAATGGATAGGAAGCTTGTACACTCTCTACAAAGCTGTAGGTGAGGGTGCCGTCTGCGTTCGTCGCGCGCCACATAAGGCCCTGCATAACGCCTGAGATCCACATTGATACGATGTAGAATACGACGCCAATAGTGTGTAACCAGAAGTGCATATTCACCAGTTTAATACTGTGAAGCTCTTTCTGGTTAAACAAACGCGGTACCAGATAATACATAGAGCCGATGGTGATCATTGCAACCCAGCCTAAAGCTCCAGAGTGTACGTGACCAACAGTCCAGTCGGTGTAATGCGATAGTGCGTTTACTGACTTGATCGCCATCATCGGGCCTTCGAAGGTCGACATGCCATAGAACGACAAAGACACAATCAGGAAGCGCAGAATTGGATCGGTACGCAGTTTATGCCAGGCACCAGACAGCGTCATGATACCGTTGATCATACCGCCCCATGAAGGCACAAACAGAATGACTGACATCACCATACCCAATGACTGTGTCCAGTCTGGCAGGGCAGTGTAGTGCAAATGGTGCGGGCCAGCCCAAATATACAATGAGATAAGAGCCCAGAAATGCACAACCGATAAACGGTAGGAGTAGACTGGACGCTCAGCTTGTTTTGGTACGAAGTAATACATCATTCCCAAAAAGCCCGCCGTCAGCAGGAAACCAACCGCATTGTGGCCGTACCACCATTGAATCATGGCATCTACTGCGCCAGAGTACATTGAATAGGACTTAGTGAATGATACTGGAACTGCCATGCTGTTAACGATGTGAAGCATAGCGATAACAACGATAAAGCCACCATAAAACCAGTTAGCTACGTATATGTGTGAGGTCTTACGTATCGCCAGAGTACCAAAGAACACAATCGCGTAAGCAATCCAGGTAACGGCAATCAGAATATCGATCGGCCATTCCAGCTCTGCGTATTCTTTAGTACTGGTTAAACCTAAAGGTAAGGTAATTACGGCTGAAACAATAACTGCTTGCCAGCCCCAGAAGGTAAAACTCGCCAACTTGTTCGAAAACAAAGGTGTGCGACAGGTTTTTTGCACCACGTAATACGAGGTTGCAAATAAAGCGCTGGTACCAAATGCAAAAATAACCGCATTAGTATGCAACGGGCGTAGTCGGGAGTAGGTTAGCCAAGGCGTATTAAAGTTTAATTCCGGCCACACTAACTGTGCCGCAATTAATACTCCCAACGCCATGCCGATGATACCCCAAATAATAGTCATAACGGTGAATTGCCGTACGACCTTCATATTATATTCGATCGGTTGTTGTGGAATTGTTTGACTCATCTTTTTATTCCGCGGTGATTGAGTTCAGGAAAATGGTGACTTTTACCCGCTTAACTAAAAGCCAGCATCCTTGTAAAAGTACTCGAATTTTACACCTTTAAAGAATAAAGGTACAGAGGGGATAATACTAATATCCCCATAATAATAAAGGCTATTCTGTCTTGAACCGCGACACCAATTGACTTAGATCAACACTGTTCTTGGTTAACTGCTGGCTAACTTGAGCAACTTGTTGATTTGCTGACTGATTGTCATTAGAGAGGTCGCTGATACCGGTAATGTTCTCACTTAACTCCCGGGTAACACGAGATTGTTCATCCGTGGCCGACGCAATTTGCACGTTCATTGACGAAATACTGGCCACCGCTTCCTGAATTTGTCCGATCGCTTGCTCAGCTTTAAGCGCCCCTTCATTAGTTGTTTTCGAGCGGTCCTCCACGGCTGAAATAATATGGGTAACATCTTTAATAGCCCCCTGGATACTGTCAACGATGGTCGAAATCTCATCGGTTGACTGTTGTGTCCTGGTTGCTAATGTTCTGACTTCGTCGGCAACCACGGCAAATCCGCGACCGGCTTCGCCGGCGCGGGCTGCTTCAATCGCCGCATTTAGGGCCAATAGATTGGTTTGTTCCGCGATCGCAACAATCACACCCAGGATATTGCCAATTTTATCTGAACCGTCTTGTAACAAACGAGCTTGATCGCCTGCTTTTTGCAGTTCGCCAGTAAGTGCCTCAATGTTATTAACCGCTTCCCGCACAATCACCGCTGAGCGACCCGACTCCTCATCAGCTGTATTTGCCGATTGCGCTGCCTCACGCGCGTGCTCGGCAACTTCGCTGGCAGAGGACGACATCTCATTAATAGCTGCTGCTACTGATTCAGTTTGAGCTTTTAATTCATCACTCTGAGCGCTACTTTGATTACTTAACTCTGACAGTCTTTCCGCTGCTTGTGCCTCTTCGCCGGCACTTACCTGGACGTTATGCACCAATTGCTGAATTTTACTGACAAAATCATTAAAAGAGGCGGCTAGTAATGAGAGTTCATCAGAGCCTGTTGAGTTTAATCGGCGGGTCAGATCGCCTTCACCCTGAGCAATATCAACCATCGCTGCATTAATATGTTTCATTGGGCGGGTAATGCTGCGAATGATAAGTACAAACAACAGTAACAAAGGAACCGAGAGAACGACTGCTAAGCCCGCGAGCTTGATGAATTCCTGCCACAACATGGAAGCGATGTTATCGGTGTACTGGCCTGTCCCCATAATCAAATTCCACGGTTCAAATACCCGAATGCGACTTATTTTGGGGACCAAATTACTGCTATCACTACCTTTTTGCCAAATATACTCGACGGTTCCGCGGTTTGAAGAGCGCGCCTTAGTCACCATTTGTTGGAACAGACGGGTACCTTCAGGATCTTCATAATCAAGTACATTTTTTCCAATTAACGACTCAGTGAAAGGGTGTTGCACCATGACACCTTTCTGGTTCAAGGTGAAAATGTACTCACTGCCTTCGTAGCGAATTTTATTGAGTCGGGCAAACGCCTGTTCCCGCGCTTGTTGCTCAGATAAGTTACCTTGCTGATATTGCTGGTAATAATGCTCAACAATAGTGTGTGCCGAGTCGAGTACCGCGTCGAGTTTACGCTTTTCTTCGTCGACCAGTAATCCGTTTAGAATAAACATCATAAACGCGACCATTAGTGCCGTGCCAAATGCTGCGATACCCAACAATGCAACCAGGCGTTGAGTAATTGTAAAGCGCTGAATAAAGCCCATATCGTTTCCTCTGATTATTCACGACTGCCTTGACCCTTAATCTACACAATAGTCACCCAAAACAAGTTAGACCAAAGTCAAAGTTAGTGCATAATCCTTTATCGGCCAATATGAGCTGTACTTCAGTGCTGAAGTTTTTTCTCCCTTTGTTTTAATGCAAGCACCGATAGCGCGGGCAGCGTTACCACTGTTACTATCGCTGCGCCGATCAGACCAAACATCACGATAATACCAACACCGCGATATAACTCGGTGCCTTCGCCGGGAATAAATACCAACGGCGCTATACCGCACAATGTCGTGAGCGTGGTTATAGCGATTGGCCTGACTCTCGATAACAACCCTTCTTTTACCGCATTAATCAATTGGTAGCCGTGTTCATCCCTTAAATACACCGCTCGTTCAATAACAAGAATTGGGTTGTTAATGACGGTTCCCATCAAAATCAGGAAGCCCAACATGGTGATCATATCGAACGGTTGATTAAACGGCTTAAGACCAATTAAAGGCATTAATTCACCAACCCCGTTCATTAGAGCAAGACCCAGAATACCGGCACTAATACCCATCGGTATGGTCAGCATAATCAACAGCGGATAACCCCAGTTAGCAAATATTGCCACCATTAATAAGTAGACAATAGCGATAGATAGTACGTAATTTTGACCAAGCGCAGCCTGAGTTTCTGCGAGTTGATCGGCAGCCCCCGACAGTTCAGTGGTAATATCCTGACCGATGTCGCCTTGCTCGCGTAAATAACCAATGACATTGTCACGCACAACCTCAACACCGTTTTCTAAGGCGACTGAATCCGGAGGGATGATGTTTAAAGTTACCGTACGCCGGCTATTAACGCGTCGCACGGTGCTGGTATCAACCGTTTCTCTGACTTCGGCTAAAGCTGACAGTGGGATAGGGTTGCCATTAACCTGATAGACTGGCATTTCTTCCAGGGACTGTGGGCTTACTTCGGTTCCAGCTTCACTGTAAAGATACATATCGATTTTGTCGTCACCCTGAAAATACTCGCCAACGAAAGCGCCATCAGTTAGTGCCGCAATGGTGTAACCAAAACTGTCCGAACCAATACCAACTTCACGTAAACGCGACCAGTCAGGTTTAATCTCCAATAACGGCTGCTGCAACGTGAGTGAATTAGGCGATGTTTGAATTCTGGGTTGTTCAAAAACACTTTCAGCGCGATTAAAAATGGCTCGCGCAGCCTGATACACTGAGGCTAAATCGGTGCCACCAACATCGACGTTAATACTGCGAGTACCACCGTCATTGCTGCTTATTATTGAGCCTTTAGTAGCAAAGGCCCGCATGCCCGGGTATCGCTGATAGACTTCTGTAATTCGATCCATTAGCTCTTCAATTCTGTCTGGATTGCGGGTCTCCGCGATAATTCGAATGTTTGTCGGCGACACGCTGTAACTAGCCGTTTGTAAAGCCGGAATGATAAGTCCTTGCTCAGTCTCCATCTGATTATCTTCGGTCGTTAATGCAGGATCAAATATGGCTCTAATTTCGTCGCCTATCGCTGACATTGTCTGCAAATTATAACCCGGTGGAGCGCTCATGGTTGCAAAGGTTTTCGCCTCTTCACCTTCTGGCAAGTATTCTGCTGGCGGGGTTAACAACCACCAGATTCCGACAACAATAATAAAGGTCCCGGACACTGTAGTAATTTGACGCTTTTTACTCGCCAATGTTTTATCTGCCAAAGAGGCTACTGCGTCGGTAAGTCGGTCAGTTACCTTTGTTTTGGCATGTGCCGGAAAGTACGCAGACAATAAAGGCACAAGGGTAACGGCGACAAACATTGAGGCAATGATCGCGGCAGAAATTGCGATAGCTATATCGGAGTAAAGTTGTCCGGCTTCCTGAACAATAAATAAAATCGGTAAAAACACCATTACCGTGGTTAAAGTGGAGGTAAGAACCGCCGTCCATACTCTTTGTACTCCGGCAATAGCAGCTTTTTTCGCAGATAACCCTTTTTGTCGTTCCAGCTCAATACTTTCTAACACAACGATGGTGTTATCCAGTGTCATCCCAATAGCAAAAGCAATACCGGCTAACGAGATAACATTTATCGTACGGTCCAGTAGTAGCAGGCCGATAAAGCCGGCCAATGTACATATTGGTATACCAACTACGGCGATGAGAGTAGCCCGAGTGGAACGCATCAAACCATACATGACAAGGGTTGCAAACAGCGCCCCCAAAGCAATGTTAAACAGTACGTTTTGTATCGAAGCCTCGACATAGCGCACATCATCGGAATTCAATACAATCTCCATACCGGCGGGGCGCAGCAACTCTTCGTTTATTTGCTCAACTTCATCCAGCATCGCGTATTTGATATCGATGACATTAGAGCCCATTTCCCGTTTTACTTGCAGACTTAAAACTTGTTGGCCCTTGTACCAGGATTCATTATTTAGCTCGAAATGCGTAAGTTCTACCTGCGCCACGTCATCCAGTCTTACGATCTGATCGCCGTCGCGTTTTAACAGCGTTGTCCGCATTTCTTCCAGGCTATCGAAGCGGCCGACAGTTCTTATCAGGTAACGTCGTTTATCCTGCTCCAGTTCGCCAGCCGAGGTATCCGTATTACGGATTCTTAAGGCTTGTTCTACGTCATTAACCGTCAGCCCGTGACTCAGTAGTGAATTTTTATTTAATTTGATTCTTACCTGTCGCTGGGCACCGCCACTGACATCGACTTGGGAAACACCACTGACTGATGACATCCGCGGACGCACGTTGTCTTCAATGTAATCGCGCATCCGCACCATATCGATATTTTTCGGATTACCGGGCAGGGGGCTTACCCGAAAGTACATAAACGCGTTGCTGGAAAAAGAAGCTGAAAATATTCTTGGCTGGTCGACGTTGTCCGGGTAGTTAGGTACCTGGCTTAACGCATTGTTAACTAGAATTAACGTTTCTGTCACGTCAATTCCGAACGGGAAGTCCAGTTCTATTGAGGCTTGACCATTACTGGCTGAACTTTCCATACGCTGCAGGTTGGGTACTGTGCGTAAATACTCTTCCTGCTCTACCAATATTTCTTTTTCAATATCCTGAGGCGTTGCCCCTGGCCAGGTCGTTTGTACCGATATCGTGCGAACTTCCAGATCTGGTATCATTTGCACCGGAATTTTAAGCGCTGCTGCGATACCTAACAGGCACAGAATCAGCACTGCAACTATGGTGACATGCTTATGCCGAATCAGTGCTTCAATCATAAGCATTAGACTCCTCGGCCTGAACAGTGTCGCCATCTGTTAATGCTTCGTTGCCGCGAACAACCACTTGTTTTTCGCCGCTAAGACCATCAACAATTTCAACCCAGCCTTTGAAGCGCTGCCCAAGCTTCACCCAACGTTCTTTTACGATGCTATTGCCGTCTTCTTGAACAACTTCCCAGACCGAAGTACGACCATCACTGTAGCGAATAACTGCATCCTGAGGAACTGTCGGAGTCGCGTGTTCGTCGACCATTGTCAGCACTACGTTAACCGAGGACCCTACTAATAGGTCGCTCTCTTGAGCTGGCTTAATTCGGACTCTAAAGCTCCGTTCACTACCGCTGGCGAAGGCGGAAATGTTATCGATTTTAGCCGTCGTTTCGCGGCCGTCAGAAGTTGATACAGAGACCTCAGTATTCAGAGTTATCCGTGGGAAATAGCGCTGTGCAACGAAGGCGTCGATATATATCGCATTAAGATCGACGAGTTGAAAGGCCTGTTGACTCTCAGTAACCCATTGCCCGGGATCTATGTTTCGCTCGGTAACTAAGCCGCTAAAAGGAGCAGCCAACTGATGATAACCGCGATCCACTTCCAGCTCATTGATACGGGCGTTCACTTCGGCCAGAGCAGCTTCCGCCACTTGAGCCTCCGCTCGTGCACGACGCAGTTCACTTTGTGCAACAAAATCAGTTTTAGCCAGGCTTTGTAACTCTTCTAGCTGCTGTCGTTCATCATTCAACGTAGCCCTAGCTGATTGCTGTTGAGCATTCAAAGACTGTAAGGCGGCATCCACTTGACGCTGGTCGAGCACGGCCAGGGCCTCACCTTTTGCCACCATATCACCGACATCGACAAGGTAACGCTCTACACGTCCGGCAATGCCGAAGCTTAAATAACTGTTGCTAAGAGAAGCAACCGAAGCGGGGAGTGTCAGTTGCTGCTGAACTGGTTGCTCTTTAACGGATACCACAGCAACTCTTGTTTGTGCTTTAGCATTGTTTATCGTTAGCAGGACCGTCAGCCACAGAAAAAAAGAACGGGTCAACAAAGAAGGTTTCATAAGTGCTCTTGTTTTTACTGGTTTAGAACACTTACGTTGGTTTCCGAATGACGGATTAATCCGCCAACCGAAAACGAGATCTAGCTATACTATCGCAGCAATATCAGCTGCTGCTTTGGCTAAACCTTCTGCGCGCGGCTCGTCTCCCATATTTAAGCCTTCTGCACGAACTACTTGCACATCAGTGATACCAATAAACGCTAATACGGTTCTCAAATAAGACTCCTGATGATCAAGTGCGGCTGCGTCACCTGAGGAGTAAATACCACCGCGACCAGAGGCAATATAGGCTTTCTTACCACTTAATAAGCCTTCTGGACCTGACTCTGTATAACGAAATGTAATTCCCGCCTGCAGTACTCGGTCAAACCAGGTTTTTAGCTGAGTCGGAATGGTAAAGTTGTACATTGGTGCACCTATCACCAGAACATCTGATTGTTGTAGTTCTTCAATCAGTTCATTAATCAACGGCTTATCTTCAGCTAATAGCTCTTCGGCCTGTAAATGAGGAATGGTCTGAGTCACCAGGTCACGATGGGTAACGGTCGCATCTGCTTCTTGCGTTAACTTACGTACGATATCAGCACTTAGCTGGCGACTTACTGATTGCTCCACAAAAATACCCGAATCCAAATGTAAAATGTTCATATCCACCTCCTATAAAGTATATAGGACTAGCTTACGTGTTCCGAAATTTAATAAAAGACGCTAAAATGGGACGTAACGTTCCAAAAATAGAACCCTAAAATGCCAATACCCGACATCGCTAATTACTATTTATTTGCCCGAACCATAAGAGCTGGCAGCATTAATGCAGCGTCCCGTGAGCTAGAGTTGCCAAAGTCGACCATTAGCCGGCGACTTTCACAGTTGGAAGAAGAGCAGGGCGTACGTCTAATGCACCGTGGCCGCACAGGGTTAAAGTTAACCGATGTTGGTGACGCATTTTTAGTGCACTGCGATTCCTTGGTGGAAGCATCGGAACTTGCACAACAAGTAACTCAAAGGCTGCTTGATAAACCAAGAGGCCGGGTCAACTTAAGTGCTCCGTATGCCATCAGCCAAAGCTTACTCGTGCAAATATTGCCAGAATTCATGACACTGTACCCAGAAGTACAATTGAACCTTATGGTAACCAACAGGCCTGTTGGTCTGGTCGAAGAGAATGTCGATCTAGCACTACGTGTGCGTACTCATATCGAAGACTCAAGCTTGATCGCGCGTCCGATTAGTCAGGCGCCATCGACACTTTATGTTGCGCCTAAGTTGGCACGAGAGATGATCATCGACACGCCTCAGGACCTGCAGAAGCTGCCTAATTTAAGTCTGCACTATACGAGTGGCAGGTACCGCTACCAGTTAACACATAAAACGACCGGCGAGCAACGAAGCGTTAGTTTCCAACCTCGGTTAATAACCGACGACATGATTGTTTTACGAGAAGCGGCTATCGCCGGACAAGGTGTAGTAGCACTGCCTAATTATTTATGTCAGCAAGCCGTCAACGAGGGACAGCTAGAAGCGGTATTACCGAGCTGGGAGTTGGCGATCGGTATAATGCATATGACGTATCCGCATCGGCGTGGATTAAAACCTGCAGTTCGAGTTTTAATTGATTTTCTAGCCGAGAAACTACCAGAAGTAGCAGAGCGCTCATTTTAAAAGTTAGTACTGACAGGTCTAGTTTAGTATTAAATAGATAGCATTTAACATAATATACATTATACGCAATTAGTGTTTAGGCGAGATTAGACGGTATTTTGGAAAAATCTGGTAGAATGTCTCCATTAACTAATAAGGAACTCGAGTTTATGCAATTAGATGTTCAGGCATTGCGTCCTGATACCTCAGTTTGGTTAAGCCAACGACCGACTTCCAGTGAAGAAAAATTGCTGGTTGGCCAACAGCGTGCAATGGATGCACTGACTCAGGCTCTGCGTCAGCGTGGCTGTTACTCAAATGTATTTGCAATTATTCCGGCTGGCTTGCAGAAACAGCAAGTACTGGACTGCTACTTCGAAGATAATGCGTGGCAACACTGTCGCTGGTACGACTGGTTGTATCTGGCTGATCCGGACGATCTATTACGACCACTTTGCGTTAATGCTCCCTCAGGGACAGCCGCGGAAGTTATGGATGCCATTGTTGAATTTATACAAGCCGACACAGCGACGCGAGCTGAGCTGCAGCAGCAAATCATCAGCCAATACGATACACCGAAGCTGCGCGACTATATGCAGCGAGTCAGTGATAAAACCAGTGAAGACTTTGCAGGTGGTCAGTTTGCAACGGTGTTAGTCGGCCACCATCACCCTGCACCTTTTTATTGGTGTGATCGGGTATCGGAAGCCCGTTTGTTTGGTCAAATTGGTGTGCAGTCGATTGAAGGCACTGTGCGTTCAGATCTTCATTTAATAGAGCCAGGCTTGATTCATAAAGCTAACGGCGGTGTGTTAGCGCTAGAAGTCAATCAGCTGCTGGAAAACCTTGAGTTGTGGCGTCGGTTAAAACATTTTCTGCTGAGTGGTTGGTTCGAATGGCCACAGTCATCTCCTGAAAGCGGCGCGGCCTACTTTTACCGCCCACAACCGGTCCCCGTCGATATTAAACTGCTGTTACTGGGTAATCGACATGAATACGCTCAATTGCGCGAGTACGATGAGGATTTTGATCATTTATTTCCGTTTTTAGCCGATTTTCACCGAGATTTTCCGTTGTATAGAGAGCCTGTTCAAGACTATTTTTGTTACCTGCAATACGTTTGGCAACGCGCCGATGTGCTACCACTTGAACAGTCGGGCTATTCCGCCCTGCTTTGCGCGAGTGCACGACGTACCGAATTTCAGCAGGAGTTAAGTTTAGACAGTATTTATTTAACACAATTGCTGCGAGAAGCTCATGATGTAGCCACCCAGGCGGCTAAGACGCAAATTGATGATAGCTCTATTGAGACGGCATTAGCACAACAACGAGCCCGGGAAAGCCAGTTCGCTGAACTCAGCCGTCGCAGTATCATTGAACATCAGGTTAAAATTGATACCGAAGGAGAGGTTATCGGTCAGGTCAATGGCCTTACCGTTATTACCATTGGTGGCTCGGAGTTTGGTGAACCATCACGAATAACAGCGACTATTCATTATGGTGACGGCGACATTATCGATATAGAAAGAAAATCTGATATGTCGGGCAATATACACACCAAAGGCGTCATGATTTTAAGCGCTTACCTGGCCAATCAGTTTGCACGACATGAGCCCATGTCGGTGTCTGCCACCGTTGTGTTTGAGCAGTCTTATTTTGAAGTGGATGGCGACAGTGCTTCTATGGCCGAGTTATGTTGTCTTATTTCCGCCTTGGCAGAATCGCCATTGACACAATCATTGGCAGTAACAGGCGCAATTGACCAGTTTGGTAACGTGCAGGCTATTGGTGCAGTCAACGAAAAAATTGAAGGCTATTTCGCCTTATGCCAGGAGCGTGGATTTAACGGCGAACACGGAGTGATTATTCCCGCTGCTAACCAGCCCCAGTTAAACTTGACTCCAGAAGTCATTAACGCCGTGCACAACGGTGATTTTTGCATCCACGCGGTCGATCATGTGGAGCAAGCATTGGAGCTGCTTAGTGGAACCTCTAATAAACAACTATTTGATCGCCTGCGACAACGCATTCATGACGATCACGATACGACCAGTAAACCTTGGTGGCGCAGACTATTTGATTGAACGATGAGTAAAATAACTAGTCGGAGTTGTTTGGCGTACACCTGTACGCTAAACTCGCTCTCATCTAAAATCTTTACTCAACAAAATAGGTTGTTATGAATCAATCCAGCTTTTCTCGCCAGGACTTAATTGACTGCAGTGAAGGTAAACTATTCGGCCCTGGTAATAGCCGCCTGCCCGCCCCTGATATGCTAATGATGGACCGCATTGTCGAAATTAATGACGAAGGCGGATCAGCAGGCAAAGGTTTCATCCATGCTGAACTCGATATTCACCCGGACCTTTGGTTTTTTGATTGTCACTTTAAAGGTGATCCGGTAATGCCTGGCTGTCTTGGATTAGACGCTATGTGGCAATTGGTCGGTTTTTACCTAGGTTGGCAAGGTGGCCCAGGACGTGGCCGCGCACTGGGTGTCGGAGAAGTTAAGTTCACCGGGCAAATCTTACCCGAACACAAGAAAGTCAGCTACTACATCGACATGAAGCGCGTAATAAAGCGTAAGTTGTTTATGGGTGTCGGTGATGGGCGTGTTGAAGTTGATGGGCGCCCTATTTATACGGCAAAAGATTTAAAAGTGGGTCTATTTACAGATACCACAACTTTTTAACTAACACAGACCAACTGTTGTTAAAAAGAAACGCCGGCAAATATCATTTAGCCGGCGTTTTTAATGAATTAAGTTAATGACAAATCAGCGGAACAAGCCGGTATTTCTTGCCTCCATAGCGTCGCGCCAACCTCCTAACCATTGTGAACGAAAATCGTCTTGTGTCTGATAGGGACAATACTCTTTAGAGCGTCCATGCAAGCCGGCTTTATAGCCTTGAGTGTGGGCTCGTTCAAAGCGGTCACGCTTTTGTCTTTTCATAAATCTACCCCTCTCCTGTTTTCACAGATTCTTGTTTAGATTATCGGAGAGCTTTTTTATGCCCTCACTTAATTGATAGTCTTATTTCGGGATAGTTCAATATGTAAAAGTAACACAGCCACCTTGAAAATCAGTAAAGGATTGAAACTGTGTTACTTTTTGATGAAGATTTTATTATGATTTTTTGCTTTGTTGTTCAGCATTTCGACGTGTAAATGTTATAAGCCCGCCGAATAATGCTAGTAACGCAAGTGGTAACCCACCGATAGCTGCGCCACTGCGCTCAACACGGTTTTCTTCCTCGAGACAGTTGTTCAATTCACCTTCAACAGGATCGAGTTTAATCGAAACTGATATTTCACGACTTTGCGTGTCACCATTGTCGTCAACGTATTCCTCTGTTTTTAACGCAGTAGCTAGTACTTCACCAGAGTCGGTTACGTCGTTACCTTCAACGATAAAGTAAGGGCTGTCACACGCAAGCGCATTGTTTAAGTCGATAAACTGAGGTTGTTCAGCGTTTGAGTCATACCAAAAGCCTGAACGCCGGCGTGTTGACTGAAGTGTCGCTTCAAACTCGCCTGTTCCTACAATAATGCCATCAGAGTTAATGGCATTAGGCACTGTCGAAGAGCCTGCAAAATAACCCGGTAACTCGGTTAACTCACCACTGTCCAGATCATAATAAAACCCGCGGTTGCGCAGGTTGCCGGAGCGGTTTTCCACTAAGTAACCAACCGCGCGATTGCTGTCATTGATATCGGTAGCGCCACCCCAAAAAAAGCTGTCGCTTTCGGTTACCGGCAGTGCTTCTCCATTTTGGAAGATAGCTGGCATACGGATAGCTCCGCGTTCCGGATGGTAAGTCCAGCTCTGACCAACAGCGATACCGTTGTTGTTAACAGCAAATGCATAGCTCGAGAAATCTTTATTATCGTCTTCACGACGTTCAGTCAGCGTCCCAAGTTCGGTAGAACTAATAACCTCACCGTTGCTGTCTAACTGCCATAAATAACCACGAATGTCATAAATTGAACGACGAGCCAGGTATTCACTACGCGAGAAAAAAGACGGCGCTATATTGCTGGCTCTTTGTGTATATAGGTCAAACCATGCCTTATGAATACACACTTGCGCAGGTTCGATAGCCGGAACATCCGCATCTTCCTCAGTACAGGCATCGATTCGATCCTGAGCAAAAGGACTGACTGCGGTACTGGCATAACCTGCCGCGAGGCCGCTGTCGTTAATATCAAGAATGGCGCTTTCGCCGCCTAATTCAGCGGTTTCAGGCGGTTCTATAGTGGTTGACTGACCATCGCGATACCAAACTGCACGGCTAATGTAGTCACGCACATAAAAGGTTTTATCAACTTGCTCGTCGTTACTATCGACGTAACTAAAATCAATTGGATAAAACGGCGCCGTCATTGAGCCGACTATTGAGTTAGCCGAGTTAATGTCGTAAAAAAAGCTATCAACCGAAATTGAATCTTGCTCAGCCGCTAGCAGCTCTGACTGAGTAACACCATCGTTCAAAAAACCACTGTACTGGCTGATCTGCAACTGCTCGAAGTTTATATTGGCATTAACAGCAGTACGCCCCAAAATGAATTCATATTGAGATTGAGTGAGATTCTCAACATTTTCCGGATCTTCGATACCAACACTTGCTAACAGAGACTCTGAGAGTTGTGTTAAATCAATATCGACATCTTTTGGATACTGACTGATACCGACAACATGGCCCTGGTCGTTCATTGCTTGAGGGAAGCTATTGCGATAGTTATCGGCTGTTGGCAACTCCTCAAGCTCGAATGTATCAGCATAGCTACCAACACTGACTGCGGCTAAAATGCCAGCACTTAAGCCTTTAAGTACGAATTGTTTCATCATTCACTAACTACTCTGTTTTGATAAGTTTTCAAGTTCTTCCCATCGCTCCAGCATTAACAGTAACTGCTCTTCTAATTGAGCGGCCTCGGTCATTACCGGCTCGGTCACATCAATTGGCTGGTTAAAGAACTCAGGTTCATTTAGTTTCTTCTGTATCGTTTCGAGTTTTTCTTCTTGTGCCTGTATTTCACCAGGGAGGTTATCGAGCTCTCTTTGTAATTTATAGGATAACTTTTTATTAGCTTTTCCTGAACCCTTGTCAGACAGTTGCGTCTGGCTTTTGGTTCCTTGGTTTTCTACAGCTGAAGCAGATTGCTGCGGACGAGATGCTAAATAGTGCTCCAGCTCGGTAAAACCACCAATAATTTCATTAATCCTGCCGCCGCCTTCAAAGTGTAAGACAGCTGTTGCAGTATTATCGACAAACTCCCGGTCGTGACTGACTAACAGCACGGTTCCCTGATATTCAGCAATAATTTGCTCAAGCAGCTCTAAAGTTTCGATATCGAGATCGTTGGTTGGCTCATCCAGAACCAGCAAATTACTTGGCTTGAGCAAAATCTTCGCCAGTAGTGCCCTGTTTCGTTCACCGCCTGATAATGCAGATACTGGGGTTCTAGCTTGTTTTGGAGTAAATAAAAAGTCCTGCAGATAACTTAGAATATGCCGGGGACGCCCCTGGAACACTACGTCCTGCTTACCGTCACCGACATTGTCCATAACGCTTTGTTTTGGATCGAGTTGCGCCCGATGTTGATCAAAGTAAGCCACCTCTAAATTGGTGCCGAATTTTAGCTGACCAGAATCGACTGACTGTTCACCTAGAATCACTTTGATTAAGGTGCTTTTTCCGCAGCCGTTGGGGCCAATCAGTGCAACCTTGTCGCCACGCTGCAGCATCAAATCGAGGTTTCTAATAATGGCTTTATCACCAAACTGAAGCTGTATATCTTCACCTTCAAATACCCGCTTACCCGAGCGCCCTGCTTCGTTAACCCGCAGATTTGCCTGACCCTGAAGCTCACGGCGTTGTTGTCTCTGTTTGCGTAATGCCTGAAGCGCCCGCACCCGACCTTCGTTACGCGTTCGGCGAGCTTTAACGCCCTGCCTGATCCAGCTTTCTTCAGCAGCTAGCTTTTTATCGAATTCTGCATTTTGCGCGGTTTCGACCTCTAACTGCTCTTGCTTCTTTTCAAGATACCGATCGTAATTGCCGGGGTAGCTGCTCAACTGACCACGATCAAGATCGACAATGCGTGTCGCTAAGCTTCGGATAAATGCACGGTCGTGGCTGATAAACAGAACTGCCCCTTTAAACTCCTTAACTTGCTCTTCTAGCCAGCGGACCATCTCTATATCAAGATGGTTGGTTGGCTCATCCAGTAGCAACACGTCTGGGTTAACGACCAACGCCCTTGCTAACGCTACCCGTCTTAGCCACCCGCCAGAGAGGTCAGCCATGCCTAGATCATGTGGTAAGTCTAAACGGGTCAATACCTGCTCAATACGGGTCTCTATCTGCCACCCGTTATTCGCATCTATTTTTGCCTGCAGCGCATCTATTTCGTTTAGTACTGCATCGGACGGGTTATCGGTAAGCTGCTCTGACAATAGATGATACCGGGCTAACTGCGCCCCGGTTTCTCTTAAAGCTTCTGCAACGTAATCATAAACTCGTTGCTCGGATTGCTGTGGTGGATCCTGAGGTAAACGAGTTACTACCGTATCGCCAACGTATTGAACCTGGCCGTCGTCTAACGCAATCTCTTGATCAATAACTTTTAATAAAGTCGACTTGCCAGCACCATTTCTGCCCACCAAACAAACGCGTTCGCCGGGCTCTAGCACAAAGTTTACATGGTCTAAAATGGCGTCTGCGCCAAAAGCCAGCTGTGCATCTTGCACACGTAATAAATTCATCGTTCGACAAACTCCAGTAACTGTTGCTGATCAAATGGCCAGCGCAGCTCATTATCTTGATGATCGACTAATACAGGAACCAGCCAGCCATATTCTTCCTGCAAATCGGAACGCGTTGATATATCAACCATAGATAAATCGACCGGCTCTTCCAGAGGCAATTCATGCAGCAACTGCAATGCCTCTGTACATAATGGGCAGTTCGGTTTTGAGAGAAAATAAAAGGTTGCCATATCAGCGCTTAAATTCTTGAAATAATGTAATAATGATGAATACCTTTATGGCGTTTAAAGTCCTCTGGAATGGACGCCTCGGTTTGATCATTCACCGAAAAGCCCGCCTTTTCTAAAGCTTCTTCGTCAATCTTAAATTTTCGGCGGTTATTGGAAAACAAAATAACGCCATCCTCAGTTAATAACCGTGCCGCGGTTTTTATTAAACCAACGTGGTCGCGCTGAATATCCAACGTTCCTTCCATTCGTTTCGAGTTACTAAACGTTGGCGGATCAAGAAAGATAACGTCAAATGGGTCAAGCTGGCGATTCTCTCGCAACCAGTTAAAGCAATCAGCCTGAATGAACTCATAGTTAGGATTGTTCAGACCATTGAGCCTGAAGTTACGCTCACCCCAGCGTAGATAAGTTTTTGACATATCCACCGATACAACACGGTTGGCTCCACCAAGTGCCGCCTGGACCGATGCGGAACAGGTGTAAGCAAACAAGTTCAAAACATCCAGACCATCGCATTTATCGACAAGTTCTTTGCGAACCAGTCGATGGTCAAGGAACAAACCAGTGTCCAGATAGTCAGTTAAATTAACTTCAAACTGCGCGGCGTATTCATTGATATGCAACACCACGCTCTCCGCGGGTTCTTTTTTCTTTTGATATTGCTGAGTACCCGATTGCCGCTGCCGCACTTTTAAAATAATGTGGTCCTCGGTGTAAGGCAGAACATCGCTAATCGTTTCGAGCAAATGCCATAAACGATCGCGGGCAACCCCTTCTGGAATTGTCTTCGGTGGTGCATATTCCTGTACCACTAAGTAGTCCTGATAAACATCAATTGCAGCGTTGTAGTCCGGCAAATCTGCATCGTACAAACGCCAGGCTTCCAGCTGCTCTTTACGGGCCCACTTTGACAGCTTCTGATGGTTCTTCTGGAGCCGGTTAGCAATGTCATTGTTTTGATTTTCGGTAAACTCTGGTTGCTCTTTGGTTAAGTCGTAATTAGCAAGCGTGACTTCAAGCGCGCCATTGTGGAAGCGATACTTTTTATCGCTACGAAGTTTTAAGCGTTTAAGTAAGCTCTCATCGCCGGCCAATATAGCTGCTTTCCAGCCACTAAACTGTGCCTTCAGCTGACGACCAAAACGGCGATATAACAATAACGTTTCCACTTCCTCACCGAGTCTCTCACCGTATGGCGGGTTGCTCACCAGCAGCCCATTCTCAGCCGGTGCCTCGACTTCCATAGCATTCTCATGGCGGAATTCTATAAACTTATCCAGTAACACCCGTTTGCTGTTAGTCTCAGCCATAGCCACTAATCGGGAATTAATATCACTGGCAACGATACGACCGGTAAACGTTGCGCGAGCTTTCTTGAAGCGCAGCTCCGCCTGCTCAAGCAGTTCATGCCAAACTTTTGGCTGGTGCCCTTTCCAGTTTAAAAAGCCCCAATTTGCCCGAGCTAATCCCGGAGCATGATCAAGCGCCATCATAGCGGCTTCAATCACCAGTGTTCCGGAACCACAGAACGGGTCGCAAAAGTTAAATTCGGGCTTTCCTAAAAACTCTTCGATGCCGGCACGGTATAGAATCGCAGCCGCCAAATTTTCCCGCAACGGCGCTTCGCCCTGCTGCAGTCGGTAGCCCCTTCTATGCAAGCCTTCACCACTAAAATCTAAAGACCAAACTAGTTCGCCCTTATGCAATCTTGCCGCTATACGGATATCGGGGTGCTGTTTATCCACTGATGGGCGCTGCTGACCCAAAGCTTTAAAGTAATCGACAATACCATCTTTAATGATTTGCGCACCAAACTGCGTATGTCGTATTTGTTCACTGTGGCCATTAAAATCGATGACTAAGGACGCACTCGGATCTAATACCTGCTGCCAGTCATATTGTGTAATCACCGCCTGAATATCGTCAGCGGTAGTTACCTCGGCTTTACCGAGTTCAAGCAGCACCCGGCTCGCAAGGCGGGACCATAAGGCAACCTGATAAGCTTGCTCCAGCGAAGCTTGAATCGTGCAACCTGCAAGCGTTTGTTTTACATCCGTTATTCCCAACGTTTGTAGTTCGTCAAAAAGTAACGGTTCGATGCCTTTTGCGCAGGCGATAAAGTATCTTTGCATGAAGTTCGTAAAACCCATAATAAACAATGGCAATGATTATACAGAAGGCAGGCATCGGTGTCTTTAATAGCGCCTGTTTTGGTGAGTTTATCAGCAAAGTGCCGAATATTTAATCGAACGGTAATAAATCTGAAAATAGCGCTTGCGTTAAACGCTAAAGGTCTCTACTATGCACCTCAATCGGACGCGGGGTGGAGCAGTCTGGTAGCTCGTCGGGCTCATAACCCGAAGGTCGTAGGTTCAAATCCTGCCCCCGCAACCAATTCTTCCGATTCCTTTCTAAAGAAATTACTCATTTTTAATAATCTTTTTTTTAAGCCAGCTTTTGTGTCCAGTCTTTTTGTGTCGATGCAGCCAGATCTATGGTCGCTGGTAACAAACGGTTATTGAGGACTTTCATGACTTGAAATTGCTTTAATGTCTTAATCGCAGATACCTGCATTGACGAACTCATTAATAGACAGCTGGCAAATTCATCATCAATATCCAGAATTAAAAACAAGCCTTGATCGAAACCTGAGTTTAACTCACAAAGCGTCCGCTCTCTGGACCACTGTTCCAGGTCAGACTTCTGAAAATGCCAACTCTGTGGCATCTGTGGGCAGCCGAAACGCTTAAATGCAACCGCGTTAACGGCAACTTGCTCTGGGGAAGCTTTTAGTGACTCTGCGGGATAGGATTGTAACGACTCCACAATCGACTGATACAAACTTGCATCCTCAATGTCCAGCGGCTGTTTTGTAAAACTAATATTTACCAGCTGCTGACTCTTATACGGCAAGGTATAAGGTTCAGGTTCATCTGTTTGTATCGCCAGCTGTTGTTTCTCCGGGCTGTACAGCCAAAACCACTGGGTTGAGTCGTGCAAAATCGTTCCTTGTTAATTATAATATGGGAATTTGCACATCTAAAATACTAAATGTAGCGACGCCTGACAAGTTTAGCTTACAGTTTGTTTACAATTTCTTTAACCAGCTTAGGGCCTTTATAAATAAACCCGGTATAGAGCTGCACTAAACTCGCTCCCGCATCCAGCTTCTGCTTAGCTGATTGTAAACTGTCAATTCCACCCACACCGATAATCGGAATGTCTTCATGCAGATGTTGGCGTAAAAGCTTAATCACGCCGGTGCTTAATGACCGCACCGGAACACCACTTAATCCACCGGCCTGCTCAGCTAATTGCTGATCTTTCAAACCTTCGCGAGACAAGGTCGTGTTGGTTGCAATGACTCCATCAATACCTTGCTGATTAAATGCCTCAGCCATGGTTTTGACTTCTTCTTCGGTCAAATCCGGTGCAATCTTAACCACTAACGGAACATAACGCCCTATTTCTTCAGCCAATGCCCGCTGTCGGCTTTTCAATCCTTCTAACAGTGCGTTTAATGCATCGCCATGTTGAAAGTTTCTTAAGCCGGGGGTATTCGGTGAGGAAATATTAATAGTGATGTAGTCGGCCAGCGCATACACTTTTTCCAGACAAATTAAATAATCTGACAGTGCATCAGCTTCTTCAGTGGTTTTATTTTTGCCGATGTTAATTCCGACAATGCCGTGATAACGGGCCTTTTTTACTTGGTCGACCAGCGCATCAACACCATCATTGTTAAAACCCATACGGTTTATGATGGCCTGATCTTTCGGCAGCCGAAACAAACGCGGCTTTGGGTTTCCCGGCTGGGGCTTTGGTGTCACCGTACCGATCTCGATAAAGCCAAATCCCATCTGCCCAAATGCTCGTATACAGCGACCATTCTTATCCAGGCCGGCAGCCAGACCTACCGGGTTTGGAAACTTAAGCCCCATAACTTCGACAGGTTTTGCAGGCAACCGTTGTCGCCAGAACAGCGACAACGGTGTATTTGCAAAGCGTCTTAAAATGCCAAGCGTTAAATCGTGAGAATCCTCAGCATCTTGTGCAAATAACCAACGTCTTAGCAGTTGATACACTAGCCGCCTACCTTAGGTGCACAGTTATGGCTTAGTAGCATTAATTCGCGCAAGGCAACTGAGAATTTTGCAAACTCATGACTTTTCGTTGTACGGAAGTCAGAAAGCATACTCTGCCAACGCTGCAACAAGGCTTCGTTTTGATCGATCCAGTCTTGCAGTTTTTGTTCTGGCTTGTTGGCTTCCTCAGTAGACTTCAACACCACCAATGTCAGCGAGCGTTGCTGCCAATCCAACTCTTCGCGGAACGCGGCGCGAGCCAACGCTTGCCAATGGTTGGCAACGGGTTGCTGGTTTATCTGATTAAGGAACCAATGCAGATTCAGTTTCGCTCCAAGGTGGAAGTAAAGCTCACCAACAATGTTAAAGCTTTGCTGCGTATCGTGCGCAATTTCTGCCACGTCCATTGCCGAGAATACCGTGCTAAGGCAGGCTATCTTCTTCGCTAAGTCAGCTGGATAGCCAAGCTCTTGATATTTCTTGGCGGAGTCGCGCAATACTTCTGCTTCTTCCTCGGTCATATAGTTTAAGCAGTTTTCACGCAAGTCATCGAACGCCGGCATGTAAAACTCTATGTGTTCCTGAATGCCGTTCAATGACGGATTACGGTGACGTAAGAACCAACGAGTAGCACGACGCACCATGCGGCGCAGCTGGAACAATATTTCGTTCTGCGACTCAGCAGGAACTTTGTTATCCAATTCTTCAATTTGCTGCCATAACTCTTCAACCCGGAAGCATTCGCGCGCCACCACATAGGATGAAGCAACCTCAGCGACTGATGCTCCTGTGGCTTCTTGCTTACGCAGGACAAAGTTAGGACCCATATCGTTAACAATATTATTGGCTAACTTAGTCGCAATTATTTGACCTTTAAGCGGATGCGACTCCATGGTTTCAGCAAATTGCTTTTGCAACGGTCGCGGAAACGACTCAAATAGCTCGCGAGAATGATAAGGATCCTCGGTAATTTCATCGGTAATCAGCTGCTCTTTTAGCACCATTTTGCCGTAAGCAGTAATTACCGATAACTCGGGTCGTGTCAGGCCTTGGTTTGCGGCTTGTCGTTCTGCTAGCTCATCATCACTGGGCAAAAATTCAAGTGAGCGGTTTAACGATCCCTGACGCTCAAGTTCATGAATAAAGCGCTGCAGCTCTTTTATCTGATCAGCTCCACGCAGAGCCGTTACAGATATCGACGATGTCTGGCGATTACAGTCATCCAGCACAATTTCAGACACTTCGTCGGTCATGTCATAAAGCAACTTATCACGCTGCTTTTTAGTTAAGTCGCCACTGTTAACCAGGCTATTCAGCAGAATCTTAATATTAACTTCGTTATCGGAGCAATCGACACCACCGACATTGTCGACAAAGTCGGTGTTAATCCGTCCGCCATTTTGTGCAAACTCAATTCGTCCCAACTGAGTCATACCGAGGTTGCCGCCCTCGCCAATAACTTTAGCATTGAGCTCCGAACCATTCACTCGTAATGCATCGTTTGCCCGGTCGCCAACATCAGAGTCAGTTTCCTGCTTGCCTTTAACATAAGTGCCAATGCCGCCGTTCCAAATCAAATCAACATCCATGGTCAGGCAAGCTCTGATCAATTCATTTGGCGCCATTGATTTCTTCTTGGTTCCCAGCATCTTTTTGATTTCAGGCGTAAGCTCAATCGCTTTCGCGCTGCGGTTAAAAATGCCACCGCCTTTAGAAATGAGATCTTTATCGTAATCTTCCCAGCTTGAGCGAGGTAATTTAAATAACCGGTCGCGTTCCTTCCACGACTTAGCCGCATCAGGGTTAGGGTCGATAAATATGTGTAAATGGTTAAAAGCAACCTGCAAGCGAGTATGTTTTGACAACAGCATACCGTTACCGAAAACATCACCACCCATATCCCCTATCGCTAAACAGGTGAAATCGGTCGACTGACAATCAATTCCCATTTCGCGGAAGTGGCGTTTAACTGATTCCCAGGCTCCACGAGCGGTAATACCCATTTTTTTATGGTCGTAACCAACAGAACCACCAGAAGCAAAAGCATCACCTAACCAGAAGTTGTATTCGGCCGAGATACTATTAGCAATATCTGAGAAAGTGGCCGTTCCTTTATCAGCCGCGACCACAAGGTAAGAGTCGTCGTCGTCATGGCGAACAACGTTCTCCGGTGCTACAACCTCACCTTCTACAATATTGTCACTAATATCCAGCAACGCCCGAATAAAGGTTTTATAACAGGATTTGCCTTCCGCCATCATCCCTTCACGGTCTTCCGGCAGCGCTTTACAGATAAAGCCACCTTTAGCACCGACCGGCACAATAACGGTGTTCTTAACTTGCTGTGCTTTGACCAGGCCAAGTACTTCGGTACGAAAGTCTTCCCGACGATCAGACCAACGCAGACCACCGCGAGCAACTTTGCCGCCTCTTAAATGTACCCCTTCAACTCGTGGTGAGTAGACAAAGATTTCATACTTAGGCAGCGGTAAGGGCATTTCCGGTATCAGTTCAGGTAAAAACTTCACCGAAATATAGGGTTTGTCATTTCCTTCAGCGTCGGGCTGGAAAAAGTTGGTCCGTAACGCCGCATCAATTAACTCAACATAACGGCGGATAATCCGGTCATCGTCCAGGTTTGCAACGTTGTCCAGTTCCCCATTTATTCGCGTGTGCAAAGATTCCAGTTTCTTATCCATGCCCTTAGTGCCCGGTTCGAAGCGGGTAAAGAACATTTTTACAACCAGTTTCGCTAACAGCGGATATTTGCTGAAGGTACTCTCGATATAGCTTTGACTAAATGTGGTGCCAATTTGACGCATGTACTTAGCTAACATACGCAAGATAGTCACTTGCCGCCCGGTCATGCCGGCGCCTAGCACTAAACGGTTGAAGCCGTCATCCTCGAGCTGGCCGCGCCAAACTTTGGCAAAGGCATTTTGGAACAGTTCACGAGTTGTTTCTAATTCAAGTGAGCCGCCAGTGTGGATCATTTGGAAATCAAGTATCCAATAAGTTACACCATCGGCCGTGCGAATTGGGTAAGGACTCTCACCGATAACTCGCAGCCCGAAGTTTTCTAGCATCGGCAAAACATCGGACAAATGAATAGGTTCGTCTTTATGGAATAGCTTTAGACGCAAATGAACACTGTCGTCTTTTTCCTCTTGCGCACGGTATAGCACCATGCCCAGTTTATGCGCATCGTCTAATGATTCCAGCTGCTTTAAGTCAGAAATAGCAACCGATGGCAGCACCTCCTCTTTGTAAGAACGTGGGAATGCCGAACCATAGCGCTTTAACAGTTGTGTGGCTTTAGCCTCACCAAAGGTGGAGTGAACAATACGCTCGAAGTTGTCTTCCCAAGTGCGAGCCGCTTCAATCAAGTTTTGTTCTAATTCCTTCACGTTCACATCCTGTTGTTCATCGCGTAAACGCACTGTGTAATGCGTACGAGCTAATGCGCTCTCAGAAAAATAGGTGGTAAAATCAACGTCGTAATCGGTGTTCAAGGTACGCTGCAATATTTGCTGGGTGCGCTCCCGTAGTATCGTGTTGTAGCGCTCTTTCGGCACATACACCATTATCGACATAAACCGCCCAAAAATATCACGCCGCACAAATACTCGCGTCATATCGCGTTCTTGCATCTGCAGAACACCCAAACCCACTTCCAGCAGGTCGGCATCGTTAGCCTGCACAATTTCATCCCGCGGATAGGTTTCCAATATATTCAATAGTGCTTTCGCCGCATGAGATTGTGGTGCAAAACCTGAACTTTCTATAACCCGGCCGATTTTCTCACTAACTAGCGGAATATCACGCGCACTATCGTTATAAAAATTAGCCGAATAAAGACCGATAAAACGCTCTTCACCAATAACATCACCATCTTCGTCAAAGCGTTTAATTCCAATGTAATCAAAATAAGCAGGACGATGCACGCGTGACTTAGAGTTGGTCTTGGTCAGCAGTAAGATACGTTTATCATGGCTAATTTCACGGCCGTCTTCTGGAAGCGTCGATATTAACCGCCCTTTATCCGACTCTGAGTTACGCATTAAGCCAAGGCTACTGTTTTTCACCTGCTTTAATTCATAATCTCCTTTCACCGGCTTCAAATCATATGAGCGGTAACCAACCAGAGTGAAATTATCGTCTGCTAACCAACTGAGAAACTTTTGAATCTCACTTTTCTGTTTCTTGCTGCATGGATATTGTTCGCCGTTCACATTGTCGGCAACGCTATGCAGACGTTCACGCATTGTTTTCCAGTCGTTAACTGCAAGGCTGATCTCTTCCATGACTGAAATCAGTTCTTTGCGTATGGCTTTAATCTCTTCGTTATCGGTTTGACGGTCGATCTCAATTAAGAAAACGGTATCAACGTGATTATCGCCCCGGGTACCGGGCTTCAGCATCTCAGTTACCTGGTTATCCGCATCCCGTTCGTGGCTGATCGGCATATGCAATAGCAAGTGCGTGGTAATGCCCATGCGTTGCAGCGCCATTCGCACAGAATCGACCATAAACGGCATATCACTTTGAATAATCTCAATAATGGTATGCGGGGATTCCCAGCCATCGTTGGGAACATCCGGGTTATAAACTTTAATCAGAGCCTTATCACCAGGCTTATATTCGTTAAAGCTGTGCCATAGTCCTAGTACCGCACCGTACATATCACTGTCATTACGGTGGCTAAGATCATCAGAGGCAATGTTGCGATACAAGCGTTTAGCAAACTCCTGTACCAATGAGGATTGAGAGGACGAGACTTTTTTCTTAATTAATTCAACGACTTTTTCCAGCAGAACTGGAGACTGACCATCGACCAACGACATAATTGCAGAGTCCTTGAGCTTTTAGTAGTGAAACGTCGTAGGTAAGCCGAACAGCGACCCACGGCCCGATAATCTATGATTGATGTTATTGTCGGACATTTGACGCGGGCTTTCAACGCTATTTCCAGTAATAGTTAACTCTTTAGACCAGCCACCTCATTAGGTTATGAGATTTTGTCTAATAACTATCTAGCGAACGCGCTGTAAAGCAACAAATTTATTGCTCTGATCAACGGTAAGGCGGAATAGGCCCCGAACCCCTGAAGAGTCGACAAAAGGCACCATGCGCCCGGCCGGAATAGACACACGAGTGCCTTGCGTTGATGTAACAACTAACTGCTGCGCACCACCACCGTAATAGATTTCGGTAAACTCCTGGTAACTCATCGATACAGAAAACAAGTAGTCAATCGTCATTGTTATCGATCACGGTGGTCGCTTATTGTTGAATGAAAACTCTAAATAATTATGCAGCTAAACTATTTTCGACTTTTTCAAATAAGTCGCTGGCCAACCCAGGTAAAGCCCTTAATTGCTCAAGCTCCTGCTTCATCAGCGCCTGCCTATCAGCGTCGTAACGACGCCAGGAGACAAAGGCACTTAACAGACGAGAGGCAACCTGTGGGTTGCTGTCATTAAGCTGACGGATGACCTGCCCGACCAATCGATATCCGGCTCCGTCGACTCGATGAAATTGAGCGACATTCTGAGTGAAAGCTGCCAGTAATGAGTATACCCGGTTCGGGTTGTCCAGGGTAAAGTCTGGATGTTCCATCAGTTTTTGTACCGCCTCTACGGTATTCGAACTGTCAGCCAGCGCCTGTGTTTGGAACCACTTGTCCATAACCAGCTTTTCACCACGCCACTGCTCATCAAATAATGTCAGTAATGGTTGTGCCTGCTGATGCTGAGTCCAAACCGTCGCCTGCAGCAAAGCCAGACTATCCGTCATATTATCGGTCTGACGGTACCGCTCAATAAACCAATCGCTTTCAGTTTCAACTTCCGCCAGATAACTCAACAATGTATTGCGCAATTGACGTCTTGCGATGTCCTGCCCCTGTAGCTGGTATCCATTACTGTCAAGTTCAGCAGACAACTGTTGGTAACGCTCGCGAATACTGTCTTCCAACGATTCAGCCAAATGCCGTTTCAAACGTTTAAGGTTATGCCGAAGTTTTTCCACCGGTATGACCGAGTAACTATCGGCAAGTGTGGCAATATTTGGCAGTGTTAACGCCAACGCGATGAGTGCCGGGTCTGTGTCACTATTTAATAGTTCACGACAAGCTTGCACCGTATCCGCATCCACCTGAACCGTTGTTTCTTTGGCTACCGCCTCATGAATTAATGTCGCAAACAATTGTTGAGAGGCATCCCAACGACTAACCGGGTCGGGGGCAAATGCCATTAACGTGCGTAATTCGTCGCGACTTATCTCACGCTCGACTTTTACGGGAGCAGAAAAGTTATCGAATAGCGATACTACCGGTTGTTGCTGCGCGGTTAGCTTATCAGTAAATGCACCACTGACCCGGAAATCCTGTTCTGTTTCGGTCAATTCCAGCACGGTATCAGTTAACTGAATAACCTCACCGGCAGGGTTAAGTGCCGATAATTTAACCGGGATATGGAACGGCTGTTTAGTTTCCTGACCCGGTGTTGCCGGCGTGTGTTGCCGCAATGACACCACGAGTTGCTTGTTGTCGTTATCATAGTCAACAGTCGCTTTAACTTGCGGCGTTCCTGCTTGCGAATACCAGCGACGAAACTGACTAAAGTCGGCTCCGTTCGCCGCTTCCATCGCGGCTACAAAATCTTCACAGGTAACGGCCTGACCGTTATGCCGTTCGACATAGCATTTCATACCGCGCTGAAAACCTTCTTCTCCCAGCAGCGTGTGCAGCATTCGGATGACTTCAGCACCCTTGTTATACACCGTAACCGTATAGAAGTTATTCATTTCCAACACTTTGTCCGGCCGAATTGGATGCGCCATAGGACCAGCATCTTCAGTAAACTGATGTGACCGGATAATTTTTACATCCTGAATGCGATTAACCGCTCGCGAGCCGAGATCAGAACTAAATTCTTGATCGCGGAACACAGTCAGGCCCTCTTTCAAACTAAGCTGGAACCAGTCCCGACAAGTAATACGGTTGCCCGTCCAATTGTGAAAATATTCATGGCCGATCACCGATTCTACGTTAAGAAAATCCTGGTCGGTTGCAGTCCTCGGGTTAGCTAACACGTATTTCGCGTTGAAAACATTAAGGCCTTTGTTTTCCATTGCGCCCATATTAAAGAAGTCGACCGCAACAATCATATAAATATCGAGGTCGTAGACCAGCCCAAAGCGCTCTTCATCCCATTTCATGGCGTTCTTTAGCGACGTCATCGCATGGTCGGAACGATCCAGATTGCCTTTATCAACAAACAGCTCAAGTTTTACTTCGCGACCTTCGCGAGTGGTAAATGTGTCACGCAACACATCAAAATCACCGGCCACTAATGCAAACAAGTAGCTTGGCTTCGGGAATGGGTCTTCCCAAACCGCAATCCGTTTGTCGCCCTCTTCGCTTTGTTTGATTAAATTACCGTTCGCCAATACAAACGGGTAACTTTGTTTGTCAGCAATAATTGTGGTGGTAAATTTAGCCAGTACATCAGGTCGGTCTAAATAATAGGTAATGCGTCTAAAGCCTTCAGCTTCGCACTGTGTACAATAGGTACCATCGGCCAGGTAAAGTCCTTCCAGGGCCTTGTTATCCCGCGGGTTAATACTGTTTACCACAGTCAGGGTAAAATGTTCTTTATCGGTCGTTATTGTTAACTGTTGATCGGTCACCGTATACTGCTGCTCTGGTATCGACTCTGAATCAATTGATACCGATTCCAGCGTCAAACCCTCACCGTCCAGTTCTAACGGTTGTTGATGATTGCCCTGGCGGCGCACCACCATAGTACTGGTCACCCGCGTATTAACGGGATCCAACTCTACCGTCAGGTCGACGGTGTCGATGGTAAAGTCAGGAGCTTTATAATCTTTACGATACTTCGCCGTTTTCTGTGACATATACATCCATTACTGCGTTTGTGTTTCGTGGTTAGGCTTCAAATATAAAATAGTCCAGCCAGTGTAAGCAAAAACAATAGCAATTAGCGGTGTTAAATAGTTAAAGAAAGCATAGATGCCGTATTCAAACGGGCTTACTGCCAGTACGCTGAACATGTAAGCACCACAGGTGTTCCATGGGATCAAAGCGGAGGTCAGCGTACCACTATCTTCTAAGGTACGGGACAGCACGCGGGGATCAAGGTTGCGGCGCTCATACTCTTCTTTAAACATCCGGCCCGGTAGCACAATCGCCATATATTGATCAGCGGTTAGTACGTTGGCACCAAAACAGGTAAAAATAGTTCCGGTAATTAATGAGCCAACGCTTTTAGCCCATGTCAACATACCCTGGATAAACCGTTTAAGCAGACCCAACTTCTCCATGATGGCGCCGAACGTCATCGCACTTAATATAAGCCACAAGGTGTTGAGCATACTCACCATACCACCGCCGCTAAGCAATGAATCAAGGTTGGTACTGCCAGTACTGACCACGGTACCGTCCGACATCGCCAGCCATACCACTTTTATGCCCGATAACAGGCTGGTATCACCAGCCATCTGTGATACCACATCCGGTTGGAACAATAATGCCCAAAAGCCACCCAGTAACGCGCCGAAGAACACTGTCGGCAGAGCCGGCTTGCGGGTTGCGGCCAGGTAAAGCAAAACAAACAGTGGAACTAACATTTCCCAGCCAATATTAAAGGCACCTTGCAGTTGCTGTTGCATTTGCTCTAAACGTGCCAGGCTGACATTGCTATCTGCGTTAAGGCCGAGGAACAGGAAAATAACGACTGAAATAACAAACGCAGGTCCGGCGGTATAACCCATGTAACGAATATGCGAGAACAGGTCCGTTCCGCTGACTGCCGGTGCCAGGTTGGTGGTATCCGATAACGGTGACATTTTGTCACCAAAATAGGAGCCTGAAACAATAGCACCCGCTGCGATAGCTGGCTCTAGTCCCATACCAGAAGCAACGCCCATTAACGCAACACCAATGGTTGCCGCTGTGGTCCAGGAACTGCCGATAGACAGCGCGACCAAGCCACAAATGATACAGCTGGCAGCATAAAATAAACTGGGATTTAACAGCTCTAGTCCGTAATAAATTAACGTGGGTACGGTCCCTGACAGTAGCCAGGTACCAATTAACGAACCGACAGCTAAGATAATTAACATGGCGCCTAAGGCGACAGAAATACCCTCGGTAATGCCCTCTTCTATCTGCTCCCAGCTAAAGCCGTTCCGAAAACCAACGATGATAGCTATACCCGATGCAACCCACAGAGCAATCTGGTTAGGCCCATACGACGAGTCTTGACCGAAAAAATAGACCGACGACGCTAACATAACAATTAGTGCTAATAGCGGTATTAATGCCTGCAGTAATGATGGCTGTTTTATAGTTTTTGTCATTGTTAAAAAACCTAAAGTTTAATTACGCCAATAAGCTGTAAAAAGATAATGATGATAGCAATCGGTGCTACGTATTTTAGACACAAGAGCCAAATGTCATAGAGCCCTTTAGTGGAATCCAGCTCGTCCTCTGAATGTTTTCTAAGCATCACCCAGCCCGCCAAAATGGCCAATAATAAACCACCAATCGGCAACAATAAGCTGGACGTAAGCACGTCAATAAAGTCAAAAATACTCGCTATGGGTTTTCCAAACCAAGAGAAATCTAGCTGGGTCCAGCTAGCTCCGGCAAAGGAGTGTACCGTTAACTGACCTAGTAACCAAAGTACAACACCGGAGATCAGTGTTGATGGCCAACGCCCTAATTTGAACTTTTCGGCAACAAAAGCAACGGACGACTCAATCATTGCAATGGCCGAGGTAAAAGCTGCCATTACGAGCATGACAAAAAAGATCGTGCCAACTAAAGCCCCTGCCGGCATTTCACTGAAAGCAATCGGCAACGTGGTAAAAATAAGCCCTGGTCCCTCACTCGGTGTTAAGCCAAAGCCAAACACCAACGGGAAGATAGCCAGCCCCGCCAGTAAGGCGACAAATGTGTCTAATATCGCTATCCAAATACTGGTCTGCACAATTGAGGTTTCGCGCGGGAGGTAAGCACCGTACATTATAACCACACCCGACGCTAACCCCAGGGTAAAGAACGAGTGACCTAATGCGATCATCACCCCGTTAACCGAGAGTTTACTAAAATCAGGTTCGAACATGAATTGCACAGCGGCCGAAAAATCTCCAATGCTGCCGGAGTAAATAGCTATACCGACCAGCAATACAACCATTGCGGGTAGCAAAAAGCGCACTGCTCGTTCAAGACCATCCTTAACTCCGTTGCCAACCACTAACACGGTAGCAACAATGATCAATGTGTGCCATAAGGTCAGCTCCCACGGCGACGCTAACAGAGCACCAAAATTGTTGGCAATAGCATCCGCACCAGCGCCGCTAAAGGTGCCTTTGGCCGCTTTAAAAACATAGGCAAGCGCCCAGCCCGCTATGACCGCGTAAAAGCTAAGAACTAAATAGCCGGTTAACATACCCAACCAGCCAGCAATCTGCCAGCCTGAGCTCTTCTCCGATTCCTCAGCCACAGCTTTTGCAGCATAGCCGGGAGAATGTCTGCCGCGCCGGCCAATGACCACCTCAGCCATCATGATTGGTAAGCCTATAAACGCGATACACAGCAGGTAGATAAGTACGAAAGCCCCGCCGCCATTCTCGCCCATCACGTATGGAAACTTCCAAATGTTACCCAGCCCAACCGCTGCTGCAGCCGATGCGAGTACAAAGGAGAGTCTACTTGACCAGCGACTTGATATTGTATTTGTTATTTTCATTGTTGTTCTAGGTCAATTTTTTATAACGGAATAGTTGACCATAAAATCCCCTTGTTTGCCACGCAAACAATAAAAAACCGCCGTAATCGGCGGTTTTTTAAACACTTATGGAGTTCTTACTAGCTTTTATTATTCGCTAACTGAGTTTCATCGATATAATCAAAGCCAATCGCTAATGTTTGTTGCAAGAATGGATCGACATCCAGCGTTTCTTCATCAACGTCATCAACCGACTCAACCGGCTCTTTACCCTGGCGCTTCAAGCGGTCATTCAGGCGCTGCAACCGAAGCTGTTTCTGTTGCTTTTGTTCAGCTTCACGCTGTTCGATGTTCAGGCTAACCCAAGTTTTATCCTGTTCAGTACGTAAGCGCTCGATTTCATCGAAAATGTACTCAAATTCGGGATCAGATTCGATCCGTTCATTCGCGCTCTTCTGTAACTCGGCAAACTCATCCTGATCGACCATGTTCAGTGCTTTATAAGACGCTTTTTCTACTTTATCCCAGGGTAACGCGTTATCTTCTTTACTCTCACCCCAGTCAGCAGCTTCTACATATGACGGTAGTTCGATATCAGGCTGCACGCCTTTCATTTGCGTACTGCCGCCGTCAATTCGATAAAACTTTGCGACCGTATACTGAACGCTGCCCAGAGGCTTATCATAGAAATCAAAACGACGTGTTAATCCGCGATGCTGCTGGACGGTGCCTTTACCGAAAGTGTTTTCACCGACAATCAAAGCACGCTCGTAGTCTTGCATTGCCGCCGCAAAAATTTCGGATGCCGAGGCGCTGTAACGATCGACCATAACCACCAGTGGACCGTCATAATAAACTTTACCATCCCTGTCGGCGCTGACATCCACTTGTCCGCGGCCATCACTAACTTGAACAATTGGACCTTTATCAATAAACAGACCACTCAGACTAATTGCTTCGCTTAATGCACCGCCGCCATTTCCTCTTAAATCAACAGTGATGCCTTCAACCTTTTGTTCGCGCAACTCATCGAGTAAGCCCTTAACGTCAGCGGTCAAATTATTATAAAAACCGGGGATTTCAATAACACCCATTCGCCGGCCTTTATAAGGCCCTTCCTCGGGCACTTCAACATCAGCTTTTGCTGCACGGTCTTCAAGTTTTACTTTGTCCCGCGTAATTTCAACGACTGTCGGAGTACCGCCTGTCCCCTGCGAGGCTTCCAAAATTTGTAGTCGAACTTTACTGCCCTTCGGCCCTTTAATTAACTCAACAACGTCATCAAGCCGCATGCCAATAATATCGACAAAATCTTCCGCATCATCGCCAACACCTTGCCCTACGGCAATAATTTTATCTTCCGGCGATAATTTATCGGTCTTGTCTGCAGGACCTCCAGGAACCAGACTTCTGATGACTGTGTAGTCATATTCTGATTGCAGGACCGCACCAATGCCTTCCAACTCCAGGTTCATATTCTGCCGGAACCGTTCCGAGTTTTGCGGTGATAAATAGCTAGTATGAGCTTCGACCGAGCGGGCGAAGGCATTCATCAATGTCTGGAAGACATCCTCGCTTTTCGATTTGGTCAATCGGTTAAGAGCACTGTTGTAGCGTTTACCCAGCATTTCAACAACTTCTGGCCACTCTTTACCGGTCAATTTTAGATTCAGCGCATCATACTTCACCCGCGCATCCCAAAGGTCATTTAACTCTTCTTCAGAACCCGCCCAGTTTTTATCTTCTCGGTCGTAATAGTATTTGTCGTCTTCAACAGTGAAGTCCATAGGCTGGTCTTCGTCGAGTAATGACAGCGCATACTGGTAACGCTCGAAACGACGCTCCAGACTTGTTTGATACAAATTGTAAGCGACATCAAGCTCACCACTTTCTAACATGTCATCAAACAGGTTGGCGTACTCTTCAGACCCTTCAACGTCAGACTCTAATAAAAACATCTTATTAAAATCTAACAGCTCTAAATAACGCTCATGGATTTTTTCGGACAGTTCATTATTGAGAGCAGGCTGCGAAAAGTGATATCGAGTAAAGTAAGCGGTAGCGCGCTCCGCGGCAGTATCGTGATGATCTTCTTGCTGTAGCTGAGGTAACTCAGAAATGTCATGCGTTGGTGGAACCGCCAACAGTGAAGGCGACACCAGCAACAAGGCCAGCGTGCTTTTCTTTACCCATGGATACTTCATTGACGACTCCTACCTCTTAAATTTTTTAGTCAGCCTTAACAAACACATTGTCAATTTTAACTTTCATACTCAAACCGTTATCTAAACGAACCTGAATATCATCTTTGTCAATTTCGGTAATAGTTGCCGGCATCGGTTGATTACCTGCTTTTACCTGTACCTGTTGACCAATAGATAATGCGTTTAGTTCCACATCATTAAGCTTTGGTGCAGGCTTCGCTGTTTTATTACGAGGCTTTTTATTCGTTGGTTTACTTTTATTCGCCGGCTTTGCCGGAACTTTGGCGCGAGCTTCGCGTTTTGCCGGATCCGATTGGCGTTGCTTGTTGCGTTCTTTATTTTTCTCGGCAACTTTAGCTTTCGACTCCCGCAACGACTCTTCGGCGTGCTGTTGATGTTCTTCGGTAACAGGTTCTACCTCGTTCCCCTCGAGATCAACGCGTTGTTGCCCTTGTTTGACACTGTGTAAATAGCGCCAACTATTGGTGTAATGGCGCAATGCCGTGCGAAGCCGTGTTTTGCTGACCGTTTCGTCGTCTTCAAGGCGCTTCGCCAAGTCATCAAAGATGCCAATTTTTAACGGTTTCGCATCCCCCTTTACTGAAAAACACGCCGGGAATTTCTCCGCTAAATAGGCGATAACATCTTTGCTTTTAGTCAGCTTAACCGGTTCATTCATTCCAATCTTCTTCCTGTTCACGAACAACTTTTAAAACGGACTTCACGTAGTCATCCATTTCTTCGAATTCTAATTCCAGTAAGGCAGGCTCCTCGATCCAATCGTATAGAGTTCTGCGCACTGCTTCTTCTAACTGCTCCACCGTATCAGATTGTTGTTGATACTGGTTTATTAAATGCAACATCTCGTTAATATTATCAGCCGCCTGCTCTTCATGGCCTTCAAAAAACCAAGTGTCACTATGGCTGACTAAAAACAGCTGTACATCAAAGGTATGCATCATAACAGTGGTTTATCCTAACTGCGACCAATCAAGTTGTGTGCAATGCTGTGCAATCTCAGCGATTACATCGGCATCTTTTACCGAAAAGCGACCAACGCTGGGGCTATCAATATCTAGTACCGCGACCACTTTGTTATTAATCACAATCGGAGCAACGACTTCACTGTTTGATGCTGCATCACAAGCGATGTGTCCACTAAACTGATGAACATCATCAACGTGCTGTAACTGCTGCTGTTGTGCAGCCACGCCACATACGCCTTTACCAAATGGGATGCGAACGCAGGCGACTTTGCCCTGGAACGGTCCTAAAACCAATTCGTCCTGGCCTCTAACTAAGTAGAACCCGGCCCAGTTGATATCGTCTAAGCCGTCAAAAATTAACGCTGAAATGTTAGCCAGGTTGGCAATTAAATCTGGCTCGTCAGCGGTAATTGCCTGACACTGCCTCAGCAATTCGCTGTTCTCGTTTGCATCAATCATTTAAAGCCTTAATCATTATTGGAGGATGAGTCATCGAGTGTAAAGCGAGCAATTGATTGCTCGGGTTGTTCGGCGAACTGTTGCTTTAAATCACGCTTACTCTTCATTAGCATATTACCGTCCTTACCAATACTCATATGCTGATCCGACGGTATGAATTTAGCCTGATAAGCCATTACCAACTGTAACGAATTTTCTCGTTGTTCATCAGTCAATTTATTGCCGTCAGGCCAACGCCCGGTTTCGACGGCTGTAACAAGACGATCATAAGTCTCACGACTCATTGAATTTATTAAATCATCAAACTGCACGCGATTCTGCCCTACCGTCTTTTTCGTTTTATAAATAACATTTGTACACGATTAATAATAAACCAGAGTAATCCGACAATCATTACGCCAATAGCTGTATTGTATTGCCAGCTGTCTGGTAGAGGCTGTTGCAAAAATAAATAGACAAACGCCGCAATTGCCAGCAGCAATGCTAACATCGAACGCGACAACAGCTTGTCTTTCTTTTCTTGCTGCAACCGGATAAATTCGCGTTGCAAATCTTCCTCAGACTGGCCCGCAAAGACAAAATGACAATGCGGGCACTCTTTGGCTTTTGACGAAACGCGCTTATTACATGATGGACATTGTGCTAACGCCATAAATTACCTAATTCTTTTGTTTAAGCCGTTACTTTTGCTTGTTTTCTTTATCAAAGTCTTTCCAGTAAGACTTTACCGTGCCTTTCATTTCTTTGTGCAACAGCAGCATGCCCAACAAGTTAGGCAGTGTCATTAACACAATGGCTACAGCAGATGCGGTCCAGACCAAGGTAGTATCCGCAAACGACGCCCAGAAAAAACCAGCGACATAAAGGATTCGATAAGGCATTACGCCTTTTTGACCCACCAGGTACACGACCGCTCTATCACCATAATAAGACCAGGCGATGGCCGTTGAAAAAGCAAACATTAACAAGGTTAACGGAATAATGTACTGACCATAATCGCCAAAATAACCGTTAGCGAATGCCAGTGATGTTAAAGCCGCCGAGTGTACCAAAGACTTACCGACAACCTCTATATCATCTTTAATCAGGTTACCATTATTTACCGTTACCGTGCCGGTATAAGCATCTTCACCAGCAACGATAAAGCGAACATCTTCAGCAACTGAGCGCGCGTGCAGGATAGTGAACTCACCATCACTTTGAGCCTCGCCGTCAATAACTTCTACCGTACCGTTGTAACGTTCAATTTCGTTATCCGAGGTTTGGTTTAAATAAGCATATAATGCTTCACGGTCGGGTTCATTTTTATCGCTATATTCCCCGGCGATAAAGTCGAGGTCACTGCGCGCAAAATTGTTTTCGAATTTTTCGCTCCAGACACCGGACGACAAGATAACTAAGCCGGTTAAGGTACAAATCAAAATGGTATCGAGGAAAGGCTCCAAAATAGAGACCAAGCCTTCTGATACGGGATCCGATGCTTTCGCGGACGCGTGCGCAATGGGTGCTGAACCCTGACCCGCTTCGTTTGAGAACAAACCACGGTTGACACCACGGTTGAAGGCGTAAGCAAAGCTTGCTCCTAAGAAACCACCTGCTGCTGCAGAACCACTGAAGGCGTTGGTGAAGATAGAGCTAAACGACTCGCCGATGTTATCAATATTAAAGAAAATAACGCTTAGTGAGCCAATAACGTACAGTAAACCCATTATTGGCACGATCTTCGAGGTAACCGCTGCAATTCGCTTAATACCACCGATGATGACCATGGCCAGCAGTATGGATAACACCGCGCCGGTGATTACCGGATCAATTTCGAACGTCTGTTCCATTGATTGAGCAATGTTATTGATCTGCGGCATGTTGCCGGTACCGAATGAACTAATAATGGTGGCAATAGCAAAGATGACTGCTAGCCACTTCATGTTTAACCGACGATCCATGTAGTACATAGGGCCACCGGCCATGGTGCCGTCTTCAGTTTTTACCCGGTATTTATGCGACAGTGTTACTTCCACAAACTTGGTTGTCATACCAAGAAAAGCGGTCATCCACATCCAGAAAATTGCCGCCGGTCCACCGAGAAATATAGCCAGTGCTACGCCACCGATATTACCGGTACCTACGGTGCCGGATAACGCAGTCGACAGCGCCTGAAAGTGAGTGGTGTCACCCTGAGTACCTTTTTTATCAAATTTACCACCAAGCACTTTCCAGGCATGACGAAAATACCGCACCTGCGGAAAGCCAAGATAAAGAGTAAAGAATAAACCAACCCCTAAGAGTAAAAACGGGAAATAGGCTGCAGAGCCTAAGAACCCGTCAATCCAGAGTAAAAAGTTATTGAGCGTTTCCAACGTGAGCTCCCCTTAATATTATTGTTATTTTTTGACGTGGGTATTTATCTATTATTAACGCAATTTAGGTGAGACTGCCAACATTGCCGTTAAAACATCTTCACCTAGACGCTGACAACGAGCAACTGACCAACCAAAATCCTCGTCCGGTAAATCAGCATTGTCTTTAAATGGCATTTCCAGCGTATAAGAAAGACACTTAAACTGTTCTGCGACCGCTGTGTTTGCCACTGTCATATTGGCTTTGCCAGGCTCATCAAACTCGTAGCCATACTGCGTTTGAAACTCTGGTGTAGCAGTCAGTAACGCAGCTTTAAAAGTATCTTCCAGATCTTGATGGCGTTCATCATAAGACGGAATACCTTCACAACCAGCGACAAAGTTATAAGGTAGTGCTTCATCGCCATGGACGTCCAAAAACATATCAACGCCAGTTTGCTGCATGCGTTTTAATACATAAAATACTTCCGGGCTCTTTTCCAGGCTAGGTTCAGCCCATTCACGGTTTAGGTTAGTACCTACCGCGTTGGTTCGTAAATGCCCTCTTACGCTACCGTCCGGGTTCATATTAGGAACCAGATAAAACACATTGTTATCGAGTAATTTGCGGCTAACACCGTCTTCATCATCCAGTAAGCGAGTGATAAAGCCTTCCATAAACCACTCAGCCATAGATTCACCCGGATGCTGACGAGCAGTCACCCAAATCGTATTTTTGTGTTCAGCCGGTTCACCGACAATCAACAAATTTAATTCACGGCCATCGAGAGTCTCGCCCAACAGCTCATGATAACAATCAACGGATTGCTGCGCTGTCTGCACAAGATCCTGATGACGTTCATAAGAATAAGGAATAAAGTAGGCATAAAATACCGACTCTTGCTCTGGGGTATGGCGAATGGTTAATTCCTTGCCATTGTATTCGGTTGGCACACGAAACCAGGTATCACGGTCGTAAGAGGCTAGCGCCTGATAGTCTTTCCAGCCATCGGGGTAAGCTGATTGACCCGCGTTTTTAATGGTCATTACGTGTTCTTCGCCAGCTTCAGCAAACAGTTTAAAATGGAACCACTGATAAAAGTCAGACTGGTTATCTTTGTTGATAGCCAGCCGAATGTCGTCCGGATGTTCGGCTTTTATAACATTGATATTACCGCTATCAAATGCAGCATTAATATGCATAGAGTTCCCTTAACGTGTGTTCTGTCTATTCTGTTAAAAAAAAGCGCCAACTCAGGCGCTTTGCTATTTCGTATAGTTTAACGAGGTAAGTTAGGTACTTTAAGACCAGCCATCGCTTCTGCAACGCGAACTACCTGACAACTGTAACCAAATTCGTTGTCGTACCAAACATAAAGTACGGCACGGTCATCTTCAACAATGGTTGCTTGAGAGTCGACGATACCTGCGTAGCGAGAACCAACCAGGTCCGAAGAAACAATCTCAGTCGACGCGGTGTAGTCAATCTGACTCTCAAGTTCCGAATGCAACGCCGTCTGACGCAAGTGGTCATTCAAGTCGTCTCGTGTTGCCGCTTTAGCCAGGTTCAGATTCATAATTGCCATTGAAACGTTAGGCGTAGGCACTCGAATCGCGTTACCCGTTAGTTTACCTTTTAGCTCCGGCAATGCCTTGGCAACTGCTTTAGCAGCACCGGTTGAAGTAATAACCATGTTAAGCGGCGCCGAGCGGCCACGACGTTCAGCACTGTGATAATTATCGATCAAGTTCTGATCGTTGGTGTAAGAATGCACAGTTTCAACGTGGCCATTATTGATGCCATATTCGTCATTAAGTGCTTTCAGTACCGGAGTGATCGCATTGGTTGTGCAGGAAGCTGCGGAAACAATACGATCGTCGTCTTCGATATCTTTATCGTTAACGCCAAATACAATATTTTTTATGTCGCCTTTTGATGGCGCCGTCAGCAACACTTTAGCAACACCTTTTGACTGAAGGTGCAGACCAAGACCCGCTTCATCTTTCCAGATACCCGTATTATCGATAACAATGGCATTATCAATGCCGTAATGGGTGTAATCAACTTGGTCAGGGCCGTCTGAGTATATAACCCGAATGCTGGTGCCGTTGGCTTTGATGCTATTGGTTTCTTTATCGACGGTGATTGAGCCGTTAAATTGTCCATGAATTGAATCACGGCGTAGCAGACTCGCGCGCTTTTCTAAGTCGCCTTTACGCCCACCACGGACCACAATAGCGCGCAACCGCATCTTATTATTGGCACCGTTACGTTCAATCAATAACCGGGCAAGTAAGCGACCAATACGCCCGAAACCGTACAATACGACGTCGCGCGGTTCGATACTATCTTCTACGTCGACAATCTCACTCAATTCCTGACGGATATAATCTTCTACTGATAACTCATTGGCTTTTCCACCAAACAAATAGCCGTAGGCTAGCTTACCGAGGTCAACACGTCCCGGAGCAAGCTGCATTTCTGCTAACGCTTTTAAGAACGGGAAACTCTCACGCAACCGGACTTTTTGCCCTTCATGCCGACGGATCAGGCGATGCGCTTTAATAATGTTAATAGTGTCAACGTTCAACAGCGAACGTCCATAAACCAAGATCTCTACACCAAAGTTACGGTATAATTTGCCGATAAGCGGCTGCATTAACTCAGCGTACTCCTGACGTTCTTGCCAGCTTGATAGGGTTGGATCTTGTTGGGTTGAGTTCATTAGCTCTGTCCTCGTTCTGTGGTAAGCTTAAAAATTCGGCGTTATTGTACTTAAAAGCCGGGCCATTAGCCAATCGAAACTAAAATCGAGAGTTATTTAATGCAAATACCGTTAAAAATGTCTTTTGTAACACTGATTTTCTCCAGCATGATAGTGGCAGCTTGCGGTGAGCGAATGCCTACCGTCCGCGAGATGTGTGAACAAGACCCGGCACTGTGTAATGACTTAAATGAAGATAACTGGTGTCGGTCAGAGCGCCGACAATTGATTATTTCACGTTTTTTACACCAGCAGAATAATAGCGCTGAACGACAATATTATCTATTAAAGGATTTACAGGCCTACTCACAATGCATCGAGCTTGCGTCCAATATTGAACATCACAAATTAAAAGATAAACAATCGCATCGTATCGAAGCTTATCTGAATAGCCTAAAAGCCATTAAAAAACGTGCTGAACAAAGCGCTAATAGTGAAGCTCCGCTGCTGTTGTACTGGCACTGGGCTAATCGCAGCGACGAGCAAGCTTTGGACAAACTGCTGGCGCTTGAAGATACCAAAGCCGTGCAAACCCACGAGTTGCAATTCGCGCTGGCCACCTACTATGCCAAGCAAGACCAGCAAAAACTGTTATCCCTATTGTTCAGCGCACTTCGGCTGTACCAACCCGAACAACGGTTTAATGTCGAAATTCCCGAGTCACTCGTCACTTATTATCTGGGGCAGGAGCAAATAAAGCCTGCCTACATATGGTCACAGGTAGCCATCGCTTTTGGCTCGAGAACGATGAATGAAGAGCAAATTCGGGCAATCGTCAATGCCACCGACGATGAATACGATCGGTGGCAAGACGCTGCTAAAGATATTGTCGCCGAAATAGAGTCCGGTACCTTTAATCGTTATCCGGATAATTCATAGCGACGGAGTTAACACAGTACCGCTGTCCCGTATCTGTTGGGCCATCTTCAAAAACATGGCCCAAATGACCATGGCATCGACTACAGACGATTTCAGTGCGAACCATACCGTGCGTTTTATCTTGGCGATACTCAACCGCACCTTCAATTGCCCGGTCAAAACTTGGCCAACCGCAATGCGCGTCAAACTGGTCTTTAGCCGCAAATATTGGCTGACCACACCCGGCGCAAACGTACTCTCCGGTTTTATCTAATGTGAGATATTCGCCAGTAAACGGGCGTTCCGTGCCCTGCTCCCTAAGCACCCGATACTGTTCATCGGTTAACTTTGAACGCCATTCTTCATCGGACACTGATCGCCACTGCTCGGTTTGGTTATCTTTTGTCATCACCCCTCCTGAATTGACTTACTACTGACACATAGCCTGTGCTAGACTTTTGTTATCATTAACGTTTTGCTTGCTGGAGTATTGCATGCTACGCCGCACTAAAATTGTTACTACCTTAGGGCCTGCTACGGATCAGGACGATGTTCTTGAAAAATTAATTTTAGCAGGTGCCAATGTGGTCCGCTTAAACTTTTCACACGGCACGGCCGATGAGCAAAAAAAACGCGCGAGTCAGGTACGCGAAATCGCTAAACGACTGAAAGCGCACGTAGCAATCCTGGGTGATCTGCAAGGACCGAAAATCCGGGTAGCCCGATTTAGTAACGACAAAGTTGTGCTTAAATCGGGTCAGGCGTTTACCCTGGATGCGGAGTTTGATGCTTCTGGCGGTGACGATTCGATCGTCGGTCTTGATTATAAAGAACTCCCACAGGATGTTGGCAAGGCGGATATATTATTACTTGACGACGGTCGTATTCGGCTCGAGGTCGATTACATCGACGGTAGTGCTGTCCACACAAAAGTACTCGTTGGCGGCACGCTTTCCAACAATAAAGGTATTAACCGCCTGGGCGGCGGATTGTCAGCCAAAGCGCTTACTGAAAAGGACTACGAAGATATTGAGACCGCCGCAGAAATTGGTGTGGACTACTTAGCTGTGTCTTTTCCGCGTAGCGGCGAAGACCTAAACACCGCTCGCCAATTGTTGCGACAGGCCGGCGGTAGAGGCGTTATCTGTGCAAAAATCGAGCGCGCAGAGGCGGTTGCGAGCGAGCATGCGTTAGACGATGTGATTCGCGCCTCTGATGCAGTGATGGTCGCCCGCGGTGATCTGGGTGTGGAGATCGGCGATGCGCAACTTGTGGGCAAGCAAAAGCTAATCATTTCCAGAGCTCGGCAAATGAACAAGGTGGTGATTACGGCAACGCAGATGATGGAATCGATGATCGAGAATCCAATGCCGACCCGGGCCGAAGTTATGGATGTCGCCAATGCCGTACTCGATGGAACCGATGCGGTTATGTTGTCAGCGGAAACGGCGGCGGGTAAATACCCTGTAGAAACGGTTAAGGCTATGGCAGAAATTTGTCTGGGCGCAGAGACTCACCCCAGCGCGCAATTGCGGCATGATGACTTAGAAGAGAGCTTTTCTAGTATTTCGGAAGCCGCTGCGATGTCAGCGATGTACGCAGCAACACATTTAACTGGGGTGAAAGCGATTATCGCACTAACAGAGTCGGGATTCACTGCAAAATTAATGTCACGAATCACTTCTCATCTTCCTATTTTTTCATTGTCGCGTCATGCCGGAAGCCGCAATAAGTGTGCTCTATATCGCGGTGTCTACCCGGTCGATTTTGACTCCACCAACAGTAAAAATCCGATTTTGGATTCGATCGAGGTGATCAAGTCACTCGGACATGTCAATAAAGGCGATTTGGTCATATTAACGCACGGCGACGTGATGGAAACCGTTGGCTCCAGTAATACCTGTAAGATTATTGAGGTTAGCTAATTACTGCTATCAAAATCCGCAATAAGGTCGCTGAGCAGTTCCAGGTACTCATCGGCCTTATTGACTAATCTGTCACGCTGTTTTTGATTCAGGCTCTGATACAAAGCCCACATGTATTTATGTCTAACATAACGGCGTTGCTCGTTGTACTGCAAGTGAGCTTCGCTACGAATCTCCCGTGGCTGAGTAATTAACCGGTTCAACGGCTGCTCAGGGATGGGTTGTTGTAGTAGTACCGTTTCGAATTCAGCCGTCCAGCGTTGCCGATAATCAAGCCAGAAGCTGCCCTCTGGCCGAGCCTTGACCCAATCGTGCAAGATCACTTGCTGTTCCTTAGTAACCTCTCCCATCCATTCTTTAAGCCGTTCTTCACGCCGATTGACTCGTTCAATTTCAGCCAGCAGCTCACTGGTATTGTCCTCTGCCCGCTCTGCTCGCTCTTCTTCAATATTTTCGTACAAATTACTGATTAACTGACGGCGCTGCCCGACTGTTAGCTGATTGAGTAAATCAGAGTGTTTTACAACCTGCTGCTGAACATTACTCCAAAACAGCCAGAGCTTGTCTTCAAACTCGCCAATATGCTCTCGTTGCAACGATTGTTCGGAGATTAACGTTCTTAATTTTAATAATTCCCGTCGATACTTAGGCAGCTCGGTTGTAGCGTGCCACTGGTGGAGTTGATCAATAACTTGCGACGCTTGTTGTTGCTGTTCACTGTCAAGCTCGACGTAGTCGTCGAGTTGCCATTCCACCAGTGTATCGGCGTAACGGTACCCTAATTGTGCCGCACAGCCAGTTAAAACCAGGGTTAGCGACAGCACCAAAAATGTCAGTCGTTTCATTAAGAGAGTATCAGTTGCTTGATTTGGTCTTTATAGCTACGACTTACTTTCAATTTTTGACCATTCTTTAAAATTAAATGATATTCGCCGTTGTGCCGAGTACACAGTTTTTCAACCTGGTCGACATTAACAATTGCTGAGCGATGAACCCGCTGAAACCGATTAGGGTTAAGTTCTTGTTCTAAATCCTTCATGGTTCGCCGTAAAATAAAAGTTTCTCCAGCCGCGTGGATACACATGTAATCGCCCGCGGCATCAACCCACTCAATGTTGTTCACAGGAACCCGGGTTATTTCGCCACTATCCTTTATCGCAATGTGTTCCGGATAGCGGTTAAGCTCCGATACACTTGCGCCGGCGGCTAATTTTTCAAGAATCGCATCACCATCATGGCCCGTCACCTCCGACACCAGGCTCACTAGCTTCTGTTGAGTTTGGTCATAGCTCGACGGCTGCAGCTCTTGTTGCACGCGTTCCAAAGTCTCTTTTAGCCGAGTTTCATCCACTGGTTTTAATAGGTAATCAAGCGCTCGTACTTCAAAGGCTCGAATCGCATATTGATCGTAGGCCGTTACAAATACAATGGCCGGTAATTGCGACATTCTTTGCTGTAATTCGCGCAGTAGCTCAAAACCATTCAACCCAGGCATTTGAATGTCTACAAACACCACATCCGGCTTTTTTACAATAATTTGTTCCAGTGCCTCACGGCTATTTCCCGACTCCCCCACCAATTCAACGTCACTAAAAGGCTCGAGCCGCAGAGCTAGTCCCTTTCTGGCAAGAGATTCATCATCTACGATATACGCGCTTAACGATTGCTTCATCTGTTCTCCGGAGTTTCGTAGGGCAATACGATTTCAACACACAATCCTTGTGGCTTATTGGGCTTCATCTGAAAACGAAATTGCTTGCCATATAACGCCAGTAAACGCTCCTGGGTATTTTGCAAACCAACCCCGCTATTTTTAAACAACGCTTGTGGGTCATTCGGTGCATCGGGCCCGTTGTCACACAACGTAATCTGCAACTGCCCGTCAGCAACAAAAGCAGCTAACGATAGCACCCCAACATCTTCCACTTTTGCTATCGCATATTTTATTGCGTTTTCTATCAACGGTTGCAGTAATAAACTAGGAACTAAAGCCCGACGAGCTTCTGGCGTTACATCAACCTGTATCTCAAGACGTTCATCAAATCGAACTTTCTCAATATCCAGATACAGCATTAACGCATCTATCTCTTTTTCTAAGGAAATCTTTTTAATCGGGTCATTATCTAATGAAAAACGCAGAAAGTGACTCAGTTTGTTGACCATGCGGTTGGCCACGTCATTCTCTTTTACCATGATTAGGGTAGAGATGGCGTTTAAGCTGTTAAATAAAAAGTGAGGGTTAAGCTGATATCTCAACATCTTTAATTGCGCCTGATGAGCGCGTGAGGACGCCATTAACGCTTTCTGTCGTTCGCCCTGCAGCATTTGGTAATATTTGATACCAAAATAAAGACCGCTCCAGCTTAAAATAATGTAGAACTTCGCCAAGTTATTTTTAAAGTAAAAAAACTGACTATCGGGCCGAAAGCCGAATTTATAAATCTCCCAGTAGGTTGCGTTATCAATCACCGCCCAGACTGAGGCACACAGGTAGGAGGTGAGGATAACCACTAGCATCAGCAATGCCGGGTGCAGCTCCCAACTGCGCTGGTATAAGTAACGTAATGGGATAGTTAACAAAAAGCCGGCATACGCGCCTAACAACAGCACAACGCCATATATGTCACGCATTTCGTGCATCAATGAGCCAATGTAGTTCACTAATGCATAACCCCCCCACCCCAATGTCTGCAGCACCCAAAACGATCGGTTTCGATGCTCAAACAAAGACGATCTGACGAGTCGATCAACTAAGCTTGAGGTAAAGTGATTACTGTTACTCATTCACCGGACCGGGATAACGCATTAATGTCTACCAGGCTCCCTGAGAACAACGCATTGATCGACTCTTTCTGATTCGAGTTAAACTGCATACCCAGCTCACAATGCTCGTCTTTACGTTTGATTTGACGGACAATACAGTTAATTTTCAGCTCTCCATTGCCATTTTGCTGAACCGTTAGCTGGGCTCTTTGGCCGCTATCCCAATCAGGGTTTTGAGGCTCACCTTCATCGTTTGTCTGGTAGGTATGTTTTACCCGACACCCGGTCTCCGATACATCCAAAATCACCCCGTCGACGGTTAAATCACTGCCATTATCTTCGGTAAGCCTCGAAATTTGAGTCGGTAAATAGGCATCAAAGCGGCGTCCTTGGCGAATAACCCGGCTCTCAACGCTGCTTGGCCAGTCAAGAAATAGCATCTTGGTGGGATGGGCAACAACAAAGTTAATATCGGAACGAAAAGCGCAAATCTCCCCATTACCGTTTTCCAACACAAACCTTACTATCACTGGCACACCCTCGTGTAGGTGCTCTCTCAGCTCTCCGTAGCGTTTAGACTCCGGCATATTTAATATAAACCAGCGCCCTTTTACAACACCGATGAAATCGGTTTGAAATCTAGCTGGTACATTGAGACCGGCAACCTGAATTTCTACGCGTTGTCCGACCGTCATTTGTAAAATTTTACCGGTCATATAGTCCTCTTTTTGGGATCCGTCCGTATGTTACTATGATCACCAGTTAGCCGCATGTGTCAAGAAAAGGAGTCGATATTGATTCATTACGACGTTAGCCCGATCGATCTTAGGGGCCACTTGTTCGAAGTTTCCCTGACAATAATGAAACCACAGGCCGGTCACCAGCTGTTATGGTTGCCAAACTGGATACCGGGAAGCTACTTAGTCCGCGATTTTAGCAAACATATCATTGGTTTGTACGCCGAACGCGACGGGCATCACCTGACTGTCGATCAGTTGAGTAAAAATCAATGGCAAGTGGAAACAGGTAATAGCGAACAAGCTATTACTGTCAGTTATCAGGTTTATGCCTTCGATCTCTCCGTGCGCTCTGCTTATCTGGACCAACAACAAGGCTTTTTTAACAACACCAGCCTGTGCCTGGCGGTGACCGGACAAGAACAAGAGCCGGTTAAACTTAGCGTCCACCCACCCGCCGACGCGCCGGATTGGCTGCTGGCCACAGGCATGCCCAGAGAATCCGGTAACGCCCATAGTTTTGGTACATTCAGCGCCGAGAGTTACGATGCTCTGATCGATTATCCATTTTTAATGGGCGATTTAACTATCGAAGAGTTTATCGCTCATGGTATCAAGCACTCGCTAGTACTGAGCGGTCGTCATTATGCTGATAGCTCCCGTATTACATCCGATTTGGCAAAAATATGTGAACACCAGATTAACCTGTTCGAGGAAGCTCCTTTTACTTCCTATACTTTCCTGACCATGGTCGTTGGCGATGGCTTTGGCGGGCTTGAACACCGCAATTCAACCGCGCTATTGTGCAGCCGTAAAAGCCTGATTAGTGCCAACCAAACGCAAATGAACGACGATTACCAGCTGTTTTTAAGTCTTTGCAGCCACGAGTACTTTCATAGCTGGAACATAAAAACACTGAAACCTAAAGTGTTTTTACCCTACCAGCTGGATGCTGAAAGCTATACCGAGCAGCTATGGTTTTACGAAGGAATGACCTCTTACTTCGATGACTACATTCTGCATGCTGCTGGCATTGTTGATTCACAACGTTATCTGCAGGCCCTTGGCGATACTATTTCGCGGGTCGAACGCGGCGTCGGCCAGTTTCAGCAAACGGTTACCGAATCAAGCTATTTAGCCTGGACCAAGTTTTACCAACAAAACGAAAATGCTCCCAATAGCATCGTCAGCTATTACGCAAAAGGCGCTTTGATTGCATTATGCCTTGACCTGACACTGCGTTTACAAAGCGACCACAAGGTTACTCTGGCGCATGTAATGCGCGATCTTTGGCACGAGTTTGGTAAAACATCACTAGGAACTGCCGACGATACAGTTTTTGAGTTTCTTAAAAGGTATTCGGGCGTTGATGTCAGTGAGTTGCTAGAGCAAGCGCTATACGCCAAGGAATCACTGCCAGTAACTGAGCTGTTAGAAAACTTCGGCGTTGCTGTCCGGCCGAAAATACCAACAGACGATAACAGTAGTAATGGCAAAGCCGTTAGCAATTCGGCATCGGTAACGCTGGGAGCCCGTTATAAAGCGACAAATTCGGGTCTTGAAGTTATCTCCGTATACCACGACGAAAGCGCTTATCAGGCAGGTATCTCGGCGGGAGACAAAATTGTTGCTATCGATCACCTGCAAGCCAGCGATGCAACAATTAGCAACCTGTTGTCGCGGTTTAACCCGGGCGACGAAGTGACTGTACATGCTTTCCGGCGTGATGAGTTGCTGACCTTTAAACTAATTTTTGTGACGCCGAAGAAATCCAGTTACAGCCTGTCAGTGCAGCGACCTGAACATTTAAATGGCTGGCTTAGTCATTAATTAATTAGCGTATAAGCTGGGCAGCAACGCCGGATCAAGGCGTTCGTTGCCCCAGTTGACCCGCCAGTCCAGGTGTGGTCCGGTCGCCCGGCCGGTCGCCCCAACCTCGCCAATCTTTTCACCCTGCTCTATCTTCTGCCCAACTTCAACATCTACCGAGTGTAGGTGCAGGTAGGTAGTGTTTACCCGATAACCGTGGTCAATAATGATGGTACCGCCCGAGTAAAACAGATCGGGCTCTGCCAGGGTCACAACACCCGACCAGGGTGCTTTTACGGGAGTTCCCGTTGGAACCGCAATATCCTCGCCATAATGGGGGTTTTTAGGCACTCCATTAACAATCCTCTGTGAGCCGTAATAGCCGCTAATTCTGCCCTCTGCAGGTTTTACCAACGGTGTTAAAAAATCGGTTCTGGCGGAATTGGTCTGCCGAGCTTTCCAAACCTTGGCGGCTTCTTTTTTGGTTCGTTTAACCTGCTCTGGATTCGGCGTAACCGTGCGTTGTGGCACCCCATCAACGCGCTCCACCTGATACTCTCGCTCAGCTAGCTCAATCACCTGCTGCCGCTCGTTGCCGTTCAAGCTTAACGTCAGTTGTTGTTCCAGTTCAGCTTTGCGCGCAAAACCAATAACAAAATAGCCTTCGGCTGTTACTTCGACCCGTTCGCCATTTAAAGAGACACTGGCATCGGGGCTGGTCTTACCCAGTAGCAAAGCGCCTTGAGTACGCTCACCGGTCAGCGACAAAGGAACTTCCTGCGCAAAACCCGAAAAGCTGAAAGACAATACGATTAATCCCAATAAACTCCGCTTAAGCATAAGCAATAGCTCCTTTTCCAACCCCTTCGTAGGCCCGCACTTGTACCGACTGATCCGGTACCTGCTGTTTTATGGTATCGGCCAGATACTGCGCGATACACTCGACGGTTGAATCTGTCTCGATCAGATAATTTTCAGCTTTCGGCACTGATAATTCAAACAACCCCTGATCCGCTGTATAGCTATAGCCAACGTGCGTTGCCGCAGTCGCAGCTTGCTTTGCCTGAGCAGAACGAAGCAAATTAGTCAGTTCACTTTGGTCTTCACTGGAACCCAAATAAATATCCGCCCATTTATCCGACCATTGCTTTTCTAATACCGGTTGGCGGATGTTATCTAAGAAAATTTGCAGTTTTGAACGGTGTCCATGGGCGATTCGTTGACAGTTGCCATCGTGCTTTTTCAGCCCATGGGTATAATGGTAATAAAAGCCGTCAATCGCTTCCGGTCGCAAAAACAACTTTAAACCCTCAACATTCCCTGGCAATTCACGCTTGATAACGGCCCGCAGATAGTCAGTCACTGTTAATGCGTTAACCTCTTGCGCGTCGATATACGCGAATGCATCAGCGGGACAAAACAAGTGAATGGACTTGCCGTTGGGCCGCATAAAATCAACCCACTGAGAACTGTCATCACTGTGGTAAGTAACATTGGTGTATTCGTGCTCGGTAGGCACTACCAGTTTATGATCGACTGAATCGTCAATAATTCGTTTAATCTGTTTTTTTACACGACCGAAATCGAGCACCATCGACTGTTCATTAAGCGCGCCATCAAGCACGATATCGACAATCCAGCTTTCCCCCACAATGCCGCGTTGCGGACACAAATAGGAACAATCAATTACGGTCAGGTCATTTACAAATAACTGCATTAATTTTTTACCTACACCCAGTTCTGTTTAGCATATCAGCGTTACTTGGCGCGTATTATAGCACCAACTGCAGCCACTCCCATAACAAACTCAGTGACAACAGAATCAGTATCGCGCCCATTAAGCGGTCTACCCAATGGCTGTAGGGCCACAACTTTTTGAACACCCGCGGTTGTGTCAGTAGCCAAGTTAGAAAAACAAACCATAAACCGGTCGCGATGGTCAAATAAATACCATACCCCAGTTTTGCAATAAACGGCGTGGTTGGGCTGATAACGGTAGTGAATAGCGTTAAGAAAAACAGCGTTGCTTTTACATTTAGTCCATTGGTCAAAAAGCCAACAGTAAATGCCTTGCGTCGTCTAGGTAGAGTGACCTCAGGCGTGTCCTCACCGACTTTTCCTCGCGGCTTAGCACCAATTGCGGTAAGCCCAATATACCCCAGATATAATGCGCCCAACATCAGCAATGACAGATACACCCACTCATGTTGATGGATAATCACGGCCACACCCACCAGTGAATAAGTCACATGAATAATAATGCCAACCGCTATACCCAGGCTGACCCAGTAGCCCGCTTTGCGACCAAAACTGAGTGCATAACGTGATACCACAGCAAAATCAGGTCCCGGACTGGCGACCGCCAGTAAATGCACTAGCGCAATCGTCAAAAACTCACCCCAATAAGACAAAGCTTGCTACTCCCTGCTACTTAGTTTACTTTTAGTTAATTGCAATTAGCATAAAATTAGAAGAGTGAGTTCCCATATGGCCAAGAAAAACGCTCCTTCCTTAAATGCTCTGCGTGTTTTTGATGTTGCCGCCCGCTGCCCGAGTTTTAAACAAGCCGCTCAACAGCTGGGCGTAACGCAAGCGGCTGTCACCCGACAAATTCAGGCGCTAGAACAACAGTTAGACATGAGCTTGTTCCATCGCGACAACCGCGTGCATTCGTTAACGCCTGCCGGGTTAGAGCTCGCTCCTCAGCTAGAGTCGATCTTTAAACAGCTTGATCAGACGCTCGCCAGAGCTAAGCATCTTAACGATAATAACACGACCACCTTGACCATCGCTATCGCCAGCGCTCGGCTGAGATTCTGGCTGAATCATCAATTAACTGATTTCCAATCGCTCTACCCACACGTACAGCTTAACTTTGTGAATTGCGAGGAGTTTCTTAGCTCCAAGGCAGCGGCCGAGCTCAGCACTCGCATTCAGCACGAGGGTGTAGACCTGGTGATTGCTGCAGGCGATATTAAAGACATTCACATTGGTAGCCAGAGTCTTGGGACCGTAGAGCTAGTCCCCTGCGCCAGCGACCCGAGCGAAGAGTTACTATGGCAAACTTCCTGGTTGGTTGATCGCGAAAACCGCAACCATCAGGACTATATCAAGCAACAGTCAAAGCAATTAAAACATACGCCATTTATTCATTGTAACGATACACAAATGGCACTCGATCTGGCGCAAAGCCAGCAACGTATTGCTTTAGTTGACAATCGCTATTGTGAATCGGAAAGTTTTCCAAAATTACACACCTTTGCCACTCACCGGATGACCACCAAACCGGAACTGAAGCTGCATTATCGCAAACGCCGGCAACAGTCGGTGGCTTTGGTCGCCTTTATGAAATGGCTACAATTGGTAACAAAGTAACCTTATGCAAGATGACTTATTCACTGGCAACAACCAGCCGCAACAATTCGGAGCAACGGCCTACTATTTGCCGGGTTTTGTCGAGCAGTCAGCACCGTCCATCATCGAGGCGGTTCGCAGCTGTGTGAGACAGGCACCATTGCGTCACTTCAGTACACCCGGTGGCCGCAAAATGTCGGTGCTGAGCAGTAATTGCGGTGAGTACGGTTGGGTCAGTGATAATAAAGGCTATCGATACCAACAACTTGACCCGGTTACAGAGCGCCCCTGGCCGGAGATGCCGCAGGTTATTAAAAAGGCAGCGATAGCAGCGGCAAAAGACTGCGGTTTTTCACAATTTGAACCTGACGCTTGCTTAATTAATGTGTATTCCACCGGCGCTGCTATGGGCCTGCATCAGGACAAAGATGAATCAGACTTTTCGCAACCAATTGTGTCGTTCTCATTCGGTTTGCCCGTTACTTTTTTATGGGGAGGTAGCCGCCGCACCACAAAACCAGCGAAAATTGAACTTAAACACGGCGATGTATTAGTTTGGGGTGGCGAAAGTCGTCTACACTTTCATGGGGTTAAAGCCTTGGCAGAAGGACACCACACACTAACCAGCAACGTAAGAATCAACCTAACGCTAAGAAAACGTTAGCGTTAAAAATGGCTTTTTAAATGAAACTATGGCGCGTTATCTCGTTAATAAGCAGTGTACTGCTCACCATACTTCTTGTTGCCTTTGCTTTAGGATTAGCAGGCTACTCCTATCTGAATCAGCAATTACATGCAGTCGGCGTTAAACACTGGCAGATTGAATTTGAACAATTAGCGCTGAACAACATTGTTGTCGATGAGCTCACGCTAACACTGCAAGCAACTGACACAGACAAAGGACAAAAAAGCAGGCCCCGCAGCAGCTTAAGCCAGCTGCTTTCCATTCAAGTGCCCGCCTTCCTGCCTGCTCGGGTCCAGATAAACTCACTAAAAATCAATGGCGATTTGTTGCCTGACGATATTGCTGCAACGCTGTTACTGAACAACAGCCATGAGCGACTGGAGCTTAAGCTAACCACCCAGCAACCGCTGGCCATTGAGCTAACACTGACCAGAATCAATAACCAGCTAAAACTAGCCGCAAGCCACGCAGGGAGTCATCTAAACGGCGTTTATGATTACCAAAATGGTCAGCTAACCGCAGATATTGAGCATCAACTGACGCCGTTAAATCTAACAGAAAATATTTTATTACATGGAACCGTCGTTAACGGCCATTACCAGGGCCAGTTATCGCCTGACTTGGTCGATTTCAGTCTCGAACCTGTTATCACATCGCTATCCGGCACAATGCTGATAACCACCGCTAAGCCAACTGCGGTAGAAATAAAAAATCTAGCCTCTAGCGCTAGCGCGTCGCTGAACCTTCGATTAAATAACGGCGTTATTAATAGCTATCAACTTTCGGTAAACGGAGATATGACCAACTTTGAGGGAGTGTCAGTGCCGCAATCGGACATCAAACCGACGTCATTACACTGGCAAATCAATAGCAAAGACCGTTTAGCTCTGCCATTACTAAACCTACAGCAGGCGTTGGCAAAAACTCAGTGGCCTCTCGAATTATCCGCAAGTGCTGCCGGTTCCAATCAGGAAAGTATCGAGCTCTCCGCTTACGCCAGCGTACGCCACCATCAGGGCCAATTTAAAGGGGTTGAATTCCCCCGCCTGGAATTAACAGCGAACAATATACGGTTTTCAGTCGGGCCGCAGCAGATGCGCGTAAATAGCATCAAATCAGAGCTCTCTGGCGAATTCAGCGAGGGTCAGCTAAGCACTCACAGTTTGTCGCCAATTTCTGCGAATATCGATGCTTTTAAAAACAATTTCGATGCCTTTGTGAGTTTAAGTCGTGCCGCAACCCAGATACCTGAATTTAATAGCACTTTCGCTGATTTTAAGCTTAAAATCACTTCTGATAGGTTGATTTTGCCGAACTTGAGCGCTTTTAAAGCCTATTTTGACAGCCAGTTTATTTATCAAAATAATCAATTGTCCAGTACCGGCGAATTGTCGCTGGATGATCACATACGGCTAACCCACGACAGTCGAATTACTGCAAATCGGCTCACCTCACGAGTCACACTACCAGAGATCCAATGGCAACAAACGCCGCTACTTTCTCGTTTATTAAAAAAACTTTCACCGGAGGTTGTGATTAACCGTGCCAGCATTAGCGGTCAAACCGACGTTAGTTATAATTGGCAAGACAGCAACTGGCAGCTTGAGAACGGCGAACTCTCACTGAGTAACAGCGACTGGGTTGCAGGTACCCTGTCAGCCACCAACAGTAACGCCGATGTTAAGTTTGCCGCTAATTCTGACGTCCTCAATGTTAACCAGGCAAAGGTGCACCTCGGCAGTTTGCAACAAGGCTTCGTCGTCGGTCCTATAGACGCTGACTTTGCGTTACAAGTGCCTTTCGCCTCGCCCATCGAGTCTGTCTTGCGTTTACAACGACACCAAATAAGAGCTCTTAGTGGCAGCATCACTATTCCAAATCAAGCGTACTCACTGGCTAACACTTTCTCAGTGCCAGTGGTTTTTGAGCGCCTTTCGCTCGGTGAACTGATGCGGCAATATCCCAGTAATAAAATATCAATTGATGGCGAGATCTCCGGAACCTTACCGGTTACGTGGGACTCTAAACAGTTAACCTTAAACCGTGGGTATTTTGATGCACTGGCGCCCGGCGGGCATTTACAGGTAGATTCATCAGCTTTGGTATCCATGGCAGGCAGTAACCCGAGTCTAAAAACATTGGCAGGCGTGCTGAGTAACTTTTACTATCAGGATTTATCCAGTGTTATCGACTATGATGAACAAGGTAAATTAACCTTAGCCATTAGCCTTAAGGGCTCTAATCCGGCGGTTGAAAATGGTCGTCCGGTTGAGCTTAATATAAACCTTGAGGAAGACTTACCGGCGTTAATAAAAGGTTTGCAGTTAACTAACAGTTTAAACGACGTAATACGTAAGCGAATACAGCAAAACATTAATTAGTCAGAGGATGATATGAAGCGACTGTTATTACTAGTAACCGCACTATCAGCACTTTGGGCGTGTACACCTACAGTGCAGGTGGCGGCCCCGAAAGAACCCATCACCATTAACTTAAACGTTAAGATCGAACACGAAATTTACGTTAAGGTTGATAAAGCACTCGACGATGTAATTTCCGAATCCAGCGGCTTGTTTTAACGACAAAGGAATGCACTTATGAAATTTATAATGACCAGCCTACTGTTAGCCATCGGCCTGAGTATAATGAGCCCTGCCGTTGTGGCACAAGAGTTAAGTTTGCAACAAGCGATGGAGCAACTCAGTGATGCTAAAGAACAAGGCTTAGTGGGTGAGAAACCCGATGGTTATCTGGGCGTTGTTGAATCAACCGCTACGGCTCAGCAAATCGCTGAAAGAATTAACGAAGCCCGTCGCCAGGAGTACGCCCGCATTGCTGATGAAAACGACATTGCCGTTGCCGACGTTGAACTGCTAGCCGGAAAACGTGCGATTGAACGAACCAAATCCGGACATTACGTGAAAATAGACGGAGAGTGGCGGAAAAAACCTTAACTGGATTTTATACCCGGTTCGTGATTAGTATGGATGGACAATAATTATCCATAAAAAGAGAGTTGCACGATGCGAAAGTTCTTATCCAGCACAGTAACGGTTGCTCTGTTGACCGTTTTTTCCCACTCTGCCGCGGCAGAAAGACTCGCTTTAGTCGGCGGACGCTTAATTGACGGGACCGCTCAGCCACCGGTTAAAGACAGCGTTATCTTAGTTAACGACGGTGTTATCGAAAAAGTAGGAACCGTCGGCCAGTTAGACGTTCCCGATAACTATCGAGTCATCTCTACCGAAGGGCACGATGTTTTACCCGGCTTATGGGAAAACCACGCACACATTCAACTTACCGGGCACGCCGACTATCCACACTGGCAAGAAAACTATGCCGACCGTTTTGTCGATGAAGTCATGCCCGCGGCACTGGTTCAGTTGTTATTAGCAGGGGTAACCAGCGTTCGCGATCTGGGCGCACCACTGGATGACACCGTGGCCATTAAAGATAAACTGGCGGCAGGTGAGATTCCTGGCCCGAACTTATATACCTCCGGCCCGTTTTTACAATGGGAAGTCGATGAATGGCAAAGCAGTTACCGCTGGTCGGTAAAAACCGAGCAGCAAGCTATCGACAAGGTTAACCAGTTAGCCGATGCCGGTATGGAAATTATTAAGTTAATTGATCAGGACGACATGCCTCGCAACGTGATGGAAGCGATTGTTACACAAGCCCATGAGCGCGGCCTGAAAGTAGTGGCTCATGCCCATAAGCCGGATGAAATAAGAGTCGGCGTCGAAGTTGGTGTAGATAACTTCGAGCATACCGGACTGACGACAGCGCCTGGCTACCCTGATGATGTATTAGCGACCTTAAAAGAGCGCACCGCCACCGGTATTTTTGATGGTCTGTTGTTCTGGACGCCTACCGTAGAAGGCTTGTGGAGCTATGAAGAGACCGTAGAAAACAGCGAACATCTTGATAGTACCTGTTGGCACCGTGGCTTAAAAGACGATACGGTTGCTGATATTCAACAGTCGATTGAGAAGCCCGGCCACTTAAGTTATTCGCAACTGGTGCCATTAAGAAAGCCAACTTTATACAACAAGATCCAGCAACTTAAAGAAACCGGTGTAGTTATGCTGGTCGGAACCGATGTCGGCATTCCAATGAAGTTCCACTGCCAAACCACCTGGCATGAAATGGCCGTATGGGTTAATGATCTGGACTTTGAACCGATGGAAACCATTCGTGCTGCAACCTACTGGCCAGCGGTTATGATGGGTGTCCAGGATAAATACGGCTCTGTAACACCGGGTAAAACTGCCGATATTATTGCAGTAAAAGGTGACGTGCTGGAATACATTAACCTACTACAACACGTGGACTTTGTTATGAAGAAAGGTGTTGTGTACAAGCAAGATGGCCAGGTTAACGAAGAGATTTTGCCTGAACCGCTGCGTATGTAGAACCAAAAACGCTTTCTTTTGAAAAGTTTTTGATTCTTTATTCAAAAAAAACCGTGTAAAATTAGCATTCAGTTTTATTGAGGACACTGAATGCTCCAGGATTATGAAAGAAAGCGTTTGGCAACGCTGCGCCAGCTGAACTTGCTGGATACGTCGCCCAGTGAAAGTTTTGACCGTATCACTCGCATGGCGAGTAAGTTATTTGATTTACCCATTGCCGCAGTGTCCTTAACTGATCAGGATCGGCAATGGTTCAAGTCTCGTATCGGTGTTGAACATATCGAAATTCCCCGCTTTAAAGCCTGTTGTGGAGAAGTAGCAGATACTGCCGACTTGCTGGTGGTGCCCGACTTATTACAGTCAACCCAATACCAAGACAGCGTACTGGCCGAGTCCGGTGTGCGTTTTTACGCTGGTGCCCCACTAACAACCCGCGACGGTTATACCTTGGGCTCTATGTGCGTACTGGGCAACGAACCCCGTCAAATAACCGAAGACGAGCGTGCTCTACTGCAGGATATGGCAGCCATGGTGATGGACCAAATCGAGCTACAGCACGCGTTTGGGCGTGTAGACCCAGTAACAGGACTGCCTAACCGTAATCAATTTATCGAAGATATTGAAGATTTAAAACGAGATAAAAGCGGACTTCGTTATGCCTTGCACGTCGATCTATTTGACGAAAACCAGATTCGATCGCTACAGCGAGTCGTTGGCCTGCCAAGCCTCGACAATTTAGCACGCGAGGTCGCCGATTATCTGAAGCAACGATTGCAAAACCGAGAGCGGCTTTATTACATTGGTGGGTGCGAATATTTGTACCTGCTCGACGGCAACGACGAGGACATTAATGATAAAGCGCAGGCTTTGTGGCAGTTAGTCAGTGACGTCGTGCTGGATGAATCCTCGCCCCTATTGCATACCCCGGTCATTGGTATAGCCCCATTTGAGCTCAGCGATGCCGTTGGCGCCGATATAATTCGGACCGTTCATAGTGCTAGCCAGGACGCGCGCCATACCGGTGAAGACGTCGTTTTATATTCGCAGCAACTGGATGCTGAGCACCGTCGCCGCTTTACAATTTTGCACGACTTTCGACAGGCACTGGACAGTGATAATCAGTTGTACCTGCATTTTCAGCCTAGGTTAAACCTAAGCAATAATAAGTGCCAGTCAGTAGAAGCCCTGATACGCTGGCAGCATCCCACTTTAGGCGTGATTTCGCCGGCTGAGTTTGTACCTTTGGTAGAAAATACATCGTTAGTGCGAGAAATGACGGACTGGGTATTACAGCGCTGTATTGAACAAATCAACCTATGGCACCAGCAAGGTTGTTCGCTGCAAATCGCGATGAATATTTCCGGCAGTAACCTGGACGAAGCAGGCTTTGCACAACGCATCTTATCGGCTCTGCAAGAAGCCGGTATAGAAACCCGTTGGTTCGAGCTTGAACTAACCGAAAGTGCAATCGTAAGCCACAGTAAACAAGCGATGAAGCAATTACAGGCGCTCGCTGACGCAGGCGTATCAATCGCTATTGATGACTTTGGAACCGGTTACAACACACTGACCTATTTACAGGAAGTGCCGGCTCACGTGGTTAAAATTGACCGCGCGTTTGTATTCAACCTTGAACAAGGACCACGCAATCAGGCAATCGTGAACGCCATGGTGAATATGGCACAAAAGTTGGGTTACCGAGTCGTTGCCGAAGGCGTTGAAAGCGAACAAAGCTGCGAGTATCTGCGCACAATTGGCTGCGATGAGATACAGGGCTATTGGTACAGCAAACCGAGCCCTGCCAACGAATGCTGTGCGCTGGCAACGAACTGATCTTTACGCTTGTTTAAACAGGCCAAGTATTCAACTTGGCCTGTGACAATCTGCCATCTAGTCTTGATATTGCTGGGTTACTTTCTTTTCAATGATCATCGGATCGCTACCATCGAAAAAAGTATAGGCATTACCGTTAAAAAATAGCTGCGACGGGTACAAATCATCGGAGCCATGAATGGTGTAAGGGGTGTTATGGAACGCTTGCATCAACATTCTTCCAAAAGGGACATTCAATAAGTCGCGGCGCGCACTAACGTACTCAATGGTATAACCCTCTGCTTGTTTGCTATCAACAATAACCTCGCCCTGCTCGTCACGCTTAACTTGGGTATAGAACCCTAACTTGAGCGTGTAATACGGTGGTAATTTCCAGCGTATCGGCTGCCCAATCATTATTGGTAATATGTCGTTTTCTTCTATTGCCTCGAATTCTGCCGGAATGTTAACCATAGCTACAAATTTTTTCGGCTCGTACCCATGCGGTTTATCGTTGCTTATCTCACCATCTTGTACAAATTCAAAAACTTTGCTGCGCTGAGCACAAGTGCTCAAGCAACGAACGGTGTACCCAAATTGTTCAGCCATATCCGCCATTTGATTATCAACAAATTGGGAAAATGCGCTATGAGCAGCAGCACTCGAGTCAATTTTAGTCCCGTCAAATTGCTCTGGAAGCCAAGCCTGACCAATAACATCATAATCAGAAGAAGACGCTGCTCCCAGCAACATGCTTCCGACTGAAACGATCGCTCCCAGGTCAGAACCTAACGCTGAACCAAGATCACCAACAGCCAGGTCAGTCAGCATCGCAGTCAGGTTTCCGTAGTCAGCTGATGACCACGATTCTAAGAATTCTTTCTCGTAGGCATTTGCAACGATTTCTCGACGCGTATCCGCATCAACCAAATAGCGCCCTAAATAAGACAACTGCTTATTTTTAGAAGTATTATCGAACGCTTCTGTTACTTCATCGTTACCAAATGACTGAATATACGGATCATCACTCATGGACACACACGATGTTAGCGTTAACAGAACAGCAGCTAAAGACACCACTGACTTGCTTAGTTTTTGCACTGTTTTACTCCTTTTTTGCAACCTCTCTTAAAAAGCCGACTACCATACTTAAAAATGCGTCTTAAATCAGTTTTTATCTGCCATTAGTTGACCTGGTTAAGCTAAGCGATCTTTTACTATGCTTACCAAGTAGTTAAATAATATCAGTTAAACAAACACTGTGAGGTACAGCATGAGCCATACAGTCGTTATTAAAGATATTCGTAACGTTACTCACGACGTAAAAAGAATACGGCTGGAGAAGCCTTCGGGTTACTCATTTACTCCCGGACAAGCCACAGAAGTTGCGGTCGACCGCGACGGCTGGCGCGATGAAAAACGGCCGTTTACCTTCACCTCGCTGGAAAGCGACTCGGTTTTAGAGTTCATCATCAAGATCTATCCCGATCATGACGGAGTAACCGAGCAGATCGGTCAGTTAACTGAAGGTGACTCACTAATCATCGGTGACCCGTGGGGTACTATCGAATATAAAGAAGAAGGCGTTTTTCTGGCTGGCGGAGCTGGCGTTACTCCGTTCATCGCTATTTTACGTGACCTGCATAACAAAGGCGAAATTGGCAACAATCAGTTGATTTTCTCCAACAAAACCGAAGAAGATATTATTCTTAAAAATGAGTTTGAGTCTATCTTGGGCAGCCAGTTTATTAACGTCATCACCCGCGAAGAGCCTGCTGGCGATCACGTTTTCCTAGATGGCGAAATCGGTAAAGACTTTTTAAAGTCGCAGATTAATGATTTCGGTCAGGCATTTTACGTGTGCGGCCCGGATGCATTTAACGAGAGCATTATGGACGCCCTTAAAGAACTCGGTGCCGACCCCGAAGCACTGGTTTTTGAAGAGTAAAGGATGAAGCTTTAACAGGAGGCATTATGATACCTAATTTTGGAATGGGAACGTTTCGTCTGAAAGGACTAACCCTGACTGAACTGGTTACAGAAGCCATTGAAATGGGTTACAAGCAGGTTGATACGGCGCAGGCTTACGAAAATGAAGCAGACGTTGGTAAAGCTCTGGCTCAGACCAAAAGCGATGATGTATTTGTAACCACCAAGGTTTGGTTTGATAGCTTCAAACACCAGCAGGTTCTGGATAGTCTGAAACAAAGCGCGGATAAACTTCAGCGCGACAAGATCGATCTGGCGCTTATTCACTGGCCGTCTCCCAACGACGAAGTCGCAATGGAAGAAACTCTTGATGCACTGACTGAAGCACGTGAACAAGGGTTGATTAAACATTTTGGGGTATCTAACTTCACCACCGGATTAATGGAACGCGCCATCAAACATATCGGCGCCGACAACATTATGACCAATCAAATTGAAGTCCACCCCTTTATGCAGAACCGCAAAGTTACCGACGCCTGCGACAATAACGGCATTAAGGTAACCGCCTATCTGCCTCTGGCCAAAGGGAAAGTGGTTGAAAACAGTACTTTGCAAGCTATTGCTGCTGAGCACAATGTAACTGCTGCACAAGTCGCACTTGCCTGGGAAATGCAAAAAGGCTTTGTCACTATCCCTTCAACCACCAAGACCGAACATTTGCGCAGTAACTTAAAAGCGCAAAAAATACAGCTAACGGATCAAGACATGGCCGATATTGCGGCACTTGATCAAAACGACCGGCTTATTGACCCGGACTTTGCGCCGAAGTGGGATTAACAGAGCCAACAGGACTAGCCCTGAGCGAGATATTTTATTATATTCATGCGATGTAATTGACCAAGGATGGACAATGGCTAGTCGCTCAAATGGCAAACCACTTGCTGAAGATCTTCTCAACCTTTTTGTTACCTGGCCTTGGTATGTCAGTCTCGCTCTGGCATTTATAATATTTTTTGGTATTGATATTTATCAGCAACTAGCGCCTGAGGCTGAAACTTTGCCTAAGTCTCAAAAACCAGGCGACCTTGTTATAGCCGCTTTCGAACCTTTTAAAGCGATTGGACTTGGTATCATTAAATATCTTATGCCAGTGCTCTTGATTACTGCGGGCGTTGTTTCATTTTTAAAGTCCGTACAAAGCACCAAACGTTACGAAACTGTGGCGCAATCACCCTCTTCTGACTCTTTAAATGAAATGACCTGGAAAGATTTTGAATCTCTGGTTGGGGAGTATTTCAGACGGCAGGGTTATCAAGTCAAGGAAACACCAAAGGGCCCAGATGGTGGTGTTGATTTAAGAATAAGAAAAGATGAGCGATCATACTTAGTTCAATGCAAACAATGGCGTTTTCGTAAAATCCCCGTTTCAGTAGTACGAGAGCTACTCGGGCTTGTGGCTTCTGAAAACGCAGCGGGGGGCTTTATTGTAGTGTCTGGTCTCTTAACTCAGGAAGCACAAAAGTTTGCCGAAAATAAACCCATCTATGTAATAGACGGTGACACTTTTTACAGCTTTATCAGTCAGCGTGAAAAAGAAGCCGCTTGCTTCCCACCGAACAACCAAAGTAACTTAAGAATTTATCGCTGCCCTGTCTGTAATAGTCGAATGGTAAAGCGAGTTGCTCGCAAGGGGCCTAATACCGGACAAGAATTCTGGGGATGTACGCGCTTTCCATCCTGTTTTGGAACACGAGATATTAGTGGTTGATAAATAACAATACATTAGTAATGAGACATTATCCGAAAGTCTACGTAATTACTTCTACATGCTCGATCCTTACGGGCTTTTTCAAACACTAAGAGACATATGATGAAACGCATGTTTGCCTTATTTACACCACTGTTACTCGCCGGTTGTTCTGTTTTTGGTCAAACAGATGTTGAAACGGCGCCCTATAAGTTAATCACTTCAATATCGGATAAGAATATTGAGATACGCGAATACCAATCAATGGTTTTGGTCTCTACACCGATGAGTGATGATAGTGAAGACAGCGCTTTTCGCCGCTTGTTTAACTACATTTCCGGAGAAAACAAAGCAACAGACAAGATTGCGATGACAGCACCTGTGTTTATGAATAACTCTAATGGCGAGAACGGAAAAGAAATAGCCATGACAGCTCCAGTCTTGATGAGCAAAGGTGGTGAAAAGATGATGTCCTTTGTTATGCCAAGTGACTTTACTCTGGAGACAACCCCGAAGCCAACCAATCCCAAGGTTCAGGTTAGCGAGATAACCGATTATAAAGTGGCGGCAATAACGTTCAGCGGCACATTAAGTGAGTCCAACGTGCGTAAGTACTCGGCTGAATTAACCAACTGGCTAGAGAGCAATGGTTATGAGATTACCGGTCCGGCGGTAGAAGCAGCCTACAATGGTCCGTTTACAATACCTGTGTTTAGACGCAATGAAATACTGATACCGGTGAAACTAACCAGCACCTAAACTAATTGCGTTTTTGCTGCGTAGATCCAATATAGATTTAAAATAGCTTATGGAGAAGACCATGAAAGTTGCAGTAATTGGTGCTAACGGAAAAATTGGTACGCATGTTGTTGAACAGCTTCAACACGCAAAAAAGTATCCCGTGGTAGCAATGGTACGCAAACAAGAGCAAGTAGATGGCTGGCAACAAAAAGGCACTGAAGCTCGGCTGTTCGATTTAGAGGGGTCAGTAGATGCCATTGCTAAAACCTTAGAAGACATCGACGCTGTTATTTTTACGGCTGGCTCGGGCGCAGCAACTGGTGACGATAAAACTATATTGGTGGATTTAGATGGTGCTGTAAAAACTATGGAAGCAGCAGGCGCCGCCGCAGCTGATCGCTTTATCATGGTAAGTGCCATTCAGGCTCACCACCGCGACAACTGGAACGAAGATCTGAAGGCCTACTATGCGGCTAAGCACTATGCTGATAAAGAGCTTATGCGTTCAGGCTTAGACTGGACTATTATTCGCCCCGGCGGACTCACTAGCGACCCAGGCACTAATAAAGTGCAACTGGCAGAAGATCTACCTTTAGGCACCATTCCACGTGAAGACGTTGCCCGAATACTGATTCGCTGTTTGGACACGCCAGACACTATTGGTAAGCACGTTGACGCCTTATCGGGTGATACCGAAATTGATAAAGCGGTACGCGGCCTTTAGTTAACAACGGCTAGGCCTGCATTAAGGCGGGCCTTTATCAGAAGAGCGTGCACGACAAAGTTTCACCAACCAGCTGGCTAGAGCCTCTAAGCCAGGACTTTGGGCTGTTGTTGATGGATAAACAAAATAGAAGCTGTCTTCGGTTTTAATGCCATGAAATGGCAGCTCAAACAAACTTTCAGCACGCTCTTGTTCGGTTGTCATAAACTCGTTAAGTAGCGCTATACCCTGCCCATACTTGGCCGCTTCTGCGGCTAATAGCAAATGACTAAAATGATGAATTTTTGCCTTAGCGGGCAACTGTATATTTACTTGCTTAAACCATCGCTGCCAGTCAGTGCCCGGCTTGCCACTGGCAAATGCACTGATGGCTGACAACAACGGATATTTTATCAGCTCATCTGCGGTTTTTAGTTGATGAACTTCAGACCACAATTCTTTAGAGCAATACGGTTTTAAGGTTTCATCGTATAAATGAAAACGCTGATAACCGGTTGCTGGTGGCTGTGTCGTAATAAAGCAGTCAGCCCACTGAGTATCAAAGTCCCCGTCTCGTGTCAGCATTTGCAAAGTGAGGTCGATATTCGGGTAGCGTTGGCGAAATTCGTTCAAGGCAGGAATTAACCATTTTACCGCTAACGAACCGTGCACGGCCAAACGAACCTTTCTTGAATCATCCCTATTAAAGTTGGTCGTTGCCTGTTCAATCGTGCTTATCGCGCCAGCAACCTCATTAAAGTAGCTTTCTCCGACAGCACTCAGCATCACCTGTCGGCCACGCCGAACAAATAGCTTAGCGCCTAGGCTCTCTTCTAACAGCGCAACCTGGTGGCTGACGGCACTTTGCGATACATGTAACCGCTCTGCCGCATTGGAAAAGCTCTGACAGCGGCCAACCTCAACAAAATAATGTATTGCGCGGAATGGCAAGCTCATTATCTAAAAACCTCATGTATACATGATTTAATATCATTATATTTTATAGATCCCTCCTCGTAAAATGCCCACTTAGTTTCGTCGTTACAAGGAGTAAAATATGGACCGCTCATTAATCACCGCTATTTTTCTGCTTGTAATCGGTAACAACATAGTTATTTTTTCCGACTCATTAATTAAACTGCTGGATGGGTTTGAAGCCCCGTTCCAGTTCGTTTTGTATCGCCAGTTGAGTGCCACACTGCTGTTGGCACCATTTATGTTAATTTTTAAGCGACCAATGCTGCCACAAAAGTTGCGTTGGCATGCGGTTCGGGCGCATATATTTTTATTGGGCACGGTGTTTATGGTGATCTCACTCACCACCCTACCGTTGGCGACGGCTAATGCGATCTTCTATGCCGCACCGATCATTACCGTAATACTTGCTCGCGTATTATTTAAAGAGCAGGTAACCCGCTTATCCTTAGTCACTGCGGTGCTTGGTATGGTTGGTGTATTAGTCATTATTAATCCGACCTCGGCAAATATTTTCGCCGTGGCCGCGCTGGTTGTTGCCACGACATTGGCGCTGAATAATCTGCTGATAAAAAAACTGCCCACTGAGCATAGCATCCTGGATACTCTGTACCTGACTAACTTATTAGGTATTCCAGTTGTAGCCTCACTGGCGTGGTTCGAAGGTGCCAGCTTCAACGCCCAGACGTTACTTATCGCTCTGGGGTCTAGCCTGTTTTCGATGGTTTATGCCGGAACCTGTGTTTTTGCCTACCGTGCAGCAGAAAGCAATAAAATTACCAGCGCAGAATACACAGGTTTGATAGGCGCTGTCGCTTTAGGCATGATCTTTTTTACAGAGACCCCTGATGCACGTTTTTACATGGGTTCAATGCTAATTATTGTGCCACTGACCATTCTCACATTAAGAAATTCAAAGGCTGTGGATTAAGACTCCCAGCTTTTTTTATCATAACTTGGTAGTTCAAGCGCCTTTGACGGGGCAGCCAAGGCTTTTTTATAGGCAGCAACGATATCTGCATGAACTTGATTTCGGAATTTAGCCACTGCCATCCACTTTTCTATAAAGCTTTGCGGGGGCTGCTTCGCTGCTGACTTTTTATAAGCCTTTAGGTGTGGAGCAACCCACATATAACCGGCTCTTATACGTTTCGCCTGTTGCTGTTTAAACGCCAACAGTTTCTGGCGATGCTCTTCGCTCAGCTTTTCATCCGTCATTGTTAAGAAGTTTTTTCCTATAAAATAGGCCTCAAACTCTTCAGCCGAATGTCGTGAAGCGTTCGTCCAATGCTGCCAGCTCGCAAAGTTTTTGATGTTTCCCGAATCCCCGTCAATGATCATTACCGTGGGTGTTCCATAATAAATGGGCTCACCATAGGCCTGAACCAAGTTATAACCGCGTTCAAAATAACTAATATCAACAATTTGAACTTGGTACTGCTGTTTTAGTTTTTCGCGAAACTGGGTCTGGTTAAATTGCTCTAAAAGCGCAGTGCTGTCATGGCACCACGTTGCCCCGAGCACCAGCATCAAATCCTTGTCATTATCAGCAGCTTGCTGCTGCCACTGTCTCGCTTCTTCAAGCGTGGGTGCTTGTCCCGAAAATTGCCACTCTTGCGCCGCTACCGGTAACGTTAAAACGCTGATAATAATAAGATAAAGGTACTTCATGTGTTGCCTAATCTAATGGATAACAACGTCACTATAGCGCAGTTACCTGGGCTCTTCGAGACGAATAAGAAAAGCTACCTTTTGCGGATCGGGGGATAGCCAAAAGAACTATAGTAAAGAACGATATTCGCGGTAGTTATTGCCGCGATTCTTGATAGAATAAAGCTCAAATATTCAAACAGTTAGCAGCATAAATTATGAACCAAGCCCATTCTAATCGATACAAAGTGACGCCTGCGAGCTACGAGGACATTGCCAGGCTCGCTTTTTTAGAGAAGCAGGTTTATGCCGACGACGCATACTCTGGCTTGTTCTTCTATCAGGCTTTACGACAATGGCCCGCGACCTTTCTGACGGTGAAAGACGCCGATAGCGCAGAAGGTTACAGCCTACTGGTACCTGTTACGGCATCTAAGCTGTCACTGATGTCAGTGCTAATTGGCGAATCCGCGCAAGGAAAAGGTTTAGGCAGAAAGCTATTGCAGGAATCGGTAACGCTTGCACGTTCTTTGGGCTACAAAGAAATAGAGCTAAGCGTTTCTCCAGCGAATACGCCGGCGATCGCGCTATACCAAAGCTTTGGTTTTAAAAAGACCGAAACAATCGCCGACTACTTAGGTCCTGGTGAGGATCGAACCATTATGACGTTGTTGCTGTAACAAGATTAATCTTATGGCACACATCTCAGATATGTGGTTTAGCCCCAAGCCGAAGTGACTTTTTATTCATTCTGACCTGACGTCATTTTGCCCTGCCTTTCTTTATATAAACTCCAGTTTATATCAGCCTAAAATTATAAAAAAACAAGAGATACAAAGGTGTTAAATAAAAGTTGTATTTTTTACTAATGAGTCAAACTCACTAAACCAAGTGAATATAAATCTACTTAATTAGCATAAATATCTATATTTTGCTTTTATCCCGGTTTTTTTCTGTTTATACTCTTAAAAAATCAGCTAATACCCATTTAACACTCGTTTAGTGAGAGCAAGCATGAAAATAAACCTACCCACCAGTCGCTCACTGATCGCCACGGCGGTGATGTCTGCGATATACGCACCAACGACACTAGCGCAGGATGCCCTGGCTGTAGAAAGACCCAAATCCATTGAAAAGATTCAGGTTACTGCGACACGACGCAGTGGTACCGTTCAGGATGTTCCGCTTAACATTACTGCTCTGAATGGCGATGTTATTCAGCAACAGAACATTACCGACGTATACGATATCGCTCGTTGGGTACCGGGTCTTACCGTACCTGACCAGGGCTCCCGAAGTGATGCGGCGCTTATTGTTCGCGGTCTGAATACCAATGATTCAGGCCCTGGCAGTGACGGCGGCACAGTGGCCACTTATGTGGGTGAAATCCCGCTTTATGTGAATATGAAGCTGGTTGATATTGAACGCGTAGAGGTACTTATTGGTCCGCAGGGGACACTATACGGTGCCGGCACACTGGGCGGCGCGATTCGTTATTTGCCCAAAGCCCCTGAACTCGATTTCACCTCGGGTGAAGTTTTTGGGGATATCTACTCTATCGCGGAAAGCGACAGTCTTAGCGGTGAGGCTGGCTTTATTTATAATTTACCGTTAGTTGACGATGAACTGGCGATGCGTGTCTCTCTTAATTACCTTAGTGACTCAGGCTTTATTGATTATAACTATGTGGTCAGAGAGCCCGGCACATCCTTACCCGATCCAGACTGGTCGAACGCCGCCGAGGTCGATGACAATATTCGTCAGGTAACAGATGCTAACGGCGAACAAACTCTGACAACTCGGATTGCACTGCGCTGGCAGCCAACTAACTGGGTTGATGCAACACTCAACTACTTCCGTCAGGATCAGGAGGCAGAAGGCCGTTCCATCGTCCATGCAGAATCGTTGGCTGATTCAAATCCGTTAAGCGATATTATCGGCGACTACGAGTCCGCTTACCGCGTAGAGGAGCCTTACGATCGAACTGACGATCTCTATAGCCTCGAAATTACGGCGGATTTGGGCTGGGCAGAGCTGGTATCGGCGACAGGCTATTCAACCTGGGAACAACTGGGACAACGAGACCAGACCGACCTACTGATCCGTCTTGATTACAGTTATGAAGAATTCCCCGCGTTTGCGGCATTTACTCGCGAAGATGGCGATCAGAACATCTTTACTCAGGAAGTCCGTCTGGTATCGCAGATAGATTCGGATTGGTCCTGGATTGTCGGCGGTTACTACAACAACAATGAATCCGATACCAGCAGTAGCGAGTTTACGCCTGGCTTTGACGAATATGCCATTAATGTCTGGGGTGTTGACGGCAATCTGAGACCCGATTCACTTGAGTACTACAGCGTCGACCAGACAGAAATCACCGAAAAAGCGATTTTTGGTGAGTTAACCTGGAAAGCGACCGAAAAACTTGAGTTTACTGCAGGCACCCGTTTTTACGAATACGATGTCTGGAATCGCTCTGCCGTCGACTTGCCGTTGTTCTACAGCGTATTCACTGGTCGCGCACCGGACTCTATCGAGTTGGATTATGAAACTAATTCCGTCAAAGACGATGGCAACCTGCTGAAGTTCAATACCAACTACACCTTTACTGATGACATTATGGGTTACCTTACAGTCAGTGAAGGCTTCCGTATCGGTGGTTCAAACGGTGTCGCCGCCTGTCCGGGAAATGTCGACGAGTTACCAAATCAGATTGTCTGCGCATTACCGAACGAGGTTAACTACCTGGCAGATACCACCACCAACTATGAGGTAGGTTTCAAGTCATCGTGGTTACGCAACAAATTCCACTTTAATGCCGCTCTATTCAATGTCGATTGGGAAAATGCCCAGGTCGGCGGTGCAACTGTTAACGGCCAACAACCGATTACTGCCAATGCCGGCAGCGCCAACTCCAAAGGCGTAGAAATTTCTGCCCGGGCCGTGCTGTCTAACAGCCTGACCAGCTACGCAACCTACGCCTATACTAAAGCAGAGTTGACCGAGGATGCGCCCTTTCTGTTTGATATTGTAGGCGAAACTGGCTCAGCCCTTCAGGACTTCTATGATGGTAAAGATGGCGACCGGTTGCCCGGGTCTCCTGAGACTCAATTTTCCTTCGGCAGCACTTATAGCAAAGAGGTCTTTGATGACTTGTTGCTGGATATTAACTATGGTCTGACCTATCAGAGCGATGTCATTACTAAAGTAGGCATGCGCGCCGATGGAGAGAAACTGCCGGGTTATGCACTGAGCAATTTATCCGCCAAACTATCGGATACAGACTGGTCGGTCACCTTCTACATTGATAACTTGTTTGATAAGTACGCGTTCTCTGCAACACGCCGTGACAAAGGTGATATTGGGCTGGCCCGTTTCCCTGAAATGAATACTAATGGTACTTCAATTCAGCGTAACTACGGCCATTACCTGATTACGCCACGGACCGTCGGTATGCGTTTTAGGTACCAGTTTGGCCTGTAAGCAATAATCCAATTTACCAACGGCTAAGCCATGCAACAACTTGAACAACTCTGCCGCCAGGCAGAACAGCAGATTAACCAGGGGAACTGGCAACAGGCGCATCAATTGTGCGCCGCAATCATCAGCCAGTCCCCGCAACATGCCGATGCCCACTTTTTAATGGGCATTATCAATTTTGAACTGGGCCAGGTGCGAAAGGCCATTGCGCTGATGATCAAGGCCATCAAGCGTGAACCCAAAGTAGAGTATCAGGCACATCTGGCCAAAGCCTTTGCCACTGCCGGTGATTTGGTTGCCGCTCGCAGGTTGTGTGATGCCAACCAGCCTCAGATATCGAACAGTGCGCTGACTGCCGATACCTTTGGTGTGGCACTGAGTAAAATTGGACTGCATGAGCGTGCATTAGGCTATTTTTCTCACGCCATTGCGATAAGCCCTTCACAACCGAGCTACCATTATAATTTTGGTGTGTCTGCCAAGTTTCTGGGGAATTTTGATAAGGCCCGAAACGCGCTGGAAAAAGCCATAGCCCTAAAACCGGATTATGTTCAGGCGCATTACGCGCTTGCTGATTTAGCGGGCATTACTAAGGAAAACCATCATATTGATAGGCTGAGTGCGTTACTGAGCAAAGTCACACAAGCCGACTCGCGTTTGCAACTTGCTCATGCACTGGCGAAAGAATATGAAGCCCTGGGCGAGTATTCAAAAGCCTTTTTAACACTGCAACAGGCCAAGCAACAGAAGCTGCAATCGGTACCCTATTCACGCGATGAGCAATCAAGCTTGTTTCAGCGGGTTGCAACACTTGCCGAAACCGCTAAACCCGATAACGGTTTCGATTGTGATCAGCCCATCTTTGTCCTGGGTATGCCGCGCTCCGGCACGACACTGGTAGATCGTATCTTGTGCGGACACACCGATGTAATGTCCGCAGGCGAACTGCAGGACTTTGGTATGGCAGTTAAAGACGTGACAAAAACGCCAACAAACAGAGTATTGGATACCGCAACACTGGAGGCAGCCTATCAGTGTGATCCTGCCCAAATAGGCAGGCGTTATATTGAGCGCACACGTGCGGTCACTGATGGCGCAACCCGGTTTGTTGATAAGCTACCATTTAATTTTTTCTATATTGACCTGATTACCAGAGCCTTACCTAACGCAAAAATCCTTTGTCTGCTCAGAGACCCAATGGACACTTGTATTGGTAATTTCCGCCAGTTGTTTTCTCTCAGCAGTCCTTACTATCACTATTCGTTAGATTTGATGAATACTGGTCATTTCTACGCTGACTTTTATCAATGGGTCACGCGCTTTGCGGAACAGCAGCACCAAAACTTTATGTTGATCGAGTATGAAAAATTGGCTCGCGATCCAGAGCCTTATGTCAAAGATATTCTGGCGTTTTGCAACCTGTCATGGCAGCAAAACTGTGTGCAGGTGGAACAAAACACGGCACCGGTTTCTACTGCCAGTAAAATGCAGGTAAGAGAGCCCATCAACACTAAGTCTATCGGTCGTTGGAGGCGTTATAAATCACATACCGAGGAGCTGCAAGCACTTCTCACCGACAAAGGCGTTCTCCCTATAGCTTTTAATTGACTAAGCTATCTGGCAGTCTATAGGAAGCTTTTTTAAGCTAGGGAACGTTTTATGACACAAATATCAGGCATGCGTTTTGCGCTGATCGGCGCCATTCTTATCGCTATAAGCTTTGGTCTGGCTCGCTTTGCCTTTGGTTTGTTCGTTCCGCAAATACGCGATGAACTCGGTATGGGCGCCAATGTTATCGGCATTATCGCCGCCCTTCCCTTAATTAGTTTCGTGCTTGTCAGTCTGGTCGCCCCTTTGATCACCAAGTATTTTGGCGCGCGTAACACCACTGTGTTATCTGCTGCATTTGGGGTTTTCGGTTTGGCTTTGATAAGTCAGGCGACTGGACCCATTAGCCTCGGCTTAGGTGTGCTGGCCTGCGGTATATGCACGGGTTTAATGATGCCTGCGCTGACATCCGCTATGCAAGCTTTGGTCGACCGCTCTATCCACGGCCGGGTCAGCTCAGTGATGAATGCCGGCACCAGTATTGGCGTCGCACTCTCAGTTCCGGCGGTGTTGTTTTTGGTTGGCGCATGGCGTTATGCCTATTTATCATTCACGGTACTGGCGATCATTGGCGTTATCCTCGCCTGGTATTTAATCCCGTCGGTTTCCCGAGTTACACCATCCAATGCAGCGCCCGCTCCTAAAATCACTGGTAAGCAGTGGTTACGTCTGCTAAGGCTAGCCTTGTTTGCTTTCGCAATGGGCTTTATTGCCTCCGCTTACTGGACCTTCGGGCCCGATTTAGTCACCAGTTTAGGTTCATTATCTTCTAAACAAAGTGGTTGGTTATGGTTAGCCGTGGGCATTGCAGGTCTGGGGGGCGCCATCATCAGTGATTTAGCAGATCGCAATAACCCAGCCATCACCCACGCGCTGATGCTGATGATGTTAACGACCAGTCTTACCTTGTTAGCGGCCAGCCCGAGTCACATTTATCTCGCCGTTTTTTCGGCTTTGGTGTTTGGCTTGGCCTACATGAGTTTGACCGGGCTTTACCTGATGACCGGCATTCGTTTATTGCCAGGGCGCTTATCCATGGGGCCTGTCTTACCCTTTTTGGCTTGTGCCTTAGGCCAGGCGGTGGGATCGCCGGTTATCGGCTACCTGGTTGGTGAGTTCGGCTATGCCGACAGCTTCTCAATTTTCGCCGCGATGGGGATCTTGGTCGCCTTAGTATCGCCTTTTTACCCAGGTCATACCGAACAAGAACTCGAAACACTTGATGAGGAAACCGGCCTTCAGGCAGCGTTTGACTATCAACTGCTCGATGAAGATGGCGAGCCATTAGAGAGTAGTGCTGAGGAAGCGGGAAATGAGTGACTTGCGCCTTAAGCGCAAGCCAAAGAATAGCCGCTATTCCGCATTCAGCTGTTTATAGTACTCATCGTAAGCTGGGCTGTAGGGACCTGGCGGTAAGCCGCGTTGCAGGTTATAAAACGTCTGCGCGTTAGCCGTGCGGGTTAACGGCAGATAATTGGGCGCTGCACGCTCAATCGCTGCCGTCACTGCCATGCTAATCAAGTCAGCCAACGGGTTACCGGTGCTGTTTTGATTGTTGGGGTTATAGCTTAGTTGCTTTCGTGCCCGCCACAACTCGGTGCCATCGGCGTTAACCAAACGGTATTCAAAATCAACCGTGGTGGTAGTCGAGATCAACATGTACTGGGATGTCCACTCGTGGATAGTCACATACAACACCGTGTCGGCACCAAACATCGACGCCAGGCTTTCCGGTGGCGCAGCGTGTACTTCTGCCGGTTCGTAATAGCCCTCGTTTTCCAGCAATGTTTTTACGGTGTTCACCGGGAAAACATAATACCCGCGCTCACCTAATACCATCGGTAATGTCGCTAGCACCGAGGTAGGCGCCTGCACATCAATAGTTTCGTTGTTAACCGGCACCACCAAAATCGAACGCGGTTTTTGCTCGTGTAATGGCTGTAAAAACGCCTTATCCGGTCCCGGTGCCGCACAACCCGCTAAAATAACGACCAGCAACGTGCCAATAGCCGCTCGATAAAGTCCTTTTAAACGATTCATTGGGTACGCTCCTTCAGGTTATTGATTAGCGTGGTCATTAACGCTTCACTCTCTGGCCAGTTGTCGCGTTCTAACTGATAAAATGCGATGGCTTCTTCGGCTTTGCCACGGTTAAGCATAAAGGTTCCCGCTTCAGCATAAAGCCCAGGGGCAATGGTTTGTTTGCCAGGCTCGTATTCGCGTACAAAAGCTAAATAGTTATCCAGCATTTCTTCTTTTACCGCGGGCTCGTGGTAATTAACGAACAGGGCTTCTTCGTAATTACCCCACTGATACAACCCATTATTACTGGCACAACCACTAAGCAAGGTAACCAGTCCAAGCGCCGCAAACAAATTACGTTTAATCATTGGTCACCTCAAGCTTGTAACTAATGCTCTCGCCAAAGTAATCACGTTTGGAATACAACACGGTGTCGCCATGGCGCACTTCAATGACATGCTCACCAATTAAAACCGGTACGGCATTATCGGGGTAAGCAAACTCTGAAACAGTGCCAAAGCGTTGACCGTCGACATAAACCTCAGCTTGATCGGCATCGACACTGTCGTGTTGCCAAACAAAGCTGACTTGCGGCCGATCATCAACGACCTGCGTTTCTTGATGAGGCTGATAAGCGCAGGCAGTCGTTAATAACGACAGCGAAGCGGCTAACAATAATGCTTTTTTCATAATTATTCCCCCATCTCGACGACTTGCAATTCGTCGACGTCATAACCGTCAATCGAACCTTCTGCTAATACACCAAAAGCGCCCTGATCAAGCTCCGTGCGGCCAAAAGTTCCTGCAACTTCTAATACACCCACTTGTTTACCCGGTAATGTGATGGTGCTACCCGTGGTGCTTGATTTAACTTGTTTACCCTTGGTCATTACCGCAAAGCGTTGACCCTGTTTAACGCCTTGTGCTTCGCCTCCACTGATAAAAATTTGGCCTTCTTCTACCGCCAACAGATCAGCTGTCCAGGGGTTATCCAGTAATAATTGTGACATTTTCGCAACAGCGGCAGTAACAGCAGCACCGATGGCTTTGTCGTTTAACGAGCCGTCGTAACCAGAGACCGAGCCAAAACCCATGGTGCGCGATTGTTCGGTTGACGAACTGCCGGTACCGGTAACTGATGCAACCACCTGCCCCGAACCGACATCTACTAAACGAATATCGACCGTGGCAGTGGCTTGCTGTTTTGCACTGCTGGATAAAAATCCGCGTTCGCCGGTATTTGAACGGCCAAACTCAGTTAACGAGCCGATGACCAATGTATCCACACCGACCAGCTCTTCGGGTTTGTTTTGCAGCTGCGTTTCGTTTTGCAGTAGCTCCAAATCCTGGCGTTCAAAAATCAGGAAATTATTGGTGTTAACGATTGCCTGGCTGAACATGTCAGCAATTTTTTTATCGAACTTGCCCTCATCCGCACCGCGTAGCAATGACCTGCCGTAATTGGTTTCGTTGGTTAAACGCCCGACTGCAATTTTGCGTTTAAGGGTGACCGATTCTGGCGCTTCAGACTGCATTTCTTGTTGTGCCGCAGCCTGCGACTGTTCATTAACGTCAGGCTTTGCCGGCGTAGGTGTCGGCGATTGTGAAGCACAGCCCGTCATGAGTACCGCAGCAATCGCAAGCGGTAATACTTTGATTTTCATAACAACTCCGTTTTGTGGGAATTCCGTTTATGTGGCGCCGATACTATCACAGCTGTTAATTGTTCGTTAACTAAATACTATGATACTTATCATCCTCAAGGAAGCGGCCAAGAGGTTATGGGAGGGAGCACTTACATGACAGTACACTCTCTTGAATCTCAAAAAAGTCTAGGGGTTAGGTAATTATGACTCCCCGTCGGCTGATGAACTCAAGTCTGAATGGTTGTCAGTTGCTAAAGATCGAGCCGCAAAATTAGATTCAGGCGCAGTAAACCCTGCTCCAAGCTATGTTGTATTAAAGAAAGCCCAAGCTCTGATTAAATGAGTTATACATTTCACCCAGCGGCAGAATCAGGTATCCAAAAAGCTGCGCTAAGTCGCTTCCCTTTATCGATAATTTATTGGCAATCCACAGGAAATATTCAAATTCTTGCTATAGCACATCACCATCGACGCCCTCAGTACTGGCTTGGCCTTGCACTTTAAGCACTGATTCGATCACGCAACAAATACGCATGGTGCATGAACGTTATAATAATTGACAAAACTGTAGCAATTTGCCACAATTGTAACGATTTAATTTATAGGTGACAGTTATGGCAACCAACAGTATCAGACTTGACCAAGCGCTAGTTGAAAAAGCGACGATTATGGCAAAAGCATACAACCGCACCCCACCCAAGCAAATTGAGCACTGGGCAAAAATCGGTGAAATGATGGAAGACAACCCAGAGCTATCGTATGAATTTGTTAAACAGGCAATCATCGCGCAAGCGGAAAAAGAAGCTGGCAAGCTAGAGCCGTACGATTTTGGCTAAGGTTAACCAGGTCTTACAAACGCCGACGTTCAAAAAGGCGGTAAAAAAGCTTAGGCCGAGCCAAAAGCAAGAACTCGATAATGCCATTAAAGAGTTGATTGAAGATCCTTTACTTGGCCAGCTAAAAAAAGGCGATCTTGGCTTTCTTAGAGTCTACAAATTTAAAATGGCTAAGCAACTGATCTTGCTCGGCTATAGTTACCACGAAGGACATCTTACGCTGGAGCTAATGGCATTAGGCGCACACGAAAATTTTTATCGTGACATTAAGCGGAAACGATAAAAAGTAGGAGTAAACTTTCGTGCTCTATTTCCAGCCTTGAACCCATTTTTCTTCGCTTTTAAGTTCAACCCAGTCAATTGAATACTCCTTTCCTGAAAGCACCGACTCGATCACACACGACATCACCGAGCCATCCTCATCATACTCAACTTCTGATACCAAAAAATGCTTTTCCCGATTTATCGGCGTCACGGCAGTCCACTTGCTATTGTGAAGCTTGGCTGGATTAATTTGGTTCATGTTAGCGCCTTTGACTGAATACGTAACTTCCATTTTAACTCATTAAGTTCACGTGCAACCAGTGCCGGTTTGGTTAGCTGCATCTCCTCTCGCATCACATAGAGGACAAAAAGTCGCACCTGACCTTCAAGATAAAAAACACGACATGGTGGAATCTATACTTTTAAATATACTGAATAAAAGGACGATAAAGACAGTGAAAATGGACTAAAGTATGAGTAACTCTTTGAATGCGTTTCACAGCAATTTGGAGTTTTAATTAAGATATGGTTTTCCTTGCGTCAGGACGCAAGCTACAACAAGATATAAATCGGAATTGGTGCCCGGGGCCGGACTTAAAAAATAACCATAAAAGAATGATATTAAACAACTTATTTATCATTAACCTCTATTGTAGCACCGCATGTAGCACCTCCGATAATTTATTGATTCAAAGGCTCATTTTAGGCCTTCTTTGCGGCCTAACTTGAAGTATCCTTGTCCTCACTGAGTTCTTCTACTTCTCTAGTAACACTCGCTCCTTTTTCCTGGGCAGAGCCATCGACATTGAGTGTTGCATTTTGAGCACGTGCTCTTTCGCGGGCATCGTCTCTCTGATTACGCTTTCCAGACTGAGGAGCTTCAGAGACTAGATTATCTTTAACTTCAGAATGTCTAGCTAGATCCATAGGAATATAACTTGACGGTTTTCTCCGGCGCTTCTTAACTGGTTCAGAGTGTTTCATTTCTTCGGTTTCAGTGGGCTGCTCTGCTACAAAAAGCTTATCTATTCTTGATTCAAGACGTTTAACTTCAGACTCTCCACGACTTGGCTCTGTATTGTCAGACTTATTCAGTTCGCGATAATCCAAGCCGTGAACGTCAAAGATATCTTCGTAACTCTCCAATCTCGAGTATAAGCTTCGTATTTCGCCAAATAGCAGATCAATCGTTCGCCGCTGAGCCTCCTTTTGGAAAGTTTCGTCTGCTGATAACTCATCTACCCTCTGCTTTAGGCTTATGATTTCGTTATCTTTTCTCCTTGTCGCTTCATCAACCCTTTGTTGAGTATTTCGCTCAATATCTTTCTCCCACTCCTTGTAGTAATCGCTTAGATCCTTATCAAGCTCGTTTAAATTATCGAAAGCAGACACGATCAACTCAGTGCGATTACTCAAGCCTTTCTTTCTTTCAATATAGCCATCCATCGCTTTTAATGTTTTTTTCGGTAGCTTGATTTGTGGGGATGAGTAAGGCGTTTTTTTACCAAATACCCGTATTGATTTGGGCCTTGATTTTCGAAATTCATCTTTCAGCTCGTCTAGAAATGCTTCTTCACCTTTCGGAACTGAATCTAAGGCTCGCTGGTATAGATCTGTCGTGCTGAGTTTCGCTGCTTCTTGTCGTGATTTTTCCGGCAGTTTTTTTATACAATGGGTGCGTACAACCCCTTCTTTGTGATCGTTTTTACTCTGGTCTCGCTGTTTAAACCACGTTTTAAAATCTTCCTTCTTACGTCCTCCACTTTTCCCATTTCCCATTTCAGAACCCCAATAAATTCAGCATAAAACCAATCACTTCCCCAGACATTACATTAATTATTAAGGCCCTACAAACTTTAAGTTTTATGACTGGTTTTATATTTACTTTTTGACTGGTTAATTGATATGTTATTTTAGCTGACTCTTTATTAATGGTGTTTTATGTATCATTTTCTACGGGAAATCGAAGTTCCACATTTAGGAACACATGCGGCAATTTTTTTGCCTCGTTTTCTTAATACAATCGGAGACTCTTGCACTCAACTTAACGCAAAAGAACTGGAAAGCAAATTGTTCCTACCTAAGTGGCTTATCGAGAAAGGAATTAGCGAGCTATTGGACAAAGGAGCCCTTGAAAAGGATTTTGTTGACCCAGGCATAAGGGGCAAAAGAAGCCTAACATTGTCGAGTAACACTCAAGCTTTGTTTGTAATGAGGAATAGAACAAAATGGCCATTTGAGCGAGGCTTGTATAATGAAATTTCACAAGCTGTTTTCGATAACTACCTGGACGTTGATTCAACAATTAGGATGCTTAACGAGCACTACCATGTTGGTTTAAGTTTAGAGATCACAAGCCAGGCTCATGCATTTTTCCAAGGTCTAGGAGCATCGTCTGATAAATATAAAATGGTTCACCTATTTTGTAGTATGTTTAGCCATACAGACGAAGGATTCGTTATTGAAGCGGGCTACGAAAAGCTTGGGAAAATAAGTGGTTTACGTCGTAATCAGATACGACGATATATAGAACAGCTTGTTTCTCACCGCTTAATAGTTCGGATGCCTCAACATAGTCGTTCCCCAAAATTAGGGTATGCCGAATCCAAGTATCAAATAAATATTGAACACCCTGCCCTAGTCAGCTGCCCTAGCTTCCCGTTTTTTAAATATTACCCTTTGGAACCAGCCTGTTTAAAACCGCAACAACTAAAAATACAACTGGATAGAATAGCTCCCTCCACTTCAGCACAATTTAAAGCATCATTCGATGATAGAGTTGTCGAAGCAGCTTGCTCTCTTAACTTATCAGTTGCTTACGGACTATCATCGCCAACAAGTATTTACCCCTTAGCTAATCAGGAGCTTTACGAGATAACTAAGTCACTAATTAATCGATTTACCCTACCAGAAAAAAAAGAACCTTTTCTTTTCGATAGACTAGCTAAAGCCCTAAAAACCTTGTCCCCGGAAATTGAAGCTGAAAAATCAGGTGTCTCTTATAGACAGCTGGCAAAACTGAAGTTAGATGCAGCTAACGTCGAGCACCGAGATGCTATTAATTTTCTTAGTATAGCCAAGGAAGTTCGCTCCATACTCAAACACGCAAAGTTCTTATCTCAGCCAGAAGGAAATGATAGCGATAATATTGATGAGGCACTTTTCGATTGGGCCACCTATTGTTTTTCCATAGCTGCAGTATCGGCCCACGCTAATCGAATCGAAGACTTGGATGTTAATCGGAATCTCAATAATCCGAAGAGACGTTTTGCCACATCCATTTTACCAGCAGACTACTCTAACCACCGAGAGCACACACTGTTTATAATTCCGGATCCTAAAAGCAATAGCTTTAAATTTAAAAGGTTACCGCTATAATGGGGATTCTAAACTATCAGAAATTTGGCTAATTGAAATTTACCGAGTGTGCTGACGAATCAAATTTGCAGCGGCGTAAATGCTGACCCCACTTGTGTTGGTAATAGTAATATATACAAACCTCATTACTACCACTGTTTACATCATTCATTGGTATATCTATTAACAAATGCTTAGCCAGTGATAGGTAAGCCCCAAAGCTTACCGTCTGCCTGATGGTTAAAAGTTACAGGATCAGATCTCCTATGAGTAATCACCAAAAGGAGATCGAAAATGACAAAACGAAACACCAATAACCATAACCACACACTACATTACGATGCTGAATATGCGGGCTTTGACTTACACACCGCTAATGCACCATACATCCTGCAGTTCCTAGACCGCTTACATACGGTCATGCAGCGGGTGCTTCAGAGCCATAAGCGAGTACTGGCAGTAAAGTTCGACCTGCACCTACCTACTCATACTAACCCTTACCTGCAACGTAACGCGATTACGGAGTTTATTGAGCGAGTTAAAGCAGGTATCGCTAGCTACCAAAACGCTGTAGCACGTCGTAATCAAAGGGTTTACCCAACGGAGGTCGAATACGTTGCTAAAGTTGAGCAGACAACAGACAGCGAATTAGAGCATTACCATGTCGTACTATTCACTAACAAGGACACGCTCTACCCAGTTGGTAACTTAAGCCATGAGGACCCCACCAAGCTGGGTAAAATTATCCGACAGGCGTGGTTAAAGACGCATGGGTTATCGGCTGATTCGCGGGTAGCGCTCCTTCACACATCAACGCCAGTGTTTAGGGTTCTGCAAGGACCACTCAGTACAGATGACCCAGTGCACAGAGACGCATTTCTGCACTTTAGTTACCTGTGTAAAGAGAAGACGACTAAGTACCAGGGCAAGCGGCAGTCGTTTTACAGCAGCAATGCAAAAAATAAAGCGCCAGCATAAGGCACTAAGCAACGTAGAAAAGGCCCAGGGAAAACCTCTTCTACGTGCTCAGCGACAGTACACCTACAACAACCCCCTTTCAGCAAACGAAACCGTGTCTTGACCTACTACGATGTGGTCAAGCACGGGGACGTCTATGTGATTGAGTGCGTCCTTGATACGCGTCGTCACACGCTTGTCAGCTTCCGATGGCTCAGTCACACCCGATGGATGGTTGTGTGCCAGGATGACAGCAGCAGCGTTTTGCTGAAGCACTTCCTTCATCACTTCACGGGGATACACCGGCGCTGCGTTAATGGTCCCGAAGAACAACTCCTTATACTCAATCAGGCGATGCTGCGAGTCCATCAGCATGATGGCGAACACTTCACGCTTTTGATGCGCCAGCTTGTACCTAAGGAAGTCTTTTGCCGCAGACGGACTGGTAAAGCCCTCCCCCTTCAAAAACTTCGTCTCCAGGATCTCTGACGCTTTATTCAGCACATCAACCTCAGTCATAGGCCCATTCGTTACATACTCGGCATTTTGCTCGTGCATTTTATGTCTCCTTGTTTTCGATTCTTGAATGCACGTGCGTGATATAGGCCTGAAACTCGGTGGATTCGTTGTTCATGGTTATTCGTTACAGCCCCTGCGAATACTCTGAGATAAACCAAACAGAGGAAATAGCGATGAGATTTTTAAGAATTAACGAAGTTAGAGACCGCATTGGCCTGGGACGTACTTCAATTTACAAGATGGTTAACGAAGGTACGTTCCCAAAACCTGTACGGGTACTTGGTAAAAAAGTTGCCTGGATAGATTCAGAGGTCGACGAATGGATGATGCAACGCATTGCCGATGAACGTGGCGATGCCATTCCCAATCTGAATTACTAGCGAGCCATTCAAACTACCGTGGCGGCGTCCTGTCGCCCCTGCCTTTTTCGGAGACACAACATGAAGCCAATTACTCTTATCCCTGATGAGATTCTTAAAATACATTTTGCTTTGCATCGTGAGATAGACTTTGAACCCAATACTGAGCTGCTCACTAAAATATGCATCGATACGCATCAGAAGTTTGTAGGTAAAACGGTAGATATCAGCACCATTTTTACTATCGCAGCAGAATACGGCGTAAAGCTGGCGCATTTCGATTGGTCTCCGAACACCAATAGAGCGGCAGAAACGGCTTTCGCGGTTTGCATGATTTACCTTAATAGTTACGGCCTTTCCCTGGGTTGCCAAAATCAGGCGCTATTCGAGCTAATGCGTGAGAACTGCACAACGGTCAATAAGTTCGCTGTTCGGCTGTTGTGTGAATACCTCGAGGTTATTAGAAAGCGCCATGGCCTAACTGGAACGGCCGCTGAACTTATTAGGCTAGCAGAAGCATCGATAAATCCAATTAAAAACCAGACACAGCTATTCGATATCGTCGACAATATCAGGAGTACTTTTACTGTCGACTCGAGTGAAGAGTTTCATTGGGCAACCAATGACTAATAACAAGTCAGATCCGTTGTACGTGTCATTCCTGGTTAACGCAGTAACGCCGATCTAAATGCTCATTGTTTTTACGTTAATAGACGCCTTTCATTTCAAATTTCCGGGCTAAATTAGCCCCACTGACATCACCTGGAGACTCTTATGTGGATCCATACGTTCACACCTGACCAAGTGGCTGAGATACACCATCGTCTACACGGAGCTGCCGCTTTAGCGCTTGATATGAATGAGCTAACTCGGTTGTGCGAGCGGGTAAACCTTAACAGCCGTCGCACTGATACTTTTTTTAACGTCGATGCTATTCAGGTGGCGGCTGATTACGCCGTAACGCTTAACAAAGCTCGTTGGGCTGAAGACAAACAACAAGCTGTCGAAACTGCTTTCATCACAGCTTTGACATACTTGCGACTCAGTAATTATCTCGTTGATTGTGCAGACCCAGTGGTTTGGCATTTGTTTACTAGTGGTGGGCTTACGCACTCGGTATTCGAGCAAATACTCTACCGCGTTTTCATGAGAAAACCCTTATCGGCAAATAACTCGAGCTATGAGGACTTGCCCCGTGAACGCCTTCCACTAACTCAACTTGGATTAGATGACTACCGGGGAACAGCCAGATTGCGAGGTTACGTTGACGAAGCATTAAATAGCTGCTGCTTAAGAGCGCCAGCTTCAGATTGGGAAGCAAGTAACCAAGAAGTTGAAGCAGACCGCCAGTTTCGACAGCAACTGTTCATGGAAGCACTTGAGCAGGGGATTTTTGGTAGTTAAAAGGGGCATATTTCTACTGCCCTAACACAAATCACTTAAGTGGAGAGTTCCATGCAGTGCCTGTAAATTCCTTGGCTCTACGAAGCCTGGTTATTAGACGGTTACCACCTGCTTTAATTAAGATTTCTTTGTATAAGGAAGTATTCTCCGAGGCCGCCGACTCAACTGAGCAGGTCAGTAGCCATGTTCAACAGCTTAAAAGCACCAGCTACGGCAATCTGTTGAACATACTTAACAATCGCGCATCAAACGCCGATGCAAAAGAAAAAATGGCCGCCAGAGCGAGCGCAGAAGAACAGTTCTTATGCCGGGTGAAACGTTTTGCCTTACTCTATCTCGCGACAGGTCCACGATACATGCTTTAAACTATTTTTACTGGCGATACGTATTTATAAGGAGAAAACCACTGGTTAAGTTTATTGTTACAAGACAAACTACACGAACTTATCAGTCACAGAAATAACACATAGCACTGTATAAAAGGACACTGTTTACTTTATCTACAGTATGCCGATATAGTGAAGGAAGGGAATGAGTTGATTAATTGAAAATTAGTCTATACTCATTGTCCAAGTTGCAATATTGTGCATTTAGCGTACAATATCGCACCCTTGAAAGGAGGTATAAGCAATGGGTAAAGTTACACGCCTAGCTGATGTCAGACAAGATATTGAAGCAGAAAGTCACTTTGTTGGCCTCATCTCTGAAGACATGGAACAAGGCAATGGCATTTCTGAAGTACCTTCTTCAGTATTTGACCGCGTCAACAAGCTCCGAGCAAAAGCAGAAGAAAATGAGCGTCGGGAAGAACTAATAGAAGGCTAGTGTTCACATGGAAGGATGGAGCCCCGAAGAGCAAGGAGCGCGTATAAATGGGTGGCACTTTTACTGGTATCATTTATTCCAAAATTACTATCTAGAACTTCTTGAGGAGGTTGAATCCCTCCTCGAGAAAGATCCAGAAAACTTCCATCATCATTCCCTATACAAGCTACTTGACTGTATAACAAAATCAATTCAAGACCGCATAGCGACTAACCCCCAACACAAAGATTTCATATTGGGGAATACACTCGGACGACATAACCGGCATTGGAAAAGAGTAAAACAAGGACTACCTAATAGGTACAGGATGTTTTTTCAGTTTAATAAAGTACCTGAAGCTAACGTGGTAATTGCTTGGATCAACGATAAAAACACACTGCGTAAGGCAGGGTCGCGTTCTGATGTCTATGAAGTATTCAAAAAGATGCTGAAGAGAGGAGATGTTCCAAACAGTATGGATGAGTTACTTAAAGCCACCAAAATAGCTTAGATCCAACAGCATAGTAGTGCCTGCCCAACGCCGAACACTGCATCCAACCTCTAGCACACGAAAAATACTTGTGGCTTTTTAAGTTTTGTAACCTGTAGCTAGATTTTATAAAAAATAAGCCCAGGGTTCAGCCTCCCTGAGCTCATTACTTACAAACCAAGATCAAGCATCAGCTGGCGCTTATAATTACCTCCAAGCGGTAATATAGTCTCGTCGGCTAGCTCAACTTCCTGGTAACGTCCAAGCTCTGACAGAAGCTTTCGCAAACAATCGCGCCTTACAATGTGGCTTCGGTGAATGCGAATGAATCTGTCGTCCAGTAATTCCTCCATGTCCGATAACGTTGCTCTGTGCAAAACGCGCTCACTACCGAAGTAGATTTTTACGTAGTTACCAAACGCTTCAATACGCTCAATAGACGCAATAGCGACAAAGCGAACCTCACCAGGACGCGTTTTAACGGCAATAATGTTTCGTATCATGCCAGCCATAGTTAGTCCCTCTCCATAACCAAGTCAGCATCAATGCTGCTGCCACCGGCCAGTCGAACCGATGTGCGTCCCTTTATCGAATAGTCATTGTAAATAGCAAATAGCAATGTCGTGCTGAGTCCAATCGCTATAATCGCTGTTATGAGCGTTCCGGTCGATAAAGTACCAACAATACCTGAGCCCCACCCCAACGGATTCCAGAAGTTAGTGGCAAAGACTCCTGCTGAGCCGATAGCTAAAGCAAAGGCACCGGATGATGCTGACTTCAGTGTTTTCACGTCCTCAGCCAGCGACGCACTTTTTACAGCAATTGTTTTATCCCGCCTTTCGATAGCTCGCTCTAGTTCAGACTTGGTGTGTACCACTGTTACGTTCGACATAAATGTTCTCCTAATTGACAGTTAATTAACTGCAGCCGTAACTGCCATTAGGTGATATAGGTTTGATTTGTTTTCCTTTGCTAATGAACGTCAGCGAACGCCTACGTCTTCTGAACAGGGGGTCGCCAAAGCGCAGAAGCTATTGATAGCTGAGCGTGTTAAAGCAAATTTTCTCGTCTGTTGTTAGTCCCCAATGTAAAAATTTACAGCCCTACATCATCCTCTGACACTAGAGAGGAGAAGCACTATGAAATTAATGAAAGTTAAAGAAGTCATGCACGTAACCAGTCTGGCCCGCCCTACTATCTACAAGTACATGGCTAAAGGGCAATTCCCGAAACCGGTATCGCTCGGTGGCCGAGCCGTAGCCTGGGTAGCGGATGAGATTGACGATTGGATTATGCAGTGTATTGCGGAGCGTGATGCGGAAGAAGAAAAAGACGAGCAATAGCCGAGCGAAGGTCGTGGGTCATTTGTTGGTCTGCGACCTATATTGTCGTAAACATCGATTATGCTACTGACAGTGACATCGGATTTATCCGTGGCATAATGGCCACAACTTAAGGACGATATAACAATAAACAGGGTGTGCTGTGAATACTGAAAACTACTCTCAAACCGCTTCCTTTATCTGGTCGGTGGCAGACCTGCTGCGTGGCCATTTTAAGCAATCTCAGTACGGACGGGTCATATTGCCCTTTACCCTATTACGTCGCTTAGAGTGCGTTTTAGCGCCGAATAAACAAAAGGTACTAGAAGCCGCAAAACAGCACCATAACAGACCCGACGCAGTGCGTGAGCAGTTATTGCTACGCGAGTCACAGAACGACTTCTACAACGCTTCGTCTTTGACTCTGGCAACCTTGTCAGATACTCAAACAGCGGAAGACTTAATCTCTTACGTACAGTCATTTAGCAGCTCTGCCCGTGAGATATTCGAGCACTTTAACTTTGAAGAGTTTGTGCTGAAACTGGCTGAAGCTGACCTTCTGTATCAGGTCACTCAGCAATTCGGCTCTAAGATAGACTTATCACCCGACAATATCTCTAACTACGGCATGGGCCTTATTTTTGAAGAGCTCATACGCAAGTTTGCTGAAAGTTCAAACGAGACTGCCGGTGAACACTTTACCCCTCGTGACTGTGTGCATGCAGCAACCTCGTTATTGATGACCGGTCAGGAAGAAGTGCTTTCACCCAACAGCATCATTACCATCTACGACCCGACTGCTGGCACCGGCGGCTTCTTGTCAGAGTCCGAAGAGTACATTCAGTCCATCAGTGAAAAGGTTACCGTTAAGCTGTTTGGCCAGGAGCTCAATTCAGAGTCCTATGCCATCTGCAAAGCAGACATGATGATCAAAAGCCAGGAAGTCGACAACATTAAACTCGGTAACACGCTGTCGAACGATCAGCTGGCGCATGAGAAGTTCAAATACATGCTGGCTAACCCTCCGTTTGGCGTCGACTGGAAAGCCTCACAACGTGTCGTTAACGACGAGCACAAGGTAAAAGGCTTCGATGGTCGCTTCGGGCCCGGCCTACCCCGCGTTTCCGACGGCTCACTGCTTTTTTTGTTGCATCTGGTCAGCAAAATGCGAGACACACGTGATGGTGGCTCGCGTATCGGTATTATCTTAAACGGCAGTCCCTTATTTACCGGCTCTGCGGGTAGCGGTGAATCTGAGATCCGCCGTTACCTATTGCAAAACGATTTGGTCGAAGCCATCGTCGCCTTGCCCACGGATATGTTCTTTAACACCGGCATCAGTACCTATATCTGGATCTTATCCAACGCCAAAAAGCCTGAACGTAAAGGCAAACTGCAATTGATTGACGGCAGCGAAGCTTTTGCCAAAATGCGTAAATCACTCGGTAGCAAGCGTAAATACCTGACCGAAGAGAACATCAATGAACTGGTGCGTTTATACGGCGCTATGGAAGAAACAAAAAACAGTAAGGTCTTCCCTAACGAAGCCTTTGGTTACCGTCGTATCACCATCGAGCGCCCATTACGGCTTAACTTCCAGGCCAGTGAAGAGCGTGTCGCCCTGTTAGACGACGAAAAGGCATTGCAAAAGCTTAAAACCGACGACTTTAACCAACTTAAACAGACCATTCAGCGCATTAACGCTGATACCCTGTTAACGAGTCGTGATGACTTCACCAAAGCACTGAACGCCGAACTCAAAGCAAGCGACGTAAAGCTAACCGCTGCACAACTAAAAGCCGTGCTCAATGCCTTAAGCGAGCGCGACAGCGACGCTGATGTCTGTGCCGACAAAAAAGGAAATGTAGAAGCTGACGCTGGCTTACGCGATTACGAAAACGTGCCGCTAACAGAAGACATCTACGAGTACTTTGAACATGAAGTCAAACCACACGTACCAGATGCCTGGATAGACGAAAGCAAGCGCGACGAGCAAGACGGCGAAGTCGGTATAGTTGGCTTTGAAATTCCGTTCAACAGGCACTTTTACGTATTCGAGCCCCCTCGCCCACTCGAGGAAATTGACGCAGACCTCAAACAATGCACCGATAAGATCAAGCAAATGATTGAGGAGTTGTCGGCGTGAGACCATATACTCAAATGAAAGATACTCCACTCGCGTGGATTGGAGATATTCCTTATCATTGGAAGTTGTCAAAAGCAAAGAGACTCTTCAAAATTGTCTCCGGCTCTACACCATCCTCGTCAATAGACAACTACTGGAATGGTGATATTGACTGGATAACACCTGCCGACTTGAGCCAGTTAGGTAATGATTATGTGGAGTTTTCTGCACGTCGCATAACTAAATCGGGACTGGATTCCTGCGGTGCTGAACTTGTGCCTCGTAGCTCAATTATATTGTCTACAAGAGCTCCAATAGGAAGCTTGGCTATTGCCATGAAGAGTATGTGCACGAATCAAGGTTGTAAAGCCCTAGTCCCAGAGGGGGGGCATGCCGTTTATGCCTACTATTTCCTTAGTATAGCAACAGAACAATTAAACCTTCGGGGCAGAGGGACTACCTTCCTAGAACTATCGACAGATGAGCTTAAATCTTTCCCCTTTCCAGCTCCACCTTTTATTGAACAACAAAAAATAGCCCAGTTCCTCGACTACGAAACGGCAAAAATTGATGTGTTGATTGATGAGCAAAAGCGGTTGATTGGGCTTCTAAAAGAAAAGCGCCAGGCGGTTATCAGCCATGCGGTGAGCAAAGGGCTTAATCCAGACGCACCGATGAAAGACTCTGGTGTTGAGTGGCTCGGGGAAGTGCCCGAGCATTGGAAAGTTGCTAGTTTAAAGGCATTTATAAGGTTGGTTGAATCAGGTACAAGCGTTAACGCGGCAGATACTCCAGCCTCCGAAGGTGAGCTTGGGGTTTTGAAAACTAGCGCAGTTTATGGTGACGAACTCGACGTTAATCAAAATAAAACAGTAGTAAAGGAAGAAGAAAGCCGTGTTTCATGTCAGCTGAAGGCTAATAGGCTAATCGTATCCAGGATGAATACCCCGGAGCTCGTCGGTGCTACAGGCTTCAGTTTAACAAACCCTGGCAACTTATTTCTTCCTGATCGTCTCTGGCAAATTACGCTTGAAAATGTGGAGGCTCAATTTATTTTCATGTTCACGCTGTCAAAAAGCTACAGAAGCCAGATTAAATTAGTTTGCGCTGGTGCAAGCTCTAGCATGCAAAACATAGCTCAAGAAGACTTTAAAAATGTGAAGGTTGCTGTCCCACCGTTGATAGAACAAAAAGCGATCGTCGAGGAATGGCACAGGTTTAAATCAAACTCAAACCAGTTAACGGAGCAAGCCGAAAAGGCGGTTGAACTGCTACAAGAACGCCGCTCTGCCTTAATCTCAGCCGCCGTTACCGGCAAAATTGATGTCCGTGACTGGCAACCGCCTGCAGGTTCCGATACAGTGGATTCAAACGCGTTAGTGCAAACGGAGAGGCATTATGGCTGACACCAAAGAGCGTCAGTTCCAGACGGACATACTTAACAGCCTGGAAAAAGATGGCTGGTTAATTGGCTCCGCTGCTAATTACGATAAAGCGAACGCGGTGTATACCGAAGACTTAATCGGTTTTGTAAAAGACGCCTACCCTGACCGGTGGGAGCGCTTTTCCAAATCTAACCCGGGTGAGCCGGAAAAGCTCTTAGTTCACGCCGCTGTTAAAGGCATGACTCGTGACGGCGCGCTGCACGTGTTGCGTCACGGCTTTAAAGCCATTGGCGGCACCATCAAAGTCTGCGCCTTTCGCCCCGACCATGGCATGAACCCCGATACCGAGCGCCGCTATCAATCCAATCGGTTGCGGGTGGTTGAGGAAGTCTCCTACTCGCCCCACGCGCGTGAAGGCGACTATAATCCGCGCATCGACCTGGTGTTTTTTGTCAACGGCATTCCAACCGCGACCATGGAACTGAAAAGCGAGTTCAAACAGACCGTTGAACACGCCAAACGCCAGTATAAAAACGACCGTCCAGTAAAAGATCCGGTCACCCGCAAGCCAGAGCCGCTATTAACGTTTAAGCGCGGTGCCCTGGTGCATTTTGCGGTCAGCCAGGACGAAGTGGCCATGACCACTAAATTAGCAGGCAAGGAAACATTTTTTCTGCCGTTTAACTTGGGCACAGAAGACGGCGCTGCCGGTAACCCGCAATCGACGTCTGAAAATAGCTACGCCACCAGTTACCTGTGGGAGCGGTTATTTAACAAAGACGCCTGGCTAAAAGTCATTGGCCGCTTTATGCACCTGGAGGTCGAAGAAAAAGAAGGCTTCGACGGGCGCACACAGAAAAAAGAAACGCTAATATTTCCCCGTTATCATCAGTGGGACGTGGTGAATCAACTCATCGATACCACACGCCGTGAAGGCCCAGGCAGTAAGTACCTTATTCAGCATAGTGCAGGCTCGGGCAAATCCAATTCAATTGCCTGGACAGCTCATCAGCTATCATCGCTATATGCTGACGACGGCTCTAAGCTGTTTAACTCCATTGTGGTGGTCACCGACCGCACGGTACTCGATTCGCAGTTGCAGAACACCATTCGGCAGTTTGAGCACGCTGACGGGGTGGTGCGGGCGATCACACGCGATGTCGGCAATAAGAGTAAGTCTGAGCAACTGGCCGAAGCACTGCAGGAGCAAGTACGAATTATTGTTGTGACCATCCAGACCTTCCCGGCGCTGTATGACGCCATTGATAAGTACCCTGCTCTGCAAGCCGGTAACTATGCAATTATTGCGGACGAAGCCCATTCGTCACAAACTGGTGCATCTGCCAGTAAGCTAAAAGCACTGCTAGGCTCTGACCGTCCTGAAGGTGATGACATCAGTGCAGAAGAGCTGTTAGACGCCGCCGTGCAGGCGCGAATGCCGAACGAGAGCATCAGTTACTACGCGTTTACCGCGACACCAAAAGGTAAAACGCTTGAACTGTTCGGTCGCCCAGATGACCCGCATTCACCTATTAGCGATGACAATAAACCCAAAGCGTTTCATGTGTATTCCATGCGTCAGGCCATTGAAGAAGGCTTTATTCTCGACGTACTGAAAAACTACACCACCTACGCCACGGCCTGGAAGATTGCTCATCCCGAGGGTGAGGACAAAGAAGTCGACAGTAAAAAAGCTCGCATTAAGCTGGCTAAGTGGGTGCGGTTGCATCCTTACAACATTAACCAGCGTGTTGAAATCATCGTCGAGCATTTTCGTGAAAACGTCCGTCACTTGCTGAACGGCCAGGCCAAAGCCATGGTGGTCACCGGCAGCCGTCAGGAAGCAGTTCGTTATCAGTTAGCGATGACCAGTTACATTGTCGATAAAGGCTATCAGGACGTGCATGCGCTGGTGGCATTCTCCGGTGAGGTTCCTGCGGATGATTACATTACCGAGAGCGTGACCGAGTACGATAAAAAATTAAACCCAGGTTTGAACGGTCGCAAGCACGATAACGCGCTCGACTCCGACGACTTCAACGTGATGATTGTCGCCAACAAGTACCAGACCGGCTTTGACCAGCCCAAGCTCTGTGCCATGTACGTCGATAAGAAACTGCAAGGCGTTGAGTGTGTGCAGACGCTGTCGCGCTTAAACCGTACCTTCCCGGGTAAAGACCAGACCTTCATTCTCGACTTCTTTAACAGCGAAGAGGACATTCTGGAGTCGTTCAAGCCCTACTACACCACCGCAGAGCTTGATTCCGTTACCGACCCACACATTCTGTTCGACATTATGAGTAAGCTGGATGAAGAGCATATTTACGAATGGTCGGAAGTGGAGAAGTTTGCCGAGGCGTTTTACGACCCGAATGCGCCTTCTTCAAAACTAGGCTATTACTGTAAACCAGCCAAAGAGCGTTTTATGGCTCGGTATAACCATGCCGTTGATACGCTAAAGCAGGCTAAAGACATGCTGAACCAGGCGCGTATTTCGGGTGATAAGGTCAGCATTAATAAAGCTGAGGACTCGGTTAAAGCCGCTGGTGAAATGGTCGACCAACTTGACCTGTTCAAGAAGAACCTGAACAGCTACGTGCGGATGTATGAGTTTCTGTCTCAGATAACTCCTTACAACGACCATGAGCTCGAGTCGCTGTGCGTTTATGCTAAGAGTCTACTCCCGCTACTTCGTGTCGAACGCTTGGACGATGAAGACGATGTCGATATATCTGGAATGACACTGACGCATTACCGCACCACCAAGAAAGCCGAAAAAGAATTGAAGCTTGGTGAAGAAGATGGAGGCTACCTAAGCTCTGTAAAAGCCGTCGGTAGTGGTAAACCACATGACCCCGAGAAGAAAAAGCTGCAGGAAATCATCGATGCCTTGAATGACTTATTTGGTGCCGAAGTTGGTGACGAACACAAACTTCGTTACGCCGAAGGAATAGCCGGTCGCTTACGTGAAGACGATGAAATCATGGCCCAGGTCAACAAGCACTCAGAAAACGAGGTAATGCATGGCCTACTGCCACAGCGTCTATTAGACCGTGTTGTTGATTCGATGGATGATCATGAAAAGCTATCGATGGAAGTGCTGGAAAACCCTGCGGTAAGAGATGGGTTTGCTAGATTGATATTGAAGATGTTGGTGGAAAATCGTGACGCTTCATAATTCCCTGTAGATACTGCGAAACTTCGGAGACTAAAGATGGGTATTTTAATTATATCTGGAGCAGGATTGTCAGCACCATCAGGCGCTCCCACCTTCAACGGAAAGTATCCCATCTACAATAATGTCGATCTACTGCGGTCCGGGCTTGAACAGCTAGAACAGCTAAAACCTAATAAAGCACATAAAGAGTTATCTACGCTTCAGTCAGAAGCTGTAAAACAAAAAATCAAAGTGCGGCACATTACTCTTAATGTAGATGACTTAAATGAGAGCTGTGGAGCCACCGTTGAACATGTATATGGTAGAGCACGTGACCGAAGTATTAGTGAACTGGCAACTATCGATTTCTACGACCTATCATGGATCAGCGAGAAGCTTATAATTTTGGTCGGAGTCAGTGGGCTTGGCTTTCCATTAGCATGGTTAGAGTCATATTGCCGGAGTAAGCAAAAAAAGGTTATTAGTTTTAATTTAGTAGTAAACCCGGAGCTTGAATGTTATCAATGCGTCGGAGATGCAGCATGTTCGATTAATGCCGACAGGTTGCTCAGTTACTATGAATCACTGACGTAAGGATACAAGTTGTGCAGGTTCAGGAGTTTGAAGTAGCTAATGATGTCGTCGCTCATATCTACTCAGTAGAAATAACAGGGGTAGACTATAAGGTGTTTTTTGTACCAACCACCTTTCACTATGTCGAAGGCTCTGAAGAAAGGGATTTTTATGCTGAAGAGCTAGGTTTCCCGGTGGCTGACGACTGCTACGAAGTGAAGTTTGACCTTGAGAGTAACGTCGAGCAAAATATTCAGTTCGAGCCTCCGTCAGTAGGATGGAACATAAATATGTATGAGCTGGGCTCAGTAGTCTCCGCCGTTATAGATGATCATTGCAACCGCTTCTCAGCAAAAGCATATACCGCCATGGCCGCAGACCCTAGGCTTGTAAAATACTATAAAAGGCTTGCCAAGTGGCATGCACCTAGACTAAAATTCAATTATGTTCAAAATTTGGGCAAGGAGGGACTCCATTATGCGTTCATCAAAGAAAACTGAGTATTCTGTCCATCCTGCAAAGAAAGCTGGTATGGCTAAATTGGTTGAAGCTTACAAAAAAGCTCAAGCCGAAAATAAGGTTAAAACGATGCAAGTCTGATAAGACTTTACGTTATGAAGAGGCGAGGACTTTCCTCGCCTTTTGCTTTAGATTCCCAAACCACTATTTCAATCGTTTTCTATAGCTCCAGCTCAACAAAGTCCCTATCAACATCTTCCTGGGTTATTCCGATGTATCGCAACGTGACGGCCTCTGAGCTGTGACGCAGCATTTTCATAACCCTGGCAATATCGTTAGTGTTCTTGTACAGATGGTAACCTCTGGTTTTACGCATAGAGTGCGTACCTAAGTCGATACCAACCTCCTCACCTATTGCCGCAAATGCTCGCGACACGTAACGGCGGCTTAATGGTTTTGCAGGTGTATTTTTAGACCGTTGGTTTCGATAAGACTGAAAGAGATAAATGTGGTCAGGGTGCTCAGCGCGAATACGAGCGATGACCGACCTCGCCTTTTCATTGAGTTTAATTGTCGCTAGCTTCGACGTTTTGCCTTCAACCAGCAACAGCCGGTCGTGCTCGACATTTTCAAACTTGATGGATAGTAAGTCTGAGATCCGCAACGCCAAGTTCAAGCCAACATCCCAGACGTCAGCAATTTGCTGACCGTAAGTTCGTCTGAGAAGGTAGCTGATTAGCTTCACGGTATCCAGATCCTTAACCGCTTGTACTTCGGCCATGGTCTAGTTCCTTTTTTGCTGTAAAACGTGATTTTTAGTACTTAAGGGGGTATAAAGAGGTAAGTAACCCGTTTTTAGTGGGTTTGCTTGTTCCCATTTCGTTAATTTGGGAACCAGTTGTAGGAAGCAACGCATTACATGCCTCGCTGTTATAATGTATGTCTCAAAAGTTGAGGTTCAGAGTGCCGTGGATAGTTTTCTATAACTGCAACGAACATCTGATTTTATTAATCGGTTCATAACGACTAACCTCCATCAGGAATCATAATGAGATCCGTTTTTTGAAGGTTATATTTGGTCTGTTAACGTTGAGAGGTAATGTTTAGCTCTATTTATGCGTACAGAGCCGAAAATATTCGTGTAATGTGTATTGAGTCATTTAAGCCAATTACTTACCGTTCACATTTAAGTGTGACTGAAAATTTCTAGTCGCGTTTTCGGCATAAATTAAGTAGCTAGAAAGGATTAATGGGGTTTAGGAAGTGAATGTAAATACGGATGTTAAATATCCACCAACTGCAGTTACGACATGGAGTGGGTACGTTTATCAGGGGAAAATTGCTCTATACCACTGCCTCAAACTTATCAATCAAGGTGATGTGGATTTCGAACTACAGTTAGATAGTAGTGACGACTTTGCCATCTATAAAGAAAATACTTTAACCAGCGCGCATCAAGTGAAAGCAAACATAGGCTCCTACCGTAACCAATACAAGGAAGCTTTAGAAAAATGCGCAGCGATAGAGCTTGATCGTACAAAAGGTATTTCGCGTTATTTCCACGTTTCTTTAAAATTAAACGATACCAGCGATTATACAGCGAGCAATGGAGAGACCGTCACGTTCTACGATTATGGTCAAAAAAAATATTGCGGTTTAGGTGAAATCGAGGAGCTAACAAAAGAAATAATTCAGCAAATATGTACTACGAAGAATATCACACTTAGCGATGACCTTTTACATTACAATTACTGCCTTCTGTCTAACAAGATAAGTTCTAAAGCAATAGAAATTCATCGCTTGGTGCAAGAAGATCAGTTAAAGGCAACTAGAGCCGCCTACGAGAATCGTATTTCAGCAGCCAGCCTACTTAACGATATATTGACCAAGAACCCTTATGATAGCACCGAGTATTTTGCTGTGGAGCTGAAAGCTAGGCTTTCTAATTACCTTGAAGATAGAGTCAATCAGATTTTACCAAACATGAATGACACAACCTACGCCAGAGCGCAGCGCCTTTTTGAACATATACGGCTCGCAGAACCCCCCGAGCTTATAGGACTTTGTCAACTAATGAAGCCGTCGGAACGGTTTTCAACTATTCAGAAAGCTGATATCCGACGTTATTCATCACTTATCGAAACTATGAAAGTTGAGCCAATTCTAAAACAGTTCCCCCACTATTTAGACTGCGATAAGAAATTTTATCTTCCTACAGCCCTTGATCTTCCTTTACCAGAAGATCTCGAAGGGTGTACTTCAGACCTGATAGAAGAAATGGAAAGTAACGAGGACCTTCTCAAGCTGTTGTTCGAGTACAACAACCTTATTGCTAGTAGATCCTCGAAATCTTTTACTATTGATACCAAATTTACTCACTCTGAAGATTTAAGCGATCAAAAAATGAGAGAGCGTGTTGATAGCAATATCGTCAAGTCATTTTGCTTAAACGTTATGACCAAAGAAGACGCAGAGGATTTAATAAATGATAAATAGGATTATTGACGAGGCACTAAAAGCTCATGACTTTGTAAAGGAGTGTGAAAACGAACACACAAGTTTTTATATTCGTGAGTCCGGATCTGCGGTTAGGTTTGCCATTCTCCATAAGCTGGACAAGCTTGAAACCCCAAAAGAATTAAATACCACTATCAATCAGTCTGCACCTGATTCATTCCTTAGCAACCCGGCTTTTAAAAAGAACTGCGACCTAATCTGCACTCACCAAATAGAAAGACTGGCCGATTTCAAGAGTCTCGAAGAGCGCATATTTGCGATTGAAGAAGATCCTCATTTCTTCAAAAAGTATGTTTTGTACTACAGCAATACCGAACAGAAAATTATTGAGCAGTGCTCGTATGAAAGCCTAGAGGTGACCATTTCTGATAAAGACGGATTCAGAGAGTATAAAGAAGATCCACTAGCAGCCTCTCAATATAGCGTAGCTGCAAAGATTTTTATAAAACTTCCATTTCTCGAGCTCCCATTCACTCGCAGACAGCTTACTCCTCTTCGAATGCAAGCTAGCGAGGCGGTTGCTGAAGAGGGTCTGGATTCAACATACGCAACGGTCCAAAAACTCACTAATAATAATTCAGATGAACTAATAAAGGAACTAATCGCCAATGAATTGGAAAATAGCTCGAATTGAGATTTCTAGCTTCAAAGCTTTCAAACACATTGACTTAGATTTAGGTAGCTCATCTTTGTTGACTCTTGATGGCCCGAATGGATACGGAAAGACAACTATTTTCGACGCAATCGAATTACTTCTAACTGGTAAGATAAAGAGGATTGAAAATCTCTTCGCGACTTTGATGACAAAACAGAAAAAAAATTATGATGACAATCTTTTCTGGAATAACCGCTCTAGAAACCAAGATCTATCAATCAAAGTCGAATTCGTTAACGGACCACGGAAACTAATTTTAGCTAGACATGCGCCTGTAAAAGCATTTAAAACAAAAACAAACAACCGAGCAGACGAATTCAAGCTATTCTCACTATACGAACTACCTGAATTTGATTCCGATGATTTTTCGTCGGCTAATATTCGTGAAAACGAATTTTTGGATGAAGTCTTTGGGGAAAACTTTAGAGAAAACTTTCCATTTCTTAATTACTTAGAGCAGGGACAAAATAAACTTCTTCATACGCGGGTGGATGAGCGCAAAGATGAACTAGGAAATCTTTTCAACATCAGTGATATTGCTACAGAAATTGAAAACTGCCGTTCAATCTCAACCAAGCTTTCTAGGTTTTTAAGTGACGAGAAGCGGAAAACTGATGAGTCTTCTCTCCAAGCAGAATATGCTGCTTTGCGTGAAATGATTGGGGCTGATTTTGCCAGCGCGAAATATAAAAGACTTTCCACGATTGATTCCGAACTAGGCTGGGATAAGAAGGAGCCGTTTCCTATCTATGACCAAGAAAGTTACGATCAATACATCGAAGCTATTAGGAGGCTAGATGAACTGCTCACTAGAAAATCCGTCGTCCGCATCAGAGCAAACAATGAGGAAATTGAAGCAGAAATTAATAGAAATAAGGAATTACTGACTCGTTTAGCTAAGCTAGGAACGGACAGAAGTAGGCTTGAAGAACTCAACAAAACTAAAAATAAACTTAACCGATTGACTGCAGCTTTAGCCGTAATAAAACAAGGAGCTGCCAATATTACTACAGAACAAGCAAGTGAGTTACCTGGGTGGAAAAACGAGCAGTTCAAGCAGTTTAAAGCTCAAATTACCGAGCGCAATAGTTTGCAGTCTAAGAATGTACAGAACGAGGTCGCGGCCACAGAACTTGCTCGCCTGAAGAAGCAGGTTCTCGAAGAACACGCAAAAATTTACCCCGATGACACGCTTTGTCCACTCTGCGGCAATGATTGGAAAGTCCATAAATCAATGCTTGAAGCAGTAGAAAAAAGAGCTGAGGATATTTCTAACTCTCTTGGAGAGGATGGCCAAGCTCTCATCAAGTTGGTCGATAAGATGACCATCCAACTAGATTCACTTGAAACCTTCATCAAGGCACGCGAAACAGATCTGAAACGTCAATACGACGAAGCATTACATAGAGTTCTACATGAAAATAGAACTCACCTAACTGCTATAGATCAATTGGCTGAACGGCTTAATGCTAAAGGCATTCCTGTAACCTTTTCATTCAGCGAAGATGAGGTGGTTGTAGATAGCCGCCATAAAAAGCTTTTAGACTTGATTCGCTCAAAGAAGAAAGAAGATAGCGGAGGCCTTCCGGATAACTGGCGTGAGATTATTTTTTCTGCTTTTAAAGAACTGCAGGACTTTTATATGCTTGATCATCAAGATATAAAAAACAAAGAACTCTATATCAAGTTTAAAGCCAATGAGGCAAGAAGTAACAGACTTCAACAATGCCAAGCAAACCTTAAAAAGATTCAGCAAGAGAATGAGGCTGCTAACCTTGCGAAGGAAAAAGTAAATAAACTGCGGACAACTTTGAAAAAAGCAGAGCAAAAGTATGCAGATCAAACTATATCTGAGGTTGAGCTAATATTCCATATATACAGTGGGCGTCTGATTCAGAATTACCAGCGCGGTCTTGGTCTTTTTATTGAAAGCCAAGACGGTAAACAGCTTCGTTTTCTAACTGCGGAAAAGTCAGATCATGATGCGGTTTTATCCATGAGCACAGGACAAGTATCTGCTTTAGGCCTTGCGTTTTTTCTCTCCCTCAATAAGGTTTACGCAAACGTTCCACTTATGTTTATTGATGACCCATCTCAATCTTTAGACGAGGTAAACATTGCTTCGCTTACAGATTTGCTTCGCTGCGAACTTAAGCGTTGCCAACTCATCGTATCCTCGCATGAGGACGATATTTCAGCATATATGCGTTATCGCTTCAGTCGTGCCGGTCTGAAATCAAGGTCTCTAAACATGCAGCAATTGGCGAAAGAAGCCCCATAAAACCTTTGAAGAGCGCGGCAAATAAGAAATATGCATCACTAGCACCGGGCCTGAAGTGACTTCAGGCCCGGTATCTAGAGATCTTTAAGCCTATCGCTTATTCTGATCATATAAAAACTCTCCCCACCACTCCATCATCTCGACCCGCTCATCCCAATACTCAGCCTTATGCGAATAAGCGCCCTTCACCTTATTCTGTTCAACGTGTGCTAATTGACGTTCAATAGCGTCAGACCGAAACTTCTGATCACTCTCATGCAATGTCGATGACGCCATGGTTCTAAAGCCATGTGGCACCGCCTTCTCTTTCAAACGGCCATCAGGGTAATGGGCGTTATCCTGGTACTTAAGGTAGGTTTTAGCAATCTTGCCGTCTTTGGTATCTTTCGCCTTCGGAAAGTAGCCCATTTTGAACATAGCCTGGCGCATTGTGTTATCAGACATGGGCTCATCCGGCTTAGTTTCAGACGGGAATAACAGTTCATAGTGGCCGGTAATGCATTTGATGCGTTTAATGACATCAAGAGCCTGGACTGATAACGGTACGTCATGTGGCCGCTTCATCTTCATACGCTCTGCAGGAATCGACCAAACCTTGTTATCAAGGTCAAACTCCTCCCACCGAGCGCCTCTTAGCTCGCCTGAGCGCACAAACGTTAGAATCAGTAACTCAATGGCCAGAGCCGTTAATTCCCTACCCGTCTGCGTATAGTTAGTTAGATCCTGCATGAAGAACGGCAAATTGTTGATGTCCAGCGCTTCACGGTGAACAACCGGCTTGGAAATAACTTTGACGGGTCGCAGTAAACGAATGTCGACATCGTCTTCAAGCGAATACTGATCGACTACGTATTCAAATAGACGCTGTGTATCGTCCGCTATGCGTTTGGCTGTTTCATGGTGACCCTTGCCCTCAACATTCTCAATTAAACGTCTAATATCTTCTTTACGGACGTCAGTGATCAGCTTATCACCTAATTTTTTGAGGATGCCGTTTTCAAGACGCTTCCATACCCTCGCCTTGTGGTCTTCAGACCAGATCCGGGCCGTTGCCTGGGATTGGTATTCCAACCATTTAGCCGCATAAAATCGTAAACTGTTATCATTCGCATTTGATGATTTTGTTTCACCAGGATCGATACCATCAGCCAACATAGCTTTGGCCTTAATAACTCCATCTTTTGCTTGCTTGAGAGTTACTTCAGGAAATACACCTAGCGCCAGCGTCTTCTGCTTTTTACGAAACCGGTACTTTAAACGCCAATACTTACCGCCCTGCTTTCTTACAAGAAGCCTTAAACCGGTGCCACCTGCTACCCGATACCATTCATCACGGTCCGAGGGTTTGAGGTGTTCGACGTGCTTATGTTTTTCGATGACTAGCTTGTCGTCTGCCATGGTGCTACATCCGCATAACCGAATTGATGTAGCACCAAAAGTAGCACCACTTAGTATCGATTTGCAACGATTTGATGTAGACAGAAGGAATCAGTATTTGCCTTGAAAGCCAGTAAAATCAATGGCTAGCGGCATTTAATAGACTTTGAAATAATCGGAATTGGTGCCCGGGGCCGGACTTGAACCGGCACGAAGTTACCTTCGAGGGATTTTAAATCCCTTGTGTCTACCAATTCCACCACCCGGGCACTTTATAGAAGTGTTCTCGAACAATGGAGGCGGGTCCCGGAGTCGAACCGAGATCCACGGATTTGCAATCCGCTGCATAGCCATTCTGCCAACCCGCCGATGTTTGGAGCGGGAAACGAGATTCGAACTCGCGACCCCAACCTTGGCAAGGTTGTGCTCTACCACTGAGCTATTCCCGCACCGTCATCTGCCGTGGCATTCTACTGTCTATTCGTTTTCAGTCAATGACTTTTTGCTATTTTTATGACTGTTTGGCTATTTTTAAGACAAAGCAGTTAATTTCTAGTCAATTGACTCCCTGCAGAACGCAGGTACTCCCACATAGACCACAGCGTCAGCACGAATGCGAACATAAATAATACCAAGGCCAGCCAAAAAATAAAGACATTGGCGTTCCATAACAGACCAATTAACGCCACCATTTGTGCGATGGTTTTAAATTTACCCAGATTAGACACGGCTACTACCGAGCGACTGCCCCGCTGTGCCATCCACTCACGGAGTGCGCTAACAATCAGTTCGCGGCAAATCATGGTCAATGCAGGCACGGTAATGTACCAGGCGTTGTAATCTTCCACGATTACCACCAATGCGGCCACCACCATGGCTTTATCCGCCACCGGATCCAAAAACTCGCCAAACTCCGTGAATTGATCAAACTTGCGTGCGATATAGCCATCGAGTGCGTCTGTCAAAGCTGCCACTAAAAAGATAAACGCCGACCAAAAACGTGCCTGTTCAAACGGTAGATAAAAAACAACTAAAAATACCGGAATTAATACAATCCGGAAGCTAGTTAAGATGTTCGGGATATTCCACTTCATTATCTACAGTTTCCTTGTGGGATGTTACTCATCTCTAAATGAATAATAAATTTTTTCTGCTAACGCCCGACTGATTCCCGGAACATTCGCGAGTTGCTCAATACTAGCGTTTTTTACCTCATGTAATCCACCCAGATTTTTTAATATTTTCTGGCGACGCTTAGCACCGATACCTTCAATTTGTTCCAGACTTGAGGTTTTCTTGGCTTTACCACGTTTTTGCCGGTGACCCGTTATGGCGAAACGGTGCGATTCATCGCGGATATGCTGAATTAAGTGTAGCGCACTGGCATCTTTATTAAGAGGAATGGTTTCGTGGCTGCCGGCCATGATTAATGTTTCCAGCCCCGGCTTGCGTGACTCACCTTTGGCGACGCCAATCAATAGGGGCGTCTCCTTACCCCAGTCGGCAAAATACTTTTCCGCCTGAGCCAGCTGCCCTTTACCACCGTCAATAAAAAGGATATCCGGGATGTTACCGGCTTCCTTGGCGTTGTCGTACCGTTTTGCCAGGGCTTTCGACATTGCTGCGTAATCATCGCCCGGGGTAATACCGTCAATGTTATAGCGCCGGTAGTCGGTTTTTTTAGGTTCGTTCTGATCGAACACTACGCATGAGGCAACGGTTTGCTGTCCCATGGTGTGGCTAATATCAAAACATTCCATGCGCTGTATCGGCACACCGAGTTCCAGTACCTGCTCCAGTGCCTTCGTACGACGGTTCATGGTGCTCTGCTGATTAAGCTTGCTTTCCAGCGCATTAACTGCATTTTTCTGAGCCAACTGCTGGTATTGCTTACGCTCGCCGCGCACATTTTGCAGTAACCTTACTTTCTTATTAACCGCCTGCCCCATCACTTCGGCCAGCACATCATCGCGGCTGGCATCCGCGGGCAAGATAATTTCCGAGGGCACTTTACGGCCCGCAGTATCAGACAGATAAAACTGCAACAGGAACGCTCTCAACAGTTCATCGTCTGGAGTATCTGCCGGAACTTTCGGAAAATAACTGCGGCTGCCCTGCAAATGATTATCACGGACAAACAACATCTGCACTGTAACAAAGCCATTGCCTCTTGCCAGGCCAATCACATCCAGTTCCTGCTGCGCACCGGTCACTGAGTTACGCTCTTGGGTGCGTCTGAGCATCGCAATTTGATCGCGATAACGGGCCGCGCGCTCAAAGTCTAGCGCTTCGCTGGCGGTTTCCATTTTGCTCACCAACTGATCGATAACCTGCTGGTTTTTACCGCCCAGAAACTGCTTAGCAAAACGAACCTGTTCCGCATACTCTTCGTCGGTACAGACATTGACGCAAGGCGCCAGGCAGCGTTTTAACTGGTACTGCAAACAGGGTCTGCTGCGTGCCCGGTAATAAGAATCCTCACACTGACGCACCGGAAAGATTTTTTGCATTAAACGCAGGCTCTCGCGCACTGCCGCGCCGTTCGGAAAGGGACCAAAGTAATCGCCCTTTTGGCGCCGCGCGCCCCGATGAAAGCCTAACCGGGGATGTTGGTGATCGGTCAGAATAATATAAGGATAGGATTTATCGTCCCGCAGCAAAACGTTATAACGGGGACGATATTTTTTGATAAAGGTGTTTTCCAGGATCAACGCTTCGGCTTCGGTATTGGTTACCGTCACGTCCATGTCCGCGATTTGCTTAACCAATACCTGCGTTTTCACTCGATCCACTTTTTCGCGGAAGTAGCTTGAGACCCGCTTACGCAGATCTTTCGCCTTACCCACGTAGATCACGTCACCCGCCTCGTCATACATCCGGTAAACACCGGGTTGATGGGTCAGGTGACGTAAAAAGTTTTCAGAATCAAAGGTTTTTGTCATAGTTCCTTGTGCTGATTAACTTCGACTAAGCCGCTATGAATAGCAAGATGCGTTAATTGTACATCACCCTGCACACCGAGTTTGCTAAAAATGCGATAGCGAAAGGTATTAATTGTTTTACTGCTGATACTTAAGTGATCAGCTATCGATGACACTTTAACTCCGCGGCTGATCATTTGCGCGACCTGTAGTTCGCGTTCACTCAACTTATCGACAATCGGCGTATTGCGATCCAAGTGCGGGTTTTGCGCTAGGTACCGCGCTACCGGCGCTGCCACATAAACACTGCCTTGTTTTAACGCGAGTACGGCTTCTTTTAATTCCTGACCACTGCTGGATTCTAACAAATAACCATCGACGTGCGGCACACTGCACTGAAAATCGAGTACGTCCTGATAACTTTTGCCCCAGACAATCAGTCGTAATTCTTTATAACGCCGAACCAGTCGGCGCCAAGTTTCTACCGTGGCATCATCGCCTAACCGGCTGCATAATACGACAATGGCGTCGTCACGCTTGTTGCAGGCAACTCTTAACTGCATGAGCGAGGTTACCGTTTCGATAGTATGTCCTAGTCCATCTTCGAGTATTGAAGCCATACCAGCACTAATAAATGGGTTCGAAATTGCTAAAATAATGTGATTCATAACAGCGTTCCTTGTCAAAATTGTCCATTAATCGATAATGTAAAATGATGCTTGCGCCTATTTTAGGACGGCGACATCACGACTAAACATTTAACGAAATTAGCCAAACTGCAAGACGCAATTAAGAAAACCATTAGATTAGCTTCATGCTCTATTTACCCTAACTTCACGCTGAAGTTAAATACGTTTTTGGTCAAGAAATTGCCATAAATAGCAGGCCAGATAGCTGCGGTAAGGACTGGCGCGTTCAGGGATTATGTTGATATCGCGATCGGCCAGCAGCGCTATCGCTTTGCGCAAAGAGCTGTCTTGGGTCGGGAACAGATCCTCATGCGCATAATGAAACATCGCCAAAATACCTGCTGACCAGGGGCCAATACCCTTAATTGAGGTTACCTCTTTTAACAGACGCTCCGTGGGCAGCTCTGCCCAACCCAGCATTTGTTCAGGGGAACTCTGATAATAAGATTCTATCGAGCCAATGGTTGCGGCTTTGCTCTTACTGATACCGCATTCGAGTAAATCATCGCGTCGCAACTGGGCTAACCGACAGTTTTGCTGTTTGGCCTTCGCTTCAGCGCGTTCGATAATTGTGCGTGATGCTGCCAGCGACAACATCTGTCGAATCACAATACGTGGCAGCGCCTCTACCGGGTGCACTTCTGAACGCGTTAACACCGGTTGCTTTTCCACTTCCAGCATCAACAGCTCTAGTCCCGGCTGAGTATCGATAAGATGCTGCTGAATGCTGGCGGCAGTTTTAGGGTTAGCTGCGGCACCCATTAAGCGAACACCGTAAACGTTTGTCGACTAATAGCTATCAGTTCGCCCTGCTCGCTCCATAATCCAGCTCTGCTGTGACCGTAGCCATCGGCAGCCTGTTCAATAAATGCCTCATACTGAAACCAGTCATGCGTATTAAAGGGGGCTAGGTCAATATCCGGAAACTCGATGGTCCAGGTTAACGACGACGCCGGTGCCGGCTGCTTTAAATGCGGCAAAACCGCTGGTGGCCACGCATCAACCAAAGCAAGAATCGCCGCTGTTGTTAAGCGCTGCTGCTCATGCCGAAAACGCACCCAGCCACCAAAGGTTCTGCCGGGCTGACCACTAAACGGCATGCCGCCTGAGGTAATGCGATAATCAAAGTTTTTCGCAAATTCGGGCACGATGTCAGCTTCCGGTAAGCCAGGACCATCGTTAATGGTTTTAAGGTCCGGCGAAGCTTCACCTTCCACCTTTACCACCGAATCACGTTTTTTGCCCAAACTGGCCAGACAGGACAACATCACCTGTCCTTGTTGCTGCAGCTCTGCTGCTACCTGAATAACAGACTTCCCTTCGCGTAAAATGCGCAGACTTAAGCTTGCCTCGCCGGCTTCGGCCGGTGCAACAAAGGATGTGGTCATGCTACGTAAGTGATATTCCCGCGGAAATTGTTTTAGCACAAACTCCGCCACCAGCGCGGCACTGAAGCCGCCAAAGAATGCGCGGCCCTGCGCCCAGCCCGAGGGTAACGTAATAGTCTGCTCTGCCTGTTTTTGTATTTGCGCTAAGGTTTCGTGAAACTGCATTTGATGTCCCTATTAAACAACCGTTTAAATTAGCTACTCAGAATACCAATGATCACCATGATTACAAAGGACGCGACTAACAAACCTAAATAGATGACTCCGGAAACCAAAAACTTAAAGATGGTGAACGGCCAGCTTTGTTGATAAAAGCGTTTTTGCGTCAGCAATAAATAAAGTATCAGCCAAATCAGCAGTAGGTTGCCTACCCAGTCAGCTAACACATAGACCCAACGCCAGTAATCGTAAGCCAACAACGGCGTTGTCAGCTGTTCAAGCACGGTTACCAGCATTAATGTCAGCAAGATAAAAGCATGGGTATGCAACGCAACTGTCAGGTGTTCAAGGTAATAGCGGTGTCCGAATAAATAGATCAGCTTTAAGAACAACGCCCAAAATGGCAGCATTAACAGCATCATTTGCGGTGTCATTGATACCAGTTTTTGCGAGAACTGCTGCGGATTCTGCATCAAGTAAGCAATTTTATTCTCTAACTGTTTTTCTTCTTCGGGACTCATCAAGGGTAAATCAGTTTCTTCCAGGTTAAGGCCTGTGGTTTTTGAAATATCGGCACCTTCTGGCAGGTACGTCTTAGCTTCCTCGGGAATTGACTGCTCGAGTTCTTTTTGGACTTCTTCTAACTTTTGCTGCTCTTCGGCGGAGGGTGGCTTTACCTCAAAATCTATAAGAGAGGTCAGGACCATAAACGACACTAACGAAATGAAAAAATACAGGCGCAACGGGGGAACGTAAGACGCATGCCGACCTCGCACAAACTCAAGTGACAAAAAGCCAGGCTTAAAAAATAGACCAACCAGGGTGCGATAAAAGCGTGAATCCCAGTGCCCAATTTCACCAAATAAATCGCCGACAACGGCAAACATGCTGCGAATATATTGTTTGTCCTGCTGTCCACAATGATGACAATACTCTCCCTGCAGCTGCTCATGACAGTTCTTGCAGGTGTTGTCTTTAGTCGGCATCGGCGTTTCAGTATTCATGATAAATTCCGTTTTCTATGGAATATATCAGTTTAGGGGGATTTGTCGACTTGTTACGAGGGTGGGATTGACTCGCGCCATCCTTGGCGCTCTATCTCCAAGAATTAAAAACAAAAAGGCCCGCTCGATTGAGCGGGCCTTTTTGTTTTTAATTTGGCGGAGAGGGAGGGATTCGAACCCCCGGTGGGTATGAACCCACGCCTGATTTCAAGTCAGGTGCATTCAACCGAGCTCTGCCACCTCTCCGAATTGTCCGTTTGGGTTATTCCCCGTCAAGACGAAGCGAATATTAAAGGGCTAGGTTTCGCTTGTAAAGTAAAAATTTAAACAAAGTTGCAGTTTTAAGTTTGTTTGGTGACTAAATAGCCAAAAAGACGGTATTTCGACCAGCAAGGCCCCTATTTCGTTAAAAATAGCCTTGTTATTACTACCCAAGCCCCCTACTTATAAGATAGTATCGACAATAGATAATTCATTCACAGACGTAGAAACTTTTTTCCCAATTAAAAGTCTTATAATTAGTGATTTAACACGGAGATAACTATGAACGACCGTAGTCAGACGTATGTCGGTCAGCAGGACTCGACACTGGCCGTAAACAAAGTACTAAGAAATACTTATTCGTTGTTAGCAATGACACTGGCATTCAGTGCCATTACTGCAACCATCAGCACCATGATGAACTTGCCTTATCCTGGCTTCATCCTAACGCTGATAGCTTACTTTGGCTTATTGTTCGCGGTTCATAAAACCAAAGACAGTGCCATGGGTATCGTGTTTACCTTCGCCCTAACCGGCTTCTTAGGTTACACCTTAGGTCCGCTACTTAATATGGCGTTAGCGATGCCTGGTGGCGGCGAAATGGTCGCGACAGCATTAGGCGGCACCGCACTAACCTTCTTTGCCACATCGGCTTACGTGTTAACCACGAAAAAAGATATGTCAAAATTGGGCGGCGTTGTCATGGCAGGTATCATCATGGTGTTTGTTGCCATGATTGCTAACTTCTTCTTCCAGATGCCTGCGCTGCAATTAGCTATATCAGCGATTATGATTCCATTAATGGCAATGTTGATTATGTGGCAAACCAGCTCGATCATTCATGGTGGTGAGCGTAATTACATTATGGCAACCGTAACCCTGTATGTTTCGCTTTATAACTTGTTCGTTCACTTGCTATCATTACTGATGGCGTTTGGCGGCGATGAATAATCCGCTTAAACAGCAGCGAATTTAACAAACGCCCCGCTCAGCGGGGCGTTTTTGTTTCTTCAGTCATAAACTTGAGATAGCCGATGAGTAAATTGTGTTTGGTTTTGCAGCGCAGTATCAATGAGGCGTCGTTTAGCGAGCGTGCATTGCGCTTCGCCCGACAAGCTGTGAGCGAAGGCCACCAGCTTAACTGTGTGTTCTTTTATCGACAGTCAGTTGACCATGCGCAAAATAACTTAAACGGCGACAGCAAAGCACTGCAGCAACAATGGCAGAGCTTCTCGCAGCAGAGTCAGGTACCATTAGTTGCCTGTCATACGGTCGCTGAGCGGCTCAATATCAATGACTTTGCAGAAGGCTTTGAGGATTCGGGTTTGACCGCGCTGGTTGCGGCCATGGCCCAAGCCGATCGCACGTTACAATTTTAATCCGGAGCCAGCCAACATGAGCAAACGCACTGCCATTTTACAAACCGCTGCCGCCAATACCGATGCGGCCACCGAGGCGCTGGATCTGGCGTTAGCAATGGCGAGCATGGACCAGTCGGTGCAGTTAATATTGGCTAGTGAGGCGGTAAACTGCATCAGCGACAACCCCAGCAAACGTTACGCAATGCTGGAGTTACTGGAGGCGGAGCCAATTCTGGTGTTTACCGATGAGCCGCTGAGCAATCCCCATCAGCTGGATATTGAGATAATCTCGAGCCAACAACTTGCGCCACAGCTAAACAGCTACAATGAGGTTTTACAGTTTTCATGACACTGCACTGGATAAGACATCAAACACTGACAGGCTGGCTTAAGCAACACGGACAATTGCTCGCGGCAAATGATAAAATACTGCTAACGGACACCGCTTTAACAGAGTTACCCGCAACCTGCGACTGCGGCAACGCAATCTACGCCCTAAGCGAAGAGTCGTTAGCAACAACACTGCCTGACTACATAGAACAACTTGATGATAAACAATGGCTAGAGCTGGTGTTAGACTGTTCTCAGCAACTGACCTGGTAGTAACGAACAATGATTGAATTTAACGGCAAGCACTACGAAACCGATAAGCACGAATACCTTGCGCACCTTGATGACTGGAGCGAACCGCTGGCTTTGCATATTGCGCAATTAGAAAATATTGAAATGTCCGATGCGCACTGGGAAGTGGTTTACTTTGTGCAGAATTTCTATAAAGAGTTTGATACCAGCCCGGCCATGCGGGTGCTGGTTAAAGCCATGAAGAAACAACTGGGCGAGGATAAAGCCAACAGCCGCTATCTTTATAAGCTGTTCCCAAAAGGACCAGCGAAGCAGGCAACCCGTATTGCCGGGCTGCCTAAACCGGCTAAATGCATTTAAGCAGAAATACGCTCTAGCCCGCCCATGTATGGACGTAGTACTTCCGGCACGATAACCGAGCCGTCGGCCTGTTGGTAATTTTCTAATACCGCGACCAGAGTCCGGCCCACAGCTAATCCAGAGCCATTAAGGGTGTGCAGCAGCTCCGGTTTTTTCTGACCTTTACGACGGAAACGGGCTTGCATACGGCGCGCCTGAAAATCACCCATGTTAGAGCACGAGCTGATTTCACGATAAGCGTTCTGAGCCGGTAACCAAACTTCCAGATCGTAAGTTTTGGTCGCACCAAAGCCCATATCGCCGGTACACAACAACATCTTCCGGTACGGCAGTTCTAGCTTTTGCAATACCGCTTCCGCGTGCGAAGTTAACTGCTCCAGTGCATCCATAGAGTCTTCTGGCTTAACCATCCACACCAGTTCCACTTTATCGAACTGATGCTGACGGATAAGACCACGAGTATCCCGACCATGAGAGCCGGCTTCGCTACGGAAACACGGCGTATGTGCAGTCAGTTTAAAAGGCAGCGCATCTTCGTCCGCAATTTCATCACGCATCATGTTGGTCAACGGGACTTCAGCCGTTGGAATCAATGACATCGGGATCTGATCTTGTGATTCGCCTTCGATATGAAACAGATCTTTGCCGAACTTTGGTAACTGACCGGTGCCGTACAAAGAATCGTGATTGACCATGTAAGGTACATAAGTTTCGCTATAACCGTGCTGGTCGGTGTGCAAATCCAGCATAAATTGCGTTAGCGCACGATGTAACCGGGCAATGCCACCGCGCATTACGACAAACCGCGCGCCGGTTAGCTTAGCTGCCGTTTCAAAGTCCAGACCCTGCGCCAGGTTTTCGCCGACATCAACGTGATCTTTAACCTCAAAATTAAACTGACGGGGTTCGCCCCAGCTTGCGATTTCTTGGTTCTGCTCTTCGTCTGCTCCAACCGGTACGCCTTCAGCAGGAAGGTTTGGCACACCCATGATGATGTCCTGCAGCTGCTGTTGTACCGATTTTAATTCTTCTTTGGCAGCATCCAGCTGATCACCCAAATCACTTACCGCATCCAGTAGCGGTTGAATATCTTCACCGGCGGCTTTGGCTTTGCCAATCGCTTTTGAGCGGCTGTTACGCTCCGCCTGCAATTGTTCGGTGCGTACCTGAATCTGCTTGCGCTGCTGTTCTAGCTTTTGCAAGGTATCAACATCCAACTCGAAACCACGGGTTTTAAGCTGTTCAGCCGTCTGTTCTAATTCTTCGCGGAAATATTTCGCGTCTAGCATGAGTGTCCTACTTAACTGAGATATTCAACAAACTGTTCATCAACATCATCGCGACAACAACTGCCGCGACACAAAGTATTACATTAAGACCAACGTGCAGCAGTGCTTTTGCCAACTCGCCTTGTGCCATCATTGCTACCACTTCCACCGAGAAGGTCGAGAACGTGGTAAAAGCACCGAGTACACCAACACCGATAAACAATCGCCAGCTTTCTGCTACCGACTGCTGTTGCGTATAGGCAAACAACAGGCCCAATAAAAAAGAGCCCAATATGTTAACGGTCAACGTCGCAAAAGGGAACCGCGGCGCGTGACTGATTAGCGCTAAACTAACTGCATAGCGTGCTCCTGCACCAATCGCACCACCCAAAGCAACCCATAGCAAAGCACTAAGATGCGCCATTATCTCTGCCTCGCGCCCAGGGGCTGCGTTCATCCAGTGACTGCAGTCTTAATAGTTTTTCTTTTATTTTTATTTCTAAACCGCGTTCGTTGGGTTGGTAAAAGCGCGTATCCGCTAACTCATCCGGTAAATACTGCTCTCCGGCCACATAGGCATTGGGGTAATCATGCGCATACTTATAATCATCGCCATAGCCCTGCTCTTTATGAACCTTAGTCGGCGCATTGCGCAGATGCTCCGGCACCTCGCTGTCACCATATTCTTTAGCCGTGCGTAAGGCTTGTTTAAAGGCATTATAGACGGCATTACTTTTTGCCGCACAGGCACAGTAAATTACCGCTTGAGCAATCGCCCGTTCACCCTCTGCGGGACCCACTCTGTGAAAGGTATCCCAGGCATTTAACGCGAGCTGCATAGCACGCGGGTCAGCGTTACCAATATCTTCTGAAGCAATCGCCAACAGCCGCCGGGCAATCACCAGCGGATCGCCGCCACCGACTAACAAACGAGCATACCAAAATAGCGCACCATCCGGCGATGAACCTCGTACCGATTTATGAAACGCCGATAGAATATCGTAAAAATGATCGCCTTGATGATCAAAGGCAGTGGCTTTTTCGCCAATAGCATCCGTGACCATCTCAACCGTTACCTGTTGCTCATCTAACGGCAGATAATCAGCCACCACTTCCAGGTAATTCAGCAACCGTCGCGCATCCCCGCCGGCCAGATCCAGTAATCTGGCCCTGGCTTGCTCGTCTAATTGCAACTGACGGCTACCCAGGCCTCGTTCAGTATCCGTTAAAGCACGCTCAAGCAGTTGCTCTAAATCATCCTTTGTCAGCGCCTGTAAACGGTAGACACGAGCTCTGGACAACAGTGCGTTATTCAGTTCAAAGCCGGGGTTCTCGGTGGTTGCACCGATAAATACCACGGTGCCATCTTCAATATGCGGCAAAAAAGCGTCTTGCTGGCTTTTATTAAAACGGTGCACCTCGTCCACAAATAATAGGGTTCGGGTACCTTGTTGTTGCGCTCGTGCTTTCGCTTCTTCGATCGCTTGTCGGATATCTTTAACGCCGGAAGTAACAGCGCTCAGTCGACTAACCGTTGCATTCGCATGAGCCGCAATAAGCTCTGCCAGCGTAGTTTTCCCGGTGCCGGGCGGGCCCCATAAGATCATTGAATGTAAATGACCCTGCTCTACGGCAGTGCGCAAGGGTTTACCGACCGCCAATAAATGTTGCTGGCCAACATAATCACCGAGCTGACGCGCCCTTAGCCTTGCTGCTAACGGCTGAAAGTCCGGACTAAAGTCTAATCCAAGGCTATCGTTGGTCATCCACGTCCACCCCGTCAGGGATATCAAAATGGAACAAATCTGCCTTCAGCGACGGATTAATAGCGACATCCTGCAAACTTAGCTCAATGGTATCGCCCTGCTCCTGCTTTAGACGTATTTGCTGTAACACATCGTCCGCAAAAGTCAGTTGCAGCGAGTTACTGCCTTCAATCTGTTCGACTAAATATTGGTCCTCACCCGTTACTGACACCCGATAGTCCTGCCACTGGGCTTCGCTACCGGTCAATAGCAATAACATCGGGCTATTGGCTGCTGCATCGTCTTGTCGATACAGCGTTACTTGCTCTACAAACGGGTTGTAATACCAAACAGTATCGCCGGAAGCGATCATTAAGGTATCGTCCGGTGGATCTGTCCGCCAGCGCAGCTTGTTAGGGCGCTGAATCGCCAGCTCACCGGTTAACTGCTGCAGCATATCGCCGTTATCAGCGGTTACCGTTTGGCTAAAGTCTGCTGACAAGCTCTGCATTTTAGCTAACTTTTCTTGTACTTGTTGCTTCGCTGAAAGGTTATTGTCCTGGGCAAAAGCCTGGCTGGTTGAGCCAATAAACATCAGCAACGACAAACTAACACCAGACACTACTTCTTTTAACATGTGCATTCCTTTTATTGGCTGTTAGCGCGCCGGTGGAGGTGCGATAACGTCACGCTGGCCATTATTGCCGGCACGACTTACGACACCACTTGTCTCCATTTGTTCGACAATTCGCGCTGCTCGGTTATACCCAATCCGGAATTTTCGCTGAACACTGGATACTGACACCCGCTGTGTCTCGGTAACAAAAGCAACCGCATCATCATAAAGCGGGTCCGATTCGGCATCATCATCTTCGTTTTGCTCGCCCGGCAATAGGGCTTCATCGCCCTGGTCTCCGGACAATATCTCTTCCAGATAATTAGGCGAGCCGCGTTTTTTCCAGTCGGCGACAACGGCGTGCACTTCGTGATCGTCTACAAAGGCACCGTGAACCCGCACCGGCGAGCCACTGCCCGGCGGCAAGTACAACATATCGCCCTGCCCCAACAACTGATCAGCGCCCGGCTGATCGAGGATCGTGCGCGAGTCCACTTTAGATGAAACCTGAAAGGCAATTCGGGTCGGAATATTCGCTTTTATCAGACCGGTTATAACGTCTACTGACGGACGCTGGGTCGCCAGTATCAGATGGATACCGGCCGCACGGGCTTTCTGTGCAATACGTGCGATAAGCTCTTCCACTTTCTTACCGACGATCATCATCATGTCGGCAAATTCGTCGATAACCACCACAATGTTCGGTAATTTTTCCAGCTCTGGCGGCAATTCATCCATTGAATCGCCCGGTTTCCAGATGGGATCCCGCAGTGGTTTACCCTGCTCCTTCGCTGCCGCTACTTTTGCGTTATACCCTTTTAAATTACGCACCCCAAGGGCCGACATTAACTTATAACGTCGCTCCATTTCGCCAACACACCAGCGCAACGAGTTGGCAGCGTCTTTCATATCGGTGACCACTTCGGTCAGCAGGTGTGGAATACCTTCGTAAACCGACAGTTCGAGCATTTTCGGGTCAATCATGATCAAGCGCACATCTTCGGGTGTGCTTTTGTACAGCAGGCTCAAGATCATGACGTTAACGCCAACCGATTTGCCGGAGCCAGTGGTACCAGCTACCAATAAATGTGGCATTTTAGCTAGGTCTACCACCACCGGATTACCGGCAATGTTTTTACCTAAAATCATGGTTAACGGAGACTGACTATTCTGAAACGCATCGCAGTTAATCACTTCGCTCAACTGCACCACTTCGCGGTGTTTGTTCGGTAACTCTAAGCCAACGTAGGATTTGCCCGGGATAACTTCGACCACACGTACCGCCACTGCGGATAAGGTGCGGGCGATATCTTTTGCCAGGTTAGAAATTTTAGAAACCTTCACACCCGGCGCTAAATCGAGTTCAAATCGGGTAATCACCGGGCCTGGTTGAACGTGCGCGACCGTCACATCAACACCAAAATCCTTAAGTACGGTTTCGACTGTGCGCGATACTTGTTCGAGTTCTTCCTGGGTGACTGGATGCTCTTTCTTATTGGGTCTATCCAATAACTCTATAGAGGGTAGCTTAGTCAGATCAGAGTCTTCTTGTTCTGTCACGGTCAACGCGGTGGATGCACCTTTTGACTCTGCTTTTTTAATATCTGGTTTGGTTTCTGCTGCTTGCTTTGAAAACTTAGGCGGCTGCTGATTATCCCCGTCTTCATCGTCAAGTGCATTTAACGACGGTAAATCCAAAGTTGGTTCTGCCCGGTCGTCAGCCGATTCGTCTTTGCCAAACAAGCCCTCAAGGTCAACCTCAGGTTCATCGGCACGACCTTTTTCGTCGCTGTCTATGGCTAACAGGCTATCATCGGGGGCCGCAGCGTCATCCGCGCCTTTTTTGTTTGGCTTGTCGCTCTCGCTGCTGCGGTTATTCCAGGTCTTGCTGACTTTTTCGACCAGCCACAGCACACCGTTAATGGTCCACTCACCCAGCCGGTCCGCGATATAAAGCCAGCTAACTCCGGTTACCAGAGTTAAACCCGTGGCTAAAAACGTTAACAGCAACAATGTCGAGCCGACAAAATTGAGATAAGGCAATAAAGACGCGGCAATGACATCGCCGAAGATACCGCCGGCGGAAAAGTAATAAATATCATCAAAGTTAATTGAGGATAAAGCCGAGGCCCCAATTAACGTCAACAATGCGCCAACCAGGCGTAAACTAACGGCCAGGTAATCAAGTTCCAGTAGTCGGTGCGTCTGACGGAAGATAAGGTAGCCAAGCCCGGCAAAAGCGAACGGAATTAAATAGGCCACAAAACCAAAGGTAAATAACAGGACGTCCGCGGTCCAGGCGCCAATAGCACCTCCCGCGTTATTAATAGAGCCCTCGAAACCTGTTTGTGACCAGCTCGGATCGGCCGGATTAAAACTCACCAGCGATAAAAAAATAAATATCGCCAGTGCTCCGCTGAGCAATAAACCTGCTTCGAGTAATCTTTGTACACCTGTCATAGTGCGTAAAATAGATCCTGTTATAGTTGTTATATCCTGCTGATGCTTCGATTGTAGCGAAACTGACGCCGAATGTTAGCCCTTTACTAATACTTTATTTTCTTGCTTCACTTCTTCCATGACCACATAAGTACGCGATTCATCCACACCGGGCATCATTAACAGTGTTTCACCCAACAGTTTTCGGTAAGCACGCATATCGGGAACCCGAGCTTTAATCAGGAAATCGAAATCTCCGGCAACCAGGTGACACTCAAGAATTTCATCGGTTTTACGGGCTGCCTCACTAAATTCGGCGAAAGCATCAGCAGAAGTGCGGGTTAATGTTATTTCGACGAACACCATGAGGTTAGCACCCAGTTTTGCCGGGTTAATTTTCGCGTAATAATGCTCAATCACTCCCTCGCGCTCTAACTTGCGAACTCTCTCCAGACAAGCAGTGGCGCTCAGGCCCACCTGTCGGGCCAGTGCGACGTTAGATATACGACCGTCGCCTTGCAAAATGCGCAGGATCTTCCGGTCAATTCTGTCAATAGTGATTTCTGCGGGTTCTTCAGCAATAAACATAATTTTTATTTATTATTTAAATCAATAGCCAAATATAACACGGTTTTAGCCCCTAAAAAAAGTACGTCATACACTGCCCTTTCCGTCTATAATTTGCGCCATTAATCCACTGTACTAAAAACCTTAATTTAGAGGCTGTGAAATGCTAATTGGTGTTCCTAAAGAAATTAAAAACCATGAGTATCGTATTGGTTTAACTCCTGCAGCAGTGCGCGAATATGTTGAAAATGGTCACGACGTTATTGTTGAAAATAACGGCGGTGCGGCAATTGGTTTTACCAATGACCAATACCTGGAAGCCGGGGCTAAAATCATCGACACGCCAGAAGAGATTTTTGCTCAAGCGGATATGATTGTAAAAGTAAAAGAACCACAGCCTAATGAGTGCAAAATGCTGCGTGAAGGTCAAATCTTGTATACCTTCCTGCACCTGGCCCCAGACCCTACCCAAACAGAACTGTTGGGTAAATCAGGCTGTACTGCTATTGCCTACGAAACCGTTACTGACACTCGCAATGGTTTACCATTATTAGCACCAATGAGTGAAGTCGCCGGCCGTATGTCGATTCAGGCAGGCGCCCATTACCTGGAAAAAGTTCACGGCGGTAGCGGTACCCTGTTAGGCGGCGTACCAGGTGTTGCTCCAGGTAAAGTTTTGATCATTGGCGGTGGTGTTGTCGGCACTAACGCAGCGAAAATGGCGATTGGCCTTGGTGCCGAAGTAACTATTCTGGATCGGTCATTACCACGCTTGCGTGAGCTTGATGATATTTTTGCCGGTCGTGTTCAAACCGTTTACTCAACGGTAGATGCTATCGACAAATATTCTCGCGAAGCAGACCTTGTGGTCGGCGCCGTGTTAATCCCGGGCGCTGCAGCACCTAAGCTGCTTACCCGTGACAACATCAAAAATATGAAGCCAGGCTCAGTGTTGGTTGACGTCGCTATCGATCAGGGCGGCTGCTTTGAGACGGCTAAAGCGACTACCCACCAGGATCCGGTTTATATCGTTGACGACGTAGTTCACTACTGTGTTGCTAATATGCCAGGCGGCGTTGCCCGTACCTCAACCATTGCACTGAACAATGCAACATTGCCTTACGGCATCGCGTTGGCTAACAAGGGTTTGAAAGCGATGTTAGAAAACGATCACCTGTTGCGTGGTCTGAACATGCATAAAGGCAAGATTACTTACAAAGCCGTGCACGACGATTTAGGCGAAAAGTTAGGGCTGGATTACCAGGACCCTCGCGACGCGTTGCAAGCGTAATTAACGCGACGAGCTAAATAACTAATAAAAGGCCTGCACTCGCGCAGGCTTTTTTGTTTTCGCTCTTGTCGCTCAGCCTTGCAAACCCTACAATCGACCCCAATAACTTATTAAATATTGTAACGAACAAAGAGGTTAGGAGTATCCAATGGCCGACGCCAAACACTGCAAATTATTAATTTTAGGATCCGGCCCCGCCGGCTACACAGCCGCGGTTTATGCCGCTCGCGCCAACCTTGACCCAGTTATGGTCACCGGCATGCAACAAGGTGGTCAGTTAACCACGACCACTGATGTTGAAAACTGGCCGGGCGATGCCGAAGGCCTGACAGGTCCTGATTTAATGGTTCGCATGCAGCAACATGCCGAGCGTTTTAATACCGAAATCGTATTCGACCACATTAATAGCGTCGACTTTTCGGAGCGCCCTTTCCGGCTTAAAGGCGATGTCGGTGAGTACACCGCAGACTCGGTTATTATCAGCACCGGAGCCTCGGCAAAATACCTTGGCTTAGATTCCGAAGAAGCCTTTATGGGTAAAGGTGTTTCGGCCTGTGCGACTTGCGATGGTTTCTTTTATAAAAAGCAAAAGGTGTGTGTTGTTGGCGGCGGTAACACCGCAGTCGAAGAAGCACTATACCTGTCGAACATAGCCAGTGAAGTCCATGTTATTCACCGTCGCGATACTTTCCGTGCAGAAAAGATCCTGGTCGATCGCCTGCATGAGAAAGAGCAAAACGGTAATGTCGTCTTCCACCTGAACAAAACTCTGGACGAAGTTCTGGGTGATGAAATGGGTGTCACCGGTGTCCGCATTAAAGACACTAACGAAGGCAGCTATAAAGAGCTTGATGTAGCTGGCTGCTTTATCGCTATCGGTCACCAACCTAACACCGGTATCTTTGATGGCCAGTTAGAGATGAACAACGGTTATATTCAGGTACAAAGTGGTTTAGAAGGCAACGCCACAGCCACCAGCATCCCGGGCGTATTTGCCGCTGGCGATGTTATGGACCATGTTTACCGTCAGGCAATTACTTCTGCTGGCAGCGGTTGTATGGCTGCACTCGATGCGGAACGTTACCTTGATGCTCTAACAAAATAAATGCAGGAGATTGAGCGCCTATGATTGTGCAGTTAAACAGTCGCTCAATCAGCTTTCCTCCGCCAGCGACAGCGTTATACGAGCCTAACGGGCTACTCGCTGTCGGTGGCGATTTATCACCCGAGCGTCTGATGCACGCCTACCGGCATGGTATTTTTCCGTGGTTTGGCGATGGTGACCCAATTCTCTGGTGGTCGCCTAATCCACGAGCCGTATTTTTCCCGGACCAGATTCATATTTCTAAGAGCTTGAAAAAAGCCAGTCGCAAGCTGCCCTGGCGGGTTACTATTAATCATGACTTTGAACGCGTTATCGAAGGCTGCGCCACTACCCGCGAGCACGAAGGCACCTGGATAACCGACGAGATGTACAATGCCTACCTGCGACTCAGTCAATTGGGTCATGCTCATTCCGTAGAGGTGTGGCTCGACGATAAAATCGTCGGCGGTTTGTACGGCATTTCTGTTGGACGGGCGTTTTGTGGCGAAAGCATGTTTCACACCTATACCAATGCGTCTAAAATCGCTTTATCGGTTTTTGCTCAGGAATTTGGTCGAGCCAGTGGTCAGCTTATCGACTGCCAGGTGGCTAACCCTCACCTAAGCTCGCTGGGGGCACGCAATATTGATAGGGATAAGTTTTTATTACAACTGCAGTTAGCGCAGCAAGCTAACCTTCCCGCTGGCTTCTGGTCACCGCGAGAACTCGAGGTTTCAATCACATGACACTGCAATTCGGCATTACTCGCGAAACAAAGTGCGGTTACCTGCCGGACCGCAATGAACGACTGCTGGTTGCGATCACTGATGAGCAACCGCCAATGTCGGTAGCGCTTTACCAACATTTATTAACCCATGGTTTTCGCCGTTCTCACAATGAGGTGTATCGGCCTTACTGTGCGTTATGCCAGGCATGTCAGTCATTACGCGTATTGGCCAATGAGTTTAAACCGAGTAAAAACCAACTACGCGTGATTAATAAAAACAGCGACTTACAGCGCACGATTGTGACCAAGCCCGGCAGCGATTATGACGCTCTGTTCTGTGACTTTATTGAGCAACGCCATAAAGATGGTGGCATGTATCCACCCGATGCTAAGGCGTTCTGGCATTGGTGCCACTGCGATTGGATGACAACCCGTTATGTTGAATGGCGCGATGCCGACAACAAGCTGGTCATGGTGTCGGTAATCGACACCGTTCCTGACGCATTATCAGCCATGTACACCTTTTTTGCACCGGATCAGCACAAACGGTCACTGGGTACTTTTTCAATTTTACAGCTAATTGAACTGTGTCAGCAGCAAAACAAGCCATTTTTATACCTTGGCTACCAAATCGATGACTGTGACAAAATGAACTACAAGGCCCGTTTTACGCCAAACGAACGACTCATTGGCAATCAGTGGAAAAAAGCGGTAAAATCGCACACACTTTAAGTTATCCGTACGAAAAATCGTACAACAACCAAAAATCAGAGGATATTAATGGCGAAAGAAGACAGCATTGAGATGCAGGGCACCGTATTGGAAACCCTGCCCAATACAATGTTCCGTGTTGAGCTAGAAAACGGACACGTCGTTACTGCGCATATCTCAGGTAAAATGCGTAAGCACTACATCCGTATTTTGACAGGTGATACGGTGACGGTTCAGTTAACTCCTTATGACCTTAGTAAAGGTCGCATCGTCTTCCGCGCTCGTTAACAAGTACCAATAAAAAAAGCTGCTCAAATGAGCAGCTTTTTTTTGCTTCTAGCCCGGCGTTCAGGCGTTAACTTTCTACCGCCTGGCTACTGCTGTCATAGTCAAAACTCAATTCACCATCTGAGCTTTTCGAGACTTTGACGCTACCGCCTCTGGCCAGTTGACCGAACAAGATTTCATTGGCAAGCGGTTTTTTCACGTGCTCCTGAATCACTCGACTCATTGGACGTGCGCCCATCTGCTTGTCATAGCCTTTCTCGGCTAACCAATCAATTGCGCCTTGATCAACTTGCAATGAGACACCCTTACGATCCAGTTGCGCCTGCAATTCGGTAATAAACTTATCAACCACCTGCTTGATAATTTCTTCACTAAGGTGATTAAACCAGACAATACCATCCAGACGATTTCGGAATTCCGGCGTAAAGGTGCGGTTAATTTCGGCCATCGCATCGTGGCTGTGATCCTGCTGCTTAAAGCCAATAGACTTGCGAACCGTCTCACGCACACCCGCGTTGGTTGTCATAACAATGATGACATTGCGGAAGTCTGCCTTGCGCCCGTTGTTATCCGTCAGCGTACCGTTATCCATTACTTGTAATAAGATATTGAATACATCCGGGTGAGCTTTTTCAATCTCATCCAGTAACAGTACACAGTGCGGCTGTTTGATGACCGAATCGGTTAACAAGCCGCCCTGATCAAAGCCGACATAGCCCGGAGGTGCACCAATTAAACGACTGACCGCGTGACGCTCCATATATTCGGACATATCAAACCGAACCAGTTCAATGCCCATGGCCTTAGCCAGTTGTTGGGTAACTTCTGTTTTCCCCACCCCGGTAGGACCGGCAAACATAAATGAACCGATTGGCTGATGTTCGTTGCCCAAGCCGGAGCGCGACAAACGGATGGCCGAGGTGAGCTTATCAATCGCTTCATCCTGACCAAACACCACCATTTTAAGGTTCCGATCAAGCTGCTTTAACACGTCTTGGTCGGTTCTCGACACCGATTGCTCCGGTATCCGTGCAATCTTCGCAACAATGTTCTCAATGTCTTGCACGCCGACAGTCTTACGCCGTTTAGACGGCGGCAATAAACGCTGCGAGGCGCCGGCCTCATCCATAACATCGATAGCTTTGTCCGGCAGATGCCGTTCATTGATGTATTTTGCCGATAGTTCTGCTGCGGCTTTTATTGCCGGTTGCGTATAGCGAATGCCATGGTGGCTTTCGTAACGGTCCTTTAAGCCCATCAAAATCTTGGTGGTGTCCTCGACTGAAGGCTCGACCACATCCACTTTCTGGAAGCGGCGTACCAGTGCTCTGTCTTTCTCAAACACGTTCTTAAATTCAGTGTAGGTGGTTGAGCCAATGCATTTTAGCTGACCACTAGAGAGCAGCGGTTTCAATAAGTTTGAGGCGTCAAGCACCCCACCACTGGCCGCACCCGCGCCGATAATGGTGTGGATTTCGTCAATAAATAGTATTGCGTCATCCTTTTCGCTTAACTCTTTTAACAGCTGCTTAAAGCGCTTTTCAAAGTCACCGCGGTACTTGGTTCCTGCCAGTAAGCCACCTAAATCTAATGAGTAAATAACTGCATTTTCGAGAATTTCTGGCACATCTTTGTTAACCACGCGATAAGCCAGACCTTCGGCAATAGCCGTTTTACCAACGCCCGCTTCACCCACCAGCAATGGGTTATTTTTGCGACGACGACACAGAATTTGAGCGCAGCGCTCAACTTCGTGATCGCGACCAATTAGCGGGTCGATCTTGCCTTCCTGCGCTTGTAGGTTCAGGTTGCTGCAAAAGCGTTTCAGATGGCTCTGTTGTTCTTCCTGAACTTCTGCGGCTTCTTCTTCGTCCAACGGCTCATCCGGCGCTTCTTCGCCCTGCATACGAGATATGCCATGAGAGATAAAGTTAACAATATCCAGCCGGGTAATATCGTGTTTATTCAATAAATAAACAGCCTGCGACTCTTGTTCACTGAAAATCGCGACCAGCACATTAGCACCGGTAACCTCAGCGTTACCCGATGACTGCACATGAAACACAGCGCGTTGTAAAACTCGCTGAAAGCCCAGGGTAGGCTGCGTGTCGACGCTTTCATCGTCAGATTCAAAGCTAGGCGTACTGCGATCTATGTAGCTAAGTAACTCTTCTTTTAGCTGGTCAAACTCCGTTCCGCACGCGCGCAACACCTCTGCTGCATCCGGATTATCCAGCAACGCGACTAACAGGTGCTCTACCGTCATTAACTCGTGATGACGCTCACGCGCTAAACGAAACGCGTCATTTAACGTCAATTCAAGGGCTTTGTTCAACATATACCACTCCTTACGGTCACGCTGGTTTACTCCTGCTCCATTGTGCAAAGCAATGGATGCTGGTTTTCACGAGCATACTGGTTGACCTGTACAACTTTTGTCTCTGCAATTTCTGCGGAGTAAACTCCACAGACCGCTTTCCCTTTATAGTGCACCTGCAACATGGTGTCAGTCGCACGTTCCTGGTTCATCTTAAAAAATCTCAACAACACTTCAATAACGAAGTCCATCGGTGTGTAGTCATCATTATTAAGTATGACTTTATACATCGACGGAGGTTTCAGCTCCTGTTTTTCTTTTTCTTCAAGATCATGCAGATGTTGATGGTCAGACTGACTCATGAGTTAACAACCTATTCTCACTATAGTGTATTTGTTACGAGCTTTCTCAATCTATTTTCGAAAAAAGTTAACAAAAGTGTTGATTTTTTCACCGCAAATGCTTGACTATTACACTGCGTTTCCTAGAGTAAAACATGGTGTTGCTCGTTAAGGATTTCAAGCAGGATCCGGCAACACTTACATAATAATAAACATTCTCTGTTGCAAAAGAAGGAAGTAGAAGTATGGCTACCGGAAAAGTCAAATGGTTCAACAACTCAAAAGGCTTCGGCTTTATTGAGGCGGAAGACCGCGAAGGTGACATTTTCGCGCATTACTCAACCATCGATATGGAAGGGTACCGCACTCTCAAAGCAGGTCAAACCGTTGAGTTTGAATTGGAGCAAGGCCCTAAAGGCTTGCACGCCTCCAATATTGTTCCGGGAACCACCGACAAATAGTGGTTTTACCCTAACACCGTATTTATCCTCAAAACGCCGGTTTAAACACCGGCGTTTTATTTTGCCTCTCACTCATCTCTTGCTAACTATCAATACCAAAATAACGCCGTAATTGATCACGCAAATTAGGTGGTGTGCCATGAATTGTTAAGGTATCAGTGGCTACGTCGTACTTTATACGCTCACCCAACTGAGTATGATCAAAACCAACGCTGACACCGCCGCCCTGCCCCTGAAACTTGACCAGCTTACGTAATGTTGATTTGTCTGCCGGAAACTCTTCAGGTAGTTCTGCTTCGCGCTGTTTTGCATAATCACGGCTAAAGTCTTCAAAGCTCAGCTCCTGTGGCTGCGCTTGTTCAAAATGTTGCGATAAATCCTTTACGCTAACATCTTCGCCCTGCTTCCACTGCTGATCACAATATTCATAGGCGACCGCATTTAAAGACTGCCGTTGCTGCGGCTCCAGGTCGGATTCTTTGCCATATTCGGTGACCGCTTCAATTAACGTCTGGGTTTGCGACTTTGAATTTAAGCGCTCGGTACAGCCCAGAAAATCCAGGAAAAAGTCAGACACTTTACGACCGACACGCCCTTTAATAAAGGAGATGTAACGTTCGCTGTCCTGATTCGTTTCCCACTCGGTTAAATCAATTCGAGCCGCCAGTTGCACCTTATTAATATCCAGCTGCGACGATTTATTAACCGCCAAATCTGGATTGATAGAAACACCCTCTTTTACCGGCAAAAAAGCCACCAACAAATAATCAGTGCTTAAATGCTGGTAGCGCGTAACCAATAGAAAACCAGCCTCCAACATGTTGTAGTTTTGCAGCTGCTCGAGCAACAATTTGGCAGCCTGCTGACTGAAATCAACAAACTGTAATTGACCGCCGTGCCATTGTTTTAGCTGCTCCGGAAAAGGACCGCTGTCGCCCTCATCGGATTCGGTCAAAAAGCTCGCGTATCCCTTTGCCGGTTTATTGGTATAAACTTGGGTTAGCTCCTCTAATAATTCATGAAGCTGTTCGTCTTCAGGTAACGCTTCCGGAGCCAAACGCAGCCCAACTTTGTCGTCGTGGCTGTAAAATTGATGAATGATGCTGTTTTCAATGCGCAGTTGCATATGTGGGACTATCCTTGCAAAATCGCTGTGTTAGACTAATGGCTAATAGTGTATCACGGGAATAATAAAGAATGGGAAAACACCAACGCCGGGATAAAATTGCTCGACTTATCAGTTGGGGACACTGGTTCACCTTTATTAATATTATTCTTTGTCTGGCACTCGGTAGTCTGTATATCGAAGCTACCCCTTCCGCAGAATCGGCTTTAGGCACTCTTTATACGATCGTTAGCTGGATCGGACATTTCGCGTTTTTGCCTTTTGTATTCTTTATCGTACTTATCTTCCCGCTGTGCCTGGTGCTTCCCTATTCGCGCATATTAAGAGGCTGGTCCGCGCTTATCGGCTCGTTGGGCATTATCGCTCTGGCAGCCGACTTATTGTTCTTCCGTCAGTACGGCTACCACCTTAACGCCTACTCTCTGGCGCAGATGGCGAAGGATGCAGAAACGGTATTTACCGGAGCCAGCTTTCTAATCATCTTAGCCGTATTGCTGGGCTTTTTGGTCTTACTAGGCTTTGAGCTGCTGATTGCCAATTACACCTGGAAACACTTACAAGAACTGCAAAAACGCCGCCTTGGAGCACCTGCCGTATCAATTTTTGTATTGTGCTTTTTTGCCAGCCATTTAACCCACGTTTGGGCCGATGCGGAGCTTTATGAGCCAATTACGCAACAGGACGATATGTTCCCGCTGTCTTATCCCACGACGGCTAAAACATTAATGGCCAAGCATGGCGTTATCGACGTCGAGAGTTATCAAGCTCAGCAGCAGATGCTGATGGCCGCCGATAATATTAAGCTGCGCTACCCACAAAACGAAATGCTGTGCACCAAGCTCAACGACGACACGTCGATTACTCTTATCGTGTTCGATCGATTGAATGCCGAGAACCAGGAAAAGTTAGCCTATGTTGCCGACCAGGTTCCGCTTAGTCCGGTGAATACCCAAATGTTAGGCCATCCAAGTCGCGAGGGCGGCCTATTCCAGCTGCTGTATGGTTTGCCCGACTTTTATCTGGATACGATTGAAACCCAGCAGGTAACGCCCGCCTATATAAAACCCTTGGATGATTTTGGCGTGCAAAGTCACTGGATTGAAACCGAAAACTGGTCAAACAACCTGCAGCTGGATCAATTTAACCAGCAATGGCAGTTAACCGCGCTGGATGACTTTATCCCACGTCCGCGCAATCAGTTTAACGTTATTTTTATATCTCAGGATGACGTTGAAAGCATGTACAAACTATTTGCGTTAACAGCCAATCACAAAGTCATTGTCACTTCGCTAGCGCCGGCAGACTCAGAGTCTTTGCTTGGGCAGCAACAGTTTATGCCGAAAAATATGTCGGTACCTTTGTATGAACGTGGCTTTAACTTGCCAAAACAGCCAATCGCCGGCTTGATGGATGTTGTACCCACTGCCCTTGGTGACATGATGTCGTGCGCCGGTGGCACCAAAAGCTTTAGTAATGGTGAGAACCTATCTAAAGGTGGCGAGCGCTGGCCGCTGGTTGAAACCTATAGTCCCTACATTGTTATTTACGATGCCGCGGAAATTACGATTTTAGACAACACCGGCCAATTTAGTGTCTACGACAACCAGACCTTTGACCTTAAAAAAGGTGCCGAACCACCGGTTCCGGTATTGATTGATGCGTTAAAGGATCTAAAACGTTTTAGCCGCGACAGCAGCAACACAAACGATTGATTATTTTTACAGCAGTCGTGTGGGATTGGTGACAATAAACCTTGCTAAATTCCCTCAGATCCGTAACATATCGCTCCACGGTCGGCGTGTGGCGCAGCTTGGTAGCGCACTGTCATGGGGTGTCAGGGGTCGGAGGTTCAAATCCTCTCACGCCGACCAATTCTTCTTAGTTTAATCTCATTTATATCAAGCCTTTATCAACTCTCTTTTAAAAGTCTATGCTTCACTAATCTTGTTTCTTAAAGTGAAATGTTTATCTCGTGTCATTGCCATCAAGTTTTCTTTTAGCTTTTCAATTGAAAGGATTATAGGTCTAAAGACTGAGAAGCAGCTAAAAAGCCGATAGCTAAAACTCTTTCTCACCGGGCTGCTTTGTGCCAACAGCGGACGTTAACGCGGAGCGCGCCGGCGCACTTTAGTGCCTCCGAGTTACGCGAATTGTTATAAATTTTCTCGGACAAACTGCTCAACGCTGAGATGCCGTCCCTTGCTTTGGTAATGCCCATCTAAGGCATAGGCCATATTTTCCAGCGGAGCGTTGTTATACCCAAAATATTGAATCTCTCGAATGTAGCGCTCGATGAAACCTTGAGGAGCGAGCTCTCGCCACTGCAACACATGAACCAACTCGTGGAAGTGAACCCGAAGCTCGTTTGCAGCCTCTTTCTTTATGTAATAGGTATCATTGTAGGTAATACCTGCTAGGTCCATGTCGATGAAGTCTCCTAAACCTGCTTCCCGGAGTCCTGGAAAGTCAGGCTTCGGGATTTCGTCGGTAACAACGAAAAACGCTGTTTTCATAAATTCAGGCGAGTAGAAACCGTTGAAATGCTCTTCAAAGATGGAGCAAGATCGACGCACTTCCTTATGTGAGGAGTTCACCTGATATATCCATGACTCGATCTCTTCAATCATTACTCCTCCTATTCATAACGCTTCAATAACCGGCGCAGCTTTGCTGCGTCCGGCGCCGTAGGCGCGAAGATGATTGACTTGTTAAGCGCCTTGTAGCAGCGCACTGATTGTATTCCAGTTGTTTATTGCCAGCGAAATGCAAGCAGACAAAATAATACTAATTACAGCCCACTTTACCGTAGCCTTTACGCCTGACCGCCCCTCTTCCTGTACAGGCCGAATTATATTCTTGTATATATCTTCGTAGTTCGACGACACTGCACTAACACTTTGAAAGTGATGCCTGATTTCTTTAAGTGGTTTCTCTATGGGTTTTAAAAGTTCATTGCCACCAATATGGGCAGCAACCTCATCAAGCTTTGCCTGCGTGTCAGAGATCGTTTTTGATAACAACTTTGGATTGAATGTTAGTATTTCTGAAATTCGATTTTCTAGAGCGTCATGCTCTTCGTTGACGGACTCAATAAGGCCCGCCAGATATTCATGTGTATGGGATGAAACACCAGCCATGATAATTGGTTTAAAGCCATCCTCTCCGATTTCTTCATAGTGAATAACTCCGGCCTCATTAAGCTTATAGAGCAAACTGTCAATCCAATTTCCATTCCAAGCTATCTTTCCAATGTCTTCGCCTATATTAGTTTTTTCAAAGTCGACATTACCTTTTTCATCGGCATGCCTTATGAATGCCAACAAAAGCTTTATTTCCTGAAATTTTGATATGTTCTCGTTCATAGATACTCGGTAATGATTGATTGCGCTTAACGCCCGGCTCACGCGCCGGTTTGGAGCCGCGCAGCGGCGGAAAATCGGTCGCTGTGCAGCCGATTGTTAACTGTTGATGTCCAACGTCAACGGGACGTGGTCACTTATTGAAATCCACTCGTCGTGCTGACCAACCTGCAAATTACATTCTTCGGAAAAGTCTGACGAGGTAAAAACATAATCAATGTGATACGCCTTCTCGCGGTTCCGTTGCAAAAAAAATGTTGGACTGCTTTCACTACCCTGCTCTTCCTCGAATACTCGATGATACTGGCTCTTGAAACCCATATCTCCGAGCTCAGCAACTACGTCTGAGTGATTCCACCAGCTATCCGGCTTATCCCAACGCACATTGCTATTAAAATCGCCGAGAATGACTGTCTTTGACCCGCTAAGATCGTCACGGTGAATCTGAAGGTACTTCCAGAATTGCCCCATGTAGCCAAAGGCTTCTTCGTTACGCCCCTTCGTCCAGACAGCCAGCACAGTGAAATCTCTGTTGACAGTATAAGGGAGAAAAAGCCTGAGATCTTCCGTGCTCCAATTCAGCGTTTCACTTTTTCTGAACAGCCCAGGGACGGAAAAGCTGCCCCTCCAATCTAATTTTTCAACTCGATGACCGTTTCGGGGAAAAATTCCGATGCCACGATTTTTGGACTCACCCACCCACAAGTAAGAACCGGCCCACTCTCTATATTCGGGGGTCGATAGCGCAGGGTCTTCACACTCCTGAACCACCAAAACATCAGCTCGCAAGCTATCTGCTTCTGCAAGCTTTCGTCTGAGTGCTCCATTACAGTTCCAGGTTACAACTTTCATAGATAGAGACAGTTAACGTCTAAATAATAGGCAAATAACAGTTGGTTAAAATAAGCGACGAAGAAGCAAAAACCAACTGTTATTTGTCCTGATTAATTTGCTTGTTAGCTTTCTGGTTGCTGATCCATGCATAGACTGTCTCATTAACTTCTTGCATTATTGGAGAGCTACATGAATTGGCATAGCTTAAAATCGAAGGCTCTTCTTTTTGAAACCTAAGCATATGATCCATGCCCTCAACAATATAAGCATCAGCTTGGCTTGGGGATATTTCTGGTATTAAAAGTGTATCATCTGGATGGCACTGAAAATCCTTGCTGCCTCCAATCGCTAAAATCGGATGCTTGGTATTTTTCAAGAATGATTTAACGTCATAGTTAAACGTCTCTCGATAAAACTTAGTACTCACCCTAGAAAAAGAAATCCACATTCGCTTGGCTTTAGTTTTTTCAACCTTGTGCCTAAGCTTTGTCATGGTTCCTAATGGATCTTTAGTATATAGGAACATTCGGGCTAATATTCCTTTTAAACCTGTCATTTTGTTTAAATCTCGATTCAAAACTTCGGCGTTTTTAACTCCGTCCTCTTCAAAACTTCTTAGACTAGCGCATAACATCAATATACCAGCAAGGTTATGTCTTTTTGATGCGATCTCAGGAGCTAAAACAGCGCCTTCACTATGTCCAAGCAGGTAAATTTTATTTGAATCTATAGCATCTGTTTGCTCACTAATGAAATCTATTGCAGCACAGGCATCTTTAACCATTTCAGATAAGCCGGCAACTTTAAAATTCCCTTCACTTTTTCCACACCCTCTTTTGTCATAACGAAAAGAAGCAATTCCTTTATCCGCTAAAAATTCTGCAATGTATTTAAAGATTTGACTGTTAAAACCTGAGATGTTCCCATCTCGATCTTGTGCGCCACTACCATGAACCATGATGACACAGGATAACGGTGAATCACCTTTAGGAACTGTAAGCGTGCCTGAGAGGAAAATTCTATCCGATGGAAAAGTTACTTCTGAATGCAAACCAAACTCCTTTTGAAAGCTAACGACCGCCATAAGCGGCCGAGTGAAACGAGGTCCGGCGCACGAAGTGTGTGAACTTAATGGCTTGGTTATACATGTCAGAGATCTCCTGCTTGATGAATTACTTCAGACCAAGATTTACCTGAGTGCCAGTCGCTGTATTTTGCCATCATGGGTAGGTAATGCTCAGGAATATCTGATTCCGGCGCGCCACTGTACACATACGCCATGCCTTCTCTAAACCATTCCGGTTTCATCATGGTCGAAACTGCCCCAATTTCGGAAAACTGAAACCAATGAATCAATTCATGCTGAGTGATGTAACTTTGCCAAGACTCGGGAGCTATTACCGTACCAAGAAAAGGATATGAAATGGCCCGCTCACTGCCTCCTCCGAATGACTCGTAGCACTCTGCAGTAGAGCAGTAAATGAAGTTGGGGCTCGCGCTGAGAGAAATGCGTACAGCAGCTAGATTTGCTACGGCGGAGTCATACAGATCAGCTGCTTTATCTATTTTCTTGGGGTCCTCGACGCAAATTGCGCCGTTACATTGCATTCCATTTAAATTGGGTAAAAGCAACCTAATCGGCTTTGCATACGACCAAGCCAGTGCAGGTATTAGAACAACGACAAAAATCAAAGCTACCTTCTTAACCACATCGAGTCCTTTTTGCATAACGCCGCATTCAGCCGGCTTGTCCGCTGCAATACTTTGTTAGGCGAAGCGCTGTGCATAGACTGCTGTATCAAACTTTGAAAACGCCCATGAGTATGAAAGTCTAGACGGGTGTCGTGGATGTCCGTCGTTTCGAAGTTCACCATAATTAACCCAACTTCCATTCAAATCTTTAACTATCGAATCTAGTTCCTTAAAAGATTCCGCCAAGTACGAGCGCAAATCGATATCACCACCCCAAGCAGCCCAAAAAGTTGGATTTGACTCTAAACGCGCTAACATCACAATATGATCTAGGTTGCGTTTAAACTCTTCTTCATCTTTTGCAACTGGAAGCCCGTTTGGGTCTGTTGAGCGATGTGGATATAAATTAGCCATTACGAATCCATCAAAGCTATTATTACTCGCGACCTTTTCCACTTTAGCAACGGTTGTATCAGATTTTTCTTTGTTTGCGGTACTCGGATTCAGGCCAATTACAAATAACTTTTTAGATCCCTCTTTTCCAAGAATGTAACGGGATGTGTCTTCATCATTGCATTTATATAAATCGTACACTGTTTTTATTTCCTTGTGCGCCTAACATTTGTATATTGTGCGTGCGCATTTAGAAACTCGTCCAATTGATAGTTTTCGGTTCTTAACTTACTGATCAAGCAGGCACTCCTGACTTGAAAGAGCCCGAGTTAGCACAGGCAATTTGAGCATGCTCAGTTACACTCTACCGAGCGCACAATATCCAACCTTTATTTTTTGTTATGTCATTGACAGTAAACGACTTAAATACACAACACAACAACAAAACGCGCAATATTGCCGCAGTGAATGTGCCGTGCATCGCTAGTGACACCCACACTTACTAATGACGGGGCAGCTAGTCACTAGTTGAAGTAATTTGAAAGACAGAAGGTCCGCTGCTCGCTCAAAGCGGAATGAACTCTTGATGCTCATTAAAAGAATTTCATGCTTACCGATCGTGCCGTCCAAAAGGGCTAAACAAGCTAACATTGTCACATATACTGTTTTTATGTACAGTTCCTTTTTTAACGAAGGGGGAACCAATGAACTTTATTGCTGAAGCACGCTGGCGGAGTAAGGAATTAAACAGTACTGAAAACTGCCAGCTAATTCGTCAACAGAATCAGTGGCTCCTGAGAGGGGATGTAACTATCGTCGAATCGAGCAAATCTGTTCAATGGGTCTATCAAATTGTCTGCAGCAACAGTTGGCATACCCAAGAGGTTCGCCTTCAACAATCAACGATGTTCCCAATTACCTTTTCACGAACTAACGACGGGAAATGGTATAAAAACAGAGTTTATCTACCCTACCTTGACGGGGCTCATGATATCGATCTCGGATTTACTCCAGCGACTAATACGCTGCCGATTCGACGCCAACAACCTAAAATAAATGACACCATGGTTTGTCATGCAGCTTGGCTTCGGGAAAATGACTGCAGCATCCTTCCAGTTGAGCAATATTACACTCGGCTAGGAGATAATTTATATGAATATCATAACCCTACTAGCGGCTTTCGGACTCAACTTGAAGTCGACAAGCACGGCCTTGTGAAAGATTACGGTGATATCTGGTTTTCAGAATAAGGTGAATGGCCGCTTAGAGCGAATGGCGGACATTTAGTATAAACCGTAGTACAGTCACGAGTCGCCAAAAATCAAATCGTAAAGGACTATAATTTGAAACTCCTCACATTATTAGCAAGTTTACTTCTCAGCACCTCTAGCTTCGGAGGCGACAAGATTTACGATGAATCCAGGGACAGGCACATTCCGATAGAAGTCTCGCATCCTGTTGAAAAAGAACATTGCAACGAGACCGAGAAGTGCCCCGTGGCATTACTTAGCGCGGGCTACGGCGTATCACATACTAAATACACTTTTTTGTCCGATCAGCTAAACCAGCTGGGTTACATGGTGGTGGCTATTGGGCACGAGTTAGAGAACGATCCTCCGCTTTCGGTATCGGGTAATTTGTATGAAACTCGAAGTGAAAACTGGATGAGAGGTGCCGAAACACTGGACTTTATTAAACGCAGGCTGGCATCTACTTACCAAAACTATAACTTCAATGATTTGTTACTTATTGGTCATTCAAACGGTGGGGATATTTCCTCCTGGATTGCGAATGCCGGCAAGGATTATGTTGATACCTTGATCACGCTTGACCATCGTCGCGTTCCGCTTCCTAGAAGTGAGGATATTAAAGTCTTCTCAATTCGAGGTAGTGATTACCCTGCTGACGAGGGCGTATTACCTTCACCGGGAGAGGCTAAAGAGTACAGTACGTGCGTTAAAGAAATACCCGAGTCCCGTCACAACGACATGACTGATTACGGCCCTAACTGGCTTAAAGACGAAATTACTAACGTTATAGATGATTTTCTAAACGGCGCAGGCTGTCGAGTTGATTCATGATGAATACTAGCACGACAACTATTGCGGTATATGCGGGGTTAATTTCTGTTGTTATTGGCGCGGCAACATTTGCGTTGAGTTGGAATTTATACGACATGCTTTGTGGTCCTATGCCCGGCACCAAGGTGTTATTGTTTCCAGGGAATTTAACGCTGATATATGTTTGGCACCCACTTTTTACCGAAGAAATTAACTTTTGGCCTAAGCTCGCGCTTCAAATGTTCGGACAATTTTTTGTTGTTACGACTGTGGCGGTGCTATTTGTTGGTGTTGCTAAAAAGCTGCTGCGTCGAAAAAACTTCTCTCGGTACTGAGCAACCTTAGTCAAGATTATCCCTCCATTAAGTTTTAGTCTTAAATCGCTAAGGGGAGAATTATTTATATGTCGAACTATCAAGATCGGTTTGAGAAAGTTATTAGTCACATTGAGGCGAATCTGGATGCTGACCTTGATATTGATACGCTGTGCAAGCTTGCGCATTTGTCCAAGTATCACTTTCACAGGCAGTGTTCTGCATTCATGGGTATGTCAGTAATAAAACTAGTGCGGTTGCTTAGGCTCAAAAGGGCTGCTTATCAGTTGGCCTACAGAGATCATGAAAGAGTTCTGGATATAGCGCTGGCAAATGGCTACGAGAGTCATGAAGCCTTTTCTCGGGTGTTTAAAAAGCACTTTGATAAAAGTCCATCCGAATTCAGAAAGGCGGCTAATTGGACCCCTTGGCACGAGAAATATGAACCTATATTAATGCTAAGGAAAAATATTATGGATAACGGCACAAAATTTAACGTTGATATTAAAGCGTTTCCCGAAACGTTAATCGCGGTAATGGAACATCGCGGGGCGCCAAATTTATTGGGGGCTTCGCTACAAAAATTTATTGAATGGAGAAAGCTTAGTCATCTCCCACCCAGCAAAAGTAAGACGTTTAACTTGGTTTACGATGACCCGAATGTTACTGCACCAGAGGACTACCGACTCGATATAGCCTGCTCTGTCGATAAGCCTGTCGCCGCCAATGACTACGGCATAGTCAACAAAGTTATTCCTGCGGGACGATGCGCGGTGGTTAGGCATATTGGTAGCGACGACTCTATCGGTGTGATAGTAAGTTTTCTTTACACTCAATGGCTGCCAAAGGCTATGGTTGAAGTGCGGGATTTTCCTATTTACTTCGAGCGAGTCAGCTTTTTCCCGGATGTGCCAGAGAACGAAATGATAACCGATATTTATTTACCCATTGAGTAAAATACAGTTGTCGGCTAATTACTGACCCCGATCTGCTTTTGCCACAGAAGGGCTGCGAACGCAGCCCTACGAATCTTAAATCTCAATTGATTCCGATATCTCCAAAGCATCATCTACTTCAATGCCTAAATAACGGACCGTACTTTCCAGCTTTTTATGACCTAATAAAAGCTGGACTACTCTTAAGTTTTTTGTCTTTTTGTAAATCAAATATGGCTTAGTTCGTCGCATGGAATGTGTGCTGTAAAGCGCGGTATCAAGGTGCAGCTTTTCAATCCATCCATGAAAAATCCGGTTATATTGCCTGGTAGATATATGGTTTGAGCCGTTGACGCGCGACTTAAATAAGAAATCCGACTCGCTCAAATTGGCCTTCTTAATCCATGCTTGGATTGATTCGCCAGTATTTTGCGTAATTTCAAATTGAACCGGACTTCCTGTCTTCTGCTGGATAACGTGTGTTCGCTTCAAGATTGAACGACCACAAAAAACATCTGAGACTTTTAGTTTAACAAGGTCACAACCGCGTAGTTTACTGTCTAGGGCAAGGTTAAAAAGTGCGAGATCTCGTTTTCTGTCCTCAAGTTCGAGACGAATTCTAATTCCCCAGACTTGCGATATTTGAAGTGGTCTTTTCTGACCGATAATGCGATCTTTATTCCAAGGCGTTGGTATTTGGGCTGTCATAACTAATCTCCCGTGCTAAAGGAGGTTTAAGTATGGCAGCTACGAGCGATAAACAGACGTTGGACTCTCTGACCTTACAAGGTAATCTAGCTCGCACGGTTGGCATAATACACTGTTAGCAAGGAGGCAAGATAATGCCAGAAAGACTCAGATTGACTAAGAATGCACAATTTTACAGAGTTAATGAACCTGTAGAGGATGAATTGCTTAGAAAAATCCTCGACACTGCCTCTGATAACATGAATCCAGATAGTGGATTTATAATTGATCAATTTAGGCAGGAAAGAAATGTAGATGAGCTAAATTTAGGTTTTGTCTATTCAGTAAGGGTGTTTTCTTCTAGTAGACCAGTTTACTTCTTGGACGATGACTTCGAAGACACGGTTTATGCATTTATATTGATTATTGAGACTGGCGGCTACCTTGCTGTTCTTAAGAAAAGCTGTGGCAATATATTCGACTTGATGGATGAAAACTTTACTCTCGTCGGCAGTAAAGAGTTTTCATCTTCATTCTCTGATGATGATGTGGAATTTCAGAGATTGGCGCTTAGAAATATGACAGTTTCAGATCGAGCAATGAGATCAAGATCATATGAAGCGGCCGACTTAAAAGGATTGCTTTCGACTCATTCAGCAGGAAGATCAATTCCCTATTACTTTAAGCTCCGGCAAGGAGCCAAGACCAGGTCTATATCAGGAACTGGTCGGGTTGTTGAATCATCCAGTAGAGAAACAATCGACAATATCGCTGCATGGGTTTCGGAGCAGATCAATCTTATAGAAGCTCCTAGCAATACAAACTTCTTAGATGCTTTCGCAAGTAAAGTGGAGCTAAGTGAAGTCTTAACTATTTGCTCGCCTAATGCCATTCTTATATAGAGTTCCCCCTTGTTTGATCGTCTAAAGAAAGACGGTATCCAGCTAAAATATAAAACAAAAAAGGGTAAGGTCATCAGCGTTTCCAATCGCGTCTACAAAAATCTAGAATCTGCGCTAGAGAAGGTATATGAGATAGATTCAGATTTGAACGTCATCGGAGTTAATGATGGTTCTCGGATTCGAGCTAACAAGAAAAGTCTTACTTTATATTCGAAATATCTTGCAAAGTTGCGTGTGTCTGAAAACGGCAAGCTAATAACTCTTCAAAAGTATATTGTTAAGCATGGATTCTATAGTGTTACTTTTGACGACCCCAAATACATGTACTTTATGGGGGCGTGTTTCGAAGATTCTTCTGGAATTTCCGAGATCGACAACATCCTTGAGATTTTTCAACCAATAGAGTTAATGCCAGCGGTCAAATCGGAAAAAGGCAGTTTTACGGTAGAAAGCGAAAATTTTACAGCCGATTCGATGTTTGATGCCGTTGAAAAAATTCATGCTCAAGATGATTTTATATTCTGTGACGATTTAGGTGATGAGTGGGCTGATCACATAACATTTAATAAAGAAAAATCAAACATTTGCTTTATTCACTCGAAACATGGTGATCCCAGTACATCAGCTAGTAACTTACATGATGTCGTAGGCCAAGGGATTAAGAATCTTGGAAACATGTATTTCGATGCAAATGCTATGCTGTCAAAATTAGAAAAAACATTTAAGAAAGATTACAAGTCAGGAAAAGGCGTTCAGACAAAAATACCTAGGATACGGCAGGGCAACACTGATGATTTTGAACTGTATCTGGCTAACTTGCTTAAAGATTACAAGCTGAATCGTAGCTGCGTATTATGCTGTTCGTTTCTTTCTATCTCAGGTATTAAAGAAGAATTTAATAAAATAAAAGAAGAAGAACCTGTTAGAGGAAATATTGTCCAGCTATTATGGATTATTTCTTCCTTCGCGCATGCGGTCAAAGATATGAACGTAAGGCCAATAATATACTGCGCTAAGTAATACTTGCTAACAAGGCGCTACTGTCGGGCAAGTCTTTCTCTGCGCTACAAATTTGCCGAAGAGCGCGGCTTAAAAAGTCCGCTCTTGGCACTGAGCAGACTTCCAGACTGGTTGAACCGCAGAGAATTCCAAAGAAAATTGAGTCTAGCCTAAATGTATCCTATATAAGTAATGGCATTCTGCCATCTCATGAATTTGAGAAAGCTATTACTATAAGGATCTATCTAAATGAGCATAAAACCAGGACCGAAACCTCGGAAAGAGGACGGGACACGAGAAAAAAGGCGTCGTGTGACACCGGAAAACCAACCTAAGCACCCTCCTCTTAAGCCCCACAAACATGAAAAGTAGCAATGCCTTTGAATACATGACTTACCGCGTTAACAGCCGTGCATCTATCTTCAGCTCTTTAAATTAATTTCAGCGCCCAGCCTTTTTGTCGTTGTGATAGCTGCATTATAAACTCCTTTTTAATAGTCAATTCGCTCTGGTACCAATACCGTCAGCGCCTGCTTATCGACCGTTATCTCAAGCTCGTCGTGTTGCTGTGGCTCTCCGTCAACGGCGTATTTTAATGGTTGTTTATCGCGTCGCTGAATGTGGACCTTCGCGGCTTGCTGATAGCCGGTATTAATTCCTAAGTTGTCTTCGGTTAAGCCGGAGTACAATAATTCAATTAAACTGAATACATGCTTATTACCGCTTTCTTGCGGCTCGATCCAGGTCAGATCAAGCTGACCGTCGTCCATCATGGGGCTGCCATTGCCCTGTGCTAGCAAGGTTGTGATTGGTGCTGCGTTGGCAACAATTAAGCTACTGGTCTGCCAATTTTCTACCGGCTTATCATCCAGTGTTACCTGCAATTCCAGTACTTCGTTTTCGTTGCAGGCTCGCCAAAGTCCTTGCAAATAGGCCAACTGCCCTAATTTATTTTTCATTTGCCGATCGGCCTTTTCAATCATTTGCTGCTCAAATCCAATAGCCGCGCACAGCAACATCGTCTGCCCATTAACATTGCCCACATCGATAGCTCGGGTGCGGCCCTCAATAATAGTGTGGCAGGCCGCAGCAACGGGAGTAATTTTAGAACTCATTCCCCATAAGGCCTGGCTCAGCGAATTTGCTGTTCCCATCGGAATAATCGCCATCACTACGTTGGTGCCTTTTAATACGCTGGCGACCGCCGTTAGTGTGCCATCGCCGCCGCAGGCAATGACCAGCTGTGCGCCCTGCTCTACCGCATCTTTAGCAAGTTGTTCAGCACCGGTTTCTAACGAGGTTTCCATAACCTCAAGTTCAAAATAAGGCTCTAATGTTTGTTTAATTGCGGACTGCTCATGTTGCCATTTACCACCGCCCGATACGGGATTGGCGATGACCCAGGCACGTTTAGCCAGCAGTAACTGGTTATCGTTGGCAAACTGAGTCAGTTTTTTTCGCTGAACATCATTCAACCGAGCGACTTGCCGCTGTTGTTTAATTTTATTAAGTACCGAATCGATATTGTTGTCTGACGCTGTCGTTAATAAATAAACCGCAATCATAAAAACGGAACGGCCACGCCCCAACGCACAGTGCACCAGCACCTTTTTGCCTTGCTGATGCTGATTCTGTATCCATTGAATAGCCTGATGTATTTGTTGTTCAGACGGAGCTTTATGATCCAGTACCGGCACATTTAAATAAGCAATATCAGCGTTATCAGATGACCAGTCGAGCGCATCAAATTCGGCAGTAACATCCAGTATTGCCGTTATCTTTTCCGCTTTTAACTGTTCAATATCACCCGGAAATAGCCGCCGGCCGACGTACAGATCGTCAGTTATTGCATGCCAACCTGCTAAGCCGTCCTGGCGTCTGGCCCAGGCATTGTAAAGCTGCACGCCCAGTAAAAAAGGAACCAATAGCCAGCGTATGTAAGGCGGGATTTTACCGCTCTGGCGCTTTCTAAAAAGAATCGCCGTGTTCAGCCAATAAGCAGAGGCCACCATAGCCAGTGCCAAAAATGTCCAGCCGAACACCACCTTTAATGGCCACCCGGGTATTATAAAAGCAACGATAAGAGATAATATTGCAGCAGACAGGTAGTAACCCGGTATGTAATTTGCGCTCATTCAGTGGTTCCTTTCCTACAAAAATTTCCGCTTTGCCAGCTTGCTACAAAGCAACTGTCTGTGCCAACTTATCTCCTACACACAGCGGAGGTGACTTAGTGAACATTATCCATCACGGCGGCTTTAATCAAGTAACGGGCTCTTGTCATCAATTACAGCTATCGGCAACAGAGTCGTACCTAATCGATTGCGGGCTGATGCAGGGCGAGCAGCAATCTCAACCGCCTGAAGTCGATTTTTACAGCGCAGACATTAAGGCTCTATTAGTAACCCACTGTCACCTGGACCATGTCGGCCGAATTCCTTATTTATTGGCGGCCGGCTTTAAAGGCCCTATTGTGTGTACCCAGGCCACGGCGCGTTTGTTACCGCTGGTCATCGCTGATGCGATAAAGGTCGGGATTACCCGAAATGCTGAACTCATTGAAGGAGTTCTTAGCCAGCTGCAACAACAACTAATGCCGGTTGCCTACGATCAGTGGCTCGGTTTGTCTCAACACTTAAAAGTTCGCTTTAAAAATGCCGGACACATTATGGGGTCGGCTTTTATCGAATGCAGTATCGACGATCATCAACGCGTTGTTTTTTCGGGTGATATCGGTTGCCGCGGAACGCCGCTGTTGCCAGACCCGGACACTTTAGATGGTGCCGATTTATTGCTATTAGAAAGTACCTATGGTAATCGTCTGCACGAGTCGCGAAAGCACCGGCAACAGCGGTTAAAATCTATTATTAGCCGATGTATTGAAGATCGTGGCGCCGTGCTAATACCAGCTTTTAGTATCGGTCGTACTCAGGAACTGTTGTACGAGCTGGAAGCGATTTGGCACGAACTTGAAGTTGCCCAAACCCACAACTTTCCGGAGGTGGTAATCGACTCTCCGTTGGCAGCGGAATTTAACGAGGTCTATGGCGAACTGAGTCAGCTTTGGGATGAACAAGCAAAAGCCCGGCTTAAGGAGGGCCGTCACCCGTTAGATTTTAACCATTGTCATACAGTGCAACAGCACAGTACGCATTTAGAGCTGGTTAACCGTATTCGCTCCACCTCTGAGCCTGTCATCATCATCGCTGCTAGCGGAATGTGTTCAGGTGGTCGTATTGTCAATTATTTAAAAGCGCTACTACCGGACCGCCGCACCGACGTTCTTTTTGTTGGCTACCAGGCGAAAGGAACTGCAGGAAGAGATATTCAGAGGTACGGGCCAGAAGGTGGTTACGTCATACTGGGAGGCGAGCGGATCGATATTAAGGCTCAGATTCATACCCTTGGCGGTTACTCAGCTCATGCGGATCAACAGGAGCTACTGGATTTTATTGGCTCATCACAATCACCTGTTAAGCGCGTCCGTTTAATCCATGGTGAATACGATGCCCAGGCGCAACTGGCTGAGAAGATTTACCAGCGGTTTAGTATTCCGGTAGAGACAGCTGCTGGGTCGATTTACGAGTAACACGCCAGCGCCCAGCGCGCGCCGAGCCTTCTCGATCCAATAAGCCATCTCGTTTTAGCCGCGAGATATGCTTTTCAACGGCTCTTGCCGAAATCCCCAGTACCTCTGCCGCACGAGCAGCACTCCACTGTGGTTGCTGTTCAAGTAACAACAATAATTTTTCTCGTGTTGGCCTATTCTCCGAACCTTCAGGAAGCTCTAGTTCGGCGTTGAGCTGGGGGCTTTTATCCGAACTCTCGGTCACTTTTTGGTTCGGAGTACTCTCAATCATTTGTTCAACACAATGCTGGATTTGCTCCAACAGAAACGAAATGAAACGATTGCTGTCATTGTCACTAACGGATTTTTTTAACGTCGCATAATAGCTATGCTGTTGTTTAAGCAGCTGTTGTTCAAACGGGAGTATTAATAAAAACGGTTTCCATTGTTGTAACAGACCCGTAAACCAGAGTCGGCCCAAACAGCCATTGGCTTGAGCAAAAGGCTGAATAAACTCAAATTCGTATAGGAAGTTAACCGCTTGCAGCAACGGATGATGTTCATTATCGTTCAACGTCAGTAGCAGCTGACGCGTTAATTTAGCCGCTTGGTTGGCACCTGCCGTCATATGCACCAGTTTATTATCCCGATAAAACCCCATACCTGTACTACGATAACTCCCCGCTTGCGAAAAGTGATCCTGCAATAACTTGTTATGAGTGTTTTTAATATCCCTATCACTGGTTAAATTGGTATTTGCAATAGAGTGATACAACGATAATAAGCGTTGCTCTAAAGCAGGTTCCGTAAGGTTATCGAAGGCCAGGCTGGCTTGCCCTTTTTGCTCAAGCAACTCACTTTCAGAAAAGTCTGAATGACTACCTAGTAATGCTTCCCAATAGCCGATTTTTTCACAGACTTCCGCCAGCCGGCTTAGAATTGGCGAAACGGTGATTATTTGGTTGGATAAAGGCATCTATTAGGCTCCGGCGTTGCTAGTCAGCAGATTGAACTTGGTTGCGCCCTTGATCTTTTGCTTCATATAAAGCGCTATCCGCGTTTCGTACTAAATCATTACGCGTTTCACCATGGCTAAATTCTGCTAAACCAAAGCTTGCCGTGACCACACCGACCTTGTCAAACTCAATACTTTCTAATCGCTCACGCAAACGTTCAGCTAACTGCGTACTGTCAGATAACGTTGATTCTTTGGCAATGACCAGAAATTCCTCGCCGCCCCAGCGTCCCAATGAGTCAGAGGTTCTCATTTCAGCTGCTAATGCGCGACTAATGCCTTTCAATACGTCGTCACCAACCTCATGCCCATAGCTGTCATTAATGTCTTTAAAGTTATCAATATCAAAAATAATAACGCTGAGTGGATGGTCATGCCGTTCACTACGGGCAATCTCTTCATCCAGCGTCTGCTCCATGTGATATCGGTTCCACAATTGTGTTAAGGCATCTGTGTGGATTAAATGTTCTAGTCGGTCATTGGCCTTTTGCAACTGCTCGTTAAGTTGCTCAATCTGATAGGCCGAAGCACCAATTGCTAAATCTTCAGCGAGAGTTCGTGCGGCTTGTTTTTGCTCCGGCGTCCATTCAAATGAGCGCCCTTCTATTTGTTGCTGGAATTTATCAAACGACTGGCGCGGCGATAGCACCGTCTTGCCCTGGTATTCCTGAACCTCGGATTTTTCAGGACGCCCTGCCCAGTCGCGAACTTCGACAGCTTCATGTCGCAGTAGGATAAGCCAGCCATTAAGCTCTCTTTCATAGGGCATTGATACTGCAAGCATACCGCAGAATTTAGTGCCTTTTAAAAACTCCTTGCAGCTTGAGGCGCCTAACTCGCGGGTGGAATATAACCCGGTAACCCAATGGTTTTTCCTTAGCCAATTCGCCAGCTCCATTATATTTTTACGATCAGCCTTATCGCCCACTTGGCTCACTTCGTTACCGTGCACAAGCGCCACACAGTTAACATCGAAAAGATCCAACCACTGCTTGCCTTGGCTTGATAGTAATTGTTTTGGCGGCATGATCTCTTTATCGGGATCAAGCAATGCCTTACGGCTTTCCTCAACTGAATCAAAAAACCGTTGTGACTGATACTGTCTTTGCAACATTAGCCGTTGACTGGCCATTAGTACCAAAGAGTGTAAAGCATGTTGCTGGTAGGGTGTCGTCCGTGCAGGCTGAGTTCCGTGGCACGACAGTAGGCCCCAAAGTTTATTCTCATCGAAAATAGCGACCGATAGCGAGCGACATACGCCCATATTCTGCATGTAATTTGCGTGTATCGGAGAAACTGCTCGTAACGTTCCTGGGCTTAAATCGATTGCTTCCAGCGGGGTTTCTACATTAGGATTTTGTACCAACTGACTGGATTCTGCGTCGGCGGCCACTATTTTCCTCACCGCATTAGCGCTATACATTGCTCTTACTTGCGGAGGAATATCACTGGCTGGAAAGTGTTGTCCAAGATAACTATTCAAGGATGATTCTTTTAAGTGCTCGGCAACCACTTCACCATTCCAGTCAGCATCAAACTTATACACCAATGTTCGATCGTAGTTACTAATAGCAGCCGCACTTTTAACCAGTTGTTCGAGTGTTTGCCGTTCGCTTTTTACCTGTGTTAACTGATCAAACTGACGTCGGACCGTTGCGGTGAAATCACCCGCCAGTTGGACGTAAACAGGTTCTATTTCCAACACCAGCAGGTTATTTGCCTTGTAGACCGTGCAGAAGCAATGAGTGTTTTCAATTCCTGGCACTGCGACTTCGAAGTAATCTGTGTGTCTACCCTTAGTGAGCCTTTTAAACGACCGTTTTAGCAAACCCAGCATCTTTTCCGGCGCCCATTGCTCAAGGGGCTGAGAAAAAATTTGGGAAAGCTCACAGTCAAAAAAGGAGACGCTACTTTTGCTGGCAACAATCACGTTTTTCAGTTTGTGATCGAGCGCCAGCAAGGCTCCGTGCGGTTGCACAGCACCTGGGATATGTATTGGCTCTTTGGCACAGTTCTCCATGGCTTCTGAAAGGTCAAACTGTTGCTCAGTATTCAAACGTAAGCTCCTTTATCGTTGATTTTTACAGCCATCTAACAGTACCCGAAAGCTGGTCGTTGCGCCTTCTACTATCCAATTTATCTGCTGGGCTTCTAGTTCGAGCTGTTGCAACCAACTAATAAACAGTGAGCGAGTCCCTTTACGATGAAAATTAAAAAATTTTAAGCCGTTGGTTTGACTACGATTTAGCGTCTGACTCAAACGTTTGGCTAGTACCTTTCCACCCATGGTAGCACCCTCGACTACGTATGCAGCACCAATAGCTTGATAATAGCCAAGTTTCAGGGGCTCCACTGACTCTGTTGGGCGGGAGCCGCTAAGACAGTTAATATCATCATTCAGAGCTTTCATTCTTGGCAAATAACAGTAATCACCACGATTTAGATCAAAAAAATGCTTCGATAGCGTGGGTTCTAATGCCCAAAATAGTCTGCGAAGCCTGAGCAACGCAATAAGATAATCGTCATCCGTTACTTTGGGTGACATTAACCGACTCATGTCCGGTAACTGCTCAACTTGATCATGCAATGACGCTGTTGCTGCGCGCAACTGTTCCAATATATTGTTTTTATTCATAAAAGGTTACGACAACTATAGACTTAATTCACGAAACATGTCCCGTAACCGAACAACTCGGTCTTCGGCTAATGGTTGTGGCGCCACTTTTCCCCAAACGGGATCGGGCCAGGCAACATCGGTTTTAAAACGCGCGATATGGTGTACGTGTAACTGCGGCACCACGTTACCCAGCGCTGCGATATTCAGTTTGTCAGGACGATACTCTGCCTTCAGCCAATGGCTCAGAAAGCTACTTTCATGCCAAAGTTGTTGCTGTTCTTGTTCTGATAACTCAATAATTTCAGCAACTCCATTTATTCTTGGCACCAGAATAAACCACGGATAATTAGCATCATTTATAACGCGCACCTCGGATAGCGGCCAGTCGATTAAATGAATGCTGTCCTGCGCAAGCTGCGGGTGAATCTCAAAGTTATTTTCGTTGTCACTCATCGCTAACCTCTAGCTTTACGTTGGGCTTGGGATAACACCTGCTTAAACCATTTAACGCTATCGTCCAGCGTTTCGATCAACCTGTGGTCATCATTAACCAGATATAAATTGGCTTTGGTTCGGTTAGCGAAGCGCCAGCTATTTTCAACCGGAACAATATCATCGTGCCAACCATGAACAATGTGCGTTTCACAGTTAACGGTAACGCTGTCAAAGTCGACATTGCCACCTAAATAATAGGCCGGTGCTAAGACAAATAACCCCTTACACTCAACTTGACCAGCTACCGCCGTTGCGACGTAACCGCCCATACTGGAGCCGACCAGGAAAATATCGTCGTCACTACTATCGGTGACCGCTTCGAGTAAGGTTTCAACTCTCTTATCGACATCCATTTGGCCTTGATAATCAATACTTCCCACAGTGCAATCGAGTTCTCTGGCAGCTGCTGCCAGTGCCTTAATTTTTGTGCCCCAGGGGCCACTTTCTTTGCCATGATTAAAAATAACGTGCATAGAGCCTTGTTTGCCTGTCAATTATTAGGTTATATATAACTATGTTGTTTATTTGTAAATAATAATTCATTTTAACACTCTTAGGTAGGATATCACTGATGCGATTAAAAGTGTGGTTATGCAACATTTTTACCCTCTCTGAACTCGCACAAAAGCTGGTTAAGCAATATGGTTCTCCAATAAGCTTCCAGCAACTAGCTGCCGGGACTGAGTTAAAACTTGCTCAGCCAAGTGGAAGAAAATACGGCGATATTCAGCCAACACTTGACGACTACCCGATTGATGGCCCCAAGCACCGGACTATCTTTGGCCAAAATGCCTTATTTAATTTACTGACCATGATTATTAGCAACCGCGTTGATTACACTGTCGACTACCAATTTATGATTAACTTTTATAACAAATTATCTCCCCCCAACAAGCAGGCCTTACTGGCATTTATTCCTATCATTGAATATGGCCAACGGCCAATTACCGGTGCAATAGGCTGTGCACGTAACCCTTGGGGGAAACGTGCTATCGAGCATATTAATAGAAATATTGAAGCAATAACTGCAGATCCAAAGCTATTAAAAAGCCTGGATTTCTGGTTAGGTCCTGACCGCTTGCTGGTTGATAAAGACGAATAGTCAGTAGGAGAAGATAATGCAAAAATTGTGGTTTATTTTGGTGTTTGCCGTATTCGCTGCCGCTTATTCTCAGCGGGCACAAGCTGATGAAAAACAGCTGGAAGAAGTGATTTGGGCAGTTAACGCTTACCCTCCCTTTTTTATTGTCGATGGCGAAAATACTGGCGAAGGTTTTTGTGATGTTTTAGTTAATAAAATGCAACAACAACTTACCGATGTATCTCATACTATTCGTCGCCTACCGCCACGCCGAATTACCTTGTTAATGAAACGAGAAAAAAATCTATGCTTTCCGTGCTTGATTAAGCGCGCTAGCTACAATGCTGAATTTAACTATACCGATACCACTCATCTTTACCCACCGCATGGAATTATCGCGCATGCGGATGCGGCACAGTTAATTACTCAGCGTTATGGCAACCCTGCGTCCTTTGCTGCGCTAGTCGGTGATCAACAACTACGTTTTGCTCACCCCATAGAACGTCGTTACGGAAAGTTACAGCCCCTGTTAGAAGAATATCTTATTGGTCAAGAAAACTATCGCATTGTAACGGGTGATAACGCTCACATTAACTTGATGACCATGCTATTGAATCGCCGTGTTGACTACACCATCGACTACCGGATGATTAAACGTTATTACGAGGAAACACATCCGCACATCGACGAACAGCTGGTGTTTATTCCGATTCAAGAGCATCAGGGCAATATTATCGAGGGCGCTATTGGCTGTAGTAATAATGCCTGGGGTAAAAAAGCAGCGCAAAAACTAAATGGTGCTATTGACTCGTTAAGAGCAGATAGCACCTTTCAGCAAACACTCGATAAGTGGCTGGGCGAGAGCCGGCCCAAATAGCTAGACTTTAAGGCCCCAATCTTTGTACGCCTGGCTGGCAAGCGCCTCACGAAACTGTGGTGCCGCAACATTGATTAAAGCACGGGCCCGTTCGGTCATACTTTTTGCCCGTAAATTAGCAATACCGTGTTCAGTGACAATATAATGTACATGAGCACGCGTGGTAACAACGCCAGCTCCTGGCGTCAGCAATGAACTGATCCGCGACACTTCACCACCGCATGCGGTTGACGGTAATGCAATTACTGAGCGCCCACCTTCTGATAAACTAGCACCACGGACGAAGTCCATCTGTCCGCCGACCCCGGAATATATCTTGGTACCGATCGAGTCAGCACAAACCTGACCGCTTAAATCGACCTGCAGTGCACTATTAATCGACATGACCTGTTTGTTTTGCCGAATAACCGCCGTATCGTTGGTGTATTCGACATCAAGAAAGAATACTTCCTGATTGTCATCGACAAAGTCATAAAGTTTTTGCGAACCCATAGCAAAAGTCGTTACGATGCGGCCGCGATGTTTTACTTTACGCGAGTTATTGATTACGCCCTTCTCGACCAGTGGTAGCACACCATCGGAAAACATTTCGGTATGAATCCCGAGGTCACGGTGATTACCCAAACAACCTAACGTCGCATCCGGGATCGCGCCGATCCCCATTTGTAAGCAGTCGCCGTCATCAATCAGGCTAGCCACTTGCTCACCAATTTTTTGCGTTACCGGGTTTTGCACCGGCTGCCAGTGCTGAGGCAATTCCGCTTCCTGCTCGAAATAGCGATCAAACTTGGCTAGCGGTACCAATGCGTCGCCATGCGTTCGTGGCATTTTAGGATTAATCCAGGCAATCACTTTTTTGGCGACCTGCAGAGCTGCTCGCGTTGCTTCTACCGAAATACCCAAGCTGCAATTACCATGTTTATCGGGAGCAGAAACCTGAATAATGGCGGCATCCAAAGGCTGTTCGCCCGAGCGAAATAATTTGGGGATTTCCGACAAGAATATTGGAACATAGTCGGCAAAACCATCATTAACAGCTTTGCGCGTCGACGCGCCGACAAAAAACGCGCGTTGCCTTAAGTGTCCATCTAATTCCGGGTCGGCTAACGGTTCGCTATATTCAGTATGCAATTGTAATAAGGTTAAGTTCTTACGTTGTCGGGCAACGTTCTTCAGTCCCTCAAGTAGCTTGTAAGGGGTTGCGGCCATCGACTGACACCAAATTACATCGTCGTTTTCTAAAATTGATAATGCTTGTTCAGCAGTATTAACTTGCATTTTACGTCCTGTTTAAAGCAATGGTTCTGAGACAAATTTTACCACACGGTCGAAAATTAAATTTTATAAAATTCAACGATATTCCAATTTGATCTAATCAATTAGCGCTGGATCAACAACTAGCCCAAAATCCTCGACTACACTTATACATGGCTACTATCTGAACTTTGTTTAAGGGAGGTGCCGTCATGGATAAGTCGGTTAAACAAACCACGAACTCGTCGGCGTTCTACGTGACTACTGCGATAGTCTACTTATCGCTTGGACTACTGGCATTGTCTCCCATTGCGATTATTTGGTTCGCAGCGGGCTGGCTGCATGATATTTTTCAACAGTCATCAACTTTTTTTGCTGGTGAACCGCGTTTATATACCGTATTAACCATTGTAGCGATCGCCAGTACGTTGACGATCATTGCCGATAAAATTTATCAGCACATTAAAGCGCGACGCAAACGAGAGCTTGAGCACATTTAAACGTTCTAGCCAAAGCGCTGCTGTAAATATTGGTTAATGTCGTCGGATTCGTACATCCATTCGCTGGAGCCGTCGTCTTTTTCAATCCGCAGGCACGGAACTTTGATCCGGCCTCCGCCTTGTTCAAGCTCTGTTCGGCGTTGCTGATTATTTTGTGCGTCTCTGACTTCGATCGGCAATGACAGCCGCGCCATCTGCTTGCGTACTTTGATGCAAAATGGGCAGGTTTTAAATTGATAAAGTGCCAATTTCTCGCACTCCTTATCAACCTCTTCCTGCTGCTGCGACGTGCGCTCAATCCCTTTAGGCGTGCTTAGTTTTTCTCCAACCAGCATAAATGGCGTTAACACCAAACGAAGGAAACGAAAGAAATACCGAATAATAAAACGCATAATCACCCTGACTGCTACTAGAAAATCGACGCTCAGTTTAGCATAAATTGTGTGCTGTTCTCAGCTAGTTAATGAGCGCTTGTGCTGCTAACTCGAAACTGCGCAATCTTGCGCTGTGGTCGTAGGCATGACAAGTTAAGATAAGCTCATCAACTTGAGTTTCCGCAACAAATTGTTCCATACTCCGCTGGACCTGTTGCTGATTGCCGACCGCCGTATAACTCAGTGCATGATTTGCAGCCGCAAGCTCATGCGGCGAAGCAAGCTTAGACAAATCATCGACCGGAGCTTTTAAGCGACCCGGGTTACCCCGTCGTAACGACACAAACTGCTGCTGCATGGAACTCATCATGTAACGCGCTTGTGCCTCTTCATCAGCGGCAAATACGTTCATCGCTGCGGCTGCATACGGTTTATCTAAATATCGTGATGGCTTAAAATTATCGCGATAGGCTTGCAGCGCCTGGTGCAACTGATCAGGGGCAAAATGCGAAGCAAAAGCATAGGGCAACCCTAAGTGAGCGGCTAGTTGAGCGCCAAAGGTACTCGATCCCAACAACCAGACCGGGATATTCTCACCGAATCCAGGAATTGCTTTTATCGGCGCTGATTCATCAGTTTCGGCAAAGTAATGCAGCAACTCTTGTACGTCGTTAGGAAAATTTTCCGCGTCATCAGGCTTGCGCCGCAGCGCCCGTAGCGTTCTACCGTCTGTTCCCGGAGCTCTGCCTAAGCCGAGGTCTACTCGCCCAGGATATAGTGCGTTTAATGTACCAAACTGCTCCGCAACCACATAAGGAGCATGGTTTGGTAACATTATGCCTGCCGATCCTACTCGGATAGAGTTGGTCTGGCTGGCAACATAGCCCAGCGCGACAGCAGTAGCAGCCGAAGCAATGCCCGCCATATTATGATGTTCCGCCATCCAAAAACGATGGTAGCCCCACTGCTCGGCATGTTTTGCAATATCGGCTGAATGATGCAGTGCTTCAGCAACCGAACCTTGTTCGGTCACCGGTGCTAAATCCAGAATTGAACACTTCATGGCGATCCTTAACTGAGCTAAAAATTTACTTGTACCGTAGCAACTGACATGGATCGATGTTCCAACTAATTCAAGGTAAAGATATGGAAAGCTTTATAGAACGTTGGGCCGAAGCTGCCTACACCAGTGTTGGTTTTTTCTGGATGGCACTTTGGGCGTTTGTGCTTGGCTACTTAATCAGTAGTTTAATTCAGGTTTTGGTCACCCGACAGCGAATGCGTAAGTCTATGGGTTCAAACGACCTGAAGTCGGTATCGCTAGGCTCCTTTTTCGGCTTTATCTCCAGCTCCTGTAGCTTTGCCGCGTTAGCCACGACTCGCGCGTTGTTTAATAAAGGCGCCGCCTTTAGCGCATCCATGGCTTTTCTACTGGCATCCACCAACTTAGTTATCGAGCTGGGTTTCGTTATCGCCATATTCCTCGGCTGGCAGTTTGTCGTCGGTGAATACGTTGGCGGTATCCTGCTGATCTTATTCGCCTGGCTATTCATCACTGTTACTAACCCAGCCAAGTTGATTAAGTCAGCCCGCAACGAAGAGAGCGATGACGATAATCAATCATCCGATAGTTCACTGGCTGATCTGCTCAAGCTGCACACCTGGCACCAGGTCGCGATGAAATTCGTGATGGAATGGCAAATGGTGTGGAAGGATATTTTAATTGGCTTTACCGTTGCCGGAATTATATCCGCCTTTGTGCCAAGTAGCTTTTTTGAATGGCTGTTTTTAGGTGTTGGAGGCAGTTCTGAATTAAGCTTTTGGGCAGTACTGCAACAAGCAGTGGTGGGCCCCATTGCGGCTTTGTTCACGTTCATTGGCTCGATGGGCAATATTCCTCTTGCCGCGGTTCTGTTTGGTGAAGGCGTTGCCTTTGCCGGGGTAATGGCATTTATTTTTTCAGACCTGGTGGTGTTGCCGGTACTGCGTATCAATGCCGGTTATTACGGCTGGAAAATGTCTTTATACATTGCACTGATGCTGTTTGTCTGCTTAGTCGCAAGCGCAATGGTCATGCACTACGGACTTTTAAGCCTGGATTTATTACCAAATTTGGAAAACTGGGATTCCCCCAAAGAGCAGCAACACTTTAGCTTTAATTATGGGTTTGTGCTGAACATCGTCTTTTTGTTAATAAGTGCCGTTCTGGTCAAGCTGTGGATTGCGCACAAAAACAGTCATCAGCATGACCATGGCCACCATCACCATGACCACGGCGGTCGCAGCTTAAGTGACCGCATCATGTTAACGTTAAGCGCTGTTAGCGTAATCTGGCTAATTGGCGGGCTGCTCATTTATTGGTTGGGTTAAGCGCACGGCCCAGTTGATGAAAGTAATCGAACCAACATTCGGCCACCTGATTTTGCAGCTCGACCGGCGGATATAAACCGGCCCGGGCTGTAGCCGTTTGTTGGGTACCAGCCACTAGAAAATGATTTTTTAATGATTGACGCTGGATGATGGCCTCAAAACAGCGAGCTGCTATTTCTTCCGGCATTGCAAAGTAACGGCTGTTTAAACGTTTATCGTAAGCAATGCAGTGGCGCATAAAGTCCCCTGTCTGCTTGCCGTCAGCATTTAAATACAAACGCTTAAACGCCAGGTTTAAACAGTCATTTAAGGGATGGGCAACAAGCTGTCTGGATAACAGCCAGTGATGGCTTGCAAAGCGCAATGCCGGGGGAGCATCAGTGAACATTTTGTCACAGATATAGTGATCGAACGCGTGAAACCATTCATGCGCCAGGCTTCCGCCTCCTGCATTTTTAGCTAACGCCAGCACCCGGCCACTCGGCATATAGTGAGCCGCCGCACCGGGTCTGCCGCCAATGCCATAATGTAATGCCAATGTGCCCCGCAACGACAGCACATGGTTAGGTACGTGCAGGATCTGTTGTAAATCGCATAGCGCATCAAAAAACAAATTCGCTGCCCGCTGCTGTTCAGCAGCAGTTACCCAACGACCGACTCGCACCGAATAAAAACCAAATAACCGCACAATATCGGCAAAAGAGACATCAGCGCCCGCTCTGTGTTCAGGCCCATTTCTAAAGTATTCTCGCATGCGCAAAGATTACCACAAACCGGCTTTATAACGCTCCCTCAATTGCCATCGGCCACACACCGCACTGTACCTTAGCAATATGGTCCAGCTGCAATAGCTGCATGGCAACTCGTGACTGTCCGATACCGCCGCCTATGGTTAGTGGCAACTGGCCTGCAATTAACTGTTGGTGCCAGGGTAACTCTGCACGGTGCTGCTGCCGGCTAATTGCTAATTGCCGCGCTAACGCTGTTTGATCCACACGAATCCCCATGGACGACAATTCCAAAGCATCGTCCAGCCCCGGATGCCATACTAATAAATCACCATTTAAACCGGTTCGTCCGCCGTCTATCGGCGTTGACCAGTCGTCATAATCCGGCGCCCTAACGTCGTGCGCTGCGCCATCCGATAGCACCCCGCCGATGCCCAGAATAAATACCGCCCCGTATTGTTTGGTAATTTGTCGCTCTCGCTGTTTTGGCGTTAGCCCCGGATACTGTTGCAGTAGATCCTCACTATGAATAAATTGGAGGCTCTGCGGCAACAAAGGCGACTGCTGATACTCTTTACAAAGCGCTTGCTCGGTGGCCTGCAGAGCCTGATAAACTTTTTCGACAGTGGTTCGTAAAAAGTTCTCACTGCGCTGCTGCGCGTCAATCACCAGTTCCCAGTCCCATTGATCAATATACACCGAGTGCTTTGCTCCCAGCGTCGTTTCGTCAGGCCGCAGCGCCTTCATTTCGGTCACTATTCCTTCGCCAACCCCAAATTGATAGCGCGCTAGCGTTTGTCGCTTCCATTTAGCCAGCGAATGAACCACTTCAAATTGCTTGTCCGGGATCGCCTTAACACTAACCGCAACCGGCTGTTCCCAACCAGACAAGTCGTCCTGTACACCAGTCCCTGTCTCACTTAATAACGGCGCCTGCACCTCGACCAGTCCGAGTCGGTGAGTCAGCTCCGTGCTAAACTGTCTTTTGGCACGCTGGATTAGTTGTTGCTGTCGAATAAACTGATGTTTCATGTGATTGACCTTTTAGCTGCGTTATTTGTTAAACCATTAACAACGTTCAGCGACATATATTCAATACCATTTAAATAAAACAGCTTTACAGGGTGATTATTTTTAACTTTAATGGATTAAAACCAATAATTAGTTAAAATTAGATGGCGAATTTTATCAAAAACTATCAAATCGATAATTTAGACCAGGCCATTCTTACCGAGCTCATCAATGATGCCCGCATACCCTATAGCGAAATTGCTAAGAGAAATCGGGTCAGTCCGGCAACCATCCACGTTCGAGTCGAAAAAATGCGTAGCGCCGGAATTATTGCCGGTACCCGTTTACAGATTAATGCCAAACAATTGGGTTATGATGTGTGCTGCTTTATCGGTATTACATTGCGCCACGCCGGCGATTATCCAACAGCGATAGAAAAGTTAGAAAAGCTGGAAGAAGTGATTGAAGCCTATTACACCACGGGTCAATACAACGTTTTTATTAAAATAATGACCCCCTCGATTAACGATCTGCAGCATGTTTTAATCAACCGTATACAATCCATTGAGGAAATTCAGTCGACCGAAACACTGATTTCGTTGCAGCAGCCAATTAACAGGGATATCCAGCCATGAACAACATTCGACTGACAGAATTCAGCCACGGCGCCGGTTGCGGTTGTAAAATTTCGCCCAGCGTATTGTCGACTATATTAGACTCCAAACTGTCGTTAACTCCCGACCCTAAATTGCTGGTCGGCAATAGTAATCGTGATGATGCGGCAGCTTACGACCTCGGCAATGGTCAGGTTATTCTCAGCACCACCGACTTTTTTATGCCGATTTGTGACGACCCCAGAGACTTTGGCCGAATTGCGGCAACCAATGCGATTAGTGACATTTATGCCATGGGCGGACAGCCACTGATGGCGATTGCTATTTTGGGCTGGCCACTCGATAAGCTGCCGGCTGAAGTTGCCCAACAGGTGCTAGAGGGCGGCCGAGAAGCCTGTGCCAATGCCGGCATTACCGTGGCCGGTGGTCACAGCATTGATGCGCCGGAACCTATTTTCGGGCTGGCAGTTACCGGCCAGGTCGCCAAAGACAAACTTAAGCAAAATCATACGGCCGGTGACGGCGACGTGCTGATGTTAACCAAACCATTGGGCATCGGTATATTAACCACCGCCCAGAAACAAAAGAAATTGAAGCCAGAGCACGATCGCATCGCTATCGAGACCATGTGTCAAATGAATAGCATCGGTTATCACCTCGCAGCACTCGACTGTGTTACTGCAATGACCGATGTTACCGGCTTTGGCTTAGCCGGACACTTAGTGGAAATGACCGAAGGAGCAAATTTAAAAGCCCGCGTGCAGCTCGACCAGGTGCCGCTATTACCTCAAGTCATGGACTATCTTAAGTTAGACTGTATTCCCGGCGGCAGCCGCCGTAACTATGAAAGTTATGGTTCAGAACTTAGCCCAATGGATGTGCTAAACCGTCATCTGGTCTGCGATCCCCAAACCTCCGGCGGTCTGCTGCTAAGTGTCCGTAAAGCCGATATTGACTCGGTTTACCGGGTTTGTAAGCAACATCAACAATCGGTAACACTTATCGGCGAATTACATACTAATCCGTTACAGTCACCACGCGTCGTGTTTGAATAATGACCACATTAGATTTCTTGTGGCTTGAACCTGAGTCTTTTCGTCAGTTATTTACCCGGCAACGACCAATACTTGATCTGCGTGCCCCCGCTGAATTTGCCAAGGGCGCCTTTCCCGGCGCCATCAATATCCCGTTAATGGACGACGACGAACGTGCTCAGGTTGGACGCTGCTACAAACAACACGGCCAACAAGCGGCTATCAATCTCGGCCACCGACTCGTTAGTGGCGACACTAAGCAGCGCCGCATTGACCAGTGGCTGGCGTTTTTTCAGCAATACCCTGACGGCGTTTTATATTGCTTTCGCGGTGGCCTCCGCTCACAAATAGTGCAGCAGTGGCTGGCGGATAACAACTGTCGGATACGTAGAGTGAGAGGCGGCTATAAGGCCCTGCGGCGCTACCTTATTGACAGTTTAGAACAGCTGGCACCACAATTTGACTGGGTGGTACTTGCAGGCCGAACTGGCTGTGATAAGACACAACTGATCCAACAGCGAGCCAATAGCATTGATCTAGAGCATTTAGCTCACCACCGCGGTTCCGCTTTTGGTCATTTCCCAGAGCCACAACCCACACAAATAGATTTTGAAAATCAACTGTCAATAGAATTGCTTAAACGCGCTGATGCAGGTCATCAAACGTTATTTATCGAAGACGAAGGCAGTCACATCGGTAGCATCTCAATTCCCGAGATATTACGTGAGAGTTTGCGAGACGCCGACGTTGAAGTTATCGAGAAGCCGCTGGAGCAGCGTATTGACGCTATCTACCGCGATTATGTGCATCGGGCGTCGCAAGCTTATCCCAGTTATCAACAATTCAGTGACGCATTGCTGAAGAGTTTGGCGAAAACCCGCAAACGGCTGGGGGATAAACGCTATCAACAGCTACATGAGGTGATGCGGACAGCGCTGGATACGAATTCAGAAAAGCTACATAAGCTATGGATTGAGCAACTGTTAACTCACTACTACGACCCAATGTACGATTATCAGCTCCATCGCAAGAATGCGACCAGACACCGAAAAGATGTCACTAGCAGCAGTTGATTTGTTAGAGTAATGCGTAATTAAAACCAAGAGGAACTTACTATGCTAAGAAAACTCATTCGTGGTATCAGCGCAGTGGCGTTGGTCAGCGTCGCCCTGCCCTCGCTGGCGGCCGACAAAGACCTGTCGTACTACCTGCCGACTGATGTTGACTACGATCCTTCAATTACCAAACCGTCAGAAATTCTTGGCCACGAAGTTGGCGAATGGCATGCCCGTCATGATTTGATTGTTCGGTATATGGAGGTTTTGGCTGAAGAATCCGACCGCATTACTTTTGAAGTTACCGGCCGCACGCACGAACAGCGCCCTTTAGTGCTGCTGACTGTAACCAATCCAGATAACCACAGCAATATCGATCAGGTTCGCGAACGCCATCTGGCAGCAGCCGATCCTAACCGCGATGCCGATCCTGAAAATACACCACTAGTCATGTATATGGGCTACAGCATCCATGGTGACGAATCCAGTGGCAGTAACGCTGCTTTAGTATTTGCATACTACCTGGCAGCAGCTCAGGGTGAAGCCATTGAGCAAGTGTTGCAGGACTCGGTCATTTTACTGGACCCTTCACTGAATCCGGACGGTCTAGCCCGGTTTGCACAATGGGCAAACCAGCACCGCAGCGAGAACTTGGTGGCTGATCCTGATCATCGTGAACATGTGCAGCCGTTTGTCCGCGGTCGTGTCAACCACTACTGGTTTGATATGAATCGTGACTGGTTGTTGCTGCAACACCCGGAATCACGGGCCAGAATTGCAAACTTCCAAAAATGGAAGCCTAACGTACTGACCGATTTTCACGAAATGGGAACCGACAGCACCTTTTTCTTCCAACCCGGTATTCCATCGCGGAAAAACCCAATTACCCCGGATGAAAACGTTCGTCTGACCGAAATATTGGCTGCTGAGCACGCCGACTCTCTCGATGAGTTTGGCAATTTGTACTACACCGAAGAATCATTCGATGACTTCTACTATGGGAAAGGTTCGACCTACCCTGACGTACAAGGCGCTGTTGGTATTTTGTTCGAGCAAGCATCGAGCCGCGGTCACTTGCAGGACTCCGTGAATGGCGAAGTCGAATTTCCGTTTACGATTCGCAACCAGTTTATTACGTCGCTAAGCACCATTTATGGAGCACATAAAAACAAAGCCCGCTTTATAAAATTCCAGCAGGATACTTATAACCGTTGGATGGAAATGGGCGACGACGCAAACTTCGATGGTTACCTGATTGGTGACAATAGCGATCCGAACCGTTTGCAAGGCCTTATCGAGATCCTGAAGCAACACGACGTTAAAGCCTATCGGGTGGAAAAATCGGTAGAGACTGATGGTAAACGTTTTGCCGCCGGACGCAGTTATTTTGTCCCGGCGGAACAGCCGCAATTCGGTCTGATTCAGGGAATGTTCAGCACCCGTAAGGACTTTCCGGACAACACCTTCTACGATGTGTCTGGCTGGACCTTACCAATGGCATTTAACCTGGAGTTTAGTCAATATCGTGGACGCATCAGCTTGGCTGACCAGGCCTGGGATGAGCCGCAACGCGACTCCTACACCTTAGCCGGCGATGCCTACGCCTACGCATTCGACTGGAATGATTACCTGGCACCGGGCCTACTGCAGGAATTACTAGAGCAGGACATTCATGCTCGTCAAAGCTTTAAACCGTTAACTGTTGAGACACCTGGCGGCATAAAAGAATTGAGTGCAGGCTCAATCGTGGTCACCCGCGCTTATCAACAACATGATTGGGCACAGGTGCAAAAAACGCTAGCGAGTGCTGCCTCGGAACGTGATATTCCGGTTGTTTCAATAGAGTCTGGATTAACACCTGAAGGTATTGATCTGGGTAGTCGCAACATTCAACCAGTAGCCGAGCCTAGTGTCATGATGCTAACCGGTGACGGTGTAAACCTCTACGAAGCGGGTGAAGCATGGTATTACTTTGACCGCCACGTTGGTATCCCCTTATCAATGGTCGATACCGATCGTCTGTCACGAGTTAATATCAGTAAATACAGCCACATTGTGTTGGTCGACGGTAGCTACTATACGCTGGGCAAGCGAGAGCGTAAGCAGCTTACCGACTGGGTCAACAAAGGTGGTGTTATTATCGGCCAGCAAGGCGGCGCCGAGTGGTTAACAGAAAGTGGCTTGTTACGCGCCGAGTGGGTTGCCGACGATGCCTATGAAAGCGCCTTTGATAGCGAAGGTTTAAGCTACGCTGAACGCGACGATTTTTACGCACAACGTCGGGTCGCAGGCGCGATTTTCAATATGGATGTTGATAAATCTCATCCACTGATGTTTGGATTTCCACGTGAGCAGATGCCGGTATTTAAGGACGAGCTTAATGCCATGCAAGTGCCGGAGAGTCCATTTATTAGCGTCGCTCACTATAATCAGCAGCAGCCACTGCTGAGCGGTTACGCTGATCAGCGCAATCAGGACGTACTGAAAGGTAAAGCAAACATTGTTGCGCATCGCTACGGCTCAGGCCGCGTTATTGGCTTTGCTGATAATGTTAACTTCCGCGCGTTTTTCTGGGGTACTGCTAAGCTACTGAGTAACGCTGTTTACTTAGCGCCTGCTATCGAAGCTTACGCTAAACCGATTGAAGACAAGAAAGCCGCCGATGCGGCAGCAGCAGAAGCTGCTCACTAAGCGTTTACTATACGCCGTAAAAAGCCGGTAAAGCCATTGGGTTTTACCGGCTTTTTTTATGCGCGGTTGGTCTTTCCCTAGAATCTCAACTATTGTTAGTTTGATATTTAAAAAACAGGGAGATTCAATATGTTACGTTGGGTTTTAATCTTTTTAGTAGTTGCGGTGATTGCCGCCGTACTTGGTTTCGGCGGAATTGCCGGAGCGGCCGCAGGCATCGCAGAAATCATTTTTTATATCTTTATTATTTTATTTGCTGTTTCACTAATTATCGGCTTATTGGGAGGGAAACGCCGGCGTTAATGAATAAAAAGCAGTCTATTAGACCTTGGTCGAATGACGCTCGCCATTAAAGATGCGGTAGTATTATTGCGCTCGATCAAGGTTTTTTTTACTGTTCAAAATAACAAGAGGCACTTTCCATGAATGCAATCTTTGTGATGCTTCTGGGTCTCGGCGCGATGTTTCTCGGGTATGTCTTCTATTCCAAGTTCATAGCCGAAAAAATCTATAAGCTTGATCCAAACTTCAAAACACCGGCTCACGAGTTTGAAGACGGCGTTGATTTCGTCCCGACTAACAAATTCGTCCTGTGGGGCCATCACTTTACATCTGTTGCTGGCGCAGCCCCGATTATTGGACCTGCAATAGCTGTCATCTGGGGCTGGGTCCCCGCTTTCTTGTGGGTCATTTTTGGCACCATATTTTTTGCTGGCGTACACGACGCCGGTGCCATTTGGGCGTCAAACCGCAATAAAGCACGGTCAATGGGTAGTTTAACTGGCGACGTCGTCAGTAAGCGCGCTCAAACGCTATTCATGATTGTTATTTTCTTAGTTCTGCTAATGGTCAACGCAGTATTTGCTACTGCCATTGCCGGTCTGTTGATTAACTTCCCAAGTGCCGTTGTACCGGTCTGGGGCGCCATTTTTGTAGCACTTATCATTGGTCAGATCATATTCCGTAAGTGGATGGGACTAGGCGCTGTATCGGTGCTGGGCGTCGTTGCTCTGTATATTTTAATTGGCGTCGGTCCATCGGTTCCGCTGACATTGCCTGATATGGCGATGGGGCTGTCTGACAACGCGCAATGGATATTGATCTTGTTCGGCTATGCTGCAATTGCTTCGTTGTTGCCGGTGTGGATGTTGTTACAGCCGCGCGATTACATTAATGGCCTGCAATTATTTATTGGTCTTATCCTGCTCTATGGCGCTGTGTTGTTGCTGGGGCCCGATATGACCGCCCCCGCCTTTAATGCCAATACGCCGGAAGGCACACCCTCCATGTTACCGCTATTATTTGTAACCATTGCCTGTGGCGCAATTTCCGGCTTCCATGGTCTGGTCGCATCAGGAACTACCTCGAAGCAGCTGGATAAAGAAACGGATTTACGCTTCGTTGGTTACTTTGGTGCAATCGGTGAAGGCTCATTATCACTGGCTACTATCATCGCTGCCTGTGCTGGCTTTGCAACATTAGCTGACTGGGAAGCGGTATACACGTCCTTTGGTCAGGGTGGCGTATCTGCTTTCGTTGAAGGTGGCGCGCGTATCATCAGTGAAGGCGTAGGACTGGACGTTGGTATTTCGGAAACCTTGCTGACCGTAATGGCTGTGCTGTTTGCCGGAACGACCATGGATACCGGGATCCGTCTGCAGCGTTATATCTTCCAGGAATGGGGTAATATCTATAATATTTCGGTCATCCAAAAACCCCTCGTCGCGACCATTTTAGCGGTAGGCAGCTGTTTGCTACTGGCTTTCGGTGCTGGCGGTGCGGATGGTTCCGGGGGGCTGGCAATTTGGCCATTATTTGGTACCACCAACCAGCTGTTGGCAGGACTGACCTTAATGGTAATTACCGTGATGTTGGTGCGGTTAGGCCGGCCTATGTACGTGACCTTGCTGCCGCTGATTTTCCTGCTTATCATGACGGTGTTCGCGTTAATTATTCAGTTACAAGGATTTTACGAAAAACAAGATTACTTCCTGTTCTTCTTAGATATTGTGGTGTTAATTGCTGCTATCTGGATTATTCTGGAAGCCACCGCGACCCTGTCAAAGGTGAGTAAAGAAAATAAGCGTAACTTACAACGCTAGGAGGCAATAGCATGAACATTCATTCGATTCGTCAATGGTTCGAGCGCGCCGGTGAGTTGGTTAACGAGTTTTACAACGCTCCTTACCGCTCCGCTATTGCTCGCGCTAAACGTGACGAAGATGACTTGTTCATGCTACTTGTTTTTTCGGAAATGATGGGCGTGCCGAACCCGGCCGCCTACTATACGCTTGAGCTGCAGCCGCTGATGTTAGAACGTTTCCATGAATGGCACCAGCGTATGGGAATGGAACACTCTCCGCTTGACCACTTCCGCTGCTGTTAAGCAGCCAAACCGAGATAGTTAATTATGAAGAACTTGCTAGACCGGAAAATATTACTGGTCGGCGGTAAAGGCGGCGTCGGTAAAACAACGGTTTCGTCTGCACTGTCGATTTTAGCGGTTCGTGCCGGTAAACGCGTATTAATTGTATCGACCGACCCGGCTCATAGCCTGGCTGATGCTTTCGATACCCCTATCGGTGATAAGAAAACGGCGATAAAGAACAATCTGGATGCGCTTGAAATCGACCCGGATCATGAGGTGAAAGCCCATATCAAGCGTGTTACGCAACAAATGAAACGCTTTACCAATCCGGATCTGTTTCCAGAGATTGAGCGCCAAATGCGACTTTCCCAACAATCTCCAGGGGCGCAAGAGGCCGCCCTGCTCGAGCGTATTTGTCAAATCATCGACGAGGCCGAGCAAGACTACGATTTGCTGATCTTTGATACCGCCCCAACCGGCCATACCTTACGCCTGTTAACCTTGCCAGAAGCAATGGCTGCATGGACGCAGGGCATGCTGCGTTCGCAAAATCGTTCGGAAGAATTTGAAGGGGTATTGCAACATTTAGCACCCAAAGCCGGTAAGGACGTGAGTAATCCAATGTCAAACCCGGAACAACATGCCACTGACGGAATGACCGACAGGACTAAAGCAATTTCTGAACAGCTACTCACCCGGCAACGTCTGTTCCAGCGCACACGGCGCTTACTGCAGGACGCCACCTACACCGGTATTTTGTTTGTACTAACGCCAGAACGATTGCCGATACAGGAAACGGACCGGGCGTTAAAAGCATTGACTCAGGAAAAGCTGCCCATTGCAGGCGTAGTCATTAATCGGATTTTACCGGAGCAGGCAGACGGACAATTTTTGGCCCGCCGCCGCAAGCAAGAAGTTAGCTACCTGGAAGATATTGGCAAACGCTTTAATAGTTGGCCCAACTATCGACTGTCACTTTTGCCCGAAGATCCTCAAGGACTGTCTGCACTCGAGCAGTTCGCTGATCATTTATCCGACGCGGGTTTTGGAAAAACCTGATAATCGGAATATTCGCGAACCGTATAGTCGTCAAAATCTTTAAAGTATAAGTAACTACCGGCTACCTGTTCTTCGGTTCGCTGAGGAACAGTATAGGTTTTCCCTTCACGCTCGATTTGCATTAATTCAATCTGCAATTTAAACCGCTCCAGCTTCACCGACATCGCGGGTGAAAAGGATTCCTGCAGAGTAATCGACAAGCCCTTTAGCTGCTCACTGTCTACCGACAGGTATAAATGCCCCTGTAACTTATCGTTATGTTCACTAAACTTTTCTAAGTTAGGCTCAAAACTATATGCTCTTAACGTCTGGCCCTGCCACTGTCGCTGATCCAGGTATTGCAGTGTTTGTTCTTGCACCAGGGTCGTTAACGATAACTTGACACTTTGTTGCTCTTCATCGGTGGTTTCTGACGCAGCTTCCTCATCCCGCTTCATACGACGGTATTCATCCAGTCGGTGAGCCGATGGCGTCTCAGCATTTTCCTGCAACAGCTGCCAGGGTTGTTCTTTAACCTGTGGTTGATGCAATTCCAGCATAGTGCGGTCGTCAAACCTTGAGTGACGCTCATAGCCGAACTCAACCGCCTGTTGTTGCCGCAATTGATTTAATGCTTCCTTTGCGTCTTCAATCTGGGTATCCGCGGTAGCCACAAACGATATCAATAAACAGCTAACCGCAGCACTCACCTGCCAGTAGAGAATTTTCATCAACATCTCCGTTTGAAATAATTTTGGTTCACAATCGATCGGTTTTAGTCAATAACCACGTATTATCAAGCGAACAACTAATCCTTTATTGACTATGGCCAAGGAGAATAGCAATGAAAGCCGTCGGCTACCAGAAGTCGTTAGCAATTTCCGAGCCCAATGCTTTAATAGATATTGAGCTACCAGCCCCCACGCCCGGCGACAACGATCTATTGGTTAAGGTTACTGCTATTGCTGTAAACCCAGTGGATACAAAAATCAGACAGCGGGTTAGCCCGGAACAAGGCTACAAAGTGCTTGGTTGGGATGCTGTTGGCGAAGTGATCGACGTCGGCCAGTCAGTAAGCGGTTTCAAGCCAGGCGACAAAGTCTGGTATGCGGGCGATATTACCCGTCCGGGCTGTAACGCACAGCAACAACTTATCGATTACCGAATTGCCGCTAAGGCCCCGTCAACACTGCAGGACATTCAAGCAGCGGCGATGCCGTTAACATCAATTACCGCTTGGGAGCTGCTATTTGATCGATTAAAACTAAACAGTCACTCGCCCCACAGCAAACGTTGCCTGCTGGTCGTTGGTGCTGCAGGCGGCGTCGGTTCGATCATGGTGCAACTGGCTAAGCAGTTAACGGGCGCAACCGTTATCGCGACCGCTTCAAGGCCCGAATCGCAACAGTGGGTAAAGGCGCTGGGTGCTGATCACGTTATCGATCATAACCAACCATTAGCAGCGCAGCTAAATGATATTGATGCAGTTACCGACGTCGCCCTGTTGACCCACAGTGACCAATATTTTGATGCTGTAGTGGACCTCATAGCAGCACAAGGTCAAATTGGTATTATTGATGACCCTACGGCGCCACTGGATATCACCAAACTTAAACAAAAAAGTGTCAGTTTACACTGGGAGTTTATGTATACCCGCTCGATGTTTCAAACTGAAGACATGGCCACGCAAGGCCAACTGTTAGCAAAAGTGGCTGAGCTTATCGATAACAATCAGCTACGCTCAACGCTCGGACAAAACTTTGGTGCTCTTAATGCCGCTAATCTTATCAAGGCGCACGCCGCCGTTGAGTCAGGTAAAACGATTGGAAAAATCGCATTAACGGTACCGGAATAGTCGGTCGGCAGCCTTATGTAACCGATTTTTAATTTACAAACATACAAGTATGTATGTATAATTCCGGGCAATAAAATGAGCAAAAGAACTAACTCGAGGTAATGGATGAATAATCGGTTGAAGTTAATTCCCATCGTTGCCGCTGGCCTTTTAGCGACCAGCTCGTTAACAGCATGCAGTGAGCAACAAGCTGGCCAGCAACAACAAGCACGTCAAGCACCGTCGGTAACGGTGACTGAAGTTGCCCCGCAATCGGTGTCAATATCGACACAGCTGCCGGGCCGTACTTCTGCATACCGAGTAGCACAAGTAAGACCTCAGGTTAGTGGTGTGTTGCTGGACAGAAAATTTGAAGAAGGTACGACTGTCGAACAAGGGCAACAACTTTATCAAATTGACCCAGCCGTTTACGAAGCTGAATTTGCCAGTGCTGAAGCCGAAGTAGAGCGCGCCAAAGCAGTACTAAAAAGCTCCGAATTACGTTACCAACGATTCAAAGAACTGTTGCAGGAAAATGCTGTTAGTCAGGACGAATTTGATACTGCGGAAGCGACCTACTTTGAAAATAAAGCCGCCGTTGCTTTAGCCCAGGCGCAGCTTAAAACCGCGCAAATCAATTTGGAATACACCAATGTTCATGCGCCTATTAGTGGTGTCATTGGTCGCTCTAATTTTACTGAAGGCGCGCTGGTTACTGCATCACAGGCCGATCCTCTGGTGACAATTAATCAGCTTGACCCTATTTATGTAGACATTAGCCAATCCAGCAAAGAATTTTTACAGCTGAAAGCAGATATCGAGTCAGGCCGCATTGAAGCTACTCCTGAGGGTAATGCGGCAGTGCAACTGAACCTGAATGGACTCGACTATAAACAGCAGGGTGAATTGTTGTTTTCTGAAGTAACAGTGGAACAAGATACTGGCGCCATTTTGCTTCGAGCTAAATTTCCAAACCCAGATAATCATTTATATCCTGGTATGTTTGTTCGGGCTGAAGTAAGCGAAGGTACCTTAAGTGATGCTCTTTTGATTCCACAACAAGCGGTTACTCGTGATCCAAGGGGCCGGCCTTATGTAATGCTAGTGGTCGACGGTAACAAGGTTGAACAACGTATGATCGAGACGGTCCGCGCCATCGGTAGCGACTGGTTAGTCGGTAGCGGCATCGAAAGCGGTGATCTTGTAGTAATCGAAGGCTTACAAAATATTCGTTCTGGCGACAGCGTACGCATTGATAACTCAAGCTCTGAACAGCAATAAGGGATTCGGAAATGGCTAAATTTTTTATTAACCGCCCGATATTTGCTTGGGTTATAGCGATATTGATTATGATGGCCGGCGCGATTGCGGCCATTCAGCTGCCAATTGCTCAGTACCCGACCATTGCTCCGCCAGCGGTGGAAATTCAGTATAACTACCCAGGCGCCAACTCTGAGACTGTTGCCAATACAGTCACCAAAGTTATCGAACAAAACATGACAGGTATCGATAACTTACTCTATTTTTCTTCCCAGAGTAATTTTGGTAATGGCAGCATCAGTCTAACCTTTGCCTCGGGTACGGATCCTGATATCGCTCAGGTACAGGTTCAGAATAAGCTGTCCCAGGCGACACCTCAGCTGCCACAAGAAGTTCAGGCACAAGGTATTACGGTCAGCAAGTCCAGTAGTTCATTTTTGATGGTGCTGGCATTAGTCGCTAAAGATGACCGCTACAATCAAACCGATCTCAGCGATTACATTGCCTCGAACATTCAAGATGAAATATCCCGTACCAGCGGTGTCGGTAACGTGCAGTTATTCGGTGCTCCATACGCAATGCGCATCTGGGTCGATCCTGCCGCGCTGGTTAACTATGGGTTGACCATGGCTGAACTGAAATCGGCCATACGCGCGCAAAACGCCCAGGTCGCTGCCGGTGAACTTGGTGGTACCCCAGCTGTTGACGGTCAGCGCTTAAACGCAACGATTATCGCACAAACACGCATGTCCGATCCGGAACAGTTTGAAAACATTATTCTGAAAGTGCTGCCAGATGGCTCTCAAGTTCGTATGCGCGATGTCGCCAAGGTTGAACTGGGTGCCGAAAATTATTCAGTAAACGCTAATTACAATGGTAACCCGGCAACGGGTCTTGCAATAAACCTGCAAACTGGTGCTAACGCCTTAGAGACGGCTGAAGCGATAAAAGCGCGGGTTGCAGAGCTGGAACAGTTCTTTCCTGAAGGGATGGAAATGGTGACGGCCTACGATACCACTCCGTTTATCAAGATATCCATCTCGGAAGTGGCACAGGTACTGATTGAAGCCATTATTCTGGTGTTCCTGTTAATGTTCGTATTTCTACAAAACTTACGTGCAACCTTGATTCCGACACTCGCCATTCCAGTGGTTATTTTGGGTACTATGGGTGTTCTGGCACTTGCCGGTTTCTCCATCAATACCTTGACCATGTTCGGTATGGTGTTGTCCATCGGACTGTTGGTTGACGATGCCATTGTTGTTGTTGAAAACGTCGAACGATTAATGTCCGAAGAGGGATTATCACCAAAGCAGGCGACCATTAAGTCAATGGGACAAATAACCGGTGCCCTGGTGGCTATCGGTGTGGTCATGGCTGCGGTATTTGCGCCGATGGCCTTCTTCCCTGGTGCGACAGGTGCCGTTTATCGTCAGTTCTCGTTAACCATTATTACCTCTATGAGTTTGTCGGTGCTGGTTGCTATCATCTTCTCACCAGCACTGTGTGCCACCATTCTAAAACCTGTAAAAGGGCATAAAAGTGAAGGCTGGGGTCCACTTGGCTGGTTTAACCGCACTTTAGAGAAAGCCACCGATAAGTACACCAATTCCGTGCACAGTATTCTTCGTCGTGGTATCCGTTTCGGTCTTTTGTATCTGGGTATTATTGCGGTTTTAGCCTTTTTATTCACACGCCTGCCGTCGGCCTTCTTGCCAGAAGAGGATCGCGGAGTCTTTTTGACCCAGATGAACCTGCCAGTAGGCTCGACTCTTGAGCAGTCCAATCAGGTAATGAATAAAATTGAAAATTACTACTTAGAGCAGGAGGATGCGGTAAAATCGGTGTTCTCAGTAGTTGGCTTTAGTTTTTCCGGTCGTAGTCAGGCCAATGGTATTGCCTTTGTGCGGCTTAACGACTGGTCAGAACGTGATGAAAGTCAAAGCGTACAGGCCGTTATTGGCCGCGCCTTTGGCTTCTTCTCGACGATTAAAGAAGCAATGATCTTCGCCTTTAACTTACCGCCGATTCCTGAACTCGGAAATGCCACAGGTTTTGACCTGTACTTACAGGACCGCGGCAATGTAGGCCATCGACAACTAGTCGAAGCCCGAAATCAATTGTTGGGAATGGCGAGTCAAAATGACAAGCTGCAGCAAGTTCGGCCTAACAGCCTTGAAGATGCGCCACAGTTAAAAATTGATATCGACTTTGAGAAAGCACAGGCTCTGGGACTTACCATCAGTAGTATTAACGATACCCTGAGTACCGCCTGGGGTTCTGCCTACGTTAATGACTTTATCGACCGCGGTCGGGTCAAACGAGTCTATGTTCAGGGCGAAGCCGATGACCGTATGTTGCCACAAGATATAAACGAGTGGTACGTGCGCAACAACCAGGGCGATATGGTACCGTTCAGTTCTTTCTCTAGCTGGGAATGGACCTACGGACCGCAGCGTGTCGAAAGCTATAACGGTGTAGCCGCGATGAACATCCAGGGTCAGGCAGCCCCCGGTGTGAGTACAGGGGCGGCACTGTTAGAGATGGAAAAAATGATTGCTAAGTTACCTCAGGGCATTGGCTTTGAGTGGACAGGCATCTCTCTTCAGGAGCGTCAGTCCGGCGACTTCGCGCCTATTTTATACACCGTATCGCTAGTGGTTGTATTCCTGTTCTTAGCGGCCTTGTACGAAAGCTGGTCGATTCCATTCTCGGTGATGTTGGTCGTGCCTCTCGGTATTTTAGGTGCAGTTATTGCCGTCTCCTTACGGGGCATTTCTAACGATGTTTACTTCCAGGTCGGTTTGTTGACAACGGTCGGTGTCTCAGCAAGGAACGCAATACTGATTGTCGAGTTTGCTAAAGATCTGCAGGAGCAAGGTAAAGAATTGCTGGAAGCGACCCTGGAAGCAGTGCGACTGCGTTTACGCCCTATCCTAATGACCTCGTTAGCCTTTATCTTCGGGGTAATGCCACTGGCATTAAGTGACGGCGCTGGTGCTGCCAGCCGAAATGCAATCGGCACCAGTGTTATCGGCGGTATGATCGGTGGTACTGTGTTAGCAATATTCTTTGTGCCGCTGTTCTTCTATGCAGTGCGCAGAGTATTCCCGCCTAAACAACAAACCGAATAATCGGTATTAAAAAAGCCCCGGTCGCGAAACTAGCGCCCGGGGCTTTTTTTATCTGCTTTACTACTTTTTCTTAGATTCATCGACCTCTTCGTACTCACCATCAATGACAGTGTTATCTTCGCGGTCATAAGACTGTTGTTGCTGTTCCTTGTAGCGATTCTTACTCTCTTCAAACTGTGCCTTCGCCTGCTTTCTTAACTGCCAAAACTGGCGAATGGCATGTCGTTGTTTCCACAGCAGCGGTATCATTAAAATAACACCAATAATGAGAATGAAAACGCCGAAAGTAATAGCCAAGCCGACCATCACCAGCAATAAAAAAAGGCTCAGTATCTTACTGAGCCAGTTTCCTCCAGGACCACCTCCCGGTTGTCCGGGGCCTCCTGAAGCTGAATGACGACCCTGATTAAAGCGAATATACATCTGTTTTCGCTGTTGATTCATGCGTACTCCTATTAACTATCTATTATTAATAGACCACAAAAACAGCCGCATGTTCAACCCAAAGCCGTCAATCCAACAGCAAATTTTAGTCTTTACGTTGATCTTCCGTTGCTTTTCGAGCAGCTTCAAACTCATTTCCTGGCGTCCACTGTGGCCAGTCCCGAGAATTAGCTAAATCGTAGCCTAGCTCGAAAAACGCTGACAGGTCCTGCTGCGCGCCACGCAGATCCCAGTCCTTATTGTATTCGTCAGCTGGCTTGTGGTAAGCCTCTGCCACATATTTAGCTCGTTGCTCCTCAACCCACTCTTTGCCTTTAGTCAGGTGATCGTTACCGCCTTCTGCATACAGCATTGGCACACCTTTCTTGGCCAGACTAAAGTGATCAGAGCGATAGAAAAAGCCCGCTTCCGGTGTTGGATTAGGCGCTAAATAGCGATCCTGTTTTTCGATATACGGCTTAAGGTACTGATCCATTTCTGAGTTACCATAACCGATAACCACCATATCTTTGACCGGCCCATAGACGTTCATAACGTCCATATTAATACCGGCAACGGTTTTACTCAGCGGCATTAATGGCTCTTCGGCATACCATTTAGAACCCAATAAGCCACTTTCTTCTGCACCTACGGCTAAAAACATGATCGAGCGCTCAGGCTGTGGCTGTTGTGCAAATTTTTCGGCCAACGCCAGCAGCCCTGCTGTACCCGTAGCATTATCCTGTGCCCCATTGTAAATAGGATCATCTTCGCGCACCGGATCGGTTCCCAGGTGGTCATGGTGGGCCATGTAAATAACATGTTCTTCGGGGTGTTTGCTCCCTTCAATGTAGCCAACCACGTTATAGGCACTTAACTCTTCAAACTTATTACTAACCGATAAGTTTGCTTCGGTATTTAAAGACATCGCTTTAAAATCATCGCTTAACGCAAGTTGTCGTGCTTCTTCCACCGACAAATCAACGGTAGAGAGTAACTGTTCGGCACTGTCTTTGGTCAACCAGCCTTCAACTTTGGCCCGGTCCATATTATTATTTTCTTTTTTCAGGTCATAACGCACCGGCGAACCACCCGCAACAACACCCCAGCCGTAGCCGGCGGCACCCGTTTCATGAATGATTAATACGCCAGCCGCACCTTGCCGGGCAGCTTCTTCATATTTGTAAGTCCAGCGCCCGTAATAGGTCATCGCATTACCGTTGAACAGTTCTGGATCCTGAGTCGCGTAGCCGGGGTCATTAACAAACATCACCACGGTCTTGCCTTCTACATCCAGCCCTTCATAGTCATTCCAATCGTATTCAGGCGCTACTATTCCATAACCGACAAATACCATTTCGCTCTGGCTTAAGTCGACTTGTTCTGTTACCTGCATACTCCAGGCCATCATATCGGTACGATAGTCCATAGTTTCCGGCGCCTGATCACCGGAAAAACTCAAGTCACTCACTTTGTAAGGCATGATCTTAACCAGTGGTACCGATTGGCGGTAGCTGCCAGTTTCTTCGTTATATGGCTTAAGCCCCCACTCTTCAAAGTGGTTTTCGATAAACGAGACGACTTTCTCCTCACCTTCGGTCGAAGGCTCGCGCCCTTCAAATTCGTCAGCCGATATGGTTTTTAAGTAGTCCCGGAAATTAGGATTAAATGCAGACCCTTCCAAATCAGGCTTTTCTGATTGAGTGTCGGCCTGCTGATCGGCTGCTTCAGCATTGCTTTGCTGTGACGATTCATTAGCAGGGCTGCAAGCCATTAATAAACTCGCGGCAATCGCGCTAAGCGCAAAATGTTTCATGGTTTTCCCCTATTATTCTTATTGATGTTGTAACTCTATTGAACAATATCGTGACAACTACTCTCGGCGTCCTGCTGCCCGACAATCGTCACTTTATCGCCCATACGAATATCATGCTCGGCGAAAAAGCCTGCGTTCATTTCTAACGCAAATTGATAAGGTTTTCCCGGCGCATAACTTCGACAATTGTACGGATTGTCACTCCCACAAGGCAGCATGGTAAAAGTTTTCACAATTTCCTGGTGCTGGTTTAAATAGGCAATATCTAACGGGATCAGGGTTTGATACATCCAAAAGCCGGTATCGCCGTTGCGTACCTCTGGATAGCGAAATAACATCCCGGAAAACTCTCCGAGCGACTCACGCTGCATCAAGCCTCGTGCATGTTGAGCGGGCTTATCGGCTAATTCAACGGTTAATGGTTGATCCAGCTCGCCCAGACAGATCATTGTCTGATCAAAGCTTTGAGCCGATGGTACCCGCCAATTTTGTGCGTAACTGCCAGCGCTGATAAGCACGGCGCTAGCAATCAGAAATACGAGTCGTTTCATTGAAAATTCCAGTAAGCTGATGTTTTGGACGCTTCTGCGAAGCTCGCTTTTGATTCTGTCCTATCCATCGCTAAATCGCAACATTGGCGTGGTTAACTTGAGCAGGACAACTGTCCGACCTGATCTTCAGGTGCTGGCGGTTGCGCCCACTGTGATTGCCAGTACTGACGGTTAAACGGATCGGTTAAAGCCTTCAGATAATCCTTCAACAGACTATCATCGCCCTGCTCCGAAGCCTCAATAACCCGGGTTAAATGATGGGTTCTCAAGCTTACTAAAGGATTAACCGATTGCATCGTAGCAATGTCAGGCTGTCCTCCGACCGCCTGCTGATACTCCTGCAACCAACTTTTGCCCAGCTCATTAAAAGGCACAGGCTGCTGATGAGTATACCAACGTTCCAGTTGCAGAAAGCTCATATTGTAATCCAGCTGGTGTTGTTGCAGCAGTTGCAACCAGCCTCCCACTAACGAATAGGCCTTCTCGTCCGCTACCTGTGTTAGCCCCAACCGCTGTTTCATTTGTTTAAAAAACGCTTGTTGAATCACGGCTTCGTAATCATCTAACACCGCAGTAAAACCGTCGACTGGGAGCGAAAGACTTAACGCCATTTGCAATCGTTTCAGATTCCATAAGCCGATGCCGGGTTGCTGTAAAAAACCGTAACGACCGGTTTGGTCGGTATGATTAAAAATCTTCTCCGGCTGATATTGGTCCAGCACTGCATAGGGGCCATAGTCAAAAGTTTCGCCAACCAGGCTCATGTTGTCGGTATTCATCACGCCATGAATAAAACCATAGGACTGCCACAGCGCAATCATCACCGCCGTACTCTCCATCACTCGTCGAAACTGTTGGTCGCGGCTGGCATTTTTTAGCTCTGGCCATTGTCGCTCGATGACATAATCCCACAACTGTCGCTGCTCAGCTTCTAACTTCCGGTAGTAACAGTGTTCAAAATGACCAAAGCGCACGTGCGTCGCAGCAACTCGCAATAGCATAGCGCCCGGCTCCAGTTGCTCGCGCTGAACATGACCTTCGGTGCTGGTTAGCAGCAGCGCGCGCGTGGTGGGAATGCCCAACGCGGCCAGTGCTTCGCTACCAAGATATTCACGAATCGAGGACCGCAACACAGCCCGCCCATCGCCACCGCGGCCATACGGAGTTGGCCCTGACCCCTTTAGGTGGAGATCTCGGTACGATCCATCAGGGGTTTTTACTTCGCCAAGCAGAAGCCCTCGGCCGTCACCCAGATAGGGATTAAAATGACCAAATTGATGGCCTGCGTATTTTTGTGCGAGCGGCCGGATACCGGGCCAGTCCTGTTCGCCATCTAACTGTTTTAGCAACTTGTGTTCAGCGTTTTCTGAACCTCCTAACTGCTGCCACAATGTGCGGTTAAATAACCGTAGCTGTGACATTCCGTTGGGCTGTATCGGTTGCTCAGTGACAAGATCAGCGAACTTTTCTGCGTATTGGTTAACAAACTGTAAACTCATAGACTCTTATCTTACAGAGCGGTAGACTATTTATCGAGTCTAGCGGACTAAATTAAAATAACGAAAGGTAAAGGGACCGCTGCATGCAAATTACTGCAATGCGCCGAATTACAGCTATCGGTGGAGGCCATGGACTAGGACGGGTACTGTCCACTCTGGCCTTTATGAAACACAAATTAGTAGGCGTTGTTGCCACAACAGATAACGGAGGGGCGACAGGCCTTCTTCGTCAAGCCCACCATACCATCGCTTGGGGGGATATCCGCAATTGTCTGTCGCAGCTGGTTGAACAACCACTGGCAGCCGACGTATTAAACTACCGCTTTGACGGCAAAACCTCTTTGGCGGGTCATAATCTTGGTAATTTGTTGTTATATACACTGGATCAAGTCAGCGCTCGGCCCATTGATGGCATTCAGTTACTCAGTCGCTTATTGAATATAAACACGCGTTTGTTACCAATGTCAGAATGTCCTACTGACTTAATTGCAACAACCGACGAGGGCATTCAATGCCATGGCGAAATTCTTATTGATAAGCTGGAGCACATGCCACGCTCGTTAACGCTATCAGGCGACGCTCAGGCAACTCCTGAAGCTGTTCGGCACTTGTACAAAAGTGATTTAATTATTCTGGGGCCTGGCAGCTTTTTAACATCGGTATTGCCGCCGCTGCTGGTAAAAGATATTGCCCAGGCAATAAAGCAATCAGCCGGTAAAGTAATTTTTGTCGATAACCTTGTGCACGAAAAAGGTGCCTCGGGGCAGTTATCGCTGACTGAAAAGCTCGTTTTTCTGGAACAGCACATCGGCTCAAATGTCATTGACCTAGTACTGTCCAACCATAGGGACCCGGCCCTTAGCGTTCCACAAGTTGACGGACTGCGAGCAGATAGCGACGTGCATTATCGGCACGATCCTCAGTCGTTACTCGAACAACTGAATTTTGCCGTAGAGACGTTGTTTAAAAAGCCAGCCTAACCGCCATCTGCAGATATCCGCGACGCAACAGCACCGTGTTGATCACGGTATTTTGCATCTTCTCGCTTATTGTACGGTCTAGCGCAAGGGCCGCTTAAGCGTTCAAAGCTAATCGCACCAATTTTCATTCCCGGCCTTAACGCCAGTGGCAACTTACCACTATTAAAGAATTCCAGTACGATTTGACCGGACCAGCCCGGATCAATCCGGTGTGCAGTAACATGCACCATAAGCCCTAAACGCGCTAATGATGAACGGCCATCGAGCCAGCCCACCATATCCTCCGGCAGACGGATCGATTCGTGGGTGACGGCCAGAGCAAATTCACCAGGGTGGATAAAGAATGCCTGTTCCGGGCTTAATTGTATTTCGTCACCCATAACTTCTTTAATGGCACTTTCTATAGCTTCGCGCGAACCACTGATATCAATATAAGGAGCCGCGTGGTCCTGCAGAACTCTAAATTCTGAGCCCAAATGAATATCCAGAGTAACTCCCGAGATATTCTCTTTTGACGGAGCGGGCTCTACACCGATAGTGCCTTGTTCAAGAAATTGTTCGATTTCTTTGTCATTTAACCGCATAGCTAGTTTGCCTCAGAATGACTAATAGAGTGATATTACACGTTTTTTGTTGTTTTATGATAGAGCTGCGCTGCAATTGTCGCCGAGGTTTTGCGTATCAGCTGACTCAGCTCATGATCAGGTTGCTCTATCATCAATGGCTTTTCATGATCCAGACTCTCCCGCAACGCGGTCGTGAGTGGCCACTGAGCAAGTAACGACACCGCATGTTTTTCTGCTATTTGCTGCCCGCCACCTTCACCAAAAATGGCTTCCTGATGACCACAACTTGCGCACCGATGGTAGCTCATATTTTCCAATACGCCTAATAGCGGAATCTGTAATTTGTTAAACATCGCAATGCCCTTCTCAGCATCTCGTAGCGCCACGTTTTGTGGTGTTGTAACAACTACAGCCCCGGTAATTGGTAACTTTTGCGCCATAGTTAACTGGATATCACCGGTACCGGGTGGCATGTCGACGATCAGGTAATCCAGATTTTGCCAGGCTGTATCGTTATAGAGTTGTTGCAAAGCACTGCTAGCCATAGGCCCCCGCCAAATAGTGGCATCATCATCTGAGACCAGATAACCCAGCGAATTTACTTGCAAGCCAAAGCGCTGCAACGGCTCCATCTTATTACTGGCGTTAACCTCGACTGTATGATCACCGCGTCCCAACATGGTTGGAATAGACGGGCCATAAATATCGGCATCCAACAACCCAACCCGCGCGCCAAGCTGCTGCAGGCCTAACGCTAATGACACACTGACAGACGATTTACCGACCCCTCCTTTGCCCGATGAGACCACGATGACGTTACCGGTAATCATCGGTAATTCCGGCTGCGAATTGCTCAGTTTTTTAACCTTACACAGAACTTCCCAGTCGTATTTAGCCAGTTCTGGCTGCTCGGCAATTTCATGCTTAATCGCCTCTACATCGGTAATAAAGGGAATAACCAAACGAATACTGGAACTGCCTGGTTCCTGCTCAAGCCAGTCCGGATCGATTCCAGTTGGCAAATAATCCGAGCGCAATACCTGTAATGCCTGACTAAAGGCATCGTTATTATCAAAAAACTGTGACATCAGCCACCTCTTGGCTCTGTGTATCATGCGGTTCCTATGCTAATATTTAGCTTCAGTTTCATACTAACATTGATGGAAGCAGATTTTCGCATGAGCCATACCGAACGTAAAATTTTGGTAACCAATGCCTTGCCCTATGCTAACGGGCCAATTCACATTGGACATTTATTAGGTTACATCCAGGCCGATATCTGGGTGCGCTTTCAGAAGCTACGTGGCAATGAGTGCCACTACATGTGCGCTGATGACGCCCACGGTACACCCATCATGCTTAAAGCTCAGCAGTTGGGCATAAGCCCTGAGCAAATGATCGGTGACATGCAAAAATCTCACGAAAATGATTTTGCCGATTTTCACATAGGTTTTGATCATTATTACAGCACGCATAGTGATGAAAACCGCGAGCTTGCCGAAACTATCTACAATCGTCTGGATAAAGCCGGACATATTAAAACTGAGGTCATCGAGCAACTCTACGATCCTCAAAAACAAATGTTTCTACCGGATCGGTTTGTAAAAGGCACATGCCCTGACTGCGGGGCTGAAGATCAGTACGGCGATAACTGCGATGTTTGCGGTGCCACATACGCTCCCACCGATCTAAAGAACCCGCGCTCCGTAGTCTCCGGTGCAACCCCGGAAATGCGCAATTCTGAGCATTACTTTTTTGATCTGCCCGCCTTTGGCGATATGTTGAAAAGCTGGACCCGCTCTGGTTCGCTACAAAACGAAATGGCGAACAAGCTTAACGAGTGGTTTGAACAAGGCTTGCAACGCTGGGATATTTCCCGTGATGCGCCCTATTTTGGTTTTAAGATCCCCGGCACCGAAGACAAATACTTTTATGTCTGGCTGGATGCACCGATTGGCTACATGAGTAGTTTCAAAAATTACTGCGAAACCACCAGTAAGGCTGACTGGGATGAATACTGGCAAGCGGATAGTGAAGCCGAGGTATATCACTTTATTGGTAAAGACATTATCTATTTCCATAGCCTATTTTGGCCGGCAATGCTCAAAGGCGCAGACTTTAGACAGCCAACCAACGTTTGGGCTCATGGATTTATCACCGTTAACGGCACCAAAATGTCTAAGTCTAAAGGTACCTTTATTAAGGCACGTACCTATTTAGACCATTTGAACCCGGAATACCTGCGCTATTACTTTGCTGCTAAGTTAACTAGTCGTATTGACGATCTGGATTTGAATTTAACCGACTTTGCACAACGGGTTAACTCGGATCTGGTCGGTAAGGTTATCAATATCGCCAGCCGCTGCGCGGGCTTTATTACCAAAAAGTTTGATGGAAAACTATCCGGCGACATCGCCGATTCAGCATTATTGGAAGACTTTCAAAAAGCGGGCGATCAAATTGCTGAGTACTACGAAAAACGTGAATTTTCGAAGGCGATACGTGACATTATGGCGCTTGCTGACCGCGCCAACCAATACATCGCTGACAAGGAGCCCTGGCAGCTGATAAAGCAACCCGGCCACGAAAACGAAGTTCACGATATTTGCTCGTTGGGCATTAACCTGTTCCGTATTCTAATGATTTACTTAACGCCGATAGTGCCTGAGTTATCTAAGTCGGTGCAGCACTTCCTGAACGACAGCTTTAGCTGGAGCAGTCACCGTTCAATGCTAACAGACCATCCGATTAATAAATTTAAAGCGCTAATGCAGCGTGTTGATATGGACGACATAAACACCATGTTAGAAGCTTCTAAAGAAGAACAGATACAAAACGCTCCTCAGGATCCTGCGGAGACCGTTAATGATGAACTGACGAAAGAACCAATTGCTGAGCAAATTAATTTTGATGAGTTCGCAAAAGTTGACCTACGCGTAGCCCGAATTGCCAACGCTGAACATGTTGAAGGGGCCGACAAGCTATTAAAGTTAACGCTTGATTTGGGCGGCGAACAACGCCAGGTTTTTGCTGGTATCAAATCGGCTTACAAACCGGATCAATTAGTTGGTCAATTGACCGTCATGGTCGCCAACCTGGCGCCACGAAAAATGCGCTTTGGCCTGTCCGAGGGTATGGTTCTTGCCGCAGGTCCTGGCAAAGACGAAATTTATATTTTAAACCCACACGACGGCGCTAAACCTGGAATGCGAGTCATGTAACAAAACCTCGGTTAAAGGATTTTGGTGATTTTACAGCCTAGCTGATAATCACCGTCGTCCAGGCGCTGGCTGCGAACTACTTGCGCCAGCGCTTTTAATGCCGGCACATTGCCTCCCGATTCAATCAGTATCGTTAGTTCACGCCCTTCTTCTAGCGGCTGCTTTATTTGTAAAGATGCGCCCGTCGCACTTAAATCCAGACAGATTGCGTCAATCACCTGTTGCCCGTGCTGTTCGTCTTCTAAAATCAGTTGCGCGTCGGCATTCACCGACATCCGCATAAAATTTCGGTTCTCATCCGAGCCTAACATTGGCTTTTCCTTAATTTTTTACACTTTATCTATTCAGTTTTAGCAGAACCATGCCGATAAGAAAACAGCAATTATGTTAAGGATGATGTTATGGCAAATTCTGCAGCAGAGAGTCAAAAAATGGTAACGGCTAAATTCGCAATCGGCCAGCTTATTACACACTCACTTTATGGTTATCGCGGTGTAATTATCGATGCTGATCCAACCTTTAGTCTCTCCGATGATTGGTATCAGCGGATGGCGACCTCACAACCATCAAAACAGCAGCCTTGGTACCATGTATTGGTCAACAACTCATCGATACAAACTTACGTCAGTGAGTCTAATTTAGATCCTGACTTTACCGAACAAGCAATCCAGCACCCGATGGTGGATTTGGTATTTTGTGGCCGGTCGCAGGGTCAATATCTACTGGCCGACAAAATAAACTAAACAACAGAATGGATAATTGCTCCTTACCGCTGCTATTAGTACTATGGAGATAAATCAGTAGCTAGAGGGAAACGTTATGGCCGAAGAAACCATATTCAGCAAGATTATTAATCGCGAAATACCCGCCGATATTGTGTACGAAGACGACCATGCGTTGGCGTTTAAGGACATCAATCCTCAGGCACCGGTGCATCTGTTAATTATCCCAAAACAGCCGATTGCTACCATTAACGATATTGACGATGAAACAGCGGCAACGGTCGGGCATCTGTACGTTGTTGCCAGTAAGATAGCCGCCGAGCAAGGATTCGCAGAGGACGGCTATCGCTGTGTTATGAATTGTAACGAACATGGTGGGCAAACCGTTTACCATATTCACCTACACCTGTTAGCCGGTAAGCCATTAGGTTGGCCACCCTACACGGACAATAAAAAACAGGGTTAAGGACGGTAGCGTGGATCGAGAATCTGGTCCACGCGCCATTTACCCTGCTCCTGCACTAACACCACGTCGCGACTATCTTTAACATCTTCACCCTGATACTCGCCTTCGAAAATAACGGTTGCTCTGATTTCCTGCGCTTTATTCAGATAGGGAACCAGCGAATCGGTATCCACCGATAATTCAACCTGATCGAAATAACGACCTAACACATAACGCTCCACCCCTTGAAGCGTTGCATAATGGTCGATCAAACCATCCATCCGATCTGACGCGTAAGTTTTTGCTTTCTGCAAATCATCATCTCGATAAATTGCCTGATAGAAACTTTTTATTGCCACAACCTCAGGGGTTTCGCCTTCATCCTCAGCATGTCCAAAGTTTTGTTCAGAGCAAGCGGTCAAAGCAACCAATGGTAAAATTATTGATAACAGCTTATAAGATTTCACCAACTACTCTCCTTTTACCTGACCTTCGCGACGCGGATCAGCTCCACCAGTCAGCGTTCCATCGGAATTAATGGTAATACCATGCAAGCCACTATTTAAATCTATCACTCGCACTTCGTGCCCGCGAGCTCTTAACGCTTTTGCGTGCTCTGCAATCGGTCGACCTTTTTCCAGCGAAGTATAGTCGTTACGATTGGTCACATGTCCCATATTTATGGCTTGCTGCATATCCAGTTTCCAGTCCAACAGACCGACCACAGTCTGCGTCACATAATTAATGATACGACTACCACCGGGTGAACCCAGCGCATGCAATACTTGATCACCTTGTTGGTTTAATACCATGGTTGGCGCCATAGAACTGCGTGGCCGCTTACCAGGCTCTACCCTATTCGCTATTTTTACCGACCCATCCATTGGCACAAGTGAGAAATCGGTTAATTGATTATTCAGCAAAAAGCCCCCGGCCATTACCGTTGAGCCAAAGCCCATTTCGATACTGGTTGTCATAGACACAACATTACCGTCATTATCAACGATACTAATATGGCTGGTGTTTGGCCGTTCGTACGCCATGTCTTGTTGATTTTCCGGCATTAAGTACAGACCCGGCTTAGCTTTACCCATGTCATTTTCATTAATTTTACCAGCACGTTCAGCCAAATATTCATCATTCAGCATTGCAGCCACCGGTACCTCGGCAAAATCGGGATCCGCAATCCATTGATTCCGATCGGCATAAGCAAGCCGCGAGGCCTGAGTAAATAAGTGAGCAGCCTGCTCACCGTTAACCGTCATCTGCGGGATATCGTAATTCTCCAGCACACCCAGAGTCTGCAATGTCGTTAAGCCGCCTGAACTCGGTGGGCCCATGCCACAAACCTTATATTGGCGGTAATCATCACAGACCGGCTGACGTACTTTGGCTTCATAGTTAGCCAGATCCGACAGGCTCAGTACACCGGGCGCGACAGCACTGTTTTTTACCGCGGAAACAATTTTCTCAGCAATTGGGCCATGATAAAAGGCGTCCGCACCTTGCTCAGCGATTAAGCTCAGTGTTTCTGCGTATTCTGGGTTTTTTAATAAATCGCCCGTTTGCAGAGGTTTGCCATTAGGGAAAAAGTAATCCTTAGTAACCGGCATTTTGGTAACACCCGGATTGATTTCCATAGCCACTAGTTTGGCTAAACGCGGCGATACCTGAAAACCTTGCTCTGCTAGCTCTATACTATCTTTGAACAAGTCAGCCCAATCAGAACTTCCCCATCGTTGGTGTGCAAGCTCTAGCCCCTTTAGCAATCCCGGAGTACCAACAGAACGGCCACCAACAACGGCCTCAATCCACCGTGGCGCATTACCATTGTCGTCTAAAAATAGTTCTTCAGTGGCGGCCATTGGCGCTGTTTCTCGTGCATCAACGGTATACAGTCGCTGTTCCTGTTGATCCCAGTAAAGTATAAAGGCCCCGCCACCAATTCCGGATGATTGCGGTTCGGTTAAACCAAGCATTGCCTGCACCGCTATTGCAGCGTCGATGGCATTACCACCTTGTTTAAGAACTTTGTACCCAGCATCGACAGCGTGCGGATTTGCAGCTGCCACCATAAACCGTTCAGTGGTTACTGCTTGCTTATCCGCAAAGCCCGTAGCTGCCTCTGGCTCACGAACTTCGTTGGCCGTTTTTTCTGGCGTTAATGGACTTCCGCACCCAACTAGTAGTGTGCTGAAAGTAACAGCGAAAACGCCCCGCTTAAACGACAATTTCATGCAATCCCTTTTTCTTTACGGCAATTTGGCACTATCATACGAACCCATCAACAGCTGTGCAATGAAAACGACCCATGAAAAACATACAACATTACTTATTTGCTTTAATTTTGAGCTTAGCCGTTATGGCGTTTTTACAATTAATGCCCGAGTGGCACGATAGCTTAGCCTTTAATAGCGATACTGCATTGAGCGAGGGTTGGCCGCTGGTGGGCGCACACTTTATTCACCTTAACTGGTCTCATGCGTTATTTAACTTCGCCGCACTGGTGGTTATCGTTGTGGTGTGGCGACAGTTTTTTACCACTCGTTGGTTAATCAATGCGTTATTGCTCAGCGCGGTCACCACTAGCTTGCTGCTGTTACTATTGCCCTGGGAAATTGAGTTCGTGGGTCTGTCCGCGGTTCTGCACGGTCTATTGATGTATTGCGTGGTCAAATATGCCAAACAGAATCGCTGGGTGCTGATTCTTGGGTTAGCCATTATCGGCAAGGTAGTTGCGGAACTACTGGGCTGGCGACCAACTCACTTTATTGGTGAGTACGTTGCATATATTCATGCCGCCGGACTATTAAGCAGTCTGGTGCTGCTAAAATTAGAACGGCGCCGGGTAAGCGACGCCGTTCCTGAACCTTTAAAAAATACTGATTCCGAGCGTTAGTCACGCTCGGGATGCAGGTTTTCTTCAAATAATTTAAAGATCCGACGGTATTCGTTCAGCCAACTTTCCGGCTGACGAAATCCGTGGGGTTCTACCGGATAGATAGCCGTTTCCCAATCCGTTTTCTTCAACTCAATTAGACGTTGAACCAAGCGCACGCTGTCCTGGAAAAAGACGTTATCATCAATCATCGGCGAGTTAATCAATAACGCGTCCTCGAGCCCTTCGGCAAAGTATATCGGCGAACTCTGACGATAGGCAATGGTGTCATCCTGCGGCAAATTCAGAATATTGGACGTATAACCAACATTGTAATGAGCCCAGTCAGTGACCGGCCGAAGCGCAGAGCCTGCTTCAAATAACCCTGGCTCTTTAAATAACGCCATAAACGTCAGGAAACCACCGTAGGAGCCACCGTAGGTGCCTAACCGGTCGGTATCGACGTTAAGATCGCTTTCTAAGTAGCGAGTAACGTCAACCAGATCTTCTACCTCTGGCGTTCCCATTTGCCGATAGATAGCTGTACGCCAGTCACGGCCATAGCCTTTAGAACCGCGATAATCGAGATCGGCGACCACGTAGCCTTCTTTGTTCAGCAAGCTATGGAACATAAATTCACGGAAATAACCCGACCAACCCATATGGGCGTTTTGTAAATATCCTGCACCATGAATAAACACGACCGCTGGGTATTCCTCGGCACGGTCAGCATCAAAGCCTTCTGGCTTATAAATGCGTGTGTAAATTGGGTCTTCAACATTAGAAGAAGCCACCGGAACAACATCCGGAGCGCTCCAGTCAATGCTCAGGAACTTCTCAGACACGGTGTGTGTTAGCTGTTCTGGCTGGTCTCCCGGCGCTGTCGTTTTATGATAAAGCTCTGGCGGCATTAATGGCGTTGAGTGGGTAAGAATCAACTCATCATCCATTGGGCTCAACTCGAACGCGGTCATACCGTTCAGGTTAGTTAGCGCTTCAGGGTTTTCACTGCTGCCATCGGTTTTTACCCGATAAACTTCATAAACACCTGGATGCTCAATGTTTGCCTGAAAATATAGATGCTCTGAGTCGCTGCTGAGTTTCGGTGACTCGACCACATACTCACCCTTAGTTAGCTGACGCGTCTGCCCTGAGAGTGGTTTTGCATACAGATGCGAGTAACCATCGGCTTCGGACATAAACCACAATGCCTGTTCGTTTAACCAGCCAAATTCATTGTGAGTGTAGTTAATCCAGGCGTCATCATGCAACCGGTCTTGGGCGACCAACTGCTTAGCCGCAAAGTCGACGGTTGCAATCCAGCGATCCTTATTGTCCCAGGCTTCTAACATCAATGCCAGTTCTGAGCCATTTTCATTCCATTGCAACGCACCATTTTCCCAACCCCAGTCGGACATCAAGTGAATCGCACGAGGCTGTTGTTCTGTTTCATACTCTTCGCCGCGAGCTTCATGGTTTTCGCGCTTCACCTCAGCCAATACATCTTCGTTCCAACCCGGTAACTGGTTGTAAGTTAACGTGGTATCTGAATGTTCCGCGAGATCAAGCAACACCAACTGATGCTCAGTGGGTTTTGCATCAGCCACCCGACGACGTACACGTTCGCTGCTAATACGGCCATCTTCGTTAATATAATTAGGCATTATGTCGCCGTCTTCACGCCAGCTCTGAGGCTCGCTAATAACGGCGATGAGGTAATTGCCTTGCGGCGACAAGCTGGCTTGAACCAATTGTTTGGACTTGTCTAAATAAAACGACTTTGGCGTCAGTGACGGGTTTTCATTCTGAAGTTGCTGTTGCTGGTCAAACCGCTGCTGCGCTGCTTCACGCTCTTTTTGCACGTACTGTATCAACTGCTGTTCTTCTCGTGCCAAGTAGTCAGCGGGTTCTTTATTCGCTTTAGGCTCGTCAGCAAACTTAATGGAGGCGACTTGCTGGGTCAGCCCGGATTTTACATTAACCTGATAAAAATCGTTGCCTTCCTGAAAGCTTAAGCTGCCATCTGTCATCGCTTGTAAGTTATGTTGGCGAGCTTCATCGCGAGTTAACTGTGCTACCGAACCATCACCAAAACGAACAAAAATATTCCCCTCAAAGGTGTAGGCCAGCCAATCACCAGCGACGGATGATTCTTTTTCATCGGCAATATATTTGTGCCAGCGCGACAAGGGAACTTTCTGAGCTTCACCCTGTGCATTCTCTAGCATCATCAGGTCACGGACTTCGCTCCCCTCACGCTTTTGCTTGAACAAAATATGTTGTCCGTCCATGCTCCAAAAAGCACCTTCAGGGAAACGTCCCATCCAGTCCGGGTTGGCCATTATTTGTTCCATGGTCAACTGCGCAGTCCCCTCCGCAGAGGCCAATGGGTCGGCACTTAACGTTTTTACCTGGGGTTGTGGCACCGCATTAGCTGATGCTTCCTGTTGCGCAGAGGTAGAAGCACAAGAGGCAGTCAGTAGTGCAGCCCCGATTGCTATCACTAAACGTGATTTAACCATTTTATAATCCTTATTGAGCGTCTGGCTGATTTTCTGGGCGAGCTTGCTGTACCGCTGTTAACCGTTGCAGGCGATCGTGCACGGCCATTAGTGTTGGGTAAGCGTCCAGGGCAACTTTAAAGCGTTGCGCGTTGTACACTTGGGGCAGCAAGCAAACATCCGCTAATGTTACCGAATCTCCATAGCAATATTCACCCGCAGTTTCGGTCAGTCGCTGTTCAAACGCGGTGAAACTCTTTTCTATCCAGTGATGTATCCAGTCGTTACGCTGTTGATCGGAACACGACAGCGTGCCGGTCAGGTATTGCAGTACTCGCAAATTTGTCACCGGTTGTAATTCGCATGCAAGGTCATAGGCCAAAGCCCGAACTTTAGCTCTATCAACTGCTGCTGCCGGGAGCAGCGGGTGTTGTGCATATCGCTCGTCCAGGTATTCAATAATAGCCAGTGATTGATTTAACGTGACATCGCCGTCTACCAGGCTTGGTACCAGACCAGCTGGATTCAACTTGCGGTAAGCCGGCAAATGCTGTTCACCGCCATCCTTTACCAAATGTACCGGACTGTAATCAAACGGCAGACCTTTTAAATAAAGCGCGACCCTGACACGAAAACTGGCGCTTGAGCGCCAGTATCCATAAAGTTTCATCATTGTTGAGGACCTTTATACTCCGCTACTTTCTGATCAATTTGGCCGAAAATAGACTGGCCTCCGTTATCGATCATCTGCATTCGGATTGTGTCACCAAACTTCATAAATTCGGTAGTTGGCTTGCCGTCACGAATGGTTTCGATCATTCGTACTTCGGCAATACAGCTATAACCAACACCACCCTCGTCAATAGAGGTACCGTGATCGGTGCCCTGCTTATTCGATACGGTGCCAGAGCCGATAATGGCACCAGCGCCTAAATGACGAGTTTTAGCGGCATGAGCAACCAACTGACCAAAATCAAAGGTCATGTCTTCGCCGGCATTCGGTTTGCCAAAGGGTTTACCGTTGTACTCCGATAACAGTGGTAAATGAACCTTGCTGTCTTTCCAGGCCGAGCCCAGTTCGTCAGGAGTTACTGCCACCGGTGAAAACGCGGATGAAGGTTTACTTTGGAAAAAGCCAAAGCCTTTGCCCAGTTCTCCAGGGATAAGCCCACGCAACGACACATCATTAACTAACATTAGTAATTTGATGTGGCCGGCAGCCGATTTTGCATCAATACCCATAGGTACGTCGTCAGTTACTACCGCGACTTCGCCTTCAAAGTCGATACCCCATTCGGTACTCGCCATTTCGATATCATCGCGTGGCCCTAAAAAGTCATCCGAACCACCTTGGTACATCAACGGATCTTCCCAAAAACTGGCTGGAATTTCAGCACCACGTGCTTTCCGAACCAATTCCACGTGGTTGACGTAGGCACTGCCATCAGCCCATTGATAAGCGCGCGGGAACGGTGACTCACAGAGCACCTCGTCAAAATCAACCTGTCCATCGATTGCCTCGGAATTCAGCTTTTGATAAACGTCGTTGAGCTTGGGCTCAGCTTCATCCCAGTTATCGATTGCTTCTTGCATACACGCAGCAATCGCCGGAACCGCAATCGCCCGGGTTAAATCTTTACTGACCACCATTAACTGGCCATCACGCGTTCCATTTCTATAAGTGGCTAATTTCATAAGTTATTATTTCTCCTGCCAACTGTAGACGTAGTCTGGGTTTTCAACCGCCAGCGCTGCATCACCCGGCTCCAATGAGTCACGAGTATCCAGCATGACTGCTACTTCGTCAGTGAATTTCTTTTTGTGCTCTCTACCCGCTTTAAATGCTTTCGGATGCGGGCCGTGAGTAAAGCCTGCCGGATGGAAGGTTACCATACCGCGGTCGATATTATCACGACTGAAAAAGTCGCCCTCGTGATAAAACAACACTTCATCATAGTCATCGTTGTTGTGATAAAACGGTACCTTAAGAGCCCCCGGATCGGACTCGATCGGACGTGGCACAAAGGTACAGACCACGAAGCGTTCAGCAACAAAGGTTGTATGAGCCGATGGCGGTAAGTGGTAACGGTGACTCATTAACGGCCGAATATCACGCCAGTTTAGTCGTACCGGCGCTAAGTCACCATGCCAGCCAACAGCATCCAACGGGTTGAACGGATAAGTAATAACGCTCACCTGCTGGTGACGCTTGACATAAACTTGCCACTGCTGCTCACTGTATTGCGCTTTAAACGACTCATCAATTGCTGGTGTATCAAGCACCGCTGGGTCAAAAATAGCATGATTACCGACCAATCCTTTCTCAGGCAATTGATACGCGCCGTTAGTCGCCTCAATCATCAAGATTTGCATCGGTTCATCGGGCTCAAGCCGCCAACTGGTCGAGCGCGGGACTAAAAAGTAGTCGCCTTTCGTCAACCGAATATGACCGTAATCACAGTACAAATCACCGCTGCCTTCATGAACAAACAGCAAGTCGTCGCCGTCGGCATTACGAACCAGGTACGGCATATGTTGATGACAGTGCCAGAGTCGAAACTTACAGCTGCTATTTGACAGTAAATTTGGTGTTAACCACGGGTTTTCCGGGGCTAAACCTTGTAACTGGTTAAAGTCGAATGCGCGTGGGCGCAGCGGGCCTTCCCATTCGGACCAACCGGTAGGCGCATGTTGATGATGAAAATGCGTCGCAGGGCCAAAAAAGCCACTGCGCCCCGCTTCACGTTCATAAATGGCCTGCTCCGGAAAATCAGCATGGGCTTGTCGAGATGACTTACCCTCCTGTTTCGGAAAGCTAATCCATTTACGCATCGTCTAATACTCCCCGGCGAATTTGGTCTTCTTCGATACTTTCAAACAGCGCTTTAAAGTTACCTTCGCCAAAGCCTTCATTACCTTTACGCTGAATAATTTCGAAAAATACCGGGCCGATTACAGTTTGCGTGAAGATTTGCAGTAAAATGCCGTCTTTCATTGGCGCACCGTCAATCAGGATGCGTTGTTCACGTAACGCTTCAACATCTTCATCGTGGCCTTCTACACGCTCATCAATTTTCTCGTAATATGTTTCTGGCGTGTCCATAAAGTCCATGCCAATTGAGCGCAGATCTTTTACCGTCTTGTAGATGTTATCGCTGGTTAATGCGATGTGCTGAATACCTTCACCTTTGTACTCTTTCAGGTATTCTTCAATTTGCGACTTGTCATCGTGTGATTCATTAATTGGGATCCGAATTTTTCCGCAAGGCGCAGTCATTGCCCGGCTCAACAGCCCGGTTAACTTACCTTCGATGTCAAAGTAACGGATTTCACGGAAGTTACCGATACGCTCATAAAAGCCAGCCCAGGTATCCATATTGCCACGGAAAACGTTATGGGTTAGGTGGTCAATCTCGTATAGACCCGCGGCGTGGTCATTCATTTTGCCCTGCCAGTCTTCATAAAAATCGAAATGTTCTTTATAGACCGCGTTGTCCTGGTAATTATCGACAAAGTAAAGCGCACTTGCACCAATACCGTAGACCGCTTGCGCACCGTCAATAGCGCCTTTTTCAGAAGGAAACGGTTTCGCACCGTTACCAACAGCGTGTTCAAAAGCGTGTTTAGCGTCTTGTACGCGCCATGCCATGCCACAAACACTCGGGCCGTGTTGTTTGGCGAATTCTTCCGCCTGACCACCCGGCTCCGCATTGATAATAAAGTTAATATCGTTTTGCTTATACAACCACGCCTGCTTAGTTTTGTGTTTCGCTACTTCGGTAAAGCCAAGTTTGTCGAACAGGTCCTTTAACGCAGCAAAGCCTTGCTGATCCGGAGCGGTATATTCAACAAATTCAAAACCATCGGTATTCAAAGGGTTGCTTGTTACTTCTGACATAATAATTCCTTCCAGTTATGCTGGTATTTGTAATTAGACACAATAACTGTAGGGCCTGGCGTTAGAACTGGCGAGTGTTGAGGAAAATCAATAAATAGCTAACACCGGGGTCGGTTTGTAACGTTTTTTATACAAAAATAAAAAAGCCGTGCAACGGCTTGTAGCGGCACGGCTTTGCAAAACCACCCGTAAACTTAAAGTTACAGCTGAGTTTTTTTGTCCGTTAATGTTTACGAACTGCGTTTGCGTTGTTTGCCAATTCCGTACTCGCGTAATTTATTGGCCACTGCCGTATGCGACAACCCTAATCGTTTCGCCAGTTGCCGGGTACTTGGGTAACTTGGGTAAAGACGACGCAAAATACTGGATTCAAAGTGACGTACGGCTTCGTCCAGAGTGGTCTCTTTCATATCGACCGCTAAGCTATCCTCAGTTTGTTGAATTTCCGGCAGTCGAATATCCTGAGGCTCGAGTATATCTCCTTCAAGCATAGAGACAGAGCGGAACATGGTGTTTTCCAACTGGCGTATGTTGCCAGGCCACTGATAACGACGCAGCTTTTCTCTGCTGGCACGGCCTAGTTTTACCTGGCTACGGCCCAGCGACTTACATGCCTCAGCGATAAAGTGCTCTGCCAACAACAATACGTCATTTCGGCGTTCTCTCAATGGCGGTAAGCTGAGTACCAACACATTAAGCCGATAATAGAGATCTTCGCGAAACCGTCCCTGTTCAACCAGTTCAAACAGGTGATTTTGCGCGGTACAAATGATTCTCACATTAACGCTGACTTCTTTTTCTTCACCAATACGGCGAAAAACACCGTCCTCGAGAAAACGCAGTAATTTTGCTTGCAGGCTAATCGACATTTCGCCGACAGAATCAAGCAATACCGTCCCACCAGCGGCTTGTTCCAGCACGCCAGTTTTGCGTTGACTCAAATCACTTAAACTACCTTCACCATGTCCAAACAGTTCACTTTCAGCGACGTTGTCCGGTAATGCGGCACAGTTAATGGCTAAAAAAGGTTTGTCGAAACGCGCGCTGGCATAGTGACATGCCTTTGCCAGCAGCTCCTTGCCTACCCCAGTTTCGCCTTCTATCAGCAGCGGCGCCTCCAGCTCTGCCATGCGTTGTGCATCTTTGATTATCTGCTTTACTAGCGGCTGCTCGGTTAATAGCGCGGTAAATGCCGATTCGTTGTCACCGCGCTGCCAATTGGCCGTTATGGGGTCGCTTTTACAGGTAATAACTGCGCCAGCAAAGGTCTCATTACCATCTTCTGCCGTTACCCAAATAGGCAGCAACTGGGCGTGATATTCGGCTAAGCCAATATTAACCGCCTCGTAGGTCGGTTCCTTCGGTTCATTATCAAGCCAACGTAAAATCGAAAAACCATGAATATACTGACTGATCGTTTCGCCTTTTAACGGCTCATTAGCACCCGCCAGTAACTTAGCGCCGGCATCGTTAATGATGTCGATACGGCCTTTTGCATCAATAGAAAGCACCGGATCCGGCAAGGTACTCAGCAATAGATCAAATTCGAAATGCTCCCGCTCAAACGGCATATAAGGAATCGTTTTTACGTCTTTCACATTTGGGATGCGACGGATTTTCGGCATCAAGTGACTAAAGTCGTCGAATGCCAACTCTGGAAAGTTGAGAAAAATTTTACCGACCGGATCAACCTCGATACCCCGCAAATCAATTTCATGATCACGCAATATCTGCAATACATCCTGACAAATGCCAAGCCGATCGTCACAGCTTATTTCTAATCTCATAAACGTTGTCTTTGCTTCTAATTGGAACCTTTGTAAAGTAAATAATACAGCAAATAACGCCGTTCAGATAGTAAAAACCCCAGCACTTTGGCTGGGGTCTTATCACGCCAACAAATAGCGTGTTTTAATTTTCTATTGTTAGGCTATTCGTCAACCGCTTTATCGGTTTTCGCCGCCATAATAAAGTCATTGCGATGCAGTCCATCGATTGCGTGGGTCCACCAGGTAACCGTTGTTTTACCCCATTCGGTGGTAATTTCCGGATGATGTTTTTCTTGTTCCGCTAATTCACCAACGCGATTGGTAAACGCTAACGCTTGTTTAAAGTTTTTAAACTCGTACTCACGTTGTAGCATCATTACGCCATCCCGAGTTATCGGTGTCCACTCCGGGATTTCCCGCATCAACTCTTTCAGCTCATCTTCGCTCACTTCAGGGACGTCTCCACGACACGCTTCACATTTTTCGCTGTCTAATGACATTTAAGGCTCCTTTTACGCTACGTCAGTTTTAGGTTTTGGTGGGAACTTAGCTTCGAACAACCCAAGTTCCATTGCTTCATGTACCAGTGACATGATGTCCATGTCAGAAATCTCGTACAGCTCATCCACACTCTCAATGGTATAGTAGACTGGCTGGATAATATCAATCCGATAGGGTGTCCGTAATGCGTCCAAAGCCTTAAGTGGCTTGCGCTCGGGCTTATCACTATTGACCGCGTACTCAGTCTCCGCCGGCGAAGAGAGAATACCGCCACCATATATACGGATTCCCTCAGCTGTTTTCATCAGACCGAATTCCACCGTAAACCAGTATAAACGAGCCAGATAAACTCGCTCTTTAGGCGTTGCAGCGTAACCCAATTTACCATATTGATGGGTAAAGTGAGCAAATGCCGGATTAGTCAGCAGTGGACAGTGGCCAAATATTTCATGAAAAATATCAGGCTCCTGCAAGTAGTCAAACTCTTCCCGGGTACGAATAAAAGTAGCTACCGGAAACTGTTTGTTAGCCAATAACCGGAAGAATTCATCAAATGGAATTAACGCTGGAACCGCTGCTACTTGCCAGCCAGTTTCGCGCTCCAGAACTTGGTTTACTTCATCCAGCTGCGGTAATCTATCCGTTGGCAAGTCAAGTAACTCGAGTCCTTTCATGTACTCGTCACACGCTTTTCCGGGAATGCACTTTAACTGACGTTCAACCAGATCACGCCATACGGCATTCTCCTCGTCGCTCCAGTGAATAACGCCATTCTCGTCAGGCTGTCTAGATACGTATTGACTCTGTTTACCCATACTTTCCTCTTGTTGTTTAAGCCGTTTTTTGCCAGCGCTGCCGGCTGGCTTCTAATGCTTGTTGTAAATCGGCGATGATATCTTCGACCGCCTCCAGGCCTACGGCAATACGTACTAACGTATCGCTAATACCGGCCCGTTGGCGGGCTTCGGCTGTATAAGGTGAATGCGTCATCGAGGCCGGATGTTGAATCAAGGTTTCAGCATCACCCAGACTTACCGCCAATGGGATCATTTTTAATTGATCTAAGAAGTAACGTGCTTGCGCCTCGTCCCCCTCTAGCTCCATCGCGATAACGGCACCAGCATGTTGCATTTGGCGCCCTATCAATTCATGTCCCGGATGCTCTTTCAGGCCCGGGTAATAAACTTTTCTGACACCATCATGCTGATCTAAAAACTGAGCCACTCGCTCGGCGTTTTCACAATGACGTTGCATGCGCACGTCCAGAGTTTTCAAGCCACGCAAAATTAACCATGCGTCATGTGGACTAATTGTTGCCCCCATATCTTTTAGGGTCGTCCCCTTTATCTGCATAATGTCTTGGTGACTACCGCAAACCAGTCCGGCAACCACATCGCCGTGACCGTTTAAGAATTTAGTTGCACTGTGCACCACTAGATCTGCGCCTAATTGCTTTGGTTGCTGCAGCAATGGTGTCATAAACGTATTGTCGACAATCAACCGAATCTCTGAGCCTGCCAGGACATCACTAACAGCCTTGATATCCACTAATTTAAGGTGCGGATTGGCCGGTGTCTCAAGAAATACTAATTGGGTATTTTCTTTTATTGTTGCTTTTAGCAACTCAAGATCATTCAAATCAATAAAGTCTGCAGTAATTCCAAAACGCTCGAACAACTCACTAAATAGCGCAAAGCTGCAGCCATAGATAGCATCAGACACTATGATGTGATCGCCGGCCTTTACAAATGCCATAGTAGTCGCCGCAATTGCACCCATTCCGGTCGCCGTTGCCGCAGCCGCCTCGTACCCTTCGAGTTCTGCGACACGAGTCTCAAGCTCGACAGTCGTCGGATTACCTAAACGACTGTAGATATACCCGTCTTCTTCGCCTGCAAAACGCGCAGAGCCCTGCGCCGAATTAGCGAATTTAAAGGTTGATGTTTGATACAGCGGTGGCGCCAGAGATCCGTGTGGGTCGTCGTGCCCACAACCGCCATGTATCACTTTTGTCGCAGGTTGCCAGTTTGAATTGTTATTATTGTTATTCACTGTTGATTTATTCGCCATACTGAGCCGTCAAAAGACGGATTCTTTATAAGTTTGTTAACACTAAGAGTGCATCGGTGAACGGTAATCTGGCAATAAAAAAGCCCGCAACAGCTGCGGGCTTTTCTGTAACGTATATTTTCCACTAACGACTTTCTGTACTGCTGCGGCGTTTATAAATACTGGGAACAACTTGGCTAAGCTGACGCAGCAGATCTTTTTGCAGGCGCCCATAGCCGGGCCTTTTGCAATATTTAAAAGGAATTGGACGACTCAGGTTCATTACCTGGTAGCCAAGTCTTGCTGTCAACAATCCAGCTCCCAAACCCTGGCCGGCTCGAGCGGATAACTTGGTCATCAGCTCCGCACTTAACCACTGAGCACCAAAGTCTACTGCCAGTTCACTGATGCCCGCATAGGCTAAGTTGGTCAATACCTGGCGCCATAATCGCACGCGGCTCCAGTAACCCAGTTCGATACCGTAACACCGCGCGATATCTGTCATCATCCGCTGGCTTCTCCATAGCAATAGCACCATATCGGCGACCGAACTTGGACTAACCGCAACTAATGCGGCGGCCTCCGCCGACCGCTTGCTAATCAGCCGCTGTGCCTGCTGATCAACGCGACTAACAATATCAAGTTCAAATCGCTCTATACGTTCCTCATCGCTCCAGTAATACTGGTCGATTTGCTGCCACGCAACCTTTAAATCGGGATGCTTTAAGCCCGCCAGCAAACGATCCGGTGATGGCTTTTGTTGTTGCTGCCAGCGCTGCTTTAAGCGTCTTAATAACCACGCTTCACGCACCACAAATACCAACAATAAAGCGACTAATAGCCCTAGAGCTGCCGTCCAGAGACTGCCAAGCACCCAGTGCTGTTGAAAGCTTTGTGCAATCAGTAAAAAGCTCTCGACACCGACAGCAACCAACAACAACACCAACGCGACCGCTAGCCAACGCTTGAAAGGCCGTTTTTTTGATTGTTTGGTAGGGAGCTCCGCTAACGTATGCTGCACCTCATCTGCCGGCTCTTCCAGTTGCACCGGCTCAATCGCTTCGCTGTCTGGATCAAAATAAGTGAGCTTACTTTTATCGTTGTTATAAGAACTCATTCCAGCTTATCTCCCAGTAAATAATCCAACAATTGATCCAACCGAATATGCGGCAACGGCGATTGCACGCTGGAAAAGTGTGGGTAGAACCGGGGATACGCGAAGCCGATTTGCCAGTCTTTTTTGTTAGGCCAGGTTGCTGGCACTTTAGGGGCTCCAACACGAACTCGTTGTCGATCGTGATCAAACCCATCCAGCACCACCGTGCCGTCACTTAACTGCCCGGCTTGGCTAACAGAGATACCAGCCACACTAAAGGTCTTGTATTCAATCCGTTCAAAATCCAACTGTTGTCGACTGTTTTGCAGCAACTGAGCTAACAACTGGCGCAATGCAGCGTGCTGATCCGGGCCAATATGGTCCACCTTGGAGGCGACGAGTGCAACGCGGTCAATTTGCGGTGATAACAGACGTTTGAGAAAATGATTGTTTCCGTACTCAAAGCTTTTCATCAGCTCAGTCAGCGCCAGCTTGAGCTCCGACAAAGCATCCTCACCGGCCTCCAAAGCAGTTAACACATCAACCAGGATGACTTGCCGGTTAAAATCTTGGAAATAGCTTTTATAGAAAGGTTTAATCACCTGTTGCTGGTAGTAATGATACTTTTGCTGCAGCAACTCGCCCCAGCTCTCCGGCAAATCCAGATCGGTTGGCCAGGGAAAGAAATCGAGGGCCGGCGCATCGGCCAGTTCACCGGGCAATAAGTGCCTGCCCGGCTGCAAAAAATACAAACCAAACTCTTTTTTACAACGCTGCAACTGCTGTTGATAATCTCGTGCCAGCCGGCGAATGGTCTCGTCCGCATCACCCTCTAACTGCATGCTTTCACGAACACGATTATGCCAACCAGCAAACACCTCGGCCCGAGCTCCTTGCTCACTCAGTCGTGACTGTTGTTCACTCCATTGTTGATAATTTTGTGCCAACATTGGCAAATCGAGTAACCACTCTCCCGGATAGTCGATAAGGTCAACCGTCACTTTGCGGCTATCACTGAGCTTGCTGGCTAAGCCCTTAACCGGCTTGAACTTTAGTTCGATCCGGATCTCGCTCACATCGCGTGTCGATTGCGGCCAACTTGAGTTTTCTCCGGTTAGCGCGTTGACTGCGCCTTCGTAATCAAAGCGTGCTATCGACCAATCACTGCTTGGAACCAGTCGTGCTCCGATTAAACGTTGTTGTTTTGCTACGCGCCAATAGGGCAATGCCGAACTGTCATTCGCATACAACATTTGTTCCAGCAGACCGCTCAGTAATGCGGTCTTTCCGGCACCGCTTAAGCCAGTGATTGCCAGTCGGATATGACGATCGAGCCCGCGATCGATAAGGTCGCGGGCTCGGTGCGAAATGTTTTTTGTTAATTTATCGGACACTCTCACAGCTTGCTGAATTCTCTATGTAAGTTGTACTGATTCGAAGTAACGTACTTCTCCATACGCTGTAATTGTTGGTCGAGTTCGGTCAACTCTTGATTTAATTCACGGAACGCCCGGTGTGGCGGCTCACCTGCTTGATAAACACTGCTTTTTACATGAAAGTTGTGATCGTTCTCGAACTGAGCAGGCGCTTTGTCCAGTATCAACCAGCCGGCAATATACAAAATTAAGAAAAAGCCGCTGGAGAAAATAAAACCGGTGAAAAAAACCACCCTTACAATCCAGGTTTCAATATTCAGGTAGTCCGCTAAGCCGGCACAAACGCCGGCTAGCTTACCCTTTTCTGTATTACGTCGCAGTTGACGTTTGGCTGAAGTCATTTGTGTGCCCTCCAGTTAGGTGAATCGGCATCCAAAATACGCTCCAGAGTACGAATCCTATCGCGCATTTTTTCTACTTTTTCCACCATTTGATTGAGTTGGCTACGCTCTTCTTCGGTCAGTCCTTTATTCACCTGCTTTTTACTACGATAATGCAGTATCAGCCAAATCGGCGCTACAAACAGGGTGAAGATTATAACCGGCGCTATCAGCGCACCTATTACAGTTTCCATAACGTCGTCCTAAATTATGATCGGTTTACTGGCTGTCGTTTTGTTTGGCTTTCATCCGCGCCTTTAACGCTTCCAGTTCGTCGTTTACTTTACCTTCATTTTCCAGCTCGGCAAATTCGTCACGTAAACTACGCTTACCCATATCATAGGATTCAACCTGAGCTTCGATACCATCAATCTTAGACTCATAGCGGTCGAATTTCTCCATCGCGTCATTAACTTTATTACTATCCACCTGCTGTTTAACTGCTAAGCGACTGGTTGCCGTTTTCTGACGCATTAAAATGGTTTTCTGGCGCGCTTTGGCATCAGCTAATTTTTCCTGCAACTGGCCAATTTCACCATTCAGTTTATCCAGGTTCTCGTCGACTCGGTCAATTTCTTGTTGCAACGAATCGACCGCATCTTGCGCTTGTCGCTTTTCAATTAAAGCTTGCTTTGCTAAGTCTTCGCGCTCTTTAGAAAGCGCTAACTCGGCTTTATTTTCCCAATCCAGTACTTCGTGCTCAGCTCGTTGTTGCTGGCGTTGAACATCTTTTTTCTCGGCCAATAGGCGGGCTGATGTGGAGCGTACTTCGACCAGTGTGTCTTCCATTTCCTGAATGATCAGGCGCACCATTTTCTGCGGATCTTCCGCTTTGTCCAACAATGCATTTAAATTGGAGTTCACGATATCGCTAAAACGTGAAAAAATACCCATAATAATTACCTCACAGTTGAGTTGTTCAAGTTGTAGGTTACGATAACCTCTGCTGTTAGGTATTCAACAATCAGGCCAACTTTTAAAACTACGGTAACTAACTGTATTTATTTGGTTTTTTGTTTTACCCTACAATTTAAAGCTTGCGCTAACTTGTGAGCTCTACTAATAATTGGCAAAAATAACTACAAAATGGGGTTTTCGCTAACATGAGCGAATTTCGTCAAAAAGATAATTTAATTGGTGAGTCAAATAGCTTTGTCGAAGTGCTAGAGCATGTTTCGCAGGCCGCCCCTCTAAACAAGCCGATTTTGATCATTGGCGAACGTGGCACCGGTAAAGAGCTAATCGCTCAACGATGCCACTTTTTGTCGCAACGCTGGGATCAAAAATACATTACGCTAAATTGCGCATCGTTAAATGACAATTTACTAGAAAGCGAGCTGTTTGGTCACGAGTCGGGAGCTTTCACCGGCGCCACCAAACGTCATGAAGGTCGCTTTGAACGCGCCGATAACGGCTCATTATTCCTTGATGAGCTAGCCAACACCTCGATGCTAGTCCAGGAGAAATTACTACGCGTCATTGAGTACGGAGAATTTGAACGGGTCGGCGGCTCACGCCCGGTGAAAGTCGATACCCGACTTATTGCCGCGACCAATGAGGATCTGCCATCCTTGGCTAGCAGCGGTAAGTTTAGGCACGACCTACTCGATCGCTTGGCGTTTGACGTTATCACCTTACCGCCGCTGCGCGAACGCCGAGAAGACATTATGGTACTCGCCGAGCATTTTGCTATCGCTATGGCCAGAGAGCTCCACTACGAACTGTTCAGTGGCTTTACCGAGAAAGCCAAACGGTTATTACTCGATTACCATTGGCCCGGCAATGTCCGGGAGCTAAAGAATGTGATCGAGCGCAGTGTTTATCGGGTTGGTAACGGCCATGTTCCGGTGCATGATATTGTGCTCGACCCATTTGCCAGTCCCTATCGACCGGCACCGCAACCATCGTCTGGCGCTGACAAAACCAATGTTGAGGCGCCGCGCCAGGAATCAGCAGCCGAACCTACAGTCGCACCTAGCAGCAGTAGCCCCGTCGATTTGAGTCAACCTGTGGACTTAAAACAACAGTCGCAAGACTTTGAAACAGGGTTATTAAAAGAAGCCTTAAAGATCTGTCAGTACAATCAAAAGAAAACAGCAAAGCATTTAGGTTTGACGTATCATCAATTGCGGGGATATCTAAAAAAATACCAACTGCTTGAAGGTACTAACGGCGAAAATGATTAAACTACGCAGCACTTTCCCGGTTATTGTCACCTTACTGGTGACCGCCTGCGGTGGCGAACGTGAGATCCCGGAACCTCTAAGAGAAGGTTTGGTTTACTGCTCTGAGGGCAATCCCGAAGGCTTTAATCCACAACTGGTGACATCGGGCACCACCGTTGATGCAACAGCCGCTCAGTTATATGACCGGCTGATTGACTACGATGCGAGCAGCCAACAATTCGTGCCCGCACTAGCAACTCGTTGGCAACCCCTAGACGAAGGCACTCGCTATCGCTTCTATTTACGAGAAGATGTCTCTTTCCATGAAACCGATTACTTTTCACCTTCGCGTAAATTTAACGCGGATGATGTCATTTTTAGCTTCAATCGCTGGCTTGACCCGACCTCGCTCTACCACAACGTAGGCGGTGGTGATTACCCATTCTTTACCGCAACCGGATTGGATAAACTGATCAAAAGAGTGGTGAAAGTAGACAGGTATACTGTCGATATTATTCTACGCAACGCCGACAGCTCTTTTTTAGCCAATTTAGCCACCGACTTCGCGGTTATTTTGTCAGCCGAGTACGCTGGACAACTGGCGGTTAAAGAAACCCCGGAGCAGCTTGATACACAACCAGTAGGGACTGGTCCTTACCGGTTTCGTCGATTCCGTAAAGACTACTTTATTCGTTACAATAGAAACCCTGACTACTGGCGCCAGGGCCCTGGGATTGAGCACTTAGTTTACTCGATAACCCCAAACGCTAATAAACGTATGCTAAAACTAGTGACCGGTGAGTGTGATGTTATCCCCTACCCACTAGTTAGTAAGCTACAGTCGCTTAACCAAAAGCAGATCAAGGTTCAGTCAGAAGTAAGCCCCAATGTAGGCTTCTGGGCCTTCAATACGGATAAAGAACCGTTTAATGATCCGACTGTGCGTCAGGCCCTGGCCTTTGCCATTAATCGTCAGGCCATTATCGACGCAATTTATTACGGTAACGCGGAACTTGCCGATTCAATCCTACCGCCGACTTCCTGGGCCTATACCACGACCTCTCAACAGTACGAATACAATCCGGAAAAAGCCCGGCAACTGCTCGACCAAGCCGGAGTAGAGCCTGGCTTTAAAATGACCATTTGGGCGATGCCGGTGCAGCGCGTATATAATCCTAACGCTCGCCGTATGGCCGAATTGATGCAATCCGATTTAGCGCAAGTTGGTGTCGAGGCACGTATTGTTAGTTACGAGTGGAACAGTTTTCGTCGTCGGCTAAGTCGAGGGGAACATGATACTGCTCTAGTTGGTTGGTACGCCGACAATGCCGATCCTGACAACTTTTTCCGGCCTCTATTAAGCTGTGCTGCCGTTAGCACCGGCAGTAACCGGGCAAACTGGTGTCATCGCGGCTTTGATCAGATTCTAGTTAATGCTATTTCGACCACTGACACCGAAAAGCGTAAGCAGCTCTATCATTCGGCTCAACAACTTTTAAATCAGCAGTTGCCGCTGCTTCCCATTGCACATTCGATGCGTTACCAGGCACAACAAGATTATGTCACTGGTGTTGAGCTACCTCCCTATGGCGGTATTAGCTTTCGAAAAGCGGGTAAGGAGTTGCAGCAATGACTCGCTTTTTAATCAATCGTCTGTTGTATCTGGTGCTGGCAATATGGCTACTGACAATTTTCAGTTTCTGTCTCAACTGGTTATTCCCGGGTGATGTAATTACCAATATGTCGGGCATTCGACCATTAAGCCCGAATTACGATATGGCCTTTCAGCTGCGTGGCGGCGACAGTAATTTGTTCATTCAATACAGTTACTATTTGCAGAACCTGATTAACTTTGACTGGGGAGTATCTTTAGTCAGTCAAAAACCAGTTTGGGCGGAAGCAACCCGAACATTTATGGCTACTTTTGAGATTCTGTTATTAGGTCTGTTGTTAGCGTTACTAACCGGTTTGCCACTAGGTGCGCTTGCCGCGGCCAGATACAAGTCACCGGTCGATAAAGTTATTATTTCAACAGCCATTGGCGGCTACTCGATTCCGGTGTTCTGGCTGGCTCAATTACTGATTCTGTTGTTTGCGGTAAAAATTCCCTGGTTACCGATTACCGGCCAAATAGATCCCCTTTATCTTATCGAACCTAAGACCGGCTCTATTTTAATCGATGTTATGTTGAGTCAGTCGGAACATAAAACAGACGCTTTGTATAATGCTCTGGCTCATATGGTACTGCCGGTGGTTGTTCTGGCCAGTCTTCCCTCAATGCTACTGTTAAGAATGATGCGCAATACCACCGTTGAAGTTATGCAAAAGCCCTATGTTAAAGCGGTTAGAGCTCGTGGTTTATCGCCTTTCCGAGTGGTTACCAGGCACGCTGTACCCAATGCCATCCAGGGGATTATTCAACAGCTGACCTTCATTTTCGGCCTTATGCTAGCTAACAGTGTCATTGTTGAATCCATCTTTAACTGGCCTGGTATTGGCTCATGGTTATTAAAAGCAATCATAGAGCGGGATTATCCGGTCATTCAGGCAGCCTTGCTCATATTAGTCGCGACCACCCTGGTGGTGAATTTTATCTTCGATATATACCGCGGCTGGCGTTTTCCGATAGTTCGGGAGGAACGATATGGCACAGCCTGATCTGTACTATAAAGACAATAACCCGTCTCCACTGCAATTAGTTTGGTATTCGTTTCGGGGCCGTACAGCAGCGATGTTCGCTCTTTGGGTATTGATTGCGCTATTAGCAGTCACTCTGCTATCACCGATTTTAATACCCTACTCTCCTGCTCAACAATTCAGCGACGCTATTTCTTTACCGCCATCGTGGACGCAACAAGGCAACATTCAGTTTATGTTTGGTACTGATGACCTCGGTCGCGATATGCTGTCACGGATGCTGATCGGGTCTCTGTATAGTTTTGCGCTGCCACTTACTATTGTCATTGTATCCTCGACCTTTGGAATATTTATTGGCGCGTTAGCCGGTGTTGACCGTAACTTTAAGTACCAACTGCTTGGCCACGTTTTTGACCGAGTATTAACCATCCCGTCCTTCTTGCTAGCCTTGGTCATCATCGCAATTTTAGGACCAGGTTTAGGTAACGCGATTATTGCGATCACATTGTCACTCATACCCCAGTTTATTTATGTCACCCGAAATGCAGTACATAGTGAGTGGCAAAAAGATTATGTAACTGCATCGCGGCTGAATGGCTGTTCAGACACCTATCTTATGTACCGGGTTATTTTGCCCAATATTACCCCAGCACTGGTAATGCAGTTAACCGTGGCTCTGTCTGTTGCTATTATGGATATTGCCGCATTGAGCTTTTTGGGGCTTGGTGTCCAGGCGCCTACTCCAGAATGGGGAAGCATGTTATCCCGCAGCCTTGATGAAGTGTATTTATCACCTTGGTCGATGGTGTTGCCAGGGATTGCATTGTTTATCACCATAACGTCGATTAATGTTGTTGGTGATAGCCTGCGACGCTCGATAAAACAACGGATGGATAATTGATGGATTTATTAGACATTCGCAATTTGACCATTGAACTGGATATGCCGCAGGGACGGGTGCGAATTCTTGACCGCGTGAATCTACAGCTAAAAAGTGGAGAGATTCATTCGATTGTCGGTGAGTCCGGCTCCGGTAAAAGTCTGTTAGCCAAAGCGATTATCGGTGTTATCAATCCGGCCTGGCGCGTAACAGCTGATCGCCTTTGGTGGAATGGCCAGGATCTGTTAGCAATGGACTTAAAACAGCGGCGAGCAGTGACCGGCCGCGATATGGCAATGATCTTTCAAGATCCGGCCGCCTACCTGGATCCAAACAACACCATTGAACAACAAATAAACGAAGCAATTCCCACCGGTGATGTCACCGGAACTTTTCTGCGCCGGCGTATGGATCGTAAAACTCGCGCCAAACAATTACTGCACCGAGTGGGTATTCGCGACCACGATATGGTGCTTAAAAGTTATCCTTTTGAACTGTCAGAGGGCATTGCGCAAAAAGTCAGTATTGCTATTGCGGTGGCTCACCGGCCAAAATTGCTGATTGCTGACGAGCCAACCACGGCTATGGAGCCATCAACCCGCGATCAAATTCAGCGGTTATTGACCAAGTTAGCGGTGAGTCAGGATATGTCAGTATTACTGATCACACAGGATGTAGCTTCCATTTTACCAGCCACTCAGAATCTAACATTGCTTTATTGCGGCCAGTTAATGGAAACCGGCGATGCCAGAAAAATTCTTGAGCGCCCGGCGCATCCATATACTGACTCGATGATTCGGATGTCTTTGCAAAGTCACAGTGACTTACCCCGTAAGTCGCGCTTACCAACCTTACCAGGGGCTGTGCCAACTTTACGTCATATGCCGATCGGTTGCCGCTTAGGGCCAAGGTGCCCTTACGCGCAAAAACAGTGTGTTAAAGCGCCGGAAGTCAGTTCTCGCGAGCAGCAATTATTTCACTGTCACTTTCCGTTAAATGAGCCTGAATCATGAGCCAGGTACTTGAAGTAAAAAACTTAACTAAGACCTTTCGCGGGCGGCGTGACTGGCCATGGAGCCCAAAATCGGTGGCGGTAGAGCCTATATCCTTTACTCTGGGGGCCGGAGAAACCTTAGCCATCATGGGTGAAACAGGCTCCGGCAAGTCGACTTTGGCGAAGCTAGTTGCGGGCGTGGAATCGGCTTCTGGCGGTGCGATTTATCTAAACGGACAAAAGCTTTACGATAATAATACTAAGCAGCGCTGTCAGAATATTCGGATGATTTTTCAAGATAGTGAAAAATCACTGAACAGCCAACGTACTATTGGTCAACAGCTGGAAGAGCCGCTGCTATTCAACACCAAAATGAACCCCGAGCAACGTTATCATTCCGTTGTGCAGGTGCTGCGCAAAGTTGGCTTATTAAGCGAGCATTACGAGTTTTACCCGCACATGCTATCAACGGGTCAAAAGCAACGGGTAGCGATTGCCCGAGCCATCACCTTAGAGCCACAAATTATTGTTGCCGATGAAGCATTGGTCGCTCTTGACCCATCCGTTAGAGCACAAATTATTAACCTCATGCTCGATTTGCAGCAAGAAATGGGAATTTCCTATATTTTCGTGACTCATTCACCGCAGATCGTGAAACACATTGCCGACAAGATCTTAATTTTGTATCGTGGTAAAATGATCTCGTTTGAACAAACAGAACTATTATTAAACAAGTCGCAGGAACCTTATGTAGAACAGTTGCTGCATGAACATTTATCGACAGAACACTCAAATAAAAAGCGACAGAAGCGCTAACGTCGCTCTAACTAAAATTAAGGGAGTTTAATGTGGAAACAGGTACTCTGATATCGCTAGCGCTGTATTTTATTGTAATGCTAGGCATTGGGCTATACGCCTATAAAAAAGCAACAGACTCTGTCTCCGGCTATATGCTGGGTGGCCGTGGCTTAGGCCCCGCAGTAACCGCATTATCTGCGGGGGCTTCAGATATGAGTGGTTGGATGCTGATGGGCTTACCCGGAGCGATTTACGTCTCGGGCGTTTCGCAGCTGTGGATTGCTGTGGGTTTGGTCATCGGTGCTTATCTTAACTACATCATTGTTGCCCCTCGCTTACGTACTTATACCGAGGTGGCCAACGATTCCATTACCATTCCTGATTACTTCGCTAACCGCTTTAATGACGAAGGTCGTAAATTACGCATTTTCTCATCAGTGGTCATTATTATTTTCTTTACGCTATACACTTCAGCCAGCTTAGTTGCAGGAGGCAAGCTATTCGATAGCTCCTTCGGCTTGGATTACACCACTGGCCTCTGGGTTACAGCCGGTGTTGTCTGTGCCTATACGCTATTTGGTGGGTTCCTGGCAGTCAGCATGACCGACTTTGTGCAAGGTTGCATCATGTTTGTTGCGCTCATACTGGTACCTATCGTGGCCTTTTCCGAAATGGGCGGATATAGCGATGTGGTAACCGGAGTACGTGAGATAAACCCAGATTTCCTCGACTTCTTTAAAAACGGAGCCACCGGTGAAAATCTCGCAGCCTTGGGCATAATATCGTTATTAGCGTGGGGCCTTGGTTATTTCGGCCAACCTCATATTATCGTGCGTTTTATGGCAATTCGTTCGGTTAGTGCGATTAAAAGCGCACGTCGCATCGGTATCACCTGGATGTTTTTTGCCATTATCGGTGCTATGGCGACAGGTTTCGTTGGTATCGCTTATGTCGACGAGACGCAAATGACCTTAGGTGATGCAGAAACCATCTTTATTATCTTCTCACAGTTCCTGTTCCATCCTTTGATTGGTGGCTTCTTATTAGCGGCTATTCTGGCAGCTATTATGAGCACCATTTCATCGCAACTGCTAGTGAGCTCAAGCTCATTAACCGAAGATTTCTACAAAGCATTTTTGCGCAAAGACGCAAGCCAGAAAGAACTAGTGGCTGTAGGTCGTCTATCAGTACTGTTGGTATCTTTGGTAGCAATCTGGTTAGCATGGAACCCGGAAAATACGGTACTAACGCTAGTTTCTAACGCTTGGGCAGGATTTGGCGCAGCCTTTGGTCCAGTAGTTATCCTGAGCCTGTTCTGGAAACGAATGAACCGCCACGGTGCATTGGCCGGCATGGTTTTAGGTGCCATTACCGTGCTGTTCTGGATTTATGGTCCAGAGTTCGGTGGTCAGCAGTTAAGTGCCTATGTTTATGAGATAGTACCAGGCTTTATTGTGTCAGTGCTTGCTATCATTATCTTCAGTAAACTTACCGCTGAGCCGGCACCAGAGCTGCAGGATAAGTTCGAAGAGATGGAAAAAATTATCGACGATCACTACCACACGCAAAAGTAACTTGCGGACAAGGTTATTAATCATCGATAAATAACGATAAAAGGGTCGCTGCTGCGGCCCTTTTTTGTGTCTATAGTCATAGAAGCGTTTTTAGAGGACAGAATAATGAAAACTACTTTGCTCTCGTGCGCCCTTGCGTTGGGTTGCACCTTGTCAGTATCCCCGGCTAACTCGTCAGATCGTATTACCGGTCACCATTTTGCAACACGCTCCGAAGCTATGGCACCTAACGCAATGGCAGCGACCAGCCAACCGTTAGCGACTCAGGTGGCATTAGACATCATGCAGCAAGGCGGTAACGCCATAGATGCAGCAATCGCCGCTAACGCAGTACTAGGTCTTGTAGAGCCAACCGGTAACGGTATCGGTGGCGATTTATTTGCGATTGTCTGGAGCGCAGAAGACCAGCAACTGTATGGACTTAATGCCTCGGGCCGGTCACCTAAGTCGCTGAGTCGTGAGTATTTCATAGAAAATGGTTATGACAGTATTCCTGCTCGGGGCGTTCTGCCAATCTCAGTTCCCGGAACGGTAGACGGCTGGTTTGAGTTACACCAAAAATTCGGTAATTTATCGATGGATAAAATACTAAACCCGGCGATTCAATACGCTAACGACGGTTTCCCGGTGACGGAGGTGATTGCCTATTATTTTGGACGCAATGGTGAGGTGTTAAAAGATATTCCCGGTTTTGCCGAGGTTTTTATGAAGGATGGCGAAATGCCCCAAAAAGGCGAGCGTTTCAAAAATCCAGATTTAGCCAATACACTACAAAAACTGGCGGAGCAAGGCCGTAGCGTATTTTACCAAGGTGAAATTGCCAAAACTATGAGTTCTTTTGTTCAGCAACATGATGGCTTTTTAAGCTACGAAGATCTCGCTGAACATGAATCAACCTGGGTCGAACCGGTTTCAAGCAATTACCGAGGCTATGATCTGTGGGAACTGCCTCCCAACACTCAGGGAATTGCGGCCCAGCAAATCTTAAATATTTTAGAAAACTTTGATCTGGCTGAAATGGGTTACGACAGCGCGGAATATATCCATCACTTTGTCGAAGCCAAAAAGCTAGCATTTGAAGATCGCGCCAAGTACTACTCGGACCCTGCATTTAATGACATTCCGGTACAGGGTTTACTGGATAAAGGCTACGCACGCGAACGAGCAGCACTAATAGACCCTAATATGCCGGCGGCAGCGGTTGAGCCAGGCAACCCACCGACAGAAGGCGATACCATCTACCTGACAACTGCCGATAAAGACGGCAATATGGTCTCGCTTATTCAAAGTAATTATCGGGGTATGGGTTCGGGAGTCACACCACCAGGGCTTGGTTTTGTGCTGCAAAACCGCGGCGAATTGTTTTCTTTACAAAAAGGACATAACAACGTATTTGAACCAGGCAAGCGTCCATTTCATACCATTATCCCTGCGTTTGTCACTAAAGATGGTAAGCCAGTCATGAGCTACGGGGTAATGGGCGGCGCGACCCAGCCTCAGATGCATGCCCAAATTCTGATCAATATTCTGGATTTTGGTATGAACTTACAGGAAGCCGGCGATGCGCCACGTATCTTACATACAGGTTCAGGTCAGCCTACCGGTGAAACCATGACTGATGGTGGCACAATTCACTTAGAAAATGGTTTTTCTAAACACACCCGTCGGGAACTAATTAAAATGGGCCATACATTGCAGGAAGCTGTCGGCCCATTTGGGGGTTATCAAGCTATCTGGAAAAACCATAAAGAAGATGTGTATTACGGCGCTTCAGAGAGCCGCAAGGACGGCCACGCGGCGGGCTATTAACCACGCCGCTCCCGGTACAGCTCTATCTCATCCATAATGAGATCACGCATGCGATGCGTGGTCTCATAACCGATATCGATACCCTCGTTGCCACGATCAAATTCCATAATACCGATATGGCCTAATTTGGGCTGAATCAATATATCTGGCGGATCGCCCGCCATTCGCGCTTTAGTGATACGCTCCTGCATAATATCAATAGAGCTAGACATCACACTAAACATACCCGGAGGCTTATGCGGATTTGCTTTGAAGCGCCCTTTTAGATGGTCAAAGTAATGTTGACTGCCAGACCAGAAATTTTCAAAGAAGCCAGATTCTTCCGACTTCTTATGAGCCTCGGCTTCGCGCTTCTGTGCTTCCTCAGCTTCAGTTTGCGGAGGAATATTACGTCCTCTTCGTTCTAACGACTTGGAGTTAAGCTGGGAATTCAAATGCACAGCAATAACAAAGTCGGCACCTAAGGCGCGACATAAAGAAACCGGTACCGGATTCACCAATCCACCATCAATTAGCCAACGGCCATCAATAGCTTTAGGCGCTAGAACCCCTGGCATTGCGCAAGAAGCGCGTGATGCATCGTATAAGTCGCCCTCCCGCAACCATATCTCTCGGCCGCTGTACAAATCGGTAGCAACGGCACCGTAAGTAATGGGTAATTCTTCGATGGTTTTTGAACCAAACTGTTCGCGAGCTTCGTTAAATACTTTTTCGCCGCCGATCAGTCCCCCCTGATTAAAACCAAAGTCGAGCAAGTTCCAGACCTCCCAGCGGCCCATATTACAAACCCAATCCTCGATCTCAGCTAACCGACCAGAGGCGTAACCGGCGCCAACCAAAGAACCAATCGACGTACCGCCGACCATGTTTACGCGTACACCCATCTCTTCTAAGGCCTTGATAACGCCAATATGTGACCATCCTCTGGCCGCGCCTGACCCCAACGCTAATGCGACTTTTACTTCAGACATTGATTCTCTTCCCAATTCCCTATTTTGCCCGTACACTAGATAGCAATATTTGTAGCATAAATAGCAACCTAGCGATAAGGAAAACTCGGTGATTTTTTATCTTGCCAGGCAGCCGATTTTTAATACGAAAAAAGTACTTTACGCATACGAGCTGCTATTTCGGGACGGATTTGACAATGCATTCCCTGCTATTGATTCTGATGAAGCAACCCAGCGCCTTATTGAGAACAGCGAATTTAGCAGCGGTATCGAAGCACTGACCGGGAATAGTAAAGCATTTATAAACTTTACCGAAGAATCTATTTGTTCTGGTTTACCGGAACTGCTACCTAAACGCTCCGTTGTGGTCGAACTTTTGGAAACTATCCGTCCTACCGATGAGGTTTTTGCCGCCGTAAAATCGTTAAAAGAGAAAGGCTATACTGTTGCACTGGATGATTTTGAATTTTCCCCGCAATGGGCTAGGTTTTTACCTTATATCGACATCATAAAAATGGATTTTAGACTGTTGTCTATTACCCAGATAAAGCAACAGATGTCCGCTCATAAAGGTTTTAAAGGTGACTACCTGGCAGAAAAAGTCGAGGATTACAACGAATTCTCAGAAGCTTTAAAGCTTGGTTTTATTTATTTTCAAGGCTACTTTTTTGCGCGTCCAGAAATTATCCAACGCCGTTCACTCTCTGCTTCGCAAAAAGTCTACATGGAGTTACTGGAGAAGGTTACCGCCGAGGACTATAACCCCGATGAGATCGCTGCAATAGTCGAACGTGACACCGGCGTTTCGTATAAGCTATTACGCTTTGTCAATTCGGCTTTTTTTGCCCGCCAATCAGACATAACTTCGCTAAAGCAAGCCGTTGTAAGATTGGGACAGCAGGAAATAAGAAAGTTTGTTGCAATTATAGCAACCGCGTCACTTGGGGAATCTAAGCCTAATGAGTTGACTCGGTTATCCATTGCCCGAGCTCGTTTTTGTGAACAACTAGCGCAAACTGATCATCGTTACGGTGCGGAGCCGGGAACCGCATTTCTATCGGGACTCTTATCAAAACTCGATGCTTTAATGGACGACGAATTAGAACACCTATTGAATCATATCCACGCGGGTAACTCGATTCGATCAGCGCTGCTATCAAAAAAGGGCGCCATTGCGTTTTTCTTATCCACGGCAGAGTCGATTGAACGGGTTAACTGGGACAGTATTACTCGCGCCGCCAATAAATTGAAGCTGCCGGAAAAGGACCTTATAGACATGTACCAAAAAGCATCGAGCTGGGCGGCGTCGGTACAAAACTAAGGCAAGCAGGAAGTAATCATGCACATATCAGAATCTTGGTTTGAGCGAATACACGGCTCTGTCTCAGCAGAGCGCGCCGGCGACACGCGCAATCCGTTTCAAAAGGACAAAGCCCGTATTCTGCATTCGGCCGCCTTTCGCCGCTTACAAGCTAAAACTCAAGTTATGTATATCGGTATGCACGACTTCCCCCGTACTCGACTCACTCACTCATTAGAAGCCAGCCAAATTGGCAGTAGTCTGGTGGTGCATTTTCAATATCATCAATCGGATCTAGCACGCGACCTAAAGCTATCAGAGCCGTTAATAGAGTCTTTATGTCTGGCTCACGATATAGGCCACCCGCCCTACGGGCATGGTGGTGAAATCGCCTTAAACTATATGATGCGACACCACGGCGGATTTGAAGGCAATGGGCAGACATTCAGAATAGTGACGCAGCTTGAAGCCTATACACCATCGGCAGGAATGAATTTATCTCGACGCTCCCTGCTCGGGTTACTCAAATATCCAGTCACAATGAATCAGGCATGCCGACAGACGTTACCTAGCGACATTAGCGATTTTCGTCATCTGCCAACCCGCGACTGGTTACCGGCAAAAGCCTTATACGACGACGATCAAACCGCTTTGTCGTGGGTTTTAAAGGTATTGTCAGACAGTGACAAGCAACAATTACAGACATTTTCAATGGCTCCTTCGGCCAGCACACATGGCCAGAGTCAATTTAAAAGTGTCGACGCTTCTATTATGGAGTTGGCCGATGATATTGCCTACGGCGTCCATGATTTGGAGGATGCAATTGTTGTTGGACTGATTAATAGAGAGCTGTGGATGGCTCAAATGTTTGACCTGTTGCAGGAGCTGGAACAGCAACTTAGCGACTTTAACGCTACTGAGCTAACCGATCAGCTATTTTCTGAACAACATTATAAGCGCAAGCGCGCTATCGGCGGATTAGTTAATCGCCTACTGACTTCTGCCAGACTAGAAACTTATTCGGCACAGTTTAAAGAGCCTTTATTACAATACGAGGCGAACTTAGGCTCACCGGAGCAACAGTTGTTAAACGCTCTCAAGCAGTTTATTTTTCGCTTTGTTATCAGAAAGCCGGAGATGCAGGTGCAGGAATTTAAAGGACAACAAGTTGTTATGGAGCTATTTGACGCTTTATCCGTTGATCCTGAGCGACTACTTCCGGAAAATACTAAACATCGATACTTGTTAGAAAAAGACAAGCTTGATGAGGGAAAAGCAGGTAATCCACAACGGGTTATTGCAGATTACCTTGCTGGAATGACAGATGCCTATGCGGCGAAACTACATCAAGAGATGTTTTCCGCTCGCATCATTGGTTAGGTCAGAGATAAGTCGTCGTCGGCTTTAGCTTTAGCTGCCTTCTCGGCTTTTTCTGCTTCTCTGTCTTCTTTTGTTCTTTTTACTGGTTTTGCCAACAACAACTCGCGTAAACGACCTTCTAACTCATCAGCAATTTTTGGGTTTTCCTGCATAAACTTCATTGAGTTAGCTTTACCCTGACCAATTTTATCGCCGTTGTAGCTATACCAAGCACCGGCTTTATCAACCATTTTGTGCTTAACACCCAGGTCAATAAGCTCACCTTCTTTTGAAATGCCGCGGCCATAAAGAATTTGGAAGTTGGCTTCTTTAAATGGAGGCGCTACTTTATTTTTCACCACTTTTACGCGGGTTTCATTACCAACAACTTCATCACCCTCTTTCAAAGCGCCTGTGCGGCGAATATCAAGACGTACCGATGAATAGAATTTTAACGCGTTACCACCGGTAGTGGTTTCCGGGTTACCAAACATAACCCCTATCTTCATACGAATTTGGTTGATGAAGATACACATGCAATTTGATTTTTTGATGTTCGAGGTCAGCTTACGCAATGCCTGCGACATAAGGCGGGCTTGCAAACCAACGTGGCTATCTCCCATTTCGCCTTCAATTTCAGCTTTTGGCGTCAGTGCTGCCACCGAGTCAACAATCACGACGTCGACACCCCCCGAACGTACTAACATATCGCAGATTTCCAGGGCTTGTTCACCGGTATCAGGTTGAGATACCAGCAAGTCATCGACTTGCACACCCAACGCTTCAGCATAAATTGGATCCAGAGCATGTTCAGCGTCGACAAACGCACAGGTTTTACCGGATTTTTGCGCCTCGGCAATTACTTGCAACGTCAGCGTCGTTTTACCGCTGGCTTCCGGGCCGTATATTTCAATCACTCGGCCAAATGGCAAACCGCCAATGCCTAGTGCAACATCCAGCCCTAACGAGCCAGTAGAGACCGAGTCAATATCCATGGTCTGGTTGTCGCCCAGACGCATGATTGAACCTTTACCAAATTGACGTTCAATCTGTCCAAGTGCTGCATCCAGTGCTTTTGAACGATCGTTGCTCATATTATGCTCCAAATATTAATTACTGGTTTTATAAACAGTATACTGTATGTTTCCACAGTATCAAGTCATTGTTCTAAATTTTTTAACAACACCGATAATGCCTTTACAATGGTCTTTTCGCGCACCGTTTGTCGGTCTCCGGTAAACACCTCTGAGAGTGTTTCGCAGTAGTTTTCCCCAGCGATACTCAACCAAACTAAACCAACAGGCTTGCTGGCACTGCCCCCTCCCGGTCCAGCAATGCCACTCACCGCAATGGACCAGTCGGCTGCTGCGGCTTTACGTGCTCCTTGCGCCATTGCTGCTACACATTCAGCAGAAACAGCACCAACGGAATTCAACACCGACTCTGGCACTTGCAGCCACTGTTGCTTTAACGCGTTAGTATAGGTTATTAATCCGCCATTAAACCAAGCAGAGCTTCCCGCGACTTCGGTAATCACGTATCCTATACCTCCGCCAGTACAAGACTCTGCGGTCGCCAAGGTCTGTTTTTTTTGTGTCAGGGCTTCGCCGACTACCGTAGCTAGTGATATCAGTTGCGCCCAGTTTTGTTGGCTTGTTACCATAACTTTCGCATCCCAAAAAAAGATAATTTAAAGTATGCCAGCATCAGCCATTTCTGAACAGACGATCCAATCACACACACCCATGATGCAGCAATACCTTCGTATAAAAGCTGAACATACGGACATGTTATTGTTCTATCGAATGGGCGATTTTTACGAGCTTTTCTTTGATGATGCTAAACGTGCGGCACAATTACTTGATATTTCTTTAACCAAACGCGGTGTTAGCAACGGCGAGCCAATACCAATGGCCGGCGTTCCTTATCACGCGGTGGAAAATTATTTAGCACGATTAGTGAACAAGGGCGAATCGGTTGCCATTTGCGAGCAAATTGGCGACCCGGCCACCAGCAAAGGCCCGGTAGAGCGTAAAGTTGTTCGCATTTTAACACCCGGCACTATTACTGATGAGTCTTTGCTGACCGAGCGTCAGCAAAACCTTCTTACCGCCATAAACCCATTAAAAAACGGCTTTGCCATCGCCGCATTAGAATTAAGCAGTGGCCGCTTTTGGTTGTCCTCCGCTCAGTCACGTGAACAATTAGCTGCCGAATTACAGCGGTTGCAGCCAGCCGAACTCCTCTATCCAGAAGGCTTTGAATTAAACCAACTACCGCTGGCCAATAGCCGCTGTTGTCGACGGGCTGTTTGGGAATTTGATATCGATACAGCTCAGGGTCTGTTAACCCGTCAATTTAATACGCAACATTTACGTGGCTTTGGAATCGAAGACCACAGTCCACTATTAAGCGCAGCAGGCGCCGTTCTGCATTATGTGCAAGAAACGCAGCGAGCCGCTTTGCCGCATATCCGCGCGTTGCTGCAAGAGCCACCTGATGACGCTATTATTCTGGACGCGGCGACACGCCGTAATCTGGAACTGCAGCAAAGCTTAGCGGCAGCGGACACGCATTTGTCCGCAGTACTCGATGAGACAGTATCAGCAATGGGCAGTCGCAATTTCCAGCGCTGGCTGCAACGGCCGATCAGAGACCATGAAATACTGCAACAGCGCTACGACGCCGTTGAGGGTTTGAGCGATGATGAGCGGTACAAAGCGTTACAACAACAGTTAAAACAGCTGGCTGATATTGAGCGAATTGTCGCCCGAATAGGGCTGCGCAGCGCCCGACCCAAAGATTTCGCCCGGCTGCGCGATAGCCTGGAGTTGCTACCTGAGATAAAAGCCGAGTGTAATCTACCATCGCTAGCTTTTATCGCTGAGCGTATTGCCGAGTTTGAACCACTACAAGACTTATTAGCCAAAGCTATCATTGAACAACCACCGATGCTTATTCGGGATGGAGGAGTGATTGCCAAGGGTTATGATGAGCAACTGGATGAACTACGCGACTTGGCTTCAGGCGCCACTGACTATCTGACCCAACTGGAAAGCAGAGAGCGACAACGGACGGGTATCGCTACGCTTAAAGTTGGCTATAACAAAGTGCATGGCTATTTTATTGAAGTATCGCGCAATGCCTCAGGCGATATACCTGCGGAATATCAACGCCGGCAGACTCTTAAAAATACTGAACGCTATATTATTCCAGAGTTAAAAGCGCACGAAGACAAAGTGTTAACAGCACAAGCAAAATCATTAGCCCGCGAAAAATGGTTATACGATCAACTATTTGACCATTGTTTACCCTGGGTTGCCGAACTCCAGCAAAGCGCTGCAGCCGTGGCTGAACTGGACACTTTGGCAGCCTTTGCACAGCTGGCATTAGAAGAAAATTACTGCCGCCCCAAATTAGCGAACGAGAATAACCTGTTACAGTTAAGCCAATCGCGTCATCCTGTTATTGAAAGACTTAGCGACGAGCCGTTTATTGCTAATGACATCAACCTAACACCCGAACGTAAAATGCTGATGATTACCGGCCCGAATATGGGTGGTAAATCAACCTATATGCGACAAGCAGCGTTAATTGTCATCCTGGCTCATATGGGTTGCTTTGTGCCTGCAAAATCAGCCAGCATCGGTCAATTCGACCGAATCTTCACGCGTATTGGCGCTGCTGATGATATTGCCTCCGGGCGTTCTACGTTTATGGTGGAAATGACCGAGACCGCCAATATATTACATAACGCCACTCCGCAAAGCTTAGTGCTAATGGATGAAATTGGTCGGGGTACTTCAACCTATGACGGTTTATCACTGGCATGGGCGGTAGCTGAACACCTGGCCATTAACAGTACCTGTTTAACGTTGTTTGCAACCCATTATTTCGAGCTCACCGAGCTGGCTGAGCGATTGCCGGCAACAGTTAACGTGCATGTAGAAGCTCAACAACATAACGACAGCATTGTGTTTTTACATCGCGTCAAAGATGGCTCTGCAAACCAAAGTTTTGGTTTGCAAGTCGCGGCTCTGGCAGGTGTTCCGCAAATGGTCATTAAAGCGGCAAAAGTGAAGTTACAGAGTTTGGAAGCAGAGGCTCAGACAGGCCAACAAACATTGCCGTTACCGGAGCCCTCACCAGAACAACCTATTGATGACTCCGTGACGGCACTGGAAAGTCAGTTAAAAGAATTAGAGGTTAACGATCTGACCCCTAAACAAGCACTTGATTTGCTCTATGAATGGAAAAAGGCGCTCAAATGAGCGCCTTTCATTAATTAGGAGAAAATAGCGAGTCCAGCGTAAGACCGCGCTGTTTAAGAAAGTCACGTAGCTTACGCAGAGCTTCTACCTGTATTTGCCGCACCCGTTCGCGGGTTAATCCAATCTCATAGCCCACATCCTCTAAAGTAGAGGCCTCGTAGCCTAGTAATCCAAACCGGCGGGCAAGTACCTCTTTTTGCTTGGGACTAAGCGCGTCTAGCCATTCCGTAATACGCTCTTTAAGATCGCCGTCTTGCAGAACACCTTCCGGACCACCATCGCTGTCATCGGTTAATAAGTCCAATAAGGCTTTGTCACCATCGCCGCCCATCGGCATATCCACAGACGCGATACGCTCGTTTAAACGCAGCATTTTGTTAATGTCCGCGACCGGTTTATCCAGACTGCGAGCAATGTCTTCGGCAGTAGGTTCGTGGTCCAGCTTATGCGCAAGCTCTCGAGCTGCGCGAAGGTAAACGTTGAGTTCTTTTACAACATGAATCGGCAGCCTGATGGTTCGCGTCTGATTCATGATAGCGCGCTCTATGGTCTGCCGAATCCACCAAGTAGCGTAAGTCGAAAATCGAAAGCCACGCTCAGGATCGAATTTTTCGACCGCTCTAATCAATCCTAAGTTGCCTTCTTCAACCAAGTCTAACAGCGCCAGTCCCCGATTAGAGTATCGCCTTGCTATTTTAACCACCAACCGCAGGTTACTCTCAATCATCCGTCGGCGTGCCGCTTGATCGCCTTTCAGTGCGCGCCTGGAGTAAAACACTTCTTCCGCCGCTGTTAATAGAGGTGAAAAGCCTATTTCACCCAAATACATTTGGGTGGCATCCATTTTTCGCTGATATTGTGAGCCTGACGATAATGCCTCTTCTAGTGCTGCTTCTTCGACCTCTGCAACTCGATCAATAACGTCCCCAGTTTCAGAAGTTTGGCTCTCTTCATCCACAGCGTCTGCATTTATGCCATCATTTTCTGTCAGCTCTGGCTTAGTCCTACTCATAACAACTTCCCCTTGTTTTCTACTTCGTGACGAACGACACGCTGACTTCCTTATCCTTTTTTATAATTATAATCCGCGCCTTCACTAGCGGGATTTTGGTAAATAATGGCGTGGGTTCACAGATTTTCCGCGATAACGTACTTCAAAATGAAGCTTCACTCGCTGCGAACCCGAATCCCCCATTTCTCCAATCGTTTCACCAACATCTACCCAATCTTGCTCTTTAACAAGAATCTTGTCGTTGTGGGCGTAGGCAGTTATAAAATCATCGTTATGTTTCAATATAATTAAACGACCAAAACCGCGCAACGCGTCTCCCACATAAACTACTTTTCCAGCGGCTGCTGCGATCACCGGATCGCCTCGCTGGCCAGCAAAATCTAATCCTTTATTACCACGTTCCGCGACCGAAAAGTCCTTTATAACTTGTCCAGTTGATGGCCAACGCCATTGAATATCGCGGTTTTTCACGTTTTCCTGGCGAGACCTTGGTGCCGCCGTTATTACTCTTTTCTCTCGTTTTTTCGGTGTTTCGCTTTTCGCCTTAGTTGTTTGTTTTGCAACTGTTTTTTTCTTGTCTACTTTTTGACCATACTCTTTCTGTTGAGTCTTGGCAACGGGCTGCTTTATATCTTTTTGAGAGCTAGAACTAGTATTGTTATTCGGTTTAGTTTCAGCAACCGGAGAAGTAGGACGTGGTTGTGCGACATCACCCTTTAGCTTTAGCCGTTGTCCCGGGTAAATAACGTAAGGCTTTGACAAATTATTAAGTTTTGCCAGTTGATTGACATCTTGGTTAGCTCGAAAAGCAATGGAATAAAGTGTTTCGCCGGCTTCTACCTGATAGGTTTTGTCCGTTAGAGAATTGGCTTCGTAGTCTTTATAAGTTTTGCCAGTGTAAAGCTCCTCCACCGGCGCCGGGGTTGACCTACTCGAGCAACCGCTGATGAAACTGATCAGCCCAATAAAAACAATAACAGTTGTCATTGGCAATGAGTGCCGGTGTCTCACGTCCATGAGGTGTCCTTAACGACTTGCTCGATAAATAACATACCCGAGCACAGCGAGTACCACAACACCCCAGCCAATCCGATCCACGTATAGCCGCAACTTGACGGCCATCGCTGGTCCACCGGTTTTTAGTAGCCAGGCAACCAAATAGAATCTTAAGCCGCGGCTAATAGCAGACGCAATAACAAAGGGTAAAAACGCCATCTGCATAACACCGGCCGTTACCGTAAACAATTTGTAAGGAATTGGTGAAAAGCCCGCAATAAACACAATCCAGATGCCATAGTGCTTAAACCATTCAGTAACTTGCTCCAGCTTTTGTTGATAACCCAGTGATTCAACCGCTGGCAAAACCAGGCTTTCGTACGCCCAATAGCCCAGTAGATAACCCAGTATTCCACCGGCTACCGAGGCTATTGTGGTTAGCCCCGCTAATCGCCAGGCTCGCTTTGGCTGTGTCATGGCCATCGGCGCCAACATCACATCTGGCGGGATAGGAAAGATAACAGACTCGGTAAAACTCAAAGCAGCGAGCAACCAGTCAGCCTTGGGATGTTGCGTCCATTGCAGCACCCGGTCGTATAATGCCGAGAATATTTTCAAAGTAGTTCACCCTTTACCAAGGGTACAAATCGAACATCACCAATCCGTTGCTGTTCGATATTATCCCCAAAGCGGCGTAATACGGTCAGCGTCTGCTGTTGCTCACCGACCGGGATAATTAATACACCACCATCAGCTAATTGTTCGACTAACGCATCCGGTATTTGTGCGGCAGCTGCAGTAACGATAATTCCATCAAACGGCGCTTTGCTGCGCCAGCCTTCCCAACCGTCGCCATGACGCATCGCGACATTATGCAAATCTAAATTACGCAGACGCCGCTTTGCCTGGTATTGCAATTGCGCTATCCGCTCTACGCTAAACACCTGATCCACCAGTTGGGCCAAAATCGCCGTTTGGTAGCCGGAGCCCGTTCCAATCTCCAGCACCCGGCTGCAGTTATGCTGTATCAGTAGCTGCGTCATCGTCGCCACCATCAACGGCTGCGATATTGTCTGACCATTACCGATAGGTAGTGCGGTATTTTCATACGCTTTATGTGCCAACGATTCTGGCATAAAAAATTGTCTCGGCGTTTGCTCGATAACGGATAGCACTTTGTCGTTGGTAATGCCGGCCTGACGTAAAACATTAACCAGTTTTTTAGCGCCCCCGGATGAAGAGAATTTTGTCATTTTTCTGCAGATAACCATTCAGTAAGAGTGTCTTTATGTCGCTTAGCAGTCATGTCCGAACTTAACGGTGTAATTGATACATAACCTTCGTGGACAGCAGTAAAGTCTGTGTCGGGCGCATCATCTGCATGATGCCCGATAGGACCATACCAAAAGATTTCGCGACCAAACGGGTCTCGATCATGCACCATCGTTTCAGCACGATGACGACGTCCCAGGCGAGTTACTCGAGTACCTTTTATTTTATCAAACGTGGTGTACGGAACGTTAATATTAAGCACTGTATCAAGTCTAAGCGGATTATCTTCCATTGCCTTTACGATGTCAGCGACCACGCGTCCAGCTGTCTCGTAATAATCATGGCCTTTGCCGCCCATCGATACTGCGATAGCGGGCAATCCTTTAAAGCGCCCTTCCATCGCGGCTGCAACGGTTCCTGAATACAACACATCATCGCCCATGTTAGGGCTATCATTAATACCTGATACGACCAAATCGACTTCGTCTGCAAACGGCGAGTTGGTGCCTAAATGAACACAATCCGTTGGCGTACCATTTAACGAATAAAAGCCATTGTCGAGCTTTTGTAAGCGCAACGGATTGTGCAATGTTAATGAGTTGGAAGCACCACTGCAGTTACGGTCTGGCGCAATGACGCGTACATCCGCTACTTCTTTTAATGCCCGGTATAAGGCGTGAATTCCCGGAGCATGCACTCCATCGTCATTACTCAACAGAATTTTCATCATTATCAGTCACCGCCAGGTCGATTAGTTCATTGATACAGGTCGTTGCAAAACTTCCCGTAGGTAATGCAAATTCAATAGTTACGTCGGCTTGCTGCCAGGTTAATTGAGGTTGGTGTAAAAATAACTGCCACGGGCGCCGCGAGGCCTTAAGCCGCACCTTCGCAAAATCGGCAATCCAGTCGCTGTACTCGGCCAGCTGTTGCTGCTCAAATTCGCTTGCCTGCCCTTCAACTTTACCAGGGCCATCTTCTCCTGGCATTGGACAGGTTAATTGAATGTCGCCACTGGCCAGTCTGGCAAGTAATTCATCGTCCCACTGCTGCACCGTAAATACTGACTGCGAACCTTGTAACATGACACAGTCGCCGGCTAATGGCGTGAAACCGTGCTGCTGGAAACGTGCCGCGGCTATATGATTGAATAAATAAGAACGCATAGCAGATAACCACAAACTGCGTTTAGCTTTGGAAATTTTACCCGGTTTATCAGCCGCTATCCATTGGCGGGCTGAACTTACATTCTGGCCGTCATGGCCAAATCGCTGACTGCCAAAATAGTTCAGCGTACCTTTCTCACAGAGGGCCTTCCAATTCTGTTCAAACTGAGCTTTATCAACAACATCACGCAGCCGGATGACAAAATGATTCGCCTTATGAAAACCTAGCTTTAACTTTTTAGTACGGCGAATAATTCGTTCAACAGAAACCCCGGGCACGTCCAATTGCGACCAGTCCAGCAAATCACTACCCGGCAGCTGCACCGAGTACCACTGCCAAGTTATCGCGTTGCGATCTTTCATACCTGAATAGCTAACCTGGCGCGGATTTACTCCCGCAAATTGCGCCAATCGCTCAGCAACAAAGCGTGTATTAGCGCCCTTCTTTCTGATCCATAGCCATTGATGCTCGCCCTCTCCTTCGTCCTCAACTTGCAGCTGCTCGCGGACTTGAAAGTCTTCGGGCTGTTGTTTGAATACAGCCGTTGTTCTTACCTGATTTAAGCGGGGTAATGTCATTTTTGGGTCCCGTCCTGAGCTGCCATCAAGATCACACAATGGCAGGCTATTCCCTCTTCCCGGCCAACAAAGCCGAGTTTTTCTGTGGTCGTTGCCTTAACGTTAACCGCATCAACGGTAATATTCAGCCCACTGGCAATTGATTCGCGCATGGGCTGAATATAAGACGCTAATTTCGGAGCCTGCGCGACCACGGTTACATCTAAGTTTGCCACTGCAAACTTCTTTTCAGTAGCCAGCCGCAAAGCTTCCTGAAGCAAAAGCATACTATCGGCGCCCTTATAGCGACTATCGGTGTCCGGGAAGTGCTGACCAATATCACCAAGCGCCATAGCACCGAGCAAAGCATCAGTAATAGCATGCAGGACTACGTCGCCGTCAGAATGTGCTATTAAACCAATATGGTGAGGGATATCAACGCCAGCTAATATCAGCGGTTTATCGGCCCCCCACTTGTGCACATCATAGCCGTGTCCAACTCGTATCTGCATTACTACTATTCTCCTTTAATTACACCTTTAAAAAAGCAGTTATCAATTCTAAATCTTCAGGATGAGTTATTTTTAGGTTCTTAAGTGATCCCATAACTAGTTTTGGGTGATAACCGATGAACTCCATTGCCGAGGCTTCATCAGTAAGTGCTGGATTATCTGTGCCCATCTCGCTGATAGCATCGGCCAGCAGCGACGCAGAAAATAACTGCGGTGTCTGTGCCTGCCAGAGGTTGTCTCTAGCAACATTGGTGGAAATAATGAGCTGGTCCGGTTCACTGCGTTTTAACGAATCTCGAACAGGGACTGCAACAATTGCGCCGTTATCATCGTGGATACCCGCTTTAATAACCGCTGCCAATACTTCTGCGGGCAGTCCGGGCCGTGCGGCATCATGCACCAGCACATGCGTATATTGTTGGGTTATTGCGTGTAACACACCGGATAATACGGACTCTGCACGGGTATCACCACCGGCCACGAAGGAAACTTTCGGCCGGCTTAATGGCAATTGATGCTGAGCATTTTCACTAACCGCAATAAATACGTGTTCTACTGCCTCGTTTTGTAATACCGCATCAACGCTATGCTGCAAGATTGAGCGCCCTTGTACCGTAAGAAACTGCTTGGGTACGGATGATTGCATCCGTTTGCCATAACCAGCAGCGGGAATAACCGCCGCAATACGCACTGGCTCACTCATGAGCTCGGTCCTTCAGCTGATTGCTCAATTAACCGCGGATTCGATATTGTGGCGGGAACAATACGGAAAAATACTTCGTCTTTTTTTATCATGCCTAGCTCGTTGCGAGCACGCTCCTCAAGCGCATCTTCACCCTCGCGAAGATCCTCGATATCAGCGTAGAGCACCTGATTCCGGCGCTCTAAATTTTGATTGGTTACTTGCTGGTTCTTGACTTCTTGCTGCAAACGCCAATAATCCGGCAGACTGTTTTTTCCAAACCATAACCGGTATTGTAGCGCCAGCATTAAGGTCAACAGCAGCAAAATCACCACTCGCATGCTCTGACTCCATTGTTATTATTTGTCTCATTATGAAGACATATCTGCGGCGTGAAAAGGCTGCCGCGCGGATTTTATTGTCTGACAGGTTAAATATAGGTAATACAACTCAGTGATCGAATATATTATCGCAGGAATAGTGTTGTTATTGGCAACAACATTACAAGGTATTAGCGGGTTTGGTTCAGGTCTTGTCGCCGTGCCTATCCTGGCCCTTTGGTTTCCGCTAACCACGCTAACACCAAGTTTATCCGTTATTAATATTTTTGTCGCCGCGATTATCTATTGGAAAAATCGCGAAGCGGCTCGCCCTTCGCAATGGAAATGGTTAATTATCTCCGGCGTATTAGCATCATTGGTGGCGGGCAGTCTGCTGCTCAATATTAATGAGCAATGGTTAAAAATAGCACTTGGTCTGGTGATTCTGCTGGTCGCCGCACTGTTGGCCTCCGGTCGCCAGCTTCCCACCGCTGAGCATACGGCAGGTTATATCTCGATTGGTACCGGGTCTGGTATTTTAAACGGTTTAATGACACTAGGCGGACCTCCAATAGTGTTGTTTCTAGCCAATGCCCGCCTACCGAAGCAACAGTTCCGAGCCACGCTCAGCCTGTTCTTCCTTGCCATCGCCGTAGCTAATGTGGTTAATTTTTCCCGTCAGGGCATTTATCAGACCGAACATTTGCACTTAGTCGCCACACTTTTACCCGCAGCCATCGTTGGTGCAGCTATCGGGCAACGATTGCAACATCATTTTTCTGAGTCTCGATTTCGGCAATTAACCATTGCCTTAATGCTATTGTCAGGAATGATTGTTATCCTACAAAGCATTTAGAACAGCGCGATGAATTTAGGAGTAGTGAATGCCGGCTGAGTTGTTGGTGGTCTTATTAAACCTGATTATTATTTTGGTCAGTTACTTACACCTGTACCCAAAAGTTGCCGGTAACAATATTAACAAAATTGCGTTTTTTGATCTGTTTGCAACTGGGCTAGCGTTATTTATCGTTGGCTTTAAGTATTGGGGAACCGGCTATCAATTTGCATTAATGAGCTTCTCTCTTAACTGGTTCTGGTACACATTCATCATCTATTTAGTACTTGAGATACCCATTGTGCTTTGGTACTGCAAAAAACACGACGTAAAATTTAAATAAAGGATAACAATATGGCCGCATTCGGTACCGTATTTATGCCAAAGATGACCTTGGCAACCTACGAAAATGAACACTGGAGCCCAGCACGACTGGTTAATTCAGACGCCATTCAGTTACACCCTGGAGCACACGTACTGCACTACGCAAGCACCTGTTTTGAGGGTTTAAAAGCATTCAAACATAGCGACGACTCGATTAACATTTTTCGCATGGATCAGAATATCGAGCGGATGGCTCAGAGCAGCCAATTACTGTCATTACCGCCGATCGATAAACAACTACTGAAACAGATGATCATCGATGTGGTGCGCGAACATATTCATCAGGTACCGGCACCTCCGGGCTCCATGTATATTCGGCCGACTCATATCGGTACCGAACCCGCTATCGGTAAAGCGGCGCATCCGACTAATAGCTCCATGCTGTATATATTGTTGTCACCGGTTGGTGATTATTTTTCAGGCGGTATCAAGCCACTCAAGTTACTTATCGAGGAAAATGGCTCACGTTGCGCGGCCCATATGGGAATGATTAAAAGCGGCGGCAACTATGCCAGTGCATTGGGACCAATATTAGCGGCTCACTCAGAATACCAGGCGGATCAGGTGCTGTTCTGCCCTGATGGGGATGTACAAGAGACCGGCGCGGCTAATTTCTTGTTAATTGATGGTAACGAGATCATTACCAAAAGTCTGGACAGTAGCTTTTTACATGGTATCACCCGTGATTCAATTTTAACCCTGGCACGCGATTCCGGAATGACGGTGAGTGAACGCGAATTAAGCGTTGATGAACTGATCGAACGTGCCGAAAAGCGAGAATGTGAAGCAGCATTGTCCGGTACGGCAGCGGTGTTAACACCGGTCGGCACCTTAATTCGTGATGGTCAGCAAGTAACTGTTGGCAATGGCCAAGGCGGCCCAACGACCCAACGTCTGCGCGAGAGTCTGAACGCGATCCAATGGGGCGAACAAGCCGATAGTCATAACTGGTTAACCCGTATTGATTAAACCCGTATAGTTTTTAATTGGCCCGCCAATAAGTCGTACCCTTTGCTGGGGTGCGACTTTTTTATGTCTAGCACTATTTGCCTTTATTAGATATTTAGACTAATCTCTAAATATCTAATAAAGGACATTGCCATAATGCAACAACAAATCGTTTTTAAAGCGTTATCCGACCCCACAAGACGCCGGATACTCCATTTATTAAAGCGACAATCAATGAGCGCGGGTGATATTGCCGAGCATTTTGATATCGCTAAGGCGTCATTATCTCACCACTTCAGTATTTTAAAGCAGGCCGACTTAGTCCGCACTGAGCGCCAAGGCCAGCGAATTATTTACTCGCTTAACCTTTCTGTGTTCGAAGATGTGGCGTCTTTAATGTTTGATCTTTTCTCCGGGAGTTAACTTATGAACGATAAAAAAATTCCAGCAAAACACCGATGGATTAGCCTTTTATTTATAGCTGCTATAAGCCTGATAACAGCGCTAGCTTATCCCTACTTGTCAGACTCGATACCGGTACACTGGAACCTGGCAGGCGACGTCGACGGCTGGATGAATAAACCTTGGGGGGCACTTATTCTGCCACTGACAATGGTTGGTACCTGGCTATTATTTGAGGTACTTTCCTTTATTTCGCCAAAGGGCTTTAAACTGAACGAGTTTATCGATGTGGTTGGGCTGCTGATGTCCATCATTATTGCCTTTCTGGCGGTTATCAGCTTAGCTCAGATAGCCTATGCGCTAGGCTACCAAGTAGCAATGACACGAGTCATATCAGGCGCTTTAGGTTTGTTATTGCTGCTCACTGGCAACTACTTTGGCAAGTTGCGAAAAAACTTTTTTATTGGTATCCGTACGCCCTGGACTCTTGCCAACGAGGAAGTCTGGAATCGCACTCACCGCTTGGCCGGCTGGCTGTTCGTACTGGCTGGTTTAGTACTATTTATCAGCGCATTGCTGACCACCAGTAGCTGGTTGATACTACCGGCAATACTAATAGCGGCATTAGTTCCGGCGGGCTATTCGCTATGGATCTATAAGCGTCTTGAGGGTTAGCAAACGGTTTAGCGGGCAATGGACAATGCAACCTGAAACTTCTTCCAGTCCAGGGTCGCTACTAACAAGAGTTCTCTTAAGGTTAAGGTGCGCGGGTTAATCCGACTTTTGTGATTCCACTGATGGCCGCAACTGGCAGCGGTCATCACGCGTTTGTTTGGTTTTAGTAGCGTTTCTGCTGAGCTTTCGCCTTCGCCGCTAAAAGTAAACCAACCGCGATAGTTTAAATGCACCCGATTATACTTGGTGTCGACCCGGTCGATACTGTCGAGAAAAATCGTTTTAAGCTCGGCAGTTTGATAGGCTACCGGCACCACTAAGCCAAGCGCAGCGTGCTTTTCAAACCACTGATGTTGAGTTTTGGCGGCGCTTGCGGTGCTGCTAGTTGTTGGACACTTGCTGGCTTGGGGAGCTTGCCAACTGGCATTTTGTACATCCAACGTTAGCGGCGATTCCTCCGCCACACGAATACAACCATGCGCCGCGCGTTGAATATAAAACGGCAGACTGGCCAGACGCCGCTGTAGTGCAGCAGCTGGCATATCGTCCACTTGCGCCAGCTGGTTTAATTCCCGTTCGTACAAGGCAACGCACAGCTCGGCGAAATCACCGTGCTGTGCGATAGGCTGGAAAATGTCAGCCTGTTGTTTAACCAGCGTTGACTTCCTGTCGGCCGCGGTAAGGCGCTTTGCCATTCAGTTCGCCCTCAATACGCAAAAGTTGGTTGTACTTGGCGACGCGATCAGAGCGGCACAGTGAGCCCGTTTTTATTTGGCCTGCCGCTGTGCCCACTGCAAGATCAGCAATGGTCGCATCTTCGGTTTCGCCGGAGCGATGCGAAATTACTGCACTATAGCCCGCGTCACGCGCCATCTTAATCGCTGCCAAAGTTTCCGTCAGGCTACCAATTTGATTAAACTTGATCAAAATTGAGTTGCCAATCGACTTATCAATACCCTCTTGCAAAATACGAGTGTTAGTAACAAACAGGTCATCCCCTACCAGTTGAACTTTATCGCCCAACTTCTCGGTTAAGACTTTCCAGCCATCCCAGTCAGCCTCGTCTAATCCATCTTCGATGGAAACAATCGGATAACGATCGCAAAGCTCGGCAAGGTAATCGGCAAACCCGGCAGCATCGAACTCTTTGCCTTCGCCACTCAATTTATATTTGCCGTCTTTATAAAATTCTGACGCCGCGCAATCCAGTGCAAGAGTAACGTCTTTACCCATTTCATAGCCGGCTGCTTCGACCGCTTCAACGATTACTTGCAGCGCTTCTTCATTTGAAGACAGATTAGGAGCAAAACCACCTTCATCACCGACAGCCGTGCTCAAGCCGCGTTTTTGCAGGACCTTTTTCAGCGCATGAAAAATTTCCGCGCCAATACGCAAACCTTCTTTAAAGCTCTCTGCGCCAACCGGCTGAATCATGAACTCTTGAATGTCTACGTTGTTATCTGCGTGCTCACCACCGTTAAGAATGTTCATCATCGGCAGTGGCATGCTGTATTTTCCAGCAGTATTGTTTAAGTTTGCAATATGCTCGTACAGCGCAATGTTCTGACTTGCGGCTGCAGCTTTAGCCACAGCTAAAGAAACCGCTAAAATTGCGTTGGCACCGAGCTTTTCTTTATTGTCGGTACCATCCAGACGCAGCATTACGTCATCAACTGCCGTTTGGTTATCGGCATCGTTACCTCTTAGAGCTTCAGCGATCGCCTCATTAATATTCGCAACCGCTTTCTCGACACCCTTGCCTAAGTAACGAGACTTATCGCCATCACGCAATTCTAATGCTTCACGAGAGCCAGTCGATGCGCCACTAGGAGCGGCAGCGCGGCCCATATGACCGGATTCTAAATACACATCGGCTTCAACCGTTGGGTTACCACGAGAGTCCATGATTTCACGGGCAACAATACGAGTAATTTTGCTCATTATTCTGTCCTGTCCTTAAATTCGATTAACCTAAACGTTCTTTTTTGTAGTTACCGGCAGCTTCAATAAAGCCCTTAAATAGCGGATGCCCATCGCGTGGAGTCGAGGTAAACTCTGGATGGAACTGAACCGCAACAAACCACGGATGATTTGGGTTTTCGATAATTTCGACTAACTTCTTATCGTGTGAATACCCGCTAAATTTTAAGCCTGCTTGCTGCAGCGGCTCAATAAAATGATTATTAACTTCGTAACGATGGCGATGACGCTCTTCAATGGTTTCAGAGCCGTACAGTTCTAACGCTTTACTACCCGGCTCTAAGTGACACTCTTGTGAACCTAAACGCATGGTTCCGCCAAGATCTGAACTCTCGTCACGCAATTCTTTTTGGCCCGAAGCATCCATCCACTCGGTAATAAGTCCCACGACCGGATTGTCGCTGTCCGGATCAAATTCGGTACTATTGGCGTCAGCCAGCTTTGCTACGTTGCGGGCGTATTCAATCATCGCAACTTGCATACCTAAGCATATTCCCAGGTAAGGAATATTGTTTTCACGAGCATACTGCGCCGCGATCAATTTACCGGGAACGCCACGATCACCAAAGCCACCAGGCACCAGAATCGCATCAACGTCCGCCAGTTTATTCGTACCTTTGGACTCCAGATCCTGGGCATCAATATAGCGAATATTAACCGTCAGACGGTTTTTTAAACCAGCATGCGCTAATGCTTCATTAACCGACTTGTAGGCATCCGGTAGCTCGACATACTTACCGACAAAACCAACGGTAACTTCGCCGTTTGGATTCGACTCCTGATACAGCACTTGTTCCCATTCGCTCAAATCTGCTTCCGGGCAGTCCAGCCGGAATCGATGCGTAACAATTTCGTCCAGACCCTGCGATTTTAGCATCGATGGAATCTTGTAAATGCTGTCGACGTCACGTAAACCAATAACGGCTTTCTCTTCAACATTAGTGAACAGAGCAATTTTGGAACGCTCGGACGCAGGTAATGAGCGATCTGAACGACAAATCAAAATATCCGGTTGAATACCGATAGAACGGAGTTCTTTTACTGAATGCTGGGTGGGCTTGGTTTTTACCTCTCCAGCAGCACCCAAAAACGGCACCAGCGTGAGATGCATAAATAGCGTGTGGTCGCGCCCAACTTCGGTCCCGAGCTGGCGAATTGCTTCTAAGAACGGCTGTGATTCGATGTCACCAACCGTTCCGCCAATTTCAATAATGGCAATATCGGCGCCTTTGCCACCCTCGACTATCCGACGTTTTATTTCATTAGTAATGTGAGGGATAACCTGGATGGTTGCGCCCAGAAATTCACCTTTACGTTCGCGGCGAATAATATCCTCGTACACCCGCCCGGCTGTAAAGTTGTTATGGCGCGTCATGCGGGTACGGATAAAGCGTTCATAGTGACCCAAATCAAGGTCGGTTTCGGCCCCGTCTACGGTGACAAATACTTCACCGTGCTGGATCGGACTCATTGTTCCGGGATCCACGTTAATATAGGGGTCGAGTTTAAGGATGGTTACGTTAAGGCCCCGTGCTTCAAGAATCGCTGCTAAAGAGGCTGCAGCAATACCTTTACCCAGCGAGGATACAACTCCGCCGGTTACGAAAATATAATTTGTCGCCATGTGTTACCCAGTTGGTCAGGTCAGTGTAGGGAATTCTTTAAGACGGGAAAATAGTATACCGAAAGAGCTACCTTACGACAAATAAAAAGGCATCTGTTATCATGTCGCGCTATAGCTATTCAGGGAGTTTTTACATGTCATCCTGCTGCGGCACATCCTCACAAGATAAAATTGATAGTAGTCAGCGACGTTTGTTATAGACCGTGTTGGTTCTAAACGGCGTCATGTTTTTTGTCGAGTTTATCGCGGGCTTGCTTTGGCAGTAAATATCGCCTGTTTTTTATTGCTCTACAGTCACCGCAATGGCGATATCAATATTCGCGCCAGTTGGATCTGCTCGCGCAATGATATGCTGATGAATACCGGCGTTATAACTTCCGCCCTACTGGTAGCTCAACTTCAGATGGCATGGCCGGATCTATTAATTGCCACACTGATTGCTTTAATTGTTTTACAGTCGGCACTGCGTATTATTCGTGACGCGAAAGCGGTAAAAGCCGGCGAAAAGACTGATATCTCAGGCTGTTGTGGTTAATGTCGCTTAAAGTACTGGGAAATTAACGATACTGTATGGAACAGTGCGTAGCCAGCAGACCCTAAAACCAGTGCCCAGATCGGAATAAATATAACAGCTAGTGCTGAGGTCGAAGATGCACTATCAGGTGTAAATAGCGTGTACTGCATACCCCAGTAACCATATAAATGGAAGCCGGCAAGAGCAATAAGCATCAGCCACAAGTTTAACTGCCCGTTGGCGCTTAGGCTTAGTTTTGATTTTGCCGCCAATAAAGCTAGAGCAATATAAGGAATAGCACGGAATGATGCGGTAAAAATATAGCTATCGAAAGACGCAAACTTAAAAGTTTTTGCGTAAGCTTGCTGCATGTCGAGATCTCCGACAAAAACCGCTAATAGCCAGGTTGCCAGATATTCATTCACCAGAACGAATGATGCCAAAAGTGCGATCCAGAAGCTCCGTTTCATATAAATTTCCTTAATAAAACTTGTACACGACTACTCTTGTTTAGCAATTTGCCATAGTTCTTCTAATTGTTCCAGATTGCAATCGGTAGCGTGTTTGTTCTGTTGTCTCAAGCTCTGCTCTATGTGCTGAAAGCGGGTTTTGAATTTTTCGTTAGCACGCTGCAAGGCTCGCTCTGGATTAACCTGCTTGTGTCGGGCTAAATTGACTACCGCAAACAACAAGTCGCCCACTTCCTCTTCAATATGATCGTGTTCGGTAGCTTCTTTGACTTCCTGAATTTCTTCTTCAACTTTGGCATAAACCGGTTCGGCATCATTCCAGTCAAAGCCAACCGAAGAGGCGCGTTTTTGCAGTTTAGCCGCTTTTAAAACACTCGGTAACTGACTCGGTATATCGTCAAATACCGATGCTCTAGCGTCCTTTTTAGTGCGCTCTTGATGCTTTATCTGCTCCCATTGCGCTTTTATTTCAGCGTCGGATAAATTGCGTTCAGCATCCGTCCCAAACACATGAGGGTGACGATGAATTAACTTGCTTGCGGTGTGTTCGGCAATATCATCAAAATTAAATTCGCCCTGCTCATTGGCCAGTTGCGCGTAAAAAATAACTTGAAACAGTAAGTCGCCAAGTTCGTCTTTAATTGAAGCCATGTCGCCCGACTGAATGGCATCCACAACTTCATAGGTTTCTTCAATCGTATAGGGCAGTAAAGACTCAAAGTTTTGTTTTAAATCCCACGGACAGCCCGTTTCAGGATTACGCAGACGCTCCATGACTTCAATCAGGGCGGCAGTTCCTTTAAATTCACTCATACGACTTAAACTCTCTGTACCTGTTCAACACCGTTAATTTGTCGCAAGCGCTGACTAATGCGTTGTAGACTCTCATTATCTTTTACCGCCAACTGCAGCACAATGATCGCGGTTTGGGAGCTGCTATCTGCATCACTATCCATCTGCAACACGGCGGCTTTCTCATTGGATAGAATGCTGGTGATATCGTGCAATAGACCATTACGGTCCATGGCAGAAATCCGTAAGCCGGCCTGATAATCCTGTTTAGTCTGCCGCGACCAGCTGACATCAATCCCCCGCTCAGGGTGTTGATGCAGTAAATGCCCGAGTTGATCACAGTCACGACGGTGGACTGACACGCCCCGTCCCTGCGTAATAAAGCCCATAATTGGCTCGCCAGGTAAGGGTTCACAGCATTTCGCGAACTGCATCATCAAGTTGCCAATACCCTCGATAACCACCTCGGAGGTGCCACCCAGCTTGCGTTTGTTAACTTTACTGCGTTTTTTCAGCTGTTCCAGCCGATCTTCTTCGCTCGCCTGTGGTTTAACTTGATTCACCACCTGCTGCAATCTGATATCACCGGCACCAATGGCGGCCAATAAATCATCCAGGCTGGTCACGTTAAAGCGTTCTAAATCAAGCGACTTACTCACTTTCGCCAGCGTTAGCTGATGTTTCTGCAATTCATTTTCGAGTAGCTCTTTACCGGCCGGAATATTCTTTTCACGATCGAGTTTTTTAAAGTAGGTGTGTACTTTGGCTCGCGCCCGCGAAGAGTGCAGATAACCCAGTTGCGGGTTTAACCAATCACGGCGCGGCTTAGCGGTTTTCTGAGTTAATATTTCAACCCGATCACCGTTTTGTAACTGATAAGTGAAAGGCACAATACGGCCGTCAATTTTCGCCCCGACACATTTGTGCCCAACCTGGCTGTGAACGTAGTAAGCAAAGTCCAACGGCGTCGAACCCATCGGCAAGTCGACTACCTCACCTTTCGGGGTAAATACATAAACACGGTCTTCAAAAACCTGGGAGCGGATTTCATCGACCAGACTCTCACTGCCCGCCATATCCTCATGCCAGGCTAGTAATTTGCGCAACCAGGCAATTTTATCTTCAAAGCCATGACGCTTGCCGGGTGCAGCTCCTTCTTTATACATCCAGTGTGCAGCAACACCCAATTCCGCGTCATCATGCATATCGTGCGAGCGTATCTGAATTTCAACGTTCTTATCTTCCGGACCAATCACCACGGTGTGAATAGACTGATAACCATTGGGTTTAGGCGTGGCAACATAGTCATCAAATTCTGAAGCAATGTGCCGCCAGCTTGAATGAACGACACCGAGCGCAGCATAACAGTCTTTCAGGTTGTGAGTGAGAATACGCACGGCGCGGATATCAAACAACTGATCGAACTGCAGATGCTTTTTCTGCATTTTGCGCCAAATCGAATAAATATGTTTCGGACGACCATAGACTTCAGCCTGAATCCCCTGCTCATCAAGCGCTTGCTGTAAACTTGATACAAAGTTATCAATATACTGCTCGCGATCGGTGCGCCGCTCGTGCAGACGCTTAGCAATGGTTTTATAGGTATTAGGGTGTAGGTAACGAAACGCAATGTCCTCGAGTTCCCACTTAAGCTGTCCAATACCTAAACGGTTGGCCAGCGGCGCATAGATTTCAGCGCACTCTTTAGCGGCTAACACTCGGGTTTCTTCGTCGGCCGCTTTTACTTCACGCAAATAACAAATACGTTCGGCTAGTTTGATCAGCACGGCCCGAACATCCTCGACCATCGACAGCAACATGCGCCGCACGTTATCAATTTGACTGCCATCGGGCTGGCCGTGCTGAAAATGTTGTAAATCGCCGATACTTTGCATTTGCTGCACGTTACGCAGCAATACGATTAAAGTCTTTGACTGTTTGCCATTTAACTTGTCTAAATCAAGTTTCCCAGCATCGAGTAACGGCACATACAAAGATGCCAGTAACGATTCAGCATCGAGTTTTAACGGGGCCAGTATCTCAACCATTTCCTGACCTTTTAGCAGTGCTTCTGGGTGCTCGGGAAACTGCTGCTGCAACTGCGCTAAGGTGTTTTCTAAGGGTTCAGGATCGCTGACCGCGTTCAGCCAATGCTGTTCGCTGTCTTTGTATTTGGGATCATCCACGTGGGTACTACGTACATGGACCATGATTTACGATGCTCGCTCCAGACAAACCATTGTTTCAATGTGATGTGTTTGTGGAAACATGTCAACTGTGCAGAGCTTTGTCAGCCGATATCCGCAGGCTTTTATACGGACAATGTCGCGCGCCAACGTATCGGGTGCGCAAGACACATACAAAATTCGTGTTGGCCGCTGCTCGGACTTTAATTTTTGCAATAAATTAACCACTCCTTCGGCACCTGGGCGGGCAGGATCCAGACACCATAAAGCAGCAGGTTCGGCCAGTTCAGCCGCAGTAATTCCGGTTAGATCAGCCGTTAATGATGTGAGATTTTTTAGGCCATTGGTTTCGGCATTTGCTCGTATTTGCTCAACCATACGCTGTACACCTTCAACCGCTACAACCGACTGTGCCCGCTGCGCTAACGGTAGACTAAAGTTACCAATGCCGGCAAAAAAGTCATAAACCCGATGCGTCTTTTCAGGTTGCAGCCAATCCATCGCCTGCTGCACCATACGCGCATTAATATCGCCGTTAACCTGTAAAAAATCGCCGGGTTGAAAGTACAACGTGTCACCATCGATACTGGTATCAAACGGCATTTCTGCACCGGTTAGCGGCTGCAACTCGTTATCAGTTTGCAGCCAAACACCCACACCATGTTCAGTCTGCCAGTTTTGTAACGCTTGCATTGCGTCAATTGGCAAAGTGTCGGTTATCCGCAACAAAACAGCAGGGCTATTAGTGTTAATTGCCTCAATATGACCAAGCTTAGTTGCCACAGTCGGCGTGTTCAGCACGGGGTATAGCGCATTAACAACCTGCAATAGCTTTTCATCAGCCACTAAACAGTCTTGAATGGGCACAATTTGATGGCTTTGGGCTTCTCGAAAACCAATCAGTAGTTGTTGCTCTTTGCCTAACCACCGAGTAGCCAACCTCACCCGACGCCGGTAGCGTATTGATTCACTAATTAACGGCTCTTGCCACGGCAAGCTTTCTGTTTGCGGATCAAAAACACCGAACTTCTGGAATAGCTGCTCAACCACTTGCTGCTTGTGATCTCGCTGCTTTGTTTCCTCAATATGCTGAAAGTCACAACCACCGCATTGCTGATAATAGCGGCACGGCGCATCACGCCGGTCATCGCTAGGCTCTAGAATACGCTCGAGAGTGCCGCTGTTTTTCCCCACGGTTTTATATTGGATTAGCTCTCCGGGCAAAGCGCCGATAATAAACCGTGTTGGTTGATTTCTAGCTTCGCTACGCAGCACCCCGCGAGCCTGATGATCTAATGCCGAAACACGTGACTTAAGCGTTTTGCTGATAGGTTTTTTATGCTTTTTCGGTTTAAAAAACTGTGCCATTAGAGTGTTAGCTTCCGTCCGTTTCTAAGATCACGGTTGCTACCGCATAATTTTTTTCATCACTAATGGATAAATGACTCGCGGTAATCGCGCGCTCTTCTAATAATTTGGCCGCTGTCCCGGTAAATTGCCAGCTGGGCTTTCCCCATTGGTCGTGGGTAACTTCCATATTCTGAAACGATAAGCCTTCAGCGATACCCAGCCCAAAGGCTTTGGCACAGGCCTCCTTGGCCGCGAAACGCTTCGCTAAATAATGATCGGGGCTTGGATCACCCTGCATTTGCTCGAATTCTTGCTCGGTTAAAATGCGTTTGGCTAAACCTTGTCCGCGTCCCAGCGATGCCTGTATTCTGGCCACTTCAACGATGTCCGTACCGATTCCATAAATTGCCATTAGCGCGCCTTGTTTAAAATTTCTTTCATATCCCGTACCGCTGTCTCTAAGCCAACCAGTACTGCCCTGCCAATAATTGAGTGGCCAATATTGAGTTCTTCAATACATTCAATTTGAGCTACTGCTAATGTATTGTGATAGTGCAGCCCGTGTCCAGCATTCACCTGTATTCCTAAATTATCAGCATACTCCGCTGCATTTCTAATTTTTATTAGTTGCTGTTGCTGCTCCGCCAATGTTTCTGCCTCTGCATATTGGCCGGTGTGCAGCTCGATAATTGGTGCACCCGTTGCTTTGGCCGCATCAATTTGCTGTTTGTCGGCGTCAATAAACAGCGACACTGCAATACCTGCAGCTGTTAAACGCGTGACCGCCTCGGTGATTGACTGCTGCTGCCCCTTTACGTCTAATCCACCCTCAGTGGTTAACTCTGCCCGTTTTTCAGGAACCAGGCAGCAATAGGTAGGCTTAATGTCTTCCGCGATACTCAGCATTTCTTCGGTGACCGCCATTTCTAAATTCATTGGTACGTTCAATGTCTGTTTTAACAACTGAACATCACGGTCAGTAATATGGCGACGGTCCTCACGCAAGTGAATAGTAATTCCATCGGCGCCGGCCTGTTCAGCAATGGCGGCAGCAGCTACCGGATCCGGATAACGAACACCGCGAGCATTCCGCAAGGTGGCTATGTGGTCAATATTGACGCCTAGTCTTAAGTTTTTCATTAATTACTCCTATCGTCTAAATAGCTCGCGTGAGCGCAGCGGCTTACTGCCTAAATGCAGCGCTAAAGCTTCTCGCATAATCAGTTTACACGCTTTACGTTGGCTTTGAGTTAAGTCATCAGTGCCGAGATCAATTTGCGCTAATGAGGTAATCAACTCGCTCGGCCAGGCGGTTGCTTTGTCTCGATGAGGGGTGTGCAAAAAGCCGCGCTCAGGATCAAAATAACTAACCGAATGTCGCGTTAGAGGTTCGCCATTTTCAGCATCACACGACCAATCAAAAGCGGTACCTAATTGATTTAGTAATTGCCATTCAAACCAGCGTAATATGGTTTCCAAATTACGCTCACCGGAAAGCTGCTGCAATGCCTGACAGTAGACCTCGAACAATTCATCAACTTCGGCTTGCAGGGGCAATAAGCGTTGCAACAATTCGTTTAAGTAAAAGCCGCTGTATAAGCGGTTACCGATTAAAACGTGGGGATGTCCCGACAGCTCCGCCAATGTCAGTGTCTTTAGTTCGTGGCGACCGCTAAACTCGATGTTAATGGGGGTAAATGCTTGTAATACCGCTCGCCAGGGGTTTTTGTTGCGTTTTGCACCTTTTGCAACAACTCGTATGCGACCTGAGTTTTGCGTAAGCAGGTCGACCAGCAAGCTGGTCTCCTGATAATCACGCCGATGCAGAACAAACGCCGCCTGGGGCACTCGCTAGTCCTCGCGATAACCTAAACTTTTTAACGCGCGTTCGTCATCCGACCAACCTGACTTAACTTTCACCCACAGCTTTAACAATACTTTATTGTTTAACAATTTTTCCAAATCCTGGCGAGCTTCGGTGCCAATCGTTTTTAGCTTACTGCCACCTTCGCCGATCACCATCCGTTTTTGTGCCGGGCGTTCCACTAAAATCAGCGCGTGAATGTGGTGCGTTCCCTTCTCCGATTGACCGAACTGTTCAATTTCAACAGTGGTCTCATAGGGCAGTTCTTCACCTGTAAAACGCATTAATTTTTCTCGAATGATCTCGGCAGTCATAAAGCGTACCGACCGATCGGTGACATAATCAGACGGATAAAAATGAAAGCCCGGTTGCAAGTGCGCTTTAACAATTTTGCGTAAGGCGTCAATGTTATCGCCCTTAGTCGCGGAGATAGGCAAAATATCGGTAAATTCGCGCTGCTCATTAAGCCACTGCAAATGCGGCAGCAACTTGCTTTTGTCCTTTATTTGGTCAACTTTATTCACTAATAACACCACCGGCCGCTGGGTACGTGCTAATTTTTCCAGCACCATTTTGTCGTCTTCCAGCCATTTGGTGTTTTCAACCACAAACAAAATTAAATCAACATCGTTAATAGCCGCGGCCGCAGTCTGGTTCATTACCCGATTTATGGCTCGCTTTTCTTCCACGTGCATACCGGGGGTGTCTACGTACACCGCCTGACAATCGCCCTCAGTGTCAACTCCCAAAATTTTATGTCGAGTGGTCTGGGGCTTATTGGACGTGATACTCACTTTTTGACCGAGCAAATGATTCAGTAGTGTCGATTTACCGACGTTAGGCCGACCAACAATCGCAACAAAACCACACTGCTTGTTTTCGTCCACAAGACCTTCATCACCCAGTGACTTTTTTAACATTTCATCAAGGTTCATGATGACTCCTGTAATTTCTCGAGTGCAGCTGTCGCAGCAGCTTGTTCCGCTTTTCTGCGGCTGGTTCCGGTGCCTAAGAAGGGATCAGACAGCCCCTCTATATGACAGGTCACGGTAAATTGTTGATTGTGCGCCTGACCTTGAGTGGCGGCTACATCGTACTCAGGCAAAGGCTGCTGACGCGCCTGCAACCATTCCTGCAACCGTGTTTTTGGATCTTTTTGACTAACGCCGGGTTGAATATGCTCTAGCTGCTCCGCAAACCAGGAAAGCACCATTTGCTTAACAGTTTCCATATCACTATCAAGATAAACCGCACCAATAATAGCTTCCATAGCGTCAGCCAGGATTGATTCGCGACGATAACCGCCACTTTTTAATTCACCCTGCCCTAACCATAAATAGTCACCGACTTCTTTTTTCCGACCTAAGCGAGCCAGCGAGCGACCACATACAATGGCTGCGCGCATCCGGCTCAGGTCACCTTCGGCGACTTGAGGAAAACGTTGAAACAAGGCTTCGGCGATAACCACACCGAGTATCGAATCACCAAGAAACTCAAACCGCTCATTGTGCTGTGCGTGAGCACTGCGATGCGTCAAAGCCTGCTTTAATAATTCTCGCTGCCGAAACTCATAACCAATCACCTGTTCTAATTTCGCCAACGGTGGTTTGGGTAAACTCACTCAATACTCCCCAATCGTTCAAACCTAACACCTGTGGGCACCCAGGATGGCAATAAGCTGTCAGGCCCACGATCCATCTCAAAGCTCATCCAAACAAAAAATGCTCGGCCTACAAGGTAATCATCAGAGACAAATCCCCAGTAGCGACTGTCTTGAGAGTTGTCCCGGTTATCACCCATCGCAAAGTAATGTCCTTCGGGCACAATAAACTCACCAGCACTGGTGCCGGGCTGCTCATAAAATAACGGCACTCGCGGGCTGACTCGCGGATCCAGTAAAATTTTATGCTCTACACCGCCCAGCGTTTGCTGATATACATTTAACGAACTGCCGCCCGAGAAGTATGCTTTATCAGTATTGATTTCCTTTTGCGTCACCTGCAACGGTTTACATGATTCACCATTGGCACATTGCGGTTGAATGAACAAATGTTTGTTACGGTAAATAATCCGATCGCCCGGCACGCCAACAATACGTTTAATATAATCGACACTCGGCTCTAAAGGATATTTAAAAACGGCAATATCGCCACGCTCCGGTTCACCTGTTTCAATTAACTTTGACCGGAACAGCGGATCTTTTATCCCATAGGCAAATTTCTCAACCAATATGAAGTCGCCTTTTAATAAAGTCGGCATCATCGACCCTGACGGGATTTGGAACGGTTCGTATAGAAATGAACGAAGCACTAAAACGACCGCCAATACCGGAAACACAGACTGCCCAAATTCAGTAATTGAATTTTGCTGTTGACCCTGTTCGCGCCTGGGCTTTAATACTAAAACGTCGAACAACCAGAGTAATCCGGCCACTAACGTGACCACAGTTAACAAGATTGAAAAATAGTTGGCCATTGCCAAGTCCCGTTGTTAATTTTACTAATTCGTTTTTGATTAATGAACAATGGCTTATTTGCCAACCTTCAAAACCGCTAGGAAGGCTTCTTGAGGCACCTCTACGTTACCCAAGTTTTTCATCCGTTTTTTGCCTTCTTTCTGCTTCTGCAACAGCTTTTTCTTACGACTTACGTCACCACCATAGCACTTCGCTGTTACATTTTTTCTCAGTTGCTTTACGGTAGAACGTGCGATCACATGAGTGCCAATAGTCGCCTGAATCGCAATATCAAACATCTGTCTGGGAATAAGCTCTCTCATTTTATCAACCAGCATCCGGCCGCGACCTTCTGCGTGATCCCGGTGGGTAATCATAGCCAACGCATCAACCCGATCGCCGTTGATCAAAATATCCACCCTGACCATATCCGCCGCCTGAAACTTCTTAAACTGATAGTCCAATGAAGCGTAACCACGGCTGGTTGATTTAAGACGATCGAAAAAGTCCATGACCACTTCAGCCATCGGCATTTCATAAGTGACTGACACTTGTTTGCCATGGTAGTTCATTGCCGTTTGTACACCCCGCTTGTCAACACACAGGGTGATAACATTACCAAGAAACTCTTGCGGCACTAAAATATTAGCTTCAACCACCGGTTCGTAAATTGTCTCAATTTCATTGACGGGTGGTAAATTTACCGGGTTGTCTACTTTTACCATGTCACCTTTAACGGTTTCGACTTCGTAAACAACCGTTGGCGCTGTAGTAATTAAATCAATATCGTATTCGCGTTCCAGTCGCTCCTGGATAATTTCCATGTGCAACATGCCGAGGAAACCACAGCGGAAACCAAAACCTAACGCAGCAGAATTTTCTGGCTCATAAAATAACGATGCATCGTTAAGTGACAATTTGCCCAACGCATCGCGAAACGACTCATAGTCGTCTGAGCTGATCGGAAACATACCGGCATATACTTGCGGTTTTACCTTTTTGAACCCAGGTACAGGCACTTTTGCGGGATCTTTGGCATTGGTCAAGGTATCCCCAACCGGCGCCCCTAGTATGTCCTTAATGCCAGAAATGACATAACCTACCTCACCCGTATGCAGAATTCCTGTTTCATGGGGTTTCGGGTTAAAATAGCCTACTTTATCAATGCCATGAGTCTGGCCAGTTGACATAACCGTCATCTTTTCACCGGCTCGCAAGGTACCATTTTTTATTCGTACCAGTGACACAACACCTTGATAATTATCAAACCATGAGTCGATAATCAGCGCTTGCAGCGGTTCTTCGGGCTCACCTTGCGGCGGCGGGATTTGACGTACAATGCGCTCTAGTACTTCCTCAATGCCAATACCTGTTTTGGCCGAGCACTGAACAGCGTCTACCGCCTCGATGCCTACAATATCTTCAATTTCCTGAGCAACGCCCATCGCGTCTGCTTGTGGTAAATCAATTTTATTCAGCACCGGCACGACTTCTAAGTCCATATCAATCGCGGTGTAACAGTTCGCCAGAGTTTGTGCTTCTACCCCCTGGGCCGCATCAACCACCAACAAAGCACCCTCACAACCGGCTAACGAACGAGAGACTTCATAAGAAAAGTCGACGTGACCAGGCGTGTCGATAAAGTTTAATTGATAGGTTTCGCCGTCCTTCGCCGTGTAATACAGGGTGACGCTTTGCGCTTTAATCGTGATCCCACGCTCACGTTCCAGATCCATCGAGTCGAGCACCTGTTCGGCCATTTCCCGGTCCGTTAAGCCACCACAATGTTGGATTAACCGATCCGATAAAGTCGACTTACCATGATCTATGTGAGCAATGATCGAGAAGTTACGGATATTCTTTTGATTAAACGCCTTATTCGGCATTGATGACACCTCTGAATACTAAACCCTGACTTGTTCTAGCATCCGCTGCACAAGCCTTCCAAAATAGTGTTGATCATACCGATGTTGCGCTAAAGAACAAATCCTTTTGTCGTTTTTCACTCAACCCTGTGGGTTGGATAATTGGATAAGCTGATTAACTTTTACGTCTCGACGACGAAACCAATGCTTTAATCCAATAAAGGTGAGACCAAAACCACAGAACGCGAATACGATAACGAGTCCTTCAGGGATTGTTTGTAGCGACGAAAGCGCCATGGCGCTAAACAATAAGACAAGGATGGGTAGACCGTATAACAACAAGGCAAAACGAATTACCTCAGATTCGGGCATACTAATTTCAACGTGTTCGCCAACAGCAACTTTAGTATCACTGATGACCCGGAACTGTGTGTTACGATCAGCAAACACTTTGCTTAAGATTCCGGCACCGCAGGTTGTGTTGTGACTACAGCCTGAGCAGGCTGTCTTCAACTCGGTTGTTAATGTAATTCTGTTACCTTCAACGGCAACAACTTCTGCTAATTCTTTCATCCCACTATTGTACGCTAGATGCGATCTGTTTGGCGACCTCTATCGGTATTTGACCAACCACCGTTACCATTATCTGAGCGTTGTGCTGGCTATACAATGTTTGCGGACCAGTAAAACTAATGTTTGCCTGATGCTGTTGTTCTGAATCGTCTGTTAAATAGACCGAGTATTCGGCTAAGCCGTCAGAATAAAGATAGTGGTCAACCGGTGTTCCGTCGATGACTAATCGATGATGTTGCTTCTTTAATAACTTAAAGCCCGCTGGTGACCAGTTGGGAGCTACGTCGAGCCGTGGAGGTTGATGAGGTTGCAATTTATCCAGCATGGGTGGACGCTCGATCTTTCCGAGCTCATTAACCATTTCGTTAGCAACTGGACGAACCGATAAATTGGTCAGTTGCAGCTGCTCCATTACTTCCCCTTCACGGTTGACCATTAACACCTTAAGCGGCATACCATTATCACGGTCAACCCAAATAGAAAAACCGTAACGTTGGTTGTCTCGACTGACTAAACGGATATGCTGAGCTTTGCGATCTAATATTCTGGCACCGCCCACGGCTACTGCCCGATAGTATTTTGATACGTTCACGAAAGGTTGGTTAAACGCACTGGGGATAAGCGTTGATACCGCATTTGAATTTAGCGAGTAACTGGTTGCTGCGGGATGAAAATGTGACACCACATCATCAATTCGTAAGGCGCGGAAACCCGGCCCATTCATTTGTGATAACCACTCAAACTGACGACCATTTTCGTCAACACCATGAACCCATTGATAAGGTTCGATGCGATCTCCTTGAACATGCACAAAAGAGGCTTCGAAGTTTAGCTCGTTTAGCGCGTCAGCCATTAAATTAAACCAACGCTCACCCTCCTCGGTCTCAGACAACTGAGTTTGCGCTGAAGCAGCAGCACTGACAAACAACAATAAAACTGCTAACCAACTCGTCAACCGCTGCATTACATCCTACTCCGTTATTATTGCGAGCCGTCTTTTTGCTGTGATTCAGGACTCTCGTTCTTATCGCTACGGGTTTGATTGGCTTTACCCTCAACAATCATTAGCTGCTGTTGATGGTCAATTAAATATGACTGAGCCTGACGCCTTAGCTGCGACTCTCTTGCTTGCTGCTGCTGTTGATCAGCGGAAGTAGTGTTAGCCGATGGACTGTAGCTGACCGGCTGACGTCCTCCTATTGGCGCAGTCATGAAAGCAGGTTCTTCTGCGGATGGCACCGAAGCAGGCTGTTGGTACGTTTGTACCGTAAGTACCGCAACAACCGCCACACCGGCTGCCACCGCCGCTTTGCCGGCAGGCTGGAGCCACCGCGCAGCCGCTTTACGCGCAGCTGCAGAGCGACTGCTAAAGGACGTGCGTACCACTTTTGCTGAGCTCTCATCATCAATCGACGCGCTAACCCTGGCGCTGATATCGATGTGAGCAACCTCTGCCAGATCACCTTTCAGACTACTGCTAATAATACTATAACGGTGCCAACGCTCAGTATTCTCAGTGTTGTCCAACCAATCGTCTAGCGACGCGCAATCCGCCACTTCGCCATCAAAAAGTGCTGATGTTGCCTCTACTTCTGGCGAATTTTTTTCGTCTTTAGACATATTGTCCTGAGACATAATTAACCCTCTATAAATTACCGTTCTAGCAACGGCCGTAACTGGTTATCGATAGCTTCCCGAGCGCGAAAGATACGTGATCTTACGGTGCCTATCGGGCAGTCCATCTCTATTGCAATCTCTTCATAACCAAGCCCTTCTATTTCTCTTAAGGTAATGGCTCGGCGTAAATCCTCTGGCAATTCGTCAATCGCTTTCAACACCACCGTCTGAATTTCGTCGGTTAATAACTGTCTTTCTGGTGTTGTGCTATCTTTCAGAGCCCCCGCACCTTCTAAGTACTCGGCGTCTTGTACATCAACGTCTGACGACGGCGGTTTTCGTCCCTGCGAGACTAAATAGTTTTTCGCCGTATTCACAGCGATTCGATACAACCAAGTGTAAAACGCACTATCACCACGAAACTTAGGAAGCGCTCTGTATGCTTTGATAAAGGCTTCCTGAGCTACATCAGCGACATCGCCCGGCTGTTTGACATAACGAGAAATTAAGCTCATTACCTTGTGCTGATATTTTTTTACCAGCAAATCAAACGCTCGGTTATCTCCTTGTTGTACTTTTTCAACTAATTGTTGATCTGATAACTGTTCGCTCATCCGAGCCGGTTCTCCCTAGCTTAAGGAACTGCTTGAACTGACGGCCCGTCGCTTTTGTTACAAACTGTGACAGACCTCAACGTAAAAAGTTCGCAAAAATTTTAGTGAATGCGTAAAATCAGGCAAAATTCTTTATGAGTACTTTATGGAACCTGCAGCAAATTATCAATCAGATGTCCTGGTTATTGGTTCCGGGGCAGCCGGTTTGACCACTGCTTTACAACTGGCAGACCATGTTAGCGTTATCGTCGTCAGTAAAGGCCCGTTAACCGAAGGCTCTACCTACTATGCTCAAGGCGGTATTGCCGCCGTATTCGACGAAAATGATAGCGTCGAAAGTCACATTGAAGACACCTTAAATGCCGGCGCAGGCTTATGTGACCGCGATGCCGTTAAATTTACTACGAGCAATGCTCGCGATGCTCTCCAGTGGCTCATCGAAGCCGGTGTCGGCTTTGATCAAGTCGGTTCTGACAAAAGTAAGCCTGAGTACCATTTGAACCGAGAAGGTGGTCATAGCCACAGACGCATTCTACATGCTGCCGATGCCACCGGTCGTGCTGTTCAGACCACACTACAGGAAAAAGTTCTACAGCACCCGAATATTACTGTACTGGAACGTTTTAATGCGGTCGATTTAATCACTGGACAACGCATCAACAAAGCTAACGGCTGTTACGGAGCTTATCTATGGAACCGTAAGCAAGAGCAAGTTGAAACGGCCTCAGCTCGCTATGTCGTGCTAGCTACAGGCGGTGCCAGCAAAGTTTATCAGTATACCAGTAATCCCGACATTGCCAGTGGCGATGGCATCGCTATGGCCTGGCGCGCAGGTTGCAGTGTCACTAATATGGAATTTAACCAGTTTCATCCAACTTGCTTGTTTCACCCTAACGCGCATAGCTTCCTGCTGACAGAAGCCTTGCGTGGTGAAGGAGCTCTGCTGCGTCGTCCCGACGGCAGTCGCTTTATGGATGGCTTTCATGAATTGGCCGAATTAGCGCCGCGTGATGTCGTTGCCCGCGCCATCGATTATGAAATGAAACGGTTAGGGGCTGACTGCATGTATTTAGACATCTCGCATCAGTCTGTAGAGTTTATCCAACAGCACTTCCCGACCATTTACAAAAAGTGCCTCGAATTAGGCATCGACATTAGTAAAGATCCTATGCCGGTTGTTCCAGCAGCTCACTATACCTGTGGTGGTGTCACCACAAATTTAAATGCCGAAACCGATTTACCGGGGCTTTATGCGGTCGGTGAAGTAGCTTATACCGGGTTGCACGGCGCAAACCGCATGGCCAGTAATTCGTTACTTGAATGTCTGGTGTTTGCCCGTGCCGCATCGCAACATATCCTATCGAAAGGCCCTGGTGCCGCGCCATTAAGCAATATACCAGCTTGGGATGAAAGTAAGGTTAGCAATTCAGATGAAGAAGTCGTGATTCAACACAACTGGCACGAACTTAGGTTATTTATGTGGGATTACGTTGGTATTGTAAGAACCAGTAAACGACTGGAGCGGGCGCTACATAGAATTCAGTTGTTGCAGCAAGAAATCAGTGACTATTATTCCAACTTTAGAGTGAGCAATAACCTACTGGAGTTACGTAACCTGGTGCAAGTTGCAGAGCTGATTGTGCGCAGTGCTATGAGCCGTAAGGAAAGTCGCGGATTGCACTATATACTGGATTATCCAGAGTTACTGCCACAAGCCAAACCGACTCGTTTAATACCGGACGCCACAACTCGCTAACAATCGTATCAGTGCCAGCTCCTGAGCTGGCAACTGAAACCACCAGAGCCATAACCAATGTCGCTGTCGCAAAGGTTCCGCGGCCAGCGGCACAATTACCGCCCAGCGCCAAAGCACCAGGGCCTTGCCGCACAACTGCAGTTGTTGTTCGTTTAACAGCCACTGCTCACCATCATCACTGATTGACAATAGCTTGTGCGGGTGTGCTGGCCGAAATCTATGCATCAACCCAAATTAAACTTTTACTCGCGACAGCATGAACTCGATCATACTTTTTAACTCTGGCTCGGGACACTCTTTATGCCCCATAAACCAGGCAAATAAATCAGGATCATCACACGTAACAAGACGTCTAAATACTGCTTTTTGTTGTTCACTAAGTTCGTCGTAAGCTTGTTCTACAAAAGGTTCAAACAGAACGTCTAGCTCCAGCATGCCGCGGCGACAAGCCCACTTTAACCGGCGTTTATCTTTTAGCGCTTCTTCGGATTGTTTTAATGGCAGCATGAATTCTCCAGCATCAACCTTGAAAAATAAATCAGTGCCCTAATATTAGCATGAAGTGAATCAATAAGGAGCTATTGTGATTGCACTCAATCAACCATTTGTAGAGCAGCCACCAGAGTGCGTTTCGGCAAAACTCGATGACTATGGTATCATCCAAGTCAGTGGCGACGATGCAAACAGCTTTTTGCAAGGTCAGTTGACCTGCGACCTGCAGCTATTAGAGCAGCAGTCGTTTGTCTACGGAGCGCACTGCGACCCGACCGGCAAAGCATTTAGTGTGTTTTGGTTGGTGCCATGGCAAGCATCTTTCTTGTTGATCATGCACCGCAGTGCGGTGGCTGGTTCTTTAGCACAGTTTAAAAAGTACGGTGTCTTTAACCAGGTTACGCTAGAAGATGTTAGCGATAATTGGACTCTTGCCGGTGTGTTTGGCACACAGGCAGATCAAGTTATCACTGATCAAAACGATGATACGATTATCATTAAGGTAGGTTCAGAACCGTTGCAATATTTGCTTCTGAGTCCTACACCAATTTCTACGGATTATTCGCAACTCTACTGGGATGCGTTGGAAATTGAACGAGTTCGTCCGCAATTAACGGCTGAAAATAGCCAACAATTTGTGCCGCAAATGTTGAATATTCAGGCGCTGGACGGAGTCAGTTTTGACAAAGGATGTTATATCGGCCAAGAGACTATTGCCCGAATGAAATATTTGGGTAAGCAAAAGCGAGCTTTGTTCCGGCTTAGTGGACAGGCACAAGCAGTAAAGCCTGGCACTGAACTTGAACGACAAGTTGGCGAAAATTGGCGTCGAGCAGGAACGGTCATTATGGCAGTGAACCGTTCCGAACAACTGCAGGACCTATTGGCGGTGCTCCCTAGCGATATAGAGCAGGAGACTTCAATACGAGTTCGAGGTGACGACGCAAGTCTCTTGGAAATACACTCACTGCCGTATCAATTAGGTTAACCAAATATGAGCGAAGCAATTGCCCAAGACAAAGTTGTGGGTATTCACTACACCGTAAAAACGGCGGAAGGCCAGACTTTAGATCAGTCAAAGGAAGGCAATCCTCTAACTTTCATTCACGGCCGTGGCATGCTAATTCCAGGTTTGGAAAATGCTCTGGAAGGTAAAACTCAAGGTGATAAGTTCACTGCAGAAGTTAAACCAGAAGAAGCGTATGGCGAACGTCACGACGGTTTGATTCAAACTGTTCCACGCAACCTATTCGGCGATAACGAAGTGCAACCTGGTATGCAGTTCCGTGCCAGCACTGATCAAGGCGACCAGTCTGTTGTTATCGTAGAAGTGAACGACGATGAAGTTACTGTTGATGGTAACCATCCATTAGCGGGTACTGACCTGAACTTTGACGTAGAAGTTGTTGAAGTTCGTGACGCGACAGAGCAAGAGCTTGAGCACGGTCATGTTCACACTGACGGCGAAGATCATTAATTAATTGATTTAAAACCGTTAAAAGCCCGTTTATTACTCGTTAATAACGGGCTTTTTTATGCCCTCGATTAAGAAGCCCAGCAACCTTCCTGGTCAAGCAACGCCTTTTTCCTCTCTATACCTGCAGCAAAACCTTTTATCTCGCCCTTTATCCCGATTACCCGGTGGCAGGGAATAACAATAATCAAAGGGTTTCTGGCAATCGCATTGGCCACAGCTCTGACACTATTGGGTCGCTCAATGGCATTGGCAATAGTCTTATAAGAAACCGTTTTACCAGGTTCAATTTGTTGCAGTTGAGCCAACACTTGTTGTTGAAATTCAGTAGCCTGAACGCGCAACGGGATACTAAAGCGCTGCCGCATACCGGAAAAATACTGTTCTAACTGTTGCTGAGTTTGTTGCAATACGGGATGACGATTATCAGGTTTAGAAATCGATAAATCCGGTAGGTTTTTTTGATCTCGATAGTACAGCCCGGTCAAATAGCAACCATCTGCAATGGCAACCATATGTCCCAACTGGGTATCGAATTCGATATGATGCATAGCGGCCTTTATCCTGCTGAGTGAATGTTCAACTATACAGAACTGTGAACTATTATCAGCATTTTTACCAATTTTCTTGAGGATTTTTTAAAAACCGCTGAAAAATCAAAGGCCACCCGAAGGTGGCCTTTTTATACTAGTTATTTGGATTTGTTTTAGGCCGCATGTGCGGGAACAATAACACGTCCCTAATTGACGGAGAGTCGGTCAGTAGCATCACTAATCGGTCAATACCAATGCCTTCACCGGCAGTTGGCGGCATACCGTGCTCCAGCGCGGTCACATAGTCTTCATCGTAAAACATCGCTTCATCGTCACCGGCTTCTTTTGCTTCTACCTGATCACGGAATCGCTGCGCCTGATCTTCAGCATCGTTAAGCTCCGAAAACCCGTTTGCAAGCTCCCGACCACCAGCAAAAAATTCAAACCGATCGGTAACAAATGGGTCGTCGTCGTTGCGGCGTGCCAACGGCGAAACTTCAGCTGGATAGGCCGTAATAAAAGTCGGTTGAATTAAGCGATGTTCAGCCACCGTCTCAAAGATTTCAATCTGAATTTTCCCAAGTCCCCAGGCCGGTTGCACTTGAACACCAACCTGCTCGGCAATTTCCAACGCTTTTTCACGGCTTTGTAACTGCTCAATAGTGACATCCGGCATATATTTTACAATCGCTTCAAGTACCGTCATTCGCTCAAACGGCTTGCCAAAGTCAAATTCAACGCCCTGGCTGGTGAATACTGAGGTTCCCAGAACTGATTCAGCAGCACCACGAAGCATTTCTTCGGTAAGATCCATCAAGTCATTGTAGTCAGCATATCCCCAGTAGAACTCCAACATTGTAAATTCTGGGTTATGCCGGGTCGACAGGCCTTCGTTACGGAAGTTACGGTTAATCTCGAAAACTTTTTCGAAACCACCGACCACTAGCCGCTTAAGGTACAACTCTGGTGCGATACGTAAGAATAGTTCCATATCCAAGGCATTATGGTGCGTTGAAAATGGCCGGGCCGCAGCTCCGCCAGGAATGGTTTGCATCATCGGCGTTTCGACTTCCAGGAACTGGCGTTCACTTAAGAAACGACGGATATAGTCAATAACTTTAGAGCGCACAAAAAAGGTACTGCGCGATTCTTCATTCGTGATCAAATCCAGGTACCGCTGACGATAACGGGTTTCCTGATCCGATAGACCATGAAATTTATCAGGTAACGGGCGCAAGGCTTTGGTTAACAGACGTATATCATCGACCTGAACACTTAATTCACCGGTGTTTGTCTTAAATAAAACACCGCTGGCACCAATAATATCGCCTAAATCCCACTTTTTGAACTCACTGTTATAGAGCCCTTCAGGCAAATTATCGCGAGCAACATAAAGCTGAATACGGCTACTCATATCCTGGATTGTAGCAAAGCTGGCTTTACCCATAATCCGGCGGGTCATCATACGTCCGGCAACTTTTACCCGAACACCCTGAGCCTCTAACTCTTCTTTACTGGCCTCGCCGTATTCTTGCAGTAAGTCGCTCGCTAATGAGTCGCGACGAAAATCATTGGGAAACGCAATTCCCTTGTCGCGAAGCGCTGACAGTTTTGCCTTGCGCTGGGCAATTTGCTCATTGACGTCGACATCGGGTGATTGCGATTTATCGGTCATACTTACTCTTCCTCTGTTCAGTCGCTTATAAGCCGCTTTTTAAACTAGCTTCTAAAAATGGATCTAGTGCACCATCTAGCACCGCTTGGGTATTGCGGTTTTCTACTCCGGTACGTAGGTCTTTAATTCTTGCATCATCAAGCACGTAGGATCGAATCTGACTGCCCCAGCCGATATCTGACTTGCTGTCTTCCAGTGCTTGCTTATCTTCATTCTGTTTTTGCAGCTCCATTTCAAACAATTTAGCTTTTAACTGCTTCATTGCTGAGTCACGGTTTTTATGCTGCGATCGGTCGCTCTGACATTGCACCACAATACCCGAAGGCTCGTGAGTAATACGAACGGCCGAGTCCGTCCGGTTAACGTGCTGACCACCCGCGCCAGAAGCTCGGTAGGTATCCACTCGCAAATCAGCCGGATTAATATCAATTTCTATATCGTCATCTACCTCAGGGTAGACAAATACCGAGGCAAACGATGTATGTCGGCGGTTGCCCGAATCAAATGGCGATTTTCGGACCAAACGATGTACGCCGGTCTCAGTGCGCAACCAACCGTAGGCATATTCGCCACCAATACGCACTGTGGCAGATTTAAGCCCCGCTACCTCGCCTTCGGATAACTCGGTAATTTCAACATTAAACCCATGCGCATCGGCCCAGCGCAAGTACATACGCAACAGCATATTCGCCCAGTCCTGAGCTTCGGTGCCACCAGACCCCGACTGAATATCTAAATAACAATCGGCGGTATCATTTTCACGCGAGAACATACGACGAAATTCCAACCGCTCTAACTGTGTAAGCAGTTGCGATAATTCCTGCTCAGCTTCGTTAAAGGTCTGTTCATCTTCTGCTTCGACCGCCAGGTCGACCAGTCCTTCAACATCATCCAAGCCTTGATATAGGTTGTCTAATGTTTCAATAATCTGCTCTAATGACGCACGTTCTTTTCCTAAAGCCTGTGCTTTTGGAGGATCGTCCCAAATCTCGGGCTGTTCGAGCTCACGAGTTACCTCTTCTAAACGCTCTTTCTTAGTAGAGTAGTCAAAGATACCCCCTAAGCGCCTCTGAGCGCTCGCGCATATCTTTTATCGCGTTGTAGGTTGCGTTCGTTTCAAACATGCATCACCTGTCAAGCTATTCGCTAAAATTCGAAGCGCATAGTCTACCGTAAAGCGCGGATTTGCTCCACCAACAACTGGATGTTTGTGCGACCGCGGAAGTGATTTAATTGCGGCTTGTATAGCAGTTCAACCTGCAGCACCTGATTGTTCGGCCATTGGTTAGTATCAACATTAAAAGCAATAGCGTCGAAGACACCACCACTTGGGCTTTTAACGACTAACTTTAAGTGATTACTACCGACAATTCGTTGTGATACCAAGCTAAACACACCATCAAATTGCGGCTCCGGAAATTTTTGTCCCCATGGACCCGCCTGCTGCAGTTGTCCAACCATGCTCAAGCTTAGCTGGTCGTCGGCAAGCTCTCCGTCTGACCAGTAAACGGCTTCTTTTTGCTCATCGGTCAGCCACTCACCAGCGACTTGCTGCGCTAGCTCCGTAAACTCCGCTAAATGTTGCTGTTGCAGAGTGAGCCCGGCGGCCATTGCATGACCACCAAAACGTTCTATTAGACCTGGCTTAATCGTGTCGATGCGTTCTAACAAATCACGAATATGCAGCCCGCTGACAGAGCGTGCTGAACCTTTTAGTGTGCGCTCGTCCTCTTGTGCAAAAACAATCACCGGTCGGTTAACGGTATCTTTCACCCGACCAGCAACAATACCAATAACCCCGGCATGCCAATCCGCTTGATAGAGACTCACCAGATCCGGCAACTGCCCTTGGTTATCAAGCTGCAACTGAGACATTATCTGCTCCGCATGCGCTCGCATTTCACTCTCTATAGAACGGCGTTCACGGTTCAATTGATCAAGCTCACCAGCCAGTTGCTCAGCTCTTTCTCCATCAGCTAATAAACATTCGATCCCCAGACTAATATCATCGAGCCTTCCGGCAGCATTTATTCTGGGAGCTAAGGCGAAGCCAAGATCAGTGGCTTGTAATTGTTGGCGGTCGCGTCCAGCGACCTCAAGCAGTGCCGCGATTCCAGGCCGACAATGACCGCTTCTAATGCGGGCCAACCCTTGCTGCACCATTATTCGATTATTGTAGTCCAGCGGCACTACATCAGCGACAGTACCTAACGCCACCAGGTCCAGCCAGTTAGCCAGGCTCGGCAGGTTCGATTCGCCCTGGTCTCTTAACGCCGCACGCAATGCCAGTACCAAATAGAAAGCAACACCAACACCTGCGAGGTTTTTACTTGGAAACTGACACCCCGGTTGATTCGGGTTAACGATTGCGTCGGCGTCCGGCAGCTGTTCCGGTGCCAGGTGATGATCGGTGACGATAACATCTAACCCCAACTGTTTCGCCCGTGTTACCGCCTCGTTAGCCGCAATACCATTGTCCACCGTTACAATTAATTGGGTGCCACGTGCGGCTAATTGGTTCACCATAGCCACCGACAAGCCGTAGCCTTCGGTCATTCGGTTTGGAACTCGGTAATCAACTTGAGCAAAGCCTAATTCAGCCAGAGCCGTAACCAATAATGCGGTACTGGTAGCTCCGTCTGCATCAAAATCTCCGCAAATAGTAATGCGTTGCTGTTCTGTTCTTGCGCTAAGCAACAACTGCACAGCACTATCAATACCGAGCAGGCTGTTAAAGTGGGTCAGCCCCCGGGCCGATAAATCGAGTTCTGCCGCCGAAGCGACTCCACGGTGGGCATAAATCCGACGCAGTATCGGCGGTAGGTTATCCGGCAGCATACTCTCATCCGCGGCCGGATAGCGGCGTATAGTAAAATCCGCCATAAAGCTTATTTGTTCATTTCAGCAAGCAAGGCATCAGCCGTACGCAGTCCTGGTAACAAACGCCCGTCAGGTAACACCATTGCCGGTGTTCCGGTTACGCCAAATGCCTGCCCCATACGATAATGATTTTCTACCGGGTTATTACAGCTTGGACTATCAACAAAGTCACCATCTTTAACCGCTGTTAGCGCATCTGCGGGATCATCAGCGCACCATACTGATTGTAGCTGCTTGCCGCCCTTACTGTTAATCCCACCACGGGGAAACGCCAGGTAACGAACGGTAATACCTTTATCGAGGTATTGCCCCAAATTTTCATGAAGTCGCTGACAGTAGCCGCAAGTCGTATCGGTAAATACCGTAATTTCATATTTTTCCTTCGATGACGGATACACTATCATTTCGTCTTCGACCTGTTTTAATTGCTCACGTCGCACGTCCGCCATAGCTTGCTCGGTAAGATTGGTCGGTTCACGGCTGGTTACATCAAACATGTTCCCTGCTATCAAGCGGGTGCCATCCTCAGACACGTAAAAAATCCCTTGGTTAGAGGTAATTTGATAAAGCCCGTCAATCGAGGTTTCTTCAAGGGTGTCCACAACAATACCCAGTGCTTCCAGCTTTGAAGTGTCTACCTCTTGCGCTATCGCTGCGTTTGTAACACCCAGGCCTGCACTCATGCTTGCCACATATAATAAACTACTGATCAAACTGCTTCTCATAATTACCTCTTTTAACCACGCGGATGATGCTCTGTATGCAGCGACTGCAACCGTTCCCGCGCTACTTGCGTATATATTTGTGTGGTTGATAAGTCACTATGACCTAACAACATTTGCAGAACTCTTAAATCGGCCCCATGATTTAATAAATGTGTCGCAAATGCATGGCGCAATGTATGGGGTGACAAATGCGCTCTAATGCCTGCCTGTTGTGCATAGTGTTTAATACGATACCAAAACGCCTGCCGGGTCAATAAAGTACCGCGTTGGGTAATAAAAATCCATGGACTCTGCTTACTCGAGAGTAACGGCCGGCCATTTTTAAGGTATTGCTGCACCCAGTCAAGAGCTTCCTGCCCTAGGGGTACCAACCGCTCTTTATCGCCCTTACCAACAATGCGCACCAGACCCTGCGACACGGAAACCTGATCATATTGCAAACGGATAAGCTCGGTAACCCTTAAGCCACTAGCGTAGATAACTTCTAGCATCGTGCGGTCGCGCAAACCAAGTTCAGTATCTGTGTCGGGGGCCTCCAATAATGCTTCCACATCCTGCTCACTTAACGAGTGCGGAATACTTTGCGGGAGTTTTGGTCGCTTAAGCCGCGCAGTGGGGTCTACCGCCAGCCAGCCTTGCTTAACTGCAAACTGACTAAATTTTTTCATTGCGCTTAAAAAACGTGAGGTACTGCGTGGTGACAATCCTTGCGCTCGCCGCCACAGCAAGTAGTCTTGTAGATGAGTTGCTGTTGTCTCCAGTAGTCGTAATTTCTGACCACTCAGATAATCACAGTAACGACGCAGATCGCTGCGGTAAGAAGCCTGGGTATTGGAACTGACCCCTTGATGTAGCCATAAGTGCTCGACAAACGCATCTATATGTTCGTCGTCCTCAGGGTGGACTTGCGTCATAAATTATCTGTGCTTCGCTGCCGCTTATTAATCGATAGCTTAAGCTTACATGAGCTGTTGCTTTGGTTCTATCCCAAGCTGCTGCAAAACATCATAAAGTCGCGCAGGGTCATGACGCTGTTTAGGCAACTCTTGTGGTTGCTTTTGTCGCTTCCGCCGTTGCAACGTTTGCCAGTCAAGATTGGCGATAAGCTCAAGTGGCAACCGCTGGGGATCGCTGTTGGCGATTAACGGTTGTGGATGTAGCGCATCGTGCAGTTTAAAATCGCTTAATTGAGAACTGCTTTGGTAAACACCAGCGCTTAATGCAAAAGCTTCGTTGTAGCCCAGTGGCCTTGCTTTAGCCGCTCCAATCGTGCGCTGCCAATTGGTTTCTGTTGACGTAGGTTCTACTACCGGTTGCTCACCCATGGCCGCTAACCACAAAGCAAACTCTCCGCCGTGTCCCTGACCTAGGGCATCACCAGCCTGCTGATCAAAAAACTGATACGCTGATACTGAACTGCTTGAAGAAACTTCTGCCATGTCTCACGCCAATAACCCCAACCTATTCCGGTTATCGGCATGACACAAAAAACATTAACTTTTTCTGCTTTGCCCTTTACAGCATCAGTCAGACTGCTATTATACGCGCCTCTTATGGAGGGGTTCCCGAGTGGCCAAAGGGATCAGACTGTAAATCTGACGGCTCAGCCTTCGCAGGTTCGAATCCTGCTCCCTCCACCACTTTTTCTAATACTGCTGGCTCTCCAGTTCAGCAATTTTCAGTACCACCTTACCCTGACTTCGGTCATCGCGCAGATAGTCTAATGCCTTATTTACCTGACGCGCATCAAACTCTTTATCAATTACAGGTGTTACTCGTCCGGCACTAAAAGCTGCACCAAACTGACGCCACATCGCTGTTAAAATATCGCCTTTACGGGCCGCTGATAAAGCGCGCAGAGTTGAACCAATAATGCGTTGTCGTTTTACCAATAACCGACCAAAATCAACTGTTCCCTGACGAGCACCCATTAGACCAATGATAATGATGCGACCGTCATCGTTCAGAATCTGCTGGTCACGGGCCACCGAATCACCAGCCACCGGGTTTAACACCACGTCTACTTTCCCCAGCCCTGTTAAGGTTTCCACGTAGTCTTGCTGATGCCGGTTGAACGCCTGTGTCGCTCCTAGTTGCTCGCACAAACGGCACTTATCATCACTGCCTACCGCAACATAAATGGGATTTCCCTGCTCTTTACACAGCTGAATCAATGATGTGCCAACACCGCTGGCACCCGCGTGCGCAAACACGCGGTCTGCCGAACTAAGTTGGCCCAACTGGAATACGTTTAAATAAGCTGTCGCAAATGTCTCAAGCCAGCCGGCAGCTTGTCGCAACTGCCAACCTGCGGGTACGGGTAATACCTGTTGCGCACTAACAGTAACAGACTCGGCATAACCGCCAGCTGCTAACAATGCAGCCACTTTTTGTCCTACGTGCAGGTTACTAACTTGCTCTCCGACTGCAGTAATAACACCACTACATTCCAGGCCTGGTATCTCTGAGGCCCCCTCAGGTGGAGGGTAAGCACCCGCGACTTGCATCACGTCAGCACGGTTTACTCCAGCATAACCAATACGGATAGTGACTTGCCCGGGGCCTGGCTGCTGATCTTCCTGCTGGGCAGAGACCCATTGAATCTTGCCCTGTTCAATCTTCGCTGCTTGCATAACCAATCCTGTTGTTCGCTAAATTTTTGCCGATAACAACTAATACGGTAGTTTAGCTTAGCATGATGCAGTAAGCTGTTAATCTTGAAAGAAACTTTTTGCACGAGCACCGACAATCAAAGGATGGCGTAACTACGACAATGAGTGACTCCGTTGAACTTACCGATAAACGTGTCTTGATTATAGAAGACCAAAAAGCATTCCAAGTGATGCTAAAAGGGCTGTTAATCAATTTGGGTGCGAAGGAGGTGGAGGCTAAACGAACCGGCGAAGCCGGTATTGCTGCTTACATTCGCAAACCTTTTGACATCATGTTGGTTGACTATAACCTTGGCCGCGGTAAAAATGGCCGGCAAGTTCTGGAAGAGTTAAAGCATCGCGGCGTACTCAAAGAAGATACTATTTTCTTTATAATAACTGGCGATAATACCCGGCCAATGGTGCTCAGTGCGCTGGAACTGCAACCCGACGATTATTTGACCAAACCATTTTCACACCGGGTGCTGCGCTCGCGCCTCGCCCGTGCATACAAACGCCGGATGTGGCTAAAAGATGTCTTCAAAGAGCTCTATCAAAACAATGACGAGCAATGTATTAACGCCTGTCAGCGGCACATCAACGCACAAAGCCGTTATTCCAGCTACTGTCAAAAACTGCAAATTGAGCTGTTTAATAAGACCCATCAATTAGACAACGCAGAAGCCGCTATAAAACAGGTTTTACAACAAGGTGCCCAACCGTGGGTACAAATGAAACTGGCCGAGACCCGGCTACTTCAAAAACGCCCGTCCGAGGCTCTGGAAATTGTTGAAAACGTATTAAAGAAGATGCCCAATGCTATCGAAGCGCAAGACTTAAAAACTCAGTGTTACTTGTTGTTAGAGCAATTGCAGGACGCCTTTGAAAGCGCTCGCAGCTCAATCGCGATGGCGCCATTTTCAATTGAACGACAAACACAGTTGGCCAATATTGCACGCGACAATGGTGATTTCGAAATCGCCAAACAAGCAATGAATAACGTACTGCAAATAGCCCGTACATCGGTGTTCCGAAACGTTCAGCATCTCTGCAATTATTTACGCGCCATTCTTGATGCAGCAGAACATGCAGACTCCCGACAAAAAATATCGAAATATCAAACCGAAGCGACTATGGAGTTGCAACGTGCGCGGTATGATGAAAATGTGGTCTACTCCGAACTGCCGTTTGAGACTATTGAATCAGTACTAGTGTCACGCATTGATGCGTATAATGGCCGACTGCGGGAAGCGCAACAGTCAATTAACCGCGCCGTGGGCGAAGAACTTGCCTCGGAAAAGCCAATCCCAACCGAATTACTGGCCGATGTCATTGTGGTGCTATTAGATCTGGGTGAATTCGAAAAAGCCAACGAACTGGCCGGAGATGCAGAAAACGCCGAAAAACTGGATAGCTATACGCAAAAGCTGCTTAGCGAGCGGCGCGAACTGGCCAAGAAAACAGAATCAGCGTTTCGTGATGTCCACCAACAAGGTATTCATTTATATGAGCAACACCGATACAAAGAGGCTCTGCAGACGTTTAGAGAAGCTCAACATCTGGCGCCACTGAATAGCGGCGCCGCATTAAACTTTATTCAAACGGCTATTAGCTATTGCCAAAATACTGGCAAGGTGGAACTCGAGCTGCTTCGCAAAGAATGCGCCAGTTGCTTCAAGACGCTGGAAGGACTGCCATTGTCAGACAGCCACCAGCGTCGCTACGATTACTTATTCGAACAAACCGCCTCACTTGGCCTACGTTAACTTTTGATTGGCTGCCAGGGTGCCCGCCTGATAGTCGCGGATTGCTTGCTCAATTTCTGTCGAGTTATTCATTACAAAGGGGCCGTACTGAGCAATTGGCTCTTCAATCGGATCGGCGGCCAGAATAATTAAACCTGCGCTATCGCTGCTCTCCAGCGATAATGCCACCCCAGCTGCCAAATGCACCAACTCGCCTTGCGCGACAGATTCGCCATTAATAGTTGCCGAGCCCTGATAACAATAAGCCACCCTTTGGGTCTGCGTGCCTGCTGCAACCGAGACCTCATCGCCAGCTTGTAGCTTGCAGTCCAACATCAGGAAATCTCTTCCTTTGGCGTTCACCGGCCCGCTTTGCTGCTGGTAATCGCCGGCAATAACACGCACCAAGCTGTTGCCCTGAGAAACTTCTGGTATGGTCGTGCTCGGGTAATCGTGCCACTCAGGCTCTGATAACTTTTCTTCTGCGGGTAAGTTAACCCACAGCTGAAAGCCCCACATCAGTCCCTGTTCCTGTTTCGGCATTTCCGCGTGAATAATCCCTTTGGCCGCCTTCATCCACTGCACGCCGCCTGCATCAACCAGCCCGGTATTGCCAACGGAGTCTTTGTGTTCCATTTGCCCAGCCAACATATAGGTAAGCGTGCAAAAACCACGATGAGGATGCGGTGGAAAGCCTGCGATATAATCGTCTGGATCATCGGAACGAAACTCGTCCAGCATTAAAAATGGATCCAGATGTTTTAGTCCAGGCTGGTTAATAACACGGGTTAATTTAACGCCAGCACCATCTTGCGCCGGAATTCCCCGGAAGCGTCCTTGAACGATGTTTTGCATTACAACCTCCTCCTACTCTACTGGCTGCAAAAAGTCGATATCGGGACCGACAGGCACAATTTGCGTCGGGTTAATTGTTTTGTGGCTACCATAATAATGAGTTTTGATATGGTCCATGACCACCGTTTCGGCAACTCCCGGATGCTGATACAAGCGACGTACGTAGCGCCACATATTCGGATAATCAACAATCCGCTGTTGATTCGTCTTAAAGTGACCATAGTAGACCGCGTCAAATCGAACTAACGTGGTAAACAGACGCCAATCCGCTTCAGTTAGACGCTCACCGGCCAAAAAGGGCTGCTGCTCTAATATTTTTTCAACCCGATTCAACGCTGAAAATAACGCCTCAAACGCCTCTTCGTAGGCATCCTGCTGGGTCGCAAAGCCACATTTATAAACGCCATTGTTGATGTCGTTGTAAACCCAGTCGTTGACTTCATCAATGTGTTGCTGCAAGTCATCAGGGTAGTAGTCGTCGTCGTTACCGGTTAGCTCGTTAAATGCCGAATTAAAAATTCGGATAATATCGGCCGACTCGTTATTAACGATGGTGCCCTGCTTTTTGTCCCATAACACCGGCACTGTGACGCGACCGGAGTAGTTTTTATCGGCTTGCAGGTAAAGTTGATACATAAAGTCATTCTGATACAGCGGATCGTTAAGCGGCGCATCACCAAATTCCCAGCCATTTTCTAACATCAGGGGATGTACCACAGACACATCGATGTGTTCTTCAAGAGACTTTAGCTTTCGGAAAATAAGTGCTCTATGAGCCCATGGGCAGGCATATGAAACATAGAGGTGATAGCGCCCTGATTCCGGTGGAAAGTCACCGTCAGCGGTTATCTGGTTACGGAATTGCGACTCGCTACGAACAAAACGACCGCCGTGTTTTTCTGTGTCGTACCACTTATCGTGCCACTCACCGTCAACTAATAAACCCATAAAACCTCCTCATTTAGACCTATTAAAGCATAAGCCTAATTAAGGAAAATAAAGAGCGAAGATTTTTTGGTTTTTCGTCCTATTTTTCCGAACTTACTAAAGACAGTACAGCGGCAGCTCCACGCTCGCTCGCATCAACTTTTAGTTGTTGGTGGAGTGCTCGAAAACGCTCTAACAACGGTTTGTTATCTTCGTCGATCAAACGCTGCAGTTGCTGCTGTAACTGGTTTGCATTGGCTTCATCCTGGGCCAACTCAGGAACTATTTTGTCACCAGCGAGTAAATTGGGTAAGGAAAAAAATGGTGCTTTAAACAATCGCTTAATCAACTGATAACTCAACCAGTTAAACTTATAGGCTACTACCATCGGCCGACTTATCAGCATTGCTTCTAAAGCAACGGTACCGGAGGTTAACAACAAATAGTCTGAGGCAGCCATAGTCTGCCGACTCTGCCCGACTTTGACGGTAATATCTAATTCTGGACAACAACGTTGTTGAATGGCGATAAATTGATCGGCGCGAGCTTGACTGACCATAGGCGCTACAATCGATAAATTATTGTTATCGTGTTGCAATTGAGCGGCAACATGCAAAAATAACGGTGCCATACGTTCAATTTCACCAGCTCGACTGCCCGGCAACAGCCCCAAATACATTTTGTCAGTAGCCAAATTAAGTTCGTTCCGCGCGGCCGTTTTAGACCACTCCCCCGAAATTTCGTCGGCCAGCGGATGGCCAACGAACGTAGCATCCAGATGGTGTTTGTCATAAAACTGTTTTTCGAACGGTAACAGGCAAAGCATGTGATCGACCGCTTTTTTTATGCCTTTGATGCGACCCTCGCGCCAGGCCCAAACCGACGGACTAACATAATGAACTGTCTTAATTCCAGCTTTCCGCAGTCGTTTTTCTACGGTTAGATTAAAGTCCGGCGCATCAATTCCGACCATAACATCAGGTTGTTGCTGTTTTAGGTAAGCGACAAGCTGACGACGATGTTTTAATAACTTAGGTAGATGCTTAACCACTTCGGCGATGCCCATAATGGCTAAGTCGTCCATTGGAAAAAAGGACGCCAGCCCCTGTTCTTGCATCAATGGGCCACCGACGCCAATAAACTGCACATCACCCTGGTATTGTTGCTTAATGGATCTCATTAGCCCAGCGCCGAGTAAATCGCCGGAATGCTCTCCAGCGACTATCGCAACTGTCAAACTCTTCGAACTGTTCATGGATATGCTGTATTTGCTTAGGGGCGGATAATACCGCGTTGACTGTTCTGTACAAATTGACAGAAGTCATCAAGGACGGGCTCTTGCAACGCGTTAATTTTTTCCAGCGACTCTTCAATGGTTAAACTTGAACGGTACAGTATTTTATAAGCGCGGCGAATATTCTGTATCTGCTCTGGTTCAAAGCCCCGGCGTTTAAGCCCCTCGGCGTTAATTGTGCGAGGTTTTGCGTTATGACCCTGAGCCATTACAAACGGAGGAATATCTTGCACCACAATGGAATTTACCGCGGTAAAACTGTGTGAGCCTATGTGACAAAATTGGTGCACTCCGGTCATGCCACCTAAAATAACCTGGTCTCCAACATGCACATGACCCGCTAGAGTCACTTGATTGGCTAGAATATTGTCGTTACCAATAACGCAGTCATGCGCAACATGCACATACGCCATCAACAGATTGTTATCGCCCAACTGAGTTAGGCTTTGATCCTGGACCGTACCACGGTGAATAGTTACCGACTCACGAATAACGTTATTATTGCCAATAACAAGGCGAGTAGGCTCCCCCGCGTACTTCTTGTCCTGACAGTCTTCACCCACCGAAGCAAACTGATAAATAACGTTATTATCACCAATTACTGTGGGGCCTTTAATCACTACATGCGAGCGGATATCACAGTTATCACCAATGACCACGTCCGGACCAATAATGGTCCAGGGACCCACACTGACATTATTACCAATGGTTGCACTGGGGTCGACTATTGCAGACTCGTGAATCACTAAACTTCCCTTCTTGCGCAAATAATATCGGCAGTAGCTGCAACTTCACCTTCTACTTCGGCAGTGCCAGTAAACTTCCAGATACCGCGTCGCTCTTTTTCAAAGCGAACATGGAAGTGAATGGTATCACCGGGAACCACTTGCCGTTTAAAACGCGCTTTATCAATACCGGCAAATAAGTATAAGTCGTTGGCAGCAGATTTTTGCTGAGTAATTTTAAACCCTAGCAACCCGGCCGCCTGGGCCAGTCCCTCTAGCAACAAAACACCAGGGAAAATGGGCTTACCCGGGAAATGGCCATTAAACATCGGCTCATTAAAGCTGACATTTTTAATCGCGTGGATAGACTCTTTCGAGTCGCACTCTATGACGCGATCAATTAATAAAAATGGGTAACGGTGCGGCAACAAGTCCAATACACCTTGAATATCGAATCCAGAATCCGTGGCTTTCACAATAACTCCAAGTTACTCTTTATCGTCTGCTTGCTTTTCTAGCGACTTAACACGCTTAAACAAATCATCTAATTGGCGGAAACGAGCGCCATTTTTTCGCCATTCGCGGTGGCTCGCGGCTGGTATGCCGGACGCATAAATACCTGGCTCCGTGATCTCTTTTATGACCATCGCAAAGCCCATAATCTGTACGTCATCACAAATACTAATATGTCCATTGATGGCTGACGCACCACCTATCATACAACGTTTGCCAATGCGGCAACTGCCAGCCAGCACTGTACAACCGGCAATTGCGGTGTCTTCATCAATAAACACATTATGTGCAATTTGGCACTGATTATCGATAATACAACCCGCACTGATGACTGTATCGTCCAAAGCTCCACGATCAACGGTGGTACTGGCACCAATTTCAACTTGGTCACCGATAATAACGGTACCAATTTGCGGTATCTTTAGCCACTTCCCGTCTTCTGGTGCCCAGCCAAAACCATCGGCTCCAATAACGGCTCCCGAGTGAATAGTGCAACGAGACCCGATTTGGCACCGATGATAAATATGTACCCCTGACCAAACTCGTGTGTCCGAGCCAATCACAGCTTCAGGACCAATATGGCTATGCGCACCGACACTGACATTGTCGCCAATAACGGCACCCGCTTCGATAACCACATAATCGCCTAAGCTAACGTTTTTCCCCAGCGTCGCTTGCTCGGACACTTTGGCCGTAGAGGCTATTCCCGTTGCCGGGGCTGGGGTGGTATCTAACAGCTGTGCCACTTTGGCAAACGCCGCATAGGGGTTAGTAATAACAATCGAATTAGCAACGTCGTTTTCATTAGCATCTTTTGGTGATAACAAAAAAGCACCCGCGTTACTGCTAGCTAACTGATTGGTATAGCGGCTGTTTGCCAAAAAAGCAATTTGCTTAGGTTGTGCTGATTGTAACGTGCCAACCCCATTAATAATGAGGTTCGCGTCACCGCGAACCTCACCACCAACATGATCGGCTAACTGCTGTAACGAATACTCAGCCATTCATTAGTTTCCTGATGACATTTCAGCAACAACTTCGTCAGAAAGGTCATTATTTGCTTTCATAAAGACCACTGAATTGCTCTCTAAGACAAGATCGTAGCCTTCTTCTTCAGCAACCACATCAATTGCCTGGCTAACTTTACCCATTAGCTGGTTGCGCTCTTCTTGCTGACGACGACGAGTGTCTTCCTGCAGTGCTTTATTTTTTAACTGAGCTTCTGACATCAGTTGTTCTAATTCACGTTTCAGTTGGGTCTTTTCCGCTTCAGACATGATCGATGCATCACGCTCTTGTTTCTGGCGTAACTCTTGAACTTTTTGTTCCATTTGGCGCAATTCGTCAAAACGTTCCTGAAACTCGCTCTGTAATTGCTGAGAGATCTGTTCACGCTGTGGAATTTGCTGAAAAACAGACATCATATCAACCACGCCGATTTTTTGTTGTGCCTGAGCTGCACCAGCGAATAAAGTTGTCGAAAGTGCAATCGCTGTTGCCGTTGTTTTTAATAAAGTTTTCAAAGTTAACTCCTGTTAATTCTAAATTTCTGTAACTGTCTGCTAAGTAAGTTTATCAGAAAGTTGTACCAATATTGAACGAGAACACCTGGGTCTCATCACCTTCAACTTCTTTTAACGCACGCCCTAATGAGAACGTCAATGGACCCATTGGTGAAATCCATTGCACCGATACCCCAGCCGAGGCTCGGAATTCGCCGGGATCACTATAATCTGATAACGGTTGGCTATTACCAACGACTTCCAGGTTTTTATAACGATCGTAATCGAATTCAGTATCCCACACCGTGCCAACATCGACAAACACGCTGGTTCTTATACTGTTTCTCATTCCTTCATCAACAAACGGTGTTGGTACGATCAGCTCGATTCCGCCTACCATTTTGGCATTACCGCCTACGGCGTACTGACTCACTTGTACTCGTTCAGCACCCTGTCCTTCTGGATACCCACTAGGTAAGCCGGATGGATTCGGTGGGCCACCAATTTGACCGGCAGAGCTATAGATTGCACGGGGACCTACGGTGTTAGCTTCAAAACCGCGTAAATCACCTTGACCACCAACCCGGAATGACTCCCAAAACGGCATTAGATAATCATTGCCGTTATCATCTTCCCCATAGCCGTTACCGTAGCCTATATTAAAGCGAGTCAAAACAGACCATTGCTCATCATCCGTTAGCGGCAAATAGTATTTAAAATCATAGTTTGCACGAAAATACTGAATATCGCTAAACGGTGCCGATAACTCAATGGACGCGCGTTGTGAGGAGCCCGATGTCGGGAACCTACCACGGTTTAAAGTGACTCGCCGCCAGCCTGCATTAAACTCGTATATATCGAAACCAACACCTTCATCAGGGTTGTCTCGGTTTAAGAAGGCTGAGTAGAATTTTCTTATCTGTTCATAGCCATCGACGTTGCTTACTTCTTGTTTTTTATAACCGATACCAAAGTTAAAGCTATTAATTTCGTCGACAGGGAATCCAATACTTGATGATGCCCCATAGGTTTTCTGATTATAGCGGATCAAGTTCTCAGCGCGGCCAGCATCAAACTCAGTCAAATACACTTGTCCGGATAAGCTAACACCATTGATGGTGAAGTAAGGGTCAGTATACGACAGACTAAAGTTCTTATTAAAACGGCTGGATGAGACATTAATACCGGCACGGTTACCTGTGCCTAAGAAGTTATCCTGCTGCACGCCTGCGTTTAACTGCAGTCCAGAATAGTCGCCATAACCAATACCGGCATTGAAAGAGCCTGACGGTTGTTCTTTGACTTTATAGGTAATATCAACCTGGTCTTCCTGACCATTAACTTTTTCTGTTGACGTTTCTACCGTCTCAAAAAAGCCAAGCCGCTCAAGTCGCACTTTACCTTGTTCTATTTTACTATCCGATAGCCACGCACCTTCTAACTGGCGCATTTCCCGGCGCAATACGCGATCCTGAGTAAGGCTGTTCCCTTCAAAACTAATCCGTCTAACGTAAACCCGTTTACCCGGTTCTATCGAGAAAGTTAATTTAACGGTTTTGTCGTCATCATTACGCTCTGGTATTGCCCGAACCTCTGGATAGGCATAACCATAGCGACCATAAAAACGTCCTAGCGCCTCTTCAATATAGGTAACCTGAGCGGCGTTATAGAGCGTACCTTCTTTAATGGTCGCAATTTGCTTAACAATATCCCCATGACCTTTTAGGTCGCCGATGACATCAGTACCGCTGACACGATATTTTTCGCCTTCGTCGACATTAACAGTAATATAAATGCCTTCTCGGTCCGGGGTCATGGATACTTGCACAGAGTCAATTGAAAACTGCAAGTAGCCGCGATCGCGATAAAACGACTCCAATGTTTCCAAATCACCACTTAGCTGCTCTTTTTGATACTTCTTCTTGCTGATGAAGTTCCACCAAGGCAGTGAATCACGCAGCTCGAAAGTATCCAGCAAGAGTTCGTCCGGGTAGGCTTTATTACCAACAATATTGATTTGCGCAATTTCGGCCGCTTCACCTTCGTCGAAGTTCATCTGCAGTTCTACCCGGTTACGGGGAAGCTCGATCACTTCAACTTCAACCTTAGCGTTGTACTTACCAACACTGTGGAAGAAATCCTCGAGGCCTTTCTCAATGCCTGAGATGGTTGTGCGATCTAACGGCTCACCGGCGACAATATTGTTGTCTTGCAAGCTGGTTTCCAACTGCTCGTCCTTAATATCGTTATTACCTTCGAAGGTAATATCAGCAATAGTTGGCCGCTCACTAACCTGAAAAATAAGCGTATTGTCTTTTCTTTGTGCCTCGATGTAATCAAAGTGTGTCGATGAATACAGCGATTTTATAGCGCTACGTATTTGTAGTTCGCTAATGTCATCACCCACTCGAACGGGGATGTACGTTAACGCTGCCCCCAAGGCAACACGCTGTAGACCTCTGACTTCAATATTGTCGACAACAAAATCGTCCTGGGCATACGCCGGTGATACCGCCGCCGCCACCATGGCACTTACTAACAGCTTTTTAAACGTCATTATCAATAGCTACTTATTGTTGATTCTAAATCAGAATGCATACCGCATGATGTCATTACTGATGGCAATGACCATTAACGCGAACACTAAAGCCGCGCCAACTCGATAGCAAACATCTTGCACTTTTTCTGAAACCGGCTTGCCACGCACCCACTCCAGCGTAAAGAACGCCAAGTGACCGCCATCAAGCACTGGCAATGGCAACAGATTTATTATCCCTAAATTGACACTGAGTAGCGCTAAGAAACTAAGAAAGTAAACAAAGCCGTTACCCGCGCTAACACCGGCACCTTCCGCAATACTCAGTGGTCCGGCTAAATTTTTAACCGACACGTCCCCGGTTAATAACTTACCTATCATCTGTACACTGACAACCATCAAGTTCCAGGTTTGCTGCGTACCTTTTATAAAGCCGCCGACAATACCATATTGATGGTTAAATACATAACCCTCAGGCAGTGGTTCGGTCTTCGGCACCACGCCAAGATAACCTATGACACCAGAAGCACTTTCCCGTTCCCCGGGGATCACGGAAATTTGTTGCGCCTGGCCATTTCGTTCTACGCTCAGCTCTAACAACTTGCCGGGTGACTGCCTGATTTGTTCGGTCAGTTGTTGCCAACTATCAATCGGCTCACCGTTCGCGGCATTGATTTTATCACCCGTTTTTAAGCCGGCCTGCGACGCTGGCGAATCGTCCATTACCTCTGCTAACTCGGTATATACATCAGGCTGATATACTTTAATGCCTAAGCTTTCGAAGGTCGATTGCTTTTCTGGATCAAACTGCCAGTCGCTAACGTCGAGCTGCTTTTGTTGCAACTGTCCACTCGAAGACTTAACGGTTATCGTCACTTGGTCATTGCCAATTGCCGACATTAAGCCTAACTGCACCTGTTGCCAGTCATACGCATCAACCCGGCCCACTTCAATAATTTCGCTGCCGCGCTGAAGGTCAGCCTGAGCAGCTATCGAGCCTGGCTGAACACCGCCAATAATAGGTTTTACCGTTGGTACGCCAATACCAAACATCAGCCACAACACCACCACAGCTAACACAAAGTTAGCAAGTGGCCCCGCCGCTACAATTGCAAACCTTTTATAAACTGACTGCGCATTAAATGACACCGATTTTTGTTCGGGCGGAACATCATCAACGCGTTCATCCAACATTCGCACATAACCACCAAGCGGAATAATACCCACCTGATATTGCGTTCCGTCTTTAGCAACACGGGACCAGATTGGCTTTCCAAAGCCAACTGAGTAAGTCAGTACTTTTACGCCACAACGCCGTGCCACCCAAAAGTGACCAAACTCGTGAAATGCAACTAAAATCCCCAGAGTGACTGCGAATGACGCCACATACCCTATTAAATCAAACATTCGCCACCGTCCTTACTACCTGCGCCGCTAACTGCCGCGCGTTATTGTCCAGCTCCATCAATTCATTGATTGACGACACCGGTTGTGTTGCGCTGCGCTGTAACACCTGGTCACAGACTTCGGCGATTTGGGTAAAGCCTATTTGTTGATTAAGAAAAGCAGCAACAGCAACTTCGTTGGCCGCATTCAGGCTGGTGGTTGCACTCTGTCCTTCCCAACAACAATCTATTGCTAACTGCAAGCACGGATAACGCTTAGCATCCGGTTGCGAAAAGTTCAGTTCGCTCACTTTCGAAAAATCTAACGGTTCAACACCGCTGCTTAACCGTTGCGGAAAACCTAAGGTGTGCGCAATGGGGGTGCGCATATCAGGCTGACCCATCTGTGCTAATACCGAACCATCCGTATATTGCACCATCGAATGAATAACACTTTGAGGGTGTATCACTATTTTTAGCTGCTCAGGAGAACAATTAAACAGCCAGCGCGCTTCGATGTACTCTAAGCCTTTGTTCAGCATCGTCGCCGAATCGACCGATATCTTACGCCCCATCGACCAGTTCGGGTGGTTACAGGCGGCTTCGGGGGTTTGCCGCGCTAACTGCTCTACCGGAAGTTCTCTGAATGGTCCTCCAGAGCCGGTCAGCAAAATATTATTAACACCATGTTCAGCCAGCTGCATGGAGCCAACTTGTTGTTGTGCACTTTCCGGTAAACACTGGAAGATCGCATTGTGCTCGCTATCAACAGGTAAAATTTGAGCGCCACTGTTACGCGCATGCTCAATAAATAGCTGGCCACTGACAACCAATGCTTCTTTATTCGCCAGCAGTACTGTTTTCCCCGCATCAACGGCCGCCAGCGTTGGCGCTAAACCAGCAGCTCCGACAATCGCAGCCATCACCAGCTCAACCTCGCTCGCTGAACTCACCTGCGACAACGCTTCAGGGCCGTATAAAATCTCTATGGTCTGGCCTTGTAACAGGGCTTGTAACTGCTTGGCAGCTTCTGCACTGCCTACTACCGCCACTTGCGGTTTAAATTCCAGGCACAATTGCGCCAACGGTTCAACTTGTGACATTGCCGTTAAAGCAAACACCTGAAAACGTTGCGGGTGCTGCCGAATAACATCCAGCGTATTCTGACCAATGGAGCCAGTTGCCCCTAATACCGTTATACTGCGCATGGTCTAGTGCAAAAACTCCAGGTAAGCGAGGGTAAAAATAGGTACCGCCGCGGTGAGACTATCTATTCGGTCTAAAATGCCGCCGTGCCCGGGCAAAATTGAGCCACTGTCTTTAACTCCGGCTGCTCGTTTAAACATACTCTCGTTAAGATCACCAAATACCGAAGCCACCACGGTAAACAAGCCCGTTAGATAGTAACCAGTAAATTGATCTGCCGGGATTTTGGTCCAGTGCGACACCACCATCATCACCACAAACGCCAGGCTAATACCGCCGCACAGGCCTTCCATGGTTTTCCCCGGACTTACCGCCGGCATCATTTTATTGCGACCGTAACGGACACCGGCAAAGAAAGCGCCTACGTCTGCGGCCCATACCAACAACAAAATAAACAACACAACCCAGCCGCCAAAGTACGGCTGTACGTCGATATTAATAGATCTTACGGTAACCAGCGCAGCCCAGGTCGGAACAAAAATAAGCAAGCCAAACAACCCGACAATGGACCGAGTGCGCGACCACATACGTCGGCTTGATGGGTAATTGACGATAAGTGCCAGAGCACACACCCACCATATGCCACCCAATAAAATAGTGTAGTAAATTAATGGATCGAGCGAGCCATCCGTCCACAGGTGCTGATAGGGCACGAAGAAACTCAAAATTCCTATGATGGCACCAACTGCAATGGTGTAAGCAATCCGACCGCTTTTACGGGTCACTCCCATCAGCGGAGACCATTCCCAGGCCCCAAGCATTAGTACTGCCTGGATAAATAAAGAAAAGCCCCATAGCGGCAATAAAAAAACCGCATACAGTGCTACCGGAATTAACAGCAGTGCTGTGAGTATTCGTTGTTTTAACAAAAATTATTCCTCTACCCGGGTTTCAATTTTTTGCATCACACTGTCCAGTTGTTCGCTGGTCAAGCCAAAACGGCGCTCTCTTTGCGCAAACTCGCTAATGGCGTGTAAAAACGTGTCATCATCAAAGTCTGGCCACAGGGTTGGCGTAAAATATAACTCCGCATACGCTGCCTGCCAAAGTATAAAGTTACTAATACGGCATTCACCACCGGTGCGAATCAGTAAATCGGGCGTTGGTTGATCAGCTAGCTGCAACTGCTGCTGCAGCATAGCGGAAGTAATATCTTCACTGCGCAACTCACCACATTGTACTTGTTCTGCTAACCGTTTTGCCGCTTCAGTGATATCCCATTGACCACCATAATTGGCCGCAACATTTAAGGTTAAAGAACCATTATGCTGGGTTTTCTCTTCCGCTTCGGCAATTTGTCGCTGTAAGCGTTTAGAAAAACGGTATCTATCACCAATAATATTTAGTTTTATATCGTTTTCGTCGAGCTTTTTCACTTCCCGCTTAAGTACAGTCATAAACAAATCCATTAACACCGACACTTCTTTTTCCGGTCGTTGCCAATTTTCGCTGCTAAACGCAAACAGTGTTAGTGACTGAATCCCATTTCTTCGAGCAAAGCTTACTGCACGGCGCACTGCCTCTGCTCCGGCCTTGTGACCGAACGTCCGCAGTTTACCTCGCTCTTTTGCCCAGCGGCCATTACCGTCCATGATAATTGCTACATGCTTAGGTACTAATTGCTGTAGCGAAGGAAGATCTGTCATGTTCTCGCCATAAATAATAAAACGCCGCGTGAGTTTTAGACTGACACGGCGTTTAACACCAAAGTGAAGTTAAAAAAGGCTTAAACTTCCATTAAGTCTTGTTCTTTAGCCTTTAACGCATCATCGATCTGCTTAACATATTTGTCAGTGATCTTTTGGATTTGTTCCTCAGCGCTACGTTCTTCATCTTCAGTAATTTCTTTGTCTTTCAATAATTCTTTAAAATCACCATTTGCATCACGACGAATATTACGTACTGCAACACGACCTTGTTCCGCTTCACTGCGAACCACTTTAACCAAGTCGCGACGGCGTTCTTCAGTCAATGGAGGTAACGGGATGCGGATAACAGAGCTGGTTGCAGCCGGGTTCAGACCAAGGTCTGAGTTCATAATCGCTTTTTCCACCGCTTGCGTTGCAGACTTATCGAAAACCGTCAAAGCCAGTGTCCGCGAATCTTCGGTGGTAATGTTTGCTACTTGATTTAAAGGCGTATCAACACCGTAATAATTGACCATCACACTATCAAGCAAACTTGGATGTGCACGCCCGGTACGGACTTTTGACATTTGACTGCGTAGTGACTCTACGCTTTTTTGCATGCGCTCTTCTGCGTCTTTTATAATTTCATTAATCACGTTGCTACCCTTTTTGCTTGAGTCGTTATTAACTATTTGCTTCTTTGCTGATCAGTGTACCCTCTTCTTCACCAAGAATCACTGACCGCAAGGCTCCGGGTTTATTCATATTAAACACTCGAATCGGTAAACCATGATCCCGTGCCAGCGTAAAAGCGGCTAAGTCCATGACTTTTAACTGCTGCTGCAGAACGTCATCGTAGTTAATGTGAGTATAAAGTTTGGCTTCTGGATCTTTAACCGGATCGGAAGAATAGACACCATCAACTTTGGTACCTTTTAGAACCAGTTCAGCCTCGATTTCGATACCTCGTAAACACGCAGCCGAATCCGTTGTAAAAAACGGGTTTCCGGTTCCTGCCGAGAAGATAACCACTCGCCCGGACTTCAATAAACTAATGGCTTCAGCCCAGTTATAACTGTCACAAACACCGGTCAGTTCAATCGCTGACATCAGTCGCGCATTAACAAACGCACGATGCAGTGCATCACGCATGGCCAAACCATTCATTACGGTTGCCAGCATGCCCATGTGGTCACCGACCACCCGGTTCATGCCAGCCTTTGCTAAACCTTCGCCACGAAACAAGTTGCCGCCACCGATAACCAGGCCTACCTGGACTCCCAATTCAACCAGTTCTTTAATTTCTTGTGCCATGCGATCAAGCACTTTGGCATCAATACCAAATGGCTCATCACCCATTAGCGCTTCGCCACTTAATTTTAATAAAACACGTCGATAGTTGGGTTTCGGGTGGGTGCTCATCATTGCCTCGCTTAAACTTACGTTTGAGTCATTAAAGTATATTCAAAAAAAACCGCGTCCTGAACCTTCAAGACGCGGTTTTTGTTCGTTACTTACGGGTTGTGACCCAGCACAAAGAATTAACCTTTGCTCGCTGCCGCCACTTGAGCCTGAACTTCAGACGCGAAGTCTTCTTCTTTACGCTCAACGCCTTCACCCACTTCGAAGCGAACGAATGTAACAACATCCGCACCTTCTTTTTTCAGCAATTCGCCGACGGTGGTAGAAGGATCTTTAACGAACGGCTGACCTGTCAGGCTGATTTCGCCAGTAAACTTACGCATACGGCCTTCAACCATCTTCTCAGCGATTTCTTTTGGCTTACCGCTTTGCATAGCAATGTCGATCTGAATTGCGCGTTCTTTTTCAACAACTTCAGCATCAACATCATCAGGCTTAACAAATTGCGGGTTGCTCGCTGCAATGTGCATGCACAAGTCACGCGCCAAGTCTTCGCTGCCACCAGTTAAGGCAACGGCAACACCAATACGGGCGCCGTGAGTGTAGGTAGCAACAACATCGCCTGCTTCCAGTGTTGCAACACGACGAACAGCCATGTTCTCACCGATTTTAGCGACTAAGTCTTCACGAGTTTTCTCGATGGTTTCGCCGCCGATGTCAGTTTCTTTTAACTTCTCAACGTCTGTTTCTTTGTTCGCAAACGCAGCGTTGATGACTTTCTCACCAAAACCAAGGAAGTTTTCATCGCGAGCAACAAAGTCGGTTTCGCAGTTCAGTTCAACCAATGTTGCCTGGTTACCTTCAGACTTAACTAAGATAACGCCTTCAGCCGCAGTACGGCCCGCTTTTTTAGCTGCTTTTGCCTGACCGCTTTTACGCATCAGTTCAATTGCCGCTTCCATATCACCGTCGACTTCCTGTAAAGCTTTCTTACAGTCCATCATGCCAGCGCCTGTGCGCTCGCGCAGTTCTTTAACCAGAGCTGCCGTAATTGCCATGATTTGTTCCTCGATTATTCTTCAGTTGCTTCAACAAATTCGTCAGCGTCTTTAGCGTCAGCTTGCGCTGAACCAGCTTCTTTTACCGCGTCTGCTGCTGCGTTCAAGTATAGCTGTACCGCACGAATTGCATCGTCGTTACCTGGAATGATGTAGTCGATGTTATCAGGATCTGAGTTAGTATCTACAACAGAAACGACTGGGATACCCAGGTTGTTTGCTTCTTTAACTGCGATGTGCTCGTGATCCGCATCGATGACGAACAATACGTCAGGCAAACCGCCCATGTTCTTGATACCGCCCAGGCCTTTTTCCAGCTTTTCCATTTCGCGCGTGTTAACCAGCGCTTCTTTCTTGGTCAGCTTATCGAAAGTGCCGTCTTGGCTCATGATTTCCAGATCTTTCAGACGCTTAATTGACTGGCGAACTGTTTTCCAGTTAGTCAGCATACCACCTAACCAGCGATGGTTAACGTAGTATTGACCACATGCCTTAGCTGCTTCTTTAACAGGCTCTGCTGCGGCGCGTTTAGTACCAACGAACAATATTTTGCCTTTGTTAGAAGAAACGTGCTGCAGGTAGCTCAACGCGTCGTTGAACATTGGCACAGTCTTTTCAAGGTTGATGATATGAATCTTGTTACGAGCGCCAAAAATGAACGGCTTCATTTTTGGGTTCCAGAAACGGGTTTGGTGACCGAAGTGGACACCAGCTTTCAGCATGTCACGCATTGACACGTTTGCCATAATCTTTTTCCTTTTGTAGGGGTTAAGCCTCCATACACCCCATAACACGACCCACCCTTTAACTTTTAGGTTAGGCACCCCGTATTATGTGTCGGTATATGTGTGGTTTAGGTTTAAGTTATTACCGCTTTGAGCATTACCACTCGAAACGGCGCGCATTTTATACCATAACCCCTGCCCAAACACAAGATAAAGAAGATAGCGAAAAGCCTGAGTGGCTGATAAACTAGGGCCATATTTGAAGCTATTTGACCGATTTAAAGAGAGCTGTAGTAATGGATATTTCGATTAAGACCCCAGAAGAAATCGAGAAAATGCGTGCTGCGGGGCGTCTGGCAGCCAGCGTTTTAGAAATGATTGGTGAATACGTTAAGCCCGGTGTCACTACCGAGGAGCTGGACGATATTTGTCATAAGTACATTACTGATCATGGGGCCTACCCCGCGCCACTGAATTACCACGGCTTTCCTAAGTCAATTTGTACATCGGTTAATCATTGCGTTTGTCACGGTATCCCGGGTCCTAAAAAATTGAAAGACGGCGACATTATGAATATTGATGTCACGGTGAAATTAGACGGCTACCACGGTGACACCTCAAAAATGTTTGTTGTCGGCAAGCCATCAATTTTATCCGAACGTCTTATCCGGGTCACCCAAGAGTCGCTTTACGAAGCGATAAAAATGATAAAGCCCGGTGTTCGCTTAGGCGACTTCGCCGAAGTTATTCAAAAGCACGCCGAAAGCCATGGCTACTCGATTGTGCGTGAATACTGTGGACATGGGATTGGCGCAGTATTTCATGAAGACCCGCAGATTGTGCATTACGGCACAGCCGGAACCGGCGAAGAGCTAAAAGCAGGCATGTGCTTTACCATCGAGCCGATGGTGAATGCCGGTAAACGTCACACCAAACTGATGAAGGATGGCTGGACCGTATTAACCAAGGACCGCAGTTTAAGCGCCCAGTGGGAACATACATTGCTGGTCACTGACGATGGCGTTGAAGTACTGACACTGCGTGCTGAAGAGCAGGACCAGTTATCTCGCGTTATCAGTAATAGTTAAAGAGTTTGTCATTATGGTATTTGATGTTGTTCCGGAAACATTGACTCAAGAAGACTTTTACAGTCAGTGGCCGAAAGCTTCTGAAGCACCCTGTCGCGAAACCTACCAGGAACTGCTTGAGCGTTATCGACAATGGTCGGAACAACAGTTTATTACCGCCGATATTGATGAGCTGGTTAATCACCGCTCAACCTTTTTTGATCAGTTGCTCGAACGTTTATGGCAACAATTTGAACTTAATAAAGAAACCGTAGCATTAGTTGCTGTCGGCGGTTATGGCCGGCAGTCGCTACACCCCGGCTCGGACATCGACTTGTTATTGCTGGATGACAGCCAGTCAGCATCTGCAGCCAGTAAACTGACTGACTTCCTGACCTTTTTATGGGATCTGCACCTTGATATAGGCCATGCAGTACGAACGGTAAACGACTGCTTTGTGCAGGCGGCCGATGATATTACTATTGCCACCAACTTAATCGAAGCTCGTTTTTTAGCCGGCGACGAGACCACTTTTCAACGCTTTCAACAACAATTAGTCAGCGATTTCCCCTGGTCCAGCCGTGACTTTTATCAAGCTAAATTAGACGAGCAAAAGCAGCGCCACCAGCAATACCACGGTACCTCCTACAATTTGGAGCCCAACATTAAGTCCAGTCCCGGCGGTCTGCGTGATATTCAAACCATCGGTTGGATCGCTAAGCGCCACTTTCAGACGCACTCCGACGAAAGCCTGGTTGAGTATGGCTACATGACCGCGGACGAATTTGTCGAGTTACGCGACTGTATGAATTGGTTATGGCGTATCCGTTTTGCCCTGCATTTAGAAGTGGGTAAACGCGAAGACCGCTTGCTGTTTGATTTTCAGCCCGGAGTTGCAGTCCGTCTTGGCTATGGCAACGAAGGTAAAGCATCGGTCGAACTCATGATGAAGGACTACTTTAAAGTCGTGCTGCGCGTTAGTGAGTTAAACCAAATGTTGTTGCAGTTCTTTCAACAGGCAATTCTGGGCGCTCAGGACTTACTCGACTCAACCAATCTTGATGATGACTTCGCGGTTACCGGAGAAATGCTGACCGCTCGTCACGACCAGGTGTTCGATAACCGCAATAATATGATTAAAGCGTTTGTGCTGATTGCTCAGCATCCGGAAATCACCGGCATTCAGTCACATACCATTCGGTTATTACGAAACGCGCGTGCGCAGCTGAATGAACCACTAAGCTATGATGCGCAGTGCCGGGAACTGTTCTGCCAACTGATTGAACATCCCCGCGGTTGCGGCCGAGCCTTTGCGCTAATGCATCACCACAGCGTCATGGCCAGCTATTTACCGCAATGGCAGCAAATCGTGGGGCAAATGCAGTTTGACTTATTCCATGCCTATACCGTTGATGAGCACACCTATCGCTTAGTCAGAAACCTCTATCGGTTTAGTGATCATGACCATCAGGGCGAGTTTCCGCTCTGTGAGCAGCTGGTCGAATCAATGCAGCGCCGTTATTGCCTTTATTTGGCCGGTATTTTTCATGATATCGCCAAAGGCCGAGGTGGTGACCATTCAGAACTCGGCGCAATGGATGCCCGAAACTTCTGTAATCAGCACGGTTATAAAGATGATGATGCAGAGCTCGTTGCCTGGCTGGTCAATCATCACTTAACCATGTCGGTAACGGCACAAAAACGGGACATTCACGATCCTGAAGTGATTCAGGCGTTTGCCAATAAAATGCAGACCCGGGAACGGCTCGATTACCTGTATTGTTTAACGGTTGCAGACATTCGCGCAACCAACAGCTCGCTTTGGAATAACTGGAAAGCCACTTTGCTCGAAGAACTGTACAACGCGACCCGTTATTTACTGGAGCAAAACAGTAATACCCCGACGCTGGATGTGCGCAAAAAAATCCAGCAAAACAAAGCCAGTGCCATGGCTCTGCTATTAAGTGCAGGCTTTGACGAAAAAGAAATTAACGCGCTGTGGGGACGTTTTACCGCGGACTACTTTTTCCGCCACACGGCCGAGCAAATTAGCTGGCATTCGCAACACATTCTCAATTTATCCACTGAGCAGCTGCCGCTAATTCTTATTGGTGATGAAAATAACTATGGCACCACCGAGCTGTTTATTTACCATCACGAAGAAAGCCACCTGTTTGCTTCCGTTGCCGGTGTTCTTGACTGCCAACAGCTGAGTATTTTGGACGCGCAAATTCTGGCCACCCGCGATGGCTATGTTATGGATACTTTTGTGCTGTTACAGCGCGACGGCAAGCCGTTAACGGACCCTCAACGGATTGAGGAAGTTAAGCAACAGCTACTGGATGTTATGCATAAACGTCAGTCTGTGCCGAAGAACGAACGCCCGCTATCGCGACGAATGAAGAACTTTGAAGTTAAAACGCGGGTTAAGTTTGTTACCAGCAAACACCAGCGGCGCACCACTTTTGAGCTAACAACACTGGACAGACCCGGTTTGGTGGCTAAACTAGCAGCCATACTGCAACGTCTTAATGTGATTGTTCTGGCCGCAAAAATAACCACGATCGGCGAACAAGCGGAAGATTTATTTATCGTTTCGACGACGGATAACGAAGCGCTATCAGACGCCGAAAAAGAAATTTTGAAGACACAAATTATTGAACAATTAGATTATTAACAAAGAACAGAATTCTGGAGCTCCAATGCCGTTAGATTACTATAAGCAGAAGATTAATGATGCCTTCGAGAACCGTAATGCGCTTAACCCGCAGACCGACGATGATGATTTACGCGAAGCAGTTCGCTACGTTATCGACGAAATCGATCGCGGCGAGCTGCGCGTTGCCGAGAAATTATCCGGCGAGTGGGTTGTGCATCAATGGCTCAAAAAAGCTGTGTTATTGTCGTTCCGACTTAACGATAACGACCTGATTGAGGGCGGCGAGACACGTTTTTGGGACAAGGTTCCTGCAAAATTTGCTGATTATGACGCCGCCAGATTCCGCGCCGAAGGCATGCGTGTAGTGCCACCAGCGATGGTTCGCAAAGGTGCGTTCATTGGCCGTAATGTGGTGGTCATGCCTTCTTACGTTAACATCGGTGCCTACGTTGGCGATGGCTCAATGGTCGATACATGGGCAACCGTGGGGTCATGCGCGCAAATCGGCGCAAACGTCCACCTGTCAGGTGGCGTCGGCATTGGCGGTGTATTGGAGCCGTTACAGGCAAACCCAACCATTATTGAAGACAACTGCTTTATCGGCGCCCGGTCAGAGATTGTTGAAGGTGTTATCGTTGAAGAAGGTGCAGTAATCTCTATGGGCGTCTATATCGGTCAAAGCACACGCATCTACGACCGCGAAAACGACAAAATTTTATACGGCCGGGTGCCGGCAGGCGCTGTTGTAGTGCCGGGGTCGCTGCCGTCTGCTGATGGTTCTCATAGCTTATATGCGGCTATTATTGTCAAACGCGTGGACGCAAAAACACGCGCTAAAGTGGGTATCAACGCCCTACTCCGCAGCGTCGAATAACGACGCTGCTTGACACTGGATTTGCCCTTTGCTAATCATAAGCTGGTGCGTTTCTGTAGTATGCCAAGGAATGAAATCGGCGTAGTTGCGTAAGAATATACTCTTAGCGATTAGACAAGGACTCTCCAGATGAAAATGTATCTATTAATAGCAGTATCATGCTTACTAGCGTCTGCTGTCGCATACGCGGACCAACCAGCACCAACCTGTTCCGCCGAAGCTTGTGTGCAACTCAAACACAATAAAGAATTTGAACGGCTGTCTGTAAAAGTTTGGGATGCTCAAGGCGACGTTATTCATTCCAATCAGTTTGATTTGGATAAAACGGCAAAATTAGTTCATCAAAGCCATGGAGAAGCTAAATTAACTGATGTTGAGCAGATTCCACCGTCTCCGTGCACTAGCGGCCAATATTGCTCCGAATCAAGGTCGGCTACCTACGAGACTGCAACAGATATTGTCACCGTAACACTGACCTTTATTTACCACGGAGAGGAATTATTCGACGTCGGCATAAGTAATAGCAATGTCACTTTTCCGCATAATAGCAGTCAGGACGCAGAATAGCGCCCTGTTCTTCAGTCCGCGTTGGAAACAGTCAGAGTCGTTGGTGTTCTGGGCCACAATGCTCCGGCACCGTATAACTGTCCCGCCAGCTCTACACCCAACACCTCAATTGAACGCATACTGAAATATAAGTACTCATCAGTATTTTGATCCCAGTTTTCCTCAAAAGCTCGAGCGAACTCTTCGCCAGTCGCAGATGCACCAAGCTCGGCATATAGCTGGATTTCAGCTTGGATATTCTCAGGGATTTTCTGTTCATCGCCTGATGGAGCCCAGGCAAACGCTGGGGCTGCAAACAAACTAACCGCTGTCGCTAAAATAAATTTGTTCATTATCTATTCCTCTTATCATAGACTTAACTAAGTCTTAGCAAAAAAAAAAGAGAAATCAATGATCAGAGTTCTGCTCGCGTTATCCTGTCTCGCTGCCGCTATCGCCTGTTATATCATCGGGGTTCCTGGCGGAGGGGTTATGTTTCTTATTCTGGGAGTTATTTTTGAGGTGCTATTCTGGTTCGGTTTATTCGGCCGGAAAAGGCGGTTCTTCAATTGATTTTCAGAGCCTCCTTGCTACTGGTGGCTCTTTTCCCGAATATCCGTTAACACGTTCTTCAATAAGTTTGCGCAAGCGCCAACAATAATTATTGGCATAAGCAAAATTAATAAATAGTCCATATTGCCCGCAAAAATCGCAATAACTTTTATGAAAACAATCGGAACTAATGCCAAAAATATCGCGAAAGCTGTGTGCTTTTTAATAACGGCATTGAGCTCTTTCTGAGTCAGGTTGAACACTGTACTTCCCCATTTACCTGGCCATACCGCGTGAATAAATAATATCTTCACCTGGGCAAGAATATTCTGGTTCTATTGTATCGCATGCCTGATTTCCTTTATCCATGCAAAAATCAAAGCGTGTTTGGGTTTTCACCGGCTCAGAAACAATATTGTTAGGAAGCTCACTCCATTTCCAGTTTGTCACAACATCTTTAGCCGCGGCCGAAAAATGCGTATCAGTTGACTCGACAACTGAAATGTCTTGGACCTGGTTATCTGGAGTTATTACATATTCAACCGTTGCGCAACCTTCTAACGAGTTAATAACTGCTTGCTTGGGATAACGTGCCGGGAACCTCTCCAGCTCAGCCCATTTAGCCTCTGCTAATTCATTATCGGTAACTGGTAAGTTAGGGTATTCAGCGGTCGTTGTTGTAGATGCGCAACCGCTAATTACGAATAGGCCGATGAGTCCGGCAAAAGAATATTTCATCATGTCACTTCCTCTGTGTTTTGGTTTTAAACCAAGGTAATTTCTTTAGTCAGGAAAATCAAATAAGTGACTTCTAGTTAACTGTCTATTCCACGTTGGAACGGCTGGCGTTGAGTTATACCAAGTGGGAGGTTATAGGTATGCGGTCCATTAAAAGAGTTAAATCACCCAAAGGGTACCAAAACAGTGCGCGTTCGTCTTTTCTGCGCCATAATCAAAGTAACTTTCGGGCAACGGGAATGATGACAATGACAGACAATGACCGTACTAAAGAGCAAGTATCCAGCGCATCTCAAGAGCTTGATGAGTTGATGAAGGAAAATCAGGGTATAACTGGCTACCTGAAACTCGGCTTTCAATCTTCGACAGCGGGGCTCGTCAAATTGAGCTATGTACTCGCCATCTTATTAACCGCTATTATCTTTTTTACAGGCTACAAGTTCTTCAATGCAGAACAATCACAACAAGTGTTTTGGGGCGTGTGCTTAATACTTAGCTTTAATGCGCAGGTCGCCACCAAATTGTGGATATTTTCGCAAAGTAACCGCAACTTTATTGCAAAAGAAATTCGGTTGATGGAGCTTCGGTTAAAGGCGCAACGGTAAGAAGCAAATATATGGAGTCACCACCCTCTGAACTTAGCCGCGATATAGGGAGAAAGCGTCGTTACCATAAGAACAACAAGCCAGATATTGCCATCTTTAAATGTATAGGCCTCAAGCAATTCAAGCCACGATTTGCCTTGCCAAAGTCCAAACGAAAATTCAAAAATAAGCGTCAGCGCGAGCCAGCTAGTCCCAACTGCGAAGAGCTGAGCGTGGCCGCTAATTTGCAGCCAAGGAAGCGACACGTATGCCACAGCAATGATCAACGATGAGAGTATCAGCCCGCTCAATACCAGTGCGCCCATGGTTTCTAATACAGGAACAAGTAAGGATTCCCGTAGTAGTCCGTTAGCAATGGCGAGCACAAGAATCCCCATCCAAACTATTAGAACTTTTAAAGCAACTCCCATAAATCTAAGTTACTCCCGGCAAGCTTAAAGACTTCTATACTTTTAGTATAAATAAATTACTGATAACATTATTTAAACATAAAAATAAGATAATCAGTGTTAATTTCAAGATATTCTGGAGGAAGTAGTGAAACGGATTTTATCTATTCTTTTTACAATCACATTAACGTCCTGTGGTGGGGCGGACTCAAATAACTCTAACTCAGGATCGAATCCAGACCCTCGAATTAATGATGTTATGGTTGACTTAAATGACGCTGAGGAGCTCTGGCAGTCAAACGGCTTGGTCGATTACAGTTTCGGCTATAACTTTAAGCTCAACCAAGCCTGCAGCAATTCTTCTAGTTCAGCAACAGATGAAGCGCCAGCGCTTAAAGTTACTGTCAATGATAACGAAATCACTAGCATTACAGCAGTCGACACGGGTATCGAGTGGCAAGCGCCTTCTGGTGACCATTTTGGTACTATTGATGAAATTTTTGCGTATTTAGAGGCGGAACTTGAAAAAAGCCCCCAAGTTGTTGCTTACAGTTTTTCCGAGAAAGATCAGCTTCCCGCATTCGACGAAAACTTTGGTTTTCCAACAAGGTACTACATAGAATTTAATGATGCCTCAGGGTGTAGCTCACTCGAAGTGGCAATATTCGACTTTAGCTGACAGACGAAGCTGATATCTTAGATCCAAACGTCGTTCTCTGCCGTTTTGCTGCCTTTTTCTTCACCGGTGTTCACAACACCTCGCGGCTCGATAAGTAAAATCTGGGCTTCGTGCTCCGCATAGGGCTTATGTTCGACACCTTTTGGTACGACGTACATTTCCCCCTCGGACAGCTCAACATGCCCATCCCTAAAATCGATTCGCAGACAGCCGGCAAGAACGATGAAGGTCTCATCCGTATCCTTATGCTCGTGCCAGACAGAGTCACCCTGAACCTTCACAACTTTGAACTGATAGTCGTTCATCGCGGCAATGACCTTCGGTGACCATTGCTCATTAAACAGACCAAGCTTGTTTTTGAAGTTGATCGCTTGGTAGGTCATGGTGACTCCTTTTTTTGTGTTTTGGGGCTGGTTTGTGTTGTGAGTTCAATCGTTCAGTGCAACACATTGTTTAAACCTCTCAGCTGGACATTCATAGTTTTGCGTTTTTCTCGGGCGTTCGTTTAACTGTCTTGCGATGCTGCTTAACTTCTGTTGACTGTGAACTGATAAATCGGTGCCCTTTGGGAAATACTGCCTGAGAAGCCTGTTTGGTAGATGGTCGGCATTATAGACGAATGGTAACGGTCAAACATTTTAGCGATATCGTGCAACGAATCGCCTTGCTTGTACCTATCCCAAATCAGTGCTTTTTGCTCTGTGTATAGTAAATACGTTTTCTTCGGTTCATGACGCAACCCTCCCTTAAATAAGGATAGCGTTGCATTCACCAATTGAACTCACAGTCGAGAGCGGTCATTAACAGCTCTACTATTTTGTATGGCAGCACCAAAGTGCTGCCATTCCTTTACATTTCTGCTACTCAGGATCACGAGAGTCATCCTCATCATCTTCGGGAGCGTCTCGTAAGAATGTTTCTGAGTAGAAAATCACATACCATCCGCCTGAGCCACCTGACTCTTGATACTCTTCAGTCCTCTTATGGCCATAGATTTTCCCGTTCCTTTCACTTTCCCACTTGTACGTAATTGTATCACCGTCTTGAGGAAGGTGGGGGGTTGGAGGAGCCGTATTAGTAGTAGAGCGCGACTGTTGTACTAACTTCTGCCCATCCCTACGTTTTGTAGTGGCCAGTACATCATCATCTTTAACCCCCATTGATAGAAGGTTGTTATATTGCTCAGAATTTATTGCTTGGCTATTGTATAGTTCAATTAGTGAGCTTTCCTCCTTTGAAATAGTAACCATTTCTTGTTCTTCACTACCCCCATTCGCTATAACAAATGAGCTAAATATCAAAATTAGCGTTCCCATTAAAAAGTTGCGAAGCATCATCAACCCTACTTTTTTAACATGTGCATATTCTTTGTAAAATAAAAAATAATAGCTATCAAGTACTAGCAAAGGGTACATTTTCCACTTACCCCTTATGCGTGTGACACTGTCCGCTGCCGAGAGCGCGCTGGATGATTTAGAAGCCAAATGGGGCGATAAATATCCCATCGTTATTCAATCCTGGCGCAATAAATGGGCTACACTCTCAGCGTATTTTAAAGACCCCGACTATGTAATGTACGCGGGTATGTTAAAGGCAACTGAGCGCTGGTCACATCCGGTGCAGAACTGGAACCTGACATTGTCTCAGCTAACCATCCACTTTGAAGGTCGACTGGATGGCCACATAGATTTATGAAAACTTGGCTGACACAGAATATTGAACAGTCTCGTATCACCTTGCAAGCCTTGCCACGGGCCTTCATTCCGCAGTTTCTTGTTTTAAGTTATGTGGTTAGTTGCCTTTTCGTATTCAAAAAATTATCGTAGGTTCAGTATTCGTAATGAACGAGGACGTCGCTCTATGTCTTCTTTTAAACAATCTTTTTTGCTTTTATTCGCTATTGTTTGCTCCATACTTTTTGTGGCCGCTATTGTGAATATTGTCTTTTATTGGCCGAGTAAAGGTTTTGACTGGATGTTCTTGGGAAGAAATGTACTTTACGCCCTAGCGACCGGCTATTGGGTATGGAAGCTTTTAATTATGCCCCAAAGGCGAAAAGTCGAATCCTGAAGCGGTTACGACATAGCGGCGTCCGGACTTCGTTCATTGCACACAACAGCGGGAAGTCACCCAGATTCCCATTGTTTACTTACCAAAGTCTTTCAGCCTGAGATGAGCATCTATTGAGTCGGTAAGCACTTTTGGCACATCATGTTCAGTGGCTAACTTCCGCCATTGAGACACCGCGAGTGTGGCCGCTGCGCTTGCCATTTAAAGACATCCAGTGCTGTTCTACCCAAGGGTTTCCGGGTTTATAGCTAAAGGCAACGTCGTAAGCCGGGCCCAACCGCCATTGTTTGTCCTCCAGCATAAAACCAAAGTTCTTGGAATGATCGTCGTGGTTCGTTGCTACGTGGTTAAAGACCATACGGCGAAACAAGTCTATAGCGTCCGCCCGTGGCAATCTTAGCTGGCGGGCAACCTGAAACAGCTCTTCATAAGAAAAAGCGCCAATGTCGTGATAATTCACGTGCTTAATAGCGGTCAGCGTTTGAATATGCCTTTTCTCATTGCCTATTCTGTAAAAGCGTTTGGTCACAAAATGGCGTCGGTTGCCTTCATCCAACAGGAGGCATGGTTTAAGGCACCGGCAGGCTCACCTTTGTAGCGAACTTCAATGGTATTAATCACCAGTCCAACTCCTTGTCATCAGCAGGTTGCACACGCGTTTTACCGCTCGCTCGTTTCTTCTGTTTGGTGCTACTTTTGAGTAGTTGCACAGGAGAAACGCCCTCGTCCGGGAACGCAGCCAGTAAATTATCGATATGACCCAAAGCCTGAAGAATCGCGACATAGGTCGGTAAGGTGCTTTTGCCACCCTCGGCGGATTTAACTGCATTCAGTGAGACATTCGCTAAGGTCGCTAAGTCCTCCTGAGTTAAATCCTGGTTCAACCGGTACTGCCTGACTCGCTGACCAATGATTGCTGAAACACGCTCAGAATCCATATAAAGAACCTTAAATAGACCTTAAAACTATAATTGGAGTATAGCAGACTATTTAAGGAACGTAATAAACTTAAAACAAAAGGCTTTTAATGGGCTTTAAAACCGTAATATTATTTTAAAAGCCCTTTTAACAGCTATAACAGTTAAGCACTGTGCGTAGGTTGGGTGCAACTGAACAGGTTCAGAACGGCTCACTCAAGCGAACGCGCCCTAAACGCCCTCATCAACTCATCGGGCAATTCTACGGACAGATCGAGTAACTCGTCGGTATGGGGGTGTTGAAAGCGGATGTTGGTGGCTGCGAGCAATAACCGATGGCTGTCAAATTGGTCCTGAAAAAAACGGTTATGGCGGCCTTCTCCGTGTCGGCTGTCGCCGATAATCGGGTGTCGAATGTGCGACATGTGTCGTCTTAGTTGATGCTTACGGCCGGTTTTTGGCTTTAATTCGACCAGTGAATAGCGCGTGGTGTCGTGCTTTTTACTGACTTTAAAGGGCAGTTCGACTCGCTCCAGGCAGCGGTATTCGGTGATGGCCTGTTGCGCTTCTTTGTCTTCTCGCGCATTTTTATCGGCAATTTTGTCGAGTTCTTCTTTTAATGGGTAATCGATCAGACCTTGGTCATCAATATAACCGCGAACTACTGCGTGGTAGGTTTTCTCAACAGTTTGCTCGGCCCATTGCTGGTTCACTAACCGCGCTGTTTCGCTGTCTAAAGCGAACACCAGCAAACCGGAGGTAGGACGATCTAAGCGATGCACGGGGTACACATGCTGGCCTAACTGATCACGCAACATCTGCATGGCAAATTGGCTGGCTCCACTGGCGAGCCGGCTGCGATGAACCAATAAGCCGCTTGGCTTATCAATAACCGCTAAATATTGATCCTGATAAACAACCGGTAACAGGTCCGTTGTCACTAAACATCGTCCTGCAAAGGGTCGGTACCGCTCAGCAGCACGTCAAATTCACGAATCAACTGTATTAATTGTTCGTGCTGTTCCAGTTCATTGCGGAAATTATGCGCGGCCATTGGGCTTACTGCAATTGATTCCGGCAGCGGATGTTGCCCGTCAATCAGTGCCCACATCCGCGGAATCATGACAAACTGCAGCCACTGATGAAACTCTAAGGTGTCTGTAGCAAAGGGTTGCTGACTCTCCAACGCTTGCACCGGGGGCTGATGAGACTGCCATAAACCCAAACTATTTAGCTCACGCTCAATTCGGTCGAGCAAGCGCGCCGCTTTTTGATACTGCTCCATTGGAGACTCCGTTACCACTTCGTACGATAAAACCGATATAATGCCGGCAATAGTGAGTTAATCGTTCATAAAATTCAAGTTTTTGGGAGATGTTGTGGCGCAATCAATTTCTACGTTGGGAGAGTTTCTACAGGCGGGTCAGGCTGATTATCAGATTTTTGATCTTGGCCGTTGCCTGACCGAGCTGGATATCACACAGTTTGATCGCATCGAGCGCCAGCAGCAACCTTACCCCTACCCGATTCGTCGTCAGGCGCAACTGGCGGTCCTTTTCCGCCACCGGAAACAACCCGATAACGACTACCTGTGGTTTTTACAATTGCCGCTGGACGAGCGGGGGCTGCTTAACGTTGCGGCCCGCGATCATTATCTGGAATTTGTGGTTAATGCACTGGGTCATGAGATCACCGGCGAATTAACTGATGAACAACAGCAGCAATTAAAACAAAACCCCTATTTATTTACCCCTAACGAAACACAGCGCGCCGCTTTGCACGCACGTATTGCCATGCAGCGCCATGGTGCACCCAGTCTCTACTTTGACGACGCGGTCAAATTTTTGCACCAGCAACAAGGTGACTGGAAAGACGTTGGCATGCAGGGAATTCACGATTGCGCGGCACGTCTGCAGCAGTTACCTGAAGTGACCAGCGCCATTGCCGAGCAGTTTGCGGACTATCCAGCCGCGGTTCGTCAGCAGCTGGCGGTTGCTCTTGAGCATCAACAAATACCCGCTCGGTTACGCGACGGCTTGCTCGAGCATGCTCGCTCGACGGACGCAGCTATTGCCAATGACGCCTTACGGGCCTTGGCATCGGTAGCAACAGATGGCACCGTGAGCAAACAAATTCGGACAGAGCTTGCAGACCAATCGGCGATGGATGCTGACCGGCTGACCATTATTGCGGCCAGGTTATGGCCAGTGCTTGAGCATGGAACACCGCTCAAACATTATGTTGAGCACCTGGCACAGCTGGAAATGGTATTATTTGATGCGTTGTTCCAGGATATTATTAGCCTGCCCGGTGTGCGGCCGATGCTGCTCAGCCTGTTAGCGCAGGGAGAGCTGTCGGAAACTTGTATGGAAGCCCTCAACCGCTTGCGCCAGCAAGCTCAGGGATGATTGACGATGAATTTAGTCGATGTTTTAGTACTGCTAGCGATTGTTTTGGTCGGCTGGGTGTTCTGGCAACACCGCCAGCAATCAGAAAGTGCTGACCGGCACGCGCGCTATTATTGTAAACAACAACAGCTGCAGTTTTTAGATGTTCGGCGTGATAAAACGCGATGGTCTTTTAAAGGTCGCCAGCCAGGTTGGCGCGCGACCTTTAAAATGGGATTTAGCAGTGACGGCGAAACCCGTTACGAAGGGAACCTTGAGCTACACAATCAGCAACTGATCGGGGTGGATCTACCTGCTTTCCGCGAACCTACCGTGCACTAGTCGTTTTTATCGCGCTGGTGAAAAAGCAGTTCGCCGGGTAGTTCCGCGATCTCTATGGTCGCAATTGACTGATAGCCACGCTTTACAAAGAAATCACGGTAATCATTGCGAGTAACATAGACACCGACGCCATGAGAGTTCGGGTCTTCCTGCAGAATGGTATCCACTGCTTTGACCAGTAACTGTCCCAGCCCATGATGTTGGTACTGCGGTGACACCGCGATAAAAGCCAACATGTGATAAGGCACATCTGGCATCGCCTGTTGGATCCGTCGTTCTTTTTCCAGCACTTGTTTGGTGCTTAAAAAGCCCGCGGTCATCAACATAGAGATACGCCAATGCCAAAAGCGCCCCGGCCCAAAATTTTCGCCCGGCTTGGTTAGACAGGCGACACCCAGCAAGGTGTCGCCGTCCCTAACCCCGACTAACGGCTGTCCGCTTTCCCAAAACGCATTGAGATCTTCGCGAATAGCTGCTCTTAGGCGCTTATCGTAGTCCGCTTTCTCGGCGCGGAAAATACGCCGAAACACGTCATCATCATAATAGGTTTGGTACAACAGTGAGGCCGCGGCTTTTAAGTCCTCCGCGACCAAATATACTAATTCCCCGTCTATTGATTCAACAATGTGTTGTTCAGCCGACTCCGACATCCTATACCCTTACTATTGTTATTGTTTTTCTCTAACCTAGCGAGATTTCTTGACTCTGTCGAGAGCCAATTCACCAGTTCCAGTTAATTCGCCATTAACAAACACCAAAGGCGTGCATTCATCGCGTGTGGTCATACCGTCGGCCTTAGTACGGTGAGTACGGTAATACAGCACTTGATAATCATGCTCTTGCTGCCAACGATCAGTAAATTCCGGCGTTCCGAGGCGTTGTTTAACCTCTGTTACTGATAACTCCATAGGTAAAGCCGCTATCTGGTCACGATTTTCTCGCTCTTGCTTATGTCCGTCATACTGCGCCTCACCTTTTTCCCAGCCTGACTCAGTAACAACAACACACCCTTGCAGCGCCAATGAGCTAACAACAACCGCAGCCAATAGTGGTAATTTCTTCATTCTTCTATTCTCCCTTTGTGATAATTCCTGCGATAGATTGCAATTACTATTCCACAATTATAAATAACTGATTTTATTGATTTTTATATTTTTTTAAGTTCAATCCTACGGCTCATCTTTTAGTGATTTTCACCACTAATTGGCGAACATTGCTGTAAAAACTCATCCAAATTACTGCTCAAACACTGATGCTGTGTCTTGCCTATCCACTCCAGCCCAATTTCCCCACTGTCATTATCAATCGAAATTAATAAGTCGTCGGCTTCTTCGGCAAGGCCAATAAAAACCGTTATGGGCTGCTTTAGTTTTCGCTTCATTAACACATGCCCGGTCAGGTTTTGTAATAGTCGCTCAGCGTCTTCTGGCCCTTGTACCTGTAGCAGCGAAATTGGGTGTTGCTCATCATCCTGCCGAAACTCTACTTTTAAGTCACCCGCATACCAGCGCCCGTAAAACGTTTTTACGGACGAATGAAAGCTAACTTCTAAAGCGGACTCGAGCGCTTCAAAATCCAGCGCTGGCTGTTGCCGACAGGGCAACCAATTCACATTATCGTCGTCGATCGGCTGCTGATAAATAGGACTCTGCCATTCTTCGACGTACTCGGTTACCAACGGCTCTACCTGTTCCTGGTAGCGCGCCATTAAACTATCCAATGCATCACTCATCTGGTACTCACTGTTAATTCGCTTTAGAATATTAAGCATTGTACGTGCGGAGTCTACTAATGCCAAAGAACAACTCGCTTGATCATCTCAAGCTCGGGCAAGCCACCGAATACCCGACCCAATACGATGCCAGTCAACTGATGGCTGTCCCCCGCTCGCTGAACCGTGAGCCCATCGGAATTAGCCAGCACAATCCGTTGCCTTTTCACGGGCTCGATTATTGGACCGGTTACGAAATTTCATGGCTGAATAAAAAGGGACTACCGCAGGTTGCCGTTGGCTATTTTACGGTGCCCGCGGACAGCCCTAATTTAATTGAGTCTAAGTCTTTTAAATTGTATCTGAATAGCTTTAATGAGAGTCGGTTTGAGGACTGGGCCGAGGTCACAGCCAGCATGCAAACCGATCTTTCTGCGTGTGCAGGCGCTACGGTTGAGGTTTCGCTAAAACCGGTAACCGCCATCAGCAATGAGGTGATAGATGACTTACCCGGCGAGCTGATTGACCAACAGGATATTACTATTGACAGCTATGACTATGACCCGCAGTTGCTGTGTATCGACGATGACGGCGCAACACACGAGCTGTCGGTAAAAAGTCATCTATTGAAATCAAACTGCCTAATCACTAACCAGCCTGACTGGGGGTCTGTTTATATTCACGGTTTCGGTCCGCAACTGGATCGGGCATCACTACTGCGTTATCTGGTCAGTTTCCGACGTCACAACGAATTTCATGAGCAGTGCGTGGAGCGTATTTTTCAGGATCTATCGCAGCTGGGCTTTAACAAGTTAAGCGTATACGCGCGCTATACGCGGCGCGGCGGTCTGGACATTAATCCGTTTCGATCTAACTTTGAAGAAGCGCCAGCCACGGGTCGACTGGCGCGTCAGTAGTTATTATTAAGCGTTAGGGTGAGGAATATTCAGCCACTGTAAAAAACGTGCTTGTTGTTTAGCCGTTGGCTCTTTAACAGGCACGATAGTAGCGCCGGTATGTTGCTCTTCACCAATCACTATCGTTGTTTGCTGCAACTGGTCGCGACGGAAGAAAGTCACTTCAACTTCGTCACCCACCTGATACTCGCTGATAGCTTCTTTAAAACGCCCACCGGCAGCGCGGTGATCATCATAGGCAACAATCACATCGCCTGGGGTAAAACCAGCATTCCAGGCGGGACTGTTGCGCTCAACCCTGGTCAGTTTAACGCCCTCTGCGGACTCAGAGCCTTTCCAGCCAACCCAGGGCAGTTGCTCATCGTCTGACTTAAAGGTCAGTTCCAGGCCGACTGTCTGTAGCATTTCTGCAAATGGCACATCGGCAACCGGTGCCTTAACGTTGGTTGCCCACCAGTCCTGCCAGGACTTGCCGGTCAGGTCCTCTAAAATGGTCAGTACGTCGTCACTGACAAAGCCGACTTCATCGGCATCAAAGCGCTGGTACAACTCATTATGCACATCGCGGTAACTGACTTCACCGTCAGTGGCTTCTATTAATGCCATATCCAGCAACCAGGAGATCGTCGCACCTTCGGCATAAATATTCACCGAGAAGTTTTGAGCCCGATCACCGTATTGGTCACTCCAGGCTTCAAACGATGCTTCCGCCACCGACATAACGTCAGTGCCTGGTTTGCGATAATATTTCTCGATGTCTTTTGACAGTCGCTCAAAGTACTCATTAGGCTCCATGATATCGGCTTTTAGCAACAAGTGATCCTGGAAATAGCTGGTGGAGCCTTCGGCAATCCAGAATAGCTCTGTGTAATTTTCTTTTTGATAGTCGTATGGAACCAATGGTGCCGGGCGGTAGGCCTTAACGTTCCACGTATGCACGAATTCATGCGACGCGGTCGACATAAACGACAGATAGTCTTCGCGGCTACCATAGCTGTAACGAGGGCGCTGAATAATGGTCGAGTTGCGGTGCTCGGTCGCGCCCCCTGCCCCGGATGTTGCGTGGATCATAAACACATAGCGTTGGTAGGGGTAGCCTTGCCAAATCTCAGGCCCGGTAGTGACCAATTTTTTAAGGTCAGCGACGGTTTGCTCAGCGTCATAGTTACCCTCGCCCCAAAACACTACTTCATAATCGCGATCATCCACTTCGAACTTGAACAGTTTGTTGATGCCTGTTTCGATCGGGCTATCGACTAAGATATCCCAATTATCGGCCACAAAGCGATGATCGTCGGTACTATCCATGCCTGATACACTGCGCCACGAATCCTGCACCTCCAGTGACACTGAGACGGGTTCCTGACGGTACTCGTCGGCATACATAAATACCGCTGAGGCGTCTAAATAAGCATGTGAGTCATCAATATGGCGTGCGCGGCGGCCCAATAAGTCGGCATAAATCTGATACTCGACGACAATATCTTCGGCTCTGGCGTTAGCTGGCAGTTCAACCCGCCAGGTGCTTTTATCCAGTTTGTGCCAGTTCAGCGAATCGCCGTCTTCCGTCATTACCTGAAAATCTCGAACGCCATTGGCTAAATTTAAAATGCGATAATAGCCTGTGCGCCAGGCCGGCATTTTTATATCCAGGTAATCTTTATCGGTCGCCGGGAAGGTAATCTGAACGTCGCCGGTGTGGTGCGTCGGCTCGGTTAAATCAATTTTGTAGTCCACATCAGCAACAGCTGGCATAGCTGCCAGTGCAACTGCAACACTCAATAAGCTTTTCTTTAACACGATCAAACCTCTGGTTTTTTTATTTTCTATATGACACTGTGAGCTTAAGGCTATCATAACTTTGGGCGCAACTAGAGCCAATGCGTTTAACGCCATGGATCAATAGTTTAATGATAATTAAACAATCAGCGGTGGTTCTTGGACACTAGAAAACGTACAATAGAAAGTGTAATTCAGCTTTACTATGCAGTATTTACGCTAGTTCCTATGATTTAGTAAATGGCTCAGTAAATGGCCCAGTAAAAAGTAAGGTCTCGCTTTGAATAACACCAACACCGCAGAAGCAAAAATCAAGCAGTTAAGTCAGCGACTGCAGCAAAGTATTCAGTCACGCAAGCAACTGGAAAACCAGTACAACCGTGATTACAACACCTTGTCAGAGCTAGTCGTTAAATTAACTCATGCCTGTTCTGGTGTAGATCATGAACTTGATAGTAAGCTGGTCAAGCTACGGGGCCTACTGCAACGTAATGCTAGCATGGCGGTACTAGAATCCACCATCAACGACACGCAAACGTTAATTCAAAAGCATACCTTAAATATTCAGCGTCAGCTTAAACAAACCAGTGAGCAAACGAGAGCTACGCTAACCTATTTGCGCCAACAGAGTTTACCACCTAAGTTGCGTACAAAGCTGAACGCGATTGAAGATCAAATGGAATCTCCCAGTATCGCTTTGAGCCATTACGTTCCAATCTTGTTAAGCTTTCTTGAGCTACTTACTGATCCCTCAGCAAGTTTATCCCAAGCTCCCAAGAATGGGGAACATAGAGACTCAGCGGTACCCAGTAAACAACTGCTTAACTTGCTTAATCAAGTAGAATTTGATGGCGCGACCGGGCAGCTGGTGCAGCGCATAAAGGCGCGCTTGGCTCAGCCGGTTAGCGCAGAACAATTTATTGAGTTAGTGCTGGAGCTGATTAAAGAAATATTTAAAAGTATTAACGACGAGCGCCAGTCGGCGCAAAGCTTTTTACTTGAATTAAACCAAACACTGGGGTTGGTACAGGGAGCGTTGCAACAAACTCTGAAGTCGAAAGGCGAGTTTGATCAGCGCAGCGGCGCCTTAAACAAACAACTGCTGGTGAACATGCAGCAGCTTAATGATTCGGTGAGTAAAGCCACTCAACTGGCTGAGTTAAAAGAGCAAGTTAGCGCTCATATGAGTTCAATTAATCAGGCGCTCGAGCAGAAATTTACGTTAGAGAACGATGAGCGGCGTAATTTTGAAACTCAGTATCAAACCGTTTCAGTGCGCCTGCAACACTTAGAGCGTCAAGTTGAACAATACAAACGCCAGCTGGCTGAACAAAAGTTTAAGAGCCTGCAAGATTCGTTGACTAAGTTGCCGAATCGAGCTGCCTTTGAAGAACGGCTGGAGGTCGAATTTGAACGCTGGGCACGTTATAAAGAACCTCTGTGTATCGCTGTTGCCGATATCGACCTATTTAAACGCATCAATGATAACTTTGGCCATATTGCCGGTGACAAAACCTTACAGGTACTGGCCAGTATGTTGCGTAAATCCGTAAAGTCATCTGACTTTGTTTGCCGTTATGGCGGCGAAGAGTTTGTCATCATCTTCCCGCAAACGGAACTTGAGCAGGCGTTACAACGACTGGAAATTGCCCGCGAAAAAATTGGTAATATTCCTTTTAAGTTTAAAAATGATGATATTCGCATTACTATCTCTGCTGGTATTGCACAATTTAAGCAAGACAGTGACACGGTAGTGACTGTCTTTGAAGCCGCCGACAAGGCACTTTATGAAGCCAAGCGAAGAGGCCGCGATCAATTAGTTAGCGCCAACGAAGATAAATAAGCGCAATGGCCGGACGCTGGTTAACAGGAGTAAATTAAAAGAATGAGAGCAAGTATTTCCCCGCAGGGCAGCATGTCCCTGCTATCACAATTAGAAATTGAACGACTGAAGCAATCTTCCAACAGCCATCTGTATAAACTTTTTCGTAATTGCTGCCTGGCTGTTCTAAATGCCGGTAGTCATACCGACAGCAGCGCCGATATCTATGATGCCTACAAAGACTTTCAGGTTAATATTATCCGCAAAGAGCGCGGTATTAAGCTGGAGCTTATTGAGCCGCCCGAAGAGGCTTTTGTTGATGGCGAAGTTATCGCGGGTATACGCGAATTACTGGAATCAGTACTGCGTGATATTTTATTTACCGGTGAACGCTATTCTGAAGCAGAACTGCAGGCAGCCGATGGGTCGACACTGACGCACGTTGTATTCGATATTTTACGTAATGCTCGCACCTTAAAACCGATGGAAGAACCCAGCATGGTAGTCTGTTGGGGTGGTCATTCAATTAACGAGATTGAATATAAGTACACCAAGCAGGTGGGCTATCATTTAGGTTTGCGTGGTCTAAATATCTGTACTGGTTGTGGTCCTGGCGCAATGAAAGGACCAATGAAAGGAGCCACCATTGGTCACGCCAAGCAGCGAATTAGCGGTGGTCGTTACCTGGGTTTAACCGAGCCCGGTATTATTGCTGCAGAGCCCCCGAACCCCATTGTTAATGAACTGGTTATTCTGCCGGATATTGAAAAACGGTTAGAAGCTTTCGTTCGCTCAGCGCACGGTATTGTTATATTTCCCGGTGGTGCAGGGACCGCAGAAGAATTGCTGTATTTATTGGGTATTTTAATGCACCCGGATAATAAGCAACAAAGTCTGCCGGTTATTTTAACCGGGCCTGAATCATCACGCGCTTATTTTGAAGCTCTTGATGAATTTATCGCCTCCACTATTGGCGCTGAAGCCAGAGACCTGTATCGGATTATTATTGATGACCCAGCCACTGTTGCACAACATATGCATGCGGGTATGGCCACGGTTAAGCAATATCGCCGCGATTCGGGTGATGCGTACTACTTTAACTGGACACTAAAAATCAACGAAGAATTTCAGCGTCCATTTATTCCGACTCATGAAAATGTGGCGTCACTAAACCTGCATCCAGATCAGCCAAAAGAGAAACTTGCCGCCGATTTACGTCGTGCTTTCTCAGCTATTGTTGCGGGTAATGTTAAAGATGAAGGTATTCGTCAAATTCGCAAAAATGGCGTGTTTACCATACATGGCGAACAAAGTCTGATGAAACGTTTGGACGAGTTACTGCGTGCATTCGTCGAACAAGGGCGTATGAAACTGCCAGGTTCGGTGTATCATCCATGCTATAAAGTCATTACCGACTAACGGCAAAGAAAAGCATGCGTAAAGTTGTCTTACTGCTCATAACGGGCATTTTATCTTATCTGGCGATTGTCGGCTTAGTACTGAGTTTGTACGAAGCCGACCCGGCTGATATGAAATGGCAGGAACGGGAAACCTACAATGCCAAACAAATAGGTCAGCTAGAATTTGGGATGAGCAAAGACGATGTTATTCGCATGCTTGGCTCACCCGATATTAACGAAGCTAAAGAAACATCTACCGGTGCGCATCAGGTGCTGTTTTATCGCACTCACCACGTGACCTCCGATGGCATTACCACCAAAGACGAATGTACACCGCTACTATTTAACGACAACCAACTGATTGCCTGGGGCAGTGATGCCTATGAAGATTATCAGGAACTGGAATGAACCGCTGCGTTGAGTTAATTGCCTCTGCCCGGGAGGCTTTTAATCGGCCTACCCCTGCTGCTATTTACCAATGGATCCAACATCTGGATGACGAATACAGTCGCCATCGCTACCCTGAACTGCTTATTCATCAGTTAACAGCCGACGACCAGCGGGACTCTGCTTTTAGTGTCGCCTGTTTGAGCGCTGTGCATGCACTCAAGTTAGCCTTGCGCCTGCACCTACATACTCATTTCCGGCGGGTAATGGCGGCCGCTTGCGTTACTCGGGCACTGCACGATCAACTGGAGTGGTGGCAACAAAAAGGCCTGACACAAGCGAGCTGGTGCGCTGCTTTTGGACTACAAAAACCGCTCCGAGACAGTTTTTATTTTTCCGAATGGTGTCTACAACTTGCCCGTTTCCAGCTTTCTCCTGAGTCAGAAAAATTCGGCATACAACAATTGGTAGCGGGCTCTCAGCGCAGCCGCTATTGGCTTTTTGCGGAACAAGTACGCGCCCCGATTGACTGGACTACCGGCTGTTTATTGACCCATAAAGCGACTGAAAAACAGGGCTATTTGTTGTGCACCCATAATGACCATGCACTGTTATTACTCAGCGACTTAAACACTGTTGAAAAAGTCGATTGCAGAGACTTTGGATACTGGCAAACATCGCCGTCAGAAATGCCGAGCCAACCTGCCTTACAGCAACTTGAATATCACCGCAGCTTGAATCAACAACTGCCCAGCATTAGCTTTAAAGCACCCAAAGCCCTGTTAACCGCTGTAAAGCGCTACACTGCTGGTCAAGGTGCCTTGTCACCCGTCATCCGCCACATCCGCCAGCAACCGTTGCTGGCCAATAGCTTACGACAGGCTGCACGGCAACAAATAATAGCAGCCAATAATCCGCAGCGCATGGATCTCAAACACATCTATCTATGGCTGGGCGGAACCCGCGCATCGGCAACATTAGCGACGGCGAGCCTGCAACAACAATTTATGCAGCAGCGAGTGCCATTACAACAATCACTGATGCAACGACTGTCGTTACTCACCGAGCTACTGCAAAGTTTATCAACAAAGACCGGCAGCCGGCTGCCGGTGCCTGCTTCGCTATTAACCCTATTAACGGCTGCTGATTTATTCAGAAACCAACAGGTACTGCGGGCCAGTTACTGGCCGCAACTTGAGATTTTACGCAATGCCGACAAGGCAGGCTGGGTCGCAACCGATGAAGCACCAACGGATCAGCGGTTAAGCCGTCAACTGATTAGACGCTGGCAGCTTGAACGCCAGTTGGCTCCACTAATGACTCCCGAGCAATATCAAGGTCACCCGCTGCCGGCGCTTATGAGCTTGGCAAATATTGGAGTTGTGTTGGCATTTCAGCCTGATATCAAGCTCAGCAAATCGGTTCACCAACACATGCAGTCGTGCCTTAAATGCCTCAAACTTAAGCCCGCTACTTACTCGAGATTACGTCAACAAAGTATTTATCGCTGTCACTCAATTAGCCCTTTGAGCGAGCTGTTTAATTTACAGGATGAATAGCTGCAATAAGCCTTGATGATATTTGTCAGCTAGTCTGTATACCGCTTCGATGCTAAACTCTAAAGCTAATGGCTAAACACCCTCCCCCTCTGTTTAACAGTTGTAACAACACGGTAAAAGGAAAGGTTTATGAGTACTAAAATTACAGTCATCCCCGGCGACGGCATTGGCCCGGATATTGTCAAGTCAGCTCTGGAAATATTAGAAAAAGCCGGTTGTGATTTCGAGTACGACTATGTTGATGCCGGACTAACTGCGTTAGAGAAAACCGGCGAGTTACTGCCCCAGGCCACCCTTGACACCATTGCAAAAAATGCAGTGACTCTTAAGGGGCCCCTGACAACACCCGTTGGCGAAGGCTTTACCTCAATTAACGTGAGCCTGCGTCAGCATTTCGGCTTGTACGCCAACTTGCGTCCGGTTAAATCTTTTAAAGGCACCCAGGCTCGCTACGATAACGTTGATATTATTACCGTACGTGAAAATACTGAGGGGATGTACTCCGGTTTAGGTCAAAAAGTCTCGGATGACGGCTCTGAGGCAGAAGCTGTCAGTAAGATTACCCGTGAAGGTGCAGAACGCATCGTTCGTTTCGCATACGAGCTAGCACAACGCGAAGGTCGTAAAAAGGTAACCGCGGTACATAAGGCGAACATTCTTAAATCAACCTCTGGCTTGTTCTTAAAGGTTGCCCGGGAAGTTGCGGAAGAATACCCGGACATTGAATCAGCAGAAATGATCGTCGATGCAGCTTGCATGCGGCTGGTGATGAACCCGGAAGACTTCGATGTGATTGTAACCACCAACTTATTCGGCGACATTCTTTCTGACCTTTGTGCGGGCTTAGTCGGCGGTTTAGGCATGGCTCCGGGCGCGAACATAGGTAAAGACTGTGCAATCTTTGAAGCCGTACATGGCTCAGCACCGGACATCGCCGGTAAAAATCTGGCCAACCCAAGCTCAGTCATTCTGGCTTCCATTCAAATGCTGGAATACTTAGGCTTACCAGAAAAGGCGGAAAAAATTACCAAAGCTCTGGCCGACGTTATCGAGTCTGGTGATCGTACTACCCGTGATTTAGGCGGTAGCCACGGAACCACTGACTTCACTCAGGCTGTTATTGAGCGTTTATAAGCGCCCTATGAAAAACTGGCTATTTCTTTTTATCGCAATTTTTGCCGAAGTGGCCGGCACAACCGCACTCAAATCCAGTGCTGGGTTTACCAAGCTGTGGCCCAGCTTACTGGTTATAATCAGCTACAGTGTGGCTTTTTATTTTTTGTCATTGACGTTAAAAGCTATTCCGGTAGGGATAGCTTACGCAATTTGGGCTGGTCTTGGCATTGTTCTGATTACATTAATTGGCTGGATTGTCTATAACCAAAAGTTAGATGTAGCCAGCATCGTCGGTATGGGCTTGATCGTTGCTGGCGTACTAGTGATTAATATCTTTTCCAAAAGCAGTCTACACTAAGCCTCTTACCGCGGTACCCAACGTAAATGTACGGTGATTTCTTCGCGGTCGTGATACAGGTGCTTAGCCTGGATTTCAAAGGGCTTAGTGCCCTCGGTTTGTAGCTGATCCTTAATCTGCTCCAGATATTCTTTAACCGCCGCATAACGCTGTCGCATTGGCAGTTTTAAGTTGAAGATCGCCTCCTGACAATGTCCATCGAGCAACCAGTCGGTCATCAACTCACCAACCCGCGCTGGCTTCTCGACCATATCGCACACCAGCCAGTTGATATTGCGCCGTTTTGGCCGAAACTTAAAACCGTCTTCCTGAATATGCTGAACCTGACCAGTCTCCATTAGCGATTCAGCCATGGGCCCGTTGTCCACCGCCTGTACCATCATGCCGCGCCTGACCAACTGATAAGTCCAGCCACCGGGAGCAGCTCCTAAATCAACGGCTTTCATACCGGCATGGATACGTTTTTCCTGCTCGTGCTCCGGCACAAACACCTGAAAAGCCTCGTCTAATTTTAAGGTCGAACGGCTGGGCGCATCTTTTGGCATCCGCAGTCGCACAATACCGCCGTGATGAGGCGTTTGATTATAGCTATAGGAATAACCCACCAACGCGTGAGCAGAATTAACAAACAGTACATGCAACAGTGGCCGTTTTGCTAATGGCTTATGGCTTAACAGCTCTTCCTTTCTTAACGCCTGACGCAGCGGCACGCTGAACTTGCGGCAGAACTTAGACAGCTGGTTCGCTTCGTTGGTATCCGGCGTTTCGACTCGCAATTCGCCAGCCAGGCCGAAGCTTTCCTGATGCGGCTTTAGTGCAGCAATAACTTCTTTAGCGCGGTCTTCAACCCCGGCCAACTTAACTGCGCCGAGCTGCACCAGCATTTCACGTGCAAAAACCAGCTCTTTAAGTTCCAGTTTGCGGGCAATATGATCAGCCTCTTCCAGCTGACAATGGTAAGTCACGTAGCCTTGATCCGGCTGCGTCTGGCAATAACCAAAAACGCCTAACTGTGCTGTTTTATCCTGAATTTCTGCAGCACAATCGCCTTCGAAACCTGCTCGGCATAACAGGATAATACCGGTATTACTGCCACTCATTAACTCACTGCTCCTAATTTAATCGCACCCACTAACAAACTGATCCAACCGACAATAAATAATAGTCCGCCCAACGGCGTGATCGGCCCAAACCACTTTACTCCGGTTAGTGCCAAAGCGTATAAACTGCCGGAAAATAATATGACGCCCGCAAGCCATAAATAACCACTGGCAATCAGCCACACTGAATGGCTTTGTTTTAGCCACAATGCCAGAATAAATAATGCCAGTGCGTGATAGAACTGATAACTGACACCGGTCTCAAAAGCGCTTAAAAGCGTATCACTTAGCCGCGATTTAAGGCCGTGTGCGGCAAATGCGCCGAGCATCACGGCAGAGCCGCCCAACACAGCGGCAATAATCAGAAACAGCTGACTCATTGCATAAACTCCTTAATCGCGTTTGCTGCCTGTCGCCATAATCCAGCAGTATTAGCAGCTTTGGCTTTGGTTGCGGCAAAGCTGTGATCAGCACCATCCAGCCACTGTAATTGCCAATTGTTCGGTAACTCAACCTTAGCAGCCTGTAGCGGCTTGCTAAAAGGATCGCGGGTACCCTGCAAAATTAACCCCGATACCGAAGTCATTGCTAATTCCTGAAGTCGCGAGTTTTCCGGCTTTTGCGGAGGGTAAAACGGAAACCCTAGGGCAATTAACTTGCTGGCCTGATGCTTATCCGCCAGTCTCAGCATTACCCGACTACCTAAGGACTTACCCATTAAGACCAATGGTTTGCCATCTTGCTGCAGCATGGCGAGCAGTTCATCAATGGCGTCCACTAATACCGGCATTTTATTCGGCGGCCGGGTTTTACCCGTTTCCCGAACCTTCTCCCAATACGGGAAGTCCGGCCGCACAACTTCTGCGCCGAACGCAATCATCTGCTCAGTAAAGAAATCCATAAATGACGTATCCGGGCCACCGCCCGAGCCATGCAGAAAAACGACTCGAAAATCTCCGTCAGTATGCTGCTGCTGATAACCTATCATTCGCTAAACTCTCGTTCTTCTTTATCGACCATCGCCAATAACCATTGCCGAAAGGTCGCGATTTTACCGACTTCCGCCTGATTGTCACGGCAAACTAAATAAAACGCTTTATTTCGTTGCAACGCCTGCGGAAATACTCGTACCAGATGACCACTATCGATTTCTGGTTTTGCTAATACGTTATTGGCCAAGGCAATGCCCTGTCCATGCACCGCCGCCTGGAGCGCCAAGCTCGAATGACTGAACACCGGCCCGTTATCACCTTTGTATTGATTAATGCCCACTAGGGAAAACCAGTCTTTCCAGGCATTACGAGTTTCGTCGTGCAATAACGGCTGCCGTAAAAGATCTTCAGGTTTTTCAATACCCGCTTTGTTAATTAATAGCGGTGAACAGACCGGCCATAAATACTCTTTGTGTAAACGATAGCTTTTAACGTGGGGCCAGCGTCCGTCGCCATAATAGATAGCTACATCGACGTCATCGGTGAGAGAGCCGCTTATTTCGTCCACTGCTTTTATACGGATATCCATATCGGGGTGCTCTTCACGAAAACTGCTTAAGCGTGGCACAAACCAGAGAATTGCAAAGCTGGGTGGCACGGATACGGTTAATGCGCCCCGTTCTGACACCAACCTCAATTTATCCGTAGCTTGTGCTAACTGCTCAAAAATATCCCGCAGCTGCAGGTAGTAAGCTTGTCCCTCTTCGGTCAACAATAACGAACGGTTACGGCGAATAAACAGTTTTAACTGCAAAAAGTCCTCAAGCGCTTTTACCTGATGACTGACCGCAGCTTGGGTAACAAACAATTCCTCGGCTGCTTTAGTAAAGCTGAGATGACGAGCCGCAACTTCAAACGACTTAAGGGCATTCAGTGGAGGCAGTTTACGCATGGTTAATCGTCTTTGCCTCCGTAGCTTCCGGCAAATTGATTAATCGCATCAATATACTTATCTCTTGGTAATTGTTCGGATAATAGCTGCAGAAATGATTTTAAGTTGTCCATCATCAATGAGACTTTAACCCGACGGCCGTCCTCAAACTTAAGTTCAAATGCTTGCCAACGGTTTAAAAAGTTAACGGTTTCAAGTTGCGACCACGAATAGCTGCACGGTTTTGTCAAAGACTGAGTAAACTCAATGCGCTGCTTATTCAGTTTAATCGCTTTAAAAAATATTTCGGTACTCAAACGAAACGCCAGCAGTAGCACAAGCAGACAAATAATAGAGCTAACTGCAATAGCAAGTGGCTCGGCGGGTGTTTCAATGATAGCCAGTGCGATAACGGCCAGCGCCAGCCAAATGGCACAAACGGGGACTAATCGAATGATTCCGCGGTAGCGCATCCGCATAAAAAAGCGCCTCTGTTAAGTCGTTTATAATACAACAACTATAACAGAGACGCCTTGTTAAAGACCATTTTGTTAAGACTGAAATTGGTTACAGTCGAACACCGCCATCAATCTCGACGACACGGCCACTAAAGAAGTCATTCTCGATAATATAGCGCGCACTGTGTGCGATTTCATTCGGCTGACCCCAGCGCTTCAACGGCACCATTGATAAGGCGCGATCAACTGCTTCTGGTTTCATTTGTGCGGTCATTGGCGTTTCAATAAAGCCTGGTGCAATAGCGCCACAACGAATTCCGTAGCGACCCAGTTCACGGGCCCAGGTAACTGTCATTGCAACCACACCGGCTTTGGTCGCAGCGTAGTTAGTCTGGCCCATGTTACCGGCGCGGGCAACACTGGAAATATTAATGATAAGGCCTTTTTTGCCCGCCTTAACCATTTGCGCAGCTGCTTCACGACCGCATAAAAAAGTACCGGTCAGGTTGACATCCAGCACTGACTGGAATTGCTGTAATGGCATTTTTTGCTTCAGCTCGCCGTCTTTATATTTAATCAATAAGCCATCGCGCAATAAGCCCGCGTTATTGACCAATACGTCGATACCATCAAATTCCTGATGGATGTGTTCAAATACCGTTTCTACCGATTCTTCGTCGGTGATATCAACTTCGTATCCGACAACTTTGGCAGCACCTAACTTTTCGCAGTGCTCCTGAGCTTCGCCCAGCACATCGCCGTTAATATCGATCAGAGCTAATTTAGCACCCTGCTTAGCAAAGTCCTCAGCCATAGCCAGACCAAGCCCCTGCGCACCACCTGTTATTACTATAACACTGTCTTTAACTTGCATAATTTGCCTCTGTTACTTCTTAGTCACTGGTTGCACATAATTAAAAATACTGGAGAAGTCTTTACGACCATTTCCTTGCTGTGCCCAGCTGTGATAAAGGTTGCGGGTTAATGAGCCCATTGGCGTGGTAGCGCCCGCTTTCAGCGCAGTTTGCTGCGCTAGCCCCAGATCCTTGGCCATCAGATCGACCATAAAACCACCCTGGTAATCGTTGCTGGACGGCACGCCCTCCATAACGTCCGGGCACGGATTATAGACTTCTAATGTCCAGTTACGCCCAGAGCTTTGTAACATAATCTCTGATAATACCTTTGGATCCAGACCATTTGCTTTACCAAGCTGCAATGCTTCAGAAGTACCGACCATTAATACGGACAACAGCATGTTATTACATATCTTGGCAATTTGACCGGCACCAACGTCGCCCGCGCGGAACACGTTTTTGCCCATGTCATTCAGCACAGTGCGTGCCCGGTCGACGTTTTCTTCGGTGCCGCCACAAATAAAGGTCAGAGTGCCTGCTTTAGCACCGCCAACACCGCCTGATACCGGTGCGTCGATAAAGCCAATACCGGCCTTTTCAAGTTCGCCGCCGACATACATAGCCGCTTCCGAGGAGATGGTACTACAATCGATAACCAGCTGGTTTGACTGTAATTGATTAACCAGTCCGTTATCGCCTAGGTACAAACCTTCGACGTGATGGTCAGCAGGCAACATCGAGACCACAAAATCAACGCCTTTAATCACTTCAGCGGCGCTATCTGCTGCTGTTGCACCAGCCTCAACTAGCGTTTTTACAGCATCCTGTGATAAATCAAATACTTTTACCTGGTGCCCTGCTTTTGCCAGGTTGGCTGCCATTGGGCCGCCCATGTTTCCTAGACCTATAAAACCTACGGTTGCCATTTTGGCACTCCTTCTTATTGTCCGCTGCTATTTATTTAAGACATTTTCAAGATCCGCTAACGGATGAGTCCGATCACCCCACGGCGGTATGAAAAAGGCATCGACATCTTCAGCTGATACTTCGGCGGCCGAGCTGTGTTGCCATTTTGGTTGCTTATCTTTATCAATTAACAACGCCCGAATACCCTCGGCAAAATCACCACGTACTGCACAATTACACGACAATGTTAACTCCAGCCGGAAGCAATCAGGTAATGATAAGTCGCGGCCTTGCTGCAACTGGTTCCAGACGATATGCGCGGTCATTGGACACCCATTAGCCAGGTTCTTACGTGCTTTACTCAGCCATTTATCGTCGGTGTCGTCAGCCACAATGTTCTCAACGATATCTGCACAATCATTGCCGCTTGTTAATGATTTAATATGAGCATGCATCGGCTCGACCTGAGGAGCAGGCATGGCGGTGATATCGTCAGCCGCCATCTGATTCAATAGATCAGTGACCTTTTCCTTGTTTAAGGCACCGGTGTTGCCCCACTCCAGCTGCTGCAAGTTTTCCAGTAAGTCCTGTTTATGCTGATGTCCCAGATAATGGTCGGCTAAATTCAGGAACAAGGCATCGTTCGCGTTCATAGTCGCGCCGGTCATACCGAGGAATAAACCACAGCCTTCTGGCATACGATTCAAGAAATAAGTCGCTCCAACATCTGGATACAAACCAATGGTTACTTCTGGCATTGCCAGCAATGAACGGTCCGTTGCCACGCGGTGACTGGCACCGTTCATTAGGCCCATACCGCCACCCATGACAATACCGTCAGCCCAGCAAATAAGCGGTTTAGGGAAGGTCTGAATGGCGTAGTCCAGCTGGTATTCCTGGGTAAAGAAGTTTTCCACTTCCGATACCAGTTTACCCGGTTCAGCCTGCATGGCTTTGTACATGGCAACGATGTCGCCACCGGCACAAAACGCTTTTTCACCAGCGCCTTGTAACCAGACGCAAACCACCCGGTCGTCATTGGCCCACTGCTGCAACTGTGGCAACAGTTTTTCAGCCATCGCCAGGCTCAGAGCATTTAATGATTTCTCTGAATTTAAAGTAGCAACGCCGATGACTTTGTCACCGGCGTTGATTTCTTCGATTAACACCACGTCTTGCATGGAAGCTCCTTACAAAATTTCGCGGTCAAGGTCAGACAAGATGCGACGACCAATAATCAATCGCATCACCTCGTTGGTTCCTTCGAGGATCTGGTGCACCCGCACATCGCGCACATGACGCTCCAGCGGGTACTCTTTGATGTAGCCGTAACCACCGTGTAATTGCAAAGCGTCGTTACACACTTTAAAACCAACATCGGTAGCGAACTGTTTTGCCATCGCACAATAGGTTGTCTTGTCTGCATCGTTATTATCGACTTTAGACGCCGCCAGACGCACCATTTGCCGCGCAGCAACTAGTTCAGTCACCATGTCAGCCAGTTTAAACTGTAGCGCCTGAAAAGCCGCTAACGGTTTACCAAACTGAGTACGTTCCTGCATGTAAGCCGCAGCGGTATTCAGTGCTGCCTGCGCAGTACCTACCGAACAAACCGCGATATTGATACGACCACCGTCTAAGCCCATCATGGCAAATTTAAAACCTTCGCCTTCTTTACCTAACAGGTTTTCAGCAGGGATACGGACATCTTCAAAAGTAACCAGTCGGGTTGGCTGTGCATTCCAGCCCATCTTATCTTCGGCTTTGCCGTAACTAATACCCTTAGCATCAGCTGGTACTACAAAGGCTGAGATGCCTTTCGGACCGTCTTCACCGGTACGTGCCATAACCACCAGCACGTCGGTTTCACCAGCGCCTGAGATAAACATCTTAGAGCCGTTCAGCACGTACTCGTCACCGTCTTTTTTAGCGGTAGTACGGAGGCTTGCCGCATCCGAGCCTGAACCTGGTTCGGTCAAACAGTATGAACCTAACTTTTCGCCGGTAACCAGTTCTGGCACCCACTGATCTATAACCGACTGCTGACCAAATGAGCCAATCATCCAGCTGACCATATTGTGAATAGTCATCATTGCGGTGGTGGCTGTACAGCCACCCGCCAGTTGCTCAAATATTAACGCAGAATCAAGACGGCTCATGCCAAAGCCGCCCGCTTCTTCCGGGGTGTACATCCCCATAAAGCCCATTTCACCGGCTTTGCGGAACACCTCGATGGGAAAATGATGTTCTTCGTCCCACTTCGCCGCGTTAGGGGCTAACTCTTTATCAGCAAAGGCTTTAGCCGTGTCGACAAAGGCTTGTTGGTCTTCTGATAATTCAAAGTTCATGGTTATCCCCTACTACCTTAGGTTAATTGACATGTTTGGACCTGCCGGGTCTTCCAGGTCACTTTCAAACCAACGCGCCGTTACCGTTTTAGTCTCGGTGTAAAAACGGACGCCCTGCTTACCGTATGCATGAAGGTCGCCGAAGAACGAACGCTTCCAGCCAGTGAACGAGAAGAACGGCAGTGGTACCGGAATCGGAATATTGATACCAACCTGACCGACTTCAACTTCGTGCTGGTATTTACGAGCAGCAGCGCCGCTTGCGGTAAAGATAGAGGTACCATTACCGTATGGGTTGTTGTTCACCAACTCTAACGCATCTTCCAGGCTGTCAACTTCGGTGGTACATAGCACCGGACCAAAGATTTCAGTTTTATACACTTCCATATCCGGCGTTACATTGGAGAATACTGTTGGACCCACCCAGTTGCCGTCCGGCAGACCGTCTACTTTGCAGCCGCGGCCATCAACCAGCAATGTCGCGCCTTCCTCTTCGCCTTTGCTGATAAGCGCTTCGACACGCTCTTTGGCTTGTGGGCTAATAACCGGTCCGTAAGCAGCATTTTCGTCATTCCAGGCACCAGGACGTACCTTAGCGATGGCTTCAGCAACTTCCGGAATCCATTCTTTCGCCGCGCCAACAAATACTGCCACTGAAATTGCCATGCAACGCTGGCCGGCAGCGCCAACAGACGACCCAACCATGTTGTTGATTACTTGCTGCTTATTGGCATCTGGCATGATAACGCAGTGGTTCTTAGCACCGGCAAAGGCTTGTACACGCTTACCATTTTCTGTACCGCGGCGATAAATATATTCAGCCACCGGTACTGAGCCAACGAACGACAAAGCACGCACGTCAGGGTGATCTAACAGGAAGTCGACCTGTTGTTTATTGCCGTGCAATACCTGTAACACGCCTTTCGGTGCGCCAGCCTCTTCAAACAGCTCGACCAGACGCGTCGGCGTTAATGGATCCTGCTCAGAAGGCTTAAGAATAAAGGTGTTACCACAGGCAATCGCCAGCGGGAACATCCACAGCGGGATCATAGCCGGGAAGTTAAACGGTGTAATACCAGCACAAACTCCTAACGGCTGTGTGTAGCTGTACGAATCGATTTTACGGGCTACGTTTTCAACGGTCTCGCCCATCAGTAACGATGGGATATTAGCCGCGTGTTCCACGACTTCGATGCCACGCCAAACATCACCTTTTGCATCTTCAAAGGTTTTACCGGTCTCTTGTGCCAGAATTTCGGCAATTTCTTCCTGATGTTCTTTTAGCAGCGCCTGGTAACGCATCATTACCCGCGCGCGTTCAGAAACAGGCACTTCTTTCCAGGTTTTAAAGGCTTCACGTGCACTGTTAACTGCCGCGTCCATTTCGCTTTGTGTTGCAACTGGAGCTTCAGCGATTACTTCCTGAGTCGCGGGGTTAGTCACAGGAATCCACTGTTCTGACTTCGAGGCGACAAATTCACCATCTATGTACAGAGGCACTTTCTTAGACATAATTCACCTTCTTATTGTGTTATTTTGTCATCTATTGATGAGCTAATTTAGTTAAGTGAGCCTTAACGTGACCCTCTTAATTCTGATTACTTTGCTTTGGGCCGCCAGTTTTTCGCTAATCGGCGTTTATCTTGCCGGCCAGGTTGACGGCTATTTAGTCGTATTTATTCGCATGATTTTAGCATTGATAACAGTGCTGCCGTTATTTCGCTGGCGGTATCTGTCTCCGAAAAGTGGGCAGTTACCTCAACTGACTAAACTCGCTGCTATCGGCGCACTGCAAATTGGCGCCATGTATCTGTTTCTTTATCATGCGTTTTTGTATTTGAGCGTTGCTGAAGTGCTTTTGTTCACTATTTTTACACCTCTGTATATAACGCTAATTGATGAACTGATACTCAACCGCAAACATTTACCCCTGTTGTGGTGGATTGCCGCAGCTGTATCCGTATTAGGCGCCGCAGTTATTCGTTATCAGCCTTTATCCGATGACTTTATCACCGGCTTCTTTTTAATTCAGGCAGCCAACCTTTGCTTTGCCGCAGGTCAAGTTGCCTACAAACGTTTACCCACCGGCAAGACTCTGGAACAGAGTCAGCAGTTCGCCGCGTTTTTCTTCGGTGCCAGTGTTATTGCCGGCATCGGCGTTATTTTGTTTGCTGACTTAACCAAGCAACCAACAAACAGTCTGCAGTGGGGAATTCTGTTGTGGCTCGGTATCGCTGCCTCCGGGCTTGGCTACCTTGGCTGGAATATCGCTACCAAGAGAGTAAATACCGGACAGCTCGCTACCATGAACAACGCGTTAATTCCCGCAGGGATCCTGATCAATGTGCTATTTTGGGAGCAGTCGTTTGACTATACCCGATTAACTATTGGCGCTTTGATTATTATCCTTGCCGTGTGGCTGGCCGGACGGGTTCAAAAACTAAAACCCGCCCGCTAGCCAGCAACGTTACATCATTTCGACGGCCAGAGCGACGGCTTCACCGCCACCAATACAGAGCGAGGTAACACCGCGCTTTTGGCCGGTTTGTTTAAGCGCATGCAGCAAGGTGACTAGTAGTCGCGCGCCACTGGCGCCAATTGGGTGTCCTAACGCACAGGCACCGCCATGAATATTGACCTTATTAGCATCCAGTTTCATTTCCTGAATTGCCAGCATAGTGACCATGGCAAAGGCTTCGTTAATTTCCCAAAGATCAACATCGTCTTTTGTCCAGTCGAGCTTTTTTAATAACGAATTCATTGCACCAATTGGCGCTATGGTAAATTCTGCCGGTGCTTGAGAGTGAGTTGAATGACCCATAATCCGCGCCAATGGCTGTAAGCCTTTCGCTTTTGCTTCGCTCTCGCGCATTAGAATGAGTGCCGCCGCTCCGTCAGAAATCGAGCTGGAGTTGGCTGCCGTAATAGTACCATCCTTTTTAAACGCAGCGCGCAATTGTGGAATTTTATCCAGCCGCGCTTTACCAGGTTGTTCATCGGTATCGACGGTGACGTCACCTTTACGAGTTTCGTAGGTTACTGGCGTAATTTCAGCATCAAACAAACCGTCAGTTATTGCTTTTTGGGCTTTGGTCAACGAGCCAATGGCAAACTCGTCCATCGCTTCGCGGTTAATCTTATAGTCATCTGCAGTGGTTTGAGCGTAACTGCCCATTGCCTGGTTCTCGTAAGCATCTTCCAGCCCGTCGAGCATCATATGGTCTAATACCTGACCATGACCCATGCGATAACCACTGCGTCCTTTCGCTAGCAAGTAAGGCGCACGCGACATACTTTCCATACCACCGGCGACCACGACATCAGCCGATCCGGCTTTAATTAGATCGTGACCAAACATTGCAGCCTTCAAACCAGAGCCACACACCTTATTAATCGTGGTTGCCCCTGTCGAGCGCGGTAATCCTGCGTACAACATTGCCTGACGAGCGGGAGCCTGGCCAACACCAGCGGGCAATACATTACCCATAATAACTTCCGACACGTCCTCTGCCGCCAGCCCACTATTACTGACTGCTGCTTTAATCGCTGCAGCACCAAGATTCGGCGCGCTGACTTCACTTAAACTCCCCTGAAAACCGCCCATTGGCGTGCGGTTAGCGGCGACAATAACGATTGAATCGCTCGACATGTTTCCTCCAATTGCCCTTTACGTTAACGTAAACTTCCTCTAAGCTTAGATCTTAGGGCAACAAAAAAGCAAGTCTGATGAACAATAAAATAACTTATTCAATCGGCGAACTGGCAAAACAATTTGACATTACCACCCGTAGTATCCGCTTTTATGAGGATGAGGGACTATTGTCACCGAAACGTCAGGGTCAGCATCGCATCTACACAAATAAAGACAGGGTTCGGTTAAAACTTGTCTTACGTGGCAAACGACTTGGCTTCTCTCTAGCCGAAACACGACGGTTGTTCGAGCTATATGACGCCGATAACAGTTCAGCAGCTCAACTTGAAAAAGTTCTTGAGCTTATCGAAGAAAAGAAAGTCTCTTTGCGCCAGCAAATGGAAGACATCAACGTACTATTAACGGAGTTGAGTGGTTTAGAGCAACGTTGTCAGGACGAACTCACCAATATCAAGCCGTTAGCTAAAGAAGTTCAATCTCAGGAGTAACTATGATCAGTCAATACACCACTTTTAATTTTGGCCTTGGCGAAACCGCCGACATGATGCGAGAACAAGTTAATGCATTTGCACGTGACGAAATTGCGCCACGCGCAGCTGAGATTGACGAAAACAACGAATTCCCTGCTGATTTGTGGCGCAAGCTCGGTGATATGGGCCTACTAGGGCTAACGGTAGATGAACAGTACGGCGGTTCCGGCATGGGCTATCTTGAGCATGTGATAGCGATGGAAGAAATCAGCCGTGCCTCGGCTTCGGTCGGTTTAAGCTATGGTGCCCATTCAAACTTGTGTGTTAACCAAATCGCGCGCAACGGTAATGACGCTCAAAAAGAAAAGTATCTGCCTAAACTCTGCACCGGCGAATACGTAGGTGCCCTGGCGATGAGTGAACCCAATGCTGGCTCAGACGTGGTCAGCATGAAACTGCGGGCTGAGAAAAAAGGCGATAAGTTCATCTTAAACGGTAATAAGATGTGGATCACCAACGGTCCTGACGCGCATGTTTTTGTTATTTATGCGAAAACAGAACCAGAGAAGAACTCGCGCGGCATTACTGCTTTTATCGTTGAAAAAGACTCACCAGGCTTCTCGCAGGCACAAAAACTGGACAAACTGGGTATGCGTGGTTCCAACACCTGTGAATTAGTGTTTGAAGATGTTGAAGTACCTGAAGAAAATATTTTGGGTGAGCTCAATGGCGGCGTCGAAGTATTGATGAGCGGCCTAGACTACGAGCGTGCGGTACTGGCGGCCGGCCCGTTAGGCATTATGCAAGCCTGTCTCGACAACGTTGTGCCTTACGTGCATGACCGCACTCAGTTTGGTAAAGCCATCGGCGAATTCCAGCTGGTTCAGGGTAAGGTTGCTGATATGTATACTCGTACCAACGCGGCCCGTGCTTATGTTTATGCTGTAGCGCAGTCGTGCGATCGCGGCGAGACGACCCGTAAAGATGCAGCCGGCGCTATTCTTTATTCTGCCGAACTGGCAACGCAATTAGCGCTTGATGCCATCCAGTTACTCGGTGGCAATGGTTACATTAACGAATACCCTACCGGACGCTTGCTACGCGATGCTAAGCTCTACGAAATAGGTGCCGGAACATCAGAAATCCGTCGCATGTTAATTGGCCGAGAGCTATTCAGCGAATCCAAATAAGGAGCAACCGTGGCGATTTTAACCAGTAAAGTTAATACCCGCGACGAGCAATTCAAGACAAATCAACAGGCCATGCAAAAGGTGGTCAATGATTTACAAGAAAAAGTCGCTCAAATTAAGCAAGGCGGCGGTCCAAAGTATCAGGAACGCCATTTATCCCGGGGTAAGTTGTTGCCTCGCGATCGCATCAATAAACTACTCGATGCGGGTTCACCCTTTTTAGAAGTGGGCCAGTTCGCTGCCTGGGATTGCTACGAGGATTACGTTCCGGCGGCAGGCGTTGTTGCCGGTATCGGTCAAGTTGAAGGGGTCGAGTGTATGATTGTCGCAAATGATGCGACAGTTAAAGGCGGCACCTACTACCCTCTGACGGTTAAAAAACATTTGCGCGCGCAAGAAATTGCCGAGCGCTGTCACTTGCCCTGTATCTATTTGGTCGATTCAGGCGGTGCCAACTTACCCCGCCAGGATGAGGTATTTCCGGATAAAGACCACTTTGGTCGTATTTTCTTTAACCAGGCCAACATGTCCGCTAAAGGCATCCCACAGATTGCTGTGGTTATGGGTCTGTGTACCGCCGGTGGTGCTTATGTTCCGGCAATGGCCGACGAGAGTGTCATTGTGAAAGAACAAGGAACTATCTTTTTGGCAGGGCCGCCCCTGGTTAAAGCAGCAACCGGTGAAGAAGTCAGTGCCGAAGAGTTAGGCGGTGCCGATGTGCATACACGTATTTCCGGTGTTGCTGACCATTTTGCCCATAACGACGAACATGCATTAGCACTGGCGCGCCGCTCTGTTGCTCGCCTGAATCGGCCTAAACCCACTGAGCTGGACCGTGTACCCAGCAAGCCACCGCGCTTCGATGCAAAAGAAATTTACGGCATTGTCGGCACAGACTTGCGCAAACCATACGATGTACACGAAGTGATCGCTCGCGTGGTCGACGATTCCGACTTTGACGAGTTTAAAGCCAACTATGGCAACACGCTGGTCACCGGCTTTGCTCGTATTCATGGCTATCCCGTTGGGATTGTCGCCAATAACGGTATTTTGTTCTCAGAAAGTGCACAAAAAGGTGCTCACTTTATCGAGTTATGTGCACAGCGGAAAATTCCTCTGGTGTTTTTACAAAACATCACCGGCTTTATGGTGGGTAAAAAATACGAAGCCGAAGGTATCGCCAAGCACGGTGCCAAAATGGTCATGGCCGTTTCCTGCGCTAATGTGCCTAAGTTTACGGTACTCATTGGCGGTAGTTATGGTGCCGGCAACTACGGCATGTGTGGCCGGGCTTATGATCCCACCATGATGTTTATGTGGCCCAATGCCCGTATCTCGGTCATGGGTGGTGAACAGGCCGCCGGCGTTATGGCGCAGGTGACTAAAGACAACCTGGCCCGCAAAGGCGAAAGTATGAGCGAGCAACAAGAACAAGAACTTAAAAAGCCGATCGTTGATCAGTACGAGCAGCAAGGTCACCCTTACTACGCTTCTGGTCGGTTGTGGGACGACGGTATTATTGACCCGGCACAGACTCGTGAGGTGCTGGGTTTAAGTATTGCTGCCTCGTTAAATGCACCGATAGAAGACAGCCGTTTCGGCGTCTTCCGCATGTAACCAGGAGGTCTCGATGAGTCAATACACTAACTACGAGGTCGATGCTCGTGGCGTTGCACGGTTAACTTTAAACCGTCCCGAAGTACACAACGCATTTGACGACATCATGATTGCAGAGTTGCTTGAGGCCCTTGATAAGGCAAACAACGACGATAACGTGCGCGTGTTGGTTTTGCAGTCAGAAGGGAAAAACTTCTCTGCCGGTGCTGATCTTAACTGGATGCGCTCAATGGCAGATAAGGATTATCAACAGAATATTGATGATGCCGGCCAGCTTAGCTTGTTAATGCAACGTCTGGATCAACTGTCTAAACCTACCATCGCCCTAGTACAAGGTGCCGCCTTTGGCGGCGCCGTAGGCCTTGCCGCATGCTCGGACATGGTGCTAGCGCAACCTAAGAGCAGCTTTTGTTTAAGCGAAGTAAAAATTGGCTTAATCCCTGCGGTCATTAGTCCTTACGTGGTAAAAGCGATAGGCGAGCGTCAATCGCGCCGCTATTTGCTAACGGCGGAGCGCTTTTTTGCTGACGAAGCACAGCAGCTAGGCCTGGTACACCGTATTGTCGATGATTTTGACAGTGCTCTGGGTGAATGGCTGGACGCTTTGCTCAATAATAGTCCACAGGCGGTCGCGGCATGTAAGCAGCTAATCGCCAACGTCGGCTCACGCCCTGTTGATGACAGCGTTAGACAGCAGACGATTGAAGAAATTGCCAAAATTCGCGTGTCGGACGAGGGTCAGGAAGGCTTATCTGCCTTTTTGGAAAAACGCCCTGCCGCTTGGCGCAACGACAGCTAATACAGGAACTAGCATGATTAAATCATTATTGATTGCCAACCGTGGTGAAATTGCCTGTCGTATTATTGCCACAGCAAAATCCATGGGAATTCGAACCATCGCGGTGTATTCCGATGCCGATCGCAATGCACGCCATGTTGCGTTAGCAGACGAAGCGGTTCACATAGGACCAGCGGCCAGCAGCGAGAGTTACTTACGTGCCGATAAAATTATTGATGCGGCCAAGCAAACTGCAGCTGAAGCAATTCATCCAGGTTACGGCTTTTTATCCGAGAACGAAGAGTTTGCTGATTTATGTCAGCAAAATAACGTAATCTTTGTTGGCCCTCCGGTGTCATCGATTGCCGCAATGGGCTCAAAAAGTGCTGCTAAAGCAATTATGCAAGAAGCCGGCGTGCCCTTAGTGCCCGGTTACCATGGCAGCGAGCAAGAGCCAGCAACGCTCAAAGCGAAAGCTGAAGAAGTCGGCTTTCCGTTATTATTAAAAGCAGCCTATGGCGGCGGCGGCAAAGGGATGCGGGTGGTCGAAAACATTGACGAGTTTGACGAGGCGCTGGCATCGGCCAAACGCGAAGCGAATTCATCGTTTGGCAACGACAAAATGCTGTTTGAACGCTTTATCCGCAACCCGCGGCACGTTGAAATCCAGGTGTTTTGTGACGAACACGGTAATGCCGTGTATTTAGCCGAACGTGATTGCTCAGTGCAGCGTCGTCACCAAAAGGTACTAGAAGAGGCTCCGGCCCCTGCACTCACCGAAACCACCCGCAAGGCCATGGGAGAAGCTGCCGTTAAAGCCGCTCAGGCGATCGACTATGTGGGCGCGGGTACGGTCGAGTTCTTGTATGACCAAAGTGGTGAATTCTTCTTTATGGAGATGAACACCCGACTGCAGGTAGAGCACCCCGTCACCGAGATGATTACCGGTCAGGATTTAGTCGAGTGGCAGCTACTGGTCGCCTCCGGTCAGCCGTTGCCGCTGGTACAAAATGATATTCAGGTAAACGGTCATGCCTTTGAGGCACGTATTTATGCTGAAGATCCAGACAACGACTTTTTGCCTTGTACCGGCCAGATTCGGCATTTACGCACACCTGAAGGTGAAGCTGGGGTACGTATTGATACCGGGATTACCGAAGGTGATGAAATTTCGTCGTTCTATGATCCAATGATCGCGAAATTAATTGTCTGGGACACTGACCGGGAACGCGCATTACTCAAGCTGCAGCGTGCATTAAGACAATACCGGTTAACCGGACTAACCACTAATATCGACTTTTTACATCGCTTAGCCAGTCATCCTGAGTTCGTGCAAATGAACCTGACCACAGAGTTTATTCAGCAGCACGAGCAATCACTGATGCCAGCTAAAGATCTCGATATTCAGCGAATTGGCACAGAGGCTGCGTTGTATGACGTCGTGGCTCGTCAAAATGCACTAACTGATACAGCATCGCCCTGGCAACAGGCTAATGCTATGCGCTTAAACGATGCTGCTGTCCACCAAATAGAGCTACAGCATCAGGGCGAGGTGCATGTGGTTGCTGTTGAACAACGGGGTGACCAGTTTATTACCGGTGAGGGCGACAACCAATGCAGCTGGCAGGTTCAGGTTAGTGACGACCAGCTTACAGTAATCCGTAATGGCTATCGCTATCAGCGTTTTGTTTGCGCGGATGATCAAGAGTTAACGGTCTTTACCGAGCAAGGTCCGGTTATTCTGCATCGCCATAAGGTGACTGATACATTGGTCGATGAAGCCGCTCATGGTGGCCTTGTGGCACCGATGAACGGCACCATCATGGAAGTATTGGTGAACAAAGGCGATGCCGTTGAAAAAGACCAGCCATTGGTGATCATGGAAGCAATGAAAATGGAATATACCATTCGCGCTGGTCACAATGGCGAGGTTACCGATATTTACTTCGGCGCCGGCGACTTAGTCAGTGACGGCGATGAGTTACTGGCAATGACTGAGGAGGAATAATGACCGAATCTGCACTGCCTAAGCGAGTCAAAATTGTCGAGGTGGGACCGCGTGATGGTCTGCAAAATGAAGTTGCCGTGCCGACCTCGGCCAAAGTCGCGCTGATTGATCAACTCACAGAAGCTGGCCTAAGCTATATTGAGAGTGCCAGCTTCGTCAGCCCGAAGTGGGTTCCTCAAATGGCCGATAGTGCTGACGTTATGCGCGCGATTCAGCGCGCAACAGGCGTTACTTATGCGGGCCTTACGCCAAACCTTAAAGGTTTTGACAACGCGCTAGCGGTTAATACTGACGAAGTTGCTGTATTTGGTGCAGCTTCTGAAGCTTTTAGTCAGAAAAATATCAACTGCAGTATTGATGAGTCTTTAGCTCGTTTTGAACCGGTTATCAGTGCCGCAAAAGAAAAAGGCATTCCGGTGCGGGGCTATGTATCGTGCGTATTAGGCTGTCCTTATCAGGGGCAAGTACCATTAGCCGATGTAGTAAGAGTTGCGAAGACTTTGTACGACATGGGCTGCTATGAAGTATCGCTGGGCGACACTATTGGCATCGGTACCCCGTTACAAGCCAAAGAAATGCTGCAGGCGGTGGCCGCGGAAGTTCCGATTGAACACCTGGCGTTGCATTTTCATAATACCTACGGCCAGGCACTAGCCAATATCAGTGCCTGCCTGCCGCTTGGAGTAGCGACCATTGATAGTGCCGTGGCCGGACTGGGTGGCTGCCCATACGCTAAGGGTGCCAGCGGCAACGTTGCCACCGAAGATGTGGTTTACATGTTAACCGGTATGGGCATCGAGACCGGTGTCGACCTGCAAAAACTGATTGCTGCCGGCGCCACAATTTGCCAACATTTAGAGCATGGCCCACGCTCGCAAGTCGCTCTGGCTGAGCTCGCGAAACAAGGGAAGTAATGATGACAACTGAACGACTTTGGCAACCATCAGCAGATACCATCGCTGATGCTCGTATGACGGATTTCTTACAGCAAGTTAATTCGCAACACCAGCAGGCTTTGGCCAATTACCACGACCTTTATCAGTGGTCGATTAATAATGACGAAACCTTTTGGTCAATGATCTGGGATTATTTCGCGGTCATTGGCGATAAAGGCGATACCATCGTTACGGACAAAGACAAGTTGCCCGGCGCGCAATGGTTCCCAAATGCGCAGCTGAACTTTGCTGAAAATTTATTACGTGATCGAGACGACAAAGTCGCGTTGATATTCCGTGGTGAGAATGGTGCGCGGCAGCAGCTGACCTACAGTGAGCTGTATCAGCAAGTCGCGCAATTTGCCGAGTCGTTAAAACAACGCGGTGTCGGAAAAGGTGACCGCGTCGCCGCGATGATGCCAAACTGTATTGAAACGATTGTTGCTATGCTGGCAACCACCAGTCTGGGTGCAGTATGGTCCTCATGTTCGCCTGATTTTGGGGTGCAGGGAGTACTCGACCGCTTTGGCCAGGTTGAGCCCAAAGTTATGCTAACCGTCGATGGCTATTTTTATAACGGTAAAAACTTAAATATTAAAGACAAAGTCAGTGACATTATGGCAGAGCTGCCTTCTGTCGAATGCCTGGTGCTGGTCAACTTCAGCGATCAATCTGACCGTATCAGTAACGACAAAGTGGTGAGCTGGGAAGACTTTATTGATAACTCGGCCACCCACATTGATTTTGTCCGCACCGATTTTAACCATCCGCTTTATATTATGTTCTCCTCGGGCACCACGGGAGTGCCTAAATGCATTGTCCATGGCGCCGGTGGCACCTTACTGCAGCATTTAAAAGAACATGGTCTGCATACCGATTTACACGCGGAAGATGTTTTGTTTTACTTCACCACATGCGGTTGGATGATGTGGAACTGGCTGGTTAGCGGTCTTGCTCATGGCGCCTCATTGGTGTTGTTCGACGGCTCGCCATTTGCCCCGGAACCTGAGTTTTTATGGGACGTTGCTGATGAAGAAGGGATCAGCGTATTTGGCACCAGTGCTAAATATCTGGCAGCTCAAGAAAAAGCCGAGGTGAAACCGCGTGAGTCACATGAACTGGAAAAGCTTCGCGCTATCTTAACCACCGGTTCAGTGCTGCCGCCGGAAAGTTTTGACTATGTCTATCGGGACATCAAGCAAGATGTTTGCTTGTCATCCATCTCCGGCGGTACTGATATTGTTTCCTGCTTTGCACTTGGCTGCCCTATCCTTCCGGTTTACCGGGGTGAATTGCAATGCCGCGGCTTAGGTCTTGCAGTCAATGTCTATAATGATCAGGGCAAACCGGTTCAGGGCGAAAAAGGCGAATTGGTTTGTGAAAATTCTTTCCCTTGTATGCCGATAGGATTCTGGAATGATAAAGACGGCAGTCGTTATTCTAAGGCCTATTTTGAACGGTTTGAAAACACCTGGGCGCACGGCGATTTTGCCGAACTGACGCAGCACGATGGGGTTATTATCTATGGCCGCTCGGATGCTGTCTTAAACCCCGGCGGGGTGCGCATTGGTACGGCAGAAATCTATCGACAAGTCGAAAAAGTCGATGAAGTTTTGGAAAGTATTGCTGTCGGCCAGCAATATCAGGATGACGAGCGAGTTGTCTTATTTGTACGGTTGCGTGACGGCATTGAGCTTGATGATGAACTGCGACAAAAAATCGCTAAAACAATTCGAGCTAATGCGACACCTCGACACGTGCCAGCTGTTATATTGCAAGTATCAGACATTCCGCGCACAATCAGTGGTAAGATTGTTGAATTAGCGGTTCGCAATGTCATTCATGGTGAACCGGTTAAGAATACCGATGCACTAGCTAATCCTGAGGCTTTAGATGAGTTTCGTCAGCGTCCGGAATTGTCATAGTTCATCGTTAATAAAAAAAATTAAAATGCCAGACCAAAGGCCTGTATGACATTATTTCCCGGCGCTAAGCAAGTGTTTTTGACCGCTATTGCCGGCATCGTATTAACGATGCTGGCTTTTAGCTATCTACGTTACGGTGAAAACCAGGGTGTGCGTGAAGCACTGCAAACTGAAGCGTTCAACATTCAGCGCGAAATTCGGCAAAATATGACAGCGCATTTGTTTGCGACCGAGTTGCTAGCGCGCGAATGGGAGCAAAGTGACCAGGAAATTAATGATCGCTGGCAGCGAGATGCAGAACTAATATCGCTTTATTATCAAAGTGTACAGGGCATGGTCTGGTTATCGCCAGAACTCGTCATTCAACGCTTTTACCCACCTCACCGACAGCCACAATTACTCGGTACTGAGTTTGCTGGCTCGGACATGCTCACCACCTTACAGGCTTCGGCCGGTAATCGTCACGCAATGGTCGGGGACGCTGGTAATTTGGCCCGTTTAAGCAGCGACATCGCCATGTTTGCCCGGTTAGACCGTGGCGACAAAGAGGGCTTTTTAGGGCTTATCATTAGCCTGCAAGACTTACTTAATAATGTCGTGCGCGGCAATATTTCAGAAGGTTTTCAGTTATCCTTAAGCCGCAAAGAGCAGACCCTTTACCAATTTGCCGGTGACATCAGCTTAAAAGACGACTGGCAATTACATCGCACGTTACAGGTGCTGGGTAACAGCTGGCAGCTAAATCTTTGGCTAACACCGAGTAAACTGAGAGAACTACAAGGCGGCGTATCGCTAGCGATCCTGGTTGCCGGATTATTAATCACCCTAATGTTGACCTTTGTCATCTACATCTTGTCGCAGAGTCGCTACAAAGCACAGCAACTGGCCGACGCCAACATCGAATTGTACACAGAGATTGATGAGCGCGAACGCATTGAAAAGCAGATGGCATATTTAGCCGAGCATGATTCGCTGACCAACTTAATCAATCGTAATGCCTTAATGCGTATTCTCGGTGAGAATTTAAGAGACCGTGAAAAAAGCGCAAATACCGCTATTTTATTTATCGACCTTGACCGCTTTAAAGAGGTAAACGATGCCTTAGGTCATACCGTTGGTGACGAACTATTGCGCCGTGTTGCGCGACGAATCAGTAAACTAGCGCCCAAATATAGCCGCTTAGCCCGTTCGGGCGGCGATGAGTTTCTGTTAGCTGTATTTGAACCTGAGAATCGCCAAACGGTGCTGAACCTTACCCAGCAGTTACTCACGGCACTGGATTCACATTTCTTTGTTGATGACTACGAGCTATTTATTAGCGCATCCATTGGTATTGCCTTTGCCGATGACGCCGATTATAACCCAGAGTTTTTAATCCGGAATGCCGATACAGCGCTCTATCAGGCAAAAGATAATGGCCGCAATACATTCCATTTATACAACACTGCGGTACACCGCGATTTAGCCAAAAAACTAGAGCTGGTTAAACAACTCCGTTACGCGGTAGAAAATGAAAAATTGGCGGTCTACTACCAACCTAAAGTCGAACTGCTGAGCCATCGCATAGTTGGTATGGAAGCGCTTGTGCGCTGGGTGCAAGATGACGGTACCGTGATTGGCCCCGACGAATTTATTCCAATTGCCGAAGATACCGGCCTTATCATTCCACTATCGGAATTTGTACTAAAAGAAGCCTGTAAGCAATTACACCATTGGCACCACATGGGCTTTGATGATCTGACCATGGCCATCAACATTTCCGGAAAACAGCTACACTTGCCCGATCTGGTCGATAACATCATGGATACCGTTAACTCGGCACAAGTTCCTGCCGAGCGTATTGAACTGGAGTTAACCGAGCAGGTATTTATTGAGAATATCCAGTCACACACCAACTTTATGCATTCTGTACGGAAGCATGGTATTAGTCTGGCGATCGATGATTTTGGTGTGGGTTATTCATCGCTCTCATATTTAAAGAACTTTCCAGTAACATCGTTAAAAATTGACCGGTCATTTGTTAATGACCTACCCCACAACGAAGACGATGCAGTGATTGTTCAGACCATCATTAATTTAGCGAAAAACCTAAATATTCAACTCGTTGCTGAGGGCATTGAAACCCCCGAGCAAGTTGACTTTTTAATGAATCGTGAGTGCAGTATCGGTCAGGGCTATTTATTCAGCCGTCCTTTACCAGCAGAAAAAATTACCGAATTACTCGAAAATTATCATGGGCTAATCCCAATACAGATTGCCTAGTGAAGCGGAGGTTATTGTGGAACGCGAAAGCATGGATTTTGATGTTGTTATAGTCGGTGCCGGCCCCTCAGGCCTGGCAACCGCCTGTCGACTCGGGCAACTAGCTCAGGAAAACGACCAGGAGTTAATGATTTGTGTGGTCGAAAAAGGAGCAGACATTGGTGCCCACATTCTTTCAGGCGCCGTTTTCGAACCGCGTGCCATGAATGAACTTTTCCCCGACTGGAAAGACAAAGGCGCTCCGTTAAACACGGAAGTTACCGGTGATGAAATCTTGTTCCTAAAAGACCAGGATAACCACACCCAACTGCCCGGCTTTTCTGTACCTAAGTCGTTCCATAACAACGGAAACTATATCGTCAGTATGGGTAATATTTGTCGCTGGTTGGCAGAACAAGCTGAGCAACTGGGTGTCGAGATATTTCCGGGGTTCCCCGCCAGCGAATTGCTGTACAACGACGATGGTAGCGTTGCTGGTATTCAAACCGGCGATATGGGCGTGGCGGCTGACGGCTCTGAAAAAGACGGTTATATGCCCGGCATGGAATTACGCGCCAAATATACGATTTTTGCTGAGGGCTCACGCGGCCACTTAGGCAAACAACTGATCAAGCAGTTTGACTTGGATAAAGATGCAACACCGCAACATTATGGGCTCGGCTTTAAAGAAATCTGGGACGTGCCTGAAGACGTTCACCAACCGGGTAAAGTAGTTCACACCGCGGGCTGGCCGCTCAATAATAACGGCTCCGGTGGTGGTTACCTGTACCATGCCGAAGATGGCCAGGTGTATGTTGGTCTAATCATCGACCTTAACTATAAAAACCCCTATTTAAATCCATTTCAGGAATTCCAGCGTTTTAAAACACATAGCGCCATTAAAAGCGTTTTAGAAAATGGTAAACGTGTCAGTTACGGCGCACGAGCGATCTCTAAAGGTGGTTATTATTCTTTACCGAAGATGACCTTTCCCGGCGGACTGATGGTTGGATGTAACGCAGGGACTCTTAACTTTGCTAAGATTAAAGGCAACCATACCGCCATGAAGTCCGGTATGATTGCAGCCGAGACTATTTTCTCTGCGCTGCAACAGGGTCAGCAACACACCGACTTAACCGATTATAAAGACGCTTTTGAAAATTCCTGGGTATTTGATGAGCTCTACCGCTCGCGTAATTTCGGTGGTGCTATTCACAAGCTTGGAACGACGTTAGGCGGTGCTTATAACATGCTTGACCAAAACTATTTTGGTGGCAAATTACCGTTTAAATTTAAAGAATGGACCGCGGATTATAAATGTACGGAAAAAACGGATAAACATCAGCCGATTGACTATCCTAAACCTGATAACAAGATTACTTTCGATCGGTTATCATCGGTTTTTCTATCAAATACCAATCACGCTGAAGATCAACCCTGTCATCTACAATTAAAAGACAGCGATATTCCGTTAACGGTGAATTTACCTGAATTCGCTGAACCTGCTCAACGCTATTGCCCTGCCGGCGTTTACGAGATAGTTGAAGAGGACGGTAAAGAAGTCTTTAAAATTAATGCACAAAACTGTATTCATTGTAAAACTTGCGATATTAAAGATCCGTCCCAGAATATTAACTGGGTGACACCGGAAGGTGGCGGCGGCCCGACATATCCTAATATGTAACCATTAAATATAAAGGATCGTTATGAGTGACTTCATTAATATCATTACCCATGAGCGCCGTTTAAACGCGGCGCTTAAAGAGCTTGATGTCAGTGCTTTAAAAGATATTCAGGATAAGCTGACTAATATTATTAGTAAGCGCGAGCAGCAAGAGGCTGAGTTAGAGCGTGAACGCCAACAAAAAAGAGAAAAAATAGCCGAGCTTAAAAAAACCATGCAAGAAGCTGGGATTGATATCTCCGATATCCTGGAAGAAGAGCTAGGCGGTGAGAAGCTGAACAAGACAAAAACTAAACGAGCCCCTAAGCCAGCTAAATATGCGTTTATCGATGAACACGGTGAGCGTAAAACCTGGACCGGTCAAGGACGTATGCCGAAGGGCTTGCAGAAAGCACTCGACAATGGTCGTCCGTTAGAAGAGTTTCTGATAGGCTAAACCAAACAATAAGAAAAAGGGCTTTGTGTTGCGTAAATCCTTCGTTTCCAGTGTAAAGGTGCTGAGTTTCGTTACTGCGCTACTAACCTTAGCCGGGTGTAGTCAGTTTCAGTGGCAAAATCCGTTCGCACTTGTTGCGCCAGTTAATCAACCTACTGAGAGTAAGTCGTCTGCAAGTGACCCGAATGATATTGATGTTTTAACCAATGCCGACAGCAGAAATTATCGGTTATTAAGTATTGTCACCGGTGATAGCTGCCAACTACGCCTTGATCAGCCACCTGCCTCACAACAGCAGGCAATTCAATCAATGCGTATTGATGCTGCACGTTTTGGCGCACAGGCAATCATCGAGAATCATTGCTATCAGCTACCCAGTACCCGTCATTCAAGCTGCTACACGCAAGTTAGCTGTTTTGGCAAGGCGGTCTCTCGCGTTAGCAACAACTAACGCGAGCTAACCTTTAAACGACTGTTATTTTAACCCCTTTACGGTCAGGCTAACGTCTCCGACCCCAACATCGGCAGAAATTCGATAGCGACCACTACCACTGGCATTAGATTCTGAGCTAACAACTGCGGTCGTTTTTTCGACACGACCACCACTAAATCCGCTAATACTGGAGTCTCCAATCCCCACGTCCACACTGATAGAGGCAATATCTTCGCCGTAGAAAGTTAGATCAACTTCGCCAACACCCAGATCCAATTCCGTATCAGTCGTCAACAGCTCACCGTGAATCTCACCAACCCCCAGATCAACATTAACCGCTGCTACCTTAGGTAAGGTAATTTGCCAGTTAGCCTGAACATCCTCGTCTGGCTCTATTGACAGAGTCAACTGCTGCCCACGCCATTGTTCCTCTAATTTTACTTGCTCTATGTCACCGCCACCAAAAAAGAACCCTTCCTCAGTCGCTTTGATGGTCAATTCAACCAGCAACTCATTGCTGTCACCACGAATAAATTCGACTTCTCCAACCCCGTTATCGATATTCAGTTCAGTGCTGGCATCAACCGAGAATTGATGATTATAGACGACTTTATCATCGGCATAGGCGGCCGAGCTGACTGTTACTAAACCAATTAAACCTAATGCGATAGGCCAGATTTTTTGCTTAAACATATTTTTAGTATCCTGTTTTGGTTGTTACTCATTAATACTTTTCGCTACAAATGCTAATAAAGTTGAGCAAACAACATGCCAGACTTATTTATCCTTATTTTTCAATGGTTTAAAGGTCGGCCACTAAATTGTATTTATATCGTGTTAGTGATTTAGCTTAAAATGTAGTGAAAATAGTTAACACTAACTGAGTTTTACTATGCACCCGATTGCTATTGTTCACAGTCCCTTTCCGGAAAAGTTTAGTATTCCACGACAACCCGGATTAGCACCGGCAGTAACTTCTACCATAGTGCTAACTGGCGATTACGATCATCAAGCGAGTATTGAAGGGATTGAACAGCATAGCCATTTATGGCTGGTATTCGAGTTCCACCAGCACTCTTCCAATCAATGGAAGGAAAAAGTTCGACCACCGCGCCTGGGGGGCAATAAAAGTGTCGGTGTTTTCGCCACTCGTTCCCCTTTTCGGCCTAATAATCTGGGTTTATCCGTGGTTAAATTAGTAGCAGTAAAGCGTAGCCCCACGGTCGAGCTCGTTGTGGCCGGAGCCGACTTGCTGGATCAAACGCCAATCATCGATATTAAGCCTTATGTGCCTTATGTCGACTGTATTAATAGTGCCAGCAGTGAGTTTGCCGGCAGTCAGCCTGAATTTCTGACTGTAGCCTACAGCGAGCGAGCCGCAAAACAGTTAGATCGTTATTTACCGCAAACCCCCGAACTCAAACAGGTGATTGACCAGGTGCTGCGACAAGATCCAAGACCCGCCTATCATAAACACTCCAATCACAGCCGCCAGTACGGTAGTCGCTTATTTAACTACGATATTCGTTGGGTAGTTAATGATAAATCCTTGATGGTCGAAGAAATTAAGCTATTCCAGCCGTAAAAGTCTTTTGACATTGTGCAGACGCTGTTAAACTTCCGGCTGTTTTCGGGTTAACAAACATGAGACCGTTAAATCATGCGCAGCAGCCAATATTTATTATCAACTCTTAAAGAGACTCCTTCCGACGCAGAAGTCGTCAGCCATCAGCTAATGCTTCGTGCCGGCATGATCCGGAAAGTCGCGGCCGGTTTATACACCTGGACGCCGAGTGGTTTACGCGTGCTGCGTAAAGTCGAGAAAGTTGTTCGTGAGGAGATGCAGAGCATAGATGCTCTGGAAATTCTTATGCCAATGGTACAACCCGCAGACCTCTGGCAAGAGTCTGGTCGCTGGGACGACTACGGTCCAGAGTTATTACGGCTTAAAGATCGTCACCAACGTGATTTCCTGCTCGGCCCTACTCATGAAGAAATCATCAGTGAACTGGTTCGCAAAGAAGTTAGCAGTTATAAACAACTGCCGTTGACGCTATTTCAGATTCAAACCAAATTCCGCGATGAAATCCGCCCACGCTTTGGCGTAATGCGAGCGCGCGAATTCGTGATGAAAGACGCCTATTCATTTCATTTAACCCAGGAGTCGCTGCAACAGTCTTATGACCAAATGTACGCAGCTTACTGCCGAATCTTCGAACGGCTGGGGCTCGACTACCGTCCAGTGATAGCTGACACCGGCTCTATTGGTGGTAACTCGTCACATGAATTCCATGTACTTGCCAGCTCCGGTGAAGACGATATCGCATTTTCTGACGGGTCTGACTACGCCGCTAACGTCGAAATGGCCGAAGCACTCCCTCCAAAAGGCGAACGTGCGACGCCAGCCATGGACAAGCAGGAACATCAGGTAAAAGGCGACGAGTTAGCTGCATTATTGCAACCCCTGTCGGTAGAAGCACAGCAAGCGGTTAAATGTTTCCTGGTGGAAGCCAGCGACTCGGTAGAAGCCGAGTACGTGCTGCTGGTAGTGCGTGCCGACCATGAGCTCAATAGCGTAAAAGCAGAAAAACTCGAGCAAGTAGCGAGCCCGTTTAACCTGGTCGATAGTTACACCACCCATGAGCTTCACAATGTATTCTTAAGCCCAGTTGATTTTTCCGGTCCAATAATGGTCGATCACGCCGCCGCGCAGTTATCAGACTTTGCTTGTGGCGCTGGTAGAAATGGCGTTTGGTTCACCGGTGTCAATTGGCAGCGTGACGCAAAAATTACTGAAGCCGTTGATATCCGCAACGTGATCGAAGGCGATCCGAGTCCATGCGGACAAGGGTATTTAAAAATAGCCAGGGGTATCGAAGTTGGCCATATCTTCCAGCTCGGCAAAAAATACAGTAATGCGATGAAGGTCGGAGTTTTATCAGAAACAGGTAAACACGAAACCTTAACCATGGGCTGCTATGGTATCGGCGTTTCACGTATTGTTGCTGCGGCTATCGAGCAACATCATGATGACCGCGGTATTTGCTGGCCGGATAACTTAGCGCCATTTCAAGCGGTCATTATTCCCATGAACATGCACAAATCAGCGCGTGTTCAGGAGACCGCCGAAAAGCTCTATCAGCAACTAAAAGATCAAGGTGTTGAGGTTTTATTTGATGATCGCAAAGAACGCCCGGGTGTTATGTTTTCAGATATGGAACTGGTCGGTATTCCACACCAAATCGTGGTAGGTGAACGCAACCTCGACGAAGGCATGGTCGAGTATCAGGCACGTAAAGCCGGTGATAAAGTAAAGTTGAAAATAGAGCAGGTAGCTTCCCACATTAAAGACGCGTTATCATAACGCGTCTTTAGTTATCGGGACTTGCTGCCTAGCCTTCCTGGCCGGCTAACGGCTCGACGTAGTGTAAGTGCATATCCCATGGAAAATGAATCCAGGTGTCTTGCTCCAGGTCTGCAACATAATCATCGACTAACTCCATCCCGGCAGGCTTTGCGTAGACAGTAATAAATTTAGCCTTGGGTAAACGTTGCCGCAAAAACTTTAAGGTATTGCCGGTATCCACCAAGTCATCAACCACCAAAAAGCCCTCACCGTCCTGTGTTGCAGTCACGTCTTTTAGCATATTCAAATCATCGCGTTGCTCGTTATGATCGTATGAACTGACCGATACACAATCGACGGTTCGCAAGTTTAGCTCTCGCGAAATAATAGCAGCGGGTACTAGACCACCACGGCTGACCGCAATAACACCCTTATATTGCTCCGCTGGTAGCTGCCGGCGCGCCAGTTCTTTCGTCGCTCGATGTAACTCTTCCCATGATACAAAAAACTCTCGATTTGAATGCCATCCCATAATTTCACTATCCCTACTGTCACTAATAAAGCCAAATACGTTCAAGCTTGGCGAAAATGACATTGTGTTACAACGCCACGTAATTTATTCTATCGTGCCCAAGATTTTAACGAAAGAGAGTATTATGCCGACAGTTTATTTTATCGATGCCGATGGTAATCAGTTTGAAGCCGACGCAGAAAACGGCTCAAGTGTTATGGAAGCAGCTGTAGATAATTTTATTGATGGTATTGTCGGAGAATGCGGCGGCGTTTTATCCTGCGCGACCTGTCATTGTTATGTCGATAAAAAGTGGGAAGATAAGCTGGAGCCAGCATCTGAACAGGAAGAAGACATGCTTGATATGGCGATAGAGCCAAAGGAAAACAGCCGTTTAAGCTGCCAAATTGAGCTTAACGACGAGCTCGATGGACTGGTTGTCCACCTGCCCAAGTCGCAGTTCTAGCAGCCCATTAAATTTGCGGCTATGACACCGCCTCTAGCCGCACCAGCACTTCGTCATGATAGCCGGTAATAACGGACAGCAAGCCAGACCACTGCTGGTCCAGGCTGTCATCCCCGGAGTCGATCAGCAAAGGCCGTCCTTGCAACGCTTCAAGTTTATTCTTGGTTGCAACTACCCATAAATTATCACGGCCTATCTTATCTAACACGCGCGCACTCAGCTGCTGATTGCCGCGCCCGATGATATGCCCTTGGCCTCCAATTACGGTGATGACCAGCTTTACCTGCCCGGCGTCGAGCTGGCAAAGACGTTCATATAGCTGTTGCTCCGTTAAGTCGCTGGCCAATAATTGCTGTTGATGCACCCAGTCGATACCTAGCAAGGTATTCTGCAACTGCATATCTTCCATGATCGCAGCGACCGTCGAGCCCGATCCCATAATCAAGTGTTCATCATCCGCTCGCTCAATAACTTCGGCGGCAATATCAGCTAATACCAGTTCGTCGCTTTCTTTACCGCCCATTTTTACCGCTTGCACATATTCCAGCTCGGCTGGGATCAGCATCTCTCCAAAGCGCCGGGCCTTTACTGTGCCCTGCCGGAACAAAGCTTCATCAATGTCCATGACATCGGCGGCTTTTATCGATGATAGTTTTCCGGTAACAATGTTTTCCAGCACTCGGCCAGCGGCTTTAGGGCTGACCGCATACACCCCGGAATGGATCTTCACGCCCGCCGGAATACCTAGCACCAGTTGCTGTTCGTCGACTGCCTGATAGACGTCACGGGCGGTGCCATCGCCGCCGGCAAACACGATGATATCAACACCCTGTTGCTGAATTTTTCGGACAGCCTGTTGGGTATCCAGACCGGAACTGTTTTTAGTTTCCTGAGAATAAACTGAACGATAGCGAAAGCCATGCTGTGCAAGCTGCTGCGCACCCATCGCCCCCTCGCAGGTGACAAACTCAAGCTTATCCCGGTAAGGTGTCAGTACTTCCAGTGCCAGCCCTGCACGTAGCTGAGCTTTGGGCTCAGCCCCCATCTCTAAGGCCTTTGCTCGAGTTTCTTCGCCATCACTGCCTTTAAGTGCAACGGCACCACCAATACCTGCAAAAGGGTTAATAATTAAACCGACAACTAAACGGTTAGACGACATTATTCGTTATTATCCTCAGCAGACTCCTGAATAGCTTCACCAGCAGATTCGAGATCCTCGCCGGCTCCTTCAATGGTTGCGCAGCTGGCAAGGCCTAAAACAAAACTTAACATCAATAAACGTCGTAACATCACACTATCTCCTTGCGTTAGTTATCAACCGGCAATTGCCTAAGCTCTTCCAACGAGGGCCAACAATTGCCATAGTAACGACACAATGCTCGCGCAAACTGCTCCGCGCGTGTCGGTAATTTTGTACGAAAATACCGCAGTAATTGATCTTTCACAGCAACAGTAAACGCCCTTCGGTCAACCTCGATGCCACCTAAATTGTCGACGCTAACCCGGAAGTTAACACCGGCGCATAAAGAAAACAGCCACTCTAGCGCTTGCGGTTTGAGTTCTACCTGTTCAAACGCCTGTTGCTGCTTTTCGTCCCTGCCATCAGGTTCGTACCAATAGCCGTAATCAAAAATCTGGCGACGTACTTTTCCGGCAATACACCAATGACTGACTTCGTGAAGCGCTGAGGCATAAAAACCGTGAGCAAATACCACTTTGTGATACCGCTGACCCACCGCCGCTGGCTGGTAATAGGGTTCATCCTCACCGGCCACCAACTGAGTTTTTTCGCTGTCCTGAAAACAGTCCGCAAAAATATCAATTAATTGTTGGTACTGCCGCTGCTGCATAATTTATCGGGTAATGACCGGAGTACTGTGTTTAACGTCAGCGTTTTGTGCTCGTTGTCGTAACCAGTGATCAACCAGCACTAATGCAGTCATTGCCTCTACAATAGGTACCGCTCGAATGCCAACACATGGATCGTGTCTACCTTTGGTGACAATCGCTTGTTCATCACCAAAACGATTAATTGTTTGTCCCGAAAGACTGATACTCGAGGTTGGTTTAAACGCTATATCCGCGGTTACCGTTTGGCCTGAGCTAATTCCCCCAAGCACACCCCCGGCATGATTTGAACAAAAACCGGAGGCTGTCATTTCGTCCCGGTGTTCGCTACCACGTTGAGCTACCGCATCAAAACCAGCACCCAAGGATACGGCTTTTGCTGCGTTAATGCTCATCAGTGCCTTTGCCAAGTCAGCATCAAGCCGGTCGAATACAGGCTCGCCCCAACCAGGCGGTAGCCCGCTCGCCTCAACACGAATTCTGGCGCCGACCGAATCGCCGTCTTTTAACAGCTGTTTGATCAACTCTTGCATCGGCGCAACCGCGTCTACATCGGGACAAAATAGAGGGTTATCCCGAACCGTTGACCAATCAACTTGCTCGATTTTTATATTGCCCATTTGAGTGAGTCCGGCAATTATACGGACGCCTTGCTGTTCTAATAGCTTGCTCGCTATGGCTCCGGCCGCCACTCGCATTGCCGTTTCCCGCGCTGAAGAACGGCCACCTCCGCGATAATCGCGAACGCCATATTTATGTTGGTAAGTGTAGTCCGCATGGCCGGGTCTAAAGCTGTCTTTGATATCGGAATAGTCCTGGCTACGCTGATCGGTGTTACGAATCAACAACCCAATCGGAGTACCGGTTGTTTTGCCCTCGAACACCCCTGATAAAATTTCTACCTGGTCAGCTTCGCGGCGGGCCGTAGTATAGCGATTGGTGCCCGGTTTTCGCCGGTCCAGTGCCTGCTGTATATCTTCCTCTGACAGCTCTAGCCCCGGCGGACAGCCATCAACGACCGCGCCTAACGCGGGGCCATGGCTCTCACCAAAAGTCGTAACCTTAAACAACTGACCAAAGGAATTACCCGCCATAACAACTCCGATGCGTGATTAATTGCTCACGCGATAAAACAAAAACGCCGTCACCGCCACGTTCAAATTCAACCCACAGAAACGGTGTTTCTGGGTATTTTTCATTTAAAGCTGGCATCGAGTTACCCACTTCACAAAATAACAAGCCGCCATCGTTCAGGTAATCAGCCGCTTCTAATAGCATTTTGTCGACTAGTTCCAATCCGTCAGAGCCAGCGGCGAGCCCCATTACTGGCTCATGTTGGTACTCATCGGGCAAGTCGGCCATATCTTCATCATCAACATAGGGTGGATTGCTGACAATTAAATCGTAACGCTCGCCACTAAGTTCTCTAAAAAGATCCGATTTCAGCGGGATCACCTGCTGTTGTAAACCGTGCTGCGCAATATTTTGCTCCGCTACCAGCAGCGCATCGGTCGATAAATCTACGGCATCAACCTGTGCTTCAGGGAACGCATAAGCGCAGGCAATAGCAATACAGCCACTGCCAGTACACAAATCTAAAACGCGTTGCGGTGATTGTTGTAGCCAAGGCTGAAAACCATTTTCAATTAATTCTGCTATTGGCGATCGCGGCACTAGCACCCGCTCGTCAACGTAAAAGGGTAACCCGGCAAACCAAGCTTCGTGAGTCAGATAGGCAGCCGGTTTTCTTAGTTCAATGCGCTGTTTTAATAATTGCAGGTAGTCACCCTTTTCGTCCCGGGTCAGGCGGCAATGGCGGGCATCGACTAACTCATCAGGAGTTAGCTGAAGAATATGGCCTAACAACACTCGAGCTTCTTCGACGGCATTAATAGTGCCATGACCGAAGTACAGCTCCTGAGACATCATTTGGCTGACGCTCCAACGTAAAACGTCGTCTATGCTATGTAGATCGAGCAGCGCATTTTCAAGAATAGAGGGGTTCAACGGTGTCTCCGCTTAGCTGAATGATTTATACTACAAACTTGTCTCATAGAATAACCGAAATAAGCATCAGAATCATCTACCATGAAATCCTTTAAGAGCGCCCGCAAGACCAATTCTACCGCAGTCGATGATGACGAGCGTGCGTTATTTCGTGACGCGGTAAAGGGGGCTCGAACGATCGACAACGATAAAATACAGCCGTTACCCGCAAAACAACGGCTGCAGCAAAAGAAGCATCGGCAAAAAGCTGACTCTGTAGGGCTTAACAGTCGAGCCGCCACCGACTTTTTCTCCGATCAGTTTCAAGGATACATTGAGGATGGTCCGGTTCGTTATGTTGCGGAACAGGAATCTCACTATTTGCTAAAACAATTGCGCAGAGGTGATTACTCGCCGGAAATGCTACTTGATCTGCATGGCATGACATTGGCAGCAGCCAAACAGGAGCTGGCCGCCATGCTCAGAGCCTGCGAAAAACAATTAATTGAATGTTGTTCGATTATGCATGGACATGGAAGTGGCCGTCTAAAACAACAGTTGCCACATTGGCTGATTCAGTATCCGGGGATAAGAGCTTTTCATCAGGCCCCAAAGGAATGGGGCGGCGATGCTGCTATTGTGTTGCTGATTAAACGGCGCGACTAGCTAATAAACTTAAACCACGCAGCGCTCAGCAGCCATGAGTTGTTCGAAAGTACCACGCAGGCTTTGCGGATCAAATTCCATCACCGCTATGCCACCCGTTGGAAATATCGGTGGTTGTTTGCTGCGGTCAATTTCGTGCACCAGATAACTCACCAACGGCATGTGTGACACTAATAACACCTGCTGATAATTATGCGCTTCAATTTCGGCAGCAACTGCGGTTAATGCTTTACCCGGGTCAGTATCAGGCGTCAATTCGCGTACATCATTACGACTGTTAGTGTTAACACAACCCATCGCCACCGTAGCCGTTTGTTGAGCACGAATATACGGACTGACCAGACAGCTATCTAATTGTCCCGCCTTTTGCGCTAACCAGGTTGCTGTTGTAACAACCTCCTGCTCTCCTTCGGGCGTTAACCGGCGCTCCTCGTCTGACTGAGTCGACAACGGCAGCACTGCATGGCCATGGCGCATAATATACAACCGCATAGTTACTCCTTGCTCCGTTGATTACGCTTAGCGTCAGGGCGGCCGCCTGTCACTTTATCCGCTCGCCCTTCTTGTTTCGCTTTCTCGGCGCGGCGCTTACGCACTGCTTTCGGGTCGGCTATTAAAGCTCGATAAATTTCAATCCGATCACCATCTCGTGGCTCTGCATGAAGCTTCGTCGCTTTATTCCAGATACCCACTTTTTGCTGACTCAGATCAATGTCATTAAAATGTTGCCGGATACCAGACTGCTCAATACACTGTTCAACCGTGGTTCCGGCAGGAACCTGTACCGTTAAAATCAGCTGTTTCTCAGGAGTTGCGTAGGCAACTTCCACCGTGTTCATCGCCATCGCTAGCTGTAGACCTTTTTCGAACGCTCGACAAAAGCATCGACCATACGTGCAGTAACTTCACTAAAAATTTTACCAAACGCCATACCGAGCAGACGGTTAGCAAACTCAAAGTCCAGTTCAAACTGAATTTTGCAGGCGTCATCCGCCAGCGGAGTAAAGCGCCAGCCACCTGATAACTTCTTAAACGGACCGTCCACCAACTGCATATCGATACGTTCCGGCGCTACTAGCGTGTTGCGAGTGGTAAAGCTTTTACGGATGCCCGCCTTACTGATATCCAGAGTTGCAACTTTGTAGTCATCACCCTGCTCTATTACCTTGGCATCCACGCACCCCGGTACAAAATCGGGATACTTATCAATATCGTTAACTAAGTCGAACATCTGTTGCGCGCTATGCGACACTAACGCACTTTTTTCGATTCTGGGCATGATTTTCCTACGGCCAAATTCGGATTGCGCAATAATAACGCAATCTGTCAGCCTTTCTAGTCCTTAAAGCAATTTTCTTTTACTAAATCATCGGTATAATGGTTGGCATGAGTAAAAATAAATCACAACAAAGCACCGGTACTATTGCTCTCAACAAAAAAGCTCGGCACGAATATTTTTTAGAAGAAAAATTCGAAGCCGGAATTAGCTTGCAAGGTTGGGAAGTCAAAAGTATTCGAGCCGGTAAAGTTAATATTCGCGACAGTTACGTCATTATCAAAGATGGCGAGGCTTACTTATTGGGTGCAGAAATACAACCGATGAATCAAGCTTCTAGCCATGTTTATTGTGAAGCTGACCGCAGCCGCAAACTGCTTCTGAAACGTAAAGAGTTAGATAAGTTGATTGGGGCGGCAGACCGGGAAGGCTATTCGATCGTTGCAACCGCAATGTATTGGAAAGCGTGCTGGGTTAAAGTTGAGTGCTGGTTAGCCAAAGGTAAAAAGTCTCACGACAAACGGGACACCATAAAGGAACGTGACTGGCAACGTCAGAAAGCCCGCATTATGAAACATTCGGTACGTTAATCAGCAACGATCGATTGGGTTTCAGTAATCAGCCAGTGATTGCCAACGACTTGTCCACCCAAACGTTGGATTAATCGCCTTTGCCATTGTGGCCTCGCAAGCGGCAACTGCCATATCATTGGCTGCTGCTGGACAACGTCAAACGACCAGCTAATCAGCTGGTCTTGTTGATAACTCATCAGTTCAAGCTCAGTCGGCCAACGCTGCAGCTGCTGTGCCAGTGTACGCAGCAAATTTTGTCGATTAATCACACTATTAATCACCACATCCGCATACAACTTGTCGTACTCCAGCCGTTGTCCAACAACAGCGGTCACTGCCGAACTCAGCAGCAGACTAAAAAGCACGGTGCTTAATAAGACAATGCCTGCTTGTTGAGGCATTAATTGAGCGTTACTCGTTGCAGCTTTAATAGCGTATCCAGTAATGTCGCATCGTTATCTGATAACGATCCGAGTTGTGTTCGAGCCGACATCAATGTCGATGTGGTTAACCTCAGTCTTACCAGTGCCAGGTTGTGCCAGCTAACAGCATCCGACGGCTCTAGCTTCAACGCCGCTAAATAGGCTTTTTCTGCCGCTTGCATTCGCTGCTGACGAAAATGGATATTCGCTAAAAGCCGCCAGCTATTTGGACTTTTTAGGTTATGCCGATGCAGCCGGTTAAGTTGTTGTTCGGCCGCTAATAAATCGCCCTGCTGATACCATTGTTGAGCCCGCTGAAACACTTGCTGCTGTTGCTCAAGGGGTTGCTTCGTTAGCTGACACCCGCTCATCGCAAGACTTAAGGGCAATACCAAAATAGTCAGTAGGTGATAATTTCGTCGTTTCATTAATACGCTCTCCTTGCGCTATAAATACAAACTGTTGTCCAACCCATGACTCCAGCGGCCAAGGGCTCGAAGCAGCCAGCTCAATAATACCGTAGCAACCTTTAAAACGGATACTTCTTCCCGGGCAGAAATGCCGTTCTACAGCTAGTAGGCGGAGCTCTTTATCAACCGCAATCAGATCAATCGCTGCCTTCATGCCAAAACTATGTACTGCGCGACATTTCGGGAACCAAAAGGCGTGCGATAAAGTCGGTTCCGGCTCACCAATCATGCCGCGGCAACGCTGCCAAAAGCCAGTCATAGCTTTGCTGTAAGGCCACAGTACACAGCCATTTTGAATAGACACGATTAAAACCCTCCCTCGCTAATTTGTAAAACAATCGGTCCTAATATGACTAAAAAGTTGACCGGAAAAAAACACGTCATTAGCGGGAATAGCAGTTTTACTGGCGCCTCCTGTGCCTTTTTTTCAGCTTCGTTAAGCAGTTGCTGGCGCATTTGTAATGAGTGAAAACGTAAAGTGGTCACCAGGCTACTGCCTTGTTGATGTCCCTGAATCAATAATCCTGTCCATTCACTCAGTAGTGGCAGACGATAGAAGTCTGCAAGTCGGTTCAGGGCCTCAGAAAATGGTGTTCCCTGCCGTAATTGATGGTTTACCCGGCTGACTTCAGCGGCTAGCAACCCTCCCTGGCATGCCTCTGACACTCTGGACATGGCCGGTATTAACGGTATTCCAGCAGCAATCATCATCGCCAGTAAATCGCAAAAATCCGGCAACTCCATCTTGATTTGTCGTTGCTTGCGGGCAAAACGGTTCTGATTGCGGCTGATCTGAAATAACAACAGCAGCACCAGTGCCAGCAGTAACATCCCAAGACCGGTCATTACCGCCAGTACTGAACTGCTAACAAGCACTAGTGTCCAGCTACTCACAAAACGATGAACGGTAGGACTGCGGCCCTCGCTATCGAACAGGTACCCTAATCGCCGCCTGAATTGGCCGGGGATACGTCGCCAACACTGTTCGCTTAGCCTGTCCAGCCGCGGCAATATATTCAACCACTGCCATAGCCGCAATAGCGCATAGCTGATGACACAGGTGCAGAGAAAAATTAATGGCAACAACAGTAGTAGCATTAAAAGTCATCCGTATTCAGTATCTTCTTCATCATCCAGCCGCCAATCATCATTAAAATGGCCGCAGCTACCAGCATTAATTGACCGGTTAGCGTATCGGTCAGCATCGCAATATGATCCGGCTTCATACTTCTTAGCAGGAAAAACAAAGCTACTGGCATCAATACCAGGATACGAGCTTGCATTTTTGCCTGTGACGACAGCGTCGCCTGACGTTCGCGAATATGCTCTTGCTTTTGTAAGTTATCCGCTAGGCGCATTAATAAGTCAGACTGCTGCCCACCACTGCGAAAGCCTAGAATGAGCGATTGGACGACCATTTTTACGGAAAATATCGGCATTCGATGCTGCCAGCCGAGCAAAGCCGCTTCTAGATCCTGGCCTAACTTTACCTGGCGTAAGATCTCGTTCACTTCTTGTCCCAACGGAGCTGCCAACTCGCCTTTTAAGCCGCGGATACCATTAGCTAAACTGATACCACTGCGCAATTGATTACTAAGCGTTACCAGCATTGGCGGTAGCTGTTTTTGCAATGCCCGATAACGACGCTTTAATAACCAGCGGTAACCCATCGGCGGAGCTATAACCACCACAAATAAACATATTAGGGCACTAAACCAATCGCCTAATAGCCAGCCTAACAAAGGGCCTAAAAGGCATAGGCACAGATACAGCCGCACCAGAATACGGGCAGGTAAGTACAGGAAAAACTCCTGCATTGAGCGCTGCGCGTTAGTCTCGAGTGCGCCTTCGATGGTTTTTAAACGCTGCTTGTTAAATTGTACGAGCAGTGTGCCCCAGAACACACCACTGAGTAACAAACAAAAAGCCACCAGCCATTGAGTCCACATACTTAGTTCACCAGACAATTCATTAATTTTGTCTGCATTTCGTCACTTTGTTGTTGCGCAAACTGACACAGCGTTTGGCAGCTTTCTAATTGTTGCCCGGACCGCGAACGTTCGTACAAACTGGCAACTTGCAAGGTATCACCATCAAGTCCTGTCACCTCATTGATACTCATGACCACTCGTCGACCGTCAGAAAGTCGCGCAATTTGCACAATAATATCGACCGCACTGGCAACCTGCTGACGAATGGCGACAACCGGTAGCTCAATCCCTCCCATCAGCACCATGACTTCCAGACGCCTTAAGGCATCGCGCGCCGTGTTAGCGTGTACCGTACTTAACGAGCCGGCGTGTCCGGTATTCATTGCCTGCAACATATCCAGCGCCTCAGCTCCCCGGCACTCACCCACCACCAACCGATCAGGCCTCATTCGTAAGGCATTTATGACCAGCTCACGGATACCCACAGCACCTTGTCCCTCCTGATTTTTCGGGCGAGCCTCTAAGCTGATCAAGTTTTCATGTTCAAGTTGCAGTTCTGCCGCATCCTCGATGGTTATCACACGCTCTGAAGCCGGTATTTGTCCGGATAGCGTGTTTAAAAGCGTCGTCTTACCGGTGCCGGTACCCCCCGACACAATAATATTTTGCCGACATTTTACCGCCAAAATCAAGAACTCTGCAGCCGCAGCGCTCAATGAGCCAGAATCTATTAAGGCATTCAAGCTCAATGGTTTGGCTGAAAATTTACGAATGGTCACGCAGCTACCTGCCAGCGCCAACGGTGTTATTACAGCATTAACCCGCGAACCATCACTCAACCGCGCGTCCACCATAGGGGATGCTTCATCAACATGCCGCCCTAATGGTAAAACAATACGATCGATGGCGCGCCGGAGCGCTTGCTCGCTGGAGAACTTAACCCCTGCGTTTTGTAAACAACCGGCTTTTTCGATAAAAATCTTGTCGAATCGATTAACCATAATTTCGGAAATACTGTCATCACTTAACAACGGCTCTAGTGGGCCCAATCCAATCGCCTCATTAACGACCTCGGCAATAATCAATTGGTGTTGCTGGTCCTGTACACAAGCTGATAAATAGTTACTGGCATGTTCCCGCAACTCCTGCTCAGATAAGTTATCGATGGCTGGATCACGCTGATCTAGGTGCTCTCTTAACTGTTGTTGTAAGTGTTGTTTAATATCCGTCATGAGTTCCTTCCTGTAGTCCTGAGCATCCTGCCTCAACCAACCAATGTTGTTGCTGGAAAGCTCTTTGCTGCGCTTCCTCTGCGCGTTTATCCGCCGCGTCTAAACGCTCCGTAGTAACCATAATCAGCAATTCTGTCTGTTGCTCACGCTGCTGACTGGAGCTAAACAACTGTCCTAGCAATGGCAATTCGCTAATACCCGGCAGCCCATTACTACTGTCACTTTTCTCCAGGCTCATTAAGCCGGAAAGAACCAGCGTATCGCCTTCATCTGACAAAAATATCGAGTCGGTACGGCGCGACAGAATGCCGGGAACTCCGGCGACCGTGACGGCCGGATCGATATTGCTGACCTCGGCCGATAACTGCGTCTTAATTTTGCCAGTCGCAGTGATTTCCGGCTCGATATTGAGCTTTATCCCGTACTCCCGAAAAGTAACATCCTGCATTCCCTGCGCGACCACTTGTGGGATCGGCAATTCACCACCCGCTAAAAACGCAGCACTTTCGCCGCTCTGTGCGGATAATGTGGGACTAGCCAACAATTCAGCCTGCCCTTGTTGTTGCAGTAAATTGAGGGTCGAATCTAATTCGGCTGACCAACGGAACATGCCTTTAATTGCAGTAGATGCGGAGGGTCCGCTAGTCGCGCTTTGCCAGTCAATTCCAAGCTCCTGCAATCGCTGGCGCTTTATTTCGAGGATTTTTACCGTTAGCCGCAACATTGGCTGATCGGAGATTGGCGGTTCGGTTTTATTAAGTAGCTGAGGGTAATTATCCTGCAACGACTGCAAAGCCTCAGCGGTATTCTCCGTTACTGTTCCAGAGGCAATAACAAAGCTATCGACAAACTCCAGAGCTAAATGTGTATCACGCGACGATAACGCCTGAAGTTCAAGCGCCAGCTTCTTATTTAATGGTTCGGTAACAGCTACCCGCAACCGTTTGGGAGCGTCATTGATTAACCATAAGTCACTGTAGCCAGCGGCCAGACCTTTTATTAACAACTGTGTTGGCGTGATCAAATTTACCGTTATCACAGATTCATCAGCGACCATGATTTGGGTGTTGGTAGCCACTTGCAGCCGCTCACTTTGACCAACCTCAAGCTCTATGGTCTGTTGCGCAAAGACATTACAGCTGAGCAGCAGTAATCCAGCTAGCAGTCGTTTCATGGTTGTTCCCCTGTCCAGCTCAAAACGCGTGTCGGTGGCGTGATCGGCTGCCAGCGGTCACTGTTTTCTGCCAGCGATGTTGGTCGCACCCAAAGCGAATACTCATCGGTTCGAAAGTGGGTGAAATCGCGAATTTGGTTCTCGGGAACCAACAAGGTTATGCCAGTTGCCGCCGCCAAGTTTTGCTGCTCGCCTCCTAAGTCAAACACAGCCAGATCGGTAAAACTGTGCTGGTCGCGTTGGCCGCTTGGTAAATGCTGATAAAACACCACATCAACCCGGTCACCCACCGCCAACAATCCATTATGACGAGCGCCTTCGACGCTCGACAAGGTTACGGCGTAATGATCTTTCGGCAGCTGCCGGCTTAGCCCGGCAAAATTATTACTGATCAGCATTGCCCGGGTTAACGGTTCACCTTGTTTTACTGCGTACTTAAGTCGCTGCCCCAATAACTCCGCGATTTCAGAACTGCTGAGCCACTGCGAGCTAACCAGATGTTGCGGAAAATCACGTATCGCCAAAGCCTCAGCATAGACTTGCTCGTCGGCCTCCATTGGTCGCGCAAAAACAACCACAGACTGACCTTCAGGCTCGGCTTGCTGGATCCGCCGTTCGGTTTCCTCTGATAGATACTTCTGTAAAAATAATAAGGTGATAACCGTCATCAACAGGCTGATGATCAAAATAACAATCCACTTCAGCTTTCCTTTCACAAGCCGCTCCCTGGCACTAACGAAACGTAGTTAAAGATAAAGAAAAAATGCTGGATGACTTGTTCACCCAACAGTCGCAGCTGTGCAACCAGATCAAACTGACTGTCAGCTGCCCATAATAAAGCGATGGTTGTTAAAGCCATTATGAGCCACTCGAGCGTTGCCTGACCCTGCTGCATTAGCGAAGCAGCACGACAAAGGTCCAGTCGCCGTGCTCGCTGAAAATCAAGCGACCGTCATCATCCTTTAATAACCAGTAGTCATCCGTCTCGTCTAAGCTGGACTTAGCAGCAATGCGCTGTCCCAGCCGAAACTGCAGCTGGCGTTTTAATAGATTCATCGGCCGGTTACTAAAATAGAGCCAGACGCTATGACCGTTTTGTTCATTCACACTGATTAGATCCAGCCCCAACGGCAATGGTGACTGCTGACGTAGCGATGGCGCGGTGAGCGGCATTAATACCCACTGGCCCTGCTGATATTCGAAAAAGGTCCAGGTTTTGCCCTGTATGGGACATACCCAGTAGTTATTCAGCCGGGCCTCGGTGCACTCCGGATACCAACGATTTAGTTGCGCCCAGTCAGGTTGCTCGGGTTTACTGAGCCGATACGCAGTCACTTGAGTAAAGTGGTTAATCGATTGTGGTTGCCATTGCCACTGTTCAAAGCCTGTCGGGATATCCATATCCTGCCCCATGCCCTTTAATTAATGTTTTAGCGCCATAGGCGGCACCACGTCAGAGTCGATATGACCAAATTTTAACGAACTGGAGTGCACTTCCCTGGCGATTGGTAGCCAGCCAATACCGTCCTGAATCAGTTTCACCAGACCGTTAGATAACAGTGAATTAACCACCAATAAGGCGGGCCGTTTAGACAACGCCGATTCTGTTTGTGCGGACCAGCTGTCGGTGATCCTTGCCATTGGGTAGATACTGGCAACCTCAGTCTCTTGGTTGTTAGTGCGGTGTAAGTTATCGACCTCAAAGTCCAGTTCCACCAGCTGGCTGAGGCCATTTAACAGTTTGCCGGTATATTTGGCCGAGGCGTAATCGTCACTCACCTGCAACTGACTAAGATCCGCCTGCCGCGACCAGATAGCGGAGCGGTTGTCGACCAGTTGCTGTTGATTGCCCGAAGCCGCCGGGAACAAATGCTCCGATAACATCAATACCGCCAACAACAGTAACGTTAGCCCGACCAGTGCTTCGACCACTACTTGTCCTTTAGTCATCAATCACAATCTCGCGTGCTGCAATAGTCACTTTATCGGTCGCCGTCAGCGGCACCAGCTTAGGCTCCCATAAGGCATTAAACAGATTGGCTTTTTCCTGTTTCCGGTCGCCGCGCGGAAAAATCGATAACGGTCGTGAAAAGTGAACCTCGGCGCGCGCGTGGGTGACTTGTTGAGTCTCCGGGTCGGAAATTTTTACTACGATAGCGTGAGCGCCATAGGGGTTACCCTCTCTTAACCGCAAATAACTAAACGGCAGAGTTTGTACCCGAAATGAGCGCATTGCATTCCAGCCGGTTCGTGATACCCATTTATTAACCTTAAATGCGTTACCGTACGATTTGTGATACCACCGGGAACGACGATATTTGCTGTAAGCCGCTCGGGCGCCCCAACCCGCTGCCTTAACAACTTCCCAGCCCCAGCCGAGAGGATTCGGTAAGTAGGCATGAACGGCGAGCGAATCTAACGCATTCCAGTTCCAGCGCCCGCCCGGCATTGACTGCAGCTCATTACCACCCGCTTTCTCAAGTTTTAGTAACTTAATCGAGCCCCAGCGATAAGTTCTTCTGGTGGTAAAAGGATCGCGACTTTTAAGGGTAAGCTGTTTAAAAAATTCGGAACTTTTTTTATTGCGGGTACTGTGGCTATCAGTGAAACGCCACCAGAGGCCCGGGAACGGTGCAATACTGCCGCCCTGATACAAAGAGGCTTCGAGTTTTTCATCGTGTTGTTCAATCACCTTATGGACCGAAAACGGCGTTTCAACAATCATCGAGGTTTCCAGCCCCACCTGCGCCAGAGAAATCGCTTTAATCACACCACTGTGGAAATAGAGCAACACCTGTACCGACTTATCGGTCATCTGCTCAGCCTTACCGACGATACTATTAAGTTTGATTGCCGCCGCCTGTAAACCGGGTATCAGCCCTATTACCCAGGAAGCATTTTTGCCAAACCGGGTGATCATTGCCATCCAGCTGGCCAGACCAACCCACTGCCCCATCGCCACCTGGTTACCAATTAATGCCCGGTTCAAAATCGCCGATAAATTAAGTTGCCGCGCCATCAGCACCGCCCCGCTGTGAGCCGCGTTATCAGCCACACTCTGCATATACCATTGGCGGCGGGCATGCTCGCCCATGCGCGTGGCTGCAATCAATAACAGTACCATCAGAAAAACAGCAACCGCCATCAGCATCAGTGTCTGACCTCGTTGGTGAGTCATTGAAGCCCGGCGGTCCACTTATTGATTGCCCTGTTCAGTGGCTTCGTCGTAGTTACCTAAATTAATATCCTGATTGGCATTGGTTCCGGCAGTTCGTGATGACTGACGAGCTCTGTTTAACTGCTGACTGGACGACTGACCAGTAATTTCCTTAGCCAGTCCCGCGACCTGATTACGAATCGACTTACCAAACAGCGAGTAAACACCAATAGCCGCAACGGCAATTAGCGCAACGATAATAATATATTCGGTCATCCCCTGACCGGCGATCTTACGGCGAGAAGTTTTGGGCTGCATAGCGGCCTCCAGACAAAGTCAGCAACGGGATTGTCACTGAAAGGTCTGAGTATAGGCAGCCGCTAACCGGGCATTGACGAAAGTAGTAAAAGGCTTACTCGATGTTGAGGTACTTGTGCAACTGAACCGACAGCCGCCAGTTACGTGCTATGCAGGTCTTCATTGCCAGTTCCGTTGCGCGCGGCCGCTGGCTAATCGGTTGCAAACAAATCTGTACGTCATCACGTAGCTGAGATCGGGCTAATAACGCATCCAGAGCATCAATATGTTTTTGCATAGCGACCGGGTGTTTTATTTCGTTGGCGCGGCTCATGCAATCGGGGCGTACCAGATATCCGCCGGGCATATCCAATTTGGGGGATACCGTTACCCAGGTGCGTTCCGAGACCAGCAGTTCAAAGGTACCGCTGGTTTCGATTTGCAGTTGCAGACCGTTTGCCTCAAGTGCCTCTGCCATTGGTAACAAATCAAACATCGCGGGTTCACCACCGGTGATGACCACATGCTTTGCCTGATAGCCCTGTGTGCGAAAGGTATCGACGATATCCTCGGCCGTCATTTCTGCCCAGGCCGAAGAAGCGCTGTCTTTGCTTAACATGCTAGCTATCGATACCTGATCCTCGGCATTGGTTTCCCAGGTATGTTGGGTATCGCACCAGGGACAGCCGACTGGACAACCCTGCAGGCGAATAAAAATAGAGGGAACACCGGTAAAGGTTCCTTCCCCTTGTAAAGTTTCAAAAATTTCGTTGATGCGATACGTCATAGCATTGGTTAAGATGGGTGGCATACGAATTATAACGGAGAGATGGCGAATGTCACAAAAAGTCGTAGTGATTTATTCCGGCGGCATGGATTCTTTTACGGTTCTCAACAAAGCATTACAGCAAGGGCATGAGGTTTCAGCCTTATCCTTTAACTATGGTCAGCGCCACGTTAAAGAGCTGGACGTTGCTGCAAAGGTCTGTGCAGAGCTTGGCGTGCCGCATAAAGTGGTCGATATAACCGCGATAAACACCCTGTTGGCCGGCAGTTCATTGACTGACGATATTGAGATTCCGGAAGGTCATTATCAAGAGCAGTCAATGCAGTCGACAGTAGTTCCTAACCGAAATATGATTCTACTGTCTTTGGCTATTGGCTACGCGGTGTCGGAACAAGCCAGTGCCGTTTATTATGGAGCTCACTCCGGCGATCATGCAATCTATCCGGATTGTCGCCCTGAGTTTGTTCGACAAATGAATGTGGTCAGTCAGTTAGCGAATTACGAGCCAGTTGCAGTTGTCGCTCCCTACCTGGAGGATGACAAAAATGAAATTTTGGCCGATGGCATCCGCATGGGGCTGGACTATGAAAAAACCTGGACCTGCTACAACGGCCGTGACAAAGCCTGCGGCAAATGCGGTGCCTGTATCGAACGGCTGGAGGCATTTGCCGCTAATGGTCTTAACGACCCACTGCCTTACGAATAGTTTCTATACCTTGCTGTGCGCGCTGCCAACGGTCAGTGCGTTGCAGCTCATCCATTGCCATAGAAACGTCACCCGACAACATCCGGGTAAACCTTTGTTGGCTCGCTGCGTTCGTCTCTGGCAACTCATGCTGCAACAGTTCCACCGCCGCAGCGCGATCATTGCAGACCAAAATCATGTCGCAACCGGCTGTTAACGCAGCATCAGCACGAGCTTGCATATTGCCAACCACTGTCGCACCATGCATGGATAAGTCGTCACTAAAAATCATTCCATCAAAGCCGAGTTGCTGACGCAACACCGTTTGCAACCAATAGCGTGAAAAACCCGCTGGCTGTTCATCCACCTGCGAATAAATAACGTGTGCAGGCATTACCGCGTCGAGTTTTTTCGCAAAGGCTCTGAACGGTGGTAAATCGCTGGCAAAAATCGACTGTTTATCACGTTCGTCCACCGGGATAGCGACATGCGAGTCTGCCTGCACCGAACCATGCCCTGGAAAATGCTTGCCTGTTGCTGCCATGCCCGCCTCGTGCATACCAGCAATAAACTCAGAAGCCAAAGTCACCACGTCGCTGGCATTATCCGCAAATGCTCTGTCACCGATAACGTCACTCACATCGTTAATATCCAACACCGGCGCAAAACTAATATCAAGACCCGCTGCTTTTACCTCTGCTGCCATTAACCACCCCATATCCCGGGCTAACGTCAATTGTTGCGCGGTATCATCCAGGTAAGCAAAGTCAGCCATTGCAGGGATTAAGGTAAAGCCCTGAAGAAACCTCTGAACTCGTCCGCCTTCATGATCTACCGCTATTAACAGCGGCTTTTTCGCCGCCTCGCGGCTTTGCTGGCAAAGCTCCGATAGCTGAGTCAGTGATTGAAAATTACGGGTGAAAAGAATCAATCCGTTAACATCAGGATGACCAAGAAGCGTTTTGTCTTCTTCGGTTAATTCTGTTCCAGCAATATCGATCATAACCTGGGCCATGGTGTTCCTCTTTTAAGTAATTATTTTCAGCGCTGTCAGTGTGCCAGAGCTAATATTTTTAGCTATCCCTCTGTTGATTTTTTTTCGACTGGTTTACTCTTACCTAAGCACACAAAAAAATAACATTTAGGTAGATTATGAACAGTCAAAAAACGCTTTTAGTTCTTGCTTGCTCCGCCGCACTCAGCGCTTGCGGCGGTTCTTCTGATTCCGGCAGCAACAATAACAACGGCAGTAACTTTGCCAGTTGTTCCGTAGCGGACCAGAATCAGCGCTTTTTCAACTATATGAAAACCGACTATTTTTGGGCTGACCAGCTTCAGGATGAGCTCGATCCTGAAGCATTTGAGGACGTCTACGCAGTACTTGAGGAATTGCGCGTTGCGGAAGACACCTACAGCTATATTTTGACTGAAGAAGAATACGAGTCGCTATTTGTCAGTGCTGAATATGTCGGCTTTGGCTTTTCTCAGCAGCAAGTCAATTCCGACCAAATTAAGCTGCGTTTTGTTTATCAGGATTCTCCAGCCTGGGATGCTGGGATGCGGCGCGGCGATAGCCTGATTGCTATTGATGGTGTAAGCGTCGCTGAGCTTTTAGCTAATGGTGAATATAGTGGTGTTTTTGGCGAATCCGAACCAGGCGTAACCCGCGAAATTAGGTGGCGCAAGCCGAGTGGCGAAGAGTTTACCGAGTTGCTCAGTAAAGCAGTTGTCGAAACTAACACAGTAATGGGTACCCAGGTTTGGACGATTAACCAGCAGCCAGTTGGCTACTTTACCCTCGACAGTTTTATCAATCGCACCGGCAGCGATCTGAACCAGGCGTTTAATCAGTTCAAGCAACAAGATGTACAGCAACTGGTTATTGATGTTCGCTACAACAGTGGCGGCTTAATTCGCTACGCGAATCAGACAGCCACGCAAACAGCCGGCACCAATGTTCAGGGAAAGACTTTCGTCGAGTACCGATTTAATCAACAGAATCAGGATCAGAATCAGACATTGGAGTTTAATTTGGTTGATGGTGTACAACAGCTTGATTTAGATAGCGTGGTTATCCTGACTACCGGTGCCAGTTGCTCTTCTTCAGAACTGATAATTAATTCATTGAAGCCACATATTGACGTAACCGTTATTGGTAATAGAACCTGCGGTAAGCCAGTCGGTCAGATGCCCAATGACTTGTGCGATAAAGTGACTTTTGCGATCAATTTCGAAACCGTTAACTCAGAAGGTGAAGGGCGCTATTTTGACGGTTTAGCCCCGACTTGCCAGGTCGAAGATGAAATTGTGGCTGACTGGGGTAGTTTTCAGGATCCTATCACCGCCGCCGCTCGTGATTACATTGAGACAGGCAGTTGCCCGGCAGTTAGTGCGGAGAACCTGCAACAGGCGGCACAACTTTCACAACAAGATAAAGTCGAGCCGCCGGTTTTTTATAACTTAAAACAAAAACGCGCTTCACTGCAGTAACACTACTGACAGTAAAGCGCGGCGCCGTCGTTTGCGACTAATTAATTAGTCGCGAACTGCGGCTTTTCTTAAGTCGCCTTTGGTCGTGTAAAACTGATTTTTTTCCAAAATACCAGCAGCGAAACTATCAACACCGATAGCGGTTAAGCGTAAACGCTCGGTTTCAGCAAGCTTTTCGGCCGTCTCGTTATCAATCAGACCTTTTTCTAAAGCGACATCAGCCAGCTCTTGACCATTTAGGTTTGAAGACAGTTCACCACGTTTTTGTGCCTTTCTCAGTGTTTTGTAGACGTCTTTCATTTTCAACATCGACAAGAACGCTTTTTCCATGTGTCCTGTCGCATCGCTTTCGTCATCTTTCCAATAGCACAGGAACGTGTGGCGATCTCGCGTGACTCCCGGTTTCATCATATCCGTGCTGATGTCCTGCAATAGCTGATCCGATGGCTCATTAAAGTGATTACCCAGAGGGAATACTAAGGCGCGCATGCTCCAGGCAACAAACCGGTTGGGGAAGTTACGGAAAAAGCCATCAAAAGCACTGCCGATTTCATGCAAGTGATGTTGCACCGCATAATGAACATACGGTAAGTCGGCGGCCTGACGGCCTTCTTCTTCAAAACGCTTAAGCACTGCAGAAGCCATATAAAGGTGGCTCAAGACATCGCCTAAACGGGCCGAAATCATCTCTTTACGCTTTAGATCACCGCCCAACATCAGCATTGATACATCAGAAGTCATTGCCAGGCCCCGACTCATACGCGTCAGATGCTGATAACAACGCGCGGTTTCACCGCTAACCGGGGTTTCATTAAAACGAGAGCCAGTGAGAGCCATCCATAGACTGCTAAATACATTACCAACCGCAAAGCTGACGTGTTTTACCAACAATGAGTCGAAGTCTCTCATACCCTGTTCTTCATCGGGGTTAGCCGCCGCTTTCATTTCTTCCAGAACATATGGATGACAGCGTGTTGCACCTTGTCCGAAAATCATTAGATTGCGGGTTAAGATATTAGCGCCTTCAACAGTAATCGAGACAGGCGTCGCCATATAACTGTGGCCCAAGTAGTTATGCGGACCTAATTGAATGCCTTTGCCCGCATGAATATCCATCGCATGTTCCATCACCTGCCGACCCATTTCGGTCATGTGATATTTCGTCATGGCAGTAACTACTGACGGACTTTTGCCCTGGCATAACGCACTGATGGTTAAGCGACGCATGGATTCGAGGGTATAGTTAGTTCCGCCAATTTTACCCATTGAAGCCTGAACGCCTTCAAAAACACCTATCGGCAGTCCAAACTGCTGGCGTACGTACGCATAGGCCCCAGTCATCCGTTGAGTGACATGTCCCGATGCAGCAGCCAATGCAGGTAAAGAAATACCACGCCCTGCCGACAGGCACTCAACCAGCATCCGCCAGCCTTTACCAGCATAGTCGATGCCGCCAATAATCCAGTCAAGTGGAATAAACACATCTTTGCCAAAAGTAGTCCCGTTTAAAAACGCCTGGTTTAACGGGAAATGGCGGTCACCGGACTCAACCCCTTTATGGGAGGTAGGAATAAGTGCACAAGTGATACCCAGCTCACGTTTATCACCTAATAACGAATCAGGATCATATAATTTAAACGCTAGCCCCAGTACTGTCGCTGACGGGGCCAGGGTAATATAGCGCTTAGACCAGTTCAGTCGAATACCGACAACTTGTTCTCCGTTATGTTCACCCTTACAAATAATCCCTTCATCAGGAATGGCGCCCGCATCAGAGCCCGCTTCCGGGCCGGTCAGAGCAAAACAAGGAATATCTGTGCCATCGGCTAAGCGGGGTAACCAATATTCTTGTTGCTCTTTGGTGCCGTAGTGGGTTAATAGTTCACCTGGACCTAGTGAATTAGGGACCATGACGGTTACTGCAGCGCTGATAGAGCGGCTTGCAATGCGCGATACAATGTAAGAGTTTGCTGCTGGAGAAAAATCCAGACCGCCAAACTCCTTACCAATGATCATGGCAAAGAAGTGTTCTTTGCGCAAAAAGTCCCATACCGGTTTAGGCAGGTCCCGATCTTGCTGCACAATTTTGAAATCATCCAGCATGTCCAGTAACTGTGCCAACTGATTGTCGACAAAGGCTTGCTCGTCTTTAGTCAACGTTGGTTCTGGCATATCCAGCAGCTTCTGCCAATCAGGACGACCACTAAATAATTCGCCATCCCACCAGACATCACCAGCCTCCATTGCCTCACGTTCAGTGTCTGACAGCGGCGGTAAAATGCGCTTAAAAAGAGCAAACACTGGCTTTGTAACCAGACTGCGGCGAATATCGCCAACAGCCAATACAACAACCAGTAGTACAATCAATAAAATGATAATTTCCATGGTTTTCTCCAACGACCACTACCAATACAAAGTGTAGACAACTGACAGGTTATTGCTTAACCAACAGCGCCACTATCCAATCCACCAGCTATAAAATTAATCAGATGTTCAATCACTGTTTGAATATCTGCGTTTTCATCAAACTCAGCTTGCGCAATTTCGATTAACGCCTGTCCTGATACTTGCGCAAACACGGTAGCACCTAACACAAAGTGTAGGCGCCAAAACATATCTTGTTCGGTCAAACGCGGATTTGCGCGGTGCAATAAAGACAGCAAATGTTGTAGCACATCGCCGAACGCGCTTTGGGTATACCTGCGCAGGTGTCCCTGTGTTTCTGAGTAGGCAAACCCCAACAGTCTAAGAAAGTGCTCGGTGCCACGTTTGTGAACCTGGGTCAAACTTAATAGCGGCGCCTTAAAGCTGGCAAAGACACATAAACTGGTTATTGTCGGCTTATCATCAAGTTGTTTTAGTTGGGCTTCTAAAGCTGGCATGAAAACATTCATGTAGCGTGCAACAACTGCCTGGATTAGCGCTTTCTTCGAGCCAAAATGATAGTTAACAGAGGCAAGGTTCACCCCGGCTTCCTGAGTGATTTGGCGGAGCGACGTTTGCTCGAAGCCTTCTCGGGCAAATAGGGTTTCCGCCGCATTAAGAATCTTATTCTGTGTAGTAATTTTACTTTTTCGGGAATGAGTCGCCGTTTCTGACATAGTAATAAACACATATTTAAAACATGCGTTTAATTTAATTCAGTTCGATTCAGCGATCAAGTGTTCGCTGAAACTATTTATTCAGCTTTCGGTTATCCCAGCCATACATCTAAAAATAGCATCACCACAAGCCCCAGCATTAAACCAATACTAGCGCGTGAATGATGCCCTTCCCGGTGTGTCTCGGGAATAATCTCGTGACTGATAACATAGATCATTGCACCGGCAGAAATTAACAATCCCCACGGCAAAAACCATTCGGCAATGCCGACAAACCAACCGCCAACGACACCACCCAGCGGCTCAACCGCGCCAGTCAGCGCAGCCACCATAAAAGAATGCCAGCGGCTATAACCAATAGCTAACAGAGCGAGCCCAACGGCCAAACCCTCAGGTACGTTTTGCAAGCCAATACCGGAAGCGATTGCGACAGTAGCATCATAATCGCCGCCAGCTGCTGTGATACCAACCGCTAAGCCTTCGGGAATATTGTGTATGGTTATTGCAATAATAAACAGCCACAAGCGGCTGATGCGCTCCGCAGCAGGCCCCTCAACACCCTTTACAAAGTGTTCGTGCGGAACCGCACGGTCAATGCCCGCAATCAGCAAAGTACCTAACAAGATTCCGGCAACTGCAATTGCGGGTGGGATAATCCCCTCACCAAACTGAGTTTCTGCAATATCCAGCGCAGGGACAATTAACGAAAAGAAAGCAGCGGCCAGCATTACACCTGCAGCAAACCCAAGCAAAGCATTGGTATTACGGTCGCTGGGACGCCAGCCAATCAATACCGGCGCAGCTCCGACAGCAGTCATACCACCGCTCATTGCGCTCACCGTTAATGCCATCAACCAGCCTTCCATAGTTATCCTCTGGGTTAGTACTAAGTGTTAACGCCGGTACAAACGCGGTCGATTAATGTTGCCAATAGTGCCTATGGAATAAAATCAATACCGTCATAATTTCCAGACGTCCGGCCAACATGGCAAAAATCAGTAAGAACTTGGCACCGTCCGGTAATGACGAAAAGTTTCCGCTGGGGCCTATAATGTCGCCCAAACCAGGGCCAACGTTACTGACTGCTGATGCCGCTCCTGATATTGCAGTGATGAAGTCAAGCTCAAACAGCGACAGGCCAAGTGCGATTGCCGCTACTAATAGAAAATAGGTAAAGCAAAACGCAACCATCGAGCCCAACAGCGAGTCATTAACTCGACGACCCTGGTATGTTTGTACTTGCACCAGGTTGGGATGGATCAGCTGGCTAAACTGACGTCTTAATAAAAGCTGAGATAACTGGAAACGGAATATTTTCATACCGCCTGAGGTTGAGCCCGTACAGCCACCAACAAACATTAAATAGAAGAAAATCATCAATGACCAACTGCCCCACTGGCCATAGTCTTCTGTGGCATAGCCTGTTGTGGTAACAATCGAAACCACGTTAAAAGCCGAATGCAGCAGCGCATCGCCAAATTCACGCCCTTTTAAGGTTTGTACCAACGCAATTAAGGCAATCATCAGCAGCAAAAACGTTAAAAACGCGCGCACCTGTGTATCTTGCCATATAGAGCCTACGTCCCCTTTAAGGGCCCTTATATAAAGTACAAAAGGTAGTGCCCCTGCTACCATAAAGACGGTACCAACAACCACTAAAAAGCTACTATCAGAAAAATGCCCAAATGATGCATCGTAATTAGAAAAGCCTGCTGTACCAATAGTTGTCATACCGTGCACAACAGCATCAAAACCGTCCATACCACCGAGAAAATATAGCAACATCACCAGCGCGGTTAGCAGTAAATACACTTTACCGATAGCGACTACCATTAAACTCGAGCGGGGTAAGAATTTACCCGACATATCTGACGACTCGGCCTGGAACAAACGCATGCCACCAACTTGCAAGAATGGCAGGATGGCCATCGCCATAACGATGATACCGATACCCCCTAACCACTGCAGCATTCCACGCCACAATAAAACCGACCTTGGTAGCTCATCAAGACCGACAATAACCGTTGCACCTGTTGTCGTTATAGCGGACATAGCCTCGAACCAAGCATTAGCGAAGCTCAGATGCGGCTGTGCAAAAATAAATGGTAAGGTGACAAACAAGCTGGCACTTAGCCAGCATAGTGTGGTTAATAAAAAAACTTGCCGTGCTCTAAGTTTAGCTCCCCCGGCATTTTGCGAAAATAATGCCAAGCCAACGACCAACCCCACCATCGATAACGTAAGGTAGGTCCATTGATCTTTTTCGCCATTGACGACTGCCAAAACAAATGGTGCCAACAACGCAACCGATAGCAGAGCAATTAACGCCCCTATAGCTTTCGACAACAGCTTAGCGGCTTGTCTTGGCTGCAGTCTGTTATCGGCAATTGAGGAGGACTGTTGCATATTAATGGCTAAACCGAGGTGTCTAAAACCGGCAAGCTTTTGACCAGGTCATCAACTGCTTTCATTTGCTCTAGGTAAGGCTCCAGCGCGGCCAGCGGCAGTGCACACGGGCCATCGCATTTGGCTTCATTTGGATTCGGGTGTGCCTCAATGAATAAGCCGGCAATACCCAATGCCATGCCTGAACGAGCCAACTGCGCTGCCTGAGCTCTGCGCCCATCGGCAGAGTCAATTCGTCCACCGGGTCGCTGCAATGCGTGGGTGGCATCAAAAATGACCGGAGCCATAGATTTCATATCATCCATACCCAGCATATCAACGACCAGATTGTTATAACCAAAACACGAGCCACGTTCACACAGCATAATGCCCTCGTTACCGGCTTCCTTAAATTTAGTAATAATATGCTGCATCTCTTGTGGCGCCAAAAACTGAGGCTTTTTAACATTAATTAGGGCACCGCTTTTGGCCATTGCCACAACCAAATCAGTTTGTCGCGCAAGAAACGCAGGTAATTGAAGAATATCAGCAACTTCTGCTACCGGCTGAGCTTGATAAGCCTCATGCACATCGGTAATCACCGGCACCTTAAACTGCTCTTTTATTTCTTCAAAAATACGCAGCCCCTGCTCCATTCCCGGCCCGCGGAAAGAATGGATAGACGAGCGATTAGCTTTGTCAAAGGAAGCCTTAAATACATACGGAATACCCAGTCTGTCGGTTACTTCGACATAATGCTCAGCAATCCGGAGCGCCAAATCTCTTGATTCCAACACATTCATTCCGCCAAACAATACGAACGGTTGTTGATTGGCAATGTTAATATTGCCTAACTGCAAAGATTTAATCATAGCTATGTCCTGTTTCCCGCTTTTAACTACCGACAACCCGTAAAATTTGACCCGCTAAGTAAGCCATATAAGTACCTAAAGCGTAGCCCATAACAGCCAGCAATACACCCACTGGCGCTAACGACGGATGAAACGCAGAGGCAACTACTGGCGCGGACGCGGCCCCGCCAACGTTGGCCTGACTGCCGACCGCCATATAAAATACCGGTGCTTTTAACAGTTTTGCGACCAAGAGCATCAGACCCGCATGAATCAACATCCAGATGGCACCAATCAAAAAGTATTTGGGGGAATCAACAATTGCGGTAATGTCCATATGTAAGCCGATACTTGCAACCAGGATATAGACGAATACAGAACCTATTTTAGACGCGCCTGCCGCTTCCAGCGTGCGCGCCCGGGTAAATGACAAGCCAATACCACCGGCGGTAGCAAGTACGATAATCCAGAAAAACAGGCTGTCCAGGCTAAATCGACTGAGGTATGGTAAATGGGTTCCAATTGCCGGAGCTATCCAGTCAGCCAGCAGATGAGCCAGCCCGGCAACACCAAAGCCGACCGCTAAAATGAGTATTAAGTCACGCAGCGTAGGATTACGTACGTGTTCAGCCTGATAGGCTTCCACCTTAGCTTTAATGGCATCGATAGCCGATGTGTCCGCGCCAGTTCGCGCATCAATCCGCTTCGAGTTGGCAGCCATATAAAGTAGCACTGCCATCCATAAATTAGCGACGATAATATCAACCGTCACCATGGCTGAGAAAATATCACCACCAACTTCATAAACTTCCTTCATGGCAGCCTGGTTAGCGCCACCACCGATCCAGCTTCCTGCGACGGTAGTCATGCCACGCCACACCGCATCGGGACCAGCACCACCCAGCATTTCGGGGAAAATAGTCGCTACTAGCAACAACGCAATAGGTCCACCGATGACAATACCCAGCGTACCGGTTAAGAACAAAATCAATGCTTTTGAACCCAGTCCAATGACTGCTTTAAGGTCGAGGCTTAGGGTTAGCAACACCATACATGCCGGCAATAGGTAATCCATCGTAATATCACTGATGGCTGCCGTATTGCCGTTAACAATATTAAAGGTGTTTAGCAGTGACGGTAGGAAGTAGCACAACAGTAACGCGGGAACGAACTTATAAAACTTTTGCAGTGCTGGGTGCTGACTCGATTGAGTATAAAAAACCAACCCTAAAATAGCCAATAACAGTCCGGTGATAACACCATCATTAGTAATTAAAGCGGTTGTTTCAGCAGCAGCGGGGGCGGCAGCTAGCATCTAGTTTCTCCTTAACAATATGCTGTCAGCGGAAAGTTATCGAATCCTCTATACGCTAGTGGAATAGGTGCTGAGGACCGGCGTAACTCTCTAATTGTAATTTTAATAATTCCGCGCTGGGGTCATCCGGGCATTGGTCAACAAAATACTGATAATCATCGACGGCCACATGCTGGCAGTCGAGTTCTTCAAACAAATAACCCCGGTCTCTTATTTCATAAGGATCATCCGGCTGCAAGGTCAATAGCATTTGCACGCATTGCAATGCCTTTTCGTAACGAGCTTCAGCCATAAGACAATGCTTAAGCTCAGTCAGATAGGCTTCGACCAAGTTTTTTTGTGGTGTGGGTTCAGCCCAATCCCAGCAAAACTCCGCGTCGCCTTCCATCACATCTTCAAAGCGTTCCATGACTTCCTGATAACGAACGAATTCACCACTCTGTGGATCGACGAAATAAGTCTTTTGCTCGTCCACCAGCTTTAATAACGGGTAACCTGGAAAGTCCACAACCTGCAAGTCTAGGTTATGGTGTTGAGCACACTCTTGCAGTAGTACAGCCATTACTAAGGGCACCCCGGTGCGGTAGGCCGCCACTTGATCGATCGCGATACGCTGTGCCTTAATCCAACTTTCCGGCGCGTCACTATAGCCCAGCTGACGATAAAAAAACTGACTGATTTGTGCCACTTTCTGCGGCAACTCCAGGTTCTCGCTAAAGCCACCAAACTGTTCTACTTGCTGACGAAAGTCGGCCAGACTTTCGCCCTCTGCTAAGTTCAACCTGCGACTAATTTCCCAGAGGATTTCAACCGTTGGCACCAGCTCCTCTTCACACTGCTGGAGAAATGAATACTGCATAGTCACCTTAAACTTAACCGAATAATAATGGTTGCTTACCGAACGCAACATGGAATAGAGCTGCCAGCCATAAGCACGCGATCACAAAACCGCCCCAGCTTATTAGCTTTGTCTTGCCCTTTATCGCAAACATAGCGAAGAAAATATAACCAATTACACCCAACACTTTTTCAGTGACCCAAGGATCACTAATTGGAGCACGTTGAGTCATTACCAGCATTGCGATGGCACTTGCCAGTAACAGCGTGTCATTAACATGCGGTACAATCTTCACCCAACGCTTATGCAATAAGCCGGAATCTAGCTGCTTCCAGATAAACCGTAAAATGAACAGGCTAACCGAAATAACAACAAATAAAACGTGTAAATGTTTAAACGCAGCGTACACAAAATTCCCCTTAATTAGATGATGTTAGAGTATCAATTCTCGCCATTATGGTATCGAGAAAATCAGGCGAGTAATAGCGCCCTTTTTCATCCTCTAAGCGTGTTTTTATTTCCGAGCCCGACAGTTGTTGCTGGCGAAAGTCTGATAATTGCTCAACCAATAACAACACTTGTGAGCTCAAGGCGATTGCGTTGCCCTGCTTACCCTCCGGTAGACCCATACCATCCCAACGTTCGAGGCGTTCTATTAATGCGCGATGTGCCATTTGAGTAGCAACATGCTGGCCATGAGCTAAAGCGCGCAGAGAACGTGCCACCCGCTGCTGGCAGGTTGTTTCATTAGCGGCGACAGCATCTGTCGCACATTCTAATAACGGCCCCGCTGGCTCATATAAAAACCAGGCCAGAGCAATATTTTTAGCCTCTGGCTCAGTAACAACGTATTGCCCCACCTGGTATGCCAGAGCAGCTTGTTGCGGTAAATCATCGGCACTGAATACCGTTTCCCGAAGTTCCATCAACTGATCGCCGAGGCGTGCCAGAAACTGATCAGAATCTTCCAGGCAAACAACATTGTCCTGAGCTAACTGAACATTTTCCGAGAATAGCTGCAGCACATGATGGTCATCGTCACTCAGCTTTCGCGAAATACCACCAATAAAGAGTACAGAGCCGTAGGGTCGACAATGGCTACGGCAATATAACAAGACAAAGTCATCACCGTAGTAACTACCATGATTGGCAATCACTTGATCAAGTTCGGATAATGCTGTTGCCGGCAGTACTGAACGCAATGTTTGTCCTACTGCGACCGAAGAGTCCTCACCATAAGCGGCAACCACCTGATACGAACGTCCTTCATTGTCGGCTGTAGCATATAAAGTCTGTCGGGCGCCGCCGATGACCCAACTTAATTGTTGCACCAAACCGTCAACAAAACTGTTCATCGGTTGTAGTGCATACAAATTAGAGGATGCGGCAATGATTTTTTCCAAACCATGCCGGCTTTGATCAATCGACATAATATCGCGATACGAGCGCAGCGAGGACATCACCGCGGTAAACAGCTTTTGCGCCGTCAGCTCGGTCTTTGATTTGTAGTCGTTAATGTCATAGTTGACAATTACAGTGCGTTCTGGCGCCTGTCCAGGTTGGCCGGTACGCAAAATAATACGGGTATAATGGTTTTGCGCCTGCTCACGAATATAGCTCGCAACTTTAAGGCCGGCATCGTCGGTTTCCATAACCACATCCAGCAACAAAATGGCGGCATCTGGATGTTGATCAATTAATTGTTCGGCTTCCTTTCCGGAAAACGCGCTATGGAACTCTAAGCCACGCCCCAAGAAGTTAAAGTCACTTAAGGCAAGCTTGGTTACTGCGTGAACTTCAGGCTCGTCATCGACAATAAGGATCTTCCAATTCTCTGTTGGAATTGTCGGTGTCTGTTGTCCTGGTTCATCAGCGAACATAAACTGATTGCTCATAGTATTTCCCCTTTAGCTTGCCTTCTGCCCACCAGTGACTCTGTCTACACTACCATAATCGGCCCAACGGTTAATATTTTTATAACCGTTATCCCGCAGTAGCTCAACAACCGAGTCCGCCTGCTGCCATCCCTGTTCCAGCAGCAACCAACCATTAGCAACCAGATGGTCAGCAGCTCGTTCAATAATCCATTCAATATCGGCCAATCCCTTATTTGCTGCTACTAGAGCGGAACGTGGTTCAAAACGCACATCCCCCTCTTCCAGATGGCTGTCGTTGGCATCGATATAGGGTGGGTTTGACACAATCAAATCAAATCCTGATAAATCTTTTATACTATCAAACCAATAACTTTTACGTGTTTCAATCGGCAACTGTAACTGAGCCGAGTTGTGCGCGGCTAAATCTACCGCGGCTTGCTGGCGATCAACCGCAACCATTTGCCATTGCGGCTTTTCTGACTTTAATGCCAGTGCGATAGCTCCAGTGCCGGTCCCCAAATCTAACACTTTGGCATCCGCTGGCAGCTCCAACGACAGTGCTGCTGCAACCAATGTTTCGGTATCAGGTCGCGGAATCAAGGTACTGTCATTGACCGTCAGCGGCAACGACCAAAACTCTCGCTGGCCGGTTAAATGCGCCACTGGTTTGCCTTGTGTTCGCTGTTCTGCCAGCCATTGAAACTGTTGCCACTGTTGGTCAGACAATAATTTGTCTGGCCAAGTCATTAAATAACTGCGCGGCTTACTTAATACATAGCACAACAAAGCCCTGCTATCGACAGCAGGGCTTTCACTGGTGGACAACTTTTGTTGACACCAGAGCAGTGCTTGATCAATCGATGGAAGTTTCAATTATTGTTCCTGAGCCAACGCAGCCAGCTGATCTGCTTGATGCTCAGTAATAATTGGTTCAAGAATAAGATTCAAGCTACCGGTTAATACTTCGTCTAACCGATACAAGGTTAAATTAATACGGTGATCAGTAACTCGGCTCTGCGGGTAGTTATAGGTGCGGATTCGTTCTGACCGGTCACCGCTGCCGACGAGATTACGTCGTGTGCTTGCTTCTTCCTGAGCACGCTTTTCATCTTCCATTTTTTGCAACCGCGATTGTAAGACAGACATCGCTTTCGCTCGGTTTTTATGCTGCGAGCGCTCTTCCTGACATTCCACCACGACTCCGGTCGGTAAGTGAGTTAGTCGAATGGCTGAGTCGGTACGGTTAACGTGCTGCCCACCGGCACCAGAAGCCCGGTAAGTGTCAACACGTAAATCCGCCGGGTTAATTTCAATGGCTTCGGCTTCAGGGATTTCGGGTAGCACAGCTACCGTACAGGCAGAGGTGTGGATACGACCTTGCGATTCAGTTTCGGGGACTCGCTGGACTCGGTGGCCGCCCGACTCAAACTTCATTTTGCCGTAAACCCCGTCACCGCTCATATGTGCGATCACTTCTTTATAACCACCATGCTCCCCATCGCTGGCACTGACGGTGCTGACTTTCCAGCCCTGCTGCTCTGCGTAACGACTGTACATTCTAAATAAGTCACCAGCAAAAATAGCCGCCTCGTCGCCACCGGCTCCGGCACGAATCTCGAGATAACAGGCACGGTCATCATTGGGATCCTTTGGTAACAACAGTACTTGTAAATGCTGCTCCAAATGTTCTACCCGAACTTCACCCTCGCGCAACTCTTCGGCTGCCATCTCACGCATTTCCGGATCGTCATCGTTGGCCATATCACGCGCTGCTTCCAGGTCTTCTTGCGCTTGTTTATAACGTTCAAAGCCATCAACCACTTCTTCCAGTTGCGAATATTCTTTCGATAACGCCCGAAAGCGGTTCTGATCACTAATGACTCCGGCATCACCAAGTAATGCCTGAACTTCCTGATAGCGTTCTAATAGCCCTTCAAGTTTTCGTTCAATGGATGGGTTCATTAATTTCGTCTAATCCTTTTGCGTTTTGTCGGACGACGCTGGCCATAATTGTTCGAGTAATGCCAATGCCGCTTGATCATTTTGTTCACCGGCCGTTTTTAATATTTGCGTCGGCTGGTGCGTTAGTTGTTGAGTTAACCGGTGGCTAAGCAGCTGCAATACCTGTTCTGGCGACTTGCCCTGCTGTAACATCAACTGTGCTTTTTGCAATTGTTGTTCGGCAATTTTTTGAGAATGTTGCCGATAGCGGCGAATCAGTTCGACGCTATTAAGCGACTTCAACCAGTCGCCAAATTCTTCACTTTGTTGATGAATAATCAACTGCGCCTGCCGCGCCGCCTGCTCTCTATTTTTAATATTTTCGCTAATAATATTCTGTAAGTCATCGACCGTATATAAGTACGCGTCGTCTAATTCATTCACTTGTTCTTCGATATCGCGGGGAACAGCCAGATCAATCAATAACATCGGTTTGTGACGACGTTTTTTTAAAGCCCGCTCAATGCTTCCTTTGCCGACAATAGGTAAAGTGCTGGCAGTTGAACTGACTAAAATATCGGCATTTGGCAACAGCTCACCCAACTCGGCTAGGCTGTGCGCTTTACCACCGATCTTTTCAGCCAGCTCGCTGGCTCTCTGCAACGTACGATTAGCTACCGTAATATCGCTAACACCCTGTTGCCGCAAATGCTGTGCCACTAACTCTGAAGTATCTCCGGCACCAATCAACAGAACGCGGGATTTTTCGAGATTAGCAAAAATGTGCTTCGCCATACTAACTGCTGCATAGGCCACAGAGACCGCATTTTGACCTACCTCGGTCTCGTTGCGCACGGTTTTTGCGACTCGAAAAGTTTGCTGAAACAAGCGCTCTAACACGCCACCAACGGCTGCATGACGCTTCGCGTGTTGATAAGCCTGCTTTACCTGCCCAAGGATCTGTGGCTCGCCCAGCACCAGCGAATCGAGGCCACTGGCAACCGACATCAAATGACTGATAGCTTGTTGGTCCTGATACTGGTAATGATGATGAATTAACGCATCAGCCTGCAATCCGTGAAAACCAGCTAACCAACCTAACAGTAAGTCGGTGGATACCGTTCCCTGACAGTACAATTCGGTGCGGTTACAGGTTGATACAATGACCGCTTCATCGACCCCCTGCAGTTGCCGGATCGCCTGCAACGCGGTATCGAGCTGCTCATTAGAAAAAGCAACTTGTTCGCGCAAATCAACTGGGGCTGTTTTATGGTTTATACCAAGGGCTGAAATGGTCATCCGCTGTAGAAGCTCGTTATCCCAACGTGTGTGCATTCGTGCGCAGATTGTACGTTAAAGCCCAAATTATTGAAAGTCATCACGCTTTCTGTTCCACTAATAAGCTGTCACTTTTTAACGGAAGTACTCTCCTTGTTTGCTAAATCGCGTGCATTTTTGGCTACATTGCGTTGCGCTCTGCTTATTGCCGTCGCGGCAAGCGTATCGGGGTGTTCAATCCCAATGCCTGATACGCAGCGGCACGATAAAACAGTAAGCCAGTCGCTTATTAACGCACATCAGCAACAGTTAGATTCAATTAATCGATGGCAACTATCGGCCCGAATGGCGATTATTCAAAAACACAATAACGAACGAGATGGGCTTTATGTTAACTGGCAATGGCAGCCACTTGACAGTCCGCAGCAACGACTGCGTTTTTCGCACCCGCTAAAAGGTCAGATTGCTGAGCTGACCATCGATCATCAGCAGGCAAGCTTGAACTACGATGGTCAGCGCTACAATGACCGTTCTGCAGAGCGCTTACTAAAACGTTTACTTAACGTCGACGTTCCGGTTACTGCGCTCAGCCAGTGGGCATTAGGTAAAACCACAGCAAGACTCAAACAGTTAAACTATCTTGCCGATGGAAAACTGGCCGCGGCCACGGTGGAAGCTGCAGCTGGTGAGCTTTGGAAAATTGATTGGTACTATCAACAACAACTACTGCCGAGTCAGGTGCATCTGGAATCGAATCAGATCAAATTAAAAATGCAGATTAATGAATGGCAGACATCGTTTCAACCAATGGGCCAGCAATGACGCAGATGTTAGAGCTCCCGGCGCCGGCAAAGTTAAACCTATTCCTACATATTGTAGGGCGTCGGGACGACGGCTATCACAATTTACAGACCGTGTTTCAATTTCTGGATTACGGTGACCAACTAAGCTTTAAACCACGCGATGACGAGCAACTGATACTGGTTGATAAAGACAGTGGCATTGCCAACGCAGACAACCTGGTGATGAAAGCCGCCAAGTTACTTTATCAACAGGCCAAAAAGCGTTGCGCTCACTTACCCGGCGCAGATATCACCCTAACCAAGCGCCTGCCTCAGGGAGCTGGACTTGGCGGTGGTTCATCCGATGCAGCCACCGCGTTAGTCGGTTTAAATTACTTGTGGAACCAGCCTTTGACTCAGTCAGAATTAGAGCACCTCGGATTACAACTCGGTGCCGACGTGCCTATTTTTGTACATGGTCATAGTGCCTTTGCTGAGGGAGTCGGCGAACGTTTTACGGACATAACCATCGACACGCCTTATTATCTGGTGGTCAAACCTAAAGTTAGTATTTCTACGGCTGCGCTATTTCGGCATCCGGCTTTACAAAGAGACTGCCCGCTGCTCAACACAGACAGTTGGCAACAAGCAGATACCTGCAACGTATTTGAGCCGGTGGTCTGCGATCTTTACCCCGAAGTTGCCAAATTGCGTGACCGGTTGCTACAATACGCTCCGACTCGGCTCACTGGCAGCGGCGCGTGTTTATTTGCACGCTTCGATTCACTCGATGCTGCAGCGCAAGTGCAACGACAGTTTAGCGAACTGCAAAGTTTTGTTGCGCAAGGCCAGAACCGTTCACCGCTTATTCGGACATTAACCCAATATTAGTCGAGGTTTGTTGTGCCTGACATGAAACTGTTTGCTGGTAACGCCACACCAGAACTTGCCCAAAAAATTGCTGACCGGCTTTACATTAAGCTAGGTGAAGCATCCGTCGGACGCTTTAGTGACGGTGAAATCAGTGTCTCTATTAATGAAAACGTCCGTGGCTCGGACGTTTTTTTATTGCAGTCTACTTGTGCTCCAACCAACGATAACTTGATGGAGTTGATCGTTATGGTCGATGCCCTACGTCGTGCTTCGGCCGGTCGTATCACAGCTGTGATGCCGTACTTTGGATACGCCAGACAGGATCGGCGAGTACGTTCCGCGCGGGTACCTATTACCGCTAAAGTAGTGGCTGACTTTTTATCCAGCGTTGGCGTCGATAGAGTATTGACCGTTGATCTACACGCAGAGCAAATCCAGGGCTTTTTCGACGTCCCTGTCGATAACGTCTTTGGTACCCCTGTATTACTTGAGCACATGCGCCAGCAACAATTCAGTAATCCAGCGGTAGTATCACCGGATATAGGTGGGGTTGTACGCGCCCGGGCTTTCGCTAAATTAATGGATGATACTGACTTAGCTATCATCGATAAGCGCCGCCCCTCTGCTAACGTATCGCAAGTCATGCATATTATCGGCGACGTGAAAGATCGCGACTGTATTATTGTCGACGACATGATTGATACCGGTGGCACTCTTTGTAAAGCAGCTGAAGCTTTAAAAGCGCATGGTGCTAAGCGCGTTTTTGCGTATGCCACTCACCCGGTTTTCTCGGGCAACGCGGTCAAAAACATACTTGAATCGCAAATTGACGAAGTCATTGTCACCGACAGTATTCCGTTATCGGAAGAGATGAAGGCTACCGGCAAAGTCACGCAGCTAACGCTGTCAGGCATGCTATCGGAGGCTCTTCGCCGGGTTAGTAACGAAGAATCCATTTCGGCGATGTTTGATTACTAAATAAATTGCAATTAACTACCTCTGGTGGTAGTATTGCGCGCCCTTAGAAACCGGCCCTGCGTCGGTTTCTAAGGTTCTGGGTTCGTACTTGGTCGCGAGTGCGGACAAACTAAAACAAATTAACATTGAGAGCCCTAAATTATGGCTAAATTAGATTTTACGATTAAAGCAAGTGTCCGTGGCGACAAGGGGAAAGGTGCGAGCCGCCGCCTACGTCATGCGGATAAAGTACCAGCCATCCTATATGGCGGTAAAGGTGACCCAGTTGCATTAGAACTGGATCATAACAAAGTAAACAACATGGCCGACTACGAAGCCTTTTATTCGCACATTCTGACGCTTGATATCGATGGCAAGAAAGAACAGGCCATCCTGAAAGACATGCAGCGTCACCCGTTCAAGCCTAAGCTAACTCACCTTGATTTCCAACGGGTTGAAAAAGGCCACAAGTTACACACTAACTTGCCATTGCACTTCTTGAACGAGAAAACAGCGAAAGGCGTTAAAGACGAAGGCGGCGTTGTTGTTCACCACGTGAACGACGTTGAAATTCTGGTATTACCTAAAGACTTACCAGAATACCTGGAAGTAGATATCGCAGAACTTAGCATCGGCGACACCATTCACTTGACCGACCTTAACTTGCCTAACGGCGTTGAACTGGTTGAGCTGAGCAAAGGTGAAGATCACGACCAGGCAGTTGTTTCAATCACCGCTCCTCGTGTAGAAAAAGAAGTTGAAGAAGAAGACACAGTAGCTGCGGATGAAGTTCCTGCAGAGAAGAGCAAAGACGACGCTAACGAAGAGTAAGCAATAGTCTTGCTATGGAAACAAGCATCAAGCTATTAGTGGGCCTGGGTAATCCAGGTCCCGAATACGAAAAAACCCGCCATAACGCGGGTTTTTGGTTAGTTGAGGACTTTTGTCGTCGACATGGTGTTAGCCTCTCCCCCGATAGTAAATCGAAAGCTTTGATTGGTCGCTACCAGAGCGGTGCTCAGGATGTGCGAATAGTACTCCCCCAAGGTTTTATGAATCGCAGTGGGTTTTCCGTTGCCAGCATTGCCAACTTTTACAAGATTCCTGCCGAACAGATACTGGTTGCGTACGACGAACTCGATCTGCCTCCAGGGTCAGCAAAATTTAAAAAAGGCGGCGGTGCCGGTGGTCATAACGGCATTAAAGACATTATTGCGCAGACCGGCCAACAGGACTTTTTACGCTTAAGGATTGGCATTGGGCATCCGGGTCACAAGTCAAAAGTAACCGGTTTTGTACTGGGCAAGGCGCCACCGGCAGAACAACAACTGATCGACGATTGCATCGACGAAGCAAGTCGCAGTATTGATACATTAATGGTCGAAGGCTGGGGGCCAGCGCTGCTGCGCTTACACAGCTATCGACCACAACAAAAGGGTTAACCGAACATGGGATTTCGCTGTGGTATTGTCGGCCTACCAAACGTAGGTAAATCGACGCTATTCAACGCATTAACCAAAGCGGGTATCGAAGCCGCAAACTTCCCGTTTTGTACTATAGAGCCAAATACCGGTGTAGTACCTGTGCCAGACACACGTCTGGATAAGCTATCGGCGATAGTTAACCCCCAACGTGTACTACCAACCACGATGGAGTTCGTTGATATCGCCGGACTGGTCAAAGGTGCTTCACAAGGTGAAGGTCTTGGTAATCAGTTTTTAGCAAACATTCGGGAAACCGACGCGATTGGTCACGTTGTTCGTTGTTTCGAGGATGACAATATTGTGCATGTTAGTGGCGGTATTAACCCGGCTGACGACATCGACACGATTAATACCGAATTAGCACTTGCTGACTTAGACTCGGTTGAAAAGTCATTAACTCGTCTGGCGAAAAAAGCAAAAGGTGGCGATGCCGTTGCCAAAGCCGAAATTGCCGTACTGGAAAAACTAAAGCCAGCACTGGATAACGGCGATATGGCACGCTCAGTTGATTTAAGCAAAGACGACCTGACCACCATCCGTTCTTATAATTTACTGACCTTGAAGCCAACGATGTACATTGCCAATGTTAATGAAGATGGCTTTGAGAATAACCCACATTTGGATACTGTTCGCGAGATTGCCAGCAAAGAAAACGCGATTGTAGTGCCCGTCTGTGCGGCTATCGAATCAGAAATTGCCGAACTTGACGATGCCGACAAAGAAGAATTCTTGTCAGAAATCGGCCAGGAAGAACCCGGCCTGAATCGGGTAATTCGTGCCGGTTATGACCTGCTTAACCTGCAAACCTATTTTACCGCTGGACCTAAAGAAGTACGCGCCTGGACGGTTAAGATTGGTTCAACCGCACCGCAGGCAGCCGGACGTATTCATACCGACTTTGAGAAAGGCTTTATTCGGGCTGAAATTGTTGGCTATGGTGACTTTATTGAGTTTAACGGCGAACAAGGTGCCAAAGATGCCGGTAAATGGCGCTTGGAAGGCAAAGAATACATCGTTAAAGACGGCGATGTTATCCACTTCCGCTTTAACGTTTAAGCACTTACCGCATTAAGTAAACAAAAAGGGTCGAATTAATCGACCCTTTTTTAATGGTTATTCTTCGGTAATGTCCCCATACATTGGGGCCAGCCTGGCAAGTAGCCGGTTTTGCGCAGCAACCGGGACGTCATGTTTCTCCATCGCAATAATTAGATGCTCGACCAATGCGTTAAAATCAGCATGCGTAATGCCCATTCCCTGGTGCGCGGCCTGCATTGTTTCCCCCTGATAGTCGCACGGTCCGCCAACAACATCGCACACTTGTTCAGTAATTAGTTCGTGTACCTGTACAATATCGACGCCATCGAAATGATGTACGATACGCTCGTCACCGCCAACCCGATAAAGCATTTCTTCGACAATAGCCGAGATTCCCTGCTTTTCACCAAGCTGCTGGTATAAGTCGTTGGCATGGGCAAGCGGCATTAATAAAAGGCTTGCCAATAGTATTAGTCGTTTCATACGTTCTCCCTTTAAAATGAGGCCTGCAACGACAAATACCAGCCGTGCTGGTCATCGAGTCCGGCAATCGATCCCAAATCAGTATAAGCACCCACTACTGATAACCGTTTAGATGGAAAGTAGCCCACAAACAGGTCACGCCAGTCTTGCTCAACCGCAAAATTTAAATTGTCGGGCTTTTGCCGATACTCAACACCTACCGCCCAGTAACGATTAATGAAAGCCGCCACAGACGCCTCAGCAAGCCATTCTGCAGAATCGCTTTTATCGCCACCAAAACCCAGCAGCCCTAATTGATTAGCTCTTGTTCTTCGGGCCGTAAGGTTAGCTACCCAAGTGCGATGAAAAGGCCCATTGAGCCAGGCTTTAGCGGCACTAATATACCAGTCTGTACCATTATCGTCGGTGGCGCCAACCGCCGACGGCAGTGCGAACGTCTGATTATTTTTATGCTGCAAGCCAACACTGATTTGCGGCAACTCACCATAAATCAGATCGCCGAATAGGCGCGCTTTAACACCCCAAATATTCTGCTCTAATTCACCGCCTATGGTCGATAAATCGAAGATCTGCTTAGCATAAGAAACTTCCAGTCTGTTATTCCAGGAAAGACTGGCCCCCTGCACACTCAAGCGAAAATCATCAACCTGAACTTCAGTTAAGTTAACGGTCGCCCCCCACTCTCCAGTATCGGCATAGCTACTAAGCGTTGCCCACGGAACAATACCACCACCGCCGGCGCCTTCAATGGTTGAGGCTCCGCCGGTAGCCAGTAATTTAGAGCCCTGTGCGGCCGCTACAGCCGGCAATAACAAGCTGGCCACTAAGGCATATTGTAAGCCTCGTTTAAGCATCAGACTCTCCTTGCAGTTTCTGATTAAATTGTTCAAACGGTATTGGCTTGCTGAAGTAAAAGCCTTGCAATACATCGCAATGTTGCTGTTTCAGCCAATTCCAGCTTTGTTCATCTTCAACCCCTTCCGCTACCACGCTCAAGCTTAGTTCGTGGGCCAGTTGAATGGTTGAACGAACAATCGATTGATCCACCGGGCTGGTGGCTAATAACTGTACAAACGCACGATCTATTTTAAGTTCCGTTACCGGTAACTGTCGCATTTGCGCTAACGACGAATAACCGGTTCCATAATCATCAATCGAAACGCCATAGCCACGATTTCTGAACCAGTTCAATCGTTCTATCGCGGTTTCAGGATCTTCTACCAGAACACTTTCAGTTACTTCCAGTACCAAATGTTGGCTAAGCTGCGGATATTGCTGTTCCAGTTCTTCAATCAAACTAATCACTTCGTTACTTAACAAATCCACTGCCGATAAGTTAACACTTAACGTAAAATCCTTCGGTAATGGCTGCAATTGTTCTAACACTTTAACGCTTTGCTCACACACCCAACGAGTTAAACTTTTGATCAGGCCGGACTGCTCTGCCAATGGTATAAATTCATCGGGACCGACAAAGCCCAGCTGCTGATTGTGCCAACGAAGTAACGCTTCTGCACCTTGGATTCGGCCTGTGGCACAATCAATTTTGGGTTGTAATAAGACCGTTAGCTCGTCTTTTTCAACAGCGGTCTGTAACAATTCCAAGATAGTAAGTTTGCGCAAATGTTGTTCATCAAGGCCTGCGCTATAAAAATAAATAAATTTTTGCTCGCGTTTTGCCTGTTGCACACTCACCTGAACTCGCCTTAACAGCGTATCAAATTCTTGTCCATCATTGGGATAACAAACAGCGCCGCAATTAAAGCTCACCGGATAGTCACTCTCACCGACTTTTACCGGCGGCGCCAGACAAGCTTCCAACTCATCGATCAAGCTATCTTCAGGGCCTTCAATGCACTTATCCAACACAATAGCGAACTCATCGCCGCCTACCCGTGCTACCTGACTGCCTTCAGAAAGAGTCAGTAAGCGGCTTCCAATTTGCTTCAACACCTGGTCACCAATGACCTGCCCTAAAGTGTCATTTAGTACCCTGAACTGATAGATATTAACCAGTAGCAGCGTCCATACACCGTCCCTTTTTAATTCATCTGACATTTTTTTTGCAAAAAAACGTCGGTTCGGTAGTCCGGTTAACTGATCATGAGTTGCCTGGAAGGATATTCGCTGTTCGCGTTCGGCAATCGCGTCACGCATCGAATCAAAGGTGGTGACTAGCTGACCGAATTCATCGCCTCGTTGTTGCAATTCCAGCTTACTATAATCACCACGCTGTAATTGTCTGGCAGCTTCAGTTAAGCGGTATAGAGGCTGCGATACGCTACGCGCGACCCACAATGCAATAAGTGCCGCAATAATTAATGCCGCCAACGCGATAAACACCATTTGTGTGCGAAGTTGATCGAAATCAGCCATTGCAGCCGCCAGCGATGCTGACAACAACACATGCACTTTTTGCTCTTCAGCGGTTTCCAGTAACGCTTCCTGACCGACAAAGTTTTGTTGCTGCAACCAACCGTTAAGCGCAACTTCAGACGACTTTAGGTGCTGTTGTAAGCTGGTTTTCTGAGCACTGTTAAGACTAGAGGCGAGCACTTGCTTGGTATCCTCTAACCATAAACTGATATCAGCATTGGCGAGACTCTGTAATTCCTGAGCCAACGCGGAATCGACACGGAACCCCAAGGTGGCCCGGGCAATTAACTGCGGCGCATTAACTGGCACCGTAATTAGCTGAAAAAGCTCACCTTCGACCACCGCTAACTGTTGCTCAGTCGAAGCTTGTGTGGTTTCGATAATATTTTGCGGTAATGGGTGAGTTGCTGCGATTTCGTTCCCTTCCGGACTCCGCAGCACCATTAATTCAGTATCTATACGCTCGCCATGATTAACCAATGCAGAGACTATAGTTTCTCGGTCACCGGTTGCGACAGCACGCTTAAAACCAAAATCGTCAGTCAACACTTGAGCCGCTTGCAACAATAATTGACTGCGACTCGCCAGTAGCTCGCGAAAAACCCTGTCACTAACACTTAATTCTTGTTCTACCGACCGCTCTACCTGCTGCTGAACAGCTACTCCTACGGCACTAAGCGATACACTTAATGCGCCAGCGACGAGCAATAATAGGATAACCAGCAATCGCGTGCGAAAGCTTCGGATCATAAGTTACCCGTACGGTTAAAGCGTTGTTCGAGACGAGACTTAGGCTCGTCGTCTGCCTTTTCGGGCATAACGTCTAGCGCTACTTTTACGGTTTGCTGCTGACTAAGATCGATCTCAACTTGTTTCGCTACCGATAAATTCTCGCCCTGCAAAGGGTGCCAGACAGTGATAGAGAATTGCGGCGGGACACTATCCGAAAGTTCTAACAGTAGTTGCCCCTGGTCGTTACTGGCAGTTGCTGTTTGACCATCGGTCACTAATAAATGAGCGATCATCTGATCGTGAATATTACAGCCCAGAGTCACCACACCAGGCTTATTAAAAAACACACTCGGTCGCTCTTTGTCAGAATACAATTTTAGCTCAAATGGTTTAGGTTCTGAAAAAGAGTATACGTGGTGCCGAATGTTATCACTGTTGGGGAAAACCGCTTCACTGCCCACTCTTAAAGTGGTTAAGAAAGGCACAAACTGGCGATCAACCTGATCTATCGTTACGACTTGCGGTGTTTTATCTACGCTATTTGCCAGATACCGATCGTCAACAATAACAGCGGCATTGGCTAAGCGGTCGCCACGTTTATCGACAATTTCAAGCTGTAGTTTGTTAGCCCAGCTAAGCTGCGGCAACAGCAGTAAAAAAATGACCAGTACCGACTTCAGTTTAATGATCAACGTCAGCTCCTTTTTTAAGTCTAGATTACCGATTATCAACAAAACCGCAAGCACCAACTGAGTGATCTTAGGCGTTATCAAATCGTAATGTGTTATACATAACCTAGGTAACGAGATTAACCAGCAGGAGGTTCAGTTTATGAGTCAGGAATATCGCACTGAACAAGACAGTATGGGCGAAGTAAAAGTCCCCGGAGATGCTTTATACGCCGCCCAGACCCAGCGCGCGGTCGATAATTTTTCAATTAGTGGGCTGACGATGCCAGCAACAATGATAAAAGCCATCGCCCGCATCAAGGCAGCTGCCGCGTCTGCCAATCAACAAGTTGGCAATCTCGATAGTAAAAAGGCAAAAGCCATTCGCGCGGCAGCCCAACAAATTATCGACGGGCAACACAATGAGCACTTCCCGGTTGATATATTTCAAACGGGGTCAGGTACCAGCTCAAACATGAACGTTAACGAAGTTATTGCCAACTTATGCCAACAACAAGGCGTTGACGTTCATCCTAATGATGACGTTAATCAAAGCCAATCTAGTAATGACGTTATACCGACTGCAATTCAGGTGGCAAGTGTACTTGCGGTTGAATCAAACCTGCAACCGGCGCTTAAGCACTTAATTGATGTGATTAGAACTAAAGCAATCGATTTGCGCGATGTGGTTAAAACCGGCCGCACCCACTTGATGGATGCTATGCCGATGACCTTAGCACAGGAGCTGGACGCATGGGCTGGACAACTTGATCAAACTGCAGAGCAATTACCGCAACTACTGGAGCACAGCCGCGTGTTGCCGCAAGGTGGTACTGCGATAGGAACAGGAATTAATGCCCCTAAACCGTTTGCCGGAGAATTTGCTAAGGCTTTATCAGAGCTAACTGGCAGTCACTTCAAAGCATCAGCAAACCCGTTTACCGGCATTGCCGGACAAGAAGTCAATTTACAACTACACAGTCAGTTAAATACGCTCGCGACCACCTTACTTAAAATAAGTAATGACTTGCGTTGGATGAACAGCGGCCCGCTTGCCGGGTTAGGTGAAATACAACTAACAGCCCTGCAACCGGGCAGTAGTATCATGCCGGGTAAAGTGAATCCGGTCATTCCAGAAGCTGTCGCTATGGTCGCCGCACAAGTTAACGGCAATCACACCACCATTACTACCGCGGCACAACAAGGTAATTTTCAGCTTAACGTAATGCTGCCGGTTATTGCCTATAACCTGCTCCAGTCGATCGATATTCTGGGGAATAGCTGTCATTCACTGGCGGACAAGGCAATTAAAGATTTTGAAGTTAATCAACAACGATTAGACGAGGCGTTGGCTAAAAATCCAATTTTGGTTACCGCACTTAACCCTGTTATTGGATATAGCAAGGCTGCCGAAATCGCTAAACAGGCCTATAAAGATGGTCGGGCTATTATTGATGTAGCTGACGAAATGACCGACTTGGGCCGCGATAAGTTAGAACGTTTGCTGGACCCGAAAAAGCTTACCGAAGGTGGAATTAATCAAGGAGACTAACATGAAGCACGTGGTGATTACCGGCGCCAATCGGGGCATAGGCTTCGAATTTGCACGGCAGTACAGCGAGGCTGGATATAAAGTCAGTGCCGTATGCCGCAACAATTCAAAGCAATTAACCGAGCTCGACGTTGATATTATCGAAGGCATTGACGTGACTAAGGCGTCTGATCTGTTGCGTATGCAAGAAACCATTGGTGATAAAGATATCGATATCTTAATCAATAATGCCGGGTTGCTTCACAACGACGAGCTGGGCGACATCGATGGCGGCAGTCTGCGCGCGCAATATGAGGTTAATGCCATTGCGCCGCTGCGAGTCACCGAAGTACTACTGGATAACTTAACAGAAGGCAGTAAAGTTGCCTTAATTACCAGTCGCATGGGTTCAATCGCTGACAATGGCTCGGGCAGCCGCTACGGCTACCGGATGTCGAAAGCCGCTCTCAACGCAGCGGGTAAGTCGCTAGCGCTTGACTTAAAAGATCAGGGTATTGCGGTAGTGCTATTACACCCAGGCTACGTACAAACCGACATGGTTGGAAATCGTGGTGATATTACCGCAGAAGAAGCAGCGCAGCGTTTAATTCAACGAATCGAGGAGTTAACGCTGAAAACAACCGGGCATTTTTATCACAGCAAAGGCGATGAATTACCTTGGTAGCCCTTTTTCGGCCAGTTAACGGTGGATAATTCATCGTTTTTATGGTTTTTTGAGCAGTTGATGCGAAAACCTTGTTTTTTTCGCAAAAAGAGGTTGACGGTAAGCGGAGCGATTTGCATAATACGCGCCGCACTCACAGAGAGATGCACAGAAAACTTTAAGTAAAGAAAAGATGGCTACGTAGCTCAGCTGGTTAGAGCACAGCACTCATAATGCTGGGGTCGCAAGTTCGAATCTCGCCGTAGCCACCAACTTTTCGAAGAGTAATCATTGTGCGGACGTGGTGGAATTGGTAGACACGCTGGATTTAGGTTCCAGTGCCTCACGGCGTGAGAGTTCAAGTCTCTCCGTCCGCACCAATCTCTCTTGAATAGCTAATCAATTGGGGCATAGCCAAGCGGTAAGGCAGCGGGTTTTGATCCCGCGATTCCCAGGTTCGATCCCTGGTGCCCCAGCCATTAGTTATTTAACCTTAGATACTTGTATCTTGTTGGTTCGTGAGTCTGTCCAAAGTTGGATGGGGCATAGCCAAGCGGTAAGGCAGCGGGTTTTGATCCCGCGATTCCCAGGTTCGATCCCTGGTGCCCCAGCCACACTTCCTTATTTGCGGTGGTGGCGGAATTGGTAGACGCGCTAGCTTCAGGTGCTAGTGTCCGAAAGGACGTGAGGGTTCAAGTCCCTCCCTCCGCACCACAGCACTCGTAAGTACCCCTAACTATCTGTATCAGCGCTGCATTGCCGACCCTAACAGCAATGATTTCAGTGCCGTTCGCTCAATAATTGAAAAACCACCTCGCAACAGCCAGTTAATTGGTTTTGACGAACTCCGAAAGCTGACATTGACCAGATCCATCGCTCTCATCATCCGTGCATTTTGTTGTTGCCGCTGCTGTTGATAGCGCTTTACATCCTGACCACAGTCTAACCAGCTTCGTACATCCGCAAAGCCCAGGTTAACACCCTGCCCCGCTAACGGATGAATGGTATGAGCGGCATCACCCATCAAGATCAGCGAATGACCTTTATGATATTCGAGCGCGTGCTTGCGCTGTAACGGAAAACTGGCATAGCGCTGCAGTTGAAAGTCACCAATCGTATCTCCGAACGTCTTGGTAAGTTCGGAGATTAACGTGTCTGCGTCACTACTTATTGAATTAATTTCGGCAGCCGACCGGTAGTCAATTAAACAGGCAGTGTTTGAAGTTAACGGTAACAATGCATAAGGACCCTTGGGACGGAATACTTCCCAGGTTTCAGCCTCAAATGGCTGCTCTAAGGTAACATTAGCCAGTAAACAACGTTGCCCGTAGTCCCAGCCGCGGTAACCGATAGCCGCCGCACGGGCAACTGCCGAATTAGCCCCGTCAGCACCAATCAATACGTCGTAATTAAGTTGCTCACCATCGTCCAAGGTCAGTCGTTGGTTTGGCAAATCAAAGTCCGTAACCTGTGCCGGAGCTTTAAACTCAATAGCGGCGTGCCGCTGGCAACACTTCCACAATGCCGCTTGCAGGTTGTTATTCTCAACCATCACGCCAAGCTGCTCGGCGCCAGCGTCGGCAGCGGTAAAACTCAGTTGGGTACCCGCTATCGTTGTCACCGACAGGCGTTGGTAAGGCAGCTGTTTGTGATTGAGATCATCACCAATACCTAACGACAACAGCCACTGCCAGTGGTTGTCATTAACCGATGAAATGCGTAAATCCCATTCATCAGATGTCTGTGCCTCAGGCTGCGCATCAATTAGGGTGACTCGTTCGCCGTGAGTTGCAAGAGCCAACGCAGCCGACGCACCGACCATGCCGCCACCGTTAATGACATAATGTTTCATCTACCACCTAATTCAAATTCTTTATCGTCATTGTATAACTACTATAAATACCACATTTATGAGCAGATTTCCGGTATCATAAGCACTCATTCACGGTTCAGGACGATGTTTTTAATGGTTGAGCAAACACCGGCCCCAACTGCGGTCGAAACATCCAATAAAGCGGTCATCCTTGCTTCATTGCTGTTGCTCTCTGCGGAAGCATCGTTTGCCGGGGTCAGTGCGTTAGTGAAGCACCTATCTGCGACCCAAAATTTTGAACAGTTGGTGTTTTTCCGTAACGTTTTCGCTTTTTTAGTGTTACTTCCCTGGCTTTGGCGAAAAGGCCCCGGAGCGTTAAAAACGAGTCGTTGGAAACTGCATTTGGTGCGTGGCATCGCTGGTATCACAGCCATGTACCTATTTTTCTACGCTATCTCAACGATACCCTTAGCACAGGCAACTCTGGTGTTGCTGCTGTCGCCGTTCTTAATTCCAGTGATAGGTTGGCTTTGGTTAAAAGACTATGTCTCACGACAAACCTGGCTGGCTATTCTGCTCGGCTTTATCGGCGTATTCATTTTTCTTGATCCACTCGGCAGTTCCATATCGCCGGTGGTGGGTGTTGCCTTTATTGCCGCAGCACTTGCAGCGTTTACTAAAACCGTGATTCGAAAAATGTCGGCCACTGAGTCTACTAGTAAAATAGTATTTTACTTTTCTGGCTTTGCCACTATTGCCTCCGCCATTCCGCTTATTTGGTTATGGCAGTCTATTCCGGCGGAAAACTGGCTTGGTTTAGGCCTTATGGGGCTACTTGCGGTTTACGGCCAACTGGCAATGACCAAAGCCTTTTCCATAGCGCCAGCCGCAAAAATAGGGGTATTTACCTACAGCTCGGTTATTTTCGCGGCGGTCCTTGGCTATTGGTTCTTTGACGAAGCCGTATACTGGCACATGCTATGGGGCACATTAGTCATCATTATTGCCGGTTATTTTGCAATTCGGACACGGCGCAAAAGTTAACCAATCGGCTGTTGGCTTTTACCCCTTATACGCGGTAAAATACGCGCCCTTTTCGTACCAAAGCGTCAGCAAGTGTTGAGAGACCATGAGTAAGAAACTTTACGTAAAAACCTGGGGTTGCCAGATGAACGAGTATGATTCGGCCAAAATGGCGGATCTACTAAACTCCACCCACGGCTATGAACTCACCGACGAGGCAGAGCAAGCAGACTTGATCCTGCTTAATACCTGTTCAATTCGTGAAAAAGCTCAGGAAAAAGTCTTTCACCAGTTGGGCCGCTGGAAAAATTTAAAACAAACCAATCCCGATCTGTTGATTGGTGTTGGCGGCTGCGTCGCTTCTCAGGAAGGTGATGCAATTCGTGCCCGTGCGCCATTTGTAGACCTGGTGTTTGGGCCACAGACATTGCACCGCCTGCCCGAAATGATCAAACAAGTCGGTGATAATCACCAACCAATGATTGATATTTCATTTCCTGAGGTGGAAAAGTTTGACCGCTTACCAGAGCCAAAAGCAGATGGCGCAACCGCCTTTGTTTCAATTATGGAAGGCTGCTCTAAATACTGCTCGTTCTGTGTGGTTCCCTATACCCGAGGCGAAGAAGTCAGTCGCCCGGTCGATGATGTCATTTATGAAATCGCTCAGCTCGCAGAACAAGGCGTTCGTGAAGTAAACCTATTGGGCCAGAACGTTAATGCTTTTCGCGGCGAGAGTTTTGATGGCTCAGTATGTCGCTTTTCTGAATTATTGCATCTGGTAGCCGCTATCGATGGTATTGACCGTATTCGCTATACCACATCGCATCCGGTCGAGTTTACTGACGATATCATTGAAGCTTATAAAACCATTCCGGAACTGGTCAGTCACCTGCATCTACCCGTACAGAGTGGTTCCGATCGTATCTTGACCATGATGAAACGCGGTCACACGGCGATAGAATATAAGTCAAAGATCCGCGCTCTGAAAAGAGCACGTCCCGATATCGCTATGTCGTCTGATTTTATTATCGGTTTTCCGGACGAAACCGACGCTGACTTCGAAGCCACTATGGATCTCATCCAGGCTGTCGACTTTGATATGAGCTTTAGCTTTATTTACAGCGCACGCCCTGGTACACCAGCGGCTGACTTAGCGGATGATATTAGCGAAGCGACTAAAAAGCAGCGCCTGCAGTTACTGCAGCAACGGTTAAATCAGCAATCTATGGCACATGCCCGCCGTATGCTGGATAGTGAACAGAGAATTTTAGTCACTGGACCGTCAAAGAAGAACCCGATGGAGCTTTCCGGACGCACTGAGAACAACAGGGTTGTAAACTTTGTCGGGCAACCCCATATGATTGGTCAGTTCGTCGATGTGAAAATTACAGACGTATTGCCCAACTCATTGCGTGGCGAATTACTGCGCGAAGAAAAAGATATGGGACTGCGTGTCGACACTTCACCAGAAACTATTTTACAGCGCGGTCGGAATAACGAACCTGACGACCTGGGTGTCGCCCGGGTAACACCGAAAGCGTCTTAAAAAACGAGGATTGGATTGAACCAACGTACAGCAGATATTGAATTTACACTAGAGCCGACCGACTTGCGTCGGCTTTCCGATTTATGCGGCCCGTTCGACGAGAACCTTAAGCACATAGAACGTCGGTTGGGCGTCGAAATTACCCACCGTGGTCATCATTTCCGCCTTATCGGTCCAAATCATACCGTCGCTGCGGTGCAGAACATCCTTCGCGATCTATACGTAGAGACTGCGACCGTCAGAGGCGACCAGGGTACTATCGAGCCACAACAAGTGCATTTGGCAATCCAGCAGGCAAAAGTGCTGGAACAGGATGACTCTGATCCTGCGGCAGAAAAGATGACCCACATCAAAACCAAACGCGGTTTGATAAAGCCTCGCAATCACAGTCAAGCAGGTTACGTTAGAGCGATTTTAGCGCACGACGTGAACTTTGGTATCGGTCCGGCAGGTACCGGTAAGACCTACTTAGCCGTCGCTTGTGCCGTAGATGCTCTGGAGCGCCAGGAAGTTCGCCGTATTCTATTAACCCGTCCCGCGGTGGAAGCCGGTGAAAAGCTAGGCTTTTTGCCGGGCGACCTAGCGCAAAAAGTCGATCCGTATTTACGTCCATTATACGATGCTCTGTTCGAAATGCTTGGCTTTGAAAAAGTTGAAAAGTTAATTGAGCGCAACGTGATTGAAGTAGCACCACTTGCTTATATGCGTGGACGAACGCTGAATGACGCGTTTATCATTCTCGACGAAAGCCAAAACACCACGATGGAACAAATGAAAATGTTCCTAACCCGTATCGGCTTTAACTCGCGCGCAGTCATCACCGGCGATATTACCCAAATTGACTTGCCACGCGGACAACGTTCCGGTTTGCGCCACGCCATAGAGGTATTAAGTAAGGTAGACGACATTAGCTTTACCTTCTTCCAGGCGGGAGATGTGGTTCGACATCCTGTTGTACAGCGTATCGTGCAAGCCTATGAAGACTTTGACAGTCAGCAGAAACATGGCGATTGAAGTCGATTATCAGGTTACCATCCCCGACCCTGACAGCCGTTTGCCTGACGCTGACCAAATTCACCGTTGGATAACAGCTGCATTAGCACTGGCACGTCCTGAGCAAGACGATGCTGAAGTTACCGTGCGCGTGGTCAGCAAAGAAGAAGGTCAACAGCTTAACAGTGACTACCGAGATCGCGATTATCCGACCAATGTCCTATCCTTTCCTTTTGAGGCCCCGGTAGAATTACCGCTGCCTCTGCTCGGCGACTTAGTCATCTGTGCAGAGGTCGTCGAGGAAGAAGCCAAACAACAGCACAAAGCCGTTATTGACCACTGGACGCATATGGTGATCCACGGTACGCTTCACTTACTAGGGTATGATCATATACAAGACGATGAAGCTGAGGCAATGGAGCAGCTTGAACGGCAAATATTAGCCAAACTGAATATCGCCGACCCATACCAAGTATTCACTAACACGGAGCATAACGCTTAATGAGCGACGACAACCCCCACTCAGCCAACGGCTCTTCGCAAAAGTCCTGGGCAGCGCGACTGCTACAAGTCTTCGCTGGAGAGCCGAAAAGCAGAGAAGAACTTGTCGATTTAATTCAGGACGCAGAGGAACGTGACCTGATAGATAATGATACCAAGGAAATGATTGAGGGCGTACTCGACGTTGCCGAACTAAAAGTTCGCGACATCATGATTCCCCGCTCGCAAATGGTAACCATTGATATTAATCAAGTTGTCGATGATTTTTTACCTATTGTCATAGAGTCCCAGCACAGTCGCTATCCTGTCGTGACCGACAATAAGGATCACGTCGAAGGAATCCTGCTGGCAAAAGACCTATTAAGCTATGGTTTCAATTTTACCGACGATGAGTTCTCGTTAGCGAAAGTCATGCGCCCTGCGGTCATTGTCCCGGAGAGTAAGCGAGTCGATGTTTTGTTAAAAGACTTCCGTTCAAACCGTTATCATATGGCCATTGTGGTCGATGAATATGGCGGCGTATCCGGGCTGGTCACCATCGAAGATATTTTAGAAGAAATTGTCGGTGAAATTGAAGATGAAACCGACAATAACGACGATGAGAAAACCAATATTAAACGCCTTAGTGCGAGTCGATACTCCATCAAAGCGCTGACAACCATCGAAGATTTCAATGACCATTTCGCTACCCAATTCAGCGATGAAGAGCACGACACAGTCGGTGGACTAGTGGCTCATGGATTTGGTCACTTGCCGCAACCTGGTGAAGAAATAACCTTGGGCGGTTTCGTATTTCGGGTTACCAGCGCTGACAAACGACGTATTCAACAGGTGCAGGTGTCACTGCCTGAACCCAGTAAAGCCTCGCAGGATCCATCTGAGTGATCGCCGCGCTTAGCGATAAGGTGCAGAAAAATGCCTGGCTACGGTATCTACTGCTCATCCTACTAGGCGCTACGCTCTGTTTTGCTTACGCGCCTTTTTCGCTATCTATTATCCCATTCTGGGTGTTACCGCTCGTATTGGTAATACTCTGGCGGCTATCTCCCCGGCAAGCCTTTAAAAGCGGTTTTGCGTTTGGTTTCGGATGGTTTGGCGCCGGCCTTAGCTGGATATACGTCAGTATTGAAAAGTATGGTGGCATGCCCGAAGTCGCTAATATCTTGGTACTGGCACTGCTTATCGCCTACTTATCTTTGTATCCCGCTATTGCTTTTTCCGTTTGGCGCAAGTTATGTCTGCGCTCAACTCTGTGGACTTATAGTCTGCCACTCATATGGTTGGCCAGCGAATGGCTTCGCGGCTGGCTTTTTACCGGCTTCCCCTGGCTGGGACTGGGGTACACACAGACCGATGCATTACTGGGTGGCTTAGGCTCATCAATCGGTCAATATGGTATTACTGTCGTGCTCTGGTTTGTCGCGTTGGCGATCGTCACCGGCTTACGTTATCGCCGTCCAGTCAATGCTCTGTTGCTGGTCGTGGTAATTATCAGCGCTTGGCTTGCTCCTGGTCTACAACCAATACAACGCTCCGGTTCATCGGTTTCAGTATTGTTAGTGCAAGGCAACGTGCAGCAATCACTAAAATGGCAGGCCGATCAACAGTGGCCAAATATACTACGTTACCTTGATTTAACCCGACCTCAGTATCAACACGACATTATCATTTGGCCAGAGTCAGCAATTACCGCCCTTGAACCCTACGCAGACGATATTTTATACAATATTGATCAAGCCGCTCGAGTCAATGGTGCGGCACTGGTCACGGGCATTATTGATTACGATCAAGAAAACGATGCTTTTTTCAACAGTGTTATCGTGCTCGGCCAACAATCATCGGAGCAGCAACTTAACAATTCTTACGAATACGGCCACAGTAACCGCTATCAAAAGCATCAATTACTGCCTATTGGTGAATTTGTTCCGTTTGAGAGTCTGCTACGGCCTTTAGCTCCGCTGTTTAACCTACCTATGTCGTCGTTTAGCCGAGGTGATTACGAACAGTCCAACTTAGTCGCAAACGGACATCAATTGAATACTGCAATCTGCTACGAAATAGCCTTTAGCGAGCAAGTGCGCAGCAATACGCAAGAGCATACTGACTTTTTGCTGACCGTTAGTAACGACACTTGGTTCGGCGATTCTCACGGCCCCTGGCAACACATGCAAATAGCCCAAATGCGGGCCATAGAAATGGGTCGCCCGCTGTTACGCGCAACCAATAATGGCGTGTCCGCAGTCACCAACGAATGGGGTGAAATAATCGCTCAGGCTCCGCAGTTTGAAACAACGACAGTATCTACTCAGGTACCGCTGGTTAGCGGCCAAACCTTATTTGCCCGGGCAGGCCAATGGTTAGCGTTATTTATTGCTGTACTCGGTTTGTTACCATTGTTACGCAATGCCTTTAACAAGCGTGGTCAGGCACGCGAAAAATCAGTACAATAACAGCGGTTTTTACTTTTACAGGAATATACGCCATGGAAAACATCTTAGATGCTTTATTATTTGCTGTCTTAGTCGCTGCAGGTGGCTTGGGTCTCACTAATTTACTTATGTTTTTCATCCCCAGCGGTGCCGAAGACAAAGAAGTTATTCAGCGTCAGCGCTTTGAGAACGTCTTCTTTGCTTTAACCGGCATCATCGTGATGTTGGTTATGTGGTATGCCATTAGTTAATTCGCCCTAACAGTCCACTTCTGCGAACCGGATGTAACAGATATTATGCAAGAACAATACAATCCCTCTGCGATTGAACAAGCTATTCAGCAACGCTGGGAAGAACAAAAGACCTTTGAGGTAACGGAGCAGCCAGGTAAAGAGAAATTCTACTGCCTGTCGATGTTCCCTTATCCAAGCGGTAAGTTGCATATGGGTCATGTACGCAACTATACCTTAGGCGATGTTGTTTCCCGCCACCAGCGCATGCAGGGTAAAAACGTCTTACAGCCAATGGGTTGGGACGCGTTTGGTTTGCCGGCCGAAAATGCGGCGATACAAAATAAGACGGCCCCGGCAAAATGGACTTATCAAAATATTGATTACATGCGCGAGCAGCTGAAAAGCCTTGGCTTTGGTTACGACTGGACGCGTGAGATAGCCACTTGCTCCCCAGACTATTATCGCTGGGAGCAATGGTTCTTCACTAAGCTTTACGAAAAAGGTCTGGTTTATAAAAAGAATGCCACGGTTAACTGGGATCCAGTCGACCAGACTGTATTAGCCAATGAGCAAGTGATTGATGGACGTGGCTGGCGTAGTGGCGCTAAAGTCGAACAAAAAGAAATTCCACAGTGGTTCATCAAAATTACTGAATACGCCGATGAATTGCTGGACGATCTGGACCAACTGGACGGCTGGCCAGAGCAAGTTAAGGCCATGCAACGCAACTGGATTGGTCGCTCCGAAGGAGTGCAAATCGAATTTGAAGTTGCTGATCATAAAGATAAACTTAGCGTCTACACCACTCGTCCTGATACTCTGTATGGTGTTACCTATATGGGGCTTGCGGCACAACACCCGCTAGCCAGACAAGCCGCGAAAAATAATCCAGAATTAGCCGAATTTATTGAGCAGTGCAAAAACAGCAAGGTTGCTGAGGCTGATATAGCCACCATGGAAAAATTAGGCATCGATACCGGCCTTAAAGCGATTCATCCGCTTACCGGCGAGCCGATTCCTATCTGGGTGGCCAACTTTGTGTTAATGGATTACGGTTCTGGTGCGGTTATGTCAGTACCCGGGCATGATCAGCGCGACTGGGAGTTTGCTAGTAAATATAAACTACCGATTATTCAGGTGATTGAGCCATTTAACGGCGAAGGTGACCTGCAGCAGGGTGCCATCACTGAAAAAGGTAAAGTCATTAACTCCGGGCAGTATAATGGCATGACTTCTCAGCAAGCTTTTGATCAAATTGCTGAAGTTCTTCGGTCTCGCGGAATTGGTGAAAAAACCGTTAATTACCGGTTACGCGACTGGGGAGTATCACGCCAGCGCTACTGGGGAACCCCTATCCCAATGCTTAATCTGGAAAATGGCGAATCAGCACCGGTTCCCGCGGACCAGTTACCGGTGCAGCTACCCGAAGACGTTGTTATGGATGGAGTCACCTCCCCTATCAAAGCCGATCCGGAATGGCGCAAAACAACTTACCAAGGACAACCGGCTGAACACGAAACCGATACCTTTGATACCTTTATGGAATCTTCCTGGTACTATGCGCGCTACTGCAGTGCGCAAACCGACGATGCTATGCTGGATCCTGAAAAAGCTAATTACTGGCTACCCGTTGATCAGTATATCGGTGGTATCGAACATGCCATTTTGCACCTATTGTACGCACGCTTTTTTCATAAATTACTGCGTGATACAGGCCTTGTCGAATCGGATGAACCATTTAAACGGTTGCTTTGTCAGGGCATGGTATTAGCAGACAGCTATTATCGGGATACTGAAAACGGCGGTAAACAGTGGATTTCTCCGTTGGATGTTGACTTACAACGCGACGATAAAGGCGCTGTGGTTGCAGCTAATCATAAACAAGACGGACAACCGGTACAGATTGCCGGAATGAGTAAAATGTCCAAATCAAAAAATAACGGCATCGACCCACAAACTATGGTCGAGCGTTATGGCGCTGATACGGTACGCTTGTTTATGATGTTTGCTGCTCCGCCTGAAATGACATTGGAATGGTCAGACTCGGGTGTTGAGGGCGCACAACGCTTCTTGCGCCGCGTCTGGAAGCTTACTTACGACTTTATTGAAGCCGGCGGCTATGCCGATTCTCAGGAACTGAGTAAGTCACATAAGGAAATTCGCCGGGAACTGCATAAAACCATCGCCAAAGTGTCTGATGATATGGGTCGGCGACAGCACTTTAATACCGCCATTGCGGCAATTATGGAGTTGTTAAACCATCTGCAAAAAGCACCGATGGAAAGCGCCGCCGATCGTCAGGTTATAGGTGAGTCTATCGATGCTATGATAAAAATGTTAGCGCCGATTACTCCCCACATCTGCGAGCAACTATGGCAGCAACTGGGACATCAGCAAGAGCTGGCTTTTGCTGACTGGCCAGAAGTTGACGACAGTGCGTTGATTGAAGACGAGAAGCTGATCGTGGTTCAGGTAAATGGTAAAGTTCGCGCTAAATTGACCGTTGCTGCTGACGCCAATGCCGAACAGGTTGAAGAGCAAGCGCTCAACGACGAAGCCGTGCAGAAGTACACCAGTGACAAAACCATTCGGAAGAAGATTTATGTGCCTGGCAAAATCTTCAATATCGTGGTGAGTTAACCATGTCCTTAGGTGCCATCCGCGTGTTAGTGGTTAGTTTAATTGTAGCAATTGGGCTAACCGGCTGTGGATTCCAGTTGCGAGACAATTATCAGCTGCCGCAAACGTTGCAACACATGCAACTAAAGTCGGTAAACTCGCAAGAGCTTGAGAACAGTCTAAAACAACGACTGTTGACTGCAGGAGTTAACCTGAACGAGCCAGCCAATAAGCAGCAGGTAGCCCAGCTGCAGGTGCTTTCGGACAAATTGGAGCGACGCACTTTGTCGTTGTTCGAAAGCGGCCAGGTGGCCGAGTATGAGCTGCTCTACCGGGTCAATTATCGAATAATTCAGGACAACCAGACCGTCTATCAGGACAGCGTTGAAGTTGCTCGCGACTACCAGGACGATCCTAACTTTGCATTGGCAAAAACTCGGGAGCGGGAAATACTTGTGGCTGAAATGCGCGACGACGCAGCACGGCGCATAGTAAGGCAAATTATTACTAAGTTTTCCGATTAGCGTGATGCCAAATTTATACCCTGAGCAACTCACTAAAACTTTAAAGCAGCAGCCGTTGCCGCCTGTGCTGCTGATTTTTGGTGAGGAACCATTGCTTCGCCAGGACACTCTGCTGAGTTTACGTCAGCATTTAAAGCAGCAATTTGGCGAGCAACAAATGGAGCGCCAGCACTGGATTCAGGATAATGATTTCGACTGGCAACAGTTGACCTCTTCCGGCCAGTCAATGAACTTATTCAGTTGCTTTACCTTAGTCGAATTGGAACTGCCGGATAATAAACCCGGGCGCGAGGGTTCTGAAGCTCTTGCCGCCTATTGCAATAATCTCCCTCAGGACCAGTTACTGGTCGTTATTGGTAATCGGCTAAAGAAAGAGCAGCAAAATAGTCGTTGGTTCAAAGCCCTTAGCCAACACGGCTGGTTAGTGCGAACCCCAACCCCCGACCGCGCCAGACTCCCCGGATTTATTCACCAACGAGCACAAAGCTACGGCCTGTCGTTGGAAACCGATGCCGTTGAGCTGCTTGCTACCTGGTTCGAAGGAAGTCTTGCAGCGATGGATCAAGAACTACAAAAATGGGCGTTGCTAAGCAATGACACTGCGGCTGGCAATACGACAATGACGCTTACTGACGTGCGCCAATACATGCAAGACGTCAGTCATTTCGATGCTTTCTCGCTGCAGGAAAGCTTATTGCAAAATGACTTTAGCCAAGCCGCTCACCGATTGCATCGCTTATTTGAAGAGGACGTCGATCTGCATCAACTGTTGTGGGTATTCCAACGAGAGGTTCAGACATTATCTCAGTTACAAATAGCCCAACGAATGCAATTAGAGACCAACTCTATTTTTCGTCAGCAGATGATTTGGAGTTCGCAGCAACGTCAATACTCGCAACGAGCTCAACAACTTTCCGGAACCGCGTTGGAACAAGCACGCGCACTGCTGCAACGGCTTGAACTAGCATTAAAAGACGAATCCGGTGAACACCCCGAAGTATTGTTCTTGCATTGTCTCAGCTTAATTTGTGTCGGTCCTCACGTGCCGGCAATAACCCAACAGCTAGCGTTAATGGCGTCATGATTAGAGCATTATTCGGTGGCACCTTTGATCCCATTCATAATGGTCACCTAAAAGCAGCCAAGGCTCTCATCGAGGAGTTGAAAATTGGCACGCTCCATTTAATGCCTAATGCGGTGCCACCGCATCGTGAGCAACCTGGAGCAACCGGTGAGCAGCGAATGAAAATGGTACAACTGGCCTGCCAACCCCATGCAGATCTGGTTGCTGAGGGCTTCGAATTGAATTCCGATCAGCCCTCTTACACGGTCAACACATTAAAGCACTTCCGCCAACAGTACCCTGCAGATACCTTGCTGTTTGTAATGGGAATGGACTCGCTAGTCTCTTTAGACAGCTGGCATCAATGGCAACAGCTGCTGGACCACTCACACTTATTAGTCATGCCTCGCCCCGGCTATACATTGGATCAGGCCTCCGATTCACTGCGGAGTTATATTGCCCAACATAAAACAGATACAGCAGCTGCCTTGCGCCGCCATCAGCACGGGTTGATTTATATCGCGGATACGCCGTTAGTCAATGTTTCGGCCACTCAGGTTAGACAACAACTAGCCGCAGGGTGCACCGAGGTGCCGGTTCCTGAATCCGTACTCAATTATATCCAGCAGCAACAACTTTACGCCGATACTTGCTAAAGTTTGACTCCCACTGAGACTATATTTTCTGCTAAACTATGGCGCATAACGCGTCAATTTCACGACCGTTTTTAACAGTATGGGAGAAAGCGAGTTTGCAAGCTGAACAATTGCGAGAATTTATTATAGATAAAGCCGACGACATGAAAGCACGTGATGTGCAAGTATTGGATGTGCAGGGTAAGACAGATGTTGCCGACTTTATGGTTATCTGTTCCGGAAATTCAAAAACCCACGTAAGAAGTATCGCCGAACACGTTGCTACCGAGGCTAAACACGCTGGGATTCCGCCAATAGGTATTGAAGGCGGTGAACAGTCAGAGTGGGTATTGGTTGATTTAGGCGACGTGGTGCTGCATGTTATGCAGGAATCAATCCGCGATTTTTACCAACTTGAAAAGCTTTGGAGCCAGTAAGTGCAGATTCAATTACTCGCCGTTGGCAACAAAATGCCAACGTGGGTAACAGAGGGTTTTAACGAGTATCAAAAGCGATTTGCCAATGAGTGTAAACTGGTTTTGCATGAGGTAGCTCCCCTAAAGCGTGGTAAAAAAGCAGACCTTAAACGGTTAACTGAGCTTGAAGGCGAGGCGCTGTTAAACGCAGTGCCGAAGGGCAACCGTGTGGTCACTTTAGAAGTAACCGGAAAGCCCTGGACTACTCCTCAGCTCGCTCAGCAGCTTCAGGGTTGGCAAATGGACGGTCGCGATGTATCGTTACTTATTGGCGGACCTGAGGGGTTATCGGCGGCATGCTTGAACGCAGCCGAACAGCGCTGGTCGCTATCACCATTAACGCTCCCTCACCCGTTCGTCCGGATCATCGTAGCCGAGAGCCTATACCGGGCCTGGAGCTTAAACAACAATCACCCCTATCACAGGGAATAAGCGAGTAACCGAGCCGTAATGCGAACCCGAACGCCGATTCGAGATCACGAAGGTGAGTCTAACTTATTTGCCCGCCGCGTGTTTGTGGCGATAGCCATTATTGCTTCGGTATTTATATTAATCATTGGCAACCTCTACAATTTGCAGGTACAAGAACATACCGAATTGCAGACACGTTCCAACGATAATCGCATTAAGTTACTCCCCGTCGCCCCAAACCGCGGTTTAATATACGACCGTAATGGCGTGTTACTTGCCGAAAACATACCAATTTATAGCTTAGATGTAAGTCCGGAAGAAATTCAAGACATGGATAAAACCATCGCTGAGCTACAAAAAATACTCATTATCGATGATCGCGATCTTGAACAATTCGAACGCAACTTAAAAGGACAGCGACGGTTTAATAACGTCACGTTGCTGGATGAACTGAGTCAGAAACAAGTAGCCACATTCGCCGCGCACCAACATCGTTTTCCCGGTGTTAGTATCGAAGCTCGACTAATTCGCCATTACCCATACGCTGAATTACTCACTCACGTAGTCGGTTATGTCGCGAAAATTAACCGCCGCGACGTTGAGCGACTGAAAAGAGACGAGCAGATCGCAAACTACGCTGCCAGTCGCACCATTGGCAAATTAGGCATCGAAAAATATTACGAAACTCAGTTGCACGGTCAAGTTGGTTATCAAAGAGTCGAGGTTAACAACCGCGGACGCGCCGTTCGCACATTAAGTACCGAAGCTCCCACTCCAGGTCAGGATGTCGTTTTAGAGCTTGATATTGCGCTGCAACGAAAAGCCACCGAGATTCTCGGCGAGAGGCGTGGTTCGATCGTCTTAATGGATGCAAAAACAGGCGGCATCATGGCGATGGCGAGCACCCCCAGTTACAATCCGAACTGGTTTGTAAATGGTATTTCCAATAAACGCTACCAATCACTGCTTAACTCAAGTTCTAGCCCCTTGCTAAACCGCGCAACACAAGGTGGATACCCACCAGCGTCAACCATAAAACCTCAGATAGGGTTACTCGGTCTAGTTGACGGCACAATTACCCCCAGCAGTCGTATTTGGGATCCAGGCTGGTTTGAAATAAAAGGCGTTGACCGCCGCTACCGTGACTGGCTTTCCTGGGGCCACGGATGGGTAAATATTAATACCGCAATTGCTGAAAGCTGCGATGTATTTTATTACGATTTAGCGCTTAAACTCGGTGTCGATAAAATATCAAGCTTTATGACCCAATTTGGCTTTGGTGAGAAAACAGGTATCGATATTCACGAGGAAATACCCGCTCTTATGCCGTCACGTGGCTGGAAACGAGCCCGTTATAATCGCCCCTGGTACGCTGGCGAAACACTCTCAGTAGGCATTGGCCAGAGCTACTGGACAGCAACTCCGATGCAGCTCACAGCAGCAACCGCGATTGTTGCTAACGAAGGCCAGTTCGTCACTCCTCGTTTATTAAAAGGCTTCGGTCAAGCGACACGATTAAACCCAATTGAGCCTATCTATAAACAGCCCGTCACTATCGACAATGAACAGCACTGGACAATCATTAAAGACGCCATGCAAGACGTTAACATGGGTGATCGAGGCTCAGCGCGCATGGCTTTTGCAGATGCCCCCTACTCATCAGCGGGGAAAACCGGTACGGCGCAGGTCGTTAACCTGGGCGAAGACGAAGAATATGTAGCAGAAGATATCGCCGAAAAATATCGTGATAATGCCATGTATGTCGGCTACGCACCCGCCGACGACCCACAAGTCGTGGTTACGGTTGCAATGGAAAACGTGGTTGGCGGTGGCGGTAGCGTTGCGGCTCCGGCTGCTCGTGAAATACTGGACGCTTGGTACCAACAGTATAAACTGGTAACCCCCGAGGAGCTTGCCCGTGCTGACCACTGAAGAACGTCAACGAAACCCGTTGCTAAAAAAGCTACACATTGACGGACCGTTGTTAATGGGCTTACTGGCACTGACTGTAATAAGCCTGTTTGTGGTATACAGCGCAGCGGGAGAAAATCAGGACGTTGTGGTACGACAGGCAATTCGCGTTAGCGCAGCGTTTGTAGGCATGCTGGTGCTGGCCCAATTGCCGCCACGATTTTATGAGAAATTTTCACCAATACTGTATTTAATTGGCCTGGGGTTGCTGGTCGCTGTATTGCTTTTTGGTGAAATGGGTAAAGGTGCCCAACGCTGGTTGGATATAGGCCCAATTACCATCCAACCGTCAGAGTTGATGAAACTCGCGGTACCAATGATGCTCGCCTGGTTTATCAACCGACGCGCTATACCTCCCACTATCGGGCGTCTGGCACTGGCGCTTGGGCTTGTTTTAATACCCACGTTGCTAATTGCCCGCCAACCTGACCTGGGCACATCACTGCTAGTCGCCAGCGCCGGGATTTTTGTCATTTTTCTGGCCGGGCTAAGCTGGCGTTTGATTATGCTTGCAGCGGCTACCGTCGCTGCTTTTACGCCTGTATTGTGGCTGTATTTAATGCACGACTATCAACGCCAACGTGTACTAACGTTTTTAAACCCAGAGAGAGATCCGCTGGGTGCTGGTTACCATATTATTCAGTCAAAAATTGCCATTGGCTCTGGCGGAGTTGATGGGAAAGGCTGGTTAAAAGGCACCCAGTCACAGCTTGAGTTTCTGCCCGAGCGCCACACTGACTTTATCTTTTCAGTATTCAGTGAAGAGTTTGGTCTAACCGGCGTTATAGTGCTTTTGGCAATCTATGGTTTTGTCATACTTCGCGGCCTTATCATCTCGCTGCGAGCTCAGGATATCTTTAGTAAATTATTAGGTGGCGCGCTTACCCTGACCTTTTTTGTCTACGTTTTTGTAAATATTGGTATGGTATCTGGATTACTGCCCGTGGTCGGAGTACCTTTACCACTGATCAGTTATGGTGGAACGTCGATGGTTACAATTTTAGCTGGCTTTGGCATTCTCATGTCGATTGCCACTCACCACAGGCTGATTATTAACCGCTAGTGATGGTCTGTAACTGCCAAAATTCGAATAATAGGGAAAATCATGCGCACTAAGAACTTATTAAAAAACACACTGCTACCACTGAGCTTGCTAGCCACCACATTATCTGCAAATGCCGCACAAACAGTTGAGAACGTTAACCCAAAGGCTGTGGAAAAATTTATTGACGAGCAAGTTAGTGAATACGACTTTGATCGAGAGACTCTGAAAAACTGGCTAGCAGAAGCTAAAAAGAATCAACAAGTTCTTGACGCTATTCAACGCCCTTGGGAAGCCAAACCTTGGTATCAGTACTACCCTATCTTTTTAACCGAAAAGCGATTAGATCGCGGGGTGAAGTTTTGGCAGCAACATCAGGACACCCTTGCAAGCGCTGAAAATGAATTTGGTGTTCCAGCGGAAGTCATTGTTGCTATTATCGGTATCGAGACCTTTTACGGTAGTTATTTAGGCAAATACCCAGTACTTGATTCGCTCTATACATTAGCCTTCCACTATCCTCCCAGATCATCGTTTTTCAGGTCGGAATTAAGTGAATACTTACGTCTGGCACGCGCAGAAAACTGGCAAGTTACAGAGCAAGTTGGTTCTTATGCCGGCGCTATGGGTCTGGGCCAGTTTATCTCGTCCAGCTACCGACATTACGCCGTTGACTTTGATCATGATGGGCAGCGTAATATTCTGGATAATCCCGTTGATGCGATTGGCAGCGTTGCTAACTATTTTGCCGAACACCGCTGGCAGGCAGACGCGCCGATTGCAACCCAACCCGATCAACAACAAGACTGGAGCCAAGTCGCCAGTAGCGGAATGAAACCAGATACTACGGTTGCTGAACTGCGCAAAAAGGGCTTTAACATTGATAACCAATACCCGGGTTCAATGCCGGTAAAAGTACTGCAATTTGAAACCGAGGACGGTCATGAATACTGGCTTGGTTTTGATAATTTTTACGCAATAACGCGCTATAACCACAGTCCTCTCTATGCCATGGTTGCATACCAGCTGAGCCAGCAGCTCAAGCATGAGATGAATAATAGTCAGTAGTCTATGCGAGTAATAGCTTCAACGGTTGCCACGATACTAACGGCACTTATTATTAGCGGCTGCAGCCAAACCAACAGCCGCTATAGTCAGCGTTACGATAGTGCCCCGACCCGTTTGCCAACTGCAGCCGAACTGGAAAACGCTACGCCGGTGCAAGAGCCTTACAGCGATCAGGGTAATAGAGACTATCAGGTATTTGGCAAACGGTATCAAGTACTGGATAGCGCCGAGGGATTTGTGGAAACGGGCCTGGCCTCCTGGTATGGCAATAAGTTTCATGGGCATCTGACCTCAAATGGCGAATACTACGATATGTACAGTATGACGGCTGCACATAAACATTTACCCTTACCGAGTTATGTCCGGGTTACTAACCTGGAAAACAACAAGTCCGTTATCGTGCGCGTTAACGACCGCGGCCCATTTCATCCACGACGAATTATTGATCTCTCTTTTGCCGCTGCTTATAAGCTCGAGATGCTTGATAACGGCACAGCAAAAGTTCAGGTGAAAGCGGTTAATTTTAAAACCCCTCTTGCATCGACTGAGTTTTATATTCAATTATTTGCCTCTTCCAACGCCAATAAAGTGGACTCAGTTAAGCAAGACTTACCCAAAAACTGGCAAATTAATGCAACTACTCAGAAAAATCAGGGTCTATACAAATTACTATTAGGACCGTTCCCTCAGGCACAGGCCAATCGCAAATTAAATACCGTAAGGGCCCAGGGTTTTCCTCGCGCTTTTCGTGTTAAAAACTTGCAAATCAAGGGGCCGGAAACTGACGCTGTAGAGGATAAGTGATATACTCCGCGGCACTGACATTTTGAGCTCGGAACTTATACAAACGATGATAAAAACCATGCAAAAATTAGCTTCTTTTCTAGTATCTTTAGTCATTTTGACGTTTTCGGTCACGGTTCAGTCACAATCTTTTGTTCCCGATCCGCCAGCAGTTAATGCGAAAGCTTATATCTTAATTGACCATACCACCGGTAAAGTGTTGGCAAAGGGCAACCCCGATGAGTCACTGCCACCAGCCAGCCTGACCAAAATGATGACCAGCTACATTATTGGTAAAGAAATTATTGAGGGCCGCATCAGCCCTTCCGACCAAGTTACTATTAGCGAAAATGCATGGGCTAAAAACTTTCCTGAGTCATCTAAAATGTTTATTGAAGTGGGCAAACAAGTAAGCGTTGCTGATTTAAACAAAGGCATTATCATTTCATCGGGCAACGATGCCTGTGTTGCTATGGCCGAACATATTGCCGGCAGTGAAGATGCATTTGCTTCCTTAATGAATACCTATGCTGAGGAACTGGGTATGACTAATAGCCATTTCGCTAATAGTCATGGTTTACCCGATCCGGACCAATACGTATCAGCGCGGGATATGGCGACGTTGGCAAGTGCTTTGATCGATGAGACGCCAGAAGAATATGAGCTATACGCTCAGAAATCTTTTACCTATAACAACATTAAGCAATACAACCGCAATTCGCTGTTATGGGATCGCAGCATGAATGTCGACGGCATTAAAACCGGGCATACCAACGAAGCCGGTTATAGCCTGGTCTCTTCTGCCCACGAAGATGGTACACGCCTTATCGCAGTCGTTATGGGCACAAACAGCGAACAAGCGCGAAAAATTGAAAGCAAAAAGCTGCTTAATTATGGGTTCCGTTATTTTGAAACCGTCACCGCTTATAACGCGGGTGAAAGTTTTGTCTCGCACCGCATTTGGGGTGGCGATATTGATCAAGTTGAGCTAGGTATTAGTGAAGATGTTGTTATCACTCTACCTAAAGGCCAACGCGATAAGTTAAACGCCAATTTTGAATTGAATGAAGAATTACAAGCACCGCTGGCACAAGGTGAAAACGTAGGAACCGTTTATCTACAGTTAGCCGGCGAAGATGTCGCTTCATTTCCTTTGGTAACCTTACAAGCGGTTGAAGAAGGTGGGTTGTTCAAACAAGCGATGGACTATATTAAGCGTAAATTCTCAGAAGAATGAGGTATTGAGAAATGCAAACAACACGCTTTGACGAGTTAGTTGATTTTCCGTGTCATTTTACCTTTAAAGTGATGGGGGTAGCGACCCCCACATTACCGGAACAGGTAGTGGCTGTGCTACAGCAACATGCGCCTGACGACTATAGTCCGTCAGTAAAGCCCAGCAGCAAAGGCAATTATCACTCTGTGTCCGTTTCGGTCAAAGTGGAAAGCCAACAACATATCGAAATTTTATATCGCTCATTATCTGATATAGACGATGTTCGCTATGTCTTATAACGCTAGAGCCTAACTCAGCTCTAGCCGCCTCACCGTTGAATAGGATATACTGTTCCCATGACGGACCAGCTCATTATTCGCCACTTAGGCCGACAAGAATACGAGCCTGTATGGCATGCCATGCAGGACTTTACCGACCGCCGCACAGCGGATTCGGTCGATGAGTTATGGATAGTTGAACATCAACCGGTCTTTACACAAGGTCAGGCGGGTAAACAAGAGCATCTTCTTGCTCCCGGCGATATCCCGGTAGTACCCGTTGATAGGGGTGGTCAGGTTACCTACCACGGACCCGGTCAGCTGGTGATTTATTTTCTCTTGGATATTCGACGTTTAAGCATGGGCGTACGACAACTCGTCAATAGTATTGAAAACACGGTTGTTGATATGTTGGCGGACTATCGAGTTCAGGCCAACGCACGCCGCGATGCGCCCGGTGTATACGTAAACGGCGACAAAGTCTGCTCGCTAGGACTAAGGATTCGCCGGGGCTGCTCATTCCATGGCCTGGCGCTAAACGTCAATATGGATATGGAACCATTTTCGCGTATTAACCCATGTGGGCTAACCGGTATTAAAATGGTGCAAACTTGCGATCTCGGCGGGCCTAACGACCTTGCCGAAGCATCCGAGGTGGTAGTTAATCATTTTGTCAAAAACATTGGCTACCAAAATACTCAATTCCAAACAGGACTCGCAAAAGATTATGTCAAAGCCAGTTAGAGTCGAACCCGGTGTCAAAATGCGTGATGCCGACAAAATGGCATTAATTCCGGTACAAATCGTGCCGACCGAACGTGACCAGATGTTGCGCAAACCATCGTGGCTAAAAGTTAAGTTACCTTCTAACACCCAGCGTATTGATGAAATTAAAGACGCTATGCGCAGTCATGGCTTGCACTCAGTGTGTGAAGAGGCTTCCTGCCCTAACCTGCCGGAATGTTTTAATCACGGCACTGCAAGCTTTATGATTTTGGGTGACATCTGTACTCGTCGTTGCCCATTCTGTGACGTTGCCCACGGGCGTCCTTTAGCACCCGATCCGGAAGAACCCGAAAAACTAGGCAAAACTATTCGCGATATGAAGGTCAAATACGTGGTAATTACCTCTGTTGACCGGGACGATTTGCGCGATGGTGGTGCCCAACACTTCGCCGACTGTGTTCGCGAGATTCGCCATTACAGCGAAAATATTCAAGTCGAAATTTTAGTTCCAGACTTTAGGGGGCGGATGCAGGTTGCCATAGACATTCTTGCTGACGAAGCACCTGATGTCTTTAACCATAACCTGGAAACCGTACCTCGTTTATACAAGGCCGCACGACCAGGAGCGAATTATCAATGGTCGCTCGACTTATTGAAAAAATATAAAGAAGCGCGCCCGGATGTTCGTACCAAGTCAGGCCTGATGGTCGGCTTAGGTGAAACTAAAGAAGAAATTCTGGAAGTTATGCGGGACTTGCGTGCTCACGATTGCGATATGCTGACCATTGGACAATACCTACAGCCCAGCCGTCATCACATTCCAGTTGCACGTTATGTACACCCCGACGAATTTGAAGAGCTGCGCGTGGCAGGTGTAGAAATGGGCTTTAGCCATATAGCCAGCGGACCTTTAGTACGTTCATCTTACCACGCCGACTTACAAGCGGCCGGCGAGACTGTTCGATGAGTATCTTATTGTGGTGTTTATTAATCGCCGGACTTTTGCCTATTTTAGCAAAAGCTCCGGTGGTTTATTTTCAGAACCGAGATAAGGGTTACGATAATAAACACCCAAGGGCGCAACAGCAGCGATTAACCGGAGTTGGTGCAAGAGCTGTGGCTGGCCATTATAACGCCTATGAGGCATTTCCACTGTTCGCGGCGGCAGTTTTAGCCGTTATCGCCACCGGCGAGGTTACTGATAAAGCTATCGGATTAAGCATTGCCTTTATCGTACTGCGCGTTCTCTACCACGTTCTTTATCTACTGAATGTTGATAAGCTGCGTTCACTGATCTGGTTTTTCGCACTGTTGTGTCCGGTGCTGATACTGGCTCAATTGGCGTTAGCCTTATAATTCTGAATTAATTGCTGATAAAGCAACGGCCAAACATTAGTCTTGTGGTTCTCCATAGCAGTTACCTGCGAAACTGGCTTCCAGGCGGTAACACCTGCTACATTATCGCAGGTTTTGGCACGAAACAGTCCAACCTGTTTATCCCGGCTACCCAGTTTCCAACGCCCATCATTCTGCCTCGTGGCTAATGATCGCCAGTCACCTATTTGATCCTTCCAGGGCAAAGTATCAGCTAAATTTTTTAGCTGTTCAGTCGTCATAGTCTTGGTATCGGTTATCACTAAGTTGACTGGCGAAAACGGATAGTGACCATTACAAAAAGCCTGAGCCAACGCCGGTCTCATCGCATATTCGTCAGCAAAGCCCCACCAATGAGCCAGCTCATGAGCAAGTACACTAGCGTCACTATCTCGACTCAAAATAATAGTATTCGGCGTTGACGAAGCTTTACCCCGCTTTGCTAGCAGAATTTGTTGCTGCTGAGACTGGCTAACTGCCGCACCAGTGCAATGAGCTCGCTCCCCGCCTTTACTCTCACATCGCAAATCGGCTTCTACTACAAATTTAAAGCAGCCATTGGCAAGAGGTGTACCTAGCTCCAGACTTTCTTGCAGTAGCGCGATAAAATGACTCTTTTCACTGGCTGCTGCAGCAACAACAGGAATAGTCTGATGACAGGTATCATCAGGCCGAATGAAGGTCTCTATCACCTTAAAATAATTGGCTAATGGTTGTTGGTATTCGGGTTGGTGCCATTTATTAAGCCAGTCTGACCAACTAACGCCGTCATTATCTAACTGGTATTTCGCATACTGGTAGATAGACGGACCGTCACCTAGTGCAGTGCCTAACTTTAACCAACGCAAGCGTTGGGATGGGTACTGTCGTTTAAGTTGCTCTAAAGCTTCAAGCGAGCCGTTAGTTGCTGCTTGTTGTCGCCAATAGAAGCTGGCACTGCGTTGTGGTAACAGATTGGCTATTTGCAACTGCGCTTTAGGGTCTCCCGCAAAGCTCGCAAACCAACGTTGCTGGTTGCTCGTCCAGTTGCTATCACTACCAATTAGCATGGTCAGAATAACAACGAGCCCCCATTTAATCATGGTTGTGTCAGCTGCTCCCGACTATCCTGCAGCTCTAACTGCGCATAACGATGCTCAACAAAATTATAAACGTTAGTGGTTAGCGCTAATTTAAAGTAGTTCACTGCTTGAGCCCACTGACCAGACATTTGTTTGTATTTACCCAGATAAAAATAGGCCTCGCATAGACGTTCCGTCAGTTTTTCATCGTCTCGCAAGTTTTTGGTCATACCGGCTAAAAAATCTTGTTCTGAAAGTTTCCCCGCATACAGATTCACCAAATCAAGCGCCCAGTCATTAGGTTCTATTGCTGCTGCATTATTCAATAAATTCTGGCGAGCCAGCTCTTTATCAGTTCGCTGCTCAGCAAGAAATAGCCATAAAATACGATACGGATCCGAGGGGTCCAATGCCAAATGATGCTGGAAGTCATCGATTGCGTATTTCGTACGATGATCGTAGTACTGTGCAATACCTCTATTTAAAAACGCATAGGGGTGCTCTGGATCTAATTCAATCGCTGAGTCCAGTGCTTCGTAGGCATAATCAAATTCTGCCAATTCGGTATACTGAATACCTAAAAAATTGTAGGCGTCGGCCAACCGAGGTTGATAATCAATAGCACGAGTAAAATCCATCCGTGCCAGGGTCCGTAACCCTAACGCATCGTACAAGGCACCGCGACGATAATAGGCCATACCTTTTTGTTCGGCATCAAGGTCATCTTGCATTAATACTTGATTCAACTTAGCCAGTTCTATTTCATAGCGAAACTCAGCTTGTTCCGGCTCGGCGATAACTAAATGGGTCATCGCTGGTTGTGTTGCCGGCTGCTGTAACGAACAACCCGTTAATAATCCAGCCAACGTTAAAGTGACGACCAACAGATGGCGTGCCTGCATAATTAATCCTTGTTTGAATGAAACTCTATTACACCATAAAAAAACCCCGTTGAGCTAGCACTCAACGGGGTTTGTTGGTAGTAATGAGTGTTTTATTTACTCATCGTTACCATCAGTTTCATTTGAAGCAGTTTCTTCTGCGGCCACTTCTGGCTGCTCTTTTTTCTCTACCGCTTCTTTCATGCTCAGACGTACACGACCCTGACGGTCTATTTCCAGAACCTTAACAGGAACAATATCACCCACTTTCAGGTACTCGTTAACGTCGTTTACACGCTCTTCAGCAATTTGCGAAATATGAACCAGACCATCTTTACCCGGCAATACAGTAACAAACGCACCAAAGTCAACAATACGGGCTACCTTACCCTCGTAGATCTTGCCAACTTCAACATTAGCCGTTAACTCTTTAATACGTTTGATTGCTGCATCCGCATCAGCCTGATCACTAGCCGCTACCTTAATAGTACCGTCATCACCAATTTCAATGTTGGTGTTGGTCGACTCTGTCAATTCGCGAATGACCGCGCCGCCTTTACCGATGACATCTTTGATCTTATCTTGATCAATTTTAATGGTAGTGAAACGAGGAGCATAACTAGAAAGCTCGTCACGATGACTACCGATAGCCTCGTCCATAACTTTCAAGATGTGCAAACGTGCCGCTTTTGCTTGTGATAACGCGCTTTCCATGATGTCACGAGTAATACCGTCTATTTTAATATCCATCTGCAATGCAGTGATACCATCGGTGTTACCCGCTACTTTAAAGTCCATATCACCTAAATGATCTTCGTCACCTAGAATATCAGACAGTACAACGTGCTTATCGCCGTCTTTAACCAAGCCCATAGCGATGCCGGCAACCGATGATTTAATCGGTACACCAGCATCCATCAATGCCAGCGATGAACCACAAACTGACGCCATAGAACTAGAGCCGTTAGACTCGGTAATTTCCGAAACTACGCGGATGGTATATGGAAATTCATCATGGCTAGGCATAACAGCCTGAATACCGCGCTTAGCCAATCGCCCATGACCAATTTCACGACGTTTTGGTGCACCAACCATGCCCGTCTCACCAACACAGTAAGGAGGGAAGTTATAATGCAACATAAAGCGGCTGGTGTTTGTGCCAGTTAACTCGTCAATCATCTGCGCATCGCGGTCAGTACCTAAAGTGGCAGTAACTAGTGCCTGAGTTTCACCGCGCGTAAACAATGCTGAACCGTGAGTACGAGGCAACACACCGGTCGCTACGCTGATTGCGCGAACCATATCCGGGTCACGGCCATCAATGCGTTTTTCGCCCGCTAAAATACGGTTACGGACGATATCTTTTTCTAAGTCGTGGAACAGATCACCAGCTTCTTCCAGATCAACGTCCTGGTTATCTGCTGCTAGCTTCTCAGCCATCGCGTGCTTAACCTGGTCAAGCTTCGCTTTACGTTCCATTTTATCAGTGATGCTGTAAGCCTCACCGATGCCGTCAGCGGCAAATGACTTGACTGTTTCTTGTAGCGACTGATCTTTAGCAGGAGCTTGCCAGTCCCACTTTTCTTTACCCGCTTCGGCAGCAAACTCATTAATAGCAGTGATAACAGACTGCATTTGTTCGTGACCGAACATGACTGCACCAAGCATTTGGTCTTCTGACAGCAGTTCCGCTTCGGACTCGACCATTAATACGGCTTGTTCAGTACCGGCAACGACTAAATCCAATTTAGAGTTTGCCAGCTCATCAGCGGTTGGGTTTAGTACGTATTCGTTATCAACGACACCAACGCGTGCTGCACCGATAGGCCCTGCGAACGGAGCACCAGATATCGCTAATGCAGCCGAAGTACCAATCAAGGCAACAATATCGGGGTTAATTTGTGGGTTAACTGAAACCACAGTCGCCACCACCTGTACTTCGTTCATGAAGCCATCAGGGAATAATGGGCGAATTGGACGGTCAATCAGACGCGACGTTAGTGTTTCGTTTTCGCTGGGGCGACCTTCTCGCTTAAAGAAGCCACCGGGAATTTTACCTGCGGCATAGGTTTTTTCCTGGTAATTAACCGTTAATGGAAAAAATGACTGACCTTCTTTAGCTTCTTTCTTTGCTACCACAGTAACTAATACCGACGTATCGTCGATACTGGCCATAACTGCTGCCGTCGCTTGACGGGCAATAACGCCTGTTTCTAATGTGACTGTATGTTGACCGTACTGAAATTGTTTAGTTGTCGGATTCACGATTTGCTTTCCTTTACCTTACTGAATGTGAGTACCCGGATTGGCACTCGTCTTCTCTCTTTTTTTACTCGCCACATAGTATAAGGCATCAGCCACAAAATTAAGACCCCTTGCCGAAAAAAGGACGGAAAAAAGTCAATAAAAAAGGGCCTAAAGGCCCTTTTCTAAAATTCTGCTGTAAATCCGCTGATTAACGACGGATGCCAAGCTTCTCAACAATAGCGATATAGCGAGACTGGTCTTTCTTCTTCAGGTAGTCCAACAATTTACGACGCTGGCTAACCATGCGCAACAAACCACGACGTGAGTGATGGTCTTTTTTGTGCTCTTTAAAGTGGTCCTGAAGTTCAGCCAGGTTTTTCGTTAATAGTGCTACTTGCACTTCTGGAGAACCGGTGTCGTTCTCGCCACGGCCGAATTCTTTAACGATTTCTGCTTTTTGCTCTACAGTTAGTGACATAATAACTCCTAAGTTTGAATATAGACCCCACCTCCGATCACTAATTCAGCGGTGAGAAGAGCGCGTATTATAAGGCGCACAGCAAGAAAATCAACGTTTAATTCAAATCAGCCAGGCTAAAGTCACAAAATTCCAGTGCCAGCACACGTTTCGGCCAAAACTGGTTATCCGCACGCAATGCACCAACACCGATAAATTCTTTGCTATCGCCATTGCGCGGACAAACCATGCGGCATTGATGCCCTGCCTCTGTCGCTGTCGGCTGACGATTGGGTACCGGCTGTCCATGCAGTAAGTCGCGAGCCTCAGCCACGCTAATTAGCTGTTCTGGCAGACTTTGTAATAAACAGTCGACCGCCTGTAGCTGATCATCCCGCTGCTCGTCCTGCTCTAGTTGCTCAAGGCTTAGCATGTGCTCAGTATTAAGCTCAGCTACGCCATTACGGTGCAACTCTTTAACATGGGCACCACACCCCAATGCTTGCCCTAGATCGTCAATTAATGTGCGAATGTAGGTACCTTTACTACAACTCACCTGCAGCTCAAGCTTATTATCAGTAAAACCGATAAACTCGATGGAGTGAATAGTGATAGAACGAACTTTTCGCGGCACTTCGATGCCTCTCCGGGCATAGTAATAGAGCGGCCGACCTTCGTGCTTTAACGCCGAATATACAGATGGACTCTGCTGCTGGGCACCGATAAAACGGTCAAGTTGTGCAATGATTTGGCTTTCGTCCACCGCCACATTTGCAGTCTCTACCACTTCGCCTTCCGCATCACTAGTCGTGGTGCGTACACCGAGCTCGGCGACAACCCGATAAGCTTTATCAGCGTCTAACAAATATTGAGAAAACTTAGTTGCTTCCCCCAGACAAACCGGTAATAACCCAGTTGCCAGTGGATCCAGTGCTCCGGTGTGACCTGCTTTTTGGGCATTGTACAAGCGCTTAACACGCTGAAGGGCATGATTTGAACTCATGCCCTTCGGTTTATTCAACAATACCACACCATTAACAGGACGCCCTTTGCGGGGTCGAGCTTTGGCCATGGCTTAATCCTCTGATGAATCGTTGCGATCGCGCTTGCGCGCTTCGTCTACCAAGCGGCTCATCCGAATCCCCTCATTCAGCGACTCGTCATGATGAAACTTAAGTTCCGGCACAACTCGTGCTTTAATGCGTTTTCCTAATAACGAGCGGATAAAGCCAGCAGCATCGTTAAGTATTTTAACGGCCTGCTTTACTTGTTCCTGATCATCATTAAAAAAGGTAACAAACACCTTTGCGTAGGCAAGATCACGAGACACTTCAACGTCAGACACAGTCACCATGCTAACGCGAGGATCTTTCACTTCGCGTTGCAAAATAACCGCTATCTCTCGTTGCAGCTGATGTCTTACTCGCTCGGTACGACTAAAATCTTGAGGCATAGAATTCCTGCTTAGTTCAATAAAGTGCCCTATCCGGGATAAGGCACTTTGCTTGATAATCGAGCTTAAAGTGTGCGTTCAACCTGAACCGTTTCAAAGACTTCGATTTGGTCGCCTTCTTTAACGTCGTTATAGTTTTTCACACCGATACCACATTCCATGCCGTTGCGAACTTCTGCGATATCGTCTTTGTAGCGACGCAGAGACTCTAATTCGCCTTCGTAAATAACAACATTATCGCGCAGTACACGTATTGGAGCAGAACGTTTTACGACACCTTCGGTGACCATACAGCCCGCGATTGCACCTAGTTTCGGTGACTTAAACACGTCACGAACTTCGGCTAAACCAATAATCTGTTGTTTAAACTCAGGTCGTAACATACCCGTCATCGCTGCTTTTACTTCATCAATCAGGTCATAAATGACGCTGTAGTAACGAAGATCCACGCTTTCTTGTTCGACCAGCTTCTTAGCGGCCGCTTCGGCGCGGACATTAAAGCCAACAACGATTGCATTGGATGCGCTTGCTAAAGAAATGTCGGTCTCGGTAATACCACCCACACCGCTACCAATGATATTTACTTTAACTTCGTCGGTAGACAATTTGGTTAACGCATCGGAAATAGCTTCCAAAGAGCCTTGTACGTCAGACTTAAGCACGATGTTCAACTCAGAAACATCACCTTCTTCCATGTTCGCAAACATGTTCTCCAGTTTGGCTTTCTGCTGCTTGGCTAATTTCACATCGCGGTATTTACCCTGACGATAATTAGCAACTTCCCGCGCTTTACGTTCGTCTTTAACAACGGTGGCTTCATCACCCGCCTGCGGTACACCGGACAGTCCCAAAATTTCTACCGGGATAGAAGGTCCAGCTTGTTTAATATCCTTGCCATTTTCGTCACGCATCGCACGAATACGACCGTATTCCAGGCCACAGAGAACAATGTCACCCTGTTTCAGCAAGCCGCGCTGAACAAGAATAGTAGCGACAGGGCCGCGACCACGGTCTAGCCGTGATTCGACCACGATACCGGATGCCATGCCAGTCTTTTCTGCTTTTAAATCAAGAACTTCTGACTGAAGCAGGATAGCTTCTAACAATGCATCGATACCCATACCGGAATGTGCCGATACTGGTACAAAGATAACCTCGCCACCCCAATCTTCCGGGATAACATCGTGCTGAGCCAGCTCGTTTTTAACGCGGTCAGGATCAGCGCCTTCTTTATCCATTTTATTAATGGCTACGATAATCGGCACACCGGCAGCCTTCGCGTGTTGAACCGCTTCTTTTGTTTGCGGCATGACACCATCGTCGGCAGCAACCACCAAAATAACCACATCGGTAGCACCGGCGCCACGAGCACGCATCGAGGTAAAGGCTGCGTGTCCAGGCGTATCCAGGAACGTCACCATACCTTGGTCAGTTTCTACGTGGTATGCACCAATATGCTGAGTAATACCACCGGCTTCGCCAGAAGCAACCTTAGCTTTACGAATGTGGTCCAATAACGACGTTTTACCATGGTCAACGTGACCCATAACCGTAACAACCGGTGCACGAGGAGACTCTTCGCCGCCTTCAGAGCGATCCGAAAGAACTTCTTCTTCCAGCGCGTTATCTTTAACGACAACCGCCTTATGTCCTAGCTCTTCAACCACCAGCGATGCTGTTTCTTGATCGAGGATCTGGTTAATAGTAACCATTTCACCCATTTTCATCATCGTCTTAATCAAGTCACTGGCTTTTACCGCCATGCGGCTTGCCAATTCACCGACGCTAATGGTTTCGCCAATTCTGACTTCGCGTTCAACCGGTTGCGCTGGTTTATTAAAGCCCTGTTGCAAGGTCGAAGGACGACGCCCTTTGCGGCGTTTATCACGACGCGGTGTGCGCTCTTCCGCTTCTTCCTCTTTACGGCGACTTTTCTTGCTACGACGCCGACTTTTGCGTTCTTCGTCGAAATCTTGTGCGTCTTCAGCTTCTTGAGCAGTTGAAGAAGTCGTGAAATGAACATCTTCTTTTTCCTGTTCTTTCCGTTTCTTCTCTTCTTCTTCCCAACGCTTGGCATTTTCTTCCGCAAGTTTACGAGCTTCTTCCGCCTGACGTTCAGCTTCTTCTTCGGCCTTTTTACGGGCTTCTTGTTCCTGCTGACGCTTAAGTTTATCGGCTTCTTCCTTGGCTTTATCAGCTTCGGCACGCTCTTCAGGCGTCATTGCTGCGCGCTTTTCAGCTTCAGCTTTCTGACGAGCCTTTTCTTTTTCCTTGCGAGCTTTTTCTTTCTCAGCCTTTTCTTTTTCGGCCTTCTCGCGTTCGAGCTTCGCTTTCGCTTCAGCTTCTTTGCGTTGCTGCTCTTCGCGCTGCTTTTCTTCCTCAAGGCGCTTAGCTTCTGCCGCTTCCTGTTCAGCTTGCAGACGCTCTTCTTCCTGGCGCTGCTCTTCTTCAGCTGCAGAGCGTTTTACGTATGTGCGTTTCTTACGGACCTCGACCTGTACCGACTTACTGCCGCTACCACCAACGTTCAACGTGCTTTTCGTTTTACGTTTTAAGGTCATTTTGCTCGGTCCTGAACCGCCACCGCCGTGCTGTTTGTTCAGGTGCGCCAACAACGACTGCTTTTCATCTTCTGTTACCACGTCACCCGGTTGTTTTTTCATGCCCGCTTCAGCAAACTGCTGAATCAGACGATCAACTGTTGTACCGACATCTTTGGCCAGCTTATCGAGCGTTACTTCTTCCATAGTCTGTTGTACCTCCGCTGATCGTTACTGTTCTTCGCTGAACCAGCAAATATTGCGGGCTTTCATGATCAATTCGCCAGCTTGCTGTTCATCCAGCTGTTCTATATCGGCCAAATCATCAATACCCTGTTCGGCCAAGTTTTCCAGCGTTGCTACGCCCTTACTGGCTAATACATAAGCCAGGTGGCGATCCATACCTTCCAGGTTCAATAATGATTCATCCGGTTCTGCTGACTCGAGTGATTCCTCATCGGCCAGCGCTTTTGTGGTTAAGTAAGCACGAGCTCGGCCGCGCAGTTCTTCCACCATATCTTCATCCATTCCTTCAATTTCAAGGAATTCAGCCACCGGTACGTAAGCCACTTCTTCCATTGATGAAAAGCCTTCATCGACCAGTACACTGGCGAAGTCTTCATCAATATCTAAGTTGGTCATAAATAGGTTTAATAAACGCTGCGCTTCGGCTTCATTTTTTTCATTAAACTCATCAACCGTCATCACGTTAAGTGTCCAACCACTCAACTGACTGGCTAAACGAACGTTTTGGCCACTTTTACCAATTGCCTGAGCCAGGTTATCGGCTTCGACGGCGATATCCATCGTGTGGGCATCTTCGTCGACAACAATTGAGGCGACCTCAGCCGGTGCCATCGCATTAATCACAAACTGTGCTGCGTTATCATCCCATAACACGATATCGACACGTTCGCCGCCAAGCTCTCCAGATACCGCCTGAACCCTTGCTCCCCGCATACCGACACAAGCGCCGACTGGATCGATACGGCGGTCATTACTTTTAACAGCAATTTTTGCGCGTGAACCAGGATCCCGAGCTGCGCCTTTCAGCTCAATCATTTCTTCGCCGATCTCCGGCACTTCGATACGAAACAGTTCAAGCAGAAACTCTGGATGCGTACGGCTAACAAATAACTGTGCACCGCGCGCTTCCGGGCGCACATCATACAACAAACCGCGGACACGATCGCCCGGGCGTACTGATTCACGTGGCAACATTTCTTCACGATAAATTATCGCTTCGGCGTTATTACCAAGGTCGAGAATAACGTGTTCGCGATTCGCCCGCTTGACGATGCCGCTAACCATTTCGCCCACTTGGTCACGGTATTCGTCGACCACTTGCGCGCGTTCGGCTTCGCGTACCTTCTGCACAATAACTTGCTTAGCGGTTTGCGTGGTAATCCGATCAAACTGAATCGATTCAATTTGTTCTTCAACAAAATCGCCTATCTGTTTATTAGCGTCTTCGTATTGAGCCGCCGATAAGCTAATTTCGCGATAAGGATGTTCAAGACCTTCATCCGTATCTGCCACAACTACCCAACGACGGTAGGTATCGAATTCACCAGTTTGGCGGTCGATATCAATGCGTACATCAATATCACCGTCGTATTTCTTTTTGGTTGCATGCGCAAGAGCCGACTCCAACGCTTCAAAAATCTTCTCTCGCGGTACCGCTTTTTCGTTTGACACCGCTTCTGCGACTAACAGTATTTCTTTACTCATGAGTGCTGCCTCGCCACCGCAATCCTTTAATCAAATGTTGGAACCAAGTGAGCTTTTTTTACATCGCGCATGCTCACCTGAAGAATTTCGTTATCAACGCTTAAATGCAATTGATTGTTTTCTACTGCGACCAATTGGCCTTTAAACTTTCTTTTGTTCTGTTGTGCTACCGTTAGTTCCATCGCCAGCGTCTCGCCAACGTATGGGACCGCCTGTTCAGCGGTAAAAAACGGACGCTCCATTCCAGGAGACGATACTTCCAGGTTATATTCGGCGTTAATCGGATCTTCAACATCCAATAGCGCACTGACCTGATAGCTCACATCAGCGCAGTCATCTACACCAATGCCATTAGGGCTGTCTATATAAACTCGTAGCGTTGAGAACTTGCCCGCACGGACAAACTCTACACCCCACAACTCGTAATCTAGCGCCTCAACGGCGGGACGAATAATGTCGGTTAACCGCTCTTGTAAACTTGCCAAACTGCCTCCTGAAACAAAAAAAGGGCGCAAGCGCCCAGTGTTCTGGCTACCCCCGAGGGTAGCTAAGGTCACATAGCAAAAAGCCCCGAGCTGCTGCGGGGCTTTTAAAACACTGGACCCTTTGTCAGTCATTTTAACAAAAGCGCCGCCAATGCTAAACGCTACTGCCAAAATTGGTTGCGGGGGCAGGATTTGAACCTACGACCTTCGGGTTATGAGCCCGACGAGCTACCAGACTGCTCCACCCCGCGTCCGAAACTTGCTAGATATTATAAGGATTTTCTTATCTTTTTCAAGTGCTAAAGCACGAAACTTGGTGCGGATGGCGGGACTTGAACCCGCACGCCCGAAAGCACTACCCCCTCAAGATAGCGTGTCTACCAATTCCACCACATCCGCAATATTTTTTATTATCAACTGACCGCGATTAATTAGTCGGCGGCACTTCAGATTCCGATTTATCTTCTTCTGCCGGAGTCTGAGCCTGTTCTTCTGCAGGAACCGTTAAGTCCGAGAAATCTTCTTCGGAATCAGATACCGAGGTGGATAAGTTACCCAAAATTAAACTCAGGATAAAAAATACCACCGCTAGTGCTGCGGTTGTGCGGCTAAGAAAGTTACCAGAGCCTGAAGAACCAAACACGGTATTCGAAGCGCCCGAGCCAAAAGACGCGCCCATATCGGCACCTTTGCCTTGTTGAATTAAAATAAATCCAATCAATACAATGGAGACAACTAAAAAGGCGACTAATAACACTTCATACATAATTAACTTACCCTTGTGCTGCTTGAACAATAGCGACAAAGTCTTGTTCTTTTAGACTTGCGCCACCGATCAAACCACCATCAATGTCTTGTTGTGCGAATAATTCGGCGGCATTATCCGCTTTTACAGAGCCGCCGTAAAGTATTTCTGTTTCGTCGCCGACTGCATCAAACTGCTGCTTTAACCAGCCACGAATCTTACTGTGAACCTGCTGAGCCTGCTCTGGTGTTGCTGTTTCACCGGTGCCTATCGCCCAAACCGGCTCGTAGGCAACAACGAGCTTACTGGCCTGTTGCCGCGATAATTCATTACAAGCGGCACTCAACTGTTGTTCAATCACTGACCAGGTCTGGTCGTTATTACGTTGTTCTTTGTCTTCGCCAACGCACAGAACAGCTGTCAGTCCTGCTGCTGTAACTGCGGTAACTTTTGCAGCAATAGCCGCGTTGTCTTCTGCGTACATAGCTCGACGCTCAGAATGACCAACGATAACGTATTCAACACCAAGCTCTTGCAACATTGCTAACGAAATTTCGCCGGTGTGCGCACCATTGTTATGGGCATTCACATTCTGTGCACCGACCGCAATATTGTCGTAATAGCAATGACGGGTTAATTCACCAAGCAATGTGAACGGAGGACAGACAACAACCTTAACATTTGCTGTTGGTTCTTGTTGCTCACGTAACGCTGCTGTCATTGAGCGGGTTAACGCGGCATTTCCGTTCATTTTCCAGTTACCAATAACTAGTGATGCATTGGCCATAGCAACTCCTATCGTTAGAGCGGCGGGAATAGTAGCCGAAGCAACGTCAACTTACAAGTTGCAATTACCGGCACCGCTCTTAATTGACTAATTAGTAGCCGCTTCGACTTCGTTAGCAATTTGCTGCGCAAAAGTGCGAACGACCTTCTCATCCTCGCCTTCAACCATCACTCTAATTAATGGCTCGGTACCAGACTTGCGCAATAACACGCGACCTTTGCCCGCCAGCGCTTTCTCGACTTCGCTGACAACACTTTTGACCGTATCGGCAGCCAGTGGGTTTTCGCCCGCGTTAAAACGAACATTGATTAGCACTTGCGGTAGCTTGGTAAACGGACTGATTAATTGATGCAGTGATTTTCCTTCTGACTGCATTGCCGCCAATACTTGCAAGCCTGCAATAATACCATCTCCGGTAGTGTGATACTGACGGTTGATCACATGTCCGGAATTTTCGCCGCCAATAAACCAGTCGCGCTTTTTCAACTCTTCAATCACGTAGCGGTCACCAACTTTCGCGCGGACAAATGGAATATTGCGGCTCTCACATTCTTTTTCCAATGCGAAATTGGTCATTAAGGTTCCCACTAAGCCACCTTGTAATTGCCCTTGTTGCTGTGCTGTAACCGCCAGAATATAAAGAATTTCATCACCATCGATAACACGTCCTTTGCCGGTCACCATCATAATTCGGTCACCATCGCCGTCCAGTGCCAGGCCGCAATCAGCTTTTTCCTGCAACACGGTCTCAGTTAACGCGTCAAGATGTGTAGCACCACACTCTTTATTGATATTTAAACCATCCGGCTTGGTGCCAATTTCAGTGACTCTGGCGCCCAATTCGCGTAATACGTTCGGCGCAATGTGGTAGGTAGCACCGTGAGCGCAGTCGACCACAATATGCAAACCCTGCAGCGATAATTCAGACGGGAACACACTTTTACAAAATTCAATATAGCGCCCTGCTGCATCTTCGATGCGATTCGCGCGACCTAAGTATTCAGAGCTTACGCAATCCATCGGTTGATCAAGCAGCCGCTCTATTTCCAGCTCGGTTGCATCAGGCAGTTTATGCCCGTTGTCGGCAAAAAATTTTATACCGTTATCGTAATAAGGATTGTGCGACGCACTGATGACTATACCGGCGGCCGCTCTAAATGTACGGGTTAAATAGGCAATACCGGGGGTCGGCATGGGCCCCAAAAAATCAACATTGACGCCAGCCGCTGCCAAACCCGCTTCTAAAGCAGATTCCAGCATATAACCACTAATACGGGTGTCTTTTCCGACTAGTACCTTACGTGTTCCTTTAGCGGCTAACACACGACCCGCAGCCCAACCTAGTTTTACTGCAAATTCTGGCGTTATCGGGAAGTCACCAACCCGACCTCTTACCCCATCCGTTCCAAAGTACTTCCTTTCACTCACAAATAATCTCCCTCGAGGGTGGCTGCAACAACGCGCATCGCGTCGACGGTCTGTTTAACATCATGCACCCGAATTATACGCGCTCCTTTTAACGCTGCAATAGTCGCTCCGGCAATACTGCCGGCAACCCTCTCGCCAACCTCGCGGCCCGTCACATGACCAATCATTGACTTGCGCGACAAGCCAATTAGTAACGGTAGTTGTAATTCGTGAAATGCTTGTAACCGTTGCAACATCTGATAATTGTGCCGCATCGACTTGCCAAAGCCGAAGCCAGGATCCAGCCATAGTCGCTGACGATCAATACCCGCTGCCTCACAAGCAGCAACTCGTTGCTGCAAGAACGCTTTTACATCACAGACCACATCGTCATAACGCGGTTCATGCTGCATCGTACGAGGCTCCCCCTGCATATGCATCAGGCACAATTCAACAGAGCTATCAGCGACCGCCTGCAACGCGCCAGGTTGTTGCAACGCACACACGTCATTGATCATATCGGCGCCGGCACTAATGCTGGCTCGCATAACCTCAGCTTTACTGGTGTCTACCGATACCTCAACATCAAATCGTTGCTTGATGGCTTCAACCACCGGCACCACCCGTTCCAATTCCTCTTCCGTCGCTACCGCATCAGCGCCCGGACGAGTAGACTCGCCGCCAATATCCAGCATGTCGGCACCTTCAGCGACCAGTTGAGCCGCTTGCTCCAGCGCTCGCTCCAGCGTATTAAACTGGCCACCATCACTAAATGAATCAGGAGTTACGTTAATAATTCCCATTACTTTTAATGGATGTGTGTTTTTGCTCATTAATCAGCTCCCTTGATAATTATTTTTATCGACTCTCAAAAAAAAACCGCCATCGGCGGTTTTTTTAATCAGTTAATCAGGACGTTGCATCACCCGGATTATCGGTCTTAATCGGACGCTCGGGACGTTCCTCTGTGGTGTCAGCTTTTGCTGAGCCCCCATCGGCATCGCCGCCGTCATCGTTCGACTTATCCCAGTCTTTTGGCTGGCGCACGTCTCTGCGGTTCATCAAGTCGTCGATTTGCTCAGCGTCAATAGTTTCATATTTCATTAACGCATCTTTCATCGAGTGCAAGATATCAACGTTTTCTTCCAAAATTTTCTTAGCTCGCTGATAGTTACCATCAATGACTGACTTCACCTCTTCATCGATTGCACGCGCTGTATCGTCTGACATATGCTTATGCTGCGTTACAGAACGTCCAAGGAAAACTTCGTTTTCGTCTTCTGCATACAGTAACGGCCCCATTTTGTCCGACAAGCCCCATTGAGTGACCATTTTGCGAGCGATCTCCGTCGCTCTCTCGATATCATTCGAAGCTCCTGTGGTCACTTTATCGGCACCGTAGATAATTTGCTCCGCCAAACGACCGCCAAACAAACTTGAAATCATACTTTCCAGCTGCTGTTTGCTATGGCTAACTCGATCTCGCTCCGGTAAGTACATGGTTACCCCCAGCGCACGACCGCGTGGGATAATCGATACTTTGTAAACCGGATCATGCTCTGGCACCAAACGACCAACGATAGCGTGGCCCGCTTCGTGATAGGCGGTCATCGCTTTCTCGTCATCGGTCATTACCATTGACCGGCGTTCAGCACCCATCATGATCTTATCTTTCGCCTTATCAAACTCTTCCATGCTAACGACACGTTTATTCCCACGTGCTGCAAACAAGGCGGCTTCGTTCACCAGGTTGGCCAAATCCGCACCGGAGAATCCTGGAGTACCGCGCGCAATGAGTTCAGGCTTAACATCGTCGGCCAATGGTACTTTACGCATATGAACTTTAAGGATTTGCTCACGACCACGGACATCCGGTAAACCAACAACCACCTGGCGGTCAAATCGACCGGGACGCAGTAACGCTGGGTCTAACACGTCAGGGCGGTTAGTCGCAGCGATGACGATAATACCTTCATTGCCCTCGAAACCGTCCATCTCGACCAGCATTTGGTTCAGTGTTTGCTCACGTTCATCGTGACCACCACCTAGACCAGCACCACGCTGTCGACCAACGGCATCGAGCTCATCGATGAAGATGATGCAAGGAGCCGATTTCTTCGCTTGTTCGAACATGTCGCGCACTCGCGATGCACCCACACCGACAAACATTTCAACAAAGTCAGAACCAGAAATACTAAAGAACGGTACTTTTGCTTCACCCGAAATAGCTTTCGCTAATAACGTCTTACCGGTTCCCGGCGGTCCTACCATTAGCACGCCTTTGGGAATTTTACCGCCCAGACGCTGAAACTTAGAAGGATCTTTTAAGTAATCAACCAACTCGACCACTTCTTCTTTCGCTTCGTCACAGCCAGCCACGTCTTTAAATGTCGTGCTTACCTGCTCGTCGTTTAATAGCTTGGCTTTACTTTTACCGAACGACATAGCGCCACGGCCACCGCCGCCCTGCATTTGACGCATGAAGAAAATCCATACACCAATCAGCAATAGCATTGGGAACCACGAAATGAAGATGGACGTTAAAATGCTGGACTCTTCAGGCGGTGTCCCTTGTGTCTGCACATTATTGCTTAACAGATCATCAAGAATTTTAGGGTCGTACTGGGTTGGAACGACCGTTTTAAAATTTTGACCATTATTGGTCATTCCTGAAATAGTGCGCCCGTCTTCGCCAAAGTCCGCACGTCGAATATTCCCGTCATTCACCTGACTAACAAACTCGCTGTAAGCCATCTGTGAACCGGAAGTTTCGCCCGGACTAAAGCTCTGAAAAACGCTCATCAATACCACGGCTATTACCAGCCACAAGATGAGATTTTTTGCCATATCGCTCAAAGCCTATTACCTCTATGTGTAAAAAATAAATTCTTAAGTCTTCTCGACAGGGTACTATAGTTTATAGTCTGTCGCTACCAGATAGACCTCTCTCGATCGTGCACGGGAAGAATCTGGCTTACGCGTCTTAACCGTTTTAAATGCAGTTCTTAATTCTTTTAAAAACTCTTCAAAACCTTGTCCCTGAAAAACTTTGACCACAAAAGCTCCGCCCGGTTTCAGTACCTGATGGCACATATCCAGCGCCAACTCGACAAGATACATGGTCCGTGGCTGATCAACATTGCCGTTACCGCTCATATTAGGCGCCATATCGGACAATACAACATCTACGTTTTTTCCGCCAATTCGGGTCAGTAGCGCGTCCAAAACAGCTTCTTCGCGAAAGTCGCCCTGTAAAAAATCGACGCCGGCGATTGGGTCCATCGGTAAAATATCACACGCAATAACCTGCCCGTCACCGTTAAAATAATCGGCCACATAATGTGACCAACCGCCCGGAGCGGCACCTAAATCGACCACCGTCTGCCCTTTCTTAATCAAACGGTCGCGCTTCTGAATTTCCTCTAGCTTAAAGACGGCCCGTGATCGGTACCCTTTTTTTTGTGCTTGCTGCACAAAATGGTCACTAAAATGCTCATCCAGCCAACGGCGGCTGCTGGAACTGCGCTTTTTTCCCATGGTTATGGATATCCCTTTGTTTTGCTGGCCTGCTACCGGTAGATGGCGTTACAATAGCTAAAATTCAAGTCAATCGATACGGTATTATCTAATGTCATTAACGAATAAGCAAAAACAGTTCTTAAAAAGCAAAGCGCACCCACTTAAGCCAGTAGTTCTTTTAGGGGCTAATGGCCTGACCGAGGGTGTTATCGCAGAAATAGAACAAGCGCTGAACGATCACGAATTAATTAAGATTAAAGTGCCTGAAGAAGAGCGTGAGCTGCGTCAACAAATTATGGCAACCATCGTCGCCGAGACAAAAGCAGAGCAGGTGCAGGTTATTGGCAAGACACAAATTATCTACCGGCCCGCTGACGAGCCGGCGATCCGTCTACCAAAAGCCTGATTATCCAGTTAGCCGCGGTGTTTCTGCTATCGGCACGATAGCAGTAGCACGGGCAATATAACTGAGTGAGCTGTCTAAACTCATCCAGCCTTCATTGGCGTGGAAGTAGGCACTCACCAGTTCTTTCCGATTATGGTCGATATTTTTTAAATGATTGCTTTGTAGCAGCGGGTCAATTTTTTGCATTGCCTTCATATAAAACCGATATTGCTGCTGTAGTTCATGCACTTGGGCAGGTTGTTTGGGATCAGTCAACAAGGGTTTCGGATAAAATAATTTAATCCCGGGTGCAAATAGCCAATCTATCGAATAGCCAGCAAGCAATAGTTTTGGAACGATCAAATTGAACGGAATAATTTTCCGGTGCTTCCAGTTTTTATAGTGGCAATAACTAACACCTAGCCAATGTACCACTTCTTTAATTGTTCTTGCGTTAATCACTTGCTTTAGGCGGTTCATGCATTCGGTCACATTAAAAGTCACCGAGAGCGCGTTGTACGGGTATTCATTTAAGTCCATGTTATTGGAGTCCTTGCGCTTGGCACAACAGGGACATTCCTGTCGCATCCATAGATTATTTATACGAAATGTATTACTAATTAACAATTCGTAACATCGCAAGTAATTGACTTAACGCAAAAAGCCAGCACGCAGTGCTGGCTTTTTATCGGACAGACGTTGTGCCGTTAATTATTCGTATTTAACAGCAACTATCTCGTATTCAACTTCACCATTAGGCGTTGTGACAATGGCAACGTCGTCGATTTCTTTACCAATAAGTGCCCGTGAGATGGGTGAGTTAACACTGATCAAGTTTGACTTAATATCAGCTTCATCATCGCCCACAATTTTATAAGAAACTTCCTCATCGGTCTTGGTATTATAGACCGTCACTGTAGACCCAAAAATCACTTTTCCATTATTAGGTACTTTAGTCACGTCAATAATTTGCGCGTTGGCAAGCTTAGACTCTATTTCCTGAATCCGTCCCTCGCAAAAGCCTTGTTGCTCTCGCGCGGCATGATACTCTGCATTTTCTTTAAGATCTCCATGCTCACGAGCATCAGCAATAGCCTCAACAATGCGCGGCCTATCTACTGTTTTAAGGCGCTTAAGTTCCTCGCGTAACATCTGCGCGCCACGTTCCGTCATTGGAATCTGGTTCATATTAATTCTACCCTTTTATGTAATTCTTGCACCGAGCTAACACGCGCCCGGTCGTCTGCTGTATTTGCCTTAACCGTAGCGAATGCGGCATTCAAAGTGGTTGTGTATATCACTTTATTAAGCAGTGCTTCACGGCGAATGTAAACTGAGTCCTGAATCGCCTGACGCCCTTCTACCGTGTTAATAATGTAGCAGTACTCACCATTTTTTATCGCATCCACGATATTAGGACGGCCTTCCTGAAGTTTGTTAACGATAGAGCAATCAATTCCCTCCTCAGCCAACATTTTCGCCGTTCCTCGGGTTGCTTCCAGCTGAAAGCCTAATGCTAACAGACCTCGTGCTAGATCCATTAACCGACGCTTGTCACTGTCTTTAACCGAGATAAGTGCTTTGCCTTTTTTGGCAAGCGCTTCACCGGCACCCAAATTAGCTTTAGCGTAGGCCTCTTCAAAACTCTCGCCAACACCCATCACTTCGCCAGTTGAGCGCATTTCAGGGCCACGAATGGGATCCACGCCCTGGAACTTAGCAAAAGGAATAACCACCTCTTTTACCGAGTAGTAAGGCGGAATGATCTCTTTCACATACCCCTGCTGTTTTAGGCTTTGCCCAACCATCACACGGGCCGCTACTTTGGCCAAAGGAACACCGGTTGCCTTCGATACAAAAGGTACGGTACGAGCCGCGCGTGGGTTCACCTCAATCAAATAAATTTCGTCGTCTTTGACTGCAAACTGAGCGTTCATTAAGCCTTTTACGTTTAACTCAAACGCCAATTTACGCATTTGTTCGCGCAATTGCACCTGAATAATATCGCTTAGTGAATAAGGCGGTAACGAGCATGCTGAATCGCCAGAGTGCACCCCTGCTTCTTCAATATGCTGCATAATACCGCCAATCAGGACATCTTCACCATCGCAAATGGCATCAATGTCGACTTCTATTGCGTTATCCAGAAAACGGTCCAGCAACACAGGCGCTTCGTTTGATACTTTTACCGCTTCGGTTAAATAACGATGCAAGTCCTGCTCATCATAGACTATTTCCATTGCCCGGCCACCTAGCACATAGGATGGCCTTACAACTAACGGATAACCAATCCGTTTGGCTTCGGTTAAGGCCTGAGAAATACCAGTTACCGTAGCATTCTCCGGTTGTTTTAAATTAAGTCGACGAACCGCTGCCTGAAACCGCTGGCGATCTTCTGAACGATCAATTGCATCCGGCGAAGTACCAATAATAGGCACCCCGTTAGCTTCCAGCTCGCGGGCCAATTTAAGAGGCGTCTGCCCGCCATACTGTACGATGACGCCAGTGGGCTGCTCAATACGCACAATTTCCAGGACGTCTTCTAAGGTGATTGACTCAAAATAGAGTCGATCCGACGTGTCATAGTCTGTCGACACAGTTTCCGGGTTACAGTTAACCATAATAGTCTCGTAACCGTCTTCGCGCATCGCCAGTGCCGCATGTACACAGCAATAATCAAATTCAATGCCCTGCCCGATGCGGTTAGGACCACCACCAATAACCATAATTTTGTTGCGGTCTGAGACTTGTGCTTCACACTCTTCATCATAGCTCGAATACATATATGCGGTGCTAGAACTAAATTCAGCGGCACAAGTATCGACCCGCTTATAGACGGGGTGAATATTAAGGTCGTAACGCTTTTTACGCACTTCAGACTCGCTAATATGCAGTGCGTCGGCAATGCGTTTATCCGCAAAGCCGCGCCGTTTTAGCGCTGTCATAACATCGTGGTTTAGGCCCGCTAAGCCAATGGCATCGAGCTCACGCTCAAGAATAACCAACTCTTCTAATTGAATTAGGAACCACTCATCAATGCGCGTTAGCTCAAATACTTCCCGGACTGACATACCCAACCGGAAGGCATCACCGATATACCAAATTCGTTCTGCACCCGGTTCTTTTAATTCTCGAATCACTTTAGCGCGAGCATCATCGGCGGTCACATCAATAACCGGATCAAGGCCGTTAGAACCAAGCTCTAGTCCACGTAACGCCTTTTGCATAGATTCCTGGAAGTTACGGCCGATTGCCATTACTTCACCTACCGACTTCATCTGAGTGGTCAAACGGTCATTACAGTTGGCGAATTTTTCAAAGTTAAACCGAGGAATCTTAGTTACAACGTAATCCAACGCAGGCTCGAACGACGCCGGCGTAATGCCACCGGTAATCTCGTTTTCTAATTCATCCAGGGTGTAACCCACAGCCAGCTTAGCGGCGACTTTGGCAATCGGGAATCCGGTTGCTTTTGAAGCTAACGCCGACGAACGAGACACGCGCGGATTCATCTCAATAATGACCATTCGTCCAGTGTCGGGGTTTACGCCGAACTGTACGTTAGAGCCACCAGTTTCAACGCCAATTTCGCGTAACACCGCCATCGATGCGTCGCGCATCAACTGAAATTCTTTATCGGTTAATGTCTGCGCCGGCGCAACAGTGATGGAGTCACCGGTATGAATGCCCATAGGATCAAAGTTTTCAATGGTACAAACAACAATGCAGTTGTCGCTCTTGTCGCGTACCACTTCCATTTCATACTCTTTCCAGCCCAGTAATGACTCGTCAATTAACAGTTCATTAGTAGGCGACAGATCTAATCCACGCCGACAGATCTCTTCAAATTCTTCGCGGTTATAGGCAATGCCACCGCCGCTGCCGCCCATAGTAAATGACGGCCGGATAATGCACGGAAAACCAAGCCGTTCTTGCACTGCAAATGCTTCTTCCATGCTGTGCGCCATTTCTGCGTTTGGTGTTTCCAGGCCAATTGCTTTCATGGCCTTATCAAACCGGTCACGGTTCTCTGCTTTATCGATGGCATCGGCATTAGCGCCAATCATTTCGACCTTGTATTTATCCAACACTCCATAGCGATCAAGTTCCAATGCGCAGTTTAATGCGGTTTGCCCACCCATGGTTGGCAAAATAGCATCGGGTCGCTCGCGCTCGATGATCTTCTCGACCACTTCCCAATGAATCGGCTCAATGTAGGTCGCGTCGGCCATTTCCGGATCGGTCATAATAGTGGCCGGGTTTGAGTTAACCAGAATGACGCGGAAACCTTCTTCGCGCAACGCTTTGCAGGCTTGGGCTCCAGAGTAATCAAACTCACACGCCTGACCGATAACAATCGGTCCCGCGCCAAGAATCAGGATACTTTTAATGTCTGTACGTTTTGGCATAAATTCGCTCTATCCTTTCCTTGCACCAAATCAGGCTGTCGCCTGCTCTCGCTGTTGCATTAGTTGAATAAACTGGTCGAATAATCCTTCGGCGTCATGTGGGCCAGGACTCGCTTCCGGATGCCCCTGAAAACTAAATGCCGGTTTGTCTTTGCGTCTGATACCCTGCAAAGTTCGGTCGAACAGCGACACATGAGTTATTTCAAGGTTATCCGGCAAACTATCGATATCCAGCGCAAAGCCATGGTTTTGACTAGTAATCATCACTTGTTGGTTGCGAGTGTCCTGCACCGGATGGTTTGCACCGTGGTGGCCTAATTTCATTTTTATCGACTTAGCGCCACTAGCAAGTCCAAGTAATTGATGTCCTAAGCAGATACCAAAAATAGGGATATTATTATCCAACAACTGCTGAATTGCTTTTATCGCGTAATCACAGGGCTCTGGATCGCCAGGGCCATTGGACAAGAATACGCCGTCCGGATTTAACGCCATGACCTCGCTCGCCGGTGTTTGTGCCGGAACTAAGGTAATCTTACAGTTGCGGTCCGCAAGCAACCGCAAAATGTTGTGCTTGCATCCATAGTCGTAAGCAACCACATGATATTTGGACTGCTCGGGCTTAGTATGACCTTCGCCCAACTTCCAACTGCCGCCATGCCATTGCTGAACTTCTTTACAGCAAACTTCTTTAGCCAGATCCATGCCTTTTAGACCTGGGAATTTCCGGGCCAATTGCAACGCTTTTTCCTCGTCTAGCTCTCCCGCCATAATGCAGCCGTTCTGTGCACCTTTGTCACGTAAAATACGGGTTAATTTGCGGGTATCGATGTCGGCAATGCCAACCACGTTATGGCGTTGCAAGTACTCATTTAGTGTTTCTTGTTTACGAAAGTTACTCGCTTTTAATGCGTTATCACGAATTATTAAACCTTTTGCCCAAACGCTGTCCGACTCTTCATCTTCGTCGTTGGTGCCGGTATTTCCAATGTGGGGGTAAGTTAAGGTAACGAGTTGTTCGGTATAAGATGGGTCGGTGAGAATTTCCTGGTAGCCGGTCATGGCGGTGTTAAAAACAACTTCGCCGACCGCGGAGCCTTCGGCTCCAATAGCGGTACCGCGGAAAATGGTACCGTCAGCTAAAACCAGTATAGCTCGGTTAGCGGACTGACTCGCTAAAATACTCAAGGGCAACCTCCGTACATAAAAAAACGGGTGAATCAATACTAGTTGACTTCCCCGTTTAAGGTCCTGAACCGCGCAGTCTTTGCCTAAAACTTTAATTAGGCAAATTGCGCTTATTGTACGAATTTTTTCCGATCCCGTCCAGTGCTTTTATTGGCGAGCGTTAGCTATTCAGTAAGCGGTGCAGGCTTTGCTGTAAAGCTAGGATGTCCTTCATATGATAGAGGCCTTTTGGCTGTTCGACTAACCAGTTAGCAGCACGTAACGCCCCTTCGGCAAAAATTTTTCGATCACTCACCCGGTGATTCAGCTCAAGCCGTTCACCTTCTTGCGCCAACATCACTTGGTGTTCGCCGACAATATCCGCCGCTCTAAGCACCGAAAAGCCAATACTGCCCTGTTGTCGTTCACCATCAGAACGGACACCGGCACTAACCTCATCAAAGGACTGCTGACGTCCACTCGCGGCTGCCTCACCTAACGCCAAAGCAGTACCTGAGGGGCCATCTTTTTTGTACTTATGATGAGCTTCAAATATCTCAATATCAGCATCACTCAAAGCAGCCGCACTTAACGCAACCAGTTGCTCCAACAACGCAATTCCGACGCTGGTATTGCGTGCGTATAGTAATGGCACCTGCTTTGCCGCCTGCTGCAGTTGCTGCCGCTGAGAGGCATCAAGTCCGGTGGTACAAACCACCATCGGTGTTTGCTTTTCAATGGCATAATTTAGATTAGCGGTCAGTGCTTGTGGCAGGCTAAAATCAATAAACACATCCGGCGTTTGCTCAAGCTGCGCCAACGTCTGATAATTTACACCAGCGACTGATTTTCCAAGCGAATTGCTTTGTTCACTGACAATTGCTGCGGTTAGCTCCATGGTTGCTGAGTTTTGCAGAGCCGCAATAACTGCCTGCCCCATTCTTCCCGACGCACCAATAACTGCTACTTTCATGCTGTTTCCTTAACCAATAAGTCTTCGCTCTGGGCAACCACCCTGGCCACCATCAGATCACCAGTAACATTCGTTAAGGTGCGCACCATATCGATAATTCGATCGATGGCCGCTATAAAGGCAATACCTTCCAGCGGCAGTCCAACCACATTCAAAGTTACCGTTAGCATCACCAAAGCCGTACCCGGTACACCCGCAGTCCCGACCGATGCCAGGGTGGCCGTCATCATAATGAGAGCGTAATCAAACCACTCTAGCGGAATACCGTAAAGGTTCGCAATAAAAATAGCCGCAACTGCCGGATAAATTCCTCCACAACCATCCATATTAATGGTGGCGCCTAATGGCAACACGAAGGATGCGTAATCTTTCGATACGCCCAAACGTTCCGTTGCTGCACGGTGCGCTGCGGGTAGCGTGCCGAATGAGCTGCAGGTGGTAAACGCCACCACTTGTGCATCAAATACCGATTTGAAAAACTCACGCGGACTGAGCTTGCCGAAAAAGCGCACAAATGAACCGTAAACAAAGATGATATGAATCGCCGCAGCAAGATAAATAACACCGACAAACTTGGCCAATGGCAGCAACGTACCGAAGCCGTACTCACCGATGACCCAAGCCATTAAGCCAAGCACACCGATTGGCGTAAGTTGTAACACCATACGAGTGATTTCATACATCACTTCGGCACCAGACTTGATCGTCTGGCGCAACGACTCCGCTTTACTACCAATCTTTTGAATCGCAATACCAACTACTGCTGCGAACACGACAATTTGTAAAACATTGCCATTACTTAGTGCAGCAAACGGATTTTCCGGAACGAAGTTTAGAAACACCTGAGCAACTGACGGGATTTGTTTTTCATTCTGCTCGGTTGCAGTTAAAGTAGTTGCCGGGCTCATATCGATAAGCGTGGCTAGAGTTAAGCCAATAGCACTGGCTATAACCGCCGTTAACATAAACATGCCGATGGTTTTAGCGCCAAGCCGGCCAAGCTTTTGCCCGTCATTAAGGTCGGTAATCGCACTGACAATGGCGCAAAAGATTAACGGCGCCACCAACATTTTGATTGCACGAATAAAAAGGTCACCCAGAGGTTTTAAGGCAACCCCTGTTTCAGGTGAGAACGCACCTATCAACATGCCGACAACAAAGGCACCTAGCACCCGTTGCCAAAAAGGAATCGCAAACCAAGCTTTCAACATACCGCACCGACATTAGTGGCAAAGCGTGCAATATAATTGTCGGCGCTGACTCGCGAAAGATTATTTTTCTATATGATAGATCCGAAAATATTGATTTATCGCTGGCAATTCGGTGACTTATTAGCCACGGTTAATTGCGGGATATAGCTGTTAATAGCATCAATCCGCGATGAAGGGTTGGGGTGTGTCGATAAAAACTCCGGCGGATTTTGACCACCGCTATTTTCAGCCATGTTACGCCACAATTGAGCAGCTTCTTCGAGCTTGAAACCGGCGTCTGCCATGTATTCAAGTCCTAACCGATCAGACTCTGATTCATGGGTGCGTGAATAGGGTAATAAAATACCTACCTGTGCACCGACCCCCATGGCCGCCATCAATAACGCCGCATTGCCCTTGTCCAGCTGCGTTTCCGCAAGCACAGAGCCAATCTGTAAACCCAGTCCCACCATCATATTGCTGGAAACTCGTTCATTAGAATGCTCAGCAATCACATGACCAATTTCGTGGCCTATGACCGCGGCCAATTGATGTTGGTTTTCTGCAACTTCAAGTAAGCCGTCATAAACACCGATATTATTGCCCGGCAGCGCAAACGCATTGGCAGCCTCGTTAGCAAAAACGGTAATCTCCCAGTCGGCATTACGATAAGGGTCTGGTAAGGTTTCGATCAACGCATCGCTTACGCACTGCACATAAGCGTTAGTTGCAGCATCATTATTGATCTCCAACTCCTGCTTCATTTGCTCATACGACTGTTCACCCATTTGATTCAGCTGTTGTGCTGGCATCAGAGTGAGCTGCGAACGGCCCGTAGGCGATTTAGAGCAGCTTGCCAAAGCTAATACAGCTGCTAATGATGCAGCGACAGTACGTAAACGCATGGTTGATCTCCTTTTACTTAGCTGCGTAAGTCATCGAAAAACTGCTTTACGCCATCAAAAAAGCCTTTCTCTTTGGGCCGAAATTTAGCGGCCTCATCTCCTTCGCCCATTGACTTATCCAGCTCTTCCAACATTTCACGCTGCTTACTTGATAAGTTAACTGGCGTTTCAATCACTATTTTACAGATTAGATCACCAGTAGCGCCAGTGCGAACCGACTTGACCCCTTTGCCACGCAACCGGAAATGTTTACCGGTTTGTGTTTCTTTCGGCACTTTCAGTTTAACTTTGCCTTCCAGGGTCGGCACTTCAATGTCACCACCAAGAGCGGCTTTGGTAAAACTAACCGGAACTTCACAATAAAGGTTGTTTCCGTCACGCGCAAAAATTGGATGCTCGCGAACATGTACCTGTACATAAAGGTCGCCTGCAGGAGCTCCGTGCTCCCCTGCCTCGCCCTCATTCGCTAAGCGAATGCGGTCACCGGTATCAACGCCTGCCGGAATTTTAACGTTAAGCGTTTTGGTTTTCTCGACTCGACCCTGGCCATGACAGCTGCGACAAGGATCTTTAATGATAGTACCTTTACCACGACAATGTGGACAGGCTTGCTGCACCGCAAAGAATCCCTGACGCATTTGAATCTGGCCGGCACCATGACAGTGACTACAGGTTTCTGGTTTGCTGCCTTTCTTGGCACCACTGCCGTCACAATCCTCGCACTCAACCAGTGTCGGAATAGTCAGCTCGACGTCTTTACCGCGCACCGCGTCTTCTAAAGACATCTCCAAATTATAGCGCAAATCGGCACCGCGCTGAGCGCGGGACTGTTGACGCCGTCCGCCGCCAAAAATGTCGCCAAACACATCGCCAAAGATATCAGCAAAATCGGCACCGCCGCCGAATCCGCCTGCGCCCGGGCCACCACCGCCCTGACGTGCCTGTTCGAAGGCTTCGTGTCCATATTGATCATACATCTGGCGCTTTTGCGGATCAGATAAGACCTCATAGGCCTGTTTAATTTCTTTAAATTTTAATTCGAGGTCTTTGTCACCCTTGGTACGGTCCGGGTGGTATTTCATTGCCAGGCGCTTGTACGCCTTTTTAATGTCACGCTCGTTGGCGTCTTTTGATACCTCAAGAATTTTATAAAAATCTTGTGTCGCCATATCTTAAGTCTTCTGCCTTGGTCTGATACGAATACACGGGCATTACCTTGCGGCAACGCCCGTGTCGATTAGCGAAGTTGCCTTATCGCTTACTTTTTATTGTCGTCGTCTTTTACTTCTTCAAACTCAGCATCGACAACATCGTCGTCCGCTTTAGAAGATGATTGCTCACCCTCTGCAGCACCTTCAGCACCTTGTTGGGCTTGCTGTTGCTGTGCCGCTTCCATTAGTTTTTGCGACACTTCCATCAAGGCCTGAGTCTTGCTTTCGATGGCTTCTTTATCACCATCTTTAGCTGCTTGCTCGAGCTCTTCACAAGCTTTTTCAATGGCATCTTTGTCTTCTTGCGATAACGCGTCACCGACTTCTTTTAGCTGGTTACGTGTCGCATGGACTAAGCCATCAGCCTGGTTACGCGCCTGCACCATCTCTTCGAACTTCTTGTCCTCTTCAGCGTGCGCTTCTGCGTCCTTGACCATTTTATCGACTTCAGACTCATCCAGGCCAGAAGACGCCTTGATGGTGATCTTCTGTTCTTTGCCCGTATCTTTGTCTTTCGCGGATACGTGCAAGATACCGTCCGCATCAATATCAAAGGTTACTTCGATTTGCGGCACACCACGCGCTGCTGCGCGGATACCCTCCAGGTTAAATTGACCCAGTGACTTGTTGTCTGCTGAACGTTTACGTTCACCCTGAATTACATGAATCGTTACCGCGGACTGATTGTCTTCAGCCGTTGAGAAAGTTTGCGACTCTTTAGTTGGAATCGTCGTGTTCTTCTCAATCAGCTTAGTCATTACGCCGCCCATGGTTTCAATACCCAGTGATAACGGGCAAACGTCCAGTAGCAGTACGTCTTTTACATCACCTGAGAGTACGCCACCCTGAACTGCTGCACCCATGGCAACTGCTTCATCAGGGTTTACATCGCGGCGTGGTTCCTGACCAAAGAAGTCAGTAACGGCTGCTTGTACTTTCGGCATACGAGTCTGACCACCAACCATGATGATGTCTTTTACATCACTGACGGACATATCAGCATCAGCCAATGCCTGCTTAACCGGTTCAAGAGACTTGGTGATTAAGTCTTCAACCAATGACTCTAGCTTGGCGCGAGTTACTTTTATCGCTAAGTGCTTAGGACCTGTGTTGTCTGCTGTAATATAAGGCAGGTTCACTTCGGTCTGTTGTGCTGAAGACAGCTCAATCTTAGCTTTCTCAGCTGCTTCTTTTAAGCGCTGCATCGCCAGCGGATCTTTACGCAAATCAATGCCCTGGTCTTTTTCAAACTGCTCAACCAAGTAGTTGATCAGGCGGTTATCAAAGTCTTCACCACCTAAGTGCGTATCACCATTAGTCGCCAGTACTTCAAAGGTATGCTCGCCTTCAACTTCGTCGATCTCGATAATTGAGATATCAAAGGTACCGCCACCTAAGTCATACACGGCAATCACGTTGTCACCCTGCTTTTTGTCCATACCGTAAGCAAGTGCTGCTGCCGTTGGTTCATTAATGATACGCTTAACTTCTAAACCAGCGATTTTACCCGCATCTTTAGTCGCCTGACGCTGCGCATCGTTAAAGTATGCAGGCACAGTGATCACTGCATCAGTTACTTTCTCACCTAAATACTCTTCAGCAGTTTTCTTCATCTTTTTCAGCACTTCTGCTGAAATCTGTGGTGGTGCTTTTTTCTCGCCGTCAATTTCAACCCAGGCGTCACCATTATCTGCCTTAACAATTTTGTAAGGCATGATGCCGATATCACGCTGAACTTCTTCGTCTTGGAAACGGCGACCAATCAGGCGCTTAATCGCAAACAATGTTTTGTTTGGGTTAGTTACCGCCTGACGCTTTGCAGGAGAGCCTACCAGCGTTTCACCGTCATCAGTAAATGCAACGACTGATGGTGTCGTGCGATCACCTTCGCCATTTTCAATGACACGTGCTTTACCGCCATCCAGTACAGCCACACAAGAGTTGGTTGTACCTAAATCAATACCAATTGTCTTGCCCATAATTTTTTCTCCAACTTCAAATTCATGAAAACTCTAAGCGATACCCTTTAAGTAGGGGCGTCTTTTAAAAATTCAATGCCTTAAGCAAAAAATTTCTGTCAATTTATGCTTCGGTATCTACCTTTTTCTGGTTGTTGCGAGCAACCATCACCATTGCCGGGCGTAATAACCGACCATTCAACTCATAGCCTTTTTGCATCACAGCAATAATGGTGTTGTTGGCGTGCTCTTCCGACTCTTGCATCGACATCGCCTGATGCACATCGGGATTAAAGGCTTCACCTTCTTCTCCAAGCGCTTTAACGCCAAACTTATCCAAGGTCGAGGTCAGACTTTTATAAGTCAGCTCAACACCTTCCATAAAGTTTTTGTCCACTGACTGCTGTTCCTTCGCGGCAGTTAGTGCCCGCTCCAGGTTGTCAACCGTGGTGAGTAGTTCGTTAGCAAACTTTTCCAGCGCAAACTTATGCGCCTTATCAACATCTTGCGCCGCTCGGCGACGGACATTTTCCATTTCCGCCTGAGTGCGCAGCACCTCTTCTTTTTGCTCATTAACCTTGGCTTCTGCTTTAGCTAACGACAGTTCAAGCTCGGCAACCCGATCCATTTCAGCATCTGCCTCAGCGGCTGTTTGCTGCTGTGTTTCTGGTTGCTGATCGCTTTTTAGCGCTTCTTCTGCGGCCGCTTCCGCAGCCTCATTTAGCGACTTATCTTGCGCTGCGTCATCGGCTTGCTGTTGATATTGCTCAGCGTTTGCTTGTGCTTTTTTATCCTTCATAGTGCCCACTCTCTACCAATATGAATGTACTAAAACGTTGCTGTTGTAGATGGGGACACCAGCAACAGGATTCAAGTCGTTGATTTAGGCTTGATAAAAAAATTCACTCAGCGTAGCGTTAAAGGCAATCAAATCAGAGGTTAATCCATGTCAAAAGAGCCCTTCAAAAAAATCGGTTTACTCGGCAAAGCGGACGACCGCGGTACTCGCTTAACCCTCGAAACATTGTTAAACGCTCTCAATCACCGGGGTTTTAATGTGGCCCTTGAAAAACGATGTGCCGAGCAAATTGGTGAGGGCCATCAGCCTAACACTCTAAGCCTCAGTGAAATTGGGGAATGGGCCGATTTAGCTGTCGTTGTCGGCGGTGATGGCAACATGCTGGGCGCTGCCAGAGCTTTGTGCGAACACGATGTTGGGGTAATTGGAGTTAACCGCGGCAATCTGGGCTTTTTGACTGACCTTGACCCTGATGAAGTAATGACACCGTTACTGGCAGTGCTGGACGGTGACTATGTAGTCGAAGAACGATTTTTATTAAACACCGAAGTGATGAGCAACGGCACAGTGGCCGGACAAGGCTCGGCGATTAATGAGGCGGTGCTGCACTCCGATAAAGTCGCACACATGATCGAGTTTGAAGTCTACGTCGATGATCACTTTGTCTTTAGTCAACGCTCTGACGGGCTTATTATAGCAACGCCAACCGGCTCTACCGCTTATTCACTGTCTGGGGGAGGACCGATCCTGCACCCTAGTCTGGACGCTATTACGTTAGTTCCGATGTTCCCGCATACCTTGAGTAGCCGGCCTATTGTTATCGATGCAAGTTCCGAAGTTCGGTTACGGGCAGCCTACGACAATGACTTATTACAAATTAGCTGTGATGGCCATGTGCGCATGGCGGTCCACCCCGGCGACGATATTGTTATTAGTAAACACCGGAAAACCCTAACCTTAATCCACCCCAAAGAACATAACTACTACCACGTATTGCGGAACAAATTAGGCTGGGGTAGTCGACTGTTTTAGTAACGATAGTTAATTCACTTAAACCACTGTCCGAAAATTCGGTTTGCAATTCTACTTAACTACTGTATAACTACTGTATAAACTGTACAGATACACAGTAGTTAATGGAGGCTCTCGATGTTAACCGAACTGCACATCCGCCACTTTGCTATCGTTAAAAAGTTAGATATTGAATTCACCAACGGCATGACAGCCATTACCGGCGAGACAGGTGCTGGTAAATCAATTGCACTGGACGCCCTAAGTCTATGTCTTGGGAGTCGCGCAGAAGCCAGCCTGGTCCGGCCCGGTTGCGATAAAGCTGAAATCAGTGCCTGTTTTTCTGTGGCTGAGGACAGTGCCGCGGCACAATGGTTACAGCAACAAGAATTAGACGCTGAAAATGAGTGTGTGTTGCGTCGGGTTATCTCGAAGGATGGGCGCTCTAAAGCCTGGATTAACGGCTCTCCGGTGCCATTAGCACAACAAAAGGCACTCGCTCCGTTATTGGTTAATATACATGGTCAGCATGAACATCAACTGTTAACCCGCGACGACCATCAACTACTGTTACTAGATAGTTTCGCCCGCCATCAACAATTAATTGAGCAAACCGCGCACACCTACCGGCAGTGGGCCGCGACCGAAAAGCAGTTCCGTCAGCAGCAACAGGCCAAAGACGACCGTGTTGCACAACAACAGTTGCTTGAGTACCAAGTCCAGGAGCTTGACGAGTTTGCCCTGCAAGAAGGCGAGTTTGAACAACTCGAAGCCGATCACAAACGGTTATCTAACAGCCGAAGTCTTTCAGAGAGTAGCCTGTTCGCACTGAATGCTCTTTACGAAGGTGAACATAACAACGCTAATGGCTTGGTACAAAATGCATTGTCGAGACTGCAGGAAGCAGCTGAAATAGATAAGCAACTAGTACCCGTCACGGAGTTAATGCAACAAGCAATGGTGCATATCGAAGAAGCCGCGCTAGAGTTACGTCATTACCAAGAAGCTATAGACGTTGACGGCAGTGAGCTTGATCAGCTTGAACAGCGAATGACACAAGCGCTTAAGTTGGCTAAAAAACACCAAATGGCACCAGCTCAGTTATATCAATATCACCAGCAATTAAAACAGCAGCTTGCCGATTTGCACGCGGCTGACGAACAGAATGAACAGCTGGCTGAACAACGCCAACAACTGCGCGAAGCATATCGTAAGCAAGCGAAACAGTTATCGCAAAGTCGTCAACAAGCGGCTCAGCAACTGAGTGACAAGATTACTCAAGCCATGCAGCAATTGAATATGCCGCACGGTCGTTTTGCCATAGCGGTTGAACACAGCGACTCTGCACCAGCGACCGCCAAAGGTACCGATCATATCGAATTTCAGGTGACAGCAAACCCCGGTCAGCCTTTACAGCCCTTAAGTAAAGTCGCGTCCGGCGGTGAACTTTCTCGTATCAGCCTTGCCATACAGGTGATGAGCGCAAGTCAGCAAACCGTACCAACCATGATGTTTGACGAAGTTGATGTTGGTGTTAGCGGACCAACCGCCGCAGTGGTAGGTTCGATGCTGAGAGAATTGGGTCAACAATGCCAGATTATTTGCGTCACTCACTTGCCTCAGGTTGCAGCTAAAGCCAATCAGCAGTTACAGGTAAGTAAGCAGACCAATGGTAAAGAAACCGAAACTCAGGTGACGCCGCTAGATAAAAATCAACGGGTTATCGAATTAGCACGTTTACTCGGTGGTGATAAAGTGACCGACTTAACCAAAGCCAATGCGCAAGAACTGCTAGCCAGCTGATAACTTGCGTCCGCTATACTGGTAACTATTGGCTTGTTTGTTTATCATCAGCGGTAAGATAGAACTCACTATTAAAAGTAGGTTGTTAATGAAACATAGGTTATTAAAAGTCTCGGCCATCGCAACGCTAATTTTGGGGCTGAGCAGTTGCTCCACTTTGAACGATTTAGTTTATCGTATTGATATCCCGCAGGGTAATTACCTGGAGCAACGCGACGTCGAAAAGCTTCGTGTCGGTATGACTCAGGAGCAGGTCGCATTTATCTTAGGTCGCCCCGTTGCTGAAAATGCATTCGACAATGACCGCTGGACCTATGTATACGAAATGAATCCTAATCACGGCGATATTTATCGTAGGGAGTTGACCCTAGACTTCAATCAAGGAGTATTAGTGGATATGTTCGGTGATTTTGAAAAATCCGAGGATTTCGATACACCATTAGACTCTTAATATAAGGCCGGTTATGACGAGCTCATCAACGGTTGACGAGGTCGTCCACATTGTCCGCAGTCCCAGGGACAAAAGGGACTACCGTTCGGTCACCTTAGATAACGGGTTACAAGTTTTGTTGGCGCACTGCCCCGATAGTCACAAATCGGCGGCAGCGCTTGCTGTCAATGCTGGCCATTTTAATGACCCTACTCATACCCAGGGACTCGCCCACTTCTTAGAGCACATGTTGTTCTTAGGCAATCATGAATTTCCCTCGCCGACAGCTTTTAGCGATTTTTTAAATGCTTATGGTGGTCAACAAAACGCATGGACCGGCACCGAGTTTTCTAACTTTTACTTCGACTGTCAGGCTAACGCGCTGCCACAGGCGTTGAATTATTTTGCAGCCATGTTTGAACAGCCGTTATTCGCTCAGGAATGGATCGAAAAAGAACGTCAATCCATTGAGTCTGAATTTCGACTAAAGCAGCAAGACGAGTTGCGTCGCTTGTATCAGGTACATAAATCGACAGCAAACCCGAAGCACCCTTTCAGTCAGTTTTCGGTGGGTAATCTAGATACCCTGAATGATGATAAGAACGGGTCTTTGCAAGAAAAACTATTGCAGTTTTTTAAACAACATTATGTGACCCAAAAACTGCGTTTGGTCATAGCGGGTCCCCAGTCTCTGCAAGAGTTAGAAGCGCTTGCCAAAGAGAACTTTTTAAAGCTCCCCCAGGCTCACAATTACGCGCCAACAGCAATTTCTGAGCCGCTTTACCAGACTGATCAGCTAGGCGTATTACTGCAAGTAAAGCCGGTGAAACCGGCCCGGCGACTCATCATCACTCTACCGCTACCTTCAATAGATAGTGACTATGCGCATAAAACCACCAGCTTTATAGCTCATATTCTCGGTTACGAAGGCCCTGATAGCCTGTTCAGTTGCTTACGCGAGCGGGGCTGGATTAATAGCCTCTCCGCTGGCGGAGGAATCAGTGGGAGTAACTTTAAAGACTTTAATATCAATATTCAGCTCACCGAAAACGGTGAACAAAATGTTTACCGCGTTGCCCAGTTGGTATTCAATTATTTAAGACTGATAGCCGACCAGGGCATTGAGTCCTGGCGTTATAATGAACGCCGCATAACAGCAGAGCTAAGCTTTAAATACCAAGAGCCTGCCCCCGTTGGAGAACTGGTTTCGCAGTTATCGATAAATGCTCACCATTACCCCGTTCATGATGTGATTTATGGCGACTTCCGGATGGACTCACTGAATACCCAACGATGCCGCCAGTTGCTCAGCTTAATGGTCCCCGAAAAAGCACGGCTTACCCTGATTTCATCAAATGCTGCAACCGATGCAATTACGCCGATATACGATACCCCATACAGCATGCGCCGCTTAGTTCCAGAAGAGATAGAGGAGCTTGGGCAAGGTGATGAACAATTTGCGGCAAAATTACCCGGCCAGAATCGGTTTGTTACAGAACACTTTGAACCTTATGCGTTAGAGCAGCATAACACCAATCCACAACGCATCATCGACACTCCTGAACAACAGTTATGGCACTTGCAGGACCCTGACTTTCGAGTTCCTAAGGGACATATCTACCTGAACCTACAGGCACCGGCTGTTAATCAGTCTGCCGTTAACTTTTGCTGTTCGCGAGTATGGTCAGAATTAATGATTGATGCGTTGAACGAAGACCTTTATGACGCTGAAGTCGCTGGACTGCATTTTAATATTTATCCAACTCAGTCGGGGATAACTATTCATACCACCGGCTTGTCCGCTGGCCAATTGCCGCTGTTACAGTATTTGATGCGTCGCGCAACCGATGTAAGGTTTAATCGTGACCGCTGGAAGTCAGTTAGCCAGCAACTGATCACTAACTGGCGTTCGGCTCATCAAAGTCAGCCATTGAATCTACTTTTTTCGGAGCTGAACCTGCTGCTGCAAAAAGGCTTATTCCGCCTCACTGATATGGCTGATTCCTTAAATGATATCGGTTACCAGCATTTTAATCGGATTATTGCCGATCTGTTCGAGCCATTAAGTATATGCACGTTTATGCACGGTGACTGGCAGCAACAACATGCTCGCGAGCTGGGTGACTTAGTCGCGGCAAATGTCCGTGGCCGTTCTCACTCAACACCACAAGGCAGCCGTATTAATCTGTTAAGTACCAATAGTGAGCAGCAATTTAGTATTACACACGCACATCCTGATACCGCCGTGTTACATTATTTTCAGGGGCCAACCGATAGCCCCTCCGATCAGATTGCAATCATGCTGCTGCAACAGCTTGTCAATCAGCTGATTTTTGATGAACTGCGTACTCGCCAACAATTAGGTTACATGGTCGGTAGCCAGTATTTTTCGTTACAACGTCAGCCTGGTATCTTATTTTTTGTGCAGTCACCCTCAGCGACCCAAGAGCAACTGCATCAACAGCTGCAACAAGCATTAGTGTTATGCTTTGAGCAACTTGAGCAAATCACGCTAAAATCCTGGGCTCACAGCAAATCAGTGATGCGCAATCAACTGACGGTGACAGACCGGAGCCTTCGAGTTCGTAGTCAGCGTCTATGGGGGGCAATTCAGCTGGGCGACATCGAGTTTAACCGCGCACAAAAGCTCACTGAGGCATTAGATCAGTGGCAGCTTGCTGACTGGTTAGCCACCATTCACCGTATACTCTTTGAACAACCAGCATCTATTCGCCTTCAAAGCACGACAGTAAAGGGCTAGAATAACTTTACATCAACCGTAATATTCGCTAGCTTAACGTTTAATTAACAAATAATAAGAGCTGCTAAGATCAGCCCCCTATCAGGATGTCATCTTGTTTGGAAAAGTAGTTAGAATTCTTTTTAGCCTATTGGTTGTGGGTGGTATTGCAGTTTGCCCTCCGTCGGCAACGGCTAATCCCCCTCAATCTCTCGCACAAACCAAGCATTGGGCGATTAGTCAGGGAATGACAAGCCACACAGTCACCGACTTGTTACAGGATCCATACGGCTTTTTATGGATTGCAACAAGAAACGGACTGCAGTGTTTTGATGGCACTCAATTTAAGCACTTCCTTGCCGGAGGTGGCGACAATCATTTGCCCAGCAACCACATTACCAGCTTATGGTTTGACGACCAGCGCTTGTGGATTTCGACGACTCGCGGCATGGCTTACTACGACTATCAGCAGCAACAAATGGTTAAGTTCAACCTTACCGGGCAATCCGCTGATGACAGCGGTGCTGAAGTCGAGCGTATTATATCAAGCTTTGATGACCACCTACTGGCGTTAAGCGAAGGTCGCGTCTGGCGTTTGCAAAAAGACCACACTAAGCCAGTAGCATTAGCATACAATGGCGAGAAGCTGCACAACATCGACAATATCCATCAGGGTGACCGTTGGATTTGGCTGGCGCAAAGTAATGGTGATATCGCTGTCTGGGACGGCAGTAGCAACGAAGTTTTTAAAGTCACGCAACAAAACCCAATTACAGATACTCTGCCGTCGTATGGCTTTAACCATATTCTCAGTCGCGACAAGCAATTATGGTTTTCTCATGACCAGGGCATGTTTCAACTCGATGAAAATTTACGTCTTAAACAACAGCTCGATAACTCTGATGACTTAGCGACAAATACTGCTATTTATCGGTCGGTGTATGTTGATGACGGTCATTTATTTGTAGGAACAGCTGACGGTATACGTATTCTTGAGACACCTCAGAATCAACCCGCTTATCTGGGTCAACAACACAGCCTTAACTTACCCCCTGGGCTGCAAATCACAGCTTTTACCGTCGACCATCTGCAACGTCTATGGCTAGGCGCTGAAAATGGCGGGTTGTATCAGTTTTCAAGAGCTAATTCAGCACTGGACTTCGAGCGTCTGGTCAATATCGAAATAGCAACCGAACTCAATACTATGGTTCTGCCAGAGGCAGTCAGAAACTTTTCGAGTGTTGAAAAAGGGTTGGATAATTATTGGTGGTTTACTACCTCAGTCGGACTGGTAAAGTATGACCACCAACAGCAGCAAATCATTCAAGTCCACCCTTTACCAACCCGCGAAGATGCAACCGTGCGGCAAATCAAACTATTCGCAGAGCGGCTCTTTATAACCACCAAAACAAGCGGCCTTTTCGTCTTTGATATCCCTGAGCAGAGGTGGTTGCCAGTCGCCGAACAACATGCTTTTTTCTCAGGTCACGAGTTACGGATGGCGGTTCAACCCGATAAAATTTGGATTGCGAATAGCCACTCTGCAGTCGCAGTTAATGAGTTTCTGCAAGTCGTCAGTAAAAAACCGCTGCTACAACAACAAGACCGACAAACGCTCAAGCCATTAGCCGTCAACCTTAGACAACAGCAACAGATGTTAACGCTTGATTTTGTATCGCCACTGGCTCCGCAACCAGAAAATGTTCAATATCGTTACCGACTGTATGATTTAGAAGACGAATGGCAATATACCACTCGCCCATTGCAGCCTATCGCGATTAAACGAATCCCGGCGGATCAGTATCTATTACAAATCCAGGCCTCGACAGACGGTAATGACTGGCAGCTAAGGTATCAACAAGAAATCACAGTAACACCGCCATGGTGGCAAAGTGGTTGGGCTTACGCCTTATATGCAGCATTGATATTAGCCGTCGGATTAATCTCTATTCACTGGCTAAAACTGAATCGCAAGCGCCAGCAATCCATTCAACAACAAAATACAGACCTTGCTAATGTGCTCAACACCAGTGGTACCCAAGTATGGGACTGGTATGTCCAAGAAGGTGAGTTGTACCGTCATAACCTTTGGCCCCATTGTCCACATTTTCCTATTGATGGTATTCGAAATGGTCTTGAAGGTTCATCCAGTAATATTCACCCACAAGACATAAAACGCCTATCTCAGGAGCTTACCAAGCTTCTCGACGGGAGCGCCTCTCACATGGAGTGTAGCTATCGGCTGGATAATAACGGTCATTGGTTGTGGTTATTAGATAGAGCTCAGGTCACTGCCAGCGACAACGATGGTAACCCCTCCCGCATTCAGGGTGCCATGGTCGACATTAGTTCGATGATTAATAGTGAAGAGCGTCTCAATATGCTGGCGTTATCGTTGACCAACATTTCCGATGGTATCTGTATATTTGATCGCTTTTTCCGTAAACGCGAAGTTAATAAAGCGTATGAAACTATTACCGGCTATGGTCGCGACCAAGCGATCAATCAGCCACTGGTTCTGTCTGCCTACGAACCAGAGTTTGCGAATCAGATAAAACGCAGTGTCATGCGGGATGGCTCATGGCGAGGTGAAATCAAGGACATTCGGGCTGATGGCAGCGAATTTCAAATGGAATTAACACTCGATGCGGTTACCAACGATAATGGTGAGCTAGAGCTGGTTGTTGCTAGCTTTTCTGATGTTACCGAGCGGTTACACACAGAGAATGAGTTACGCCGATTATCTAATACTGATAGTTTGACCGGCCTGCCCAACCGTTCCTACTTTCAAGTTAGTCATTCCAACTTAGTGCGTAAAAAAGTTCCTCACACGTTGTTAGTATTTGACCTTGACGACTTTAAAAAAATTAATGACTCGCTTGGTCACGAAATTGGTGATGAATTGCTATGCCGCGTAGCGGAGCGTTTAACGGATATTGGGCGCCGGCAGGATACTCTATATCGCCTCGGCGGCGATGAGTTTGGTCTATTAGTAGAAGACAGCACTAATATAAATACTATCAGTGCACTGGCGAACCAGATTAACCAAGAAATTGCCCACCCCTATCAAATACAAAGTCATGAGGTTGTTATTGGCAGTTCTATTGGCATAGTGCTTTATCCCCACGACGCCAGCACCTCGCAGGAGCTTTTACAAAAAGCCGATACGGCCATGTACCATGCTAAGCAACGGCGGGGGAACTGCTATCAGTTCTTCAGTCAATCGATGAACGAAAATGCAATTCAACGCTTAAAAACTGAAAATGAATTGCGCGGCGCGATTCGCGAAGACCGAGTAGAAGTTCACTACCAACCCAAAATAGAAGTGCCTTCACAGCATATCGCTGGCATTGAAGCGCTTGCTAGAATTCGACGCGAAGATGGCACGCTGGTTAGTCCGGCTGAATTTATTCCGCTAGCCGAAGAAACCGGTTTAATCGTTCCCTTAAGCGAACAGGTATTGCGCATTGCCTGTCGCGACATGCTGCGCTTTTTGAAACTCCAAGGCGCTCCAAGAAATGTTGCGATTAATCTGTCAGCGAGACAGTTTTTAACATCGAGCCTAGCTTTCCAGATAGAAAATATTTTAGCCGAAGAAAAGCTACATCCACGGCATGTTGAGTTTGAAATTACCGAGGGAATGGTAATGGCTGATCCCGAACGCGCAATTACTATGCTTGAAAACCTGGCGGATATGGGCGTCCAACTGGCACTTGATGACTTTGGAACAGGGTACTCGTCATTAGCCTATCTTAAGCGTTTCCCCATCCATACGTTAAAGATCGATAAAGCCTTTGTGGATGACATCACCAGTGACGATAAAGACCGGAATATGGTCGCGTCAATTGTTGCGATGGCTCACAACTTAAACCTGAAGGTGGTCGCTGAAGGGGTCGAATCAAAAGCTCAATTAGAGATTCTAAAAACACTACGTTGTGAATATATCCAAGGTTTCTATTTTGCTAAGCCGATGCAAGCGGATGAGTTCATCCGCTTCATCGAACACCATCAAATTTCAACGACGCTTTAATAAAAGCGGCGCTGCTGCTCTGCCATTTCCACTAATAAAGGCGCAGGCTGAAAACGGTCGCCACGCTTTTCAGCTTGCTTCTCAAGCTTAGCTACCAGCGTGCCGATACCAATTTCGTCCATATAACGGAACGGACCTCCACGGAAAGGCGGGAAACCAATACCATAGACAGAACCAATATCGCCGTCGCGGGCACTTCGAATAATGCCCTCTTGCAGGCAGTATGCCGCTTCATTGAGCATTGGAAGCACACACAATTCAGCGATTGTTTCGCGGTCTAACTGCTGTTTAGGCTCAATGTCCAGCAACGAATATACCGAGCTGTCGACGGGTTTACCTTTAACGCCTTTACCATACTGATAAAACCCTTTTTGATTCTTCTTACCTTTACGATCGTCATCCATCAACTTGTCGAAAGCCGCTGGTGGCTCAAACCGCTCCCCCAGTTCTTTGCGCAAAATCCCGGCAACTTTGGCACCCACATCTATGCCCACTTCATCAAGCAAGGTAACGGGTCCTACCGGGAAACCAAATTTCACTAATGCTTTATCAACGTGCTCTATTGGCTCTCCGGCTAACACCAAGCGCGCTGCTTCGTTCATGTAAGGCGCTAAAATACGGTTAACAAAGAAACCAGCACCATCTTTTACAACAATCGGAGTTTTACCCTGTTTTCTGGCCAAGGCCACAGTGGTCGCGATGGTCTGGTCTGAAGTACCCTGATGAGTGATAATTTCTGCCAGCGGCATTTTATCAACCGGGGAGAAGTAATGAAGACCGATAACATTTTCAGGTCGTTTTGCTTTCTCAGCAATTTGAGTAATAGGCAGCGAGCTGGTGTTGGTTGCAAAAATAGTTTCCGGCTTTGCATGTTGCTCAATATCCGCAACCATCTTTTGTTTCAAATCAAGGTCTTCAAAAACCGCTTCAATCACCACATCTATGCGCTCAAAACCGCTGTAATCAAGCGTTCCACTCAACTTAAGCATGGTATGCTCAAGCTCGGCGCGGCGCATATGTTTACGCTTAACTTTTTTATTCAACCGCTCGTAACTGTAATGTAAGGCATGAGTTATACCGTCGGCTGCAATGTCTTTGATTCGAGCAGGCAGTCCGGCTTTAGCAGCTGTCACATAGGCAATACCACCGCCCATTAAGCCACCTCCTAAAACACCCACGCGATGAGTCTCGGCTGGCTTAACACCATCAGCACCGGTCTCCTTTTTCATCTCCGTAGTGGCGAAGAAAATTTGCCGTAACTGGTAAGATTCATTGGTCATAGCCAACTGACCAAAACTTCTTGCTTCTTGATCAAAACCAGCTTCACGACCTTTTTCGACGCCGGTACGGACCGTTTCAATAATTTTATCAATCGCTGGATAATTCCCCTGCGATTTTTTCTGCGCCTGTTCAGCCGCCTTCTTAAATATGATACCGCGACCATAGCTGGTAGCTTCCAGTAATTTACTGACGCCTTTAAGCGGCGCTTTGGTGCGCTTTGGTTTTGATTTAAGCGCGTGCTTCATTGCCGCTTCAAGTAAAATTGAATTAGGCACAACCTCGTCCACTAAGCCGGCTTTCTTAGCCTGCTTAGCACGCAGTTGTTTTGCGGTAAGCATCATGGTTAAACCTTGCTGTACACCAACCAGTTCTGGTAACCGCTGGGTTCCCCCTGAGCCTGGCAATAAGCCTAACTGCACCTCTGGCAGACCCAGCTGAGTCTTGCTCTCATCGCTAGCCACCCGCACATGACAAGCCATTGCTAACTCCAACCCACCACCTAAACAGGCGCCGTTGATAGCCGCTACAACCGGCACATCCAACTGTTCGATCCGGTCAAACATTGCCTGTCCTTTACGCGCCAGACTTTCTGCGTCAGCGGCAGTTTCGCAATCATTAATCATGTTGATATCGGCACCGGCGATAAACGAACCCGGCTTACCGCTGATGAAAACCACACCTTTAATATCTGATTCACTTTCCAGCCGATTTAACAATGTCCCGACTTCGTCAGCGAAAGTATCTTTTAAGGTGTTCATTGATTCGCCCGGGACATCAATAGTAATCACCGCAATGCCATTATCGCGGATATCCAGCGAGAATGCTTTTTGTTCACTCATTATTCACTCTCCAAAATCATTGCCGCGCCTAAACCACCAGCCGCACAAGCTGTTGTTAGTGCTGTACCGCCACCACGCCGGCGCAGTTCATACAGCATCTGTGTGATCATCCGCGTTCCAGTCGCCGCGAACGGGTGACCATAAGCGATAGAACCACCCAACACATTAAATTTTTCAGGGTCGATATCACCAATCGCTTGCTCGCGGTTTAAGTGTTGCTTGGCAAATTCTTTACTCCCGAACATTTTCATGTTGGTTAACGTTTGCGCCGCAAAGGCTTCGTGCATATCAATCAAATCCAGATCGGCCAGCTTCATGCCCGCTCGCTCTAATGCCAACGGCGTCGCATAGGATGGTCCCATCAGCATATCTTTCTCTACGCCGGTAGCAGTGAAAGCATAGCTGCGAATAAAGCCGAGCGGTTTATAACCAAGCTCTTTGGCGCGACTTTCTGTCATTAACATGACAGCCGAAGCACCATCAGTCAGCGGCGTACTGTTCGCGGCAGTAACCGAGCCATGTTTGCGGTCAAACACCGGTTTTAGTTTTGATAGTTTTTCGATTGAGCTGTCGCCACGAATATTGTTATCGCGGTCGATGTGCTTTTTATAGGGCTCTGGGTAGGCAGTCATTACCTCGTCGTTTAGCCATCCTGCGTCCCACGCCTGTTGCGCTTTTTGGTGAGACTGAGCGGTTAACTGATCCTGGTCTTCGCGCGAAATGTTATGAGTTTTTGCCATTTGCTCGGCGGTTTCACCCATGCTTAGACCGGTACTATACTCGGCAACAGCAGGCGGTACTGGCAATAAATCCTTAAAGCCTAAGCGGCGTAAAATACTCAGGCGCTGACCCAGACTCTTCGCTTTATTTAAGTCGACTAAAGCCCTTGCTAATCGTTTACTAACACCAATTGGTAGCACAGACGACGAGTCGGCGCCGCCAGCGATACCAACCTCAATATTACCCGCCATCATACTTTCTAACACATTAACGGTAGTTTGGAAGCTGGTTGCACAGGCTCGGGTCACACTATAGGCATCGACATCTACCGGCAATTGTGTACCCAGTACAATTTCGCGAGCGATATTTGGCGCCTCAGGCATTTGTACCACTTGCCCGAACACTAATTGTTGCACCACCCCCGGTTCAATACCAGTGCGGTTGATTAACTCCTGCACCACCATTTTCCCAAGATCTAACGCGGGCACACCGTGAAAATCAGTCGCCTGACGTGCAAACGGTGTTCGCAAACCAGCCACAATGGCGATACGATCACCATTTGGGGTACGCAACGCTTGTGTTGCTGCCATATGCTATCTCCCTATTAAATTGGACGGCCAAAACTGGTCTGACCACAATAGATTTTGTTACAAATTCTAGCGGTTTACAGGGCAGATTAAAACCATCGTTTTGATTAAAGTGTTACTATCGGTGTCATAGTCAATAAAACCACTGCTTTAAAAATAGCATAGGTAGTAACAGATAACAGGTACAGGAGTCTCATGGCTGCATCACATTTTAAGCAATTACACGAATTTCTGGATCGACAGGTACTCGGCCAACCCGAGTTTACCCGTAATCTCCTGATTGCCGTACTTGCCGACGGCCACCTTTTGGTCGAAGGCCCCCCAGGACTTGCTAAAACACGTGCAGTTCAGGCCCTGGCTAAGGGTATCGAAGGCGACTTTCATCGGGTCCAGTTTACTCCTGACTTATTGCCGGCTGATTTAACCGGTACCGATATCTATCGCCCCGAAACTGGTACTTTTGAATTTCAGCAGGGTCCTTTATTTCATAATTTAATTCTCGCGGACGAAATCAACCGAGCTCCGGCAAAAGTGCAGTCCGCTCTGCTAGAAGCAATGGCCGAACGACAAATCACTGTTGGTCAGCGCAGTTATCCATTACCCGAATTATTTATGGTGCTGGCGACCCAGAACCCACTCGAACAAGAAGGCACTTATCCGTTACCAGAAGCCCAGCTTGATCGGTTTTTAATGCACTTAAGCCTCGGTTACCCCGACGCTGAAACAGAGCAAAAAATTCTACGCTTAAATCGCGGCGAAGTACTGGAAGGGGAAGCAGCCATGCCAACCCCACTGACTCAACAACAGCTATTTCAGGCGCGCCAACAAGTCATGCAGATATATCTGGACGAAGCCGTTGAAAACTATTTAGTGCAGCTGATTATTGCCAGTCGCCAACCGGCCAACTACGACGCTGAGCTCTCCAGCTGGATAGCTTATGGCGCCAGTCCTCGGGCAACAATTTCGCTTGAACGTTGTGCGCGGGCAAGTGCCTGGCTGGATGGCCGTGACTTCGTCACACCTGACGACATCAACAGCGTGCTGCACAACTGTTTGCGCCACCGCATTATTATTAGTTACCAAGCCGAGGCCGACGGTGTTACTCAAGATCAGGTCATCGACAAAATTGTTTCACTGGTTCCGGCACCTTAATTACTATGCAGTCTGAGCAGTCGCAATTCTGGTTAAACAAATTCCACAGTAACGGGCTTCAGCCGCAAATGCAGGAGCTCATGTATTATCGTGCGAAGTTACCGGCATTTGCTCGTCACAGTCGCAACTTACCAGCGGTAAGCCAGGCCGGACCCTTAGTCAGTAAAACCCGGGGCCGGGGTATGGAATTCGATGAAGTCCGCCATTATCAGGCCGGCGATGACATTCGCTCAATCGATTGGCGGGTGACCGCACGTACGGGTAAACCCCACACCAAACTTTACCGTGAAGAGAAAGAGCGACCGGTTTTCTTAGTCGCAGACCTGGCGCTGACCCAGCTATTCGGTAGCCAGCTGCTGTTTAAATCCGTGCAGACTTGTCATTTGCTTGCTGCGCTAGCCTGGCAAGCACAGCAACGTGGCGACCGGGTCGGCGGTATTATCAGTAACGGTTGGCAACACCGCGAACATAAACCGGCAGCAAGGCAAGCTGGAGTGCTGCACTTACTGCACAGTTTATTGACCGTGCATGAAGACAGCTTTGACCGTTGGCAACGACAGCAGAAACCTCACACGATGCCTTTAAAAGACACCGTAGCGCGGCTGCAGAAACTCGTAAAACCGGGTAGCTTAGTCAATATTATCAGTGACTTTCAGCGCTTTGATGAGGAACTTTTGGAGCACCTGGCGCGTCTTAATAGGCGCAATTCTGTGCGTTGCTTCCAGGTGTACGACCCAATGGAGCGAGAGCTACCGAAAGGCTACTCGGCACAACCACTAGCAGTCTTCGACGGCGAGCAGCAGGCACAATTAAATTTGTCTGACAGACGCCAACGCGAGCGTTATCAACAGCATGCGAAAGCGCGACAACAACATCAGCAGACCGTGTTTGAGCAGCATGGGCTGCCATTAACTTATGTCAATTCGGCCATAGCCCTAGAGCAACAATGGTCTGATTTACGCTAACTGAGTAACTACGGAACCGAGTGAATGCAGCAAGCTTCTTTGCAACAACTAAACGACATAGTCGAGCCCCAGAGCGCCAGTTGGTGGCCTCCTGCCTGGCCGTTAATCATTATTGCTGTCGTCACGCTTATTGCTCTATTACTAACCGCAATAGCAGTTTGGCGGCACTATCGGTCAACACGCCCGCAACGCATCGCACTGAGCTATCTAAACGCGCTACAGCGCCCGTCTGCCAGTGATATTACGTTATTATGCAAACAAGTGGCGTTGGCCTACTATTCGCGACAAACAGTTGCCTCTTTAAATGGCGAGCAATGGCTGCGCTTCCTTGGTGCTGATCAACAACCACAGTTTCAGTCGTTGTTGCAGCACAGTAACGAATTACTTTATAAACCGGTAAACACTGAACTGATCCAGCAATATCAGCAACTTGCAGACAGCTGGATTCGACAAGCTCATAAGCAAGCAAAACAGGAGCAGCGCCATGTTTGAGTTCGCCTGGCCCTGGATGTTCCTGCTCATACCGTTGCCCTGGTTGATACGTTATTTTCTGCCAGCAACAAGCCAACCGCTGAGTGCCATCCGAATTCCGGCTCTTAACGGTTTAGACAATGCTCAGCAAAGCATGCGTGCCAAACCCCTGATGTGGTTGCTCCTCGCACTTTGCTGGCTGGCAGTTATTGGTACCGTTGCCCGGCCACAGTGGCTAGGTGAACCATTGCCCGTGCGCTCAGAAGGACGCGAAATTATGCTGGCCGTCGACTTATCCGGCAGCATGGAAATCGCTGATATGCAGCTTAACGGTAAAAGTGTTGACCGCTTAACCATGGTAAAATCGGTATTAGGTGATTTTATCAGTCGTCGCGAGGGCGACCGGCTCGGTTTGATTCTGTTTGCCGACACCGCCTTTTTACAAACCCCTATGACTTACGACCGCGACACCGTCCAGCAGATGCTTAATGAATCGGTGTTAGGCTTGGTTGGCGAGCGTACAGCTATTGGCGATGCGATCGCACTTGCGGTTAAACGCTTTCGCGGTAAAGAAGAAACTAATCGGGTACTGGTACTGCTCACCGACGGACAAAATACGGCCGGTAATTTAACACCTGATCAAGCACTTGAATTAGCTGACGCCTATGACGTTCGAATTTACCCAATTGCAGTCGGTGCAGAAGAAGTGGTTGTCGATAGCTTTTTTGGTCAGCGACGGGTTAATCCAAGTCGTGATTTAGATGTTCCATTAATGCAGCGTATTGCAGAGACCACTGACGGTCGCTACTTTCGTGCCCGCAGTACTCAGGAATTGGAAGACATTTATCAGCTGCTGGATGAGTTGGAACCTATTGCCGGTTCGCCTCAGCAACTTAGGCCTCGTCAAGCACTCTATTTCTGGCCTCTGTCAGCAGCGTTGCTACTGATGGTGATGATCGCCCTATTCCATTATCGTCCCTGGAGGCAGCGAAATGGCTGATTTTCATTTTCTCCGCCCATGGTGGTTATTAGCGCTACTTCCTTTAGCTTTATTTTATTGGCGACTATTGGTTGTGCAAAAAACTCAGTCGGGTTGGCACCAGTGGTTACCCCAACATTTGTCTCAAGTATTGGTCAACTCAGCAGGCAGCAAAACAAGCTGGTCAGCACATCGGCTTGGCCTTTTTTGGTTGGTCAGTTCGGTTGCCCTGGCTGGACCTACCTGGGAGCGGCTACCTCAGCCGGTCTATCAACTAGAAACCGGACAAGTGGTGATAATGGATATGTCACCATCAATGTTAGCCACTGATATCGAGCCAGACCGGCTTACTCAACAACAGTTTAAAGCGATGGATCTAGTTAAGTCGGGTCTCGACGGCGACACGGGCTTGGTTGCCTATGCCGGCGACGCGTTTACTATTAGTCCGCTCACGGCGGACAATAATAATTTGCTAAACCTGATACCTTCTTTATCTCCTGGCATCATGCCAGTGGCGGGCAGTGAGCCACTGCGAGCACTAAAACTGGCTGACGAACTGCTCTCCAATGCCGGTTATGCCGAGGGTGACATTTACTGGTTAACAGACGGCATTGATAGCAGCGAGCTCAATAGCTTAAGTAATTATCTACGCAAACAGCCCCATCGCGTTTCTGTGCTGGGTATTGGCACTACCGAGGGAGCACCTATTCGCAACGCCGACGGCCAGTTAGTTAAAGACCGGTTCAATCAGGCTGTAATTGCCAAATTAACGCCTTCCCGGCTACAAGATTTGGCTGAGCTAACGGGAGGAGTCTACCAAACCGTGCGTCGCGATAATCAAGATATCAAAGCCTTTATTGCACAACCCCCGCTAACTCGCGAAGGCAAAGACTCAGAGCAACAACAACAGGGTGATCAGTGGCGCGATAACGGTCCTTTCCTGGCCTTATTGTTGGTGCCTTTAATGCTATTCAGTTGGCGTCGGGGTGGTAGTCTCGGGGTATGGCTGCTACTAACTTGGTTACCGCTTTCTTTGTACAGCCCAACCAGCTTCGCTCAGCAGCAGACTAGCAACGACGCTTCTTCATGGTGGTTGAATGTCGAGCAACAAGCTCAACAGTTGTACCAACAAAAGCAGTATCAGACTGCGGCTGAGCTCAGTCAACAGCCATTGAGACGTGGTGCTGCTGAGTATCGCGCTGGTGACTACCAGGCTGCCGCCGATAGTTTTGCGCAAAGTGATAGCCCCGAGGGTTGGTATAACCGCGGCAATGCACTGGCTCAACTCGAGCAATTTGATGCGGCCACAGACGCGTACCAAACTGCGTTGGATAAAAGACCCGATTGGCAGGCAGCTCAGCAAAACCTGGAACTCATGCAGCAGCTACTAGAACAACAAGAACAGCAACAAGGCGAGCAGCAAGAGCAAAACCAAGAGCAGCAGGACGATGGCGAGCAAGGCGAGGACCGTCGTGATCAGTCAGGACAGAGTCAAGGCAATAACCAGGGACAGCAAGACTCTCAGTCCGGTAACTCTGAAGAACAACAGCAGGATGAGTCGCAGGATCAGCAACAAGATAACGAGCAGCAACAACAGGATCAAAAACAGCAGCAAGAAGGCAAGCAACAGCAACCGGAAGCTGGGCAACAACAGCCAGAGTCAGATCAGCGCCGTAATCGACGAGTTCAATTTAATGATGATATTGATCCGGAAAAGGCTCAGCAACTGGAGCAGTGGATGAAGCGGATACCAGACGACCCGAGTATTTTACTGCGTAATAAAATGTTATTAGAGAGCCAACGCCGTAATCAGCGGCGTGCGTCTAAACCGCAAGGAGAAAAGAAAAAATGGTGAGGATAAGCGCCCTGCTCATACTGCTTTTGGGACTCGTGTTTAGTACCTCGGTACGTTCTGAAGTAACAGAAATTGAAGCCACCGTGGACAAAAACCCGGTCATCGCCAACGAGTCCTTTATACTCACTGTTACCTTTAACGATGATGTCGACAATTCGGCATTTGAGCCCCAGCGACTGTTGAATGACTTTATCGTCGGCAGAACATCGGTCAGCCGCCAAACATCTATTCGTAACGGTGAACTGAGCAAATTAACTCGATTCACCACGGTACTCATTGCCGAGCAACCTGGCGACTACGTCATTCCCGCTATCCGCATTAATGATGTCCAATCAAAACCCATCAATATGGAGGTCTTAGCGGCAGGCAGTGATACCAGCGACCGCTCTCAGCAAATTGCGTTTATTGAAACGACCGTCGATAGCAAGCAGGTCTTTTTACAACAGCCTTTAACCTATATTGTTCGCCTCTATTTGGCTGCTGACTTAAATAAGGGCAACCTAATGCCCCCTCAAATGGACAATGCTGATATCCGCCAAATTGGCCAGGACGAAGAGTCCTCAGAAATGATCAATGGTCGGCGCTATAAGGTTTACCAGAGAACATTTCAGATAACACCCAACAAGTCCGGTAATTTTTCTATTGAGGGGGCGCAATTCGAGGGCGAAGTCTACGCCGAGGGCCAGCGTTCTATTTTTTCCTCGTTCTCAAACACGCAACCCGTCAGTACCATTGGTGAAGAAATTCAGTTGCAGGTAAAACCAATACCCAATAACTGGCGTGGTAACTGGCTCCCCAGTGAGCTAGTAACTATCTCCCAAAGCCTAGCGCCTGATCGCGAAAGAATTAAAGTGGGAGAGCCCATAACTGTTACCTACCAACTGACCGCCGTGGGCGTAAAACCAGAGCAGTTACCTGAAATTGAACCTAGTTTCTCTGATTCGATACGAGTTTATCCGGATAATGAAGAAACCAACCAGTTCGTACGCAACGGCGTTACTATTGCGCAAAAAACAACGAGTTTTGCTATCGTTGCCAATAATCCCGGTCAGTTGACTTTGCCTGCCATCGAAATTCCGTGGTTTAACACGAAACGGCAACAACGGGATACGGCGCGCACAGAAGCAGTCACTCTCAACGTTGAGGGGGTGGCTAGCACCCTGGATCAAACAGAGCCTAAACAGCCCAAAGCTGAACCAGCACAACCTGCCAAGGCACCAGAACAGGCAGCAACAGACGAAACTGAAAAAGCGTCGGCATCATCTTTGTCTGAACTTGCCGGTCAACGGGCAATCTGGATATTAGTCGTCCTGCTGCTACTGTCATTAATTGGCAATCTGGCCTTTATCTGGCGCAGAAATAAACCGAAGCCGCTGCACATCGAGCGCCAACAGTCGACACAGCGGTCTTTAACCGGTAGTCAGCAATGGCGTAATTTCCAAAAGGCCTGCGCTGACAATCACGCGCGCAAAGCCGATGAGTTTTTACGCAAGTGGGCACAACAGCACTATGGCAAACGGTTGGTATCGCTAACTGACCTGGCTCGGTGGACCGCAGCCGGTAATCAGCCTGATACCGATTTACAACAGCAATTAAATGGCTTACAGCAAAGCTTATTCAGTGCTTCTAAACCGAAATGGGTGGGTGGTAAAGCCTTATACCAATCGTTGCGAAACGCTCTCGATGACACATCACCTGCAAAGCGTTCGGGCTCACTGCCGAAGCTTTATAAACGCTAGCGAGTGGAAAGCAGCAGTAAAAGTAACCTATAAAAAAAGCGCCTACCCTGGCGCTTTTTTATATCTTTAGCTACTTATTGATGACTAGTTGCTACGAATTATCTCAGCATCTTCTTTTAGTGTATCAATAAAGGCCTGCAGTAACACTTGGGCTTGTCTGTTGTTCAGTTGGTTACGAACCTGCTGCGCTTGCTCACCCAACTCCGCATTACCCTCAGTCACTTTTGTTAAAGCGATAACAGCTGCGTCACCATTCGCTAGTTCGACCGCTTTCAGGTTTGCCTCGTCACTAGCCATTGGTGGCATCTGGAAAAGATTCCTGACAACGCCTCTGGGGTGCTCCTGATTGTTCATCGTTACGCTATCCAGTAGCTTGGCATCGGCCTGACGTTCGGACCACTGTTGTTGCCACTGCTGAGCTTGTTCCAGTGCTAACTGTTGTGCTTTCTCGGTACGCAGCTGCTGTTCAATCTGCGACCGCACCTCAGCTAAATCCTTAGTTCGCTGTGGTTGATGCTCCATTACCCGCACCACTAGTGAGCGGTCATCTGAGGTTTCGATAACATCACTGTTCAAGCGCTCATCGATTAAGCCGTCGGAAAAGATATTATTCAAAATAACATCATCGCTCAATGGCGTAGGCGCCCGGTCACGCGTAAACAGATCGGTTCTACGAACTTGCTCATTAATTGCTTCGGCGGCAGGTTCTAGAGTGTCCGGCTGTTCAAAACTAATCTCTGCTAACTGCTGCTGCAGCTTAAAGTAACGGTCTTCTACCTGCTGCTCGACCAGCTGCTGGCGAACTTCGTCTTTTACCTCGTCAAACGGTGTCACCGTTCCGGCACGCAGATCGGTTAATTTTATGATGTGATAGCCAAAACTGGTTTCAACCAACCCGGTGGTATCACCGACATTTTCGAGTGCAAACGTTGCATCATCGAAAGCTTCATCCATCATCCCCTGCTCTACCCACTCTAAGTCACCGCCTGCTTCAGCGGAGAATGTATCATCAGAGTATTGCTCGGCAACTTCGGCGAAACTCTCGCCGGCTTCAATTTTAGCCAACGCCTCTTGCGCTTTTTGTTCCGCATTTTCAGTTGAATACTCAACCAGTACATGCGAAACGCGTCGCTCTTCTTCGGTTCGATACTGATTCTGACGTTGCTCGTAAAACTCACGAACATCAGCGTCAGTAATATCAACCTCAGACATTAAGTCCGCTTGTGACAACTCCACATACGCCACTTGAATGCGTTCAGGAGATTGAAACGCCTGAGTATTGCTTTGATAGTAGTTTTCGATATCTGCTTCGCTCAGTTCTACTTGATCGACGTAGTCCTGATTGTTAGCGATAAGGTAACCACCTGAACGGGTTTGTTGTTGCAATCGCAGTAGCGCTAATACTTCGGCATCAAGCACAAACTCACTACCCGCTAATGCCTGCAGTAATTGATTGCGAAGCAAATCATCTTGCATCAGATTAGCAAAACTTTCAGGGGTATAGCCTGCGTTACGCAACGCCATTAGGTATGTGTCATTATCGAACTCACCGGCAGTTCGGAACGCCGGAATATCACGGATTTCCTGTTTCACCTGAGCTGACGAAATACGCATGCCGTTATCGCGTGCATATTGCAACAGTAATTGTTGCTCTATTAACTGATTCAGAACATTTCGACGGACCGTTTCCATGTAGCCCGGATCAGAACTAATAGCATCAAACATGTCACCAAACTGTTCCTGCATCCGGCTCCGCTCATTTTCATAAGCCCGGTCATATTCCGTTTGGGTGATTTCCGCACCATTAACTTCTGCTACTGTGGATTCGGCTCCACCAGTTACATAGCTACCGACACCGGCTAACGCAAAGGTCAGTATTATCAGTACCAGAACGGCTTTCGCACCAAAACTCTGCGATCCTTCTCGTATCCGCTCTAACATAATCAGAACTTCCTTCGTGGTTTAATTATCGACGGGACATTATATCTAAACAGGCGTAAAACTCACCCTTTCAACAAAAAAATAACCCGGAGTTTTAAACTCCGGGTTATTAAATGTTCAATATCTAATAAAAAAAGCGCATTAGCGCTCTTATTAGTTTACTGCGTCTTTCAGAGCTTTACCGGCTTTGAATGCAGGTACTTTAGCTGCTGCGATATTAATCGTTTGACCCGTTTGCGGGTTACGACCAGTGCGAGCTGCACGATCACGAACGCTAAAAGTACCAAAACCAACTAGCGCGACTTGGTCGCCTTTCTTCAGTGCTTCGGTTACTGCATCAATCATTGAGTCCAGTGCACGACCAGCAGCAGCTTTTGAAATATCTGCACCCGCCGCGATTTTGTCAATTAGCTGAGACTTATTCACAGTATCATCCCCTTCGATTGTTATTATCAAATTTCCGTGGTTCCATTCGGATTTTTTAAATGGGCCAAAATTGTTATATCAAGCTTAGTTTGAATGTTCAACACCATTCTTTCCGAACTTTTCCTGTCCAGCCGTCTGGCTACAACTAACGCCAGCAATAGCTTTAATTCTTAGGCTACCACAGTGGTTTCGTTTGAAAACCCTTTTTTTTAATTTTTTAACGAAAAAATGCGGCCTACAGGCTAATTTCTTTGCCATAGGCCGCATTGGCTCGTTTTTTGCGGAAAGAGCTATAGCACTTTAGTACTAGTTATCCATAGGGTTCCGTTCTAATGCAACGGCTAGCACTTCATCAATCCACTGTACCGGCTGAATCGTCAGATCCTGCTTAACATTATCAGCAATCTCTTTTAAATCACGTTCATTGTCTTTCGGAATCAAAACATGCTTGATGCCACCGCGATGAGCGGCCAGCAACTTCTCTTTAAGACCACCGATAGCTAATACTTCACCGCGCAAAGTAATTTCGCCAGTCATAGCGACCTCAGACTTAACCGGAATCTTAGTTAACGACGAAACTAACGAGGTCACCATAGCGATACCCGCACTCGGTCCGTCTTTTGGAGTTGCTCCTTCAGGCACATGCACATGAATATCACGTTTTTCATGGAAGTCGTCAGCAATACCTAGTTTATCGGCACGACTGCGAACCACGGTTAAGGCGGTTTGGATAGACTCTTGCATCACGTCGCCCAGGGACCCGGTTGAGGTGATTTTTCCCTTACCAGACACATTCGTCGCTTCTATGGTCAGCAAATCCCCACCGACTTCAGTCCATGCCAGACCAGTAACTTGGCCAATCTGGTTTTCTTCCTCGGCTTTACCATAGTCAAACCGCTGAACGCCCAGGTAGTCGGACAGGTTATCCTGATTCACTTCAACATGCTTTATCGATTTATCCAATAAAATAGTTTTGACTGCTTTACGACATAAGCGAGACAATTCGCGCTCTAAGTTACGTACCCCGGCTTCGCGGGTGTAATAACGGATGATGCCTATAATAGCGTCATCTTTTACAGTAATTTCTTTATTTTTAAGCCCATTACGCTCAATTTGTTTAGGCAATAAATGGCTTTTCGCAATGTTCAGCTTTTCATCTTCTGTGTAACCTGCCAGCCGAATAACTTCCATCCGATCTAATAGTGGTGCTGGAATATTCATGCTGTTAGAGGTTGCTACGAACATCACATCCGACAAATCGTAATCAACTTCTAAGTAGTGATCGTTAAAGTTGATGTTTTGTTCTGGATCCAGCACTTCTAGTAGCGCTGATGCCGGGTCACCACGCATGTCACTGGAGATCTTGTCAATTTCATCCAGCAAAAACAGCGGGTTGCGTACGCCAACTTTTGACATTTTCTGAATCAGCTTACCTGGCATTGAGCCAATGTAGGTACGCCGATGTCCGCGTATCTCAGCTTCGTCACGCACACCACCCAACGCCATGCGTACATATTTACGGCCAGTGGCTCTGGCAATTGATTGCCCTAATGAGGTCTTACCCACACCCGGCGGCCCGACAAGGCATAAAATAGCACCTTTCACTTTGGTCGTACGTTGCTGCACGGCCAGGTATTCAATGATGCGTTCTTTAACTTTTTCCAAACCATAGTGGTCTGCATCAAGAATTTTTTCAGCGTTGGCTAAATCTTTTTTAATCCGTGATTTCTTCTTCCACGGAATTGATACCATCCAGTCGATATAACCACGAACTACCGTAGCTTCGGCCGACATGGGTGACATCATTTTTAATTTCGATAACTCAGCTTCAACCTTTTTACGAGCTTCTGCCGGCATTTGCGCGTCGTCAATTTTGTTCTGTAACTGTTCAAATTCATCGACACCGTCTTCGCCTTCGCCCAGCTCTTTCTGAATCGCCTTCATTTGCTCATTCAGATAATATTCGCGCTGGCTTTTCTCCATTTGCTTCTTAACGCGGCTGCGAATGCGTTTCTCAACTTGCAAAATGTCGATTTCACCTTCCATCAGCGCCATCAAATATTCAACACGCTCACGCACATCGGTGATTTCCAGCACATGCTGCTTGTCAGCCAGCTTTAACGGCATATGCGCGGCCATTGTGTCTGCAAGCCGGTCGCAGTCTTCAATTCCGGACAGCGAGGTTAGTACCTCGGGAGGGATCTTCTTATTTAGCTTTACGTAACCCTCAAACTGATTCATTGCTGAGCGAATCATCACTTCCTGCTCTTTCTCAGGCATTTCTTCAGAGGCTAAATAATGGATCGATGCTTTAAAATAATCGTCATCGTCTTGTAGTTCATCTAACTGTGCACGTTGCTGGCCTTCCACCAACACTTTTACCGTTCCATCCGGCAATTTTAACAGTTGCAATAGCGTTGCTACGGTACCGACCCGATATATGTCATCCTCGTTGGGTTCATCAACCGATGCATCTTTCTGCGCTGCTAGAAATACCTTTTTATCCGCGTCCATTGCCGCTTCTAAACAGCGAATAGACTTTTCGCGCCCGACAAACAGTGGAATCACCATATGCGGGTACACCACGACATCTCGCAACGGCAGAACGGGCATGTGTAATTGTTCTGTTCGTTCTTCGCTCATTAATTTCTCCCGACCTTGGTTATATCTGTTATATGCGGTCTGAACAGCAAAGTTCAATCCTTGGCAGAAAAAAAGGGCCAAAAGGCCCTTTTTTGCATGTTTTTTGGGCTGTTTTGGCGACTTATTCGCCCGAAGCTTGCTTGTCCTTCGCTTGATTGGCATAAATCAAGATAGGGTCTGATTCGCCTGCAATGACAGATTCATCAACAACCACCTTAACCACGCCTTCAATGGACGGCAATTCGTACATCGTGCCCAACAATACGTCTTCAACGATAGAGCGCAGGCCTCTGGCGCCAGTGCGACGCGCCATTGCTTTCTTTGCGATAGCGCGTAGTGCATCTTCACGAAACTCAAGCTCTACGTCTTCCATTTCGAACAATGCTGAATACTGTTTAGTTAACGCATTTTTAGGTGCGCTTAAAATTTCAACCAATGCGTCTTCATCAAGTTCGTCTAATGTTGCCAGGACGGGTAAACGCCCGATGAACTCTGGGATTAAACCATACTTCACCAAATCTTCCGGCTCCACCTTTGATACGATTTTGCCTTCCTCATCCTGGCTTTTGCTCTTAACGTCGGCGCCAAAACCAATACCAGTGCCTGTTGCTAAACGCTGTTCAATAACTTTGCTGAGTCCAGCAAAAGCACCACCACAGACGAACAGGATCTTCGAGGTATCAACCTGCAAAAATTCTTGTTGAGGGTGCTTGCGGCCTCCTTGCGGCGGTACGGATGCAACCGTGCCTTCAATTAGCTTTAGCAACGCTTGCTGAACCCCTTCACCACTAACGTCACGAGTGATCGATGGGTTATCTGATTTACGCGAGATCTTATCTATCTCATCGATATAGACGATACCGCGCTCGGCTTTTTCCACATCGTAATCGCATTTTTGCAACAGTTTTTGAATGATGTTTTCAACATCCTCGCCCACATAACCGGCTTCGGTTAGCGTGGTTGCGTCGGCCATCGTAAAAGGCACATCCAAATAACGGGCCATGGTTTCAGCAAGGAACGTTTTACCAGAGCCGGTTGGGCCTATCAGCAGGATATTACTTTTTCCTAACTCGATGCCGTCGTGGCTTTTGCCTTTATTGCGCAGGCGCTTATAGTGGTTATAAACAGCGACCGAAAGAACCCGTTTTGCACGATCCTGACCAATCACATAGTCATCAAGATTTTCCCGAATCGCTTTAGGAACCGGCAATTTTTCATGGTCGGCTGCCGGCGCGATATCCTGAATTTCTTCTTTCAAAATATCATTACACAGGTCTACGCATTCATCACAGATAAATACAGAAGGACCCGCAATCAGCTTTTTAACCTCATGCTGACTTTTACCGCAAAAGGTGCAATACAACGGCTTCTCGCCTTCACCTTCGGTTTTATCGGTCATGCTTTTCTCCTACTACTCTTCGCCACGCTTATTTAATACACCATCCACCAAACCATATTTAATGGCCTCTTCGGCAGCAAGGAAGTGATCGCGATCGGTATCGCGCGCCACTTTGTCATAATCTTGTCCGGTGTTCTCCGCTAACATACGGTTTAGGCGCTCTTTCAGATCCAAAATCTGTTTCGCATGAATTTCAAAATCCGATGCCTGCCCCTGAAAACCGCCTAACGGCTGATGAATCATCACTCGAGAATTTGGCAAACAATAACGCTTACCTTTAGTGCCCCCGGCTAGCAGGAACGCGCCCATGCTGGCCGCCTGCCCCATACAGACAGTGCTGACGTCGGGCTTAATAAAGCGCATGGTGTCGTAAATAGCCATACCTGCGGTCACAACACCGCCTGGCGAATTGATATAGAGATAAATGTCTTTATCCGGATTGTCCGATTCTAAAAACAGTAACTGGGCGACAATAAGGTTCGCCATGTGGTCTTCTACCTGACCACAACAAAAAATAACCCGCTCTTTCAATAAGCGTGAATAAATATCGTAAGAACGTTCGCCTTTTGAGGTCTGCTCGACCACCATTGGAACGAGTTGTGCCATCGGATCCTGAATATCGCTAGACATTAAATAAATGCTCCTGAAATAAAAATGGCTCGTATGATGTCATACGAGCCATTAAACCAAGCACTGCCGGACTCCGTCAAGGATTCCGTGCGGTTATTACTGCTTAGGGTTCATGATATCGTCAAAGTTCGCTTCTTTATCAATCACCTTGGCTTGCTGCAGAACAAAATCAATTGCCTGTTCTTCAAGAGCCAGGTTACGAACCTGTTGCATCATGTCGTTGTTAGACTTGTAGTAAGTAACAACTTCTTCCGGATCTTCGTATGCTGACGCTGCATTAGCGATGATCTGATCCACTTTTTCGTCGTCAGGTTTCATCTCGTTCTTGCGGATAACTTCGCCCAGCAACAACCCAACTTTTACCCGCTCTTTTGCTTGTTCTTCGAACAGCTCTGCCGGTAAGTCAGGCATTTGCTCAGCATTGCCACCAAAACGCTGCGCCGCTTGTTTACGCAACGCGTCGATTTCTTGATCAACCATTGCTTTTGGCAGGTCAACGTCGTTTTGTTCAACGATGCCTTTCAACACCTGCTCTTTAATTTTACCTTTAACAGCGTTACTCAGTTCGCGTTCCATGTTTTTGCGAACTTCGGTTTTCAACGCTTCAACGCCGCCCTCTTTTACCCCGAACAAGGCAACGAATTCGTCGTCCAGCTCAGGCAGCTCACGTTCTTCTACAGTTTTCGCAGTAACATCAAACTGGGCATCTTTACCCTTAAGGTTCTCTGCGTGGTAATCTTCCGGGAAAGTCACTTCGATAGACTTTTCTTCACCCGCTTTAATGCCTTTGATTTGGTCTTCGAAACCAGGGATCATGCGGCCTTCGCCCAATTCCAGCTGAAAGTCTTCGGCTTTACCGCCTTCGAACTGTTCACCGTCGATAGAACCAACAAAGTCCATAGTAACGCGGTCGCCTTTCTTCGACTTGCGTTTAACTTCTTTCCAGCCCGCGTGTTGCTTACGCAGAGTGTCTAACATGTTGTCGACATCTTCGTCAGTAACTTCAACGGCTGGCTTTTCAATTTCAACTTTATCCAGATTTTTCACTTCGACTTCTGGATAGACTTCGAACGTTGCCGTGAACTCTAAATCTTTGCCCGGTTCATTTACTTTAGGTTCAATCGCCGGAGCGCCTGCTGGGTTTAGGTTTTCCTGCATGACCGCTTCGTAAAACTTGCTCTGCATTACCCCAGAAGCAGCGCGCGAACGAGCTTCACGGCCGAATAGCTTCTGCAGCACGTGTGGAGGAATTTTCCCTTTACGGAAACCATTCACACGGCGGTGGCGGTATTCTTCTTTCAGTAAACGTTTTACTTCGTTATCAATCGTGTCCGCCGGGACCGAAATAGTCACGCGACGTTCTAAACCTTGAGTTGTCTCTACAGAAACCTGCATTGCTTCATTACCTCGGTTTCAATCAATGAATGTCGTTCGCCTTTCGTTTATTTAAAAGTCGGCGTAACAACGGCGTTGACCTTAAAAAATGACGCAGCATTATAGCGAGGTAAGCAACGAGAGTCGAGAGCTAACAGAAGAAATTTCGGAAGTCGGTCGCGTGCCTGACGCGACCTTAATAAAAAACAACGAGGTTTAGCGAAACAGGAGGCTTATGACTCCTGCAGTTTTATAATGAGATTATTGATTTCACCTAATCGATCGGGATGGTCAGCTGCCATGTTTTCCTGATCAGCGACTTCCGTTTCGTATTCGTCGTAACGCCATTGCTTTAGAATGTCTAACTTTTGCTGTTTGCTAAAGTCATCACGGTTAAGCACTTCTTCCGGGGTAGCAAATTTACTTGCTGGGTTACGCATACGGGCTTCAAAATCTGTCATGGCGACCTCCATCTGATTAAACACTATAAATAATAGTCTAGGTTGCTATCAATGGATACGCAAATAAAGGCTTGATTGATCAGTAAGAAATGGTCGGCGATGCAGGATTTGAACCTGCGACCCCTTGGACCCAAACCAAGTGCGCTACCAAACTGCGCTAATCGCCGACAACTATGTTCTTTAACTTGCAGAAAGAGGAAGTGGGGTGGATGATGGGACTTGAACCCACGACAACCGGAATCACAATCCGGGGCTCTACCAACTGAGCTACACCCACCACTGATTGGCTTTCTTTTATGGCGCGTTCTGGCGCACCCGGCAGGATTCGAACCTGCGACCGACGGCTTAGAAGGCCGTTGCTCTATCCAACTGAGCTACGGGCGCATATCGAACATACCTGCAACCGTCCGTTTTGTAAGAATGGTCGGCGATGCAGGATTTGAACCTGCGACCCCTTGGACCCAAACCAAGTGCGCTACCAAACTGCGCTAATCGCCGAAACTCTTATAAAACGTGTGTTGACCCTGAGGGCCGACAACGGGGGCGAATATTACCTGTTGCGGCATAGCTCGTCAAACACTTTTTGCGATTAAACCGCCAACTGGCTACTTTTGCAGCAAGCTGGTGGTTTTTACTGCGGTCAGTGACAAGTCTGGGTAAAAAACGTAAACTAGAGCCCCAAATAAATGCCATATTGCTTGTTAACTCCTCAACTTCTGGGAACCAAAAACAGATGTCCGCACAAATAATTGATGGAAAGGCAATTGCCGCTTCCGTTCGCGAAACTGTTAAGTCACAAATTTCTGAACGCATCAGCAGTGGTCAACGTATGCCCGGGCTGGCAGTCGTGCTAGTCGGTAAAGACCCGGCATCGGAAGTGTATGTTGGTAATAAACGCCGCGCCTGCGAGCAAGTCGGGATTAAATCTTTCGATCATGACTTACCCGCCGATGCCAGCCAGCAGCAATTAGAAACTCTGATCGACCAACTCAATGAAGACCCAACGGTTGACGGCATTTTACTGCAGTTACCATTACCAGCAGGCTTGGATGCAACCCCCATCCTGGAGCGCATCCGCCCGGATAAAGACGTCGATGGTTTCCATCCTTACAATATTGGTCGCCTGGCTCAACGCATTCCAGCACTTCGCCCCTGTACCCCCAAGGGTATCATTACCCTACTGGAGTCGACCAAAGTGGACTTACACGGTTTGAATGCGGTGGTCGTTGGTGCTTCCAATATTGTCGGCCGACCCATGAGTCTGGAATTATTGCTGGCCGGAGCAACCACCACCGTTTGCCACCGTTTTACTAACGATCTGGAAAAACATGTTCGCCGCGCTGATATTCTGGTGGTCGCCGTTGGTAAGCCGGAGTTTATCCCCGGCGACTGGATTAAGCCAGGAGCGATGGTGGTCGATGTTGGTATGAACCGCTTACCCGATGGAAAGTTAACAGGCGATGTCCAGTATCAGCAAGCAGCCGAGCGTGCTGGCTGGATTACCCCCGTGCCTGGCGGCGTGGGCCCAATGACGGTTGCTTCATTGATCGAGAACACCTTACAGGCCTGCGTTGACTATCACGACTAGCGCTGCCGAAAGCCGCTTAACAGCTCATGTTCAGCGGCACTAGTTAGCGCCCACTGCGGTCGCGACGCCAAATTACCGATAAGACATTGCCCGCGGTCGCGGGCAATTAATCCCAAAAATTCAGCAGCGAACGGTATTTGTAAATCAAAACACCATTCCGTGGTGATTTTAAGACGCCGTGCTGCTGCCCACTCCGGATCAGCGTTTTTCGCCAGTCGCGCCTGGTAATGATCAACCGCAATTTCGTTAACAAAGTTGCCAATATCCGGGTCCCACCGGAGTTGCGAAAATTTATCGATATGGACTTGGGTTGGCGTCAGCCGCTTTAATTTTCCGTAATCAGTAAAGTGCAGTCGCTGGCGCGCGATCGCCTGGGATGCCGCAACAACCGGGTTATCCTGACTCAATTGTGGCTTGATACCCGCCATTACCGCGCTTAACGTCATCTCCATTTTTGCTTGCTGGCCGTGATTGATAGCACCTGCCCGCACTGCATATTGCGTCGCAGTATCCAGGGTTTGCTGAGCCCACCACACCAAAAAAAGTTGCAGTACCATACACAGCGCCAGCAGTAACACTGGCCACACAATAATAAATTCGGTTATTGCCTGTGCCCGCTGCCGAGAGATATAACACCAGCCGTTAAGGTTGCTCATAGCCCACCACTTTCACGGTTAACTGTGGGGCTTGCCATAAATAGCCATTAAAATCCTTCATCAGCAATTCAACCGAATTTAGGTTAATGGTGGTATTCATCAACAAAATATTTTGTTGTGCGGTAAATTGCCAGGCGGTCGCGAACGGACTATCGCTGCGCGCGCTGAGCAAGCCATTTGTCACTAATTGCTGCTGTGAATCAGCAAACTGCCCAAACTGTTGGAAATGATTTCGTTGTGCCTGCTGCAGCTGTAAAAGCTGCAGTCGCCAATGCTGAACCTGTTGTAAAAAATGCTGTTGCTGCCAAAGACTCAGCCAGCCACTGGTAAGCGAGGCGGCAATGGCTAGAGCCGCCAGCAGTGACACCCAGCTGTAGCCTTGGTTGGGCATCTTAGCCTTGGAAGGTTATCGTCAAAGACTCAGACGTATAACTAGCAACTACCGCAGTATTCGAATACTCCCTTACTAGACGCTCTCCCTCTGTCGATGAACTCACGCCGCTAAGGGTCACCGTGTATCTAGTTAAGTCACCAACATCTGGCGCAACGCTAACATCACCACCCCAGGGATTTTTCTCAACCCCATCACCCCAGGTTTCCGGCACCGCGCCAATGGTAGTCAGTTCAGTGATACTAATGCCCGTATAAATTCCGGTATTAGGCCGCCACATCTGGGCCCCGGATTGTAAGGTGGTAATCATACTTTTAGCTTCTGATACACGCGCATTCGAGACCGCCCAATCTCTTAGCACCAGTGTCCCTAGTGTGGCTATCGCAATAATGCTTAACACCGCTAGTACTTCAATAAAGGTAAAGCCCTTGGTCAGATATTGTTGTTTCATTTTACAAACACTCCTTGTTGAATAAATTAATTGCAACACCCACTGGATTAACTCATCAGGATAGCCATCATCAGCTGCCCGGAAGCCTGAATAAGAATAACCATAAGAATAATAATCGTGCTGTATAAAGCCGTCAGCATAATCCGTTGCCGCAGCATAAGTCCTCGCTCGATGCTCTCACTACTGCGCAGTGCCGTGCGCCACAAGCCTTCCACAACAGCCTGTTGGCGGCCACTATTGCGCAACCGGAAAAGCAACTGCGGCGTTAACAGTCCGGTACTCATAACTTCGGCCAATTGCTGTTCGCCGCGCGCCAGTCGCTGCGACATACAATGCAAATGGTGTTGTGCGTAGGGTGTCGACAATGGCTGCAAGCGTTGCAACGTTGTCTGCAGACTTAACCGGTGACGTAACATCAGTGCCACCATTTGCGTTATCCATACAGCCGTTAGTGCCCGTTGATAAGCAAATAGACCAAAGCGCTCGAACTTAAAACGCCGGGTCGAAATCCAGTTCTGACCTATCCATTGGTACAATCCAAACACACCAATTACAGTAACAGCAGCTAGCCAACCCCAGCGCAGTAACCATTCCCCCAACTGCACAACGATAGCGACCGCCCAACCAGGCGTGATCTGATCGACATATTTCAGTAGTCTCGGAAAATAAGAGGTACCGGCAACAGTCATGGCGGTTAGCACCGCCAACAATATAAATAATGGATACAATCGCTGCCGCCATAGCTTTAGGATTAACTGTTGCCGCTGCTGCTGAAACTGCTGATATTGAGTCAACAACTCCGTTAAACAGTAGCTTTGTTGACCGAGCGCAAACACTTGCAGCAACTCACGATCGAGCCACCCCTGTAAGCCAGTAACTAACGGCAGCCCACGTCGTAAGCAATGATAAAGCCGTTGTGCCAACTGTTGCTCCCGTTGCAGGTCGTATTCTTCAGCGCTTAGCTGCATCGCTTTAGCCGCTTGCAGCGGACTGCAGCCGTCCTGCAGCCAATGACAGTAGTCTTCTACCCACTGCCACTGCCGGCGGCGTGACCAACGATTAACGTCCAACCGGACCATCCGCATGATAATGATAAACCTGGGCTTGTTCAGCCATCGCGGCGGTGCTAAAACCTCGTTCCCGCCAACGCTGAGCTATCGATAACCAGCCATGATCTAACAGGTGTTGACGCCAGCCGTTATAATCTCCCCGGCGTAAATACCGCCGCGCCGGGTAATCTATCATCACGTACTCAGCGACCAGACAAGTTCGCTCAGGTTGATGTACAAGATGCTGTGCAATAATTCCCTGTAAAACGCCCTCGGCAATCAATTCGTTGAGTTCAATACCAAGGTTTTGCAACCGCTGAATGGCTCCAATACAGTCATGTGCATGCAACGTTGCGGTAACCAGGTGACCGGTTAATGCGGCTGTCACCGCCGCCTGAGCCGTGCCGGTATCGCGGATTTCACTAATTGAAATTACGTCTGGATCCTCGCGTAATGCAATTTTAATATGCTCAGCAAAACTATCAGTTTGAGCATCGACCCACCGTTGTTCAATCAACGGCTGCACAATCTCAATAGGATCCTCCAGCGAGATCACCTTTTTATCGTTTCCAAACAAACCGTTCAAAGCGGCTAACGATGTTGTCTTGCCATGCCCGGTAGCGCCAACAATCAGTACTAACCCATGCCGTTGTTGTAGCAACTGATGAATAGCGGCCTGCACATCTCCCGGCATATTCAGTTGATCAAACTGCAATGACTGATAAGAGCGCTCCGGCAAGATGCGCAAGGTGACCGCAAAACCATTATTTAACGGCGACTTTTGCAGTCGTAAACGAACTTTTTGCGCGTCACTATGATTGCCGTTTCCAGCTGCGGGCAGCAACAGATCGATACTGGCACTGTCAGAGCTTTGTTCATTAAAAACGTCTCGATAATCATCGCTGCAAGTATTAAGTGTTGCCGCAATCGACTCAACCATAGCTTCACGACTACGACGCTGGGCACCAACCAGCCGCCCTTTTACTCGAAAATTAATATGTGCGATGACCGGCGTAAAGCGCAAATGAATATCACTCGCCTGCATTGTTACCGCCTCGCTGACTAAATCAATCAAGGTTTGCTGAGCTCGAGTTTTATCAGCGACACCCACTCCCGGCTCGCGACCGCTTTGCTGATTACCGTCTCGATCCGCCTCGTGCAGTAAGCTACGAATATTGGCAGCGCTTGCGTAAGCAGTCACCACCTCTTTTTGCAAGCGTTCCGACAGCAACTGTTTAACATTATTAAATTCTAAGCTGGCCTGCCTTGGCACTGGAGGTGAACAGACCAACATACCCGCTTCGGTTGCCATAATCGCCAGATCGGACTGCGCATTAGCCCGCCATTTTTCTGAAAGCTCAAGGCAATAATCAAGTAACATCGGCGGTATAATAGAGCCTTGTAATTCGCGAGTGTTTAACAAGTTAGTCGTCATCTTGACTGCTCTCCAGTGTTATTGACTGAGCGCTGCCAACGCCACTGCTGCTGACGCCTGAATAAACTAAGCCGAACTTCATTAAAACGAACCTCGCTAACTAATTGGCTTTGGTTTTCGCTGTCATTAACGACCGCTGATGAGCGCTGCTCAGTGCCGGCAACTTGTGCCTGTTCCCGGCGCAACTTGGCATAATCCAGTTGCAGCTGGGCCAACTCGTTAGCCAGTCGTTGTTGCTGAATCTGTAACTGAACCTGTTGATGCTGATGAGTTAGCTGTTGCCACTGCTGGCTGAGCTTTAATGGCAAGCCGTCTTCGGCTGCCGCATTAGCCGCCATCAACAGGCTCATGCCCACTCCGAAAAAGCGCTTACGTTTCATTGCGTCGATCCTTGTCAGTAACTACTATTGCTTGACCCGGCGCCAGTGTCAGCGAACCATTCCAACCTAAAACAGACGGCTCTAAATGACCTTGCTCAACCGTTAATGACCTATTAGCTAAACGTTCCGCCAGAACGATTAGCTGAGCCGGGCTGACATCAGCCCAGGTTACCTGTAACCGATACCCTTGCTGATGTAATGAAATGCCTGGTTGCGGATTAAGGAGTAGCTGCCGGTGCAACGCCGAAACACTTTGGTTGGCGGAAACGGCCAATGCTGCCGATAGTTTAAGTGTGGGTATACGTGCAACGTGGTCAATTAACAATCGGTTATTATCCGCTAGAGCGTAATCATCTTTTAATTGGTACCAGCCCAACGGCGGCTGCCCTTGATAAGTTGCCTGAGCAGTTGCATAACTGCCGTCGGTGTTTTGTAGCCTAACCTGTTGCAGCCGCCAGGCTCCAAGCACAGACTGTTCGGTATAACGCACAAACGCCAATAACACAGCGGTCGGTTCCAATAAGCGCAATTTATCCGCTGCTGCCCCCGGTAGGGTTGACTGCACTGGCTCCCCTGTTTCCTCATTCTGCCAGTAAAAGTATCCTGCGAGCAGAACTACAGGCAGTAATACCAGCGCAACCAGGCATTTCTGCCGGGAGCTTTTATAAGCAGGCAGTTGCCTTACTTTGCTTAATGGCAATAGCTGTGAAGCTGAGCAATCAACCGTTAGTTCGGTCGCCGAGTCCCAACAATCAGGTAATGCTGGCAGACTTCCCGATTTTAAATAACGTGTCTGCCCCGGCAGACCTGTCATCGTATTTAGCAGCATTGCTAATGGCTGTTGCTGAATACTTTCTAAACGTCCGTTCGACCAAAGGATAAACACCGGCCCATCGATATGTTGTGCGACAATGGCATAGCTGCCATCGCTGGTGATAGTTGCTGATAGAGCCAACACAAAGTCACAACAAGGCTCTGCCGCCAGACTTAACCACCAATTATCTGCAATCTTATGCAGTTGTAAGTGGTCATAACCCATCTGCTTAGCTCGTCGAGTTAAGTTTTTAACCGCCGGACGCTTAGTCCCCCAACACTCTCTGAATAACGCAACATTAGGCTGCATTAGACCCCCTCACCAACAATATGGGGAGTTAACAACAACAGGGTCTCGCTGTTACCTATTGATTGTTGGGTGCTGCCTCCGGCCAGCCAGCTCAATATTCCTTTGCGTTCTGCGGCTTCGCTTCGCGAGTGTTGAAGGCCTGACAACAATAAGGTTTGCTGATGGCCGACCATTGCTTTTAAGAAAAAGGTTTTGCGTGAGGTTCTTGGCGTCTGAATACGTTGTTCGCCGGAGCTTACAGAGTCGATTCCACGCAATGCGCTGAGACTTGAAGATAATTGTAAAATAACCTGCCGTTGCTGTACTTTTGGTAACAAAAACAATTCAAAACCGGTCGTCACTTTGCCCGGTAACAACAACTGCTCAGTTCCAACATTTGGCGTGCTGGTGGTCCCTGAGGAAGCTAAATAACTGGTTTCGTCCTCAACCAGTATCCGGGCAATCTGATTATTTAAGGTCAATACTCGCGGATGATGGCTAACTCGCACCTGTCCTTGTTGTTGCAACGCATCAATAAACAGCTGAGAGCCATTAAAACGGCCACTGGTTTTTTGTAAACCAAATTGTAACGGCGCGCCGAAATTACCAGCCACCGCCGAGGAAAGTTCGGTGATTGGACCCACACCATCTGCATTTCTTAGCAGATTCCAGTCGACTGCGTATTGTTCACTGTCATCAAAATTGACTTCGATAACCTGCACATCGATAGCAACCTGTCGCGTCAGGTTGCTGTTTAATTGATGTATATAATCAGCGACTGCCGCAATCACAGTTGGCGTGTCTTTAACCACGACTGAGGTAGAGCTTTGATTAATGGCTAATTCACCACGGCTGGACAAGAGCAGTTTCAGGGACCGCTCTAAGTCACTCCATAAAGACAATTGTTGTGAGGCGAAGTTAAGGTATTGATTAGAGTCTTGAGTAAAGCTATGGTCGACGTTGGTGCGTTTTGCAACGCTACCGCGAGTGCCATCTTCGCCGAGCATAAAGCGTGTATCCCCGGCCAGAAAGGAAACATCAAACTGGCGCACCGATAGTTGCTTAACTTCTACCCGAGCTTTATAGGGTTCGATGATCAATTGTTGAGCATTAGCTATCCAGTTTAATACACCTCCGACACTGGTATCTTGATCGGTAAACACCAACCTCTCGGTATCCACTTCGTCAGCAATATAGACGCTGACACCAAGCGGACTTAGTAACTGTTGCAATGCTTTTAACAAAGGTACTCCGCGCATATCGGCGGCTACTCGTTGGGAATACCAGGCGGGTTTAGCAATGAGTTCCGGGTCTATCGCCGGCACATAAAAGTTATCACTAAAAACCACCGTATCGACAGCTTTCGGTAATCGCTGATAGGGATGTTGCTGAGCCAGTTGCGCATGCTGCTGTTGCTGTAAAGCATCAGCCTGACGCAACAGTTGCTGCGGATCATTGACACAAGCAGCGCTGAGCATAGCAACCAGTACTATCAGAACTAAGCGGTGCATTAGCTCGTTGATCCATCACGATAGCGAACAACCGCACTTTGATTCGGATGCATTACAAGCTGTAATTGATAAGGCTGCAGCACGCGACGCAGCAGCTCAGCCCAGGTTTGGGCATTGATAATATGTTTCGTCGGCCATTGGTGGTGTGGCGAGGCTTGCCAGTCCAGCACCTTGATCGCCAGGTGCTCTTTCAATAAACGACGAATTTGGGGTTCTAGCTGACCCGGCAACAACTGTAACGATACGGGTTGCGCAACATCAGACGTTGAGCCAATACTGGCGAACGATGGCTTCGCGTGCAACAACGGCTGACAAGAAGAAAGCCCCGCCGCTGATGCGACCGGGGCTGCCAACAAAATGAAACTACAGCAGCCAAGCAACTGCCGGGAATAACTGCGCTGTGACTTCATCGGACCTCCTTGTCCAGTTGACCGTGTCTTCGTGACACTCATCTACTGTAGAAAGGAGCTCCGCTAACCGCTAGCTCATTCCACCGACAGCTGCTGTAAGATATTGGCTACTTACTGTCGATTTGCCATTTTCCGTCTTTATAAAAAGCTTTCCAGCCGGTTTGCTTTTTATTCACTTCGGTAACAACATATTGCTCTTTACTCTTCCGTGAAAAACGGACAATGGCATCGTTACCGTCGTCGTCTTGTTGAGGCGCTTCGGCTAAGTACTTAAACTTATCAGGGAGCCGATCTTTAAAACGCGCCAACTCCTTAACCGTTACCGCGCGCGTCTCACGAGACTTGGGAAAGGTGTTTGCCGATAAGAAAATGCCTGACGCACCATCACGCAGCACAAAGTACGCATTAGAGTCCTCGCAGGGTAACTCTGGTAACGGAACTGGATCTTCTTTGGGTGGCGCAGGTTCGCCGCTACGCAACAATTTTCGGGTATTCTTACAGTCACTATTGGTGCAACCGAAGTATTTACCAAAACGGCCGGACTTTAACTGCATTTCTGAGCCACACTTATCGCACTCAATGGTGGGACCGTCATAGCCTTTAATCCGGAATGTACCCTGTTCAACCAAATGCCCGTCGCAGGTTGGATTATTACCACAGACGTGCAATTTCCGTTGCTCGTCAATCAGGTAACTGTCCATGGCTGTACCGCACTTCGGACACCGCTTTTTAGCTCGCAGCGCCTCGGTTTCAGCCTCTTCTTCGTTGGTTACTTCGACCGCTTCTTCACCCGGCACCAAATTTAGTGTCTTGGTACAGCGTTCCTTAGGCGGCAAGTTGTAGCCTGAACAGCCCAAGAACACGCCGGTAGAAGCCGTTCTAATACCCATTTTACGGCCACATTCGGGACAGTCGATATCGGTCAGTACTGGCGGATTACCGCGCATACCGCCTTCTGTCGGCTCTAGCTCAGCTTTTTCCAGGCGTTCTTTAAAGTCCTCATAGAACTTATCCAGCGTTTGCTTCCAGTTGCGCTCGCCGGCAGCGATATCATCCAGCGCCTGCTCCATTTCCGCAGTAAAGTTGTAATTCATCAATTCGCTGAAGTTTTCAATCAGGCGATCGTTGACAATCTCTCCCATTTTTTCGGCATAAAACCGACGGTTATCAACTTTTACGTAGCCACGGTCCTGAATCGTCGAAATAATCGATGCATAGGTCGATGGTCGGCCAATACCGCGCTTTTCCAGCTCTTTAACAAGAGCGGCTTCGCTGTATCGTGCTGGCGGCTTAGTAAAGTGCTGCTGTGGATCAAGCGTCTGTAAGTCAAGCGAATCGCCTTTACCAACATCCGGTAACAATTGATCACCGTCTTTCTTGCTGCTTGAAGGTGGCATCACTTTGGTCCAGCCGGCAAACTTCATAACCCGACCGCGAGCTTTCAACTCAAATTCACCGGCTTCGGCCGTCAGCGTGGTACTGGTGTATTTTGCCGGCACCATCTGACAAGCGACAAACTGGCGCCAAATCAATTCGTACAAGCGTTGCGCATCACGTTCCATCTGGCTTAACTGCTCGGCTTTTAAATTAACGTCAGACGGTCGAATGGCCTCGTGAGCCTCCTGCGCGCCCTCTTTCGAACCATACTTGTTCGGTTGCTCGGGCAAATAACTTTTTCCAAACTGATCCTCGATCAAACCACGACAAGCTGCCACTGCATCGGCACTTAAATTGGTCGAGTCAGTACGCATATAGGTAATGTGCCCCGCTTCGTAGAGCCGTTGTGCCATGGTCATAGTCTTTTTCACACCAAACCCTAGGCGAGTACTGGCGGCTTGCTGCAGGGTCGATGTAATGAACGGCGCTGACGGACGACTGCTGGTCGGCTTGTCTTCGCGTGAAACCACCCGATACTGAGCTTGCTTGAGAAGTTCTAACGCTTGCTGCGTTTGCTCTTCGTTGACCGGTTTGAAACTTTTACCCGCCTGCTTGGCGACTTGCATGCGCAAGTCGTCTTTTTGTGGCGTGGTCAGATCGGCAAACACATCCCAATATTCTTCCGGAACGAACGCTTTTATTTCTCGCTCTCGTTCTACGATAAGTCGCACGGCTACCGACTGTACCCGACCAGCCGAGAGCCCTCTGGCAATTTTCTTCCACAGCAACGGGGACACCATAAAACCGACCACACGGTCCAGAAAACGCCGTGTTTGTTGAGCGTTAACGCGATCGGTATTAAGTTCCGCTGGGTGTTTAAACGCATCTTGAATTGCCGACTTGGTGATTTCATTAAAAACAACGCGCTGATAGCGGGTATCTTCACCACCAATTAATTCTTTTAAATGCCAGGCTATTGCTTCCCCCTCGCGGTCCAAATCCGTTGCCAGAATAACGGCGTCAGACTTTTTCGCGAGCTGCTTTAATTCTTTCACGACTTTTTCTTTACCGGGCAGTACTTCGTAGTGCGCTTCCCAGTCATGCTCCGGATCAATCCCCATACGAGCAATTAAACGTTTATAGTCGCGTTGTCTTTGGTAGCGTTCCTTTGCTTTCGGCTCCATTTTACGGATTTCCGCGGCCGGTTTGCTCGGTACTTTTTCTACCGCCTTAGTGGGTAAGTCTCGCACATGGCCCACACTGGACTTGACCACAAAGTCCTTGCCCAGATATTTATTAATGGTTTTGGCTTTTGCCGGGGACTCGACAATAACGAGCGATTTCGCCATAAACTTTAGCTTCTCTTAGTGATGTATGACCGACGATATAAGTATTTACGCCTGTGATTGCAAGTGTCACTTGGCCGGTTTTTCTTTTTTTAGGTATATCGGTAATCGACGCGAGAAACAACCGTTGCATGCTAATTTGATAAAAATTCGCACAACTGACATAAACAGTCATTTCTCACTTTTCTCTCCATACCCCGCAAAAATAAAGGCTTACAAGCTGCTTTTAACAACGTATAATAGGTAAAAATCGATCATCAACGACGCACTATCAATAGGAGCGCCCGAACGTGACCATGCAACATTTCGAAGTAAACTACGATGGCCTGGTAGGCCCAACCCACAATTATGCCGGGTTATCTTTTGGTAACGTTGCCTCATTAGCCAACGCAAAGTCATCCTCCAGCCCTAAAGATGCAGCCCTTCAGGGATTGCGGAAAATGAAAGCGTTGCATGACATGGGCATGAAACAGGGCGTGTTAGCTCCGCAAGAACGTCCCGATATTTTTGCCTTACGCCGCGTGGGTTTCTCTGGCACTGACGCCGAAGTGTTGTACAAAGCAGCGACTCAGGCGCCGGCTATATTTCAGGCGGTATGCTCTGCTTCCAGTATGTGGACGGCGAACGCCGCTACTGTATCACCCAGTGCGGATACGGCGAACGGCAAGGTGCACTTTACTCCGGCTAACTTAACCAATAAATACCACCGTTCGTTAGAACCGCAGACCAGCGGTCGTATTTTACAAGCCATGTTCGGCAACGAACGGTATTTTCAGCATCACCAACATTTACCGGACAACGAGCACTTTGGCGACGAAGGAGCAGCCAACCATACTCGTTTATGTCGTGAATACGGTCATGCAGGGGTCGAAGTTTTTGTTTATGGACGCTACGCATTTGACTCTTCAAAGCCGGCGCCGAGCCGCTATCCGGCGCGGCAGACGTATGAGGCCAGTGAAGCAATTGCCCGTTTGCATGGTTTATCAGAAGACAATACGGTTTACCTACAACAGAATCCAAATGTCATCGACCAGGGCGTATTTCATAATGATGTTATCGCAGTTGGCAATCAGAATGTGCTGTTTTATCACGAGCAGGCGTTTTCCGACACCGACGCTAAACTGGCTGAAATCCAACAGAAATTTGGCGACAGCGAGTTACACTTTATAAAAGTTGCGACCGATCAGGTGAGTGTCGAGGATGCGGTCAAAACCTACTTATTTAACACTCAGTTGATCACCCCACCTGATGGCAAAATGACGATTGTCGCACCGACTGATTGCCAGGAGAACGAGCGAGTTAACGCTTATTTACAAGAACTTGTCAGCAGCGGCGGACCGATTCAGCGGGTTGAGTTCTTTGATGTCAAACAAAGTATGCGTAACGGCGGCGGCCCTGCCTGTTTGCGTTTAAGAGTGGCACTAAATGACTCAGAACTGGAGGCGGCGAACCAACATTGTCTAATGTCAGATCAACTGTTTGAGCGGCTTAATCAGTGGGTTAATAAACATTATCGTGATGAATTGGCCGTGGACGACCTGCGTGATCCTGCGCTGTTAGAAGAGTCTCGTAGCGCTTTGGATGAACTGACACAAATCCTTAAGTTAGGTTCAGTCTACGCATTCCAGCGCACCTAAGCGCTGGAATGAGCTCTTGTTGCGATTAATGGGCTGCCACAGCGCCCATTAATCGTTGTCGTTGTGTACTTCCAGGTTAGCGTCTTCGCTGCTATCACGCTCTGCTTTGGCAATATCGTTGCGCGCTGCATCGAGTTGATCGAGATACTCCTGGCTAATATCACCAGTGACATACTCACCATTAAAAACAGATGTTTCAAAGCGTTGAATAGCAGAGTTCTCTTGCCCGACCGCTGCTACCAGGTCTTCTAACTCCTGATAAATGAGGCCGTCCGCTTTAATCATATCGCAAATTTCTAGTGATTCACGGCCATGGCCAATGAGTTCATTGGCGCTCGGCATATCAATACCGTAGACATTGGGGAACCGTATCTCCGGTGCCGCTGAAGCGAAATACACTTTATTGGCGCCTGCTTCACGAGCCATCTCAATAATTTGTTCCGAAGTCGTGCCTCGTACTATTGAGTCGTCCACCAGTAATACGTTCTTGCCCTTGAATTCGGCACTAATCGCGTTCAACTTTCTGCGCACCGATTTACGCCGTTGTGTCTGTCCCGGCATGATAAAGGTACGTCCGATATAGCGGTTCTTAACAAACCCCTGACGGTAAGGTAAGTCCATAACACTGGCTATTTCCAGTGCTATGTCGTTACTAGTTTCTGGAATCGGAATAACCACATCGATATCCAGATCACGATAATCGCGTTTTATCTTTTCACCTAATTTACGACCCATGTTTACCCGTGAGGCGTACACTGAAATGCCATCGATAAACGAGTCAGGGCGAGCAAAATAGACATACTCAAAGATACACGGACAATGTTTAGGTTTATCCGCACACTGGCGTGAGTAAAGCTTGCCTTCATTGGTGATGTAAATTGCTTCACCCGGTTCAACATCGCGCACGTATTTAAATCCCGTACCGTCAATGGCAACGCTTTCTGAAGCAACCATGTACTCGTCGCCATCGGCGGTTTCACGTTTACCTAATGCTAAGGGACGAATGCCCCAGGGGTCGCGAAACGCTACCAGACCATGTCCTAAAATCATCGCAACTACCGCATAAGCACCACGCACTTTGCGATGTACAGCGGTAATCGTGCGGAAAATATCATCATCGTTTAACCCCAGACTGTCGTTTTTATCCAGTTCATTGGCAAAAACATTCAGCAATATTTCGGAATCCGAGGTCGTATTTATATGCCGACGAGCCGTTTTGAACAGATGATTATTAACATCGCTGGCGTTGGTCAAGTTACCATTATGCGCCATCGCAATGCCGAATGGAGAGTTAACGTAAAACGGCTGAGCTTCAGCAGAGCTAGAGCTGCCAGCGGTTGGATAACGAACATGACCGATACCCACTTTACCCGCAAGCCGATGCATATGACGAGTATGAAAAACATCACGAACCAGTCCATTGGCTTTACGCAAAAACAAAGTGTTGTGTTCATCTACGGTCATAATGCCCGCCGCATCCTGACCACGATGCTGGAGCATGGTCAAACCATCGTATAACGCTTGATTGACCGGCTGCTTGCCTACGATACCAACAATACCACACATAAAACGCTGACCCTCTTAAACTGGTTTCGGGACTAAAAAACTTGAGCTTGTTTCGAGATATTCAAAAAACCACTGAATAAATACACCAAAGTGCGGTATTAACAGTGAATCTTGCCACCAAGGGCTATCTGACAAGCCGGTAAACGAATCAATAAAGAATAATAAGGCACTAATAATAAGGACCCCGCGTAAGGCGCCAAAGACCAGCCCAAGCACGCGATCGGTGCCTGATAAGCCGGTGTGTTGCACTAATCGGGATAAAATATAATTAACGATGGCACCAAGCACCAAAGTAACTACAAACAGCGCGCCAATCGCAGCAGCATTGCGCACCATCGTGTCTTGAATTTGCGTGAAGTAAACGGCCAGGTCCTGATAAAACTGACTGGCAATAATAAAGGCGGCAACCCATACCGCTAAAGAGACAGCTTCTTTAACAAAACCACGCACCAAACTGACTAAGGTGGAAACCGCGATAATGATAATAATGGCGTAGTCTATCCAGAGCATAAGCACTCGTTAGCCCAATTAAAAGTGGGCAAATTTTAACAGAAACAGCGGTGAATTGTGTTTTTTTTTACATCTCTTTAGTATCGACGGGTTAAGGCTTGTAAGTCACCACTTTGCCTTGCAATCCGGTCAATTCGTTTAAGCGGGTCAACTGTTTTTCTAATTCATTGCGCGACGTATCTGGCCCGATCATTAGTTTTGTCAAATCACCCGCCTGCTCACTATAAGCAGCAAAGCCTTTCTGTCGCAGTTGCGTGACCAACTTTTCAACGCTTTGGCGATTACTAAAGGCGCCCAGTTGAATCACAAATGCGTCCATATCCGCGGCAAACTCTTGGGGTTCACGCGGTGGCGCTTTCAAAGCCGTTTCCGCTAACGCTTCTTCATCAAGCGGCTCAGCCGTGTCTGCAGTGGCTTCGGGCTCCGACTCATCAACCTGACTAGTGCGTTCAGCCAGCTTTTTGCTCACGTCATCAGGGATCGGTTGCGGCTCTTGTAGTTTGGTATTTTGTTGCGGCTGCAGAGGAATACTTTCGAACTCTTCTAAGGTTTCCGCTTTTTCACCATCCAGCACATCCGGCAAAATAATAACGGCCAATGCGACTAAAATTAATGTACCGACAAGCCTGTTCTGTAGCGGACTAGCCAAACTCAGCTCCTTAGATAGTGATTTACGCTGCCGACAGTGTAAAACGAGCCAAATACGAACACCAGCGGCTTTTCATCGTCTGAGCTATTTTGCGCTGCTGTCAGCGCCGACTCAAACGCGCTTTCTATCGTATCATAGCAATCAACCAACTGCTGCTTGTCATTCAGTGCAGGTGCTGCTGCCAACACTGTGGCAGTATTGCCCCGACTCTCGGTTAATGTTCCTAAGTACCAATGGTCAATAACGCCGTTTAATGTCTCAAATACGGCGTTATGATCTTTATCTTTCAACATTCCGACGACAGCATAAACGGGGCGCTGCTTAGCTAACTTCTTTAACACCTTAACAAGATAGCCTGCAGCATGAGCATTGTGGGCCACATCTAACAAAATGTCACAGCCCTGGTGATGCCGTTGCTGCATTCGTCCTGCTAATTCTGCGTTACGCAAACCCAGCTTAATTGCATCCGCACTAACCGCCAGCGGCAGGCATTCTAGCGCCGCCAGCGCCGTCGCCGCGTTCATTAACGGCAGTCGCGGCAGTGGTAGCTGCAACAAATTGGACTCGATGCCACGATAGTGCCATTCCTTTGGTTGCTCGTTAAAACTAAAACCATTTCCAACCTGATGCAGTATCGCGTTTATATCAGTCGCATACTGACGGATACTTTTAGGGGGGTTCGAGTCACCACATATCAACGGTGTGTCAGACCTTGCGATACCCGCCTTTTCACGGCCGATGAGCTCGCGGTTATCGCCCAAAAACTGTGTATGATCAATACCGATGCTGGTGATTACCGCGATATCCGGATCAACCACATTAACGGCATCTAAGCGCCCGCCTAAACCGACTTCGAGAATAGCCACATCCAATGGCTGCTGCTTCATTAACCAAAACGCTGCCAGGGTTCCGAACTCAAAGTAAGTCAGCGAAGTTTGCTGACGATACTGTTCGATCGCTGCAAATGCCTGCACATGGTCTGCGTCGGATAGCCATTCACCATTAATGCTAACCCGCTCATTATAGTGGACTAAATGGGGAGAGGTATAAACACCAACCTTATAACCGGATGCACGCAAAATAGTATCTAGGTAGGCAACTGTTGAGCCCTTGCCATTTGTTCCCGCGACGGTAATCACGAAGCGTGCAGGACGCTGTAAACCAGCGCGCTGCAACACCTGATCGACACGTTCTAAACCAAGCTCTATCTCGTTCGGGTGGGTTTGTTCAAGATACGCAAGCCACTCATTGAGCGGCGACTTGTTATCCGGCACGATACAAGACACCAAATCAGTTTCTCCGGTCATTTCACTGGCTTAAGCTTCTGACTCTTCTATACGATCCATCACCGGGCTTGGTAAGTTCATCATTTTCGCCAATAACCCAGCAACTTTATTGCGCATTTCACGACGATCAACGATCATGTCAATGGCACCGTGTTCAACCAAGAACTCGGCGCGCTGAAAGCCTTCAGGCAGAGTCTGACGTACCGTTTGCTCAATAACCCGCGGACCGGCAAAACCAATTAATGCTTTGGGTTCAGCAATATGAATATCGCCCAGCATCGCTAAACTGGCAGATACACCGCCCATGGTTGGATCGGTTAATACCGAAATATAGGGCAAGCCCTCTTCGCTCATACGGGCTAATGCCGCAGAAGTCTTTGCCATTTGCATCAACGACATAAGCGCTTCTTGCATGCGCGCGCCACCGGAGGCCGAGAAGCAAATCAACGGCAATCTATGCTCCAGACATTGCTCTACCGCTTTTACAAACTTAGCGCCAACCACGGATGCCATCGAGCCACCCATGAAGTTAAAGTCAAAAGCAACAGCGACGACTGGAACGCCTTGCACTGTGCCGCGTTGAGCCACCAGCGCGTCTTTTTCACCACTGCTTTTTTGCGCAGCGGCGATACGGTCTTTATACTTTTTCGAGTCACGAAACTTAAGAATATCTTTTGGCTCAAGCTCGGCAGCTATTTCCGTAACCCCTTGTTCGTCCAGGAACAAGCTTAGCCGCTCTCGTCCGGTCAAACGCATGTGATGGTCACACTTCGGGCAAACGCTCAAATTACGATCTAAATCGTTGCGATAGATAATTGCGTCGCAGGATGTACATTTGCTCCACACCCCTTCCGGGACGTTTTTACGTTTGTTTGATTTTGGCTTTGCAAGAATTCTTTCAATCCAGCTCATAAATGTTCGCTTTCAGGCTCTGTGAAAATTCATCGATTAGCTTACATGGTAGCACAACTCGGTCAAGCAAAGAGGTCATAACAGTCAGCTTTCGTCAATAAACCAAAGTGGACCCGGCTCTGGTTGTGGAATAGAGAACTGTTCAGGGTAATCCACAGCAACTAAATACAAGCCACCTGGTTTAGCCGTTGCCGCAGCCTTGGTTCGGTCTCGTCCCTCTAATAATTCTGCTAACCAATCCGTCGATTGTTCGTGATAGCCGATAAACAAAAGGCTGCCGACGATATTACGTACCATATGATGTAAAAACGCATTCGCTTTTATGTCGATAATAACAAAATCACCACGCCGCGATACCGACAAATGGGTCACCTTACGCCGCGGTGAATGTGACTGGCAATGCGATGCCCGGAACGCCGTAAAGTCGTGTTCACCGATCAACGCGGGCGCTGCTGCCTGCATCGCTTTTTCATCTAAAGGCTGGTGATAATGACTAACACCCTGACCGTGAATGCCAGGACGCAAACGGGTGTTGGCAATAATATATCGATAACGACGCGCGGTCGCGCTAAAACGCGCACTAAAGTCATCGCTAACCGGTTGTGCCCAGCGTACCGCAATGTCACTGGGTAGGTTACTGTTAACCCCCAGAGTCCAGGCCGGTGGAGCGCGCTCAGTGTTTACGTCAAAATGCACGACTTGATGGGTCGCATGCACACCAGCATCAGTACGGCCAGCGCACACCGCTTCGACCGGTTCATTGGCAATTTTACTTAACGCACGTTCAAGCCGTCGCTGAATACTGTCGACTTCTCGTTGGCGTTGCCAGCCATAATAGCGGCTACCATCATATTCCAGACCTAGCGCAATTCGCATACTTCTTCCTTACGAATGTCGTTAGCTATCTAATCGTGTAAACAACGACTTAGCTTCCTCAGCCACCTTGTCGTCATTACCGTCAATCAGTTGTTGTAAAATTTCTTTTGCTTCATCCGCTTCACCCATGTCTATGTAGGCACGGGCTAAGTCGAGTTGACCTGACGCTTCTTCATCAACCGAGCTTTCGTCAGAATCGCTAATATTTTCCAATTCTTCATCATTCAACAAGTCACCGACCGCAGAAGACTGGTAGTTATCCTGCTCTTCTTCACCTTCTTCGGCATCTTCCATCAAACTATCGATGTCGAGGTACCCACCTTCATCGCCATCTTCTTTTTCTTCTGTCGATGTTTGCTCAGGCTCAGAGAACATTTGATCAAGTTCACTATCGGCTTGTTGTTCTGCCTGCTCCAGCGCTTCATCGTCTTCTGGCAGTTCTTCTTCAATATCGTCCAGGTCTGATAATTCCGATTCTAATTGCTCAGATTCCTGCAGCATCCGGTCCAGTTCATTACTGTCCGTTGCTTCGCTGTCATCTTCTTCATCAACAGCATCTTCTTCAATACCCAATTGTGCCAGCGTTTCTTCGGCGGCATCGGGATCTTCAAATTGCGCTTTCTCGGGTTCGGGCTCGGGCTCTTTCTCCGGCTCTGGCTCTGGCTCTGGCTCTGGCTCTGGCTCTGGCTCTGGCTCTGGCTCTGACTCCGGCTCTGGTTCTGACTCCGGCTCTGACTCGGGTTCGGGTTCGGGTTCGGGTTCGGGTTCGGGTTCTGGCTCCGGTTCTTGTTCTGGCTCCGATTCCGTTTGTGGTTCCGATGCTGCTTCGTCATCGTCATCTAAAGACAAATCCAGCGCGGGCTCATCGTCATCGTCGGTTTCTGAAAATAACCTGTCCAACTCTTCTTGAGACAGTTCCGAATCACCTTCTTGTTCATCATCAGAAGCATCTGTATCAGTCAGTTTATCGTCTTCCGGGAGAAGCTCTTCATCAACCGGTTCGGACTCAGAAGTCTCTTGTTCTGATGCAGCCGGCTCTGATGATTGCGCTTCGTTACTATCGTCACCCTCTTCTTCTTCATCATCAAGACGAATGCTAAAGTCGTCATCATCTTGTTGACTCTGACCAGTCTGAGTCAGTTCCGCTTCTAACGCACTCAGATCATCGCCTAAATCTTCATCATCGTCGTTATCGCCGTCCAGATCGAACAAGCCATCATCAGCATTATCCGCTCCTCCTTCCATAAGCTCACGGTCTAGCGCTTTAGAGGCCTCTTCATCATCCAGCTCATCGACTTTCTTTTCAGCGGCAGGTTCATCATCAGATTCTGGCTTACGCCGGATAAACAGCCAATAAAGGACAAATATCACTATCAGAGCCGGTAAAATGGCTAATAATGTGAGGTTTAATGGATTTTTTAACCAGTCCATAAAGCCAGAGGATTTTTCTTGCACTTGTTCCTGCTGCTGCATTTCCATCAACTGTTGCTGCTGTTGCAACAGTTGATCAAACTCTTGCTCTAACTGGCTGCTTTTCTGCAGTCCTGTAGCAAGCTCTTCGATCCGCTCGGCAAGCAGGTCCAGCCGTTGCTGAATTGCTTCGTTTTCATCGTACACGCGCTGCACAGCTTGCATTGACTCGTTAACTTCACCGCGCAATTGACTAAAGCTCTGTTGCTGTTGTTGTTCAACGTCCTTAATCACTTGCTCAGCGCGCTGGCGAGCTTCCTTCAGCAGCTGTTGCTGTTGTTCGCGAGTTTGTTGTGTTTGCTGTTCTGCCTCGGACAGCTGTTGCTCACTTTGTTTTAACTGCTCATCGGCAAGCACCCGGCGACGTGCTGTCTCGGGGTTAATCATGTCGATTTCTTGTAAGCTGGGGATGCGCAAGTAAAAGCCGTCCAGCATACGGTTAATATTACCGTTCACAAACGCTCGCGGATTCGCCTGAGCAATAGCCACCATCGTCTGGTACTGAGTAACACTGGAATGCGGGCGGTATTGCTTGGCAATGGCCCAGAGCGTATCGGAGGAGGTAATCGGCCCATAGCGCTCTTGCCCTTCGCGGACATCTGTAGCCTCGGAGCCTTTTTCGCCCTTAATAATCACGCCGTCGTCTTGCAGCGGGTTATAAGCAAAAGCAAGCAAAGGTAATGACAACAAAGCGGCCATCAAGCTGTTGATGGTCCGTCGCCGGATAGACTGTTTCAAACTGGATCCTGTGTTATCTCGTATCATCCTTTATCTCTGCCCGCACTTTGCTTTTCTTATTAACGGCGTCCGTCATAAAAACTTTATGACATAAGCGGTTTGCTTTTACCACTTCTTTTACGGTTTTACCGATTACCAGTAATCTTTAATTAGGTGTTCAGCAATTTGAATCGAGTTCGTCGCCGCACCTTTACGGATATTATCGGCTACAACCCACAAGTTAAGACCATTTGGATGACTGATATCTTCTCGTATACGCCCAACAAATACTTCATCATGGCCAGCTGCGGTACTTACTTGGGTAGGAAACTCTTCGCGATTCTCAAACAAAGTAACGCCCGGTGCGTCTTTTAACAACTGTTGCGCATGCTCCGCTGTAATCGGTTGACGGGTTTCAATGTGAATTGCTTCAGCATGACCAAAAAACACCGGGACCCGAACAGCGGTCGGATTAACACGCAGAGTAGGATCGTTAAAAATCTTCTGGGTCTCCCACACCATTTTCATTTCTTCCTTGGTGTAGTCATTGTCCATAAAGACATCAATCTGAGGGATGCAGTTAAAGGCAATTTGACGGCTGAAGTTAGCTATTGTTGGTTCCTTCGCGTTCAGTAATTCAGCGGTTTGTTTCGCGAGCTCTTCCATCGACTCTTTACCCGCCCCCGATACAGACTGGTAGGTGGCTACATTGATGCGTTCAATGCCAACGGCATCATGGATTGGCTTAAGCGCCACCAACATTTGAATGGTCGAACAATTGGGGTTAGCAATAATATTACGGTTGCGAAAGTCGGCCAACGCATAAGCGTTAACTTCCGGTACGACCAACGGAATATCAGCTTCGTAGCGATACTCTGAGGTATTATCAATGACCACACAGCCAGCCTCTGCGGCTTTTGGCGCAAACTCTCGCGAGATGCTACCACCGGCAGAGAAAAAGCCGATGTCGGCTTCCGACCAGTCGAACTCCTCGGCATTTAGCACTTCGATATCTTCACCCTTAAAAGAAATGCTATCACCAGCTGAACGTGCGCTGGCCAGTGGGATAAGCTGGCTGACAGGAAATTTTCGTTGCGCCAGGATATCGATCATTTGTTGCCCCACCAATCCTGTGGCACCTAATACCGCAACGCGAAAACCTTCTGACATAGTGACTCCTGTAGCAAGCTAAAGTTAAGCACGAAAGGCGTTAAAGCCCAACGCTGAAAATTGTGCAATCTGCTGTGTATTATGACATGCAATTGGTTGATTGTTGAGTTGTCTGCGCGGATTATCTTTACGGTAATTTTTGCGTAACTGATCAAAACCGCTGGCGGTAATACCATAAGCACGCATGGCTGCATCGTCCGCCCAAATATCGTAGCGCCGCAGTACCAGCTCGGCCAGTTGCGACCATTCAGCAATACCGTCCGCTGGCAAGCTGGGCCAGCCGCAGTCCGGCAACAAAGAGCTCAGCTCATGTTTAAACGTAAGCCCAAAGAAGTCGTGCAATTCGCGCGCAACCATAATAGCACCACCAATTTTACCCTCGGCGCTATGTCCTGCAATATGCGGAGTCGCTATAGTAACCAGAGGCAGCAATTCGCTATCGATTTGTGGCTCTCCTTCCCAGACATCAAGCACCAGCTCCGGACAGTCGCCCTGGGCACAGCACGCTATCAAGGCTTGGTTATCCACCACCGCGCCACGACTGGCATTAATCAGTAACTGCTCAGAGTGCAGTGACTGCAATGCCTCAATATCGAATAAATGTTGAGTCGGGTGAGCACCGCCGTTAATCAAGGGGACATGACAGCTGATAACGTCGGAGTTAAGGACTCGTTGCCAGTGGTCATGAATATCGTCGCTTCGTTGCTCAGCAGCGCCGCTATTAAGCAAAGGCGGATCATAATAATGAACCGTCAGGCCTAATGCCTGCAAACGTCGACCAGCTGCCATACCGGTATTTCCAGCACCAATAATAGCAACTTCTAAATCACTCAATTTTTGCAGCTGTTGGCGCTTAGCAAAGCAAGCAAGCACGGCCGCTAACACGTACTCGCCGACAGAATCAGCATTGCCACCGGGCGCACTGGCTACGGTTATCCCGCGCTTGCTCAGTGCGTTCAGGTCAAGATGTTCAGTGCCGATGGTTGCCGTTGCCACAAACTTTAACTGCGGCGCCTGTTGCAACAAATGCTCATCGACTCTGGTCACTGAGCGCACTAGTAACGCATCGGCGTGTGCCAATAATGCTTGCGGCGGTTGACGATCGGAGTATAAAGACAAAGAACCCGCATTCGTCACTAAGGAGGATAATGCGGGTATGTTTTGATCAGCAACAATATGCACGCTAAAAGCAGTCTTTTAGTCGATTATTCGCTGTATTCACGCAGTACCAATGAGGCATTAGTGCCACCAAAACCAAAGCTGTTGGACATCACTGTTTTCAATGCAGCTTTGGTCGGTTCTCGCACAATATTCATGCCTTCGGCAGCTTCATCAATGTTTTCGATATTGATACTTGGGGTCACAAACCCATGCTTCATCATTAACAACGAATAGATGGCTTCATGCACGCCCGCTGCACCTAGCGCGTGACCTGTCATCGCCTTAGTTGCACTAATCAATGGTGTTTTCTCAGGGAATACGGCACGGATTGCTTCAAGCTCTTTAACATCACCAACCGGTGTACTGGTACCGTGAGTGTTCAAGTAGTCAATTGGCGTATCGACGGTTTCCATTGCCATCTGCATGCAACGAATAGCGCCTTCACCCGACGGCGCCACCATGTCGTAACCGTCTGAAGTAGCTCCATAACCGACGATCTCGGCGTAGATTTTAGCGCCACGTGCTTTTGCTGCTTCCAGTTCTTCGACAACCAGAATACCGCCGCCGCCTGCAGGTACAAAACCGTCTCTGCCCTGATCATAGGTACGTGAAGCTTTCTCCGGCTCGTCATTGTATTTGGTACTGAGCGCGCCCATCGCGTCAAATTCCATCCCCAGTGTCCAGTGCAGTTCTTCACCACCACCAGCAAACACGCGGTCTTGCTTACCAAACTGAATCAGTTCCAACGCATGCCCAATACAATGCGCAGAAGTAGCACAAGCTGAACTAATGGAATAGTTCATGCCTTTAATTTTGTAAGGGGTTGCCAGACAAGCTGACGTAGTAGATGCCATGCAACGAGGAACCATATAAGGTCCTACGCGCTTAACACCTTTTTCGCGCAACGTGTCTGCGGCCGCTACCTGGTGCTCACCAGAAGCACCACCGGAGCCAACCACTAATCCGGTACGCGGGTTGGAGACTTCTTCGTCAGTAAGGCCTGCGTCTTCGATGGCCTGTTTCATGGCTATGTACGCGTAGGCCGCAGAATCGCCCATAAAACGCAATGCTTTGCGATCAATGTGGTCTTTTACATCTAATCGAACCGGTCCCCAAACCTGGCATCGAAGCCCCATTTCGGCAAACGACTCTGAGCGCTCAATACCTGACTTGCCGGTCCGTAATGATTCCAGCACTTCTTCTTGATTGGTTCCGATACTCGACACGACACCGAGTCCGGTAATCACTGCTCTTCTCATTCTTTAGTCCTGTCTTGCGCTATTGCGCTTTTAATTTAAATGTAAATTGAAACTTTATTGGTCATTACCTATATGGTAACTAAGCTTACGTCAATATGTGGTCTGCTCTGTCAAGCAATTTGTATCCAGTTATGTCTATAATTGCACAACCATTCGCTGTTATTATAGCGCTCATTATCTCAGAAATCATGAACTCGCCGAAATGAAATTATCTGCCGACATTCGTTTTAATGAAGACGGGGTCCCCGTTTCTAACCAATTTGACGATATTTATTTTTCGGTAGATAGCGGTATCGATGAATCACGATACGTGTTCCTTGAGCAGAACGGATTACCCGAGCGCTTTAAAAATTTACCGCAACACTATGAATTTGTTGTGACAGAAACTGGGTTTGGTACCGGTTTAAACTTTTTGATCTGTTGGCAATTATTTTTACAACAAGCACCAGTCGATTGTCGTTTGCTATTTGTTAGCTTTGAAAAATTTCCACTAACTCGAGATCAATTACAGCAGGCTTATCAGACTTTACCCAGTTTGGCGCCATTATGCGAACAATTACTGGCCGTTTATCCGGCCACAGACACTGGATGCCATCGCTTATTGTTGGCTAATGGACGGATTACTCTAGACCTATGGGTTGGCGATCTCGAGCAACAGCTCAATTATTTTCTGCCACAAGCAACGGGACAAATCGACTGTTGGTTCCTGGACGGCTTTGCGCCCGCTAAAAACCCTGATATGTGGCAGCCAGGGCTGTTTCGGTCGATGGCGGAAAGCGCCCATGCTAACACTAGCTATGCTACCTTCACCGCCGCTGGTGTGGTTAAACGGGGGTTAAGCGAAGCTGGCTTTAAGGTAGAAAAAATAAAAGGTTTTGGCCGTAAACGAGAAATGTTACGTGGCCAACTGGCCGAGCCCAAACTCGCTCAGAAAAAACCGTCCCTTAATACAACCCCTGTCACTATTGTTGGTGGCGGCATAGCCGCAGCGACATTAGCGCTGGCATTAACCCACCGCAGCGTGCCGGTTCAGGTGATTAGCAGTGGCATTGCTGATGCCGCATCGGGAAATCCGCAGGGCGCAGTATATCCGTTACTGCATGCGGAAATAACGCCACTCAGTCAATTTTATTTACAGGCTTTCAGTACTGCTGTTAGCTGCTATTTACCCTGGCAACAGCAACATTGGTTCCCTACCGGCGTCATGCAGCCGGCCTTTAATCAACAACGACAGCTGCGCGCGGAAAAAATTGCAAATAATTTGTATCATCCTGATAGCGTTTCATTCACTACTAAAGAACACAGTAATGCGGCGGCTCAAATACCACTGAATCAAGACAGTTTGCACTACCCGCGAGCCGGCTGGCTGCGTCCGGAACGAATGGTTAATGAGTTATTCGCGGCAGCAGGTTGTCAACCGCAACAAGCCAGCTTCTCAGCAGAGATGGACTCGCCAGCAACGCCGCTGGTTATTGCCGCAGGACATAACAGCGCTTACTTAGTCGAGCAGCTTAGCGGTCAATCCCTACCGATTAATCCAGTACGTGGCCAAATCAGTCTAGTCAAAGCCAGTCCACTGACTCGGTCATTGAACAAAGTGTTATGCTACAAAGGCTATATGATCCCGGCAGATAACGGTGTTCATTGTATTGGCGCTACCTTCAATCGGGCCGATGCTAGCGACGAGCAGCGTGCCAATGATGACCTTGAGAACCAGACTAGCCTGAAAAGCTGTGCAAACCAGCTCTGGGCTGACGATTTATCAGTGGTTGGTTCCCGAGCCAGTGTTCGTGCCACAACACCTGACCATCAGCCCGTGATAGGTCGGGTGATAGACAACCTCTATCTATTGAGCGGTTTAGGCTCACGAGGTTTAACCGCAGCGCCATTGCTGGCTGAAATATTGGCCGCCCAATTAACCGGAGGGCTGCAACCGCTGTCCGACGACGCGCTAAGGCGACTATCCGTCGACCGATTCGGCGACCGCCGTTAGCTTATCCATTAGATTTTGTACGTGCGCCTGATCAGCAGGCGCCAACTCATGTTTCGCCTGGTCAACCGCAGCCCGTAGGTTAGGCATTACCTGAGTCGGATCGGTCTCACCATTAAGTTCCATCTTCGCAACCACTAAATCAAAATGACCACGCAAGTAGCCGCTGGCAAATAATTCATCATCACTACCATCTACATAAGCTTGATCAAAAACAGTTTCTAGCTGCTCTACTACGGGATTAAGCGACATACGGTGTCCTTTTCATGATAAGTTAGCGGCCATTTTACCGATGTTTTTGCTACAATGCATCCGAACTAAAACGTTGCATACTCGATCAGTCGACAGGAGACGCTTTAAGCTATGTCTTTAAAAATCGGTTTGTTTTATGGCTCAACCACATGCTACACCGAAATTGCCGCCGAGAAGATACAGCAGGCCATCGGTGAAGACATTGTCTCTATTTATGACATCAAAGATACGCCTCTAGCCGAGGCAGAGAAGTTTGATATTCTTATCTTTGGTATCTCCACCTGGGATTTTGGTGAGCTACAGGAAGACTGGGAGAGCCAGTGGGATGATATTGTCCCGCTGGAGTTGGACGGTAAGGTGGTTGCGCTATACGGAATGGGCGATCAGGAAGGCTATACCGACTGGTTTCAAGACGCGCTAGGTATGCTGCACGATGCCATTGCTGACAAAAATTGTAAGCGCATTGGTTTTTGGCCGAACCAGGGTTACGAATTTGCTGCCTCCAAGGCGCTAACTGAAGACCAGCAACAATTTGTTGGACTATCACTGGACGAAGATTCACAGTACGATTTATCCGATGAAAGAATCGAACAGTGGACCACCCAAATCCTTGAAGAAATAGCACAACAACTTAACGAATAATAATTTAGGACAAGACCATGCGGCACTTTCTGTTTCTGATATTGATAACCTCAGCCGTCTTCGTCAATTTTGACGCCAACGCAAACAAAGACACGCCGGCGATTTCAGAATTCACTAAAGACATGACCTCACAACAAGGATTCTTTGATTTTTACCACGACCAGCAGAGTGGTAAAATCTATCTACAAGTTCCTCTTGAGGCCACCGCTTTTATCTTTCAGACCAGTCTGCCATGGGGGCTTGGTTCCAATGATATTGGTTTAGATCGCGGCCAACTTGGGCAGACCCAGCTCGCTTCTTTTCATGTTGAAGGCGATAAAGCCTTACTCATGGCTCACAACACTCAGTTCCGCGCCAGCAGTCGTAACCAAGCCGAACGGGACAGTGTTAACGAAGCTTTTGCCGACAGTGCATTGCATGGCTTTGAAATCATTGCCCGGGATCAACAAGCGGTACTGATCGATTATACGCCGTATTTGTTATCCGATGTACACGGCGTCAGCGAACGCCTAAAAGCGACAGAACAAGGCGACTTTAAAAGTGTTGCCGAGCGCTCAGTAATTTATCCCAAGCGCAGTAAAGCGTTTGTTGATAATACCGAGTTAGAGGCGAAAGTGACCTTTGTCGGTAGTGGCACCGGCCGCTTCGTACGCCAGGTTGCCGCCGATAGCGATGCTTTGACCTTACATCTGCATCACTCATTTATCCGCTTACCAGATAACGGCTACCAAACTCGCGAATTTCATCCCAACAGCGGCTTTTGGGCACAAACCTTTATTGATTATTCCGCGCCTCTAGGTAGCGACATCAAAACTAAGGTAATTCCCCGTCATCGGTTGAGTAAGAAAGACCCTATCGCTTCCAGAAGTGAACCACGTGAACCGATTGTTTATTATCTGGATCCAGGCGCACCGGAACCGGTGAAAACAGCACTGTTAGAAGGTGCTCGCTGGTGGTCCGAAGCTTTTGAAGCAATTGGTTACGACAACGCATTTCAGGTAAAAACACTGCCTGACGATGCTGACCCCATGGACATCCGCTATAACGTTATTCAATGGGTTCATCGCGCTACCCGGGGTTGGTCTTATGGGTCTTCAGTTATTGACCCACGTACCGGCGAAATTATCAAAGGCCATGTAACCCTAGGCTCTCTACGTGTTCGCCAGGATATGAAAATTGCAGAGGGCTTGCTGGGGCCTTTCGACGAGCCTAATCAGGCAGAACTAAAGCAAACCATCGAAGCTATGGCATTAGCGCGTATTCGACAGTTAAGCGCCCATGAAATTGGTCACACCCTCGGCATTGCTCATAACTTTGCAGCATCAACGCAGGATCGCGCATCGGTTATGGACTACCCTCACCCACTCGTCACTTTAACGACTGATGGAAAGCTGTCATTGCAGGATGCGTACGACATCGGTCTAGGGCCCTGGGACCAACAGGTTATTGCCTATGGCTATAGCGACTATGCCGGTATGCCTTCTCAGTCAGAACAACTGGCGCGTATTCTACAGCAAAATAAAGAGCTGGGGCTTGAGTTCATTTCCGATCGTGATGCCCGACCGGCAGCCGGTGCGCACCCAACAGCGCATCTGTGGGATAACGGCAGCGACCCGGTAACCGAACTACAACGCGTTTTAACAGTGCGCCAGCACGTATTGGATAGTTTTAATCAGGGCCAGCTAAAGGCTAACCAACCATTAAGTGATTTGCAGGAAGTGTTAGTGCCAATGTACCTGCTGCACCGTTATCAGACTGAAGCCGCGGTCAAATGGTTAGGCGGAGTTCATTATCGGTATTACATGAACGACAGTGCTCCCAACGATTACCAGATGGTTAGCAGTAGTGATCAACAAAGAGCCTTAAAACAGCTGCTTAAGACTTTGCAGCCAGAAGTATTACAGCTTCCTCAATCGGTTCAGCAGTTAATGGTGCCGCTGGCTTACGGTTCAAACGACAATAGAGAAAGATTTAAAGGTCGTACCGGGCTGATACCAGATCCGGTAAGTTGGGCAGCTAGTGCCGCTGATTTTAGCCTACAGCTGATGTTTAATAGTGCACGCCTGAACCGCTTGCAACAGCAACATAATGCCGACAGCAATGTACCGTCGGCAGCGGCTTTATATAATCAGGTTGCAGCAACTGTGCTTGAAAGCTGGCAACAGGCGCCAACTGATAGTTTACGACAACGCATAGTAACCACCGCCTTTAATGCCATGGTGACGGCAACATCAGCCGAGCAACTTGCGCCCGAAGTACACCTGGCTTTGCGTAGTTCATTACAAACTCAACAAACCAAGCTGGCTGACCACAACAGCAGCTTTGCGAAGCAGTTAGCAGTCCAGCTAAAGCACTTTTTAAACGAAGACCAGTGGCCGGCCAGCTATCAGCCGCAACCACTGCCCCCAGGCTCGCCTATCTAAGGCGAGCTTAGTACCTGTTAGATTTCGAAGTTTGTATCGTCCAGCTGATCTTTGGTTTTCCCGTGCGGGGTCGGCTGGCGAGTTTCCGGATCGATGTGAACAAAGACAATATCATCTGCCACACAAATGTTTTGTTTGGTGTGTTTGTTACGCACCACACAGGTGATTGCCAGTGAACTTCGGCCCGCTTTTTTTACCTGCAAACCAAACTCCACCACATCTCCCTGAAATGCTGATGTTTCAAACGTAATCGCACCAATGTGCTTGGTCACCAGGCTCTTAGCATCTAACTGGCAACTGGCGAAAATATAAGCTTCTTCGTCAATCCACTCGAGAATACGGCCGCCAAATAATGACCCGGCAAAGTTAAGGTCATTGGGCATAACCAGTCGGCGAGATAGAAAGCGCATAGCGACTCCTTAGATTTTTAGAGGTATCAGAGTCGCTAAGTATAACGCATTATTTTTTAAGCGTTTGTTGAAAAAAGTCAGCAATCAGCTGATGCCGATGAATTTTCGTTGCTGTCCCGTTCAGTGAGTGCTTTTTGCCAGGATAATTCATCATCTGAAAAGATTGTTTATTGTCCTGTAGCTGCTTATAAAGCTTAGTACTGTGGGTAAATAAAACATTATCGTCCGCCATCCCATGATACATCAGTAGTTCGCCCTGCAATTCCTGCGCATAGGGAAACACGGAAGATTGTTGATAAGCATCGCCATTCTGCGGCATACCCATGTAGCGTTCAGTATAGTGCGTATCGTACAAGCGCCAATCAGTAACTGGCGCGCCTGACACACCGGCAGCAAAATATTCGGGCGCTTTAAACATCGCCATTAATGTCATATAGCCGCCATAGCTGTGGCCATATATGCCAATACGGCTGGCGTCAACAAAGTCCAGTGTACGCAAAAACTCAACACCACGAACCTGATCGGCAACTTCCGGTTCGCCCATATTACGGTATATCGGTGACTCAAACGCTTTACCGCGATTTGCCGAGCCACGGTTATCCAGACTGAACACCACGTAACCTTGCTGCGCCATGTACTGTAAAAACAAGCTTGACCAACCTTTATCGACAACCTGCACTCCGGGACCGCCATAGACATAGACCAATACGGGGTATTCTTTATTAGGGTCAAACTCAGCCGGTTTTGTCAGTTGATAATGCAGGGTTTGACCATCCTCAGCTTCTAATGTGCCGTAATCAGCATAAAGCCAGTCTCGCCAGTAGGGTTTCAACGGGTGCTGTTGATCAATTTCATTCTGCTTTAACCACGCTATGCGGTTCCCGGTAGGGCCGTGCAAACTAATCTGTGGAGGCTGTTGCGGAGACTCAAATTGATCAAGGTACGACTGGTTATTATCAGCAAAGGTAATATGATGCAGCCCTTCGCGTTCAGTAATACGGCTAGGCGAACCTGGCGCACTGGTATTTAACTGATTACGGTACAAATGCAGCTCAAGTGGCGACTGCTGACGCGCGGTAAAGTAGATAACTCCCGTTTGTTCATCAATGGCCTGTAACTGTTCAACCGCCCAGTTGCCGGAAGTAAGTTGGCGAATTAACCCCCCGTCAACCCGATACAAATACAGATGTTTGTAGCCGCTACGCTCCGATGCCCAAATAAAATGTTTATTGTCCTGTAAAAAGTGAAGGTCATCATGAATATTAATCCAGCTATCACTGGTTTCCGTGATTAGCACCTGCTGTTGACCAGCATCACGGTCCACCAGCCGCAACTGCAATTGCTGCTGATCCCGCGACTGCCATTGGTAGGTCAAACGTTGGCCGTCCTTCATCCAGTCAACCCGGGCAAGGTAACCATCTCCTAACTGCTGCTCTAAGTCGAGCCAATTAATGTCTTGTTGCAGGCTTTGCGGCTTGTTAGAGAGCTCTACAATACCCAAATCGATATCGACATTTGCGGTTCCTGCAAACGGGTACCTTTGTTCTATGGTATCAATACGATCCGCATATATTTCACTGCGAACCGCTATTTCTACCGGACTTTCGTCTACCATGGTTAAGGCTATTGCCGACTCATCCGGAGCCCACCAATAACCCGTCATTCGATCCATTTCTTCCTGCGCCACAAATTCAGCCATGCCGTACTTAATGACTCCACCGCCGCCATCAGTCACTGCTTGTTCTCGCCCTGTTTCGAGCGACACTGTGTACAAGTTTTGTTCGCGAATAAACGACACATAGTTGCCTTTTGGCGATAACCGGGCATCGGTTTCAAAAGCCTCAGTATCGGTTATCTGGCGGGCTTTATCCTGCTCCAGGTTATAGTAATAAACGTCGCCATTTAATGGGAACAATAGTGCATCAGATTGGGCCGACCACTGGTAGCTAACGATGCCGGAACCACTTAAGCGCAAGCGCTCGCGCCGCGCCTTTTCCTCATCCGACAGATTTTCTTCACCTGAGAACAAACTGTCTGAATCAACCAGCAACCGGTGCTCGCCAGAATCAATTTGATACTGCCATAAATCATAGCGGTTAGCGTCGTCGGCACGACCCTTTAAATAAGTCAGTGACTCACCGTCCGGAGCAAAGCGCAGAGCGCGAATTGATTCACCGGATAAAGCCGGGGCAGAAAAGATCCGTTCGATAGTTAACGGTTCGCTGAGAGCTGAAGGTGAAACCGTTAATGATGTGAGGGTAGCAGCCGCGGCGGCCACCAACGAAAAACGCAGCATAATGCTTTCCTTGTAGAAACTGTCATCAGAACAATAACAACAAGAATAACAAATTATACTGCGTTCCGTGTACGCCTGCGATTAATCGCCTGAATCAGAAGTTCACTGACACGCCCAACTGTAAACTACGACCCGACATCGGAGCATCGTCTTTCAAAAACGAACTGTGCACGTAGCCCAGCTGGTCGGTTAGGTTTTCACCTTTAAAGTAAACAGTGACACCATGTGCCGCTAACGCCTCCGGATAAAAATTAAGTCGCGCATTGACGCGTCCAAAGGCTGGTGTAATACTTTCCGAATCAGTGATCTGGTCTTGCTCCAGATAGCGAGTATAACCGATCGCGGCATCCCAGTTGTTAGCCTGATAGCGGGTTTCAATACCGATACGTTGCGCCGGAATACGTGGCAAATCGCTACCATCAGTTTGTTTGGCTCGGGTATAATCGCTAAAACCCTGAATTGACCAGTTACGGTTAAAGGTCCAGCCTAAATCGAGTTCGTAGCCGTAAAGTTCAGCATCGGTTTGGGCAAACTGAACAACCTCGAGACCCTCTTCACTGCCATGACCGTGCTCTTCGCCAGCATGTTCGTCATGCCCCTCATCGCCATGAATACGATCACTGGTAATACCGGTAAAACGTTCGTAAATGAAGTCATCGATTCGGTTGTAAAACACGTTGAGCTGAGCGTGCAACTGATTATTTTCATAATGAAATCCAAGATCAATATTATTTGACGTTTCGGTTTGCATTTCCTGCTCAGCAGTCTCTACGTGGTACTCGTTGTTGTCTTCTAAATGCAGTTCATACAAGGTTCCCAACTCATAGGTACGAGTGGCAAAATGCTCGCCATTGGCAAACACTTCAGTAGCACTGGGAGCGCGTTCAGCGTGACTTAAATTAACCGATACGGAACTATTTTCATCAAAATGATACAAGTAACCGGCTGAGGCAGAGGTGCTGGTAAAGGTATCTAAACGCACACTGTCACTGGATAGCGAAGTTCGCTCGTAGCGAGCGCCCAAATCTATGTGATGATCGCCAAATTCCTGCTCGACAACCCAGAACAATCCTTGCGAGCGCCGTGAGGTATCTGGTGTAAACGCTTCTTCTCCAAATGCCTGTTTATCACTGATGTCCCACTGATAACCGATAGCACCGGACCAGCCGGCAAGTGGCTGATGTTTAGCAACAGCCCGCAACTCGCGTTGCTCGTTGCTAAACTGTGTGCCTAAACGATCACCTTCAATTTCCCGGTGCTGGTAGTCGGTTAGCGCAGCGCGCACTTCCAGTGCCTCGAACCCTTGCCACGGATTACTAAGTTGGCCGGCTAGTTGCCAGCGTTGCTGTTCAAGATCAGCGTATGGCAGAGCTTCGCTGTGCTGTGCATGCTCTTCTTCAGTCTCACCGGCATGGTCATCGTGCTCATCTTCCTCACCATGGGCATGGCCCGGAATTCCATAGTCCTGATAGAGCCCTTGGTAAGATAAGCCAAAATAGCCACGCTCGCCATGATAAGCAGCGCCGAAAGTGGCACCCTGCGAATCAACAAAGCTGTTCTCTACATGATCAACAGCTTCACCTTCATCATTAAGAAATGTCGGCGTATCGTAGTCGTCAGAACGACGATAATGAGCATCGGTATACAAAGCCCACTGGCCGTTGCCGGCAGTCATGTTGTAAGACGCTTCTTTATTGTTATTGACGCTGCTACCGCGTAAATTTGCACTCCCCTCAAGACCCACTACCGGCTGTGGTGGAATACGTTTATCAACGACATTGATAACGCCACCGATAGCGCCGCTACCATAAAGTAAGGTTGCCGGACCGCGTAACACCTCAATTTGTTCAGCGCTGCTGGTTTCGGTAGTCACTGCATGATCCGGGCTTCCCCGTGAGACATCACCAGTATCCAGACCATTTTGCGTGATCTTTACGCGAGGACCATCGAGTCCGCGAATAATGGGACTACCCGCACCTGCGGTGTAGTGCGTATTGTTAATACCAGGCTCTAATGACAAGGTTTCACCCAGTGACTGTGAGTGTTTTTGCTGTAACTCGTCACCGCTAATAATGTTGACCGGTTGAGTCGATTCTAGCGCTGTTTTATTCAACGGGTTAGCACTAATAACAATGGTTTCATCAACCGGCAGCGTCGCTTCTTCTGCTTGCTGCGCCAGGGCACTCGCTGGTAATACAGCGATCCCCATCATCATGGTTATACGGTTTAGCCTCATCACGGACTCCTACTGACTAATGTAATAATATAACATTACACTTCCAGTTTACTTTTTGCAACACTCTGTTGAGGAATCTTGGCTAGTGATCAAAAAGGCTCTGGGGTAAACTGTTGTCTAATCATCCTCATTTAATAACAAGAACTCGTAGGAACATTATGAATAAACTAACTCATTTGCTCTTGCCAGCGGCTATGACGGCAGCGTTAGCAGCGTGCGGAGCAGCCGAAACTACCTCTCAGGAAACTTCAGTTTCTGCTCAACAGAAAAATATTCGCGCTCATTTGGAATTTTTAGCCAGTGACGACTTAAAAGGTCGCGAAACAGGCAGCGAAGGCCACGAAATCGCCGCCAAATACATCGCCAGCGAATTTAAACAACTTGGGTTAAAACCGGCCGGTGATGACGGCAGCTTTTTTCAGCGCATTCCTTTCCGTACCAGCCTGTTAGTTCCTAATAGCGCCGAGATGGTCTATACACGCGACGGTGAGGAGCTTGAGTTTACCTTTGGTAAAGAGTTTATCACTAGCCCAAGCCATTATAGTGAGCGCACTGAGGTTACGGCCCCGCTGGTGTTCGTCGGTTATGGCATGGAAGCACCCGAGTTCGGCCTTAACGACTATCAGGGGCTGGACGTAGAAGGCAAAATCGTTGTCATGCTGCAAGGCCGTCCACAAAACCTACCGAGTGAAGAAGGTGCGCACCTTGCCAACATCAAAGGGGATATCGCTCGCGAAAAAGGCGCTGTTGGCATCATTACTCTGCACACACCGGTGCGCGAAAAAGTCCGCAAATTTGAGACCAGCGTTTATTACACCAAAACGCCAAGCATGACCTGGATGGGTCCCAACGGCTTACCGCAAGGCGAAGAACAACAGCTGATGGGCTCAGCCTATATTGATGATGAACCCGCCAAGCAATTATTTGCCGAGGCAGAGACATCATTAGAGTCAATCTTTGAACAGATTCAAAATGATCCTGACTTTTCACCGCAAGGTTTTGAACTGGGCGGAGCGGTAACCCTGGTTAAGGAATCAACTCACGAAGAAACGACCAGCCCTAACGTTGCTGGAGTCTTACCAGGCACCGACCCTGAGCTAAAAGATGAATATGTGGTCTATACGGCTCACTCTGACCACATTGGTCTGGTCGAAGACATGAGCAGTGATGACAAGATTAACAACGGCGCAATGGATAACGCCTCTGGCGTCTCCGTAATGCTGGAGACAGCACGCATGTTTGTTGAGTCTGGGGTCGAAAATAAACGTTCGATTATGTTCCTGTCGGTGACTGCTGAAGAGCGCGGATTGCTGGGCGCAGACTACTTTGCGAATAACCCGACAGTTCCACTAAATAGTATCGTCGCTAACGTGAATTTGGATATGCCAGTACTGCTCTATGATTTTGCCGACGTCGTTGCGTTTGGTGCAACTCATTCGACTCTGGGTGACACCGTCAGCAAAGCTGCAGAAAAATATGATACTCAGCAAAGTCCTGATCCAATGCCTGAGCAAGCCATATTTACCCGCTCAGACCACTATACGTTAGTTAAAAAAGGGATTCCGGCGGTCTTCTTAATGACTGGGTTTACCTCTCGTACCGAGGGTGAAGACGGTGGTGAAGTTTGGGGTGAATTCTTTGCTGAGCATTACCATCGCCCAAGCGATGATTTAAAAGTACATGACATTAATTATGAAGCTGGTGCGCGGTTTACTAATATCAACTTTGAAATTGGTCAACAAATCGCCAACGCTGAACAGCGTCCGCAGTGGCTCGAAGACTCCTACTTCGGTAAGCAGTTTCAGGAGTAAATCTGCCGCTCGCTGATAACTCAGCGAGTGTTCATTTTATTGTCATAAAATAATTCTATGCTGACCTCATCCTAGCGATGAGGTCAGCACTATGTTGAACGTTGAAGATGTTGTAAAAGAAAACCTGCCCCGGGTTCACCGCAAACCCTGGTTAGCCAAACCCACCACTTGGCTATTACGTAATTTACTGCACGAAAACGATATTCGCGATTTCAGCCAGCGCTACCCAGACTTGCAAGGCATTGATTTTGTTGAGCAAGTACTCGATTATTTTAATTTTGCTTATCAATACCGCAGTAACGAACTCGACAACATTCCTACCCATGGCAGGCTCGTTATCGTCGCCAATCACCCCATTGGTTCACTGGATGGTCTCGCTTTATTAAAGCTGGTCAGTGAGGTTCGTAGCGACGTGAAGATCGTCGCCAATGATCTATTACTGAAGCTCAAGCCACTGCAAAGTATGTTGTTGCCCGTAACAGTATTCGACGGACAGACTGCCAGACAAGAGATTCGGGCAATACATCAACATCTGCATAGTGAAGGCGTGGTTATTATCTTCCCGGCCGGCGAAGTTTCTCGCCTTAGCCCCCAAGGTATTCGTGACAGTTACTGGCAAGGCGGCTTTCTGAAGATTGCCCAACGCACCCAAAGCCCGCTTTTGCCAATTCGGCTGACAGCGCATAATTCAGCACTTTTTTACACCGCATCAATGGTTTACAAGCCACTGGCGACCTTATTGCTGGTTAAAGAAATGTTTCGCCAACAGCGTAAACATGTTTGTTGCCGAATTGGCGAGATAATACCGAATCAAGCCCTGCAAAAAGTTCAGGGGCTGGCCAGCAAGCAGCAGCTTAAGTTATTGCGCAAACATTTATACCGTATTGGCACGGCTAAGGAATTAATTTTCCCGACACAAACAGCTATCGCCCGGCCGGAAGCCCGGCAGGCATTAAAACAAGCGATTGAGCAATGCCAGCACCTAGGTTCGACCGCCTGCGGAAAACAAATTTACTTGTACCAATTCAACGGTAGCTCACCGATTCTTCGCGAAATTGGTCGGCTGCGTGAAGTTGCTTTCCGCTCCGTCGGCGAGGGAACCTGGCAACGGCGCGATATTGATGACCATGATTTAATTTATATGCACTTAATTTTGTGGGATCCCGATGACCTTGAAATTGCGGGCGCCTATCGTCTCGGCGATTGTGCTGAGATCATTCAAAAAGTGGGGCCGCGAGGTCTTTACACCGAAAACTTTTACCAGTTCGACCGCGCCATGTCCGATATTCACGCACAAGGGTTAGAACTGGGCCGTTCGTTCGTACAACCGCGCTACTGGGGCAAGCGAAGTCTGGACTTTTTATGGTCCGGTATCGGCGCACTACTCAATTCGCGTCCCCAATACCGTTATTTATTTGGCTCTGTCAGTATTAGCGGTGCACTACCCGAACCAGCCAAAGAAGCGCTAGTGGCTTTTTACCGGTTTTATTTTCCTGCTAAAACGCAGCTGGCAACGGCTTATACCCCTTATAATCCGGAGGCCAGGCACTTTCGAATTAGCGGCTGCTATAACCAGGACTTCACCGATCTTAAAAGTTATCTGGCATCCATGGGCTGCAATATTCCAACTCTATATAAACAGTACACCGACCTCTGCGAGGCCGGTGGTGTTCAGTTTTTAGAATTTGGTGTCGACCCTGACTTTTGTAACGCAATCGACGGTTTGGTATTGGTTGATATTACCCAATTAAAACCGAAAAAACGTCAAAGGTACTTTTCGACACTATCTGCGGATTAACGCAGATAGTGCCCTGCCAGGCAGGTTACCGGTGCTGCGGTTGGTTTACCATGTTGCCAGTCGCCGCCCTCGATGCCACTGCCGGCAATATCGACATGCACGTAGTTAATTGGTTTGTCACTATCAATGCCATGTGCATCCAGACCTGACACACCGACTAAAAACGCCATCGGGAACTGATGTCCGCGAGGCGTAGTCGCTGACGGGCCATTATTTGACGATAGTAAGTCGTCGCACAAGGTGTGACCTTTGACAAAATCAAAATCTTCGCGCCGTGACCACGAAATTTCGGCAGGATCACCATAGCTTTCGCCACTGTCAAATAACTGCTGAGCAAGCTGCTGACGGCGGGCATAGCCATTCGGAACAAGGGCTGTATAAGGTCCTTTCGACAATGCAGCGTGGCCAGTAAGTGTTGCTACCGTATAAAGGTCGCTCGGCAAGTCACTGGCTGCCGCCTCTTCACGTAGGTGTGATAATAGATCAGCCATCACCAGACGCCCTTCGGCATCGGTATTACCAATACGCACTCGCTTGCCGCTATGGCCGGTAATAATTTCGTCGGCCACAAATGCGTCTGAACCAATACTGTTACGGACCGCGCCAATTTCTGCTATGACATTTAAATGCGACGGTTGTACTTCCGCAACGGTTTTCAAGAAACCAGCCACCGCTGCTGCGCCGCCTTTATCACGGCTCATGCCGGCCATGTGGCCACCCACTTTAAGATCGGCACCACCGGTATCGTAAACAATACCTTTACCGGCGAACATGACCGTACGCTCTGGTTTGGAGCCTTTGTACTCCAGTCGGATCACGCAGGGACGATGTCGTTCAACCGATATTGATGCCCGGCCTACGGCAGCCGCTAACGGGTATTCATGTTGCAGCTGCTGAAAATCATCAATCACCGACACTTTAACCGGAGTATGCGCAAACGCCTGTCGGCAATACTCAGCAAAGCGCGGTGGGGCCATGCGTTCCGGTTCAGTACCGGCTAAATCCCGCGCTACCCGTTTACCTGCCTCAATGGCCATCGCCCAGTCCGCATCCAAAGCACCGACCAGAGTAACATCTGTGGTCGGTTCTATTGCTTCTTCACCGTGAGCTTCACGTGCCTCAAGTGGCTGATAAAGCGCCTGGCAAAAGCCTAAGTAGGCAGCCAGGTGCGCCTGTTGATAACGGGGATCGTTAATATCAACCGCATTCAACATCAGTACCGGATGCCGGGCGCCAGCGTCTTGCGCTATTTTCGCGGCCCGAGCGGCGGCATCAAACACCTGCCGAACATCGTCAAAGTCACGATTTAGTGGGCCAGTAGGAGATACAATTAAGCGCTTACCGGGTACTTCTGCCTGCGTTACCAATAACGTTTCTTTACCAACTCGATGGTCGCTTTGTTGCGCCACATTAATTGCCTTGGCCAGCTTTTCATCTTCGACCGCAGCAAAGTGCCCGATAACAATCAACGCATCGGTTTGCTGGTTTTCCTGTGCTTGTTGTAACGATTGAACACAGTGTAATTTTGCAAATGCCATAAATCCCTCTTCATTATTTTATTCAAAATAACGTCATTAATTGCGGCGCCATTGAGTGCCATTTGCACCATCTTCAAGCACAATCCCCATGGCAGTTAACTCGTCTCGTGCCGAGTCAGCGGCAGCCCAGTCTTTCTCTGCTCTGGCTGTATTACGTTTTTCAATCAGTTGTTCGATCAGCGCAACATCGTCATCGTCACCTTGTAAAAACTGCTCCGGCTGCTGTTGCAGCAGTCCTAAAACGTCCGCTAGCTCTTTCAATACAGAGGCTAGTTGCGCCGCTTTTTCGGCGGAATCAGCGCGCAATCGGTTAATTTCACGGGCAATATCAAATAACACACTCATTGCTTCTGGCGCGTTAAAGTCGTCGTTCATCGCCTGCTGAAACTTGTCCCAATAAGGGGTACGCAGCTCATCGCTGGCGGCCACCGGCTCAATACCTCGCAGCGCCGTATACAACCGTTCCAGAGCGGCATGTGCCTGCTCTAAGTTATCCTGCGTATAATTTAATTGGGACCGGTAATGGCTCGATAACAGAAAATAACGAACGGTCTCGGCGTCGTAAGCGTTAAGCACATCTCGAATAGTAAAAAAGTTGCCCAGAGATTTGGACATTTTAATATCATCAACTTGCACCATACCGCTGTGCATCCAGTAATTTACGTAATCTGAATGGTTGGCGCAGCAACTCTGAGCAATTTCATTTTCATGGTGTGGAAAGGTGAGATCCGAGCCTCCGCCATGAATATCAAAAGTTTCACCTAAATGTTCTTTATTCATTGCTGAACACTCAATATGCCAGCCCGGTCGACCTGCACCCCATGGCGACTCCCAGCTCGGTTCTCCCTGTTTTGCCTTTTTCCACAAAACAAAGTCAAGCGGATCAGATTTCGCCTGATCAACATCAACTCGTGCTCCCGCCTGTAACTGCTCTAAATTCTGTCGACTTAAATGCCCGTACTTTGCAAAGGTCGAGACATCAAACAGCACATCGCCATTGCTCGCCTGATACGCATTGCCATGCTCAATAAGCTGCTCAATCATAGCGATAATCTGATCCATGTGACCAGTTACCCGAGGTTCAATGTCAGGTCGCAACAAGTTCAACGCGTCAAAGTCCTGGTGCATTTCGCCAATAAAGCGCTCAGTTACTGCCGCAAAATCTTGTCCGGTTTCTGCCGCGCGGCGAATAATTTTATCGTCCAGGTCGGTAATATTACGTACGTAACTAACTTTGTAACCCAGCTTCCGCAGATAACGCACGACAATATCGAACGCCACATAGGTTCTGGCATGTCCGATATGACAGAAGTCGTAAGTGGTAACACCACACACATAGATACCCACTTTGCCGGGTTCAAGCGGCTTAAATGTCTGCTTTTCGCGAGCCAGGGTATTAAATAGTGTCAGTGCCATAGTCGTTCTCTATCCTTAGTTAAATGTCTGCGGTAAAACACTAATGATACCACTGAACGCCCTGCTCTGGTACACTAGCGGCTGGTTTAGTCAAAGTTACAGGATACCAAGATGCAGGTTGTTTTACACACAAATCACGGCGATATTACGCTGGAAATGCACCATGACACGGCACCGAATACCGTAGAAAACTTTTTACAGTATGCACGTGACGGATTTTATGAAAACACCATTTTTCACCGTGTTATCGATGGTTTTATGGTTCAGGGCGGTGGCTTTGAGCCCGGCATGAAGCAAAAAGAAACTCGTGGCAATATAGAAAACGAAGCGAAGACAGCGAAGCCGAATACGATTGGCGCCGTGGCTATGGCACGCACCCCCGATCCTCACTCTGCGTCTTCACAATTTTTTATTAATGTTGGCGATAACAGCTTTTTAAACTTCCAGAACGAAACCCCGAACGGTTACGGCTACTGTGTGTTTGCCGAAGTAATCGACGGTATGGATGTGGTTAATCAAATTAAAGGGGTTAAGACTGGCTCTAGCGGTTTCCACCAAGATGTTCCGGTAGAAGACGTAGTGCTGGAAAAAGTCACTGTTAACGAATAAAAGCTACCTTATGTCGACTGCGTTTATCGCTGATCTACATTTGTCGCCAGCGTGGCCGGATATCACGGCCGCGTTTCGGCAGTTTTGTCAGTCTCATACCCACCTTAAAGCACTTTATATCCTGGGCGATTTATTCGATGCCTGGCTAGGTGATGATGACCCCAGTGAGTTCGCCACTGAAATAAAAGACATACTTAAAGAGATTTCTCAGCAAGGCGTGGCGCTGTATTTTATTCCGGGCAACCGGGATTTTATGTTGGGCCAACGCTTTGCAAAAGAAGTGGGTCTGACGTTGCTGCCGGATGAAACCGTGATCGATTTAAACGGTGACTCAGTGCTGTTAATGCACGGCGATACCTTATGTACCGAAGACAAGGACTATCTGCGTTACCGCGCCATTATCCAACATCCGGTCACTCTGTTTATTCTGCGGCACCTGCCGTTGTCGCTGCGCATGCGTATTGCGCGTAAACTGCGTGCGGGCTCTGCTTCAAAGCGCCCAAACTTAAGCCAGGCGCGCCTGCGACAAATGGATGCTCAGCATCCGGCTGTTATTGATGTGATGAAACGCCACCAGGTACAACAGCTAATTCATGGACACACGCATCGTGCCGCGGTTCATACGTTTTGTGTTAACGGAAAGAAAGCTGAACGCATTGTACTAGGCGACTGGTACGACGCGCAGAAAGTCTTGAACAGCAAAGTTTACTCGGGGATTTATAAGAAGTAACTTGCGCCTGGACGCAAGTTACTTTAGTTCAGTTAGCGGGTAACCCACCTGCATTAGGACATAAACTGCGGACCGAAGCCATTGGTCCATAATATGGCGGTGCTCACCATTAAAATAACCATCAGAATAAGACCTGCCGTAACCACGGAACTTGCGTATAAAAAGCCGCGTTCTTCAGGAATGTGCATAATCACCGGGATCCCTGCATACAGCAAATAGACGGAATAGCCTACGCCCGCTAAAAAGATCAAGGCAATAAACCAAAGCTCTGGATACAAAGCAGCGACGCCGGACATAATTACCGGAGTTGCAGTATAAGCCGCTAATTCAAGCGACTGAGTAAAGCTTGGATCGGCGCCAAAGGTTTTCGCCATCCAGTAGACCAAATAAGCCAGCGCAAAGGTTGCAGCAATAATACCCAGATACATAGCAATTCCGAGCATCACCGCACTGTTGTGCGTTAAAAATATCGATTCTCGTGCGCCAACACCCCAGCCAAGGTGGGCCGATGCATAATAAGCGGCAACACAAGGCAAAATGGCAATAAACAAGATATGCGTTAATGAATTAACGATACTTTCCCGTTTTGCGTCAATGGTTTTCCACTCTTCCATTGGATGAGCGTATAAACCCCAAATGTGATTCAAGATCATAATTCACTTCCCCATTCAACGCGGCAACGCCGCAGTCTTGTTGTTCCCTTAATACTTCCGTCCGCTCAAGCGGCTTCTTATGCTTCTACTATTGAGGACATTTTTTATACTGTCAAGCGATTTTTATTAACAAAACTAACACCTTATTAACAATAACGTTTTTTTGAAAGCTCTTGAGCAACACGTTCAAATTGACTACTAGATCAAGTAAACTAGCCTGCCTTGTGGCTTAATGGCGCATCAAACTGAGTATGAATACAACGCTGTCAAAATCCGAGATCGAGACGCTGCTTACCCCTATCAATGGTTTTCTGCACTGCACTACCCCAGACAGTTGGCTACAACGTGCAAAACAGCCGGAAAGCCTACCGATTTTGTTACGGGATCACATGGTTTGTGAATTAAAAGCGGCGCAAAGCGCGATGCTGCTTATTCGCCGCTATGCCGTTGATGAAGCGAGTGGCAATGCTTTGTTGCAGTGGTTGAAGCCTTACGAGGATTTTACTTACCGGTTAGTCGGTGACTGGCAGCAACTGGCTCAGAACAATAAATTAAACAAACGCATGGTGCCAAAGTCCGATAAGCCGTATAGCCAGGAATTAATCGATAAAATGGTATTACTGATAAAAGAGGAGCTGCACCACTTTTATCAGGTGCTGGAAATCTCTCATGAACTGGGCATCGAATACGACAAGTTGACATCAAGTCGCTACGCTCGTGGCTTACTAACTCATGTGCGCACTTACGAGCCTGCTGCACTAGTCGACAAGCTGATTTGCGGCGCTTATATCGAAGCGCGTTCCTGCGAGCGGTTTGCAGCGATTGCGCCTTATGTTGATAGCCGGCTGGGCAACTTCTATATTTCGTTATTACGTTCCGAAGCACGACACTACCAGGATTACCTAACTCTGGCGGCGCAGATTTCAGACACCGGTATTAGCGACCGCGTCGCCTTTTTCGGGGACATCGAGCGCAAGCTTATCGAATCACCCGATGACGACTTCAAGTTCCATTCTGGTGCGCCTGCGGCGTAACATAAATATGTTTAGCCGCATCGGGATGAGAACGCACACGGCCTTTTAAAACATTTTCGCCGACATGCGATAGCAGCTGGTTGTTGGGATCGGTCGACACCCCTTTTGATTTTTCTTTCATCTCTGCAGGCAAATCTAACACCGGCACGGTGGAATCTAATTGTGCTGCCATAAAGTAGGCAACCGAGTAGCGTTCAACACCTGGCTCAGGTGCCAATACACGGTGATTAGTGGCTTGTAGAAAACCATCCGAGGCAAGCTCCAGCAGTTCGCCAATGTTGACCACGAACGAGCCAGCACGGGGCTCAACATCAAGCCAATGACCGTCATACTCTACTTGTAAGCCACTCTGTTGGTCTTGCAGTACGAAGGTCAGGTAGCCTGGGTCTTTATGGGCTCCGACGCCCTGAGTGGACGCTGTGGTTCCCGGGTATTTAATAATTTTTGAATGCGTATAGGGAGCGTCGCTAAAAGTACCGTCCAACGCATCAGCTGCCATTCCTAACGATTCACATAACGCACGCAATAAGGTAACGGCAATACGAGTCTGCTGTTCGGTCAATGACAACAGCTTACTGCGTAACTCTGATAAATTCGTTGGCCATAAGTTTGGACCAATCAGCGTTTGCCAGGAAGCCTGCAATGCGACCACTGCCGACTCCTCATTCATCCAGTCAAATTGCTCGCGTACATCAACAGCACCGCCGGTACGCTCGCCGCCAACGGCATTGTAGCCACGGAAGTGCGCCGAGCGGTTCATCGCAACGGCTTTTTTCTCAAACTCAGACAAATCAAAAAACTGCTTACTGACGGTCATAACAGCATCAAGCTGTTGTGTTGTCAGTCCATGATCAACCAGATAGAAAAAGCCTACCTCGCTCGCCGCAACGCGCAATTTTTCGCGCTCTTCGGGGGTATCGAGTCGTTTAAAAGAAATTGTTGGTAACTGCGATAACGTCATAATGCATCACTGCTTTAAAATTAACTGGCAATGATAATAATTCCGATACATGCATAAGCAAACGAACGATTTAATCTATCATAGGCTGGAAAGATATATGCAATATCGGGCGCATCGCGGAGGCCCGGAGAGGTGCCACAGATCCATCTACCGAGGGTGCCGACGACCACCTGCCCCTTCGGCGAGCCGAAGGCTACCCACGATATGAAGAGGTTTCCGGAAATCGTCAGCATCAGAGCATTTAACACCGATGGTGTTCAAAAACCGATATTTCGGGTTGTCGGGATATTATTCATATCGTGGGTACCCGTTGGCTTGCCGACGGTCGATATGAAGAGGTTTCCGGAAATCATCAGCATCGAGGTTTTAACACCGATGGTGTTCAAAAATCGATATTTCCGGCATCGCGGAGGCCCGGAGGGGTGCCACGGATCCATCTACCGAGGGTGGCGACGAACACCTGCCCCTTCGGCGAGCCGAAGGCTACCCATGACCTGAATATATCCCTCTGAATCATCGGCATCAGAGAATTTAATACCGATGGTGTTCAAAAACCGATATTTCGGGTTGTCGGGATATTATTCATATCGTGGGTACCCGTTGGCTTGCCGACGGTCGATATCGGGGGGGAATTGCCGACGGCGGTGCCGTCGGCATTGGGGGTTTATAGCTCTTCGAGCTTTTTGCCGGCTTCGCGGTCGTAGTATTTTTCTGTGTCGAAGTCGCCCTCGGATTTCGCAACGACGCAACTAACCATGGCGTCGCCGGTTACATTGACGGCTGTGCGGGTCATATCGAGTAGTCGATCGACACCGATGATTAAGCCAATCCCTTCAACAGGTAACCCTACCTGCTGCAATACCATTGCCAGCATAATAAGGCCAACGCCCGGCACACCAGCGGTACCCACAGACGCAAGCGTTGCTGTCAAAATCACCATTAGGTAATCGGCGATGGATAAATCCAGACCGTACACCTGAGCGATAAAGACAGTAGCAATACCCTGCATGATTGAGGTGCCATCCATATTGATGGTTGCACCTAGCGGCACCGTAAACGAACCAACACTATTACTTACACCGAGCCGCTTAGTGACGGTTTCTAGTGTAATCGGCATAGTTGCATTACTGGATGCCGTACTAAAACCAAATAACTGAGCATCGCGCATCTTGCGCAAAAAGATGCCTGGCTTAACCCGCGCTAACGTACTTAGCAGGAATGGGTGAACGATAAAGCCGTGTATAATCAGCACAATCAGCACCAGGAAGAAGTATTTGGCCAAGCTGCCAATCATTCCCAGCCCGGTCTCGGTAAATAACTTCGCCATCAACGCGAATACGCCGTATGGTGCCAGGTTCATCAAAATAACAACCAGCTTCATGATGACTTCATTCAAGTCATCAAAGAAGCCTTTTAAACGCTCACCTGGCTTGCCAACTAGCGCCATTGCAATACCGAACAACAGTGCAAACACAATAATTTGCAGCATATTGCCTTCGGCCATGGCATTAATCGGGTTATCCGGGAACAAGTCGATAATAACTTGTGACAACGACGGCGCTTCCGAAGGTTCGAACGTCGCATCAGAGCTACGCTCTACGCCGGAGCCCGGCTGTACTAATACAGCAGAAAAAATGGCAATTGAAATGGCAATAGCAGTGGTGATCAAATACATACCCACCGCTTTTCCGCCTAAGCGCCCGAGTTTACTGGGATCACTGAGTGAACAAGTACCTACCACCAGCGAGATAAATACCAGCGGCACCACCAGCATCTTCAACGATGTAATAAATATCTGACCAACGATATTGAACAAACCGTTCGTCAGATAACTATCAACCCACGCACTGTCGCCAGCAAAATAGCGCAACGCCATACCTAAAATAATACCGGCCACCATACCGATAACGATACGTGAGGTCAGACTGAGTTTGTTTTTATCACTCATACGAGTCCTTTGTTATAACGTCTACCAATGTAAATGACCGGCATAGACTAGCAAAAAGCCCTGCAGCTAGCTATAACTCATACGTCAGAACGGGCAAATGATGCTTTCAATGTATGAATAATCGTTGCTGTCCCTTTTGCAAAGCGTTCGCTCAATGGTTTTTTTACCGAGTATTCTAGTTTAAGAATCTCACGCTCTCCTAGCTGTTTTAACAGCCAGGCATCACTGGTAATCAGCTCATCCACCAGACCCAGCTGCTTCGCTTCCTGACCTGACCACACTTCACCAGTGGCAATTTTATCGATATCCAGTGCTGGCCTATTATCTTGCACAAAACTCTTAAACTGAGTATGAATGGCTTCCAGGTCCTTTTTAAACTTACGACGACCTTCATCAGTATTTTCACCGAAAATAGTCAAGGTTCGCTTAAACTCACCGGCAGTAATCTGTTCAAAATCAATATCGTGATTCTTTAACCAACGATGAACGTTAGGCACTTGTGCGACCACTCCTATCGAACCAATAAAAGCAAAAGGCGCGGCATAAATTTTATGACCGACACAGGCCATCATATAACCACCGCTTGCAGCCACCTTATCAACAGCCACATGCAATGTCAGACCCTGCTCACGCAAACGCTGCAATTGAGCCGCCGCAAGACCATAACCGTTAACAACACCGCCACCGCTTTCTAATCGCACCAGTACTTCGTCCTTGTCGGTAGCTAAGCTCAGCACCGCATTGACTTCACGACGCAAGTTATCGACTTCTTTTGCGTCCATAGAGCCTTTAAAGTCGATAACAAACAGCCGCTGATCAGAGTCTTTTTTTTGTTTCCGCGTTTTCTTCAGCTTTTTTAACGCAACCTTGCGCGCTTTCTTATCCATTAGCTCCATTTTCAGAGCGTCTTGCATTTCCTGCATTTCTTTTGATAAATGGGTAACTTCTAACTCACCCTTTTGCTTCTTCTGTTTTTGCGCAGCCTGAGCGATTACCCCGCTAATCAACACAAAGGCCATCACAATAATCGCCGCTTTGATTAAAAAGCTTCCAACATCCGCAATAAATTCCATCAATCCCCCGATTATTATAAAAAAAGGTCAGCAAATGCTGACCTTTTTTACGCATCCAAATAACGTTTGGACTTAGTCAACAACTTCTTCGTTTGTGACCGGTAATGCTAACATATCGGAACCAAACCAGCTGAAGATTTGAGTTTGCATCTCCGTGGTTGCTGCCGCAGATGCACTTGGGTCAACCAGTGAACTATGGCCGCCAGCACTAAAGCGGACTGCCCCAGAAACTGGTGAACCGTCACTAGACTGAACCGTTGACGAAACCGACGGTAACTCCATCAAGCGAATGAGTGGCTCAGTACCCGCTAACGGCTTGCCTTGAACCGCGTTTGGAATAACTGAGTCGCCTAACGCTTCAATTAAGTGAATCGGAGTTTCAGTTGCAACCACGCCAGCTGAATAGTTAACCGGGTCTGCCGAATCGACTACCGCTTGCGCAGCGAACGCGAACTGTTCAAAGGTTGCGTTGATCTGTGCTTGCTGTGCTGCCGACGCATTTGCAATAAATTGCGTATACACCTCAGCTAACAACTCACTAAAGCCTTCGCCGCCCGGGTTAATGCCAGCAGCTTCAGCCTGTTGATTTACGGCCGCAGCAAACTCTTCACTGGCCGAATACAACAGTTGGCTCTTAATTGGAACTTCAAACGAACCAGACGCTAACAAGAAGTTTCCGACACTGCCGCCAGGCATACCCAGTGATGACGCCTGAACCTGGAACATTGGGTTAAACGGCGCTAAGTCAGTATTTTCGAATGGCGTGTTTGACAGTGCGGTAAAACCGACCCCTGCGATTGCGCCCAACGAATGACCAACAAAGTGAACGTCTTGTCCATTTAACTGCGCACCATCGCTTGCAACAAAGTTATTCAAGCCCATACGCAAACCAACCAGGTCGGCAATAGACTGACGAAGATTATCGCGCGCACCCAACAGGTTTTGCAGATTCATATACGCAGTTGCTGTCTCCGGGCTTGATGCGTTAATTGCGCCAAAGCCACGATCACCGTGTAATGGGTGGTCAATCGCTACGGTAGCGAAACCGGCCGCGGCCAGCGACCCAGCGATACCCGCTGCGTTGGTTTTTTCACCCGTAATACCGTGCTGAAAAATCACAACCGGCCAGCCATTTTCCGGCATTGCCATAGGCGCCATGCCTTGTTGCTGACGCAGTCCGTTAACTACTGCAAGGTCTGGAATCGTGATAAAGGCCGGTACATCCAAAGTATCCTGAACCTGCGGAATCGGATTGTACTTGGTCAGGTGACGCTCGTTATCTACGCCCGGAAAATCAAAACAGTTATAAGGTGGTAGTAACTGCATTGGGTCTTCCATGGCTGCCGGTGGAATACCTGCGCCGGCCGGATCAATCAGGCCTTGCTGTACAGCTCCAAGGATCGATGCCGGGCTATCACAGGCAGCCATCCAGCGACCGTCCAGCGGGGCTGTTGGGTTTTCTGCGCTGGGTAATGGAGAGTAATAAGGCAGATTTACCTTACCGCTATAGACCGTTGCAGCTTTCGCGATGGCTAAAGTTTGCGGATCTTCGACATCAAAAGGGTCCGATTCTAATACCACATCCAAGCTGTAACCTGCTGGCTTCGCCGTAACTTCTGGCACTTCCGGTGCTGTATAGTTTGGAGTTTGCGCAAATATACCTGCCGCGCTACCCGCTAATGTTTGCTTCGCCGCGCCTAGAGCATCACCAACTGATTGAGTCGTGAAGTTCGAGGTGTAAACAAGCTGTTCTGCATCAACACCTGCCTGTGCAAGAGCACCTTCGTAGCTATTAATTAAGCGCTGCAAACTGACGGCGGATTCATCACCAGAGACTGGGTCAGTATCGGCTGGACGTTTCATTAGCGTGTAGGTTTGTGACGGTTTTACATCACGCCCTAATGAATCCTGAATATTGGATGTCAATGCAACGATATAACCCGTCGCAGGTTTTAATGGTTTTAATGGCACGACAGCGACGGTATCAGCGTCTACCGCGGATACGGTAAAGTCCTGACCATGCACCAGTTCGCCAGTTACCGCACAGGCCGCAGCAGGACTTGCCGCTGCACAGGTCGCATTGACGTCACTGCCACCCTGAATCGTTTCGAAAACTCGAATCGAGCCTTGCGCCTCTAAACTAGAAGCGCTGACCTGCACCACGTCACCATTTTCGTCGCGCGGTAGTGAAAAGTTAAAGGTCATGGTTGGGTGAGTTCCCCAGCCGTCGAGACCATTTAGTGCTACTTGAGGGTCGCTCGTATCAGAGGCATCCGCCACTGGAATGTTAAGTGTTCCATCGACGGTACCGCTTAACAGTATATTGGTTGGAATTGGAATAACGCTATTTGAAGGATCAAACTGCACGCGAGTTGCGGCAACACTGACTTCCGTTTCCGTTAACGGTGCTTCTTCACCGCTACCACAGCCGACCAGACTTAATGCTGATCCAATCGCCAATGGGAGTAATAGTTTTTTCATGTGGATTCCCCAGTCCTTTTTACATTTTTATTATTAAGCCTTTGCTTAAAGATTTTTATACACCTGTATGAATTAAGATTAAAGGCTTTTTCCGGAATTTCTATTCGTTTGCTGAGAAGTTATCCGAATATCAGTACAATAGCTTACACTGACGCTAACAGTCCAATGGAAAAAGACAATTATGCAAATCAAAACTGTTCATGATTATCAGGCTAGCCCTGAACTTTTAAAAAACAAAGTTATTTTAGTCACCGGCGCCGGTGATGGGATTGGTCGCCAAGCCGCGTTAACCTTCGCGGAATATGGTGCCACCGTCATTTTACTGGGTCGGACCGTGGCCAAATTAGAAGCCGTCTACGATGAAATCGAGAACGCCGGCGGTGCGACTCCAGCAATTATTCCACTCGATCTAAAAGGTGCCACCGCACAGAACTATCAAGATATGGCTGCAACCATCAAGGATCAGTTTGGACGTCTTGATGGGTTGTTGCACAACGCGGGAATCCTAAGCATTCTGTCGCCATTCAATCACATCGAAGAAGATGATTTTCGTGATTCGATGCAAATTAATGTCACCGGACCAATGCTGATGACCCAGGCCTTGTTACCCATTATGCAATTAGCCGATAGCGCGTCGTTAGTGTTCACCTCTTCGGGAGTCGGTCGCAAAGGCCGGGCTTATTGGGGCAGCTACTCGGTGTCGAAGTTTGCAACCGAGGGAATGGCTCAGGTTATTGCCGATGAATACTCGACCACAACTATTCGCACTAACGTCATCAACCCGGGTGCTACCCGCACTTCTATGCGCTCAAAAGCTTACCCGGGCGAAGATCCAAAAGCACTAAAAACTCCGTTAGAACTTATGCCGACTTATTTGTATCTAATGGGAGATGAGAGTACAAAGGACAACAACATTTGTTTTGATGCTCAATAGTTTTTTTCAAAGAAGGCCTTAATATGCGAACTAAGCGTTGCCTGAGTAGTGCACTAATCAGTCTGGTTGCGACTATTGCTGCCAGCAGTTCTGTCATAGCGGCAGAACCACCAAAGCTGCAACTCGTCGAGAGTGTGCGCAACCAACACTGGATAGGGATAGCCCCCGTTAGTCGCTCGACTGTCTGGCTGGCCGGTAACAATGGCGCCGTGGCACATACAGAGGACGGCGGTGAGACGTGGAACTACAGTCAGCCGGGCCAAAATGATTTGGAATTTCGCGATATAGAAGCCATCGACAACCGACAGTCTTATGCGATGAGTATTGGCGATGATGGCCAGTCAAAAATCTATTTTTCTGACAACAGCGGTGAAAGCTGGCAGATGAGCTATCGCGGCGAAAACGATAGCTTTTTCAACTGCATGGCAACCTCACCTAACGGCGAAGCCTGGGTGCTGGCGGATAGTGTTGGTGATCAGTGGCGCCTTGCCCGCAGCCCTAGCGGTCGCAACTGGATGAAAGGTGCAGGTGCCATCGGTACTAAACCATTGTCTAACGAATCGGGGTTCGCGGCTAGTGGTAGTTGTGTTCGTTTTAACAATGACACCTGGCTAATGGGAACCGGCAATGCAGATACAGCACGAGTGTTGCGTAAAGGGAGCTTTGGTATTCGCTTTGAGGTTATCGATTCGCCAATGCAGGCTGGTCCTAACGCGGGTATTTTCGCGGTATGGCCAGTTAATGATAAAGAATTCTATATCGCCGGTGGTCATTTAGAGCCCGACGAGAATGACACCGAGCGGCTTTGGTATTATGACGGTCAGCAATTTAATGCGTTGCCTGAGCCACCTTTGCAAGGTGCGCTTTATAGCCTCAGTGTGATTGAGCATCAGGGCCGCTGGCTACTAACTTCAAACCCAACTGGAGCTGCAGCGTTTCATAAGCCAAGCCAACAGTGGTACAAGCTGACTGATGCTAATGTTTGGAATGTTCAATGCCATAGTGACATTAGCTGTTGGCTGGCCGGTAAAGAAGGTTTCGTTGCCAAACTGATTTGGAAACCAGAGCAAGACCGACCAACAAACAAAGAGTTTTAAGCCATCAGTGAATTTGGTTTTGTTTCCACTGCTGCTCTTTTTCCATTCGTGCTTTTCTTTTATCACACGGGTCATCGCAGTCGCAGGCTTTATCCATGCCCAGCGCACCGATGCCCCCGCAACTACCTGAAATGGTCTTGCGCTGCAGCATATAACCAATAGCCATGATAAAGACTACAATTAAGAATAGCGCTAGAGCCAATAAGAAGGTTTGCATCAGAACTCCTGTTACTCCCGAACTTCTAACAGCGGTTTAAAATCAACGCTGGCCCACTCCTGAAAACCATCGTCGGTATTAAACACTAAAAAAGCCGCAATTTGATGTTTCTCTACAAATGCTTTTGCTTTTTCAGTTCCCATCACCAATAACGCTGTTGCGTATGCGTCCGCCGACATTGCGCTATCCGCGTATACACTCACGGAGACCAATTGGTGTTGAATGGGTTCGCCTGTTAACGGGTTAATTATATGTGAATAACGGCGTCCGTTTTCTTGATAGAAATTACGGTAATCGCCTGAGGTCGCTAACGCGCCCTCATTTAATGAGACAATTTCTTGAATCGATCGTTCCGTAGACACTGGCTTTTCAATCGCTAAACGCCATGGTTTACCATCAGGTTTTCCGCCACGAGTACGAATTTCACCACCAATCTCTACTAAATATTGAGTAATATCTAAATCTTCTAATAAGTAAGCTACGCGATCGACACCATAGCCTTTAGCAATGGTCGACAAATCAACGTAGACCTTAGGGTGGGCCTTACTCAATTGATGATTTTCGATGGTCAATTTGTCATAGCCAACATAGGCTTCCAGTGACTCTAATTGCTCTTCTGTCGGCACTTGTTCAGGCTGTCCCTGAGGACCGAAGCCCCACAAATTAACCAATGGTCCTACTGTAACGTCTAGCTGACCGTCAGTTTCCTCTGATATCTCTAACGCTCTCCCGATCACCTTCTCTAACGCTCGGCTAATAACCACCGGTTGCGTCGAGTCATGCTGATTGAAACGCGACAGCTCTGACTCAGGGTCATAAGTTGACATTTGCGCGTTAACTTGTGCCAGCACCGTCTCAACTTTTTTCTGTATTTCTTGCCGGTTATGCCGAGGATCTTTGGTAAACACAGTGACACTGTATGTCGTGCCCATGGTATTACCACTAAACTGGATATTGTTCGGAGCATCCGAGCAAGAGACTAAAAAGGCTAGTCCCAAAAGGACTAGCCAGTATTTAGCCATCACTGAATATTTCAGTATGCGATCAATCATGGATTAACCACCAAAGTCATCCAGCATGATGTTTTCTTCTTCAACACCCAGATCTTTTAGCAAGTTAATGCATGCGGCGTTCATCACCGGTGGACCACACATATAATATTCACAGTCTTCCGGCGCATCATGGTCTTTCAGATAGCGTTCGTATAAGACGTTGTGAATAAAGCCTGTATCGCCGTCCCAGTCATCTTCCGGCTGCGGATCTGACAGTGCAACGTGCCAGTCGAAATTATCATTTTCTTCCGCCAGCATATCGAAATCTTCAATGTAGAACATTTCGCGAACAGAGCGGGCACCATACCAGAAACTGATCTTACGGTCGGTATTTAGGCGGCGCAGTTGGTCAAAGATATGTGACCGCATTGGCGCCATACCGGCACCACCACCAATAAAGATCATCTCAGCTTCCGTTTCTTTGGCAAAGAACTCACCAAACGGACCAGAGATAGTTACTTTATCGCCTGGCTTAAGGCTAAAGATATAAGATGACATTTTACCAGCCGGCAAGCTTAAGTCGTTCGGTGGCGGAGTCGCGCAACGAACGTTCAGCATAATAATGCCTTTTTCCTCTGGGTAGTTAGCCATTGAATAAGCACGGACAACTTCTTCATCAACTTTAGACTCTACGTCTAAGAAGCCAAAGCGTTCCCAGTCACCACGATACTCTGGTGCAATATCAAAATCTTTGTACTTCACATGGTGCGGTGGCGCTTCGATCTGAATATAACCACCGGCACGGAATGGTACGTCTTCGCCCTCTGGCAACTGTACAACGAACTCTTTAATAAAGGTCGCTACGTTGTCATTAGACTTAACCGTACAATCCCATTTACGAATACCGAAGACTTCTTCCGGCAATTCGATTTTCATATCTTGCTTGACGTTTACCTGGCAAGACAAGCGAACACCTTCGCGTGCTTCCCGTTTGGTAATATGATCAAGTTCGGTCGGCAGAATATCACCACCACCTTCTTTTATCGTCACCCGGCATTGGCCACATGAGCCACCACCACCACAAGCAGAAGAAACAAAGATACCCGCGTTGGCCAAAGCTCCTAATAATTTAGTGCCTGGCTGCGTGATAATCTTTTTCTCTTCGTCCTCGTTAATCAGGATTTCTACATCGCCCTGAGGTACCAACTTTGATTTAGCGAACATAATGATCGCCACCAAAATTAATACGATGATGGTAAACATCCCTACACCGAGCGCAATCAGAGTAATATCCATCGATTCGTACCTTTAACTTTTACTGATTCAACACACTGGTTAAAGAGATACGCCGGCGAACGACATAAAGCCCAAACCAATAAGACCTACCGACATAAAGGTTGCGCCTAAACCGCGCAAGCCATCGGGTACATCAGCGTATTTTAATTTCTCGCGAACGGCTGCCAGGGCAACGATTGCCAGACACCAACCAACACCACTACCGATACCGTAAACAACGGACTCACCAAAGTTATAATCACGTTCAACCATGAACGCAACACCACCAAAGATGGCGCAGTTAACAGTAATCAGCGGTAAGAAAATACCCAGCGCGTTGTAAAGTGCCGGAACGTATTTATCCAGTGTCATTTCCAAAATCTGAACTAATGCCGCAATCACACCGATAAAGGTTAAAAAGCGTAAAAAGTTAAGATCGGCGTCAGGGAATCCGGCCCAAGCCAAAGCGCCCGGTGCCAGTATGTTGTGATAAATCAGGTTATTAACCGGTACCGAAATGCCAAGTACCACGATAACCGCAACACCCAAACCAAAGGCGGTTTTTACTTTCTTAGACACGGCCAGGAAAGTACACATACCCAGGAAGAAAGACAACGCCAGGTTCTCTATAAAAATCGCCCGAATAAACAGGTTAATATATTGTTCCATGGCCATTACTCCTTAGGTTCTACTTGTTCTGGACGATAGGTACGCAGTACCCAGATAAAGCCGCCAATAATGAAGAACGCACTTGGTGGCATTAGCAGCAAGCCAACCGGCTCGTACCAACCACCTTCTGAGGCCAATTGGAAAATCTGCACGTCGAACAGGCTACCAGAACCAAATAACTCACGAACAAAGCCTACCACCAGTAGTACGATAGAATAGCCAAGGCCGTTACCAATACCGTCCAACAGTGACATGAATGGTGTGCTTTTTGAGGCATAAGCTTCGGCACGACCCATGACAATACAGTTGGTAATGATCAGGCCAACGAACACCGAGAGTTCTCGGGAGATTTCGTAAGCATAAGCTCTTAATACTTCGTCAACCACAATAACCAAGCTGGCAATGATGGTCATCATTACAATAATTCGTACGCTTGATGGAATATGGTTTCGGATAATCGAAATAAATAAGTTTGAAAAAGCAACAACCACAGTTAGTGCAATACACATAACCAATGTGTTACTCATTTTCGACGTTACCGCCAATGCTGAACAGATACCGAGGATCTGCAAAGCAATGGGGTTGTTAGCAAAGATCGGTCCGAATAATACGGACTTCATTTCTTTTACACTAGCCATTGGTCAGCTCTCCTTTGCGAAGTTTATCAAGTAATGGCGCATAGGCTTTATCACCCATCCAAAAGCTGATTAAAGCGTCAACGCCATTACTGGTCAGTGTCGCGCCTGATAAAGCGTCCACTTCGTGTTCGCTGTCTGCACCACCTTTGACCAAGTCAAACTTCACTTTACCGTCGTCACCGTAGATCTCTTTACCAACCCAGGATTTCACCCAGGAAGGGTTAGTGATTTCACCACCAAGACCCGGTGTTTCAGAGTGTTCGTAGAAATTAACACCGCGCACCGTGTTAAAGTCATCTTCCAGTGAGATTAAACCGTACATGGTTCCCCAAAGTCCCTGACCACGGATATGTAGCACCGCACCATTGCGGTTACCATTTTCATCCGTCACCAAGTAAACTTCGGTCATGTTTTCCATACTACCCAGACCTGCAATATCGTTTGCTTTTTCAAGCTGGGTGCTGGTGTCCGGATCGTTGGCTGCTTTACGGTTATCAAATTCCGCCGGATTTTTATCCTGCATTACCTGATAATCCTGCAAACTAATGACCAACGGTTTAATCCGATCATTATAAACTGCTGGAACATCCATGCCTGTTTCTAGAACGCCGGCTGCATCAAGAATGTTTTGCTGCATTGCCAAAGCTGCATTTTTTTCCTGGAGCGGTTTTAAGCCAACCGCCGCACCAGCAACAACAATAGAGCAAACCAGGCAAAGGGCCAGCACGACTCCAACTGTTTTGCCTAAACCTTCATTATTCTTAGACATTGCGTGCTAACCTCCGTTTGATGTTCGCCTGTATCACAAAATAGTCAAACAACGGTGCAAACACGTTCGCAAATAGAATTGCCAACATAATGCCTTCCGGGAATGCCGGGTTAATGACACGAATCATCACCGTCATAAAACCAATTAACAGACCGTATGCAAATTTGCCGCGATTGGTGAACGACGCAGACACTGGGTCGGTCGCCATAAACATCATAGCGAACGCAAAACCACCGGTTACTAAGTGCCAGTACCATGGCATCGCGAACATTGGGTTCGAGTCGCTACCAATTAGGTTCAACAAGCCGGAGAATGCGACCATGCCGATAAACACCCCGGAAACAATACGCCAGGAAGCAATGCGGAAATAAATAAGCGCCAGACCACCGATCAAAATCATCAGTGTCGACACTTCACCGACCGAACCTTGAATATTACCCAGGAATGAATCCCACCAAAGTTGCGTGTTGTCGTAGCTCAGATTACCAAGTGCCGCCTTACCAAGGTTGGTAGCGCCGGAAAAGCCATCAACTGCAGTCCAGATAGAGTCACCAGACATACTTGCCGGGTAGGCAAAGTACAGGAATGCTCGACCGGTTAGCGCCGGGTTAAGGAAGTTACGGCCAGTACCGCCGAAAATTTCCTTACCGATAACCACACCAAAGGTAATACCTAAAGCAACTTGCCACAGTGGGGTTGTCGCCGGCAGGATTAGTGAGAACAAAACTGAAGTAACAAAGAAACCTTCGTTGACTTCGTGCTTGCGAATTGACGCAAACAATACTTCCCAGAAACCACCGACGATAAAGGTTACTGCGTAAATCGGTAAGTACCAGCAGGCCCCGTACCACATTTTGGCACCCCAGCCAGCGTTAGCACCCAGCTCACCACCAAGTAAGTGGAACAAGCCAACCTGCCAGACATCAGCAAGCTGATAGCCGTCAGCTAATGCTAGTGCGGCTTGGTTACCAACGTTATACATACCCCAGAACATCGCCGGGAAAGTCATCATCCAAACCAGGATCATAATGCGCTTCAAGTCGATGCGATCACGAACGTGAGTGCTGGACTTGGTCACCGTACCTGGCGTGTAAAGAACTGTGGCTACCGCTTCATACAAGGGGTACCACTTTTCGTATTTGCCGCCTTTTTCAAACTGCGGCTCAATACGCTCGAGTGTATCTTTCAAGCTCATGGTTAGCCTTCTTTCTCAATCTTGGTGAGACAATCGCGCAGCACCGGGCCGTATTCGTACTTCCCAGGGCACACATAGGTACACAATGCCAAATCTTCCTCATCCAGCTCTAAACAACCAAGTTGCTGAGCTTCATCGGTATCGCCTGACAACAAGTCACGAAGTAACTGGGTTGGCAGGATATCGAGCGGCATAATACGTTCGTAGTTACCAATAGGCACCATTGAACGCGAGGAACCGTGTAACGAGGTGGTCATGCTAAACAGCTTTTTCGGGTTAAAGTGACCTGCGTATGCCCGAGTAATCGAGTGCAAATCAGAACCTGGGCGAATCCAACCTAAAAACTCTTTGTTGTCGCCTTCTGGAATCACGCTAACCTGAGTATGGAAGCGGCCTAACCACTGATGTTCATCATCAACTTTGTGACCATTAAGCACCGAGCCGGAAATAATCCGGTAGTGATCGCCTTGCAGCTCGCCATCGGTTAACTCACGGATATTGGCACCCATACGAGTACGCAACACACGGGGCTCTTTAACACACTCACCAGCCACGGCCACCATACGGTCTGTGAAAATTTCACCGGTCGTGAATAGCTTGCCGTAAGCCACCACATCCTGGTAACCAATATGCCAGGCGGGACGTTTTAGGCTGACTGGATGGAGGAAGTGCATGTGAGTGCCCACCAAACCAGCAGGGTGTACGCCAGCAAAAGATTCTAGTTGAACCTCAGCGTCACCTGTATCGACCTCTGCATCACCGGCCTTAACGACGAACACTTTGCCGTCAGTCAGGTTGTTGAGTACCTTAAGACCATCAATAAACGCCTGCTTATTTTCATTAATAAACAACGTTGGGTCCATAGTGAGCGGATTGGTGTCCATTGCATTAACGAAGATAGCCGTTGCTTCTGTGTCTAATGCCGGAGCTTTACTGTAGGGGCGAGTTTTAAGTGCTGGCCATTGACCAGACTCAACCAAAATTTCCTGAACTTTGTCGCGACCTAAGGAGTCGAGTTTATCGCTGTCGAATTTATCGAACGTAACTTGTTCATCACCGTCACATTCAATAACAACCGCTTGCAGTACGCGGCGTTCGCCACGCGGAATGTCTTTTACAACACCGGCTGCAGGAGCGGTATATTTTACGCCTGGATTTTTTTTGTCTTCAAAAATCACTTGACCTTTTTTCACACGCTCGTCAACTTTCACGTGCATAGTCGGGCGCATACCAACGTACTCTTCTCCCAGGGTAGCGACCGTCGTCACGGCCTTACCGTCGGATACTTGCTGCTGGGGGGCTCCCTTAATTGGGATATCCAGCCCTTTCTTGATAGTAATCATATGCGTTTGCACTACTCGTTAGGGAAGATTCATCACAACCAGTCACCAGTGACTGGAAACCTGAAAAATCAATAAGTCACCGAACGTGGCAAGGCCTTGGCACTTGCCAACAATCAGTCACTTAAAAACATATTCCACAGTTATCTAGCGGATTTTAACACTTTTTCAGCTGCGCTTACCAGTTAACTTTTGGATTAACATCGGCATCGTAATCAACATTTTCGAAGCCAAAACCAAATAACCGCAAGAAATCCTGATGATAACCTTCGTAGTCCGCCAACTCATGAAAGTTGTCCTGTGTCACTCGATCCCACAGCGCTTCTATTTTCGCCTGAGTGGCTTCATTAGTTTCGTAACCGTCCATATGTAACCGGCCAGCGTCGTCTAGCTCCGGACTATCAGCGTATAAGCCTTCAGTAAATAAGCGATAGATTTGTTCAATACAGCCTTCATGAGTGCCCTCTTCCTTCATCACTTTATAAATTAAGGAAATATAAAGAGGCATTACCGGAATTGCTGAGCTGGCCTGAGTAACCAGAGCTTTTAGTGATGACACATAGGCCTTTAGGTTAATATCCTGATAGGTGTCATCTAAGGCTGAAGACGCTCGATCCAAATCTTCTTTGGCCCGGCCAATTGTCGCATGACCATAGATTGGCCAAGTCAGCTTTTTACCAATGTAGGTATAAGCAGTCGTTTGACAATTCTTTGCCAATACACCGGCATCATGTAACTGCTTGATCCACCGCTCCCAATCTTCACCACCCATAACTTTTATGGTGTTCTCAATGTCTTCGTCAGTTGCTGGATCTAACGTAACTTCGTGCACTTCGTCACGATCGGTATGATAAGTTTTAGTGGTATATTGCTTGCCCACGGGTTTTAGCACAGAACTAAACAGCTCGCCTGTTTCCGGGTCTTTGCGTTTAGGTGACGCTAAGCTATACACGACCAGGTCGATTTTACCCATGTGCTGCTTAATGTAATCAATCGACTGCTGTTTAATTTCGTCGGAAAATGCATCACCATTTATTGAGTGATAGTTAAGGTCGGCTTCTTCCGCTTGTTGATGGAAAGCAGCAGTGTTGTACCAGCCCGCTGTTCCAGTGCGTTTTTCGGTAGGTTCTTTTTCAAAGCAAACACCCAACGTATCAGCTCCACTACCAAACGCGGCAGTTATGCGCGATGCCAGACCATAGCCGGTTGAACAGCCTATTACTAAGACATTTTTAGGACCGTTCTCAATTTTTGGCTGTTGTTTTACCCAGTCCACCTGGCGCTTTACATTTTCTGCGCAACCCACTGGGTGAGAGTTAGTGCAAATAAAACCACGAATCTTCGGTTTGATAACCATATTTACCTTCCCTATCTGAAATTTGTCTCGATTCTACGGGGATTATAGCACTGCAACAAATCCTACCATCGTTACCGACGGCAGTTTAGCCGCCACCCATGCAATTAGGTGAGTCTGGAGCGCCGCATTTTTCGGCCCATTCGTCCGGAGTGTAGGTATGTAATGCTAGCGCATGGATTCGCTGAAGTTCGTCCGCTAATGTTTTATTAACCGCCCGATGTCGCTGTAAAGAGCGTTTACCTTCAAATTGTTCCGTCACCAGGGTTACTTTGTAGTGCGACTGTGCATCGGGTCCATTGGCATGCATATAGCTTTCGTCGTCAACTTGTAAAAAAGCCGGATCAAAAGCCTGCTGTAGCTTGGATTCAATCTGCTCTCGCATCATTCCTCCTGTTACTCGTTGATTACTGCAGTATGACAAATCTCCGGCGCCGCGGCTAATCTCGCCACCGCCGGAAAAAGCTGTTCTGAGACGTCACCTTTAGACTGTTCCGCCGGCAACACCAGATAATAGCGCTGAGCACTGACATTCCCGTCTCGTTGCCATAATAAATAGGATTCACCCGCTAATATCTGCTGAAGCGCCACCAAGCCCTCTTTTCGGTAAGGAGGAAAAGCTGACTGTTCACCGGTCAGGCGCCAGCCATTGAGCTCCATTTCCGAAGCCAGTAACGCCTCATTGGTACGGTTGCGGCAAAAACTAAGTTCAATTACCTGCTGACTTAGCTGCCATTCTTCATTCGGTAAGAGTTGCCTGTCCAGCTTTTGCATGGAAGTATCCAGCCCACTTTCTGCGGGAGCTGACGCTGGCTGGCAGGCTGTCGCAAGCAATGTGGCTGCAATCAATAGCCCGCTGAGTTTTAACGGTAAACGCACGTTTGTGCACCTTGCACTCGCAAAATTTGCAATGAGTATATCAGACCATACTGACCCTGGTCATTCGGAAAGCTGTTGTTTTATATCAGTTAACGCCTTAAGCCAAGCGCTATTCAGCGCTTCAACTAAAGCATCATAACCGTCTTCGGACAGTTCCTGCTTATAATAAAATGACTGTTCTATCGCTGATTGCTGTTCGTATTGATACTCCCAATGCCCGCTAACCACCGCGTTACCGTCGTTGTCACCATAAAAATCCATGACAGTAACCCGCAGCTGACCGGCACAGTCATTCGTCGTTACGTGTCGTTGCAAGCTCTGTTGTAATTGCTGTTCAAGCGAGCCGCCCCAACGATGGTAACGAGCCGCGTGAATTTGGGTATTGCTGCGCTGTAGCAGGATGCCATCGCTAAGCATGAGATCGCTGACCCTAACCTGCCGCGAGTTAATCGAACAAAACCGTTCGGCTTGTTGGTTTAAGAGCGGCAAACGGTAATCGTTAGTTTGCTGCGCTGCTGTGTTTGAACAACCGACAAGCGCTGTGCAACTAATAGCGACTAATGCAACATATTTATTGATCATTGGCTTTCGGCTCCGGATCGGCAATTTTTTCAGATTCAAAGATGAGCGAATTCGGTTGCTCTCGCAACTGTTCCACTAACGGCTTTATATCTCTCGATAACTGCTCAATATTGGACAGCGTACGATGCAATTGACGGCGGGTCTGCGATGATTCATCCACGCTATTCAGCAACTGCTGCAACTGCTCTAAGTTTTTTTGTAGTAACTCTGGTAGCTTTTGTAAACCAGGTTGCTCAACAATATCCGCAACCGAATTGGCCAGCGTCTCTATACGTTCCGCTGTCACTTCTGTGGCCTCCATTGCATCCGTAAAGTCAGTTAAAGATTGTTCTAACGGTAACTGATTAAATTTATCCATTAACTGATTAAGTTTTTCTTCCAGCCGACTAAAGTCACTAACCATTGAAGGCATCACCGGATAACCTGCAAACTTATTGACTCGCAAAGGCGCAGTCGCATCAGGATAAAAACGTAAGTCTACATATAGGGTATTGGTCAATAAATTCGACGCACGAATATTAGCTCGTAACCCCTGCTCAAATAATTCCGGTAACCGCTGTTGCCAATGGTTGATGTCAGTATTCGGCACCAGTCCTTCCAAACGCTCGGGTTCGTATCGTATCAACACCGGTATTTGTTTTAACGGAGCCTTGTCCTCGTCGGTTGGGTTCCAACGTAAAGGTACCTTTAATACGGTCCCGACCCGCACACCTTTAAACTGGACCGCAGCACCCTCTTCCAGACCCGCCACAGATTCGTCTAGCAATAGTGCATAATCAATGCCATTAACAAAGCCCTGCTGACGGGCCGCTTCTTTACTGGAAAACAATTCAAAGCCGCGGTTATCAGCGATCTTGTCTCCACTTGGCTGCCCCTCTGGAACGCCAAAGCTAATACCCGCTCCCAATAAAGATTCAAATGAACCCAGCGACACATCCAGTCCTGAGGAGCTCCAGCGCAGCGAAAGCCCACTTTGTAGCCAAAAACGGGTGTTAGTCGTTAGCAACTCATCATAAGGCGCTTCGACAAAAACCTGATACTGCATAGTTCTGTCATCGACTGAGAACGATACCTTTTCGACCTGGCCAACAGGCACACCTTGGTACTGCACCGTGTCGCCAACGACCACCGAAGAGTTGGCACCACTGGTTAGGGTAATTCTTTGTCCGGGGGTTTGTTGCGGCGTTACCGGTGGTTGTTCCAGTGCCTCAAAAGTGCGTGAGGTTTGCTCAGCAGAGCCTGGCTGCAGCCTAACATAAGAGCCCGACAACAAGGTTGATAAGCCACTCACCCCTTGCCGACCTATACGTGGTTTAACCACCCAAAATTGACTGTCCTCAACCAGCATTCGCTCGGAGTTTTTGTTCATATCAATGGTTAATACCGCCGAGCTTAAATCATCGGTCAGGCTTATTTCGCTGACCAGACCAACATCAACATTACGCACTCTTACCGGTGTTTTGCCAGCTTCGAGCCCCTCAGCATCGTCTAGCAGCACTTTAATTTGTGGGCCCGCACCAGCACTTTCCTGCCAAACCATCCATAGCGCTACCAACAGGGCTAATACAGGAATTAGCCAGATAGGTGATAGCAGATTCTTCATTGCTGATCGGCTCATAAATTCTCTTTGTCCTTAAAAAAACGACGAGTATCAAAGGTCATTGCTGCCAACATCGTTAAAATAACGGTCAAGGCAAATGCCAGTGCCGCATTACCGGGATATACTGACATTAGCTGGCCGCTACGCACCAACGCGACCAATACGGCAACCACAAAAATATCAATCATTGACCAACGGCCAATCCAGTCGGTTACTTTATACAACCACAACCGTTGTTTTAACTGGCGTTTATCTGCCCCTGAAGATGCCCAGAGTAATACCAGTAACACTAAAATTTTTGCGACCGGTATTACTAAGCTAGCAACAAAAACAATAATCGCAATAGGCACATCGCCGCTGCGCCATAGGTCTAACACTCCTGCAATAATAGTCGATGGATAGGTACGCCCCAAATTAGTGGTTTCCATGACCGGTAGCAGGTGTGCGGGAATTAACATTAAAGCTGCTGCAATTAATAGTGCTATGGTCAATTTGCTACCGCGCCAGCGGCTTAACATTAAGCTCTCGCCGCAACGCCAGCAGTGCTCAGCCTGCTTTGAGTTGGGAGCATGACAACAAATACAACCAATTAATCCTTGCGAACTGGCCGTTTGCCCACTGGTTGCCGCCGGTGCCTGTTGCTGCGGCAACAGATGCCAGAGCTGATAACGACTGACTTTATCAGCAACAATTAACAGCATAATCACAAAGGCAATAAAGCTATAAAAACCCGTGTCTAAGGTCACAGACGCCAATCCAGAGATCTTAATCAAAGACACCAGCGCGCCCAGTAAAAAGACATCGGCCATCATCCACACGCGCAGTTGCACCAGCGTTCTGATTAGATAGAGGGTTATTGGGCCTGGCGGCTTAGAGCCAGCCACCAACTGACGTAAAAAGACCCAGCTGACAGCAAGCAGGTACAGCAACGGAATAACAGCGATGGTAAACAATACCAGGATAGCTAACAGTCGTTCATGAAAGTGCATTAATTCACGACTGGTATCCAGTAAGCTCATAGACTGTGTTACGCCGTTTGCAGAATACCCGACAAACGGCAGCCACAAGCTAACCAGCCCCAGCAGCAGTGCCGTTAGTGCTAAAGCTAAAATTGAATTAGCGCTAACCGCCTTACCGCCCGCTAACCGGTGTCCACAGCGCGGGCAGCGAACTGACTTTCTGGTGGTCGCCGATATGTCTACCAACCAGTCACAGTCAGGACAAACTACCCGATTAATTGCTGGAGTTTTGCGGTTCACCATCTTTTTCCGGCGAGATCATTGCAATGATCAACCAACCTGGCATTGGTTTCAAATCTCGCTCCGTAGTAAAGATATGCACTTTCTTTTGCTCATCCAGCGCGAACATTGGCACTGTCCGAGCACCGTATTGCTGCTGATAATCTTCAAAGCTGAAGTTCTCAGTGATTGGCGTCGACTTCATTTTTGCTCCCTGAAAGTGCAAGCTCGCCAACTTCGAGTAAGTAATACTCTCACCAAATAAATTCAGCGTCGTCTTGTAGGATTCGGATAACTGATGACTCGCCCGAAAATCGGACTCTCCGCTATTCAGTCCATGTACCTTATGACTTCCGAACCAATCCTGATAATAAACTGATACTAACGGGTTTAATTGCTTATAGGGCGACATCACCAATAAGCGACCAATGCCGGTTAGATCAATGTTGTTCGATGCATGCTCCGACGCTGGGTTACCGAAGTACACCGGCAAGTTGTCCATTCGCGCCATACGAATGTTTTCCCAGTTGGTATCCGCCAGGCGGACTGCTATATCATGCTCCTTTAAGCTTTTTGCAACAGCTCGTGCCATTTGGTTGGCACCAAAAATTAGAAACCCGCGAGCCGGAGGTTCAATCAGGCCGAGTAATCTGGCCAATGGCTTCGCGGTTAAGCTTTGCAATACCACGGTCGTCATAATGACCACGAACACCAACGGCACTATCGAGTCCGCTCCTTCCCAACCCGATTGTTCCATTTTTAACGCAAAGAGTGCAGAAACAGCAGCTGCAACAATACCGCGAGGAGCTATCCAGGACAGTAGCAGTTTGTCTTTAAAACGCAGCTCAGTACCTATGGCTGAAAGCCACACGGCCAGGGGCCGTACAATAAATAAAATAAACGCCAACAAAATAATCGACGGAACGCCCAAAGCATCGAACTGCACAAAGTCCAGTCGAGCTGCCAGAATAATGAACAGCGCTGAAATCAGCAGGACACTCAAGGTCTCTTTAAACTCGAGGATTTCATCCAGGTTGAGGTTTTTGGTATTGGCCATTGCCATACCCATCACCGTAACCGTCAGCAAGCCAGATTCATGCTGAATGGCGTTGGATAACGCAAATACGCCCAATACAATGGTTAGCGTGGCCACGTTTTGCAGATAGTGCGGAAACCAGCCACGGCCTAATGCCAGACCCAGCAGTTTTGCTGCCGCCCAGCCGAAGAAGAAACCAATACCGATGGTTTTAGCAAACGCTTGCATAGCATGTAAAAAGGCTACGTCCTGGCTAGCAATAATAAATTCGTACACCAATACCGCCAGTAACGCTCCCAGCGGATCGATAATAATGCCTTCCCAGCGTAAAATATTGGCTAACTTATTGATCGGCCTGATAGACCGGATCATCGGTTGAATTACCGTCGGCCCGGTTACCACTACCAGGGCACCGAACAGAGCTGACAGCTCCCATTCCCAGCCCATTAAAAAATGGGTAGCAACGCCAATGGTAACCCAGGTGACTAGCATACCAACACTGACTAAGTTGGTTACCATCCGCCCGTGACCGCGGATTTCGTCAAACTTTAGCGTTAAGCTACCTTCAAATAAGATGACGGCAACCGCTAACGAAACCAGCGGGAACAACAACTGATCAAAAACTTCATCGGGATTTAACCACCCCAGTGTCGGGCCAATTAACAAACCACAAACTAGCAATGGCAAAATCGCTGGTAGCTTTATCCGCCAGGCCAGCCACTGACAGCTGATAGACAACACCCCAATCAATGCCAGTAGGGACAAATCAGACATAACCGCTCCGTGTTAAAGGTACTTGAGCTAAGCATCTTGACTTTAGTCAAAATACAAATGAGAATAGCTATCATTAGTGACTATTTATGATAGTCTACTCCACTATAAACTCGTTACATACGCAAATTATTATAAAGAGGTTTCTTTATGGCAATAAAATTCAATAAGTTAACCACAGTAATAGCGCTAGCCAGCGTTGTCACCAGTTTATTGCCGATCGCGGCTAACGCAGCAGAGGTTAATGTCTATTCTTCTCGCAAAGAAGCGTTAATTAAACCACTACTAGACCAGTTTAGTGAAAAAACCGGGATTGAGGTGAATTTATTAACCGGTAATTCGGATGCGTTGCTAGCGCGGCTCAAATCAGAAGGCGAAAATACACCCGCTGATTTGTTCTTAACCGTTGATGCCGGCGCCCTGCACCGAGCCGTAACCGCTGGCGTTTTTCAGCCGGTTGCTTCGCAAACTATTAATCAGGTTGTACCTGAAGAGTTCCGCTCTGGCGACGATCAATGGGTCGGTTTAAGCTTGCGAGCGCGTCCAATTTTTTACTCGCCGGAACGCGTTGACCCCGAGCAACTCGAAGACTACATGTCACTTGCTGATGAACAGTGGAATGACCGTGTTTGCATTCGCTCATCCAATAATCTGTACAACCAGTCCTTGGTGGCCTCATTGATTGACCATCACGGTGCCGAAAAAACAGAACAGTGGGCAGAAGAGTTTGTCGAAAACTTTGCTCGCAAACCGGTCGGTGGCGACCGCGACCAAATTAAAGGCGTTGCCTTTGGTATCTGCGATATCGCAGTAGCAAACACTTACTACTTTGGCCATATGCTGAATTCTGACGACGCGGAAGAAAAAGCAGCCGCCGAAAAAGTGAAAATATTTTGGCCAGCACAAGACGCCCAGGGCGCTCACGTCAATGTGTCAGGTATTGGCATTACCGAGCATGCCAACAATGTGACCGAAGCAAAGCAACTGATCGAGTTTTTGCTCTCCGAAGAGTCGCAAAAATGGTATGCTGAAGCTAATTATGAATACCCCGTTAGGGAAGGTGTCGCCTGGAGCGAAACTTTGCAACAATGGGGCGACTTCAAAAAAGACGATATTTCCATGGACATCCTGGGCGAAAATAACGCCGATGCAGTACGTTTGATGAACCGTGCTGGCTGGAGATAAATTCAAGGAGAGCAGCACATGACCCGCGGCCCGTTATTGTTGTTCGGAGTTGCGGCATTGATAGGGCTACCACTTATTGTGGTCGCCCTATCTTTGTTAAATCCCCAATGGGATATCCTTGCCCACCTGTGGCAAACGGTTATCCCAGAATATATCAACCATTCACTGATCCTGTTGGTTTCGGTGGGGATTGGTGTAACCATTTTAGGGGTAAGCACTGCCTGGTGTGTCAGTCAATTTGACTTTCCGGGCTGGCGTTGGGTCAGCTGGGGCTTATTGCTACCGCTGGCGATGCCAGCTTATATTACCGCTTATACCTACACCGGATTACTCGACTACGCCGGCCCTGTGCAACAGGCCCTACGGTCTATTTTTGATTTACAAATCGGTGGCTACTGGTTTCCTCAGATTCGCAGCTTAGGCGGCGCTGTCTTTGTGCTGTGCGTGGTGCTCTACCCCTATGTGTACCTGATCACCAGAGCGGCCTTTATGCAACAATCCACCGCCGCATTTGAAAGTGCCCGAACTATGGGTGCCGGACCCTGGAAGAGTTTTTGGCGGGTCGCGATGCCACTCGCGCGCCCGGCCATCGCCACCGGTGTTACGTTAGCATTAATGGAGACGCTGGCCGATTACGGTACCATGGAATATTTTGGTGTTACCGTCTTTACTACCGGTATTTTCCGCACCTGGTACGGCATTGGTGATACTCAGGGCGCTTTGCAACTAGCCGCTATCCTACTGCTATTTGTGATTGTTTTGATTTTAGTCGAACGCTACTCGCGCAGACGAGCCAAGTTTTATCAGCGTCGCAGCGACGGACAGCAAATGCGTAAGCCGTTAAAAGGTCGGCAAGCAGCGGCCGCAGCGCTGGTATGCTGGTTACCCATTTTACTCGGCTTTTTAATTCCAGCCTCACAATTACTGATTTGGTCTATTGAACGAGCCGAAACCTGGACCCAACCCGAGTTCTGGGAGTTAACTTTTAATACTCTATGGTTGGGCTTATTGGCAGCCTCGATCACCGTATTGTTAGCGCTTTGGTTGGCCTATGGCCGCCGCCGTCACCCAACCAAACCATTGCGCGCTGCCATCAGTTTGGCTGGTTTGGGTTATGCTATCCCGGGCATTGTTATTGCCGTCGGCTTGTTGTCACCATTGGCGTGGATGGATCATCGCATCATCGACTTTAGCCGCTGGGCGTTTGATATTAACCCAGGGTTGCTTCTATCCGGCACCGTAGTCGCACTATTATTTGCCTACAGCGTCCGCTTTTTGTCAGTATCGCTACAAACCGTTAGCTCCGGCCTTGAACAGATTACGCCACAGATGGATGATACCGCCCGAACCCTGGGTGCATCCCCCAGACGTATCTTGTGGCGAGTACACCTACCGTTACTGCGTAGCTCTTTATTAGCAGCGTTAATTCTGGTGTTGGTCGACGTAATGAAAGAATTGCCAGCCACGCTAGTATTAAGGCCATTTGATTTTAATACACTGGCAGTACGAGCATTCGAAATGGCTTCCGATGAGCGTCTGGCAGATGCCGGTCCACCGGCGTTAATGATTGTCGCAGTCGGTTTAATTCCGGTGATGATGTTGTCACGTGCCCTAAAAACGCAAAGTATAAAGACAGGAGACTAAATGAGCGCGCTATTAAGCCTTAAAAAGGTCGCCATTCAATTAGCCGGACACCGGATTGTCGACGAGCTAAGTTTTGACCTTGAACCAGGCGACATTGGTTGTTTAATGGGCCCCTCGGGATGTGGCAAAACCACATTATTGCGTGCGATAGCCGGATTTACTCCTATTTCTAACGGGAGCATTGAGCTACATGGTCAGTTAGTTTCTGACAGTGGTAAATCTGTGCCAACAGAGCAACGTCAAGTTGGCATGATGTTTCAGGATTTTTCGTTGTTTCCGCATCTTAATGTTGCCGACAACATTCGATTTGGTATTGAACATTTACCCTCAACTGAGCAAGAGCAGCGTATTAAAGAACTATTACAACGGATTGGTTTAAACGGCTATCAAAAGCGCTTTCCACATGAGCTTTCCGGCGGCCAGCAGCAACGCATAGCGCTTGCCCGCGCATTGGCGCCAAAACCTCAATTAATGTTACTCGATGAACCCTTTTCCAGTCTGGATGCTGAACTGCGTGAGTTATTGGCACAAGACGTGCGCTTTTTGTTAAAAGAAGAAGGCATTACCGCGTTGCTGGTTACGCATGATCAGCAAGAGGCATTCGCCATGGCGGATAAAGCCGGGGTTATGTATTCGGGCCAGTTATTGCAATGGAATACACCTTACGAACTGTATCACGAGCCTCAACACCAACTCGTTGCAGACTTTATCGGCCGCGGTGTGTTGTTGCAGGGACAGATTCGAGAACACCAACTGCATTGTGCTCTGGGTGTTATTGATCACGAGATATTGTGTGAGCAAGGCAACCACGATGTGACCTTTTTAGTGCGTCCTGATGATGTCATTATTACCGATCGTGCTGATAGCAAGCTCACAGCCGTTGTCACCGGTCGCGGTTTTCGGGGATCGCATTATCTGTACACATTAGAGCTGCCCGACACCTCTCAAGTGCTTGCCGTGGGTGCTTCGCACCAACCATTAAACGAAGGCACCCAAGTCGGCATCGACATCGACTTCGACCACCTCGTCGTATTTGACTCCGACGTCTGCGAACTGCCGGATTAGGGGCAATATTCCGGCATCGCGGAGGCCCGGAGGTTTTTTGCGGGCATCGCGCAAGCCCCGATTGATGGTATTTCGGGCATCACGGCGTCCCGATTGATGGTATTTCGGGCATCGCGGAGTCCCGATTGATGGTATTTCGGGCATCGCGGAGTCCCGGAGAGGTGCCACAGATCCATCTACCGAGGGTAGCAACAACCACCTGCCCCTTCGGCAAGCCGAAGGCTACCCGCGATATGAACGGATTTCCGGAAATCATCGGTATAGAGCATTTAAAACCAATCGTGGTTCAAAAAGAAAAATCCCGGAGGTTCCGGAATATAATTCAGATCGTGGGTAACCGTCGGCTTGCCGACGGGGCGATGCCCCACCACCCCGGATATAAATTCAGATCGTGGGTAGCCGTCGGCTCGCCGACGGGGCGATGCCGGGGTCTCCCGGAAGCCATCGGCATTGAGCATTTAACACCGATAGTGTTCAAAAAGCGATATCCCCACCACCCCGGATATAATTCAGATCGTAAGTACCCGTTGGCTCGCCGACGGGGGGATATCCCCGCCATCCGGGATGTAAATTCATATCGTAGGTAGCCGTTGGCTTGCCGAAGGCATTACCAAAACCGCAAACGCCGTAGCAGCAGGAATTCGACGATGGCAATGCCAACCAGCGCCCAGGCGAAAATCTCGAAGGCATTTTCGTTTTCAACACCAGGCATCCCACCTATATTAATGCCGAACACACCGGTCAAGAAACTAAGTGGTAAAAATACGCCAGCGATAACGGACAACCAATAGGTGTTACGATTCATCTTTTCGGCGACCGCCTGCTGCAACAGCTCACGCTGCATCCACAATTGCTCCAGCATCAAATCAATCTGCTCGAGCAGTCGCTGCGTCGTGTCTCGCTCATTCAGCAACCACTGATGCAGCTCGTTATCGGTCCAACGCTCACTTTCCGTGGTAAATTTATCCAGCGCCGCTAACTGGGGCCGAACAAACCGGTTTAATCGCAATAGGCGACGATGCAAGGTACTTAAAACACTTTGCTGTTCCGCCGTTTTATTAAAGCCTTCCAGTTCCATCTGTTCGATTTTTATTTCAACCGAATCAATCACATCCTCAATTCGAAGGTTTAACTGCTCAACCAGATGCACCAAGAAATCGTTCAAATTATCCGGGCCATCCTGTTTTTCCAGGGACTGTCGAATATGAGAAATCGCCTTAAAAGGCCGTTTGCGGAAGGTAAAAATAGTGCCTTTGTAAGAGAGGATACGCAAACTCAGCATATCCTCCGGCGCAGCACCTTCATTTAAATTAACTCCGCGCAACAACAATACAAAGCCATCTTTCAAACGCTGAAAACGAGGTCTGGTATCTTCCTCAATCATCGCATCAATCAGTGGTTCCGGAATTTCCGCTTGTTTTAACCAGTCATCCAGACCCTCAGTATCGCGTTGCAGATGATACCAGCATCCCGCCTGAGGTTTACCCTCGAGCGACTGTACCCGAGTTGCAGGCTGCTGGCTAAAGTCCCAGGCATCAATAATAAAATCCATTATTTCATGCTCTGTAGGTAAAGCTCCTCGCCTAGCTTGTCCATTAAACCAAGCTGGATTCGCAACCAGTAAGCGTGATCTTCCTCAGTATCCCGCAGAATAGTAATTAGCATGTCACGCGTTACATAGTCCCGCTCTTGTTCACAATACTGAATCACCTCGCGCAAGGTTTTTGCGTTGTTGTACTCAAGTTGAAGATCATTTTCCAACATTTCGCGGACGTTCGACGCAATTGTGTGTTTCTCTCGATTGGCCATATCAGGCTCACCCTCAAGAAACAGAATACGCCGGATTAATAAATCAGCATGGCGTCTTTCATCATCAATTTCATGATTAATACGCTCATAGAGTTTCATCAACCCCATATCTTCGTATTGGCGCGAATGCGAGGTATATTGGTCGATAGAAGTAAGCTCGAAAGCCAGCAAACGATTTAACTGCTCAACAACCTTGTTATCTGCTTTCATACTACTCCCCTTTCTCTACTTGAGTTTGCAGGTAGTTTTCATTACCTAAGCGCGACATTAAGTCGATCTGTGTTTCTAACCAATCAAGATGTTCTTCCTGACTATCAAGAATCTTATTCAGCATATCCCGACTCACATAGTCCTGGAACTCTTCACAGCAGCGGACCGCGTCGCGAATTGCGCTGATATCCTGAAACTGAACCTGATGATCCAGTTCAATCATCTCCCGCGGATCTTCACCGATATACAGCTTGCCAAGCTCTTGCAGATTAGGCATGCCTTCCAGAAATAAAACCCGCTCAATAATGTCATCGGCGTGTTTCATTTCGTTAATCGATGCCCGGTAAACCATTGAGTTTAGATTATCAAAACCCCAGTTTTGATACATGCGGGCGTGCAGGAAGTATTGATTAATTGCGGTTAATTTTAGCGTCAGCACTTTATTCAGTTGCTGAATGACTTTAGCGTCACCTTTCATATGCGGTGTACTCCTTAGGCTATTTCTTATAAGAAATTAACTTAAGTGTAGCACACCGATGCAGGAATTTTAGCGGGGTTATTCGAGTTAGAGTTTTGGTTATTGTCGCGGGCCGATAAAGCTTCTTGCAGTGTCTCTTTTGCACACTGCTTACAACATCCGCACTGAGACGCCACGCCGTACTGCTGACGCAGATCGCGCATAGATTCAACGTCCCCACAGGCCACTGCCTTATGGATTGTCTTATCATTTACACCTTTGCACAAACAGACATACATTCGCGTCTCTCCTCTATTAATACGTAGATTAGCGCAAATGCGAATTGTTTGCAATACCTTCGGCAAGCCGAAGGCTACCCACGATCTGAATAGATTCCTCTGAACCACCGACATTGAGATTTTAACACCGGTAGCGGTTTGAAAAGCAATACCCCAGGCCATCCCGGATATAAATTCAAATCGTGGGTACCCGTTGGCTTGCCGACGGTGGGATGCCGGGGCCATCGCGGAAGCCCCAGAGATGGCATTTCGGGCATCCCGGAGACCCGGAGAGTGCCAATTTTAAGCATCACGGAAGCCCCTAGGGGTGCGACGGATCCAGCCATCGAGGGTGGCGACGACCACCTGCCCCTTCGGCGAGCCGAAGGCTACCCACGATATGAAGACGTTCCTCTGAACCATCGGCATAGAGCATTTAACACCGGTAGCGGTTTGAAAAGCAATACCCCAGGCCATCCCGGATATAAATTCAAATCGTGGGTACCCGTTGGCTTGCCGACGGGGCAATGCCAGGGCCTCCTCGATCCCATTTCATATCGCGGGTACCCGTTGGCTTGCCGACGGGGCTATTCCCATTGGCTTTGCAAATATTTCCATTCCAGGGGGTATTTACCTTGCTTAATGAACTCGCGCAGGGTCGAATATGGCCAATCCCAGGCCGTTGGGGCGTAGCCGTGTTTTACCGGATTATATAAACAATACTTAACGCAGCGTTCATAGTCGGCATTTTCGCGTATCCGGTGTTCGAAAAATCCGTTGTGCCAAAGTTGCCCCATTTCCCGTCGACGACGCCATTTGAATTTATCGTTTAAGCAATAGTTTTTAGCGGATAGCTCTGGTAATTGCCGTGTCATTTCACTCTTTAATCGGCCAATAAAACGACCCAGCTCAATATGTTTAGTGCGAATCACAAAGTGCATATGGTCCGGCATAATAACCCAGGCATGGTTTTCGAAGGGGTAGCGATATTTAGTCTTAGCCAGCGCATGACGAAAAGCCTTGAGAGTATGTTCCTCAAGTAATAGCGGCTCGCGTTGATAGGTATTGATTGTGACAAAATACAAATCCGGCGGATAAAATTTTCTAAGCTTCCATTTTTTCATTCTTCCATTGAAGAACGAAATCAGAGCCCCTGCCCGCGAATATCGTGGCAAATTTTATGCGATATTGACGGTTTTTAATTGCGCGTGGGATTCTATTTGTATCGCGGGAGCCCGCGAGAGGTGCGACGGATCCCGCCATCGAGGGTGGCGACGACCACCTGCCCCTTCGGCAAGCCGAAGGCTACCTGCGATCTGAAGGGATTTTCGGAAGCCATCAGAATCAGAGCTCTTAACACCGATCGTCGTTTGAAAAGCGATATGTCCACCATCGCGGGAGCCCCGAGGGGTGCCTCGGATCCAGCCATCGAAGGTGGCGACGACCTCCTGCTCCTTCGGCGAGCCGAAGGGTACCTGCGATCTGAAGGGATTTTCGGAAGCCATCAGAATCAGAGCTCTTAACACCGATCGTCGTTTGAAAAGCGATATCCCCGGCCATCACGGATATAAATTCAAATCGTGGGTAACCGTTGGCTTGCCGACGGGGGATACCCCAGGCCATCCCGGATATAAATTCATATCGTGGGTAGCCGTTGGCTTGCCGACGGTGGGATACCCCGGCCATCCCGAATATCATTCATATCGTGGGTACCCGTCGGCTTGCCGACGGGCGATGCCGACGGGGGTTTCCGGGGGCACCCCGGAAGCCCGGAGGGGCCGCTATAGCGCCGGGGCGAAGCCGGTGGTGGCGAGATAAATACAATAGGCGACGTACATAATCAAAAAGGAGATACCATGTATTCGGTTTATACGCCCGACGCGCTTAATCCGTAGGGAGAACAGCAATAGCAGCAGCGTCAGTGCGGCCATGGTGACCCAGTCGCGGTATAGTACTAGTGGCTCCAGAGAAATCGGGTGAATTGCGCCGGCAATACCAACCACGGCCATGGTATTGAACATATTCGAACCAATCACATTGCCCAATGCAAGGTCATGCTCATTCTTACGCACCGCTGCAATCGCCGAAGCTAGCTCAGGCAATGAAGTACCTATTGCAACCACGGTTAAGCCAATCACCAAGTCGCTGACACCCAGTGCCTGCGAAATATTTACCGCGCCCCAAACCAGTGCGCGTGAACTTAGCACCAATAACACTAAGCCGACGATCAGCCAAATAATCGCGGGCTTCAACGAAATCGGGTGCGAATCCAGCTCTTGGGTAAATTCGGTAGCTAAGCTGTCATCGCTACTTTTACTGCCAATATAAACCGACCAGCCCATATACGCCAAAAACAAGGCAAGCAACACCCAGGCTTCTACCTCGGTAATATTAAAGTCCCACAAGAACGCCGCACTTAGCAGTGTAATTGCGATTAATACCGGCATTTCGCGTCTTATCACGCCCGACTGTACGGTAATTGGCGCTAATACTGCTGTTAGACCCAACACTAAAGCAATGTTGGTAATATTAGACCCATACGCATTACCCAGGGCTAACGCAGGGCTGCCTTCCAGTGAAGCAAGTGCAGACACCACCATTTCAGGAGCCGAGGTGCCGAAACCAATAATTACCATACCGATAATGAGAGGCGGCATCCCTAAATGACGAGCCACGGCTGCGGAGCCTTCAACAAAACGGTCGGCACTCCAAACTAAAACAGCCAGACCGGTAATTATTGCAACAATGGATAACGTCATTAATAACCCTTTGAAAGTGATTTAATTAATGGCGTATTTTAGCCTGTTGTAACCACTATTGGCTAGCCTTGCTTTGCTCCTCAATACACGCCTGAATCGCCTCAATACTATTGGAGTCATCAATCGTAGACGGGATAGCGACATCTTCTCGCTGTAACAATTGCCGAATCAACCGACGTAAAATCTTGCCGGATCGGGTTTTTGGAAGCTTAGGCACAACATATAATGTCTTCAGGCAAGCGATAGCACCAATCTCTCCACGAATGCGCTGTACCAGCTCGTCCTGTAGCTGCTGCGGGTCAATATCGACTTCATTTTTGAGAATCACCAGTCCAATCGGCAATTCCCCTTTTAAATCATCCGGAGTACCGACCACTGCGCACTCTGCCACCGCTGGATGTGCGGCCAGAATTTCTTCCATTTCACCGGTCGATAAACGATGCCCTGCCACATTAATCACGTCATCGGTACGGCCCATAATAAAGACATAACCTTCGTCATCAATATAACCACCATCGCCACTGCAATAATAGCCAGGGAATGCTTTTAAATAACTATCCTGCAGGCGTTGCTCGTCGCCCCATACAGTCGGCAGGCATCCGGGGGGCAGCGGCAGTCGTACGCAAATCGAACCTTCTTCGTTAGCTCCTAACTGCTTGCCAGTGGTATCCAGTACCGTTACCTCATAACCAGGCACCGGCAAACTCGAGGAACCTGGTTTAACGGGGGTTGCCCCAACACCCACTGGGTTTGCACACATTGGCCAACCCGACTCTGTCTGCCACCAATGGTCGTAAACGGGTAATCCGGTCACTTCTGTGGTCCATTCGTACGTGGCGGGATCCAGACGTTCGCCCGCCATATAGACCCGCTGCAGCGAACTAATGTCGTAACGTTTTAAATGCTCAGCCTGAGGGTCTTCTTTTTTAATAGCCCGGAATGCAGTGGGAGCTGAAAAAATTGCCGTAACCTTGTGCTGTTCAACCACGCGCCAGAAAGCGCCAGCATCAGGTGTGTTAATCGGTTTGCCTTCGTACAGAATAGAACTACAACCAAAAATTAACGGCCCGTACACAATGTACGAATGGCCAACCACCCAGCCGACGTCCGAAGCGGTAAAAAACACGTCGCCCGGTTGTAGCCCGTAGACATAATTCATTGAAAAATTAAGTGCCACTGCGTAACCGCCATGGTCGCGCACCACACCTTTGGGCCGTCCAGTCGTGCCAGAGGTATATAAAATATAAAGCGGATGTGTCGCTGCCACCGGTACTGCATCAACCGGCTCAGCGCCTTCCATCAGTTGCTGCCAGTCATGATCACGGCCTTGCTGCAGCTCAGCAAGCTGTTGTTCACGTTGGAATACAATCACGTTTTGAGGTGGCTTTTCAGCTTCAGCTAAAGCCCTGTCAACAATCGGCTTATAAGCCAGTGTTTTGTTGCCTTCGATACCGCAGGACGCGGTCAGCAACATAGCAGGTTCAGCATCGTCAATTCGAATCGCCAGTTCGTGGGCAGCAAAACCGCCGAACACCACCGAGTGAATCGCGCCAATCCGAGCGCAGGCAAGCATAGCAATTGCCGCCTGCGGGATCATCGGCATATAAATAATCACCCGGTCGCCTTTTTCGACGCCCATCGACTGAATAACCCCGGCAAATTTTGCAACTTCGTCCTTAAGTTGCTGGTAGCTATATTTTTCGACGCGATCGGTAACCGGCGAATCATAAATCAACGCATCCTGGTCACCACGACCCGCGTTAACCTGAGCATCCAATGCCAGATAACTGACATTGATTTGACCATCCGGAAACCAGTCCGCCAGCCCATTCTTTTTCACTGCTGCGGCGGTCGTTGGCGGCGTAAACCAATCCAGTCGTTTCGCCTGCTCCAGCCAAAATCCCTCAGGATCTTGTTGTGCTTCGCTGTAAATTTCGTGATATGCCTGCATACTGCTACCTCAAGTCCTTTTAACAACTAGATAACAGCATAGACCTTCACCCGTAATATGGAATTCGACCTTGGTCGAAACCCACATTTGCAATAGTCCAAACAAAAAAAGCCCGCCATAACAGCGAGCTTTCTCTTAAAATCTGGCGGAGAGAGAGGGATTCGAACCCTCGATACGTTGCCGTATACACACTTTCCAGGCGTGCGCCTTCAGCCACTCGGCCACCTCTCCAGAACGGCCGCTATGGTAGGGGTTTTAGCCAGTCTTATCAAGTGCTTTTGCGCTAAATGGCTAAAACTTCGGCTCTCCCTTACTAAACCCGGAAGCGACGCACACGTTCACTCAAGTGTTTCGCCAAATCATTTAACTCGCGACTGGCTTCACTAACCTGTTCAGAGCCAGCAGCTGACTGCTCGGTCGCTTCGGTAATACCATGAAAGTTCTGATTAATTTCGTCGGCAACAGAGCTTTGCTCTTCGGCAGCCGTTGCTATTTGCGCATTCATATCAGTCATTCGTTTAACGGCATCGTTAACTGTCTGCAGTGAATGACCCGCTCGGCGCGCCTGTTCAACACTGGTAGACGCCTGGGTTTTACCGCGTTCCATCACAGACACCGCTTCGCCGGCGCTGCCTTTCATGGTTTCAATGAGCGACTGAATACTCTTGGTCGATTCCTGAGTACGGTTTGCTAATGCTCGAACTTCGTCAGCAACAACAGAGAAACCGCGCCCATGTTCACCGGCCCGCGCTGCCTCAATGGCGGCGTTTAGTGCCAACAGGTTGGTTTGGTCAGCAATACCTTCAATGACTTCCAGTACTTTAGTAATCTCTTCGGTATTGTCACTTAAGTGTCCAATAACCGTTGCCGCATTTTCTACTTCGTGTGCTAAAGACTCTATCGAGCGAATGGTTGACTCAACTTCTTCACCACCGGACTGGGTTTCACGATCTGTTTCATCCGCCAGTTCCGCCGCTTCGTTGGTGTGGCGAGCGACTTCAGACACTGTCTGCGACATCTGATTAATAGCGGCAGCACCCTGGGTGGTTTCGTCTTGTTGCCTGATCACTAATTGCGAATTATTACCGGCGGTTTCTGAGAGCTCATTAGACGAATTCAACAGCTGCTCCGATGAATCCGACACTTCTTTAACCAACCGCTGTAACTGGCGAACCATGCGGTTAACCTGAGCCATCATCGAATCTTGGTACTTGGAGTTGGTCTCTACCGTCAAATCACCATCGGCAATACGCTCTAACATCGTTACCGCGTCTTCCGGCTCACCACCAATGGTGTGCGTTAAGCGACGCACGATCAAATAACTGACAACCGCACCGGCGCCGATCGCTAATACCGTGACTAGCCACATGACCATAGTAAAGCCGTTACTGCGCTCCAGTACGTCATCAACACCCGCCGCTATATTTTTTTCCTCGTAGTCAATAAAGTCATTGATGCGATTCAACCATTCGGCGTAGGCAGGTGATAATTCTCTCAGCACGTAATCCTGGGCCCGTTGGCGCTGGTCTGACGCTAACAACTGCTCCACCTCCACAGAAGTTGCCAGTGCTTGCTGTTGAATATCTTCTATCCGTTCTAATAGTTGCTTTTCTTTACTGGTGACCAAATCGGGGTTGGAAGTAATTTGCGCCATTCCCCGCTCCGCATCCGCATAATTCTTTTTTAACTCAGCGACTAGCGCTCTAAATTCATCGCGCTCAGCAGGGCTTTCTGTCAATACTAAATCACGTAGAGCAATCGCTCTATCATGCACACTACCGCGGAAATTTATCGCATAACGTTGTTTTTCACTACCAACTTCATTAACGCGGGTTAATGTCTTGTTGATTTCATCAACTTGCCAAGTTCCGATAATGGTCGTAGCAATTAATAGTAATATTATAAAAGCAAATCCCGCATATAAGCGGTTGGCAATGGTCATGCAAACTCCAGTCTTGATTGATTATTCTAATATACGAGTATGGTTTACCAATTTAACCGATACTTAGATCAATCAGAACTGGAAAATACCGCTTCACTTAATCGGTTTAGTGATTAAAACTTTTGGTTTCACCCACCGCCATTATCTGAAATTCTTCCGCGGACAGGTCAGCCGCTTCTCGTGCTGCTGTTATGTCATCCAGGGTTTGCTGAATGCCTTCGGCAGCCAACTGAAATGCCCCCCAGTGCATAGTAACACTTTTGGCAGCACCAATCTCTTGATGAATTGTGGTCGCTTCGAGCGGATTAACGTGCGCGACCTGCATGAACCAACGGGGTAAATAAGCGCCTACTGGGTTTAATGCCAGGTCGACTGGCCCAAAGCGCTCGCCAATTTGCTTAAACTGTACCTCGTTGTAGCCAGTATCCCCTCCGAACCAAATGCGCCAGTCATCAATATCAATAACATAACTTGCCCACAGTGTTTCAGAGCGGTCCCATAAGCCGCGTCCTGACCAATGCTGGCTCGGAGTGGCATTAACGGTTAGCGACCCAGCGCTTGCCCCTTGCCACCAATCCAGCTCAGTCACTTTATCTTCAGCAATACCGAGATCCAGAAACCAGGATTTTAATTTTAGCGGAACATAGTAATGAACATCAGGCCCTAATGCCTGAATTGACTCGACATCTAAATGGTCATAATGATCGTGTGAGATAATCACCGCATCAATGGATGGCAACTGCTCTATCTTTATGGGCAAATCTGTTAACCGCTTAGGGCCGGCAAAGCTGACCGGTGACGCCCGCTCACTAAAAATAGGATCAGTTAATACATTTAAACCCTGATACTGTAGTAGAAAGGTCGAATGCCCAATCCAGGTGACCTGTCGTTCTTCGCGTTCCGGGTTTTGAATCGTTTCTATGTCGGCTTCGACAGCCGGTATTAAGTGCGCTTGTTCAGCTTGATCATGCCACTCAACATCACTGAACCAACGCATGTACAAGAACTCGAAAAAGCCCCTGTCCTGAGCAGAACTGTGAGTATTGGTAAAGCCCTCTTCAGTATGCCACGGCTTAGTCGGCTGGTAGGATGGCGACGAACAACTAGCCAGCAGTAGACTGACTACAACCCAACAACCAACGAAAAAGCCGTAACTGACTCGGGACATAAAATAAATACTCCGGGTGCCACTGCACACCAACAATGTGGTACTCCTGATGTTCAGAAGCCTGAATAAAACCATCCAAATCCCAGCCAACGGCTCGCATGCCGTCACCAGTTTTACGGACAATCTGGGAATGCAAGCTATTAACCCGCAGCCGCGGCTTTCGACAAATTGCAGCAACCCGAGAGTCGTCTGCTAATCGCACCTGCTTAGTGGGTAGTAAGCCAGGACGGTTGTAGGTTAATTTACGCAGCTCCCGGATGTTTTGGTTCAACTCGCCACCCAACACCACGTTAATCAGCTGTGAGCCGCGGCAAATCCCTAACAACGGCACCTTTTCTTTAAGTGCCCAATGAATCCACTCAATTTCTAAATCATCACGTTTGCGATCGTATTCGGCATCCGGAGCCGCTTCTTGCTGGTAATGCGACGGGCTTATGTCGTCACCACCACCGATGATCACCGCATCAATACTTGAGTCTGCTGTTACCGCATGGCGAACACTGGCACGTATCGGCCGCGCTCCTAATATTCTTAGCGCGATCCAGGTACACCACCACGACGGCGACCACTTTCTGGCATTGCCGGTTACCACCACCCGCGGTCTATCAGCCATTCATTAATCCTACGTTTCCAATCTGTTTCAGCCACTCCGATAAGTGGCCGGCTTTGTTCTAAAAACTGGCTTCGCCAGTATTCCAATGCTCTCTCATCATTAGCCAGCTTTTCGATCACCCACCAGCCTTTCCAGGGCACGGTTAAGTTCCAGTCCGGTTGTTCAATATGGCAGTTAGGCAATCGATAATGAAAAGTGGGTCGTGACTTTATTTTATCGTCGCCGACCACTTCATAAACACGCTCCGGATCGATATGTGCAAACAGCGGCAGCATATCCAATGCCCTATTCCGCGACGCGTTATGTTCCAGGTAATCGTTGATCAATAGCGGCATAGTGACCGACTCTTGAGCCAGTAACAACCGTAGGTAACTTTCGGGGTATTTATCAATGTAGGGACTGACTTTACGCGTGGTATTAACCTGATGTGCATCGAACAACCACCACTGCAACAATCCGTAAGCCTGTAAGTACCGGTGCAACGCTTCCGATTCTATCTCATCGTCGTCATTAGTGGGCACTTCCGCATTAATATGAACACCGTAAGCCGCTAACCACGACTCATCAGTGCCCCTTGCCCCGGCACTCCGCAATGCATCGGTTAACGGCAGTAATTGTTCGCATTGTTCCAGCGTTAAAGGCGGGCATACAACTTCCAGTGGTACCACTTTTTCGGCTAAATTGCCCACCTCTTTCAACCAGGTTTTTTCACCACTTTGAGATTGCGACTGGCGTTTAGCCACTTTCTTCAAATAGCTCCAATCCAGCTCTATCTGAAACTTACCCAGTTCGGCGTGGGTGATTGTGCGTTCCGCCAGTGAGATATTCTCGATATCACCCTGCAGATGATGCTGCAGGGTATCTAGCGTTTGTTGCACCGAAAGGCCCGAAAACTCTAATTCGAAGCCAACGGTGCACTCACGATCTATCGGTAAAAACGCAGCTTTACTAATCGCTTTCTCCTTCAAACTCTATGGCAAATTCTCCGGCGGGGCCGGGGAATACGACCGGGCTTTCAAAGCCGTCGGTACTAACACTGGCCACACCAAAGACATAGTTATCGATAACAATATTTTCTAAGGTAAACTGGTTCACATCACCCACATAACGGCTCCACTGCCACTGCGGCTCAGAGGTCAAACGCCAGTATATTTTATAGCCGGCAACGTTATCCTGCCCTTTAGCATCATCCCAACTCAGTGTTGTCGATGGCTGCACCGCACCTTCTATGTCAACATTTTGCGGTGGCTCCGGCGCCCAACTCATGCCCGCTAACGATACCGCGTTAAGCGCGGTTAACTTAGCTGCATAGTCAAAATCAACCCCATCAATGGTGTCACCGTATTCAATACCGTCTTCGGTTCTTAAGTCCTGGTGCTGACGGTTGTAATTTTCATTTGTCTCCATGATACGCACACCGGGATATCCCAGATCATTGAAGGGCCGGTGATGACCGCCACGGCCGAAACGGTCCAGTCGATAAACGATCATAGTATCCAGATTTGGAATATAGCGATCCGCCATTAAGTCGACATAACGGGCGACATTTCTAGATGGGGAGTCATTTTCACCGCCATAAAAACGGCGCATGGTTGCCTCGCGGTCGGTCTCATCCATACGTGTACCTTCGGCAAAAATTCGAGCTGTGGTATTATTTATCACACCGTTCACCCCTTCAATGTTGCCGATCATGTCGTTATTCAGCACGGCCATAATGCGCCATTGCTGTTGCTTGGCCTTTTCAGCCAAAATTTTGCCGCCGAACAAGCCCTGCTCTTCGCCAGCAAGCGCCGCGTAAACAACAGAGCCATCAAATTCATATTGAGATAAAACGCGTGCCGCCTCTAAAGTCCCGGCAACACCAGATGCGTTATCGTTGGCCCCTGGCGCGTCCGAGGTGGCATCCATAACATCGCTCACTCGCGAGTCAATGTCACCAGACATGATGGCATAACGGCCCGGATCAGTGTTTCCACGCTGGATAGCAATCACACTTTTCACTTCGGTGGCTTCAGGAATGCGGGTCTCGCCTTCAATGATGTCACTGACATACATGACTTCCAGGCAACCACCGCAGTCAGCGGAAATCCGCTTAAATTCTTCGTAGATCCAACGGCGGGCGGCGCCAATACCTCGACTGTCAGACTCTGTTTCTGACAGTGTGTGACGGGTACCAAATGACACCAGTTTACGAATATCCTGCTCAATCCTATCCGCCTGCACCGCATCTGCAATATCGTGCAATTTCTCTTGGTCTTTGTAGGTTAACGCATCCTGCGCCAACACAGATAACGGCAACAATGCCACTACCATTAGCGTTTTTATTATCTTCATTGCAACACCTAATCAGTTATACAAGTGATAACGATTATGCGGAGCTTATAGTCAGGACGCAAGTTGCCCATCGCAAGGTCCCGGTTCTTGAACGCATAACCGAGACATGCAAACGCAACTTCTATAATGCTTTTTTAACAATTATCTATTATTTTAGGTTTGACCCCGTATGATTGAAGCATTACTATGCAACTTTAAATAATGAGAAACTTGTCTATGTGCAAATACTATGTCATTGCAGGGATTGCTGATAATGGCATACAAACCCGGTTTATCCATGTTGACGGGTGCGACAAACTAAAGTCGTCAGCAATGCCAATGAGCTTAGGTGAATTACATTCCAAGCTGCACGCTCTTGAGTTGGCTCGCTGCACCTTTCACGATGCTAAGCTGTGCCCGCACTGTTGCATTGATAACCAGTTTCAAAATGCGCACAACTAATTGCCTAAGCAACACCCTTTATTCTCTCATTAAGCAAGCGTCTCGAAACAGCACCTCAAATTTATCCAGAGCCTCATCAAGAATTCTGTTCTCAATAGTTAATGCTGGCAAAAAGCGAATCACATTGCCGTAATAGCCGCATGCCAGCACAATTGATTGGAGGCAATTGGGACAGAATTATCTGGACAAATTACCCAGACAGCCGTTTGTGATTGACAAATTACCCCTTAACTACCTGAATATTGGCTTTATTCGAATGGCGCTGCCACAATCCCAGATACTTTATTTGCAACGCGATGCAGCCGATCACGAGCTGGCACTGATGAAACATTTATTCAATCAGGCCTACCCATGGTCGTACGATGTCGACGAAATAAAATGCTACCGACAAGCAGTAGAAAGCCTGTGTGACACAGTAATAGCAGAGCCCGATAGTAATATTCAGCGCCTGAGTTATGAACAGCTGATAAACAGCCCCGAGGCAACATTGGCGAAAATAGCTGACTACTGCGGACTAAACTGGAGCGAAAGAGACATTCACCAAGCTCTGCAGTTTGCCGATAACAACCAGCAACCCAGCACCACCGGCAGCGCTAGCCAAGTCCGCAACCCACTACATAACCGTTCTATTGGATTAGCCAAGCGCTATGGTTGGGCTTAGCCATCAATTTAAGCTAACAACCCATTTTTAGACGTTCGGTAACATTTCCTTGTAACCGTCTTTAAACGTCGGGTATTGCAGCTGAAAGCCGACACTTTTCAGTTTACTGTTATTGCAGCGCTTACTGCCGCGCGGGCCTGGTCCGGGTTCAATGTCGGAGGAGATTTCGACGCCTAATTGATGCGCCAGCCACTGGTAAACTTCGTATTGTTTGGTGGGGGCGTCGTCGTTTAACAAGTAGAGCGAATCGCGTTTTTCCGGGTTTTCGACAATAAATTCAATAAACCGGGCAACATCGTGCTGATGAATTCGATTACTCCAGCTATCGCGTAAGGTGACTTTTTGTTGTTTAAGTTGACGCAGCATGAAGTCACGGCCGGGACCATAAATGCCGCTACAGCGAAGAATGGTGGTCCGGACCGGTAAATCGTGGATAAGCCGTTCGGCTTGCAATAACATGCGGCCGGAATCCGAGTCGGGCTCGGTAGCAGAATCCTCGTCGATCCATTCGCCCTCGCGCTGACCATAAACGCCGGTGCTGGATACATATATAACATAAGGCGAATAATCCAGCCCGTTGATGACCTGTTGCAGATGGCGACAGGGCACAACATAACCGTTGCGATAGCCTTCCTTATTATACTCGCTTGGGGTTAGGGTAACGATAATGGCCCCGTATTCGTGGCCATGCAGCACCGATTTTAGATCCTGCTCGTTACTGGCGTCGGCGGCAATAAGCTCCACGCCCTGCGCCGCAGGCTTGTTCTCGGGGTGACGGCAAAGCCCGCTCAGCCGATGACCTTTCGCCACCAGCAACCGCGCCGCTCGCTGCGCAATATCCCCATAACCAATCGATAAAATGTCCATCCAAAGAATTTATCGCAATTGCGGGCAATCGGCAAGCCAATCTAGGATGCCGTCGGCGGCGGTGCGGCCTTCGGCGATGGCGGTGACCACAAGATCGGCGCCGCGAACCATATCTCCGCCGGCAAAGATTTTCGGATTACTGGTCTGCATGGCGAACTCGCTGTCACCGGTAGCCAGTATCGTGCCCCAATCACTTAATTTTACCTCATGCTCTGCCAACCATTGAGGCGGGTTCGGCTGGTAGCCAAACGCAATGATAACCGCAGTGGCGGGCATCACAAATTCAGAACCCTCCACGACCTGCGGCCGCCGCCGGCCATCTTTATCGGCCGGACCCAGCTCTGTTTTTGCCATCCGCACACCGCGCACCCGGCCATCGTCACCGGCTACGACCTGCAGCGGCTGCAGGTTAAATTCAAACTGCACACCCTCTTCACGGGCATTTTGTACCTCGCGGCGCGAGCCCGGCATGTTTTGTTCATCCCGGCGATAAGCGCATACGACCGATTCAGCGCCCTGTCGAATCGAGGTGCGAACACAATCCATGGCGGTATCCCCGCCACCGAGTACCACAACCTTCTCGCCGTTCATATCTATCATCGGATAGTCCGGCATTTTATCTTCCATCAACCGCTGTGTATTACCAATCAAAAACGGTAACGCCGGATAAACTCCTTTGGTATCAAGCCCCTCTAGGCGTCCATCCAGAGCTTTATAAGTTCCCAACGCCAGAAAAACCGCATCGTGACTTTGCAGCAACTGCTCGAAGGGTAAGTCCTTGCCAATTTCTACCCCAAGCTTAAACTCGATCCCCATCTCGCTGAATATTTCACGACGCAGCGTCATCACTGACTTATCCAGTTTAAACGGCGGAATACCGTAGGTCAGCAGACCGCCAATTTCCAGATAACGATCGTACACCACCGGCTTGATACCATTGCGAGCCAATACATCTGCACAGGCAAGACCCGCCGGGCCGGCGCCAATAATCGCGACTTTTTCCGGGCGCTGTTCAACGTTGGATAAATCGGGTCGCCAGCCTTGTTTAAAGGCTTCATCCACCATTTGCTTTTCGATACTGCCAATAGTGACTGCACCAAAGCCGTCATTTAGCGTGCACGCCCCTTCGCACAACCTATCCTGAGGACACACACGGCCACATACTTCCGGTAGGGAGTTGGTTTTATGCATTAGCTCAGCGGCTTCAAACACCCGTCCCTCGTTGGACAACTGTAACCATTGCGGTATGTAATTATGCACTGGGCACTTCCACTCACAGTATGGATTGCCACAATCCAGGCAACGGTCCGCCTGCCCTTGTAACTGGCGTTCGGGCATTGGCTCGTAAATTTCTTTAAAATCGATGCGTCGCTCTTCAACCGGATGCTTAGGCGGGTCGATACGTTGTACATCCAAAAACTGATAAACATTCTTATTCATTACATCACCTCGACCCGTAATTCTGCAGTAGACCGCGCCCGATGGCCCAGTAGCTGGTTGATGTCAGCGGCTTTGGGTTTGATGATATAAAACTCACTGATGACCCGCTCAAAGTCAGCCAGCAGCTGCTGCGAATATTGACTACCTGTAGCTTCATGATGTTCATGAATCAAGCCGCGCAAGTGCTCTTTTATGATCGGTTTATCAACACTCACCGCTTCGACCAATTCATGGTTCAAACGCCGGTGCAGACTACCGTCAGTATCGCGTAAATAGGCAAAACCGCCAGTCATACCGGCACCAAAGTTGATGCCACTTTGCCCTAATACCACGACGATTCCGCCGGTCATATATTCACAACCATGATCACCAATACCCTCGACCACCGCTGTCGCACCGGAGTTACGGACAGCGAAGCGTTCACCGGCGCACCCGGCCGCATAAAGTTTGCCCCCAGTAGCACCATACAAACAGGTGTTGCCCATAATCGTCGACTGTTGGCTGGCGTAGCTAACGCCGTCTTTAAGTTTTAATATCAGCTCGCCACCGGCCATACCTTTGCCGACATAATCATTAGCGTCGCCGGTTAAGTGAAGTTTTAAACCGCCGGCATTAAAGGCACCGAAGCTTTGTCCTGCGGTACCGATAAAGTCCAACTTGATAGGGGCAACTGCCATCCCCTGGTTACCATGCTTAGACGCAATGTAGCCTGAGACCATAGCACCAACAGAGCGGTCGTCATTGCGAATAGCTAACGACCAATTCCCGCCACTGCGTTCGTCTACAGCTTGTTTAGTCAACTCCAGCAACTGCTGATTCAGCTTACCAGTATCGTGCGGTTGGTTCGCTTCACTGCAATAAAGCGTATGCGTCGATGGGCTGGCGGCAGCCTCGAGCAGTGGTGTTAAATCGAGCTGCTGCTGTCGTTGTGTATCGCCAGGCAAGCGCTTGAGCAAATCAGTACGACCAATCGCATCGGTCAGATTTTCTAAGCCCAATGACGCTAGTATTTGCCGAACTTCTTCGGCTACAAACTCGAACAATTTAACCACCCGCTCAGGCAATCCGCTAAAGTGCTGTTTGCGCAGAGTTTCGTCCTGGGTGGCAACGCCGGTCGCGCAATTATTAAGGTGACAGATACGTAAATACTTACAGCCAAGGGCGATCATCGGTGCCGTACCAAAGCCAAAGCTTTCTGCACCTAGAATTGCCGCTTTGACAATATCTGCTCCGGTTTTTAAGCCGCCATCGACCTGTAGCCGGATTTTATGACGTAAGTTATTACTCACCAACGCCTGATGAACTTCGGCCAAACCCAGTTCCCATGGTGAGCCAGCATACTTAACCGAGGTTAACGGACTGGCACCGGTGCCACCGTCGTAGCCCGACACCGTAATTAAGTCCGCATAGGCTTTGGCAACGCCGGTCGCAATGGTGCCAATGCCAGGCGTTGAGACTAACTTAACGCTGACTAAAGCGTTTGGATTCACCTGCTTTAAATCAAAAATCAGCTGGGCTAAGTCTTCTATTGAATAAATATCATGGTGCGGTGGTGGCGAAATTAGAGTTGTGCCGGGCACCGCAAACCGCAGATGAGCTATCTCTGCCGTGACCTTTTCACCGGGCAGTTGACCGCCTTCACCCGGCTTTGCCCCCTGCGCGACTTTAATCTGGATAACATCGGCATTAATTAGATAATGAGGGGTTACCCCAAAGCGCCCCGAAGCGACCTGCTTAATGCGTGAATTTTTCGGGCTGTTAAAGCGCTTTGGATCTTCGCCCCCTTCACCAGAATTGGAGTGACCACCAATTTGGTTCATCGCGATCGCCAGTGCTTCGTGAGCCTCCGCACTCAGCGCTCCAATCGACATGGCTGCGGTGTCAAAACGTTGAAAAAGCTGCTCTTTCGATTCGACACGTTCCAACTTAATTGCTTCGGTCTTGCTGCTATCAATACCCAGAAGATCGCGCAAATGAGTGACCGGCCGCTCATTGACCAGCTTTGCATAAGTGTCATAGTCCTGCTGCTCGCCGGTTTTTACCGCCTGCTGCAATGACATCACCACGTCTGGATTATAAGCGTGATACTCACCGTTATGCACGTATTTAAGTAAGCCACCCTGCGGCAACGGTTTACGATGCAGCCAGGCCCGTTTAAACACTTGCTGTAAATCCTGCTGAATATCAGCGAAACCCGCACCGCCAATACGAGCCGGAGCGTTGGCGAAGCACAGCTCACGCACCTCGCTATCCAGACCCACCACTTCAAATAAAGACGAACCACGGTACCCAGCAATAGTTGAGATCCCCATTTTTGAGAGAATTTTCAGCAGTCCCTTATTTAGACCTTTGCGATAATGGGTTAACGCTGTCTTCACCTCTAAATCGACCCGGCCCTGTTGCACTAACTGTTCAACCGTTTCATAGGCTAGATAAGGATAAACAGCCGTCGCACCTAACCCGAGTAAAACGGCAATATGATGTGGATCGCGAGCGCTGGCGGTTTCAATCACAAGGTTCGAGTCGCAACGTAAATTATTGTTGATCAGCGCTTGCTGAACCGCTCCGGCGGCCATCGCGGCGGGTATCATTACTTGTCCCTGTTGCAAGTCGCGGTCGCTTAAAATAACGATAACGACGTGCTGCTCTTTGACCGCTTCAATTGTCTTCTCAAGCAACGCTTCAATCGCTTGCTTTAAGCTTTGTTGGGTCGGATCAAACGCCAAAGAAAAGCTTTGATGCCGATAATGGGTTGGATCCATTTCGCGCAGTTGCTTCAAATCGGTATACATTAAAATCGGCGATTCGAACGCCACGCGATCGGCATCCCCAGAGGCCTCGCTAAACACATTATGCTCACGTCCGATGATGGTCGCCAGTGACATCACATGCTGCTCGCGGATCGGGTCAATGGCAGGGTTGGTCACTTGCGCAAACTGTTGGCGAAAGAAATCATAGAGTAACCGCGGTTGTTTGGACAACACGGCGGTAGGCGTATCATCGCCCATCGAGCCGACCGCCTCTTGTCCGTCCTTAGCCAACACCGCAATCACTTGTTGCAGCTCTTCTTCGTTGTATAAATTGGCTTTGTGCAGCACTTCCATGGTTTTGTCGTCGTACAACCTATCACCAATTTTATCAGCGCTACATTGCTCAAACGGCAACAGTGTTCGACGGTGTTGGTCCAGCCATTGCCGATACGGATGACGGCCTTTAAGTTCATCTTCGATTTCCTGGTTATACCAAATTCGGCCGGTGTATGTATCAACCGCCATCATCTGCCCAGGTCCCAGCCTTCCTTTTTCCTTTACATCCTTTTCATCGTAATCCCAAATACCCACTTCAGACGCGATGGTCAGCATTCCCTGCTCAGTTAGTATGTAGCGCGCCGGGCGCAGGCCATTGCGATCAAGGCTACAGGCGACGTGTCGGCCATTACTCATGACCACGCCTGCAGGTCCGTCCCACGGCTCCATGTGCAAGGCATTAAACTGATAGAAAGCACGCATTTCTTCGCTCATGGTGCTGTCGCCTTGCCACGCCGGCGGAATCAGCAGGCGCATTGCACGGAATAGATCCATACCACCGGCCAACAATAATTCGAGCATGTTATCCAATGACGCCGAATCGGATCCGGTCATGCCGACAATAGGTACAGCGTCCTGTAGGTCCGGTAACAACGGGGTTTGCAGTTTGTAGGCACGCGCCTGTGCCCACTGACGATTACCGCGAATAGTGTTTATCTCGCCATTATGGGCCAGAAAACGAAAAGGTTGGGCCAGGTGCCAACGAGGCTGGGTATTGGTTGAAAACCGCTGGTGAAATAAACAAATCGTAGTTTTCATCTCACCACTGGCCAGGTCCGGATAATAACGCGGTAAATCACCAGCCATCATCAGACCCTTATAGACCAGCAGCAAACTTGAAAGTGAGGCAATATAGAGTTTGTCGGGATCCGGGATTTGCTTTTCGATGCGTCGACGCGCCATATAGAGACGGCGTTCAATGTCCTTCTTGCGCCAGCCCGGAGGAGCCGAGACCAACACCTGTTCAATCACTGGCTCTGATTGTGTTGCGCCTTCACCTAACACCTGGTTTTGTGTTGGGACAGGTCGCCAACCCGTAACCTCCAAGGTTTCTTTTTTTAATTCTTGTTCTATCAGACTACGAGCAGACTCGCGTTGGTCGCTGTTGTGCGTGAAAAACACGCTGCCGACAGCAAACTTCTTACTCAGTGGCCAACCTTGTTGTTTTGCATAGTCGCGAAAGAACTGCTCGGGTATTTGTAACAACAAACCACAACCGTCACCGGTTTTGCCGTCCGCACCAATGCCGCCGCGATGTTGCATCCGGTCCAGTGCTTTAACGGCAGTACTTATTATGTCATGGCGTGCTTCACCGTGGATATTGGCGATTAAACCAAAGCCACAGTTATCGCGCACATCGTCATGTTGGTATAAACCCATACCGGCCTCGCTGCATGAATATTCAATTATTTAAGATTATCATGCGATGAGGCCAAAATGTAATAGATTTGTTGAATATTGGGGATGGCAGCGCTGCTGCCCTTTGATTATTTCTTTAGGTTAGCACTGAACGCCAGCATTTTATCCAGCGGCACCATGGCTTGTTTAGCCAGCTCTGGCTCTACGTGGATTTCATGTTGTTCGCCGCCATGCTCCAAAGCTTCGGCAATAGCGACCAGACCGTTCATCGCCATCCACGGACAATGAGCGCAGCTGCGACAGGTAGCCCCTTCTCCGGCTGTAGGTGCTTCCAGGAACGTCTTATTAGGCTGTAGCTGCTGCATCTTGTAAAAGATGCCGCGGTCTGTCGCCACAATAAATGTCTCGTTAGGAAGCTCTTGGCTGGCTTTTATCAGCTGTGAGGTTGAGCCGACCGCATCTGCCATCGCGATAATGCTCTCCGGTGATTCTGGGTGTACCAAAACTGCAGCTTCCGGGTGTACTTTTTTCAGATCCAGCAATGCCTGCGATTTAAATTCATCGTGCACCACACAAGCGCCTTGCCACATAACCATGTCAGCACCGGTTTGCTTTTGGATATAGTTACCCAAATGACGATCCGGTCCCCACAGAATTTTTTCGCCTTTGCTGTCTAAATCTTCAACCAGCTCCAGCGCCATGCTTGAGGTAACGACCCAGTCTGCCCGCGCCTTTACGGCAGCTGAGGTATTGGCATAAACCACAACGGTTCGATCAGGGTGCTGATCACAAAATGCGGAAAAGTCTTCAGGCGGGCAGCCTAAGTCCAGCGAGCATTCTGCTTTTAGCGTGGGCATCAGTACCGTTTTATTCGGTGTCAGGATTTTTGCGGTTTCGCCCATAAAGCGAACGCCGGCTACAATCAGCGTGTCAGCTTCGTGGTCACGACCGAACCGTGCCATCTCCAGCGAGTCAGCAACGCAGCCACCGGTTTCTTCGGCCAGCGCCTGAATTTCCGGATCGGTATAATAGTGCGCCACCAGAACCGCATTGTTTTGCTGTAATAGTTCTTTAATCCGCGCCCGGTAATCTGCTCTCTGTTGGTCTGACAATGGCTTCGGCTTTGGGGGAAACGCATAATCCAACGAATCAACGGTTTGAATGGCTGACATACTTACTACTTCCGTTTGCATAATGTCCAATTAATATATGGGCAGTATACCTAATTTCAATGGGATTTAATATGTTGGGGTGCCGACGGAATTGGAAATGGTGGGTTGTGCAGGATTCGAACCTGCGACCAATTGATTAAAAGTCAACTGCTCTACCAACTGAGCTAACAACCCGTTTATTCGGTGGTGGTTTGCAAGTGGTGGGTTGTGCAGGATTCGAACCTGCGACCAATTGATTAAAAGTCAACTGCTCTACCAACTGAGCTAACAACCCACATTTTATGCACCGCTGCTAAGGCGCTTTTGTCCTTGGCAACGGCGGCATAGTTTACTTAAATAACGCTGTGATGCAACTGATAATTTAAGTTTTTTGCACGACTGCTTAATATCCAAGCAGTTGTTGTCATGCTGTTATAACTATCGGTTGTTAAAGACGTTGTTTGGCTAGATTTGCTTCGGTACTATCCGGGTACTCTTCGATAACCTGTTGATAGTATGTCTCAGCATCTGCCGTCTTACCTTGCTCGGACGCAATAACACCCAACTTGAGAATACAATCTGCTCGCTTATTACTTTCCGGGAAATTATCTACAACAGTCTCAAAGTGCTGACGAGCGGCACTGTACTCCTGTTCGGCAAACTGTAATTGTCCCAGCCAATAATGAGCATTGGGCAAATAGCTGGAGTTTGGAAATTGCTCAATAAACTGTTCAAATGCAGGAATAGCTGCATCATAACGTTTATCTTCCAGTACCAAGGCGATCGCGCGATCGTAAGCGTCATTTTCACTCAGGTTGCTGGAATAAGCAGATCCAGAGTCCGAACTACCAGAATCGACCGTTGATGTTGGTACTTCCTGCATACCCGATAAGGAAGAACCCCCACCTTGCTGCTTGAGCTGACTAAAGCGGCGATCGATCTCCTGATAAATTTCACGCTGACGCTGCAGTACCTGCTCCAACCTATATTCATGCTCTTCGGTGATACCACGAAGCTCAGAAACATCTTGTTGCAACGAGTTTAGCTGGTTCATCATGTCCAGCTGCGCTCCTTGACGAGCTTCCATCATTCGTTCAATGGTAGCCAGACGTTGCTCAAGAGAATCAGACGAATCAGACAGACTCGAGACAGGTGCCTGTGCCAGAGCGGCACCAGGCACCAACAAGGTTATCGCTAAAAGCGTTTTTCTCATAAGAATGCTATTAGTAAACCAGTACCGCGCGACGGTTCTTCGCGTACGCACTTGGAGTTGATTCATTCACCATTGGCTTTTCTTCACCGTAAGATACGGTTGAGATTTGCGAATCCTGAACACCTAAGTTTTCCAGGTAACCTTCTACAGCCTTAGCACGACGCTCACCCAGTGCGATGTTGTATTCCGGGGTTCCACGCTCATCGGCATGACCTTCAATAACAACACTTACATTTGGGTTCTTAACCAGATAGTCCGCGTGCGCAGCTAGTAATTCTGCGTATTCAGACTGAATGTTTGATTTATCAAAAGCAAAGTAAATGATGTGCTCTTTACGAAGCGCTTCCATTTGCTCTTCACGAATTTCTTCAGGCGTTTTTGCGCGTTCTGCGGCGCCGACTTCTACACCAGAGCTTGCTTCTTCAGTTGCTTGATTGGTTTGTTGACCAGCACCTTCGCCCGAGTCAGTTGATTGATTTGAGCTACACGCGGCCAAAGTTGCCATTGGTACAGCAATTGCCAGAGCCTTAAAGAGTTTGTTCAGCTGCATCCTTTTGATCCTTATTTTACGAGTCAATAAACTTCTGTCTTACATAAATGGCGACCAAGACGGCGATTTAACTTCGCCACTTGCCGCTGGTAATCGAGCTTTAAAACGGCCGTCGGTCGACACTAAAGCTAAAACCTGTTTGTTATTATGAGTCGTACTGTAAATAACCATACTGCCATTCGGCGCGATACTTGGCGACTCATCAAGTTGTGTTTTTGTCAGCACTTGCATGGCACCTCGCGGAAACTCCTGACGAGCGATATGGTAGTTACCCCGTGTGCGGTTGACCAATACTAAAGAGTCTCCCGACGGCGAAACGGTACCACCTAAATTCTGCTCACCTTCAAAGGTTAAACGACGTACCTGGCCTGACCCTAAATCTACGCTATAAAGTTGTGGTCTGCCACCCCTTTCTGAGGTAAATACTAACGATCCACTATCAGGCGTCCAGCTAGGTTCTGTATCAATCGTACGATTCCGAGTGATTCGTTGCAAGTCTTTGCTTTGCAAATCCATTACATACAGTTCCGGGTTACCGTCTTTCGACAATACCATTGCCATCTTTTTACCATCTGGAGAAAACACCGGGCTACCGTTAATGCCTGGATATGACGTTAGCTTTTCACGTCGTGTGGTGTAAATATCCTGAATAAATATTTCAGCCGTTTCGTTTTCAAAGCTAACGTAAGCAAGCTTGTTGCCGTCCGGCGACCACGAAGGCGACATTAAAGGCTCAGGACTACGCAGCAATACTTTCTCGTTTGCACCGTCATAATCAGCCACCATTAACTTATATGGGTAACGATCATCATGGTTAACCGTAACGTAAGCAATTCGGGTCATAAAGGCACCACGTTCGCCGGTGAGCGCCTCGTATACTACGTCGGAAATTCGATGAGAATATTGACGGAATTGATCGCCATCAATGACTGAACTGCGGGCATCCAAAATATGGTCATTACTTTGTACCAGCTGCCCATCTTTTAGCATTTGTGCATTGCCGCCGGTAATCTGACCCCGCAACACATCCACTAACTGGAATTTAACCATATAGCGGTCAACAGAATAAGGTTCAATCGTCCCCATTAATACCGCTTCCACGCCTAACTTTGCCCACGCAGAATAATCTAACTCACCATCATTTTTAGGCTGTTGCGGCATTGCCGAAACTGGAATTGGATTAAATTTACCGCTGCGGGTTAAGTCGGCGGCAATAACCTCTGTTAATTCTCCTGGCGCTGGTCCCTCACCTAACCATTTAAAAGGAACAACCGCAATTGGTCTGGCTGTGTCCATTCCTTCGGTGATGACAATCTCAAGTACGCCCGCTGCACGAGTGGTTGAGGTCAGCACAAAGAACAACAGCAACGTGTTTAGTAACAGCTTTTTCATGGTTCACCTTAGTTTACAACTGCGGTTTGACAGTTAGTTTTATAGTACTCATTTGTTCGAAAATTTCCGGATCTTCAGAAACCGGTAACGTGGTCGCTTTTAATACCGCATTTTCGGCAGAACGGCAGACCGCAGGATCGCCCGCTCCTGTGCTTACATTCTTAACAAAACCACTTGGCGCCAGGCTAATAGTCAACTCACAAGATTTTCCGCTCATCGATTCATCGACGTTCCAGTTGCGTTGAATGGTTTGCTGGATCAGCGCCTGATATTTTTCAATCTCACTTAACATTTGCTGACGTCGAGCCGCCTGCCGTCGCTCTCGCTCGGCTTCCATTTCTTTTTGCAGCTGAGCTTCCCTTTCGGCTGCCTTACGGCGTTCTTCCTCTAACCGTTTGCGTTCAGCTTCACGGCGCTTACGCTCTTCCTCGGCTCTGCGCTCCGCTTCCTCTGCCGCCTTACGTCGCTGTTCGGCTTCTCGCGCTGCTTGTTCTGCTTTACGCCGCTGTTCCGCTAATTTTTCAGCTTCGCGCTTAGCCTCTTCAGCTGCTTGCCGCGCTTTAGTGGCTTCCTGCTGCTGTTGTTGCTGCTGCCGTTGGATCTCCTCACGGCGTTGCTCTTCTCGCTCACGCGCTTTTCGGGCAGCTTCGGCTTTCCGCTCCAGCTCAGCTATGCGTTGCTGTTCCGCTTGTCGTTCCGCTTCTTGCTGGGCTTTAATCCGGTCAACCTGCTGTTGCACCGCGGCTTTATCGACCGATACTGCCTGCACCACTTCATCGGGCTGCTCGTTAAATTCCGACTCACTCAAACTTACTTCCATCGATTCCGGTTCATTTGGCGTGAATTCGAAACTGATCAGTAATACCCCGGCGATCGCCAAGTGAATGCCCACCGAATATATCAGCGGTAACGTTAAGCTTTCTGTACCAGTTACTTTTTTAGCCACAACTACTGTTCCGAAGAGTCTGTCATTAAGCCCACCGATGGCACCCCTGCTTTTTGCAATAATGCCATCAACTGCACAATGTGGTTATAGGACACTGCGCCATCACCGTTGACCATAACCGGTGTATCCGGTTCTACCTGCAACTGCGCTGCTACCAGGGTTGCAACTTCTTGCGCACTGATAGGCTGATCCGGATTGGTGTTTTGATTTAAATAATAATTACCTTCGGCATCAACCGAAGCGACTAACGGCGGCTTCGAGTCTTCTGATAGCGCCTCGGCAGAAGCTTTTGGTAAATCCACTTTTACACCTTGGGTAATCAGTGGTGCAGTTACCATAAAGATAATCAACAAGACCAACATAACGTCGATATACGGTACCACGTTAATCTCCGCGACCGGCTTGCGACGTTTGCGGGGCATCACCATCATAGCGCGCTACCCTCAGCATCTTTTTTCGATGACATCGCCTGCCGTTGTAGGATAGAGACAAATTCATCAATAAAGTTCATGTACTGATTGTCTACTTTCTCTACCAGGGTGGTGTAGCGGTTGTAGGCAACCACCGCCGGAATCGCGGCAAACAGACCTAAAGCCGTTGCAATCAGTGCTTCGGCGATACCTGGCGCCACCATTGCTAACGTTGCTTGCTGCACAGCACCCAACGCGATAAATGCGTTCATGATTCCCCAGACCGTCCCGAACAAACCGATATAAGGGCTGATAGAACCAATCGTTGCCAGAATTCCTAAATTATTATCGAGTTTTTCAACCTCACGAGCATGAGCCACCCGCATGGCACGAAAGGCGCCCTCAACTGTGGTTTGTGGATCACTGTTCGGGTGGTTGCGTAATCGCGCAAATTCTTTAAAGCCTGCGTGAAACAATAGCTCCATACCACGGCTATTCTTAGCGCGAGCCGAAATTTCTTGATATAGCCGCGCTAAATCTACGCCTGACCAAAACCTTTCTTCGAATTTCAGCGCATCGTGCGTGGCGGTTTTTAATACTTTTTTGCGTTGGAAAATAAGCACCCAACCCCATACTGACATGGCCAACAGCATAATCATGACCAACTTAACCAGCAGACTCGCCTGCCAGAACAAATCAATAAAGGATAATTCAGTTTCCACGCTAGTTTACCTCTGTTTTTATAATGCCTGTTTCATGGCCGTTAAAATAGGTTCAGGTATTGCCACTGCTCGCACCGCTTGCTTGTCCACGCAAGCTGCCTTCACCACAGCTTCACAATGTACTGTGCCATCTTTGCCCAACACCTGCTGCCGACACACCAATGTCGCCCGCTTCAGCTGTTCGACCGTCACTGTTACCGTCAGTTCAGCATTAAATCGGGCGGCAACGCGCAAATCTAAATCGACATGCCGGACAACAAAGGCCCTATTGTGATCTAACCAGCTGTCCTGTTCAATCCCCAGAGAGCGTAACCATTCGGTGCGGGCTCGTTCAAGAAATTTGAGATAATTGGCATAATAAACGATACCACCCGCATCCGTGTCTTCGTAATAAACTCGGATGGGCCATTCGAAATGGTTTTTTTTCATTAATAAAACCCTTGAAAAATGACTGTTCTGTCACAATATAAATTAGAGCTGTTAAAAGTCGCCCTGATTATTTTATCAACAGACTTTTATTTATGACAAAACTGAAACATTTTAATTTCATCTTTTTGTTTTAAAAGAGATTTTTACTTATGTTACAAATTTGTTGTTGTTTTTTTGCACAATTGAAAACAAGTTAACATTAGTTTTTCTTATCTGAATATGTAATTTTTCTTGTTTGATACGGCCATTTTTAACCGTATAATAGCTAACAAATCAGAGACACAGAGTTTGGTTGTCACTATTTCTGAATATTTGATTTGGTTCCCTGGATTTTTGATTAATTTCCTTCTTGTTGTTCTGTTTGCCCGTACTTTGTACGGGCTTTTTTTTGCACTTTTTTTACTTTTCTTCCGGTTTCAGACCAAAGTGTTGGTAAGCTCTTGGCGTTGCTATACGCCCCCGCGGAGTTCGCTGTAAAAAACCTTGCTGAATAAGGTATGGCTCAAGCACATCTTCAATCGTGTCTTTCTCTTCGCCAATAGCCGCGGCAAGATTATCCAGCCCAACCGGACCACCTAAAAATTTCTCCATAATCGCCAACAGCAGTTTGCGATCCATATAATCAAACCCGGCCTGGTCAACGTCTACCATGGTCAGTGCCGCATTAGCGGTGGTTTCATCCACTTCGCCATTGCCCTTAACTTCGGCATAGTCCCTTACTCGGCGCAGTAACCGGTTGGCAATACGCGGAGTACCGCGCGAGCGACGCGCAATCTCACGTGCGCCGCCCTGTTTCATGGTGACATTCATAAAATGTGCCGAGCGTTCGATAATGTCAGTTAGCTCATCCACTTGATAAAACTCGAGCCGTTGCACAATACCGAAGCGGTCCCGTAGCGGCGAGGTTAATGCGCCTGCTCGGGTCGTTGCGCCAATTAAGGTAAACGGCGGTATATCCAATTTAATGGAGCGCGCTGCCGGCCCTTCACCGATCATAATATCCAGCTGATAGTCTTCCATCGCCGGATAAAGAATCTCTTCGACAACCGGGCTAAGACGGTGAATTTCATCAATAAACAAGACATCGTGTGGATCAAGGTTAGTCAGCAAAGCGGCCAAATCACCGGCTTTTTCCAGTACCGGCCCTGATGTGGTTTTAATGCTTACATTAAGCTCATTAGCAACAATGTTTGCAAGCGTCGTTTTACCTAATCCTGGCGGTCCGAATATCAACAAATGGTCGAGCGCTTCATCGCGTTTGCGGGCCGCCTCGATAAAAATTTCCATTTGCTCCACGACATGCTTTTGCCCTGTGTAGTCAGCAAGAACCTTTGGTCGAATGGCACGATCAATGGCTTCATCGTCGCCCTGAACCTCGGCTTCGATAATTCGGTGGCTGGATATTTGGTCTGCTTCTATCATTAGGTTCTCTTTATCTTACCTTTATGCGAGCTGTTTGAGTGATGCTTTTATCAACTCTTCGCTGCTCAATTCTTGTTGGTATACGGCTGTTAAGGCCTTATCCGCCTGATTCTGTTTATAGCCTAACGACAATAGCGCACTCAACGCGTCAGCCCGCGCATCGGCCGGGTGCACAAAGGTCGAATCGCTGGTCACCGCATCAATATTTGCCGCGTCTGTAGCTGGGGTGCTGCTACCCTGCCAGTCTTTAAGTCGATCGCGCATTTCAATAACCAACCGCTCCGCCGTCTTTTTGCCAACGCCAGGTAGTTTTACCAGGCGGCTAACATCGTTTTGGTTCACCGCCCAGACAAACTCATCAGCGTTCATTCCCGATAAAATAGCTAACGCCAACTTTGGCCCTACGCCCTGAGTCTTTATCAACAACCGAAACAAACTACGCTCAGCCTGGTTGTTAAAGCCATACAATAACTGGGCATCTTCCCGCACCACAAAATGTGTCACCAAAGTCACCGGTTCGCCAAGCGGCGGCAACGCGTAAAAACAAGTCATCGGTAATTGCAGCTCGTAGCCAACCCCATTCACATCGACCAATACTTCGGGTGGCTGCTTGCCAATTAATTTGCCAGAAATCTGTCCTATCATTTTGTTGTCCGTTTTATCGCCGGCGGCCGGCCATTTTTATGAGGTTTTCATTTGAGTGAGCATGACATAATGCGACGGCTAATGCATCTGCGGCGTCGGCTTGCGGGGTTCGTGATAATTTTAACAGAGCGACGACCATATGTTGCACCTGAGCTTTGTCGGCAGCACCGGTGCCGACGACTGCTTGCTTTATTTGCCGGGCGCTATACTCAGCCACTGGCAGCTCGTGACAGGCAGCTGCGACCATTGCTGCTCCGCGAGCCTGCCCCAGCTTTAAAGCTGAGTCCGGATTACGCGCCATAAATACTTGCTCGATTGCAAACTGGTCAGGCTGGAATTGAGTGATTAGCTCCACCACACTGTTATGAATGCGCTTGAGCTTTTCTGCCAATGACAAAGGCGCCGCCACCGTGCCAGTCACCCGAATGCAGCCACTTGCTACATAATGCAGATGCCGCCCCTGCTGCTGAATAATCCCGTAACCGGTTAGCCGCGAACCTGGGTCAATGCCCAGAATAACGCTCATTCGTCGTCCAGCTTCGCCAACACCTCATCAGAAATATCGGCGTTATGATACGCGTTTTGCACGTCGTCCAGATCCTCCAATGCATCCAGCAGCTTGAGAAAACTGCGGGCACTGTCTTCGTCCAAATCGACCTTCGTATCCGGTACCATCGTTACTTCCGCGTTGATTGCGTTTAACTGTTTGCCGTCCAACGCATCTTTAACCGTGCCAAAATTGTCTGGCGAGGTCATAACATCCAAACCGCCGTCACTATGTTTAACGATATCTTCGGCTCCTGCTTCCAGCGCCGGCTCCATCAACTGCTCTTCGGTGGTCTCGTTGGAGTAACTGATCACGCCCATTTTATTAAACAGGTATGCCACTGAGCCATCCGTGCCAAGGTTACCGCCATGTTTGCTGAACGCATGCCGTACGTCTGACACAGTACGGTTTTTATTATCGGTCATGCATTCCAGTAAAATCGCGACACCGTTTGGGCCATAGCCCTCATAGGTCAGCTCTTCTACATTGTCACCGTCGGTATCACCGGTACCGCGCTTTATCGCCGTATCGATGGTATCGCGCTTCATATTATTGGACAGCGCTTTATCGATAGCAGCACGCAATCTTGGGTTAGTTTCGGGGTCGCCGCCGCCCTCGCGGGCGGAGACGTTAATTTCCCGAATAAGTTTGGTGAAGATTTTGCCGCGCTTAGCGTCCTGCGCGGCTTTTCGGTGCTTAATATTGGACCATTTAGAATGACCTGCCATTTTCCACCCTATGTTTGCTTATTTGTCGTCGTTCTCGTCAACCGTACTCTTAACACCCAGCTCTTGCAACGCTTCTGGGTTCGCCAGCCCCGGCGCATCGGTCAATACACAGGCCGCCGTGGTGGTCTTCGGAAACGCGATAACGTCGCGGATTGAATTAGCACCAACCATTAACATGACCAAACGATCGAGGCCAAACGCCAAACCAGCGTGCGGCGGCGTGCCATATTTTAACGCTTCCAGCAGAAAGCCAAATTTTTCTTCCGCTTCGGCTTTTCCAATACCCAGTACTTCCAGCACTGTCTGTTGCATTTCGTTATCGAAAATACGGGTTGAGCCACCGCCCACTTCGACACCATTCAGAACCATATCGTAGGCATTCGACAATGCCTGCGCCGGGTCCGCTTTTAACTGCTCAGGCGTAACATTGACCGGCGCGGTAAACGGATGGTGTAGGGCTGCCAATGAGCCGTCGTCGTTTTCCTCAAACATTGGGAAGTCGACGACCCAAAGCGGCCTCCATTCATCGCTGACCAGGTTAAATTCCTCTCCCAGCTTCAGGCGTAACGCACCCATCGATTCAGCAACCACATTGGCTTTGTCCGAACCAAAGAATAAAACATCACCGGTTGCCGCTTCAGTGCGTTCTAAAATAGCGTTTAGTGCGTCGTCAGGTAAAAATTTAAGGATTGGCGACTGCAGTCCTTCACGCCCCTGCGACAGGTCATTGACCTTGATCCATGCCAGACCCTTAGCGCCATAAATACCGACGAACTTGGTATACTCATCAATCATCTTGCGTGACACATTATCCGCTTGCCCAGGCAGGCGAATAACAGCAACACGACCTTTCTCGTCATTGGCCGGCCCAGAAAATACTTTAAACTCAACGTCTGTTAGCAAGTCCGCAACATCGACCAACTGCAACGGGTTACGCAAGTCTGGCTTGTCAGAGCCGTATAACCGCATCGCTTCGTGCCAGGTCATGGTCGGGAATGGACCTAAGTCTATACCCAGCAATTGCTGGAACAGCCCACTGGTCATCTGTTCCGTAACCTGCATAACCTGCTCGGCGGTCATGAATGAGGTTTCAATATCAATCTGGGTGAATTCAGGCTGACGATCAGCTCGCAAATCTTCGTCGCGGAAGCATTTAACAATTTGATAGTAGCGATCAAAGCCAGACATCATCAGCAGCTGCTTAAATAACTGCGGACTTTGTGGCAATGCAAAAAAACGTCCTTTGTGAGTTCGGCTAGGAACCAGGTAATCACGCGCACCTTCAGGCGTTGCCCGAGTCAACATCGGTGTTTCAATATCCAAAAAACCGTTGTCATCTAAGAAGCGGCGCACCGCGCTAGTTACTTTTGCTCGAAACTGTAGCTTTTCGTTCATCTGCGGACGACGTAGATCCAGATAACGATAACGCAGGCGAGCTTCTTCACTCACCTGGCTGTTAAAATCTATTGGCAGGGGTTCGGAACGGCTTAGAATGTTCAGTTCCGACGCCAACAGTTCAACTTCACCAGTTTTCATCGTTTTGTTGACTTGACTATCGGGGCGCCGATTAACGGTGCCTTTAATCTGAACGCAGAATTCCTGACGCAGTTTATTGGCTTTATCAAACAAGTCTTGCTGATCGGGATCAAACACGACCTGAATAAGCCCTTCACGGTCGCGTAAATCAATAAAAATAAGACCACCGAGATCTCGGCGTTTGTTTACCCAGCCACATAAAGTGACTTGTTGTTCGGCTAATTCAGCGTTTACTTGTCCACAATAATGCGTTCGCATGTGCCTTTTTCCTACTGCCAGCGTTGGTTTTAAAATTTGAGCCAGCCATTATAGCGGAATGGCGCCGAATGTCATCCGTCCACTGTCGCTATGCGGACGTCATTTTTACCCGCCGCTTTAGCCGCATACATTGCCTTATCGGCCGCTCGCAGTATGCTCTGCTCATCATGACCATGCTCCGGAAACATAGCGACGCCAATACTAACGCTCACTTCCAGTTGTTCATTCTTTATGGCATAAGGGCGGGCTAAGTGGACGACCAATTTACGCGCCACGGCCAGCGCGGCATTAGCGTTATTAGTGCTGGGCAAAACGACCACAAATTCGTCGCCACCATACCGGCAAACCGTATCTGAGCGTCGCAATAACCCCGTCAGACGCTGTGCCGCATGGACTAGAATTTGATCACCGTAGTCATGTCCGAAGTCGTCATTAATGGCTTTAAACCCGTCCAGATCCATGAACATTAATGCAAACGATTTATCGCCACGCTGATGTTGTAAAATGGTCTGTTGCAACCGATCAGACATCAGGTTTCTATTCGGTAATCCGGTTAACTCATCATGCGTAGCCACATAGCGAATTTGCCGTTCGGCCGCTTTACGACGTTTAATCTCTTTGCGCAGGCGACTATTACGGAATACCACGATGAAAATCACCAGCGCCGCGACCGAACCAACCTTTAATGCCAGGTCAAGCAACTCCTCATCACTCCAGCCCCGTTGTAACTTATAGCCATACCATTTGCGTCGTAGCTGCTGTCGCTCAGTCTGAGTCAGACTATCGATGCCTTGATTAAATAGCACCACCAACGGCTGATAATCGTTACGCACGCCAATAAATAGATCTTCGCCCGGTGCGCCATTTAATACACTAAGGTCTGCATTAATTGCAGTGCGTCGCTGCAGCTCGTCGACCAGAATGGGCAAACTATCAATGTAGGCATCGATGTGACCACTGTTTAAGCGAGCAAGGCCCTCATCAATCGAGTCAAACTCCAATACTTCTGTTTGCTCAAGATGTTTAAGCATGGGTACCACGGTGTAGCCGTCAATAACTCCGAGTCGTTGCCCACGCAACTGACTGATGTGGCGGTCGGCATTATCTTCATCTAACTGTTCGGACAATGTTAAAACTGCCCAGGGCATGGTCCAGTATCGCTGCGTATAGCTAGTAAATTTAGCCCGCTCGGGTGAGTAAGAAAGACTGGTCAGTACATCAATTTCTTTATCGGCCAATGACTGCACACACTCGGACCAGGTTCCACAAGGGGTCCAGATCAGATCGACCGGTACGCCCTCAGTTATTTTTTCCAACATATCAACATCAAATCCTTGTGCCTTACCATCTTCGATGCTGATTAAAGGTTGTAAGTTGGTGGGCACACCGACTTTTATTTCAGGGTGTTGTACTAACCATTCGTCAGTGGCATAGGCTGATCCGCTCAAGGCAAGGTTTATAAAACCGACTAAGCCCACCACTATGATCGTCTTTAACAGCCACTGATGTGTCATTCGGTGTATTATCTCCAACAGGTTAGGTAAACTATAACTAAGTTATCGACCTACATTACTTAATATATAGCAGCACTTTTATGAATCAGCGCGATACTATTTTTTCTAAACCGTTGCCGAGCATATCGGACTTCTGCTTTGACCAAAATGTGGTCGAAGTATTTCCCGACATGATAAATCGCTCGGTGCCGGGTTATTCCAGCATTTTGCAGACGTTACCACAGTTAACCCAGCGTTTTGTACAACCCGACACTCGTCTTTATGACTTAGGCTGCTCATTAGGCTCTGCCACCCTTGCCTTACGTAAAGGGTGTGAACAGGCTGAAGGCAGCGAAATCATTGCTGTGGATAATTCACAGGCGATGATTGAGCGTGCTCAATTACATCTACAAGGTTTTAAAAGTCAGGTGCCGGTACACCTGCGCTGCGAAGACATTCGGGAGACAGCAATCGAGAATGCCTCGGTTGTGGTGCTGAATTTTACGTTGCAATTCGTCCCGCGTGAAGAGCGTATGGCGATAATTAACACTATTTTTTCCGGACTGGTTAAAGGCGGCGCGCTGATTATTGCCGAGAAAGTATTAGCCGACGATGATGCTATCAATGACGTTTTGGTGGATTTGCACCATGACTTTAAACGCGCCAACGGCTATAGCGAACTGGAGATCAGTCAAAAACGCGCCGCGATCGAAAATGTCATGAAAATTGATAGTCTCGCGGCTCATCACCAACGTTTTAAAGAAGCCGGTTTTGCGCACAGCGGAACCTGGTTCCAGTGTTTTAATTTTGCCGCAATGTTGGCCATTAAAGGAGACCGTTGATGGATTGGTTTGAGCAATCATTAGTGCGGTTAGTAAAGAGCCCGCATAAAGCATGGCTGGAGACATTACCGCGCCAACTACATGATTTTTTGAGTAAACCACATGGCGATTTTCGTAAGTGGCAGCGTGTGCTAAAACAACTACCCGATATCAATACCGAGCAGCAACCCACCGCGTCGCTGGGCGATACGGTCGGTATCGGTCCAGCCGAATTGGCTTCGGATTCTGATCGGGCCCGCATGCGCGGGTTGTTAAAGCAGTTGCAACCGTGGCGCAAAGGTCCTTTTGAATTATTCGGTTTGAACATAGATACTGAGTGGCGTTCAGACTGGAAGTGGCAGCGGGTGGCACCGCATTTGGATTCCTTGAGTGGCCAACAAGTTTTGGATGTCGGCTGTGGCAGCGGTTACCATTTGTGGCGAATGCTGGAAGCCGGAGCCGAAGATGTATGGGGAGTCGATCCTGGTGAACTGTTTTTAACTCAATTTCAGGCAATTAAACAATATATGCCTGCATCGATTGCCGATCGAGCTCACTTTTTTCCGGTTGGAATAGAGGCAATGCCCGAGCTAAAAAGTTTCGATACGGTATTCAGCATGGGTGTGCTGTATCATCGCCGCTCACCGTTGGAATTTTTGCAACAACTCAAAGGCTTATTAAAAGCTGGCGGTCAATTGGTATTAGAGACCATTGTCGTCGCAGGTGACGAGACGACTGTAATGATGCCGGGTGAACGCTATGCGCAAATGCGTAATGTTTGGTTTTTACCAAGCGCCAAAGCCCTGGCAGTTTGGATGCAACGGCTCGGTTTTAAAGATATAAAGGTTGTTGATCACAATGTCACTTCGCTTGACGAGCAACGCTCAACAGATTGGATGCAAGGAGAGTCGTTAAAAGACTTTTTAGATGCAGACGACCCAAGCTTGACGGTCGAGGGCTATCAAGCCCCCATCCGTGCAATTCTAACCGCCCGGGTTTAAAGCGTTTTTAAAAACGCTTTCATATCGTCGGCGAGTTGCGGGTGACGCATTGCATGCTCAACAAACGCCTTGGCGTAGCCAAATTTATTACCACAATCATGGCTGCGCCCTTTCATGTAATAAGCGTTCACCGACTTGTCTTTCAGTAACATCGCCATCGCATCGGTTAACTGAATTTCGTTACCGGCGCCGACTGGAGTGCGCTCCAACAGTGGCCACAACTGTTTCGGGAACACATAACGTCCGACGACAGCGAGATCCGACGGTGCCTGGTCAACTTCGGGTTTTTCAACCAGTTGTTTAATAGCTGCTTGTTGACCTGGCTCTAAGTCTTTACCGTTAATGTCGGCGATACCATAATTACTAACACTCTGGTGTGGTACTTTCTCAACCATCACCTGAGCGGCACCATTTTCTTCAAAATTACGCTTCATTTCGGCCAGGTTATCTTGTTTTAGGTCACAACTGGCCTCGTCCACTAATACATCCGGCAATACTACTGCAAAGGGCTCGTCACCAATCAGCGGCCGCGCGCACAGAACCGCATGACCCAAACCTTTGGCCTCGCCTTGACGCACATGCATAATAGTCGTGCCTTTGGGGCATATCGCTTGCACTTCTTCCAGTAATTGACGTTTAACCCGACGTTCAAGTGTCGTCTCAAGCTCAAAACTGGTATCAAAGTGGTTTTCGATCGAGTTTTTACTCGAATGGGTAACCAAAATAACGTCGGTTAAGCCGGCAGCGGCGCACTCTTCAACAATGTATTGGATGAGTGGTTTATCAACCAACGGTAGCATTTCTTTTGGAATCGCTTTGGTCGCTGGCAACATCCGTGTACCTAACCCCGCTACCGGGATTACCACTTTTTTGACGGCTTGTTTTTCCATGTCTTTATCCTGTTCTTGAAAATCTTAAATTCGGCCACGTTTATACCGCGATTAGCTGTTATAATGCAACTGAGAAACAGCTAAACATGTTGAATTTACAGGCAGTCAGACGATTATGGCGTTTTATTTTTCTTCCCGACGGGTACCACAACTGCAACCCTATTCTTTTACTGAACGTGCTGTGATTTTGGGCATCGCTCAAGAAGCTATGCCAGTACCACGGCGGTTAATTTGCAACTTAGCGAAGTTAGTGCCAATTTGTATCGTTTTTTATGCGATTGTGGACGTGCCGGGGTGGTGGAAGGTGCCAGCGTTACTCGCTGCAGGTATCGGCTATCCGCTGTTTACCCAGCCAATCAATATTAATATGAGTCTGCCTTATCTGGATAAGGCGGTACGTCAGTTTGAGGCAAATCGCGCTGAATCATAACATCAGCGATATTAGCCAGGCGCCCAGTTATTTTGTGCGGACCTATTATCGTACTTTGGTGATAACTCGCGTGTTGCCAAATGCCTAACGCCAAATCCGGGCGGCTTTGCGGTTCTGATCGAATACGGTCACCGGCCTGCCCCCAGCGCCATTCACCACTACGGGTATCGACTACCCCCACCAGCACATCAAAGGCCGTGCGGATGCGCGAGTGACATAATTCATCATTTAAGTGGGTCAATAACTTAGCCGGCTCAATAATGCTCTCATCATGGCCCGATAAATGCTGCCGTAACAAGGGATCCAACAGCGTTTTAAAAACCAGTAGTGGAATTAACCGCTGTTCCGTCGCATTCTGCGGGCTTGCCAATAACACTAATACCTTACCTTGCAACAACGGTCGAAAATCCAGCCACACAGAGGGTTCGTCGGTGGTCAAATCAAACTGAAAACGATAGCCATTCAGTTCCATCGGGCCGGTGGGTAACAATTCATGGGTTAGCCGCCGGACCAAGGCGTCATCCTGATACAACACTTGTATGTGGTCATCTAATTCATAACGATCGTGTAAATAGGTTTCTTCTAATTGGTAACGGTTTAAACAATGTTGAATCGCTTCATTCAGTACCGTCAAACTCTCTATGGGTTTCACTAAATAATCCCAAGCGCCAAGCCCGACGGCTTCGCGAATATCCGTCATCGACTCACTGGCAGAAACCACAATGATGGGCAAGTCAGCGTGGCTACTGAGCAGCTGCTCGATAACCTGCAAACCGCTAATATCAGGAAGTTTAAGATCGCAAAGAATAATATCCGGGGTCAGCTGCCGGCACAGGCGCACGCCCTCATGCCCACTGTCAGTGCAGCGTACATCGTAATCTAACTGAGTTAAGTAATTTTTTACGATGCTTTGAAAAACGGCATCGTCCTCAATAACTAATACAGAGGCCTGTGACATCATTGCTCGACTTCGCTGCTGAAACCTAACTTAAGCATTGTTCAGGATCAGCAGCTCGTCAATGTTGTTGCTTAGCTATCTACGTTTAAAAAGCATTTTCCAGGTTTTCGTCAAATGCGTCTTCTGAGTATTGTTCGCTATAGTCGTCTTCGAACTCATCTGGCTGTTCAGGTGGGTTGCCGTCGTATACTTTGTAAAGCCAGTTTTGATAGTAGGCTTCTTTAACAAAAGTATAGGGATCCAATGCATTTTCTAAGACTTGCTCCTGATCACGCAACCGTAGCCGCATTTCCAGTCCCTTGACCACATAGCGTGGAATATCCCAGTCTGAATCAATTTCTGTATAAGGGAAAAACTGGCCATCAACCCAGTCGGTGCCGCGGTCTATCAGAACCGTCGGGCCTATCACTGGCAGCATAATGTAGGGACCATTGGGAACGCCCCAAAGTGCCAGGGTTTCTCCTAATGATTCTTCGCTCTTCTCCAGCCCTATACTACTGGCCGGATCAAACAATCCAAGAATACCAATGGTGGAGTTTACCGCAAATCGGCCAACACTGTATCCAGCACCGGAAGGCTTAGCCTGCAGAACGTTATTAACAGCACTCCAGGGCTCCTGCAAGTTTTCGAATGCCCGATACAACGAGCGGCGAATCGGCTCCGGAATATTTTCATAAGCTTCCGCAGTCGGTTTGATCACCGCTTCGTCCAGCTCCTGGTTAAAATCCCAAACTACGCGGTTCATGTCCTCCAACGGGTCACGCTCATCGGCATAAGGATCTTCTGGTGTTGACGAGCACGCGCTCAGCATAAAAACAGCACTTAAGCCGGTCAAAACTTTTATTAAATACGGTTTGCTCATGGTTAATCCGCTACTACTTTAATCCGTTAATTGTTACGGCTGTCGTTCAGACAACTGCAGTTCGACGTTTACAGCATCTACAGCCTTAATAACCCTTGGCTCGGCATTAAGATCACCCGGCTGCAGTTCAATTTTATCATCTTGCGACACCCGTGCCTGTACTTTCCATTGTTCGAGCGAGCTTAATTGCAATTCTGGCAACATCGAATCCTGATTGCTTAGCGTTACTGTTATTGGAAAATCCGTCGCCGGAACCCGTTTAACAGCAGCCGGCATGGGGACACCATCGACCGCAGTGACGTAAACAAATAAAGTACCATTTTGCGGCAACTGCTGACGCAATGTGTCATTAATATCTACAGTAACCGTAAGTTGCTGCAGATCTCGTTGTTGCTGCTGTTTTGCATCAGCAATAGCCTGTTCTACCGCAGTCCGCCGGGGACTACTTTCTGGTGTCAGACGCAGCAGTTGTTGCCATGCATTAATGGCTTGCTCATAGTTGCCGGTTTCATAAGCAACAAACCCACTCAGGGAAATCGCTTCGACGTTATCCGGTTCAATTTTCAAGGTACGCGCTAATAGCTGGCCGGCTTTTTGTAAATTACTCTCGTTACCGTTTTGTAATAAAAACCGCGCATAGCTAACTAAGGTTCCTGTTCGATCAGGATCCAACGTCAGTGATTTCTCGAACGCACTATTTGCCTGGTCAAACTGATTGAGGTCTGTCATTAACCCTGCGTATATCCACCATGCAACCGGATCGTCGCCTTGCCGTTGCAGTTTCTGCCGCAAGCCAAGGGCAAAGGTACTCAGGGTATCAGTGTCGACCTCTTGCTGCTGCTGCAATACTCGTTTGCCAAGTTCTGGTAATTGTTGCAAAGCGTCATCGGCCTGGCGTTGCAAATTCCAGCTACCATAGCCCGCATAGAAACCCAGCGAAATGATGATTAACAGTGCCATGGGTAACCACGGTTTAATCGGTTGCCAATTAATACCTTGTTCAATATCTTTGTTATCGGTGACGAAGGTCTTGTCCAGCTCAAGTCTGGCTTGATGATAGTCTTCATCATCGACACGTCCAGCGGCCCTGTCCTCATCTAATTCTTGCAGCCGTTGCTGATACCAACGTTGGTTTTCGCTGGTCCGTTGTAATGATTCACGCCGCTGAACTCTGCGCGCCAGCAACACAACAATAACGGCAACAAGCAACAGTACCGCTAATACCAGCAGCAACTTAATCATCTTTTGACCTCTCTTTTAACTGCTGCAACTGCTCACGCTCCTGGTCGCTCAAAGCCACTGTCTGACGACGTCGGCGAGACATACGAATAGCAATAGCAATACCCACCAGAGCAATAAACAATGGCGCCAACCAAAGCACGGCGGTAAATAGATTAAACGGCGGCCGATAATGGGCAAAATTACCATAGCGGGCCACCATGTGATCAATAACTTCTTGTTTGGAGTGACCCTGCATGACCATATTATAAGCTCGCTCGCGCATATCCCCTGCTAAAGGTGCATTAGAGTCAGCAATGTTTTGATTTTGACATTTGGGGCAGCGTAGCTCTTGGGTAAGTTGCTGATAGGTTTGACGCTGTTCAGCCGTCTTAAACTCATAGCCATCATAGGTAACCTGCTGCGCCAGAAGAGCCATTGAAAAAACCAGTGTTACCATGCCCAACAGGCCTTTTAGTAAACTCATGAGCTACTCTCCTGCTGCAACTGCTGATAAATTTTCTGCAGTTTGTTTTCCCAGTTACGCTGGTTCACGTCACCCACATGGCGGTACCGGATTTTTCCGTTAGCATCAATAAAATAGGTCTCGGGAGCACCGTACACGCCAAATTCAAAGGCAACATCACCTTCAGGATCAAAGATATTGACGGTATAAGGGTCACCAAGGGTATTAAGCCAGTCAATGGCTTTTGCCCGCGAATCGTCTTGATAATTCAACCCGACAATGGGAACGCCCTGAGCCGCCAGTTTATTCAAAAACTCGTGCTCAGCCCGGCAGGTCGGGCACCAGGTTGCCCACACGTTCATTAACAGTGGTCCGTCGTACAGCACTTTTTCAGTGTGCTGAATGTTGTCGTTAAATAAATCCACTGCCGAGAATTCAGGTACCGGCTTATCAATCAACACAGATTCCAGTTTGGTGGGATCGCTGCCCAGCCCTTTTAATAAGAAAACGACCAAACCGATAAACACGACCAGCGGTAAAAATAATACCCACCAGTTCTTGTTACTTTTTGTTTGAGCGTCACTCATACGAGTTGCTCCTTTGACTTGCTTTTACGGTAGCGCTTATCTGCCATCGCAAACACACCACCAACAGCCATTATAATAGCGCCTAACCAAATCCAGCGTACAAACGGCTTAATATAGAACCGGACAGCCCATGACTTATCAGCACTGTTTACGTCATCTAGCGGCTCACCCATGGCAATATATAAATCACGCAACAGACTGCCATCCAGGCCTACTTCGGTCATACTCATACGCTGCACCCGATAAAAGCGTTTTTCACTAACCACTTCAGTCACCAACTCACCGTTTTTGTGCAGCTGGAACACGCCTTCATCCGAGTCAAAATTAGGACCTTCAACATGACGTAATTCTTTAAAGGTTAAGTCATAACCGCTTACTTCGACGGTTTGTCCAGGCGCAATAGCAACATCTTGTTCGGTCTCGTAATGCGAGACCAGAGCCACGCCAATCAAGGTTACCGCGAAACCAATGTGGCCAAGCACCATTCCCCAATGACTGCCCGGTATACGTGTGATGCCCGCTAACCCTTGTTTGCGCTGTTTTAGTGTTTGCTGGACTTCGGTAATAGTACTAAGCACAACCCAAAACGCTAAAAACAAGCCGATTGCAGCCCACATTGGTAATTCGTCGGCCCAAATTTGCGGTAACAGAAAGCTTAACGACAACGCCAGAACCAGACACAGTGCCAACGGTTTTAGCAATGGCTGCAACGGCTGCCGACGCCAGCGCATCAGCGGCCCAATGCCAAGCAGCAGCGCAAACGGCACAACCAGATAGCTGTATAGATCGTTAAAGAAAGGCTCGCCGATAGAGATACTTCCCATGCCCAGCTCTTTGTGCACTAACGGCAATAAGGTACCTAACAGCACCACCACCATCGCGGCCATTAACAGCACGTTATTACCCAGCAGCATCACTTCTCGCGAAGCTAACTGATAACGACTGTAACCTTGCATTTGGCCAGCCCTGAGGCCGTATAATATCAAGGAACCACCGATGACCAGCGCCAGCAGCACCAGAATAAACAGGCCCCGGGTTGGATCAGAAGCAAACGCATGCACTGACACCAGTACGCCCGATCGCACTAGGAACGTACCCAGTAGACTTAAGCTAAAGGCGGCAATCGCCAATAGCACGGTCCAGGACTTAAAGCTGCCGCGTTTTTCGGTCACTGCCAATGAGTGCAGTAACGCAGTACCGACAAGCCATGGCATAAATGACGCATTTTCGACCGGATCCCAGAACCACCAGCCGCCCCAGCCAAGCTCGTAGTAAGCCCACCAGCTACCAATCGCAATGCCTAGCGTTAGAAAGATCCAGGCTGCTAATGTCCAGGGGCGCGACCAACGTGCCCAGGCAGCATCCAGCTTACCCGACAGTAATGCCGCAATTGCGAATGCAAACGCTACCGAAAAGCCCACATACCCCATATACAATAATGGCGGATGAATAATCATGCCCGGATCTTGTAACAGCGGGTTCAAGTCGCGGCCATCGACCGGAATCATTGGTAAACTGCGGTCAAATGGATTAGAGACGGTCAGCATGAACAGATAAAAACCAATGCTGATAAGCCCTAAAATACCTAATACTCGGGCGACCATCGGTAATGGAATTGAGCGTGACAATAGTGCTACTGCCGCAATCCAGCCGGACTGCATCAGCATCCACAGTAAAAACGAGCCTTCGTGAGAGCCCCACACCGCAGTAACACGATATTGTACCGGCAACTGGGTATTCGAATTAGCAGCCACATAGGCAATGGAAAAATCGTTAACGACAAAGGCGGTAACCAATAATGCAAATGCAATTGCCGTAAACAAAAACTGCCCAATCGCCAGCGGCCGTGCATAGGCCATAACGCCGCCATGCCCGCGCCAGGAGCCGTATAACGCATATCCCGCCAGCAACACTGAAAAAGCCAGCGCAATGGCAATACTTAGATGGCCTGCTTCTGCAATCATTGGCCGTCTCCGCTTGAGTTATAAGAATCATCCACCGGGTTGTTCGGGTTGACGTGCTTTATACCTTTCATTTTTTCGGCGAGCTCAGGCGGCATATATTCTTCGTCGTGTTTAGCCAGTACTTCGCTAGCTTTTAATACCCGTGGTTCTATCAATTCACCCTGTGCCACAATACCCTGCCCTTCACGGAACAAGTCAGGCAAGATGCCCTGATACAAAACGGTAATTTCCGGACCTGTATCGGTAATGTTGAACTTAACTTCCAACGTATCACGGTTGCGCTCAACAGAGCCGTCTACCACCATTCCACCAACACGCATGCGCTGGCCAACAACCGGCGTCTTTTCCCCTTGTTCCATCTCGACAAAGTCACTGGGGGTATAAAATAAGTTAATACTTTGGCTCATTGCATAAAGCATTAAACCAATGGCAGTAGACACCCCGACCACTAACACCAGGATCCAGGTTAACCGCTGTTTTCGACGAGGGTTCATCGCGTTGACTCCTTAACCGGCGACTGTTGCCGTTTTGCCAAGCGCCGCTTGCGGCGCTGCAAAGTTTGACTTTGACGTTGCAACCGACGGCGGCCTAAAGCCGCGTCCAGGGCTACCCCGGCAATCACTAAAAAGCTTAAAAAGAAGGACAACCAGACATAAAAACCGTAGCCGCCCATTTGTAAAAACTCACCAAAACTCTCAAACGCCATCGCTGAGCTCCTTATCGGCGCTAAGCTCTTTTTGAGCCCAGGGCCGATGCAATTCATGACGCAACAACTCATTTTTAAAACGCATCATAACCAGGCTAATAGTCAGTAACTTGAATCCTAGTAAGCTAACCAACAGTGGCCAAAGCATGCTGGTTGCAATAGAGGGTCGCTCAAATTTAGTGATTGTGGCGCCCTGATGCAGGGTGTTCCACCACTCCACAGAGTAATGAATAATCGGCAAATTCACGACCCCGACAATAGCCAGAATAGAAGCGGCTTTGGCACCGGTACGAACGTCGTCAAAGGCATAATACAAAGCCATCACACCGACGTACAAAAATAATAAAATAAGTTCTGAGGTTAAACGCGCGTCCCAGACCCACCAGGTGCCCCACATAGGCTTACCCCAGATGGCGCCAGTTAATAGTGCGACCACTGTCATGGCTGCCCCTACCGGCGCTATTGCCGGTATCGCCCACTCAGCGGTTTTTATTTGCCAGATCAGCGCAATTGCCCCCATCACGGCCATCGCGAAATAAGCAGCCATGGAAAAGATCGCCGATGGCACATGAATATAGATAATACGGTAGCTGTCTCCTTGCTGATAATCAGCAGGAGCGTACGCCAGTCCCCAGATCATACCTACCGCTAAACTGACTACGGTAAAAGCAGCAAACCAGGGTAGTAATTTATCGACTAAGCGATATGTTGCTTCGGGCTTCGCGTAAGGGTGTAACCATCGCCACATATTAATTCATACTCATTCTGACAGCGGCCGCAATTGCCAGCGGCGCCAGGGTTACCGTTAATACGGAGATTGCGGCCAAAATAGCCAATTGTGCGTGAACATCTAGTCCCATGCCGGCATTTTCGACAGCGGAAGTTGCAAATATTAGCAGTGGAATAAACAGCGGTAATAATATCAAGCTAACCAACGAACCGCCACGTTGTAACTGCAGCGTTAATGCCGCGCCAATGGCTCCCAGTGCACTTAATGCCGGAGTGCCCAGCAACAAGCTTAATGCCAGCGCCCACCAAGCGTCGACCGGCAAGTTGAGCAGGAGAGCCAGTAGCGGCGACAACAGAACCAACGGTAAGCCACTTAACAGCCAGTGCGCGGCAACTTTTGCGGTTAGCGTATAAGCTAATGGTTCAGGTAATAAGCACAGCTGCTCCAGACTTCCGTCGTTGTAATCGTCTTTAAACAAACGATCCAAGCCCAGCAAAGTTGCTAATAACGCTGCCACCCAAATAATTCCCGGTGCAATACGCTCCAGAATATCTGGCCCCGGGCCAATCCCCAACGGGAACAATGTCACCACCATTAACAAAAACATTAACGGATTCAGTGCATCGGAGCGGCGGCGCGCAGCAATCCGTAAATCTTTCGCCAATACTGACCGCCAAAGTTGCCAGGAGTTCATTCGCTCATCGCCTCTTGTTGCAACGGAGCTAAGGTCAATTGTTGTAGCGGTAAGTCGGCTAGCCCTAATGGTTGATGCGACGTCATGATAATACTACCGCCATTGTCTAAGTGTTGCTTAAAACGCTGTTGTAACAGCGCGATACCATCCACATCCAGCGCCGTAAAGGGCTCGTCCAGAATCCACAGTTCGGCCGTTGAGCTCCATAACCGGGTCAACGCCACTCGTCGCTGTTGCCCAGCCGACAACCTACCGGTGAGTTCTTCCTCTAAGCCGAGCAATCCCAATTGCTCCAGTACATCCCAGTCGCGCTCATCGTTTAGCTGAGCGCTTTTGTCGCCGCCTAAACGGCGCTGCCAAAACACATTTTCTAACGCACTGAGCTCAGGCTTTACGGCAGCTTTGTGGCCGATATAGAGTAATTGCTGGTGAAATTCGTTACGATAGGCTGCAAGCTTATGGCCGTTGAAGAAAACACCTCCGCTACTGGGCTGTAGCAGCCCTGCCAGCATTCTTAATAAGGTAGACTTGCCGGCACCGTTGGCACCACTGATCTGCCACAGCTCACCGCTATAAAGGGCAAACTGCAACTGCGCAAATAAAACTCGGCCACCGCGAATTGAGCTAACACCGTCGGCGTGTAATAGTGGGGTGTCAGTGTTCACTCGCTGCGTCGTAACGGGCTTTGTCATTAACGGTGTCCAACAGCCTAAAATAGAAACGTAAATTGACTGAAGTTTACCACAATTACGGCCGAAAAAACCATGTATAGACGCGGCAAATCCGCACAGGCTGTACTACTTTGAATCGAGGCTAAATGGAACTCAATCAGCTGCTACAACAACTGTTAGCGCAAACTGGTGGTAAACCCGGCGCGGGCTCTAATGCACCATTAACCGATCTGTCTAAAGTGGTTAATGCAGAGTCCGCGAAAACTCTGATGCAGGTTCTTACCCGGGCCGCCGGTTTACCCGCAAGTTCAGTCCAGCAGGCACCACCGGCGCAGCTACCGACGCTGCCGGTACAACTGAGTATTACGCCAGCCAAACCTGCGACCCAAACACCGGCACAACTAACCTTAACGGTAGTGCCACCCAAAGCACCCACGGCTACCGCCGCTAAAACAAATACTCAACCAGTGAGTATACAAATACCAGTAACCAAACAACAGCTCTCGCAACTGCAGACGCTATTGCCAGCGACGTCTGGCCCGACAACAATTAGCCCCAAAACGACTCAGCAACCTATGGTTTTGGTGGTCCAGCCCAGCCCGAAGCAAAGCCCGCAACAGTCGATAACACTGCAACTGATTAATCCAAAAGCGCCGCAAAAACCAGTAACGATTGAGTTACCAACCAGTCAGTTGAGTAAGCCCCTGGCACAAGCTGCAATTGCATCAACCAAACCGACCGTGCCACCACTTGCGACCCCAACTGAAACCCGTCAGCGGCCAGCACCGCCGCAGTCCAGTTCACAACCCATAGCCGCAGGCGTCATTCAAAAACAGGCGCAACAAATAACACCCCAGCAGTTTCGGCAGGTGATCCAGCAGGTAGTCCGCGGTGAACTCCAGTTAACATCGCCAACAGCACCATCCCAACCGCAGAATCCACAACAGGCAATCTCCCGAGTTTTGCAGGCCGTGATGCAACAACTGCCCGCGGCTGAATCAATGCAACAGCCGCAGGCCCTTAAGCAATGGGTTAACGACTGGTTTGCGGCTAAGCCGGTAACCAGTACCTCGGCGCAACAAATGGGTAACCTCGGCAAAATGCTGATGATGTTGCTTGGCTTTGCTATGCAACAACCTAAGGCTAACGCAGCAGCGACAACCACCACTCCGCTGTCGGCACAGCAACAAAACACTGTGGGTCAGTTAACGCAGGCGTTATTAGATCAGGTATTAAGACCCGCGCCAAGGTTAGCTGGAGAACAAGCCTTTAGCGGTGAGGTGCGCGAGCGTATTAACCAGCTATTGCAACAGCTGCCGGCAACTCAGCTACAACGTTTAATGCAATTGTTCACAGCTTCGGTTAATAGCGCCCAGACCAGTCAGGCGCGGCTGGCAGACTCAGCCGGCACTCAACCCGAATACTTTGTGTTGCTTCCGGGATCACAACAAAACCCGAACCAACAGCACGAATTATTAATTCGGCGCGAGCATGAGCGCAGCAAAGATGATGAGTCGTCCCGCACCGTGTGGTTATTTACCTTACGCTTTGAGTTACAGGAGCACGGTCCGTTATTAGTTAAAGGACGTTATCACCCTGCTGGCACGCGAGTAGATTTTTACACAGAGTCCGATAGCGCCGAACGAGCGGTACAACAGCAAATGGAAAAACTAGAGACGCGTTTTGCCGAACTGGAAGTCAACGGGCTGAATTTAACCGTTCAAAAAGGTAAAGTACCCGATACGTTGGCCAAGCAACAGAGCGGTATTATTCGGGTGACGGTATGACAGACCAACAAAAACAGGCCATCGGACTCTCCTACGACGGCGTTAATGCGCCACAAGTGATCGCCAAAGGTTTTGATGAATTGGCCGAGGAAATTATTGCGGTGGCCAAAGAACACGGAGTATTAGTGCACGAAGATCCACTACTCTCAGATTCTCTCGCAAAGCTAAACGTTGGTGAAGAAATTCCCCGAGATCTGTATATCATTATCGCTGAGCTCATCGCATTCGCTTATTTGCTGGAAGGCAAATTCCCGGAGTCGTGGGGGGGATAAGAATAGCTATTTGCACCTTCGTTGCGGCTGTTTTTGGGCTTTGCCCAAGGCTGTTAGGTGGCGAAAATCGTAACAGTTAGTGTCTATACAGCTTGCGCCAGCGAAGCGAGCGCATAAACAGCCCGCCCGCAGGGCGAAATAGCCGCATCACAGATGCAAACAAGTGCTTTACTTCCGCATGGCGGCAATTAATTCGGCTTCCGCGCGGGGTAGATCGCATTCCTGCATAATTTCTTCAACACTGGCACCAGTGGCCACCAACTTTGCAGCACGTTGGTAGAGTTTCGCGCCAGGATCTTGTTGGGAAAGTTGTTCAAACTTCTGCTGCAAAGCATGTTGTTCTTCAGTTAACTGCCGAACTTGTTGTTGTAACCGTTCACTTTGCTGCTCAAGCTGATGCTTAAGGCTTTGCTCTAGACTCTGCTGTAATTGTTCAGTTTGAGCGAAGTCATTACCGCTGCTGTTTAGCTGTTGTTTTAAGGCCAATACCTCACTAGCGCTCTCGGTTAACATCATCAAGCGCTGTTGCTGACGCTCGATGATCTGCGCCTGTTTGCGAGAGGTAATAATGACCGCGGTCAGTGCCAGCAAAGCCAACACTAACGCAGCTATAGCTACCAGCAACGATACTGAGAGCATGATTTGGTTTCCTTAAATCCGACTTAACTTAGACGTGAGATTTCGTCCCACTCTTCGTCGGTTAACATTTTATCCAGATCGACCAAAATCAACAGCTCACCTTCACGGTTACTGACGCCCTGAATAAAGCGCGAGCTTTCATCAGTGCCCACATTTGGCGCTGTGTCAATTTCTGACTTTTTCAGGTAAACCACTTCGGCAACACTATCGACCAGAATTCCAATCACTTGCTTTTCAGACTCGATGATCACTACCCGCGTATTGTCGGTGACTTCCGCCTGGGGCAAACCAAAACGCAGACGCGTATCAATTACCGTCACCACATTGCCACGCAAGTTAATAATACCCAACACGTAGCTCGGGGCTCCGGGAACCGGCGCAATTTCGCTGTAACGCAGAACTTCTTGCACCTGCATTACATTAATACCATAGGTTTCCTGTTCTAGCTGAAAAGTAACCCACTGTAAAACTTCGTCATTACCTTCTGCTTCAACTTGTTTGTTTACGTTACGGTTTTCCGTCGTCATGCTCTCACTCCGGTTTTTCTGATGGTTCGGACTGGATATGTCCCAAACCGTTATCTAGCAGTGTAATCAATGCGTTAACATCCAGCAATGCACACATACGCTGGCGAACCACACCTGCCAACCAAGGACGTTTTTCATTCACTCCCTGACGCCATTGTATAGCCTCTGGCTGCAGCGGCTCACTATCTACCAGCTCCTCGCACAGCAAGCCCCAGGGACTATCACTCAGTGTGATCAAATACTGATAGTTAATTTTCTCTTGCAGCTCAGGCGTTAACTTTTCAGGCATCACCCAGCGCGCTGTATCGACCACTTGCAGTTTTTCGTCACGCTCAGTCATTATTCCCTTGAACCATTTCGGTTTGCCGAAAATAGGACTGATTTTGCCAATGGTGTGGATGCCACCTAAGCTCTTTAACGGAACCGCTAAGGTTAGCCCGGCAACCCGAAAGAACAACGCCTGAAAATCGCCCTGCTGATATTCTTCCATTGCATCAGGTTGCGTCGCCAGCGACTCATCCGCTGCTACAGACTGTTCGGCGGTCTCTAGCGGCTGTTCAAGTTGTTCAATTTCTTCGACTTGTTCAGGCTCTTCAACAGTTTCAACGGGTTCCGCTACCGGTGTGGTTACCGCTATTTCGGGAACCTGAACTTCTTCATTATCGGCCGCAGGCTCAATTTCTAAAATCGTTGCCTGACTGAGCAAACGCTTTACCGGCTCGTCATCAAAGTCAGCAACTGGCTTATGTTCTTCCTCAAGCAATGCATTGAGGTATTCCATCATTGCCTTATCACTGCTTCCACTCATGACAGATCCTGTTCAGCAAGCTGCTGTAAATGGGTAAGTAACGATTGATAAGCCAATACGCCCCTCGCTTTCGGCGCATACAATGACGGTGGTAATTGCTGATTACTGGCATCACGGAATTTAGTGTCGATGGGGATCATACCGTTCCAAACTGAGCGCCCGTATCGCTCGACCAACTTTTTATAAGTATCTAAAGAAGCTCGGGTGCGCTTATCGTATAACGTTGGGATAATGGTGTAACGATAATCCTGACCGCGTGACTTTTGGATCAGCTTAAGCGTCCGCATCATGCGCTCCAGGCCTTTCAACGCCAGAAACTCAGTTTGCACCGGGATCAGTACCCGATGGCAGCAGGCCAGAGCATTAACCATCAGTACACCGAGCACCGGTGGTACATCAATCAACACATAGTCGTAATCCTGCTCGAGCGTTGCCAACGTTCGTTTTAGGATAAGGCCCATGCCGCCCTGACTGCCTAATTTCCGATCAAGTGTTGCCAGCGCCATTGTCGACGGCAATACATCCAGGTTTTTTACCTCACTCGGCACAATCGACTGTTTTACTTTGTCCCGGCTAATTTCTTTGCCCAGTAAAAACACATCGAACGCACTGGTTGGCAGTTCTTCAGAGTCGAAACCAAAGTAATAGGTTAATGAGGCGTGCGGATCGGTATCGATACAAAGTACGCGTTGACCGCGCTCTGCCAGCAATCCGGCCAGTGCCACAGTGGTGGTGGTTTTTCCTACCCCACCTTTTTGATTGGCAACCGTCCAGACCACCATAGTTATTGGTATCCAACCTCTTTCAGGATGGCTTTTGCCATATCTGTAAGGCTAATACTACGACTGGAAATCCCTGCCGAAGCAACGGCTTGCGGCATACCATAGACTACGCAACTTGCTTCGTCCTGAGCCCAGATGGTTGCTCCATGTTGTTGCAACATACGCGCGCCTTCGCGGCCGTCAGCCCCCATTCCTGTTAAAATCACGCTCAGTACTTTGCCGCCAAATAACTTTGACAGGCTGGCAAAAGTAACATCGACACTGGGCTTATAAGTAATACGCCCGCTATCATCTTCGCGTATTCGTAAACGTGTATTACTGGCGCTGCCGTCGACCAACATTTGCTTGCCGCCCGGCGCCAGATAGGCCACACCAGGCTTCAAAACATCGCCCTCTTCCGCCTCTTTTACTTTAACTTTGCACAGGCCATCCAGGCGCTGTGAAAAAGCTTTGGTAAACGCCGCAGGCATGTGCTGAACCATAATAATAGGATATGGAAAGTTCTGCGGTAATTGGGTCAATATTTTCTGTAACGCTACCGGCCCACCCGTCGAGGTGCCAATGGCTAACACCTGATAGTTGCGATTGATGGTGAGATTCGTGGTTGCTGCAGTAGTCCCTTCGCTGGTCTGTTGACGTTGCTGGCGTTCGTCGCTACGTTGACGAATACGATCCAACGCCGACGTACCGGGTTTATCGACTTGTGGCCTTGCTGTACGAGAACTCGGACGACTAACAGGTGCTGGCGGTGGGGTTGCTGCGCGGGCCGAGCGGGCAGCCGGGTCAGTCGCAATTGCCAACACTCTATCTTGTAACGTTCTTACCGCATCGTCGCGGTTTCGGGCAATATCCTCAAACTTCTTTGGCAAAAAGTCGGCAGCACCGGCTTCCAGCGCATTTAACGTCGCTGTTGCGCCGTCATGCGTCAACGAGCTAAACATTAAGATAGGACAAGGGGCCGAGCGCATAATCTCTTTAACCGCGTCAATGCCGTTCATTACCGGCATTTCGATATCCATAGTAATAACGTCGGGGCGAAGAGATTTTGCTTTATCAACGGCTTCGCGGCCGTCATTAGCTGAGCCGATCACTTCGATGCGGCGATTCTGTTCGAGGATCTCAGTAACTCGGCGTCTAAAGAACGCCGAGTCGTCTACCACCAGAACTCGTACTGTCATTGAAAGGGTGTCCGTTAACGTTTAGCGTAATACTTCAGCATGCTCGGAACATCAATAATCAAGGCGATACCACCATCACTGGTGATGGTTGCACCCGCCATTCCAGGCGTGCCCTGTAATAGTTTATCCAGCGGCTTAATCACCACTTCTTCTTGTCCGATAAGAGCGTTCACTACGAAACCAACTTGCTGGTTACCAATTTGCACGACCACAACATGCCCAGTCTCGTTGCGGGTTGAGCGATCGGGGTTACGAACCAACCAGTGCTCAAGGAAGAACAATGGAATAGCGCGATTTCGTACAATCAATGTCAACTGGCCGTCTACGGTATTCGTGCGGCTCATGTCTAAGTCGATAATTTCGCTGACCACTGCCAGTGGTAACGCGAACGTCTGTTCTTTTACCGCGACCATCAATGTTGGCAAAATAGCCAGCGTCAGCGGCACTTTAATCAGCAGTTCGGTGCCTTTACCCAACTCCGATTTAATTTTAACACTACCGTTAAGCTGGCTAATTTTGGTTTTCACCACGTCCATGCCAACACCACGACCAGAGATATCCGATACTTGATCTTTGGTCGAAAAACCTGCCGCAAAAATCAAATTATAGGCGTCTTCATCGCTCATTCTGGCAGCGCTGTCTTGATCCAAAATACCGCGTTTAATCGCGATACCTTTTAGCTTTTCCGCGTCCATACCGGCGCCGTCGTCTTTAATTGACAACATAATGTGGTCGCCTTCCTGCGACGCCGATAAACTGACAGTCCCTTGCCGGGGCTTGCCTTTAGCAACCCTGTCATCAGGCATCTCGATGCCGTGGTCGACTGAGTTACGGACCAAATGCACCAATGGATCGGCCAGAGCTTCAACTAAGTTCTTGTCCAGATCGGTATCTTCACCGTGCATCTCTAAATTAATTTCTTTTTTCAGACTACGTGCTAAGTCGCGCACAACCCGCGGGAAGCGACCAAAAACTTTCTTAATCGGTTGCATCCGGGTTTTCATGACTGCGCCCTGCAAATCACCGGTCACTACGTCCAGGTTAGAAATGGCTTTACCCATCTCATCGCCTTTGCCTTCTTCACTATTGCTAAGGCTCAGCAGCCGGTTCCTGACTAACACCAGCTCGCCGACCATATTCATGATTTCATCGAGACGCTTGGTGTCGACCCGAACAGTAGTTTCTGCCGGCGGTGGCGTCGGTGCTGCGGGCTTATTAGCTGCAGGTTTCTGATCTGGCTGTTTAGGTTCCGGCTTTTTCGGTTCTTGCTTTTTCGGCTCTGGTTTCTTAGGTTCGGGCTTTTTAGGCTCTGATTTTTTCGGGGCCGGCTGCTGACTTTCGGCAGCATCTTTGGTCGGCGCTTTGCCTTTACCGTGCAAATCATCCAACAACGACTCAAACTCGTCGTCGGTTATTTCGTCATCATCGGCTTTTTTCTGAGCTTTAGCCTTTTCCTCTTGTTGCTGCTTTTCTGCACTGACCGGCGCTTTGCCCTGACCATGCAGTTCATCCAACAAGGCTTCAAATTCATCATCGGTTATCTCATCCGAATCTGGTTCGGACTTACTTGCGCTGCTTTCTGCACCAGGGCCTTTGCCCTCTCCGTGCAGTTGATCCAGTAATGCTTCAAATTCATCATCTTGAATTTCGTCAATACCACCATCACCGCTGTCTGACTGTTCAGCTTCAGTTTCAGGTTCTACTGCTTGCTGCTCTGGCTCGTCGGCTGGTGATACCGGCTGCTCATCTTCGCTTTCTGGTTGACTCAACTGATGCAATGCCTGCAGCAAGTCATCTGCCGCGGCTTCGGGTTCTTCACGAGCCTGCAATTGCGCAAACTGGGCGTTAATCGTATCCAGTGCTTGCAGGATAATGTCCATGAGCTCAGAAGTAACCGTGCGTTGACCGTTACGCAGCGTGTCAAACACATTCTCGGCACCATGACAGGTGTCGACTAATGCAGTTACTGACAAGAAGCCAGCGCCACCTTTCACGGTATGGAAACCACGGAAAATGGCATTCAGCAAATCCTTATTTTCAGGATCATTTTCCAGCTCTACCAGCTGCTCTGATAATTGCTCCAGGATTTCTCCTGCTTCTATCAGAAAGTCCTGAAGAATGTCTTCGTCCATCTCAAAGCTCATGCGATTGCTGCTCCTAGAATCCTAAACTGGACAGTAAATCGTCAACATCATCTTGGCCTGAAACCACATCATCGCGCTTATCCGCGTCGATAATCGGACCTTCTGCCTGATCTTTATTGACTTCTTTGGGCTGTCCTTTGGCGGCTTCTTGAGCCTCGTCGCCAAAGAGTTTCAACAGCTCAATCAGGTTTTTCTCTACATCTTCAACCAACTGGATGACGCGTCTGATAACCTGACCGGTAATATCCTGATAATCCTGAGCCATCAATACTTCGGTCATCAGGCTATGGATCTGCGGCATATTATTTCCACAGGTCTTTAATACATCATCGACACCATGGCACAAAGACTTGAATTCTGATAACTCGATATTGTTATCCATCAATTGCTGCCATTGCGGCATAATGCGGTCAATTTTTTGATGCATGTCGTCAGACAGCGGTAAGCAAGCTTCAACCGCGTCCATTGTGCGGTTAGCCGCATCTTCGGTTTTCTGGATTACGTACTGAAGACGATTCTGCGCATCGGGCAATTCATCTTCGGTGAGTTGCAAAATACGCGGATCCAACTGAAAGTCTTGCAGCGCTTCGTGGAGGTCGCGCGTCAATTGGCCAACAGAGGTGAACAATTTATCGTTGCGCCGGTTATAAACTTCATCCAGCTTTTCATTCGCTTTTTTCTGGTTCCCCGCCTCTAACAGCGCAACCAGCTCTCGGGCCTGCTCCAGCGAAATATTATGGGCTTGCTCAGACATGTTTGGCATCGCCCTTTAGCTGATTCGTTCGAAAATTTTATCGAGTTTTTCTTTTAGTGTCGCTGCTGTGAATGGTTTTACGATATACCCATTAACACCCGCTTGAGCCGCTTGAATAATTTGTTCGCGCTTAGCTTCTGCGGTTACCATCAACACGGGTAGGTGCGCCAGGTTATCGTCTTTACGAATCTCTTTGAGCAGATCAATACCCTGCATACCCGGCATGTTCCAGTCGGTCACGACAAAGTCGAAATCGCCTTGCTGCAACATCGGTAGCGCAGTATTCCCATCGTCGGCTTCCTGAATGTTGGTAAAGCCTAAATCGCGCAGTAAGTTTTTGATGATACGTCTCATTGTTGAAAAATCATCAACAACAAGAATTTTCATATTTTTATCCAAAGCTCCCTCCACTGAGGCTCTCGATTACCACAAATTATTCAACCCAACTTTGCATACGCGACTTAAGGCGTAGCATGGCTTGACTATGAATTTGACTGACTCGCGATTCACTCACACTGAGTACTTCGCCAATCTCTTTTAAGTTCAACTCTTCGTCATAATACAATGAAAGCACCAAAGCTTCACGCTCTGGTAACGAAGAAATTGTTTCAGCCAGCGCACGATGGAACGCATTGTTCTCTACATCGCGCTGTGGCTCATAATTTGTCCCGGTTACCTGCTCGGGAATAATCGCGTCTTCTGAAACACCAAGATCTTCGAGACCAATAATACGACCCGAATTAACGTCCCGTAGTATCGCATAATATTCATCCAGTGGCATTTCTAAGCGTTCAGCAACTTCTGCATCTTTAGCATCACGGCCGGTGTCATTTTCCACCTGACGTATTGCTTCTAATACGCGCCGGTGGTTGCGATGTACTGAGCGCGGAGCCCAGTCTCCACGACGAATTTCATCGAGCATAGCGCCGCGTATCCGAATTCCTGCAAAGGTTTCGAAGCTTGCGCCCTTACTATTATCAAAATTGCGAGCAGCTTCCAGTAATCCAATCATGCCGGATTGAATCAAATCATCAATTTGTACACTGGCTGGCAACCGCGCCATCATATGGTGCGCAATTCTCTTCACCAGTCCTGTGTGTTTTTCAATGATCGCCTGCCGATTATCGGCATGGGCACTGTAAACAGCCGCTTTATTCATTGGCAACATCCTGCTTAGTATTGTTATCGGCAGAAGTTATTAATTGTTCAAGAAAAAATTCCATATGTCCGCCGGCTTGTGCCGGAACCGGCCAGTCCAACGCTCTTTTCGCAAGCGCTTTTACCGCCAGCGAAGCGGGTGATTTCGGGTGGGCCACAACCAGCGCTTTCTGTTTTCTAACCGCTAATCTCAGGTTGTCGTCGTAGGGAATAATAGCGGCCAATTCTAACGCGACATCTAAAAACCGATCCGTGACCTTAGTCAATTTATTGAATAAAACCTGACCCTCGCGCAAATTACGGACCATATTCGCGACCACCTTGAATTTGAACACGCCCTGATCGCGACTTAGCACCTTCATCAGCGCATAGGCATCAGTAATCGAGGTAGGTTCATCACAAACAACCAGCATCACATCCTGTGAAGCGCGAGCAAAACTAACTACGGTATTGCCGATGCCAGCAGCCGTATCAATAATGAGCACATCAAACTCATGCTGTAAATCGCTGAAGGCTCGAATTAAGCTGGCATGTTCAGACTCGGTTAATTCAACCATCGACCGGGTGCCCGAAGTAGCAGGGACAATATTAATCCCGCCAGGCCCTTCGACTAAAATATCACGCAATTCAGCCTGCCCGTTTAATACGTGGGATAGGTTTTTTTCCACTCGCAAGCCCAACATAACGTCGACATTGGCCAAGCCTAAGTCCGCATCCAATACCAGCACACGCTTGCCTTGTTGCGACATCGCAATGGCCATATTTAAAGATACGTTGGTTTTTCCAACACCACCTTTACCTCCGGTCACTGCAATTACTTTTATTTTTGACTGTTTCATTCTTCTTAAGCCACTTGCTTGATCCATTTGCGCGCTACTCTTACTGCTGGCGTTATGCTGCTACATATTAGTTGATACTAGTATGCCCATATGATTTTGGCATTTCTGACAAGGTCGAACAAATGCTTTTGTCATACAAGCGTTCCGCCTCGCTCACCAAATAATGAGCGTCGGCTACTTTAATGTCTTCTGGTACTTGCTGGCCATTGGTTAAATAACTCACTGCCATACCTTGCTCTACCGCAACACTAATACTCTCACCCAGGCTTAAACACTCATCTAGCTTGGTAAAAATACAACCGCTGAGCGGCAGCGTTTTAAATTGCTTAACCGCATCATTTAAAACCTGAGTTTGCGATGTAGCTGATAATACCAGATATGGCCGAATTCGCAGACGACTATTATGTAATAACGTCGCGAGTTGATCACTGAGCCTTTTATCACGCTGTCCCATACCTGCCGTATCAATCAATATTAACGACTTATCGCGCAGGGTGAGCAGCGCATCAGCCAGTTCTTTGGCGTTGTTAGCAACTTTAACCGGACACCCAATAATACGACCATAAGTCTGTAATTGTTCACTGGCGCCGATACGGAAAGTGTCCGTGGTTACTAATGCAACTTTATCGGCCCCGTGACGTTGCGCATAACGAGCCGCTAACTTTGCAATGGTAGTGGTTTTACCGACACCGGTTGGACCAACCAGTGCCACCGCACCACCGCGCGTCAAAATATCGTCAGCTGTGGTATTAAGCTGACCTTCTAATAATTGCAGACATTGCTCCCAGCTATCATCATCGTCACCACCTTCGGGGATAAAGCACGCAATCTGGTCGGCAATACGTTCACTCAGCCCCATGCCCATCAGGCGCTTGGTCAACATCGCGCGGATCGGCTCTTCGCGTTCAATTTCTTGCTTCATCAGGCCGCTTAGCTGATGTTGCAACAAGTCTTTGATGCCACGAATCTGAGCTTTTAGGTCAGCAATCTCTTCGGCGCTACCGCCGGAGACGTGCTCGGGGATTTGGTCATGCTGCGCATGGGCCATTTCATGCTGCGCATGGGCTGTGTGCTCCTGCGGAGCGGCTGTTTGTGCCTCCGGTACGGCTGTTTGTGCCTCCGGTACGGCTGTTTGTGCCTCCGGTACGGCTGTTTGTGCCTCCGGTACGGCTGTTTGACGGCTCGCTTCGCTTGCCGTCGGCTGTGAACCGTAGCTCGTGTCTTCGACACGAGGGTTCTGGCGTTGCAGTAATTCGGCTAGTGAGCTGGCTGGTGCGGGCTCCTGCTGCGCAGTCGCCGGTTCCGGCGTGGGAGCAGGCTCGGGTTGTTGGGCGTCGGGGTCGACGGCGGCGACAATTTCAATACCGCCGTTTACTTTTTTGTTGGACATAATCACCGCGTCCGGACCTAAGGCTTCTTTAACCTGTAATAATGCGCGGCGCATATCTTCTGCAAAAAAACGTTTAATCTTCACAAGCGACTCCCGTCTTAGCTATTCTGTCCAACTGGCTGTTGACCACCAATTGAGCTAACGATTCTAATTTGTTTATCATCCGGGATTTCCTGATAGCTCAGTACTCTCATACCTTCTGTCGCATGCCGGGCAAATCGTGCCATGGTCGTGCGTAGTAATCCCGAGGTCAGCAGCACCGACGGCTCACCGTTCATTTCTTGCTGCTGATGCACATCGCGCAGTGACTCTTGTAAACGTTCAGCAAGACCCGGTTCAATACCTGCTCCCTGCTGATTACCGTCACTACCGGCGGCTTGTAAGGACTGATGCAACATCTGTTCCAACTCTGGTGCTAAGGTAACAACCGGCAGCTCTGGCGCGCCTTCGGAGATGTCCTGCACGATCAAGCGACGTAGTGATATCCGCACAGCCGCGGTAAGAACGTCAGGATCTTGACTCCGCCCGGCATACTCCACCAGAGTTTGCACGATGGTGCGCATATCGCGAATGGCTATACCTTCTTCTAATAAGTTTTGCAGCACTTTAACGAAATTACCCAACGACAACAGATCCGGGACCAGCCCTTCGACCAGCTTCGGATGGCTGCGGCCGAGTCGATCCAGCAGCTCCTGTGCTTCTTCGTGGCCCAGTAACTGCGACGCATGATTGGTGACAATCTGACTTAGGTGGGTGGCGACTACGGTGGCCGAGTCAACCACGGTATAGCCTAAGGTTTGCGCGTGCTCTCGCTGCTCCGGGCGGATCCATACAGCATCCAGACCAAAAGCGGGATCTTTCGTCTTTTCACCGTCAAGCTCGCCAAATACCTGGCCTGGGTTAATTGCGAGCTCCCAGTCATGACGAATTTCTGCTTCGCCCATGGTCACACCCATCATGGTAATCCGGTAACTATTCGGGCCAAGATCCAGGTTGTCTCGAATATGCACCGACGGCACTAAGAAACCAAACTCCTGAGATTGCTTTTTGCGCACGCCTTTGATGCGTGATAGCAGCTCTCCGCCCTGCGATTTGTCCACTAAAGGAATCAGTCGATAGCCAACTTCCAGACCAATAGTGTCGACATGGCGTACGTCGTCCCAGCTCAATTCCTTTTGCGTCTGTTGTTGCTGCTGTTCTTGCTGCTCCTGCTCGACTAACTCACCTTCTTGAGTATCTCGTTTCTTAATTTTGTAATAGGCTGCGCCAGCTAACATTGCTGACATGCTTAGGAACGCAAAATGCGGCATGCCGGGAATAACACCCATAGCAAATAATACGGCGCTGGCGATGACCATTACTTTCGGGTTATCGACCAGTTGGAATACAACCGCATCACCCATATCCTTGGTGTCATTCTCGCGGGTGATAATAATGGCAGTGGCAACCGATAATAGCAGTGCCGGAATCTGCGCCACCAGACCGTCACCAATGGTCAATAAGGTATAAACTTCAATCGCCTGGCCAAAGCTTAGGTCGTGCTGGATCATGCCAATCAAAAAGCCGCCGACAATGTTAATCAACAGGATAAGGATACCGGCGATGGCATCACCTTTTACGAACTTGCTGGCACCATCCATTGAGCCGTAAAAGTCCGCTTCGCGGGTTACATCACTGCGGCGCGTTTTTGCTTCTTCCTGGTTAATCAGGCCGGCATTTAAGTCGGCATCAATCGCCATTTGCTTACCCGGCATGGCATCCAGGGTAAAGCGTGCGGTTACTTCCGAGATACGCCCGGCACCTTTGGTGATAACGATAAAGTTGATAATAACCAAAATCGCAAATACCACCAGACCAACGGTGTAGTTACCACCAATCACTACGCTACCGAAGGATTCGATGACGCTACCGGCGGCCCCGGGACCATTATGGCCGTTCAGCAATACAATTCGGGTAGACGCGACGTTAAGCGACAAACGCAGTACCGTCGCAATAAGCAAAACCGTCGGGAACGCCGCAAAATCCAATGGTCTTTGGGTATAAACCGCAACCAGCATGACCACTAAGGAAAGGGTTATCGAGAACGAAAACAAGATATCGAGAGCCAATGGTGGAATCGGCAACACCACCAGTGAAAGGATCGCCATGACAGCCAGCGGTGTACCAAATCCTTTGATAATATAAGAATTTGACTGGGCAAAATTTTTGAAGCTATTGAGCCTTTCAGCACCACTCGCCATACATCGTTTCTCGCGTCAAAAGTTTGAATCTGACTAACCACATACAAGAAGCGTGCCAGTGATTAGCTATCAATACCGCATTTTCTTCCTCCAGCGTCCGAATTTGCCACTGAAACTGGAGAAAAGAACCGGCTACATTTAACTGTTTTAGGATAAGCCAATGGGATTTAGCTTAGTTGAATTATTGGTGGCGCTAGCGGTAACCGCTGTACTCATGGCAGCCGGCTTACCCTCGCTGCGGGAAAGCTCTGAGCGGGTGCAAATGCAGGCAATGGCCGAGCGTTGGCTATTACTACTGCAAGAGCACAAAGCGCGGGCAATGGAGAGTAATAAACCAAAAACGGTCGCGGTTGAGTACTATAACGATCAATGGACCCCACCGGGCTGGCGTTTTGAACACAACTTTCGTTCGCAGGCGCCGCTTATGTTTGAAGGAGCCAGCGGTTTTGCCCGAGCCGGAAGTATCTCCATTACGGCTACCTCGTTAAGTATTAAAATAATTATCAGTGGTCTTGGCCGGATTCGCTACTGTCAGTCACAAGGCGATCGGTTAGCGGGCATGCAGCCATGTTAATACAACAACGTGGTTCTGGCCTGCTGGAGCTTATTGTGGCCGCTGCTCTGGGGCTGTTAATTATTGGCGCATTACAACAAGTATGGGCCTGGCAACAAGGGAAGCAGCAGCAAACAGTCAGTGCTACCCGCAGTGTATTAACCGCGCAATCCTTAATTCAGCAATTAACCAGCGATATTGAGGACTCGATTCCCGAACAAATTAGTCTGCAGGGGCCGTGTTTTTTATTACCACAACACAGCGGCAGACTCATTGGATATCGGGTTAAGAATCGCCAGCTGCAGCGTCATACATTAGCACCCCACTGCCCGAGTAGTGGCTGGCAGTCGTTAAGCCATTACTCGTCACTAGCCATTAAGGAATTGAATTTTTCCCTACAGGAAAATTCGGCTGCACTGCCGGTTCTATCCATTTCGTTATTGGCAAAGAGTCCGAAGAGCGAGGAATACCATGCCTTTAATCGAGAGCTGGTGCTGACTCATGCCGAATAAAATGCAGATTAAACAACGGGGGATGGCGGTACTAATGACGGTCGTCACGCTAACCGGCCTAAGCTCTATGGCGTTAGCTGCTTTGCTGCTGCAAACACAATCTTTACAAGCCCAGCAACACCGACAGTGGCTGCAACTAAAGCAGCGAACCGAATTGAACTTTAACCAACAGCAGCAAGCTTATAATGACAGCTTATCCGCGGATTAACGGCTTCTCTTTAATAGAAATACTGGTTGCTGCAGCTATCTTATCGTTGTGGTTACCCAGCAGCCTGTACACCTTGCAACTCGCTCTGACAAAACAGCATAAAATAGAGCAACAGGCACTGACTGTTGAATCAATAATGGCATTAAAAACAAAGATTACCGCGCAATGGCGGCAAGGCCAGGTCAGTGTAGACCCTGGCTCGTTAGACTGGTCTCTATCTGCCATTGATGAGCAGCATTCGGTCTTGGAAATTTCGGACGCGGACTACCAGCTGCGTTTCTGGCTAACCCGCCAGGTCGTTAAGCACGCAGATCCGGTGGGATCGAAAAGGTAATATTTTCAGCGCGACCATCGCGCTCGGTTACCGTTTCACCGCCCCATTCACGTAAGCGCTTTATCACTGACTGCACCAGCACTTCCGGCGCCGACGCTCCGGCAGTAACCGCAACCCGTTGCTTGTCCTGCAGCCATTCGCGATCGATACAACCCGCATCATCAATCAAGTAGGCAGGCGTACCCATTTTCTCTGACAACTCGCGTAACCGATTAGAGTTAGAGCTATTGCTGGCACCGACGACTAACATCACCTCTGCATCTGCGGCCAATTCCCGTACCGCATCCTGACGGTTCTGGGTGGCGTAGCAAATATCGTCCTTGCGTGGTCCGTTAATGTTTGGAAATTTTTCCCGCAGCGCTTCGATAACATCGGAAGTATCATCCACCGACAGTGTGGTCTGGCTCATGTAGTGCAGGTTATCCGCATCTTTTACCTGCAACGACGCAACATCTTCCGGCGATTCGACCAGGTAAATACCGCCTTTCTGGTTGGCGTATTGACCCATGGTCCCCTCTACTTCCGGGTGCCCCGCATGGCCGATCAGCACACATTCATGGCCCTTACGGCTGGCACGAGTCACTTCCATATGCACCTTGGTTACCAACGGACAGGTCGCATCAAATACTTTTAAACCACGATCTTTGGCGTTCTGCCGAACCGCCTGCGACACGCCATGCGCGCTAAAAATAACGATAGCGTCGTCCGGCACTTCATCCAGCTCTTCGACAAATACTGCACCCGCGTCTTTTAACGAATTGACCACGTATTTGTTATGCACCACTTCGTGACGCACATAAATGGGCGGTTCAAATATTTCCAGCGCGCGTTCAACAATGGTGATGGCACGGTCAACACCGGCACAAAATCCGCGTGGATTGGCTAACAGTATTTGCATGTATTCCTCCGAGAGCCGGGTTTAACAAATAACTACGGCTCTACGCTTATAATTTCGACGTCAAAAATCACCGTCTGGCCTGCCAGCGGATGATTAAAGTCGATGGTCACTGTTGGACCTTCAACTTTCCGAACAATTCCCGGTAAGTCGGTTCCATCAGGCTGAGTAAAGGCCAGAATAGCGCCAACCTCGGGTTTTGTTTCCTCGCTAAACTTAGCCGAATCAACATAGTAATAGTTGTCCGGGTTAGGTTCTCCAAAGGCATCTTCAGGCGCCAGCGTAAACTCGCGCTTCGCTCCGGCACGAAGGCCAATCAGGCAGGCCTCGAAATTCTCGGTTAAATTACCATCGCCGACCCGAAACTTTGCCGGTTTACCAGACATTTTAGTGCTGTCTGCGACCGACCCGTCGGACAATTTGATGGTAAAGTGCATGACCACTTCGCGGCCATCTTCTATCGGTAAACGGCTCATACTACTTACTATTCTCCTCGTCGTCGCGGCGATTATCAACAAACGCCTCGAACAACATTAATGCAGCACCAATGGTAATCGCCATATCCGCCACATTAAAGGCGGGCCAGTGCCAGCCCTGATAATGCACGTCTAAAAAGTCGATCACATAGCCATACATTAAACGGTCTGCCACATTGCCAATCGCGCCGGACAGAATCAATGCAAAGGATAAGTTCTGTCGCCAAAAATTAACCGGGTTACGCCGCAGCCAGATCAACAACACGGCACTAATGGCTATGGCAATGGCGGTAAAAAGCCAGCGCTGCCAGCCACCGCTGTCACTTAAAAAGCTGAAGGCGGCGCCGTAATTATGCACATAGGTAAAATTGAACAAACCGTCGATGACCGCACGGCTTTCGTACAGTTCATACTCTGCCGCTACCCAGACTTTGGTGAGTTGGTCAATCACTACCAGCAGTACGGTGACCCATAGATAACGCAAACCCGAGGCGCGTTTTTTTAGCGTGTCATTAGGCAAAACGGCGTTCCTCACCTTGTCCATCGATATTAGTTACACAGCGTTGGCATAAGTCTTCGTGACCGGCAATAGTGCCAACTTCCTCACGGTGGTGCCAACAACGTTCGCATTTCTTATAATCAGAACCAGCAACTGCAACGGCTAAGCCGAGTTTATCGGCCTTAAGAGCCTCGGCAGGAGCTTCTGCTAATGGCGCCACGGTTGCCTCTGAAGTTAACAGCGCAAACCGCAGTTCTTCGCCTAAGCGACCCAGTTTTTGCGCCAGTTCATCCTCGGCATACAGGGTGACTTCGGCTTGCAATGAACCACCGATTTCGTCGTTGCGGCGAGCCTGTTCCAGAGTTTGGTTAACCACGTCACGAACTTCAAGTAACTGCATCCAGAACTGGTTTTCCTGTTCACTGACGCCAGCAAACTGCTCAAAGCCGGTAAACCAGCTTTCGGTAAACACGTACTTCGCGCGTTTGCCCGGCAGCACTTCCCAGATTTCTTGGGCAGTAAAGCTACAAATTGGTGCCATCCAGCGAACCAGAGCTTCAGCAATGTAGTACAACGCAGTCTGGCACGAACGACGCGCTAAGCTGTCAGACTTAGCCGTGTACTGGCGGTCCTTGATGATATCCAGGTAAAAGCTACCCAGTTCAATCGAACAGAAGTGCATGAGCTTCTGTACCACCGATAAAAATTGATAGCTGTTGTAATGCTCGACTAATTGCTGTTGTAAATCCGCCGCGCGGCCAACAATCCAGCGATCCAGTTCAACCATGTCATCCATCGCCACTAAATGCTGTGACGGATCAAAACCACTCAAGTTGGCCAGTAAGAAGCGCGACGTATTACGAATGCGTCGATATGAATCCGCCGAGCGTTTTAAGATTTCGTCGGAAACGGTCATTTCACCCGAGTAATCGGCGGAGGCTACCCACAACCGCAGGATGTCGCCACCCAACTTATTCATAACGTCTTGCGGAGCGACCACGTTGCCGATCGACTTGGACATTTTGCGGCCTTTGGCATCTACCGTGAAGCCATGGGTCAGCACCTGATGATAAGGGGCTTCGTTATACATAGCGACGCCGGTGACCAATGAGCTTTGGAACCAGCCGCGGTGTTGGTCAGAGCCTTCCAGATACAAATCTGCCGGCCAGCTGAGTCCATCAAACTCGCGCAAAACGCAGTGATGGGTAACGCCTGAGTCGAACCAGACATCGAGTGTATCAGTCACTTTACGATAGTCTTTAGCTTCGTCGCCCAGCAGTGTTTCCGGCTCTAAGTCGAACCATGCCTGAACGCCATCTTGTTCAATAAGCTGCGCCACTTTTTCCATGAGTTCCAGCGTATTCGGGTGCAGCTCTTCAGTGTCTCTGTGCACGAACACGGCAATTGGGTTACCCCAGGTGCGCTGACGCGAAATACACCAGTCTGGCCGGCCCTCTACCATAGAAGCAATGCGGCTTTCGCCCCACTCAGGGAACCAACCGACTTTCTTAATTTGATCCAACGCCCCCTGGCGCAGGCCTTGTTTTTCCATGCTGATAAACCACTGCGGCGTAGCACGGAAAATAATCGGCGTTTTATGACGCCAGCAATGCGGATAGGAGTGGCGATAAGCTTCGGCATGCATTAAGTTGCCCGCATCACGAAGCGCGTCCACGATAGGTTCGTTCGCTTTAAACACATGTTGACCGGCAAACATCGGCGTATCGTCTTTATACACACCATTATCGCCGACCGGGTTATACACTTCGATACCGTATCTTTGGCCGACTAAAAAGTCGTCCACACCATGGCCTGGCGCGGTATGCACACAACCCGTACCACTTTCGGTGGTCACGTGGTCACCCAGTATTACCGGTACATTAAGTTCGAACAACGGATGATTAAGCTGCAGACCTTCCAGCTCTTTACCGGTGGCAAATCCCAGTTTGTGGTAATGCTGAATGCCCCAGCGATCCATACAGTCATTAACCAGATCGCTGGCTAAAATAATTCGCTCTGGCTGCTGCTCGTCATCTTTCTCAATTTGCACTAACGCGTACTCAAGGCCTTCCGCCAGCGTCACCGCCCGGTTAGCCGGAATGGTCCATGGGGTGGTGGTCCAGATAACCATACTGAGTTTGCCTTCTCCGCTATGCCCTTCAGGGGTATTAAAGCGAGTTAAGGCTTCTTCAGTAGCCGCCAGTGGCAGTTTTACGTCAATCGCTGGCGAGGTTTTATCCTGATATTCAACTTCCGCTTCGGCCAGTGCCGAACCACAGTCGGTACACCAATGAACCGGTTTAAAGCCCTGGTGCATGTGACCATTCTCAATAATTTTCGCCAACGCCCGGACACTATCCGCTTCCTGCTTGAAGTTCATCGTCAGGTACGGATTATCCCAATCGCCAAACACGCCTAGACGTTTAAAGTCGGTGCGTTGCTGGTCGATTTGACCCATCGCGTATTCGCGACATTTTTCGCGGAATTCCGCCAGATTTAGTTTTTTGCCGGGTTTGCCGTGTTTTTTCTCGACCTGCAACTCAATCGGCAGCCCATGACAATCCCAGCCAGGCACGTAGGGCGCATCGTAGTCACTTAACGTTTTCGCCTTAACAATCACGTCTTTAAGGATTTTATTAACCGCGTGACCAATGTGAATTTTGCCGTTTGCGTACGGAGGACCGTCATGCAAAATAAAACTTGGCTTGCCCGCTTTGGCTTTACGGATTTCACCGTATAAGTCGTCGGCGTACCAGTTTTCCAGCATCTTGGGTTCGCGCTGCGCCAGGTTGCCGCGCATCGGAAACGCCGTATCTGGCAAGTTTAAAGTATGCTTGTAATCACTCATTGGTCACTGTTTCCATTTCCGCATTGTTACTGACATCACGCGCTACGCTTGGGCTAAAAGCTGCTTGGCGCGAGCGGCATCTTGTTCTATCTGTTGTTTAAGGTGGTCAAGCGACGCAAAGCGTTGCTCGGCACGCAATTTGGCAACGGGGGTTACCGTCATCTGCTGACCGTACAGGTTGCCTGAAAAATCAAATAAATGCACTTCCAGTTGCACTTCATCACCGTTTAGCGTCGGCCGCGTTCCGAGGTTGGCAACACCGTGGTATGTCACGGCTTTGCCGTGACGGCTGTTGGCCTCTTCGGGGCGGCTTTTTTCGGCTTCGCCGAGGCTGTTTGACGGCTCGCTTTGCTTGCCGTCGGTTACACCATTTTCTAAAAAAACCTTTACGGCAAACACGCCGTGCAATGGGCTTTTTAATCGTTTTAACGGGACGTTGGCGGTTGGAAAGCCGATGGTGCGGCCGTTCTTACGGCCGTGAACGACTTTGCCCGCCATCCGGTACGGCCGCCCGAGCATTTGTTCAGCGCTGTCAAAGTCACCATCGTCCAAAGCCTCACGTATGGCGGTACTGCTCACTCGCTGTTGCTGCTGCCGATAGCTACGGGTGTCGACTACTTCAAACCCGAGTTCTTTACCGGCCTTTTGCAGCAGCTCAAAGTCACCCTCGCGTTTATAGCCAAAACGGAAGTCATCACCGACCACCAAAAATTTTACCGCCAGCTTATCAACCAGAATCTTTTCAATAAATTCACGTGCCGGCTGGCTGGCAAATTTTTTATTAAATTCAATAACGATATGGTGATCAAGCTGCTGGCTTTTTAGTGCCAAATATTTTTCACGCCAGTTAGTCAGTCTCGCCGGTGCTTTTTCAGGCTGGAATAATTCCTGCGGTTGCGGTTCAAACGTCATCACCGCGGACGGGACGCCCAGCTCTTCAGCTTTGCTGCGTACCTGCTGTAATACCGCCTGATGACCTAAATGCACGCCGTCAAAATTACCAATAGTCAGCACACAACCGGTGTCTTCACCAAAGTGTTTGGCACGCAAATTGTGTGTCCCGCGAATAAGTTCCATGCCTGGCGATTCCGTACCCAGCTAAATTGGTTATCTGAAAGGCGCGATTATAACTGAAATAATGCCCGCGGAACACCTTTTGCCCGCCCATATCCGAATCGAGGTTGCCGAATAGCAATGCCATTGCGAGCATCCGGGAATCCGAAAAGGGGCTCTCCGGATCCCGCCATCGAGGTAGCCGATGACCTCCTGCCCCTTCGGCGAGCCGAAGGGTACCTACGATCTGAAGGGGTATTGCGGAAGCCCGAAAGAGGTGCCCCGGATCCCACCATCGAGGTAGCCGATGAGCTCCTGCCCCTTCGGCGAGCCGAAGGGTACCTAAGATATGAATTTGTATTGCGGAACGGATAAATGCAGAGGTTTTAACAGCGATGGTGTTCAAAATCCCGTCGCTGGCGGCATCCCGGATATTGATCAGATCGTGGGTAGCCATTGGCTTGCCGATGGGTGCGGATTATTCGTTTTCCTCCGTTGCCGCTATGGAATGCCCCTATTCGCATCCGCGATATCGAATTGGAATGCAATTGCGAGCATCCCGGAATCCGAAAAGAGGTGCCCCGGATCCCACCATCGAGGTTGCCGATGACCTCCTGCCCCTTCGGCGAGCCGAAGGGTACCCACGATCTGAAGGCGGATCCCGGTAGCCATGGACATCAGAGCATTTAACACCAACGTTGTTCAAAAACCGGAACTGCCGGCCACCCCGGAATAAATTCAAATCGTGGGTACCCGTTGGCTTGCCGACGGTGGGATATTTGGCACCATCGTAGATGCGAATTCAGATCGCGGCTTGCCGATGGGGCCGGACCATCCGTTTTCCTCCGCTGCGTCGGGGCGCCGAAGGGGCCGTATTTTTATTTCCCGGCGATATGCCGGGGGCGCATGCCGGTGATGAGGAGTGTGCCGAGGTAGGCTATGATGCCTAGGCCGATGACCTGGGCGAGTAGCCAAGGGCGTTCCAATATCGAGGTAGTGCGCCAGGCTTCGGTGCCCGGGCTGTACCATAAAATAGCGGCTATCATCACTGCGGTGGCAATGAGTACCTGAACAATAAAACGCCAAGTCCCGGGCTGCGCTTTTAATACCCCTTCGCGGTACAGTGTAAAACCAAGCAAACCGGCGTTAATCGCCGCCGAAGCCGCGGTTGCCATCGCCAATCCGACGTAACTAAAGGGGATCGCCAGGGCAATGTTAAACACCATGTTAGCGGCCATGGCAATAATGCCAAATTTTACCGGCCGCTTAGTATCCTGCCTTGAATAAAATCCGGTTGCCAGTACCTTAACCAACATAAAACTCAGTAACCCAGCCGAATACGCCATCAAGCTATACGAGGCCATCCGCGCGTCGTCCGGGGTAAAGGCCCCGTGCATAAACAGCACCATCAACATCGGTTCTGCCAAAAAGAACAAGCCGGCCATGGCCGGAATTCCCAGGATCAGCACCATACGAATACCCCAGTCCAGGGTTTTGGTAAAATGCTCAGGCGACTTATCGACATGTCGGGAGGACAACGCGGGTAATATCACAGTGGCAATAGCAATGCCGAACAAGCCCAGCGGAAACTCTAACAGCCGGTCAGAGTAATACAGCCAGCTGATAGAGCCCGTCATTAAGAAGCTGGCAATTAAGGTATCAAGCAATAAGTTAATTTGACTGACCGATACCCCGAAGATCGCCGGCAGCATCAGCTTGCGAATTTTAGTCACACCCGGATCGCGCCACCCCCATTGTGGCTTAACTAACAGCCCCGCTTTTTTCAGGAACGGCAGCTGGAACAGCATTTGTATCAAACCGCCAAAGAAAACCCCCCAGGCTAAACCGTATTCTGGTTGATCCAGATTCGGAGCCAGCCATATAGCCGCCGAAATAATCGCCACATTTAAAAATACCGGAGTAAACGCCGCCACCGCGAACTTACCCAGGGTATTAAGAATTGCCCCCGCCATCGCGGTGAAGGTAATAAACCATAAGTACGGAAAGGTAATTTGCAGCAGGTCGCTGGCAAGCACGAATTTATGCCCCTGCGGGCCATCGTTCCACCAGTCCAGGAACCAGCCCATACCAAACAGCGCCGTCACGATAGGCGAGGCAATAACACCAAAAATAGTAACCACCGTGATAATGGTGCCCAGGGTCCCTGAAACACGAGCGATTAACAGCTGCTGCTCTGGCAGCTCCCTGCCTTGCTTATATTCAGTCAGTACCGGCACAAAGGCCTGCGCAAAAGCCCCCTCGGCAAACAACCGCCTTAAAAAATTAGGGATTTTATTAGCAAAGAAGAACACATCCGCCGCCGCACCGGCACCCATCAGGTTGGCTATCACCACATCGCGCACCAGCCCAAGCACCCGTGAGATAAGGGTCATAAAGCTGACGATGAAACCTGATCGGAGCAATGACTTCGACAACTGACAAATCCTTCTGCTATTTGTTGGCTACGCCAACGGCTGTTTGCGCCTTTGGCGCGGCTGTTGGCAACCTGCCTTCGGCGGTTGCGGCTATTATGGTGGTACTTCGGTAAAAAAGGTACTGATGGTGTGAGGAATATCGCAAATTTGCGTTGTTATTACAATTGGTTGCTAGTCTTTTGAGTTTGGGTGATTTATGAACTATCACAAACTTTGGGTCTGGCGTGAGTCATTGGCACTCGCTGTCGTCATCATGAAAGACGTCAGTTCATGTAAACATTATTTCTTTAAAGACCAAGTCGGACGCAGTGCTTTATCTGTTCCCAGTAATATTGCTGAAGCTATGGTGCGGGATACCGCTGCAGATAGAAGGCGAATACTTTACTACGCTATTGGCTCCAGTGCCGAATTAGAAACACAGTTAAAAATTGGCAAGGATTTAAATTGGGTCATTCACCCAGATATTTCAAAATGGCTTAATACCAACACCAGAATCCAAATATCTCTGCACAACTTAGTTAAGAATTTGCAACAGTCTCGTTAAAAACGAGACCTACAGCCGCAACCGCCGAAGGCAGGTTGCCAACAGCCGTCGCGTTAGCGACAAACGGCCGTCGGCGTAAGCCGACAAAAAGCCGTGAGCGCAGCGAGCAAAAACCTAATCTTTTTCCATCAAAGCTGTTGACTTTTCCGTCAGAAAAGGCATAATCTGCGGCCTTTACAAGACAAGCATAAGTTAACGAATTTTAGGAGTTCACCTTGGCTAACATTAAGTCTGCTAAAAAGCGTGCGATCCAAGCCGAGAAAAATCGCCGCCACAACGCAAGCCGTCGCTCAATGATGCGTACCTACCTTAAGCGTGCGAACGCTGCGATTGAAAGCAAAGACAAAGAAGCTGCAACTGCGGCTATGAAAAACGTAACTCCACTATTGGACCGTTACGCAACTAAAGGCTTGATCAGCAAAAACAAAGCGGCACGTCATAAGAGCCGTTTGAACGCTAAGATTCAAGCTCTGTAAAAGATTTAATCACCAACGCTCAGGCGCTGGGATAAAAAAAGCCGACCTTAGAGTCGGTTTTTTTGTGCCTTAATAACGCAGATTATTTAGTGTAGGCCTTAACGCCCTTCTTACTCTTACCGATCTTGGTAATGGTTTCCTGGGTTTCGTCACGGGCCTGTTCGAGTTCTGGCTGTATTTCGTTTAGAAAGTCATTAATTTCTGCCACAGTCTCTACCCACTGCTCGGACTCAGTCCAGTGTTCAGGTAGCTGTTCTAAGGCAGTCAATAATTGGGGAAGGGTGTTGGTAGCAGACTCAAAATCAGAGTCTGCTAGTTGCTGCTTTAATTGCTTATAAAGCTGCTGGAGCTGCTGTGGTGAGTCAGTTTGAGCTGACAAAATTAGGCTCCGCTGGCCTGCTGCACTTGACTGTTATCTTTCATTGCGACTTCGCGCTGCTCCACTGGAATCTGATCCCAGGCACTTTTGATATCAATCATCAATCGAGCTACTTCGTCAATAACGTCGATGTCCATTTGAATCGATGCATCGGCAATTCGGGTGCTCATGTACATATACAAGTCTTGCAGGTTTTCAGTCGCGTCTGCGCCTGCACTGTCATCTAAACTATAACGCAATGAATCCACAATAGCCTGAGCTTTACTCAGATAAAGACTCTTTTTCTCGTAATCTTTACGCTGAATCGCACCTTTAGCATAGTTAAGGTTCTCTAATACACCCGCCATAAGCATTTGTACCAGCTGATAAGGGCTAGCTCCCGCAACCCGAGTTTCTAGCGAGCCTTTGGTATAGCCTTTAAGTTTCGCGTTCATAAAACGTTACCTCTATTTAGTCATTATCCCGGGTGAAGCCGGGTAAGTTGGCAAGCTGAGCACTGACGTAATCGCCACGGTCGCGTAACTGTCCAACCAGTGAATCCAGAGCCTGATACTTTGAACGTAAAGTTTCTTCCATTGATTCCATGCGACGCTGTAAGCTCTCTCGGCTGTCCGACACTCTATCCAGGCTATCGTTGATTGAGTCACGGCGCATCTGCAATGACCCGCCCGCTCCAACATAACCATTTAAAAATGTGTCCATGCGAGACGCTAAACCATTTTCACCGCCAAGTACTGACTGCAATGCTGATGGGTTATCTGATAGCACTTCGCTTACATTCGTTATCGGATTTTCCTGAGTTAACTTACCGTCGTTATCAAGGCCAAAACCTAAATCAAATAAGGTCTGGTCATCGCCAAAGGTAGATGTTAGAACGCTATTTAACTGACTTTTCAGACCTCTAACAGTGGCATCCCCCTGCAACATACTTCCTTCAGCGCCCATTTCATTCAAAGAAGACACTACGCTATTATAGGATTTAACAAATTCGTCAACGGACTTTTTAACGCCAGCATCATCACGAGCAATTGAAAGCTGGGCAGTTTCTGTACCTTCACTGTCTTTTAAGGCAGTAATGGTCGAACCCTGAATGACATCCGCAAAAATATTGGTATCATTGGTCGCCTGAATACCATCGACTTCAATAATGGCGTCAGTCGCCTCGTCGTCAACGGCAATTGCCATGCCACCAGCACCGCCAGCGTTGGCCACTGTCGAAACCGCATCAAGCTGAGCATTATCGTTACTGACAATCAAGTCGTTGCCAGCACCACTAACATTAGACCGAAAAACTAATTTGGCTTCAGTTCCGGTGTTAATAATGTCGGCAGTAACACCAAAGTTATCCTCTGAATTATTAACCGCGTTTCGGATATCTTCCAGAGTTGAACCCGCAGCAAGATCTAAGCTAAAGCTCTCTGTACCGGCACCAAATGTTAATGCGCCGGCATTGGTGTTAACGACCGTGTCCGAACTCGCAAAAGCGCCGTCGGCCGATACCGCACGGCTGCCTTTTGCTAACTGCGTTACTGCAATATCAAAGTTACCGGTGTTAGCGTTTTCGGAGCTCTCAACGGATATCACATTGCCAGACTCAGGTTGGCTTACAGACGCTTTCATAGCGCTGAATAAGCTACTCTCGGTTAGCTTTTCTGCTGAGCTTTGAAGATTGGAAAGCACTGACCGCATTTCACCAACAGCTGACAGCTCTACCTGTAGCCGACCTTCCTGCTGGTTCAGTCGGTTCTGTTTAGGAATACGCTGCGCGTCTAGCGTCGCTTTGATTATCCCTTCCAGGTCTAAACCTGAACGGGCACCTGTTGATGAAATCAGTGGCATAACATCACCTCATATTAAATCTGGTTGTCGAATAAGAACCCCATTCGACTACTATCATTATCGGCCATCTCTTCCAGAGCTTTAGATAACTTAACGACTAATTCCGATGGAATTTGACGAATGGTCTCACCGTTGTCCTGGTCAATCACCTTAACAATCGGCGGGTCCCCTTTTTCATCAAACACGAATTGCAAACTGGTATTGCGGATAACCGACGACTGATTCATTTGTTCAACCGTATCCGTCACCGTTTTATTAGTTGCCTGCTGTTCGACCTTCTGTTCAGTCTTTTCTTGAACTTGTTCTACCGTATCCATCACCTTTTGCGCTTGCGGGCGCTGCTCGGCATTGGTAATGCGGCCTTCCTGACTGTTAAGTTGGCTTAATGCACGGCTTTCAACTGACAGCTCTGTCATAATACTCACCATTTCCTTAATTACGTGTAGATTAACACTTAATACAATGCTCCGTGTATGTTATCGACCAACTCAACTGCAAACTTTAGCAATTAACTGAAGTTTTTTTAATCAACTGTAATTTTATTTGTAACATCTTGAATTATAGGCATAAAAAAACCGGAGCCAATGGCTCCGGTTGTTAGTAACGGTTGAGTTAGTTGAGCAATTAGCCCAGTAACTGCAGTGCCGCCTGTGGACGCTGGTTGGCCTGCGCCAGAATAGTTTGTGATGCCTGCTGCAGAATCTGAGCCTGAGTCAGTTTTGCAGTTTCAGCCGCAAAGTCAGCATCTTTGATTCGAGACTTCGCACCTTCCAGGTTTTCAGCAATGTTCGATTGGTTACGAATGGTTGCCTGGAAACGATTTTGAGTAGCACCCAAATCAGCTCGTTGAGAGTCGATTTGCGCGATAGCTTGGTCTATTACTGCTAAAGCATCTTGACCGCCACCGCTTTTTGAGATGTCAATGTCGCCAACAGAATTCAAGCTACCTGACGTTGCACCAAAAACCTCACCGGCGGTTCCATCAGTTGAAACAGTAAAGTCGTCTTTCGCTTCTAGAGTCAGTTTCGCATTGACAACTCCGCTTTCAGTGTCTGCTGGTTGATTATAGGAACCATCAGGTCCAGCAATCTGTAAAGTATCATCAGCGTCATAACCAGATACTTTTACGCCATCGACGTTTTCAGCTCTAATGCTCAAAACTCCACTTCCATCTACGCTAGCTGAATATCCTGCTTTCACTATATCTTCGGCAAGTTTTTGCGACGAGCCTTCATAGTCAGCTAAATTGAACGTATCGCCGCCAATGTCCAATGTTGCAGAATCTAGGCTTGAAAAGTCTTTAATAGATGCGTTTACTTCAGTTGAAGCTTTTACCCCAGTGTTTTCAGCATTTATTTTGTCTGCTACGTCAGTTACTGTATCTGTTGTAGCCAATGTCACACCTGACGCATTTCCATCAGGGCCTGCTATAGATATATCTTGGCCGTTTGATACAGTGCTATAATCGACAGCGCCAGTAACAGACGCGTCTCCACCAAAATCAGACCCTTGGGTATCCAATGTGTAATTACCAATAGCGTTTGATGATACATCTCTCATAGATACAGAGATTGTCTCATTGGCATTAGCACCAACTTGATACTCTTGTGAACCAAAAGTCCCGTCCAATAGATTCTTTCCGCCAAATGAGGTTGTTTCTGCAATTCGAGTTAATTCAAGCTGTAAATTACCAACTTCTTTTTGAAGCGCAGCTTTGTCCTCTTGAGAGTTAGATCCATTTTCTGATTGGATAGCCAAAGTACGCATACGTTGTAGGATGTTAGTTGACTCGTCCAGAGCTCCTTCAGCAGTTTGCGCCATTGAAATAGCGTCATTTGCGTTACGATTGCCCTGGTTCAAACCGTTAATCTGTGAACTCAGACGGTTTGAGATTTGTAGACCAGCAGCGTCATCAGAAGCGCTGTTGATACGGAAGCCTGACGACAAACGTTCGAATGCTTGGTCAAGCTTGTTACCTGATTGCATCAGTTGGTTCTGTGCGTTCAGTGAACTGACATTAGTGTTTACATATAGTGCCATGATAAAGCTCCTCAGTTTTTGACTAAGCTTGGATTCAATCGTTCGTTGTTGCCAAGCTGGAGGAAGTGTCGGCGTCGTGTTTTGCCTGGTTAAAATTTCCTCTCACAAAGGGTATCGGCTGGGTTTCGGGGAGCTTTAGGAATTTTTTAAAAAAATTTAAAACGGTATAAAGGTGTGGAGGGATAGGGAGTTCACGCCTTCGGCGCGAACTCCGGTTTAATAGAGGTTATAAGTAATCGAATAAACTTAGGCGGCTGACGCGGCTAAAAATTTGTTGTGAGGCCGAATAAATCGTTTCATTTTTTATCAAGTCGGTAATTGCGGTAGAATAGTCCACATCCGCAATATCGGCACGCGCTTTTTTATTCACAATGGTAAAGTCTTCGTTACTCGAACGTGAGTTTTCTAACACATTGAGTCGTGCTCCGACTTTTGCCTGGGTGTTGGTTAACGTTTCAATACCTTTATCCAGGTCAGTTAACGCAAAACCGATTTCACTCTCATGAAAGCTTTTCGAACTTTCACCACTACTCTCTAATGCTGACGCTAAATCGCTAATTTGTGTTAAGATATTTCGTGATACTGGCTCACCTAAGCTGTAACTAACTGAATCACCCGCCGCCGGGCGATTGTCTGGATCGAGTTCCAGTTCCATACCGTTGTAACTTATTTTTCCGTCTGTCACAGTTCCGGTAACCGCCGGGTTAACACCATCGCTAATTTCGTAGGTGTCAGGCCCTGTGAAGTTAACGGTAAAATCGGTCGGTTCGCCGGCTTCTAATCTAGTCTCAGTATCTGCGATCAACGTATCACGATCGGCAACATTAACCTTATTGATAAAGTTACTACCGCCAGTCAATTCGAAGTCGACCCGCTTGGACACAGAGCCAAACACCGAGCTCCCGGGGTCTCCCGCCGGAAGCTTCAGCGATGGTGATAACTGTATTTCTCGCTGGCCATCGTCGCTACCATATTGATAAGACTGAGTTGCTTTATCGAATGCCATTGGCTGTATGCGGTTCTGGTAGCCAGCAAAGATATATTCACCGGATTCATCTTGAGCATTGGTTAAGTCAAAAATTGCACTTTCGATATCACGTAGCTCTTGTGCAATAGCCCCTCGGTTTCTCTCGTCGTAGCTACCGTTACCAGCTTGCACTGCAAGAGTACGAACACGTTGCACTGCATCAGTTATATTGGTCAGTACACTCTCTTCACGACTTAAGTTATTTTCTAACGTAATCGAATTACGCTTAAACTGTTCGTTCTGAGCAATTTTTTCGTCCAGCGCAATAACCTGCGAGTTACCGATGGGATCATCGGCTGGACTTAAGATCTTGGTTTGCTTGGTCAACTGCTGCTGAATGTTGTCCAGCCGGGATTGAGAAGTCTGTAAACTGTCCAAACCTCGTTGATAAAATAAGTTAGTACTTAATCGCATAATCTAACTCCTCACTTCCCTTATTAACCTAATGACCGCAGTAACGTATCGAAGATAGTCTGCGAGGTCGAAATTATTCGCGCTGAAGCGGTATACGCTTGCTGGTATTGAATCAAGTTAGCCGCTTCCTCTTCTAAATTCACGCCTGACTTGGATTCGTAAAGTGCTTCGGTCTGACCTTTTACGGCTTCAGCGGAATCTCTTAATACACGATTCTGGCTCACTCGGCTACCGACATCTGATACTAGACGCCCGTAACTTTCGTTAAAGGTCATGGTCGGGTCGGCTTCTTCACCGCCGTCGCGACGCACTAGCTGTTGACGTTGTAACTCGGTCAGTTTTTGGCCGTTGCTGTTGTCGTCAAAACCATTACGGTTGTATTCAATTCGGTACGAATCACCAGCTGCCGGCTCACCAACAACATTAATATCGTAGTCTGGCTCAGTAGTAATCGCCGGCATAGTGCCGTCGTAAACCTGCTGAATAATATTATCCAGATTGCTCGTTGTCAGTGTGTCACCGATCTGATTGCCATTAGCGTCATTTAAACGAACATCATATTGATCGCCGTTCACGGCAACAACTTCAACCTCAGCTGGAGATGTCGCCAGTAAGCCGTCACCTGACGCATTATAAAAATCATCCGGCACATTAACCTGACTTAGCTCAACTTCGGCCGCACCCTGGTTATCAATATCATTAATAGTGCGTACCGGGCTTGCCAGCGCTAAGTCCTCTGGACGACGAATAATCAACTCAATTTCAGAAGCGGCGCTTTCAGCGGGTTTCACCAAAAAGCTGTCGCCTTTATCCGGCGTGCCGCCGCCCAGGTTTACGGTAATGCCCAGCTCTTCGATATCCACGCTACTGTTGGCCGTACCGCTAAAAAAAATTTTATCTGCGCCGTCTGCGTGGCTACCGTCAGACTCCACCGGAATCGCATAGTACTGACTGTCTTCGTAGCCAATCTCGATATTTTCCGACGGGAATGATTTACTGTTCCCTTCCAACACGCTGACTGACACCGATTGATTACCGGTATTGTTGTCATTTGGAAAACCGCTAGCTTCAGTCCGTTTTAAATCGAACAGCTTTTGGCCCAGCTGATTGTCCAGGTCCATACCTTTTTGATTCTGGGTATTCAGCGAGTCAGCAATACGCACCGCTAACTGACCTAAGCGTTGTTGGGTCGGCATTAGAACTTTGTCGCGATAGTCTAAATAACCACCAACAGAGCCGCCAACTTCTTTAGTATCAACAAAAAACTGGCTTACGTCGCCGGTGCTGTTGCGTTTTTGTAGAGCTAATTCGAGTCGTTCCGTATTCGGATTTGATTTCACCGCTACCGCATTAAAACGACCATCTTCTAATACTAATGGCTCGCCGTTTTTCATATTGACCGTTACCGCACCGTTTTTAGCTTCAACGGTTTGAAACTCCACCAACTCTGACAACTGTAATAACTGTTCGTCACGCTTATTCAATAACGCATTGATATCGCCATTCTCGCTGTTGCGCTGATTAGAGGTGGCAATACGCTTATTCAGTTCACCAATATTGGACGCGAGAGAATTAATTCGGTCGGTGGATAACTTTAAGCGATCATTGATAATCTGTTTTTGATCGTCGAGATAGCCTGAAAAGTCATCAAATTTCGTCACCATCGCATCGGCTTCTGCAATGACCAGCTGTCTGGCAGTTACTGAGCCGGGATCGTTGTTCGCGTCCTGCATGGTATTGAAAAAACTTTCCACGGTAGACGCTATATTAGTAGTGCTGTCACCGAGCAGACTATCAAGCTGCTCAGCTTGCTCCAGATTGGCCTCATAAAAAGAGACTTTGGACGTGTCGGTGCGTAATTGACGAGTGGTAAACTGATCGATCATGCGTTCAACACGAACCTGCTCAAGTCCGCCGTATTGGCTCTCAGTGTAGTGCGTGCGTTCACGGACATAGCTAGGAGTATTAGCATTATTGATATTTTTACTGGTGGTCTGCAGGCTTTGCTGATGCGCAAGAATCCCGTCCTTACCAATATTTAATAAATCAAAACTCATTTATTGACTCCCAGACTACCGATGCTTTGTTATCGGCACCCGCGTCATTAAGTTTAATTGCTACCGGCAATTATTTGCCGCTTACTAAAACAATCTGTCTTGCGTCAGGGACGCAAGCTACTTCGCTATCTTATTCATTACCGCCTGAATTTTCGCCGCGTACTGTGGATCGGTGGCATAACCGGCCTGCTGTAGCTGTTCTGCGTACTGCTTTGGATCATCGGCTACTTGCAATGCTTGCTGATAGCGCGGATGTCCTTTTATAAAGTCCACATAATCCTGCAAGCTCTGTTCCACGTTCTGATAACTGCGGAAAGCTGCGCGTTCTTTTTTCGCCACGTTGCCGTCAAACTCCAGGGTACTGACATGAGACTGATCGCCGCCCCAGCGTTGATCCGCTTTGATATTAAACAGGTTATTACTGGAACCACCGTGGCGACCGGGAATAATCCGCTGGCCCCAGCCGGTTTCTAATGCTGCCTGCGCAACTAGTACGTTAGCGTCAATTCCGCTTTCTGCGGCTATTTTCTCGGCCTGAGGTTTTATCGCAGCAATAAAATCCTGTGGTGACTGAAAGCGTGCTTCGCCTTCGTCTAACCTGACCTGGTTAACACGTTTACCGCCATAATAAAGACCTGCATCAATGCCGCCTTGATCACTCACTTCAGGTTTATTAACCGGCATTTTGGCTTCACCCAAATTAGCACCAAAACGCTCAGATTTATCCAGTCCCGCCTGTCCGCTCAATTGCTTGACCATCATATCAGCCAGGCCCAGCGAGCCTTGTGACGATAATTCTGAGGTCAGTTGCTGGTCATGCATATCACGATACATCTGGGTATAGCGGCTGTTTAACGGGTTGTCTTTAGCAAACACATCGTTGGCTTTACGCATGCTACCCAGCACCATATTCAGAAATATCGCTTCGAACTGCTCAGCCGCTTCACGTAAAGCGGCCTCTTTATTGTCACCAAAGGCTTGTTTACGCAAGCCATCGAGCGCATGGGTATCCATCGCCGAGGTAGCTTGCCGTTGTGAGGCAAGCTCAAACATTGCGCTGCCGCCCTGGAGGCTTCCGGCACCATTAGATAACAATGAGCTCACCGGAAATGGCTCCTGCTTGTTTTAATGCTTCCAGCACCGCGATCATATCGCCGGGCGCTGCACCAATTTGATTCACGGCACGGACCAGGTCGTTTAAATTCGTTCCCGGCTCAAACACAAACATGCGGGCGTCATCCTGCTGCACGTCGATAATACTTTGCGGGGTAACAACCGTTTCACCATCAGCAAAGGGGTTAGGCTGATCCACCTGTACGTTTTCAGCAATTGTCACCTGCATATTACCGTGCGCCACGGCTGCCGGCCGCAACTCCACATTTTGCCCCACCACCACAGTACCAGTGCGGGCATTAACAATAATCTTTGCTGAGCCTTGAGCCTGCTGTACTTCCAGGTTCTCCAGAGTCGACATATAACTCACTCGTTGATCGAGGTCGCGCGGAGCTCTGACGCGAACCGAAGTCGCGTCCAGCGCCTGCGCGGAACCTTCTCCAACCAGCCCGTTAATGGTATCAGCAACACGCTTGGCGGTAGTAAAGTCCGACTGATGCAAGTTAAAGGTAAAGTAATCCCCACTGGAAAAAGAAGTCCGGATTTCTCGTTCTACTATAGCTCCGTTTGGGATCCGACCTACGGTGGGCGTGTTAACCACGATCCGAGAGCCATCGTTACCCTCAGCCCCGAGTCCACCAACAATTAAGCTGCCCTGAGCAACGGCATACACTTCACCATTTGCGCCTTTTAGGAAGGTTTGCATTAGGGTGCCACCAGTCAGGCTATCCGCACTGCCTACAGACGACACGGTAATGTCGATTTTTTGACCTGGCTTGGCAAAGGCAGGAATGTCCGCCTGTACCGCAACCGCCGCCACGTTATTTATTTTTGGCCGTTCCCCGGCCGGAATGTTAATGCCAAAGTTTCCCAGCATGGTACGGAAGGTTTGGTCGGTAAACGGCGTTTGTTCACCGGTACCGGGTAAGCCGACGACCAAGCCGTAGCCAACTAACTGGTTATCACGGATTCCTTCGACCGAGGCGATGTCTTTAATACGAGACGCTTGTGCGGGTATCGCTAAAAGGCTAAGCGCAGTTAAGGCCACTATAAAGATTTGTTTAATGCCTGCGTTCATCGTTTCAGTCCCTCTTAGAATGGCCAGATGGAGCTATTAAAGAAGCGAGTTAACCACCCTTGCTCCTGGGTTTGTGCCAGGGTTCCCGTACCACTGTATTCAATTCGTGCATTCGCAACCCGAGTCGAAGGAATGGTGTTATCGGCAGTAATGTCTTGCGGCCGGATCATGCCGGTCAGGCGGATATATTCATCACCAGTGTTTATACGCATCCATTTTTCGCCGCGCACAATTAGATTACCGTTGGATAAAGTTCTGATAACGGTCACGGTTATTTCGCCGTTTAACTGGTTGCTTTGATCTGAGCTGCCGTCACCACTGAATTCGCGGTTGCTATTAAGCGATGCCGAGATAGGGTTACCATTAATGCTTACATCACGCCCCAATACCTGTGGCGTTGGCAAATTGACATTGCTGTCTTTGGTGGTCTCTGTGTTCGCCGACTTACTGGCGGTCGTGCGCTCCTGCAAACTCACCGTAATAATATCGCCAAGCCGCCGGGCTTTGATATCAGAATACAGACTGTCTGCGTACTGCTCCTGAAATAATGAGCCGTTCGGCACTACCGGTTGCGCTCGCTCTTCCGGCAATACCGGTGCATACATCGGATCATCCGGCATTGGCCGCGACTGATTAGAGGCGCAACCGCTGACCAACAAGCCGAGCAACATTAAAGTGAGAATACGCATAACGTCACCTACTCTGTTATAACTGTTGATTGATGTAACTCAGCATCTGGTCGACGGATGAAATCACTTTCGAATTCATTTCGTAACCACGCTGGGATTCAATCAAGTTCACCAATTCTTCAGTTACGTTAACGTTAGAGCTTTCTAACGCGCCCTGAATAGTGGTTCCCATACCATCAACGCCAGGTACCGCTTCTAACGGCGCACCGCTAACGGCAGTCTCTTTATAGAGGTTCTGCCCAATTGGCTCTAACCCGGCGGGGTTAATAAAGCTGGCCAGGTTAATCTGACCAACTACAGCATTATCGGCATTACCAGGCTGACGCACGGTCACTTCGCCTTCTTGCGAAATACTGACCGAGGTAGCGTCTTCGGGAATCTGAATAGCCGGTTCTAGCGGATAACCATTGCCGGAGGTGACCATTTCACCTTCTTCGTTTAACGAAAACTGCCCGTTACGCGTGTAAGACTGGGTGCCATCGGGCATTAAGATTTGAAAGAAGCCTTTACCGTTGATCATAACGTCCAGCGAGTTATCAGTGGTTTGCACATTACCCTGCGTGTGGGATTTTTGCGTTGCCACGACTTTAGTACCGGCACCAATCATCAAGCCGTTCGGCAATTCGACGTCCTGCGCTGACTGCCCGCCCGGCTGATTAATGTTTTGATACAATAGATCCTCAAATACGGCCCGACTCTTTTTAAAGCCAACCGTACTGGCGTTTGCCAGGTTGTTTGAAATCACCGATATATCGCGTTGCTGCGCGTCTAAACCGGTTTTACTGATCCATAATGCTGGGTTCATGGTGTTTCTCCTGTTTCCGCCTTTAACTAAAGCTTCTGTTAACTAATGCGCATCAGCGATTCAGAGCGCTGGGCATTTTCATCGGCGGTTTTCATCAACTTTACGTTCATCTCGTACTGACGCTGCAGTGCAATCATTTGGGTCATTTCGTCAACCGTATTGACGTTACTGCCCTCAAGTGAACCAATCGCCAATTTAACATTGGCATCAGCAATCGCTTGCTGACCATCCTTTAATTCAAATAAGCCATCGCTGGACTTTTTCACATTGCCGTTCGGCGGATTGACCAGCTTAATTCGATCAACCAGCTCCATCGCATCTTCTGGCGCACCCTGCGGGCGAATCGAAATATTGCCATTAGCGCCAATCGTCAGATTATCGATCGGCATTGGAATAAATATCGGACCGGCATCGCCCATCACTGGCTGGCCTCGGTCATTCTTAAGCATCCCGTCAGGACCAATTTCGAAGCTACCGTTTCGGGTATATTTTTCGTTGCCATTAGCGTCTTGTACGGCAATCCAACCCTGCCCCTGAACGGCAACGTCAAGATTGCGACCGGTGGTTTGCAGGGCGCCGCTGGAAAAGTTTTGCCCGGGGCTTTCAGTCATGGAAAACACACGTGTTGGCAAACCTTCACCAAACGCCTGCATTGAACGCGCCTGTTGTAGATCGGCTTTAAACCCTGTGGTGTTTGCGTTTGCCAGGTTATTGGCACGCAACGCAACAGCGTTCATGTTCTCTTTGGCGCCGCTCATGGCTACCCAAAGCATTTTGTCCATAGCTGACCTCCAGCCAAAAATTTGTCGTCTGGGGTATTTAATGCAGAGATCGTGCCAAGTTTGGGGTTTACCACTGGGTGGTGGCTGTTTGTGCCTGCGGCACTGCTTTTTCCGGCTACGCCGAGGCTTGTTGGCGTGCTCGCTTCGCTTGCACGCTGCTGTTAGGGAAAAGATGAAAAAGAAAAGGGCTTGCACAGCAAGCCCTTTCATTATGTTTAAACAGCCTTCGGCAAGCGAAGCGAGCCGAACAATAGCCGCGACAAAGTCGCAAATGGCCGCCACGCAGTGGCAAACAGCCGTACCAAAGGCACTAGCTCCTCGCGCTAAAAGCGCGAGCTACCGGATCTGCAAGACCGTTTGGTTTAGCGTATTGTTTACTTCCAGCGACCGTGAGTTGGCCTGGAAATTCCGTTGTGCCGCAATTAGATCAACCAGCTCTTTCGTTAGGTCAACGTTAGAGTTTTCCAGCGCAGAAGATTCAATCGCGCCAAAAGTACCCGAATTGGCCGCACCTGCTAAAGCTTCGCCAGAATCGCGCGTTTCCTTCCAAGACGTATTACCTACTTGTCTTAACCCCTGTTCGTTGGCAAAGCGGGTTAGCGAGACTTGTCCCAAATACTGAACTTCGCCGTTTGAGTAACTGGCTTGGATTAAACCATCCTCACCGATGTCCAAGTTAGTCAAGCGACCAACGGTGCTCCCGTCCTGTTCCAGTAAGTTCACTTCAAAGTCTGACGCAAATTGAGTCGGAGCAGTGTCCCCTTCTTCATCATTCCGATCACGGAAGAACACATTAACTTGTTGTGTTGGATCTGCACCATTACTTAGTACACCATTCAACGATATTGACTGTTCTGCAAAGGTCGAACCGGTATCTGTATCTATTGGCCCTAACGGGTTACCCGAATCATCAAATTGAATACGATAACCCTGTGCAGGCGTTCCGTCAGGAGCATTAACTCCCGCTTCCGCGCCAGTACCAGTAGCTCCAAGATCAACCGCTTGATTATCGACGGTGGTATACACATCCCAAGTATTACCAGCGATAGAGGCTTGTTCAGAGTCACGTTTTACATAGTATGTCGTGACAACATGTGATTCACCAAGGGAGTCATAAATGGTCGAAGACGTCGAGGATGTATAAGAAGTCGGATCTTCTGGGTCAAACTTGTTTCCAGTTATCGGTGGGGTTGCTCCTGGCTCATCCACCAAAACCCCTGGTGCACGGGAATCCAAGTTAAAAGACTGATACAAGTTATTGGTTGATGCCGGCGCTCCTGCAGAATCAGGAATCTGGATTGGTGATGCCGTCGCTAAGCTTGTTGACTGCAACGCGCCACTGTCTCTGTCCACAGGGAAACCGAGCAAAAAGTTGTTCTGGTTATCTACAATAAAACTTTCATTGTTTAATTTAAATGCGCCAGACCTAGTGTAAGTAAAGTCCTGCGAGCCAAGTTCACTAGTCGTCGCAAAGAATCCGTTACCGCTAATTGCCATATCCAGCGAATTGTCTGTAAATTCCAATGTACCCTGACTAAACTGTTGAGCAACCGTCGCAGTTAATGCACCATCTCCGACTTTAGCGTTACCTGAACTAAAAATACTTGATGCGTAGACGTCAGCAAATTCTGCACGCGATTGTTTAAAACCCGTTGTGCGCACATTAGAAATATTATTTGCGGTGGTATCCAAATCTTTTTGTGCCGCATTGATACCGCTTAAACCTATATTGAATGACATAAATCACCTCACTGATTAACTGATTTCAGTAACATCTGCAAAATTGATGCCACCTAACCCTTTTAAATTAAGAACGATTCCGCGCTCGCCTCCCATGCTGACGCTTTGTACTGTCGCGTTCATTTGCAAGGGTAATTCTTCGTTGCTATTTCCTATGCGTGCATTAGCGGTAAAAGTATAATTGCCCTCCGGCAATGGATTGCCGGCCTCGTCTAAGCCATCCCACTGAAAGTCTTGGGTTCCAGCATCGATATCACCGACATTGATGGTTCGAACAACTTGACCTGAAGCGTCTTCAACCGAAATTCGGACATTTTGCGCAGTTTGCTGTGTTGCAACCATTCCTTTTGCCATTCCACCTTCTTCAACCATTGCTTTATTGGTTGGCACCAGAACACTGCGTCCGACCAACGTCGAAGCTTGCAAGGCCTGGTTAGACGTCATCTTCTCCGAAAACTTCGTGAACTGAGACGACAAGTCGGAAATCCCTTCTGCCATTGAGAAGTTTGTCATCTGAGCAATCATCTGATCATTGTCAGCTGGCTTAGTCGGATCCTGCATGTTTAACTGTTGAGTCAACAGCTTGAAAAAGTCCTCCTGCTCCAGGCGCTGTTGGTCGGCTGGATCAACATACTCCGCCCCCTCGCCTTCTTTCCATCTCATCCTGTCGATATAGGAGTTATTGCTTACACCTTCCATCAGTTATCTCCTGTTAGCCCTGACCTAAACGCAGCAGGCGTTGAGTCATGGTTTTTGCGGTATCCGCGACCTGAACGTTTGTCTGATACGAGCGTGAAGCAGAAATCATGTTGGCCATTTCCTCCATGGTGTTAACGTTAGAGCGATAAATGTAGCCTTTATCGTCTGCCATGGGGTGGTTGGGCGCGTATTCTATTTGCAGCGGCTTGTCGCTCTCGACAATACCCATTACTTTAACGCCAGCCGCTTGACCCGCCTGGGTCTGGTTAGTCAGACTGTTGCCCCGTTGATTGCCCTGAGCGTCCGCCAATGCGGTTGCAAAAACGGGGCTACGAGAGCGGTAGGTTTCATCAACACTACTACTGACCGAGTTGGCATTCGCCAAATTACTGGCAGTGGTGTTGAGTCGCACCGATTGTGCGCTCATTGCTGAACCAGACACATTAAAGATATTAAATAGGCTCATCGTCGGTTACCTCACCTATTGGCCACTAAGTGCTTTCTTAACGCCGCTGATTTTGCCGTCGAGAAAGTTCATGGTCATTTCATATTCCAATGCATTTTGTGCATACAAGTTTTGTTCCAACTGCACATCAACGGTATTGCCGTCGCCAGTATCCGGCTGCGTCGGCATACGGAACTTCTCTTGACCGGTTGGATTTATTTCTACGTTAAAATGTTTATCGTGGGTACGCGCCAGCTTGTGGCTTTCCATTCCGCTTTGCGCTTGCTTTAACGCTTGCTGGAAATCTAACCCTTTGGCTTTGTAGCCAGGGGTATCGGCGTTAGCGATATTATTGGCGATCATCTCAGCGCGTTGGGTACGAACGCCCAAAGTGTGCTGTTGGATGCCAAGGAGTTTATCCATGGTAAGTGCCATTTTTTCGTCTCCCAATGATTCGATGGGAGATATTATGCAGGGATCGTGCCAAGAAATGTCGCTTCGCGACGGAGAGGTGTGGCTTACGCCACGGTGATATGCGGCTAAGTCGCGGCCGTTTGGCGCTTCGCGCCGGTTCTTTCGCCCTGCGGGCGGGCTTTTTTGCGCTTCGCGCCGGCCTTTTACAGCGTGCCTTCGGCCGCTGTGGCTGTTAAAGACGTAATAGCCGCGTGCAAGCGAAGCGAGCACGCAAACAGCCGGCGCGTTAGCGCCAAAAAGCCTGCTTGCGTCAAAGACGCAAGCTACTTCCTTCGATAGATGATGCCTGGATTGCAGCGGATCATTTCAAAATCTTCGGTGAGGCCGGAAATCGATTCTGAGGCGCCGAGGAAGAGGTAGCCGCCGGGATTCAGTGATTGCCGGAATTGGGCAATTATTTTCCGCTTTACGTCGGGGGCAAAGTAAATCAGTACGTTGCGGCAAAAAATAATGTCGAATTTGCCGAGTAAGGAATAACTGTCGAGTAAGTTTAAATGGCGAAATTGAACAAAGTTTTTCACTTCATCTTTTACTTTCATTGCACCGGGTTTGGTGCCTGCGGTGAAAAACTTCTTTTGCCGTTCTGGAGACAAACCGCGAGCAATAGCAAGACTATCGTATTCACCTTTACTGCATTGCTCTAAGACCTTATTGGAAATATCAGTTGCGGTGATACGAATGCCACCCTTTAAAGCGCCCAGCTTTTTTGCCTTATATTCAAGATAACTCATTGCAATAGAATAAGGCTCTTGCCCGGATGAACAAGCTGACGACCAAATTTTTACCGGTCCTGAATTATTTTTAAACTCGGGTAAAACACGGTCGACTAAAATTTGGAACGGGTAGGTATCACGAAACCAGAGGGTTTCGTTGGTCGTCATGGCATCAATCACTGCTGCTCGCAAAGCCCGCTCACTAATTTGCATGGACTTTTTAACCAACTGCGACAGCGAGTCGATTGCAAAGCGAGACATTAGCGGGCTTAGACGGCTTTTCACCAGATACATCTTGTTGTCACCAAGTACGATACCGCACTGGTGTTCTAAAAACTTTCTAAACTCCTGGTATTCCGACTGACTGAGCTCTTTATCTGTCACGGTATCCTACTGCGTTGTTATTCTTATTCAATATTGACGTCTACTTCTGCATTAAGCCATTTTTTGACAGCTGTTGCCAGTTCATCTGGGTGAAATTTAGCGATAAAGTCATCGGCACCCACTTTTTTCACCATGGCCTGGTTAAAGACGCCACTTAAGGATGTATGAAGAATAACATGGACACCGGCTAAATTGGGATCGGCTTTGATTTCGGCCGTTAATGTGTAGCCATCCATGACCGGCATTTCTACGTCGGAAACAATAACAGGCACATGAGAATTCACTTTGCCACCAACTTCTTCCGCTTTCTCTTTTAGCCAGTCCAGAGCTTCTTTACCATTCTTTTTAACTTCCAGCGGTATATCCAGTGACTCCAAAGAACGTTTTATCTGACCTCGTGCCACCGCTGAGTCGTCAGTAATCAAGATGGTTAAATTCTCTTTCGAGACGTTAATCGGCTGATTTGCCACCTCTTCACTGATGTCCGTATTAACCGGCGTTATGTCAGCCAAAATTCGTTCAACATCGATGATCTCAACCAACTCTTTCTCGATTTCGGTAACCGCAGTCAAGTACGCGTCACGCCCTGTCCCCTTCGGCGGCGGCATGATCTCTTCCCAGTTGATATTGATAATGCGATCGACACCACCCACCAGAAAGCCCTGCACCGTTCTATTGTATTCCGCGATAATAATAAAGCGGTTAGAAATATCGGTAAGTTCGGGACCACCGGTTGCCATGCTCAGGTCTATAATAGAAATTGCTTGACCACGAATATGCGCAATACCACGAACCAGCCGATTGCGATGAGGCATAGCCGTCAATTTTGGGCACGGCAACACTTCGCGAACTTTAAAAACGTTAATGCCAAAACGTTGCCTGCCAGCTAACCGAAACAACAATAATTCAAGTCGGTTCTGACCGACCATTTGTGTCCGCTGGTTAACCGAGTCCAGTATACTGGCCATGTTTGCTCCTTTCTTCGATATGCCACATTACTATCTTGGCTGGCATAGTCTTTGCTTAAACTCTATTAGATTCGTTGCGCCGACACGTCACTGACAAACTTTTGACGTTTCACCGTCATTTGCACTGAAGATTATGTCGGCGGAAGACCATAAAACCTTAGTGGAATTACACTATGATAATACGCATTAGTTCATTAATCAGTTTGTTTTTGATCTTAGTTCATTCGTCAGCGTTTGCTAACCAAACCACAAACGCATCAACACGATACGATCATAAAGCACTACAGCAGCTAGCCCATGACTTTGTTGCAACACAAGTGGTGGCTCCGGAGAACGGCCGTACCGAGGTGGTTGCTAATAATTTGGACCCACGCATGGTCGACAAAGTGTGTCAGCAAACGCCTGAGGTCAGTTTTGCCTCAAACTCAGGCTTAGACAGCTATACCACAGTAGAAATACAGTGCAGCGCCGAGCAGCATTGGCGGACCTATGTGCCGGTAAGAATATACCGATATAAACCGGTTATTACAGCTGTCGTACCAATGTCTCCCGGACATTTAATCAGCGAGTCCGATTTAACCGAAACCGAAGTCGATATCAATCGTATCCGATCCAACGTTTTTACCGACCAACAGCTGCTCGTCGGAGCCCGCGTTAAAAAGCGTGTTCGCAGTGGTCAGCCTATCCAGGCTAGCGACACCTGCCTTGTTTGTTCCGGTGAAAAGGTTACAATAGTGGCTAAAAATAAATCGTTACGCATAACGGCCGTCGGTAAAGCACTGGCAGATGGCCTTAAAGGCGAATCTGTAACAGTAGAAAATATTCGCTCTAACAAAGCATTAGAAGCGATAGTCACCGGACTCAACGAAGTTACCGTGCAGCTTTAACTCGATCATTAAAAAAAAGCTAAAGCTTTTGCTAATGGCGCCGATAAGGGCACGAGATCTTCTATCTAGCGAGGCAAAAAAATATGCCAATTAATGTCAATAATACAGGCCTGAAAAATACCAATATCGACACTAAAAACAGTCGTCAGGTAGAACAAGGCCAAAATAACAGCAGTCCAGCCCCTGCTCAGAAAGGCGGCGGTGACTCTGTGTCGTTAACATCTGAAGCGCAGCAGCTAAATAGCTTACAAGAAAAAGCGATGAGCAGCAGCGGCATTGATCAAAGTAAAGTTGATCGGATAAAAACACAAATTGAAAACGGCTCATATTCTGTCGATGTCGACCGGCTGGCGTCCAAACTTGCTCAATTTGAAGGTGACCTTTTTGGTGGCCAGATAGGATCTGACGAATAAATAATGGCGGCAGCAACGGTTAACGAGCTTTTACAGCAGCTGGCAGACTCGCTAGATGCCTTTGCTGTGTCTCAACAGCAAGAACTACAAGCTATTGTAGAACGCCACCACAGCCGTGTCGCCGAACTCGCGCAGCAGAAAGCTCAGTACTTAACAACAGTCAGTGAGCTGGATGCTCAACTGCGCGAACATCCTGATAATAAGCTATTACAAGACGACCCGGAGCTAGCCGAGCAAGTGTCTCTGGTTAAGCAGCAGTTAGTCGAAGTGCAACAGCAAAGCGCCGTTAATGAACGTGTAGTTCAATCAACTTTGAACAGTATTGAGCAACTCAAGCAGGCTATCCTTTCCAACGCCAAAAAAGACAGCCTGACCTACAATGCAAAAGGCAAAATTCGCTAACAACGAAACGTCACCGGCTTATGTAAGAACGGATTATTCCGTTGCCACAAACAATCTTTCATTTCTTGCTCCGAATTAAGCCCAGTGTCAACGCTGCCATCCGCATGGATTAAATCAAACGGTTTGTTGAAAGGTCTGGTGCGTACACAGTCGTACAAATCCCGAAACAGATAGCAGGTTTTAACGATAGGCTTCGCTGACGTCGCTGTTAGTGATTGTTTAACGGGCATAGCTCACCTCTTTCATCTAAACGTAGAACATTAATCCAGCGATTCTTGTACAGCTGGTTAAAATCTTCGGCTTGGTTTAAAGCCTTATTAATAGCGTCTTCGCTGGCCTCTATAACCACTTGTAAACGAACCGGTCTGTGCATCAATTGTTCGCCGTTATGCACGGACTGCCAGGCCAAACCTATTTGCAAGTCACCGCCGTTACCTTCAAATACGCCAATATCATTACAAACCCGGTTATGCAGCAGTTTATTGCCACTACCCAAACGTTGAGGCGCAGTAACCGAACTGTAGTACTGCCAGTTTATCCAGTTAGCAACTAATCCCGGCGCGGACAATAATTGCGTTAACAGGCTGGCGTCATCATCGTTACTAGCGTCGTAGTCATGTAGAAAACTTCTGCCTACCGGGTTATCGCTCGCCAACCGTCGTGCATTACCAAAGAACAACAGACTATTGTCTGCCAGCCCCCATTCGGGCCGCAGCTCGGCCCAATTACTGCTGCGCCGCTTGCGTTCTGTTGCTGACTCCTGACTGGTCTCGGTAAGTTGTTGTGACGCGCGGCTAAACAGCACCTTGGTGGAGTCGGAAATATCATCCGAAAGCCAGACAATGTCATCCGTTACTGTCTCATGCAGAGCGGCGAAAAAGCGGGTTTGTGCCGGAATGTCGATATCACGTTTTGATAACTCAGTTCTAATTTCTGAGCTATTTAACAGGTGACAAAGCACTCTGGCGCTTAACGCGCCAGTCTGGCCACCACAAGCACCACAATTCAGCCCGGCTCGCTGAGCATTATTCGTGTGTTTAGCCCCGTGGCCGACCAGTACGACTTGTTCAGCAAAGTCAGTAAACTGCATACCGGCTAACGCCTGTTGGCAAACATCCGCGAGTTGTTGCAAGTTAGCTTGTTGCTGCCCGCATTGAATAGTCATGGTGGATGGATCAAAGGCTTTATCCAGCGCTCCATCCGCGCCTGTTAGCAACGCCTTAAGTTTCACCAGGCCTAGCGCTTCGATCCCACTGAACATCGAAGTAGGACTGTTAAACAGTTGCGACAATAGGCTTTTGCCGGGAGAGTCCGTTTTTTTACTATTGATATGAAAGCCGGGTTGCAGTAATCCCGGAACATGAGGCACCTGATTGCCGTCTTTGTCCTGCTGCGCCACCGGCACTCCGAAAAACCCGGCAAAACCTTTGGTTTGCACCGCTGAACCGTGACTCTCACCGACGTTTTCTAGTGCTCGACGAAATCGCTCTGAACGAACATCGATACAAAAAACCGCTTGAATTTCAGGTTTATTCGCGGGCGCGGGTTGCGCCGCAAAACGCATTACTGCTAATTGTGATTGTTCGTATGCGGTCTGCCATTGCCATAAGACCTGCTGCTGTTGCTTAAGCTCATCGACTCGCTGTTGGCAGCATTCCAGCTGCGTAGCAAAGTCGTTTTGCAATTTAGCAAAGACACTGCGGTTGGTCTTATCAGCTAATTGCCACACCAGGTACTCCCAGGCGAGGCGTATACAGAGTAATTCGAACACCCAGCGGCTTCCCTGTCGCCGATCCTGATAGGAAAGGCTCGACGCCCAGCCGAGCAAATCGGCGATCAACGCCTGACAATAAAAGCGTAATGCTGGATCAGATGCAGAGCTTAGATAGCTCGAGCGACAGGCCTCTAGTAAAGCCTCCGGCGTATCCGGCAATTCAGCAAACAGTTCATTCAGGTCGCTCTCATCCATCAGCGTTTCAATCCCGCGATCGGCGCGCGAAATCGTTAACCAGTGCTGATACAGGGAAGTGTCTTTACCGTGCCGCTGGAAGCGTTGCGGAAACTGCATAAATAAGCCACAGCTTTGGCTTATCTGAAACACCACTTCATCGTGCCAGCGCATTTTACGGCGACGTTGCTGATATTTATCCACTAATCGGGTTAAGTTCTCCCAGCGTGGAGACATTTTTTTTCCCGCTAACAAAGGCTGTAGGTGCTCATCCATTGCTGTGGTAACAAGCGCCGGGTCGATATTGCCCTGCTGTCGTTGCTGCTGATAGAACTCAGCAGACATTAGCAAACTAGTACCCGAATTATACTGCCAGTCGGCGGCCACCTGTGCCAACGGTTGCTGCCGCTGCTCCCAAAATGGGTTTACTGCAACCCACTGTGGTAATGGCCACTGCGGAGCAACCTCTGACGCCACATTTTGCGCAACTTTTGCTAATTCAATCATGCGGTTACCTGCTTATTGCGTTTTTGATAATAGCGGATCGGGTGGCTTGGCCACAGCCATAAAACCAAACGGGTTAACCATTCGTCCAGATACAAACCCGCGTTTAGGCTGATAAACCAACGTTGACTGAGCCGATATTGTGGGGTGTGATGAATAATCCAGTAACTCACTGCAAAGATGTTCAGAATAGCCGCCACCACCAACTCCAGAGCTGCGATTTGCGGAGCCACCAGGAAGAACGACTTAACGGTGAGCGACAGCGCAAAATAAGCGACAAGCAGAACACCACTCATCCATAAGCGTACGCGCCAATGGCTTAAGTTTAGCCACAACGAGGCGAGCGCCATTGCTAACAACGCCGACGGCACCCATTTAGGCTGACCACTAACCAACAGTGCCAGGGCAATTGTCATTGCCTGAAAACCGATGAAAACCAGCGCGACGCGGAAAATGGAACGCGCTTGCGGCTGCTTAATATAGGCCACTTCGCTAACCGATAAAAAGGCGTGCGCTTTGTAGATGGAATGAGCCACTAAATGCAACAAGGCTAATTCATAATAGCCAAGCCCAATCTCGACTAACATCAGGCCCATTTGTGCGCTGGTGGACCAGGCCAAGCGTACTTTTATACTAATTCGGGTTGTCATAATAAGTGCAGCAACACAGCTGGAAATTGCCGCGACCAGGCACAGCCACCAAACCGCAAGCTGACTATCGCTCCAGACTGGCGTGGTCACTAGCAATAGAAAGCCACCTAGGTTGATGATTCCGGCGTGCAATAAAGCCGACACTGGCGTTGGCGCCTCAACTACCTGGATCAACCAACCGTGCAACGGTAATTGTGCACATTTGATTAACGCAGCCATCACCAGGCTTAGTGCAGCAAACTCGAGATACCAACCGCGCTCTTGCTGGCTTATAATAGCCATCGACTGATCAATAAACAGCGTTTCCGTTTGCAGGTAAATAAGTACTAATGCTGTTGCTAAAAACAGTTCTGAAAAGCGCGCCAGAATAAATTTCTTATGGGCCGCAAGAACTGCCCGCGGGCGTTGTGGGTAAAACATCAATAATTGGTGAAGTAACAGGCTAATGGCAATCCAGGCAGCGAGGAACAACAGGATATGATTGGTCACGATCAGCACAACCACCGCCGTGATACACAAACTTAAGTATGTCATGAACTGGCCACGGCGCGGATCCAGTCGAAAGTTGCTCCATGAATAACGTAAAACGACGAAAGCCAGCATCAGTACCAATAATAAAACAACCGGTCGCACTCCCGACAGTAAAAACCAGTCCGCCATACATCACCTTGAGTTATTTTTAATAAACGAAGTTTGACCAAGCATTAAAGTTAAGTAAAATAGATATTAAATAACTGAACGTTCTTTTTAATAGAATGAATTACAAACATCTCAATTACTTCTGGCACGTGGCTAAGTCCGGTCACCTGACCCAAACAGCACAGAAACTGCATGTCTCGCAGTCCGCATTGTCGTCTCAAATTAAGCAACTCGAAGATTGGCTGGGAACCCCATTATTTGAACGTCGCGGTCGCCAACTGGTGCTGACACAGGCGGGCTATTTGGCCAAGCAACACGCCGACCGAATTTTTGCCGAAGGCGAAAACCTGGTCCAACAAATTAAACAAGGGTCTACTGAACAGCCAATCACGGTGCGTATTGGCCACGCGTCGACCATGTCCCGTAACTTCGTCGAAACCTTTATTAGCGATTTGGTACAACAGCAGAAAACTCACTATCGACTGCACTCTATGGCCCCCGATCAGCTGTTTAATGAGCTGGGCAACCACCAAATTGACGTAGCCCTGACCAATAGTCAGGTACGCGGTGGCGATAAACAGCTTTGGCAGAGCCGGTTGCTGGCTCGACAACCCGTGTCTGTGATTGGCCGACCCGGCCTTAGTGTCAATAATATGGCTGATCCAGAGTTGCGAGAGCAGTCTTGGGTGCTTCCCCCTGAAAATGTCGCACTGCGCTCCGCTTTTGATATGTTAAGTGCGGAATACGACTGGCGTCCGAATATTGTTGCCGAGGCTGACGATATGGCGATGCTGCGGCTATTGGCCCGTGACAGTGGCGCACTTGCCGTTATTCCCGAAGTTGTTGTCAAAGACGAATTACGCAATGGGCAACTGGTGCGTTACCTGCAGCTGCCAAACGTGTTTGAGGACTTTTACGCAATCACACTAAAGCGCCCATTCCAGCACCCTACTGTGATCAAATTATTGCAAGAGTATCACTAAAGAATCAGCTTTCGCGGCCGTTAACTACAGGTATAAGAAACGTCGACAATTAGTTCCTGTTAAAGAGGTTGTCATGAAAAAATTTGCCGCGACTTTTGCTCTAATAGGCTCGGCTCTGCTGTTATCCGGCTGCAGTGCCTATTACGATTTAGCCTATGATCAGCAGCATGTTGAGTGGGAAACCGAAAAACCCGACGAATTTCCGGTATTAACGGCTGTTGGTTACGCACCTATCGCCGAGCAACAGGGTGACAATCAACAGCACAAAGACCTCGCGGCCATGCGTGCATCAAAACTCGCGGCCTACCGCGAACTCGCTGAGCAAGTCTATGGGCAACGTATCGCCGGTGGCAGTTCCGTGGAAAACTGGGCGCTAACCAATGATACTTTTCAGGCTTCTGTTGATGGCGTTATTCGTGGTGCTGAAGTCGTACGCACCTATACCGTCGGCGAATATTATGCGACCGAACTGCGACTCGACTTTCAGAAAGTACATTACATTTATCAAAGCACTAACCGTCAACAAAAGATCAAACGAGTAATCTATTACTAATGCTGGTATAGATTTTGCTTAAATCTGCATAGCTTGTACAAGGTGTGCGAGCCGTCAAAAAACGGTGATACAGGTTAAGCTATGAACTGGAAAGTCTTTTTAATTTCTTCTCTTTTAGTATTGGTGATGAATGTTGCCGAGGCGCGCGTGGTTGAAGCACAAGGCAGCGCCAGGATTGTTAACGACGATACCGACGCGGCCCGCCAGCAAGCTATTCAAAATGCATTACAGCAAGCATTACTAATGACCGGAAGCTCAATTTCCAGTGTTCAGTCTATTGTCGACGGTGTACTTAGCAGCAACCAGACACAAGTTTCCGCGAGTGGTGATGTGGAACGAGTGAATATCATTCGCGAAGAGGTTCGTGGCGGCCGCTTAATTGTTATGATTCAGGCAGAAATCTGGAATCGTGAAAGTAGCTGTAATAAAGACCAATACAAAATAGCAATTTCGGTAGTACCATTTGAACTCAGCAACCGCGAACACGGTGCATTTGGTCAGATATGGGAGTTAGGTAAGGTTGCAGCCAACCGCTTCACCCGAGAGATCTCCAGTCGTAGTGAACGTATTCACGTTAATCACACACTGTCTCGTAACGCCGGCCTTAACGATGCGTTAAAACGACTAAATCTCGAATACCTGGGCTCAATGTCACGAGAGATTGGTCTTGCCAACGATAGTCAATATGTATTGTTTGGCCTATTCAACGACCTTTCTGTCGAAGAGCAACAGCGCGGCTGGGGCTTATTGGATTCAGACTACCGGCGTAATTACGCACTGACCTTGTACTTGATGAATGCCAACAGTGGCGAATTAATGACACGCGCGCGGGTTAACGATATTCAACCATGGACCTACCAACGCAACGAGTCTGTGGACGTCGCTGCCAATGAGTTTTGGAACCAACCATTTGGCGCCGCTTTAATGACCGGGCTTGAAGATTTAGCCGCGGGGGTACGCGAACAGCTACGCTGCGAGCCGACTCGTGGCCGCGTCGTCTGGCAACAAGATAACCAACTGCAGTTTAACCTGGGTCGTCAACATGGCGTCAATGTTGGCGATAAATTGAAAGTGGTCCACCCTTCTAACTTCGTCGATGCCGAGGGAATTTACCGACAAAAATGGCAAGTCAGCCCATTTACAGTAGAAGTCACACAAGTACACCACAACAGCGCCATCGCAGAATATGACGAAGAAGGCATTCTCACCAACGTACAAATCAATGATTGGGTGATTCCGGCGAACAACGAGAATTCTCGGTAGATCCTTCGGCGAGCCGAAGGCTACCCATGATCTGAAGGCGTTTCCGGAAATCATCAGAATCAGAGCTCTTAACACCGATGGTGGTTCAAAACCCGGAAACCGGACCACCCCGGAATATTATTCAAATCGTGGGTACCCGTTGGCTTGCCGATGGGGCTGGGCCATTCGGGTTCCTCCGCGGCCGCATTGGAATGCCCCTTTTCGCATCCTCGATGCCGGGTGGAGGAGCATCGCGGCTTGCCGATGGGTGCGGACCTCTGGCATAATTCGCTGCACGTTCCCGTAGCTCAGCAGGATAGAGCAGCCGCCTCCTAAGCGGCAGGTCGCAGGTTCGACTCCTGCCGGGAACGCCAGGCTTATATTTCGCGCAGCCTTAAATAGCTTCGCGCACCACTTGTCTTAGTTTTTCATCGTCCCAGGGTTTGGTTAAAAAGCGAAACACTTCGCCTTCGTTAACCGCTTTTGATAACGCTTCCTCGTCCTGATAAGCGGTAAGCACAATTCTGGCCGTATCGGGATACATTGAGCGCGTATGTGTCATAAAATCAACGCCGGTCATATTCGGCATACGGTGGTCAGATATCACTACATTAATGCGGTTTTGGGCCAAAATATCAAAGCCCTCTTGCGCCCCATTAGCAGTTAGTACTTGATACCCATCACGCACCAACAGGCGACGTAAAGACTTTCTGACGTTATCTTCGTCATCAACAACCAGAATCCTTGGCGTCAGTTCTTTATCATCCTGTTCAATAGTTGCTTTATAACTCTCTAAAAACTCAGTCAACGTAATCTTTGACATTGGCCTGGCCAACAAGAAACCCTGCATTGCATCACATCCACAGCGGCGCAAATAGTCTCGCTGGGCGCTAGTCTCGACACCTTCGGCTATCACTTTTAACCGTAAATGATGCGCCATCGAAATAATGGCTTCGGTAATCGCCGCATCATGCCGATGGTTTACCAATTCATTAATAAAACTACGATCCACTTTGACGACGTCAACCGGCAACGATTTCAAATAGCTCAGACTGGAATAACCAGTACCAAAATCGTCCAGCGCAATGCGAACACCCATGGCTTTTAATTCTGTTAGTTTTTCAATAGCCAGTTCGGGATGGTCCACCATTACTGTTTCGGTCATTTCAAGTTGCAGATAGCGTGCTTCCAGACCTGCTGCTGCCAGAGCATTTGAAATATCCGTAACAAACTCGGTGCGCAACAAGTGAATGGCAGAAATATTCACCGATATAACCGCTTCCGACGCCATTAAATCCTTAACCTTTTTAAAGTCCTTACAGGCCCGGTGAAGTATCCAACGGCTCAGTGGCACAATCTGCCCTGTGTTCTCTGCCACAGAAATAAAATCTACCGGCGAAACCAGTCCCATTGAGGGATGATTCCAGCGCACCAGCGCTTCACAACCAATTAATTCGTTATTGTGCAAGTTAAATACCGGCTGGTAGTGCAGTTCAAATTGCTTATTATCGATACCAGACTGCAATGCGTTACGAATTTTTAGTGCCTTTAAAATCTCAGCATCTAACGAATTATCAAACCACTGATAATTATTACGTCCTAACTTTTTCGCTTCGTACATGGCCATATCCGCCTGCCGAACTAATAGCAAAGGCTCTTGATCGAATATGTCGGTTGTTGCAATGCCAGCACTCGCTGAGATATGCAATTCATTGTTGCCAATTTCAAACGGCTTAGACATCGCGCCCAACATCCGCTCGGTAACTAAGGCAGCATCGCTGTAGTGAGCCAGATCTGGTAACAAAGCCACGAACTCATCGCCACTTAAGCGTGCCAATGTATCTCCCGGACGAATGGACTGTTTTAACCGTTCAGCAGCGGCCTGCAATAGACTATCGCCCATTTCGTGGCCCAGACTATCGTTAATCGGTTTAAAACTATCCAGATCAATAAATACCACGGCTAATAAAGAGCCTCGCCGCTCACCGAAAGAAAATGCCTGCTTCATTCGGTCTTTAAGCAACTCTCTATTAGGCAAGCCGGTTAACGCATCATAGTTAGCTAAAAAACTAACTTTTTCCTGCAATTCATGTTGATCGGATACATCTTCTAATGCACTAACCGCACTTGCTGATCGTGCCAAAAGGTAGGCACACTAAAATACCGCACCGGACACTGACTACCGTCTGCAATATCCAGCAGCGCTACACTGTTAAAAGAGTCTTGATTATTAAAGCTAAGGGGAAGTGTGCGGTCACGAAGCTCGCTGTCTGACTGCTTCAACAGAGTTTCTGCTGCCGAGTTGGCATACAGCACCTTACGCTTTAAAGTCGTTAATAATGCTGGTGTCGGCATATCTCCCAGCAACTGCAATAGCAAACTACCCGATGTCATTTCTGTTCACCTTACGCGGTTATACTTTTATTAGACGGATGTCGTTGGGCAAGTGGTACAGAAACGATTACCGAAGTTCCTTTGCCGATCTCACTAATAATCTTCAATGTACCATTGTGACGACGAACAATATTGTAAACTAATGAAAGCCCAAGGCCGGTACCCTCACCTTCCGGCTTGGTGGTAAAAAATGGTTCTGTTGAACGTCGTGCAGTCTCCTCAGACATGCCAGTCCCACTGTCGGTTATTGTAATTGTGGCCAACTCACCGTCGGTCTCAGTCTCTATCACTATATCGCCGAAATTCTTCATGGCCTGTACTGCGTTCATCAACACGTTCATCAGCACCTGATTAAGCTGCGCCGGATCAAAAACGACCCAGCAAGGCTTATCACAATATTTGCGTTGAATGCGTGCCTTCTGCTTAAACTCATTTTGCAATACCCGTAGTGTAGTATTAATTTGCTGTTGCAAATCGCACTCTTCAGCAAACCCCGAACGACGGGTAAACTGAGTTAACGCCGAGGTGATATTGGTAATATGCTGAATTCCCTCATTACTTTCCTGCAATAACTCAGTCATATCAGTTTTCAGATAATCGTAATCCTGCTGCCGCAGCTGCTTGGCCAGGTTTTCATCTTTGCACCCATCAACTAGTGCCAACAGCTTATCGGTATAATAACCTAAGGTATTTAAATTGGACTGAATGTAGCCCACAGGGTTGTTAATTTCGTGCGCAATACCCGCTGCCAGCTGCCCGATAGCGGCAAGTTTCTCAGTTTGCAGCATTTCATGGTTCACATCTTCCAGTTTATCCAGTGCCGCTTTTTGTTGCTCGCGCTGAGTAATCAACTGCTGTTGGCGTTGTTTTAACTCGCGGTTGATAGTCTCGGTATAATCACGCTCCTGGATAAGCTGTTGCTGCAGCATTAGGTGTTGGTCGGCAGCCATAAATACCAACCGTGCTCCAGTAGCATAATAAGGCCGGGCATTAGTAAGGTAAGGTAGTTCCCCCTTGGGCCCGTTAAGATAAAGCGTGTGTTGTTCACAGTGTTTGCCCTGTCGCAAAGGCGCATCCAGAGCCGACAAAAAATACAACCGGGAGGCCATGGTGAGTAATTGATCGAGGGACGAGCCGATTAATTGCTCCGGTGTTCTTCTAAAGTGCTCTGCAAAAGCAGCGCTAATCCATGTAATGACACGGCCGTCCAGATCCAACTCGATGGCCATCACCGGCCAGCTTATCCATTGTTCATCCTTGTTATTCATCACCCTCTGACCTGTTGTTCTCGATACTGCTCCTTAACAACTTTTGTGATTTCCTGGCTTACAACGTCGGGGGCACTAACATGCGGATAATGACCGCGCGCATTAATTATTTTTAAGCGCGCATCAGGCAACTGCTGGGTGACATATTCGGCCACCATTTGCGGCACCACAATATCCTTGTCCGCCTGTAAAATGGTCACCGGACAAGCCACCTTTTCCAGCTTACTGCGAACATCCGAGTAAAATGTCGCGCGTGCAAAGGCCCGAACAATACGGCTTTCACCCGCACGAAAATGCTGCTCTAGTTCGCTACTCAACTCTGGGTGTTCAGGATTATCCATTACCTGCGGTGCCATACCCTGTGCCCAACCGTAAAAATTTTGTTCCATCATTACCATTAATTGGTCGACATCGGAGCGGCTAAAACCACTTTTATAACTGGGCTCATCATGAATATATCGTGGCGACGGATTTAACATGACAATATGCAACAAGCGCGACTTAATTTCAGGAAAGGCCAGGGTTGCAATACTGCCACTCACCGAGTGCGCCACCAAAACAATATTATGTAAATCAAGCGCAGTAATGACGTCCACTAGATCGTCTGCATAACCATTAAGATCTTGATAACGCTCTTCGGTATAATGATTAAGATCAGACTCACCACTGCCCACGTAATCAAAAGTCACAACGGTACAGGAACTGTAAAAATCTGGCGTAAGGCGGTCCCAAATCGTCTGGTCGCAACCAAACCCATGCGCCAGCAACAAAGTGACCTCACCGCTACCCTTGATGGTGACATTATTACGCAGTAATACGGTACTCTTGTCCATTGCAGCGCCTTTCTTAAGTCGGCCTAAGACCTCGACTTAACGGTTAGAAAAAGGAATTTTTAGCAATCCCCACAAGCGGGTCGTTAACTTCGCTTCCCGATATTCAGTTAGCCCGATATCGACATTATCAGAGCCAGCTTTAGGCTTTGCGGTAAAACTGTTAAATAAATGATCCCACCAGCTTACGCTAAAGCCATAATTACTGTTAGTTTCGTGCTTGAGCGAACTGTGATGTATCCGATGCAGCTCCTGAGTGATCAGTATTTTCCGTACCCAACGTTCGGCCTTTGGCGGCAACGCCACATTGCCGTGATTAAACAACGAACAAGCGTTTAGAATTACCTCAAAGATAATCACCGCCAATACCGGAGCTCCCAACAAAACGACAGCTCCCGCCTTTATGCCTAAGCTTAATAGAATTTCAAACGGATGGAAACGCAGACCAGTGGTGACATCAAAGTCGGGATCGGCATGATGTACGCGATGTAACCGCCACAGCACCGGAAACCGGTGAAAGGCCCGGTGTTGCCAGTAGATCGCAATATCTAAGCCAATAATGCTAACTACTACAGCAGCCCAACTGGGAACATCTAAATTATTAAAAAGTCCCCACCCCGCCTGTTCAGCGTAAAATGCAGCACCAATCAGGCCCGCTGGTACAAGTAGCCTTACCGCAACTGTATCAATAGCAACAATCCCAAGATTCGCCGGCCAGCGCTGTTTACGGCTGTAACGCGGTTTACGTTTGGGTTTGTAATATTCCCAACCGATCATCAACGCCAGTACGCCCAGAAAGATCGATAACCTGATTGTTGTTTCCGAAAAAATCGCTTCCAAAAGAACGCTCCTCGTTAAAAAGCCTGGGTAAAAGCCGAGCTTTGGGAAAACAGGAGCAGCGCCGCCAGAGGGACGCTGCAAGCTCATCCATGAGCGCTTGACTCAGGCCATCCATGGCCTTCGACACCCTCTGGCGGCGCTACTCCTATTCTCCCGCACGGCTGTTACCCAGGCTTTTATTATTTTACCGGAGCGTTTTGTAACCGCTCCAGAGCCGGGTTATTGCCGTTATCCAACAAGCAACGGCAAAAATATAGGCAAGAACCGGGAAGTGTTGAGGCCAAATACAGAACAAGACAAAGGCCAATATTGTCTCAAAACCCTCGGTTAGGCCACCCATATAATGCAACGACTTATTTGGATAATTGAGATTATCAATGCCGCGTTTAGCGGCAATACTGGCGAAGGCCAGAAATGTTGAGCCCGTGCCCATAAAGGTGACCAGCAGTACACCGGCGGCAATCGCATTTTGCTCCGGGTTGGCCAGCAGGAAGCCAAATACCACGGCGCTGTAAAAAATAAAGTCCAGCACAATATCCAGATAGCCACCGGCATCGGTCATTTTCGTTTGCCGGGCCACGGCACCGTCCAGTCCGTCGCTAATGCGGTTGACTAGAATAAATAGTAGCGCTAAACCGTACCACTCCATTGCCAGTGCCGGTATCGCTAATAAACCCAGAAAGAAACCAAAAACCGTCACCTGATCAGCAGACACCCGCCGCTTAACCAGCTCGCCGGCCATCGGCTCCAATATTTTGCGTGTTATCGGTGTTACGAGCGGGTCAATCATTACGCTTTTTTCCTCCCAGGGTTACTACCGGCCCGTCACTACAGATATCTTCCGGATCGTGGGTGACTAACACCGCCGGTATCTGCCGCTGGGCAAGCTGTGCAAAGGTCCAGCTACGTATCGACTGCCGCAGCTCGGTATCCAGTGCAGAAAAGGGTTCGTCCAATAAAATGGCTTTCGGTTCGGCCAGTAGTGAGCGTAGCAATGCAATTCGGGATTGTTCGCCGCCACTGAGCTGATCGGGCATTGCGCTTAACTTATCGGATAAACCAACATGTTCAAGTGCTTCCGCTACCTTAATGTTAGCTTGCTGCCTGGATAATGAGCGTGGCAGCGCAAACTGTAAATTTTCGGCCACCGACATGTGCGGAAATAAGTCACCCTTTTGATACATCAAACCTAACTGTCTGCGATGAATCGGTAACCCATCAATGCGTTGTTGATCCAGCCACAACTCACCACTACAGCTAAAATCCGCTAACGGCTCGCCCAGCATCCAGCGCAACAGCGTACTCTTACCACTACCGCTAGGACCCATTACCGTCGCAATTTCACCGGGGCCGACCGCTAACTGACCAAGCTCTAATAATTGCTGACCGCTTTTAAATATTGTTAAGTCATTAATCTGCAGCATCGGTTAGCCTTATATCGTCAACAAAGAATATCAGCCCTAACAATACCAACATAGGTAACGCTGCCTGCATTAGCGCATACACCGAGGCCAATCGCCAGTCGCCGCCGGCGGCAATGCTTACCGTCTCAGTCGTTAAGGTGGGCAACGTGCCACCGGCGAGCCATTGGGTGGGTAAGTATTGTGCGATACTTACCGAAAATGCGACGGCAAACGCCATTAATAACGGGGCTTTTAGCATGGGTAGCAAAATTCGCCACCAACTCTGCCAGTAACTGTACCCTAAACTTTGCGCTTGATATAACCAACGTTCATCATAGTTAACCCAGGCTCCATGCAAAACTAAGTACGCATAGGGAAAACAAAATACCGTGTGCGACCAGACTAAAGCAGGACCCTGAGAGCCCTGTCCGAAGCTCTGTTGCCAGCCCAGCACTAACACTAGCTGCGGAATTAACAGCATTAACAATGGCCAGACTTTAAGTTGCCGCTGTTGCCGTTGTCGCTGCCACTCTAAAACAGCCACTGCGGCGATCAGCCCCAGCAACGCACTGACCACCGCCAGCCAGAAGCTGGTCCACAACAAGGGTTGAATATAGGGCCATTCTTTTACCCATCGTTGCCACTGCCAGTTATTCGGAACTAAGTCCGGATAAAACCAACCACCGGCAATGCTATGCAACAGCAGCAGAGCTAGCACTAGCCAGGAAACAACGACCAGAACTGAGCGGACAGAAATGCCAGCGGTCCAACCAAAACGTGGCGATTTAGTCTTAACCCTCCGTTGACGCTGACTAAACCGCAGAAACATCCGGATTGATGCAGCATTAAAGGCCAGCAGCAACACACCAGCTGCGATCAACAAACCAACACCGACCATTATCGAGCCAGCCTGGTTGAACTGATATTGCTGCTCAAAAATCACCATCGCCAGTACGCCGGGAGTATTCGGACCGACCAGCAGTGGAATATCAACCACCGATACGGTGTATATGGCGATTGCAGCCAGTGGAAATTTTAGCCGCGGTAATAGCGCCGGCACCACAATCAACCACCAGCTTCGGCTGCGGGACCAGCCAAGACTTTGTGCTTGCAATAACCACCGTTGATAAGGCAACTGTCGTAACTGAGCCGCTATCATCAACAGGAGAAAAGGCACTTCTTTAGCCACCAGCACCAGCGTCAAAGTTACCATCGACTTTTCCGGCAGTGGCCAGCCAACCGGCGGGCTCGGAAGCCAGCCGGTAACTGCCTCGATAATCCGCACTAAATAGCCGCTGGGGCTGAGTAAAAACATTAAGCCAACAGCAAACGCCACGTGTGGCAATGACAATATCGCGGTGAGTCGAGAAAACCGGACTAGCGAGTATTGTGCCGCCTGCAGCGCCAGGTAAGCGGCCAGCAAGGTGGTGGTAATCGTTAGCAGTAAACTGCTGAACAACGGCTCAAGCCAGGGCTGTATTGAGCCTCCGGAAAATTGGAATAATGATGGCATTACCAGCAGCAGAGGTAATGCCACCAGCAGCAATTGGGCTATTACTGAAAACGCTCTAACCACGCTTGCTCCAGGTAGGCTTGCCAGCTGGCATGAAAGTCTGCTGCCACCGGCAACAGTGTCGGTGTACCACTATCGGTTAATTCAATCACCGCCGGATCGCCCCAGCCGTCGAGCCGGGCTTTTCGCCGCTGGGCTTTGTCGCTCAGCATAAAATTAATCACTTCACGCGCCGCTTCAGCTTGTTGCGCGGTTGTCGGAATGGCCAAATAATGATGATTGGTAACCGCCGCCTCGCCCAGCACAACACGTTGCGTGTTTTCTGGTATACGCCCTTGTTGCACCAATGTTTGCGCCTCGTTCGGGTTAAAGCTTACCGCCACATCCAATGCGCCATTAGCAAACCAATTTAGCTGCTCGGCGGCCGACGCCGGAAAATTCTCCGCCTGCTGCCATATTAATGGATGCAACCGTTGCAGGTAGTTCCAAAGTGGTTGCGTCAGTTGTTGCGCATCGACCTCTGCAACCGGTTGCTGAAACACCTCGCGACGCTCCGATAAAGATAGTAACAACGCTTTTAAAAAGGTAGTGCCGTGAAATTCGGGTGGCTTCGGATAGCTGATTTTTCCCGGATTTCTTTCCGCATAGATCAAAAGCTCCTCAGCACTAATCTGACTACCACTAATGCACCGCTGACAACTTAACAAATGAAACTGACCAACGCCCCAGGGGACTTCTAAGCCATCGACGGGTTCACCAAAATCGACTCGCCAATTAAGCGCATCGCGCAGTTTGCCGGTGTTATCAATATCAGCCACAATTGACTGCAGTTTGCCGGCGGACTTTAATGCATGAAAATTTTCGCCATTGATCCAAACCAGATCGGCATTGCTGCGGCCATCGGTCAGTTGTTTTACCACCTCGGCGATATCGGCCACTTTTACATGCCGTAAATCAATGTCCTGTTGCTTTAACTCACGAGCTGCCCAGCGCAGGTAATCATTGACCGCTGGGTTGCCTCCCCAGGCATAAAAATACACCGTCTGGGAATTCGCCATAGTGCCTAACGACACCACGGCAAGAAGCATAAACAGTAACGCTTTCATGGTTAACCCCGGCGCCAGCGATGGAATTTTTCAACCCAACGCAACACACCTTCTGGTGCATGCGCGCGCTTCCATTCGCCCGCAACATATTTGTTCGCCTCTGCCAACGTTGGGTAGCTGTGAATAGTCCCAAGGATTTTATTCAAGCCCAGTCCATGTTTCATCGCTAACACATATTCAGATAACAGTTCGCCCGCCTGCGGCCCAACAATATTCACTCCTAAAATCTCGTCCTTACCCACCTTAGTCAGTACTTTAACACGACCAAAGGCGCTGTCATCGGCTATTGCCCGATCCAGCTCACCGATATCGTAGGTGGTCACTTCGTAGTCCTGCTGTTGCTTAATTGCCTGCTGTTCGGTTAACCCAACATTCGCGACCTGCGGCGTGGTATAGGTAACCCAGGGAATCACCGAATAGTCAACGCGAAAGGTTTTTAAAGGATCAAACAGCGCATTAACTGCTGCATACCATGCCTGGTGAGAAGCTACATGGGTAAACTGATAAGGTCCCACCACATCGCCACACGCATAGATATTGGGGTAGTTGGTTTGCAACAATTCGTTGGCGTTGATGGTACGCTCTGCCTCAACACCAAGCTCTTCAAGGCCAAAGCCTTTGGTATTAGCCTGTCTTCCCAGCGCGATTAGCACCTTATCAAACGGCAAACTCACTTCCTCGCCGTCATGCTCCGCAATCAATACATGCTCACCGTTACGCTGTTCAAAACGCTTGGCTTTATGGCCTAATTTCAGCTCGATACCATCAGCGGTTAATTGCTGGTGCAGTAACTGGGCGCTGTCTTCATCTTCTGGGCCTAAAATACGGTCGGCCATTTCCACCGTTGTTACTTGCGAACCTAACCGCTGAAATGCCTGCGACAATTCACAGCCAATTGGACCGCCACCAAGCACGAGTAAACGCTGCGGCAACTGTTCTAGTGACCAGAGATTATCCGAAGTCAGATAGTCGACATTCTGCAACCCATCAAAATTAGGTACTAATGGCCGAGCGCCGGTAGCAATAACAATTGCTCGCGTCGTCACCGTTTTGGTTTCGCCGTTCTGAGTTATTTCGACTTCCCATGGAGAAACAATACGCGCTTCACCGATTTCGACGTTAACTCCAAGCTCAGTATAACGTTCGACAGAATCATGTGGCTCAATGGTTTTAATAACGTTTTGAACTTGCTGCATTACTTTTGCAAAGTCGACATTAACGTTGCCAATATTAATTCCCAAATGCTCACTATTACGTGCCTGATGCGCCGCATTAGCTACATGCAACAGAGCTTTAGAAGGAACACAACCGGTATTTAAACAGTCACCACCCATTTTATCGCGTTCAATCAGAGTGACTTTGGCTTTTACGGCAGCCGCAATGTAAGCACTCACCAATCCTGCTGAGCCTCCACCAATAACGACCATGTTGTTATCAAACTGCTTCGGCTTTTTATAGCCTTTGAACGCTTTGCGGCGTTTTAACAGAGCCAACACTGCTTTTGCGATCAAGGGGAATATTCCCAGCAAGACAAAGGCGCCAATAAGATCGGCTGACACCACGTCACCTAAACTCTGAATTTGTGCTAACTGAGTGCCCGCATTAACATAAACCGCGGTGCCTAATAACATACCCAGTTGACTGACCCAGTAGAATGTCCAGGTTTTTATCTGAGTTAACCCCATCACCAGATTGATGACGAAAAAAGGGAACAGCGGCACCAGGCGTAAACTTAATAAATAAAACGCACCGTCACGCTCCATACCCCGGTTAACGGCTTTTAACCTGTCACCGAATTTTTCCTGTACCCAATCGCGCAACAAAAAGCGAGCGCTTAAAAAAGCTAAGAAGGCCCCCAATGACGAGGCAAAACTAGCTAGCAGCAAACCCCAGCCAAGTCCAAAAATTGCCCCGGAGCCAATGGTTAAAATGGCTGCACCCGGTAACGACAGCGCGGTGGTGATCACATAGATCGCAAAATAGACTCCGAACATTTTAAACGGATGCTCGGCAAACAGTTGGTTCAGCTGTTGCTGCTGCTCTTTTAATACATCAAGCGACAAATACTGTGTTAAATCGAAGACAAAGGCGCTAACAAACAGCGCCAGAATAACCAGTAGTAATAATAACTTTTTTATCGACATCACATCCTGTCCTTAAAATTCGTAGTGCACACTCAGCTGAGCATGCCGTGGCAACGATGGAAATGCTAACGTCGCTCCAAAATAGCCACCTTCAAACACCGGCGACCAGTTATCCTGATCAGTTGCATTGAATATATCAGCGCGCACTGTCAATTGCTCGGTAGCCTGATACTGGGCATTTAGATTTAGCGTATGCTGATCACGAATAAATACTGTCTGCAAATAGTCCAGAGGGAAGTGTTTGGTGTAGCTTAAGTCACCACCGACTGACCATTGTTGATTAATTTTATAACCACCAACAACAGATGCCTGCACTTCAGGGATACCCTGTAGTTGCTTTGAAGAAGCCGGGAATAAAGTAAAGTTAGGTGAGCCGACGCCGGTTCCGGCAATAATGTCCGGACGCGAATCATCAAACACATCAGCGACCTGACGAGTGCCCTGTGACGAAGCCGAATTATCCCAGTAAGCATCAATATAACTAGCTGCTGCCGTTAACCAGTAACTTTCGGCCGCAAAGTGCCACTGTGCCTCGAACCCTTCGCTGCGAATACCGCTGTTAGACCCATCCCGGTTGCGCAAACTACGACGCTGATCAAACAGTGTCGCATCGGCATACCAACGGGCATCGTTAGGCGCGTATTTTACCCCAAGCTCGTAAAGTTCGTTCTGGGTCGCAAAATTTTGCGCGTCAATATCGCCGCTGGCGTTTAATACCGTGCCGCCGGCCATCGAGTTTGAAGTTGAATCACTTTGATAAGCCGTCGCATAGACAGTCAGTTGTGGTGTCCACTCAAACTGAGTCGCTAAGCTCACTGCCGTTAGCCAATCGCTATAGCTGTCTGATTGAGCCACAACACCCTCTGGTGCCAGCGGGTCCTTAGCATCAACATCGTAATAATCGGCGCGCAGTCCGCCGATTACACTCCAGCGTTCGGTTAAGTTCTGCTCGTGCTGAACAAAAGCGCCCCATTGACGGCTGGTCGAGTCCGTTGTGTCCGATAAATTAAAATCGCCGGTTCCATCGCCATCGACATCATATTGCCCGCCGGGCGATACCCATAGCCCCGGACGCAACTCAACTAAGCGTGACTTTTGTGCGTCGTTAAGCGGGATACGCCGGTTGCTCAGGGGACCCGTTAAATCAATCGGGTTATCGGCTTCGGTGGTAAATTGGCTGTAACCAAGCACATCATTAACCCGTAGATTAATACCGACTACGGTTTGCTTGTCAATGTGCAGCTCAGTTCGGTTTTCAAAGGTATGGGCGGCATCGATGATTTCGACGAAACTGTTTTGATTAATACCCTCGCGAGTCAGGTATTGGTAATAGGTTCGATTCACCAACACCACATCATCGTTTAACCAATGCTGCAATTTCGCATGCAATAATGTCGTTTCAGCGGTATTGGTATCGGCCGGATCGGTGAGTGTTGTGCTGCGATCGATCGCTACTTCTCCAGTCGGACTCACCACTGCCCCAGCACCCGGCACCGTGGAGCCATTCGGCTGCACGCCCTGACCGGTAATATATAGGTTATTGTCAATCAAGTTCTGAGTGGGTCGGTTAATACCGGCATTATCAGTCCATTCTACGTCGTAATACTCTAACGATACATCAAGTTTGGTATCCTGATTAGGTTGCCATTGATAGGCGACTAACAGGTCGTCGCTGCGGTGGTGGTGGTAATCATAAAAACTATCCTCGTCAACCATTTCGGCACTAACTCGTAATGCTTGTTGGTCCTGTTCAATCACCGCATTATGGTCGAGCTGCAAGCGATACTGGCTCCATTGACCCCACTCTCCGGTCAGCACCGACGCTGACTTATTCACTCGCGCAGTTTTGGGTTGTAAGTTTACAAAACCACCCACCCGCTGGGTGGTCCCCAACATTACCGGCGGCGCACCTTTAACTACGGCAATGCCTTCAATCGCATTAAACGACAAGGGAATACCCAAACCGTTATTACCTGCCTGGCGGCGCATACCGGATTCGAACAACTCTCCCAACTGTCCACGCAACGTCGGCAGCGACGGGTTGCCAAAACCAGCTGCGGCAAAACTGTTGGGGGCAAACCGTGCAATATCGTGCAAATCGTCAATAGCCGCTTCGCGCATTAAGCTCTCATTGATGACAGTGGCAGCGCGGGGAATGTCCTTTAAACTCTCGGCCAGCCCGAATAAGCCTTCGGTTTCCTCTTCCGAAGGCAACACCAGAGTCTCGGTATCACGACCAATAACTTCAATAACTTCCATTGGCTCCTGAGCCAGCACAAGCATCGGTGCTAGCGCGAATACGGCTAATTTTCTCACGAATTATGTCCTTTCCTGTTTATTATCTTCCAAGCTTACGTAAAGTTTGGCAATTTCGTTTGTTACCAGCACTGCAAAAGTTGTTTTAGTTGCTGCCGTCGCTCCGTGTCCTGCAAATCGTTCGCCCAGATATACAGGCAGCTATTGCTTTGTTCGGTACCGCCGACACTTAAAATGGAGGAGTTACGGCCATATCGGGACAGCAAATAGCGCAAATTTTTTTGCTTCTTTTGTAACGGTAACTCGCTGGAAAATATCAGTCGCACATTGGGGTTTAAATATAAAACCATTTGCAACACGCGCTCCACCGAAATTTGTACCGGTGATGTTACCGATAACGAGATAATGACAGCCTCTGTCTCCGCGGTCACTTTTAATGGTAAATCAGCCAGCTGAGTCAACTGTTCAACACCAATTCCAAGCTGCTCAAGGAAGGGTACCATCAAACCAACGATAGCGGGATGAGGCCGAACTACAGTCACTGTTTGTATTGCCAATAGTCGTTACCTCTTTACTGTCGATAGACCCGATGCTTTACTAATACATCATTGCAGCCAAACATGATTAAGAACATGTCCGAAAAGCCGGAATACACAACCAAAACAACAGAGTCCGTCGACGAATTACTAAACCAGGTTGCCCAGGGAACTGAGTTCCACTTTCAGTCGGGCCTCTGTGGTGACTGGACGTTATTGGCTATGGAGCCCGACAAAGCCGCATTACACCTGATTACAGAGGGCGAGTGTTGGTTCGGGTTTCCGGACAGCTCAGCACCGGTAAAAAAACTCACCGCGGGCGATATTGTGTTTATTAATCAAGGCATTTCACATTTTGTCAGTCGTTCACCCGTGCCTAATGATGTAAAGGCATCAGAGTTACCCTCATTTTGCCAGCCCCAGCATAGTGAAGGCGGGGTAGTTTGCTATGACATCAATAGCCCCTCTGCCACGACCCAGTCGGTATTCAGACTGCTTCCACCGTGGGTTATCCTGGCCAGTCAGGAACAGGCACAACGATTAAAATCAATCATTACCATGATTCGCGAAGAAACTAAGTCCTCGGCACCGGGCCACCAGGCCATCGTGCAGCGCTTAAGTGACGTGCTGGCAATTCATTTGCTGCGTGCAGTGGTCAGCCAGGGCGATGGATTGCAGGGACCATTGGCGGCATTACAGGACCGATATCTGCGGCCATTAGTACTCGCTATTATCGATGAACCCGGCGGCGAGTGGTCCGTCAACGAAATGGCGGAAAAGGCCTTTCTCTCAACCAGCGCTTTCGCCGATCGATGCCTTAAACATACAGGGCTCAGCCCGAAGAAATTGGTCGACCAATTGCGTCTGCAACGCGCCCGGGCGCTGTTAAAGAACAGCGATCTACCGCTGGAATTAATTGCAGAGCAATTGGGTTACCAGTCAGCCACGGCTTTTAGTCGGTTTTTTAAAAAGTACGCCAACCAGTCAGCCAGCGAATATCGTAAATCGCCCTAGTGCAGCTGCCGCTAAAACACCGGAATACCCAATCAAAACACCAGACTCACTGACTCTGTCTTTTCAAACAGACGGTTTTACTCCTACTATGAACGATAGTGCTATACCAACAATTGAACCATTAGCAATTAGGAGTTAACCATGAGTGATTTTAAATTACACGATAAAGACTCAGCCCCGGAAGACAGCAAGAAGCTGTTGGAAGGTTCAGAGAAAGAGATGGGTATGATACCCAACCTACATGCCGTTATGGCCGAAGCCCCGGGTTTGCTGAAAGCCTATCAAGACGTTCATGGTTTGTTTGCTGACAGTAGTTTTGACGAGAACGAGCTGACGGTAGTCTGGCAAACCATTAATGTCTACCACAGCTGTCATTACTGCGTGCCGGCGCATACGGCTATTGCCAAGCAAATGGGTGCCGACGATTCAATCACCAAGCAGCTAAAAGACGGTGCCACCTTAGATGACAGCAAGCTACAGGCACTGAGGATATTTACCGAGGCGATGCTCGAGAAGCGTGGCCAGGTATCGGAAACCGACCTGAAAGGTTTTTATGATGCGGGTTATGGCCATCGCCAGGTACTTGAAGTGATTTTGGGCATTGCGCAAAAAACCATGAGCAACTACACCAATGCAATCGCCGAAACGCCGATCGATGAGCCGTTTAAAAAGTTCGCTTAAAAACCTTCGTGCGTCCATGACGCACGTTATCCTCTTCAGGAGAAAACAATGGATAAGTCATTAGAACAAAAACTGCCATGGGTACTATTGGTGCTGCGAGTTGGTATCTTTATTGTGATGTTTGTCTGGGCACTGGATAAATTTTTTAATCCGGGACACACAGCCGCCGTATTCGAAAACTTTTATGGAATTGGCGGACTATCGTCAACTCTGGCAGAAACCCTTGGCGCACTGCAAATTGTATTATGTCTGGCGTTTCTCGCAGGCTTATGGAAAACCGTTACCTACGGGATTATTCTAGTGTTACACGGCGTATCAACGCTGTCCTCGTTTCCACAATACCTTGACGCATTCAATAACTTGCTTTTCTTCGCCGCCTGGCCAATGCTGGCAGCCTGTATCGCACTGTTTATATTACGTAAATTCGACACTAAACTGAGTATTCATTAGTTACCAGGAGGCAGTATGTTGCGGTTAATTACAGGAGTTCTAGTAGCGATCTGGGCCGTAACATCTGCTGCCCAGTCTTTCGATCACAGTCATCAGGCATTCACCGAAGTATTAGAAAAACACGTTGAGGTGTATGACAATAACTTTAAGTCGGTGGTTGATTATCAAGCCTTGTCCGAACGACGCGGCCCTCTAGATTCGTACTTAAACAGCTTATCTGAGGTGACTAATGCTGAGTACAACCGTTGGAACGACCAACAACAGCTAAGCTTTTTAATTAATGCCTACAACGCCTTCACGCTGCAGCTTATTATTGATAACCAACAGCAATTTGCCAGCGGCGAGGCGGATTCAATCCGTGATCTGGGGGGCTTTTTCAGCACGCCCTGGGAAAAATCGTTTTTTAAACTACTGGATAAAGAGCGAACGCTGGATTGGCTGGAACACGAAAAAATTCGGGTCGATTTTGACGAGCCGCGTATCCATGCCGCACTCGTCTGCGCTGCCATCAGCTGTCCTAAACTCCGTAGTACAGCATTTCAGGCTAAAAAGCTGGACGATCAACTCGAAAATCAAATGGTGCTATTTTTAAGCGACCGCGATAAAAATGGTATTGATCAGCACGGTTTATATTTGTCTAAGATTTTTGACTGGTATAAAGAGGATTTTAACGGTCTGCATCAATATATGCAGCAATACGGCCAAGCCCTGGCTGATAACAGCAAAGAGCTTGACCGACTGCGGAATCAGCCTTTACCCATTAGTTATACAGACTATAACTGGGCATTAAACAGTAGCTCGCGTCTTTGACGCGAGCCACAAACGTGCGTCAAGGATGCACGCTACAGTTTGGCTAGGTATTCGCGGATACGTTCCGCGTTTTTGCCGACATCGCTACGACCTACGCGTGACTTACTACGAATATCCAGATGCGTCTGGCCCTCGACTTGCTGAATACGAATGACCACGTCGTCCTTAAAACCGAACCAGGTAGTCGTGTCAGTCGCTTCAATACGACCTTCTTCGGCATTACTGGCGACGACTTCCCAGCCCATATCATTGGCTGCTTGTAGTGCTTTAGCAAATACCGCATCGACATCTTCATCGGTGATATAAGTTTCCAGATCCGGATACGCCTCACGTTGCTGTTCTGCTGTTTCTTCGCCGGGGTATTCAACCGGATTAGAAGCATCAGCTCGCAACGGTGCTATAGCGTCGAATTTAGGAGGATTGATCAAATCCGTAGAAATGTCGTGGATCGGCGGCACCGACTGCGCCGTTTGGTAAAAGCTGTAAGGTAGGTAAAAAGCGATAGCTGCCGCAATAATTGACAAAGCACTTAGCCCAGCTCGCGCACCTTTGGGACGTTTAAAGATGTATAAGATAAGATTAAGAACAACCATACCCGCGGCCAGATATGCCGACCAACGTAACAACGTAAACGACGCACCGAGCGTCAGAATTTCAGCCTGATATAACAAGCCAGAAACAGCCAGTAATATCAGTGACAAGAAGCCCAAAGCAATAAGAAGATTGTGAATAGTTTTCATAGCGTACCTATAGTTTGTTTTTTTAACAGTATAGGTACGCAAACAACAGATAGCGAGATCTAAGGTGCTTTACGAATAATTGCTTTGTCGCCTTGCTCGTGAAGTTGACGAACGACTACCTCTGGAATAAATGTCTGGGCGACACTAACCACGTCCTTTGAATTAATATCGACCAACCGCGCGCTGACCATCACACCCTGTCGATGCTGCGCCATGGTACCGACAACCACATGCGTAATCGGTAGAATCTCATCGATCTCTAAATAATCACGGGTCAGGGCAAAATCGCCGCTATCAGTCACCCGAATAAAATCTGTGGTTTTAAAGTCCATTAGCGGTATGTTTTGTCGATGCAGTTCAGTCATCAACTGCTGAGTTAGGGTCTGGGCAAACGGTGTCCCTTCGTTGTAATCCGACGTCACACCCGACAATGTAGTAACCCCCACCACCATATCAGCACTGGCAGTGGTTGCCTGCGCTGCTAATTGCTCGGCGATGTCAGCGGCGTAACGCGAACTGGCTGGGCTTGCATAAGGGGTTCGCTGCTTGTCCAGTTTTGACGACTCCTGCGGCTTGGGTAATACCGTGCAACCGCTAATAGCCACCAACGCAGTTAATGCCACAATTAAAAGTGATTTCATAAAGCAGCCCCTAGTAGTTACGTTGCAGTTTGCCGTCGACCATTTCCGTGCGACGGTTACTCCAGAAAAGGTGTTTCGGTACAAACCGATTAGCCGCAGCCAAAACCTGTTGCGAGGTGCGATCTACAACACGCAAATTAACAATCACACCACCTTCCTCTCGCGCCATGGTGCCGACCAGTACCCAGTCAAGCAGTGGCTGGTGATTCAGCTTTTCAGCATCCCGAGTTAATAGCGTGGCGCCATGATCTGATAACGAGACAAAGTCCTGTGCCCGATAGTCAATTAACCGTAAGTTACGTTGTTTAAGGTGGGTGTACAGACTTTCACTCAGCTGGTGACTTAAATCAGTCACTGAGTCATGTGGATCCGGCAGTTCCAGGGTGTCTGCCATAACCCAACGTGTCAGCCCCAATTGTGAAAAGCCATCGTCGCTGTTAGAGCCTTTTATCTGTTGCACCAACTGTTCGGCCAGATCGTCCGCGACGCCCTTGTAGGTATTTGGCTGATAGGCCAGCAGCACCGAACTAAACAACACGCCGGTTAATGCAATAGCAACACGCAACATAAAACCACTCCGATAACATCCTGATGTAAACTTATCGGCCGGTTTTAAAATTAATTTAGTGGTGTTGCGTTAAAGGGCTCTACCCACGCTGTATCAGGGGGTTACAGTTATACGACGTTAACCATTATTCTTATAGTTTGGGTGCAAGGTAAAGAGGTTCACTCATACCGATGACAATGTTTTTGCTTTCGGTCTTTTTTTGATGAATAGCGACTCGGTATTTTAGTGGCAATTGCATTTTTTTCAATGCTTTACGTGAATAACCAGCTCTCGTCGATAAAGGTGTAATCCATTTCATTGATACTGACCCGTTCTTAGAATCAATTTGGCAAGGAGCGTTTTCTTTTATTTGCGTCACCAATTCGCTTTTTCCCGTTGCAAACAAGACTGAGCATATATATAAGCCATCAAGTGCTTTGTAATTCTTGATAGTATAATCAAATTTTACATGTAACTGGTGCTCTTCGGTTCTAGGTAGTCCCACTTCAGAAACTTTAAGATTATTAATAACCGCTTCGCTATCACTCACATCCGAATAATTTTGTGATGTACACCCAGTAAATAAAGCAACGGCCGCAATCGCTATAATTTTTTTCATCTTCATCCTCACTGAATAAACCTCGACATTTAAGCTATGAAAGTTAGCATAAAAAAACCAGGCTCTTACAGGTTTACGAAAGCCTCAGACCCTACTATAGTTAAAATTTTAGAGCATCCGAAATATAAAAAACTTGCTTACTATTTTATTTTGACTATCCCTCACTAATTCTTCTTTTAAGCACTCTTCCGAAACGCCTTGGAGTAGATTTAATATCTTTGGTGTTTTTAACGATGCGTTTATTTGAGAGTACAGCCTTGATTTATAATCTTCAAAAACTGAGTGAACCATATCTAATTCACAAGTTTTTTCACCTCTCTGCTGGCTTTTTGAAAGTTGTTGAATAACCCATTCAGTTACTCCTGCTCCTGCAAGCCTCCCTTCAGACTGATCGTTTAGCTGTTTTAATCTTAGCAAGTAATCCTTCGCTAAGGAAACGCTAAAGCCTTGACTTAGCGCAACCTCAAGTTTTTTTAATAAGCGGTCGTTTAAAAATGAATCGAGCGCTTTTATCTCTTCTTTACTGGTAAACGATACTAAAGAGTTATGATCATGACAGTTCGCTATAAATAAAGAACCAGGCCTTGTTTTCGTCTCCAGAATAGTACGTATTTCTTCTAATTCTAAATACTCTATGCCGAAATTTGAAATTATTGCGTCAAAAGATTCTGAGCGTTTAAAGAAAGCATTAAAATTTTCACCATTGTAGAATGAGACAGAATGAATTGGGTTTTCTAGAGAAAAGTCAACGTTCGCTCTATCTATCCCCGTAAATTTGATCTTAACTGACTCACATTCTTTGGATATTTTCGTCGATGCCGCCCCACTACCACATGCTACATCTAAAAATCGTTTCGGAGATGTTTGACCGTTGCCTTCCTTGGTTACTATTTTTGCGCTCTCGCGCCAACATTCTTCTAACCTTGGAGCAGCTCCCAAACCTTCCAGGCAACTTGATGCCGGCTTTGATTTCCAGTAACTATCCCAGTAGTTCATACATCCCCCTAAAAAAAAAGGGCCCGACGGGCCCTTTTAGTTGATTGGCTTATTATAAGCTTAAAAATCTATGCTGTATCCAGCATAAAACTCACGACCAATATGGCCAGCGTTATATAGAGTATCGTCTACCCAGAAACCAGCGTCATCTTTTATTACACCTTTATCGAACAGGTTACGAGCGCCGATATTAAAGCGACCAATATTACCTGCATCATAAACCAAGTTTAGGTTATGAGTGATGTAAGTTCCGTTATGGTTTGAGAACGCATAGCGGAAGTTTTCTGGGTTACCGTCAGCAATATCCAGCACGGAATCTTCAGCTGTTGAAGCAATTGCATCAGTGTTCCAGTTAATAGAGAAATCACCAACGAAGTAATTTAATGTCAACTGAGAACGCCATTCAGGAGTTCCTGGCCCGTTAGTAAAATCTTGAGTCGGACCACCGAAGTACACATCTTCGCCAGTTTCAGTTAAATAGGTTGTCACCAAACCTACTTCAAATAGACCATAGTCGCTTTCGATTCCGTATTCAACGTCAACGTCAAAACCTTTACGCGACAAGAATGATCCATTTTCAGAACGAGTGATAACATCACCTTCAACACTACCGTCAGGAGCACGATTCAACTGAACACCAGGGTAATTACTTTCAAGCTGATCTAAAACGCCACCATATTCCGCGTTTATCAGTGACTGAACGGTGATTTCAGAAATCACGTTGTCAACTTCTAGGTCAAAGTAATCAACTTTAATTGAAAGGTTATCTATGCCTGAGTAAACCGCACCGACGTTTATGTATGTTGACTCTTCTGGGCCTAAGTTCTTATTGCTCTCGATCAGATTATCAAACTGACGTTCAGGACAGTCTGCAGCAGCAATACCATTATCGCGGCACGCTACATAGTCAGTCGCGAATGTTGCACTGAAAGAAGTAGAAGCAAGCAATTCACTTAAAGATGGAGCACGGAAGCCTTCAGACCAAGACGCACGAATTAGCAAGTCTTCGTTCGGACGATATTCTGCCTTCACACTAGGGGTACCTTGGCTACCAAAGTCGCTATAATCATCCCAACGGTAAGCTGCGCTTACATTAATCTGATCAGTTACCGGCAACGAAGCTTCATAGAAGAACGCTGTAGTATCACGTTGGCCTACAGCCGAGTTACCTGCAGAACCGCCAATCAGACCCGCTTCGGACTGAGCGTCATACTTTGATGCAAATTCTTGGTCGTAGAATTCACCACCGAAGTAATGTTGAATAAGGCCGCCAGACAATTCACCAAATGACCAACCAATACCAGCACTGATATGTTCGAAGTCGTTTACGTTCTCTGTGTAAATGGTCGAACGCATGTTATCTACGCCTTCTTCAGAGCCTAATGGAATATCAAAATATTCATTAGTATAAAGACCTGCATAGCTTAAGTAGTAACGACCTACACTGCGATAATCAAGACGTGCTTTGTGGTAGGATACTTCCCACTCTGCGGTTTCACCGAAGTAACCTCGCAGACCCACCATATAATCTTGCTGATAGTCTGTTACTTCACCGTCTCGGTTACCAATTTCGTGCCAACGGAAATATCCATCAACCGGCTCACCGAAACTATTGTGCTCGCTATCAGCAGGAACGCCATCCCAAGGTGCTGCAGGCGGAGCATAGCGACCGAATGAATCGTTACGGCTAAACATACCGCGAGCAAACAACTCTAGATTTTCATTGATATCGTATTGAGCGCTTGTCATAACCGAGTCGCGATTGGTTGATGCTTGGTTAGCAGAAACCCCAGCATAAGCGAAGCCACAGACTTCACCACCACCAACACCACCTAGTGCCGAACCTTGGTCTAGTACACCGACGAATCCATCAACATTTGCGGTTAAGTCACCACAAATTGCCGACGCTGCCAGGCCACCATCAGGGTTTTCAAGTGTCGCACCGTAATAGCTGATACCAACTGTCTCGTCATAAATAGAGATCAAGCCGTCACCGTTGGTGTCTTCCATTGAAGGAGCGGTGTACTCGCGAGCTTTATCAAAGATAGCGCCCCGCTCTTGGTGGTCATAAACAAAAGTGATACTACCTTTATCAGACGTAATGCCGGTGCTAAATGAAAGTTGACGAGTGTCAGCTCCATCTGCTTCTGGACGTCCAACCTGAACACTAAAAGACGCGCCTTCATAATCTTTTTTCAAGATAATGTTAATTACGCCGGCAATTGCATCTGACCCGTAAACTGCAGAAGCGCCATCCTTAAGAATTTCGATACGTTCAATAGCAGCCATTGGAATAGAACTAAGGTTTACTGAAGCGCCTCCCAGAGAAGGTGAGCCAGCCATACGCTTGCCATCCAACAAAATTAGAGTGCGATCAGAACCGGCGCCCAACAAGCTAACTGTCGACTGAGACTGAGCAGAACTTCCTGAGCTTGGAATGAATGAACCAAAGCTGTTCGCAGTAACGTTGCGCAAAGCGTCAGCTACCGAAACACGTCCCTGTTCATTGAAATCTTCAGCAGTGATAACCTGAACCGGTGAAGCGCCTTCAAGATCGACTCGCTTAATGCGTGAGCCAGTAACCTGTATGCGTTCAACCTGCTCCGCACTTGAATCTTCTTGCGCATCTTGTGCAACAGCCAATGCTGGAAAACCTAAAGACGCAGCAACTGCTGCAGCCGTTAAGCTTTTACGAAATGTTATGTTTTTCATGAGTAAAAACTCCCTGGAATATTTTTTTGTTCCGCTTCTTTTTAACGAAGCTAAGTAGAATCTATCAGGAAGTTAAAAGCTTGTAAACTTTTAGAAGGTATTTTGTTGATATTGTTTACAGAGTGTAAAAAAGCCCCTGTTTCTCGGGGCTTTTGCAGGTGGTGTTATTATTTCTTTGCGGCTAAAAAGCGACCCACTATACCGGTTTCAGCAAATTCCGTGGTCGTGATAGCGATGTTTTTAAAGCCGGCGGTCACCAACTTTTCTGTTAACTGCTCAGTATCGCTGACATTTTGGGTGGCGCGCAGCACGCTATTAAGTTGGTGGCGGTGCAACTCAATGCTGTGCAAATAATCGTCAAACACTTTCTCGGATGCTTGCCGTTGTCCCTGGGCCGCTAACTTCAACAGGTGCTGGGTGGCCGGATAAAAGTTAGCCGCATGAAATGCACCGAAACGTTCATTTTTCCGTGCAAATCGATTTAACGCGTCTTGAGCTTGCAGCGAGCTGCGCGATAACTTACCCGGCCCCTCTTTCAACAAACCTTGCTGCAGCGGGTACACCGATTTTTTCAGCTGCTTTATTAATGAAGGAATTAAATCCAGCATGATTTTGCTGTTTTTAACAATGACCGAGTCATCTGAATGCAACATCGTCAACAACCTACCACCCCGCTTAAGTTGCTGGTGTAAATTGGGTAACCCGGCATCAAGATCGCCATACTCCAGGCCGTAGTTAGACACAAAGGTACCGACTTTACGATTGCCACCCAAGGTAAAGTCCTCGTAAGGGGTCTTACCCGATAACTTTAACGCTGGATTCGGTGAGTTAAGCTCGGCGGCATCAATGCCACGCACATCCAGCTTAACGTCATTGTCTTCAGCATACTTAGTCAGCCACTGCACCAACACGCCATTGCCACTACCGATATCCACAACCGGCTGTTTGATTTCATAGTCGCGCATGCACTGAGACCAAAACTTACGCATTTGATAGCTTTGTAACTTAGACTTCTCGTCTAAAAAGCTTGCAGCACTGCCTTTAAGCCAGAACGGACTCCAGGGATTTTTTGTTGTTTTCATTGGAACTCCACTACCTGTTCGCTACGGTTATTTTGAACTCAGCATACAAGCTCTAAATCAGCTTGTCAGCAAAACCTTAAGCTAACTTTGATAACTGCGCCAGGGTCAAGTCAGGCTCTTGCAAACTATAAGCCTGAGCCAGAAAAAGCTCGGCACACGACAAAGTATCAGTAAGCGCATGGTGCGCCTCATAATCCGGCAAGTTGTAGCGCTTACGACAAGCACTTAGGGTTAACTGACCTTTGTCCTTGAGTATCTGCTGCCGTCGATCAAAGCGTTTTTTTTCAAATGCCAGCGTATCGACAATTGCCAATGGCTTAAAAGGCACACCGTATTGTTTTTCAGCGTATTTTAAAAAGCGCCAGTCCATCCCCTGGTGGTGGCAAACCAAAACCGCGCCAGTTAACGCGCGACTTAACATGGCAAAGGTTTGCTTAGGCTCGGAGCTGTGCAGGAAATCCTGTTGGGTTAGCCCGTGAATGGTCGGACTTTGGCCAAGTTCTAATTGTTGCCCGTGCGAAAACACATGGTACTGGGCACTGCCGGTATGCATTACCGGCGGATTAATCGACAACCAGGCAATCGATAACATTTGATGGCGCGCTGGGTCGAGTCCCGCCGATTCGATATCTAATGCCACGTAGCGCTGTTTCAGCCACGACTGTTGCAGCTGCTGGCGACGCTGATACCAATTCGCTAAACGACCAAGCAGTTGTCCCACCTTAATACCCCTGGCGGCTAAACTTCAGGCCAACGCCCTGCTGCGCTTCTTTTATAATTTTAAACGCAGACTTTAACTGGCGTCGTGATAAGGTGCTGAGTTCATCGGGATCTAGTGCGTTTTTAGGCTTATCGGTCCCCCAAACGGTTAATTGATGATTTAACCGCAACTGTGTCAGGAATTGCCACGCCTCCAACAGCGACTGATTATCACGACGATTTAACAGCTTGCTCGACTCTAACGCCTTTAACCGGGCTGGGGTGTTAGGAGTGGTTAGGCCCGCCTGCAGCGAGTAAATACGCGCTATGTCATTAATTAAAGCAATACCGTAGCGTTTAATATCAATGGTATCACCATCATCGGTGTCCTCTGTTCGAAACCGGTTAAACAACCCCAGCGGCACCGAAATACGGTTAACCAGAATGGCCAGGTTACCCAAAAACATATCGTTTTGCGCCAGCTTGGCAACCTGATCCCGGTATTGTTGGTAAAACTTACCGTTCCCGACCACCGCACGACTGTCAAAAAAGATCTGGCAATACATTAGCGCTTTGGGGGTGGGACTCTGTGTCCAACCTTTAAAGCGTTCCAGCCACTGGTCGGTGGTTCCCCGGCAATCCGGGTTAGAAGCCATAATATTGCCCGGACATAACGGGATACCGCATTCATGCAAGCCTTCGCAAACGTATTCACCAAGACCTTTAAACCAAGCTTGTTGCTTATCGGTTAAACCGTTGGCTAACAACAGACCGTTATCCTGATCCGAGCTGAGCGTCTGATCTTCGCGCCCTTGCGAGCCAAACGCCAGCCAACTATATTGCGCCGGCGCTACACCATAGTCTTTTTCGTATAACTGGATCAGCTGTCGGGTCATACCATCGGTCAGCGAGGCCATTAACCGCCCGACCACCGTCGTTCGCTTAACCCGGTTAGCAAAGGTTTGCAAATAGTCGGGAATTTTTTCCGCCTCTTCCACCAGCTTAGCGCGACTGTCCGCCTTGCGGATAGCACTGATCAAATAAACCGGTTCACTGCGCTGCTGTCGAATCAAGTCGGTCGCAGTGAGCATGCCGACCGGCTCATTATTACTGTTAACCACCGGTAAATGGTGCACGTTATTAGCGGTCATCAAGGTAAGCGCATCTAATAATGGGCGAGTTTCTTCCACCGACTCGGGCAACTGTGTCATGACCGCAGCCACGTTAACGTCATAGGATAAACCGGCCGCTATTACCCGATTGCGTAAGTCACGGTCGGTTAAAATACCGACCAACTGACCGTCGTCAACAATCAACACCGATGAAATGCTGTGCTCAGACATCAGCTTTGCTGCGGCGCCAATATTGGTATCACTGGTTAGACTTACGGGAGCTTTACTGATGACTTCAGAAACGGCTTGCTCGGTCCAGTCATCGCTGCCACCGTCATGCTCTGAACGCCGCTCGGTTAACAAGCGCTGCCCGTGTGCGCGAATAAAATATTGTTCAAAAGTTTTTGAAGCATTTCGCAACCGATCAAATGCCGATTGCGGGAGCACATAGACGATACCGTCTTCGATGGTTTTTAATTTGTTGACGATCTCCCGACCGGTCAATAAGGAGGGGTAGCCAAATAAATCACCACTTTCCAGCCGTTCGATCAGACGTCCGTCGCTACCGCGCAAATCGAATGCTCCGGAGCGCACGATAAACAACGCAGGACGCATTTCTTTCAAGATATCGTTGCAGTTTTGTTCGTTCATATAAACCGACTGCAACTGCGACACAGCCCATTGACGCTGCTCAGCCTGCAATTCATCAAACGGTGGACAGTCCTGTAAAAAATTCTGCGGTTCCATAGGTACTCCTCCTTGTACCTTAATACCGTAGCTTGCCCCGTTTAGGCAAGAAAAAACCCGGTTACTTGCAAAAGTAACCGGGTTTTTATGATCGTCATCAAGTGACGTTTTAGAAGCTCAAGCCAACTCGAGCATACCAGTACTGACCGGCAGTATCGTACGACGTGTTCAGCGTGTTCATGTCATTGTTGTTTGACACGTACGGAGGCTGTTTATCGAATACATTACGAATACCCAGAGTCAATGTTGTATTCTGGTTGTAGTAGTACGATGCCTGCATGTCATGATAGACATAGCTACCGACTGAGTTGCTCAGATTACTCTCATCCCAGTTCAGGTCATCAACGCCTGACTGGAAACGTGTGATCCAGCTTAAATCATAGTCGTCGATTTTGTAGCCAGCGGTTAGGTTAGCACGAACCTCAGAGAACGCCGCAATACGACCCGCGAAGTTAGTGTCAGCACCGAACTTACCGGCGAGTTCAAGAGCTTCCACTCCTTCCTGGACTTGGTATTTATACTCATCCAGGTAGCTACCGTCTAAACGCAGAGTCAGCATGCCGCCGGCAACTTCGTCATTCCAATTCACGTCAAAATCGATACCTGAAGTCTGGAACGTTGAAATGTTTTGCGTTCTTGCATCAACACCTGAGATGTAGCCCTGTGCGTCACGATAGTCCGAGCCTGACCAGCTTGATGTTCCAATTGCCTCTGGACCTAAAATATCACCGCAAACTGACGCTGAAAAATCCTCACTGTTATAGCATTGATTTGCTATAAAGCTGGTGCTTGGCGCGCCAATACCGTTTTCGATTTCAATGTCATAGTAATCCAGTGCAACGTTTACGTTGTCCAGGAACTCTGGCTGATAAACAAACCCAAGAGTAAAGCTGTCAGAGGTTTCCGGTTGCAGATTTTCATTGCCTGACAATAATGTCGCTGCCTGGTTATTATCCAGATTGAAGTCCGCTGGCAAGCCTTCTGACTGACAGTTAGCAACTAGGTCTGGATTGTCGCTAGAGCCATACTCGATGCAAGGATCCGCATAACTAGAGAACGAAGTCACTTGAGGCCCATACAAGTCGGTAATAGTTGGCGCGCGGAAACCTTCAGCAAAAGTTGCACGAACTAACATGCCGTCTTTTGGCACGTACTCAAGACCAAATTTAGTGGTTGTCTGAGCATCGGTAAAGTCGTAGTCCGAGTAACGCACGGCTGCCGAGAAGTCCAGTGACTGAACACCTGGCATATCACGCAGCACAGGGATATCAGTTTCTATGTAAGCTTCTTCAACTTCATAAGAACCATCGGTTGGAGTCGCACCTACGTTGTAGATTTGACCCAACAGTGCCGCACCGTCTGGCTGGTTTTCATATTCCTGCCAACGTTTTTCAACACCAACAGCCCAGGCTACGTTACCGGCTGGCAACATGAATTCACCGGTATCACCCGTCAAGTTAGCCATTAGCTGCTTAGTCGTACCGCGAGTAACCGGCGAGTTAGGTACTAATGCATAGTCCATCATTTCCTGAGACAAAGTGCCGGCTTCAAACGGGTTCCACAAGCCAGGGCAGGCTTCGGCCGCCTCACACAGTGCTGGATCCAGCAAGGTTTCAAAGCGCTCAGGGTTAGCGCGACCGTAGTCAATGCTGGAATCGACATAACGTGCGTAGTTATAAGACGCATCCCAGCTCCAGCCGTTATCCAGGTAACCTTCAAAGCCGAACACCATACGGTAATCAGAGAAATCCTGAGTAAACTGACGACCACCGGTTTCCGCCAGACGACGGTACAAGTAGACGTCTTCGCCAACTGGGTTGGCAGGATGATCACCTGCTACTGTAGGTCCCCAGAACGTACCTTCTGCGGCCATTTTTTGGTCTGACTGACGATTTGCGTAACCACCTTCTAAGAATACGGTAAGGTCACGAGTTAAGTCGTAATTGGCGACAGCATTAATGGTGAACAAATCCTGTGGCGTTGACAGATAACTTGCCGGCGCAAAGTTATAGGCATCGCGAGTACCTTGATACTGACGTACTTCACCCGTTTCCGGGTCGACTACGAATGAACCGTTAGCATTAGCCGAATTATAGGGTGAATCCGGGTCAACTGCCGACCAGTTGCCATAAGGAATGGTAGAGGAGCCGCCGGTCACTAACTGACCGTCACGTTCATTCAGCGGGTAACGTGAAAAAGCGCGGTCGCCCTGGCTGATGTCGTTACGGTTTTGATATTCCAACGCCAGAACAACACTGCCGTTATCGCTGGTAGTGCCTACAACACCAGAAAGCTTAGTGGTTTCACCATCGCCTTCACTGGTTTCGTCGTATTGTGCAGTGAACTCAGCACCTTCGAAATCTGTCTTGGTGATAAAGTTAATAACACCGGCAATCGCATCAGAACCATAGATGGTTGATGCACCATCGCGCAGAACTTCAACACGCTCAATCATTGCCATAGGGATTGCGTTCAAATCACCGGATGCGTAACGGCGGCCGTTGATCAAAATCAGAGTACGGTCGCTGCCCAGACCACGCAGGTTTGCACTGGCAAAGCCTCCAGAACCGTTATTGGTGTTAGAGCCGTTAAAACCACCGTTCATCGCAGGCATGTTGTGGATGAACTTCTCCATGGTAGTAAAGCCAGACGCCTCAATGGCCTCTGCGTCAAAAATCGAGATTGGGCTAGCAGTCTCGGTGTCGGTACGCTTAATGCGTGAACCGGTAATCTGAATACGCTCTACGTTATCAGCACCTTCTTGAGCAACCGCCAGGCTGGGAAAACTAAAAGTGGAAGCAATCGCAATTGCTGCTGCACTTTTACGGAATGTACTACCTTTCATAAGAGTTTACTCCCTGAAACATTTCGTGTTTGGCATCACTGAATCGTGCTTGGCCTTTGTTATTAACACAGTCTCTGCAGCTGTGGTGACGGTTTTCTAGCCCTATTGGTTAATTTGTGCAAGAAGCTGAAAGGCTTTTTTTAAGCCCCCCTAAACTGACTGCTGAGAAATTCAGCAAAGCGTCGAAAAAGACATCGGAAAAGTTAAAAATAATCACAGCTGTTGCTGCAATTTTCACATAAGTTTCAACATGTTAATCATTAACAACTATGGTGAAAAATTAGCCTAGGGCCTTGCGTCGTACCTTGCGTCTTCGACGCAAGGCCCTAGGAATGAGGTCGCTTCTGTTGTGCTTCGCTGTCTGCCGTCCGGGAACCGCTACAAGCACGTCCGTGTGCGCTTGACTCAGGCCATCCATGGCCTTCGACATTCCCGGACGGCAGACAGCAAATCCCAACGCGCGAACTCATTCCTCACGCCACAACCTACAGAGAGGGAAGTTGACGGGTGTTTGAAGTACGACCTCCGCCCATGAGGGGGTGTCGGAGGCCATACTTCGATAAGCCCGTCAGCTTACCTTTCCCCATAAAAAAACCCGGCGGCTGCCGGGTTTTAAATTAGGGTAAGTTCCGTGTCTAATTACGACTCTGTCCACCGACGCGAAGGCCTTGTGGATTAACTACCTTGTAACCTGACAGTGAATTAACATTAAGCAACGGCTGATTACTACTCCCATAATTTTGCTTTAGTTCAGTAGGTTCCATGGGAGTTCCAACCTCAGGTTTTTCTTGTATAAACAGTCTTTGCATTCGAGGCGGCATCAGTAATCCGGGCTGATCATAACCGACATCATAATAGTTCCATTCAATTACCGATAAAATGCTCTGCTCACTAACAGCAACAGGTAGCCAGTAACGTTGATTAACACCTGGCCCATAAGGCTCACGATCGATGCCCAACACTTGCTCAAAGTCATTTGTTGACGTTAACTCCCACGTAATCGGCATTTGTTGATCTTGGTTTAACTGGTACTGTCCGCGACAGACATCTTGATAATCCATCGGGGAACCGTCGCATAGCGCACCTCCGAATATTGACCCTTCACCATCAGAGTCAAAATCAAAGCTCCACACATCAATCGGTAACAAGCTATCACCATCCCAGTAACGGGGCGCTTTAAAATTCAACACGCTAGTTAATAGCAAGTCACCTGATATGGCTGATTCAAGTGCAGCAAACGGTAAGCTATTCATCTCAACCTTTCCGCCATCACGAATTTGAGCATATCCCGAGCGCTCGCCGGCAACAATGTACTCCATAATGACGCCTTGTTTGCCAGTGTCATTACCATAGCGTGTAAAATGAGCCCCAAACTGACCAGTAGCGGTTATTACTGACAATGTTTTCGCATCTTCACTTAACGACCAGGTCCCGGAAAAATACTCGGCGCGATAACCTTGGGCAGGCTCACTTTCTGAGTACGTCTTTACATTAAAAGTGCCGTCACCCGAAAACTCATAAACACCGCCAAAAACACCAAGTCGAGCATCCAAAGTATCAGCTAAAGGAAGAAACCAAGTGTCCCCATTTTTAATATCAAAAGATAAGTCGGTTTGCATGGCAGCCTCTACTTCCAGCAGTTGACGTGCGTACTCTGACATTTGCGTTTCACCGGCCTTAGCCGTATAGGTTTTTCCCCCATACTCGAATTCAACGTCACTTGTGACCGTTGTTGTGTTTACTTTTACCGTCAAAGCGGCCTCTGCAACGCTGATTACATCAATATGGTCAAGTGTAGTGCGAGTGGTAATTTCCTCTTGAGAAACTCTAAAAGTCTCCCAACCTTTAAATGCTAGCCAAGCGTCAAATGCTTCTTCGGTCGGAAAATCATCCTCAGTTAAATAAACGTAGCTGGTAGATTCCTCTAATACCGAACTATCGGAATCAGGCACAACACGGTTACCATTTATACTGACGTGTAATGGAGCACTCTCGTTACGATACGGGTAATATTCAATGCCACTCTCATCAATATCCCACAGCACACCGCTGTTTGACAAAATAAAAGGCGTAGAGCTAAACATTTCTGCATAACGACCATAAAGATCATCCATACTTAGTTCTGGCATTACTTCCGGGTCTTCAAGTGTTTCATTTATTGCTTGTTGCAATGGGCTATCGCCACCACCACTAGGAGCCTGACTGACCTCTTCCACGAAGCTATTGTATTGCTCTTCGTCAGCCAAAAAGTCTTCAACACTCTCATACCCTTCTGGCAAGCTGTAGGTTTCCGGATTATCCACAAGTAACTTAACCACAGCAGCCATTTGCACCAGTAACTGTGGATCAATCGCATTACCAAAAGTACTTATGTTGTCTTTAGTGAGCTCTTTGTCTTGCGCCAGCTTCCTAATAAGAGCGTCACGAGCTGTAGTTACATGGGTAACATTAACGTCATTAAATTCATCACGAGTTAGTTCGCCATCTCCTCCAGCTGTTTCAATCAAGTCAGCACTAGACATAAGTAGTGAATTAAGAACAACATGCCCTTGATTTTCGCCTTCACTGCCACGAGCTGTTACCCGAATAATTTCATCACTATCAATCGAGGTAAGCTTTACCGGTAGCTCATATCTTCCTTGCACATCGGCCTGTACTTCGAAAGTTTCACCATCAACGTTTATAACCACTGTTGCATTAGGAATTGGCTCATCGGTCACCAGTCCCACGACGGTTACGGTATCTACAACAGAGAGAGTTACTTCCGCTTGCGCGGTCAATTCGCCATCAGAAACCGTATAGCTGAAGCTATCACTTCCGATATAACTATCGTTTGGTGTATAAGTTATCTGGTTATCGGTAACCTCTGCCGTACCATTAGAAGGAGATGATACTTCTGTAATGGTCAACTCATCACCCGGGTCTGTATCATTTGCAAGTACATCAATGGCTATTGACTCACCAGATTCCGCTTCTGACGAGTCTGGGTTAGCTGTTGGCGGTGCATTAACAGCTACTGTTACCGTGCCCTGCGCGGTCAACTCACCATCAGACACAGTATAGCCAAAGGTATCTTCCCCCTGAAAGCCATCATTCGCGGTATAAGAAACCATCCCATCCGCTAGCGCGGTGGTGCCGTTTTCCGGTGTGCCAACCTCAGACAAGGTCAGTTCATCGCCATCGGGATCCGTGTCATTACCTAATACATCAATCGAGTGGGTTTCTCCAGCAACTACCGAAGCATTATCGGCAGAGGTTTCAGGAGCGTTGTTAACCGGCTCTTCGGGTTGATTATTATTGCCATCGTTGTCACTACCACATGCAGTTACTCCTAGCGCTGTGATAATGGCTAGAGCGAGAGTTTGTTTTTTCATTCTGTTCTCCGTAACAAATAATTTTTAAAGCAATAGTACTAAACGCAGAGTTAATTTCAATGATCTGACACAATTAAATAACATCTTTATATGGTATAAATTTTTCTTTTTGCTAATAAAAAACCCGGCGGGAGCCGGGTTTTTGTTTCTTGGTCTCTTAGTTTCTTGCGTCAAGGACGCAAGGTACGACGCAAGCTACCTTTAGTGGTCAGTAGCTTCACCGGAACCTTTGGGGTAACGGATAGACTCGACCAAATCCTGAATGTCCTGTGGCGCGTCACCTGTCGCCTTATGGACAATTGTTGCTACAACAAAGTTTAGAATCATACCCAGTGTACCGATACCTTCTGGAGAGATACCGAATAACCAGTTATCCGGAGTATTCAACTCTGGCGCTACGAACTTAAAGTAAACGATGTAGCAGAAGGTGAATAGAATACCCACAACCATGCCAGCAACGGCACCTTGACGGTTCATGCGTTTATGGAAGATACCCAGAATGATCGCAGGGAAGAAGCTTGCTGCGGCTAAGCCGAAGGCAAACGCCACCACCTGCGCCACGAAGCCGGGCGGGTAAATACCAAAGTAAACCGAGATTATGATAGCTGTCGCGGCCGCAACCCGGGCGTAGAGCAACTCCTTCTTATCGGTTATATCCGGCATCAGGTTTCGTTTTAACAAGTCGTGCGAAACCGATGTCGAAATAACCAATAGCAGACCCGCTGAGGTCGACAACGCCGCTGCAACACCACCAGCAGCAACCAATGCCACAACCCAGGCTGGTAAGTCCGCAATTTCCGGATTCGCCAATACCATAATGTCTCGGTCAATGGTCATTTCATTACGCTCATCACCTGAATAGAACATACGACCATCGTCGTTCTTATCTTCCCAAGTGATTAGTCCGGTTTTCTCCCAGTTCTTAACCCAGCTCGGTGCATTTTCATACTGAACGCCCTGTAAGTCAGGACCATTAATGGTATTGAAAATGTTCACTTTTGCGAACGATGCGATAGCCGGAGCCGTTAAGTAAACTACTGAGATAAAAGTCAGTGCCCAGAAAGCTGAACGACGTGCATCACGAACCTTAGGTACCGTAAAGAAACGCACGATTACGTGTGGCAGACCGGCAGTACCTACCATCAGCGCAGCGGTAATAAAGAACACGTCGACTTTACTGCGCACACCTTCGGTATAGGCTGCAAATCCGAGCTCCTGCGAGAGGCCGTCCAGTCTATCAAGCAGATAACTGCCACCGCCTGGAACATCCTGCGCTATGGTCGCACCAAAGCCTGTCTGCGGTAAAAAGTGGTCGGTCATTAACAGCGAAATAAACACCGCCGGCACCACGTAAGCGAACATCAATACAACGTACTGAGCCACCTGCGTGTAGGTAATGCCTTTCATGCCACCCAGCACCGTATAGAAGAATACGATAACGGCACCAATAATAACGCCGGTCGCAATGTCGACTTCTAAGAAGCGCGAGAACACCACACCTACGCCGCGCATCTGGCCGGCAATATAAGTGAAGCAGATCAAGATGGCGCACAATACCGCAATGGTACGTGCCGTTTGTGAGTAATAGCGGTCGCCGATAAAGTCCGGCACCGTAAACTTGCCAAACTTACGGAGGTAAGGCGCAAGACACATTGCCAGCAGTACATAACCACCGGTCCAACCCATTAGGTAAACCGAGCCATCATAGCCAGCAAAAGCAACGATACCCGCCATTGAAATGAAAGATGCCGCCGACATCCAGTCTGCTGCGGTTGCCATACCATTGGCAATTGGGTTTACCCCACCACTTGCAACGTAGAAGTCATTGGTTGATCCGGCACGAGACCAAATTGCGATACCGATATATAACGCGAAGGTCAGGCCGACAATAATAAATGTGAGCGTTTGAATATCCATAGCGCACTAGTCCTCGTGAACTTCGTATTTGTTATCGAGTTTGGCCATGCTCCGTACATAAATAAATATGAGCACGATGAAGGTAATAATGGAGCCTTGCTGCGCGAACCAGAATCCTAGCTTAAAGCCAAAGAAACGGATTTCGTTCAACACGTCCACTAACAGAATTCCAAAGCCGTAGGAAACGACAAACCAGACAACCAGCAACTTGAGCATCAAGGCGAGGTTCTCTTTCCAATACGCTTTGGCATCACTTTCGTTTTTAAATGCCATAAACGTCTCCTTCTTGTTGTAACTGTTGTTGTTTGAACTTTTGTTTTTGTTCGCTAACAAATGTAAAGCCAGTTGTTAACAGAAGGAATTGGACTTTGGTCGTACGACCATCATCGCGAAGAAATATATTTAAGGAGGGCCTTCAAAGAGGCGGGTTTAACCGGCTTCGGCAGAAAGTGAAGCTTGGCCTGGCGTGCCGCTTTTTTCACGTTGTCATCGCGCATGGCGGTCACCAATGCGCCGGGTAGCGATTCGCTTTGCCAGATGGTGCGCAGCTCCTGAACCAATTCAAGCCCATTACCTTCACCCAGCTGATAATCTAATAGCAAGCCATCAACCGCCGGATTGTTAGTTGCGTAATCCACCGCCTGCTGGTAACTCTGACAAGTGATTGCAGAGCAGTCCCACTTTTCCAGCAAAGCACGGACAGCGGCTAAGTTTTCTCTGTCATCGTCAACCACCAGCAAGGTTAGCTCAGCTGTTGGTGTTTCCTCGGCTTTATACTCCGGCTTACTCACCACCTGCGTTGGGTTACCCAGCGGTACCGTTACCGAAAAGCAGGAACCGCGTCCTTCTTCCGATGCAATCTGCAGCTCACAGCCCAGTTGTTCCGACATCCGTTGCGCAACACTCAACCCCAGCCCGACACCTTCAACGTTTTGATTCTGGATGCGGTAAAACGCATCAAACACTTTATTCTGCTGCTGCGCTGCTATCCCCGGACCGGTATCCCAAACCGCAATTTGTAAATAATCACCCCGCCGACGAACGCCCAGCAGCACTTTACCGGCCGGTGTATATTTAATTGCATTCGACAAAAAGTTCTGCACAATACGGCGCAAATACGTCGGATCCGAATACACCGCACGGTCTTTATAATATGCGTTAAATTGCAACTGACGCTGCTCCGCAAGTACCGTATATTCCTCCACCAGCGGACCCAGTATTGAACTGAGCTGAACATGCCGGAATTGCGGTTTCAGCGCGCCCTGGTCCATCTTAGCGATGGACAATAGCGTGGATAAAAGGTGCTCGGTCGAACCGAGTGCGGTGTCCAGTTTACCCACCAAGCCAAGATTGCGTTCCGACAGCTCTTTTTCATCAATCGCTGACAAGTAAAGTCGCGCAGCGTTTAACGGCTGCAAGATATCGTGGCTGGCCAACGCTAAAAATCGGGTCTTCGATGCATTCGCCGCTTCCGCCTCGGCTTTGGCTTTTTTCAGCTGCTCTTCTACTTCTCGCCGACGATCAATCTCGGCCGTCAGCTCCTGGTTGATCTCACGAATCTCCTGAGTGCGCGTGTCGACCCGTTGTTCCAGGTCAATGTTGGCATCTTCCAACGCCTGCTGCGTCTCCACGTGTCCGGTGATATCGGTAAAGCTGGTCACAAAGCCGCCACTGGGCAACGGATTACCCACCATCTCGATCACCCGGCCATCGGCACGGCGCCGAATGAACCGATGCGGCGAGGCCTTTTTCATATAACGTAAGCGCTTACTCACTAACTCTTCAATGTCGCCCGGACCACACTCCCCGCGTTCTGCGTTATAACGAATAAGGGTAGCGATCGGCTGGCCCGGCTTTACCATCCCTTCAGGGTATTCAAACAAGTCCAGGTAACGCTTGTTCCAGGCCACTAATTTAAGCTCCGGATCCACCACGCTGATGCCCTGCGCCAGATTCTCCAGCGAACTAAACAAAATCGACTGCTGCGTCTGCAACGCCTGGGTGGTGTCATCAAAAAAGTGCACTACCTCTTCTAAGTTTAGCCGTTTATCACGCAGCGCCGCCTGGATCAAAGATCGAGCAGTCGCCGAGCCCAGAACCCCCGCAATCGAGCGTTCCACATACCGAATTAAGGCACGGTCGGCCACTTCTTCGGCCCGCAGCGACGCATTCGCATCCGGCGCTTGATAATACGACATCAGCTGTTGCGCGCGTTCCGCCCCTAAAAAGGTTTTCAACAACAGCATCATGTCAGCATTGGTCGCATGATGATTTTTATGCAGGTTATTGTCTGGCAGTTCCGCCCGCGGCTTAACAAAGGCAGTCGCCTGAATACGGTCGACCAGACGCGGCTGCGCGAACAGAGAAAAGGCAATGTACCCAATCACATTCAGGCTTAGTGAAACTACCGTACCGCGAGTGATAATTTCGATATCGGTCGCCGCTGTCGACGAATAGAGAGGCACCAGCACCGCGAATATCCAACCGACCGAGCCCGCTGCTAACCCTGCGTATACGCCGCGCGCATGACCTCTGCGCCAATACAAAGCACCTATTAATGCCGGCAGCAACTGCAATACTAGCGAAAACGCCAGCAAGCCGATGCTGACTAAGTTGGTCCGCGCCGCCCAAAAGTAGTAACACAAAAACGACAATGCCATGGTTACTGCAATCGCCCAACGCCGGAACGATAGCAGCGTTCGGTCGTATTCGCGCCGGCGTTCTTTTAGCGGCAACCGCGACTCACGCTGCAATAAAATCGGCATGATAACGTCGTTAGTGACCATGGTACTTAGCGTCACTGACGCGATAATCACCATCGCCGTTGCCGCTGAAATACCACCAATAAAGATAACCAGTGACAGCCACAGCTGATCGCGAAGTAGCGGCAGTTGCAGAGAGAACGTCGAGCCGTCAGCATTACCCGGAAGAAAGTAAGCACCCGCTACCGCTATCGGCACAATCGCTGCGGCAGTAATGGCCAGATACAATGGAAATCCCCAACGTGCCGTCTGCAAATGTTTTACGTTAACGTTATCCACCACAGCAACATGAAATTGCCGGGGGAGACATAGGATAGCGCCAGCAGCCATTAACGTTTGCACAATAAACTCGAATTCACCAAATGCGGCCAGGCTCCATTGTGGTTCATCTATCGACTGAAATGTCTGCACCAGCTGATAGTCGGCGTCGGAGCTAATCAACTCCCATGCAAAAATGCCGCCGGCAACCAGCGCCGCCAGCTTGATCATCGACTCGACCGCAATCGCCAAAATCATGCCGCTGCGATATTCGGTGACTTCCACATGACGGGTACCAAATAGCATGGCGAATAACGCCATTAGTGCCGCAGCACCCATTTCTTTTAAGGAAAACTCGCTGGTAAAACTATCGCTCTCGGTCAATACCGAAAAGCTCAGGCCGACCGCTTTTAGCTGCAACGCGATATAGGGCACGATGGCGAGCGCGGCAATGGTGGTAACCACCACCGCCAACCGGCGTTTTTTGCCATAACGGGAAGAAATAAAGTCAGCAATTGAGGTAATATTCTGCTGTTTACTGACAGAGACTAGTTTTTCGAGGATTTTGATACCGAACAGGAACAGCAATATCGGCCCTAATAGTATCGGGAAAAATGCCCAACCATCGGTCGCAGCATTGCCGACCGCACCGTAATATGTCCAGGAGGTGCAATAAATCGCCAACGACATGGCATACACAAATGGCCGGTGGCTGAGTTTATTCGCCCAGGAACCCTTTCTATCCCCCCAGCTCGCTACCGTAAACAAAAAAACCACATACAGCAGCGAGGCTAAAACCAGTATCCAGGTCATCGCTACAATTGCAGACGTTCGGCGACGAGTACGGCTTGGGTGCGGCTGTACACGCCGAGTTTACGAAAGATAGCGGTGATATGTGCTTTTACGGTCGCTTCGGTAATGTTCAGTTGATAAGCAATTTGCTTGTTCAACAGCCCTTCGTGCAAAAAGTGCAATACCCGGTATTGCTGCGGAGTGAGCTCTGACACTTTGCGCGCCAGCTCCTGATCTTCGTTAGAAATACCGTCCAGGCGACCGCGAGTTTCCTCCGGCACCCAGGTATCACCCTGTAAAATCGTATCAATCGCTTCAGCAATCTTGGCGGACGACATTGATTTAGGGATAAAACCCAGCGCACCAAAGCCAATACACTTAGCCACTATCGAAGCGTCTTCAGAGCCAGAAATAATTGCCACCGGCAATAACGGATAGTCCTCGCGCACCCGGATCAGGCCATACAGATCGCCGCTGCCCGGCATGTGCAGATCCAGCAGCAACAGATCGACATCGTCGTCCTCATTCAGCGCCGCCAGTGTCGAATCGAGGTCTTCCGCCTCGCGCAGAGTTAACTCATCAAAATGATTTCCCAATGCCCCCTGCAACGCCTCACGAAACAACGGATGGTCGTCCGCAATCAAAAATTTAGCCATAATTATTCTTATACTCAGTTAGTTAGCTATAACCTACCGTAGCTTGCGCCCCCGGCGCAAGCATCGTCGCTCGCCCATGATAATTCATCGATACTTACGCTTTTTCTCGTGCCGATAAACTTTTTTAACGTGTTGCTGGTGCATTACCGCGGAAAGGTGTTTAAGCATCGATTCTTTTAAGCCCGGCATAGCTGCAGCTTCTGCCAGAGCAGACAAGCAATCGTTGAGGTTATCCGCCATCTGGTCAATTAAGTCCGCAGCAACACGCGTCGGAATTCCGGCACTGTAAGCAAATTCAACGAGTTGCTGACGGTTTGGGAAAGAGCGACTTTTACGCATCTTCAGCGCCATACTATTATCGATTTCCGGATAAATTAAGGTATGTGTAACGTCGTAAACCGGACTTAACCGAATGTTGTTAAAATCACTTTCATACACCAGCGAAAAGTTCTTTAAATGAGCATCCCCGTTCCCAATCAAACAATTAAAAGCAATCAGTTTAAACACGTTCTCGACTTGAGATAGTGATCCCGTGTTCAACCTCGTTGCTTTTAAAATATTCTCGTAACTGCCTTTATACTTTTCATCACCACTACGACCTAACAAAGTTGCGAAGTCTTCAATACCGAGTTTTTCACCACTTGGCAACGTATCAAAACGTTCCACAACATAATGCTCAAAATTATCGGACAGCCAAACTTGAGGGACTTCAAATCCGCAGCTTTGTGCGCACTTCATACAGACAAACTCGTTGACCGTAAGTAACGGAAATTCTTCATCATAGGTTTTTACTATGACGTCATTTTGTAAAACCGTCGCACGCGCAACCATAACTTTGGGTTGTACGCCTGACGCCATACCATTCAAATAGAAGCGTTCTAATAGCTGTGGAAATAACGGTTGCGACTCATGCCAGTGAAGAATTTCATCGAGAGCGACACCCTCCGCGTCTGGTAACTCAACTTCCGACGGATAACTTAGGTGACCTACCCCCTTATCTTTCATCAAAGCAAGTAAGTACATGTCATCAACCTGCGCATACCGCAGCAATTTCTCATGAATGTAACGTCTTAAAAAACCTTCCGGTAGGTTTTGTGCAAAAATCGGATGTACCACACCGTGATTATACGGAAGCTCACGATAAGGCATGGTTAATGAGACAGGATAATCCTTATTTGTGTAAAAAAAGCTGGCATGAGCTTCTTTCGATAAAATACCCGCTTCATGCTCACCCACATTAACCCCAACCCGCTTCACACGCTCTGGTAAATATTCACCCAAATCAGTCGTCATCGTAGATATCTCCTAACTGTTCAAATACAGGACGAGACGCTCGCCGGGTCTGCGCACACAGCTCCATGTCCAATAAGTTAAGATAGCGCTCCAATAGCTGAAGTGAGCCTTGATATCGACCATTTTCGATAAGGGAAATTCGTGGACGAGCACATCCGATAAGGTCAGCAACCTTCTGCTGACTTAATCCTCGGCGTTTACGCTCCTGCTGTAGCTGAAGACCTATCTGCTGACGACTCATAATACTTAGTCTATTTTGTATCAATATTTATACAAAATAGCGCTTAACGCCAAAATGTTCAAATATAAATACAAATTAAACGGTGGGGCTTGCGTCTCTGACGCAAGGAATGCAAATGCCGGGCCCGGTGAAGTGGCTGTTAATGTTCGAACAGCCCCTCTTCCAAGAGTGTGTGGCGCCAAGGATGGCGCCACCCAAGCCCCCCAGGGATGGGTTCACGGGCGTCTCTTGGAAGAGGGGTGTCGAACATCAGCCACTTCCCCGCGCCCGGCATCCGCTAAGTCGCGTCAGGACGCGACCTACTTGTTTTTGCGGTTTTCTATCAACGAGTCGACCACCGATGGATCGGCGAGGGTTGAAGTGTCACCCAGATTATCAAATTCATTGGCTGCAATCTTACGCAGAATACGGCGCATGATCTTACCGGAGCGGGTTTTCGGCATACCGGTTGTCCAGTGAATTAGATCCGGGGTGGCAATCGGGCTTAGTTCAGAACGCACCCAGTTACGCACCTCTTTGGTCAACTCATCGGTCACCTCAACCCCTTCCACCGGAGTCACGTAAACATAAATGCCCTGACCTTTTAAGTCGTGCGGATAGCCCACTACTGCAGCTTCTGCCACTGACTTATGCGCAACCAACGCACTTTCGATTTCAGCGGTACCCAGACGATGTCCGGATACGTTAAGCACGTCATCCACCCGGCCGGTGATCCAGTAATAACCGTCGCCATCACGACGCGCGCCGTCACCGGTAAAGTACACGTTCTTATAAACAGAAAAGTAGGTTTGTTCAAAGCGTTCGTGGTCGCCCCACAAGGTACGCATTTGCCCTGGCCAGGAGTCTTCAATAATCAGACCACCTTCGGCTTCGCCTTCCAGCTTGTTACCTTCATTGTCGACCAATGCCGGCTTAACCCCAAAGAACGGACGCGTTGCCGAACCCGGTTTAAGATCCGTAGCACCCGGCAGCGGCGTGATCATAATGCCGCCGGTTTCGGTCTGCCACCAGGTGTCCATAATCGGGCACTTGCCGTTACCAATACGCTGGTGATACCACTCCCAGGCTTCGGGGTTAATTGGCTCACCAACACTGCCCATAATCCGCAGGCTATCACGGTTTGACGTTTTAGCGGCTTCGTCACCTTTTGCCATTAACGCACGAATAGCCGTCGGTGCGGTGTATAAAATGGTGATTTGGTGCTTATCAACGATTTCACCAATACGACCCACACCCGGATAGGTTGGAACCCCTTCAAACATTACCGTGGTCGCACCATTCGCAAAAGGCCCGTAAACGATATAAGAGTGGCCAGTAATCCAGCCCACGTCAGCCGCACACCAATAAATATCATCATCGTGGCAGTCGAAGACATATTCGTGAGTCATCGACGCGAATACCATATAGCCACCGGTGGTATGCACTACACCTTTCGGCTTACCCGTAGACCCCGAGGTGTACAAAATAAACAGTGGATCTTCGGCATTCATTACTTCGGCCTGACAGTCGCTGCTGACATCCGCAATCAACTCGTGCCACCAAACATCGCGGCCATCTGTCCAGTTCACCTCACCTTCGGTCACTTGCGCCACAATCACATGCTCCAGTGTTGGGCATGCATCCCCCTCTAACGCGGCGTCGACATTTTTCTTAAGACCCAGGGTACTGCCACCACGACGGCCTTCGTCGGCAGTAATAATGGCTTTGGCACCACAGTCATTAATTCGGTCAGCAATAGCATTTGGCGAAAAACCGCCGAAAATGACTGAGTGCACGGCACCAATTCGGGCACAGGCCAACATCGCGTAAGCAGCTTCAGGTACCATCGGCATATAAATCGCGACCCGATCGCCCTTACCTATACCTAATTTTTTCAGGCCATTAGCAAAACGGGATACCTCTTTATGTAACTCGCGATAGGTGATGTGTTTATCTACACTAGGGTCGTCGCCTTCCCAGATAATCGCCGTTTTGTCGGCCTTGTCCGCCAGGTGACGGTCAATGCAGTTATAGCAAGCATTCAGGGTGCCGTCTTCAAACCACTTGATATTAACGTTACCCGGTTCGAAGGTTGTATTTTTAACGGTGTTATAAGGAGTGAACCAGGTGATACGCTTACCTTGCTCACGCCAAAATTCGTCAGGGTTATCAACGGATTGTTGGTATAGCTCTAAGTATTTGTCGTTATCCAATTTTGCATTTTGCTTAATGTGGTCCGGCACTTTATATAGTTGCGACATTACCGCTTCCTCCTTATTCGCATGATGCATCTTTTGTACGTAATACAAGGTCTGAAGACTATTAGACCATAGTCTAGATTGCGAAATTTTGAACAATTATCGAGAATTACTAGCGTTACTTTTATACAAAAGCTTCGATAAAAAGAACAAGCTACACAATTAGCTGAACGGGAGAACACCATGGCTAAAGCAAGTATGACGAAAAAATTTACGTTATCGACGGCCGGAGCGGCGGTCCTTGCAGCGATGAGCCTGGGCGCTCAGGCTGCCGAAACAGAATATAATTTTGGCGGGTATGTAAAACTGGATATGTTGTTATCCGATTACGCTGACGGTTCGGCTCCTTCGAGCGCCAACATTGGTCGCCAGCAGTATATCCCCAGCATCACCCCAGTCGGTGGTGAGGGCGATGATTTGACCACCGACTTTCACGCGCGCCAGTCACGCTTCATTTTTACCACCAAAACCGCACTTGATAATGGCGAAACTCTGACGGGCCATATTGAAATGGACTTTCAGTTAACCCCGGACGGTGATGAGCGGATTTCCAACTCTTACAACCCGCGCCTGCGTCACGCCTTTTTCAAATACGGTAACTGGACGTTCGGTCAAACCTGGTCAAACTTTCAGGACCTAAACATTCTCGCGGAGTCCGTCGACTTTATCGGCATTACCGACGGTATCGTGTTTAACCGTCAGGCGCAGATCCGCTATACCTCAGGCGGCTTTAGCTTTTCGGTAGAGAACCCGGAAACGACGGTAACACCGGTCGGTGGAGGTCGCATTGAGTCCAGTGACACCGTGGTGCCGGATATTACCGCTAAGTACACCGGCAAATCCGATAATCTGACATGGCAAGCGTCTGCCTTGCTGCGCCAGCTCACCTACGACGTCAGCCAAACCAATGATGACGAAACTGCCATGGGTTTCGGGGTTAGCTTCGGTGCCAAGTACACCTTTGGTATGGACGATATTCGAGCATCGATTACCACGGGGTCAGGTTTAGGTCGTTATTTAGGGTTGAACACCTGGAACGGTGCCTATGTTGACAGCAACGGTGAACTGGAAGCCATTGATTCAACCGGTATTTCGTTTGCCTATCGTCATTTCTGGACGGAACAGCTACGTTCAAACGTTGTTTATTCGCGCGGCTGGGCAGATAACGACAACGAACTGTTGCAACTGTCAGGGGATATGACCGAATCGACGCAACGTCTGGCGTTCAACCTGATGTATTCTCCGGCATCGAGTCTGACTTTTGGTGCTGAAATATCACAAGCTACGCGCGAAACTGAAGCTGGCATCGACGGCTACCTGAACCGCCTGCAGTTAATGGCGATGTATAAGTTTTAGGCTCGTGCTTCCTGACGCACGGGCCAAAACGGGTACCGTGCGTCAGGGCGCAAGTTTCATCAGGCAATCTCACCAGCCACTTTTTCTACTTTTGCACTACTTTGAGAGCATTGGGGATTGAATTAAGATAAAACCGCCAGCTGAAGTTCCGCCGAGTTTCTGGTTAATTATAGACCTCTGATATGCCTGAACGTTACATGCCATAGGAATTCGACGAACAGTCCGTTGAACGCATTTTTGCGCACCTAAACGCTGTTGGTTTCAAACAATTAACCTTCTATACCCAATAAACCAGCCATGGCTGGCGTTAAACACTAACCCCTCTCGCTTGAACTTTGAGCATCCTCTCAAATCACTCGCTCTGCAACGAATCAACAATAAGCAAACATTTCTCCCTTTATAATATTTACTTAGAAATATCGACATGTAAAATACATGTTACGCATAAAAACGGAGAGTTTGTTATGAAATGTTCCTTAAGTCTGCTTTCAGTTCTATTCAGCCTGGCGTTGGTCTCCTGCGGGGGCGGGGAGTCTGGCCCCAACTCTGGAGGAGAAACCAACGGCGGTTCAGGTGGTGGAGATACCGATACCACACAATATACCGTCACCGCATCAGTTGATGGCGCTGGGGGCAGCATCACCCCAACGAAAACCGAAGTCGATGAAGGAGACCAAGCCACTTTTACATTGTCTTCTGAAAACGATTATCAGATAAAGGCTGTGACTGGCACGTGTGGCGGTTCTTTATCAAATAACACCTACCAAACTAATTCGGTCAGTTCAGATTGTACGGTTATCGCGTCTTTTGAGGAGATAATACGGCCTAAAGTTGTACTTGATGGCAGCGACATCACAAACACTGACTTCGTGATTGAGTTAATAAAAAATGGTGCAAAAAAGTTTAGTTTAAATGATGGAGGAACTGAATCAGAAATTACTGTTACGAGCACCGATGGTATTGAATCGAATTATGAAGAGGGCGTGTTAACTGTTTCGACTTACGATAAGACGGACGACAGTGCGGAAACCATCTCGATAACATCAAAAAATAGATTTTCCACTTATGAAATGGATATTGAAGTTGCACTCATTGAAGGAAGCCTCTGTTTAATCGGTTATTGTGAAGGTCAAGAAAAACAAGAGTTTGAAAAATCGCAGAGTTCATCAGATAGTTATAAAACTGTATCTGCACATTTTCAGGGTGTTCATGATGTTAATATGAAGTTTACTTATGACATTGATGAAAGTTTTGGTGAAATTACAGATTTTTCTGCAAAAGTCTATAATGTTTCAGATGGTAGCTTTGCTGGTGATGCACAAGTTAGTTTTGATGAATATTATAAAACAGTAAAGGTTTTAACAAGAAATGTTAGTCATGAAGATTTGATAAGATTGGCAATGACTGTTGAAAACGCAGATGGTGAGAAGCAAACAAAAAGCTATGATGTTTATATCACAATGCCAGTATTAGGCATGGTGGGAACAAAACCATTTGATAGATCTCATGTTATTAAGCTTGGTGAAACATATACCTACAATTTAGAGTTGATGGATGATTTTTATTATGCCGTAGACGATGTAAATATCGTTATTGATAAGGCTTATGTTGATTCAATGGAATACGATATTGGTTATACTACTGCTGAAAAAGAAATTACCTACGATGGAAATTCTGTAACAATAACAGTGACGGATGAAGGTAATGACTTAACCGAAGATGCTATTTTTAATATTTCTCCTATTGTGGCTGGTGTTGAATTTGATATTGTAGATTCTGATGGAAACGATTTAAATCCTGAATATAATGGTGATTCTTATGAATCATATGGTTATTTTGTATTAACAAGAGCTGATTATGATTATGCTGATCTAGTTCAAGAATATGTTGGTTGGTATGATCAGTTTAAACGTTTTTCAAATGCAGAACTTGAAATTGATAATGTTCTTAACTTTTGGGTAAATGTTTTTGAAGTAAACGGTTATCAAGCTATTATTGAAAGTGGCGAGTTGGAAAGAAAAGTTAAGCGGTTAAATAAGCCTATGATTGATACGACTGTAATGTTAAGAAATGCGCTTTTCTTAGAACCACAAAAAACATATAATACAATGTTTGGTATTGCAAACTGGGGTGGAGAAGAACGTGCCAGAGAAGCATTAGAATATGGCTTTCCTTTCTTTACAGAGCAAGTTTTTGATGGAGAAATTGATGGTGTTCGTCAACCTAATGTATTAGAGGCGGCATTAGAAAAGGTAAACTTAATTAATCAGCATATTGAAACCTATAATGATATTAATGGAACAAGTTATGCCTTGCTAAATACTGACTTAGGCACAGATGCATATATGATTAGAAACACCGTTCAAAGTACAGGAATGTATAGTTTCTTTGTTGGAAATAGTGATTATGGTAGCTATGACGATGAAACCGATAAGTTTATTTTTAATCCAGAATATACTTATCTTCGCGGCAGTCATAACGATAATATGAACGAATATTTCTAGGGGAAACAAAAATGAAAAACAGCAATCTATTTAAAATAACTTTACTATTTTCAGCAATCACACTTTCTATTTCTACTGCCAACGCCAGTAAAATCGATAATGATGAATTTACCAGCCTTCAGTACTTAGATAAGGTTACGACTGATGCCTTTGTTGAAGAAAATAAAAACAAAGAATTTTATGATGTTATTGTTGGTATTGAAGACGATCAGTTGGCGACTGCTTTACTAACAAATGATCGTATGCGTAAAGCATTGGAAGTTGGTGAAAGCTTTATGTATAAAGGTCAGGAATATGTAAAAACAGAACATCTTTTAAATGTTGCTGATCAATTCCGTCAAGATATTAAATCAATGCTTGGTTATGATTTTCATGTTGTCCAAACATTTAATGACATTTATCAGGTTTTAGTAACCACTGACGGTTCGGAAGAAAAAGAAGATGTTTTAAAGAACTTAATTCAGACTGGTAAATTTACCTATGTTCAAGAAAATGAACAAATGCAATTAATGGGTTATGATAATGAGGGTGATAATAAGCCAATGTCTGTTGTTAATCCTTCAATTACAAATGACCGTCATTATGCAGAACAGGTTTACTTTGCTCGTCAAGTAGATGGTTATGAGGGTGCGGCTTCAATTGAGGTGGCAAAGCAGATTCTATCTGATAGAGGTGTTTTTGCTTCTGAAAATAAAGTTAATGTGCATGTTCTTGATGGTGGTATGGTGCCACATGAAGATTTGGACTATGCAGAGGCTGTGGATTTTAAATATAGAAATCATCAGGGTAAAGCAACAGATGATGGTGTCATTTGGGTTAAGAAAGACTTTACCCGTGAAGATGATCAGTATGTCTCTCCTGCTTTTGATTGCTCTGGTTTTAGTAGTGATCCAGAAAGTGAGAATGCAACATCATGGCGTCCAGATCCACCACCAGAAGATGAAGCAGATGAGTGGTATCGTTATGATACAAATAAAGGGTTGTCCTTAAACTCTCTTCATGGTCTTCAAGCAGCTGGTATTATTGCTGCTAAATCAGGTAATGGTGTTGGAATATCTGGTATTATTCCACAAGAAAATGTTAATTTAGTTTCTGCATTGGTTGTTGATAAGTGCAGTGGTGGTTCTGCTGATATTATGAAAGCAGTTTATTGGTCTATTGATAATTTAGAATCACCTTATGCTATTGGTAATTCATCTTATGATGGTTTACCTTATGAAAGAACACAATATCCAGCAGATGTAATTAATATGTCTTTTGGTGGCGGTAATGCTATGTGTTTTAAAAGAAGTAATAATTATTGGACTACGGCTTGGACACAAGTTGTTCAAGATGCTGACGAAAAAGGTACGGTTTTAATTTCATCAGCAGGTAATGAAACAACAACAACTTTTAATGTAAGTCCTGCTGGGTGTGAAAATGTAATGTCTGTTGGTGCTATTTATGAAAACGGTAGACCAACTGGTTTTACAAACTTTGGTGATAGCATTGATGTTATGGCTATGGGTTCAAAAGTTTGGTCAACGAGTGGTGAAGTTGTTGATGCAGGTGAGTTTGATGTTGGTTATGGTCCTGTTAATGGAACATCATTTTCTGGTCCTATTGTTGCAGGTCTAGCAGGGCTGCTGAAGTTGGCGGATGATAACTTAACACCAAAACAAGTTGTTGATCTAATTAAGAATGGTGCTAAACCTCTTGATGTCGGTTTCTCTGGTGGTGAAACAACTTGTGGCTGGCTTGGTTGTGGTGCTGGTGCGGTTAACTTTGAAAACTCTGTTAGAATTTTACTTGATGGTGAAATCTTAGGCGAGCCAAAAGCAACCCATTATTTAGCAGATCACAAGCAAAAAGATGACAGTAACTATATTTCTTTACAGTCAGAGTTTAACCCTAATCTTTGCAGTACTTATAAAGTTTATGGTTCTGTAATGAATGACAAGTACGAAGATCTTGAATATACACTTTATGGTCAGGTAGGTAGTGGTGACTACGAAGTAGTAAAAGTTACCAATAACTCTAACTTCACCTTTAATAAAGAGCACGACAATTATCAATTAAGTGCTTGTAATGCAACAACTGGTAATTGCTCTAGAAATGTTAATGTGGAATTGGATAGTAGTTATTCTCCTGCCGCCTGCGGATAAAAAATGCCAGGTAATACGTTCGTCTCTGGCGGACGTATTTTCCTGTCTTAATCAACAAGGACAAGCAATGCGATTTTCCATCATAACGGCTAGCCTTGTCTTATTAGTTGCTTGTCAGCAGCAACTAAAGGCTCCAAAAGACGATGAAAAAGTGCCCCTGTCCCCCACATTAGGCAATATCCAAAGGCTTATCGGTGAGCCCAAAGCCTTTAGCCTTAGCTCATGCTATTTATTAGAAATTGGCAGAAAAGCCTGCGGCGGACCCGAGCGCTATTTAGTTTACAGCGCAGAAACAGTATCTGATGCATCTGAGTTACACCGACTAGTCAGTGCATACAATCGTTTATCACAGGAGCAAGCAAGTGGAAAATACTCCACCTGCGAATTTATACCTCGCCCAAATGTCGCATTAGTCGATAACGTATGCCGGATCGTTCGATGACTGGGAAGTCCAATTTTAAAATCTTAGTTAAAGTATTTTTCCAGTTACAACGCTACACCGAGTTTATCGACTGGGTCTACTAGGGGAAGCAAGAAACACTCTGGAGCAGCACAAAGCTCACTTATTACCCGACGAAGGTGTTGCCGATTTCAACCGGAAAATCCGTATGTCTCAGTTCACAGCACCATTTTAATCCGCTCGGCTGACGCAACATCCAAAGCCCTGCAGGCCTAAGAAAAAGTAAGCTGATAGCCGAATTTCTCGAACAACCTGGCTTCATCAACTAACTGAGCCGTCAGTACCGGATCAAGTCTGGCGGCTTTAGTTAGCTTTAGGCTAACCTGACTGCCGGTTACGCCAATATCCTTTAATAGCTTACGGTCCTGGCGGTCGCTGTTGATGACCACGGCAAGACGCAGGATAAAAATCAGTTTCATCAACTGGCTTTGTTCAAATAAAACAAATTCAGGGAATTCCTCGAGCCTTATTTTTTTCCGAAAAAACCGAACTAAAGTCGCCAGGAAACGTTGCTCATCGGCATTGAAACCCGGCATGTAGGCGTTAGATAATATATAGTCAGAATGTTTTTGTACGCCGCTGGCACTGATGCTTAACCCAACCTCGTGCAGTTTTGCGGCACCCTCGAGTAACAACTCCATATCGTGCGAATCGATCCCCCAGGCGTTAGCTGCTGCGCTATACAGTTGATAAGCTGTGGCCCATACCCGCTCGGCCTGGGGGGTATCGACCGAGTAACGGTGGGCCAGGCTCGAAATCGTACGTTCCCGTACATCTTTATGGCTCAGCACTTCCTGCGCCAGCTCGTACAAAACACCTTCGCGCAACGCCGCATCATGGGCCAACAATCGCTCAATGCCAAGCTCTTCAAAAATACCGGTCAATACCGCAACACCACCGGCAATTGACTGTCGCCGCTCTTCCGAAACGACCTCGGCGGGAAGGTTATTAACGTTTTTAACAGCGATTAATTCATCACGGCACCGGTACAGATGTTCTAAGGTTAAGCCCCTGGGCTGCTGCCCGGCACGATTAACCACCCACTGATAGATTGCTTTTATGGTTCCTGAGGTGCCAAATACGGTTTTAACCGGATGTTTAACCAGATAGTTAGCCACCGGCTCAACTTGTTGTCGCACGTGCACAACCGCTTTTTCAAAGCGTTTTTGGGTTATCTTGCCGCCATCGAAAAACTGCTCCGAGCAGACCAGGCTGCCAACACTGCGCGAACTCAAAAACTGTGGGTGTTTATCCAGCCCAATAGCAAATTCAGAGCTGCCACCACCAATATCAATGACTAACTGTGCTCCCAGATCAGCACTGGTCTCAGCAACGCCCAGATAAATTAAGCGGGCTTCCTCGCGGCCAGAAATCACTTCGATAGGATAAGGCAATACTTTTGCCGCCGCCTGCAAAAATTGCTTGCGGTTTTTGGCTTTCCGTAAGGTGTGTGTGGCCACCACTTTAACGGCTTCTTTATCAAAACCTTCCAGCCGGGTGGCACACAGTTTAAGAGCCTCGATACCGCGCTCGATAACCGCTTCGCTCAGATAACGGCCGTTTAGGCCCAGCCCCAATTGTACCGGCTGTTTAAATTTTAAAATTGGCTGCAACTGGCCACCAACGCTTCGGGCAACTAGCAAATGGAAACTATTAGAACCCAGATCCAGGGCGGCAAAATGTTTTGTCTCTTGAGCAGATGTTGGCGTTTTCGTGTCAGTCATAAACCCGGCGTTTAAAGTAATTGTAGATAGCAACCTGTGAACGCAGTAGCCGTCGATTGGCTGAGCTTTCCTCTGCACAGCAATAATGGTTGCGTTGTTCCGCATCCACAATACGGGACTTTGCCCTGTCCCGCCATTGCAATTCCATCACTTTTAACAAATCCGCGCGTCCGTCAGTGTCGGTAATCGGCGCTGCCACCTCGACCCGGTGATCTAAGTTTCTGGTCATTAAATCCGCCGACGCGATATAAACTTCCTGCGACCCGGCATGATGAAACAGATAAATTCGGGCATGCTCCAGATACCGGTCAACGATGCTGCGAACTTCAATATTCTCGCTCAAGTTATCAACACCGGCTCGTAACGAGCACATCCCCCGCACCAAGCAACGAACTTTTACACCCGCGCGCGATGCTCGGTACAACTGTACAATCAGGCTGCTGTCTTCCAGATTGTTAACCTTTAAAAAGATTTCCGCCGCTTTACCCGCGTGCGCCTGTTCAATCTCAAATTCGATAAGGTCGATCAGTCTTTGACGCATATTGACCGGCGCAATCATCAGGTGCCTGAAGTGGTGACTGCGGTACGGCTGGTCAAGGTATTGAAAAACATGGTCAACATCGGCACAAAGTTCCGGATTACAGGTAAACAAACTAAAGTCGGTGTAGACCTGCGCTGTCCCTTCGTGAAAATTACCGGTGCCTATTACTGCGTAGCGTCTTTCTCCAATGCCTTCCTGGCGGTGTACCAACATCAGTTTTGAATGAACCTTTAGACCGTGAATGCCAAAGCTCACCCGCACTCCTGCTTCGGTTAATTCCTTTGCCCACTCAATGTTTGCTTCTTCGTCAAAACGTGCCTGTAATTCAACCATCACGGTCACTTGCTTACCATTTTGCACAGCGTTTATGAGTGAACGTATTACCCGCGAGTTAGGCGCAACCCGATAGATACACAACGAAATTCGATTGACCTTAGGATCGTAGGCTGCGTGGCGAACAAACTCGGTAAAGTGAGAAAATCGATGATAAGGATAATACAATAAAATATCGCTGGACCGAATCGTGTCAAACACGTTGTCCTGCCGCAAAAACTTTGGATGCTCTATCGCCGGCTGGCGGGCATGCTCAAGTGACGCTGCACCAAAATTCGGAAATTTGGCAAAATCCCGTGTATTCCGGTAGCGACCGCCGGCCACCAGCGAATCAAACGGATTTAATTGCAATTTGTCACATAAAAAGGCCAGCATTTCGTCGGGCATATCCCGGTCATACACCAGCCGCACCGGGTCCGCTTTGATACGTTGTTTTAAGCCCTCTTCCATCCGCTCTAACACGCTTTGTTCGATGTCGTCGGACGGCCGATACTCAGCATCTCGGGTCATTTTAAACGAGAATGCCCGTAGCTTGTTAAAAGGTACAATACCGCGAAATAAGGCCTCTAAATTAAGCTGCAGAACGTCATCTAAAAACAATAACTTATGTCGTTTAGAAGCACTGTCTCCGGGAAGTTTTATAAATCGTTCCAGCGAGTCTGACGGAACTTCAATAAGCGCATAACTACGCCCTTTGGAATGATCAATTTCGACACATAAATAGTTTTCATCTTCGCGCACCACATTAGCCAGGTTAGTTTTTTCGCTGATTAACACCGGCACAATGAAGCGACGCACTTTCTCGACAAAAAATTGATTTAAACGTTGGCGTTCATCATCGCTCAGCAGGCCCGTTTCCATCAACAAAATGTTGTGTTCAGCCAATGCGATTAACACCGCTTGTAGCACTTCATCAAATTGCTGCTGTAACTGCACCACCTTTTGTTGCAGTTCAGACATCAGCAGCTCTTGCTGTTTGCGTTCGGGCTGCTGTTGACTAAAAAATATGCGGCGTTTGACTTCCGCCACCCGAACCTGAAAAAACTCGTCCATGTTACTCGAAAAAATACCCAAAAAGCGCATTCGCTCGATTACCGGAACGGCATCATCAGCAGCTTCCTGAAGCACCCGCTCGTTAAACGACAACCAACTGAGCTCTTTATTGAAAAACTTCATACTCACACAACAATAACGGTCGATTCGTGAGTACAGGGTAGCTTATTGATGGGGCAAAAATATGAAGGAAATGTGACAAGGGATTGAAGGTTTGGGCTTACTCCGTTCGCGGGATGGGCTCGCGGTGCTCGCGGGGTGGCGTGCTGCCTTCGGCGCACGGGGATAGGCGCTTCGCGCGTTAAACCCTACAACGGGCAAAGCCCCTACACCGCGAGCGCAGCGAGCCCACCCCGCGAACGAAGTGAGCCTACTTAACGATTTCAATCAACCGCTGGCCGAGTTCCGTGTTGTTCATATAGCCGCGGAACTGGTCGCTGTTGGGACCCGTTGCGTAAACAGGAACATCAACGCCGGTATGGCCACTAGTCGTCCAGCCGGTGCCGGTAATATCAGCAGTGATATACGCTAGTGCTTTATGTAACGCATCTTCACGATCTTCGCCGTGCTGCTCAGCGGCCATTGCTAGCTCGTCGGTATACTCCTGGGTCAATTCTGCATTAACCGCATCCGCCACAAAACTTGCCCACTGGTCGCTGTCCATCGCCAGCAGTTTTTCTTTCATATAGGCAATAGAGTGTTCAATCTTCATTACCCGATCAGAATACCAGGCGTATTCACCATCGCGGCCAATAGTTAAGCCACCGGTGGAATGGTCAGCGGTCATCACAAACAAGGTATTTGGGTTGTTTTCGATGTACTCGTTAACCACTTCCAATGCTTTGTTCAAAGAATCCATTTCGTGCACAGCACAGGCAATATCGTTGGCGTGACCACACCAGTCAATTTGGCTGCCTTCAATCATCAGTGCAAACGGCTTGTCTTCATTATCCAGCAAGCGCAGTGCCGAAGAGGTCATCTTAGCCAGCGATTCTTTCCCTTCATCAATCGCGTGCGGTAAGCCTTTTTGTGCGAACAGCCCCATTACCGGAGCCTGTTCAACCTGATCCAACATCTGCATGTCCTGGATCACGCGCATACCCTGCTGCTCAATTAATTCAGCCCAGTTTTTATCAGCACGAATAAAGTACTGCTGGCCACCGCCCAGGATCACGTCAAACGAAGCGTTGCCGTCAACAATCTGCTGACCCATTAAGTCGGCAATTTCGTTGTATTCGTAACGCGATGGGTGGTGCGAGAAAAACGACGCTGGGGTGGCGTGATTAATTTGTGAGGTTGATACCGAGCCAGTGGCGTAACCGCTCTGCTTGGCATATTCCATCACCGTCTTCAGCGAGGTCTTATCGTTATCCATACCGATAGCGCCATTGTATGACTTCTCACCGGTAGCTAATGCTGTCGCACTGGCTGCCGAGTCAGTTACCCAGGTGTCATCTTCCGGATAAGTCAAAGCGGCACCGGTTAAATAATGGTCAAACTGAGTTTCTGCCAGCTCTTTGGTCTCGAGATCCGACATGGCATAGCGATAAGCACTGATATATTCAAAACCCATGCCATCGCCAATCACGTAAATAATATTTGGCTGTTGGTGGTCATCCGCCATCGCAGTGCTAGATAACAGTGCGACCGACGCCGCAATTAAAGTACGTTTCATAAAAAACTGCCTCACATCGATAACAATGTAAGGCAGTTTAGCAAAAAATTATGACAATTAGGTAAAAGCGCTGTGATTAAGGTGAAACGTTTCCTAGATCACAGACCCGCTCAACAGCACGCTCAAAACTAAAAGCCGTGTCATTCTGTGCACCTTGACCCTCTATCCACATAAACCAGCTTCCATTGGGCTCCTCATCAACATAACCCAACACATGACCTTCGTCATCGATGACGTTATATTTATTGCCCCCCACCTGCTCAGTACTGCAAGCGGAATTACTTGCCACAACGCTTGTTGCAAATGTTGCGTTAACGAAAAACACCATAGCAGCAGCTGCTAAATTAAATATTTTCATAACTTTATCCTTCAATTGTCACGATAACAGGAATTTCGTGAATTACAGCCGCCCCACCAACGACAATTCTCAGTCGGAAAGAGAAGCTTACCGTTTCGCCCGTCGGGATACCGTCGCCATTAAAGGTCACATCAAAGCTAACTTGATCACCAGGTTGAACGCCCTCAATTGGCTGGCCATTGTTCGCATCGGGTGAATCCGTAGGAACAACTTTCTCTACTAACCCTGCAAAATCACCAAACGGCTCTAGGTTTAATGACAAATTTTGAGTAGTAGAATCGATAGCTTCGATAACAGCGTCGACAATTTCAGAGCTATTACGTGACAGCAGGAATGCCTCACCGCCGGTGACCTCTGTAACATCAAGAACCTCATCAATGGTCCCTCCTGACTGCAAGCCATACACACGGATGTCGTTGTCCTGCAAACGTTGGAGAGTAGCCGTACGTCCAGGACCAGGATAATCAGATTCGTTGTCAGCATCGTGGAATGGCGCGTCCGTTGCTAAGAAAATGATGGGTAGAGCCCCTTCACGCCAACCTGATTCCCTCGAAGCAGTTTGATAAAGCGCCTCATACTGACTTTCCTGACTATCACCACCAAACTCAATCATTAACTCGTCCAGCGCTGCAATTAAGTTGTCGGACTGATTAGTCAACGGAAGATCTAGTCGGAAAGGGTAATCCGTAGAGTCAGCTCCGCCATACCCAGGAAACTCACTGAAACTGGACAAACCGATTTGAACATCACGGCCCGCTGACAAAAATTCATCAATTAAAGCAGTCGCCTGAGTTCGAAAAGTTGATAAATCATCATAATAAGAACCTGAAACATCGACGGTAAAAAAGATATCAACCGCGTCGTAAACATTATCTTCAGGTACTGTAAAGGTTACGGTCTCCACAACAGGCCCGTCTCCGACACCAACACTAATAGGTTCACCAACGGAGCCGGATCCTTCGTCGTAGCGAGTGACCGCGGCCTCTATAGCCCCAGCGACATTCAGTCGTGCACCCGAACCTGCGGCAGAAGGGTTTTCGTCGACAGTCAGTTCCCGAGTAACAACATTGGTAGTTGTTGCTCCTGCTAATGTGTTTTCGATCGGTAACGCACTAGCACGCAGTAGCTGTTTAATTTGAACAGGCGTTAACGTCGGGTCAATTGACTGCACTAACGCAACTGTAGCGGCAACCATTGGTACCGCATATGAAGTTCCGCGGTGACTCACAACATCGCTACCGTCCCAACCGGCGATAGTACCACTGGCAGTGATATCCACTGTTTCGCCATAGTTGGAATAATGAGCCCGTTTCACATCAGTACTGATACTAGTGTCAAAACACGAAGTTTCATAACCAGAGGCTGCTTCTTCATCCTCACTGCGACCGTCGCTATAGAGTCCGCCCGAAGTATGTGCTCCAACAACCACTAGTTGGTTGCTGTCGAACGAGCTCGGTAAGCGATTATCAAAATCACCGGCGTCCGTTGCTCCGTTACCCGCAGATGTTACGATAACCGTTTGCGGATGATTTTCGCGAAATTCATTAAAAAAGTTAGTTAACAACGATTTAACGCCGTCAAACTGACGTTGATTTACCACATTATTTCGGGTGTAACTATCCGCGCAAGTCATTGCACCATCGGTAATTTCATCATTACTGATTGTTCCATCTTCGTTAGAATCCTCAGCAACTAAACGATGGATGCCCCAACTCCAGTTAATAACCGATGCTCCTGCTCGAGCCATACTCATGGTAGAAGACAAACGTCCGACCAAACTACTGGAGCCGGAATTAACCAGCACTGCTGCGCCACCGTGATTATCAGCTAGTGCCGATAACAGGCCTGCATTACCACCATCACCCAACTCACCCGCAATTAATCCGGTCACGTTTGTGCCATGAGAACCACCAGCATCTACTGCAACAGATGGACTGTGCAAGGTCATTTTCGGATGACCTGATTCAGCGCCAGCAAATCCATCAAAATCAACCTGGGTATAGTCAACACCCGCCTCAGAAACACCCAATGCCATAAACATAGGAGTGATATCGGTACCTACTGCTGCCTGGTATGTTTCTGCACCAGCTTGAACATTATTTCGATCACGCTGCTCACCAATAGCAGGATCGCCGCTCCAGTCAATCGCCTCATCCTCAATAATCGGATCCATCATTGCGGAAACAACAGCAGTATGACCTTGCAGTGTCTGTAATTGGCTTTCTAATTCAGCATAGTTGTCAGCACTTACGCCGATCTGATAAACGCCAAGCGTTGAATCGTAACCGAGCACTGTACCGCCGACCGTAGCTGCGACCTCTTCCGCAGTTGCATCGTCGCTTCCATCAACCAGGCTGACGATTAAGAAGTCACTAACAACTTGTTCACCTAAGGTCGAATCAAAGACGCTGTCTGGGTGCGCATTGGTTAAACCGGTTTCACCTATTTCAAGCCAAACGGAATTCGAGTCTTTCGTTTCTCCCTGAACAACTAAAGAACCTGAGCTGCTCTCGTCAGGAACGGTAAACGTCAGTTGATTACCATCTATGCTAGTTGGCGCAATTTCTGCCCCACTAAATAAAACAACATCGCTCGACCTAACATCACGCGTTAACTCTAATACAACATTGCTACCCGCAGCTGCCGATGCCTTTGATTGCCAAGCAATACTGAAATCTAAATCAACAACGAGCAAGTCATGTTGGGCACTATCAGTTCGACCTTTATCATCTGTCACTGTCAATTCGAGCGTGACCGTTTCATTAGCGTTAACTTCAGGTGCCGTGTATTCAGTTAAAGCGTCAGTCGTAGACGAGAATTCGCCTTCGGGGCCAGCGGTCTGCGCCCAAGAATAACTCCAGCCAGTATTAGTGTCAGCTTCGAGCGTTAAGCTATCAAGTTCATCAATTTCTGTAACATCAGAGTTGATCACAGCCTGCGCGGGTGTATTGGTAATCGTTAACGAAACCTCACTGGTGGCAGTGTCACCGTCGTCATCAGTTACTGTGACCTCGAATGTCACTGGTGTATCAGCACTAACGTCTGGAGCCACAAAGGAGCATTGTTCGCTATCCGCTCCTTCTAGAGTAACTTCGACATCTCCGCTTGTTTGAACCCACTGATAATTTGCAACTTCACCATCGGAATCACTTGCATTAGCGTTCATCGTTGCGGTTTCAGTTTCCATGACCTCCTCCGGCTCTGCTGTTGCAGAAACCGTTGGAGCTTCATTAGGAATAGGTTCAAATTCCGCGCTGACTGTACAATCAGCGGTAATAGCGCCAGTGGTATAAGTTGCTCCATCGAGCGAACCATTACAGCCACTAATCGCCTCCAGTGTAAAACCGTCGGTAATGGTGACAGTAAAGTCTGCGCTATCGCCTTCATCGACCGTTTGTTGATCAGGATCTAAACTACCACCGGTAGTGACTTCAGTGCTAACAAGATAAGAAGCTGTTTCCGGAGGCTCCCCTCCGCCCGAATCATCGGAGGACGATCCTCCGCAAGCCACAAGTGACCCGGAAATCAGTGCCGCAAGGACGCTCCGTGTCAAAAGAGTATGTTTTGAACTCATAACCTTTTCCTTTAAAGATAATCTGATTTTTTGTACGCGTTTTCGTACAACGTAATATTCTAGTTAAAATATTACATTTGTCTAACGCATTAATTAAATTTCAGATAATATCTTCTCCGGGTCACAATTTTGGGTGTTACATGGTGTTTTTCTCGGCTGGTATGCAAAACCCATCTCTTACCACTGCCGTTGGCTCAGGTAGCATCTGGCAGTCCGACACCATCCCGGACTTCTCGCTATGGCGGCGGCTCAGCTGGTTGTATTGTTCAAGTTTATTCAGAAACTCAGTCTCTTCCTGCTCATTCATAGTTTTGGTTGAATACAATAAATACCGCTCGGGTCCGCCGCACGGCTTATGCCCCATTGCCACAATTTTACATTGGTCCGGATGATCGGCATTTGGCGTTTGCACCATGCGACGTATCTCTAACCCCAGCTCTTTAATATCCTGAGTCGCAGTCACCTTCGGCTGCTCTGACATCTGCTGCTCTTGCAGGTCTGTCGATGTATCAGGTTGGCCACAAGCTACCATCACACTGCTTGCAATCAGCAATAATCCCACTCGTGTTATTGTCATTTCTCTCTCCTTGTTTTAACCATAAAGCTGTTCTCCCCGGTTATGGAGTATCCAACTTGTTAATATATACTTATCATTTGAAATTGGCATCCGCCCGCGATGAGTATGAGTAAAATAAGCGGGCGCTATCACCAACTGCCCGGCGGTTGGCCTTAACGACCGCTGCTGATAATAAAAGTCGGTTTCGCCGCCCTCTTCAACATCGTTTAAATAAACCATAAATAATAAGGCACGATGCAGCGCTTCGGTGGAGCCTTTTTGCGGAAACTGTTCACAATGCCAGTAATTATAATTACCTTCGGCTTTATCGTACTTCTGCATTTGAATAGCGCCTAGCCGAAACAGCTTTTGCATCAGCAACATTTCGTTGCCCGCAGCTAATTCATCAAAGTTGTCGTCGGTCAGCATCACCGGCTGACCGGTTTGCGGATGTTTTAATGTTAATGACACCGGCGCAATTAAAGCAAACCGGTATTTTTTAAAATACTCTACCGCGCAGCGCGCGGTAGCCTGCTGAATTTGCTGCAACAACGATTGATATTCGCGATGCGAGTTTAAGTATAAATCCGTACTGATCTTCTTTGTTTTGTCGACGCCACCGCCGGTTCTACCCGGGCCGGTATGCGGCGACTGTTCAAACGTATCGATTAACGTCTGACACTGTTGTTTGGATAATGCATTATCATAGGTTTCAATAAAATCATTCATAACTACTGCCTAGCTTGCTTATGCCTAAGATTAAAGCCATAGACCAGAGCACAAAACACACCGGTGATAGCCCCACCTAAATGGCCCATCACAGCCACCCGGTCTACTTCACTAAAGCTTAATATCGGCTGCCCAAGCACCGCCTCTGCTGTTACTTTGCCAATCACCAACAACCAAAGCACCAGACCAAAAGGACGCCGCTTTATAATATCTAACGTCGCTCCACAGGCAAAAAAACCATACAGAGCCCCCGAAAAACCTTTGTTCTCAGTCACTGTCGGCATGACATAAGGCTCTACGGCCAACCAATGCTCAAAAGCGACTGACATTACGGCGGTAGCCACCAGCATCAGCCAAACCGGCAAAGGCTTTATGTGCTCAGCAAATAATAACCACATGACGCCCAGCCCGATAATGCTGGATACCCCATGACTTAGTTCAAAGTGAATAAAGCCAGCGGTTAAAAACTCCCACCAGTCACCGTCACCACGCTGATACGCCAGTAACGACAACCATTGTTGTGGCAATAACAGCAATAGCACCAGCACAATAGCAACTGGCGTTAAAGTTATCAGACACTGTTGAGTTGTTTGCTTCACAATATTCCTCGCTACCATCAAAAAAGGGGGCCGAAGCCCCCTTGGTAAATCACATCAACCGATTACTTATTTACGAGCCACTGCTAAGCGGCGACGTAAGATAGCAAATGGTAACGCTAATAGACCAATCAACAAGCCAAAGCTGCTTGATGAACCAGAGTCTTGCTCAGGTGCTGGAGCTGGAGCTGGCTCTGAAACGGCAACACTAAATGTCTGGCTGACTGTTTCACGGCCATCATCAACGCTAGCTTCAAAGACAACGTCGCCTGCTTCTGCTGGTGCAGTAAAGCTAATTTCGCTGGTGCCCTGACCTTCAAACTCAACTTCTGGACCTGAAACCTGCATCCAGTTATAAGTCAGTTCGTCTTCGTCCGGGTCAGTCGCTGCAACAGACAGAGTCACAGTACCATTCGTCTCAGCCGATACCACGATTTCACCGTCTGCGTTGGCTTCACCGTTTGGCGAAGTAACTTCTGGTGGATCGTTAGGTTCCAGTACATTAACAGTAACCGTTTTCTCTGAAGTTGTTACACCTGCTTCGTCTGAAACAACATAGCTAAAGCTATCTTCAGTGACTTCTTCAACTTCTGGAGTGTAGACATAAACACCAGGCACTGGCTGTTCTGTCTCGTTACCGTCTTCATCCGTAACAACTTCTGTTACTTGTTCCAACGTACCGTGCTGTGGCTGGGCCGTGATTTCTACCGACAGTTCGCCTTCAGCTTCAACCGAAAATGCGCGGTTAGCGTCTAGCTTATTGTCGCCATTAATCAGTGAGACATGAGATTTAGAACGCAATTCTGTTGCTTCAAAGTTCGAACCAATATCAACTTGCGTAGTCTCATCCCAACCTAATTCTAGTGCCAGCTCATCGCCCGTTGCTACTTCAGGAAGCTGCACGCTATAACGAACTTCGGCTGTGCCTAGGTTGGTATTTAACATCGGTTGGAGTGCATCGCCGGACGTAACAGAACTACCACTACCGTTGTAATAGTAGGAACCGCCCAATACTCCGGTGACATCCTGTAGACCAATAGTAACATTTTCCGGCATAGAAGGAATATCAGTATAGTTATAAACAACTAACTCTTGATTAATATTGATAAACACCGAGAAAGTGTAGGTATCTCCAGAGCTATCACCGTAGATGGTTGCATTGTTCCACTCTACTGCAATCCACTCTGGTGAGCCACTTGCATTATTAAAGACGGCAACATAGAGATCCGCATTATTTTCTTGCAAAAGCTCCCAGTCAGACCAGAATGGCGCAACAATATTACTTGGGGCGGCTGGAGCTGGTAACTCCTGATTCAAGTAGGTACCGGTTACCGGTCCATTCCCAAATGCAACAACTCCGTTGGTATTTACCTGAAATGACGGCCAGACAGTACCAGCGTACGGAAGCGGGAAATTATAGAGGAGCGTATTCTCATCACAGCCGCCGTTAAGAGAACAGTTGACAGGTTGAGCTCCCATGTCAGCTAATGACATTCCACCGGTTGGTGAACCTACCATTTCAAAGCTTGATTCAGGTATATTTAACTGACCTGCCCAGCTTATTGTGCTACCTGTTGGCGACACACTAAAGCCATTGCGAGAAGTCTCACCCAACTCTTGCGAGTAAGCCGAACCTTCGACAAGCTCTGTGCCTTCAGGGACTCGTGTAATCAAACTAAATGGAGACTGTTCTCCAGTCGCTTTTGCTACAGTTAACATATCAACAGTTGAGCCTGGAGTGAATTCACCACCCTCAACAACAGTATTAATGTTAGTTTCCGAATCCGAAGCTTTTGCATGGATTGCAACTGGGATATTCGCATCAGGGAATGTCCCTGTAGGATCTGTCAAGGTCACAGTTCCAAAAATCCAGCCGCGCTCAGCGTATGTGGTATCAACCGACATCGCCAATTCAGCTGTTCCATTGGCTTCTATTGCCAGCGTTTCTGGCGCCGAAACCATTGCATTAGCGTCATCAACCTCTACGCTCACCTGCCACTCAACGTCAGCGTCAGCCAGATTGGTGACAACCCGCGTGAACTCACAACCTAACACACAGCCGTTATCTACAAATGATGCTGTGTCCAGTGTCAAACCCGTATTGATCGCGTTGATTACGTCAAGACGGCCTGCGCCACGATCAAATGGTGTTGCTGGGACTACCTCGCCATCTTCCATGTCAGTGACGTTGGTATCTGCAGATGTCATTAGCATCGATTTTATTTGTTCAGCAGACAACTCTGGATAAGACTGGCGCATTAATGCAGCCGCACCAGCAACATGAGGGCTTGCCATACTCGTACCGGAAATAGCACCGTAAGCATTCACGTTGTCATTACTTGCGGCATAGGCGGACAAAATACTTGTTCCTGGTGCTGCAATATCAGGCTTCAGGAAAGAACTGTCACCGTTAGGGCCGCGTGAACTGCTATCGGACATCATGTCCACGGCAGTATCATCTACAACCGCGCTTGCCGAACCGCTAATAGTTGCACTTGCACCCTCGTCGTAAGCATCCAAAATAGCTTTGCCGTCACTTTGGCTCACTTGCACACTTGGCAACGTAGCTCCCGGCATGGACATAACCATACGCCCAAAAGAGTTGTTGTACACTATCATGGCAACAGCACCAGCTGCCTGGACGTTATTGGCTTTAGTTGTAAATAAACAGCCACCGCGTGAAACAAATGCAATATGTCCTTCTAAAGAACCTTCTGCAAAAGCGTCGCAGGCTTCAACGTCACCGTCATCGATTAATTCGACAGGCATCAGTGGACCCGAAATCTCTTCAGTAATCTCAAAATCACCGGCACCGACAGTTGAAATCAGATCTTCAACACCTGCTGCATCAACTAGATGGGCAAAAGTACGTCCATGTTGAGTATTTGCAACAGTTAGTCCTGACTCGATACATCCAGGACAACCAATGGTCCGATCGCCTGGGCCATCATTACCGGCTGCCGTAGCAATTAAAACTCCGGCTTCTTCAGCTGCATCAAATATTGGTGTGTAAGCACTATTCTGTGGCTGACCACCGGCTCCGCCACCCCAAGAGTTGTTAATAACATCGGCACCATCGTCAACCGCATCTTCTAATGCTTGCATTAAGTTAACAGTAGAACCTGAACCTGTGCCTTCTGGAGTAGAAAATAATGCTTTGTAAACCATCAAGGTCGCGCCTGGCGCTACGCCAGATAAGTTTACATCAACCCCTTGATAAGTCGCGCTAACCGCACCACCAGCAGCCGTACCCGCTACGTGAGTACCGTGGCCATTGAAATCTTCGGGACTGATATATTCATCGGGGTGAACAGGGCTGGTCGGCGTATAATAGCGGGCGACAGCAATTTTTCCGTTACAAAACCCAGGGTCGATCATTGCACAATAATCATCGCTAGGTGCGCTTTCAGGACGTTCCTGTCCCGCAGGTTCAAAAATTGGGTGCCGCGAATTGATACCAGTATCAATAATTGCAACATTGATACCTTTACCGGCCTCAGATTGTCCGCCTAAAGCTTCCCATGCTTCAGTCGCATTGATTAACTCAAGCGAAGCATCGGTATTAGTGTAATAGGTTTTATTTTCATAAACCTTTTTTACGCCGTTAGCTGATGCCAGAACTTCTTTGATATTATCTTGTTTCGGCACTTCGACGATCACAGCGTTGATGACCGTATCTAACTGAGAACGTACCTTTAAGCCCGCTACTTTATTACGCAGCTCACTAACAACCGTTTCTTGCTTCGACTTCAAATAGCCGGCATAACTTTTTGCATCAGAAGATTGGGTATCAATCTTATCAGTGCCGGAGATTTTTGGGCTAGTAGCCGAATAACCGGCAATTTCACCTTTATAGGTTGCCAAAGGAGCATCACTAAGCTCTAGAACAAAATATTCTTTTTGTAAAAGCTTCTTATACTCTTGCTTATCAAAAGGTGCACTTCGCTGTACTTTAGTGACTTCTAGTTGAATGTCACTTAAATTGAGATCTTGGGCTCCTGCGCCAAAAGCAATTGCTGACGTTACTAACGTCGCTAATATGCTTTTGCGAGGAAGTTTTCTTGAATCAAAACTCATCCTGGATTCCTCTTTCTTATGGTTATTAGCGCGACGTACTCTCGCATCCATTGCGAACAGCAAGTAGAAGTCGCACTCCTCAAGATTAACCCAGCTGAAGAAACATTTAAATAACATTCTTTGGCGACATGTTACAAATTGTTTCAACAATGTAAGTTACTCAGCAATGAAGTAAGGATTCAAAAAAGATTCTTTTTGGTTATACCGTAAAGCCTTGCCGTCCGTGGTCTTTAGCGAACCGCCTGCAGCATTGAGCACGGCATGCGCAGCGGCAGTATCCCACTCCGACGTTGGCCCTAAGCGCGGATAAATATCGGCTTTCCCTTCAGCGACCAAACAAATTTTTAACGAGCTACCCATCGGTACCATTTCGTAGGGCTTGCCCAGTTGCTCTAGCCAGTCCGTAGTTTCCTGCGAGGCATGTGAGCGCGAGCCGACAATACGTAACGTCTCCGGAGTTTGCTGTTCCACTTGTATCGGCTGACCATTTAAAAAGGCACCTTTGTCACGCTGGCCAACATACATGGCATCAAGCACGGGCGCGTATACAACGCCACAAACTGGCTCACCTTTTTCAATCAACGCGATATTAACGGTAAACTCGCCGTTACGCTTGATAAACTCTTTGGTGCCATCCAGCGGGTCTACCAGCCAATAACGATGCCAGTGCTTCCGCAGCTCCCAGTCGATATCGGCCGACTCTTCAGAAATAATCGGGTATTGCACTGCTAACTTGCTCAGCCCGTCACAAATCACTCGATGAGCGGCCAAGTCAGCCTTGGTGAGCGGGCTATCGTCGCCCTTTAGCTGAACATCAAATTCATCACTGTTATAAATTTCCATGATCGCCGCGCCAGCATCACGCGCAATCTGCTGTAACTCGTCCAACATTAATAATTCTCCCTGGCTTGCGTCTCCGACGCAGGCTTTAAACTCAAACTACGGAAGTTTAACTCCGAAAAAAATAAAAAAAGTCATGAAAACGGTAGCTTAGTTCCGTTATCTGCTCTATTCTTATTCATAAACAGTAACAGACTACCGTATAATTTATGAGACCGCTAACACTTCAATTATTCAATCGCAAAAAATGGTGGGATGCCGCAGAGCTCCACTTTGATAAAGCACAGATGACAAGCAGTGTTACTTTATACTATTTTTCACAGTATATCAGCGATGTACTAACCTACAATGCAATAGACTCTTGGGCATGCACCGTTAATGCACCAGTCACCATATTACCGGCAGAATATCCGACTTGGCCCGCAGTACTTGACGACTTATTGCCGGTAGGAAAGTCTAGAGATTGGTGGCTAAATTACCTAAATATGGCAAGAGCCACTGAATTTGAACAAAACTATGCATTACTCACCAATGCATGCATGTCTCCGGTAGGCAATATACGCATAAAAGAGGCTGCCTCGCTGGTACGGGGCGCCAACGCGCAGCGGTTTTCAACTGACGATGTCGCCCGGCTCCAGCATGATTTTTTAGATTATGCCAATGAACACGGTGCGGCTGTAGGGGGAGCAACAGGAGCTGGCGGTGTTGCTCCAAAATTGTTACTGATGGTCGACAATGACGAAGTCTTCATTGATGCCGACTTTGCTGGTAAGACTTTGTCTGCAACGCCTTATTTAACCAAGTTCGCAAGGAACACTCGTTCAAGTAGAGATAATAATATCCTTCGTGCGGAAGGTGTTTTTTATCAAGTGCTAAATGACGTTTTGGGCGATAGTAGCATTGAAACCATCGATGTTTCTCGCATGAAGATTTTAGAAGTAGATTCTCAAGTCAGCCTGTGGCTGCCTCGCTTTGATGTGCGGTTCGAAGACTCTATTGCCTGCCGAATTGGCGTCGAAAGTATTTATTCTATAATTAATGCGGGCCCGGGCAGTTACCAAAACCACTTCTCTGTCATGGAAAAAGTCTGGGAAAAAATTAGACATAGCACAAAAATGACCAGTGAAGAATTCGCTAAACAATATCTCGCCCGTGATTTACTCAACTTGGTATTTGGCAACTCAGATAACCATGGACGCAATATTTCTTTTTTAAAATTTGAAGGAGATATCAGATACGCGCCAATCTACGACTTTGCTCCAATGAAAGCCGATCCTGAAATGGTCACTCGGCTCTTCAAGTGGGGAGAAGAGTACGAGCGTGGCGGTATCGTCTATTTTGACAAACTGATTCAAAGTCTCGAAAGTTTTGGTGACCCCGATGAATTAATGGCGTTTTTACGTCAGTTAGCAGAAAAGCTTATCAAGGTCCCGGCATTATTGGAAAAGTACGGTTGCCCGGAGGAGATCATCGAATTCCCGGCCATTGGGTTTAATCGTATTGAAAAAAAACTAGCTGACTTTGGAATACGCCATGCTTAACTTATCTTTAGAAGAGCGCAAAGCTCGCATACAAAACCTTCAGCGCGACGTAAACGAAGGCCGCTTATCCATTGGTGACACAATAAAGCGCATCCGGGTTGATCTATATGGCATGACGCAGACGCGCTACGCACAATTTGTTCAGGTTTCTGACAAAACTTTACGCGAAATTGAAAAAGGCAACACCGATCCCCGGCTATCCATCATTAATCGACTACTTAGCCCGGGAGGGTTCAAACTATCCTGCGTCTCTGACACAATGCATTGTCGCGTCGAGGACGCGACGTACGGCGCGACCTACGACAAAAGGTAGTCAACGACTACCTGGGCGGCTTGTTCTACGCTCATCTCGGCGGTGCGTAAATGCACTTCGGCGGACTCTGGTGCTTCGTAGGGAGACGATATACCGGTGAAATTACCAATCTCGCCGGCCCGGGCCTTTTTATACAAGCCCTTAGGGTCGCGCTGTTCACAAATCTCAATCGGCGTATCAACAAACACTTCGATAAACCGCTCGCCAGCCAGCGCCCGTGCCTGCGCCCGATCTTCTTTGAACGGCGAAATAAAGGCCGTGCCAACGATCAGTCCGGCATCAGCAAACAAATTCGCCACCTCGGTGATACGGCGAATGTTTTCCACCCGGTCGTTATCCCCAAAGCCTAAATCTTTGTTCAGACCATGACGTACATTGTCACCATCCAACAGGTACGTGTGACACCCGCGTTCATAGAGCTTGCGGTCCACCGCGTTAGCAATGGTCGACTTGCCCGAGCCGCTTAACCCGGTATACCAAAGTATCGCCGGCTTATGGCCATTTAACTGTGTCCGCTCGGCATGACTGACCGAAGTATTGTGCCAAACTATATTCTCACTCATCGCCACGCGCCTTCTTAATCATAGTCACTGTTGATTCATCATAAGAGGTCTTAGCCCCTGACTGCAGCGCCTGTAATATATCTACCGCGCACTTCTTACCCAGCTCTACGCCCGGTTGATCAAATGAATTCAGCTGCCAGTAAACTCCCTGAACAAATACTTTATGCTCATAAGCCGCAATCAATTCACCAAAGGTCTCTGGTGTTAGTTCATCCATAAATAATAAGCTGGACGGGTGTCCGCCCGGGTAATGATCGCGAGGTGACTCGGGATTGTCTGAACCAAATTTCATCAACTGCCGATGAGCCAGACAATTTGCGACTGACAATTGTTGCTGATCGGCCAGCTTATTGGCCACCTGCGCATTAAAGCCCGGGGCCTGGCGTTTTAATACCAGCACGAAATCCGCCGCAAACTCATCGTAACCCTGATGTAGATGCTGGAAAAACGCGTGCTGTCCGTTCGGGCCAAAACCGCCCCAAATAATAGGTCCGGTCGCATAATTAATAGCCTGATTGTCGGCGGTTGCCTGCTTACCGTTACTTTCCATATCCAGCTGCTGCAAGTAGTTTGGCAGCATCCGTAAACGACCGTCGTACGGCAAAATCGCTAAGTTATTAATGCCCAGATGTTGGCGGTTATAAATGCCGTACATCGCCATTAACAGTGGGATATTTTCTGCCGCCGGTGCCGAACCAAAGTGCTCGTCCATCGCGCGAGCGCCACTCAGCATCCGCTCAAAAGTCCGCAGTCCACAACTTAACGCAATCGGTAAACCAATCGCCGACCACAGTGAAAAACGCCCACCAACGCCTTCACCAAATGTCAGCTGGTGCGCCGGAGGAATGCCGTAATCATTCATCTTCACCGCGTTCGACGAGACCCCAATCACATGATCCTGCAGCCACTGTTGCTCGGTCAGCTGTGGTTTTATCCACTCGCGCACAGTATCGACGTTGGCAAAGGTATCAATAGTACCGAACGATTTTGAGGCAATAATAAATAACGTGGTTTCCGGGTCAATAATTGGCAGCACTGCGTACAACTGGCCGCCGTCCATCGACGAAACAAAATGCACATCCAGCTCATTAAGTGCTGCATCGTCTGCAAACTCTTTTAACGCGAATGAGCCCATGTTGGGGCCTAAATCAGAGCCGCCTACACCAATATTCACCACCGCGGTAATCGGTTTACCGGTAGCTCCCAGCCACCGACCCGAGCGCAATTTATTCACCATTTTCGCAAACCGGGTATCGCGATTTTTAGCGCTGCTTACGGCATGAATACTGCGCGATAAAATATGAGTGACATGGCGTCCCTCAGACACGTTGAGATACTCGCCCTTCAGCAACAGCTGCCGCGTCTGGTCAAACTGTTCGGGCAAAGTAACTGTTTCGGTTAACGTATTGATTGGGGTGTTCTGATAGCTAACATCCAATGTCAATCCGGCACCACTCACCAACGCCATATTATTCTCCTGTGTTATATCCCTGTGGGTTACTTTGTTGCCACCGCCCCAGAACACCGGTAAAAACCTGTAAGGTAGTACTAAAAATCAAAATGGGAGACTTACAAAAATTGTTCAGCTACATCACTAAAAGTAACTGCTTCTATCTATTTCTGTAACCGGTAGGATTATTTGATTGCCAATTCCAAGAGTCACGCATCATATCTTTTAACCCTAACTCAGCTTTCCAGCCCAGTCTTTTTTTCGCGTATTCAGGATCCGCGTAACATTCTGCGATGTCACCAGGTCGACGCTCAACGATACTATAGGGTACTGTCTTCGTGCTTTGTTCTTCAAAGGCTCTTATTACTTCTAAAACCGAATAGCCCTGTCCAGTGCCTAGGTTAATCGCATCAAACCCCACTGACGTGTTTTTCTCCATGAGCTTTAGTGCCTCTATATGACCTCGGGCGAGGTCTACCACATGTATATAGTCGCGCACTCCGGTGCCGTCGCTTGTAGGATAATCGTTGCCATATACTTTGAGCTCTTTAAGTTTTCCAATAGCCACTTGGGATATGTATGGTATTAAGTTATTAGGAATACCGTTAGGATCTTCGCCTATTACCCCTGAGCTATGCGCCCCTACCGGGTTAAAGTAACGTAGTACAATAGCTGACCAATTTGAGTCTGCATTACATAAATCTTTAAGGATGAGCTCTACGATATATTTCGAAGTCCCATAAGGGTTCGTCGTTCTGCCGACCGGCGACCTCTCTTTAATAGGAATAGCATCGGGGTCGCCATAAACTGTAGCTGAGGATGAAAAAACGATATTTTTAATTCCAAATTCTTCCATCGCTTCACACAGCACCAATGTACCACTAACATTATTTTGATAGTAACTCAGAGGTTGTTCAACGCTTTCACCAACAGCTTTTAAGCCGGCAAAGTGAATCACCGAGTCTATTGAGTACTGACTAAACACTTCGCGTAAACAGGCTTTATTAAGAATGTCACCTTCGATAAAAATAACCTGTTTGCCAGTGATTTTTTCGACACGCTTAAGGCTTTCTCTGGAGCTATTCGACAAATTATCTAAAACAACAACCGAGTAATTTGCCTCGAGTAATTGCACAACTGTATGCGAACCGATGTAGCCGGCTCCGCCTGTGACGAGAATACTTTTTTCCATAAAATTACTGACCCTTAGCGAACAACACTGTTTTTACAGTCAAAAAGGCTATTTTTATATCCATCCATAAGTGGTGGTTTTTAATGTAGTACAAATCGTAGCGATGCTTCCATTCAGCGTCCTGTAATGACGCGCCATAGGGGTATTTAACCTGAGCAAGCCCAGTTATCCCGGGCTTAACCGAATGTCGAAAGCGATAATAAGAAATAGACTGCTCGAGCTCACTGACAAAAACATCACGTTCTGGGCGTGGGCCAATTAGAGACATTTCACCCTTAAGCACGTTAATCAATTGCGGTAGTTCATCGATTCGCGTTTTCCGAATAAACTTGCCGACACGAGTTACCCGTGGGTCATTTTTTTGAGCCCACTGTGCCCCTCCGGACTCGGCATCACTTCTCATAGAACGAAACTTAATAACCTCAAACTCTTTATTAAACAATCCTACTCTAGGTTGTCTATAAAAAATGCCACCTGGGCTGTCCAGCTTAATTATAATAGCGAACAGAACCAGTAGAGGTAAGAGCAAGAGTAGAGCTAATCCACCAAACATTACATCAAAAACTCGTTTTACACGACTAGCCCAACGATTTGAAAGAATTGAGAATGCTTTTTGCTGAAGAAAAAAACTAGAGTCAACTAAATCGACTTCAGTAAAACCCTTTACTCTCTCAATATATGAAATCAAAGGCTCTACCCAAGCCCCTTGTTCAGTAGCATAAATTAAAAAATTTTTTTCTTCGTTACTCAACTTATAAACGCGATAATGACAAACAATTTCAGGCATGGCAGCCTTTAAATCAAATTCATTTAAAACGTAATTAATCTCTACGCAATTTAGTACTTTAGCAACATGTTCTTCATGTTCTTGCGGGCAATACACATGAATTATATTACGCTTCCTTGATTTCCGCATTTAACTTTTTCCCAAACTCAAGTGATAATGAAAACTACGTACTAGCGATATTACTTCTACTAATGAAAAGCTAGTGATCAACACCCATCGCCGCCAGACACTGGAGCAACATGCTAGGCAATATCTTCCTTCATTGGTTATATCGTTTGTAAACTATAGACGAATTGTACCGCAAGCGGGCTAAAACGGAAACAGCAAAGGAATAAGCCACAAACTCATGGCAATGTAGGTAAGGGCCACAGGAAGGCCGGCAAGCAGGAAGTGTTTTAAGCGGTAATGGGTGGCGTTAAAGACCATAAGGTTGGTCTGGTAGCCATAGGGGGTAATAAAGCTCGCGGAGGCGGCAAAGGCAACGCCCATTACCATCGGGAAGGGGTCAATACCCATACCCAGTGACAATGAATAAGCCACGGGGAACATCAGTGCAGCAGCAGCGTTATTGGTCACCAGTTCGGTCAGCAGATAAGTTAATATAAACACACCGATAAAGGTCAGGTAAACGCCATTGCCTGCCAGTGAACTCGATGCAAAGTCGCCGAGACTATCTGCCACTCCAGTACTTTGCATAGCGGTCGCCAGGCACAAGGCGCTGGTAACAATCAGCCATATCTCCACCGGGAAACGGCGTTTTATTTCATTAAGACGCAGGCAACCGGTGGCAACCAACGCGGCTAACAAGAACAATACTCCTAAAAACAGCGAAGAGCCTGTGGCAACGGTAGTGCCTATCATTGCAACAAAACCCCAAAGGGTCAGTTTTTCGCGCCAGCCACTCAGCATGTTTTCGGGCCGCACACCGCTTAACACAAAAAAGTTTTTAGTCAGGTTCGTGCGGGCGGCAAAGTCGGGGCCGGTGGCCAAAAGCAAAATGTCCCCTGCGCGCAACCGCACGTATCCCAGACGACCATTGATCCGTTCACCTTCACGGCGAATCGCCACCACAGCAGCATCAAAGCGGGCGCGGAAGCCGCTCTCTTTTAGTGTCTGACCGCAAAGCACCGACTCAGACTTTATCACCACTTCAGTCAATTCGTGGGTTTCCAGGCCTTTTTGCTCGGCGAAAAGCGACAAGCCCGGAAACTGATTCAGCACTTTAACCTTACCAACGTCACCGGAGAAAATAAGTTTATCGCCCGCCTGTAACACATCGTAACGAGTTACTGGCCGTTTAATGTCACCATCACGGTGTAGTTCGGCCAGGAACAGATCTTCTAAATGGCGTAAGCCTGCGGCTTCCACGGTTTGGCCCACCAGCGGTGAATTGTCCTCAAGCTCAGCTTCGACAAAGTATTCGCGACCGCCTTCGTCGTCTTCGCTAAAGCTCGGTAAAAAGCGACTGACCACAAACAACACCACAAGCCCTGCGCCAAGCACCCCCGCACCTACCAGGGTGAAATCAAAAAACGCAAAACCACTGTGCCCGGTTTCGGTAAACAGACTGTTTACGATCAGGTTGGTGGAGGTACCAATCAGCGTCAGTGTGCCGCCCATAATGGCCGCGTATGACAAAGGAAGAAGCAGTTTGGAGGCAGGAATAAAGCGGTTACGCCGCACGGCGTTTAGCAGCGCAGCAACAACCGCTGTATTATTAAGAACAGAAGAAGCCAACGCGCTTAAACCCATAACCCGCCAGGTGGTTAGCGCATTAGACGGGCTGAATAAATAACGCGACAGCGTTCTCAGTAAGCTGGTTTTTTCCAGTGCAAAGGAAATCAGCACCAGCATCACCAGCGTGGCGAGGCCGGGGTTGGCCGCATTCGACAATAGTGCCTCCTGCGAGACCCAGCCGCTGGCCACAGTCACCAGCATCGCGCCGGAGAAGATCATGGCCGAGCGCTCTTGATAGCGGATCAACAACACCACCATCAACAGCATTAGTGCTGCCAGTAGTAACCCTGAGCTTGTCATAACGTACCGTGCGTCCTGGACGCACGTTTATTTTTCAGGTTTACACGTTGCGTCATGGACGCAACCTACTTCAGCAAGTCTTTCGCTTCCCAGTGCGGGAAGTGCTTACGGATAAGTGCGTTCAGCTCTAACTCAAATTCACTGTAATCGTGCTTTTGTGTTTCGCCCTCATCTGAGCCCGACAGCGCCTGACCGATCATTCCTGCGCCAACGGTCATGTTGGTCATACGATCGATAACAATAAAAGCACCGGTTTTCGGGTTGCTCTGGTAATCGTCAAACATGACTTTTTCGGTAACGTGCACGTCCACTTCACCAATTTCGTTTAGCTCAAGCTTGCCCGCTTTGTGCTCGGCAAAGGTATTCACATCAATGCGATGCTGAACCTCTTCAAACTCACCAGTCGTCAGCTTGCTGTTAAACTTAAGGTAATACTCGCGGTGAGTCTGCAGAGCGTCCTCATTCATCCACACCAGTTTCGCGCGAAAGCGACTGGACACGTTCGGCAGCGAGTCTTTTTTCACAATCATATCGCCGCGGCTGATATCAATCTCATCATTTAGCGTTAAGGTAACCGCGGCCGGAGCTAACGCTTTTTCATGCTCACCTTCAAAGGTCACAATCGACTTAATGGTCGAGATTTTCCCGGACGGCAACACACGAATCGTATCACCAACGGCGATCTCACCGGAGGTAATGGTACCGGCAAAGCCGCGGAAGTCGGAGTTAGGACGATTCACGTACTGCACCGGGAAACGGAACTCAGCACTGTCAGCTTCGCGCTCAATCGACATGCTTTCCAGGTATTCCATTAACGGCGAGCCGCGGAACCAGCTAAGCTTTTCGCTTGGGTTCACCACATTATCGCCTTTAAGCGCCGAAATCGGCACAAAACGAATGTCCGGAATATCCAGCGAGCCGGCCATGTCCAGATAGTCGGCCTGAATTTGTTTATAGGTGTCCTGCGAGTAGTCCACCAAGTCCATTTTATTAACCGCAACAATCACATGTTTTATGCCAAGCAAGGAACAAATAAAGCTGTGACGACGGGTCTGGGTCTGCACGCCTTTACTGGCATCGACCAAAATCACGGCAACATCACAGGTTGACGCACCGGTCGCCATATTACGGGTGTACTGCTCGTGACCCGGTGTATCGGCAATAATGAACTTGCGCTTATCGGTAGAAAAGTAACGGTAGGCAACATCAATGGTAATGCCCTGTTCCCGCTCAGACTGCAGACCATCGACCAACAGTGCCAAATCGACTTCGTCACCCTGAGTACCGGACTTCTTGGAATCCTCAGTAATTGCCGCCAACTGATCTTCAAAAATCATTTTGCTGTCGTGCAGCAAGCGGCCAATTAAGGTGCTTTTGCCGTCATCAACGCTGCCGCAGGTAATAAAACGCAGCAGCTCTTTGTTCTCGTGCTGTTTTAGGTACGCTAAAATATCTTCTTCAATTAATGGGCTGGCGTGTGACATTAAAAGTAGCCCTCCATTTTTTTCTTTTCCATAGACCCAGCACTGTCGCGGTCAATCACACGGCCCTGACGCTCAGAGGTCGTGGTTAACAGCATTTCCTGAATAATTTCGGGTAACGTCGCGGCTGTCGATTCAATCGCACCGGTTAACGGGTAGCAACCCAGGGTACGGAAGCGCACCATTTTCATTTCCGGCGTTTCGCCTTCTTCCAATGGCATACGGTCGTCGTCCACCATAATTAAGGTGCCATCGCGTTTAACCACCGGGCGTTCTTTCGCAAAGTACAGCTCTGGGATATCAATGTTCTCTAAATAGATGTATTGCCAGATATCCAGCTCAGTCCAGTTAGACAGCGGGAATACCCGAATGCTTTCGCCTTTGTTGACCTTGCCGTTAAAAATATTCCACAGCTCCGGACGTTGGTTTTTCGGGTCCCAACGGTGGTTTTTGTCACGGAACGAATAGACACGTTCTTTGGCACGAGACTTTTCTTCGTCACGGCGAGCGCCACCAAAGGCGGCATCAAACTGGTGTTTATTCAGAGCCTGCTTTAATGCCTGGGTTTTCATCACGTCAGTATGCAGAGCACTACCATGGGTAAACGGGCCAATCCCCTTTTCAACACCCTCCTGATTGATATGCTCAAGCAGTTTAAACTCGTGTTGTTCCGCCATGCGATCGCGAAACTCGATCATCTCACGGAATTTCCAGGTGGTGTTCACATGCATCAACGGGAACGGAATTTTACCCGGCGCAAAGGCTTTACGGGCTAAGTGCAGTAATACGGAGGAGTCTTTACCCACTGAGTACAACATCACCGGGTTATCAAACTCTGCCGCCACTTCGCGGAAAATATGAATGGACTCATATTCCAGCGCTTTTAGGTGCGTTAACTTCTCTTCGCTAATCATTGGTTTCCCATATTTTAAGCTTTCATCAAATATCGTTGTTCGCGTCCCCGACGCAAAATCTTATTCCTGTATCTTGCGTCCATGACGCAAAATCTCAATTCAGTACCTTGCGTCCCTGACGCAAGCAGTTTTAATCACTACCAAACAAATCCCGAGTATAAACCTTATCAGCCACATCTTTAAGTTCAGGCGACAAACGGTTCGAGACAATCACATCCGCTTCCGCTTTAAAAGCTTCAAAGTCGTCCACCACACGCGAGTTATAAAAGCTTTCTTCTTCAAGCACCGGCTCGTAGACAATCACTTCGATACCTTTGGCTTTAATGCGCTTCATTACGCCCTGTATCGCCGATGCCCGGAAGTTATCAGAGCCTTGCTTCATCACTAAGCGGTAAATACCCACCACTTTTGGCTTGCGGGCAATAATACTGTCGGCAATAAAGTCTTTCCGGGTGCGATTTGCATCAACCACTGCTCGCATCATGTTTTGTGGTACATCCTGATAATTCGCTAAAAGCTGCTTGGTGTCTTTCGGTAGACAATAGCCACCATAACCAAAGCTTGGATTATTGTAATGGTCACCAATACGGGGGTCTAAACCAACGCCCTCAATAATTTGCCGGGTATTTAAGCCGTGAACTTCTGCGTAAGTATCTAGCTCATTAAAATAAGCCACTCGCATGGCTAAGTACGTATTCGCAAACAACTTAATCGCCTCAGCTTCAGTACTGTCTGTAAAAAGGGTCGGCACATCTTTTTTAATGGCGCCTTCCTTCAGGAGTTCAGCAAACACCTCTGCCCGCCTTGAGCGTTCACCCACAATAATGCGAGACGGGTAAAGATTGTCATATAAGGCTTTACCCTCACGCAAAAACTCCGGTGAGAAAATGATGTTGTCAGTACCCATTTTCTCTTTAAGCATCTGGGTATACCCAACGGGAATGGTCGACTTGATGACCATAACGGCATCAGGGTTAATTTGCTTAACTTGGGCTATGACAGCTTCGACACTGCTGGTGTTGAAATAATTGGTTTCCGGGTCGTAGTCGGTAGGGGTTGCTATAATGACATAGCTCGCGTCGCTGTATGCTTCTTCGGGGCTTAGCGTGGCCTTAAGGCACAGCTCTTTTTCATTAAGAAATTCAAAAATTTCCTTATCTTCAATGGGTGACTTTTTATTATTAATGAGCTCGACTTTTTCTTTTATAATATCAACTGCATACACATCATTATTTTGCGCTAAAAGGACTGCATTTGATAAACCAACGTATCCTGTCCCTGCTACTGCTATTTTCATAAAATATCCAATTATTCGTTCTTAATTGTAAAAATTAAGATATTATAAAACTGTTTACACCACTCAATGTAGTGGTCAAGTAATGCTGGGCACCGGTTTATAGTTATTTCAGTAACATTTCTCTGATTCGTTTGGCTTTAACCCACCATTATATGAATGCGGTCTCAGCCGACTGTAATAACCGAGAATATAATCGTCGATCCTTTGTTTTGTTTCGGTAAAACTCAGGTAACCAATTTTTGGTATCCATTCGGTTTTAAGCTTCTAAAAAACCTCTCCATCGGAGCTATTATCCCAAAAGTTTCCGAAGCGGCTCATACTTTGTGTCATTCTATAACCTAGATCCAATTATTAACTGCCTGAACTTGCGACTGGTGTAGCGGCTACCCTGTTCACTGTGATACATGACCAGTTGTGATTGCCATCTGCGTTCGAACGGCATTCAGCGCCTGACACATTAAATCACTGCCAGATGAATGACTCATAGCACAACCAGTTGGTTTACGGGAGACAGGCATATCACGACAGTAAGATAAGCCCACCCCTTCCCCATCCATACAAAGTTGACATCACCGCACCACACCTGATTAGGGGCTGTCACCGCAAACTGTCTGTCCAATGAATTGGCGATCGCGACATGCTCCTGTGCTGTTTTTTATAAGCATGCTTCGGTAGCTGACAACTGACCAGCTTCAGTTTCTTCATCAGGCGGTCAGCACGATAACGTGTCAAAGTAATGTCGTGTTTATCGTCATTGGTAATGATTATCAGCTACCGTTCTCGCCCCAACTAAGACATTACTTCGGCGATGCGCTTTGCGCACCAAACTGAGCAGTTGAATAGCGTCTGGCTAGATACGCTTGTCTCGCTGCTGCCAGTATTTAAATGTGCTGCAGTGAACATCCAGGACCTCGCAAAAATGTATAATCGGATATCTGCGCTTAATGCTCTGACTCAGTTTCTCGGTTCACGTGAGTGTTTCATGGAGTCCGACATCAAAAGAGCTGAAGCCTTTTTTAAAATATTCTTTTCTAATTCAAGGCGTCCAACGCGTTTCTATAGCAAGCGGATCTGCATCTGCTATAGTATCATAAGACTGGCTTGTGGTATCTTGCCCCCGGTTCTGCTCTTAATTGCTTAACCCATTTACCAAGCGTTGAATAACCAACGCCCATGGCGTCAGCAGCCTCCTTATGAGAATAACTTTGATCAAGAACCAACTGAACCGTTTCGAGCCTGAATTCCAGGCTGAAGTTGGGACGACTTTTTTGTCATTGTGACACTACAATAATAGCAGCATCTCTTTCCATTAACTGCTACTTTCATAGTATTTAATTTGTCCCTAGACTCACTTTGAATAAAAAGTTTCCGATACTCAACTATGAGTTACTTTAGAAACTGAAATAAACAATCAGCTAACCCGATCACCAAAACCCTTTCCAGCGACGGTCTCTATAATATATTGAAAGTAATTTTTTATATTCAGTGTCTCAATCATTTTTGCATCAGTGGCCGCTAATAGCTCGGGGGTCGACATATCGATTTCATTTATTTGCGCTAATCCAGTTATACCGGGGCGAACCTTGAACACGCCTTTCTTATCCCTCTCGGCAACCAGCTTTTCCTGATTATATAATCCAGGTCGCGGCCCCACCAAGCTCATTTCCCCTTTTAAAACGTTCCAAAGCTGAGGTAGCTCATCTAACTTTGTGCGGCGGAGGAAGTGTCCAAACTTTGTAATAGACGAGGCGTTTGCTAAGTGGCTAGCAACTGAAACAGTATCTTTATTCATCGTTCTAAACTTCACTAATATAAAAGGCTCTTTATTTTTACCTACTCGTTCTTGCCGAAACAAAGGACTGCCTGTATCAAGTAAGCCTATTAGCGTTAGTAAAAAAAGTATAGGCAGCACTGCTAACAGGCCGATTAAAGAAAAAATAAAATCCATAATTCGTAATAACATCTAGTGATAACCTTCTATCATTTTTGCTTCAGTGCACTCTTTAATGCATCGTCTACTGAAACTTTCGGTACCCAGCCCAAAAGTTCTTTATTTTTTTTAATGTCGACAGTTAGATTTACGTTCAATTTCTCTACAATATCTTGTTTTCCTATAAGACAAGCGATACCTTTTAAAATAGGAACAGGAAAGGGCATAAGCAGAGGAGGTTTACCCAATGTTTTTGATATTTTTATCAGGAATTCAGAAGTTGACAAATCACAGCCATCACTAATAAGAAAAGTTTCGTTTCCCGCAGAAGGATGCGTCATACAGAGAGATATAAAATCAGATAAGTTATCAACTGAAACGAAACTTCTTTTATTAATTATACTCCCTATCGGCTTTGGAATGGGTGATTTTGCCAACTGTACGAGCTTTAGAAAGTTTCCTGGCGCATTAGGACCATATATTAAAGGTGGACGTATGATCACAAAGTCCATACTTGTGCCTTGAGACACATTTCGCAAGTGCCTTTCTGCCTTGTATTTCGATTCGGTGTAAGCATCGTAAGGAGCAGCTAGATCCCTCGCTTCAAAAGGATAGTTATTTGAACAACCATTTACTCCTACCGAACTAATGAAAATAAAGCGTTTTACGCCAGCTTGAACACACCGCTCTGCGAGGAGTTTAGTAAGCTTCGTATTAACCTCATTATATATCTCAGCCGCATTGCTCTTTTCGTGAGCAACTCCCGCACAATGAATAAACACAGAAATCTTCATATCTGCTAACATAGCTGTAGTTAGTTCTGATAAATCTTCTAAAAAAAAATCTGACTGATGCGGATTGCGTAGGCCACTGCCCCTAATGGGGGTATAAACTGGCGTCCCGATCGAACGCAGATATTTAGATAAGTGACTGCCTAAGAAACCACTCCCCCCTGTTAGCATCACACTCAAAGGCTATTCACCATAATCTAGTCAATATTTGAACCTCAAAACCTCTCCCTTAAATAGGAGAAGAACAATTTACTTCTTCTTAATATCATTCAGAACGAGCTATTTTTTAGTGACATACTTCTTCAACAACTTTTGCTACACCTATTCTTTTGGAAAATCTTTTTTCAAAAACTGACCGTATATGAGCTGTCGACGGCATCTTTTGCGAGTTACAAATAGTATCAATGGTAGCTGCTATTGCCTTCGCATCGCCCAAACAAGCATGCCAACCGATATCAAACTCTGAAACGAGTATACTGGGTTCGGCGTTGGGATTTGCTAGTACTAAGATCGGTTTACCAGCAGCCAAAGAGTAATAAGTTTTACTTGGCACGCCTAGTCCTGTGACTTCATCCCGAAGCGATACAACTGCAACATCACAATCATTTAATACGTCACTTCGTTCCTGCTTGGCTACACCTGCTTTCAGTTGTACCCTTACTACAGTATTATTTTCCTTAATAAAGGATTCGACTAATTCTACATCCGCCCCACGCCCAATAAAAGTGAACTGTGCGTTGCTAGCATTCACATATTTAAAAGAATCGAGTAATTGTCGAATCCCTTGAAGAGAGCCCATATTACCAAAAAACTGGAAACGAACAGAGTTCTGAGTTAAAGCCGGATCGCTTTTGGGGAAGATTTCTTCTCCATCCGCCCAGTTACTAATTACGCTAATTTTTTGCTCTTGTATGCCGAAACCTTTAACATGCTCGGCCATACACCTACCTATAACCAGAACTCTGTCTAGCCCCCTATAACTAAACTTAAATAACGGCTGTACTAGTTTACTAGCAAAACGGATGCCCCAATTTTTGGAGAGGGCAATTAGATTATCGGGAAACAGGTCATAACAAAGTAATATTTTCTTTACTGACCTTCTTACTGGCCAAAGACCACTCATAAGAACCAAAAATGCCGGGTTAGTCCCAAAGAATAAAACAGTTCCATCTCTCACTTCTTTCTTAACTTGCTTCCATAAGGACAAGGTCAATTTTATCGAACCAACGGCTTTACCTATTGACTGACCGTGGCTATATTGGGCAGGGAAAACAAAAGATGTATTCAGCTGTCCAGCAAATGAATTTCTCAACTCAAATATAGCTTCTTTATTTAATTTTGTTTCAGGAGCCACAACGGTTACTTGACAATCGTTTTTCAGAAAACCCAGTAAAATATCAAAAAAATACTCCCCCGTTGAATTAGCATCCGCGTTTATATATTCTCCTACCATTACAATATGTTTTTTACTACCAGTCATAGCGGCTAAACGAATCCATGTTTTTCCAGTGCGGAGTTAATTTTGCGGTTCCGGTAATTAAGCGTACAACTCGCTCTGACGTGTTTCGAATTTTGTATTCTTCCGGAGTTTCACGTTCTGTACCAGAAAAAACGTCGCGAGAATTTGTAGCTATGCGAACTCCGTCAACTAACATTTGCTTATCCAAGCCGGTTAAAGCTATAGCACCGGTATCGAGCGCTTCGGGGCGTTCAATGGAACGGCGTAACGTAACGGCAGGAAAGTCTAAAATTGAAGATTCTTCGCTGATGGTACCGCTATCAGAAATAGCACAAAAAGCATCCATTTGTAGCTTGTTGTAATCAAAAAAGCCAAAGGGCTTTAAGAACTGGATGCCTTCTAAATCCTCAGTTAATCCGAGCTTTTCTAGTCTATTACGCGTTCTAGGGTGTGTAGAAACAACAACGGGGTAACCATAGGCTTCATATAAAGAACTTAAGCACTCAACAACTTTCTTGAGGTTCTCTTTACTATCTACATTTTCTTCTCTGTGAACGCTAACAATAAAGTATTTATTTTTCTCAAGTTTCAGGGTATCCAAAATACTAGATTTCTGAATTGAAGGTAATACATGCTCTAAAACTTCTCGCATCGGCGAACCGGTGAGATAAATAAAGCGATGGGAGAGCCCTTCACTTAGAAGATGCCTTCTTGCATGCTCTGTGTAAACAAGATTGAAATCGGCTAAATGATCAACCAGTTTACGATTAATCTCTTCTGGTACGTTAGCGTCAAAACTCCGGTTACCCGCTTCCATATGGTACGTAGGTACCTTCATTCGTTTCGCCATCATAGTGGCTACAGCACTATTGGTATCGCCTAAAACCAAGACCGCATCAGGCTTCTCCTCAAGAATAACCTGTTCCGTCTTTATCAAAATTTCACCAAGGCTTTTACCTAAAGAAGAGGTATCAACATTTAAAAAGTGATCGGGTTGACGCACACCAAGCTCTTCAAAGAAGATATCGTTCAATTCGTAGTCGTAGTTTTGACCAGTATGAACAATTTTATGGTCAACGACTTGGTCGAGCGCGGCCATAACACGAGACAAACGTATTATTTCTGGGCGTGTACCCAGAATAGTCATTACTTTTAATTTTTTCATGAAAGCTTTACCGGTGCGTAGTAAGTGTCAGGGTTATCGCGATCAAATATTTCATTCGCCCATAGCATCACAACCATTTCGTCATCGCCGACGTTGGTAATGTCATGACTCCATCCGGGGGCAGTTTCAACTATTTCTGGTCTATCGCCATTTGTAAAAAGTTCGTGGTATTCGTTCGTTACCATATGACGAAAACCAAAGTGTGCCTGCCCTTTTATAACCAGGAATTTTTCATTCTTTGTGTGATGGTAATGCCCACCTCTGGTCACTCCAGGGTGAGCTGTAAAAAACGAAAACTGTCCAGAGTCTTTCGTTTTTAGCATTTCGACAAAAACACCGCGCTCATCACCGTGTTTAGGCACTTCGTATGAGAAGCGTCCTTTGGGTAAATAGCTAACATAAGTTGAATACAGCTTACGGGTAAAGCCGTCACCGACCTTCTCTGTAACTAAGGTGTCACGACTCTCTTTGAATAGACTCAACAGGTCAGCTATACCACCCACTGTTTCTTCATAAATAGGCAGCACTTGACTAGGCTCACCTAAGGTTTCAACTTTTTTCTCTTCTAAAACCAAGCTACGTGCAGCTTTAACGAACTCATTCACTACGTCATCTATGTAAACAAGCTTTACTTTGGCATTAGCGTCATTGACTTGTATGGGCAGGTCACGAGCAATGTTATGGCAAAAGGTCGCCACCATTGAGTTATAGTTTGGTTTACACCATTTCCCAAAAACGTTTGCTAATCTATAAACTTTTGTAAGAACGCCAGTAGCCTGAGAATAACTCATGACTAACTCTTCAGCTTGTCGCTTACTTTTACCATAAGCATTGTCACGTTCAGCCTGAATAGATGAACTATAGATGACAGGTAAGGGTTTAGGTTGAGCGCTTAACGCATTTAGTAACTGTTCCGTAAAATCAGTATTCCCCTCGAAGAATTCACTTTCTTTTTTAGGTCGGTTTACACCAGCTAAATGTATAACACAATCAACACCTTCTAATAACTCTTTAAGCTCGGATATCGTATGGTCTTTCGTGAACTTAATATATTCAATATCTTCTATTTCATCGATATGAACAGTCAGGTTCTTACCGACAAAGCCGTTGGCGCCAGTAATCAATAACTTCATAGCTAACCTTCTGGATTAATATATTCGCCGTTTGCAAACGCACGCATGAAAGGAAGTTTATTCAACAGCTGTTTCATTCCCTCAACATCTAACCGTTCCGTATTATGGGAATTGTAGTCTTCCACCTGCTCTATTCTATTATCACCCTGATCAACATACTTAGAGTAGTTGAGGTCACGAAGATCCGGCGGTACACGGTAATAGTCACCCATATCCTCTGCGCAAACCATCTCTTCTCTTGATAAAAGTGCCTCGAAAAGCTTTTCACCATGACGCGTACCCAAAACTTCAATTTTATGCTCATGTTTACGAGCAAAGGACAAAATCGCTTTCGCTAAAGTTTCAATAGTCGCAGCAGGGGCTTTCTGGACGAAGATATCTCCGTTGGTACCGTGTTCAAATGCGTATAAAACAAGATCAACAGCATCATCCAAAGTCATCATGAAACGGGTCATATTCGGATCTGTAATCGTAATCGGCTTTCCATTCCTAATTTGGTCAACAAAAAGAGGAATTACCGAACCTCGTGAGGCCATAACGTTTCCATAGCGAGTCCCGCAAATAACGGTCTTGTTCTCATCTACGTTACGCGATTTAGCTACCATGACTTTTTCCATCATAGCTTTTGAAATACCCATTGCGTTAATGGGGTAAACAGCCTTATCTGTACTTAAACAGACAACTCGCTTTACTTCATTTTGAATAGCGGCTTCCAGAACGTTCTCAGTGCCTATAACATTTGTTTTAACCGCTTCCATTGGGTGAAATTCACAGGAAGGCACCTGCTTTAGAGCGGCCGCATGATAAATGAAGTCAACACCGCGGCTGGCGTTTAAAACACTTTGGTAATCCCGAACATCACCGATGTAGAACTTCAACTTGGGATGGCTATATGCCTTACGCATATCATCTTGTTTTTTCTCATCTCGACTGAAAATTCGTATTTCAGCTATATCGGTGTGAAGAAACCTGCGCAAAACCGCATTACCAAAAGACCCTGTTCCGCCCGTTATGAGGAGGGTTTTATTTTGAAACATTAAAAATTCACCTATAAATAACTTTGAAACCCTGAACTAACATATACGGTTAAGCTACCTTAGAGCTTAACCACTGAATCAGTTCGTCGACATCCGTTACCTGTTTAATACGGTCATCCCAAAGTGATGGAAATTGTTCATGAAACGACTTGCTATCGTCCGAATCGAAAAGTAGAGCGCAGGACAAACTGCCCGAGTATAGAGCTTCTAGCAATACCGTAGACTTTCTAGCCAAAATCACATTACCTGATATAGCTTGACTAAAGTCGTCAATAATATTTTCAGGAGGCAAACCTAGCTCGATGTAATCATCTTTTGAGTCTAACGGATGCAACTTTAGATACACGTCTATTCCGTTTTCAAGTAGAAGAGATAGTATCATGAGGTTAATGTCCTTTCCTCTAGATTCAGGGAAAAACACAATCCTTCTCTCTACGTTTTCCTTTTCAATCTGACGCCCCAATAGCCTTTGTACAACCTCTGGAGAATAAATGAAGGTTTGATCGAAGTTTTTATAAATATCTTCATAATACTTTTTTGTAGCCTGTGAATAGCAGTAGAATGTGTCTCCAACCACTCCTCGCGGCAATTGAATTGCATACTCTAAACCATGCGGGTAACAAACCAGTTTAATTCCTTTTTCCTTGCAGATGGTTTGTTCTGATAACGCGAAGCGATCTTCCTTGTTACCGGTTACTACTACACTAGGGTTATAAAGATTAAGAAGTTCCGAAAAGTACGAAGTAAAATTCACCTTGTGAGCAAACCGGGGAATGTATAACTTTATCGCGCTAAAAGCGCCGCGTAATGGCAAGTAATTTGACACTTCGCTACTAAGCTTGGAGAAATCCTTGAGAAAAATAGAAAAAGATCTAAGAAAGGCTATCAACCGATGCTTAAGCGGTAAATTATAAATATTATTTTGCTCTACCTTGCTGAAGGGCTTCTCAGAGAAAAAAGTTACAGCCTCCTTTGTCAGGAAGCGTAATTTATTGGAAGTAGCAAACGTTCTAGCAACGCAGATTTTCGTTTCACATTTAGCGTGTTTATCCACTTTTCTAGGAAATATAAAAAGAATAAAAGAATAAATAGCAGTTACAGTAAATAAAGCTGGGAATGCTACTAACCACCATAACAGTAGGCTTAATGCTTTTGACGTACCCTCATACTGCCGCTCAGAGCGTGCACCATAATATAAAGTAAGTTCATTTATGTAGTCACTCAGCTGTTCTTCCTTTGGCACTTTCAACTACTCTCTCTCTAGGCTCATTAAAGATTCCATATTTCTAGTAGCACAAATGCCATTTTCAGCTACCCATGATTCCCAGCCCTTTACTTCACTCCAGCCACTTAAAAAGACAAAGTCTAAATCGACAAATTTAGCTGCCTTAAAGTCATACTTGCTATCACCAATAAAAAGAGCGGGTGTAAGAATGTTGCCGTTTTCCAATTCTCTAGTCAAAATATCTTCCTTGGTATCCGGACTACCAAAGATGCCAGCATCAAACCAATCACTGAGCCCCCGCATCTTGAAGATCTCTCTTAACTCCGCTTGATCCCCTCCCGAAACAATTAGCCAACGGCTATGAGGTGTTTTACTGCGCAGCCTTTCCAATGCCGGTTCAATAGCGCAATTTTGCAACCCCGCCTGAACGTTGGCTGCATAATCCGCTAGTAGCTCTTTAAGAGCAGCTTCTGAGGGCTTTTCAACAATGTAGTCTAAAAAATAGGAAAACTTCTTGTAACGCGACACTCCGCCATTCGCTACATGATACTCAACAAGCTCGTCTGCAGCTCTCAATCCATATGGGAGAGCTGCCTTATAAAATGATTCTGTTTTTACCTTATTCGAGTCGAGAACAACGCCGTCACAATCAAATACCAGTGTCGAGTAGCTTGTTATATTAAGTTCCATTACTGTGGATTATTCCTAAGAGCATTCTCAACTTTTGAAACATCACTCGGTATATCTACAGCTAAACTACCCGGTTTTGTTTCTATCATCTTAATTTTTTTACCAAGCTCTAAGAAACGCAGTATTTCAATATCTTCGCTTTTCTCTAGCTCGCTTTTTCGACCAAACTCCCTGAAAGCGCTCAAGTCTTCTTTGGTAAAGGCATAAATAGAAACCTGCTTTTTATATTTTACTGGAGCATTTTTAGGGTCTTTATAGCCCGGTAAAGCTGCGCGCGACATATATACTAATTCATTTGTCTCATTCATTATTACTTTTGGGATGTTCACGCTGTGAGGGTCTTCATCTTCCGATAGCCAGCTAAACCCATTAATAATAGAGCTAATATCATTAATTTTGGCATCCCTAATCTTTAATATATCTTTCGGATCAACTAACGGTTCATCACCTTGCACATTAATAAAAATATCTGCGTCAATTTGCGTAGCAGCTTCGGCTAAGCGATCCGTTCCCGTTAACGCATCACTAGAAGTCATAACGGTCTGAAAGCCTGCCTCTTTTACTACATCAGCTATTCTTTCATCTTCTGTCGCAACATAAACATTCTCTCGGCCAACTGCCTTTTCAGAGAGTTCTGCTACCCATACAATCATAGATTTACCCAAAAGCTTAACAAGAGGCTTACCTAGGTATCTACTAGAGCTAAAACGAGCAGGAATTAGTACAACACTTCGCATATAAATATTACCTTTTATAACGCGTAAACAGATTCGCTATGCATTCCATACCGTGTTGGCGTAATTGCAGTTAGTGGAATCGACTTTTCACTATTTTGATATAGCTCTAGTAGCCCATTCATTTCCTGACTTCTAGGATCATCCGCACCATAACCATCAAACCCGGCCATTAGAATATGTTTAGCCTGACCACTTGTTGCAACGGCTAGTGCGTAAGCAATAACTAAAGAATTAGGCAAAGTACAGCACGTTTTTCCAAACTCGAATTTACCATCTTCTACATTTAACCCAAAATCAAATATCTCTTTACCCGATAGTGATTTTTGGACTTCAAGAGGAAGTGCTGAAAGAGGCGTAATTAATGGTTGCGGCAACTGAGTGTGTCGCTCGCAGTCAGCTAGCAGCCTCACTGGATGACAAGCCAAACGAAAATCAATCATTTCAGCTTTTACAGAGGTCTGCGTATTTAACGCCAGAACTAAGGGTCTTTCTTTTGCTATATAGTTTTCAAGCGCTAATTTATGTTCCGAAACTCCCGGACCGCTACCAAGAAGAAGAACAGTTCGATCTTTAAAGATGTCCGAAGGAGACCACACCCCTTCATGCCTATCAAAATAGAACTGGCGAGCTACGCCGAGGGCTGTTTGATCAAACTTTTTGCCACCAACAGCCCTCAAATGCTCTATTACAGCTAAAATATCTTCTTCTCCATACCTTGGGTCAGAGAGCATTTCCTGGACGTAAGTTGGATGAATACCGTACTTGCCAGAAAGGTAATAATAAGGGTTAGACCCCCAACCATATTCGTTTTTCAGTGGCTGGAAATATCGACGAATAATTGACATGAGAGGAATAAGGTTTATTTGGCTATTTCTTCTTTCTGCCGCCTCAATTACTAGCTCTTCAGTTCTTGAGTTACCGGGGCCGCGTCCCATACCAGTTACCGTTGAATCTAGCCAAGTAACCCCCTCATTGAAAGCGGCCATCGTGTTTTGAAGAGCTAGCCCCATATTATCATGGGTATGAATGCCTAAAGCCCCCTTCCAATGTTTTCTTAGCAACCTAATTATTTTTGTACAATGCTCAGGTGTCATACTTCCCATAGAGTCCGCAAAATACAGTACATCTAAGTCATACTTAGCTGCCGCCATCGAAAGATCAGATATTTCGTCTTCGGTTCTATCAGCAACCTGCATTAAATTAAAGCCAACTTTATAACCTTTCGACTTCAACCAGGTGGAAGCCGGTAAAGCTTTTTCAAACTCATGAACATGGCAAGCTATGCGAACCATATCTACAGAACTGTTGGACATTGTTTGAGGAAATAGTTTTTGCAAGCAATCTTCAAGCGGTTGTTCAGCAACTAGCTCAGAAGCATTAACCATCACAGCCACTTCTAAGTTCCCTGGAATCGGCAGGCTGCTTAAGTACTCATCTGTCGTGTAAGCTGAAGCTCCTTTAAAGCCTTGGTTCTTCAGTGAACGAAGACCTAGCTCAACGACATCTACCCCACTAGCAGACATCGCATTCAGATATTCGTAAACGACATCTACAGGAAAATTCCAGCTATTATAATAGCCACCGTCTCGAAGCGTGCAATCCAATAGTTTCACTATACAATCCCTTTTTTTACTTTAACCTTGGTGTTATTTGTTAGTTGAACCAGCGCGATAACAACTAGCCTGAATCAACAAGGGTTATTCGAGCCACATTGTACAACGTTAAAAACATAATCAATCAAATTTAAGAAGTAATATGCACTAGTAATAAAGAAACCAAAGTTGAGCCCGCCCCTTGTCTGAACGCAGTAATACAAGAAAACAAAGTACCCTAAAACGTTTATTCTCATTCCGCCTACAAGCGAAACCATAATAAAAAGAATAGAAAAAATAATAACAACTTTCCCTAACTCCTTTCGTCCATAAAAAAGAGTCAGAACAAAAAAAAGTGTTAACCGAAGAAACTCATCGACTGATAAGCTGACGCTATAAGCTCTTAACTTATAACTAATATGTCCATAGAAAAAATATAACGCCAAGACAAAACAAACAATAACAAACAAAAACATAAAAACTGCTTTTTTTGAAACCTTCAGTCTCAGGAAAAGCTTCGAAACATCAGAGTAATATTTACCTAAAACAAATATTATAACGACTATAATGTTTTGTAAGTGTGTAACGACCGACAAAAAAAATGCTACTAAAGAACTAAATTTACTTCTATTTAGATAGAGAAAAAAGCCTAGCAGTATAAATAGCGTAGATACTTTCAGTCGCTCAGCCGAAAGAAAAAGACTCCAAGAATAATACCCCAACACCACAGCAATAAATATAACAAAGAAATTTGCACCTTTATTTTTCAATAACCATGATGCTAAGTACGCAACCACACCATTAAGAAAGGACATTAAAACGTCTTTTTCGGCGAAGGAGCTAAAAAGCCAAATAACTAAAAAATGACCAAACTCATCAGTGTATATATTTGCCTTGTAAAAGCTAAATGCCTCAATAAAAGGCTTTTCCTGAATTCCTTTATATACGAGCCTATATATTTCTTGATCTTCATAAAGGTAATAAGGAGATAAAAGCAGACTTAAGATGAAGACTAATAGAGCTATAGAAAAACATAGCCAGCTGTTAAGTGAAGCTCTTTTCATTTACTATCTACTGCTGCTTTAACAAAGCAGAACTCAAGCGGCCCCACGAAAAGCGAGTTCTCAATTTATCGAATTCACTAGCTGGTGCATACCAATCTTCTAATATCAAGGAAATGAATTCACTTTTAGTTGAAGCGTACTTTACAAGGTTAGGAGTATCCTCAAATATCTCTTTGGTAGCTGTTTTTACACTCTCACCTTCATACACGTCATCCAAAGCTAAAACCTTAACGCTAGAAAACGCAGCCTCTAGCAGTACTTGGCCAAAAGGTTCATAAATAGACGTAAAAAGGAAAAAATCCGCTAACGAATAAAATCGTTCTGGTGTCTTTGAGCTTCCAAGGAGTTTCACTCTATCCGAGACACCTAAAGAAATAGCATAACTTAATAAATAACTTTCCTCTGGTCCGGAGCCAACGATTAGTAACTTAAAGTCATCTGGAAGTTCTGATGTGACTAAAATTGCTTTCTCAAAAGACTTCATTCGATTGAGCCTTCCTACACATAGCAAGACCCTATCACTAGCACTAATGTCTAACTCTCGGGCTAGTTCTTCATCCCTTGCTCGGGGTTGAAACCTATCTGAGTCACAACCTGCGTTCACCTTGGTAGGAGAACAACCAGGAGATAATCTTTTCACCTGGTCAAACATGCTCCCGCTAAAAACACAGACTCTATTGGATAATCGAAATGCCAACTTTTGCAAATAGTTACTGTATAAGACTCGCAAATTAGAAGATGAGCTATTCCCTGCCTTTTCATGAAGTGACGCAATTCCCGGTACCAAATATACAACTTTAAACCCAACAAGCGATGCCAATATCGTGGTCACATGACTTCTTGAAACAACCGCATCAAAAGAATTAGTTATCTGTATCCGAAGCAACAAGAAAAAACAAGTTAACCAATAGAGCTTCAATGGCCACATTCTAAATCTGATAATTTCAGCATCAAACATTTTGCCATACTTTGGATATCGATAACCTGTATCATCCACAACATCGCCACAAACTACTGTAACTTCATTCCCTTGTTTTTTATACTCGCTGATTAAATGAACTAAGCTATTTTCAACCCCACCTATACGAGGGTAAAAAGAAGTATTAATCAACAAGATTTTTTTTCTGTTTTTCATAGTATAATAAATTACCAAATGGACGTCCGTTAAACCAAGCCTTCTTTAAGAAGAATTATTAAGAAATGATTAACCATATATATCCCTAATGTACGACTTAATTCCATTTGAATTTTTGTATCCGCCATTCATTAATATCCTTGAAGCAGTAAAAAGCCTAAGAAAAAAAGGTTTTTGTTTAGCATTTAATCGACGTATTTGATGGTTAAGACGCACTTCAACTGACTTAGAAAAATCTTTCAACTGATTATTATAACTCTTGTTTGAACTCTTTAGAGCTCTATCAATTCCTTGTAACAAAATTTCCAATTGCTCTATATTTCTAATGTCAGAGTCAACAACACCTTTACGCAATTTCCTAAATGAGTTTAAGAGAACGTCCAACTTTGTTACTGGTACAGTTCTGTTTGCAATAAATTGAGACTCATTAGACCCGTGTCGACGATAGTATTGCAATACCTTTCCACACACAAATTTAGACTTCAATCCATCAGCAAAAGCTACCACCCAGTTATCGTGTCCAGCGACTCCTTGAGGTATAGGCAAACATAAATCGAGTAATTCACGGCGAATGGCACAACAACAACCCATAACAAATCGTTCATGCCCTAAACCTAGTGACTTCATTTGTCCAAGTTTAGTTAGACCTACAGAGTTCAACGTTCCATCCGTAAGTTCAGCATCATTCATTATCGCTAATACGCCAGGCTTTTTACTGGCAGTCTTGCATACATACTCTATTTTTTCAGGAAACCAGACGTCATCCTGATCACTTAGAAATATGATATCGCCTGTAGTCTTCAACAAAGACTCATTGAAATTACCACAATATCCAAGTTTTTTTTGATTACGATAAAACTTTACTCCAAAAGGAACCTTTTTAGCAAACTCTCTAACAATAGCTTCAGTTTCATCTGTAGAACAGTCGTCTGTAATAATCAACTCATCGGGCTGACGAGTTTGTTCGGCGAAACTTTGCAACTGTTCTTTTATGTACTTAGCCCCATTATAAGTAGCCATAGCTATAGAAATTCTCATAGAGCTTAGACCTTTTTTTGTTTCATTAATTGTCGGTATAGACTAATATCTTCAGCGTAAAAATCCTTAATAAAATCGAGTACGTAATCACTGGAAAACAAGCTATTCATTCTTTTGTCTTGAGGAACATAAACTGTTTTTCGTGCCTTCTCTTTCAAGTTTTGTGGCAAAGCTTTAACAAGGCCATTGGTTAAAGGTCTTGTACTTTCGATCAACCACTGAAAAAGATTATTACGGAACACTAAAGAAGAGTTTGCGTGCGGCCCTGAACTTGTACGTCCACTATTATTCTCTAAAGGTTTACCTATCCGCTGCTCAAATTCTTTCAGTAGAACTCCGATATTATCGACCGTAAAAAGGGTGTCGATAACTCGCTTACCATCTAACTCTATAAAATCAATTTGTCTCTGAAAGTGAATAAATTCAGGAGGTAAAAGCTCTTTATCTGATTCTGTACGTTTCAGGAAGTCGATACTTTCGTGAATAGCAGCCTTAATATCTTTTTCTTCACACTTATGTATTGGCTTATTGCTATACATTTTCAAGCGTTGGGATACGGAAGATCCGAACCTCTTAAAAGGATCTCGTACAACTGCAAAAGACCAATAGCTTTCTACCTGTGTAAATTCCGCAGGAAAGAACTCCTTTAAGATGAAAAGGGGTATATGCACATAATCCAAATTACCTAACTTTGGATGAATATCGACCCGGCTAGTGTGCCTACCATCTAAATCATCAAATTCCTGCAAAACCTTTCTAACGCTAGTACCTGCACACTTAGGTATATGAATAAACGCAAAACGATGCGAATGATTTATAATCATGAATTTTCTCAGAAAATTGATGGGCGAAAACGGAACCGTTTAACAAAGTAAAAAGCCAAACTTACGTTCCAAGTAACCAAGCCTATGCTAACAGCCAAAGCAGCTCCTACCGCTCCCATAGAAGGAATAAGAGTGATAGTCATTGTAACACTAACTAGTAACGCGATAACCTGACCGATTAAAGTATCCTTTTCATGACCAGACATAGTTAGGAATAGGCCTACCGAACCAAATCCAACATTAATCAACTGGCCCACAGCAAGAATAGCCAATGGCCATTTAGCTATACTTTCGTACTCAGCGCCGAAAATAAGATTGATTAAAGGTCCGCTAAAAAAAATCATAGGTAACGCTAAAGGAAGAGAAATAGCTAACGCCATGCGTGCTGATTTTTTAGAGAGCTTTTGGAGACGCTCCCAATCATCAGCTTGGTGAGCTCTAGTGATGTGAGGCCCAATTACTAGATTAATAATTGTTAAAGATAACACAACTAACAATGCACCACTTTGGGCAACACGAAAAGCCCCCGCTGCTTCGTCCATACCTAGCAAGCCTAAAGCTAAAATGCCGATTTCTCCGTTAAGAGTAGCAACAATAGCCAACATCACAAACGGCGGTAAAGACTTCAACCATATCCTAGTCTGATAACGCGGTGCTTCGTTCTTTAATTCTTTAGGGCGCACTCTTCGCAACAACCAAGTCCCTATAATAAAAGCCAATAGAACTGAACATATTTGGCTGACTATAGCGGTTGTTGGAGTTAATACCCCAATCATAAGCAAAACAATTGCAATAATGAAATGCAAGCAAGTCCTGACAACTAAATCTGGTAACTGAGCACTAATAACATGTCGCAGGCCTCGTAATATACTAGTTCTTAAGAAGTTCAATGCCAGCAAAGGCAATAACAAACTTCCTATTAATAGAAGCCCCCCCGACTCCTCCGTTCCCTGACTTGGTTTAAGATAAACCCAAGCGGCTATAAATAGCATCAAAACTATCGACCCTATTAAGGCCCATTGGTGAGCTCTACGTATTAACCCGCGGAGAACCGCCCATTGCGAGCTATACTGAAGCTTCGAAACCTCCCTAGTTAATAACTGCCCAAGACCAGGGCCAATAGGAAGAACCAGCACATTTATAACTGCCATCACGAAAGCGTACTGCCCTAACCCCTCAGGACCAAGGCCTCTAGCTAATATAATTGACGTCAACAGTGTTAAAGGCAATGCGCAAAGCTTTAAGAATCCGACACCTAGACCTCCCTTTAACAACTGGCCTCGAAAGCTTTCGTCCGCTTTTAATAGTTGTAATCTACTTAAAATAAAATTTTTCATTATTTAAAGTGTTAGAAGAGTGAAGTTAAAGGAAGGAAAGCTCATTTTAAAGTTCAGCATCAGAAAAGTTCACACCTTTATTATCTTTGTTAGAGACTAAGGGTTCGTCGCTATTATTTAATGGCCAGTTTATATCCAACGTTTTATCTGCCCAATGAATTGATTTCTCGTATTCTGGCGCATAAAAATCCGTACACTTATACTGAAAATCAGCGGTATCACTTACCACTAAAAAACCATGAGCGAAACCAGGTGGCACCCATAGCATGCGACTATTTTCTTCCGAGAGATATTCTCCAACCCATTGCCCAAATGTCGGTGAGTCCTTACGAAGATCGACAGCAACATCAAATACTTCACCATGCGTCACTCGCACTAACTTTCCCTGGGGTTGTTTAATTTGGTAGTGCAATCCGCGCAGCGTGTTTTTAACAGAACGACTATGGTTATCTTGCACGAATTTACTGTCGATGCCAGCTTCACTAAATACCTTTTCATTCCATGTTTCCATGAAAAAACCACGCTCATCACCAAATACTTTTGGCTCAATAAGTTGTACATCTGGAATTCTTGTTTTTATAGTTTTCATAGGCTTGGCTTATTTTTTACTCGCTAGCTTTTTAAGATATGCACCATAGCTGTTCTTTTTCAGATTTTCCGCTTCTTCAAGCAGCTTATCTTTTCCGATAAAACCCATTCGATAAGCTATTTCTTCTAAACACGCTATTTTCAAGCCTTGCCGCTTTTCTAAGGTTTCAATAAAACTAGATGCTTCGTGGAGAGAATCAAAGGTTCCAGTATCAAGCCAAGCGTAACCTCGGCCTAAAAGTTCAACATTTAAATCACCACGTTCTAAATACGCTTTATTTACACTGGTTATTTCCAGCTCACCTCTTTCAGAAGGCTTCACTTCTTTCGCAATTTCGACTACATCATTGTCGTAAAAATATAGACCTGTTACCGCAAAGTCCGACTTTGGTTTTTCTGGCTTTTCCTCTATAGAAATAGCTCGTTGCTGTTCGTCAAACTCAACGACACCGAAACGCTCAGGGTCGGTTACTTGGTAGCCAAATACAGTAGCCCCTTTATCTCGCTGAGCGGCGCTTTGTAATAGATTACTGAAACCTTGACCATAATAAATGTTGTCGCCAAGCACTAAGCAAACACTGTCATCACCAATAAATTCTTCGCCAATGATAAAGGCTTGAGCCAGGCCATCAGGGCTTGACTGCACTGCATAGTCTAAGTTGATACCCCACTGGCTGCCATCGCCTAAAAGGCGCTTGAAGCCATCTTGATCTTCTAGAGTCGTAATTAAAAGAATATCTTTAATACCAGCAAGCATTAACACTGACAGTGGATAGTAGATCATCGGTTTGTCGTAAACTGGCAATAGCTGTTTTGAAATACCACGTGTTATCGGATACAAACGTGTACCGGAACCTCCGGCTAAGACAATTCCTTTCATTTTCTCTCCAAATATTCTTCTAACGTATCGGATAATTCATCTTTCCAACTCGGCAGAGTTATGTCGAGAGCACTTTCCAGCTTTGAAGTATTCATTCTTGAGTTTAGGGGACGTTTCGCCGGAGTTGGATAGTCTTCCGTTGGAATAGCGTTCATTCTTTCTATTGAGGAGTTAAAGTTCAGCACCTCCACTTGATTAAATATGGCTTTAGCGAACTGATACCAGCTGATATGACCTTTTGCTGCTAGATTATAAACACCGGCCTGTAGATTACTGCGCAGTGCAAGTACTGTAGTTTGAGCTATGAGCCTGGCCGTTGTCGGTGAGCCAACTTGATCATTAATAATGCTAAGTTCTTTTTTAGATTCAGCTAACCTCAACATTGTTTTCATAAAGTTGTTTCGGCGCGCACTGTATACCCAACTCGTTCTAAATATCAGGTAATCTGACCCACTATCTACTATCGTTTGGTCCCCATCATGCTTGGTCATCCCATAATAATTGAGTGGGTTAGTTTCGCTTTCTTCTGACCACGCTTGAGTTCCTGTACCGGGGTACACATAATCACTACTATAATGAACTAGTTTACTACCAACCGCTTTTGCGCAATTCGCTAGTAACCTTGGAAGCTCAGCATTCAGTTTGTATGCTAATTCTTTCTCTGTTTCTGCAGCATCTACGTTCGTCCATGCTGCCGCATTCACAATGACATTGGGTTTTGTTTTATTTACAAAGTCGCTAACAGCATCTGAGTCCGACAAGTCTAACTCTTGTCTATTTGGTGCCGCAATTTGGCCAAGTGGAGATAACGCCCGCTTGAGCTCGAAGCCTACTTGACCTGATTTACCTAGTAACAAAATTTTCATGGTTAAGAACTCGCCCCTAAACGCTCTCGCTGATAACTACCGTCCTGCACTCGCTGGCACCATTCCTGATTATCCAGGTACCATTCCACGGTCTTGCGTATGCCTGACTCGAATGTCTCTTCTGGTACCCAGCCTAAGTCATTCTTGATTTTGGTAGAATCTATCGCGTAGCGCATATCGTGACCTGGGCGATCATCTACGTAGCTTATCAACTCTTTATACGACGTATTATTTGGTACTAACTCGTCGAGTATTTCACAAATAGTGGTCACCACTTCAATGTTTTCCTTTTCGTTATGACCACCAATGTTGTAGGTTTCACCCACTTTGCCTTCGGCTGCCACGGTCACTAGTGCCCGTGCATGGTCTTCGACGTATAGCCAATCGCGTATCTGGTCCCCTTTGCCGTAAACAGGCAGTGGTTTACCGTCTAACGCATTTAAGATCATTAGCGGAATAAGCTTTTCAGGGAAGTGATATGGCCCGTAGTTGTTTGAGCAGTTGGTAATAACCGTCGGCAGGTTATACGTACGATGCCATGCTCTGACTATGTGGTCACTGCTGGCTTTTGAAGCGCTGTAAGGTGAGCTAGGCTTGTACGCGGTGGTTTCAATGAATAACGGTAGTTCGCCTTCATGCGTATCTGGGTGAGGTAAGTCACCATACACCTCGTCGGTCGATATATGATGAAATTTAAAAACGGCTTTTTTGCTTTCCGGCAAGCTCTGCCAGTACGCTCTTGTCTGCTCTAATAGCGTGTAGGTACCAATAATGTTGGTTTGCATGAATTCGCCAGGGCCATCAATGGAGCGGTCCACGTGTGATTCAGCAGCCAAATGCATGACAACGTCAGGGTGATGATCTTCGAATATACGTTTGACTTCGTTTGCATCGCAAATATCAACTTGTTCAAAAGCATACCGATCACTGCCACTGACTGATGCCAGGCTTTCAAGGTTGCCTGCGTAGGTTAGCTTGTCGACATTAACTACACTGTTGTTCGTTTCATTTATTAGGTGGCGAATAACGGCTGAACCAATAAAACCGGCACCACCGGTCACAAGAATTTTCATACTACTTTTCTTCTTTTCTGAATATGTTTCTAATTAAAACAAAGCCAACACTTAGGAACCCACCTAGGAATGTTCCAATAATGCAAATTAGAGCTCTTGAAGGTTTCGCTTTTTGTTCCGGGACTACAGCAGGGTCAAGTACCTGAAAAATATACTCAGGCCTTACATTGGCTAACATAATGGTTTGGGTTTGCTTTTCTATCAGCTGATAGAAAACCTGCTGCATATTGCTGAGAGAGGTGTCTTGCAGCTCATTGTTTAAATACTCAAGACTTCGCTGTGCTTCTTTAATATCTCGGTTGCGCATGTGGTTGTTTACATCCGTCACTAACCATTCCACCCATTGTTTGGCAACTTCGGGTGATTGATGATTAATCGAAACATTGACTAATCCTGTCTCCTGATCACTAGTCACAGACATTAGTTCCCGGAATGTTTTTACGTATTCCCAGCTGGTTGGTTTGGGTTGTTTAGGGGGTTCTACTTCGCGTACCCATTCATTGGTTTCTGGGTTATACACTTCAGTGTTGTATGTTAATCCGCTACTAGGGGACCAACTCTCTACGGCCATCAGCTCCGGCAGTATTTTGTATTTTTTTACGAAGTCCGTCAAAAAGGAACGAGACTTAAGCACTTCGATAGCCATCGTGGTTTTATCAGTACCTGATTTGCCGATATTAACGCCGGCTAAGCTCGCGAGTCCACCGAGTTGACCTGCCATACCCGATAAGCCGCCGCCGGATGCTTCTTCGGTCGGCGCTAGTGTGGCTTCAGATTGGTAAATATTAGGCAGGCTTAGCGAGTAAATGACAGAGCCTACAGCAAATACGAAAGTTATGGCGATGATCCACCATTTGCCTTGCCAGATGATGCCGAACAGTTCGCGGAGATCGATTTCGTCGTCTGCGGGGTCCGGCTGTTGGTATGTTGGGGGTGTGTAGTTTTTTTGGTTTTGGTTCATTGCTTTTTTCTTTTTGCTTGCGTCAGGGACGCAAGTTACGAGTTTTGTATTGCTTGCGTCGGGGACGCAAGGTACGGATTTTGTATTGCTTGCATCGGGGACGCAAGGTACGGGTTTTGTATTGCTTGCGTTAGGGACGCAAGTTACGGATTCTTTATTAGCGCAAGATACGACATTAGGCGCTTTTGGGTACGCTACCGCCCCTGGGTTGCGGTTCCCACGGTCCGGTTTGGTTGTTTGTTTAACAAATTTTTAGCAAGCGTGTATTCTATCGCAGTCAGGATTGTTGCTGCAATCACTGTTATGTCATATTTGTGCAAATTATGCGCGGTTAGTGCTGGTATAGCTCCGACTCCGAGTAGTAGCGGCCACGGGCTTCGGTTATGCCGTATAGCTGACGTGAGCGGTACAACATTTGGCCACCGTCACGGGTGAGTGGCGTCCAGCCAAAGGCTGCGCGGCCTGAGCTATCATGTATTTGTAATAAGTCAAACGGAATGCTCAGGTAAAAGCCTTTGGTAAAGCTTCCTTCACCGTATTCTTCCGCGGATACGTCGGTGCGCGCTGCGTAGGCGCCGACGATCATGCCGCTATCAAATTTCTTTTCGACACTAAACTGCGCCCCGACATCTTGCGCTAAAAAGCGGCCCGCGGCTACTTTTAACAGCACATCATCCACGTAAGGTACTTTTAAATACCCCGTAACATGTCCGGTTACTGTGTCGTAGTCGCGCATGCCAAAATGGTTCTCAAAGCTGCGCTGCTTGGCGTAGTTAACATCAACGCCAACAGCCCAGCCCTTATCTAACGGACGGTATAATAGCTCACTGCCCATGCCAGCGTACATACGTTCGAAGTAACCGCCATAAACCGAGGCATACCAGTCTTTATGCAGCTGTTTGACATAGGTTGCCTGCAACTTTTCCAGCCAGATATCCGACTGGGTGACGTATTCCCGAATGTAGGTTCTTACCCGTGGTAACTTTTGCTCTTCGCCTGGTACTAAAAAGTTAAACTTGTCGTAGTTGGTCAGAACGTTAAACGCCAGTGTGCCGTCCACCCATACGTTAGGGCTTAGCTGCCAGTCCATCTGCAGATCAAACCGCAACTGATACATATAAAAGTTTTCTGGGTTACCAAAGCTTTGAGTTAACAGTGGCCGTCCGCCAAAATCTGGCCAGCCTAATTTAAATTCATTGTCGTGAAGGCTGTAGCCTGATTCTGTATTATCTGTTGCACTGGTTATTGCGCTCGGCTCGTGCAATGACATCAGTTCGTTGTCATCTGCCTGCAGGTGACTTTGCAGCAGCTGTGCTTCCAGTTGCTCTGCATCTACCCGCGTTTCCGCCAGTGGCATACCCAGCACCTTATCAACAAACCGATATTCTTTAATCGATTCCGGCAGCGTCGTTAATAATACCCGCGACGAACGATCTAATGCTTCAAGTTGGTCACGGTAGCCACCCGGGTAGCCTTCGGTGGTCAGTGTGGTGCCATCTTCTGACACGCTGATAGTCTGAGCCCCCCAGCCACCTTCTTTAGCGAGGTCACGCCGCAATTTATTGCTGTCAACGGCATCGATGCTAGCAGCGCGTTGTGCAATATCCCGCGCATCGCGTTTGCGCGGGCGGTCTTTGTACTGGCTTACGTCGTTAAAGTTCATACGCAGATTCACACCAAACATAAAGGTGTTTCCGCGTTCATAGCTTAACTGCAGGTTTAGATTATCGGCTGCCCGGTAATGCAAGCCCACATTAACCGGACTGTCCACTTCAATATTAGTACCCGAAGGGTCATTACTGTAATCGTTGCCGTCGTATTCGACCTTTACACTTAACGGCTGCCAGGGGGTTTGGTATTCAACCCCGGCAAAAACCGACGTTTCGCCACGGAACCATTTGTCGGTCTCGAACGAACCGCCGCGGTCATTAAAACCACCGTCCCGCTGACAAAAGTCATCACTGACCTCGCACAGCGGATTACTGATATTATCGCGCTGGCCTAAATAGCCCCAGCCCATACCCAGGGTAAAGTCAAAGTCGCCCCAACGTTTGCTGGCTGCCACATATTCTCCGGCAAACAGACCCGTGCCTGCCATATCCCGCAACCCCACGCTTATTTCCGGCCAGTAAAGTGATTCGTCCAGTAGTCGTAATTTAACGTCAAGGCCGCGATCTTTATAGGTTTGATCCCCACTAAACCCCGGAAACGGACTGTAACGACGAGTCCGGATATCATTATAGCGAATGGTGGTTTCCAGCCATGGGAATAACTGCAGGCTAAGCGCCATTCGACGGTATTCTTCGTTATCTGAATACAAAAAGGTAAATTCACCGGCCCGATTCATCCGCCCGTTTGGCATTTGCAATAACCCGGCACCGCCAAAATCACTTTGTGTCGGCTGATGGTAAAGCGCGTCGCTAATTTCCTGTGCACTAGCCGATTGGCTAGAAGCCGCCAGAGCAACGACTGACGCAACCAAGGTCGGAACTAACGTTTTGCAGTACTTCATAATGGCATCACCCGGAATTTTAACAGCTCAACCAGTTGGCGATTTAACTTGTCATGGCCTTTTAGCCCAACGAACAAGGTATCGCCGGTCCCCAACTCTGTGCTCGGCCAGCAATTAACGGCCTGCTCGTTGTCGATACTACGCAGCGGTCGTGTGCGACTGTGCGGGTAGCACTTGGCTGTTTGACCGCGATTAAAATAGGCGATGGGCAGTTCAGCGACATCACCGTTTTGCCGGATCAGCCAAGCTATATTGGGTTCAGCACCTTTCTGTAACGAGTGGGTTTCGATCGCCGTGTTGAGCTTTTCACCTGCGGTTATTAACGAGGGCTCGCTAAACAAGCCAACCAGTGCTGCCCTTCCCGCAGCGTCGGCTGGATACAGCGTTACGGTAAAGTCACTGCTAACATTCTCGTTCTGATTTACCGCGGGCTCTTGTAATACGGGGTTGTCCGCCCGCTGAGCGCGCTGTTCGTAATAGGGAATACCTAAAAAATAACTCGCCTGAAAGTCCGAACGACTGATAAGCTCGATCAGACGCGAGGCATTATTGGTCAGCTCGGCATTACCTTCATCAATCCCCCACTGTTTTAACTGATAGAGCTCTGCTAAAACCCGCTGCTTTTTCTCGTTCAATTGGTTTTGTAGTCTTGCGGAGCCCAGTTTAGAGCGCTGCCAGTCGACTGAGCGGGGATCCGCCACCAGCCGATTTAATAATTCACTGATGCGAATATTCGGTGGCAACTGATATTGCTGCGAACTGTTACTGGTTCTCAGATCCGTTACCTGAATACTGTTCTGCGGCTGTTGGCTATAAGCGGTTTGTGACAGTATCAGGCTGGCAACAAATAGGGTAAGTCGTTTTAACATTATTGAGACCCTTTTATGCGCTTAAGGCTGACGGTTTTTAATCGCGGTAAGCCGGGCACCAACTGCTGTTCGGTTTTTAATACCTCACCGGCGGCGCTATCAATTGCTATCCAATAAGCGTTATTGTACTGCCATTGGCTTGGTTTACCGTTCGCTGACAGCCCGTTACTGGTCACTGATTCTGTTACTTTTAAACTGTTCACCGTGTCGCCATTGGGTAGCTGAATCGATTGTTGTTGCAAATCGGTAATTTGACTTTTAATGCCGTAACGCTGCCGACCAAAATCCGTGGTAACCTCAGCAGTCGCCTGCCAGCTTTTGGCACAGCCATCGGTGTCTTGGGGTTTTGATGTCAGGCAATACAGCGGATCACCCTGCTCGCTTCGCAGGTTGACTAAGTCTTGTTTGATCACGTTAAGTTCACCCGCCAGATTACGGGTACCAACCATACGCCCATTTTCGGTTAGCAGGATATCGTCTTCGCCCGCTGCCCACTGATATTGCGGGCCACGATTTGCTAATTGGTTGTCAATAAAGGCCAGCATAACCACGGCACGAGGCTGCTCGCCAAACTGAGCATACTGTGCGGCATAAGGCAGTTGCTTGATTTGCTCGGAGGTTAGAGCAACATCGGGTTGGCCAAATAAGGTGTAGTCGACGGTATCGATCATGCTGTAGACGCGCGACCCACAACCACTGACGGCAACGGCGGTACTTAATAGCAGAATTGTTTTAGAAAGCTTTGTTTTAGAAAGTTCTTTAGCAATGCGAGGTAGCTGCATTTTGGGACCCTATGCCATAACCCTTGGCGTGATTTTATTCCTGTATCGTTATGCAGCGCTAGGATATAAAAAAAACCGCTGCGTGAACAGCGGTTTTTTACTTATTACGGCTTAACGGCAATTAACCGTTAGTCGACGTAGTGGTCGAGGTTGTGGTTGTGGTTGGACCACCACCATCGCCGTCGCCATCACCGTCTCCGTCACCATCACCGACTCCGGTATCCGAATCACCTTCGGTTGCGACTGCAACGCCAACGGCTACAGCACCAGCGATTGCTGCGGATGCAGCTATAGACAAGCTACCGATACCACCGGCTGCGGCACCACCTGCGGCACCACCTGCGGCACCACCAGCACCAGCACCAACACCACCACCACCACTTTGTTGTGGTAATGGCATAGGTTCAGCCAGTACTGGAGAAGCGGCTAGCATTGTTGCCGCGATTGCGGCTGCTAATTTCTTCATCATAATAAACACCTCTATGTGTTCGTAACTTTTACATTACTTTCTTGATTGGCCAATCACCCACGTTCTTGTGGTTGATTACTAGCCACGGTAGCTTCTGTCGCGTGTTTTTGCAAGCGATTTATTGGCTCCGTTCAGATGTTCTATAGACATCCTTTATATTGTGATTACAATAGGCGACTCACAAAGTAAAATATAGCATTATTGACTTCAATTTTGGGATCTCATTCGCATGCGAAATATGGTTAACCGCGGTATAAAAGCGGTCGTTAAAGGATTATTAATCACTCAGTGTATTGTTGGCGTTTCGCTAGCCGCAACGCCAAATGCAATGGCTCAGTCCATGCCCAGTCAGGCCCAGATTGAACAGCTTAAAAACCTACCGCCCGCGCAACAACGGGCGTTAGCGCGGCAGTACGGCATTGACTTAGACAGTTTAACCAGCTCGTCGTCCAGCTCCAGCTCAGACGATTTTCAGCGCGAAGATACGGTTAAGCCTCGCACTGTTGAACGAAACCAAAGTGAGGGAGAGCGGACCGGCGGCCGCAGTGACCAACAACGTGAGTCTGAAGAGCAGCTTAAATTTTTTGGTTATGACATTTTTGCCGGCGAGCCCTCAACCTTTGCGCCTATAGGCAATGCGCCAGTACCCGGCAGCTACCGCATTGGCCCGGGCGACACTATTCTTATCCAGCTTTATGGTAAAGAAAGCATTAATCACCAGTTAACCGTAAACCGTGAAGGTGTGATTACGGTGCCAGATTTGGGCCCACTAACCGTCACGGGTATGTCGTACGAAGAGCTCAAATCATTTATTAAAGACAAAGTCAGCAAGCGAATGATCGGCATGCAGGCGGCGGTGTCGATGGGCGAACTACGCAGCATGCAGGTTTTTGTGTTAGGCGAAGCCTATCAACCGGGCGCTTATACGGTCAGCTCGCTGACGACCATTAGCCAGGCATTAATTGCCGCCGGTGGCTTTTCGAACATTGGTTCTTTGCGTAACGTGCAACTTAAGCGCTCTGGCGAAACCATTGTTACCTTCGATGTTTACGACTTACTGATTGATGGTGACGGTAGTAAGGATCGTATTTTACAACCTGGTGACGCGGTATTTATTCCCCCTCGGGGCGGCTCGGTTAAAGTAAATGGCGAAGTATTGCGTCCTGCTATTTATGAGTTAAAGCAAGGCGAAACACTGGAAGATGCGATAGAACTTGCCGGAGGGGAACTGCCGTCGGCGTATTTGAAAGCCATTCAGCTGTACCGGGTTAAAGACAGCCAGCGTGTGCTACAAACTGTTGACGCAACGACCGACGAGGCTCTGCAACTAGCCGTTAAACAAGGTGATGAAATACGTGTGCCACGGATTTCTGAGGTGATTGATAATTCGGTTAAGATCACTGGTGCCGTAACCCGCTCCGGCAGCTACGAATGGTACCCTGGTTTATCCATCAGTGACTTTGTCACCAGCGTCACTCAGGATTTAATGCCGGATACAGACCTTAACTACGGTTTGCTCATCCGCGATGATGCCGATACCCGTGAGATTTCAGTGCTGCAGTTTAATCCGGGACTGGCGATTGATGGTGATGAAGAGCACAACCTAACCTTGCAGCCGCGTGATGAAGTGTTGTTCTTTAGCCGTTTCGAAAGAGAACAGAACCGTATCAATGCCGGGTTTTCTAAGTCTGTGAGTGGCGATGTTGATGCTGAAACAACCGCGCGATTTTCCCGTAGCCGCTTATTAGATTCAGTTATTGCTCGGCTGAGTGCCCAAGGTAGTGTGGATAACCAAGCCCAGTACATTCGGGTTTCTGGCGAGGTGCGCTACCCAGGCGAGTATCCGTTGGTGGTTAACGCTAATGTTAAGGATATGATTGCCGCCGCCGGTGGTTTGAAAGAATCTGCTTTCCTGGCCCGCGCCGAGGTAACTCGCACTACTATTGAAAATGGTGAAGCGCAGACCGAGTACTTGCCGTTTAATTTAGAGTCGGTGTTATCGGGTAACGAAACGATTGATGTTCAGGCACGCGATCGGCTCAATGTGTTTAGAATTCCGGAATGGTCGGACACTGTCGATGTTGAAATTGGTGGTGAGGTCAGATTCCCGGGAACATACGCGGTACGCCGTGGTGACACACTGCAGGACTTAATTAAACGCGCGGGTGGCTTTACCAAAAATGCCTTTATCGAAGGCTCTGTATTTACCCGCGAAGAGATTAAGTCGATTGAACGCGAGCGGATTAGTAGTTTGACCGAACGCCTGCGTCAGGAAATCGCCAGCCAGACCCTGACCGGCGACGGCAATAACATTAATTACGAGCAACTGACTCAATTACTTAACGATTTGCAGGACACCCAAGCGGTAGGACGCTTAATTATCGATATTCCGTCGGTAATTGCGGGCCGTTCTGATTACGATGTTGAACTAATGGACGGTGACCGGCTTATGGTGCCTTCACGCCGCAACATGGTGTCGATTGTTGGCGAAGTGCAAATGCCAAGCACCTACCGTTACGAGGAAGGCGTCGAGTTATCCCAGTACCTTAGCCGCAGCGGTGGTGTTAAGAAACGCGCCGACGACGAGGGCATTTATGTGATACGCGCTAACGGCTTAATCGAAACCGTTGAATCTCACGATAGCTGGTTCCGAAACAGCACGCTGGTGATGCAGCCGGGCGACACCATTGTTGTGCCACTGGATACGTCTTACAAAGACAGCTTAGACCTTTGGGTGAGCGGTACACAGATCGTCTATCAGATGGCGGTGGCCTTAGCAGCACTGAATAATATTTAATATGAAAAAACGTTTATCCTTTGCCATTGCCGTGCTGTTTAGCAGTGCGGCGCTGTCGACTCCCTGGCTTGCCGCTGATGATGCGCAGTTACGCCATGCATTGCAGGTATTGTCTAATGCCGGCGTTACGGTAACTCCCAGCGAGAACTTTCCGCTGATGTGGCATCAGATACACCGCCAGTTACTGCGGGTAGACGTCAATGATTTATCCGAAACCGAACTTGCCGCCTACGATAGGCTGTTTAATGCCGCTAACTTTGCCCGCGATGGCTACACCGGTGGTAAGTTGACGCTGCAGAATGACACAGGTTATCCACAGGGTTTTGCACAGGTTGAACGAGCCAAAGCCCACCTGGAACTGACCCGGGAGTTTCAGTCCGAGCATTACGCCGCGCGTTTGGTCACTAACTTTCGTCATGATGCTGTTGGAGCTTTAGGCGGTGAGGGTGACACTTTTAGCCTGGAGGGCACTTACTTAGCAGCGCGCGCCGGCCAATGGGCAGTATCGTTAGAGCAATTGCCATTGTGGTGGTCGCCATCGATGACCAACGACGGTCTGAATACGGTTTCTGCAACACCGTTACAAAAAGTCCGGTTAAGCGGCGGCGGAGATTCCGGTGTTGGCCGCTGGGACATTCAGGCGTTCGCAGGGCAGTCGGAAGATAAACTTGAGTCGATTAATGACCGTGAGAACGGTTACGGTTTTCGCGTTGCCCTGGCCCCGTCCGAGCACTGGCAGTACGCTGTGCAGTGGACGCGTTCGGATCTAGTCGAAAGCAAAGACAGTTACGCAGTATCCGCACGGGTGAGTCTTCCCGCACAGTTATCGGCCTACGGTTACCTGCGCCGCGAAGTCTACGACGACCGCTCGTTAGATAATAACGCGCGGGTATTGGGTGCGGATTATTCGTTCAGCGCATACGGCTTTATGTCGAAGGTGTTTGTTGAACGGTTTAGCAGTGACAACGTTGATTACAACGCGGTAGGACTGTCCGCATTTAGCGGCGATGGTCGTGGTATTGATATTCGGCTATCGGATAACGAGCGTAAGCGCGGTTCCGTTGAGGCGTATTACCCATTCGCCGGAGGCCGCGCCCGCATCGGTTTAAACGCCTGGAAAAACCCACAAGACGACAACGAATTCAGCGCCGCCCTGAGTTGGGAGATTCGCTGGCAGTAGCTTGGGCTTGCCTTTGGCTTCGCGGGGTGGGCTTGCCTTTGGCTGCGCGGCTTGGGACCTTTGGTCGGTGTGGGCTTCGCGGTATGGGGCCTTCGGCCGACGAGATGGGCGCTTCGCGCGGTATAGGCTTGCCTCCGGCTGCGCGGCGTGGGTTCGCTTCGCTCACGTAAAACACGAGCGTAGCGAGTCTGTCCCGCGCGAAGCGCCCAAGCCGGCCGAAGGCCCTAAACCGCAGAGCCCGTGGCGTAGCCTAGAATTTGTAAGTTATTCCAACCCGGAACTCATTATCAACACCGCTGAAGTTGCCACGAAAGCCAACATCGGCAGCAAAGTTCTGGTCGAAGTTGTAACGAACTTTCGCACCCACTGACGCATAGCCGTCTAATGCTGAGTCATAAGCAGCATCTAACATTGCCGTGGTTTGAGTACTAAGCCCAACCACCGTACCAACGCCGGCATAAGCACCGGTGTCATCAGAAGCACCAAAATCATAGTGGCTTATCCCACCTTTTAAGAACAACGGGCTGTTTGCCATCAGGTACTGACCACCGGCACGCAAGCCAACATCGCCGCTATCAAAAGCTTCGGCTTCGATAACCCAGTTCCGGTCCAGCTGACGCGAACCTTTTATGTAAAAGTCGGAGTCACCGAAGTCGTTATAACCACCGCTAACATAAGTGCGGTCTTCGGCGCTCGCTGTCGCCGCGATACTAACAGCCAAAATTGCGGTTAATCCAATTAACGTTTTCATCGTTCTACTCCCTTTTAAATACGTCCTTTTATTATGGCCCTTTTAGACAGTGCGGCTAGGGTTAGGGGCGTAAAGGTTTTGAAAAGTCTGGGGACTCGCTTCGCTCGTGGTTTGGGCGCTTCGCGCGGGATGGGCTTGCCTCCGGCTTCGCGGTATGGGTTCGCTTCGCTCACGTAAAACACGAGCGCAGCGAGTCTATCCCGCGAAGGCGAAGCCGAGCCCACACCGGCCAAAGGCCCCACACCGCGAAGCCGAAGGCAAGCCCACACCGGCCGAAGGCCCCACACCGCGAAGCCGAAGGCGAGCCCACACCGGCCAAAGGTTCCACACCGCGAAGCCGAAGGCGTAGCCAAAAACAAGGATGTTTTATGAATTACAAAAAGTTGAGGGTTTGGGAGTTATCACTAGCGAGTACGTTTATTATCATTGATGAGATAGAGCAGTGTCGGGTGTTTAGCTTTAACGATCAAATACTCCGCTCGTCGATCTCTGTACCTAGCAATATAGCTGAGGGCATGGTGCGCAGCACGCCGAAGCAACAACTGCAGTTTCTTAATTACGCTCGTGCATCAAATGCTGAGGTCGAAACTCAAGTTCTTATTGCTCGGCACGGCGGTTATTTCTCTGTAGCTTCGTGTGACACGCTGGCAAACAATTGTACTCGTGTTGGGGTAGGCTTATTTCGATTAATGCGAGAGGTTCGAGGGAGAGGAACGGCCTAGGCTCGCTTCGCTCGCGGTATGGGGCTGCGCCGGTGTGGGAGGCAAGCCCATCCCGCGCGAAGCGCCCAAACCGCGAGCAAAGCGAGCCCATCCCGCGAAGCCGCCTACTCGACTTCGGCTTCTAACACCTGAACATAGCTTTGCTCACGCCAGACGCCTTCGATTTCAATCACGGTGCCGACTTCAATGGCAGCGATAAAATCGGCGACACTTACTTCCTGGTCATCGACTTCAAGTTCACTGCTGTCGTCAAAACGTAATTCGATGCCGTTAACGACTAGGGTTTCGCCGTCAATCGATTCAACCGCGCCTTCAAACTCGGCTTTACCGGTCTTGTCGCCTTGATCGTCGTCGCCGTCATCATCGTCATCGGTTTCAATTTCGACTTCTTGAGCAATCAGTATGTCGCCGTCGTAGTTACCTTTTACTTCGACTTCAATCTCTTCTTCGCCATCAAACAAGGCAACGAATTCATCGACACTTAAGTTGCCATCGTTGTTGTCGTCGTCACCTTCAAACTCGGTCTCTTCATTAAACACGATACTGACTCCGGCAACGGTCATTCCGTCGACAGTAACGCCGCTGGCAACGCCTTTCACTTCACCGTCACGATCGTCTTCATCAGAACGCTTGACCTTCACCGCCACGGTATCGCCATTATCGTCAATAACCGATAACACTTTCAGCCAGTCATTAACCGCGATGTCAGCGAAGTTGAATTGACGCGCACCCTGACCGGAAGTATCTAAATAGGTTGTGTCGTCTTCGACGGTAAAGGTGATGCCGTTAATCACGAAGGTTTGGTTGTCAGTGTCAACAGACTCAACCTGCCCTTCGGTTTTTTGACGGGCATCTTTGGCGATAAATTCTATTTCCTCAGCAAACAGTTGCTCGTTTTCAACTTCGGCTTCGACTTTCACTCGAACACCATTCGCCAGTCGTGACGCAGGACCGTCTTCAAACTCGGTTTCGTCGTTAACGTTAAAGGTATAACGATTAACCGTGAACACGCCTTCTGCTTCGTTATAATCGCTGACGATACCGGCAATTTTAATTTCATCGACATCGTCAATATCGTCAAGGTTCTGCTCTTTATTTTCGATGGTGGTTGCGGTCAATGTCGTGGTTTCTTCATCAAAGTTTTCGCCTTCAACTTTGACATATAGGCCATCGGCTAAATCATCGGCACTCATATCATCAAACTCGGCGCCGCTGTAATTGATGGTTAGTGCATTAATCGCAAAGGTCTGGGCGTCGGTATCTAACGAGCTGATAGTCCCTTTTATATTGAATTCATCAGCGTCGGTTTCTAACTCAATACGAGTAGCGTAAAAATCACCGTCGTCATTGATATAGCCGCTCACTTCGACAATATCACCGACCGCTAAAGTCGATAGTTCTGTGCCATCAAACTCGGTTAAATCGTTAAAAACCACCTGTTGACCCAACACATCTAATGTCTCTTGTTCGGTATCGATGAAGGTGACGGCACCTTGTAGATGTTCTTCGTAGCGAATATCGCTGGCTTCGGGATCTTCGCCATCGCCGGCAGACGATGCGGCTACTGACACCACCATTCCTACTTTTAAGTCCGCTTCTTCAGCCGCCGGGTTATTACCCACGGCGATGTTGGCGTTACCTGAGCGGTAGCGCTGACCATTAACATAAACGCTACCGAAACCGGTTATTACGCCTTCGGAATAAACGCTGCTGCCAGAGTCACCACCGCCACCGGTGGCAGGCGGATTACTGCCTGTTGGTTCGGATGAATCAGAGCCGCCACAGGCGGTCAATGAAGTTGAAAGAGCAAGTGCTATTAAAGATTTTGAAAAACGCATAAGTACCTCCGGCTTGTCAGAATGACAAATTAACGTATTCCTAATAAATAGCACAACGAGTTTGCGACCAAAGGTGTTTTACAGAAGATTTACTAATGTCGAAATGGAGCCTTAGACCCAATGTTTTATTGTTCAATCTATGCTTATCCGGTATGTTATTCGATATCACCCGACCGCCTATATTTTCGTGCGTAAATCGCTGCTTATTTTTTTGATCATGTTATTTAGCTTTTCCATGATCCACACTATCGCTAACGAGCGCTGGGGTCTTAAGCCCGGGCAATTTGTTGCGCGTTTTAGCGAAAATGCGGATACAGCTCGTGAGTGGCTTCAGTTGGTCGAGCAATTACCAGCAGTATCGGAGCGCCAGCAGTTAAATCAGGTAAACCGTTTTGTGCACGAGCATGTAAGGTACCGAACCGACCAGGCACTGTATGGCCAGTCGGATTACTGGGCGTCGGTGAGTGAAACCTTTGAACAAGGACTGGGCGACTGCGAAGATTATGCGATTGCCCAGTACGCCAGTTTGCGACTCGCTGGCGTCAGTGATGACAAGCTACGACTTGTTTATGTACGTGCTCGAATTGGTGGCGTAAACAGCGGGGTTAGTCAGGCCCACATGGTGCTGGGTTACTACCCAACCCCTAATTCTGAACCGTTAATTCTTGATAGTTTAATCAGCGATATATTACCCGCGTCGCAACGCCCTGACTTAACCCCAGTATTTAGCTTTAATGCTAGTGGGTTGTGGGTGGGTGCGGCCGGACAGCAGGCCAAAACCAGTCCGTTGGACAGACTTTCTCGTTGGCGCAGTGTGCTTGACCGTTTAGCCGATGAAGGTATTCGCTGGCAATCCCCCCGTTCTAATGAAGGAGCTCGTCAATGACGTTAAATCGCCAATTTTGGTACGTAATTATCGCGGTGCTCACGTTAAGTTTTATCGCCAGTTTTTTGGTGACTACGTATTCTGCCGTAAGAGTATTTGAACAACAGCTGGCGGTAAAAAATACCGACAATGCCAATGTGCTTGCACAAACGTTAAGTGCTATGGACAAAGATCCCACGTTATTGGAGCTGACTTTAGCCGCACAGTTTGATACTGGGTTTTATCAGCGCCTGCAATTGACCGACACTGACGGCAACCTGATCGTTGATAAAACATTTAACGGGCAACGTACAACATCGGCCCCTGCCTGGTTTCAGCAGTGGGTGTCGGTTGATGCGCCGGCTGCGACAGCATTAGTGCAGGACGGCTGGCAGCAATACGGGACATTAACCGTAGAAAGCCAAAAAAGTTACGTGCTTGATGCGCTCTGGCAACGCACGCTTAATTTATTGGTTATTTTCTTAGCCGTAGCAATACTGGCAGCGATAATCGGCCGAGCGCTGTTGCGAGGTATTACTCGGCCCCTATCCGCTTTGGTGCAGCAAGCAGATGCTATTGGCGCTGGGCAGTATGAAGAAAATCCCAGGTTGCCACGCACCACCGACTTAAAGCGCTTAGTCATTGCCATGAATAAAATGACAGTTCAAATTCGGCAGTCGTTTCAGCGGGAGGTCACTAAACTGGCTGAACTACAGCAGCAACTGGATACCGATGCGCTAACCGGTGTTTATAACCGAGACTACGTTGTACGTCAGCTCACCAGTCAGCTCCACGATCTGGCGCACGAACAAAACTCCTATGTGGTATTGGTCGATGTTGGCGACTTACGGTCGGTTAATGACGTGCTGGGCCGGCGCACAACGGACCAGTGGTTATGCGCTATTGCTACCCACCTGTTGGCAGTTGCGGAAAAACTAAACAGCAGTGCCGAAGCTACAGTGACGGTCGGCCGGCTTAATGCCAGCGAATTTGTTTTGGTCGTGTCGGACATTGTAGATCCCGACACTGTTAAACAAAAAATCGCTAAGCAATTATCAGCAAACACTCTGCCAAACACGCTTAGCGAACCGTTGGCAGAACTAACCAACGCCCAAACAGCCGGTATTGAACCGCATTGGTGTGTGATAGCTGAGCGAATGCTGGTGGATGATAGGGTATCGGACCTTTTGATGCGTATAGATTCACAATTGACACGTTGTTTAGATCGCGGACGAGCAGACGGCAGTGCCAACCAGTCGTTGGAACATGTTTTATTTAATGACAGCGTTCAGAAAAAATTATTTGATGACCATCAAGGCTGGCGCGACGCCTTTGAAAATGCTCTGACGCAACAGTTAGTGTCGATGGATTATTACCCAGTGGTATCACGTGATGGTGAGATACTACACTACGAGGGCATGATGCGAGTTGTCTTAAAAGGCCAGCGACGCAGTGCTAAAGATTTTATTAGCTGGGCGCGGCGACTTGGATTTATCGAGCCATTAGAACTAGCCGCTATCGATCACACCATTGCACATATAGCTAAGCGTACCAATCAACTAACGCGACAGCCGTTAGCAGTTAACTTATCGAGCGTGTTTTTAGTGTCGGCCGACGCCCGCGCTGCACTGATCGCTCGGTTACGGGCTGCAGGACACTCTTATTGTCAGCAGCTGACCTTTGAATGGTCGGAAAAAACCGTACTCGCGCATCCGGCTGCCTTTGGTGAATTATGCGTAACACTGACCCAGTTAGGCTGTAGTGTAGGCATTGACCATATGCAGTATTCGTTGAATTCTCTGCCCGACTTTACTCGTTTGGGCTTGCGTTACTTAAAACTGGATCGCGCACTACTTGTGAACCTTGAGGATAGCTCCGAGCGCAGTAAGATTGTTGCAAAAATACGTGATATTGCGAAAGCCCTTGGTATTGCAGTAATCGCGGAAGGCATTGAGGAGCCAGAGCAGGCAGTTAAAGTAGATGAATTGCAGTTAGACGGTTACACCGGACCTGCCGTTAGTTCAAAGTAAATTAGTCGTCGCCGTAGGCAGGATCGTCTTCGCTCGCGCGACGAGCGACTGCGGCGGCATCCATTAAGTCAATAGTTTCATCCTCGCCATCGAGCAGCAACTCAGACAGTTCGTTAAAAGAGTGACGTAAGGAGCGCCGGTGCAGCATTTTATTTTGTGCGGCATCAGGCAATTCAGTAAATTGTATAATACCCTTGTCCGTGAGCAATACAACTAAGTCTTCGACGACACGAATGATCTCGCGGTCGCTCTCCTCGAGCGCGACATCGGCGTTATAAGGGGCCTCTTGAGCGCGGTAGAAGCTCAATAGCTCTTCATTATCGGCGGCTAACTCTTCGTCAAAACCATAATCGGCCAGCAAACTGACTGCTACAATATCGCCGGTTTCATTTCGCTTAATAAATGCCATAGTTTTATTTTATAGCTGGTATGTAATTTAACTTACATAATGAGAGTATTTTTCAATTTAGGCAAGCTATCACTGTATTAGCCCCGAGGATTTAACTTAAGCACCAATTGTAGCCGGTCCTTAACGTCCAGCTTACGAAAACTTTGAGTCAAGTGCTCCTTTACGGTGCGTTCACTAATAAATAACCGCTCTGCGATTTGATTGTTGGTAAGACCATCTAATACCGCTTTACACACGTCTGCTTCACGTTTACTGAGTTGCGCCAGGGCGTGTTCCGCTGCCAGTTGCTTTTTATCGCTGGCCCGGCGTCTCATGGTTTTTTGGGTTAAGCCGACCAGGTTGGCTAAAAATTGATCCGGTAACCATAACCCACCTTGGCAAACCACTTCGCTAATTTTTGCCAAGCCGTCGGCACTGGCTGCTGCTGACGCGTAGCCGCGGGCACCCAAGCCGATTAAACGCTTCATCTGGTCGCTATCAGGTTTGGTGTACAGCACAAGAACTTTGTAACCATCGCCGACACAGCTACGACAAATTGACTCTACTTGGGAATGATCGGCCATTAGCCAGATGACGACTTGCTCAGTGCTGCTCTCCTGCTCGTTAATGACCGCTTGCGCCTCCGCCAGTGCGCCAACCACTCTACATTCGCCATCGAGCCGCTGCCAGCGCGGTGAATTAAATTGTTCCGTAATAAATAAGTTAAGCACTTAGCGCTCCGTCAATGCTTCCGAATAGGCTTTTCGAACCGGCTTTAACAAGTAGCTCATTACCGTGCGCGAACCAGTCTTGATGTCCACTTGCGCCACCATCCCGGGTAAGATCTGCAAATCTTCTGAGAAATCTGATTTTTGCGTATGCAGCCGGACCACATAATAAGTCACATCGTTTTCATCTGTGATTGTATCGGCACTGATGTGCTCCACCACTGCTTCGGCGCCACCGTAGATGGAGAAGTCATAAGCGGTAAACTTGATGCTGGCGACCTGACCAAGCTTAACAAAAGCAATATCACGCGGCAGAATTCGCGCTTCAATGATCAGCTCGTCATCTACCGGCACAATATCAACCACCGGCTGACCCTGTGTCACGACACCACCAATGGTGTTTACATGAAGCGTCTGGATTATACCGTCGACAGGGGCTCTTAATTTGCTTTGGGCCACTCGGTCCTGCAATCGCAGCTCAACGCTTTCAAACGCCGCAAGATCGGCAGAGACTTCGGAGAGTTGTTGTCGCCACTGATTAACCTGCTCTAAACGAACCTCGTTTAACTTACTCTCAGACTCCTGGATGGCAGCGCGAGCTTCTTCAATTTTCGACAACGTTTGACTTAATTGCCCCTGAAACTGCGTTTGGTCTCGCTGCAAACGAATAATATCGACTTCAGAGACCGCGCCCGACTTCCGCAGCGGTTCGGTCACTTTTAATTCGCGGTTAACTAAAGCTAGTGATTCGCGGTATTGTTGCGCTGCCGCTTGCAGTTCATTCAAGCTTTCGCGGCGCTGTCTTAGTTGCGCCTGCGCACCGGCTTTTAAGGATTCTAGTTGTTCAAGGTTACTGTGATAGGCGGCTCGCTCATCTTTAATCAGCTGCGGTGCCCGTTGCTTTAACTCGTCCGGGAACTCGAGTTCGTTGCCGGTTACCAAAGCTCTTAGCCGGGCGCTTCGCGCCTGTAAAGACCACAGCCGCGACTGGTTTTCACTAAACTCGGATAAAAACCGAGTCGAATCAATTTCTACCATCACGTCGCCCTGCTCTACCCGATCGCCCTCGCGAACTTTGATCGACTGCACCTGACCGCCATCTAAAGTCTCAATGGTTTGCAATTGACGCGACGGCACCACCCGACCATCACCGCGAGCAACGGTAACGACTTCGGCAAGCGAAGCCCAGATTAACAGCGCAATAACCGCAATTAACATGGCATACAGTAGTTGAGTGGAGCGAATAGGTTGTTGCTGGATACGCGCCCATTCGGCATCGACCACCCAATCTTTATGGTTGGGCACATTGACCCAACGGCCAAATATTTTATCGATGAGTCCTTTGTTTGCGGCGCCTTTTTTACTGGCACTACCGACGGTCCCGAAGGCACGCTGCTCGGTGGTTTTTTTGGGGGAATTATCAGTCACGAGAGACTCCTCCAATACGCCCCTGACGCAACGCTTCAAGTACGGTTTGTTTCGCACCGTCGGCAACCACTCGACCCGAATCCATCACAATAATACGATCCACTAAATCCAACATGGTCGTTTTGTGAGTGACCATAATTAAGGTTTTATTTTCAACCTGATCAGCCAAACGTTTTTTAATTGCGCCCTCGGTAGCGTGATCCAGCATGCCGGTGGGTTCATCCAGCAGTACTATCGATGGTTCATCGACAAACGCCCGGGCCAGGGCAACCGACTGTCGCTGGCCACCGGATAAATTGCCGCCACGCTCACCCACTTGCAGATTAAAGCCCTTAGGGTGGTTACGAACCAGCGGGGCCAATCCCATCTCGTTGGTTACTCGCACTAAGGCTTCGTCATCGATGGTCTGGCGGCCCAGTAAGATATTTTCTCGTAACGTACCAAAAATTAGGTTGGCATCCTGAGGAACATAGCCAATATGCCGGCGTACCAGGTTCGGGTTTAACTGACGAATATCAACCCCATCGATTAACACTCGGCCACTGCTGGCGTCGTACAAGCCGAGAAGTAGCCGTTGCACGGTGCTTTTGCCTGAGCCGTTACGTCCTAGAATGGCAATTTTTTCACCCGCTTTTATCGAGATATTAACACCGGAGAGCACATCCGATTCGACGTCTGGATAGCGAAAGCCAACGTTGACCAGTTCAATATCACCATCGATACGCGGTTTGGATACTGTGGTGGGATCTTCACTGCGCTCGGTTTCACGCTCCATAATGCCGTCCAGCGACTCCATTGCGGTCGCACTGTTATGGTATTGCGCTAATAAGCCAGCCGCCTGAGTAACGGGTGACAGCGCGCGAGCGCTTAGCAGGTAGGCCGCGATCAAAGCGCCCTGCGTCATCAGCTCTTCGCTGATTAAAAACACGCCGATAACAATCACGCTGATCGACGCGGCTTGTTGCAGCCAGGAGGCAACGCTGGTAATCGACTGACTGAGCAGTCGCATACGCGCGTTGATGCGACTAAGGAAAATGGTGCTTTTTTCCCATTGAGTCTGGCTACGGTGCTGCGCGTTAAAGCTTTTGATGGTTTCGATCGAGCCAATAGATTCATAAATGTTGGCGTTACGCATAGCACTGGCCTGCATAGACTGCTCTGCCAGTTCGCGCAGTTTTGCCTGCGATGCGAGTGAATAAATAATAATTATCAGCGCAGCAACAACGACAGGGATCAGCAAGTACACGTTGATAATACCGACGACGATAAAAAACAACATTACAAACGGAATATCGACCATTGCAGTGACACTGAGCGAGCCTATAAAGCTGCGCACACTCTCAAACGATTGAATGCTGGAAATGAACGACCCCGAGGCTTGGGGTTTGTCACTCATACGCATGTTCAGCACACGCCGCATAATAGTACTGGAGACTTTAACGTCAGTGCGGTTGGCACTTAAGTCAATAAACCAAATACGGATGATTTTTAGCACCACCTCGGCGACTAAAATCACCAGCATACCGATAGCTAGCGCAAACAACGTGGAAATGGCGTTGTTCGGTACCACCCGATCGTACACGTTCATCACGAATAACGGCATTGCCAGAGCAAACGCATTAATCATTAACGAGGCGATAATAATATTGCGATAGGTGCCACGGTTCTCTTTAATGACACTCCAGAACCAGTGTTTGTCCTTACGCGTTATGGCATCGTTTGCACGTTTGTCAGGGGTAAACTCCGGACGCACATAAATAATATCACCGGTGTACTGCTGCTCCAAAGTCTGCCGTGCAATATTGATTGGCTTGTCGCCCATATCAGGGTCGATAACCGCCAGATTATCGCCGTCAACCGCAGTAATGACGCAAGCTCTATTGCTCTTAAGTAACACCACCGCAGGCAATAAATGTTGATTAACATCATCGAGCTGCCGGCGCACAATGCGTGTCGCCAAACCAAATCGCTCCGCCGCGATCGGCAAGGATGAAGGTGTTAAGTCACCTTTTGATTGCGCTAACCCGGCCATCGCAGCATCTGCCGAAAAAGTGAGTTGATGATGCTGCGCAATTGTCGCAAGACAACTGAGCAGCGGCCGTGGCGTTGCTTGTTCAGACGCAGTAACGGCCATTATTCAACCCAATGATAGTCGGCGTAATAAGCATTTGTGACGTCTGTGGCTGGGCAGGCAAAATCTGGATTGACCTGCAAAGGCTCAGCAGAGTCACGCTCAAAACCTTTAAACTCACCGGTGTTGGTCAACTGGTTTAATAACTCGCCAATACTCGCCAACAACTGAGCTTTACCGGCCTTGATAGCAAACTTCGATTCAATCAGTGCAATACTGGCTTCGTAGTATTCATTTTCGGCATCGAGTACGTCCAGCAATGAACGCTGCCCTATATCAAATTGATCTTTGTAAGCGGTGCGAACTTTTGATGACGATAACTTGTGTTGCTCCAAGGCTGGTAACTGTTCGTTTAAATTACGTAGCGCGTTAATCTCGATCAACAAGGTTTGGTGGATATTGCGGCACACAACATCGCGTCGTTGTTGCGCTGAATTCAGCTGCGCGACATTGCGTCTGGTTGTCGCATAATCACGACCGCCTGAGTATAAGTTCATACTCATTTGTATCCCGACCTGGGTATCGTATTGCGAGTTATCAAAGCCGTTATTGTCCAGCTCAGACACGCCATGCGAGGCAACCAACTGTAACTGTGGGTAATAAGCGCCTTTGCTCTCTTCAATTTGCTGTTGCTTGGCTTCGATATCGCGCAGTGCCGCTTTTAACTCAGGGTTATGCCGGTTCGCCAGGCGAATAGCCGCGCGAATATCTTTTGGCAGAGTTAGCTTGTTTAAATTAGCATTTGGCATTTGCTTTGGTGGTAGCTCACCGACGATACGAATATAGCGACTGGTAACGTCATGTAGATTCGACTGCTGAGTCAGCAGGTTCGACTTTGCTAACGCCAAACGACCGGTAATTTGTTCTAAATCCGCATTGCGAGCCACCCCAGCTTGGGCACTCTCTCGGATCTGTTCATACACTTTCTTATGTTGTTCAACATTTTCGCGGGCCAAATTGACCAGGTAGCGATAACGCAATACATCCAGGTAAACTTCCAGTGCCGCGTACCCCACGTTCTCAGCAACTGTACGGAACTCGTAATACCGTACCAATTTTATTTGCTCGAACCGCTCAATAACATTTAACGCCTGAAAACCGTCAAATAACACCTGAGTTAGCTGAACATCCGCGCGCGCACCATCATATTCACGATTAAAGGAATAATCGCGTTTGTTGTAGTTATATTCTGTGGATATATCTAGACTGGGCTTATAAGCGGCACTGGCTTGATCGAGCTCGGCTTCAACCGACTTGAGTTCATACCATTGTTGCAGGACTTCGGGGTTGTTGTTAACGGCTTTTATAACAGCGTCAAGTGCAGGTTCTTGAGCAGATGCCTCTATGGCGGCGGATAACATCACACCACCTATTGCTAACTGCAATAGACTCCGCTTGTAAAAGCTCAAAAGAAAGACTCCTTTTTCAAATTGTTGTGTTGAGTGAGGCTAATAACTGCTACTACATTGCGTAGTCTTTTGCGGTGGCTATAACACTCAACCAGGTTGTAATTTACCATAAGAATCTGTTTATAAACAACATAAATTCAACGTTTTAAACGCCCCAAGCACTCTGGCCTGGAGCGTTTTTTTACCGACATGTTAGTCATGTTTAATAGAGTTACTACCCAATTCTTCATCTAACGGATTACTGCTGTGTTGAGCCTGAGAGGCTGAGGAACCTGAGTCAATCAACAATTGGCCGTCACTAAGTAACTGCTCGATGAAGCCCTCAGAACTCTGCCCTTCGGCCATCGCAGCATCCTGCAAGGTAACCACCTGATCGGCATTGTCATGGCCGTTGAGTTCACCCTGGCTGTTGATGTAAAGCACCGTATTACCCTGGCCGTCGTCTTCGGCGACGATGTAATCACCAATATTGCTGGCATTTTCACCATCGAGTAAGCCGCTTAGGTCGAGTACATCTTTGGCACCGGTTTCATTGGCAAGCGTAAAGTCGGTGATGACGTCCTCTGCGTGTAGGCCGATGGTACCGGCATCGTTGGTGTCGAAGACGAATACATCGCTACCATCACCGCCTTGCATAATGTCATTGCCTTCGCCACCTCGGATAATATCGGTTTGATTGCCGCCGATAATGACATCATCGCCGCTACCCGCATCAATGATATTATTACCACCCTGATCATCAGCACGACCCTCAGCAAGTTGCAGCCAGTTACTACGAATATAGTTCATCACTTGCTGATCGCTGGGTGCTTCGCCGGCGTTGACTTCCCAGCGCAGGTATTCACGCAGGCCGGTTAAGCCAAGCCCATCATGACTGCCCGCACTAAAGGTATTGCCTGCGCCATCGGTCCAACTTAAGTGGTCGCTGTTCACACCGTTTGCAAAGATCACGTCTTTGCCGGCCCCGCCTTCGATGGTATTAGTGCCTGCTTCGCCAAGGACTCGTTCGGTATCACCGCCGGTTAATGCCGCTTGAAGCTGTTCAGCGTCAGTAACAATGGTGGCGTCGCCAAATGTTCCATAGGAACCGTTTAAGATTTGGTTGGCCGTGTTATCAAAATAATCTAACATCCAGTTAGGTAGATCTTTTCCTAACCCAATAGCATTAACACTAGCTAGTTCTGATAAATCTTTGAAGCTATCGACCGTTTTTTGAAACAACCAAGAAGAAGTACCTGAACCATAACCATATGTCGAATCGTTCAAAGTAACGTATGTCGGCTCACCATCAGTCAGGAAGTAACTGACGTTTTCGAAACTGCCGGCATGTTGCGAGTCGCTGAGGTCATTAAACCAATCGATGGCTTCGGCAAATGCGGCTGAATAGTTGGTACCGCCATTGGCAATCAGTGCTTCAACTTTAGTTAACAACAGGGGCAAAGTTGATTGACTTAAGTTGTTAATCGTAATGGCTTCGTCGGCGAATTTGTCAAAGCCAACGATTTGCACATTGATGATACCATCGTGACCGGCTAGTTGCGTTAACAAGTTGGTGAGCGCGTCTTTAGCAATATCTAGGCGGCTTAGTTCGTCACCAGCGTTATCATAAACACCGGAGCCGTAACCCATACTGCCTGAGGTATCCAGCATAATCGAGACGTTATAGTTAGTACCCGGTTCAACAATGGTATTAAAGCCACCGCGGTCACCTAAGATAATATCATCCCCTTCAGTGCCTTCAATGCTGGAGTCTTCGTTACCACCGACTTTAAAGTTAATGCCCTCGATATCACCGATAGGTAGCTGCGAAGCGACCACGTCGCCGTCGAGATCTTCCACTTCGATGCCGAGTAATAGCGCGATTTCTTCGTAGGATAATTCTTCAGCAAACGAGAAATCCCCTAGGGTAAAGCCATTGGCATCGATGGACTCGACTTGCAATGCTTGGAATGGGCTGTCGCTAAGTACTTCGAAGCTGTAGCCATCGAGCATGCCTTTGATTTCGATGCGCCCATCATCGATGCGAATATCCATGCTGTCGGTGATGTCAGCTCCTTGCTCGTCATAGACCCGGATATTAGCCAGTGTTAGATCGATTTGATCACCACCGTTTTTGTCGCCTATGTCGTTTTGATTAACATTACTAAACACCGAGATGGCGATATTGCTTTGCTGTTTATCTACGTTTACCGTTTGGCGATAGCGAACAATATCTAACATGCTGCCGGCGGCCATATTGTCAATAAAGTCAGCTCGGATAAGCTCACGCGAGTTGCTATCAGATGACGAATCGATGGTAATGCCATTGTCGTTATCCAGTTCGATATCAAAGCGTTTGTTATTGGGGGCGAAATGTCCTGAGAATAGCAACACTTCATCTCCCTCGTTGGCATCGACATTGACGGCCAACATATCATAGTCATCGTCTTCGATAATGCTGGTTACGGGTTCAAACTCTTCGGCTTGTAAGGCAATGGTATCTTGTGTGTACAAGGTTACACCATCGGTGATGTCAATACTGTAGGTGCCATCGGCTTGATTCAGCGTAATACGGAATATCTCACTACCGTCAGAATTTTCGGCAATAAGAATACTGTCATCGAGGTTACCGCTAGCATCTTGTGCATAGGTAAAATATAAGGTGCCACCGCTGGTGGTGCCATCGGTATAAAGGATGGGATTGCCGTCTACATCAAAGATTTGCTCACCGGCGGTCACCGTAAAGCGAATATCGGCAATGCCATCGGCACCTGCATTAATATTCAAGCTAGCGATGAAACCGTCTTCGACTTCAGCAATTTCTGGGTTAAAGCTTAATGGCTCATCATCGGTCACGTTGATGACGAGGTTTCCATTGGTTGTTTGCCCGGCGGTGTCGGTGACGGTGACCGTGTGGTTAAGCTGCATGTTATCAGCCGCACCGTGCTGCTGAGCCTGACTTAGCGTGTAACTGTAGCTGACTTCGCCGGTTGCACTATCATAACCGGTAACGGTAAAGCTTCCTTCATCGGTATTGATGGTGACAGGATTGGCATTGGCATTAAGCAATTGCGTCATGGTCAGGGTCGCGCCTGCCAGGGTAATGCTGGCTACCGAGGTGTAGGCACCAGAGCTAATGGTGAAGCTGCCCTGTCCGGTGGGTTGCCCCTGACCTTGCCGGGTTCCACCACTAATAAAGGCTTCTGCTACGGTCATTTCGCCGCTGGCATTGAGCCCACCAATGGTTGGCAGTTCGGTTGCTAACGTTGTGGTGCCCTCTACGTTGCCGTTATTACCGGCGCTGTCAGTGACGCTCATGGTGACCGTCAGCTCGCCGTCTGCCAGTTCGCTGAGATCCAGGCCGCTGATGGTGATGTTGCCATCGGCATCAACATTGATCGCTGCTGCAGGAACAACCACTTCGTTATCGTCAGCATCGGTGATAATAATGCTGTCGATCGTGGCACCGTTTTCAACCGCTCCGGTTAATTCAACACCGGTGCTTTCATTTGCGTTGATCAGGCTGTCCGTAAAGGCAATGCTGTTGCCATCACCCGCCGTTTCACCTGGGGCCGTGGTGTCGATGTTGCCGGTGGTATCAGCGTCTGTGCTATTACCCGCTGCATCTGCTACCGTGGCCGTCACGGTATAATCGCCGTCGGCTAATGCGGCCGGAACGTCGACCGACCATTCACCGTCAGTCACCGTGGCCTCGAGCTCCTGCTTAACACCATTGGCATCCGTGATGACAACCGTTACCGTTGCACCCTCTTCATCCGAGGTTCCACTGATACTTGGCGTCGCGTCACTCCCGCTTTCAGCATCTACTGTCAGGCTTGGTGCGGTGGTGTCTAATTCGCTCGTACCAGTGACCGTACCCTGGTTACCCGAGCTAT